>WGMB01000010.1 GCA_016125275.1 Acidobacteriota bacterium | reverse complement strand
CACCTTGTTCGACGGATCGTGCTTCGACAGCACCTTCGTGATCGCCGCCGTCAACGTCGTCTTCCCATGGTCAATGTGACCAATCGTCCCGACGTTTACGTGCGGCTTCGACCGCTCGAATTTCTCCTTCGCCATGTCGCTTCCTTCGACTCTCCTGTAGTCCTTCGCGTCGACAACTCTTGGGGGCTAGGTCGTGACCTTGCCCTGCACCTTGCTGATCACTTCCTCAGCCACCGCGGCCGGCGCCTGCTCGTAACCGTGCAGGTGCATCGAGTAGCTGCCGCGGCCCTGGGTCCGGGACCGCAGCTCCGTGGCATAACCGAACATTTGCGCCAACGGCACAAAACCCTTGATGATCTGCGAGCCGCCGCGCATCTCCATGCCCTCGATGCGGCCGCGACGCTGGTTGACGTCGCCAATGACGTCGCCCATGTACTCTTCCGGCACGACCACCTCGATGGCCATCACCGGCTCGAGCAGGACGGGCTTAGCCTTACCCGCGGCGTTTTTGAACGCCATCGACCCGGCGATCTTGAAGGCGACTTCCGAGCTGTCGACCTCGTGGAAGCTGCCGTCGTACAGCTCAACCTTGATGTTGACCATCGGGAAGCCGGCGACCACGCCGCCCTCCATGGCTTCCTTGATGCCGGCCTCGATCGGGGAGATGAACTCCTTGGGGATCGAGCCGCCGCTGATCTGGTTGACGAACTCGAAGTTGTTCGTGTCGTGACCGGTCGCCTCGAGCGGGTACATGCGGATCTTGCAGTGCCCGTACTGACCGCGGCCGCCGGACTGGCGCACGAACTTGCCCTCGGCTTCCGAGTCCTTCGTGACCGTCTCGCGATAGGCCACCTGCGGCCGGCCCACATTGGCCTCGACCTTGAATTCACGCATCAGGCGATCCACCAGGATCTCGAGATGCAGCTCGCCCATGCCCGACAGAATCGTCTGATTCGTCTCGGGATCGGTATTGACGCGGAAGGTCGGGTCCTCAGTAGCCAGCTTCGCCAGCGCCATACCGAGCTTCTGCTGGTCGGCCTTGGTCTTGGGCTCGACGGCAAGCGAGAGCACCGGCTCCGGGAAAACAATCCGCTCGAGAATGACCGGCTTGTCTTCGTCGCAGATCGTGTCGCCGGTCTGCACCGTCTTCAGACCCACGACAGCCGCGATATCGCCCGCGCGGACCTCTTCGATCTCCTCGCGCTTGTTGGCGTGCATCTGCAAGAGGCGGCCAATGCGCTCGCGGCGGCCCTTGGCGACATTGAAGACGCTGTCGCCGGCCTTGAGGACGCCGGAGTAGACCCGCACGAAGACCAACTGACCGACAAACGGATCGGAGATGATCTTGAACACGAGCGCCGAGAACGGCTCGTCATCAGCCGAGCGGCGCACGATGGTCTCTTCGCCGTCGAGATCCGTGCCCTGAATCGGCGGCACTTCCAGCGGCGAAGGCAGATAGTCGACGACCGCGTCGAGGAGCCGCTGCACACCCTTGTACTTGAAGGCTGATCCGCACAGAACCGGCGTGATCTTCAGCGCGATCGTCGCGCGGCGGATACCCGCCTTCAGCTCTTCGATTGTCGGCTCTTCGCCCTCGACGTACTTCTCGAAGAGCGCATCGTCCTGCTCGGCGACTTTTTCGACCAGATCGTGCCGCCGGGCCTCGGCCATCTCCCGGAGCTCGGCCGGAATTTCCTCGACGTCGTAAGACGCGCCGAGCGTCTCATCACGCCACAGGATGGCCTTCATCTCGACCAAGTCGACCGCGCCCTGCAGCTTGTCTTCCGCGCCGATGGGGAACTGCAACGCCACCGGGTTCGCCCGCAAACGATCCACAATCGTCTGGACGGCGTGGTCAAAATCCGCGCCGATCTTGTCCATCTTATTGATGAAGCAGATGCGCGGGACCCGGTACTTATCAGCCTGGCGCCAGACGGTCTCCGACTGCGGCTGCACGCCGGCGACGGCGTCAAACAGCGCGATGGCGCCGTCGAGAACGCGCAGCGAACGCTCCACCTCGGCGGTGAAGTCTACGTGGCCCGGAGTATCGATGATATTGATCTGGCAGTCGCGCCAAGCGGCGTGGGTCGCGGCCGACGTAATCGTAATGCCGCGCTCCTGCTCCTGCTCCATGTAATCCATGGTGGCGGCGCCTTCGTGCACCTCACCCATCCGATGGATACGCCCGGTGTAGTAGAGAATCCGCTCCGTCGTCGTCGTCTTGCCGGCGTCAATGTGCGCGGCAATGCCGATGTTCCGGTATTTCTCTAGTGGTACCTTGCGAGGCATAAGTTTCTTTGCGTCCGTTCCCTGTCGATTGCAGCGACACGCGCTGCGGCGTCCTTTCCGACGACGCGGTCAGCCAGCCCTTCGTTGATCTCCGAGAGTCCTACCAGCGATAGTGCGCAAAGGCCTTATTGGCCTCGGCCATGCGGTGGACGTCTTCCTTCTTCTTCATCGCGGAGCCGCGCCCGGCGGCGGCTTCCAAAATCTCTGCGGCCAACTTCTCGGCCATTCCCTTCTCGCTGCGGCTGCGCGCGTAGCCGATCAGCCAGCGCATCGCCAGCGAGTTCCGGCGGCTCGTCGGCACCTCGATCGGCACCTGGTAGTTCGCGCCGCCCACGCGGCGGGACTTCACTTCCACCACCGGCTTGCAGTTCTCGACGGCTTTCTTGAAGAGCTTCAACGGCTCGTCATCGCCCCGCTCGGTGACCTTTTCCATGGCGTCGTAGAAAATGCGCGACGCCACCGACTTCTTGCCATCCCACATCAAGTTATTGATGAACTTCGACACGAGCGTCGAGTTATAGATCGGGTCCGGAGCCGGGATACGCTCGGGAGTTTCTCTTCTGCGCGGCATCTGTCTTCCTCACCCGCCCCTTATTGCTTCGGGCGCTTGGCGCCGTACTTCGAACGACCCTGCCGACGGTCCGACACGCCGGAGGCGTCGAGGGTGCCGCGCACCACGTGGTAACGCACGCCCGGCAGATCCTTCACGCGGCCGCCGCGAATGAGCACGATCGAGTGCTCCTGCAGGTTGTGACCAACGCCGGGGATGTAGGTCGTCACCTCGATGCCGTTCGTCAACCGCACGCGCGCCACCTTGCGCAGAGCCGAGTTCGGCTTCTTGGGGGTGACCGTATATACGCGAGTGCAAACCCCGCGGCGCTGCGGACACTGCTGCAGAGCCGGGCTCGCGGTCGAATACCTGGGGGCCTTGCGACCCTTGCGCACAAGCTGATTGAACGTCGGCACGTTTCTCCCTACCTTCCCGCAAGGGGACTCGCACGCCCACCGCCGCCGAGCCGCACAAAGCGGCGCAAGAAGCGGATGGGCGCAGCGTCGCCCACCGAACGACTTACCAGTTCTTCGCTAACCAGTCGCCATACGGATTCGCGGAGCGAATCTTATCGACGACGCACATTGGAGCCCTGATTCCTCGGATTCAGAGCCGGTTCCTTTCCTGGATCGGTTTGAGCTCCCGCTCCGATCGATCCGCCCGCCCCTTCAAGCCGCACGACGGCGGACTGGGGCGGAGGAACTTGCCACACAATCTCTAAGCCTAGGCTAGCGGGCCGCAACTGTCAACAGGTCGCAGCCCGCTAGCGCATATTTTTTCGAGCTGAGGCTATTCTTCCGAGTGGCCGTGCACGACGATGCCGACCACTTCGCCCGCGACGGGCAGGTCGAGCACCCAAAGCTCGTAATCATTCTCCCACAAATTCGGCGCTTGGTCGCCCTCGGGGAGCTCGACGCGCTCGATTGTCGGGTGGGGATTGCCGACCTGCTTGGTCAACTCCACCAACCCCTTGAAGTCGTAATTCTTGGCCGGCTCGGCATCCTTGTCGGCGGGCGTCAAGACGGAGAAATCGCGACTGGGCGCAACGCCCATGTGGTTGCCGTCTTCCGGGTGCAGCGCGTAGCGCAGCGTGTACCACCCTGTGGGGATGCCCTGCTCGCGAAAGTCCGAGCCCTCCTCGGTGAAGTGCGCCAGTGCGATGACGGCGCCCTCGGGGATGAAATCGTAGCGGATGCCAAAGCCGGAGGACGGCTGCCCTTCAAAAGGCGTCTGGCGGCCCCAGTACTCGGCGATCACTTGACCGTTGGGGCCTTTGACGGCGACGCCCTCGGGGTAGAGCATGGCCTTGATGGCCTCGGGCGCATCTGCCGGCGCGCCGATCTTCTCGTAGGTAAAGTCGGCCGCGACGGCTGTCGCGCCAACACAGAAGCCGAGGGCGAGGGCAGCAACAAGTTTCTTCATCGTGAGTCGTGATTTCCTTGCGTTCTCCGGGCCGCCACAGAGACCATCCCGCGGATGGTGAACCGGGCTCCCGGCTTCGGGGCTGAAGCCCATGGATCGCGCAACGGCCCCGCACTACGTATCGACGCCACTGTGCGGAAAGGGGTTACGCGCTGACGACGCCAAAGGCGGGAGGCTCGAGCCTCCCGCCTTGTTTCAGACCGCGTGAAACCGTGATCTCCGAGGCGTCGCGAGCTAGTCGTCGGAGACGGCCTTGTCGTGGGCGGCGAACGCGCCCAGATAGACGCTCGAGCGGCGGTACTCGTTCATGTTCACGCCGACGCTGTCGTACTTCACGCTCTGCTGTAGAGCGTGCGCGGCCATGGCGTGCTCCAGCTCGACCATCGGCTGATAGTAGATGTTGTCCATGTGGCAGAGCGAGTCAGACGCCTCGATCGCGCGCGTGGAGACCTTCACGAGGTCTCCGGCCACCAGCGTCGCCTGCTTGGCGTGCAGGTTGCCGTGGGCGTCGAGCGAGATCGGAGCGATCTCAGTCTTCACGACCTCGCTGATGAGCTCGCCGGCCGAGCGGCGGGCGAAGGCTTCCAGTGCAACGCGCTGCTCTGGCGTCGCCTTCTCGTCGAAGATTAGCATCGTCTTGGTCGGCAAGGGGCTCAGGAAGGGATTTCCGATCGTGGAGCTGGCCTTGACCACCGCCACCACCGACAAGCCCTGCAGATCCACGCCGGCGGCTTCTCCGGACTCGATGCTCCAGGCCATCACGGCGAGATCACCCTTGATCCCGGCTTCCGAGTTCGCGAAGCAGTGCGAAGCGTAGATCTCCGCATTGCGAGTTTCGAGGTACTTTCCGCGGATTTCGGCCGAAAGCGACGCGGTCAGGGTGAGTGCGGCGGCAACGGCCGCCAGAGCGAATTTCTTCATGGCGTTGATGGCTCCCTCCGTTTGGTCCGTCATTCTAGCAGACGCCCCGGGACGGCAACAGAAGACCCAAGTTCCTGCGAGCCGTCCGCATTCATCGTCATAAGAGCGCCGGCCGCCCCACGGCGGCCGGTATCATCTCTCCCGGCAGACCCTGCGCCGAGCGTTAAACCCGCTTATAGCACTTGCGGGACGCGGTGCAGCAGTCCTCGTCCACCGAGCCGCCGTCGGGCCCCACGGGATTCTGCGAAAACACGCACCAGTAGATTCGCGAATTCGACAGTTGCACCGTCGGATCGTCGTCGGCGTCGATGAACATGCCCTTCCAGCGCAGGCCCATACAGCGCCTCTCCAGCACCTTCAGGCCCGCGCCGCGGTTTCGGCTCATCTCAAGCGACCTCCATTCCGGCCGCCCGCATCACGGCGCGCTTGACAGCCACGCTGGCCAGCGTCACCTTGTGCTTGTTCTTCGACAGCGGCGTCGCCATCGAGACGGCGGCCTTACCGGCTTCACCGGCGACAGACTCGGAGATCGTCTTGCCCTTGAGGGCGTTCTCGGCCTCGGAGGACCGCCAGGGCTTCGGCGCGACGTGGCCCATGACCACGACGGCGTCCTCCACCATCTTGCCCTTCATCTTCAAGGCCACCGACGCGGTCGCCAGAGGCCAATCGAACAGCGTGCGCTGGCGCACCTCGTAGGTCGCGTTCTCCAGGCCCTTCGCCGCCGGCAGCACGATGTCAGTGATGACCTCGTTCGGCTTGATGGTCACTTCTCGGTCGTTGTCACCCATGGGGATGGCGTAAAGGTCGGCGATGGCGACCTGCCGCGATCCTTCGGGACCGGTGACCGTGGCCTTAGCCCCCAGGGCGACCAAAGCCGGCGCCAGGCTCGAGGGGTTGACGAAGTACGCCGGCCCCTTGTTGCCCAGGATGGCGTGATACTGGTTCTCGCCCGCCGGAGCCAGGGACTTGCCGCCCGGGCCCTTGCCCAACAGGCCGAAGCCGTTGCGGAAGTACCAGCAGCGCGGCCGCTGCAGCAGGTCGCTGGCGACGGTCGACATCGCCCGGTGCTGCATCGAGTGAATGCCTTCAACAGCCGTCACCAGCGACGGATAGGCCTTGGCGACATCCTTGTTCGAAGCCAGCGCCGACAGCGTGGTCATCGAGCCGACCTTCAGCCCGGAGCCGGCCTTCGAGACGCCCTTGAGCTCGTTGATGTGCCGCAGGCTCACCACCCGCGTCGGCGTCGCGAGCCGCTCCTTGAGCAGCGACATCGTGTCGGTGCCGCCCATCAGCAACTCCGTCACGCCCCACTGCGAGCTCAGAGCCGCCACGGCGTTCTGCACGGTCGTCGGTGCGATGTATTCGAAGTTCTGCATTACGCCACGCCTCCCTTCTCGATGGCTTCGAGCACCTTGTCGGGCGTCATCGGCAGGACGGGCACCCGCACGCCGAGCGCATTGTGCACGGCGTTGGAGATGGCCGCGCCCGGCGAAATCGCGGGCGGCTCGCCGAGCCCGATCACGCCGCGATCGTCGTAGATGCCCTGATCGATGTGAACCATCAGGTTGCCGATGTCGCCGATGCCGCTGAGCTTGTAGAACTCCATGTCGGCGTTGAGCATCGCGCCGGTGATCTCGTCGTACACCCGCTCCTCATACAGGGCCCAGGCGACGCCTTGGATCAGTGCGCCGAAGACCTGGCTCTCGGACTGCTTGAGCGCGATCACGTAGCCGATGTCTTGCACGGCCGCCATGGATTCGACCTTGACGATGCCGGTCTCGAGATCGACCGAAACCTCGGCCATCTGCGCGCCGCCCACGCCGGAGTCGTTGAGCTTGCCGCCGTTGCGGTCAGGCTGTTGGCCCATTTCCGCAATCGTCTTCACGCCCAGCTTGCGGCAGGCCTCATCCCAGCCGATCGACTTCGACGAGTCGCTCTTGGAGACCAACCGTCCGCCCTTGGCTTCGAGATCGTCCGCGGCCACGCCGAGTTCCGGGGCGACGACTTCCTTGAGCTTCTCGAGAGCGTTCACCGCCGCCCGGCGTGTGGAGGCCGACACGCCGCCCACCGTCGTCGAGCCGCCCGAGGCGCCCGACGGCGGCAAGTTGCTGTCGCCGATGTTCACCTGCACCACATCCAGCGGCAAACCCACCGTCTCGGCCAGCACAGCGGCGATGACGGTGCGGCAACCGACGCCCAGATCCTGGGAGGCCAGATTAGCGGAGACGCTGCCGTCCGGCCCGATGTCGACGCGGCAGGTCGAGTCGTGCGGACGACCCGCCCAGGTGTGGATCGAAGCGCCCACGCCCTTGCGAATCTTGCCCTTCCCGTCGCCCGGGGCGTGGTACTTCTGCTTCCAGCCGATCATCTCGGCGGCCTTATCGAGCTGACGGGCGTAGACGTCGCCGCGTGAGGTCAGATTGAGGTTCTTTTTGAACAGCTCGACCGGATCCATCTTCAGCTTCTGCGCCAGATCCGTCAGGGCGGTCATCGTCATCGCGGCCGCCTGCGGGTGGTTCGGAGCCCGCCAGGCGCGCGAAGGACCGGTGTTGGTCGACACGTTCAAGTGCCGCACGCGCTGGTTCGGAATCTCGGTGAAGATGTAGGGCAGCGGCGGCGCGCCGCGGCCGCTGACACCGCCGGTCGACCACGACTCGGACTCGAAGGCCACGATCGTGCCGTCGGACTTTGCGCCGATCTTGAGGTTGCCGAAGTCCGAGGGACGCGCTCCGGCCAGCATCAGCTCCTCGTCGCGATCGAGCATCAGCTTGACCGGCCGACCGGTGACTTTCGACAGCTTGGCGCAAGCCACACCCCAGGTGTCGATGTTGAACTTGGAGCCGAACCCGCCGCCCATCACCGGAGTGATGACGCGAATCTGGTTCGCCTTGACGTCCTTGAAGCGCTCATCGGCCGCCAGATTCGTCGCCAAGTCGGCGCCGATGCGGCTCACCGCCTGCGTGGAGGCGTAGACGGTGATCTCATCGCCCTTCCAATCCACGACCTGACCGTGCGGCTCCAGGCAGCAGTGGGTGATGGTCGCCACGCCGTAGTAGCCCTCATGGACCACGTCGGCGGACTTGAATCCGGCTTCGGGATCGCCCTTGGTGTCGTCGGAGGCCGGCTGTACGCGATTCTTCTGGCCCGCCTTCTTGACGTCCTCTTCGCCCGAGAGGTGCTCGAGCACCTCATAGGTGACGCGGACCGCGTTAGCGCAGTCGCGGGCCGCCTCTTCGGTGTCGGCGGCCACGGCCAGCACTTCCTGGCCGGTCCACTGCAGCTCCGTGCCGACCGGATTGATCACCTCGGCGCCGCGGAAGCCCTGGACGCGCTTGGCGGGCTCGATGTCGATCGCGGTGATCTTGGCGTGGGCGTGCGGGCAAGTGACCATGCGGGCCACCAGCATCCCGTCGAGATTGCGGTCGTAGGCGTATTCGGCCGTGCCGCGCACCTTCCACGGACCGTCGAGACGGTCGTAGCGCTTCCCTAGCAGGGTGGTGTTTTGTTGTGAGGGCCAATCGTAATTAGGCACGTCGACCTCCCTTGGCAGCGTCGAGAACCGCCAGGCGAACGCCGACGTAGGTGCCGCAACGGCAGATATTGCCGCTCAGGCCCTTCTCGACTTCCGCTTGGGTCGGGTGGGGGTTCTTGTCCAGCAGCGCCTTGGCGGCCATCACCAGGCCGGGCGTGCAGAAACCGCACTGTTGCGCGTCGTGGGCCACGAACATCGCCTGCACCGGGTGCATCTTGTCATCGCTGCTCGACAGGCCTTCCACCGTCTGCAGGCTCATGCCCTGGGCGTCGATGGCCAACATCGAGCAGGAGTAGACGGGCTCGCCGTCGGCGATCACCGTGCAGGCTCCGCAGGTGCCGCGATCACAAACTTTCTTGGCGCCGGTCAGGTTCAGCCGATTGCGCAGAGCGTCCAGCAGGGTGACGCGCGGCTCGACGGTCAGCTTCTTGTCCTGCCCGTTGATCTTCAGCGTGATCTCCACCGGGTCCGGCCCGACGGGCTGACCCGCCGTCGGCGCCGCTTCGGCTTCCGACGCCAGCACGCCCACCGCTCCAGCACCGGCGCTCACGCCTTGCAGGAACGATCGGCGCGAAAAACCGTCGTGCAGCTCAGCGGCTTCCTGCTCTTCCATCTTCTTCTTCGAAGTCACCAGGAGCCCTCCTTGTAGGGGTTTCGCTCGAATCTCGGCCCCCCTTGCCAGGACCAATGAGATCGGGGTTCCCGAGAGGCAGGAACCAAACCGCCCACCACTATATCAGACTGCGCCGGGATGTCCAGACGAGGCGGCGGGGGTGTTTTTCAGCCTTTGCGGGGGCGAACGAACTGGTAGCGGTCGATGGAGGCGCCGACGCCCGAAGCCGTCTCGCCGTCGACTTCTTCCACCCGCACCACGCGCCCGCGGCAGCGCAACTCCACCGTCTTGTCCTTCTCATGAGGGAAGGTGAGATAGAACTCGATGGGAGCGCCGGGAAGCGGCTCCTGATCTTCGATCATGAAATAGGCGCCGGCAGAGCTCACGTTCCGGGTTTCGGTGCGGATATCTACTTTTTCCTGTTTGAGCTTCACGATGCGAACGGGCAGGTTCATGGGAAAACGCTGCGCCCGGCGCCGCTCGGAGGGGCGCTTCGTCGGAGTCTGCTGGACTGTGGCTCGCGCAAACAAAACGCGCTTTTAGTGTAGGCCAAAGCCTTTCTATTCTCCAGCCCTTTCCCCGGTATCGAGCGCACGCTGTTGCTCCGGCTCACAAGCGGCGGCTATCCTCAGGGATTCCATGTCCGCCTCCAAACAGTCAGCCGTCGTCGAAACGAACCTTCCGGGCTTCGAGCTCGTCGCCCGCGGTAAGGTCCGGGACGTGTACGCCGTCGATGACGACAAGCTGCTGATGGTGGCCTCGGACCGCATCTCGGCCTTCGACGTCGTATTGCCCACGCCCATTCCCCGCAAGGGCGAAGTGCTCACGCAACTGTCGATCTTCTGGTTCGACTTTCTCAAAGACGTCGTCCCCAACCATCTGATCACCGCCGACGTCGACGAGTTTCCGGAGGTTTTGCAGCCCCATCGTGAGCAACTCGCCGGCCGCTCGATGCTGGTTCGCCGCATGCAAATGTTTCCGATCGAGTGCGTCGCCCGAGGATATCTAAGCGGTTCGGGTTGGAAGGACTACCTCGCCAACGGCTCGGTCTGCGGCATCGAGCTGGGGCCCGGCATCCGCGAATCCGGCAAGCTCGGCGGGGCCATCTTCACCCCGGCCACCAAGGCGCAGTCCGGCCACGACGAGAACATCTCCTTCGAGCGCGCCGTCGCGCTGATCGGGCGGGAGACCGCCGAGAAGCTGCGCGATCTCACCATCGACATCTACGATCGAGCTTCCCAGCACGGGCTCGCCTGCGGGGTCGTGCTGGCCGACACCAAGCTCGAGTTCGGGCTGCTCGACGGCGTGATCACACTGGGCGATGAGGCGCTGACCCCGGATTCGTCGCGCTACTGGCCGCTGGAGCTCTACCAGCCGGGCCGCGCCCAGGAGTCGTTCGACAAGCAGTACGTGCGGGACTACCTCGAGACCCTGGACTGGAATAAGACCTATCCCGGTCCGGCGCTGCCGCCCGAGGTTGTCGAAAAGACGACGGAGAAGTACCTCGAGGCCTACGTCACTCTCACCGGCGAAGACCTCGACGAAGAATAGCCCCGACGCGGGGAAAGGGACCTTTCGGATGCGTCCGCAGCCTTTGATCGCAGTCCGGGACGTGCAGGCCAGCAGCCTCTGGTACCAACGCTTGCTAGGCTGCCGGAGCGACCACGGCGGCGATGAGTATGAGCGGCTGCTCTCGGCCGACGGCGACCTGGTTCTCCAGCTTCACCGCTGGGAAGTCGGGCACCACCACGGCCCGATCGGCGACCCTGCGAAGATCCATGGCAACGGGGTCCTGCTGTGGTTCGAGATCGAAGAGTTCGACGACGCCGTCAGCCGAGCGGTTGAGTTCGGCGCCGAAGTGGTTCTGCCGCGCCACCGCAATCCGCCCGAGGGCGACGGCGGTCCGAACCACTGGGAGCTTTGGCTGCGCGATCTCGACGGCTACACCGTCGTTCTGGCCAGCCCAGACGGCTCGGCCGGTTCCGGCCGCTAGTCCCCGCCGCCCACGAACTCCGTGGCCGAGGAGAGGTCTTCCGGCCGCCCCACGTCGCGCCAATATCCTTCGATCGGCCGCCACGCCACCGGCTTGCCGGACGCGATCACGCTATGTACGGCGTCGGTGAGCTCGTACTCGCCGCGCGGCGACAGCACGAGCCGGTCCAGCTCGGTGAAGATCGACGGCTGGAAGACGTAGATGCCGGCGTTGACCCAGTTCGTGGTCGACGTCCCCTGCGGCGGCTTTTCGATGATCCTCGTGACTCGGTCCCCGTCGACGTAGACCGCCGCGCCCTGGTAGGGGTCCTCCACGTGTTTGACGGCCAACACCATCTCGGCGCCGGCGGCCTGCTCGAGCAGAGCCTGGTAGACGGCGGGCTCGACCAAGTTGTCGCCGTAGACCATCAGAAAGGGGTCACCGGCGGCGAAATCGCGCGCGAGCTTGGCGGCGCTGCCGGTACCGTCGGCCACCTCCTGGACTGCGTACTCGACGCGAGCCTGAGCCGGGGGATGCTGGGCGAAGTAGTCGCGGACCATCTGGCCCTTGTAGCCGATGACAATCAGGACCTCGCGGATGCCGGCGGCTTCGAGCCGTTCGATCTGGTGCGCCAGCATCGGCCGGCCGCCCAGCGGAAGCATCGGCTTGGGACAGTCTTCAGTAAGCTCGCCCATGCGCGTGCCCCTGCCGGCGGCCAACGTAACAGCCTTGGTGACGAGGCTCATCACAGAGGTCCTAGAGATCGAGCGGGGTTTCGTCGCTCTGTCGGCGGCCGTAGAACAGGTCGCGGCCGTCGGCCAGCGCCTTCATCTTGCGGTCGGAGACGCTGCGCGACAGCATCCAGAAGCCGCAGTCGGGGTTGATGTAGTGAATGCGCTCCTCGCCCAAGGTCTCGGCGGCCAGCTCGATGCGCTGCGCGATCAAGTCGGCCGACTCTACTTCGTTGTCCTTGATGTCGACCACGCTGAGCGCCATGCCGATCTTGGGGTCGAGGTCGCGGAAGATCGCCAACTCGTCGTAGCCGCGGCGGGCGAACTCGAGCATGTAATGGTCCACTGTCAGCTTGTTGAGGAACGGCAGCAGGCTCTTCCAGAAGCCCTTCTGGATCGACTGGCCGCCGTAGTTGCCGAAGCAGATATGGCAGCCGCGCACGGTCCGGATGCCGCTGAGTACGACGTTGAGCGCCTCGGCCGCCCACTCGGCGTCTTCAGGGTGACCGGAGATGTTCGCCTCGTCGATCTGGACCACGTCGGCGTCGATGCGGGCCAGTTGGTCGCGCAGGACCTCGGCGATCGCCAGGCAGACCTTGTCGTGACCGCCGTAGAAGCGGTCCGTCAAGGTCTTGGCCAGCATGTGAGGCCCGGTGCAAGTGAACTTGAGCGGCTTGGTGGTGAGCTCGCGGGTAAAGGCGTAGTCGGCGGGCAGGTTCAGCACGCCCTCGCCGATCGCGTCGTGGACGACCCCGGCCGGAGCGGCCCGGAAGCTCATGCCCGCCTCGGCCTTGAAGGCGTCCAGGTCACTGACCGAATACTTCGTCTTCACGCCCGAGAACCGGCTGACGAAGTAGTCGATCATCCCGTTGGTCTCGGGGTGCGACGGATCGAAGCGGTTGAGCTCGCCGTCGGCGACCAAGTCGATGCCGGCCAGCTCCTGCGTCTTGAGGACAACCGCAATGGCGTCGCGCAGCGTGGTCTTCGAGGAATCGCCGTAGAGCCAACGGGGAATCGGGTACGAGCCGACGACGGTCGTCTGGATGGACATGGTCTAGCCATTTTATCCAGCCGAAGGGCGCCCGTCCTGGTCGGACGGGCGCGGATAGCCGACAATCGGGGCAATCGCCGATGAGCGTTTGGACCAGACTCCGAGACTTTGCTCGCCGGCCCGGCGGCGCGATTACCGCCGCAGCCGCCTTCGGCCTCATGCTGGCGTCACTCGGCATGCTCGCCGAAGGATACGGTTTCGCGCTGCTCGTCTTTGCGCCCTTCTTGATCGGGTACGCCGCCGCCGACCTGTATGACGGGCCCCACCGGACGAGCTGGCTAGCGCTGGCGGGCCTGAGCCAAGCGGCGTTAGCAGGCGCCGGCGCCCTGTTGCTATTGATGGGCCGCGAAGGGCTGATCTGCCTGCTGATGGCTCTCCCTCTGGGTAGCCCCCTGGCCGCACTGGGCGCCACTTTCGTCTATCTGTGCCGCCGCGCGGAGCGAACCGGCCCGGGAGCGACCGTCGGCGCACTGGCGCTGTTTCCAGTGCTACTGTTCGTCGAAAGCCGCATCCTGCCCGAGCCGCCGGTCTATCAGGTCTCCACGTCCGTCGACGTGAACGCGCCGCCGGAGCGCGTTTGGAAGACCGTGATCGCCTTCCCGGAGTTGCCCGAGCCGACCGAACCGCTGTTCCGCATGGGAATCGCCTATCCGGTGCGCGCCGAGATCCGTGGCGAGGGCGTCGGCGCCGTTCGACGCTGCGTCTTTTCGACCGGCGTGTTCATCGAACCGATTGAAGTTTGGGACGCGCCGCGACTGTTGCGGTTCCGCGTTTCCGCCAATCCCGCGCCCATGGAAGAGTGGACGCCCTACCCGAACGTGCGGCCTCCTCATCTGAGCGGGTTCCTGCAGGCGCGCCAAGGGCAGTTCCGGCTCGAGCCTCGCAGTGGCGGCGGGACTCGCTTGGCAGGGACGACTTGGTATAGTCACGGTCTTTGGCCGGCGTTCTATTGGAGGATCTGGGCCGACGCGATCATACATCGGGTCCACCTGCGCGTCCTTGATCACATCCGCCGCCAAGCCGAAGCCCCACAGGCGACCGGGGCGCCGTAACCCCTTGCATCCGCCGATCTCTCTGGTAGCCTGGAATCTGTCGCGATGAAGATCTCCGACATTCTCCGTTCGGGAAAACCGACCGTCTCCTTCGAGTTCTTTCCGCCGAAAACGGATGAGGGCTTTGACGATCTGTTCCATACGATCAAGGCGCTGCAGCCGCTGGGGCCGGACTACGTGTCGGTGACCTACGGCGCCGGCGGCTCCACGCGTCGCAAGACAGTGGACTTGGTCAAGCGCATCAAGGCCGAGATCGGCATCGAGTCGATGGCTCACCTGACTTGCGTGGGTTCCACCCAAGATGAGATCGCCGAGATTCTGGAGGACTTGCAAGCGGGGGGCATGGAGAACGTGCTGCCGCTTCGCGGCGATCCTCCGCACGGCGCCAGCGAGTTCCAGGCGGTGGAGGGCGGGTTCGGCTATGCCAGCGAGCTGGTGGCCTTCATCCGGCCGCGATATCAGTTTTGCCTGGCCGGAGCCTGCTACCCGGAAAAGCATCCTGAGGCGGTCGACGCCGACCGCGACCTCGACAACCTCAAGCGCAAGGTCGACGCCGGGGTGGATTTCCTGATTACGCAGTTGTTTTTTGACAACGCGGACTTCTACCGCTTCCGAGATCGTTGCGCCGCGGCCGGCATCGACCTGCCCATCATCGCCGGCATCATGCCGATCCGGAACGTCAAGCAAATCAAGCGATTCTCGCAGATGATCGGGGCCTCTCTACCGGCGGGACTGCTGCACAAGATCGAAGCCGTCGAGGATGACGAGGAAGCCGTCGCACAGGTCGGCACAGCTCATGCGGCGCGGCAATGTGAGGACCTACTGGCCAATGGCGTGGCCGGCCTGCACTTCTACACGCTCAACCGATCCACGGCCACGCGGGCGATCTACCAGGAGATTCGCCACCTGCTACAGGCGCCGGCCGCGCGTTAACCGGCGGGCGGGCTAGACTGATCCCGATGCGGGTCTACGGCTTCGTCGTCGCGCTGGTGGCGCTCTCGGTTTGGTGTGCGTCCGCGGCGGGCCAACAGCGCGCCGGCCGTCTGCCGGATGGAGCGGCCATTCTGCCCAGCGGCTGGGCGCTGACTCCGGCCGGCCGGCAGATCGAGCTGGGGACCCTGCCGATGGCCCTCCAGCTCTCGCCCGACGGCCAACGCGCCTATGTGCTCGAAACCGGCTTTCTTCCGCCGGCGCTGCGCGTGGTGGATCTGAGCTCCCAGACCGTCTCGGGGACGCTGGCCCTGCCGGACGCATGGCTCGGCCTCACGCTCAACCGCACCGGAGACAAAGCCTTCGTGGGCGGCGGTGGGCGAGGAGTCGTGCTCGAAGTGGCTCTCTCCGGCGGCGCGCCGACGTTGAGCCACGAGTACAAGGCCGTGGCCGAGCGGCGCGACCGCGACTTCATCGGCGACGTGCTGCTCTCGGCCGACGAGGGGCTGCTGTATGCCGCCAACCTGCTCGATGACTCCGTCAGTGTGCTGAACGCCAAGTCCGGCATCCGTCTGTCGTCGTTCCGGACCGGCTCGCGCCCGTATCGCATGCGGCTGGGGCTCGATGGCGAGACGGCATGGATCAGCCACTGGGGCGGCTCTTCGCTCGGTCTGTATTCGCTGGCCACCGGCCGCCAGATCGACTCCGTCCTGACCGGACCGCTGCCCGGGGATTTTCTGTTGGTGAAGGGCGCCGTCGAGACGCCGGAAGAGGACGGGCCGCCCATCGTGGCGCGGCTGTTCGTCGCTTGCTCGAACACCAACAGCGTCTGGGTGTTCGGGTTGACTGCGGATCAGTCTCCGCGACTCCTGGAACGCATCGAGCTGGCGCCGACTCCCATCGCGCCCGCCGGCACCGAACCGGCAGCGCTGGCCCTCAGCCCCGACGGCAAGACGCTCGCCATCGTGGCCAAAGGCAACAACTTCGTCGCCCTGGCGGATATTTCCGGGGCCCGGTCGACGCTGTTGGGGGCCGTGCCGACCGGCTGGCAACCGACCGCAGCCGCCCTGCACCCCGACGGGCGCCTGCTCTACCTCAACGGAAAGGGCGGCGGCTCGCGGCCCAACCCGCTCGGCCCGGATCCCACGCGGCGCGACAAGCCGGCCGACTACGTGGCCGCCCTGGAGACAGGTTCGCTGGGCATTCTGCCCAAGGTCAGCGAGGAGCAGTTGGCCGGGCTGACCCTGCGGGCGGCCGAGAACATCCTGTACGACGACGCTTTTGCCGTAGCGCCGCCGCTCCCGCCGGACTCGCCTCTGGCGGGACCATCGTCGCCGATCCAGCACGTGGTGCTCGTGATCACGGAGAACCGCAGCTACGACCAGCTCTTCGGCGACCTGCCGGGTGGGGAAGGCGACCCCAAGCTGACGTTGTTCGGCGACGACACGGCCCCGAACCGGCGCCGCTTGGCCCGCGAGTTCGTCCTGTTCGACAACTTCTACGCCACGGGATCGGTCAGCGCGGACGGCTTGGCGCAAACCACGGCGGCTTTCGCCAACGACTTCCTGGAGAAGCTCTGGCCCGCCCGCTACGCCCGTCGGCTCAGCATCGATCCATTCGGCCCCGCCGAACCCGCCGTCCAGCCGCCGGCCGGCTACCTGTGGTCGAACGCCTTGGCCGCGGGTCTCTCGGTCCGGAACTACGGCCTGTCGCCGGACGTGAGCCTGGAGGGACACACGGATGCGGAATATCCGGGCTTCGATCTGCAGGTTCGGTCGGCCCAAAGGGTCGAACGATTCCTGGCGGACTTCGGACAGCGCAAGCCGCGGCTGAGCCTAGTCTACCTGCCCAACGATCACACCGCGGGCCGAGCCCCCGGCGCTCGGACGCCCCGAGCGATGATCGCCGAGCACGATCTGGCGCTGGGCCGTCTGGTCGAAGGGCTCAGCCAGGCGCCGTCGTGGGAGAGGACGGCCGTGTTCATCGTCTCGGACGACGCGCAGGACGGCGCCGACCATATTGACGCTCATCGCTCCGTGCTGCTGGTCGCCTCGCCCTGGGTCCGCCGAGGCGTCGTCGACTCGACCTTCTACTCCACGCATTCGGTGCTGCGGACGATCGAGCTCATTCTGGGCCTGCGGCCGATGACGCAGCTCGACGCGGCAGCCACTCCCCTGGGGCCGTCGTTCCAGTCGAAGGCGGACGCCAAGCCCTATCAGGCCGGCCGGCCCGCGCAATCGCTCGACGAGACCAACCCAGCCGGCGAAGGAGCCGCGCCCAGGCGGGTGGAGGCCGTGCCGACGACCCTCCAGGCGTCCCTATAATGGGGAATGTCTCCGATCCGCGTCGGCATTATCGGACTGGGCAACGTAGGTGGGGGCGCGCTGCGCATCCTCGCCGATAATGCCTCTCTCATCAACCGCAAACTGGGCGCTGAGTTGCGCGTTGCCGCGGTCTGTTCCCGCTCGATCGAAAGCAAGGCCCCCGAGGAGCTCTCGGCCTTTCCTGAGGCCCGGCGCACGACGGATTGGCGCGAGGTCGTCGAGAGTCCCGAGGTAGACGTCGTCGCCGAGTTGGTGGGCGGAACCGGCGCGGCCGGCGAGATCATCGAGGCCGCCATCGCCCGCGGAAAGTCCGTGGTCACGGCCAACAAGGAGCTGATGGCGGCGCGCGGCGCAGAGATCTGGAGCTTGGCCCGCCAAGCCGGCGTGCGCTTGGCGATGGAGGCCAGCGTGGCCGGCGGCATTCCGATCCACTCTGTGCTGCGCGAGGGCATCGCCGGCGACCGCATCGAGGCCCTGCTGGGCATCCTCAACGGCACCTGCAACTTCATCCTGACCGAGATGGAGCGCCGCGGCGAATCGCTCGAGACGGTGCTGGCGGAAGCCCAGCGGCTCGGCTACGCCGAAGCCGACCCGACGGCCGACGTGGAAGGCTACGACGCCCGCTCCAAGCTTTCCTTGTTGGCGGCTCTGGCGTTCGGCGTCCAAGTGAAGCCGGAAAGCATCCCGACCGAGGGAATCCGACGCATCCGCGACGTGGACTTCCTCTATGCCGACCGTCTACGGCACACCGTCCGGCTACTGGCGGCGGCGGAGCAGACCCCCGATGGGCTCTATCTCGCCGTCCGGCCGGCCCTGCTGCCCAAGAGCGCCATCCTGGCCAACGTCAGCGGCTCCTACAACGCCGTTTGGGTGCGGGGCGCCCATGGCGCCGACACTTTCTACTACGGACGCGGCGCCGGGCCGACGCCGACCGGCGTCGCCGTGGTGAGCGACCTGATGAACGTGGCGCGCGAGCTGATGATGGGCGGGCCGGAGCGCGTTTCTCCCTTCGCTCACGCCGAGCTCGAGCCGGGCTCGCCGGCCGACATCGGCGGCGAGGTCCGGCCCTACTATCTACGCTTCCGCGTGCGCGACCGCCCCGGCATCATCGCCGAGCTGGCGTCGATCCTGGCCTCGGCGCAGATCAGCGTAGACGCCGTGCTCCAGGAGCCGAGCGAGGCCAAGGACGACCTTCCGTTCGTGGTTACGGTGGAACCGGCCCCGCGGCGCTCGGTCGAGCAAGCGATCGAGCGGATGAGCGCGCTGGACTTCCTGGTCGACAAACCCTTGGCCCTTCCTTTTGAAAAAGGCCTCGAAAGCTGAGCCGATTCCTTACAATGAGCGGTCGATGTCCATTGGTAAAGCGCTCCGTCTGCGCCGCCTGACCGCTCGCGGTCGAGCCGTCATCGTCGCCCTCGACCACGGCAACGCCGGCGGCATGGTCCCAGGGCTGGAAAACCCCGTCGACGTCGTGAAGATGTGCGCCAACGAAGGCGCCGACGCCGTCTTGGTCACGCCGGGGGTCCTCGAACAGGCCGTCGACGAGATCGGCGACCTGGCCGTGCTTTTGCGGCTCGACGGCGGCGCCACGACGATCGGTCCGGCCGCCCCGATGCGGGTCTTCTGCTCGATGGAGGATGCCCTGGCGATGGGAGCCGACGCGGTGGTGCTCAACGCCACCATCGGCGCCATCCATGAAGGCTTCGAGCTCGAGAAGGTCGGGCGGATCGCCTCGGAGGGCCGGCGCTGGGGCCTGCCCGTGGTGGCGGAGATCCTCAGCCAGCGCATGCTGGGGAACCACATGGACTTCACCGGCGAAGGCAAAGAGATGCTGCCGAGCGACATCGCCCAGGACGTCTCGATGGCCTGCCGGCTCGGCGTGGAGCTGGGCGCTGACGCCATCAAGACCCGCTACTGTGGCGACATCGACGCGTTTCGACGCATCGCTTCCTGTACGACGCGTCCGATCCTGGTGGCCGGCGGCCCCAAGCGCAGCTCCAGCCTGGAGAGCACGCTGCGGCTGGTGGAAGAGGTTCTGGAAGCCGGCGCAGCCGGGGTCATCTTCGGCCGGAATATTTGGCAACAGCCCGATCCCGCCGGCGCTCTGCGGGCCGTCAGTGCGCTGGTGCATGACGACGCCACGGTAGAAGAGGCCCTCGAGATGTCTCGCTAGCTCGCTAATCTTTGGCGTGGCGGGCCGATGAGCTACACAGTGAGGACACCGTGGATCAGCTAGAGACCCCCGATCGCCGTCATCAGCCTCGCAACCTCTGTTCGGAGCTGGTGGAGGTAGTCTTCGAAGATCAGCAGGGCAATACGGTCAGCACTGTCGCGTTGGTCGAGGATCTCAGCGACCAAGGGCTCTGCGTCTCCAGCAGCTTGCCGGTCTCGCCGGGTCGCATCGTCCGCATCCGAGCCGAAGGCTTGGAGAGCCGCGGCGTGGTGCGCTACTGCGAGCTCGGAGAGTATAGCTATCTGTGGGGCTTGGAGCTGGCCTCGGGATGGCGGGGCGAATGGCAGCCGCACCACGAGCTGGCCCTGGACCGAAGCGAGGAGGAGCCGACCTAGCCGGTCGCCGCCGCTCCGGCGTCTCGGGCCGCCTCACCGTTGTCCTGAGACCGAGCTCGCCTCTCGACGGCTAGGTCGACCAGCAGGCCGGCGAGCCGGTCGGAGTCGTGCCTCACAATCGGGCCCTTGGCCGCGAAATCGATCTCCAGGATTCTGGGAACGATCTGCTCGAGACGCTCCCGGTCCAGTTCGACCGGCCGGGCGCTCTGGTCGGCGTAGCGCCGCAGAACTCTCGGCGCGATGCGGCTGTTGTTGACCAGGATGGCGTCCGCCAAACCCGCCTGGGAATGGTCGAAGATGGCCTGCAAGTGGTCGCCGGCGGTGTAGCCGTCGGTCTCGCCGGGCTCCCACATCAGGTTGCAGATGTAGATCTTGAGGGCCTTCGAGGCCGCCAGCGCCTCGGTCACGCCCCGCACGAGCAGATTGGGCACGACGCTGGTGTAGAGCGAACCCGGCCCCAGCGTGATCAGATCCGCCTGCTCGATCGCCTCGAGCGCCTCGGCCACCGGCTCACACTGGCGCGGACGCAGCCGCATGCGGCGAATACCGTCGCGACTGCCGGTGATGCGCGTCTCACCCACCATCGAGCGCCCGCTCGCCATCACGGCCTCCAGGCGCACGTTCATGAGCGTGGAAGGGAAGATGCGGCCACGGATCGCGAGCACCTCGCTGGAGAGCTGTATGGCCTGATGGAAGTCGCCCGTGACCTCGGTCAGCGCCGTCAAGAATAGGTTTCCGAAGCTGTGACCCTCCAGCCCGCGCCCTTGGCGAAAGCGGTACTGGAAGAGTTTCGACAGCAGCGCCTCGTCCTCGGCCAGCGCCACCATGCAGTTGCGAATGTCGCCCGGCGCCAGGATGGCAAAATCCCGCCGCAGGCGCCCCGAGCTGCCGCCGTCGTCGGTGACGGTGACGATCGCCGCGAGGTCAAGCCCTCCCGAGCCCGGATCGGCCGCTTGCATCGAAGCCGAAAGGTCCCGCAGGCCGCGCAGCAGAGTGGACAGACCCGTACCGCCGCCCAGGGCGACGATCCGCAAGGGAGCTGCACGGGAATCGCTTCGAGACGGGTGCGCGTCCGCGCGGCGGCGGATAGAGGAGGGATCAGGTACCGGCGCCAGTTGAGCCATCGCCTGCCAACAAGTCAGCGATCAAGGGAGATCGGACGACCTTGCCAAGATCAGGATCCCTGCGAGCCAGCAAACGTTGCCGCGGATCGATTTCAATCGCGCGCCGCAAACTCGCCAAGGTAGCCTCGGAATCGTCATTGAGCGCCGCCGTCACTGCCAGGGCGTAGTGAATGTGAGCGGGCGGCTTCTGCGCCGCACGCAACGCTTTTTCGAGATGAACCGAGGCTTCGTCCAACCGTCGATCGTTGATCAGCCGAATCGCGTAGTTGTAATGATCATCGGCTGACTTCAGATCAACTGTATCGGACCCGATCCGCTGGCGGCAAATGCGCGCATGCACGTTGGAACGGTGCCGTAATCCGCCTTCGGGCCCCTGCGCGGCGGCCTCGAACAGCTTCAGCGCCTTGCGGAAGTCGGCAGAACGGAACGACACCAGGGCTTGTTCATAGAGCCCTAACTGCTGCTCTTCAGTCTCCGCTACGAGCGCCTGCGGAGAGGCAGAGGGGCTGGAGGCGTCCTCTTTCTTCGCGGCTGCCTTTTTATTGTCGGCTTTACGCGCTTTGGCCACGGCTTCCATCCGACGCCGCCAAACCGGAAGGGAAAGCAAATTTTCGCGCCGGGGGCGTCGTCGCTTGGGGTTATAGCAGAGCAGACCCGAAGGGATCAAGCTTTTGCGGTTCAACGGGCGGAAGGCGGAAGGGTTCAGGAGCCCACGGTCTGGCGGGGCGCGCCGTGCGATGCGATGCGCAGAAAGTCATCCCGTTCGGTGAACTTGACCCGCGGCCGGCCCTGTCCCGCGCCCGCAGCGACCTCGGCCGCGTCGATCGCGATCCAGTCCTGATAGGTCACGAAGCGCAGGCCGCGCTGCTCGAGCAATCGATCGATATCCTCGGGGTCACGCAGCGGCGCCAGGTCGACAGTCCCGGCGGCCAAGTCAGCCAGCATGGTGTCGACGGTCTCCTTGGCGCAAGCCTTGTTGGAGCCGATCAGGCCGCTGGGACCGCGCTTGATCCAGCCGGCGGCGTAGACCCCTCGTACGGCTTGGCTGTCAGAGGGGTCGTAGACCCGGCCGGCCTGGTTGGGCAGCACGCCGCCCCGGACGTCGAACGGGAGCTCAGGAACCGCCTCGCCCTTGTAGCCCACCGAGCGGAAGACGAGCCCGACCTCGATCTCCTCGAAGACGCCGGTCCCTCGGGGGCGCACCACGCCGTCGTCGCCGAGCGCCAGTCGGTTCCGCTCCAGCCGTACGGCGCGCACGCGGCCCTGCTCGTCGCCCAGAATCTCCACCGGCGAGAGCTGAAAGCGGAGGATCAGGCGGCGATGCTTGTGGGGCTCGCGGCGCTCGCGCAGCTCCAACAGCGCATCGTACTTGCGGCGCAACTCGCTGTTCACGCCGGACTCGTCGAGCTCTTGGCGCGAGTACTCGTCCAAGTCAAAATCGTGTTCCGGGATGCTCGTCTCGGCATCCACCAGCTCGCCAAGCTCGCGAATCTCCGGCGGCGAGAACTTTGCCTGCACGGGCCCGCGGCGGCCGACCACGTAGACGCTGCGCACCTGACTGTCGTCAAGCGAGTTCAAGGCGTAGTCGGCGATGTCGGTCACGGCCAGCTTGTCGTGGACCCGGCACAAGATCCGGGCGACGTCGGCGGCGACATTGCCGACGCCGATCACCATGGCAGCCGGGGTGTCGAGCTCGAAGGCATCGTGGGCGTGGTCGGGATTGCCGTTGTACCAGGCCACGAACTCGCGGGCCGAATGCACTCCGACCAGGTCCTCTCCGGGGATGCCCAGCCAGCGGTCGGCCTGCGCGCCGATGGCAAATACGATCTGGTCGTAGTGATCGCGCAAGTCCTGAAGTGACAGGTGCTTGCCGTACTCGACATTGCCGAAGAAGCGAAACTCCGGCTGCGTCGCCAAGCGGTGGTAGAGCTGCGTGACGGCCTTGATCTTCGGATGGTCCGGCGCGACCCCGGTGCGAACCAAGCCGAACGGCGTCGGCAGCAGATCGAACATGTCGATCTGGACGTCATGGCCGCGCTGTTGCAGCAGATGCTGCACGGTATAGAAGCCGGCCGGGCCGGCCCCTACAATCGCGACGCGAAGGGTCGGGTCAGGCATGTCGGTAGCGATTGTAGGACGGGCGCGACGGGAAAGCTAGCGCTCAGGATCGAGGACCGATACTTCGTCCGAGCCGGTCCGCTCCGGCGAAGCGGAGGCGCTGAGCGCTCCCCACAGAGCAGTGAAGGGCCACGTGATGAACAGGAACACGGCCTTCGGCATCTGAATCAGGTCCGCAATCAGACCCTGGCTGCCATGGCCCACCGTCAGCAGCCCGCGGCGCATGACGAAGACGTGGAACGAGCTCGAGATCGCCGTGAAGCACATCGAGACCAGGATGCTGAGCCACAGCTTCTCCGTGCCTCCCGCCCAGTGCGCCACGAACTCGAGGGCATGGTTGGCGATGGGCAACAGCACCAGGGCTCCCATGACTCCCTGCCAATTCGGGCGCACTTCGCTCAGCGCCTGGGTGAAAGAGCCGTAGAAGCCGGAGGTGACGGCGCGGTAGATGAACTCGATGGTGAAGGCCGTGATGGCGGCGTCTTGACCGGCCTTGAGGTTGACGGCGAAGAAAATGGCCGCGCGGACGACCGAACTGGTCACAGCGGACTTCCAGTTCCAGCGCAACAAGAGGTTGCGGTAGGGGTTCTTGAGAACGCCCAGCAGGGCCTGCCCCAGGGTAGGGCCTTCTTCGGCGCGCGGCAGCGCTGGTTTCGTTTGCATCTTGTTCCAGGGGCGCGGGAAGTCGCGGATCGTGTTGCGCGCCGGGTGGCTAAGCTAGGTCGCCGGCCCGCTCGCAAAATCCGAGCCGTCAAACTTCAGTTTAACCGTCCGCCCGGCAGACTAGAATCGGGGGATGCAAACTCGTCGCTTGATCGTAACCCTGCTGTGTCTGGCCGCTCCGTCCTGGGCGGCCGAAGGGGACCTGCTGCGCGGCTTCGACCAGGCCGGGACCAAGGCCCAGCGCGCGCTGGAAACGAAGATCCTCGGGGTCCCGCGGCCGGAGCGGGTGCGCGAGTCGATCCGGATCATGAGCGAGGAGCCGCATCACACCGGCTCGGAGGCCGGCGTGCGGGTGGCGGCGTGGTTGCTCGAACAGCTTCGCTCAATGGGCTTGGAGGCCGATTACCACGAGTTCGAGGGGCTGATGCCGGTCCCGCGCGAGCGCAGTCTGGAGATTCTTTCCCCCACGCCCTACAAAGCGAAGCTGGAGGAGCCCGGCCTGGCCGAGGATAAGGATTCCACCGACGCCGGTCAACTGCCCACCTACAACGCTTACTCGCCCGACGGCGACGTGACCGCGCAGGTCGTATACGTGAACTACGGCATGCCCGACGACTACGCCAAGCTCGAGGAGATGGGAGTGGGCGTGGAGGGCAAGATCGTGCTGGCCCGCTACGGAGGCGGCTGGCGCGGCATCAAACCCAAGCTCGCCGCCGAGAAGGGCGCCGCCGGTTGCTTGATCTACTCCGACCCGCGCGACGACGGCTTTTACCAGGGAGACCCTTACCCCCAGGGCCGGTTCCGGCCGAAGTGGGGCGTGCAGCGCGGCTCGACCATGGATATGCCCACCTATCCGGGCGATCCGCAGTCGCCTGATTTCGGCGCCAAGCCGGGCGGACGGAAGCTGCCGCTCGACGAGGTCCGCACGCTGCCGACAGTCCCGGTACTGCCGATCTCCTGGGGCGACGCCCTGCCGATACTGGAGCAGTTGGGCGGGGAGGTCGCTCCCGCCGCCTGGCGCGGCGCGCTGCCGACGACCTATCACGTCGGCCCCGGCCCGGCGAAGGTCCGCTTGAAGCTGGCCTTCGACTGGAATCGCCCGACGGGTCGCAACGTGATCGCCCGCATTCCCGGCTCGGAGTTTCCTGACGAGTGGGTAATCTACGGCAACCACCATGACGCTTGGGTCAATGGCGCGGTCGACCCGGTGAGCGGCGCTGCGGCGCTGCTCGAAACCGCTCGCACGCTGGCCGAAATGGTCCGACAAGGCTGGAAGCCCAAGCGCACGATCCTGCTCACGCTCTGGGACGCCGAGGAGTGGGGCCTGATCGGGTCGACCGAGTGGGGCGAAGAGCACGCCGACGAGATCCGGAACAAGGCCGTGGTCTACTTCAACACCGACTCCAACAACGAGGGCATCCTGAGCTTGGCCGGCTCCCACACCCTCGAGCGGTTCCTCAACGACGTGGCGCGCGACATCCCCGACCCCAAGACCGACGACAGCCTCTGGACGGTGATGCAGAAGGACGAGCTCAAAGGAGCCAGCGACGAAAAGAAGAAGGAGATCGACTCCCGGCGCGACCTGCGCATCGGAGCGCTCGGGTCTGGCTCCGACTACACAGTCTTCATCGACCACCTCGCGATCGCATCCACCAACACGGCTTTTCGCGGCAACAACTCCGGCGGAGTCTACCACTCGGTCTACGATTCGTTCGCTTGGTACGAGCGCTTCGGCGACCCGACGTTCCTTTACGGCAAGGCCATGGCCCAGGTCCACGCGGTCGCTATGGCGCGCATGGCCGACGCCCGCGTGCTGCCCTTCGAGTTCACGAACTTCGCCGACACGATCCGGGTCTACCTCGATGAGCTCGGGAAGCTCGACCCGGACGATAAGGCTGAGCTCGGCCGTCTGGAGCCGGCGTGGAAGGACCTGCAGGCCGCCGCGCAAGAGTACGAGACGGCGCACGGAAAGGCGGCCGCGGACGGCTACAAAGGCGATCCGACGAAGCTGAACGCAATCCTGCGCACGTTCGAGCAGGCGCTGGCGCGGCCCGAGGGGCTGCCCGATCGCGAGTGGTTCCAGCACCAGGTCTACGCTCCCGGCTTCTATACCGGCTACGGCGTCAAGACAATTCCCGGCGTGCGCGAAGCCCTGGACCGCAAGGACTTCAGGCTGGCCTCCGAACAGGCCGCCCGCTTCGTCGGGGTGCTTCACCTCGCCACCGAGAAGATCCGGGCGGCCACGACGGAGGTCAAGAAGCTTTGACGGAGGCCGCCGAGGCGGGCCTGTTCTGCTACGTCTGGCGCTACCGCGTGAGGCCCGAGCGCAGGGAGGAGTTTCGAGACGCCTACGGGCCGGACGGGGACTGGGTTCGCCTATTCCGCCGGGACCCGGGCCATGTACGCACCACACTGCTGGCGGATCACGACGACCCGAACCGCTTCGTCACGATCGATCTGTGGACGAGTCGCGAGGCGTTCGCCGCCTTTCGCCGGCTATGGGCCGAGGAGTTCGAAGCAATCGACCGGCGCTGCGCCGAGCTCACCGCCGAGGAGTCCCTGTTGGGAGATTTTGCGGTCGTGGGCTAACGAGCCAAGCGCGCCGCTTCCTCCTGCAACAGCTCCCACAGCCGCTCCACATGGCGTTGCTGGGTGAGCAGGTTGCCGATGGCCACGCGGATCACGTAGCGCCCGTGCAGCCGGGTAGGCGAGAGAAAGAACTCTCCGCCGGCGTTGATGGCGGTCAGCAAACGCTCGTTGACGGCGTCGAGGTCCGCTTCGGGCAGTCCTTCGGGCCGATAACGCAGGCACACCAGCGAAAACGGCGCCGGCGCCATCAGCTCGAAGTCGGTGTGAGCTTCCACCCGCCCGGCCAACTCTTGCGCCCAACCGATCTGCTCCCGCAGGATGCTCCGGTACCCTTCGCGACCGAAGTAGCGCATCAGCAGCCAAAGCTTCAGGGCCTTGAAGCGTCGGCCCAGCGGAATCGAGTACTCCATGAAGTTGACCGCGCGAGGGTCTTCCTCGGTCCGCAGGTAGTCCGGCGTCAAACTGAAGGCCCGCCGAAACTCCTCGGGGTGCGCCGTGTAGAGCGCCGAGCAGCCCATCGGCGCCCACATCCACTTGTGCGGGTTGACCAGAAAGGAGTCCGCCCGCTCGATCCCGGCGAACCGCCCGCGCAGCTCCGGCAGCATCGCGCACGGACCGGCGTAGGCGGCGTCCACATGCAGCCAGAGGCCGTGGCGTTCGCAGACATCGGCGATGCGGTCGACCGGATCGACGCTGGTCACCGAGGTCGTGCCGATGGTGGCGCCGACGGCGATCGGGCGCAACCCGGCGGCCAGGTCGCGCTCGACGGCTTCCTCCAGCGCCTCCGGACGCATCCGAAACTCCGCGTCGGCGGCGATCTTGCGGCAGGCGTCGCGCCCTTGGCCCAGGGCGAGCATCGTCTTCTCGATCGACATGTGGGCATGCTCGGAGGCGTACATCACCACCTTGTCGAGGCTGAACCCCTTGCCGGCGGTCTCATCGACCTGCCGGGCCGATTCGCGGGCGGCGATGACGGCATGCAGAGAGGCCTCCGACGCCGTCTCGTGAAGGATCCCGAACCATTCCGGCGGCAGCTCGAGCCACTGCCCGAGCCAACGCAGCGTGACCTGTTCGAGCTCGGCCAGCGCCGGAGAGGCCTTCCACAGCAGGCCCACGTTGTTGAGCCCGGCGGCAAGCGTTTCGGCCAGGGCGCCGGGCCCGGAACCGCCGGCGGCGAAGTAGGCCATGAAGCCGGGATGCCGCCACGCCACCGTGTGGGGTTCGATTTGGAGCCCGAAGTCCTCCAGAATCTCTTCGATCGACTCGCCGTAGTCCGGCGCGGCGGGCGGCAGCTTGTCGGCCAGCGCCCCGGGACTCACGTCCGGGAGAACCGGATGATCGTCAAGGCCGGCTTGGTAGTCAGCCAGCCAGTCGATGACTTCGCGGCCGGCGCGGCGGAACTCTTCCGGAGACATGCTCTCAGGATAGGCGCGCTAGAGTGAGGACGGGATGGACTGGCTGATTCTGGTCGGGGCGGCGGGACTGGCTTGGCTAGCCTGGAAGTATCCCGGGCGCCAGTGTCGCAGCGGCTTCTGCGAGCCTATTCCGAAGGCTCGTCGTCGACCTGAATCTCCTCCGGCGGAACGGTAACGATCTGCCCGTCGCGCTCGACGACGATCGACTCGCCCAGCAGCTTGTGCCGACGCAAGGCGTTCTGAACCCCCCGGCGCATCGCCGTCAGGATCAGGTCCTCGTGTTCGAGGACATCGGGCTTCAGCGGTCGCTCGGGTCGAGTGAGTTGGTGAGCTGTCGCCATCTGTCTGGATCCTTGATTTCCGTCACTGTCATTCTACTGCCCTTGGCTAGCAGTCGCGGCGCCGGGCCCGCGGTGTTGTCGAAGACGCCCCAGCTCTCGGCGAGTGGTCGATAGAGCGCCATGAAGTTCTGCACCCCTCGCTGATACCGACGATGCACCGTGTCCGGCGGTACGTGGTGACCTCCGGACCGCACTCGCTTGGCCACTCGCTCTACGCACAGGGCCGGGTCTGCCAGCCAGACGAAGAAGATCCGGATCTGGTAGCCGCTTTCGTCGAGCTCATGCAGCCAAGGGGCAAATGATCGGGTAGCGAGCGTGGTCTCGAAGGCAAAGCTGACGCGCATTGCAGCCAGGGACTTCAGCCGCGCCAGCATGACACGACCGGCCGCGAGGGCCGCTGAGTCCGGATCGAAGGCGGACAAGCCCCGTGCGATCACGTCGGCATTCACAAACTCTGCGATGCCGAACTGCCGCAGCAGCTCGGGTGCCAATGTCGACTTTCCGGCCCCATTCGGCCCGGCCAGAATCACCAACTGCGGCTCGGATTCGCTCATGCCCCCCGTGACCTCATCGTCACCTGCTCGCTGTTACAATAACCGCCACACACCACCATGGGCATCCTGGACTTCCTCAAAGGCGAGCTGCTCGAAATCATCGAGTGGACGGACGACTCCCGCGACATCCTCTCCTACCGCTTCCCGGACGAGGACAAGGCCATCAAGAACGGCGCACAGCTCATCGTGCGGGAGTCTCAGGTCGCCCAGCTCATCTACCTGGGCGAATTCGGCGATCAGTTCGGCCCCGGCAAGCACACCCTAGCCACGGAAAACATCCCGATCCTGACGCGGCTCAAGTCGTGGAAGTTCGGCCTCGAATCGCCCTTCAAAGTCGACGTCTATTTCGTCAACACACGCCTGTTCACCGGGAACAAATGGGGAACCTCGAACCCCATCATGATGCGCGACAACGACTTCGGCATCGTCCGGACGCGGGCGTTCGGCACCTTCGATTTCCGCATCGTCGACATCAAGACCTTTCTCAAGGAGGTCGCCGGCTCCGATCACACCTTCCGCATCGACGAGTTCGCCGATACGATGCGCTCCCGTATCGTCAGCGTCTTCTCGGACGCTCTGGCGACGTCGCAGATCCCGGTCCTCGACGTAGCGACCAAGTACACCGAGCTCGGCGAGGCCCTCCTGCCGCTGATCAACCCGGTCGTCGGCGCGAAGTACGGGCTCGAGATCTCGAGCTTCATCGTTGAGAACATCTCGCTGCCGAAGGAAGTCGAGGAGGCGATCGACAAGCGCAGCTCGATGGCGGCAGTCGGCAATCTCAACGACTACGTCAAGTTCCAGATGGCCGAAGGCATGGGCAAGGGCGGCGGCAGCGGCGCCGGAGGCATGGCGACCGAGATGGCCGTCGGCCTCGCGATGGCGCAGCAGATGATGCAGCAGCATGGCGGCATGCTGGGCAACCAGATGGCGAATCCCAGCGTGGCCGCTCCGGTCTCGCCGACCCTGGCGGGCTCAGCGCCTCCCGGGACCACGACCGCCGCCACCGGCCTGCCGGAGCTGATGACGCCTGACCAAGTGGCTCAAGCGCTGGGAGTGACCGAAACCGATGTGCTCGCCATCGTGGAGTCCGGCGAGCTCAAGGCCAAGAAGATCGGCACGGCCGTTCGCATCAAGCGCGCTGACCTGGATTCCTACCTCGCGGACTGACAGGCCGGATGCAAGACGAACAGCCCGCCGCCGGCAACCCGTCGCCGAACCAGCCGATCGAGGCGATCCGCAAGGACGCCTGTCCGGCTTGCGGCGGTCAAGCCGTATGGACGCCCTCCAAGCAGGCCCTGGTGTGCCCCTACTGCGGCACCGAGGCGCCGATGGAGATCGACCCCGACTCGGGTGAGATCCAGGAGATCGACCTCGTCAAGACCCTCCGTGAGATGCCGGAGGAGCTGCGCGGCTGGAAGTCGGAGAAGCGCACCGTCCAGTGCCGCAACTGCCATGCCGTCAGCGTGTTCGACGCCGACAAGGTCGGCAAGAACTGCGACTTCTGCGGCTCGGCCAGCCTGGTCGACTACCAGGAGATTCAGTCGCCGATCCGGCCGCAGAGCTTGCTGCCTTTTCAAGTCGATCAGGTCAAGGTTCGCGAGCTGATCCGTAAGTGGTACGCCTCCAAGTGGCTCGCGCCGGGCAAGCTCAAGTCGAAGGCGCTGGTCGATACCGTCCACGGCGTCTATTTGCCGTATTGGACGTTCGACGCGCAAGTCTCCGCCGACTGGATCGCCGAGTCCGGCACGTATTACTACACGACCGAGACCTACCGAGACTCCAACGGCCAGACCCGGACCCGCCAGGTGCAGCACGTGCGCTGGACCCCTGCGTCCGGCCATGTGGATCATTTCTTCGACGACGAGCCGATCCCCGGCACCAAGGGCGTCCGCCTGGATCTGCTCCGCGCCGTGGAGCCCTTCCCCACCAGCGATCTCGTGCCCTACGCCACCGCCTACCTCTCCGGGTTCGTGGTGGAGCACTACCAGGTCGTACTCATCGACGCCGCGCGCAACGGACGCGCCCAGATGGACGCCAAGCTCCGGCAGATCTGCGGCTCGCAAGTCCCCGGGGACACCTATCGCAACCTGCAGGTCCAAGCCAACTACCAAGGCGAGACCTTCAAGCACATCCTGGTGCCGGTCTGGCTGCTGGTCTACGACTTCGGACCAAAGTCCTTTCAGGTCGTCGTGAACGGTTATACGGGCCAGATGGCCGGCGAATATCCCAAGAGCGCCTGGAAGATCTTCTTTCTGGTCGTGCTGGCCCTGCTGGCGATCACCCTCATCGTTCTGGCCTCGCGATAGCGAGGTCAGCGGGCTTCGGTCAGGCGCCCTTCACGTGCACGAAGGCGAATTTGTAGGTCTTGCCGTCGGGCAGCTTGGCGTTCGTGTCGTGGGTGTTGACGTCGATGCAGTAGGGCGAGGCGCCCTCCGGCCGATAGGAGCCGGTCTGGTTGCCGTCGATGGTCGTGAAGGGGCCGGAGCCGACCGGCGGATCGTAAACCATGCTCACGTGTGGAAACGTGTCGCCGTGATCGGAACGCGGCAGGCAGATGTCTCCGCGCTGCACCGGGTTCGCGGCGCTGATGTCGATGAATTTCTGCACCTTCTTCAAGCCGCCGAAGCGGTCGGGGCCTTCGTAGCGGATGACGGTGAACTTGCCCTCGTCCTTCATCCCTGCATAGAGGGCCTTGATGCCCGACCGCAGGGAGTTGTTCTCCCGCGCCGCCGAGCCGAAGGGATTCTCTACGCCCTTGGCGCGGCTCACGGCCTCGTAGCACCAGTGGACGAACGACCCACACCAGTTGATCCCGGCAGCGTCATACTTTCCGTTTCCGCCTGAGCCGCTACGGCCCAGGGCGCTGAACCGTTGGTCTTCCGCCACGCGGATGAGAGCATCGCGGAAGGAGAGCTTCTGGACCTCGGCCCGTAGCGCGGGAGTGAGCATGCCGTTGTCCTCGGCCTGCCGCGCATCACTGTTCGACACCACGCGGATCTCCAGCGGCTTGATCCAGGGCCGGCCATCCGGCAGGTAGGCGCTAAGGCTCGCCGTGCCGGTCTTGCGGCCCTCGACGACCAAGCGTCGCAGGGTTTGCTGCGACTCCCAGGAGGTGAGGTTGGCCCCCTTGGTGGAGCCGAGGGCGCCCTCGCTCCATCCCGCGAACTCCTCTTTGTCGATCCGGACGTCGAGATCGGCGCCGGCGACCAGATACAGGGAATGGGTCTTGCGCACGGGCAGGACCAACAAGGAGCGGCTCGGGTCGAAGCCGTAACCATGCGACTGCGGGCTGGATGTGAGATGAGCCATGGGGAAACGCCTCCGACCTCATTGGCGACGCGATCCGCCCACTTGCCCTCAACACGCCGGTGGCGCCCCCCGCCTTCGGGCGATTCGACTCCTCATCGGGGGCATCCCCCCTCGCCGAGCGAGCAACATAGAGCGTTTCCGCCCGCCAATCCCCAACAGACGCCCCATGGTCGACGGAGCTCTTTGCGAGGACGATACAGAGTGCAATGCGCTGTCCTGCCTGCGCGGAAGCCTTGATCGTGCTGGAGCTCGAAGGCCTCGAGTTCGATCACTGTCCGGACTGCGGGGGCGTCTGGCTCGATCAGGGTGAAGCGGAACGGATGGCGCAACGGGCCTCGGTCGACCCGGTGCGCGTCTCGGAAGCCCTCGGCGGCGTCACCCAGCTCACCGCCGGCAAACGGCGCTGTCCGCGCTGCGCCCGCCGGCTGCGGCTGCTCAATGCCACGCCCGAGCTCGACGGTTGCCCTTCGGGACACGGGTGGTGGTTTGACCGCGGCGAGCTCGAAGCCTTCCTAGCGTCGCGCTCTGAAGGCCCTCGCGCGGCAATCGAGCGGACGCTCGAACGATTCTTCGGCACGAAAGCAGAGGCCGCTCCCGTAGAAAGCATTTGAGAGGTACGGAACCATGATCGTCTTCGCCATCGTTTTCGTGACCCTGTTGGCGGTCTTCGGCGTCTGGCTGGCGGCCGGTTACAACTCGCTGGTGGCGTTGCGCAACATCGTCAAGAACGCCTGGGCTCAGATCGATGTTCAGCTCGAGCGCCGCCACGACTTGATACCGAACCTCATCGAAACCGTCAAAGGCTACGCCGCCCATGAGCGCGAGACGCTCGACGCCGTTATCCGAGCTCGGTCGGCGGCGATATCGGCGAAGGGCGTCGCCGAACAGTCGCAGGCGGAGGAGCAGCTCTCCGGCGTTCTCGGCCGGCTGATGCTGGTGGTGGAGCAGTACCCGGAGCTCAAGGCCAACCAGAACTTCCTCGCGTTGCAGGAAGAGCTCACCTCCACCGAGAACAGGATCGGCTTCGCCCGGCAGGCTTACAACGACGCTGTGATGGGCTTCAACACACAGGCGCAGAGCTTTCCGCTGAACCTGATCGCGGGCGCATTCCACTTTGGAGAGCAGCCGTTCTTCGAAATCGACGGTCCGGAGCGGGAGGCGCCTCAGGTCAGCTTCGCCTGATGGGGTTGAGCAATGTGGGAAGCGATCCAGGCCAACCGCTCCCGCTCGGCCATCCTGCTGCTGCTGATCGGCGTCATCCTGCTCACGTTCGGCGCCTGCGCCGGCATGGCCCTAGGGCCTCGCCTCGGATTCGGGGCGGCCCAGATCCAGGACCCCGTTCCGGCCAGCGCGGCGGCGGGCGCGGGCTTGGCGCTGGCGGTTTGGATCGGCGGCTGGCTCTTCGCCCTCTACGGCGGTGAGCGCCTGATCCTACATTCGGCGGGGGCGCGGCGAATCCAGAAGGGCGACCATCCCAGGCTGTGGAACGTGGTCGAGGAGATGTCGATCGCCGCCGGCCTGGACAAACCGCCGGCCGTCTACGTGGTCGATGACAGCGCGCCCAACGCCTTCGCGGTCGGGTGCGACCGCCGCCACGGCTCGGTGGCGTTCACCTCGGGCCTGCTGCGGATGATGAGCCGCGACGAGCTCCAGGGCGTGGCCGCCCATGAGATCGCGCACGTCGCCAACGAAGACATCCGGTTCATGACGCTGGCCGCCACCTTGGTCGGCGGCGTGGAGCTGCTCTCGCGGGCCTTCCTGCACATCGGCCCCTTCGCGGCTTCCGGCCGCCGGAGCTCGCACAACAGCCGCGGCGGCCTCGGCGGGCATCCGGCTCTGATGGGGGTGGCCGTCGTGCTGGCCGTGCTCTCGCCCATCATCGTGCGGCTGCTCTATCTGGCTTGCTCGCGGTCGAGGGAGTATCTGGCCGACGCCTGTGCGGTGCAATTCACGCGGTACCCGGAGGGACTGGCTTCGGCGCTCGAGAAGATGGCGGCAGGGTATGAGGGGTCCTCGCCGGGGATCTACAACGGAGCGGTGGCCGCCCTCTACATCGTGAATCCACTGGAGTCGACGGGACTTTCGGGGATGGCCTCCACGCATCCGCCGACGCACCGGCGCATCGCGGCTTTGCGGGGAATGGGAGGCCGCGCGGGGATGACGGACTACGCCGCCGCCCTCGAGCGTGTGGAGACGGAACGCAAGCTGCTGACGCCGTTGGAGTTGGCCGCCCGCACCGGCAAGCCGGTGACGGCCCGGTCGGCGGGTCCGCGCGAAACCGAGCAGGAAGCCCTGGAGCGGGCGCGCGAGACCGTGGAGCTGATCGACCGCTTCGCCGGCTACATTCCGCTACCGTGCCGTTGCGGAATGACCCTCAAGATTCCGCCGGACTTCCGTGGCGAGGAAGTGTCCTGCCCGCGCTGCAAAACGTCCCTGCGCGCGCCGCGCGCGGAGGCGGTTTCGGATGCTTTGCCGAAGACCGAGCGAACCGAGGAGATAGCCCCCCTCGCGGCGACGGCCTCGGACGGCAGCCTCCAGTTCACGCGGCGCTCGGACGCCTGGGAATCGTTCCGCTGTCCCTGCGGACAGACGATCCAACTGGGCCCCGACTATCCGCTCGACTACACGGTCTGCGCCCAGTGCAATCGCCGGATCGCGATCCGAACCAGCGCCGGCGCAACCGTAAACGCCGCGTGAGCGGGCCGACGGCCCTGCTCACTCCTGGTGTACTACGAAGAGTACGCGTCCGTCCTCCTGGCTGAGTTGGACGACGGCTGTTCCTCCATTCGCTTCGATCGGCAGTGTCCCGATCACCGTCCAAACACCATCCTTGAGGCGGCCGTAAAATGGCCGCTCCGTCGCGATCTGTTCCTCGCCCCATATCGCGATGGCAACCGCTTCGGCAATTTGGATGGCAGTTCGTTCGTCGGGAACGAAGCCTTGGGTGGGCCGAAAATCGGGCCTTGCGTATCCTTCCCTCGGTTCCAATGACTCATCGACGAACTCCCAGAACAAAGCATCAGGAACCTCATGCGGGGGTTTCACATGCGGCTCGGGAGTTCGAGATTCCTCTGGCGGCATCGGCTGTAGCACACAGCCAAGCAACAACCAAGCTCCCAGAACAGTCAAGAAGGGGCACCTTGTCATAGGGGGATAGACACCACCGCCGCCAAGGTAGCCCAGCAAACTACCGTACCGGCCTCGACCCCGGCGGCGGGTAGCCCTTCGAGACGTCATCCAGCACCAGAACCCAGTCCAGCATCTCCCCCGGCGCGGGCGGAAAGAACCGCCGCTGGCCCTGCCTCGGAAACACGCCAATCTGTTGCGCCGCGCCGTCGCGCGGGTTGAACCACCAAGCCCTCACTTCCTCTCCGCTCAGCTTGCCGAAGTCCACCGTGAACGGCCGGCCCGACGGCGTGTAGACCATCGCCCAGGCCCCGCCGGCGTCGCGCGTGGCCTTCAGCCGATACTTGCCGGCCCCGGGAACGGCCGTTGCCACCTCATCGGGGACGATCACGGCGTCGTCCGGGATGCGGCCCGCCAGGGGGCGTGACTCCAGCAGCCGCCGGCCGTACTGCATCTGCCCGGCGCCGGGAGCATCGAGCGCCTCGAACCAGGGCAGCAGCGGATAGTTGACCGGCTTTCGTCCCGGCTGCCACATCTGCCAGATCGAATGGTGCCCGTAGGTATGCCCGAACGCCCCGGAGAACAGATCCCAATAGAGCGGTCGCCGGACATCGGCGGCCACCGAGTGTCCGTTCTCCTGGGCCCGGAACGAGACCGGATGATCCTCGTAGATCGGCTCGCCGTCGATCACAGGCTTGGTTGGCGTCCGGCGGTAGTCCTCGATCGTCCTGGCGTAGGCTTCGGTAAACGACGCGTTGTGGCCGTTCTGGCGCATGTTGAAGTCCAGCCACTCGTCGTCATGGAAGTTCTCTGACGAGCTGTGGCCTCCGCGCGGGTGGAAGGTCATCAGGTGGGCGCCGCCGTCGCCGCGCCGCAGGCCGCGGGCCATGGCGCGAATGATCGCCGCGTCGTCGTCCTCATCGATGGTGCGGTCTCCTCCCAGAATCCAGATCAAGTCCTTGTCCCGGTAGCGGGTTCCCAGCCACTCCCCGTACGCTTCGGCGTTCTGTGGGGTGAAGATTTCGGGGCCGACGCCTCGCAGGATGTTCCACTTGTCGCCCCAGGACGGGAGAAATCCGACCGTCAAGCCCCTCTGGTTCGCCGCGTCGACGGCGAAGTCAACGTGGTCCCAATAGTCGTTCTCCGGCCCGGGCCGCACGTCCGGACGCGTCGGGTCGTCGTCGATCAGCGGCGTGAAGCCATAGGGATTCGGTGCGTGCAAACCGTCAAATTCTGCCAGGGCCACAGCTTGGATGACGGTGAAACCCTTCGAGGCGCGATCGTCGAGATAGCGCACGACGTCCTCGCGGCCGTAGCGATGGAAGAGCTCCCAGACCGTGTCGCCCAGGTAGAAGAACGGCTCTCCGTTCTCACGGACCAGGGAGCGACGGTCATCGGAGACCTTCAGCCGCGGATCCGCGCTCGCCGCCACAGCCAGCGCCAACAGCAGACCCAACCCCCATCGCTCGATTCGCATCGCGATCATTCTGGCCGAGCCCTTGCCGCCGTGCAAGCGTTGCCAGCCGCCGCGGCGCCTGCTAGCATCCGGTCCAAATGCAGTGGATTCGTCTCCACGGATTGATCGCCGGATTGCTGCTGGCGTTGGCCGCGGTCGCCGCCGACCAGCCCGCCCCCGTCGAACCGGCGCCCGATCTGGAACCGCGCGATGTGGTCGAGGCGCAGCTCGCCGCCTTCCGCCACAACGACGATCCGGAGCCCGACGCGGGTATCCGCATCGCCTTCGGTTTCGCGTCGCCCGCCAATCGCCAGATGACCGGGCCGATTGACCGCTTTATCGCGATGATCAAGCAGCCCGGCTACGACATCCTGCTCCACCACCAGCGCTCCAGCCTCAGTGATACGACCAAGAAGGGCGACCAAGCGCGCATCAAGGTTCATCTCATTGACGCCAAGGGGGCGGAGTCCGCTTTCGTGTGGATTCTCTCCAGGCAGATCGAAAAGCCCTACGAAGGCTGCTGGATGACCGATTCCGTCTTTCGAGTCGACGTCGGCAAGTCGCCCTTCCAGGTCGCTTGGAGCCGCCCTTGACGCGGCGCAGCTTTCTGGCCGCGACCGGCGCAGCCGGCCTGGCCGCCGGTCTCGAGGGCTGCCTCGCCGTCCCGCCGCCCACGCCGCAGGGTCCGCCCAACATCATCTTGATGATGGCCGACGACCTGGGCTGGGGAGACGTAGCCTACAACGGCAACAAGATCGTCCGCACGCCGCATCTGGACGCCCTGTCGCTCGAAGGCGTGCGCTTCGACCGCTTCTACGCTTCGTCGCCGGTCTGTTCGCCCACCCGCGGCAGTTGCCTGACAGGCCGGCATCCCTATCGCTACGGCATCCACTTCGCCATGGACGGCCACCTTCCTGAAGCAGAAGTCACGCTGGCCGAGCTGCTGCGGCATCACGGCTACATGACCGGCCACTTCGGCAAGTGGCACCTGGGCACGCTCGACCTGAGCGGAAAAGAGCAGGGCCGCTGGGGCGGCTGGGCCGGCGAGCAGGGCAGGGCGAACTATTCGCCGCCCTGGGAGAACGGCTTCGACGTCTGCTTTTCGACCGAATCCAAGGTCCCGACCTGGGACCCCGGCGTGACGCCGCCCCGCGAGCATGGCGGAGTCGGCCAAGACGCCACGCCCGGTGAGCCCTACGGCACCTATTACTGGACCGGGCCCGGCGAATTCGCCACCGACAACCTAGAAGGCGACGATTCGCGGGTGATCATGGACCGCGTCCTGCCGTTCGTCAAGGAGGCGGTCGATGCTTCGCGACCCTTCTTCGCCGTGATCTGGTTCCATACGCCCCACCTGCCGATCGTCAGCGGGGGCAAGCACTTGGAGGCCTATCGCGATCTGCCGGGCCTGGCGCCGCACTACTTTGGGGCGATCTCGGCGATGGATGAGCAGATCGGGCGGTTGCGGGCGGCGCTGAGCGGTCTCGGGGCGGAGCGCAAGACGATGCTCTGGTTCGCCAGCGACAACGGCCCCGAAGGCCCTCGCCAGAGCGAGTCGCGCAACGGCTCGGCGGGTCCCTTTCGCGGCCGGAAGCGAAGCCTATACGAAGGCGGCGTACGGGTGCCGGGGCTCCTGGTCTGGCCGGAGAAAGTCCCGTTGCCGGTAGGGACGCGCATCCCGGCGTCAACGCTGGACTACTTTCCGACGATCGCCGATGCGCTGGGGATTCCCGTCACCTCCGGCCCCATGGACGGCGTGAGCCTGATGCCACTGCTCGAGGGCGGCCGAATGGAAGAGCGCAACCAGCCGATCGGCTTCGAGACGCCGGGGCAGGTGGCTCTCTCGGACGATCGCTGGAAGATCATCGCCAAGACCGACGATGCGGGCGCACCGGGTACATTCGAGCTCTACGACCTGTTGGCCGACCCGGGCGAGGCCTCGGACTTGGCGTCTCAGCAGCCGGAGCTGGTGGAGCGTATGGCCGCAAAGTTGGCCGAGTGGCGCGCATCTTGCCGCGCCGAACCGAACGCTTGAGACTACGCACCGCCGGGCCGCATCACGGCCAATCCCTGCGGCGCCACAGCGAGAAAGTGTTTCGGATTCAGAGTCCAAAGCACAGTAGCGCCCGCTCGTGCGGCGCTTGCGGCAATCAGTGCATCGTAGACCCGCCCTCCCGCCGCTCCGGCATCCCGGCAAGCAGCGACGGCGTTCGCCAGGTCCTGTTTCTCCAGGCTCGCAGCCGCGCATTTCGAAAAGAAGCGCTCTTCGAGGAGCCGCCACGCTAGATTCGGCGGCAACCGACGTGGGCGGGGCAAGCGGGTTAGGACGGAGAAGGATTCCGCCATCACGTGAACAGGAAGGATGAGGGGCTCTACAGGACGTTCCAAGAGGGCGTCTCGGCAGATCGAAAAGGCCGGATGCCAAGCGCAACAGGCCGCGATGACGAAGCTGGTGTCAAGAGCGATCGGCATCGGGCAAACCGCTGTATCCCAAGCCTTCGGAGCGGATCTTCTCGATCACCTCGTCCACTTCGTTCGGGGGAACGGGCCCAGCATCGTCCGCCACCGCCACGAGCAAGCCGTTGCGGTACTCCAACCTCGGCTCGGCAAACTTGGGCTCGATCTCGACGACTCCGTCTCGGAGCCGGATCTCAATCTCCATTCCCGGCTCAAACCCGGCCGCTTCTCGCACCGCCTTGGGGATGACCACGCGCCCGGCTTTGTCAATGGTAGCCGCCATACCATCATCGTACCATCCGTATCGGCGCGACTGTTGGGCCTGCCAAGCGCTGCTAGAATAGCGCCTTTGGAGCCTTCGCCATGGACCTAGCCGTGATCCCCATTGCCGATCCTGAAACCGTCGCCAAGTACGAGCCCGTCATCGGCCTGGAAGTCCACTGCCAGCTCAAGACCAAGACGAAGATCTTCTCGCCCAGCTCCCACGAGTTCGGCAACCCGGCCAATACCCAGACCGACCCCGTCGTGCTGGGCCTCCCCGGGGCCTTGCCCGTGCTCAACCGCGAAGCCGTCGAGCAGGGAGTGCGAGCCTCGCTGGCCATCCACTGCAAGATCAACCGGCGCTCCGTGTTCGCGCGGAAGAACTACTTTTATCCGGACCTGCCGAAGGGCTACCAGATCTCGCAGTACGACGAGCCTCTGGCCGAGCACGGCTGGCTCGACGTGGACCTCGAAGACGGCTCCACCAAGCGCATCGGCATCACGCGGCTGCATCTGGAAGAGGACGCCGGCAAGACCATCCACGATGGTTTTCGCGATTCGGACCAGTACAGCTACGTGGACCTGAATCGCGCCGGCGCGCCGCTGGCCGAGATCGTTTCCGAACCGGACATGCGTAGCTCCGAAGAGGCCTTCGCTTATCTCACCGAGATCAAGCAGGCGCTCCAATTCGCCGGCGTCTCCGACTGCGACATGGAGAAGGGGCAGCTCCGCTGCGACGCCAACGTCTCGGTCCGCCTCAAGGGCGAGGAAAAGTTCGGCGTCAAGGCCGAGATCAAGAACGTCAACTCGTTTCGCTTCGTGAAGATGGCGATCGAGTACGAGATCGCTCGGCAGGTAGCGGTGCTCGAATCGGGCGCTCTGGTGGTGCAGGAGACCCGCCTGTTCAACAACACGACGGGCGAGACCTCCTCGATGCGTTCCAAGGAAGAAGCGCACGACTACCGCTACTTCCCCGAGCCGGACCTGCCGCCGCTGCTGGTGAGCGAGGAGTGGGAGCGCAGCATCGCCGACTCCATGCCGGAGCTGCCGCGCAACAAACGCGAGCGGCTGGTGAGCGAGTACGGCGTCTCCGACTACGACGCCCGCGTGCTGGCTCTTTCGGCCGAAACCGCGGACTACTTCGAGACCGTCGCCAAGGCTTCGGGCGACGCCAAGATGGCCGCCAACTGGGTGCAGGGCGAGTTGGCCGGAGCGCTCAACGCCGCCGGCAAGACGATCACCGAGTCGCCTATCTCCGCCGAGAGTCTGGCCCGCCTCCTGAAGCTTCTCGGCGACGGCACCCTGTCGTCGAAGCTCGCCAAGGAAGTCTTTGCCAAGATGTTCGAGAGCGGCAAGAGCGCCGACGAGATCATCGAAGCCGAAGGCTTGAAGCAGATCTCCGACACCGGCGCGCTCGAGAGCATCATCGACGGCATCCTGGCCGCCAACCCCAAGCAGGTCGAGACCTATCGGGGCGGCAAGGTCGGCATCCTTGGCTTCTTCGTGGGCCAAGTGATGAAGCAGACCAAGGGCCAGGCGAACCCGCAGGTGGTGAACGAGCTGTTGACCAAGAAGCTGGCAGGGTAGCGCCGACGGACGTGCCCATTTCGTCGGCTGGCCTATACTGTCGAGCGTGCACCGCCGCCGGTTCCTCGCTTCCGCCGCCTTGACGGCCGCCTCCGCCTCGCGCGTCCTCGGCGCCAATGATCGTGTCCGTCTCGCCTTGATCGGCTGCGGAGGCCGCGGCACGAGCGTCGCGCGCCACATGGTCAAGGTCCCGAACGTGGAGTACACGGTGCTCTGCGATTGCTACGACCAACAGTCCGCCAAGGCCAACCAGACGCTCAGCGGCGGCAAGGGCGCCGAGGTTCAGGACTTTCGCCGCGCTCTCGAACGCAGCGACTTCGACGCCGTGCATCTGGCCACGCCTGACCACGGCCACGTCATCCCCGCCATCCGCTCGCTGGAGGCCGGCAAGCATCTCTACTGCGAGAAGCCCTTGGGGCACAACATCTTGGAGGGGCGCGCCATTGTCGAGGCCTCCAAGAAGCATCCCAAGCAAGTGTTTCTGACGGGCACCCAACACCGCTCGGCGCCGCACCTAGCCGAAGTCGAGCGGATGGTTCGCGAAGGCGTGTTGCGCGATGTCCGCTTCGTGAAGGTCTGGAACTACGCCAACCTCGGCCACGGACTGCCGCAGACGCCGGACGAGCCGCCGCCGGCCGGGCTCGACTGGGACCTCTACCTCGGCCCTGCGCCGCTGGTTCCCTTCAACCGCAAGCGCTTCCTGAGCTCTTACCGGGGCTTCTACGACTACGCCGGCGGCTGGATCACCGATTTCGGCGTCCATCGCTTCGATACAGTGCATCAGATCATGGGCCAGGACCGGCCGACCACCGTTTCGGCCACGGGCGGCAGATTCTTGACGGAAGGCATGAGCGATCAGCCCGACATCCTGCAGGTCTCCTACGAATACCCAGGGTTCGTGCTCAGCTACGAGACCATCAACAACAACGCCTTCGGCTCCTTCGCCCGCACCACACCCGGAGCGCAGATGCACGGCGCGCGCGGGCAGTTCGACCGGCCCAACGGGATGGCCTTCTACGGCTCCAACGGCTTGGTCGTGGCTGATCGGCTAGGCTACGAGGTCTTTCCGGAGCAGCAGGCGCGGTCCGGCTCGCTCGGCTCCGGGGAGGACGCGGGCCCTGCGCTCGAACAACGCCACGTGCAGGGCGAGGAGCCCTCGGCGCTGCACGCCGCGCACTTCATCCGCTGCCTGCGGGAGAGCGAACGGCCACGGTCGGACGCCCTTACGGGGCACCGCTCCTCGCTGATCGCCCATCTGGGCAACGTCAGCTACAAGGCCGGTCGCAAGATTTGGTGGGACGCCGAGAAGGAGATCTGCCTGGAGGACCGCCAGGCCAACCGCTATCTCGGCCGGGTGGCCCGGGCGCCCTGGGACTTGGTGAGCCTGCCCGAGACGAGCTGAGCGATTGCGGCTTTTTTCCGCTTCCGGCGACGGACACAGCCGGCCAGCCCTCCTATAATCAGGACGATGCGAATCGGGATCTTCCTCCTTGCCGGGGCTGCGCTGCTCTCGGCTCAACAGCCGCCGCATGAGGCCGGCGACATGAAGGCCGCCGCGGGCCTTTACATGAAGGACTCCGCCGCCATCGCCGCCGGGGAAGAGAACTTCAAGCTCGTCTGCTCGGGATGCCATGGCATCACCGCCGAGGGCGGCCGCGGCCCCAACCTCATCACGGGCCGCAACGCGCGGCGGGCTTCCGACGAGGAGCTGTTCGACATCATCAAGAACGGCATCGCCGGCAGCGACATGCCGCCGTCGCCGCTCGACGATCCCAAGGTGTGGCAAATCACGGCATACGTGCGCAATCTGAGCGCGCCCGCCTATCGCCAGCCGCTGAAGGGCGATCCGGCCGCCGGCAAGGCGATCTACTACGGCAAGGGCGGCTGCGCCAACTGCCACATGATTCGCGGCGAGGGCGGCTATCTCGGCCCGGACTTGACCAACATCGGCATGGACCGCAACCTGAGTCAGCTCCGCGAAGGTCTGCTCGAGCCCAACAAGCGCTTCACCGAGGGCTTCCGGCCCGTGATCGCCACGCTGGCCGACGGAACCCAGATCAAGGGAGTCGCCAAGAACAACAGCAACTATTCCCTGCAGTTGCTGGACGGCAAGGGCCGCCTGCACTTGCTCGACAAGCGGGAGCTCAAAGAAGCGAACTTCCAGGAGAAGTCCTGGATGCCCGCCAACTACAAGGACAAGCTCAGCGAGACCGAGGTCGAAGACCTGCTCGCTTTCCTGGCACAGCAGACCATCCGCGCGCCGAAGGATTCCGCCTCCGAGGAATGAGATCCGTGAAATTTCCAGCAGCCCTTCTGGCGGCGTCTCTGTTGACGGTCGCCGCTTCAGCCCAGGTGCGCTACGAAGACATCTTGGCGGCGCCGAGCGAAAACTGGTTGACCTTCATGGGCGACTACGCCTCCAACCGGCACAGCCCGCTGAAGCAGATCACCGCTGACAACGTGAAGAACCTGACGCCGAAGTGGTTCTTTCACATCAACGAAGCGCGCCGGCTGAGCTCGTATCCGATCGTCTACGACGGCGTGCTGTACGTCACGAACTCCAATGAAATCTATGCCTTGGACGCAGTGACCGGCCGTCAGATCTGGCACTACCGCCAGGAAGGCGTCGAGATGCAGCGGCAGAATCGCGGCGCAGCCATCCTCGGCGATCGCGTCTTCTTCGTGACCAGCGACTGCCATCTGCTGGCTCTCAACCGGGTGAACGGCGCGATGGTGTGGGACCAGTCGTACGCCGATCCCAAAGAGGGGTACCACTGCACGGTCGCCCCGGTCGTCGTGAAGGACAAGCTGATCGTGGGCGTCTCCGGCGGAGATTCGGGCATGCGCGGCTTCTTGGAGGCCCGCAACGCCGAGGACGGCAGCCAGGCTTGGCATCTGTGGACGGTGCCTGCCGCCGGCGAGCCGGGCTCCGAGGGCTGGGGACCCAAGACCTTGCCGTGGGGCGGCGCAGGCACCTGGATGCCCGGCTCCTACGACCCGGAGACGAACCTGTTGATTTGGCCCACCGGCAACCCCTGGCCGGATTTCTATGGCGGCGACCGGCCGGGCGACAATCTCTACTCGGATTCCGTGATCGGCGTCGACCTCGACAGCGGCGAGATGAAGTGGCACTTCCAGTTCACGCCGCACGATGTGTGGGACTGGGACGGCCAGGAGCCGCCGGTGCTGCTCGACCTGGAGATTCAGGGCAAGAAGCGCAAGGTCGTGGTGCAGGCGAACCGTAACGGCTTCTACTACATCCTGGACCGCACGACCGGCGAGTTTTTGCATGCTTCTCCCTTCGTGGACAAGCTCACTTGGGCCAAGGGAATCGACAAGAACGGCCGACCGATCCTCAACGAGGGCCAGATTCCGACGCCGGAGGGCGTGGAAGCCTGTCCGACTGTTCGCGGCGCCGCGAACTGGATGTCCGATTCCTACAACCCTGACACCGGCCTGTTCTACGTGATGACGCTGGAAGCCTGCGACATCTACACCAGCTCGGCCAAGGAGCCGGAGCCCAAGACGGGCTTCGCCGGCACGGGCGGCGAGCGTCCGCCGGGCGCCTCGGGCCAGTTCATTCTGCGCGCCTTGCAGCCGGAGACCGGCAAGCGCGTCTGGGAGTACCCGCTCACCGGCCCCACGTCGGCCTGGGCCGGAACGCTTTCCACCGCCGGCGGCGTGATCTTCTTCGGCGACGACGACAATCACATCGCGGCGGTCGACGCCAAGAGCGGCATGCACCTGTGGCACTTCAACATGGGCCAGCCGGTGTTCGCTTCGCCGATCACCTGGGCCTACCGCGGCAAGCAGTACGTGTCGATCACGGCCGCCAACGGCGTGTTCACTTTCGGCCTATTCGAGCCGGCCGAGTCGACGCCGATCGTCGATACCGGTCGCAAGCCGTAGCCGAGTGGCCCGGAACCGGGGCGGGTTTGCGCCCGCTACGATGAGAAGCGGACGGATGCGCGTGGCGTGTCAGCTCTGCGTCTTGTTCGCGCTCGCGCTGGCGGTTGCGCCGGCCGAACAGCATTTCGAGATCGTCGGCGAGCTGATTCCGCACCCCTCTTCGGCCACGGTCGTCCTCGCGGGAGTGGACCAGCCCTATCAAGACCAGAAGGTAGTCCGCGACGGTCGGTTCCGGTTTCGAGGGTTGGCGGCGGGAACCTACACCATCCTGGCCGCTCACCCCGAGTGGGGCGAGACGCGCCGAACGCTGGCGGTGAGCGAGTCGGTGGCCGATGAGCGCGGCCGAGTTCAAACCATCATCCCCGTGCGACGCTCCTCCCGCGAGCACAGCCGCGCCTTGGAAGAGCGTAGCACGGTCTCGGTGCGGGAGCTGGAGATTCCTGACAAGGCCGTAGCGGAGCGAAAACGCGCCCAGGCGGCCCTGGAACGGCGCAACGCCGAGGCCGCCGTCGAACATCTCGAAAAAGCCGTGGAGCTGGCCCCGGACTACGCGGACGCCTGGAATGATCTGGGCGTGCTGGCCAACCAGCGCAAGGACTTCGCTCGCGCTGAGGAGTACTTTCGAGAGGCCCTGGCGGCGGCCCCGGACGAGTTCGCTCCGCTGGTGAACCTGGGCGGCGTGCTGCTGGCCCAACAGAAGCTCCCCGAGGCGGTCCGGGTCAACCGGCAAGCCGTGGAGGCGCGCCCCGAAGACGCTCTCGCCAACGCTCAGCTCGGCCTGTGCTACTTCTACTTGCAGCAGGAGGGCTGGGCCCTGAAATACCTCTTGGAGGCCAAGCGCCTGGACCCGGGCCACTTCACCCATCCGCAGGCGTTCTTGGCGGAGATCCACACCCGCAACGGGCGCTACGCCGCCGCCATCCGCGAGCTGGAAGACTTGGCCGAGCGCTACCCGGACACCAACGAAGGCCGCCGCGCCCGGCTGGCCGCGGATCGCCTGAAGCAAGCCAAACAACAACCTGGGACTCACGTCCGAGGCTCTGACGCCCTCGCCCCAACAGCAACAGAGCCCCAGGCGTCAGCCTGGGGTCACCAATCCAGCCGATCCCCAACGCTTAGCCCACGCCGAGCCGCCTCGCCGGCGTTGAGCTCCAGCACGTACCGGGAAGAAGCGCTCGGCCCATAGGTCGGGCAACTGACGTTGTTCGTGCAGGGCGGGGTGTCGGCGCTGATGTAGAGGATCTCGCGGTTCTCATCCATCCACAAAATGTCGAGCGGAATGAGCGTACCGAGCATCCAGAAGCGCCAGTTGGCGGATTCATCGAACAGGAACAGCATGCCCTGATCGGCGGGCATCACGGTTCGGGCCATCAGCCCGCGCTGTCGCTCGCCGAAGTTGGCGGCGACCTCGGCTTGGATCTCGGAGCCGTCGGGCAAGATGACCGGCGTGGAGGCCAATTGCGGTGGGCCCAGGGCAAGGTCCACAAGTTGCACCCGGCGGTGTGTGAATAACGTCGAGAAATCCTCCGGCACGCCCTCGAAAGGCGCCGTGACCGCATCAGTGAAGCCCAGTTGAACGGTCGAGTCGGGGATATTCGCCAGAAAGGCCTTCGGGATGGAGAACCTCCCGTTCACGAGCGCCGCACGGCAAACCGCTATGTCGGGGCCCGTCAACGGGTCCGCGGAGGGGCCCGTCAGGCTGACGAGCAGTCTGCGTTGAGGATTCCCGTCGGCTTGGACCTCCAGCGTAACGCCGGTATCGCGTGGCGCGGTTGAGGGCTCTTCGCGATTGACCCAGCGAGAGGGCAGTCCAGTGTCGAGCTCGGCTGTAAACGGGGGAAAGTAGCCATCGAGGCCGGGGGTCTCGGCTCGGTACAGGCCCGGTTCGAGCCCCAGCGCGTCCGACTGGACAGCGTGCGTCGGCCTGCCCGGCTCGTAGCCCGGGGCGTCGGGGATGCCGTCTTGCGGAAGCGCTTCTAGATTCACACTTCCGGTGGGCGTCTCGATGGCCGTAGTTGCGGCAGACTCCAGCCCGAATGGGTTGAGGTATGAAGGCGTCGTCGGGATCAGGCACGACCCGGGAGGCGGGCTCGAGGCTAGGTCATCCTTGCGAAAGGGCAGGGAAGGGTTGCCGGCCAGGGCGATGACCCGCCGTACGAAGATGCCGGTGATTTCATCGGTGATGCCATCCTGTACGAACGTCCGGACCATCTCAATGCGCGCCGCATCGACCATCCAGGTTGAAAGGTTGCCGTCCTGAAACGCCTCGCAGCCGCTATCCGGAGGCGACAGGGCGAGGGTCATCACGTTGCTGACCATGTCACCACCGATCTCCGCCCACACTGGGACGAAACAGCCGTACGGCGCCCCTTTCGGAATCACGATGTTGATCTGGTCGAGCCCAGCGCAGCAGCTCGATCTCCCCTGATAGACAACTTCGGCCTCGATTCCCGCGACGAAGACGTGGAGAGAGATCGCGACGGGGCCGATAGGCGCTTCGGTCGAATCGGGCGCGTCGATCGGACCGAGGCCCGTGCCCCACAGCGTCAGGGCGTCTCCGCGGGTCGGGTTCTCTGAGAGCTGCCAAGCCCCGGCCGGGCGAGGCATCCCATAGCTGAAACCCTCCTGTCCGAAAATCCCGACGCTGGACCGCACCACCTTGAACCGAACCGTATTGCTGGTCGCGCCGTCTCGCAGCACGCGCAGCCGATGCTCGCCGATCGGGACGTCGGACGGCAGAATGGCGTTGATCTGGCCCGTTCCCACATACAGCAGAAACGGCCGAAAGACCGCGCCCAGGTTCGTCTGGACCTCGAGCGAGACGCCGCCGAGCTCAGTAGGCAACGGAAACGCCTCCACCGACAGCCCTTCGCCGCCAAACTCCTGTCCGAAGACTGAAAAGATGGACCCCTGCGCGATGGCGCCGCCGGGTACGGACGCAGGGAGGAAGCTAGCCGCGTTGACCACGCCGCCGTCGAAGACGACCGGTTGAGCCGCCACGGGGCCCGCCCCACAAAGCATCAGCGCTAGGACAAAGCAGCCTTCTCGCGTCGCTTGTCGAGCTCGTCGGCCAGTTCCCACAAGTACTCCCACGTAAAGATCCCCGTGCTGTGGTTGTCGCTCCAGTGGACCTGCACGGCATATCGGCCCACCGGCTCGATCTTCGTAGGATAGGTGAGGATCGGCAAAGCGCTGTCGGTAATCAGACGCTTGCCGGTCATCTCGTCCTGGCACTGCGCACAGGGGCAGGCCAGCCGCAGAAAGCGAGCCGGATAGACCGTTTCTCGGCCGGTGTCCCACTCCATGGCGATGTCATGGGAGCCGTGGCGGCTGATCTTGAGGGGGCGGGGCATTGTCAGGGCGTTCTAGAAGTTGATCTCGACCGGCTTTTCGGCGTTCAAGTTCCGCACAGACACCGCGGCGATCAACTGCGCCGCCGCATCCGCGAAGCCCTTGGCGGCCGGCGAATCCGGATTCGAGACCACGATGGGAGCCCCGGCGTCCGAGCTCTCGCGCAGATTCGTCGCCAAGGGGATCCGCCCGAGCACCGGGATATCCCAGTGGCCGGCCAAGGCGTCGGCCCCGCCGGAACCGAAGATGTACTCGCGCTCGCCGGTCTTGGCGGACTCGAAGTAGGCCATGTTCTCGACCACGCCCAGCAATGGCGTCTTGAGCTGCTGGAACATGATGACGGCCTTCTCGGCCACCTGCACCGCGACCGGTTGCGGGGTCGTGACGATCACCGCTCCGGTCAACGCGATGCGTTGGCACATGGTGATCTGCACGTCGCCGGTGCCGGGCGGCAGATCGACGATCAGGTAGTCCAACTCGCCCCAAATCACGCGCCGGAACAGCTCGTCGACCATCTTCGACAGCATCGGCCCACGCCACATCACAGCCTGATCGGGGTTGAGGAAGAACCCTGTGGAGCACATCGCCACGCCGTGCAGCACCGGCGGAATGATCTGCTGGCCCTGCAACTGAGGCCCCTGCCGGGCGCCCATGATCGTCGGGATCGACGGGCCGTAGATGTCCGCGTCCAGCAGCCCCACGCGCGCGCCGGTCTGCCGCAAGGCAACCGCCAAGTTCGCAGAAACAGTGGACTTGCCGACGCCGCCCTTGCCGGAGGCGATGGGGATAATGTTGCGGACGCCGGGCAGCGAACCCTGGCCGTCGCCGACCGGGTTGCCCCGGGCCCGGCCGGTGAGCTCGATCGCCACGGCCTCCGCGCCGGCCGCCTTCAGCTTGTCTTCCGCCTCACGCTTGAGCTTCTCGGCCGCCTCGCCGGGCCGCACGGTCTGCAATTCGAAGGCGACGCGGCCGTCGGAGACCTTCAGCTCCTGCACAAAACCCAGAGCAACGATGTCCCGCTGGAGACCGGGCTCGACGACGAGGCGCAGCGCGTCCAGCGCTTGTTCTTGATTCAACATGATCTTTTCGTTTGTCTTCCCGGCCCGGCCTCAGCCCGCCGTCTTCTCGCCTTCCAGGCTCGCGCCCGGCGCAGCCGCGCTGATGACGACTAGATTGTCCACGAAGCGATCCATGGCCTCTTCGGTGCGCATCAGGTCCTTCAGGGTCGTGGAGCTCAACACCTGGTCGACGACGGTCTGCACCGCGCGCCAGAGCGAACGGATGGAGCAGTTGACCGTGTGCGCGCACTCGTTCTCATTGCCCGGAAAGCGCTCGCAGAACTCGCCCTCGTAGAACTTGCCGCCGAGCACGGAGATCGCCTGCGCGGCCGAAATATCCTCGGGCTTGCGCGCCAAGCGATAGCCGCCGGCCTGGCCGCGCTCGCTCACCACCAGCCCGCCTTCCCGCAGCGCGCGCATGATCTTGCCGACGTAGGCGACCGACATGCCTTCGGCGTGGCTGATCTCGGGAATCGTCATGGACGCGCCCTCGCCAGCCCCCGCCAGCCGCAGCAGGCAGCGCAGTCCGTACTCCTCCTGCGCGCTGAATTGCATAACCTTACAACCCGGCCAGATAGCGGTGCGCCATGTGGACCGTCATCGAACCCTCGCCGACGGCCGACGCCACCCTCTTGATCGAGGCCGAGCGGACGTCGCCGGCGGCAAAGACCCCCGGCACGCTCGTCTCGAGCAGCATCGGGTCGCGGTCGAGCTTCCAGCCTGTCCGCTTCGCCTCCGGCCCGGTCAGCACGAAGCCCTTGTCGTCTGTAGCCACCGTCGGCGGGAGCCACTTGGTGTGCGGCATGGCGCCCACGAAGACGAACAACGCCACGGCGTCCATCTCCGTCTCCTCGCCGGTCTGATTGTTTACCACATGCACCCGTTCGAGGCTGCCGTCACCCTCCAGCCGGCGGATCTCGGTGCAGACCCGCAGGTCGATCTTCGGATGGCGTTCGATGCGGCTCGCCAAGTACTCCGACATGCCCTTGGACAGGTCGTCTCCGCGAATGATGACGGTCACGCCCTGGCAGCGCGTGGAGAGGAAGACTGCGGCCTGGCCGGCCGAGTTGCCGCCGCCCACCACGATCGCCCGGCCGTGCTCGCAGAGCATGGCCTCGACGGCCGTACAGGCATAGAAGACGCCCTTGCCCTCGAACTCCTGCACCCCCTGAGCGGGGAGCCTGCGGTAGCTGGCGCCGCTGGAGATGAGGATGCTCTTGGCGCAAACCTCGGTCCCGTCGGTCAGTTGGAGGGTATGGGTGTTCAGCCCCGTCCGGAAACCTTGGACCTCACTCGGCGCGGAGATTTCCGCACCGAATTTTTCCGCCTGCAGCACGGCTCGCGAGGCCAACTCGGCGCCGGACAACCCGGTCGGGAAGCCCATGTAGTTCTCGATCTTGGAGCTCGTGCCGGCTTGGCCGCCGGGGCCCATGCTGTCGAGCACGAGAGTCTTGAGACCTTCAGAGGCTCCGTAGACCGCCGCCGCCAAGCCGGCCGGACCGGCGCCGACGACTACCAGATCCCAGAGCGCCCGCTCGATCGGCCGCTTGATGCCCAGGCACTGCGCCAGTTCCTCATTGGTCGGGTTGCGCAGGACCGAGCGGCTGTCGCAGGCCACCACCGGCGTCTCCTCCGGGGCGACGCCGAAGGTTTGCAGCAAGGCTTCGGCTTCCGCGTTCCGCTCCAGGTCGGTCCAGGTGAACGGCTGGTTGTTCTTGGCCAGAAATTCCCGAATCCGCAACGTCTCCGGCGAGAGCCGCGAGCCGATCACGCGAACGCCGACGAACTCCGTCTCCAGCAGCAACTGGCGACGCATCATGAACGCCTTGAGGATGCGGTCGCTGAGCTCCGGCGTTTGCTTCACGATCTGCCGCAGGCAGGAGGCTTGGAGCGCCAGCGCCTGGGTCGGGCCCTTGGCGATGCCGCTGATCAGCGCCGGACGGCCGGTCAACATGTCGACGTCGCCGGTAAAATCGCCCGGCTGGTCGTGGACGACCACGGTCTTGCGGGCGCCGGTGGACTCTTCGACGATCTGAATCCCGCCGCTCAACACGACAAAGAACGGAAATCCGGTTTCGCCGGCCGAGAACAGCGGTTCGCCGTCGGCGTAGCTCCGGGTCTCGGCGAACGACATGGCCGCGATCTCCTCGGGGGTGAACCGGGGAAAGGCGATCTCCCACCTGTCCTGCGCCGTAAGCCTTTGATCGCGAGACGACATCTTCCGCCTCCTGGTCTCACAGAATGTTCAGCACGAGCTTCGCGGCATCGTCCATCTTCTCAGGCGTCCACGGCGGCTCGAACACGATCTCGACTTCCACCGACTTCACGCCTTCCACGGCTTGGGCCTTGATCCGCACGTCGTCGGGCAGCGATTGCGCGGCGGGGCAGTTCGGCGAGGTCAGCGTCATCGTGATCTTCACGGCGCCGTCCTCGGCGATGTCGATCTCGTAGATCAGGCCGAGCTTGTAGATGTCGACCGGGATCTCCGGGTCGTAGCAGCTCTGCAGCGCCTCGACGATGCGTCCGTGCAGGGCTTCTTTCTCTTCAGCCGTCATTCGGTGTGCGCCGCCTCCTGCTTGTCTTCCAAAGCATTCTTGAGCGTGTGCCAAGCCAGCGTGGCGCACTTGACGCGCGCGGGAAACTCATTGACCCCGGCGAAGACGGCCATCTTGCCCAAGCCGATGCCGGCCTCGTTGGGGTCGAGCTCTTCGTGCGGACGCGTCACGAGCTGATGGAACGTGTCAAACAGGTCGCGGGCCCGCTCGATGGACTGGTTCTTGATCATACCCGTCATCATCGAGGCCGACGCTGTCGAGATGGCGCAACCCGAGCCCTTGAAGGAAGCGTCGCGAATCACGCCCTCGTCGTCGATCTTCAGGTACAGACGCAGCTTGTCGCCGCACAGCGGATTGAAGCCGTCGGCGCAGCGGTTCGCGTCCGGCATCTCGCGAAAGTTGCGCGGATTCTTGGAGTGATCGACGATCAGGTCCTGATATAGGTCGCGCAGGTCCGACATCAGCCGAAGAGCTCCTTCACCTTGCCGATCGCGCCCACGAGCTGGTCGATCTCCTCGCGCGTGTTGTAGAACGCGAACGAGGCGCGCGTGGTCGCCGCAACGCCGTAGAACTCCATCACAGGCTGGGCGCAATGGTGGCCGGCGCGGACCGCCACGCCCTCCCGGTCCAGGATCGTGCCGACGTCGTGCGGGTGCACCCCGACGACCTCGAATGACAACACCGAAGCCTTGTGGCGAGCCGTGCCAATCAGACGAACGCCGTCGATGGCGGCGACCTTCTCGGTGGCGTAGGACAACAGCTCGGCTTCGTAAGCCGCGATGGCGTCCATGCCGATCTTCTGCACGTAGTCCACCGCAGCGCCGAGACCGATGGCGTCGGCGATGTTCGGAGTGCCGGCCTCGAACTTGTACGGCAGATCGTTGTAGATCGTCTTCTCGAAGGTCACCGAAGCGATCATGTCGCCGCCGCCTTGGTAAGGGGGCATCGCCTCCAACAAGGCCTTCTTGCCGTAGAGGGCGCCGATGCCGGTCGGACCAAAGATCTTATGGCCTGAGAAGGCGTAGAAGTCGGCGTCGAGGGCGCGCACATCGACGGCCATGTGCGGGATCGCCTGGGCGCCGTCGATCAGGACGACCGCACCGACCGCGTGCGCCTTGGCGATCATCTCCCGAACCGGGTTGATGGTGCCGAGGGCGTTCGAGACGTGATTCACGGCGACCAGCTTGGTGCGCTCGGTCAGCAGCCGCTCGTACTCGTCCTGCAGCAGCTCGCCGGCCTGGTTCATCGGGATCACGCGCAGCGTCGCGCCGCTCTGCTGGCAGAGCATCTGCCAGGGCACGATGTTCGAGTGATGCTCGAGCGCCGAGATCAGCACCTCATCGCCGGCCCGGACATTCGCCCGTCCCCAGCTCGAGGCGACCAGATTGACGCCTTCGGTGGTCCCGCGCGTCCAGATGATCTCCTCGTAGCTCGGCGCGTTGAGGAACCGCTGCACCTTGACGCGCGCCTTCTCGTAAGCATTGGTGGCGCGCTGGCTCAGCTCGTGGACGCCACGGTGCACGTTGGAGCGGTCCCGCAGGTAGTGGTCTCGGATGGCGTCGATCACCGGCAGCGGCGTCTGGGCCGAGGCCGCGTTGTCCAAGTACGCCAGCGGCTTGTCGTGCACCTGCTGGTCGAGCGAGGGAAAGTCCCGCCGCAGGGCCTGCACGTCCAGCCCGACGGCGCTCATCGATGCGCTCATTCCGACACCTCCTGCGCGGCGGAATCCCTTCCTAGCGACCGCATCAGCAGCCGCTCCAGGTGGCGCTTCAGCGGCTCCACCGTGATGCGTTCGAGCAGGTCCGCCGCGAAAGCGTAGACCAGCAGGCTGCGCGCTTCTCCGGCGCCGATGCCGCGGGCCTGCAGGTAGAACAGGGCGTCCTTGTCGAGCTGCCCGATCGTTGCGCCGTGCGTGCAGCGCACGTCGTTGGCGTCGATCTCGAGCTGCGGCTTGGTGTCGATCTCAGCCTTGGTCGAAAGCAGCAGATTCTTGTTGTTCTGGATGGCGTCGGTCTTCTGGGCGTCCTGCCGCACGATGATCTTGCCGTTGAAGACTCCCCGGGACGAGCCGTCCAGCACGCCTTTGTAGAGCTGGTGCGAGTTGCAGTGAGCCTTGGCGTGGTCGATCAGCGTGTGGTGGTCCACGTGCTGCTTGCCGCTGATCACGACCAAGCCGTCGAGAGCGCATTCGCAGCCCTCGTCGTCGAGCGTGATGCGGACGTCGTTGCGCGTGAGGGCCGCGCCGAGGACCAGCGAGATCGTGGAGATATAGCCGCTGCGCTCCTCGAGCATCTCCACCCGGCCGGTGTGGAAGGCTTCGACCGACTCCTGCTGCACCTGGAAGTGCTCGACCCGGGCGGCGTCCTCGCCCACGATCTCAGTCACCGAGTTCGTCCAGTGCGCGCCTTCGGCGGCCGAGATGTAAGTCTCGATGACCTGAACCTGCGATTGCCGGCCGGCGTGGATCAGCACCCGCGGCCAAGTGACCGTGCCGGCGTCGCCGGTCGCCACGAAAACGACCTGCAGCGGCTCGGCGATGACGGCCTTTTCGGCGACTCGAATGAAGGCGCCATCCTCGAAGAACGCCGTGTTGAGAGCGGTCAGCGCGCGCCCCTCGAAATCGGCGTAGCGCGTAAGGTGGCCTTCGAGCGCGTCCGGGGCGGTCGCGAGCAGGGCAGCCAGGCTGGTCGCCTCCAGACCCTCGGGCAGTTCCGAGAGCGTGGAGCGTTCGGGGTCGAAGCGACCGTCGACGAATACGATCCGCGGGCCTTCGAGGCCTTCGTAGGTCGCCGCCGCCAGGGCGTCAGGCTGCAGCGATCCGCCGGAACCCGGGCGCCATTCCCCGCGAGCGATTCGCGCCAGGTTCGTGTACTTGTACTCCTCGTCCTTCGTGGTGGGGAAACCGAGCAACGAAAAACGCTCGATCGCCAGCCGTCGTCTCTCTGCCAGCCAAGCCGGTTCCTCGCGCCGCGCCGCCTCAAAGGCTTCGAGATACCGCGGCGCAGTCGTCCGATCCGCAGCAACGCTCATCACACGGTCACCATCTCGCCGCTGGCGGCGAGTTGCTCCACCCAGGCGTAGCCCTTCTTCTCGAGCTCGAGAGCGAGGTGCTTGTCGCCGGATTTGACGATCCGGCCGTGCGCCAGTACGTGTACGTAGTCGGGCACGATGTAGTCGAGCAGCCGCTGGTAGTGCGTGACTACGATCATCGAGCGGTCGGGGCTGCGCAGCGAGTTCACGCCGTCGGCCACCAGCTTCAGAGCGTCGATGTCGAGGCCGGAATCGGTCTCGTCAAGGATCGCCAGTTTCGGCTCGAGCACAGCCATCTGGAAGATCTCGTTTCGCTTCTTCTCGCCGCCGGAGAAGCCCTGGTTGACGGCGCGCTTGAGCATGGCGTCGTCCATCTTGAGCTTCTTCATGCGCTCCTTGACCAGCGCGATGAACTCGACGGCGTCGAGCTCCTCCTCGCCCCGGTGCTTGCGCACGGCGTTGAGAGCCGCCCGCAGGAAGTACATGTTCGACACGCCCGGGATCTCGACCGGATACTGGAACGCCAAGAAGATCCCTTCGCGGGCGCGAACTTCCGGGTCGAGCTCGAGCAGGTCCTGGCCGAGATACGTCACCGAGCCGCCGGTGATCTCATAGCCCTCACGGCCGGCCAGGACTCCGGCGAAGGTGGACTTACCGGAGCCGTTGGGCCCCATGATGGCGTGCACCTCGCCGGGCTTGACCGACAGGCTGATGCCCTTGAGGATCTCGCGCTCTTCCACGCGCACTTTGAGGTTCTTGACTTCCAACATTGTGTCTTCCGATGCTTCTATTCGATGACTTGCCCCAGCGCTCGACGCTGGTCTCGCTTACCGTGGACGACCCGCAGGAGTTCGATGCCGCCTTGGATCTCCCGGTAGTAGATCACGTAGGACCCTTCGCGAAAGCTTCTCCAATCACAGCCGCCACGCTCCGCCGGCAACCCCAGGTAGGGGAACTGGGAGAGCTGAACGGCCCTGTCTAAGATCCTTCGAACCGTCCTGTCTGCCGCCCGCTGTCCGCCATGCCTGAGGATGTGATCGTGGATGCTAGAGATGTCGTCTGCTGTTGCCGGCGCGTAGCGAATGTGCTGCACACTGGTCTACTCCGCCTCGACTCCCTCGCGCTTCCGCCCCGAACGTTCCTTGATCTGCTCGAAGAACGCATCCATTTCCCCAGGAGTCTCGATCGTCACGCCTTCGCCTCGATTGAGCTGCTCCAACGCGATCTGAACGAGTTTCCTCTCCTCTTCAAGCGTCAGCTCGTTTCGGTGCTGCAACAGTTCGAGGGCGGCTGCAATCGCTTCGTCCGGCGAGGAGAAACGGCCCGCCGTAACCTGCTCTTCGATCATCCGCTCGTGTTCCGGCGTCAGCGTTACTTCCACGTCCGCGCCTCCTCTAGCCCACGCTGCCTTCCAGGCTCACGCCCAGCAGCTTCTGCGCCTCCACGGCGAACTCCATCGGCAACTCTTTGAAGACTTCCTTGCAGAAGCCGTTCACGATCATCGAAACGGCGTCTTCTTGCGAGAGCCCCCGTTGCTGGCAGTAGAAGATCTGGTCTTCGCCGATCTTCGAGGTCGTGGCCTCGTGCTCGACCTGCGCCGTCGGGTTCTTGACTTCCAGGTACGGGAACGTGTGCGCGCCGCAGCGGTCGCCCATCAACATCGAGTCGCACTGCGAGAAGTTGCGGGCGTTCTCGGCGCCGGGCAGAATCTTCACCAACCCGCGATAGCTGTTGTTGGAGCGACCGGCGGAGATCCCCTTCGACACGATCGTGGAGGTCGTGTTCTTGCCGATGTGGATCATCTTCGTGCCGGTGTCGGCCTGCTGCCTGTTGTTCGTCACCGCCACTGAATAGAACTCGCCCACCGAGTTGTCGCCCTGCAGGATGCAGCTCGGGTACTTCCAGGTGATCGCCGAACCGGTTTCGACCTGAGTCCACGAGATCTTGGAGTTGACCCCGCGGCAAGCGCCGCGCTTGGTCACAAAGTTGTAGATGCCGCCCCGGCCTTCCTTGTCTCCCGGATACCAGTTCTGGACCGTGGAGTACTTGATCTGGGCGTTGTCGAGGGCGATAAGCTCGACGACAGCGGCGTGGAGCTGGTTCTCATCGCGCATCGGCGCGGTGCAACCTTCCAGGTAGCTCACGTAGCTGCCTTCGTCGGCGACGATCAGCGTCCGCTCGAACTGCCCCGTGTTGGCGGCGTTGATGCGGAAATAGGTCGAAAGCTCCATCGGGCAGCGCACGCCCTTGGGGATGTAGCAGAACGAGCCGTCGGTGAAGACCGCCGAGTTGAGCGCGGCGAAGAAGTTGTCTGTGGTCGGCACCACCGACCCCAAGTACTTGCGGACCAGCTCGGGATGCTCCTGCACGGCCTCAGAGAACGAGCAGAAGATGATGCCCTTCTCGGCGAGCTTGTGGCGAAAAGTGGTCGCTACCGAGACCGAGTCGAACACGGCGTCGACGGCCACGCCGGCCAGCGCCGCCCGTTCGGCCAACGGGATGCCTAGCTTCTCGTAGGTTGCCAGCAGCTCCGGGTCCACCTCGTCGAGGCTCTGCGGTCCGGCCTTCTTCTTCGGCGCCGAGTAGTAGCACAGCGATTGGTAGTCGATCGGCGGATAGTGCACGTTCGGCCAAGTCGGCTCCTTCATCTCGAGCCAGTGCCGGTAGGCCGCCAGCCGCCATTCGGTCAGCCACTGGGGCTCGTTCTTCTTTTCGCGCGAGATCCAGACGATGATCTCCTCGCTGAGCCCGGGGGGCGCCGCATCGGCCTCGATGTCGGTCGTCCAGCCGTACTTGTACTCCTGGGTTGCAAGAATCTCCAGCTCGTCAGCGGTTGCGCTCATTGAACAGTTCTTCCCGTAATCTGTACCGAATCGTATAGATTACCTAATCGCAAGCTAACAAATCTGTACGGAGCGGTCAAGATTCGAGGGTGAGGCTGCGCAGACGCACGCTGAGCCGCGCCGCGGCGCCAGAGGCAAAACAAAGCGGCCGCCCCGAAGGACGGCCGCCTGCGTTCCCGCTGTCGGAACGGCGGAGTTCCTAGTTCACGCTCCCGGAGGTCAACGAGAGCTTGAACGGGTCCTTGGTCAGGCTCGAAGCGACGCCGTCGACGACCATCTTGCGGCCCTTGCCCGGCGCTTCGCGCAGACGATTCTCCAGGTTGACGACCACTTCCACCGGACCGTCGGGCGTGCTCGAGAAGGTCACGACCTGCGGCCGCGCCGAATCCGAACCCACCACGTAGAGCTGCATCTTCGGCGCCAGCTTGCCCTGCAAGTCCGACCAGATGCCATCGCCGTTGGAGCCCAACAGGCTGGCCTTGAGGTCCTTGAACGCCCACAGCATGGGCTCCTTCTTGCGCGAATCGGCTTCCTTCTCGAAGTCGATCACGTCCTTGGACTTGATCTTCAGGCCGGCCGGGGGCAGCGCCTGCGTCTTCGCCGTGGCCTTGATGCCGTCCAGGCCTTCTTCCGAGCCGTGGTACTTGGTGTAGACCTTCTTCAGGTACTCGTCGACCTGCTGCCGGCCTTGCGCGTTGAGGGCGCCCTCGCCCTCGTAGGAGGCCGCACGAGCGAACGAGAACAGCGCCAGCTCGTTCTTGTTCGGGTTGCCCTGCGCCAGAACCTCGTTGCCGAGCCAGTAGCTCACCTGCGCCAGATTCGGGTTGAGCTGCAGGACCTTCATGAATTCCTTCTCGGCTTCCTGGTGGTCCTTCTTCTGCATCGCCGTCCAACCGAGAGTCTGCAGAGCGGTGATCTGGATCTGCTTCCACTGCTCCTCGTTGGCCTGCGCGGGCCGGTTCGCCAGCACGGCGTTGGCGGCCTTGACGCCGTCAGCCATCAGCGCGGCGTCGGTGCCGCCCATCGTCGGCACCAGCGAAGCGATCAGGAAGTTCGATTCGAAGTCGTTGGGGCTCGCCTTGAGGATGTCCTTCGCAATGGCGATCGCCTTCTCCTTCTGGCCCGTGTTCTGGTAGGCCCGCAGATAGATCCTCGGCCAGTCCTCTTTGTAGGCGCTGTCGGGGTACTTCTGCTTCCACTCGTCGAGTCCCTCGAGCGCAGTCTTCCAATCCCCCGATTGGGCGGCCGTGAAGGACTTGTTCGCCAGCTCGTACTCGGCCTGGTCCTTGGGTCGCTTCTCAGAGCCTTCCTGCGGGGAAGGAATCGCCGCCGACGTGGCCAGCAGGAGCAGGCACGCAGCGACACTCAGTTGTGTGAACTTTCTCAGCATTGTCGAATTCTCCAACAGCGGGGAGCGCAACTCGCAACCCTTGCGATCGTCCTACGGCGGACGGCCCTGACGTGAGTCAACGGGGCTCAGATTGCGTAGCTCGAGTTGAACTAATCGCGGAGTATAATCGACCTCCGCGGTCTACGCAAGACCGTCTGCCGTCTTCTAATCGCTCGATCGTCGAAGCCTCTCGACCCACTCGAGCGATGTTCCCTAACTCTTGGCCGTCGGGCCGGCCGCAGTGTGTGACGGACGCGAACCCGATGGTGTTACAATCCGGAACTTTCGTGCCAAGGTTCCTCTAGCGATGCCCGATCGTATCCTCGACCTGGGGCTGATCGTCGCCTATCTTATCACCGTCACCGTTTTTGGCGCGCGCTTCGGAGGGCGGCAAAAGACCCTACGCGACTACTTCCTGGGGGGCCGGGAAGCGCCTTGGTGGGCGATCTCGCTGTCGATCGTATCGGCCGAAACCAGCACTCTCACCATCATCGGCACGCCGGCCTTGGCCTTCGGGTCGGATCTGGGCTTCCTGCAGCTCGTGTTCGGCTACTTGCTGGCCCGCCTGGTGATCTCAGCGCTGTTCATTCCGGCCTACTGGAAGGGCGAGATGTTCACGGCCTACAAGCTCATCGAGCGCCGCTTCGGCGACCGCCTACGGCGGCTCACCGCGACGACGTTTCTGGTGACGCGATCGCTGGCCGAGGGCGTGCGCGTGTTTGCGATCTCTTTGGTGGTCGGCGTCGTGCTCGAAACCGGCGATCTGCCCTCGATCCTGCTCATCACCGTCCTCACGTTGTTCTATACCTTCCATGGCGGCATGACGGCCGTCATCTGGACCGACGTGGCGCAGATGGCTCTGTACGTCTCCGGCGCCCTGCTGAGCTTCTGGCTGATTCTGCACGAGCTGCCGGCCGGCTGGGAGACCGTGGCCGCCTCGGCGGACAAGTGGCGCATTCTGCATTGGGGCGCCGAGGGCGAGCCTTACTTCCAGCAGACCTACACGTTCTGGGCCGGGCTGCTGGGGGGCTGCTTCCTGGCCACGGCCACGCACGGAACCGACCAGTTGGTCGTGCAGCGGCTGCTGAGCGCCAAGACCCAGCAAGCCAGCCGCGTGGCGCTGCTGTCGAGCTGGGTGGTCGTCTTCTTCCAGTTCACGCTGTTCTTGACGATCGGCGTGTTGCTCTACGTCTGGTACGACGCCTCCGGCCTGCCGGCGCCGCAGCCGCTCGACCGGCTCTACCCGGAGTTCATCTGGCGCGAGTTGCCTCCGGTGGCCGCCGGTATCGTCATCGCCTCGATCCTGGCCGCCGCGATGTCGAACATTTCCGCGGCGCTCAACTCACTGGCGTCGGCCACGATGATGGATTTGCTGTTGCCGGCGTTCGGCGCCCGCATCCCCCAGGAAGAGGACCGGCTGAAGCTGTCTCGCTGGGTGACCTTGGGCTGGGGCGTCGTGCTGATGGCAATCGCTGTGGCCGCCCGGCAATGGGGCTCGGTGCTGGAAGCCGGTTTGTCGATCGCTTCCATCCCGTTGGGCGCGTTGTTGGGGGTGTTCTGCCTCGGCGTCCTGACGCGCCGGGTCAGCGAGGCCGCCGCCATGACCGGGATGGCGCTGGGACTTTCCGCCGTGGTCTACCTGAGCCGGGCCACCGAGGTGGCTTGGACCTGGTACGTGGTCACCGGCGCCGTGACCACCTTCGTCGGCGGCTTGTTGGCATCGTACATCTTTCCTCCGGCCCCCGCGCGCGAGGCGTAGCCGATGACACCGAAACCCAAGCATCCCGAGCTGCTGCGGAACCTGACCGCAATCGAGGCGGCTTCGATCGTGGTCGGAACGATCATCGGCAGCGGCATCTTTCTGGTGCCCTCGGCGATGGTGCGGGAGGTCGGCTCGTTCGGCATGGTCCTGGTGGTCTTCGTCGCCGGCGGCTTGCTGTCGCTGGCCGGCGCACTCACCTACGCCGAGCTCGGCGCGGCCATGCCGGAGGCCGGCGGCGAGTACATCTACCTCCGCGAGGCCTACGGGCCGATGTGGAGCTTCCTGTACGGGTGGACCCATTTCTGGGTCGCCAAGAGCGGCAGCATCGCCGCTTTGGCGACGGCGTTCTTTTACTACCTGGCCAATTTTTGGCCGCGGCTCGAGCGAGTCTGGTTCACGCTGCCGATTCCGCTGGGCGACGGCGGCGGTCCGCTGCCGATCTCCTACGGCCAGATCCTGGCCATGGGCCTCATTCTCGGGCTCGGCGGCGTGAACTTCTTCGGCGTCAAGGCCGGGGGACGCGTCCAGAGCGCCATTACGATCCTCAAGATCGGCTTGATCCTCGGAATCGTCCTGCTGACCGCTGCGTTCGGCGGCGGCTCCGCTGAAAACTGGAGCTCGCAGACGGCTCACGTCGGCGGAGTGTCCGGCTTCTTCGCCGCGCTCGTCGCCGCCTTGTGGGCCTATGACGGCTGGAATAACGTCACCATGGCGTCGGGCGAGGTGCGCGATCCCCATCGCAATATTCCGCGGGCGCTGATTGGCGGCGTGCTGACGGTGATCGCTGTGTACCTGGCCGTCAATGTGGCGTACTTCTACTCGCTGGACGCGGATTCGGTCGCGGCCAGCGAGCGCGTCGCCAGCGACGCCGCCCGGCGGTTTCTGGGCGAACGCGGAGCCGACGCGGTGTCGCTGGCGGCCATGATCTCGATTTTCGCGGCCCTGAACGGCTCGATTCTCTCCGGCGCGCGCGTGCCATACGCCATGGCCCGGGACGGCTTCTTCCTGGAATCGATGGCCGCGGTGCATCCTCAATTCCGTACGCCGCATGTGGCGATCGCCGCCCTCTCGACGTGGGCCGCGTTGCTGGTCCTGTCGGGCCGCTATGACCAGCTATATACCTACGTCATTTTCGCGAGTTGGATTCTTTACGGCCTCTCCGCTGCGAGCGTTTTTGTCCTGCGAAGGAAGCGGCCGGATCTCGAGCGGCCGTACCGCGCGCTCGGCTATCCCGCCGTCCCGGCAGCCTTCGTGGTCGTCGCCGCCGCTCTGGTCGGCATGACGCTGGTCACCTCTCCTCGCGAGTCGCTGCTCGGCTTGGCCCTGATTTTGCTGGGCGCGCCGTTCTACTTTTGGCGGAAGAGAAGAAATTCTTTCTCTTGAGCAGCGATTTATGCATAATGGAAAAGCGTCGGGATCTAAATCCCGACGCACTCCGGCGCCGATGAAGCAAAAGGCGGTCTCCGACCGATCCTGGATTGCCGACATCGAAAGCTGGGGCCCCCAGGCGGTTGCATCGCCGCAGTCTCTGTAAGAAAAAGTAAAATTCTGTTCCGATTTCAGAACAGAACTATTGACGCGCCACAAATCCCGTTGTTATAACAGGCTGGGAAGACGGAGGACTCGCAGCGGAGACGTTCCGATTTCAGAACACAGACTAGATCGGCGCATCCCTTGCGGCCCTACCGTCAGTACTCAAACCGCGCCTTATCGATGCGGTAACCATGTCAATCGGAGGGTTTGGTCAGTGGACGTAAATAAGATCCTGTTGGAGCTCCGCCAAGAGCGGGAGCAGATTGAAGACGCGATTATCTCGCTGGAGCGCTTGGCTCGCGGCCGCGGCAAGCGGCGCGGTCGGCCGCCGGCCTGGATGAAGGACGCCCAGGAGCGCAAGCGGGTTCGCGGCACGACGAAGGGCAAGGACCAGGGCGACGACTAGGATCGTCGGCCGCTACCATCGCACGACGCCCTTTGAACAAGGGCGTCGCTGGGCGTCCCGGCCGCTCGGAAGGATTTCGACCGAGTTGGCCGAACGACGGCTCTCGATTTTGGGGTACGCAGACTACTAGTAAAGAAGGACGGTCATTCGACGCCTGTCGAATGGTTCCCCCTCCGCCTTCCAGCGCGCCCAGATCTGCTGGGACGAATGGCCGTTGCGCCACTCTTGCAGAGTCTGCCGCTCCCCGACCAGACGAGCCGTCTGGTCCCAATCGACCTTATCGGGCTGGAGCCGCGCCAGGGTTGTGGCCAGCTCCAGCCCAAACCTCAAAGAATCAAAGCTTTCGCGGTCGCTCGGTTCCAGCCACAGGCCTGGAATCGTGCGGCCCGCGAAGTGCGACTCCGTCGGAGTCCTGGTTACGACGTAGGGTCGGATGCCCGGCTCGGCTGCCAGGGCGGTAGCCATCTCGGACGCTTTCATCCAATCCGCGCCGACGAACTGGAACGGGGCATCGGTTCCTCGTCCCACCGAGTAGTTCTTCAACCCTTCCAGCAGCGCAACGCCCGGGTACAGGATGGCTTGCGTGAGCGACCGGATATTCGGGGAAGGGTTTACCCAGGGCAAACCGGTTTCGTCGAACCACATCTCCCGCCGCCAACCCTCCATTTCGACGACGCGCACGTCGGCGCCGAGACTCTTTTCCTGGTTGAACAGCAGCGCCAGCTCTCCAATTGTCAAACCGTGTTGCACCGGCATTCCCGGCAGATAGCCGATGAACGACGCCAGCTCGGACCGCAGCACGGGCCCGCCCACCCGGACTCCGGTCAGTGGGTTGGGCCGATCGAGCACGTAGACCGGCAAGCCGACCTTGGCGGCCTCTTCCAGGCAGTAGGCTAGCGTCGTGGCGTAGGTATAGAAGCGAACGCCCATGTCCTGGATATCGAAGACCAGTGCGTCGAGCCCGGCCATCATTTCCGGCGTAGGACGACGCCGGTCGCCCTGATATAGGCTGTGCACTTGCACCCCTTCCACGGAGGTATCGGCCACGCGCTCCTGGTCGAGTTTGCCCGCAAAGCCGTGCTCCGGTGCAAAAATCGCCGCCAGACGGACGTTCGGGGCTCGGAGAAACAGCTCCACATTCGTACGCCCCAGACGGTCTACGCCGGTGTGATTGGTGATCAACCCGACCTTCTTGCCTGCCAATCGCGAGAACCCTTCAGCGACCAGGACGTCCAAGCCGGTCAACACGCGCTCGCTGGGTTTCGCGGTCTCGACCTGTGAACCGCCCTGGGCCTGCGGCGGCGCAAGCGCCGCGGCGATGGCCGACGCGACGCGGCTGCGGAGGCTAACGACGGACCCTCGCCCGGCCACGGGGTGGACCCGGTTGGTCATCAGGATCACGTACGCCTTCGTTCCCGGATCGACCCAAATCGACGTGCCCGTAAAACCCGTGTGGCCAAAGGAGCCGACCGGAAACAGGTCGCCTCGCGGCGAGGCGTAGGGAGAATTGATGTCCCAGCCCAGGCCGCGCTCGGGTTTGCCTTCGGGAGATTGCGGCCGGGTCATCGCCGCCAAGCCCAATGGGCTCAGAGTCCGCTTGCCGTCGAGCACGCCGCCGGCGAGGATCATGCGCACGTACCGGCTGAGGTCGGCCGCGGTGGCGAAGAGTCCGGCGTGGCCAGCGACGCCGCCCATGTAGCGCGTGGTCGGATCGTGCACCACGCCATGCAGCACGGTCCCGTCGGGCATTTTCTCGGTAGGCGCGATCCGGTCGCGCAACGCCGCCGGCGGGTCGAACTGCGCGTCGGTCATACCGAGCGGCTCGAACAGGTTCTGGCGGGCAAAGGCGTCGATGCGCTGGCCGGTGACCTGGCGGACGATCTCAGCGAGCAGAATGTAGTTGATGTCGCTGTAGATGAACCGTTCCCCCGGCTCGGCGATCGGGACCTCCTGGTAGGCCTTCTCGATGCCGGTCTCGTAGCCCGACCAGACCGGTTCGAGGTCCAGGTCCGGTCGCAGCCCCGAGTAGTGGGTCAACAGGTGGCGCACCGTGATCGGCGAGTCTCCCTTGCGGAACTTCGGCAAGTAGACGGTCACACGATCGTCCAGTCGCACCTTGCCCTGCTCGACCAGCATCATCACCGACGGCGCGGTGGCGACGACCTTGGTCAGCGAGGCGCAGTCATAGATGGTGTCGACGCGCGCCAGGACCTTTTTGGGGACGAGACTCTGGAAGCCGTAGGCGTGATGGTAGAGGATCCGGTCGCCCTGGCCGACCAGTAGCACGCCGCCGGGGATGGTCCCGTCCGTGACGGCTTTCTCGAGAACGGCGTCCAGGGTCGCCGCACCTTGCCAGGGAGCCGCTGGGAGCAGGGAGGCCAGGAAGAGTAGCAGCGCCGGAATCCACACGAGTCGAGTCTAGCAACGCCCGAAAATTTCCGACTCTTGCAGCGGAACCCGTGAGATTCTAGACGGGCCCGATGCGCCCTTGGGGTCGAGCTGCTTTCCTGATCTTTCTGGCCGTCACCGGCGGACGGGCAGGCTGCCTGCTAGGCCTTGTCTCCGAACATACGGAAGTAGGGACGTTCCCCTTGCGCGACGCCCGCGTCCTCGTGACGCAACAGACCTCCGAACCTCGTCCGCGCCAAACCTGGACCGGCGATGACGGTCGCTACCGCTTCGACGACCTCGACGCCGAGCAAGTCCACGTGCAGGCCGATCTGGCAGGTTATGTATTGATAGCCGTGGACGGTGTGGCCTCCCAGTCGGCGGTCAAGGCGATCCCGGAGGACGGTTGCGCTACGGCGGACATCGAGCTGGAGCGCGGCAGGGTGCTCGAGGGCTGGATGACGGACGCGTTCGGGGAGCCGCTCCAGGACCAGTTTCTTCAATTGTTTCCCGTGGAGCCCAACGCTCGACCGATGGTCGGTGGAGCGGTGAGCGACGACCGCGGCTACTTCCGTATCGTCGGGCTGGCGCCGGGCGAGTACGAGCTTCGCGTCCGCCAGCGCGTCGTCTCGGGCGTCCCAGGCCAAACGGCGCCCCAGTTTGAGTCTCGGCGGATCGCCATCGTGGCCGGCCAGGACCCTCCCGAGTTGCGACTGAGCCCTCAGAGCGAGGGGAGCTCCTGGACGATCGCGGGCCGCGTGGAGGGTCTGCCCGAAAGCGCAGGCCGCTGGTATCTGACGGTCGAGACGATGCCGGACTCGGGCGGTCGGATCCTGTGGGGGACAGGCGCCATGATCAGCGACGACGGGCGGTTCAACGTAGCCGGCCTGCCCACCGGCGACTATCTGCTCCGCACGCTCCGGAGCGGCTCGGGATCCGATCTCCGCCTGCTCGCATCCCTGCACGTGGCCGAGGATCAGCGCGATCTCGTCCTGCGGCCTCAGCCTCCCACGGGCGTACAAGGGACGATTGATTTCGGCAAGCTCGACCCGGGCCGGCTCTCCCTCTCGTTTGTGCCGGACGAGCCGATAGGCCGACCGGATGACGCCTACGTCGACCCCGCCACCGGACGCTTCGAACACAAGGCGATGCTGCCCGGCCGCTACCGCGCCGAGCTGCGGTCGGAAACGCTCTATTTGGTCGATCCGCCGCGAATCGAGGTAGGCCCCGGGGCGATGACGACGCTGGAGCTCGCCGTGTCCGATGAGTTTGCGTCGCTTCGCGGCCAGGTCCGGGTCGTCGACGAGTCGGGCTCCGCCCGTCCCGCGGCGCATGGGAGCGTCGGCCTGCGGGGGGTCGAACGGCAAGTCCAAATCAGTCGGACCGACGACCGTGGCCGCTTCGTCTTCCCCAAAGTCGTGCCGGGCGCCTACGAGATCGTCGCTTGGCCAACCCCAAACGTCATGCCATTTGACGAGTCGACTTGGAACGCGGTCGCCGAACGCGTCCTCGAGATCACGATCGAGGCCGGCTTCGACATGGAGCTCGACCTCAAGGCGGCTCCATGAGACTCCTGCTCGCATTGGCGTTCTGTGTCTCGGCAGCCACGGCGCAAGAGCCGCCTGCGGAGAAGGGCTCCAAAGTATCGGGCCGCGTGCTCGACGCCCGGACGGGGCGGCCGCTCCCCGGTGCAACCGTCTTGGTCTCGGTTCAGCCTCCGTCCACGCCGGGCGCGGGTAACGCCCCTACCGCAGTCACGGCCTTTGACGGGCGATTCGTCCTCCAAGGCGTACCAGCGGGAGAAGTGGCGCTCTCCGTAGCGAAGAACGGCTACGACCGCACCAGGAGGAGCCTGAGGACGTCACAAGGAACGGACCTTGCCGGGGTGGATCTGCATCTCAATCGCTTCGCGGTCATCACCGGTCGCACCTTGGACCACGAAGGGCGCCCTTTGCCGGGGGCATCCGTGAGGCTGCAGCGACGAACGATGGGCCCGGCGCTCGACGGACGGGCGGCAGGGGCCGGGATGCGGCGGAGCGACGACCGCGGAGTCTTCCGAATCTGGTACCTGCGTCCCGGCGACTACCTGGTCTGCGGGCTGGCGGCGGCCAACCTCCGTGAGCAAGTGACTTTGCGGTCGGGCGGGGCCTGTTATCCCGAGACGTCAGCCATCGGGGAAGCAACACCGGTCCGGCTCGGATGGGGCGACATCCGGGAGGAGATCGACCTTCGCTTGCCGCCGCCCGCGCCAACGCGGCTCGACATCCGCGTGGTTCTGGAGGACGGCTCCCCGGCCGATCGAACCGAGCTGCAATTCTTCGAGAGGACGCCCGCCGGCGAACACGCCTTCACGGAGGTCGGAGCGCCGAACGGCCAGTTCAGCCTGCTGGGCGCGGCGCCGGGCGAGTACAGGATCTTGGCGTCTCGACCCGGCCAACAGCGGTCGGAGTTGGCGGTTGGACAGGCCGAAGTCTCCATCCCGCGGGGGCAGCCGACCGGATTGATGATCCAGGTCCACACGGCCCGGACCCGCGCGGGACGGCTGTTGCTCGTCGATCCGCCGGACGATCTCTTGCAGCAATCAGAGCCGGCTCAGCTCACCTTGAATCTCGATACGGCGGAGCCGAGCGGGATGGGCTTCCGGCCCAATGCGCGCGCCATGATACCGCTGACGAGCGCTGACGTGGGGTTCGAGATCGACGTCGCACCAGGCCGCTATCGCGCCTCTGTTCGCGGCGTTCCCACCGGCGGCTATCTCGCGGAAACTCGCTTCGACGGTCAACCAAACCAAGATGGCCGCTTGGTGATTCCTGTCGGCGGTCTGCAGACGGATCTTGCGGTCACGGTGCGGTTCGATGGCGGCGCGATCGAAGCCCACGTGGACATCCCGGAGGCCTGGAGGGAGGCGGCATCGGCCGCGACCGGGTTGCTGCCCGAGGGCGGCGTCCTGGAGGTGCGCAACGCACGCAACGAGCTCGTAGGCCTGCCCCCTCTGGATCTCGCGACTGGGCAGGCGAAAGCTCACGGCCTCCAGCCGGGCCGCTATCGCCTCGTCGCTCGCCCGGCGAATGCGCCCTGGACCTTGACCGATCCGGTGGCGCTGACCGAGTGGGCCTCTTCCATCAAGGAGGTGGATGTACGGGCAGGCCAAGCGACCCGGATCGAGCTCGAGCTGGCCCCGGAGCGCTAGCGCTGGAGCACGAAGTCGGTCTCGTACATCAGATAGACCGTCTCGTCCATCCCAAGCTTTCGGTAGGCCGCCTGGGCCCGGCTGTTTTCCTTCTCGACGTAGAGCCGCAGGCCGCAGACGTCGCCGGCGGCCTGAGCGCGCCGCACGGCCTCTCGGTAGAGCGTTGTGTAGACGCCCCGCCCGCGGCTCTCGGGCCGCACATAGACGCTCTGCACCCACCAGAAGACACCGTTGCGCCAGTCGCTCCACTCGTAGGTGATCATCAACTGGCCGATCACCGTCCCGCCTTCTTCGGCCACCAGGTAGAAGCCCTTGGCGGGATCGTCGAGAACGGCCCGGACGCCGCGCAGCAGTCGCTCGGCGTCGAGCTCGAGATGCTCGGTTTCACGCGCCATCGCCGCGTTGAACGCCGCCAGGGTGGGGGCGTCGTCCGGCGCGGCGAGGCGAATCGCGAAGTCCATGAGCGCTAGCCGATTGCGGCGCAGACCGCCTGGCCGACCTGTTCGGTGGTGGCCGGCGCGCCCTTCGGCTTGAGGTCCGCCGTCACATTGCCGGACGCCAGTACGGCCTGCATGGCGGCTTCGATGGCGGCGGCTTCGGCGTGGAGGCCGAAGCTGTAGTTGAGCATGGCCGCGGCGGACCCGATGGCGGCCAGCGGGTTGGCTTTGTTCTGGCCGGCGATGTCCGGGGCGGAGCCGTGCACGGGCTCGTATAGCCCGCGCCAAGCGCCCGAGGGCAGCGGATCGCCGATCGAGGCCGACGGCAGCATGCCGATCGAGCCGGCCAGCACGGAGGCTTCGTCGCTCAAGATGTCGCCGAAGAGGTTCTCAGTCACGACGACGTCGAAGCTGGTGGGCCTCAGGATGAGCTGCATGGCGCAGTTGTCCACCAAGATGTGCTCGAGCTCGACATCGGGGTAGTCCTTCCCGACGCGGGCCGCGATGCGGCGCCACATCTGGGAGTTTTCCAGGACGTTGGCCTTGTCGACCGAGGTCACCTTCTTGCGGCGGCCCTGAGCCAGCTTGAAGGCCATCCGCAGCACACGCTCCACTTCCGAGGCGCGGTAGACCATCGAGTTGACGGCCGTCTCCTCGCCGTCCTGCACGTCGATGCCCCGCGGTTGCCCGAAGTAGAGGCCGCCGGTGAGCTCCCGGACGATCAGCAGGTCCGCGCCGCGTACGATGTCGTTCTTCAACGGCGACGAATCGATCAGGGAATCGAAGGCGATGACGGGCCGCAGGTTGGCGAACACGTCGAGCGCCTTGCGGATGCCGAGCAAGCCCTTCTCCGGGCGCTGCGACGGCGGCAGCTCGTCGAACTCCGGCAATCCGACCGCGCCGAGCAAAGTCGCATCGGCGGCGAGGGCCTTCTCGCGGGTGTCATCGGGGAAGGGGCCGCCGGTCTGGTGGATGGCGATGCCGCCGAGCAGTCCTTCGGACAGGACCAACTCGTGGTTCCACTTCTTGGCGACGTGTTCGAGGACGCGAACGGCCTCCCGCGTGACTTCGGGGCCGATGCCGTCTCCCGGCAGGACGAGGATGTTGAGCTTCATGGCGAAATGCCTATTGTACTTTTCCTGGGCCGAGGAGGGCTCGGCGTCGGGCGGGCCGGCTAGACCCAGCGCGTCAGCGTGAGGTGGCGGCCGTCGATCATTCCGCGCGGCGAACAGCCCTGCCAAGCGGCGCCGTCGTAGATCTGGAAGGCCTCTTCGGCTTCCGACAGGAACAGGCTCATCGGGACCTTGCCGTAGTCTTGGTTGGTCAGGTCTTCGTAGGCGGACCCGAGGTTGACGAGGTTGTAGTCGAGGATGTCGGCCACATCGCGCGGGGTCCACGTCTTGGTCTTCCGATCGAACGATCCCCTCCAGTCGACGACCCAGACGCATCGGCCCAGCGTGACGATGCTGTGGGTGGAGGAATCGACCGCGGCCAGGAAGGTCACGAACTCATCTCGGCCCTCGGTGGCGGCGAGTTGCTGCGGCCAGCCGGCGAAGGGAGTCGCAGCATTGCCGGAGTAGGTGAGCGGTGCTTCGAAGTTCGGCGAGTCCGACTCGTAGACCTGAGCGGTGTAGGTATTGGGCGTGGCCGCGGCCTGAAAGTCGGACGAGCCCACGTAGTAAAGCTCTCCGTTCGAGCCGTCCTTCAAGCCGCCGAAGGAGGTGTCCAGGCGGACTCGCCGGGCGATGTGATTGCTGTAGAGCGCAGTCCGTTCGCAACGCGTGATGGTTTGGAGGATGCCTACCTCCCAGTTCGCGATGTCAGTGGGGTTTGGGGCTACGGCGGTGATGGTGGCGGAGAACTGCATTTCGGGCGAGATCAGCCACAGCGTTTCATGCTTGGGCCATCCGCCGCCGGCATCGCGGGACCGCTTATAACAGAGGGCATTTCCCGGCTGATTGCCGCCGGGAGCCGCAGATACCAGGTTTTGAACACCGCCCGCCACGCCTGATACGCCCACTGTCACCGTCAATTGGCCGGTGAAAGTGACTCCCTTGCAGGTTGTTTTCGCCATGATTTTGCCTCATGACATTCTATATTCGTCCCGCGCTTGTTCACGGACCAACCTGCAAGACGATCCTTCAGCAGGAGTCGGCTCACCGAAGAAGCGGAGTGGAAAGAGCCGGCGGCGCGGCGGCAAGAGGAATCGCCCGAGCGGCGACTTACATCGTTCTGGGCGGACGCGGGCTGAGGCCCAGCTTCTCCACGGCCGCATCGAACTCGGGGCCGTTCATTTTCCAGTACTCGAGTCTGTCGTCGGCGATCAAGTCGGCTGACTCCCCTTCCGACGTCTCCCACCGGATGATGCGGCGGGGCTCGGCCCGCTCGACGAAGAACGTGCGGGTGAAGCCGGGCGTGGAGACACTGTAGGTCTCCACCTCAAAAGTCCCCGCGGGGACCTCCACGGTGGAAGGAGTCCCCGAACGAGACAGCGTGGCGGCCACCCAGCCCGGGCCTTCATGGATCTCCCGCAACCGCTGCATCGAAGGCAGCATCCGGAGGTCGATCGTGCCGCCGGGCTCCAGCGCCGGGCCGGAAAAGCCGCGCGCCCAGTGCCAGAGCGCGTCCTCAGCGACGCCCTTGGGGTGAATCGCGATCTCTTCGGATTCGTCCGCCTCGCCGTCAAAATAGCTGTGTGCGGTCCGCCGGATGACGGCCCGGTCGAACAGCCATTGCTCCCAGGTCTGTCCGCACCACTCCTGACCGGAGAAGGCGATCTTATAGGGCGAGCCCGCCGGACGGCCGAGAGCCGGCTCCAATGTCACGAAGGCGCTCGTCATGAGGTTGTAGTCGTAGATCCCCGTGGCGAAGTCTTCCACGAGATTGAGCTTCATCACCGACACGCCTTCGCCGGAGTCGGACTTGACGCGTTGCATGGGGTCGAACCGCTCGGTGACAAAGATCGTCAGGGCCGTCCCGCGCCGAGGCGACCCATAGCGGGGGTGGGTCAACTCATAGGAGGCCAGCTCCGCCTTGCCATCCCCCCAGCGCGCCCAGAAATCATCACCGAAGGAAGGGGACTCGAACAGCGGAGTCACGCCCTGCTTGGGGGCCAGCCAGCAGCCCTCCAGCAAGAGCGCGACGGCACAGCAGACCAGGGCGCGCGACATCATCACTGTCTGCATTATTGCAGCGACGGCGGGGGGCCCCGCCGGGCGGCTTCGTCGGCGATCGTACGTTTGCGTTCAGGGGGCGGCTCGCCTAGAATACCGTTGGATTCGTCCATTGCAACGAGGCTTTCATGGCAGACAAACCGACTCTTCCGACTCCTGAGAACACACAGCCCGCGAATGGCGATTCCGCCGTCGGCCGGCGCACCTTCGTCAAAGCCGCCGGCGCCGCGACCGCGGCGGCCGCTGCTCTGTCGAGCCATGGGCCGTTCGTGCGCAAGGCCAAGGGCGCTGAGACGAAGTTGCGCTACGGCTGGGTCGGACCCGGCAGCCGCGGCTTTCGCTTGCTGCAGCGCCACGCTCAACACATCGACATCGGCGAATGCGTCGCCATCTGCGACATCTACGAGCCCAACCTACAGCAGGCGATCGAGCTGTTCGGCGGCAAGCCGACCGGGTACACCGACTACCGTAAGCTGCTGGAGGATCCGAACGTCGACGCGGTGTTCGTGACGGTGCCGCTGTTCGTGCACTACGAGGTCACCAAGGCGGCGCTGGAAGCCGGCAAGCACGTCTTCTGCGAGAAGTCCCTGGTCTTTACGCCGGCCGAGGTTCACGGCCTGCGCGCGGTGCATGAGGCCAACCCGAATCTGGTCATCCAGGTCGGCCTGCAGCGGCGCTACAGCCAGTTCTACCAGGCTGCGAAAAAGCTCATCGACGACGGCGCGATCGGCAAGGTCACGCACATCCAGGCGCAATGGCATCGCAACACGAGCTGGCGGCGCCAAGCGACGCCGGAGATGGAAGACCAGATCAACTGGCGGCTGTATCGCAGGTATTCCGGCGGCCTCTGCGCCGAGCTCATGTCGCACCAGGTGGATGTGGCCGACTGGTTCATCGGCGCCTACCCCACCAGCGTCACCGGCGTCGGCGGCATTGACTACTGGAAGGACGGCCGCGACATCTACGACAACATCCAGTTGATCTTCGAGTACCCCGGCGGCGAGAAGCTGCAGTACAGCTCGATCACCACCAACCGCCACATCCAAGGGCGGCGTGTACCCGGCGACGGCTGCCGCGAGGTCATCCTCGGCACCGACGGCGCGATCGAGATCACCCTCATCCCCTACGGCGAGGGCATGCGCTTCCGCGACCCGATGAAAGAGAAGATGGGCGCCGACACGGGCGGCGGCGAGACTTGGAAGGCCGGCGCCACCGTCGGCACCGACACGCTCGAACAGGGCGAGGGCGTGCCGCTGGTCCCGAACCTGCGGGACCTGAACGGCGACGGCGTGGGCTTCATCGAAAAGGAGTTCGAGTTCGCCAAGCGCTGGATGTACAACAAGGGCATCATGTCGCCCTCCGAGGAGAAGGATCCGGAGTACGTGGAGCTCGAGAGCTTCATGCGCGACGTGCTCGACGGCGGCCGGCCGCGGTCGGACGTCGAGGTCGGCCTGCAGGACTCGATCGCCGTCATGTTGGCAAACCTGTCCATGGACGAGCAGCGCAAGGTCTACTTCTCCGAGATCGAGCAGATGGGCAAGGACGGCGAAATGACGCGCGCCGCCGGCGCCGAGAAGGCCGACAACTAGAATCGGCGTTTCGGACAAACGAATGACTCAGGGGCGGCCTGCACAGGGCCGCCCCTTCTGTTTCGGCGCCGCCGGGTCGATGGATACCACAGAGGCCGGATGCCGAACGCGTCGGAAATGCTGGAGCGGGTGCGAGAGTGCGAGGCGGTCGTGTTCGACCTCGACGATACGCTCTACCTCGAGCGGGAGTATGTCCGAAGCGGCGCTCGCGCGGTCGGCCGCTGGCTGGCCGGAGCCCTGGGCCTGGATCCGGTCCTGACTTCGGCGGAGCTTGGCGAAACGGCGGCCCGCAACCCGACCGGCGACCCGTTCGGGCGCTGGCTACGCGCCCGCCGGCTCAACGCGGAGCGCTGGCTGCCGGAGGTCCTGGAGCGTTACCGCGCGCACGTCCCCGCCATCCGCCTCGAACCCGGGATTGAGCGGCTGCTGACGCGGCTGGGCCGCCGCCGGAAGCTCGGCATCGTCTCCGACGGCCGCTTCTCCCAGCAGCGGCTCAAGGTCGAGGCGCTCGGCCTCGACCGTCGGGTGAGCGCGATCGTGCTGTCGGACGAGTTGGGGCGAGACGCCTGGAAGCCCTGTCCGCGCCCCTATCAGCTCGCCTTGGAGTTGCTGGGAGAATCGGCGGGCCGGGCCGTCTACGTGGCGGACAATCCGGCCAAGGACTTTCTGGGAGCTCGCCGAGCCCACATGCTCTCGGTGCGCCTGCGCCGTCGCGGCGGTCTGCACTCGCACCGAGAGCCTGCGGAGGACTGCGCACGGCCGGACCTGGAAGCCCGCAATCTGAGCGAGCTGACGCGCATCCTGTGCGGCCGGCGGACCTAGCGCGCCTTCAACAGATCGCGAATCTCGGTGAGCAGCTTCTCTTCGGCCGAGGGCGGCGCGGGCGGAGGAGGCGGGGGAGGAGGAACTTCCTTCTTCAGGCGGTTCATCTGCTTGACCACGATGAAGATCGCGAAGGCGACAATCACGAAGTCGACGACACTATTGACCCACAGGCCGTAGTTGATCGTGACGTCGCCGGCCTCCTTGGCGGCTTCGAGCGTGGTGGCGGTCCCGCCGCTGAGATTGATGAACAGGTCGGAGAAGTCGACGCCGCCGGTGATGAGCCCGATCGGCGGCATGACGATATCAGCGACGAACGACGAAACGATCTTGCCGAAAGCGGCGCCGATGACGATGCCGACCGCCATGTCGATCACGTTGCCGCGCATGGCAAATTCCTTGAACTCTTTGAGCATGAATTCCTCCCTTCTTTGTCCGCGAAATGGACGCATGGAGAGGGTAGCAATTCGAACACTTCCCGTCTAGGGCATTTCACCGGGAGCGGCGCGTTAGAATCGGGACTCATGCCACAGCGCGCAGCAGCGGGAACGTTTGGGGCCGATCGGCCGGCGGGTGAGGCGGCGGCGGGCCGTTCCGCCGTGCTGGCGCGGCAGGGGATGGTCGCCACGAGCCAACCCCTGGCCGCTCAAGCAGGCCTGCGGGCGCTCGAGCAGGGCGGCAACGCGTTCGACGCCGCGGTGGTCACAGCCGCCATGCTGGCCGTGGTGGAGCCGATGATGACCGGGCCCGGCGGAGACGTCTTCGCGCTGGGCTGGTCAGCGCACGACCAGAAGCTGTTCGGCCTCAACGGTAGCGGCTTTTCTCCGGCTGGAGTCAATCGGTCTTTTTTCGAGAAAAGGAACCTGGAGAGAGTCCCCACGACGGGGCCATTTTCGGTAACGGTTCCGGGCGCGGTGGACGCTTGGGCCGCCCTGTTGGAGGCTCACGGCCGCTGGAGCTTGGCCCAAGCCCTGGCTCCGGCGATCGAATATGCGCGGGAAGGCTTTCCGGTATCGGAGATCATCGGAGCGGATTGGGAGAAGGGCGGACCGCCGCACGCCGGCAACGAGGCCTTTCGACGGACCTTTCTCAAGATGGACGGCCGCGGATACCGCCACGGCGAGGTGTTTCGGAACCCGGACTTGGCGCGGACCTTCGAAGCCGTCGCCGCCGGCGGCCGGGACGCCTTCTATCGTGGCGAAATTGCTGAGAAGATCGCCCTCGAGATGGAGCGCCTCGGCTGGCCGCTGACCCTGGAAGACTTGGCCTTCCAGCGCAGCGACTGGGTGAAGCCGATTTCGACGGACTACAAAGGCTATTGCATCTGCGAGCTCCCGCCGAACGGACAGGGCCTGGCGGCGCTCGAGATGCTGAACATCCTCGAGGGCTACGACCTGCGCGGCATGGGCCGCAATTCCGCCGAGTATCTACACCTGCTGATCGAGGCCAAGAAGCTGGCGTACGCCGACTTGGCGGCTTGGCTGGCCGACCCGGAGCAAGCGCGGCTGCCCGTCGATACCCTGATCTCCAAGGAATACGCCGCTCGCCAGCGAGCCCGGATCGATCCCGGCCGCGCCGCCCAATCCGTGACGACCGGCGTCGACATCGGCTCCGCCGACACGGTCTACCTGACGGCGGTCGACAAGGACCGCAACGTCGTCAGCTTCATCAACTCGATCTTCCACAACTTCGGCTCGGGCGTCGTCGTTCCCGGCACGGGCTTCGCCCTGCAGAACCGCGGCGCCCTGTTCTCCCTCCAGCCGGGCCACCCCAACGAGATTGCCCCGAGGAAGCGTCCCTACCACACGATCATCCCCGCGATGGCCCTGAGGGACGGCCGGCCCTGGATGAGCTTCGGCGTAATGGGCGGCGACATGCAGCCGCAAGGCCACGTGCAGGTCTTGCTCAATCGCATCGAGTTCGGACTCAACGTGCAGGAGGCCGGGGAGGCCGCGCGCTTTCGGCACAACCCAGACACCGGGGTGGCCGTGGAATCCGGCATCGGTGCCACCGTCGTGCAGCAGTTGGCGCGTCTGGGGCACGACCTCCGCTGGGCGCCGGGCAGCTTCGGCGGCTACCAAGCCATCGAGATCGATTGGGAACGGGGCGTGCTCTGGGGCGGAACCGACCCCCGCAAAGACGGCGCGGTCGCCGCCTACTGAGGCCTTAGCCCTCGCCTATTCCGCGCCGTCGCGCTTCGAGCCGCCGCCGATCCAGCCGCGCCGCACGAAGAACAGCAACATGAAGGCCGTGATGATCAACATCACCGCCCAGACGACGAAGTAGCCGTACCGGAAACCCAATTCCGGAATGTACTCAAAGTTCATGCCGTAGATGCCGGCGATGAACGTCAACGGGATGAACAGGCTCGACATGATGGTCAGCACCCGCATCACCTCGTTGGTGCGGTTGCTGACGGCCGAGAGATAGGTGTTGTTCACCGCCCCGACCAAATCCCGGTAGGACTCGATGATCTCCGACACCTGCAGGCAGTGCTCGTAGGCGTCGCGCAGATAGGCTCCGGTTTCGGCGGCGAACAGCCCGGCGTCGTTGCGCAGCAGCATTTGCAGGGCTTCCCGCTGCGGCCAGATCACGCGCCGCAGGATGACCAACGAGTTGCGTACGCGGTTGGTGCGGATCAGGGTCGCCTCGGTGGGCGACTCCATGGCCTCGACCTCGAGCTCTTCCAGTCGGTCTCCCAACATCTCCAACACCGGAAAGAAGGCGTCGATCGAGGCGTCCAGCAGTGCATAGGCCAGGTAATCCGCGCCCTGGGAGCGGATGGGGCCCAAGCCCTGCATGAGCCGATCCCAGACCGGCTGAAAGCGGCCCGAGGACTGCTCCTCCACGGACAGGACGTAGCGGTCGCCGACGACGAGGCTGACCTGCTCGACCTCCACGTCCCCGTCAGCATCCACATAGGGCGCCCGTAGGATGATCAGGGCCCGCTGCTGCATCCATTCGGCTTTGGGACGCTGCGGCGTCGTCAGGATATCCTCGACGGTCAGCGGATGCAGCTCGAGCTCGCGACCGAGCAGGGACTCGAGGACGGCCGGGTCGCCCAGGCCCTGGACGTGGATCCAGTAGACGCGATCCTCATCGAGCTCGCCGATCTCATCCGGGTCGGCGATGCGACGTTCCTGTACGTCATCGGCCCGGTAGGAAAGAAGCGTGATCCGGGTGGGAGCGGCTTCAGGGACGACCGTCAGCGTGCCGGGACGGACGCCGGGCGGGGGCTCGGGGGTGGAGAACCAGCCTGCCATGAGGTCGCCTCACTATACCAACGGTTCGCCGCAAACCCTGTAACAGCGGCTCCGGTCACCGCATCGGGCTCATAGAGGAACTGATCATGGCACGAATCCAGCGCATGGGCGCTCTCTACTTCATCGCCCTGATCGCCGTCTCTTTGTACCTGGCTCCCTCGGTGGCCCACGTCCTGGAGATGCCGAACAAGGTCGGGCTGGACCGGGCCCAATATTTTACGGTCCAGCAGATCTATAGCGGTTGGGCGATGTTGGGGATCGTACTCAACACCGCGCTGATCGCTACGCTGGCCCTCGGAATCTGGCTCCGCAAGCGGCTGAGGCGACCGGCAGCTTGGGCTTTCGCGTCGTTCGGTTGCTTAGTCGCCGGGCAGGTCATTTTCTGGGTCTTCACATTTCCTGCCAACCGAGCCACTTCGAACTGGACGCAGGTTCCCGCCAACTGGGAGGCGCTCCGCATGCAGTGGGAGTACTCGCACGCGTCAGGGGCGTTGCTCAACTTGGCGGCGATGGCGACGCTGGTCCTGTCGACCCTTTCGTGGAGCCGGAGTCTCGCAGATCGCGACGAGTCTCGAGGCGAGGCGTCGGATTGCTGAGGCCGGCCTGACTCAGCTGGGAACTAGCCTTCTTCGTACTTGACCGGAACGTCTCGGCTTCGGATAGGGTCCAGAAACTCCTCCGGGTCTTCGCAGACGTATTTGATCTCACGCACGTCCCCGGGGACCAAAGATGCGGACCGTCCAATGCTCGGGACTTTCCTCATTGCCGTCGAAGTGCTCGGCGACTACCGATTTGACCTCACCCCAGGCAAGCCCTGCCTCTCGGCCGGGACCGAAGATGGGCCTTCGCGACCTTAGGCCGCGGGTTGTAACCTCCAGCGGCCCGGGCTCGGTCGCTCGGACCCAAAGGGCCAGTAGTGCCAGTAGGAGCCCCAAGAAGGCGCTACCGGAGACGCTGGCTACGAACGCTAGGGCGGCTGGCAAGATGGGATCGTTGCGCAAGCTTGGCTCGAACCGCTGGAGGAAAGCCTCGTTTGCAGCGCTGTCACGCTGGGCGTCAATGCGTCTGATGGCCGCTTTCTCCGCGACGAAGGCTATAGCCAGAAGCCCGGTTCCGATGACCGCCCAGCCCATCGCGCTCCTCGGCCCAGTATCCTTCAGGCCGACCGGCGGAGTAGGGTTTTTTGCCCATTTCCCGGTCTTGCCTTGCCCCTTAAGGTAAGGGAGGAATCGCCATGCGCGCCGCTCTGCCAGCCCTGTTCCTGTTCACCGCTCCTCTGCTCGCCGTCGACCCGGGCCTCGTGGATCTGATGGGGCCGGACGCCAATTTCGTGGTCGGCATCCGGGTCTCGGCCATCGCGGCTTCGCCGCTGGTGCAGGACGCTCTAGCCGAGGCGCAGACCAAGAACCCCGACCTCGGAGGCGTCCTCGCCGCTCTGGGACCCAATCCGCTCGCGGGCCTGGAGGAGCTCCTACTGCTGGGCCGGATGGACGCAGGCAAAGACGCCGACGCCGAAGGCTTGCTGATCGCCCGGGGCGATTTTTCGGACGGGCGCGTTTTGCAGGCCTTCTGCTCGGGGGGTTGCCGGGAGGAGACCTACAGCGGACTGACCCTGCACCATGCCGAGCACGAGGGCAAGCCGGCGACGTTCGTGAAGCTCGACGACCGCTATGCCGCCGCCGGGACCGTCGAACGGGTCAAGGCCCTGCTGCACCGCCGCGCCACGGGCCGGAAGCCCGCGATCTCCTCCGACCTCGCCGGCTGGGTCAAGGATTTGTCCCAATACCACCTATGGTTTGCCGCCAAAGGGCCCTTTGAAGCGCCGCCCAGCGAGGCCGGCGGACCGCCGCTGGGACAGCTCGCTGAGAACATTCAGAGCGTCGGGCTCGGCATGACGCTCGGCGACGAGGTCTCCTTCGGCCTAGCGGTCGAGTCCGACACCGACGCCCACGCCGAGGAGCTGCACCAGATGACCCAGGGCCTTCTGATGATGCTCAGCGCTTCGCAGTCCGGTGAGGACGGCGAACCCAACCCAGCCGCCGGCCTGCTGGACAAGCTGAAAATCCACCGCGAATCCCGCCGTCTGATCGCCGACCTGCGCGTGCCCCGCGAGCAGCTCGAGACGATGGTCCGCAGCGGCTTCGAGTCTGAGGACGGTGAGGGCGCCGAGACGGCCTCCGCGCCGCCTGCCGACGCTCCGCCGACCCGCGAGCCGGCGGAGAAGCCTCGCAGCAACGGGCCCATCCGGATCTACGGTCTCGGCGACGAGCCCGTCGTCGTCTCTTCCGGGCCGCGCTGAATCCCCCGAGCTCGGGCGTTTTCCTCCAAAACGCACGCAAAGCCTTCTGTTTTCTGTGGAATCCGGTTAGGCTAACCTGGGACAATCGGGTTGCGCCCGCCGCCCACGTCCGCTTCCGGAGTGAAGCATGAGGAATTCTGTGCGTACGATTTTGCTTGCAGCGAGCTTGCTGCTGGGTTGGAGCGCCGCGCTCCCCGGCGTCGAGCTGGCCTTCGTCTTTCATCAGGGCTCCACGGCCACGGTCTATGACGCGTCGACGATGACGCAGCTCGGACGGCCCGAGGTAGGCGCCGGCGCCTTCCAGGCCATCGGCGTTCCCGACCCGGCGGACCCCACCAAGTTCCACAAGATCTACGTGATCGGGCGGGACTTCGTGACGACGCTGAGCGGCCAGGCGCCGTATCCCGTCCTCGGCCGCGCGCCGCTCACCGTTCCCGTCAACGGGGGGCGCAACGGCGCCAAGCTCACTCCGAACGGCCGTTGGCTGCTGGTGCCCGGCGGCGAGTTCATGTTCGTATTCGACGCCGCGGCCGCCGGCGCGACGCCGCCCACTTTGATCACCATGGGCGGCGCCGTCAACGGCTTGGCCATCGTGCCCGATTCCAACCGGGCGTTCGCCACCGTCGAAGGCTCGCTGACGATGGTGGAACTGGGGCTCGACACGGTTCCGCCGCAGAGGCTGGCCGGACCGATCGACCTGACCGGAGCGGGCCTGCCGACCACGGCCGCCGCGGCGCCCAACGCCACCGCCATCTACGCGATCCGCCCCGGCGGCGTCACCGAGGTGGACCCCTTCGGCCGCAAGGTGCTCGGCACGGTCGGCCTGGGCGGCGGCGCCGTGCAGTACGCCGACTTCGACCGCGACGCGCCGCTGGATGAGATGTATGTGGTCACCAACGCGACGATCTCGGTGATCAACATCGACAACTTCACGCTCGACTTCGTGATCTCGCCGCCGGTGACGATCAAGAAGGCCCTGTCTCCCACGAGCAACCGCTTCTTCATCCTTTCGCAAAGCTCGCAGCAGCTCTTCAAGACGGACCGGCAGGGCGCCGTGATCGACCTCGTGCGCGATCCGCGTTCCAACACCCCGTTCCAAGAAGGCGCCCTCGACATCGCTCTCGACCGCAGCCGCCGGAACCTGTTCATCGTCTTCGGCAGCGGGGCGGGCTTGGTGAAGATCGCCTCGGACGGCAGCGCGTTCGGCGGCCAGGTGTTTCCGCCCGAAACCGCCGTCAGCGTGGATGTGACCGGAACGCCCGGGCTGGTGACAGCGGATCTGCGGATCTACGGCGGCGACCACCAGGCCGGCGCCGCCGATGAGCCGCTGCCGCGCCGTATCGCCGTGCAGGCGATCGACGACCAGGGCCGGGGCGTGGTCGGCCAAGAGGTCAACTTCACCGCCTTCCTGACGTCGGCGATATTCCGCCCCGCCAAGGCCTTCACCAATCAAGAAGGCGTTGCCATCGCCGAGGTGGTCCCCGCGACGGCCGAGCCCTTCGAGGCGGAAGCGCGCACGCCGGGCGGCCGTTCGGTGCGCTTCGAGCTCAACACCGGGACGCCCGGCCGGGCGGGTCTGCAGGCGCTCTCCGGCGACTTCCAGATCGCCATGCAGGGCACGCCGTTTCCGCGGCTGACGACGATTCGGACGCTGACCGCCGGCGTGCCGATCTCTGACAACCAGCTCACGATCACACCCCGCGACCCGGCCGTGACCTGTCCCGGCGCAGTGGCGACCGACGAGGACGGATTGGCGACGTTCCAGTGCTACGCCGCGCCTTCGGCTCCCGCCTTCCCCAAGACGGTGCTGGTAGACGTGACCGACGAGTTCGGGCGCGACCTCCCCGATCCGCTGACCCTGACCGTGGTGACGCTGGAGACCGATCTGCCGCAACCGCCCATCGAGGTCACCCGAGATGAGATCGTCGGCACGGCCGGCGAGACCCTGCCTGCGGCGATCAAGATGACGCTCATCCGCGCCTCGGGAATCGGCCGGGTGCCGAACGTCGGCGTCGAGTTGGCCGCGGATACGCCGGGCTACAGCTTCGAGCCGATCGTGGCGCCGTCGGACCTGAACGGCAACGTGGCGGTGGATGTAACGTTGCCGTGCCGACTCGGCCGGGCGACGCTGACCAGCTCGGTGAACATGCCCGGCATGCCCGAGAACGAGTTCCAGACGAGGGTCCTGCCGGGATCAGCCGCCGTGATGGTGCGCACCCAGGGCAACGGCCAGAGCGGCGACGCCAACCAGCGGCTCGACGGCGCGGGCCAAGCGCTCGTGGGCAAAGTGACCGATCGCTGCGGCAACGCCGTGCCGAACGCTCCCATCACCTGGGAGGTCACTCCCGCCGGAGCGGCCTCGCTGGAAGGGGCCTTCGCCATCACCAACGGGCTGGGCCAGTTCTCGGCCATCGTGCGGCTGGGCTCGCAGCCCGGTCCCGTCTCGGTCATCGCGCGCTCGGGCGACGCCATCACGGCCTTCGACCTGACGATCAACGTCACGCCGACGCGCCTGGTGCCGGTCTCCGGCAGCGGCCAGCAGATCTCCGCCGGAACGCGCGCCCCGATGGACCTGACGGTCGACCTGCTCAACGACTTGGGGGCCGGAGCGGGCGGTCTGGAAGTCACTTGGTCGGTCGTGGAGGGCTCCGGCTCGTTCGTCGGCTCGACCTCGACCCTGACCGATGCGCAGGGCCGCTCCACAATCGGTGTGATGGCCGGTAGTCAGCTCGGCCGGCTGGTCTTGCAGGCGAAGGCCCTGGACTTCACAGCGCTGTTCGAGTTGACGGTCGTCGGGCGCTTGCCGGTGGTCAGCTCGGTCGGGTTCGTCAACGCCGCGAGCTTCGTGGTCGGACTGACGCCTTGCAGCGCGGCGTCGATCTTCGGCGTGGGGCTGATGGAAGGCGTCGACGGCGTGGTGCTGGCCAGCGGCGCTCCGTTCCCCACACGGCTGCGCGGGGTGCGGGTGCTGGTCGACGGCGTGGAAGCGCCGATTCTGGCGCTGGTCAACGTCAACGGCCAGGAGCAGATCAATATTCAGGTGCCGTGCTTCACGCGGGCGCCGTCGAACAACGTGGTGGTGACGCTCGAGAACAACGGCGTTTCCTCGACCTTCCCAGGCGTGCGGACCTTCGCCGCGCAGCCCGGCATCTTCGAGGTGAATCTGCCCGAGGGCCGCTTCGCCGCCGCTCTCCACGCCGACTATTCGCTGGTCGAGCCCGGCAATCCGGCCCGGCCCGGCGAGACGATCCTGGTGTACTGGACCGGCGGCGGCCCGATCACGCCGGCGCTGGCGACCAACGCGCCGGGCGGCTCTTCGCCGCTGTCGTTCACTGACAACGCGCCGACGGTCACTCTCGACGGCAAGATCCAGGAAGTTGCGGCCAGCGTCTATGCTCCGACCCTACTGACGGCCTATCAGGTAAACATCGTCATCAGCACGGACACGCGCACGGGCCTGTTACCGCTGACGATCAACATGCTCGGGCAGGGCAGCCCGGAAGTGTTGCTGCCGATCCAGCGCTAGCGAGAGGGGGGCGGCCCGCTCAGGCCGCCCCCAGAATTTCGGCGATCTGGCGCGAGCGCGGCGACTGCGTGGCGGCCCAGGCGCACAGATCGGCCAGCAAGTTCGCCTCGCCCGCGCTCATGGCGATGATCGCCAGCTTGCCTCCCTGGAACATCGTCTTGTAGTTCGGAAAGCCCCAGTAAGGGATCTTCTCGTCGGGCGCGGCGCGGTTGCCGGCCTCGATCAGCCGCCGCACCTCAGGATCGAGCCGAGCCTCCCAGGCGGGCGCGCGGTCGAGGTAGTACCAGCAGACGTCCACGTCCCAGCCGCCGGTGAGGCCCCACCAGGCGTTGTCCTGCACCTGCAGCCGGGTGGTCGCGAGCATCGGGCCGCCGTCGGCCTGCGCTTCGCGCAGCGCCCGCAGCACGCGGGAGAGATCCTCGGTCCGAAAAACTTGGTTGTTCGGCGTCGGCGGCTGATTGCGGTCCGACGGCAGCAGCCCGAACAGCGGCCCGAAGTTGCCGTCGAGCTCGGTGATGCTCGGCTGCCGGTAGGGCGGCTCGCCCGGCGAGTAGTCCACGTTCAGACGGCGCTCGGTGTTGATGAAGACCACCGCCCGCTCCACCCCTCGCAGCAGCAGGGGGATCAAGCCGTAGTTTTCCAGGCTGCCGCCGTCGCCGAAGGTGTAGTCTTCCGCCGACGGTGGCGTGGAGCGGTCGAGCGGCTCGATGGGCCAGTAGCGCTCCACCGGCGGCCCCTGCCGCAAGTAGTTGTTGAGCAGCGCGTTGCCGCCCAGCAGCGACGCATTGGTGGCGGCGAAGGCGGCGCTGCTGGTTCCGCTGGCGAAGGCCGGGGAGAAGGGGCGGCGCGGCGGCGGGACCGACACGCAGCCGACCGAGCCGGCCCAGCTCGCACAGGCCGTTCCCTCCTCCGGCGGCCACTGCTGCGGCGCGCCCGAGCCGAAGGCGAACGATTCCAGGAACCCTCCGCCCACCGTCTGCCGCCGGCCGCCTCCGTCTTCGAGGGTCAGGCGGCGCTTGCTGCCGCTGGCCAGCGGCGTGTATTCGAAGGGAACCAGGTTGCCGGCGTCGGGCCACATCAGCGTGGAGTTCACGATCAGATACGGACGCTTGGCGTCGCCGGCCTTGCGCCGGACCGTGTGGAAGCGGGCCCCCTGCAGGCCGGGGTTGCGGCGCAGGATGTCGGCCACGGTCTCGTCGTTGTAGCTCAGGTATTCGGCTTGGCCGCGATCGTAGAGCCCGAAGCGCTCGAAGAACGTCGCCCCGACAGCCCTCTGCCACACCTCGTTCGGCGAGATCTGCCGCATCGAGACGAACAGCGCCTGCTCCACGAGGCGGCTCATGAAGCTTTCGGTAGCCGTGGCGCCGAGGCTGACCGGAGAGATCTGTTGCAAGGTTGCCGCGCGCAGCTTCTCCGGCGGAGTCGTCCGGCCCAGGAACTGTTCATCGTTGGCCGCGCCTTCGCTGTAGTACGTGAACGCGGTCGCCGCCCAGGAGCCGCCTGAAACCGACGAAATGTAGTCCACGCGGTCGAGCCAACCGGCCTCGACCAAGGCTCGGAGCTGCCCCCAGGCGGCCACCATGGCGCGATTGCCGCCGCCGCAGAAGCAGACGCCCGTGGCGCCTTTGCGCGGCGTCAATCCCGCCGCCTGCTCCGGATAGGCAAAACCCTTGGCCTCACCGTCCCAAACGCGGGCCAGCAAATAGCCCTCCGGGCGCTGCGGATCGGACAGGACGCCGAGGCCCTTGGGAGGAACGAACATGGCGCTGCCGCCAGTCTAGCGCCTGATACACTGGCGGTCACCATGCGATCCACACGGCGACGGCTGCTGCAAGCCGCAGCCGCCACTCCGCTCGGATTGGCGCCGCTCGGAGCGGCGTCGCCCGCAGGGCCGTCCGCGGCGGTCTACGACAGTCTGGGGCTCGAGCCGGTCATCAACGCCAAGGGCTTCTACACCACCATCGGCGGCTCGCTGATGCCGCCGGAAGTCCGCGCCGCCATGGACGCCGCCGCCGGCCACTTCGTGGACATGAACGAGCTGCACGACAAAGCCGGAGCGCGCCTGGCGGCGATCACCGGAGCCGAGGCCGCGATGGTCACCAGCGGCTGCAGCGCGGCGATCACGCTGGGGTCGGCGGGTATTCTGACCGGGCTCGACCCGGACAAGGCCCAGCGGCTGCCGCAGCTCGACGGGATGAGGTCCGAGGCGATCATTCAGACCCGCCACCGCAACGAGTTCGACCACGCCGTGCGGGCCACCGGCTTAAGAGTGGTGGCCGTCGAAACGCCGGAACAGTTCCAGGCCGCCTTCAACGAGCGGACGGCGATGGTCTATCACCTCATCGCCGAGCGCCATTGGCCGTCGCACATTCCGGGCCAGGTGCCGCTTACCGACGTGATCGCGACGGCGAAGCGACACGGGGTCCCCGTGCTGGTGGACGCAGCCGCCGAGGTCCCGCCCAAGCGCAACTTGCGGGCGTTCCTGGAGGCCGGGGCTGACCTGGTGTGTTTTTCCGGCGGCAAGGGGCTGATGGGGCCGCAGTGCTCGGGGCTGCTGTGCGGCCGCAAGGACCTGATCGCGGCCGCGCGAATGAACTACATGGGCGCCGGCGCGGACACCATCGGCCGGGCGCTGAAGGTGGGCAAGGAAGAAGTCGTCGGCCTGCTGGCGGCGGTCGAGCGTTTCGTTGCACTCGACGAAGGCGAGCTGATTCGAGAGTGGACGGCCAAGCTGGAGCGCGTGGCCGCTCACCTGCAAGGGCTGCCCGGCGTAGAGGCGAAGATGCTCGCCGAAGACATCGAGCCGCCGCACGTACCCCGCATGACCGTGCGCTGGGACGAGACCGCGCGCGGGCTCACTCAGCAGCAGGTCTTCGCCGCGATGCTCGCCGGGAAGCCGAAGGTCTACCTCAACGGCGGGGCGTTCGGCCTGACGGTGGTACCGTCGTTGCTTCAGCCGGGCGAGGAGGAGGTCGTCGGCCGGCGGCTGCGCGAGGTCCTGAGCGCCGGCTGATGTGGATCACTTCACGGTGTCCAGCAGCTTGCGCCAGTCCAGCCAACCATCCTTGCCTTCGATCCACTTGGCAAACCAGGCCAGCTCCGCTTCCATCTTGACCAGCTCATAGCGGGCGTTGGTCAGCCCGTGACCCTGACCCGGAAACTCGATGTACTCGACGGGTACTCCCAGGTTCTTCAGATTCACATAGAGCTCGCGGCTCTGCGGATTGGGCACTCGCTCGTCAGCCGTGCCGCAGAAGATCAGCGTCGGCGTCTTGGCGTTTTCGATGTAGGCGATCGGCGAGACCTCCAGGTAGTGCTCGCGATTCTCGTAGGGCTTGCCTTCGAAGTAGAACTCGCGGTTGATCTGCATATCGCTCTGCGCCCACATCGAGATCCAGTTGACCGCGCCGGCGCCGGAAGCGATCGCCTTGAAGCGGTCAGTATGGGTGAGCGCCCAGTTCGACCAGTGCCCGCCGGCGCTCCAACCCATGTGGCCCAGCCGGTCGGGGTCCGCCAGCCCGCGCTCGATCAGGGAGTCGACGCCGGTCATGATGTCGTCGAAGCCCTGCTGAAAGTAGTTGCCCGCGATCTGCTGCCGGAACTTGGCGCCGTAGCCGGACGAGCCGCGGTAGTTGGGTTGAAGCACCGCGTAGCCACGGCCGGCGTAGACGTGCGAATACGTCGACCAGCGCCCCGGAAAGGAGTTGGTGGAGGTGCCGGCTGGGCCGCCGTGAACCTGCACGATCAGGGGGTAGCGGACGCCTTCCTGGTATCCCACCGGCTTGATCAGCAGACCCTCGACCTCCTGTCCGTCGGTGCTGGTCCAGTGCACGGTCTCGAACTCGCCCATGGCCCGGTCGGCTAGCTGCGCGGAGAAATCCGTCAGCGTCATCCAGCGGCTCGCGTCCGCCGGCGCGTCCGGGTCGGCAAAATACAGCTCGTCGAGCGCCCGCGGGGAAGCTTTGCGGACCAGCAGGGCGTCGGCTTCCCGGTCGTAGGAGAGCGACAGCAGGTGATCGCCGGACGTCAGCGCCTCGGGCTCGCCACCGTCGAGAGGCATCGAATAGATCTGCCGGTTCACGCCGACCGTGGAGGCGAAGTAGATCTTCGAGGAGCCCTTCGCCCAGTAGCCGAAGGCAGCGTCGTAGGGCCATTTCTCGCCAAGCTCTCGAATCGGCCCGTCGGGCAAGGGCGCCAGGTGAATCTTCTCGGCGGCATACTGTGCGCCTTCGTCCGGGCCGACGAACGCCAAGTGCTTCTCGTCCGGCGAGAACGAGAAGGCGTCCTCGTCTTGAGCGTTGCTGGTGAGCCTCCGCACGCCGCCCTTTTCGAGGTCGAGCAGATACAGCTCGTTGTCCCACGAGGTGCCGTAGCGGTCCGCGGTGCGGGCCTTGAAGGCCCACCAGCGACCGCTCGGCGAAGGCTTGATCTCATAGACCGATAGGTCGGGATAGTCGGTGAGCCGCTCCTGCATCCCCGTGCGGAGGTCGGCGATCCACAGGTTCCGCGGCGATTTCGGCTCATCGTTCAGGCGGACGTTGAAACCCTTCTTGGCGCGCTCGGACAACAGGGACTCCTTCTCCTCGGCCGAGGTGAAGAGGATGCGGTCGCCCTGCGGATGCCACTGGAACAGCAACACATAGGGGCGGTCTCCGCTGGCGGTGGTCGCCTGGGCCTGTTCTCGTTGTAGGTCGAGAATCTTGAGAATGCGGGCGCCGCTGGGGCCGGTGCGATAGGCCAGCCGGTCGCCCGACGGGCTCAGCGCGTAGTCCTGCACGCCCTCGGCTTCTTCGGTGATCTGCTGCGCCTCACCGCCGTCGACGCGCATGCGAAACACCTGCATGCGCCGCTTGTCGTCGGTTGCGAGGTACAGGAAAGCCCCGGAGTCCTTCGCCCAAGAGATCGCGCTCTCCCGCCGGTCGCCGGAATAGGTCATCCGGCGGCGCTGCGAGCCGTCGGTGCGGACCAGCCACAGGTCCACCGTGCGACGGTTGTTCTTCCAGTCCAGACCTTCGCGGCCGTACAGCAGCCATTGCTTGTCCGGCGAGACCTTGGCGACATTCAGGGTTTCGAGCTCGAGCAGGTCGAGCGGATCGAAAGGTCTCAGCTCAGCGGATAACTGCTGAGCCGGGCCGGCCGAAGCCAAACCAAGAAGTAGAGTAAGCCAGACCAAAGTGGGGCGCATGTCGCCCATTCTATGGCAGCGGCTCGAAAAGCAACCCGGTATGGCGCTATGGTTTAATGACTGTCGCCGCCTTCCAGGTCGAAGGCGCGAAGTCGACAGTTTCTCGCCTCCGCGAAGCGGCGCGGGCGCGGTCGGACAAGGTTCCGATCGAGCCAACTCGGGTGGACGCCGCTATGAAGTTTGCCAATTATCAGACGGAAGGGTTCTTCGACGAGTTGTTCACGGAGGGCAATGTCCCCCGGGAACACGCGCGGGCGCTGTTCGAGAGGATCGACGCGCTGCCGGATGGAGAGCTCCGACGAAAGCTCCAGATGGCCGAACGCGCGCTGATGCGCCTGGGCATCACATTCAACGTCTATGGGGCCGACGAGGGCTCGGAGCGGATCTTTCCGTTCGACATCATCCCCCGCATCATCGCCGCCGATGAGTGGGACCGCGTGGAGCGCGGCCTTCGCCAGCGGATTCGGGCGCTGAACCTCTTCATCGACGACATCTATCACGCCCAGCGGATCGTGGCCGACCGCGTGATCCCCCGGGAGCTGATCGAGTCGGCTTCGGGCTATCGCCCGCAATGCCAGGACCTGGACCCGCCGCGATCGGTGTGGTGCCACATCACCGGCGTCGATTTGGTCCGCGACGGCAGCGGCGAGATCTACGTCCTGGAGGACAATCTGCGTTGTCCTTCCGGCGTCTCCTACGTGCTCGAGAACCGCTCGGTCATGAAGGAGACGTTTCCGCAAGTGTTCGACGGCTTGGGCGTGCGCCCGGTCTATGACTACGGCAGCCGCCTGCTTTCGATGCTGGAGGACGTAGCGCCCCGCGGCGGAGGCGCCAATCCGGGCATCGTGGTGCTGACGCCGGGAGTCTACAACTCGGCCTATTTCGAGCACTCCTTCCTGGCCCGCCAGATGGGCGTGGAGTTGGTCGAGGGCCGCGACTTGGTGGTCTTCGACGGCTATGTCTGGATGCGGACGACTCAGGGCTTCGAGCGCGTCGATGTGATCTACCGCCGCATCGACGACGACTTCCTCGACCCGAAGGTGTTTCGTCCGGATTCGATGCTCGGCGTCCCCGGGCTGATGGAAGTCTATAAGGCCGGCCGGGTCACCCTCGCGAATGCGCCCGGCACCGGCGTGGCCGACGACAAGGTGATCTACGCCTATGTGCCGGAGATCATCCGGTACTATTTGGGCGAGGATCCGATCATTCCCAATGTGCCGACCTATTTGTGTTGGCGGGAGAAGGATCGCAGCCACGTGCTCGAGAACCTCGACAAGCTGGTGGTCAAACCCGCCAATGAGTCCGGCGGCTACGGATTGATGGTCGGGCCGCACGCCACGCCCGAGGTGCGCGAGGAGTTCCGAGGGCGGATTCTCGCCAACCCGCGCAACTACATTGCACAGCCCACGCTCGACCTTTCGCGCGTGCCGACGATGATCGGCGAGGAGTTCGAAGGGCGCCACGTCGACCTGCGGCCCTACGTGCTCTTCGGCCGGCAGATCTATGTGCTGCCGGGCGGTCTCACGCGGGTCGCTCTGCGCAAGGGCTCCCTGGTCGTGAACTCGTCACAAGGCGGCGGAAGCAAGGACACCTGGGTGCTCGGACCCAACGGAGCGCGCGGCAATCCGCCCGCCCAAACGCAGACCCAATCGCAGGAGCAATCGCCGGAATGCTGAGCCGTGTCGCCGACTCGATCTACTGGATGGGCCGATACATCGAACGCGCCGAGAACGTGGCGCGCTTCGTCGACGTCAACCTGCACCTGCTTCTCGACCTGCCCGAAGACTTCGAGGGGCAGTGGGGCGCGCTGGTCAAGATCACCGGCGACTACGAAGACTTCGAGAAGCGCTATTCCTCGGCCGACGACGAGAGCGTGATCGAGTTTCTGACCTTCGACCGGGCCAACCCCAACTCCATCCTCTCCTGCGTGCTCAACGCGCGCGAGAACGCCCGCTCGATCCGCGAGATCATCTCCGCCGAAACGTGGGAGGCGCTCAACGAGTTCTACCTGACCGTCACGGCGCCCCGCGCCAAGGGCGACGCCGGTTCGAACCCGCATGAGTTCTTCCGGGGCGTTCGCAAGGCTTGCCACCTGCTCGAAGGCGTCATGTCGGAGACGATGTCGCGGGGCGAGGCCTGGCACTTCTCGCGGGTCGGGCGGTTGCTGGAACGGGCCGACAAGACCACCCGCATCCTCGACATCAAGTATTTCCTCCTTTTACCGGACGCCAGCGACGTCGGTTCTCCGATCGACGACCTGCACTGGACGGCCGTGCTGCGTTCCGCCTCGGCCCAGGATATGTACCGCAAGGTGCATGGGCGGGTGACGCCGGACCTCATCGTGCGCTTCCTCGTCCTGGACCGGGAGTTCCCACGCTCGACGCTGTTCTGCCTCAGCGAAGCCGAGCATTCCCTGCACGCCATTACCGGCACTCCGCACAAGACGTTCCGGAATTTGGCCGAGCGCAGGCTGGGCCAACTGGTCGCGGAGCTGGACTATACTGACGAGCAGGAGATCGTCAAAGCAGGCCTGCACGAATCTCTGGATCAGATTCAGGCCAAAATCAATCGCGTGGGCGATTGCGTGTTCGAAACCTTCTTCACGTCGAAGCCGGTCCGCGGTTCGACGCTGCGATAGAGCTCAATACACATGACGTTTTGTTTGGGGATGGCCGTCGACGAAGGCCTGGTCGGCATTGCGGACACACTCGTCACCTCGGGCCGGGAATGCATCACGGCGCGGAAGCTGACGATCTTTCATCCTCCCGGCGGAGCCATGTTCCTGATGACGTCGGGTCTACGGTCGTTGCGGGATAAGGCGCTGACGTACTTCGAAGAGGCGCTGGCCGAACGCGAGGAGCCCTTCAGCCGGCTCTTCCATTGCGTGAACCTGTTCGCCAATCAGATTCGCCGTGTCGCCGAGGAAGACCGCAAGGCTCTTGATTCGAGCGGGTTGCAGTTCAACATTCACGCTCTGATCGGCGGCCAGATGGCCAACGATCCCACCCCGAAGCTCTATTTGGTCTACCCGGAGGGCAACTGGGTGGACACAGGGCGCGGAACGCCCTATCAGATCATCGGCTCCACCGGCTATGGGAAGCCGGTGCTGGACCGCGCACTCAAGGTGAACGACTCGATGCGTCACGCCTTCAAGGTCGGCTGCCTGTCGTTCGACTCGACGCGGATCTCCGCCGCCGACGTCGACTTCCCCATCGACGTAGCCTTGTACGAGGCCAACTCGTTCAAGATCATCGAGCACCGCTTCGAGAAGGACGACTTGGCGGAGCTGTCGCACTGGTGGCAGGACCGCATCCGCATGGCCGTGCAGAGCATCCCCGAGAAGTGGGCGGACCGGGTCTTCGCCAAGTTGGACGAGCCGGACCCGGTGACGACCGTGCAGGAAGACCGGGCGTGAAACTCCGGATCGCGCACACGACGCGATACGAGTTCAGCCGGGCGGTCTTCTTGGAGCCCCACTTGGTGCGGCTCGAGCCGCGCTCGGACCCCACGCAGCGAGTTCTACACTGGAATATCCACGTGCATCCGACGCCGATGGCGCGGTCGTCGGCCCTGGACGCCGAGGGCAACTCGGTGGTCTATCTGTGGTTCACGGATCTGCACGACTCGCTCGAGATCCGCGCCGAGGGCGAGGTCGAGACCTTTCGGGACAATCCCTACGACTTTCTGTTCCTCAAGCCCGAGTACGCGCGGCTTCCGGCGGCCTACGGCCAGCCGGAAGCGGAGTGGTTGGGTCGATTTCGCCAGGAATCCGGCCCGGCGGACGACGCGGTCGGGGCCTGGGCCCAGGAGGCGTTGAACGCCTCCAACGGCTACGCGATGGACTTCCTCAGCGCGCTCAACCTGCGGATGTATGAGCAGATTCGCTTCCGCGAGCGTCTGCTGGGCGCAGCGCGGTCGGCCGAGGAGACCCTGATGTCCTGCGAAGGGGCCTGCCGCGACGTGGCGGTCGCCTTCGTCGCGTGCTGCCGCCGAGTGGGCTTAGCGGCCCGCTTCGTCAGCGGCTACCAAAACGGCGACCAGGACACCGAGGAACGCCACTTGCACGCCTGGGCAGAGGTTTATCTCGTGGGCGGCGGCTGGCGGGGCTATGACCCCACTCACGGATTGGCCGTGGCGAGCGGGCACGTGCCCTTGGCGGCGGCCCCGACGGCAGCCGAAGCCGCGCCGATCGCCGGGACCTTCCGCGCGACCGGCGTGGAGTCGCGGATGACGGCCACGCTTTCGATCGATTTCTAGACGCTCTGACCCGGCTCAGCGTCCGGGGCCGAACAGCAGCTCGGCGGCAGGCGACGCCATGGCGGCGTTGTCGTGCCCCACGCCGTGTTCGATCGACATCTCCCAGCCCAGTTCCACCCCTTCGCGGTCGGCGGCGTCTCGCGCTCGTTTCAGGAAGTACTGCCCGCGCGCAAAGCGATGGGGGCCTTGCGCCAAGGCTTCAGGGGTCTTGCGCAGGCTGTCGTCGTCCGGATCGGTGTCAGCGTCGCCGAGCTGAACGACCAGACGGCGGGACAGGGCGCACCGTAGGCCGGCGGGCTGGGCCGGGCTATGGCCCAGCCCATAGGGGAACGCCTCCTGGAAGCTCGGCAGGGTGTACCAGCCGGCGTTCGAGCAGACCAGCGCGCGCGCCCGGTTGTTCGGCTTGAACAGCAGAAAGCGGTGGACGAATTGGCCTCCGGCGGAGTGCCCGAACATGGCGTAGGTCTGCTGGCGTCCCCCGACGGACTGTACGACGAAATCGAATAGAGGCTCGATCACGGAGTACGCCCACTCGGCTTCGGGCCGAGGCCTTCCCGAGGAGTCAATCAGCCGCCCCAGGTTGTAGTCTCGGCTCCCGGGGTAGAGCTTCCACGAGAACTCCGGGGCGATTACGAGCAACCGGCGGTCTCGCGCGACCTCCACCCAGTTGTCGCGGTAGGTGCGGGCGTTGCGCAGGGTGCCGTGCATCACGAAGACGACTTCCACATCCGCCAAATCCCCTTCCGGGGCCCAATACCAGATCGTGAGCGGTCGATCCGCCAGCGGAGCGTAGGCGTCGAAGCGGAAATGGCCTGAGCCGGGCTCGATCACGCCCGCCGACGAAGCCAGGGCAGGGGAGAGCGCCGCCGTGAGGAGCCATCCCACAACCGCGCGCCGATGCATCGGTCTCAGGATAGCTGGACCTCCGTGAAACCATCCCGAAAAAGATGTCGGGCCGGGGGATTCGCCTGCGCACTGGGTGGGTGAGGCGGCCCTGCTCCATGGGCGACGCCTGTGATACGATCCAACGACTTATGGCTGACGAAACCCCCACTGCCGAGCGCGAATTCGGATTCGCCACCCGCTGCCTGCACGCAGGGCAGCAACCCGACGCCGCCACGAACGCGCGCGCCGTGCCGATCTATCAGACGACCTCGTACGTCTTCAACGACTCCGAGCACGCGGCCAACCTGTTCGGCCTCAAGGAGTTCGGCAACATCTACACGCGCATCATGAACCCCACGACGGGGGTCTTCGAGGAGCGCATGGCGGCTTTGGAGGGCGGCATCGGCGCGCTGGCGACGAGTTCCGGACAGGGCGCCCAACTGCTGACGGTCAGCTCCCTGTGCCAGTCCGGCGACGACTTCGTCACCTCGGCCACGCTCTACGGCGGCACCTACACGCAGTTCGATACGACCTTCCGGCGCTTCGGCTACAACGCGATCTTCGTGGACCCGGACGATCCGGAGAACTTCCGCAGGGCCATCACGCCGAAGACAAAGTTCGTCTACATCGAGACGATCTCGAACCCCCGTATGAACGTCGTGGATATCGAGGCCGTCGCCAAGATCGCACACGAGAACGGGATTCCGCTCGTCATCGACAACACCTTCGCTTCGCCCTACCTGTGCCGGCCCATCGAGCACGGCGCGGACATCGTGCTGCATTCGGCGACCAAGTTCATCGGCGGCCATGGCACCACCATCGGCGGCGTGATCGTGGACGCCGGCAAGTTCGACTGGGCGAACGGAAAGTTTCCGCAGCTCTCCGAGCCCTCGCCGGGCTACCACGGGCTCAAGTGGACCGAGGCCATGGGACCGATGGCCTTCATCATCAAGGCCCGCGTCGAGGGCCTGCGCGACCTGGGCCCCTGCCAGGCGCCGTTCAACTCGTTCTTGCTGCTGCAAGGCCTGGAGACCCTGCCGATGCGGATGGAGCGCCACTGCGCCAACGCCCTCGCCGTCGCCAAGCACTTGCAGGGGAGCCCGCACGTCACGTGGGTAAACCACGCCGGGCTGGAGTCGAGCCCCTTCCGCGCCATGTCCCAGAAGTATCTACCTAAGGGCGCCGGCGCGGTCTTCACGTTCGGCATCCAGGGCGGCGTGGCCGCCGGGGCCAAGTTCGTGGACAGCCTCGAGCTGTTCAGCCACCTAGCGAACGTGGGCGACGCCAAGAGCCTGGTGATTCACCCCGCGTCGACGACGCACCAGCAGCTCACCGAAGCCGACCAGAAGGCCGCCGGCATCACTCCGGACATGGTGCGCCTGTCGGTCGGGCTGGAAGATCTCGACGACCTGCTCTGGGACTTGGATCAGGCCCTGGCGAAGTCGCAGAGCTAGTTGCGGCCGAGAAGGGGGTCAGCGGCGGCGCAAGACCCCCTTCCGCCCCGGCGTCCGGCGACCCATAATGGGTCAGGCGGCGGGGAGGCCGCTGTGATGTTCGCACCTGACATCCTGCTGTCCAACACCGAAGCCATTCCCGGCAAACGCATCGTCGAGTTCTTCGGCGTGGTCAGCGGCAGCACCGTCCGCGCCAAGCACCTTGGCCGGGACATCATGGCCGGCCTCAAGAACATCGTCGGCGGCGAGCTCAAGGGCTACACCGAGCTGCTCAACGAAGCCCGCGAGCAGGCGCTCGAGCGGATGGTGGCCCAGGCGCGCTCGGTCGGCGCAAACGCCGTCGTCAACGTACGCTTCTCGACCAGCTCCGTCGCACAGGGCGCCGCCGAGCTGTTTGCCTACGGGACGGCCGTGCGCGTGGAGTAGCGGCCGTGGACGACATCCTCTACCTCCAGCTCCTGATCGCGCTGATCCCGCTTTTCTTTGTACTGGTCGGCTTCATCGTCGGCTCCCTGCTCGAGACGCGGCACTTCGAGAGCATTCGCGAACGAGAGGCCGTCTACCGAACGCTGCCGACGCTGACCTTCGAGACCCTGCCCGAAGGCTGGCGGGTGCAGTCGAGCGGTCTGGCCTGCGGCAGCGTGGTTGTCTCGATGGACTACTTCAAGCGCCTGCTGACCGGCCTGCGGTCCCTGGTCGGGGGACGCATCCGCGCCTTGGAGCCTCTGTTGGACCGCGGCCGCCGGGAGGCCGTGCTGCGGATGCAGGAGAACGCCGTGCAAATGGGCTTCGAGGCAATCATCAACGTGCGCCTGGAGACGGCCCAGCTCGACACCACCGGGCGCAGCGGCGTCGCCGGTGTCGAGATGCTCGCTTACGGAACGGCAATCCGCTTCGACCGCAGCCACGCGCCGGCGCCCGGCCGGGAGTCCAATGCGGTTCACGCCGAAAGCGCCTGACGAAAGCGTCAACTACTCGCGCGAGAATCCCCTGCGCGAAGCGTTGCTGCTGGTCGCCATCGTCGCCTCTCTCGGCGCGGCGCTGCTGTTGAGCGCCGGATGGATCGCCGAGGAGCTCATCGTGCGCGTTCCGCCAGCCTGGGAGTCCAGCCTCTTCGGCTTCGTTTCCAAGGAGTTCCCACCGGCCGACGACGACCGCGCCCGGCGGGTGGCGGCTCTGCTGGACGATCTGGACGCCGAGCGAGGCGTCGACCTCACCTTGCGGGTCATGGACAAGAAGGACCTAAACGCATTCGCAGCGCCGGGCGGCCTGATCGTCGTTACCACGGGGCTGCTCGACGCCGTGCAATCGGAGAATGAGCTCGCCTTCGTGCTGGGCCACGAGCTCGGCCACTTCCGCCATCGGGATCATCTGCGGGCGCTGGGCCGCCGCTTGGCGATGTCGTTGGCGCTGAGCGCGGCGTCGTCAGCCGTGGGCGCAGACGTCTCGTCGCTGGGATGGATCGAGAGCCTCGCCGAGCTCCGCTTCAGCCGTGGCCAGGAGCTGGAGGCCGACGCCTGGGGTCTGGAGCTCGTCGCCCGGCGCTACGGCCATGTCGCCGGCGCGGCGTCGTTCTTCGACCGCTTGCCGCGGGCGACCTCGCCGGTCGCCAAGACGGCGGAATCCTTTCTTTCGACGCATCCGATCTCGGAAGAGCGCATCCGGCGCGTGCACGAGCTGGCCGATCGGCGGGGCTGGGCGCAGACCGGCTCGCTCACGACCTTCCGGTAGTACTTTAAGTTTTCATCGAAACAGAAACGGTGATTTCTGTTTCTACCGTGGTAAGATCTTCTAGCAAAGAGGACTGCTCCCCCATGACTGCCACACCCTCCGTCCGCCGAAGCCGCCCTTTGCCCGAGCTCGAGATGGAGGTGATGAAGATTCTTTGGGAGGTGGAGACGGCCACCGTGGCCGGCGTGCAGGAACGACTGAAGCCTTCCCGCCCACTCGCCTACACCACCGTCATGACCGTGCTGGACCGCCTGACGCGGAAGCACGTGGCCGCTCGGCGCAAGCAGGGCCGCGGCTACGTCTACCGGCCGACCTGGAGCCGTGAGGACGCTTGCGAGCTAGCCCTGGATCGACTCCTGGCGGACTTCTTCCACAACGACGCCGCCAAGCTCTCCGGCTACCTGCGTCGCTACCAGCACGACGAGCAGCCCGAGCGGCTACCTCGGCCGGCGAGCTACGCCGCCTCGCAGCAGTTGGACTCCGCGCTGCTCTAACTCCGCCCTGTTCTAGCTTCCGGAGAGCCCGCTTATCGCGGCCGCCGAATCTCTTCAGGCGCGCGTTGGCGATCGTGCTGTTCGAAGTCCAGGCGCCACTCCAGCTCGACGGTCTGCGGCAGATAACACACCTTGTCGTCACAGGCCTGATAGCGGAACGTCCCCCGCAGCAGAAGCTTACCGTCCTCGCCGAGCAGATGCTCGATCTGATCGGGCTGGCCGATCATGACGTCCCGCAGGAAGCGCACGGAGCCCTGGTAGACCGGAACGGTCTCGCCGATCGCCGGCAGGTGCAGGCTCTCCGGATCGGGGTACTCGACAGGAAAGCTCTCGAGCCCGGGCGTCTGCTCCATCTCCCAATCGACAGCGATGTAGCCTTTGACGCCCGGCGCGTAGACGTGCATCTTCGGCCCCAGGGCGATATCCAAGCCCAGAGCGACCCGGTTGCCGCCGCGCAGGACTTGGTCGCTCGCCCAAGATGTCAGTTCCAGATGGTCGGTCTCCACGCTCTGCTCAGCGGCCCGGCCCGCAATGTGGAGCTCCCGAACCAGCACGCGGCCGGCGGTGAAGCGTTCGCGAATGTTGTTCTCGAAGAACTTCGCACGGACCGTCCCGTCCGCGTTGACCAGATACTCGCCGGGGTTCGGAATGCCGTAGAACTCGTGGTCCTGCGGCACGGACGTATTTAGGATGCCGAAGGCCCGGATGATCTTTGAATCCGGGTCCGACAACAGCGGATAGCCGATGCCGGCGCGATCAGCAAAGGACCTGAGCACGGCCGGCGGATCGAAGCTGATCGCCGCCAGGCGGACGCCCTGCTCCTCGAGATCCTTGCGCTTTCTCTCCAACTGAACCAGTTGGCCCTTGCAGTACGGTCACCAGTCCGCCGAACGGTGGAACAGCAGGAGCAGCCCGTTCGGCCCCTTCAAACTGTCGAAGTCGCGCTCGCGGCCGTCTTGATCGACCGCGGAGATACTCGGGATCCTCTCGCCGACAGCGGGTCCGGTAGCAACTGCAGGACCCTGTCCCGCCGCGTTCATCGTCAGGACCAAGAGCCCGCCCAGCAGGAGGAGACGCCGCATCGGAAACCTCAGTATAGGAGGCGCTTTCAAGCCTCGGCCGCCCTGGACCGCTGATAGGCCTCGATGACCTTGCCGAGCGCGTAGCCGACGCCGGCGGCGGCCAGCGGAGCCGTCAGGTGTCCCAGCACGATGTGCGGCGCGCTATAGAACCGGCACTCCATGTGGAGCATCAGAAAGCCGACCATCCCTGCCAGCAAGCCCGCGCCGGCGCCCACCGCTCCCCAGGACAGCGGGAAGCCCCGCCGCAGCAGCCAGACCAACGGCGCAACCGCGGGCAGCGACAGCACGAATCCGGCCCGAAAACACTTGATGCTGATCGCCAGCCATCCCGGCGGGGCTTCCCACGGGAACAACACCAGGATCAACGTCCCCAACGCCGCCAGCGAGCCCGCACACAGCCCGCCCGGCCCCGTCCAACGCTTTTCCCCGGGAGCCATCTCTCCGCTCAGCCAGAAGCCGGTGAGGCCGGCCGACACCAGAATGGCAGCCAGCATTCCGAGCAACTGCAGCGTCGTCATGGCCTGGGCCGAGCTCCAGCCCACGAGCGCCACCGTCAGGGCGGAGACCGCCAGAAAGACGGCCATGAAGGCCAGTGCGATCATCGTGCGCGAAGGCAGCGGGCGGACGGCCTGCAAAGAGCCCAACAAGGTCTGGGTAATGCGCTCCTCGGCTTGGGGAGTCAGCGCCGCCGGTTCGGCGTCCGCCATGAACCGCCACAGCTCGCGGCAATGGGGGCACTGCTCCAGATGCGCGCGGATCGGCTCCGGAGGCGCGGCTCTTTCAGCGGCGCCGGCCCGCTCGAGAAACTGGGCGATCGATTCGCAATCGTGCATCGCTAGCGGGCGCCTCCCCCGCCGGGAAAACCTCTCTGCTCGAGCATCTCGCGCAACTTGCGGTAGGCGCGATGCGCCTTCTGCTTGACGGAACCGACCGTACCGCCGGTGGCCCGGGCGACTTCTTCGAGGCTCATCCCGGAAACCTTAAGCAGCTTGACGACTTCTTGCTGGCTGTCGGGCAACTCACCCACCAACCGCCACAGGTCCAGCCCAGTGGACGGTTCCGGCTCGGCTGCGCCGGGCGCGGCAGTCTCCAAGTCTTCCGACGGCAGCTCCCGGCGGTCGATCGAGCTGCGCCGGCGATAGGCGTCCACCCTCGTGTACCGGGCGATGGCGAAGATCCACGGCAAGACCGGCGAGCCCGGCCTGTAGGTATGACGAGCTTTGTGGACGCGCAACCAACACTCCTGCAGCATGTCCTCCGCATGCGCCCGGGTCTGTATGGGACCGGCCAAAAACCGCAGCAGCATGGGCGATAGCGTCCGTACCAGCTCCGCGGTCGCCACCGGATCCGCCTGCTGGTACTTCTGCATCAGACCCTCCAGCCGACTCGGCTCGGCCGTAGCCGCTGGAGTGTCGCGCCACTTTTCAACGCTCACCGAAGATGGCCCCCGCCAGCCGCCAAGCGTCACCGATCCCGCAGAAACCGCACCCACTGGAAAAATAGTTCGTCGGGACGGCGGACTCGGTTACGCACTCCTTCACAAGCACACAAGGTAGCGCAGCGGCGTCTCGATCCGCCGACAAGAAGTGGAGAAGTGACTGAAACGATTCCCCTGGAGGGCTCCGCGAAAGAATCTTGCAAAAAAGGTCTTGTCAGGATGCAAGCGATTTCGTATACTCTCCACTCAGTCGTGGTGCACACAGACCAGGGGCGCAAAACTAAGCCTGGCGAAAGTTTTTGCAACGACTGGGGGCCGAGCGGAATCCAATCAGTTCGGAACCAAGAAGAGGCGGAAGGCCTAGCGCGGCCCAAGCCCTCATTGAAGTCTTAAAGTGGGACCCCGGAAGGGTCGATCAGTGTGGGAGTCAGCCGAAGGGCCTAGAGGCCTTGGCAAACTCCGAGGAGGTGGGCGATGGCGCACACGATAATCGAAGGGCTCACCAAGGCCCAGTTGGAGCAGTTTCGCGAGACGTTGACCGCCAAGGCGGCCGAGATCCGCGAGAATTTGATGACCGCAAAGGCCGGACAGGCGCTCAAGGGCGAGCGCATGGCTGATGTGGATGACCTCGCGGTGCAGAGCCACGAAGAGTGGATCTTCTTGAATCGCAACAACATCGACGTGATGTTGCTCCGCGAGATCAATGAGGCGCTGAGCCGCATCGAAGAGGGCAGCTACGGCGAGTGCTTGGAGTGCTCGGAGCCGATTTCTCAGAAGCGTCTGGCGGCGATTCCCTGGGCCAAGTTTTGCATTGGCTGCCAGGAAGAGATCGCGGCGCGCGAAGAGGAAGAGCGCCAGAAGGCCGAACGGCGCCGGTAGAAAATCCCGCCGCGTCCCGCGTTGCAAACGCGCCGCGGCGACCGGAACAAGAACGGGCGGCTCAGTCGAGCCGCCCGTTCATCTTGGCCAGTTCTTCCAGGTCCAATCTGCCGGTATAGATCGCCATTCCCAACGCGGAATGAATCTGTAAATCCGCCAGGGCCTGGATCTCCTCGATGGTGGTGATCCCGCCGGCCGCCGTAATCTCGTGCCGGGTCGCCGCGCGTAAGCGCTTGTACCAATCCAGATCCGTGCCTTGCAGCATGCCTTCCTTGTCCACATAGGTGCACAGGAAGCCGCCGCAATACGGTTCCAGACTCTGGATCACATCTTCGGCGGTGCGATCCACGGCTTCCTGCCACCCCTTGATGGTGATCCGGCCGTCCTTGGAATCGAGCGCCAATAGAATCTTCTCTCGTCCGATGGCTGCGTCCATCTCCGCCAGCAATGGCTCATTGACGCCGTTGCCGGAAAAGGCGGCCGTCCCGACGATCACCCGCGAAGCGCCGGCATCGATCAGCGCGCGGGCGCGCTCCACGTTGCGCACCCCGCCGCCGACGCGCGTCACCGCCCGGCCCGCCAGATCGCGCACGATCGCGTCGTTGGAGCCCTTGCCCATGGCAGCGTCCAGGTCGATCACCTGAATCACGCCAAACGCCGCGAACTTTTCGAGCATCCGCTCGGGAGAGTCGCCTTCGAGAGCCTTCTCGCGTCCCTGCACGAGTTGGACGACCTTGCCGTCCTGCAGATCGATGCACGGAATGATCATCCGTTCTCCTTGACCGCCTCGCCGCCCACGCGCGCCAAGGCTTCACCGGCATAGAAGCGAATCGCCTCGTCCACGCCGCGTTCCGGATCAGCCAACTCCTCGGGCGTAAACCAGCGGATGGCGTGGTGCTCCTGCTCCGCCAGACGCAGCTCGGCGCTGCCGGCCCGGGCGAAGTAGATCATGCCGATGTGGCGATGATCCCCGTGGATGTCGTGGACGTCCAAATAGCTGGGCGCGGTGAGAATCTTCGTCCCCGGAAAGTCTCGTGGAGGCCGCGGACCCAGCAGCTCGATCTCCAGGCCGCTCTCCTCGAGCGTCTCCCGCAAAGCCGCTTGTTCGGGGTCCTCGCCGATCTCGATGTGGCCGCCCACCGGCAGCCAGCGGCCCAGTTTGCGGTGATGCACCAGCAGGACCCGGCCGGCATGGACGACGAAGACGGAGACCGTGAAGTCGAGGTCGTAGAACAGGTGCGGCATGGTAGCGATACAGGGCCCGACCTAGTCGACGGCTACGCGGGCTTGCGGCCGGACCGGCACGCCTTCCTTGTCGAGGATCTCCTTCAAGTCGTCGACCGTGTAAGTCCCATAGTGGAACACCGAGGCCGCCAGCGCAGCGTCGGCTTCACCCTCGGTGAGCACGCGCAGAAAGTCTTCCGGCCGGCCGCCGCCGCCACTGGCGATCACGGGAATCTTGGTCGCCCGCGAGATCGCCCGGGTCAGCTCGCAATCGAAGCCGGCTTGGGTGCCGTCGGCGTCCATGGAGGTCAGCAGAATCTCTCCGCAGCCAAGCTCCTCGGCGCGCCGAGCCCATTCCACCGCGTCCATGCCGGTGTCCTCGCGGCCGCCGTAGATAAAGACGTTCCAACGGCCCGCTCCCGACCGCCGGGCGTCGATCGCCAGCACGGTCGCCTGCGCGCCGAACTCTTCCGACAGCTCGGTGATGAGCTCCGGGCGGTGCACGGCGGCCGTGTTAACCGAAACCTTGTCGGCCCCCACCACCAGAATCCGGCGGGCGTCGGCCACGCTGCGAATGCCGCCGCCGACTGTCAACGGGATGAAGACCTTTCGTGCGGTGCGCTCGACTACGTCGATCATGATGTCGCGGCGGTCGCTCGAGGCCGTGATGTCGAGAAAGACCAGCTCATCGGCGCCGTCTTGGTTGTAGCGGTCGCTCAGTTCCACCGGGTCGCCGGCGTCCCGCAGACCCACGAAGTTGACGCCCTTGACCACTCGTCCGGCCTTCACGTCGAGGCAGGGGATGATGCGTTTGGTCAGCATGCGAGAAAGTTCCTGACGATCTGCTGGCCCACGGCGCTCGATTTTTCCGGGTGGAACTGGACGCCGAAGACGTTCGAGGCTTCCAGGGCCGCCGTAAAGGAGACGCCGCCGTAATCGCAAAGCGCCGCCGAGCGCCCGCCGCCGGTCTCGGCCGGGACATAGTAGCTGTTGGCGAAGTAGACGTAGGGAGCTTCGCCGACGCCGGCCATCAGCTTTGAAGCGCCCTGCGGCTGCAAGGAATTCCAACCCATCTGCGGCGCGCGCAACTCGGCAGGGAAGCGGCGCACGCGCCCGGGAAAGACTCCCAAACCGGCCAGCTCCGGCGCCTCGTCGCTGCCCTCGAACAGCGCCTGCAACCCCAGGCAGATGCCCAGGAACGGCACGCCGGCCGCCATCCGCTCCTTGAGCGTTTCGCGAACGCCCAATCGGTCGAGCGAGCGCAACAGTTGCCCGAAGTGCCCTACGCCGGGAAGGATGATCTTCTCGGCCTGCTCCAGGCTCTCGGCGTCACGCACGATCTGATAACTCGCGCCGATGGCGTCGAGCGTGTTCTCGACCGAGCGCAAGTTGCCGGCCCCGTAGTCGAAGATTGCAATCACGTCGTTTTCTCGAGCAATCCCTTGGTCGAGGGCAACGAATCCTTCAGGCGCTCATCGGTCGAACACGCAAACCGCAGGGCCCGCGCGAAGCACTTGAAGATCCCCTCGATCTTGTGGTGATTCGAGCGGCCGTAGAGCACCTTGGCGTGCAGGTTGCAGCCGCAATGCGTCGCGAACCCGTCGAAGAAATCGTGCAGCAGCTCGGTCTGCAGGTCGCCCACCAGGCGAAAGCGCGTCGGGGCGCTGTAGATCAGGGCGGGCCGTCCGCTCAGGTCGATCGCCACGGCGGCCAGGGTCTCATCCATCGGCATCAGGAAGTAGCCCGCCCGGTTGATGCCCTTGCGGTCGCCCAAGGCCTTGGCGAAGCATTGCCCGAGCACGATGCCCACATCCTCGACGGTGTGGTGCTGGTCCACGTCCAGGTCGCCGGTTGCCTGCAGATCCAGGTCGAAGCCCCCATGCTTGGTGAACAGCTCCAGCATGTGGTCGAAGAAGCGGATTCCGGTCGAGACCTGGTACTCGCCCTTGCCGTCGATCTCAAGGCGCGCGCGAATCTGCGTCTCCTTGGTGATGCGCTCGATCGTGGCGGTCCTGGCCATCTACAACAGCTCCTCGACGGCGGCGATCAACTGCGCCGTCTGCTCGCGCGTCCCGACAGTGAACCGCACGGCGCCGACTCGTTCCTTACCGCGGTCGCGCACGCGAATACCCCGCGCCGCCAACCCTTCCACCACCCGCGAAGCCTTGTCGCCCAGGTGCACCAGGACGAAGTTCGCCTCGGTGGGCCAATACGGGATGTCGAGCCGGCGCAGCGCCGCCAGCAGCTCTTCGCGGGCTTCCAGCACTTCGCGAACGTACCCGCGGACGTACTCCTGGTCTTCGATGGCCGCGGTCACACAGGCGGCGGCCAGCACGTTTACGCTATAGGGCGACTGGCCCTTGCGCACCAAAGCCATGTTCTCGGCCTGCGAGAACAGGCAGCCGACGCGCAAGCCGGCCAAGCCGTAGGTCTTGGAGAACGTGCGGCTCACGAACAGGTTCGGGTAGCGTGGCAGGAGGTCCAGCGCGGTGACGCCGTAGAACTCGAAGTAGGCCTCGTCGATCAGCACGGCCGCGCCGGCTGCTTTTTCGAGGATGCGTTCGATGTCCGCCAGCCCGATCGCGCCGCCGGTGGGGTTGTTGGGGTTGGCGACCAGCACCGCGCGCGTTTTGGGGCCGATCGCGGCCAGCAGCTCGTCGAGCGGAAACGCCAAGTCCGGCTCGCAGTAGGGGACCAGGACGGGCTCCGCGCCGGCCACCTGGGCGTAGAAGCGCAGCATGGGATAGGCCGGCCACGTCATCACGACCTCATCGCCGGCTTCCACATAGGTCTGGATCAGGATGTGTATGCCTTCGTCGGTGCCGTCACAGAAGGTCATCTGGTCCGCACCGACGCCGAAGAAGGCCGCGGCCTTTTCGCGAACGGCCTCATATTCCGGATAGGTCGCGAGCAACTCGCCCGTAAGAGCCTGCTTCAAGCGCTCGAGCGCCTTCGGCGAGCAGCCCACGGTGTTCTCGTTGAAATCGAGCCGCATCGCGCCGACCCGCCCACTCGTCGGCGGGTGGTAGGGCGCCATCCGCTCGATGGCGGCGCGCGGCTTGGGACGCAGACCGATCGGCGTTTCAGTCAAAGCGAGCCTCCACCGAGCGTGCGTGCGCTTCCAAGCCTTCCGCCCGCGCCAGCGTGGTCACAGCCGAGGCGATGCGCTCCAAGCCGGCCGGCTCGAGCTGCTGCACGGTGATGATCTTGACGTAGTCGAGGATCGACAGGCCGCCGCGGAGCCGAGCGGCGCCGCTGGTCGGCAGCACGTGGTTCGGGCCCGAAGCATAGTCGCCGGCCGCCTCGGGGCTCCAAGGCCCAACGAAGACGCTGCCGGCATGCACGATCTGGTCGAGAAACGAGTCGTCGGCCACGGAGAGATGCTCGGGTGCGAAATCGTTGGAGATCGCGCAGGCCTCCGCCACCGAGTCGCAGATCACGATGGCGCTGTTATCGTCGATCGCCCGGCGCGCCACCGCGGCCGTCGGCAGCGTCTCGAGCTGCCGCTCGACCTCTGCGGCCGTGCGCTCGGCCGTCTCGGCGGACATCGTCAGCAGGATGGCTGCGGCGTCCACGTCATGCTCGGCCTGCGCCAGCATGTCCGCCGCGAGCTTGCGGGGATCGCCGTCGGGGAAGATGAGCAGGATCTCCGTGGGCCCAGCCACGAAGTCGATGCCCACATCGCCGGCCAGCAGCTTCTTCGCCGCCGCCACATAAATATTGCCGGGCCCGACGATGCGCTGCGCCCGCGGCACCGTCTCGGTGCCGTAGCAGAAAGCGGCGATGGCCTGCGCTCCGCCCATCCGGAAGAAGTTCTTCACGCCCAGCAGACCGGCCGTCGCCAGCGTCTCGGGCGTGGGACCCGGGCAGCACGCCGAGATGGTCCCGACGCCGGCGACCTGCGCCGGAATCACGGTCATCATCAGCGTCGAAGGCAGCGGATAGCGGCCGCCGGGGATGTAGGCCCCGACGGCGTCGAGCGGACGCACGATCTGTCCCAGCCGGATGCCTGGGCCGATCTCGTCCATCCAGCCGCGCGGGGCTTGCCGCTCCGCAAAGGCGCGGATCTGGCCCGCCGCCGTCTCCACCGCCGAGCGCAGAGCCGGCGTGACCGCGTCGGCCTGCCGGCTGAGCTCCTCGGCCGGAATCCGCACCGAATCGCCCTCCAGGCGGTCGAATTTGCGGGCGTATTCCACCAGAGCCGCGTCGCCGCGTTCACGGACGGCGGCCAGAATCGGACGCACCACCGCCTCGGCCTCCTCCAGCCGCGCCGAACGGCGGGCGAAGAGGGCGTCGATCGCGGCGCGATCCGAGCTGCGCAGGATTCTCAGCATGGGAGAAACGCCAAACCCCTACTTCTGATACACCGCTTTGGGATCGTAGGTGCGCTCCTCGGAGACTTCCCAGCGACCGTCCTCCAGACGGCGATAGAAGCAGGAGCGATAACCATTATGGCAGACCCCCGGACCCAAGGATTCGGCCTGGATCAGCAGCGTATCGCCGTCACAGTCGATCTCGATGCGTTGGACTGCGAGGTAGTGCCCCGAAGAGCCGCCCTTGGTCCAAAGCTCGTTCCGCGAACGGCTCCAGAAGGTGACCTTGCCGGTCTCCACCGTCTTTTCGAAGGCTTCGCGGTTCATGAAGCCCAGCATCAAGACGCGGCCGTCGCCGCTGTCCTGCACGACGGCGGGGATCATGCCCCCCGTCTTGTCGAAATCCAGCTCGTTGAGCATTCCGTTCTCCCTCAGGTCCCAAAAGAAAAAACCCGCTCGGCTGCGCCGGCGGGCTTCGGTTCGGTTCTTCGATCGTTACGTCGATCGTCAGACGTCCGCACCTCGCCCCAGGCGTCCATGATGGAAGCCGTGGTGGGCGTGATGGAGCGCGAACGCCATGAATCCTTAGAGTAGCCGGGTGCGGAGCAAGCCCGCAACCAAGCGGAGCTCAGAGCGCGCCGCCGAGGGGCTCCAAGACCGTGCGCAACTGCTGCATGCCGGTCCGGATGCGCGTCTTCACGGTGCCGATCGGCAGGCCGAGACGCTCGGAGATCTCGCTGTGGCTCAAGCCGCCGAAGAAGGCCAGCTCGATGGCCCGGCGCTTGTCGGCGTCCAGCCGGCCCAGCGCGCCCTCGATGATCGAGCGGCGGCTGCCGGCCTGCGCGGCGACCTCCGGGTCGGGCGACCGGTCGGCGACCTGTCGATACTCCTCGGGCAGAGCCTGCTCGCGGCCCCTCGCGTGGCCGGCCTTCGAGCGCAGATAGTCGATCGCCCGGCTGCGCGCCAGCAGCAACAGCCAAGCCGTCGCCGAGCCGCGTTCGGGGTCGTGGACCGAAGACCCTCGCCAAACTTGCAGGTAGACGTCGAGGGCGATCTCCTCGGCCACGGCGCGGTCGCCCACAATGCGGGAAACCAGCCCGAAAACCTGGCCCGAGCTGGCGTCATAAAGCTCGCTCAGGGCGTCCTTGTCTCCCGTGCGAATCCGAGCCGCCAGCAACGCCCAGCGCGTCGACGTCTCCTCCGATCCTGGATTGGGTCTCGAAATGGCCACGGACTCAGCGACTTTGCATTGTAGTATGGCGCTATTGGATGTCAGCTTTTTGCGAAATCCATTTCCGGGCAATTCTCGTACCCTGATACGACGATCCGACTAAACTACACTCAGGACGGCGGCGATGGCGGCGAGCGAGGAACGGCAGGGACTTGGAGCAGACAGCGAGAGCCGTCTGGTCTCGCTGTGTATCGACTACGAGCTCGGCTTGCTGGACCCCGGTGGCCGCGCGGAGCTTGAGCAGAAGTTGGCCGAGGGAGATCCGGCAGCGGCCGAGGCGATGGCGGAAGCGCGCGAGTCGCTCGGCGCGGTGGCGCTGGCGACCGAGCCCGTCGTCCCGGAGCCGGCGCTGAAGCAGCGGCTGTTCGAGCAGATCGAAGAGCCGGCCCCCCAGGCGAAGCTTCCCATCCCGCAACCGGCGGCGCGGGTTCCGCGCTGGGCCGCCCTGGGCTGGGCCGTGGCGGCGGCGATGGTCGCGTTCGTCTTCTTCAACCAGCGGCAGAGCGACGAGCTGCGCCAAGCCTTGGCCGTGATCGAGGAGCGGCAGGCCAGCCTGGAGCAGAGTAACGACCGCTATCGCAAGTTGTTTGACATCCTCTCGGCGCAGGAGACCCGTACGATTCAGCTCGAGGCCCCCGACCGCGCTCGGATTCGCGCCTTCTGGAACGATCAGTCCGGGCTTGCGCTGACGGCCGAAGGCCTCCGCGCCCCGGCGCGCGGTCGCGCCTTCCAGCTCTGGGCCATCCCAAAGCAGGGCGCGCCGGTGAGCATCGAGGTCTTTCGGCCGGATGAGGACGATCGCGCCCTGATCTTCGCCAATCCGACCATCGCCTCGGCTGAATCGCAGGCCCTCGCCATCACAGAAGAGGATGCGGCGGGAGCGCAGCAGCCCACCTCCGATCCGATTTGGATGGGTTCGCTGCAATAGGCCGACTTTTTCCGGCCGTACACAATCCGACTCTCCGGGAACCTCCGTAGAACTCTCCAGAAGGCCCTTCGCGATAAACGAAGGATGACCCGACCGGTCGGGTCTCCGCACAAGGAGACCCATGAGTAGAAAGACCTGGAATCTCGCGGCGATCAGCGCCCTGGCGCTGTCGCTGGCGGCGTCGGCAGACGCCGCAAACCATCGCGAGGCGCCCATCACGGCCCTCGACCACAAGGCGGACATCACCGATGTCTACGCCTTCGTGAGCTATTCCGACTCCACGGCGCAGCAGCAGCCGTCCCACGTCACCCTGATCCTTTGCGTCGATCCCCTGCTGGAGCCCGCCAACGGCCCGACGCTGTTCCCGTTCGATCCCGAGATCATGTACGAGATCAAGATCGACAACGACCACGACGCCAAGGAAGACATCACCTTCCAGTTCCGTTTCCGAACCGACTACCGACTGCCCGGCGTCTATACCGCCGTCGCCGGCATCGGGGACGAGGGCGCCTTCGCGCCTGGTACCAACACTCTGGTCGTCCCGCCGCAGATCCGTAGCTTCGATAACCCCGGCCTCAACCAGATCCAGAACTACACTGTCACGATGCTGCGCGGCCCGGGACAAGGACAGGCCATGGACCTGATGAACGCCGACGGCGGCCCCTTCTACGCCGTTCCGGGCAACGCCGGTCCGCGGACCATGGACTACGCTGCCCTGTTCGAACAAGCCACCTACCAGACGCCCGAAGGCTTGAAGGTCTTTGCCGGCACGGTGGACGATCCCTTCTGGATCGACTTGGGAGCGGCCTTTGACACAGCCAACTTTCGCACCCTCGCCAGCGGCGTACCCGGCGTGCTGACGGAGGAAGAGGACAGCGCCCACGCCAACGCCGCCAGCGATACCGTCTCCGGCTACGCGGTCAACGCGATCGCGTTGGAGATCCCGATCGAGATGCTGACCTCCACCGGTCGCGTCGAGCGAGCCACGTCGCCGGCGGCCACGATCGGCGTTTGGGCAACCACCTCTCGCGCCCGGGATCGAGTGTTCCCCTGGGGCGTCTCCAAGGGCCCCTTCCGCCAGGTGCAACGCATGGGCAATCCGCTGATCAATGAGCTGATCATCGGCATCGGCTCCAAGGACCGCTTCTCGATGTCGCATCCGAGCGGCGATTCGGCCTTTGCCGACTTCTTCCTCGATCCGCCGATCGTGAAGATCGTCGAAGCGCTCTACGGCGGCGCGCTGACGGTTCCCGCAGGCCCCCGCGCGGACCTGCTGCCGTTGGTGACCTACGCCGCTCCGATCGCCGCCGAGGGAACTCCCGCGGGCCCGGTCGCTGACTTGTTGCGGCTGAACACCGGCGTCCCGGCGACGCCGCCCGAAAGCGCCAGCCGCCTAGGGCTGATCGCCGGCGACGCGGCGGGCTACCCCAACGGACGGCGGCTGTTTGACGACGTCGTCGACATCGTCTTGCGAGTTGGCGTGGGCGGCGTGCTGACCACGGACGCCGCGGGCGAGAGCCTCAACCGCTTTCCCAACAACAGCCTCGGCGACGGCGTGAACGTGAATGACGCCGCCTACCGCACGGCCTTCCCTTACCTGGCCGACGCGCCGGATGGCCGCAACCGCCGGCACCTGGATCCGGGTGAAGAAGGCGGCGGCCCCGTCGAGTAGCAAAGCCTTTGGGGTCGCCGCCCGCCCCGTCGGCGGCCCCACAACCCTTGCCCCAGCCTGGAGAGAACCATGATCCGACCCTTCCTGTCCGCCCTCCCCCTCGTCGCTCTGCTCGCCGCAGCCCCGTGCGCGGCCCAGATGAGCCCCGCCGAAGCCGTGATCGCGACGGCTCAGCGGGCGCTCCAAACCAACCCCGATCACCCGCAAAGGCTCAATGACCTAGCCCTGGGCTACGCCCGCCGGGCCCGCGAGACCTCCGATGTGAGCTACTACGACAAAGCCCACGAAGCCCTGGATCGCTCGCTCGCCGCCGAGCCGGACAACTACGGCGCCCTTCGCCTCCGCGTCTGGACCCTGCTGGGCCAACATCGTTTCGCCGAAGCGCTCGAGCGCGGCAAACATCTCAACAAGCTCTACCCGGATGACGTGCTCGTCTACGGGTTCCTGGCCGACGCCGAAACCGAGCTGGGCCGCTACGAAGAGGCCATCGAGAACGTGCAGTGGATGCTCGACCTGCGTCCCGGCAACGTTCCGGCCCTCACGCGCGCCGCCTACCTGCGGGAGCTGCACGGCTGGATCGACGGCGCCACGGACTTCATGCAGAAGGCCTACGAGCGCACCTCGCCGGGCGAGAAGGAAGACCGGGCTTGGATCCAGACGCACTTGGCGCATCTGGAGCTCTCGCGCGGCAACCTCGACAAAGCTGAAGCGCACCTGAAGCTCGCCATGGAGCTCTTCCCCGACTATCACTACGCACTGGCCGAGCTTGGCAAGCTTCGCTTGGCACAGGATCGGGTGGAGGAGGCAGTCAGCGCCTTCGAGAAGCGCTACGAAATGGCCCCACACCCGGAGAATCTCCTGGACGTGGCGCGGGCCCTCGACCGCGCCGGCCGGAAGCGTGAGGCCGAGGTCGCCTACGCCAAGTTCGAGAAGGCCGCTCGCGCCGAGATGAACAACGGCGATAACTGCAACCGGGACTTGGCCGACTACTATGTCGATTTCGCTGAGAAGCCCGAGCAGGCCTTGCAGGTGACCGCGGCGGAGATGACCCGCCGGCAGGATATCTTCACCCGCGCCACACACGCCTGGGCGTTGCATGCCTCCGGTCGTTCCGCGGAGGCGTGGAAGCAGATGGAGACCGCCATTGCGGTGGGAGTCCGCGATTCCAAAATGCTCTATCGCGCCGGGATCATTGCTCGAGCCGTCGGCAATGAGCCGGCTGCCGAGAGACTCTTCCGCGAGTCCCTCGAGGCCAACCCGACCAGCCCGGTCGCGGCCGAGACGCGCCGGGCCCTGCACCACAAAAAAGGTTGATGCATACGTAGCACGTATTCGTACTACGTGTTACTATGGGCCACTTCATGCGCTCCCTGCTATTGATCCTGACCCTGGCGCCGGTTGCCGCAGCACAGACCGCGGGGGACCAACACACCCCCGCGGATCTGCTCGAACCGCTGCACGAGAGCATAACGATTTCGGCGACGCCGCTGGGGCCCCGCATCGATCTGCGGAATGCGGAAGTCTTCAACAAAACGCTGTTCACCCGGGACGACCAACTGTTTCACCTGCTCGACGGGGGTATCAATGCCGGGCAGCACGAAGGCGGCGGCAAATCCCTCGAGATCCGCCGATTCGGCTTCAACCTCGACCACGGCGGCGTCAACGGCGGCTTGCGGGTGACGGTGGACAACGTGGCTCAGAACCACGCGACACAAGGCCACGGCCAAGGCTATCTCGGCTCGCTCAAGAGCCTGAGCCCGGAGCTGGTCGACGAAGTAACGCTGATCAACGGGCCTTTTTCGGCCGAGCATGGCGACTTCTCCGGGCTGGGCGTGGTCCAGATCCGGCTCAAGGAGAGCATGCCCGACGTCTGGACGGCTCGGCTGCAGGGCGGCAGCTTCGAGACGGCCCGCGGGTTCCTGTCCTGGAGCCCCAACGTCGACCGTCGCGACGCCCTTTTCGCCTATGAGGGCTCCCATTCGGACGGGCCCTTCCTGCGCCCGCTCAATTACAACCGTCACAACGTCTCGGGCAACTATGCGTGGCTGCTGGGCAAGAAGCAGCGCTTTGGCTTCAAGTGGAACGGGGGCACGAACGACTTTCAGTCCTCCGGGCAGGTCCCGCTGGATGAGGTGGCCGCCGGACGCCTCGACCGCTATGGCGCGATCGGGCAGGGCGATGGCGGCAACATCCGGCAAGGGCGCATCGGTGGCTACTTTCGCCGTGACCTGGAGGCCGGCGCGGTGCTCAAGCTCGACGGCTTCGTGGAGCGCTCCCTGTTCGACCTCTATTCCAACTTCACCTTCTACCTAAACGACCCGGTGCGGGGCGACGGAATCCAGCAGCACGATTCGCGCCTGAGCCAGGGCGGCAACGCACAGTACCTGCGACCGCACTTCTTCAAGGGCCACTCCGGCATCCTCACCGTCGGCGGATCGGTGCTGAGCAGCCAGAATCTGGTCGAGCTCCGCCAGAGCGTGCTGCGCGACCCGATCTCGCTCACCACCTCCGCCCACGCGGCGGTAACCAACGGCGGCGGCTACATCCAGGAGCAGATCGACGTCTGGAACGGTCGCGTGGAGCTGACCGGCGGGCTGCGCTGGGACGTGTTCCGCTATGCCATCACCGACCGGCTGGAGCCCCAGTACAGCGGCGTCGAGACCGCCGCCAAGCCGCAACCGAAGGCTTCGGTGGCGGTGCGGCCGTTCGGCTCGCTGCCACTGCGCGGCTTCTTCAACTACGGCCGAGGCATCTCCTCGCTCGACGCCCGCGGCGTGGTCCGGCGGCCCGAGAGCCCGCACATCAACACCACCGACTTTCTGCAATGGGGCGTTCAGCACAACATCGGCCAGCGCTTCTCCATGCTGGCGGACTACTTCTTGATCAAGAGCTCGAACCAGTTGGTCTACATTCCCGACGACGGCACCATCGAGCTCTCCGATCCGAGCACGTCGTACGGCTACGAGACGAAGGCTTCGTTCGCGATCACGCACCACCTGTCCGTCAACGGCGGCATCACCAAGGTGCTCAACGCGTATTACCGCAACACCGAACCGCGCCTCTATGTCTCCACCGCGCCGCACTTCGTCTCCAACGCAGCGCTGACGTTGAGCGGGTGGCGCGGCTGGAGCGGCTCGCTGCGAGTGCGCGCCATCAACCGCTACCGGCTCGACGACGCGGACCCCACGATCCGAGCCGCGGGCCACACGGTGTTCGACTTCGCATTGACGCGCCGGCTGGCCGCCAACGTGGACTTCAACTTGGCGGTCGACAACCTGCTGGGCCGCAGCTACTGGGAGATGCAGAACTACTTCGAGTCGCAACTGCCCGGGCAGGCGCCGACCGAGCGAATCCACGGCACCCCGGGCTACGGCCGCACGGTCGTGGCGGGCCTGAGCATTCGCTTCGGCGGCAAGTAACGCGCGAATCTCGGCCCCGGCCTCATGGCACAATGGGCGCATGGCGCCCGTGATTCGACCGGCCGAGCGCGGCGAGATGCGCGCCATCCGGCGGCTGATCGCAAAGTATCCCCAACTGCTGATGCAGACCGATCTGCCGCGGACGCCGTCATTTTTCGTCGCCGATCTCGACGGCCGCATCATCGGCTGCGCCGCCTTGCAGATCTACTCCCGGCGCTTGGCGGAGATCCGTAGTCTGGCCGTCGATCCCGATCACCGGCACGCGGGCGTCGGCCGGAGGCTCGTCGAGGCCTGCCAGCTCCGGGCCGCCGAACGTGGCGTGACGCAGGTGATGGCCGTCACCAGTTCGCCGCAGTTCTTCGAGCGCTCCGGGTTTTCGACCTTCAAGCGGGAGAGGATCGCCTTGTTTTGGGACACGTCGTCCACGGCGGAAGCCGAGGCGGAAAAGAAAGACGGCGTCGGGAATGAGGAAGGGGAGAGAGAAATTCCCGACGCCGGCGCCGGAGCGAACGCCCCAGCGACACTGTAAGCACACCTATTGGAGAAGACCTCCGTGGCCCAAGCCCGAGATCTCGTGCGCGGTCAGCGGGTAGCGCGCCAACAACGGGGGCAGAATCAGGTCCACCACGTTGGGACGCGGCGACCGGAAGCAGCCCGGCGCGGCCACCACCGGAATCCCGTCGGCGTAGGCCAGCAACAGCAGGTTGCCGGGCTCGACCGGAGCCAGGAAGTTCTCGATACGGCAACCGACGCGCCGCATGGCGCGACCCACTGCGTCCTCAGGACCAGCCGGGGACGTGGTGGAGGCCACCAGTACCAGAGTCGGCTTGGCCCGCAGCAGGTGCTGCAGATTGCGAGCCAGCATCTCTTCTTCCTCGATCGACGACAGCACGAACGAGGCGCTGGTTCCAAAGCGGTCCAGACGCGTCCGCATGATGCCCTCGAAGAGGTTCCGGGCCCTCTCGCCGCGTAGCGGATCGCAGTACAAGGTGGCGACGGTCGGGTTCCGGATCGGACGAGCCTCGATCAACGGAGCAGCCTTCTGCGCGATGGACAGCGCTTCCTGGAAGCGCCGCATCGGCACGCCGAACGGTACGGTCTTGACGGCTCCGATACGCTGGCCCGCCACGGCGTAGCTGAGGCTCGGCAGCGTAGCCGCTGTCACCGTCGACGAGCGGTTGAGTCGGCGCAATTCTTCGTCTTTGACGAGAATGCAGCTCGGCTCGGTGGTGTGAAGATTGACGCGCCCGCCGGCCGCCATCCGAATTTCGAGAGAACCCCGGGCGGATTCCTGCGCAATTTGGAGCGCCGCCTCTTCCTCGGGCACCTCGCCTTCTTCGAGGACCGCCACGCTGACCCGAAGGTGTCCCTCCGAGCTGAGCAGACGAATATCGTCCTCGCAGACTTGGTGCCCTTTCGCAAGAAGCTTCTTTCCGGATGGATGGAAGATCGGCGCGCCCAAAAGCTTACCGACCGCGTCATTGACCTCGACTACTTGAGTTCGCAACGTTCGGTTCCCCCCGACAACGCACGGCCGAAAACGACGACCGCTCCGTTTCGAAAAGAAGTATACGAAGCGCGTTTTAGAAGATCAGTAGTTTGCCGAAGGCTTTATGGTTTATTTACGGCCATTCTTATTAAAGCGAAGAAAGGCGCAGTATTCAGCCCGCAACAAAGGACGTGCCCAACGGTTCGCCGTCCAATATGCGAGGAAGGATGTCCGCATCAGACCCGGCGGCGATACGAACCTCGCCGGCGCCGCCTTGCACGGCCCGAGAAGCCGCCCGTAGCTTGGCCTCCATGCCGCCATGGGCCACGCCGGAGGCGATCAACGCATCGGCGTCGGCCACGGTCATCCGTTCCACGCGCTTTCCGTCACCGTCGAGCACGCCGCCCACATCCGTCAAAAAGATCAGCCGGTCGGCGCGAAAACCCGCTCCGATGGCCGAAGCCATCTCATCAGCGTTGACGTTGTAGATCGCACCGTCGGCACCTCCCGCAATGCAGGCCACGGTCGGCAAATAGCCGGTCTCAGTCAGGCGGTCGAGCAAGCCCGCGTTGACGCGCTCGACTTTGCCCACCGCTCCCAGCGCCGGGTCGAGTTGAACGGCCTCGGTCAAACCGGCATCAATTCCCGATAATCCAACCGCTAACGCGCCCGCCGCTTGCAGCTCGGAAACCAAGTGATGGTTGACCGAGCCGGCGTAAATGCGCAGCACGGCGTCGAGAATATCTGGAGGAGTCACGCGCAGCCCATTGCGAAATTCGCTGGCCACGCCCTGCTCCTGCAAGTAGCGGCTCAGCCGCTTGCCGCCGCCGTGCACGATCACGACCTGATGCCCGGCCTTCACCAACGCCGCGGCCTGGAGCGCCAGCCCCTTGCGCGTCGCCTCGGCTTCGAGCAGAGTTCCGCCCAACTTCACCAGCAGCTTCACGGCCGTTCTCCATCGGCGGCGTTCAACAAGCCCATCGTTTCGTCGAGGCCGAACAGCAGGTTCATGTTCTGCAAGGCTTGGCCGGCGGCGCCCTTGATCAGGTTGTCAATGACCGAAACGAGCATCACGCGCCGCGTCGCCGCGTCGGCCCGCACGCCGATCTTGCACAGGTTCGTGTACTGCACGCTGTGCAGGTCGGGCAGCTCGCCGCCCGGCAATACGCGCACGAAAGGCTCGTCGGCATAGCGCGCCTCCAGCACGGCAACCACGTCATCGGTCGTCATCGGGTTGACCGTGCGCAGATAGATCGTCTCCAGAATGCCGCGGTGCAGAGGCAGCAACTGCGCCGTGAAGAACAGCTCGCCCTCGCTGAGGCCGGAGTTCTGCATCACCTCCGGCGTGTGGCGATGGAACAGCGCGCCGTAGGCCGAGAAGTTCTCGGTCACTTGGCTGAAATGCGTCTTGGCAGACGGCTTGCGGCCGGCTCCGCTGACGCCCGACTTGGCGTCGCAGACGATGCCGAACGAGCGGTCCAGCACCTCGGCGGCGGCCAGGGGCTCGATCGACAGGTTCGCGGCCGTGGGGTAGCAGCCCGGGTTCGCCACCAGCCGAGCGCCGCGGATCTGCTCTCGATAGAACTCGGGCAACCCGTAGGACGCCTCGGCCAGCAGGTCCGGCCGCGGGTGGTCAAAGCCGTACCAGCGCTTCTGGGTCTCAGCCGTCCGCAAGCGGTGGGCGCCGCTGATGTCGACGGCCTTGGCGCCCGCTTCGAGGGCCAACGGCACAGCCTCCAGGGCGACCTCGGCCGAAGTGGCCGTAAACACGACGTCGACCGGCGCGGCCGCCAAGCCTGCGCTCGTGAAGGAGACGCGCTCCAGGCCATCTTCCCAGGGGGCCCGCTCGTCTTCGCTGGTAGCTCGGTGCTCGAGGAGCACGGGGATCGATTGGGGGTGACGCCGCAGCAAGCGGACCAGCTCAGCGCCGCTGTAGCCGCTGAATCCGAGCACGCCGGCCCGGACCGTTTTCGTCGTAGCCATCGTATTTCACCGGGGGAAACCTTAGATGATAGCAATTTGCACCCCGTCCGGCTTTCGCGATTCGGGCGAGAGCGGTGGTATAGTATCGAAGTCTGTCGGGGTCTCGGCGCCGAGTTGGGCGGCGCTTGGCCCGCAAAAAGCTTGTCTTCGTCGATAAGGCTGTGGATTTCGATCAGCTCCATACGTTCTTGGAGATCGTGCGCCTAAAGAGCTTTTCCAAGGCGGCGCAGACGTGTTTCCGGACGCAACCGGCCATCTCGGCGCAGATCCGCCAGATGGAGCAAGAGCTAGGGGCTCAGCTTTTCGAGCGCTTCGGCAGCCGTATCTCCCTCACGATCGCCGGCAAGATCTTCGCCGACTACGCCCGTCAGATCCTGGAGATCAAGAAGCAAGGCTTCGACGAGATTCGCGAGCTCGAGCGCGTACCGCGCGGCGAGCTGACGATCGCCGCCAACGAGGCCACCTGCGTGAACGTCTTGCCGCAGGTGTTCGCCGACTACAAGCAGCGCTTTCCCGCCGTACAGCTCCAAGTCGTCCGCTCGCACGCCTCCAAGGCGGTTCAATCGGTACTGGATAACTCGGTGGACTTCGGCATCACCCAGCTTCCGGTCCAAGAGAAGCGCGTCGAGGTTGTGCAGGTGCACTCGGACGAGATCCGCCTGCTGGCGCCGGCCGGGCATCCTCTGGCCGGGCGCGCCTCGGTCAACGCCGAGCAGATCGCCAAGCACCCGCTGCTGCTGCCCAAGCTGGGGCGCACGCGGACCCGCATCAACGAGTACCTCGAAGACTATGAGGACGAGCTGACGATCTCGATGGAGCTGGACTCGAGCGAGATGCTCAAGCAGTTCATCATGGCCGGGCTCGGCGTGGGCTTCATGGCGGTGACGCACGCCCAGGATGAGATCCGCCACGGTCGTTTGGTCGCGCTTCGGCTGGACCCTTTGCCGATGATCCGCACGATTGGGCTGGTATATCGTAAGGACAAGGCTCTGTCGCGGGCCGCCTTGGGCTTCATCGAAGTCGTGGCCGCGTTTGCGCGTCAGGCCGACCCGGCGACCACCGTGGGAGCTCGGGCGTTGGCGCGGAAGGAGAAGGTGTCATGAGGTGGGTCGTCAAGACGTCTTCGGTGCGAGTCGCCACGGGCGACAGCGACCGGGTCTACCGCTCGCTCGACGAGATCCCCGGCGGCCTTCGGGAACAGGTTCGCGAGACCATCGCCGGGCCCCGCTCGCAGACCATCCTCATCGCCAACCAGGAAGCCTACGACCAGATCCTGCGCGGCGTGCCGGACCTGCCGCCCGAGATGCGCAAGTTCCAGCCGGCCTTGTTGCGTCAGCGCGGGCGGGTCGGCTCGAAGGGCGACCGCCACTGGAAGATGCTGCTCTTCGGCGGCTTCACTGCGATCTTTCTGCTCTGGGCGCTTTGGATCTGGTCGATCCGAAGCGGTATGTAGCAAACCCCGACAGCAGCTTGGGGTAGAAGTCGGTCGACTTCTGCGGCATCACGCCGCCCGCAAAGGCGATCTCGGCCACTTCCGCCGCATCCACGGGCCGCAGCAGGAACGCCACCTGCTTGCCGCCGGTCCGCACGGCGTCCACAGCCTGTTGGAAGCCCCGGATATAGCTGATTCCCTTGAGCTCCCGCACGTCCTCTTCCGTGATTCCCAGAGCGTCGCCCAGCAGAGCCTGGTGCAGGGCGACCACATCCAACTTGCGTTGGGCTGGGCTCTGGTCGGCCAACAGAGGCGCCAGATCGTCGGGCCGAGCCGTGAACAGCCAAGCGCCGGGCTCGCCGTGAAAGACCATGCCGATGGCGGCAGGCTCCGGCGGCGCGTCGTCGAGCCGCTCCCGCAGGACCTCGGCGGACTCCAAGCGCTCGACGTCGAAGCGGCGGCCCGCCCGCTCGAGCAGATCCTCCAGCCGCAAGCCATCCAGCCCTTCGAGCGGGCGGTGCGTGGCCAGCACCACCAGGCCCGGCGAGCGGAGATTCACCAGGCTCACCATCACGCGCGCGCCGCCGGGCTCCTCGGGGTGAGCGTCGCGGTAGGCCAGCGCGGTCTCGTAGCGGTGGTGCCCGTCGGCGATCAGCAGCTTGCGCTCGGCGATCGCCCGCTGGACGGTTTCAATCACCAAGGGGTCGTCAATGCGCCAGAGCGTGTGGGTCACTCCTTCCTCTTCGGCCTGCATCAGCGGGGGGCCGGCGGCGGCCTGGTCGAGCAAGGCGTCCACAGTCGCCTCCGGCTCGTCGTAGAGGAAGAATAACTGCCCAAAGTAGGCGCGGGTCGCCTCGGTGAGCCGCAGCCGATCGACCTTCGGCCCGCGATGCGTCAGCTCATGACGATGGACCACGCGCCGGTCGTAGTCTTCTAGATCCAGTAGGCAGACGAAGGCCTTGCGAACCAGCCGGTCGCCGGTATCGGGATGGGCGAACTCCTGGAAGTACGGGTACAGCGCCGGCGAGGGGTCTGCTGCAAGGATTCCCTCGGCCAACCACTGCTCCAGCAGGGCGGCCGCCCGGGTGTAGACGTTGTCGCCGTCGTCGTCGCCCGGCTCGGCCATGCCCTTGATCAGCCGGACGAAGTTGTACGGGCTGGCGGCCAGATAGCGCTCGCGCAGCTCATCGGGAATCTTGTCGTACGGCTGGGTGACCAGCGCGGACGCATCGCCGGCTCGGGCGGTGTAGCGAACGGCCTGGAAGGGGTGTATGCGCGCCATGGGCCCCCACAGCATAGAGGATTACGAGGGCGGCGTCCGCAACTCGCCCTGCACCACCGTCATGGCGCGGCCGGCCAGCACCACGCGGTCCCCCTCTGGCCGCACCCGCACGGCGCCGCCGCGCGCCGAGGCCTGGAATCCCAGCATTTCAGCCTTGCCGAGCTTCCCCGTCCAGTAGGGCGCCAGCGCACAGTGGGCCGAGCCGGTCACGGGGTCCTCGTCGATGCCCGAGCCGGGCGCGAAGAATCGTGAGACGAAATCATACGGCGCTGCGCCGGGGGCTGTCACCATTACGCCGCGAACCGGCTGCCGCGACAGGGCGCGGAAATCCGGAGCCAGCTCGCGGACGGCCTGTTCCGATTCCAGCTCGAGAAAGTAGTCGAAGCGCGTCTTGCCGGTCCAAACGGCCTGGGCGCCCAGCGCCGTCAGCAGTTCCTCCGGAGCCGCCTCCGGGCGGGGCGGGGAGGCCGGGAAATCCATCTCGATCCAGTCGCCGCGGCGGGTGCAGGTCAGCCGCCCGCTGCGCGTGTCGAACAGCGCCGGACGGTCCGACGCCAGCCGGCCGCTCTCCCACAACACGTGCGCCGAAGCCAGGGTGGCATGGCCGCACAGGTCGACCTCGACGGCCGGAGTGAACCAGCGTAGGCCGAATGCCTCGCCCGAAGGAACCAGAAAGGCCGTCTCGGAGAGATTCATCTCAGCGGCAAGCGCCTGCATCCAGGAGGCTTCTGCCCCCTTGTCCAACAGGCAGACGGCCGCCGGGTTGCCCTGAAAAGGCCGCTCGGCGAAGGCGTCGACGGTGTAAATGGGAGTCGCCATCCACTCATCATGGCGCCGTCGGGAGGCCGTGTCCGGTTGTGCGACACTCTTCGTGCATGCCGAGCCGCCGCGAGTTCCTGAGCCTGTCCGCCTTCTCCGCCGCGTGGGTGGGCTGCGGGAAGCCTGGGGACGGCCGGCCCGTGGTCGGCGTCGTCCCCAAGGGGACCAATCACATCTTCTGGCAGACGATTCACGCCGGCGCGCGCAAGGCTGGCTCCGAGTACGGCATGGAGATCCTGTGGAACGCTCCGCAGCTCGAGATCGACGCCAGCCGCCAGATCGCCATCGTCGAGAACCTCATCGCGCGCCGCGTGCAGGGGATCGTGCTGGCCCCGGTCGACGAAGAGGCGCTGGTGGGCGTCGTCGAGCGGGCTTCCGGGCAGGGGATTCCGGTTTCCATCTTCGACTCGGGCATCAAGACGGACAAGATCCTCAGCTTCGTCGCCACCGACAACTACCAAGCCGGCCGCATGGGCGCCCGCCGCATGGGCGAGATCCTGCAGGGCAAGGGCAAGGTCGGCGTCATCGGCTTCATGCCCGGTTCGGCCTCGACGATGCAGCGGGAGCAGGGCTTTCTCGATGAGATGAAGGAATCCTTCGGCGGCATCGAAGTGCTCGGTGTGCGCTTCAACATGGCCGACCGCGCCAAGGCCTTGGCCGAGGCCGAGAATCTGATGACGGCGCACCCGGACCTGGCGGGACTCTTTGCCGACAACGAATCCTCCACGGACGGCACGGTCCGCGCCGTGCAACAGCGGGGCGCCAATGTGAAGGTGGTGGGTTTCGACGCCTCCGAGGAGCTCCTGGCGGCGATGAAGGCCGGCAAGATCGACTCGATCGTCGTGCAGGACCCCTTCAAGATGGGCTACCTGGCGACCAAAGCCGTCGGCGAGCAGTTGGCCGGACGGACGCCGGACCGCCAGATCGACTCCGGCGCCTACCTGATCACCCCGGAGAATGTCGACACGCCCGAGATGCAGGCCGTGCTGCATCCCGGCATCGCGGCGTGGCTGGAAGGCGGACAATAGGAGCGGGATGAGCGACCGCTTCCAGCGCGCTGTCGAGCGCATTGACGACTACAATCGGCGGGACCCGTTCGGCAAGGAGCTGCCGTACTCCGAGCGGATGACGGCTTGGCTCGCGAAGCTCGAGCCCGAAGCCTCCGAGGCCCTGCGGCTGGCCGCCCGAGCCCAGCACATCGAGCGCTGGACCTCCCCCCGCGAAAACTACCCGATGGACCGCGCCGGCTACAAGCGCTGGCGCACCGAGCTGGCGGACTTTCACGCCCGCACGACCGCCGAGATCCTGCAAGGCGTGGGCTACGACGACGAAACGATCGCACGCGTCGAGTCGCTGCTGAAGAAGAAGAACCTCAAGACCGACCCCGAGTGCCAAACCCTGGAGGACGTGATCTGCCTGGTCTTCCTCGAAAGCTACTTCGCCGAGTTCGCCGCCAAGCACCCCGAGGACAAGCTGGTCTTCATCCTGCGGCGAACCTGGGTCAAAATGAGCGACCGCGGGCATCAAGCCGCCCTGGGGCTGACGCTGCCGCCGAACCTGCTGGCTCTGGTGGAGAAAGCCCTAGCCGCCTAGGGCGCCGGCGTCTTCGACCGGGCGCGGGCCAGCCGGCGCGGTAGAATACCGCTTTCGCCCCATGATCTCCCGTCTTCGCGGAATCCTGCTCGAAAAGCGAACCGACTACGCCGTGGTCGATGTCGGAGGCGTGGGCTATGGGCTCACCATCCCGATCTCCGCTTTCCCGCACTTGCCTGACCTCGGCAAGGAGGTGCGCCTGTTCACCTACACGCACGTCCGCGAGGATGTGCTGGCGCTGTTCGGCTTCTTGGAGGAGACCGACCGGAAGCTGTTCGAGCACCTGATCACCGTGAACGGCGTGGGGCCGCGACTGGCGGTCACGATTCTGTCGGGCCTGCCTGCGCCGGAACTGCTCGACGCCATCCGCGCCGGAGACGGCCAGAGGCTGCAACGCATCCCCGGCATTGGGCGAAAGACAGGCGAAAGGATTATCCTGGAGTTGCGCGAAAAGCTGGGGGCTCTGGAGGCGCCCGAGAAGGCGGCCGGCACCCCGGGAGGGGCCATCGACAAGGAAGTCGTCTCGGCGCTGATCAACCTCGGTTGCACGCCCGCGGCGGCGGACAAGGCGGTGGATTTGGCACGGCGGAAGGGCGCGCCGGCGGAATTCGAGCCGCTGTTCCGGATGGCCTTGGAGCTGGTTCGCTCATAGTTTCCTATGTCCGATGACCGCATGGTGGCGCCGGGACCGTTCGAGGAAGATCGGCAATTCGATCTCTCGCTGCGCCCGCAGTCGCTGACCGACTTCATCGGCCAGACCAAGCTCAAGGAGATCCTCTCGATCGCCATCGAGGCCGCCACGCAGCGCGGCGAAGCGCTCGACCACGTGCTGCTGTACGGCCCGCCCGGCCTGGGCAAGACCACGCTGGCGGCGATCATCGCGCAAGAGCTCGGCGCGGCCATCGACTACACCTCCGGGCCGGTGTTGCAGAAGAAGCTCGACCTGACCGGCGCGCTGACGGCGATGCGGGACCGGCAGGTCTTCTTCATCGACGAGATCCACCGCCTGCTGCCGGACGTGGAGGAGATGCTGTACTCGGCGCTCGAGGACTTTCGGGTGGACGTGCTGATCGGCTCCGGCCCCGGCGCGCGGACGCATTCGATTCCGCTGCCCGGGTTCACGGCGATCGGCGCGACGACCCGAGCCGGCCTCATCAGCGCGCCCCTGCGCGGCCGCTTCGGCCTGACGTTGCGGCTAAATCCGTACGAAATCGCTGACCTGCAACGGATCGTGTTCCGGTCCGCAGGGCTGCTCGAGGTCGAGATCGACGACGCCGGGTCGGCGGAGATCGCCCGCCGCAGCCGCGGCACGCCGCGCATCGCCAACCGCCTGCTGCGCCGGGTTCGAGACTATTCGCAGGTGCGCGGCGACGGCCGCATCGACATTGCCGTCGCCCGCACGGCGCTCGACCTGCTGGAGGTCGACCCGCACGGCCTCGACGAGGTCGACCGAAAGCTGATGAGCACCATCCTCGGCAAGTACGGCGGCGGCCCGGTCGGGCTGAACACGATCGCCGCCAGCGTGGGCGAAGACGCCACGACCATCGAGGAGGTCTACGAGCCGTACCTGATGCAGCTCGGATTTCTGGACCGTACGCCGCGAGGCCGGGTGGGGACGATGCTCGCCTTCGAGCACTTCAAGATCCGTCCCCCGCGCGGAGGCGGGCAGTTTGATCTCAACTATTGAGACACTGGGGAAGTTGAGGACCGGATGTGACCGCTGCCCGCTACATCGCGATCGAAGGCCCGCTGCGGGTCGGTAAGTCCAGCCTGGCGCAGGCCTTGGCTGAAAGAATCCATGCGCGAACGGTGCTGGACACCGAGCGCAATCCCTTTCTCGAAGAGTTCTACAAGGGCGCTCCCGGCGCCGGGTTTCGCGCCCAGATGTGGTTCCTGCTCGAGCGCTATCGTCAGCTCAGCGAATCCAAGCTCGACACCTCCCATACGCCGATCGTCGCCGACTACTTGTTCGAGAAGGACAAGCTCTTCGCCTACTTGAACCTCACCGACGAAGAGGTCTCCATCTACGACCTCTACTACCAGCACTTCAAGGAGCGCATCGCCACGCCGGATCTGGTGATCTATCTCAAGGCGACGCCAGAGGTGCTCAAGGAGCGGATCGCGCGCAAGGCCGTGCCGTCGGAGTCGAAGATCGCGATGAGCTACCTGCAGGAGGCCGTGCGCGCCTACGATCACTTCTTCGCGCACTACAAGGCCGCCGACGTGCTGGTGGTCGACACCACCAAGGTGGACTTCGTGCACAACCGCAAGGATCTCGAAGAGCTGCTCCAGGAGCTGAGTCGTCCGGTCCACGGGACGCAGTACTTCCTCCCGCTGAGCTCCTGACCGCGATGGATTTGGACCCTTACCTGCTGCTTGCTGCGTTTGGCGGCGGCGTCTTCGGGGCCTCGATCGGCGCTTTGCCGGCATTCATTCTGTGCGGCTTCGCGACCCTGGTCGGAGCGGCGATCCAGGCCTCCGGCGGCGGCGCGGTCGTGCTCGATCAGGTCGCCTTCGGGCCGTTTCTCGGGCCGCATATCGCCTTCGGCGGCGGCGTGGGAGCGGCCGCCTACGCCGCCCGTCGCGGCCTGCTGCCCACCGGCCGCGACGTCTCGGCCTCGCTGATGGGGCTGGAGCGCGCTGACGTGCTGGCGGTCGGCGGTGCGTTCGGCGCCTTCGGAGCGCTGTTCGAAGCCGGCTGGGGCGCTATGGGGCTGCGCGACTGGACGGACACGATCGCGCTCACGGTGGTGGTCTCAGCCGTGCTGGCGCGTCTGGCCTTCGGGCGCCGGGGGCTCTTCGCCGCACGCTTTGCCGCCACGGACGAAGACGTCTGGCTGCCCTGGCAGCGCAAGCCCGCCCTGTTGGTTCTGGCCGGCCTGGGCATGGGGCTGCCGTCGGCTTGGGCGGCGCTGGCGATGGGCGCGGAGGGCGGCGGCGCGGTCGTGGGTTTCGGCCTGACCGCCGCCTCGCTGACCTTCCTCTACGGCGGAGCCAAGATGCCGGTGACGCACCACATCGCGCTGCCGGCCGCCGCCGCGGCGCTGTCGTTCGATTGCCTGATCGCCGGCGGCTTGGCCGGAATCCTCGGCGCCTTTCTGGGCGAAGCGGCGGCGCGGCTGCTGCTCAACGGCGGGGACAGCCACATCGATCCCCCAGCCGCCGCCATCGCAACGGCCATTCTGCTGATCCGCCTGGCCGCCTAATCTGCGCGGCGGCCCGCCCGGCGGCGAGTGCGGTACCTTGTGGAACACTTGCCGCCGGAGCCCTCGATGCGTCTGCTGACCCTCGTCTCCCTCACCTTTCTGCTGAACGGGATCGCCGCAGCACAAAGCGTCACTCTAACCACCTCGCTCGATCCTCCCGCCGGGGCCGACGCCCTGTTCTTGGTCACATTGGGGGTAGGAGACCGAGAGGAAACGGTTTGGGACGGTTCGGTCTCGGTGCGACAAGGCGAGCTCGTACGTCTGACGGGCTATGAGCTGAGCTACGGCGATCTGGTGCACCCTCGGCGCCGCTGGGAAGCCCGCACGCGAGCCGGCTATCAGGTTCCGCCGCGAACGCTGTACGAGGATCGCTTCCAACCGGTGACCGACGGCGGGCTCCTGGCGCCGCGCCTGCTGCTCTTTCTGGCGGCCTCGCCGGCCACCCAAGTCGATCTGGTGACCACTCAGGGCCGTTTCTCGTTCCGGCCCGAGGACTTCGCCGTCGGCGACCGGAGCGCCCATCTGGACGGCCGCGTGCAGGTCGAGCGGCTGGTGACGCCGGCGCTGACGGGCCGGCCCTCCCTGGATTCCCGGCGTGGTTCGGAACAGAGGCGCGCCGATCACGACTACCCTTCCGTGGCGATCGGCGCGAGCGGCCCGGCCTGGGTGGCTTGGCAGGCCTGGGACGGCCAGACCGACCGCGTGCTCGCACAGCAGGTCGGCGGCGACACGGTCCATGAAGTCGCCGGACCGGGCCGGGACGTCTATCGCACGGCTGCCGCCTTCGACGGCGAGGGCAAGCTGTGGGTGGTCTGGTCCGAGCGCGCGAGCGACAACTGGGATCTGTTCGGTCGCAGCTTCGACGGCCTGGGCTGGTCGCGGATCGAGCGCCTCACCCGGGCCTCGCAACCCGACGCCCAGCATCGGCTCGCCGCGGCGGCCGACGGCTCGTTGCATCTGGCGTGGCAGGGCTGGCGCGAGGGCGTCGCCGGCGTCTACTACAAGCGCTACGACCCGGCCGACGGCTGGAGCTCCGAACAGCGCGTCTCGTCTCCGCAAGCCGACAACTGCTGGGAGCCGGCGCTGGCCGTCACGCCGGACGGCGCGGTGTTCGTGGCATGGGATCAGTACGGCCCCAACGGCTATGACGTCCGTATGCGTTCCTTGCGGGGCGCCGAGTGGTCCCAGGAGACTCCTCTGGCGGCGACGGCTCGCTTCGAAGCGCAGGTCTCGGCCGTCGCCGACCCGGCCGGCCGCGTCTGGTTCGCCTGGCACGAGGCCGGGCCGAACTGGGGCAAGGATTTCGGCTATCCGCGCGACATCACGGTCCCCGGCGAAGGACTCTACCAGTCCCGCCGGATCCACCTGGCGGTCTGGGAGAACGGCCGCCTGCGGGAGCCGGCCCGGCAGTTGGCCGACGCCCTGCCCGACGACCCGAACAACTTCTACGAGCTGCCCGAGCTGGCCGTCGACGGCGACGGGCGCCTGTGGTGCTTCTATCGCCACCGCACGAACTACGAGATCAACGTGCCGCCGCGGGTGCCTTCACACTACGCCCTGTGGGAGATCCAGGCGTCCTGGTTCGACGGCGAACGCTGGTCCCAGCCGATGCTGCTTCCGTATTCCACCGGCCTGAACGACCAGCGCATGCGGGCCGCGCGGGGTCCGAACGGAACCATCGTCGCCGCTTGGCCCAGCGACCGGCGCGACTTTCGGGACTTCTCGACGCTGCTGCCGGACGTCTTCGCCGCGAAGCTGCCTCGAACCGGCGAGGTCGACCAGCCGAGGCTGGTCGCGCCTCTCGACCGGCCGCTCTCGACGCCGCCCGTCCACCCGGACGAAGCCTCGGACGTCGCCGCGATCCGGGCTTACGAGTACGAGCTCGGCGGCAAGCGCTACCGCATCCGGCGTGGCGACATGCACCGCCATACGGAGCTGTCCTGGGACGGCTACAACGACGGCTCACTGGAGGACGTTTATCGCTACGCCATCGACGCCGCCGCCTTGGACTACCTCGCCGTCACCGAACACGCCTGGGGCGGCCAGCACCCCTATGACTGGTGGCGCGCCCAGAAGGCGGTCGATCTGTATCACGTCGGCATGCGCTTCACTCCGCTATTCGGGTACGAACGGTCGGTGACCTACCCCAATGGCCACCGCAACATCATCTTCGCCCAGCGCGGCGTGGAAGACTTCGACATCCAGATGAACGAGATGGACGCCTATGGCGGGTTGCGGCTGGGATCGTCCAGCCTGTTCGCCTACATCCGGCGCAACAACGGCATCTCCATGCCGCACACCACCGGCACCAACATGGGGACCGACTGGCGCGACTGGGGCGGGGAGCTCGAGCCCTTGGTGGAGATCTACCAGAGCGACCGCAACAGCTATGAGGCGGCGGGAGCCTGGCGTTCCGCCGACCCAGCCGACAAGCGCACCCAGCACGGCGGCTATCGTCCTGACGGCATGGTCTCGCAGGCCTGGGCCAAGGGCTACCGGCTGGGGGTGCAAGCCAGCTCCGACCACATGGGGACCCACGCCGCCTACGCCATGGTCCTGTCGGAAGACAACACCCGCCAAGGCCTGCTCGACGCCATACGGGCCCGTCACGCCTACGCCGCCACCGACAACATCATCGTCGACTTCCGCCTGCTCGACGGCGAGCGCGAGCTACTGATGGGCGACGACGCCAGGATCACCGGCCCGGCACGATTTCGGGTCCGGCTGATCGGCACGACTCCCATCGCAACCGTCGATCTGATCAAGAACAACGAGGTCGTCTACTCGCTCGAACCCAACCGGAAACAGGTCGAGTTCGAGTACGAAGACAACACGCCGCCGGGCGAAGAAGCATCGTTCTACTACGTGCGCTTACGCCAAAGCGACCCGGACCAGCAGTTGGCCTGGAGCTCGCCGATCTGGATCTCGCGCTGAGCGGCGGGAAGCCTATTTCGGGGTACAGTCGGTCTCCAGCGGAGACGTCGGAGCCGGTCCCGGCGACGGCCGGGGCGGCGCGCTGGTGAGCGTGAAGAAGTCTCCGCGAATCTTCATCCGGAAGCCGGCCGTGAAGCCGCGCGCAAAGGCGAACAGCCGCAGCCGCCGACTCGGACGATGTTCGAAGTCCGCCACTGGCTGGGCGAAGGCCCAGCGCAGGCCCAGCCGCGCCAAGACCGCCAAGAAAGGGACGCCCTGGACGCGAAGCTGCTTGGCGCAGGCCGCGCCGATGCCGTAGAGATACCGCCGCAGCAGGGGATTGGCCTGTTCCCAGGTCCGAAAACCGTAGTGCACGACGCGCGGTTGGGGGGTCTCCAGGACCCCGTGACCGGCCGCCAGCGTGCGGACGGCAAAATCCACGTCCTCTGCCGAGCCCAACGGCGTCCCCACGCCCAACGACTCGTCGAACCCCGCCAGCTCATCCCACAAGCGGCGGCGGTACGCCATGCAGGCGCCGATGCCCTCGGTCTCCGTCTTCCGGCGCAGGCCGACGATCAGCCGTTCCTGGTGCACGAGGTACGAAGGGATGAAGCCACGATCGGGCATCGAATGCTCGCCCGGCTCCACGGTTCCAAACAGCAGCTCGGCCTGCGGGAAGCGCTCGAAGGCGTCGATCACTTGCCGGCACCAGTCAGGACGAGCCTCGCAGTCGTCGTCAGTGTGCGCGATCAGGGCCGTCCGAGCCAAAGCCACGCCTTCGTTGCGCGCCGCGGAGATTCCCGCCGAGCTGGAGCTGACGTAACGGAAACGCGCGTCGGCCTGAAAGGGCTCCAGCGCCCGTTTGGTATCGGGGGCGTCGCTCTGATCGACGACGATCAGGCGAATCCGGCGTTCGGAACCCTCGAGGATCGACGCGACCGTGCGCGCCGCCAGATCACCCCGGTTGCGGGTCGGGACGACGACAGTGAGCAGGCAGTCCGCCTCCTCGCGGCCCGAATCGGCCCTCACAGCTGGTAGGCCTTGCGAAAATTCGCCCATGGCGATCCTCGACGGTCTTCCGTCGGACGTTTCCTGCCGGTCGTCGGGAGCCGCGGGGCTCGGCCCTGGTCCGTCCAAGATAGCACGCGTCCAAGCCCGTTCCGGCCCGGCGCATCCTTCATGGCGCGGCCCGGCGATCTTCTCTCCAGCGCTTGATGCCGTCGGCCAGACGATCGGCGATCAGCGGAGCGATCCGCCAACCCACGCCGAACCGGAGCGCCTCGCGCAGCTGGGCCGCCGCCACCCGCGGGCTGTGCATGGTGAAGAGCCCATGGAGCGCCGTGTCCACCGCGTCGCCGGCATAGTGGCACATCGCAGCCCGGGCCGACTCCTCGGCCTCAGCGGGCGGCAGGTAGGCCTTGGCCGCCTCGATGCTCAGGCGCACCTCCGCCATATTTTCTCCGGAGGCGAAGAAGTCGATCGAGGCGCCCTCGTTGTGCCGGCGGTAGCAGGCCAATGGCGTTGGGTCGAACCAGATCGGGTAGGCCGCGGCGAGCCGCTTCCACATATCCCAGTCCAAGGCGTAGCGCATCTCGGGCCGGAAGCCGCCCAGCCGCTCATAGGCCTCTCGTTGGACCACGATCGAAGGAGTCTGGATCGTTAGCTCCTCGAACACATAGCGCCGCCAATCCGCGACGACGCCCGGCTCCGTGGCCGGATTGTGCGACATCAGGCGGCGACGGCGGCCCTCTCCGTCGATCAGCACCTGCTGTGTATAGGCCGCGCCGAGCTCCGGATGGGCTTCGATCGCGGCCCGCAGACGTTCATAGAACCCCGGCAGGACCAGATCGTCCTGGTGCAGCAGATGGACCCAATGCCCCCGGGCCGCCGTGACGCCGGCGTTCCAGGTGGCCGCCATACCGGCGTTGGTAGCCCGCCGCTCGATCTCCACGCGCCCCGGAGCCAGCCGTTCGACGAGCTTTTCGAGCCGCGGATCTTCCGGCGAGCCGTCGTCGATGAGGCGAATCTGCATCGCCTCCGGACCGGGGTCCTGTTCGAGCACGCTCCGGAGCGTCTGCTCCAGGTAGCCGGGGTCTGGGCGGTAGGTCGGCAGCATCACCGACCAGAACGGCCGCGGTCCGGAGCCTTCAAACGGAGCAATGGGAGGCGGAGCCGCCATTTCAACGCTCATCGGCCGCTTTCTCCCCGCGCCAGCGCGCGGTAGCGGTCCAGCAGCCGGTCGTTGAGTCGTTCGATGTCGTGCAAGGCTTCCACCTGCTCGCGCCCCTTCTCTCCCATCGCGCGCCGTTGAGCCGGGCTTTCGGCCAGCCGCCGCAGACGGTCGGCGATCGCCTCCACGTCGGCCTCGGCCGTCAGGTAGCCGTCAACGCCGTCGCGCACCAGCTCGGGAATGCCGCTATAGGCCGTCGAGACGACCGGCATGCGGTTCGCCATGGCCTCCATCAGCACGGTGGGAATGCCTTCCTGCGAGCCCTGTGCGTCCGTCACGCTGGGCGCCAGAAAGACGTCGCTCTCGGCGAGCAGGCGTTCGACCTCCCGCATCTCCTGCCAACCGAGCAGCCGCACCTTCTCCTCTACCCCCAACTCGCTGATCAAGGCCCGCAGCTCGGCCTGCAAGGGACCGTCGCCGGCGATCCGGTATTCCACCGCCGCGCCCTCTCGCAGTAGGCGCGCCACTGCCCGGATACCGTGTTCCACACCTTTCATCTCCACCAGGCGCGCTACAGAGCAGATTCGCACGATTCCGTCGGTTCGCGGAGCCGGAGCCTGCGCGGGAAATCGCCGCAGATCCACGCCCACCCGGTGCACGGCGAGCTTCGAGGCGGGACAGCCCAAGTCGAGCAGCCGGCGCTGCACGGCTTCGCTGATCGGCAGAATCAGGTCGCCGTGCTCGAAAACCGGGCGATAGGCGTCCCGCCCGTGCAGCGCCAGATACGCCGAAAGGTCGAAGCCGTCGTGGAAGGTCGTCACCACCTTGGCTCGAGAGCCTCCCAGCGACCGTAGCGCGGTCGCCCAGTTGCCGTTGATCCCGTAGTGGGCGTGCACGATCGAGTAGGGACCTCGCTCGAGCAGAGCGGCAGCCGGGTAGAGCTCCACCAGCGCGTCGTGGACCCGGCCCGGGCGGACTTTTCGCAAGCAGGCCCCGAGTAGCCCAGTGGAGCGGCCACGCCACAGAGCGGTCTTCAGCGTATGCGCCAGCAGACCGAGCTTCTCGTCGGGCGCGAGGCGATCCTGGTGAAGATCGACGGCGGAGAGGCCGTAGCGCTCCACATCGGCGTGGACCTTCTCCTCCCGCACCCGGCCCCGCACGTAGACATCGACGGCGCAGCCACGGTCGATCAAGCCCGTGATCTGGTTCAGCACGAAGGTTTCCGACAGGAGCGGAAACTTGTTGAGCAGGAACGCGACCTTCACGGCCGGCCCCTTCGCGCCCAGCCCGTCAGCCGCGCCAGGGCGCCCCGCGCGAAGCCGGTCGCGCCGGACGGGCGCAGCGAGCGCCGGAAGTCCGCCGCGGCACGGGGGGACGCCAGCGCGGTGAGCTCCGGCAGAAGATCGTGCAGCACGTCGTCCAAGGCCTCTTCCGAGACGGCGTCAGCGAACTGCCGGAGCTGATGCCGCAGCAGCCGAGCGGTCCGCTCATCCAGCCCCGCGCCCAGCGATGCCGCATAGGCGAAGCGCTCGCGGGCGGGCGCGCTCCGGCCCCACAGCAGCTCCCTGGCCCCCTGCTGGACGGCGCCGCACCCGATCGCCCAACCTTCGAAATCTCGCAACGTCGCCAACGAGTCCGGCAGGGCCGCGAAGATCGCCCGCAGGATCGGTTCGTGTTCTCCCCTCGTCCGAACTCCCAAATCCACGACCGCCTGCAAGAAATCATCCCGCGCGGCGGGATCGTCTGTCAGTCCCTGCGTCCGCCGCCGGAGCTCCTCAAAGTAGACCGCCGCCTGATCCGCGCGGCCGCTGAGCGCGGACTGGAACGCCCACTCCCGATAGATCTCACAAAACGCCTTCTCAGTGTCCGCCGGGGCCATACGGTGTCCCGACGCCGTGTCGAGGCCGCGACGCAACACCCCCAGGGCCTGCTCCGCTTTGGCAGCCGGATCGGCGAGCCGCCGCGGAGGGCCGAGGCGGTAGTCGGCCAGCACGCCCGGCGCGCGGACGAAGCGGCAGCCGGCCTCGTGGCAGCGCAGCCAGTAGTCGCGGTCCTCGTGGATCTCGAGACCCGGCCGGAACCCGCCGCTGCGCTCGTGCCACTCCCTTCGGATCATCTGCGCGCTGGGGTTGAAGGGGAACCCCAGCAGGAGGTCCCTGTAGTCGACCTCCTCGGGCGGCGCCGCCATCGTCCAAGGGTCTCCGGCCAAATCCACCCGCCGATGGGCGCAGTAGACCGATCCGGCCTCCGGGCGGCGGTCGAGCGTGGCGGCCTGCACGGCCAACTTGTTGGGGGCGAAGCGGTCGTCGGCATCCAGAAACGCCAGCAGCTCGCCGCGGCTTTCCGTGAACGCCCGGTTGCGGGCCGCCGAGACGCCTTGGCGGGGCTGGCGAAACAACCGAATGCGGGCGTCGGCGAAGCCTGCCGCGACCTCGGCGGTCCCGTCGGTCGAGCCGTCGTCCACGATCACCAGCTCCCAGTCCTCGCGCGCCTGCGCCAGCACCGACTCGATGGCCTCGGCGAGGGTCCCGGCGGCATTGTGAGCCGGCGTCAGAACGCTGATGCGCGGCGGCGTCATGCCTCGGCGGGTTTCCGCAAGGGAGGGCCGAAGGGACGGCCCGGAAGTCGGCCGCCGCCGGGCCCGAGCAGCGTTCGCAGGCCGACCAGGGCCGCCTCGCGGAACCAGAACGAAGGGGATTCCCGCAGCAGCAAGGCGCGGCTCTCCCAGACGATCCGGCGGCGCGTCTTGAGCTCCTCGCGCCACTTCGTCGTTTGGCCGCCGACGGTCTCGTGGTAGCGCACCAACGCTTCGGGGATCAGCGCGAACTCCCAGTCGAGCAACAGCCGCAAGAACAGCTCCAAATCCTCGAAGCAGCGGAGCTCCTCGCGGAAGCCGCCTGCCCGCTCGTAGGCGACGCGCCGGATCAGACAGGTCTGGATGCCCAGCCCGTAGGGCGAGTAGAAGCCCGTCTCCGGGTCGATCCAGCGGCCCTTCCGGACCGGCGGGCTATGGTGCGGCTCGCCGACGCCGTCGGCGCGGACGCGCAGCATGTCGCAGTAGACGACGCCCACGTCCGGCCCGCGGGCCTCCAGCAAGCAGAGCTGGCGCTCGAGCTTCTGCGGCCCCCATTCGTCATCGGAATCCTGGAAGGCCAGCAACTCGGCGCGGGCCTCTCCGACGCCGACATTACGGCAGCCCCCCGGGCCCCGGTTCCGGTCCACACGCAGGTAGCGGGATGCGCGGGTCGCCGATCGCCCGCACCACCGCCTCGGTATCGTCGTGAGAAGCGTCGTCGACGACCAGCGCCTCGAACCGGGGCTCCGTCTGAACCAGCAGGCTGGCCAAGGACCGGCCGATCAGGCGGGCTCGATTGTAAGTCGGCACCACAATGCTGACGAGGGGCTTCGTCACGGCTTTTCCAGGCTAGCCGACCGGGCGGTTTGGCGCCCGCGCCCCGTGGCCCAGGTCGCCAGTCGCCGCAGTAGCTTGGGCGGCGCCAGAAAGTGGCCGGCGTGGACGGCCGCGTCGAGCAAGCTCGGCCGCCCGCCGCGCCGCGCTTCCCGCCACAGCTCCCGCCAAGACTTCCAGCCGCCGCCCTCGCGGGCCGCTTCCGCGCTGACCCAGGTCAGCAAATACGAGGCGTAGGCCTCCGGGCTGACCAGCTCCCGCTCGTCGCGAATCCAGGCCAGCGCCTCGCGCCAGGCGCCGGGCGCGGAGCTCAAGCGGGGCCGGTCGTCCTCGATATCCCACAGCGCCAGCGGCTCGGTTCCGGCGAACTCCACGCGCGAGCCCGCCCGCTCCGCCCGCAGCACCCAGTCGAGGTCTTCGGCGATCCGCAGATCCTCGCGGAACGGCAGCTCCAGCAGCAGCTCGCGCGGAGCAAACAGCGTGGAAGTCTGGACCAGGCCCCCGCCGCCGAACAGCGACTGCCGCCGAAACAGGTAGTCGCCGATCGCCTCGCCTGGCGCCGGAACCCGCCGCGGCCACACCAGCTCCCCCTGACTCCAGCGGGCGCGCAGCCGGCAGGAGACTACCGGGCGGGCCTGGGGCGACGCCTCGGCCGCCGCCGCTTGCAGCTCGATCTTGCGGGGCGACCATTCGTCGTCGTCGTCCAAGAAGGCCACCCAGCGCCCCGCCGCGGCGCGCACTCCGCGGTTGCGGGCCTCCGAGGCGCCCAATCTCCGCGGCTCCAGAATGCGCAGGCGTGGATCCGCGATCGAGGCGAGTTCACCGCCCAAGTCCGTGTCCGGGCAAGCCGGCACGACAATTACCTCCAGCGAGGACCAGGACTGCGCCAGCGCGCTGCGGACGGCGCGGGCGGCGGCAGCGGGGCGACGGCAGGCCGGGATGACGGCGGAGACCAAAGGAGCGTCTCTCATCGGCGGGCGGTCCTTGCGAGCTTCGGTGCTACGCTCTGTTCTAGGTGAGCTTTCTGCCCCCGCCTCTGTTGCAGCGGCTCAAACGGCTCCACCGCAAGGTTCGCGAGCTGCGCGCCGGCCCGCGGGAACAAGCGCTGTGCATCCTGCCCTGGATTCACCTGCATGCGCGAACCGACGGCATGGCCCTGCCGTGTTGCGTGGCTGACGAGGCGAGCCCGCTGGGGTCCCTGCACACGCAGTCGGCCGTCGAGCTGTTCAATTCCGAGACCATGCGGATGCTCCGGCTGGACATGCTCGCCGGCGTCCGGAATCCGGCCTGCCGCCGCTGCTACGCCCTCGACGACGCCGGCGGCTCGTCGTTGCGGCAGGTGTTCAACCGCGAATTTGCAGACCACGTTCCAGAAGTAGAGAATACCGCCCCGGACGGCAGCGTCGACAGCGATCGGATCGTCTACATCGACATCCGTTTCTCCAACCTCTGCAACCTCCGTTGCCGGAGCTGTGGGTCGCACTCCAGCACGGCCTGGTATCAGGACGACTCGGCCACGGCGCCCGCGGACTTCCGCATCCTGCGGCCCGGCAAGAACCCGGAAGAGCTCTGGGCCCAGATCGAGCCGCTGCTGCCTCGCGCCGAGAAGATGCACTTCGCCGGCGGCGAGCCGATGATGATGGACGAGACCTACCATACGCTGGAAAAGCTGCTGGCGCTGGGCCGGACCGATGTAGCCCTGACCTACAACACCAACGCCACCAAGTGGACTCATCGTCACTGGGACGCCGTCGAGCTGTGGAAGCGCTTCTCGAAGGTCTTCATCATGGCCAGCGTCGACGGCTCCGGCCCGCGGGGCGAGTACATCCGCAAGGGCATGAAGTGGTCGAGGGTGCTGGAGAGCTGTCGGCGCATTCGGCGGGAGCTGCCGCACGCCGGGCTCCAGATCAACTACACGATCGGGTTGATGAACGCCCTGCATCTGCCGGATTTCTGCGATGAGATTCTGGCGGAAGGGCTGGTTGCGGCGGACCAGATCGCCCTCAACCCCATCCAGGACCCCGTCTACCTCTCGCTGACGTCTCTGTCTCCCCGGCTCAAGGCTCGCGTGCGGGCGCTCTACGAGGACCGCATGGCAAAACTGGCTTCTTCCGGACCGGAAGACGTGCTGCGATCCCGGTTTCGCGAGGCGCTCGACTTCATGGATTCGCGTGACACCTCTTCGCATCTCGGCGAGTTCCGGCGGCGCACTCGAGAGCTCGACCGCATGCGCCGCGAGAGCTTTCCCGAGACCTTTCCGGAGCTGGCCGAGCTGTTGCCCGCCGGCGCCGAGGCTTAGCCGTTCTGCTCCTCCAGGTAGCGAGCAAGCACGAGCTCCGGCGCGCCGTCCGCCACGATCTCTCCCTTGCGCAGCCAGAGAGCCCGCGTGCAGGTCCGTTCGACGAACTCCAGACTGTGCGTGGAGACGATCATCGCCCGCCCCTGCCGGCGAGACCGCTCGAAGAAATCGTCGCTGCGGATGCGAAAGCGGCGGTCGCCGGCGGCAAACGCTTCGTCCAATAGGATCACGTCGGCTTCGATGTGCTGGGCCACGGCGAAGGCGAGCCGCGCCTTCATGCCCTGCGAGAGCGTGCGCAGGGGGGCCGAAACGTAGGAAGACAGCTCGGCCCATTCGATCACCTGGTCGAAGACTTGCTCGATGCGTCGCCGGGTCAGCCCGCAGATCGTGCCGTAGATGTAGGCGTTCTGCTTGACGGACAGGTTCGGGATCATGCCGATGCCTAGGCCCGCCAGAAAGACCAGGCGGCCGGTGATCTCGACGGAACCGGCCGTGGGCGCGTACAGCCCGGACAGCGTCTTGAGCAGCGTCGTCTTGCCGGCGCCGTTGTAGCCGATCAGCCCGACGATCTCGCCCGGGCCGACCTCGAAGCTCACGTCGCAGACCGCCAGGCGTTGCCTGCCCGAGCCGCGCACTCCGAAGGCTCCCACCAGCCGCTGCAGGACCGTCGAGTCGGATCGCTCGACGAACTCCTTCGACAGAGACGTCGCCAGAATGCGTCCGCTAGACATTTTCGGCGAACCTCGGCTCGAGCTTCTTGAACAGCCACAAAGCCACCACTCCGCCGGCGAGGTTGACGGCGGTGAACACCGCCAGAACCCCGGGCCGAAGCTCGCCATGCAGAACGGCGTCGCGGGAGATCCCGATCATCTGCGCCAACGGATTGATCTCGAGCGCCGTCTGGGCCAGTGGGCTGTTGCCCAGAAACTTCGAGTCATAGAAGATGGGGGTTCCGAAAAAGAGCATCCGCAGGACGATCTGATAAATGTGGTCGATGTCTCCGGCGAACGGATAGAGGCTGGCGAGGCCCAAGCCGACCCAGGCCGCCAGCAGGAGTTGCAACGCCATCGCGGGCAGAACCCACAGCCAAGCCGCTGACGGGGGAACGCCGGCCGCCGCCGCCAGCCCGAGGCAGATCGCCATGGAGATCACGAACTCGATGCTGCCGGAGACGACGTTGGCGAAGACCAGCAGTTCCTTGGGAAATACGGCCTCGGCCGTCAGCTCCCGCATGTCGCGTAGCGTGCGAAGGGCCGCCCCGGTCGTGTTGGCGAAATGCGTGTAATGGACCAGGCCCAAGAGCATGTAAATCGGGTAGTGCTCGATCTGTCCCCCGAAGCCGCCGTTGAAGAAGACAAACAGCACCAACAGCAGCGCCAAGGGATGCAGGAAGCTCCACAGGAACCCGAAAACGGTACTCTGGTCTTTGAGCTTGTACTGCGCGATCGCGAGCTCGCGCAGCAAGTCGATCTGGCTTCTTTGATACACTTTGAGGCCCAAAATTGGGCGGCGTCGGAGCGGGTGTAGAAACCACGATGATGACAAACGACGGGTTCCGGATCAATCGCCCGGGAACCGCGATCCGGCCCGCTCGCACCGTCGCCGCCGCCGAGATCCTGGCTCTGTTCCTCGGCGCTCTGCTCGTCCTATTTGCAGTCCAAAACCGTACCGGCGCGTGGGAGCGTGAGTTCGGGTTTCACCCGGACGAGTCCGCGCATTATGTGACCGGCGTGATGGTGTCGGAGTACATCCGCGACGGAGCGCCCACGAGCCCGCTACGCTTCGCCGAGCAGTACTACATCCGCTACCCTCGGTTGGCCATCGGCCATTGGCCGCCGCTGTTTCCGGCCACGTTGGGCGGCTGGTTTCTGCTGTTCGGTCCGGGCCGGGGCTCGGTGTTCACGCTGATGGCTCTGCTGGGCGCGGCGACGGCGACACTGCTGTATCTGCTCGTGCGCCGAGGGGCTTCGGCTTGGCTGGCGGCGGGGGCGGTGGTCTGGTGGATCCTGTTCCAGGCGCCGACGCAGATACTCACGTCGTCGGTGATGACGGAGGTGCCCCTGACGCTGTGTTGTCTGGCCGCGGTGCTGGCCTACATCTCGTACCTGGAGCGGCCCGGGCTCGGCTCGGCGCTCCTGTTCGGCCTGGCCGCGGCGGCGGCGCTGCTCATCAAGGGTCTCGGCATCGTCCTGGCGTTCTTGCCGCCGCTCGGCGTGCTCGCCTGCGGCCGCCTCTCGTTGTTGAAGCGGTGGGACTTCTGGCTGCCCGCCGGCGTGGTGCTGCTGCTGGCCGGGCCCTGGTACCTCCTCCAGGGGTCGCTGATTCCCACAGCCTTTGGCAGCCCCATGCACCGGCTCACGCTTACGCGCCTGGTCGACTCGAGCGAGCGCGCCGGTTTCGTGGTGAACCTGCTGGGTCCGGCGGCCACGATTGTCGCCGCCCTGGCCCTGGCCGCCGTGTTTCTAGGTCCGGCGTTGCGCGGGCGCTGCTCGCCGATGGTCGCTGTCATCGGCGCCTACGCGGTCGCCTCGCTGTTTCTGCACGTGGCGCTGCCAGAGAGCGCCGAGCCCCGCCACCTGTTCCACTTGACTCCGGTGTTCATCGCCGTGGTGGCGCTAGCGGCGGGGGCGCTGGCGGAGCGCCTGCCCGCTTGGACCGCTCCGCCGGCCCGGTTCGCGCTGGCGCTATTGGCGCTGGGTCGGCTGGCCTGGCCGCACGACTGGCCGCAGAAGCCGGACTTCGCGCTCATTGATCTGGCCGAGCGCCTCGCCGCCGACCATAGCCTCGACGGCTCGGTGTTCCTGGTCTCGTCGAACGGGACCGCCGAGGGAGCCTTCATCGCGGAGGCCGCCCGTCTGGCGCCCGACCCACGCTGGTTCGTGCTGCGGGCGACCAAATCGCTGGCCTGGGTCAACTGGCGCGGCGGCGGCTACTACGAGCCTTATTTCGAAACGGCCGAGTCGCTGGAAGAGTATCTGGAGTCCCAGCCCGTCGCGGTCCTGGTGCTCGAGCGCGGCCAGTTCGAAGACCTTGCTCACGATGCGTTGCTACGCGGCGCCATCGAGGAGCATCCCGAGCGGTGGCGGCGGATCGCCGAGGCTTCGAGCTCGAATCAGCCCTTTCAGGTCTTCGCCTACCGCTCCACTGCGCCGGACGTTCGCCCCCGTGGACCGATCCGCGTGGACATGAGCCGCCGTCTCGGCCACGCGCTCGAAGCCTCCCCCAATCCTTCTTTGCGCGAATTGGCCCAGCCGTGAGCGACAATTGGGGCGGTGATTTCCCCGGGGCCTGAGCCGGGTCGACCGGCTTCGATCCGAGTGGATGTCTGCATCGCCACGCGCAGGCGGCCGGTCTTGCTGCGTAAGTTGCTGGATTCCCTGGCCCGGCAGGAGCTTTCGCCCGGCCTGCGCTTCCGGGTCATCGTGGTGGACAACGATGACGAACGCAGCGCCGAGCCGGTCGTAGCGGTCTTGCGGGAGAGCGGGCTGGAGCTGCTCTACGACGCCGAGCCCATCCAGAACATATCGCTGGCTCGCAATCGCGGCTTCTCCCACGTCTCGGCCGACGCGGACTTCATCGCCACCATCGACGACGACGCCCAGGCCTCCCCGCGCTGGCTGGCCACGCTGGTGGAGACCGCCCAGGCCTATCAAGCCGATGTGGTCTTTGGGGCCGTTCGCCGGGTGCTACCCTCCGAGACGCCTCCGCAGATCGCCGGCAGCGGCGTCTTCGACCTCTACAACCCTCCCACCGGCTCGACTGAGTGGTTGGTGTTCAATACTGCCAACTCCCTGTTGCGTCGGAGGGCCGCGACGCATCGGCCGGTCCCGTTTCGGCCCGACTACGGCCGCACTGGCGGCGAGGACACCGAGCTGTTCCACTCCCTGCAACAGGCCGGGTTCAAGATCGTCTGGTGCCGCGAGGCGCAGGTGGACGAGTCGGTGTCACCCGATCGCGTGAATCTGCGCTGGATCTTGCGGCGGTCGTTCCGCGAGGGAGTCACCTACTACAAGGTCTACCGCCGCTGGATCCTCAGCGCGAGGACGCCGTTCCCCCTGCGCTGGCTCTCGTTCGCTTGGTGGCTGCTGCGGGCCGCCGCGCGCATCACCGTGCTTTCGATTCGAGGCCTGGGAAGCCTCGAGGCCCGCTCCGGGGCCGTAGCAGCGCTCAAGGCCGCCGCCTTCCATTGCGGCATCGCGGCCCGCACCCTCGGGGTCCGCTACGAGCCGCACCACAACTGAAGCCCTCCCCCCATCGCGGCTCTTGACAGAGGCCACGAGTTGCGGCGAACATACCTAGCTAGATAGGCATGGGGGCCGGAAAGAACGACATCCTCCAAGGGACGCTGGCGCTGCTCGTGCTCGCCACCCTCTCCACGCGTGGACCCTGCCACGGCTACGGCCTCTGCGGCCACATCCAGGCCGCCTCCACCGAGCTGCTGCGGGTGGAAGAGGGCTCGCTGTATCCGGCCCTGCACCGCATGCAGCAGGCCGGCTGGCTAAGGGCGAGCTGGGGACAGACCGAGAAGGGCCGCCGCGCGAAGTTCTACGAGATCACCGACCTCGGACGGCGGCAACTCGCCGACGAGAAGCGGAGCTGGGCCCAGTTGACCCAAGGCGTCGCCCTCGTGCTGGGCGCCGGCGCCTAGAGCGAGGCCTCGGGGATGCTCCGGCTCCAACGAATCGCCAACGTCTTCCGGGCCGCCCGCCTCCGCCGGGAGCTCGACGAGGAGCTCGAGTTTCACCTCGCCGAACGCATCGACGACCTCATCGGCGCGGGATTGAGCCCACGGGAGGCTGAGCGAGAGGCCCGGCGCCGGTTCGGAGGCTACACGCGGACGCGCGAGGAGACAGGAGACGCCGATATGGCCCGTTGGCTGGAATCGCTGCTGCAGGACCTTCGCTACGGGGCGCGCCAACTGGCGCTGAACCCGGCCTTCACCGTAGTCGCGACGCTGTCCCTGGCGCTCGGCATCGGCGCCAACTCCGCGATGTTTCAGTTGATCAACGCCTTACGGTTCCGCGGCCTGCCGGTGGAAGAGCCGGCGCGCCTGGCCGCCGTGGAGTGGGGGCCGAACTTCCACGGCATGGGCTCCTTCGGCGGGCGCAACAGCCGCTTCACCTTCGCGCAGCTCCGGCAGATTCAGCTCCGCCAGAAAGCCTTCACCGGCGTGATGGCCTTCGGAACGACGCGCTTCAATCTCAGCCCCAGCGGCGAGGCTCGCTACGCCGAGGGGCTCTACGTGACGCCGAACTTCCTCGACGTCCTCGGCGTGCAGCCGACGCTGGGGGCCTGGCTCGATCCACGGACCAACGCCGAGGACTGTTCGCAAGCCGGCGCCCTGGTCAACTACCAGTTTTGGCTGCGCGAGCTCGGCGGAGACGTCAACGCCGTCGGAGGCGAGATCGCCATTGACGGTCGGACGTTCCCGGTCGCAGCCGTCACGCCCCCGTCGTTCTTCGGCGTGGAGCCGGCCCGGCGCTTCGACATCGCTCTGCCCGTCTGCGCCCAAGCGCTGTTCGCCGAAGACGGTCGGGGCCGCCTGGCGGACAAGACCTTCTGGTGGCTGACGCCGATCGGTCGACTTCGCCCCGACTGGTCGGCGGAGCGTGCGTCAGCCCATCTGCGGGACATCTCGCCGGCCATCCTGCGCGAGAGCCTGCCGGAGTCCTACCGCCCCGACTCCGCCGAGCGCTATCTCGCCAACCGCTTGCGCGCCGAATCCGCCCCGGCCGGCGTCTCCTCCGTCCGCAGCCAGTACGAGAACCCTCTTTGGATTCTGCTGGCCAGCACCGGGCTGGTGCTGGCGATCGCCTGCGCCAACCTAGCGAATCTGCTGCTGGCAAGAGCCTGTTCGCGGGAGAGGGAGATCGCCGTGCGGACCGCGCTGGGGGCTTCGCGCGCCCGCTTGGTGAGCCAGCTGATCGCAGAGAGCGCGCCGCTGGCGCTCCTTGGCGCCGGGCTGGGGGCGGGAATCGCCGGGGCATTGAGTCGCGCGATGGTGGCGTTCCTACAGGCCGGTGAGGCGGGCCTGGAGATCCAGCTGGGCGTGGATTGGCGCGTCTTCGCCTTCACCGCGGGCCTGGCGGTGGCGACCTGCCTCCTGTTCGGGTTGGCGCCGGCCTTGCGGGCCACTCGCGCCGCCCCGGCGGACGCGATGCGCGGCGGCCGGACCTCCACGGCGGGCAGCGACCAGAGCGGCCCGCGGCGGGCGCTGGCCGCGGCGCAGATCGCTCTTTCGCTGATCCTGCTGGTCGGCGCGCTGCTGTTCGGGCGGAGCCTGCAGAATCTGCTGGCGACCGATCCGGGGCTCGACGCCGAGGGCGTCCTGGTCGCCGCCGTCGACGCTCGCTCGTCCGTCGCCGCGCCGGAGCGCCGGCTCATCGCGCTGGAGCAGCTCGGCGACCGGCTGACCGCCAGGCCCGAGGTCGAGTCCGCCGCCTTCGCGCTCTTCACCCCGTTCAGCGGTAGCGGCTGGAACGAGCACGTCCATGCCGCCGACGATCCGGATCCGGGCGAGGGTGTAAACGTCTGGTTCAACGGCGTGGGCCCCGGCTATTTCGAAGCCATGCGGACGCCTCTGCTTGCGGGCCGCGACTTTCAGCAACGGGACGACCGCGGCTCGCCCTCGGTCGCCATTGTGAATCAGCGCTTTGCCGAGCGCCTGTTCGGTTCCGACAACCCCATCGGCAGGAGCTTTCGCTACCCGGGCGCGCTCGGAGAGACCGACCCGGTCTTCGAGATCGTCGGCCTCGTCAAGGACTCCAAGTACTCCGGCCTCCGCGAGGAACGGCGCGCCATCGCCTACGTTCCGGTCGCCCAGTTGGAGGGCGTGCAGAACGAGCTCAGCTTCGTGGTGCGGGCGCGAGGCCCCCTCCAAGGCGCCATGGAGGGCTTCCGGAGCGAGCTGGCCCAGGTCGACGTCGGTCTCAAGGTGGAGTTCAGCGTGTTGGCGGTGCAAGTGGAGCGGTCGGTGATGACCGAACGGCTGATGGCGGGCCTGTCGAGTGGCTTCGGGATCCTGGCGGCGCTGCTGTCGACGCTCGGCCTGTACGGCGTCATGGCGTACATGGTGGCCCGGCGACGCAAGGAGATCGGTGTCCGAATGGCTTTGGGAGCGCAAGGTTCGGCGATCCGGGCCTTGGTGCTGGGGGAGGTCGGACGGCTGACGGCGATCGGCTTGGCGATCGGGCTGGCCGGCTCGGTCGCGCTGTCCCGCTACGCCGAGTCTCTATTGTTCGGCATCGGGCCCAACGACGTCTCCACCCTGGCAGCCGGCTGCGTGCTTCTGGCCGTGACAGCGTTCGGCGCGGCCTGGATCCCGGTGTGCCGCGCCGTCGCCGTCGACCCGTCGGAAGTCTTGCGGGACGACTGACGTCTCTCCGCCGGCCCGCACGCAGCGCCCCAGAGGTGCGAAACGTACCAGGACCAAGCCAAGCTGCGTCTCCGGCCGGTGACGTACAATAGCGCGGGAGTCTATTCTCAGAATCGCCATGCCGCAATCCACTATGACCCGCCGCTCCTGGCTGCGCACCGCCCTCGGCGCAGGCTCGCTCGCCGGCCTCGACGCCATGTTCACGTGCGAGCGCACGGACGCCGCCGCCATCGGGCCCAACGACAAGATCAAGGTCACCAAGATCGAGACCTTCGTTCTCAAGAACACCTGGGTCTTCGTCAAGATCTCCACCGACGCCGGCATCACCGGCTGGGGGGAGATGCTCAAGGACGACGCCAAGGCGTGCGCCGCCGGCGCCCTCGAGGTCGGGGACTATTTGATCGGCCAGGACCCCACTCGGGTCGTCTTCCACTGGCAGGCGATCCACCGGGGCGCGTTCTACCGCGGCGGCCCGATCAAGACCGCCATCTCGAGCGGCATTGATCAGGCCCTGTGGGACATCAAGGGCAAGGTCTACGGCGTGCCCGTCTACAAGCTGCTCGGCGGTCCGGTCCGCGACCGCGTGCGCGTCTACGGCGAAGTCAGCGAGAAGACCGGCGTGAACGCCATGAAGGTGGGCCCGCGGGTGCATGACCGGCAACCGACCAAGTACATCGAGAGCGCCAAGTCCGTGGCCGCCGTGGCCGAGGGCTTCAAGGCGCTGCGCGAGAAGTACGGCGACGGCGTGGACATCGCCATCGACTTCCACGGCGCCGTCCAACCGGCGACCGCCATGCTGCTGGTGCACGCCCTCGAGCCCTACAACCCCTGGTTCTACGAAGAAGTCGTGCAGGCGCTCAACGTGGACGTGATGGCCGACATCGCCAAGAAGACCCACATCCCGCTGGCGACCGGCGAGCGCATCTTCACCAAATGGGGCTTCCGCGAGATCCTCGAGAAGGGCGCCGCGCAGATCCTGCAGCCGGACGTGAACTACGCCGGCGGCATCACCGAGATCAAGATCATCGCGGGCATGGCCGAGTCCTACTACTACCCGATCGCGCCCCACAACCCCAACGGCCCCTGCTCGTTGGCGGCCAGCCTGCAGCTCGCCGGGTGCGTGCCGAACTTCCTGATTCAGGAGCGCGGCGACCGCGAGCACGAGCTGCTGGCCAAGCCGCTGCCGGCCGTTACGGGCGGCTACCGTCCGCTGCCGACCGATCCGGGCCTGGGCATCACGATCGACGAGGACAAGCTGATGGCGGAGGTCGGCGAGCCGCAGCCCTATCTGCCGAGGTTCGACAAGGACGACGGTTCGGTCATCGACTGGTAGCGGGCCGGTTTGATCCGCGCCCGAGGGTGGCCGGCGGCAAGCGCAGCATGCGCTCGGCCACCTTTGCAATACGGCGAATCAAGCCGCAGACCGGGGATGAAAGCGATCCACCAGGATCTCATCCTCGGTCTTCTTGGCCTGCGCAATGTCGTAGGCCGCCTGCATCCGAATCCAGATATCCGGCGTAGTTCCAAAGGCCTTCGAGAGCCGAATCGCCATCTCGGTTGAGATTCCGGCCTGTCCGTTGATCAGCCGTGACAGCGCCTGGCGGCTGACGCCGAGGGCCTTGGCGCCTTCCGTCACGTTCAGACCCAAGGGCTCCAAGCAATTGAGGCGCACGGAAAGGCCCGGGTGGGGAGGATTCTTCATCGGCATGAGGCTTCGTCCTTCCAGTCTCTATCAGTGGTAGTTGAGCAATTCGACATCCGAGGCCTCCGCATCGTCGAACTTGAAGATGATGCGCCAGTTGGCCTTGACCGTGACCGACCAGTACCCTTTCTTGTCTCCCTTCAACCCATGCAGCCGGAAGCCCGGCATGCGCATGTCGTCTATGCTCTGAGCCTCATCGAGTTGCAGCAGAATCGTCCGAACCTTGTCCACTAAGTCCGAACCGATGCCGCTGGCGTCATCCCGTTCATAGAGCCGCTTCAGACCCTTGTGAGCGAAGCTCCGTATCATAGGCGAGCGTAACGTGTAACGTGTCGCGGGCCAATTCTATCGCGATCTCTGCGATGCGTCGATCGCTTACGCACTATACTAGCCCTCCGAATGTCGGACTCCTCTCTTTCCCGCAGAACCTTCCTCGGAGGAGCCCTCGGCGCCTCGGCCTCTCTCGCCGGGATGGGCTGCGCCGGGGCCTCGGGACCTGCGGCCCCGGAGGACTCCGGCCGCCGGCCCAACATCGTCATGATCCTGGCCGACGATATGGGCTACTCGGACCTGGGTTGTTACGGCGGGGAGATCCCCACGCCTCACCTCGACCGCCTGGGCTACGGCGGACTGCGCTTTACCAACCACCACACCAACAACATGTGCGTGCCCACGCGGGCGGCCTTGATGACCGGCATCCACAGCGATGTGTCGTGTTTCAAGGGCCCCGGGCAGACCGTTCTCCACCCTCGGGCGGCGACGGTTCCCCAGGCTCTCCGCGACGCCGGGTACGGGACCTACATGGTCGGCAAGTGGCATCTAGCCGGCGCGATCGGAGACCTCGAGACCTACCCATGCCAGAAGGGTTTTGACCGTTACTACGGCATGCTGTTCGGCACGGCGCATTACTTTCAGCCGCTGGCCCTGGTCCGGCAGAACCAGGAGGTCCCCGAAGAGATGGCGGCGCCGGACTACTACTTCACCAACGCCATCACGGACAACGCAGTCGCCTACATCGAGGAAGCCTCGGCGCAGGACAAGCCCTTCTTCCTCTACGTCGCCTATACCGCCGCTCATTGGCCGTTGCACGCTTTCCCGGAGGACATCGAACCGCACAAGGGCCGCTACGCCGCCGGCTGGGACGCCCTTCGCGAGCAGCGACACGTCCGCCAGAAGGAGCTCGGCGTCATCAACCCGGACTGGCCCCTATCGCCGCGCCACGCCGCCGTCCCGGCCTGGGAGGACGAACCCCACCCGGAGTGGCAACAGCGGCGCATGGAAGTCTACGCGGCGCAGGTCTCGGTGATGGACCGCGGCGTCGGCCGCATTCTCGACGAGCTGGAGCGCCAAGGAAGGCTCGACAACACCTTGATCTGCTTTCAGATCGACAACGGCGGCTGCCACGTCGAGTACACTCCCGATCGCACCGGCGACTTCCTCCCGCCGGCCACCAAGGACGGGCGGCCCATTCGGCGCGGCAATCTGCCCGACATCATGCCCGGCCCGGCGGACACTTTCCAGAGCTACGGCCACGGCTGGGCCAACGCCTCCAACACGCCGTTCCGGCTGTTCAAGCAATACGATCATGAGGGCGGCGTGATGACGCCGCTGATCGCGCACTGGCCCGGCGTGATCGAGCCGGGGTCGATCACGGATCAGCTCGGGCACGTCACCGATCTAGCGCCGACCTTTCTCGACGTCGCCGGTGTCGAGCCTCCCTCCACGGTCGACGGCCGCCCGGCCCTGCCGATGGACGGTCGCAGTCTGGCGCCGGTGCTGCGGGGCGGACGCCGCGAGCCGCCCTCGGCGCTGTACTGGCAGTGGAACCATGGCCGCGCAGTCCGCCAGGGAAAGTGGAAGCTCGTCTCCGCCGATAAGGGACCTTGGGAGCTCTACGACATGGAGTCCGACGGTACGGAGCTACACGACCTCGCCACGGACATGCCGGAAAAGGCCGCCGAGCTCGAGGCGCTGTGGAAGGCCTGGAAGGATCGCAGTCAGGCGCCGCCGTCCGTCGGCTGAAGCGCTAGACTAAGCATCGAGATGGCGTCCCAAGCCCTCAGCCCTCTGTCCCTCGAGTCCTACCTGGAGTCGACCGAGGATCGTTCCGCCGAGTACGTCGACGGCCGCCTGGTCGAGAGACCGATGCCCGGAGAGACCCACTCTGATATTCAATGGCGCTTGGGCGCCTATTTCTGGGAGATCCGTGCAGGCCGCGCCATCTTCGGCCGCCCGGAGCTCCATGTCCGGGTCGGCGCCGACCGCATCCGCATCATCGACGTAGCCGTGTACGTAGACGACAAGCCGAACGGGCAGATCCCCACCAACCCGCCGGCGATCGCCATTGAGATCCTTTCGCCGGACGACCGCATGGACGACGTGCTCAACAAGCTGGACGACTATCGCGCCTGGGGCGTGAGGCACATCTGGTTGGTGCAGCCCTCGGGACGCCGGCTGCTCGCGTTCGAAGGCAAGACCCTGCGGGAGACCGAGGCGCTCGAAGCGCCCGAGATCGGCGCCCGGATCACCGCTGAGCGGCTCTTCGATTCGGTCCAGTGACGCCCGTCGCCCTCACCATCGCCGGCTCGGACCCCTCCGGCGGCGCCGGCCTGCAGGCGGATCTCAAGACGTTCCATCAGTTCGGCTGCTATGGCATGGCCGTGGTGTCGCTGTTGACGGTGCAGAACACGGTGTCGGTCGACGCCGTGGAGCTGGTTTCGCCGGAGCTGGTGCGGCGCCAACTCGAAGCCGTGACGACCGACATCTTGCCGGGCGCGGCCAAGACCGGCGCCCTGGGCTCGGCGGCAATCATCGGCGTCGTGGCCGACTGGGCGCGGCAGAGCGGCGTCCCTTTGGTCGTGGACCCGGTGATGATCAGCAAGCACGGCGCCTCGCTGCTGGCCGAGGAGGCTCGCCAGGCTCTGCTCGACCAACTCCTGCCCCGTTGCACGCTACTGACGCCCAACGCCCCGGAAGCGGCGCGTCTGACCGGGCTGGCGGTGGAAGACCGTGACGGAATGCGGGCGGCGGCGGTCCGCTTGCGAACCCTCGGCGCGCCGGCCGTCCTGCTCAAAGGCGGACACCTGCCGGGCCCAGAAGCCGTCGACCTGCTGCTCGACGAGGGCGGGGAGGTCTGGCTGAGCGCTCCCCGGGTGGACTCCAAGCACACCCACGGAACCGGTTGCGTCACGGCCGCGGCGATCGCCGCCGGCTTGGCGCAGGGGCTGTCTTTAGAAGTCTCCGTGCGCCGGGCCAAAGCCTTCGTCGCGGCGGCGATCCGGGAGGCGCCGGGACTCGGCGCCGGACACGGACCCCTGCACCTTTTCGCAGGCTTTCCTGATGCCTAGGTCGGCCCGAGGCGGGACTTTCGTACTATCGTCGCCTCAGGAAGAACCCCAGCCGCCGGGACCGCAAAGACGACCACAAGAATTTGATTCCACGTCGCTTACAGGCCGGGCAACCTGAGGCGAACCGGGACCTATATGCCATCGCCCGAATGGTCATACGACTCTTGTACGACTCCGGTACCGTTCCTAAATTGAATCCGCCAGGCTATTGCTCCAAACCGTCCCCTGCACGCAGACTCAACTCATCCATGAGTGTTAGCGCCGCATTGCACGCCCGGCTGACAGCGCCGATTCACGACCGACCGCTGCGGACTCGCCGGTCCGAGGACGTGCACAGCGCCGTCTCATTCATCGGCGCCGACCCGGCCGTCGTCGAGCTGCTCAAGATGGCGCGGCGCGTGGCCGACACCTCGGCCACCGTGCTCATCACCGGCGAGAGCGGCACCGGCAAGGAGCTCGTCGCCCAGATCATTCGGGAGGAGAGCGCCTCCCGCGCCGAACCCTTCGTGGCGGTCAATTGCGGCGCCATCCCCGAAAGCCTCCAGGAGTCGGAGTTCTTCGGCCACGTGCGCGGCGCCTTCACCGGCGCGGTGGAGCGCAAGGTCGGCAAGCTCGAGCGCGCGGATGGCGGCACTATCTTTTTGGACGAGATCAGCGAGATGAGCAAGTCCTTGCAGGCGGCGCTGCTGCGCACCCTGCAGTCGGGCGAATACTCGCCGGTCGGCTCGTCGGAGACTCGTTTCTGCAACGTGCGCGTGATCGCCGCCGCCAACCGCGATCTGGTTGAAATGGTCGAGGCCGGCGAGTTCCGCCGCGACCTCTACTACCGGCTCAACATCATTCGGCTCGACGTGCCGGCGCTGCGCGAGCGCAAGAGCGACATCCCGCTGCTGTGCGACCACTTTCTGCAAACCCTCGGCGCCAAGTACGGCAACCCGGGGCTGTCGTTGAGCCGCCGCACGCTGGATACGCTGCTCGCCTATGACTACCCCGGCAACGTGCGGGAGCTCGAGAACGCCCTACGGCGGGCGGTGATCCTGTGTGGCGACCGCGTCATCGAGCCCGAGCACCTGCCGGCCGACATGACCTCTGACGAGGCCCGTAACGAGCTGATCGAGGAGCTCGGCGACTTCCAGGCCGCCAAGGCCAACGCCGTCGAGAAGTTCGAGCGCGCCTACATCACCGCGGTGCTGCAGCGTTGCGGAGGCATCATCAGCCGGGCCGCCAGCTACTCCGGCTTGAGCGAGCGCAACTTTCACGAGAAGCTCAAGCGCTACGAGATCAACGCCCGCAGCTTCCGCGCCGCCGCCGCGGCGCGGAAGTAGCGCCTCGGCCTACACGTACCGCACGTCGGAGATCGAGGCGATATCCTGGCCCCTCATCCGGAAGCTGCCGGGCTTCGGCTTGCCGTTCTTCGTCTGCCACGTCAGCTCGTCGATCGCCCACTGCGGCCCGCCGTAGTCCTTGCTGCGGGATTCGCAGATCTCGACCACGGCCCAATCGTCGCCCCAGTCGATCAGCTCCTGGATGATCGTCACGTGGCCGTAGCCCTCCCAGACGATCACGTCGTCCATGCGGATCTCGCTGAACTTCGTCCGGCGGGTGTGCTTGCCTTTGACGTGATAGGTGTACTCGGTGGAGCTGGGACCGAGCGAGTTGCCGGCGTACTTGGCGCGTAGATAGTTGCCGATGAAGCCGTTGCAGTCCGCGCCCAGGTAGCTTTCGACGATCGTAGCCAGCGGCGCTACGGTCTTGCCCAGTTTGGCCGTCTGCCAGTAGCGCCAGTAGCTGATGAGCTGAATCATGTCCGCAAGGACCTCCGGGCTGGCCTTCCCGCTGAAGCTGCTCATGAAGCTACTCTTCTTGAAGTCGTAGATCGGCCGGATCGTCAGTGACCCGCTCAGGGAGTAGCCGTCGCCTTTGTCATAGCTGACGCCGGAGTCGCTCTCCTTCGCCCGCTGGTGGAAAAACCGCAGCAGATCGTCCTTGAAGCCGAGCCGCTCGGAGGGCGACTTGCCTGCCTTGTTCTTGTAGCGAAGGTTGCTGTACTCCTTGACGGGCGTCTGCACCGCGCCGATGCCGTAAAAGCCGGCCGGCGCGATCCAGGGCATGAACTGGGGGCTCCACAGATCGTGGTAGCGCTTGACGTATTGAAAGGGGGTGAGCACGGGGGATCTCCTGTCCGGTGGCCCTCTGAGGGGCGGATCGCGGGCGCAATCGTCTTACTAGAAGGGAAAGCGACAGCGGACGGAGAACCTCGGCGCCCAGGGAAAACTTTCCCACCGGCCGGAGGGGGAAGCCCGGCCGGTCGAAGCGCCCCAAGCCGCGGGGCGCCGACCGGCCGGAACAGGATCGCTACTGCTGGTTGGCCGCCTGCAAGCGTTCGCTGTTGATGGCCTGCAGCCACGGCGGAACGAAGGCGTGCAGATCGCTGAGGACGTGGCCTTCCAAGATCAGGCGCGCCTGCCAGGAAGCCACCGCCACGCCGGCGCCGTGCGTCGCCGTGAACATCGTCGTCTGCATGGGCCGGTAGGGAGCGTTCGGGAACCGGCAATATTCGCCGTAGCGGCCTTTGTAGAAGACCGGCTCGCCCAGACCCCAGCGGGAGTAGAAGCTGGCCATCTTCTCAAAGCCTTCGGGCTCCTCCACCAGTCCGGCGAAGTGCTCCATGGCCTGCTCGTATTCGACGCGAGCCACACGGTCCATCAGGCTGTTGCCGCTGTTGATCGGCGGCGGACCGAAGGCCTTGAGGAAGCCGTCGGGCATCGAGCTGGCCTCGGCCTCGACCTGCTCACGCACGGCGGGAACGCCCACGCGGCAGGGATTGGGATTGAACGGCGAGACGGCAATGACGCGACCGTCCGCGCAGGTCTGCGTGACGGGCTGGGCGTAGGCCGCCCCGCCGATCAGCAGGAGCAAGGGCAGATAGCGATAGAACATGACTTACCTCTCCACCGACAAATAGGGTCCGGGCTGCGAGGAGGCCCGCGCCGTCTCCACGTAGACCTGCTGGTCGCCGCTGTTGGCGTTGGCGGGAATCTGGAAGGCCAGGCAATGCAGGCCTCCAGCGAGCTCTAGCACGGAAAAGTCCTCCGGCGCCAGGCGCACGCCGCCCAGCAGCACCGAAACAGTTTCGTCGGCGGCCAAGCCGGCGACGTACAACCGCACCCAGTCGCCGGGCCGAGCCGGCGAGCTCAGCGCGCTCGACAGGCCCCACGCCGCCAAGTCCGGGCCGGGCTCGTGCAACGCCGCCGCAGCCTGGGTCGTCGACGCCCAGGTCAGGATCGCCGGAACATCCGGCGCATCCCCGGGTTCTTCCGAAACCCGGGCCTCATGCAACTTTGCGACGTTGGCGGGAACGTCCGGGTGTAGCTCCGGCAGCACGCCGCCCCGCAGGATCACCCGCGTCTGCCAAGCCGCCACCACGGCGTCCGGCCGCTCGACAGCGTCAGCCAGCGCCGCCTCGGCCGGCTCGAAGGCCGCCGAAGGCCAGCGGACGCGTTCGCCGCCGCTGTCGCGGTAGAAGACGGGCTCGCCCAGACCCCAACGCTCGTAGGCCGCCGCGCCGTCTTGGAACGAGTCCGGCGCCGCGATCGAGGTCACGAAGCTGTCAAAGCGCGCGTGCAGAACCTCCTGAGCCAGGCGGTCCTCCAGCGCGAGTCCCGTCGCGGGCGGATCGCCGCCGAACACCAGCAGAAAGTCGTCCGGCACTTCCTTGGGTTCGGCCGGCGCGGCCACCGCGCAGGGGTTGGGGTTGAACGGCGTCCGGTAGACGACTCGACCGTAGTCGCAGGTGACCGTGTTCGAAGCCGTCGCGGGCGTGGGCGGAGTGGTCGGGGCCGTGGGCGACGACGGCGCCGGCTCCGCGGGCGCGGGACTGGGCTGAGGCTCCTGGGTGGGCGCGGGAGCGTCAGTCGAGGCCCTGCCGATGCTGCCGCAGGGGTTCTGATTGAAAGGCGTCAGCGCCCTCACCGAACCGTCTGCGCAGATATGGGTTTGAGTTTGCGCGTTCGCGGGCGGGCCTAAGCCCATCCCGGCGGCCGCGAAGACCGCAAGTGTAGCGGTAAGAAGTCGAAGCATTCCGATATCCACCTGAGTCGCGGCCGTGCGCAGCTCCATACTCCAGCGCATCGGCCGTCGATCAAGCCGACGTTAACAGGTTTCTTCCTAGACCACAAAACAAAAGTACTAGAACTCGTGTACTATTTCTTTCGTTTAGAGGGTCTCGCATGACGCCGAAATGGGAGTTCCGGCGCGCCGGGCTCGCGCCGGCTCAGGCCGGCATGGGGGGCGCTTCTTGCAGCAAGTCGCCCTTCTCCAGGTAACGCGTACGGTGGGCGTATTGCGCCGCGTGCGGGTCGTGGGTGACCATCACGACGGTCTTGCCGTGCTTGCGATTCAGCTCGGTCAGGATCTCGAGGATCTGCTTGGCCGAGACGGCGTCCAAATCGCCGGTGGGCTCGTCGGCCAATAGGATCGAAGGATCGGTGACGATGGCCCTGGCGATGGCGACGCGCTGCTCCTGACCGCCGGAGAGTTGCCGCGGGTAGTGCTGCAGCCGGTCTCCCAGGCCGACCACTTCCAGCGCCGTGCGGGCGTGCTCGCGGCGCTCCTTCTTGCTCAAGCCGGTAAGCAGGAGCGGCAGCTCGACATTCTCGATCGCCGTCAGCACCGGGATCAGGTTGAAGGTTTGGAAGACGTAGCCGATGTTCTCGCTGCGCCAGGCCGCGAGCTGCTTCTCGCCCAGCGACGAGGCATCCTGACCGAGCACCAGGATCTTGCCCGCCGTCGGCCGGTCGATGCCCGCGATCAGGTGCAGCATCGTCGACTTGCCCGAGCCCGAAGGGCCCATCAGGCAGAAGAACTCGCCCGTGGGAATCTCCAGATCGACCTCGTGCAGCGCCGTCACCACGAAGTCGTCTCGCCGGAACTCCTTGGTCAAACCCTGCAGTTGGATGGCGTTGGCCGCGCTCATTCCTCTCCCTCCAGTCGAACCTTCTGCCCGTCGGTCAGCCCTTCGGGAGGATTGACCACCAAGTCCTCGCCGCCGGAGAGACCGCTGACCACCTCCACATCGCCCGAACGGCCGGGCCGCGTCTCGACGGCCCTCTCGATGACCTTGCCGCTCACGTACAGGAAGACCTTGCCGTTGCGGACCGCCGAAGACGGTGCGCGGATCGCCGGAGCCGGAGCGGGTCCTCCTCCGGAAGCGGCCGCTTGCGGCGGCGCCAGGAATGCCACGTTGGCGTTCATCTCCGGCCGCAGAAAGGAATCCGGCTCCAGGATCTGCACCTTCACCTGCACGGTCGCTTTCTGGCGGTCGGCCTCGGGCGAGATCTCCACGATCTCGCCCTTGTATTCGCGATCCCGGTAGGCGTCGGTTGTGGCGATGGCTTTCTGGCCCATGGAGAGCTTGGCGAAGTCGTCCTGGCTGATGTCGAGCTCCACCTGCAAGTCGTTGAGGTCGGCCAGCGAGACGACGTAGCCCTTGGCGCCGCGTTCGCCCACGAAGCTGGTGGTCACGAACTCGCCGGTCTCGACGTTGCGCTCCAGGATGGTGCCCGTCACCGGAGCCCGGATGATCGTTGCGTCGAGCTGTGTGCGGTCGAAGTCGAGCTGACCCTGCGCCCGCTGGAGTTGGCCGCGCATGGCTTCGATGACCTCTTTGCGGGGTCCGATGCGGAGCAGCTCCAAGCTGCGGCCGAGCGCCTCGACGCGGGCCTGGCGCGCGTCGAAGGCGGCCTGAGCGTTGTCGAGCTCCTGGCGCGCCCAGACCTGTTCGGACACCAACTTCTTGGCCCGCTCCAGGTCCAATCGAGCTTTTTCGAGATCCGCCTTGCCCTCTTCGAGGTCCGCGCTGGCGCGCTGCACCTCCTCGGGCCGGGAGCCGGTCTCCAGCTCTTCCAGGCTCGCCCGCAGCGCCGCCGTCTCACCCTCGGACTGCTTCACCCGGGCGCGGAACTCGTTGTCCTCCAGCCGTACCAGCACCTGCCCTTTCTCGACGTGGTCGCCCTTCTCGACGCCGATCCAGGCCACCCGGCCGGACACCTTGGAGGCGACCTCGATCTTGTGATGCGGCACCACATAGCCGGCAGCCTGGAGCACGACGGCCGCGCCGGGCTCATTCTGATCGCCGCCGATTCGAGCCGCTTCCACGCGCTGGATCGCCACCACCGGCTCGCCCGCGGCCCCAAAGAAGCTCCACAGCCCCAGCGCCAGCAACAACACCAGGCCGGCCGGAGCCCACCAGCGAGCCCACAGCGGCCGTTCGTTCCGCTGCCGGCGGCCCCGGTCGATCTTGAGGCGCGAGAGGTCCGCTCCCAGGTTGGATTCGTTCGCCATTGTTCTGCGTCCCCTAACCGCCGCGCAACGAAGCCAGGATGCTGCGTCCCGCGGCCAGGCGAGCCGGCAGCAGTCCCCCCACAACGCCCATCACGGCGGCAAATCCCAGCCCCATCGCGACGCTCTCCGGCGTGATCTGAAACGAGAATGTCGTCTCACTGAAGGTGAGCTGGTTGCCGATGCGGCTTTGCAGCCCGTTGAGGGGCAGCACCAGCAGGCAGCCCAGCAGCCCACCGGTCAGTGAGAGGAACAGCGACTCGAGCACGAAGCTCAGCAGGATGCTGGCCCGCGAAAAGCCCAGCAGCCGCAGGGTGCCGACCTCCCGCGAGCGCCGCGCGACCGCCGTATACATCGTGTTCATGGCGGCAAAGCAGCTCCCCACCGCCATGATCATCGCCACGAAGACCCCGAGCGCCTGTACCGGCCCCGCCGAGCTCATCTGCTTGGCGTAATACTCTCGCTCGAGCTGCCCTTCCAGCAGCAGGCGCTGATCCTGCTGGACCCTCCGGATGATCGCCTGCGCGGCGGCCTCGTCGGTCGCCCGCAGCAGCACCGAGCTGCGCGTGCCGTTGCGCCCCAGGTCGAGCGTCGCCAAGTTGCCGTCGCACCAGATCTCGCTGTTGTAGGCCGAGCGGCCGTCCTCGAAGACCCCGACGACCTCCCATTCATCGCGCCCGAAGGTGATCTTGTCGCCGATGTCCGAGTTGGCGCGGATGGCATGCACGCCCTGGCCGACTACAACCTCGCGTTTGCCGGGCTCGAACCAACGGCCTTCGGTGAGCTTCAAGTCGTCGCGCAGGTAGCGCCCCATCGGCGAGACGCCCCGGATGTTGACGTTGCCCTCGGTCTCCGGATTGTCGGGCTCGTCGCGCAGCCGCAGCGACACCACGGAGACGATCTCGTGCGACAGCATCGGCTGACCGTCGCGCTGGGCGATGCCGTCGAGCAGAGCAATGTCGCGGAACTTCTCGGCCTGTACCGCGCTGACGAGCTCCGCCGTCGAGCCCTGCCGCATGACGATCACCTGATCCGGGCGACCGGTCACCTCCAAGGCGCCGCGCAGCCCGTTCACCAGCGCCATCACACCCAGCAGCACCGCCACGGTCAAAGCAATGCCCAACGCCGTCATCAGCGTGGTCGTCAGGCGGACCCGAAGATTGCGCAGGTTGTAGGCGAGGGGGATGGCCATGGGTCGTCTCAGCCTGCGGCGTGCTAGCCGTTGTGGCGCAGCGCCTCCACGATCGATGTGCGCGAAGCCGCCAGGGCCGGCAGGAACGAGCTGCCCAGACCGATCAGCAGCGCCGCCGCCATACAGATCGGCACTCCCCACAGGGGCAGCGCGAAGCCGCTGATGAAGCCTGCCGCGAGCTTGTCCATGAGCTTGGTGGCGAAGTAGGCGCCCGTGACGCCCAGCGCTCCGCCGGCCCCTGCCACGAGCAAGGCCTCGCTCAGGATCAGCCCCAGCACGCCGCTGGTCGTGAAGCCCAGCGTCTTGAGCACGCCTACCTCGCGGATGCGCTCGCGCACTGACATCGCCATGGCGTTGGCCGAGACCAGCATGATCGTGAACACGATCGCGCCGGCAATCGACAGCAGAAACATCTTCACGTTCCCCATCTGATTGATGAAGGAGAGATTGAAGGCGGCCTCAGTCTCCGTCTTGGTCGGCGCCGGAGCGTTGCGGAACATCTCGTCGACGGCGCGCGCCACCCGCGGCACGTCGTCCGTGCTCGCCACCCGGATGCCGTAGAAACCGATGCGGTCGCGGCGGCCCTCCGGAATCGACTCATCGAGGTACTTGTGGTGAAAGTAGCTGGTGTCGTCGTCAGGCCCGCTGAAGATGGCTCGAATCGTGAGCTCGAGATCGACGGGATAGATGTCGCCCTGGATCGTGATGCGCTGGCCGAGCTTCAGACCGATGCGTTCGGCCGTCGTACTGCCGACAGCCATGCCTTGGCGATCGTTCCGAAAAGCCTCGAGCTGGTCGGGCGGCACGTCGAACTCGCGATAGACGTCGAAGATGACGTCAGGGTCGCAGGCGAAGCGGGCGAAGAAGTGCTCCGGACGGCTGTCGATGTAGACGCCGCCGAACCAGCTTGCGCCGGCCACGGCCTCCACCCCCTCGACCTGGGCGATCTGACGGCCGTAGTAGGCCGGCAGGGACTGCGCCAGCGACACCTTGTGGCGGGTGACCAAACGCAACGCTTTGTCCGCGCCCTCCGGCCGATGGTAGAAAGCGGCGTAGACCGCCAGCAGGGAGCCGAGCAGAAACAGCGACACGGCGACGCTGAGCGCCGTCAACACCGTCCGCCGGACGTTACGGAGCAAGCTCTTCGCCACCAGTGGAAAGAACTTGCCCATGGGTCACCGGCCTCCCCACTGCATCTTCGCGCGCAGCACGTCGAAGAACCCGAGCTTGTCCGGCTGGACCACGCGCACCGCGTGCGCCGCGCGAGAAACCTCGATGCGGTCGTCGATGCGAAGGTTCACGCCGACCTGCCCGTCGACCGTAAGAAAGGTCGAGTCGTCGCCGCCGGCGAAGATGATCTCGATTTTGGCCGAGTCCGGCACCACGACGGGCCGGTTGGAGAGCGTGTGCGGGCAAATCGGCGTCACGCAGACGCTGGCCACCGCCGGCGAGATCACGGGCCCTCCGGCCGCCAGCGAGTAGGCCGTCGAGCCTGTCGGCGTGGAGAGGATCAGGCCGTCGGCGCGATAGCCGCACATGAACTCCTCGTCGATGAAGACTTCCAGGTGCAGCAGGCGGGCGATGGCCGCTTTGTTCACGACCACGTCGTTGAGCGCATGGTGGCTGGCCACCAGCTCGCCTTGGCGCCGCACACGAGCCGACAAGACCATGCGGCGCTGCACTCGGTAGTCGCCGGCGATCACCTTTTCGAGCGCCGTGAAGATCTCCTCCGGGCCGGTGGTCATCATGAAGCCCAGCCCGCCGAGGTTGACCGCCAGCAGCGGCGTCTCGCGTACGCCCACGCCCCGCGCCACCGACAGCAGCGTCCCGTCGCCGCCGAGCACCAGCATCAAGTCGAAGTCTTCGTCGAGTTGCGAGCGCTCGAAGCCGTCCTTGCGGCCGAGATAGCCGGCGGTCACGCGGTCGCAGGCGTAGAGCACGCCGCGACTCTCGAGCCAGGGCAGAACCTGGCTCAGAAGCTCCGGGATATCTTCACGCCCGGGCTTGGAAACGATGCCCAATTTTCGAATCATGGAACGCGCTCGCGCTCGGCGGCGAGCAAAAGCAGCTCGCGATTCCCTTCAGCGCCCGCAAGAGGGCTCTCCATCTGCTCAACCTTGCGAAATCCGAGCTCGCGCAACGACAAGGCGACTCGGTCGGCGGCGGCCTGGCGCAAAGCGGGATCGCGCACGACGCCGCCCTTGCCGACGTCCGCCCGGCCGACTTCGAACTGCGGTTTCGCGAGGACGATCATCGGGGCCGAGGGGGTCAGAAGTGCGACGACAGCCGGCAGAATCAGGGTAACAGAGATAAAGCTGACGTCACAGCAGGCGAAGTCGCACGGCTCCGGCACGTCCGGCGGCCCCAGGTAGCGGGCGTTCACGCGCTCCCGGACCTCCACTCGCGGGTCCTGGCGAATCTTCCAGTGCAACTGGTTGGTTCCGACGTCGACCGCGTAGACTTTGGCGGCGCCGCGCTGCAGCATGCAGTCGGTGAAGCCGCCGGTGGAGGCGCCGACATCGAGGCACGTCGTTCCCATCAGATCCACCGAGAATCGCTCCAGAGCCGCCTCGAGCTTGTAGCCGGCGCGGCTGACGAATTTCGCCGGCAAACCCAGGAATCGAACGGCCGCTTCGGCCGAAACCCGCCGCCCCGGCTTGTCGACCTTCTGCTCCTCCACCAACACCTGGCCGGCCAGGATCAGCGCTTGCGCCTTGTGTCGCGACTCGACCAGATCGCGGTCGACCAGCAGTTGGTCGAGGCGGATGGATTCAACCTTGGCCATGGCGGCGCTTTCAAAGTCTACGGCTTCGGCGGCGCGGTTCGTTCTATTTTTTCAATAGTGAACCCGGTCAAGCCATAGGCGATGGAGATCACCGGCCCCAGCAGATTGAGGAAGGCGTAGGGCAGATAAGCGAACGTCGCCACGCCGAGCACGCTCGCCATGTAGGCCCCACAGGTGTTCCACGGCACCAGCGGCGAGGTCAGCGTCGCGGAGTCTTCGATGGCGCGGGAGAGATTCTTGGGGTGCAGACCGTGGGCGGCGTAGGCCGCGCGGTACATGCGCCCTGGCAGCACGACGGCCAGGTACTGGTCGGCGGTCAGGAAGTTCAGGCCCACGCCGCTGAGTACCGTCGCCGTCACAAGCGCCGCGCTCGAGCGGGCGCCGGAGAGGATCGCCTGGGTCAGCCGCGCCAGCATGCCCGAGGCCTCCATCACGCCGCCAAAGCCGAAGGCGCAAATGATCAGCGCGATCGTCTCGAGCATGCTCGTCAGGCCGCCGCGCGAGAGCAGCTCGTCCACCGCCGCCGTCCCGGAATGGCTCTGGAACCCTCCGTAGAGGATCGCGATCACCGAGCCCACTCCCTCAGGCGCGTTCTGCGGCTGAAAGACCAGCAGCAGGACGCAGCCCACGAACACGCCGGCCAGCAGCGCCGGCAGCGGCGAGGTCCGCCGGGCGATGAGCGCCAGCGTCACCACCGGCGCCGCCAGCAGCCAGACCGTCAGGTCGAAGCCGCCCTCCAGCCCCTGCGTCATCTCTAGATAGGCCGGCGCCGTGCGGTCGCCCGTCACGCTCGCCTGAAAGCCCATGAACAGGTAGATCGACAATGCGATCGCCAGCGCCGGCATGGTGGTGTAGAGCATGTGCCGGATGTGCTCGAACAGGTCCGCGCCGGCGGTCGCCGAGGCCAGGTTCGTGGTGTCGGACAGGGGAGACATCTTGTCGCCGAAGTACGCCCCGGAGACCACCGCCCCGGCCGTCATCGCTTCCGGCACGCCCAGCGCCTGGCCGACGCCGATCAAAGCCAGCCCGGCCGTCGCCGCCGTGGACCACGAGGACCCGATTGCCAGCGAGATCAACGCGCAGGCGGCGCAGGCGGCCGCCAGAAAGTAGCTCGGCGCCAGGATCTGGAGGCCGTAGTAGATCAGCAAAGGGACTACGCCCGAGGCGATCCAGACGCCGATCAGCAGTCCCACTGCCATCAGGATGAGGATCGCCGGCAGGGCGTGGGAGATGCTTTGGATCAGGCCCGCCTCGAGCTCCCGCCAGGGTCGCTTGAGGATCGTCGTGCCGGTCAACCCCGCCACCGCCGTCGCGGCGATCAGCGGAATGTGCCCCGACGAGCCCAACACCTTGATGGAGAAGAACAGCAGCGCCACCAGGGCCCCGGCCGGCAGCAAGGAGACCCACAGCGGCGGCAGGCTGGGGGCGGCGTCGCTAGGCGGCGGTGAGCTCATAGAGGCGGGCGGGGCGGAAAGGCTCCATGATAGCCGTGTTCGCCGCCCCGCCAGAAGAGCCGCGCCGCTAGTCAGTGATCCGGCCGATGAAGCCGGCGATGTCGAGAAACGCCTGCAGTAGCTCCTGCTGGGTCTGGGCCATCACCAGGCGGCCCTTGGCCTGGGTTGTGTCAGCAGCGTCGGCTGCGTCCACGCGAGTGCAATCCTGGCAGTTGGCGATGCGCTCGAGCACGTCCATCTCGAGTGTCTCGGTGCCCTCGTAGCCGATCGCGTGCAGCCGGATCCCCATCGGGTCCTTGCGGATCAGCCGCGCCAGGCTGTCGGTCACGTTCGCCGCAATTTGCTCCCGCTCGGTGGTCGAGGGATTGGACTTGTTGAGGATCGTCGTGCTGTTGTTCTTGAATCCCAGCAGCGAGACGCCTTCCGGAAAGATCGCTCCGGCGGTGGGCGACGAGGGCGGAATCCAAGACGGGTTGATCGACAGCACCGGGTTCGTGCCCGTCGCCAGCCCTGAGCAATCGGGGGAGAGGGCCGGTGCGTTCGGCATCGCCGAAGCCTGCAGCGACAGAATCCGATTGTTGTAGTAGCTCCTGCCGGTGATGCCGAACACGCCTTCCGCCGGCGACGTGTTGCAGCGCCCCGAGCCGGTCCGCACGTTGAACCGCCCCGGGAACCAGTTGGCGCGGCCGTCGGTGAACAGCACGATCTCGTTCATTTTCAGGTCCTTGAGCGGATCGTTGAGCTCGGCCATAGCCCGATAGGCGTAGTAGAGACCAATCGCGTGGTTGGTGAACAGCTCCTGCTGCACCCCGTTGATCACGCCGGTGAGGTCGGCCTTGAAGGGTCTCTGCGGCGGATAGGCGATCGCGCCCGAGGTGCTGAAGACAACCAATCCGACTTGGTCATACTGGTCCGAGAAGGAGTTCACGAACGCTTTGGCGGCGTCTTTGATGTCTCCCAGCACCGGTCCGACCGAGGCCGAGTAGTCGAGGACCAGAATGATGTTCCGGTCGCGCCGCGCCGCCGCCGAGTTCGCCCGAATCGTCATGCCGTCCGCGCGGAACCAGCGCGCGAAGAACATGGGGATATCGGCCGACGCCGACAGAGCGACGCGCAGCGCGCCCTGCTCCTCGGTCAACGCCGGAGTCGTCACGGTGGGGTTGCTGATCATCAGCTTGCCGGCCGGGAGGTTGGCGGCGAAGGTCCGCTGCGCCGCCGCTTCCATCGCCGCCGCGCCTTGCGGGGCGTAGCGGATGGAGGCCAGGGTGGCGGCGTCGAGCGCCGCCATCAGTTGCGTGCGCACCACCATGGCATAGCCGATGTCGAAAGCCAAAGCCGCAAAGCCGAGCAAGAAGCCCAGAAAGATCGCAAACAGCGGCAGAATCTGCCCGCGTCGGCGGATTTGCTCGAGACGCTTCATGATTGTTCCCCCCTTGCGATGCTCGGAGCCCCTAGAAGTAGGTCACCGACGACATCTGTAGCGGATCTCGCCAAGCGCGCCCGAAGCGGATCGACTCGGCCGAGTGGTAGATCTCGGCAACGTACATGCTCTCGCCCAGCGGCAGGGTGCTGAGAGCGGCGGGGACGTTGGCGACGGCCGAGGGCTCCTCGTTGAAGTCCTTTACGTCGCCGGTCGGAGCGGGCTTGTCAGGGTTGGGCCAGATGGCCGACGCCGGCGAGCCCAGCACGCTGGGCCGAAAGTTCGGGTTGCCGATCACATGCCGTTCGGCGATGACGATTTCGCCCTCGTTGGCCGTCCCGGGAGGCGCCACGGTGACGCGTGTCAGGTAGATCACGCCGTTGCCGCCGTTGGCCGTAATCTCGAGGTTCTGGCCGGTCAGCAGTAGCTGCTTGTTCGTCGCCAGAGCGAAGTTGGCGCCGCGCGCCATCATCCCGGCGGCGTTACGGCACAACTGCACGACCGTCATGTAGCGGTCGAATACCAGCCCGCCAGTGATCACGCCAAACAGCATCAACGTGAGAACCGGCAGCGTCAGAGCAAGTTCGACGAAGGCGTTGCCGCGGTTGTTGCGAAGCAGATGGCGGATGGGGCGCATGACGGAAAGCTCCTCTAGCGAGTGGGAGGCGTCGGGAACGGCTCGAGCCGGTCGACGGCGCTGACTGTGACATTGAACCCGTCGCCCACCGCCGACAACGGTAGGGGCACCAGCCACGGGATCGGGTAGCTCGCCACGCTCAGCACCAGCGTGTTGCCGCCCGCGTTCGACTCGGTGGCCGCGCCGGCGCCGTCGTAATACTGGATGGTGATCAGGCTGTCAGCATCGGCCGGCCTGATCAGACCTACGGATTTGTCGAGCACCACCGAACGGATCGAGGCGTCGTGTCCCAGTCCGTCTAGGGTCTTCCCGGTGATGGCGAAACGGGCGCCTTCCCGAACGGCGTGGTGCAGCGTCGTCTTGATCCAGAGCCCCAGCCCGAGCTGGCCAAAACCGAGGACGACGCTCAGAAATAGCAGAAACGAAAGGGCGAACTCGACCATCGCCTGACCGTTTCGGCCTCGTTCGCGACGTCCGCCTCGCAGCGCTGGGTTCGGTTTCATCGGGGCCTCTCGTGTATCCACCCTAAGTCTCCGCGACGGAGGCCTAAGGGGTCTACGAGGAGCATTCCCGGTTTTCTACTGAGATCGTAGTTCTTTGGTACTGACCGGAAGGTACTACCGAAATTGCAGTACCCTCCTGGGGCTTACCCTCTAAGCCGGCTGCAAACCAGCGTACTTGAGGACGAGCTTCTTGAGGCCGTGGCCCTGGAACATCACGGTGACTTTGGCCTGATCGCCGTCGCCCTCCTGGCGCACGATCGTGCCCACGCCGTAGCGAGAGTGGCGGACCCTTGCGCCGCGGCCGAGCGAACCGGCCGGCGCCGACGCGGGCGGGCGCGCCGCCAGCTTCGGCTTCGACTGCAGCGGCGGATACGAGGGCTTCACGCCGGGCTTGGGCGCAACCTTCGCGCCGGGCTTGGCCGCCGGCGGTCGCCCGGCGGGCGGCTTGCCGCCGGCGGGCTGCACCGGAATGCCGCGTTGCTGGAAGAACTGCGCCACCGCGTCGGCCGAATCGTAGGTCTTGCCCTGTAAGCGATGGCTGGCGCCGGCCAAGCGGCTCTCCGCCATGCTGCGCACCTGGTGGCGCTCGGAGAACAGGTCCGCTTCGCGCGCCGTAACGAAGGTCCGCTCGCTCGGGCTCGGGGCCAGGCCAAACAGCTCCGAGCCTCCCACGGTGCGGTCGTCGATCAGCTCCGGCGGAATCTCCCCGAGAAACCGCGACGGCGCCATCCAGTCCGGCGCGCCGCCGCCCCACCGCCGGCGGGTCCGGGCGCAGGTCAGGATGAGCTGCCGCTCGGCCCGCGTCATGCCGACGTAGCAGAGCCGCCGCTCCTCTTCCATCGCCGCTTCGTCCTCGAACGAGCGGCTGTGGGGGAACAAGCCTTCCTCCATGCCGAGCATCGCCACCAGGGGAAACTCCAGGCCCTTGGCGTTGTGCAGCGTCATCAGAGTGATCTGGGCGGCTTCGTCGAGGCGGTCGCTGTCAGCCACCAGGGCGGCATGGTCCAGAAACGACTGGATGTCTTCGCCGCGCTGGGCGGCGTCGGCGGCGGCGTTGAGCAGCTCGTTCACGTTCTCGCGGCGCGCTTCGGCCTCGACCGACGGGTCTTCTTCGAGCGCCCGGCGGTAGCCGCTCTGCTCATACACCCACAGCAGCCCCTCGTCGACGGGTTTCTCCGCCAGGTTCTGCTGCGCCATCTTCACCAGATGCCAAAAGCCCTTGAGCGCGGCGTGCGCGCGGGCCGGAAAACGATGCTCCTCGACGCTCTTGCAGATGGCCTCCCACAGCGTCGTCTTCTCCTCGTAGGCGAAGCCCTGCAAGGCGTCGATGGTGGTCTTGCCGATGCCGCGGGCCGGCGTATTGATGATCCGCAGCAGGCTGATGGCGTCGCCGGGGGACTGGGCCGTCTTGAGGTAGGCGACCAGGTCCTTGACCTCGGCGCGCTGGTAGAAGCTCACGCCACCCACCACCAGGTACTTGCGCCCAAACCGCCGCAGCGCCTCTTCCATCTGCCGCGACTGCGCGTTGGTGCGGTAGAGCACGGCCGCCCGGGACTTCGGACTGTCCAGCAGGTACTGGTGCATGAAGTCCGCCACGAACAGCGCCTCGGCCTCGGCGTCGTCGCCCTGGTAGAACAGGATCTGCTCGCCAGCGTCTCCTTCCGTCCACAGCTTCTTGCCTTTACGAGCCTTGTTGTTGGAGACGACCTTGCCGGCGGCTTCGAGAATCCGCTGGGTGGAACGGTAGTTCTGCTCCAGTCGGATGACGGTGGCGTTGGGGAAGTCGCGCTCGAAATCCAGAATGTTCTGGATGTCCGCGCCGCGCCAGGAGTAGATCGACTGGTCCTCGTCGCCGACCACACAGACGTTGTCGTGCGACTCGGTGAGCAGTTGCAGCAGGTCGTACTGAGCCCGGTTGGTGTCCTGATACTCGTCCACCATCACGTACTCGTAGCGGCCGCCGACGAGCTCGCGGGTCGGCTTGGACTTCTTGAGCAGGCGCACGGCTTCGAGCAGCAAGTCGTCGAAGTCCAGCGCGTTAGCCTTCTGCAGAGCCTCCTGGTAGCGCTCGAAGACCACGGCCAGACGCTCGGACTGCGGCGAGGTGGCATCGCGGTAGAAGTCCTGCGCGGAGCGGCCCTGGTTTTTGGCCTGCGAGAGAATCGACTGCGCCGCGCGCGGCTTCATGAAGGCCTTCTCGTCGAGGCCCAGGTCCTTGAAGATCGACTTGATCAGCGCGATCTGGTCGGCGTCGTCGTAAATATTGAACGAGCGCGTGAAGCCCGGCCGAAACTCGCGCAACGGGTCGCCGTGCATGCGCAGTAGCCGTACGCAGAACGAGTGGAAGGTGGCGACCGTCGGCGTCGACGACGGCGACAGCCCTTCGGCCACCAGCAGCGCCGAGACGCGGTCGCGCATCTCGCCGGCGGCCTTGTTGGTAAAGGTCACAGCGAGGATCGCGTGCGGCGGAATCCCTTTGTTCTTTACAAGATGCGCAATCCTGGAGATGATCACGCGGGTCTTGCCGCTGCCGGCGCCGGCGAGTAGGAGCAACGGCCCTTCCTCGTGCAGCACGGCTTGTTTTTGTTGCGGGTTGAGTCGGTCGAGCAGGCCCATGCGCCAAGGGTCAGTGTAGCGTGCGAGGACCGCTTGATCCGAGGCGCGGGTTCCGCCCGGCGGCGCGGCGACCTTGCTCGAGGCGCGGCCGGTCTGCTCGAATGAGGCCGATGCGCTTGGCAATTCTCCTGTTGGCCGCGGTCGCGGCGGCGCCCGCCGAGTTCCTCGAGCTCCGCATCGTCTTCGAGGGGACCGATTGTCTCTCGTGCGCCGAATCGCTCGAGCCGCGGCTGGCTCGCGTGCGTGGGGTGGAGAAGGTCGAGCTCGACCTGGAGACCTCGACGATTCGCCTCGCCCTCGCCGTCGGCAACAAGGTGCGGCTGGGGCCGCTGGAAGCTCGCATCACGCAGGACGGGACCAAGATCGCCTCGATCGAGGCGGTCTGCCGCGGTGCGGTCGTCGGCGGCGACGGCGGACCGAGCCTGCAGCCCGACGGTCTCACCGAGGCTCTGCCGCTCGCCGGAGCCGAGCTTCCGCCCGCGGGCGCTCACGGCGAGGCGGCGGGCCGGATTCTGGACGGCCGGTTCGAGCTCGAGAAATGGCGTCCCGATCCCAAAGAGCGGTGATATCCTGACGGCGACATGCTCACCCGCCGCCGTCTGCTCGCCGCTTCTCTCGCCTCCGTCGCCGGCGCCTACGCCGCCCGTCCGGGCGCGGCCGCGAGCATCGGCTTCCACACCCGTCGCCGCACGGCGGCCGGTCCGATTGAGCAGTCCCAGGCGTTGGCCGCGCGCCAAACGCTCATCATCATCTGCGACATGTGGGACGACCACTACTGCCGCTCGTCGGTGCGGCGGCTCGAAGCCTTGGTCCCTCGCATGAATCAGACGCTCGACGCGGCGCGAGCCCTCGGCGTGCACGTCATCCACGCGCCCAGCGGCACCATGGACTTCTATCGCGACGCTCCCCAGCGGCTGGCGATGCAGGCCGTGGAACCCTCCAAGCCGCCGGTCCCGATCGAGCGCTGGTGCTACCTCGACCCCAAGTCCGAAGCCGCCCTGCCGATCGACGACGCCGAGGCCTGCGACGACGAGGTGCCGCGCGCCAAGGTCCGCTTCTACAACCGCGAACATCCCGGGCTGGTCATCGCGCCGCAGGACGGCATCTCCGACGACGGGCAAGAGATCTACAACTACTGCGCCCGCGAAGGCGTGAAGAACGTGCTGCTCATGGGCGTGCACGCCAACATGTGCGTGCTGGGGCGGCCGTTCGGCATTCGCCAGCAGACCCGCCTCGGCATGAACGTGATGCTCGTCCGCGACCTCACCGACGCCATGTACGACCCGCGCGACCGGCCGTACGTGACGCATGAACAAGGCACGCAGCTCGTGATTGAGCACATCGAGCGCTTCTGGTGCCCGACCGTGCTGAGCCAGGATCTCATCGACGCCGCTGGTGCGGTGAGCGACTAGATCGGCGTCTTTTCACACACTTCCAGCCAAGAAATTGCCGAGCGGCGTTATCGAAACCCGCTCGCCGGGCGTCTCTTTGACAAGTTGATTCGCCCAATCAATAATTTTTATGGGGGCCAACGTCGTCCTCGTTACAGTTATCTCGCTTCCCAAGTCAGGAGGTTCAAGACCAAGATGCTCATGAACAATCTCGCCAAGTCGCTGCTAATCGCCGCGCTGTGCTCGCTGCCCTTGCTGGCGGCTCCCTCGGAGAATGCCGTTCGCGTGTACGCGCCTTTCGCGTTCGTAGCCGGCAACGTCCACATGCCCGCCGGGTCCTATGAGATTTCCGCGGACCAGATGACCGGCGTCGTCACGCTGCGCAATCTCGACAATGAACAGCAGCGCGCCGTCGCCGCCCTGCCCATCGACGCCTACAACCGTTCGGTCAAGCCGCACGTGGAGTTCCGCAAGATGGGCGCCGTCATGTCGCTCGACAAGGTCTGGATGAGCGACGCCGCCGTGGAGTTGCCGGCTCCGGGCCACGAGTCCGCCCCGACGGGCGTGACCCTCAGCGACGACTAAGCAGTCAGCCCGTCGCTCTCGCTGCTCCGGCGGGGGCTCCAGTCCCCGCCCGGGCGAAATCTTGGAGTTTGGCGCCTCCGCGACCCGCCGAATGGCCCCCATGTCGGCGGGTTTCCCATTTTTCAGGACGAGGCCGGCCCTTCGACCAGCCGGGTGGTCTCCGCCGACGGCAGCTCGTAGACGTAGCCGCGCCAGCGGATCGTCCGTGTAGCCGCCGAGGTCAGGAAGGCGTAGAGCCAAATCCAGGTGGCGATCGGCGTCAGCCAGAAGTAGCACCAGCCGTGGCGGTCGAACCAGTCCTCGCGGTCGGGAAACATCAGCCGGCCGGCGTAGCCGCGCGAGGCTCCTTTCGCCATGCCGGGCGCTTGCGTCACCACCAGCGCGCCCAGGCCGATCGGCTCGCCGAGTAGGCACGCGACCATCCCTGCGACCATCGCGCCGCAGTAGACGATGTGCGCGATCAGCCCGGCCGTCCACAGGTTCTTGCGGTAGACCTTGGTGATGGTGAGCTGGCGCGTCGTCCACGCCAGGAACTCATCGCGCGAGCAGGAGCCGGTCGTCGCCACCATGGCCTTGGGGGCGAAGCGGAGCTCGAGGCCGGCATCGTGGATCGCCTGCGTCAGGCGGTAGTCGTCGCTCACCGTCCCTTGCCAGTACCGGGCGACCTCCGCGCTTTCAAAGACTTCGCGGCGAATCGCCATGCCGCCGCCCCAGGCGAAGTTCTTGCCGTCCGGACGCATCGAGCCGACGATGGTGGCGTCCCAAGCGCTACGCAGCAGCGGCCAGAAGCCGCCTTCCTCGGGGAAATGCCAGCGAAAGCCGGTCGCCGCGCCCACGCCTTCGCGCCCCAGTGGCTGGATCAGGTTCGCCAGCCAGCCCGCGGCGACGCGTCCGTCGGAGTCGGCGAAGGCAAAGGCCTCGCTCTCCGGCCGAGCCTGGCGCACGGCCTCGAGCAGGTTGTGGACCTTTTCGCCGGTATGGTCGGGCGGCGCTCCGGCCACCACCAGTCGGAAGCCGTCGCCCAGCACCAACCGCGCCGCGGCGACGGCCGGGTCGTCGGCGTCGCGGCAAACCACGATCAGCTCATAGTCCGGGTAGTCTTGCGCCTGCAGCGAGCGCAGGTTGGCCGCCAAGTCATGGTCGGCCCCGCGGACGGGCAGAAAGAGAGTGACCGGCGGCTGGTAGGGCGCCTCGTCCGGGTCGGGCTCGCCCAGAATCTCGGACTCGACGTAGTCCTGGAAACGGCGGCCGGAGCGGATCGACAAGGCCGCCGCCAACGCCGCCGGGCCCACGAAAAACCAAAACAGGAACGTCAGCAACCAACGAGTGTAGCTCTACATCGCCGCCGCCTTACAGCGGCACCGCGTTGCGCTCGACGTAGTCCTCTACGAAACCGTCGCCGGGTCCGATGTAGTGGAACTTCTCGGCGTAGTCCACGCCGTACTGCTTGCCCAGCTCGCCGTCTTCGTGAAAAACCAAGTGCTTGATGTACTGGCGGTTGGCGGTGTCGTCGTCATCGCCCAGCAGCGGCAGCTTCTTGCCCTGCTCGGCCAAGCGGCGGCGCAGCGCCGAACCGTTCTCGCCGGCCGGCCCCTGGGTCACGTTCGCCACGTTCACGTGGACCTTCTGGTCCATGTACTTGCTGATGTCGACCACGCGGTTCACCAACTGCGGTCCGCGCGAGAAGTAGTACTTCTCGCTGATCGACTTCGGCTTCAGGCCCGCCTCGAAGTGCTCCGGGTAGTCCCAGCGGCCGCCGGACATCCAGCAGGCGGCCTCGACCATCTTGGCCGTCACGTAGTGGTCGGGGTTCTCCTCGTAGTGGCCCCAAGGGTCGTAGCAGACCACCGTGTCCACCCGCAGCAGCCGGAACAGGAAGATCAGCCGCGCCCGAAACTCCAGCAGGGACACGCCGTCCATGATGTGGTTCCGGTAGCCCAGATCGTAGGTCTTCACCAGGCCCATCCGGCGGCCCACCTCGTGGGTGTCGACCTCGTTGGCCAGCACCACCTCGCCCACCGTCGCGCCGCGGCCGGCCATCTCGTCGTTGCTGGTGCGGATCAGGTAGCCCTTGTAGCCCTCGTCGATCAGCTTGAGCACCGTGCCGCCGGCGAAAATCGGGATGTCGTCGCAGTGCGGTTGGATGGCCGCCAGCACCTTGCCCTGGTGCGGCTTGCCGGATTGGGACTTCTCGAAGAAGACTTCCGACTCCTGGTCCGTGGGGAAGCCCTTGGGCGCCTGCGCCGCCGCGGCCGAAGCCGGCAAGGCGCCGGCCATCGCGCCGCCGGCCAAGGAATGCCCGAGAAAGTTGCGCCTGTGCATGATCGATTCTCCTTGCGGTTGCTTGACAGCGTATCAGGCGCCGGTCGCCGTCAGGCGGACGCCGCCTGTCGGTTGTACGGTCCCGATGACCGCCGCGTCCGGGTAGCCCTTTTCATGGAGCTCGGTCAGGCAGGCGAGGGCTCGGTCCGGCGGCACGGCGGCCAGCAGCCCGCCGGATGTTTGCGGGTCGAAAAGCAGCAGGCGAAGGGCGGCACCGGGGTCGCCGGCCGCAGGAACCAGGGCCTGCTCGGCCCGCAGGTTTTCCGGGTGGAGGGTCGACAGCAACCCGGCAGCGGCGGTCTCGAGGGCGCCGTCGAGGATCGGCAGGTCCTCCAGCGCGAGGTCGGCGCCCAGATCGTCGGCGCGCAGCAGCCCCAGCAAGTGGCCGAGTAGCCCGAAGCCCGTGACGTCGGTACAACTACGGGCGCCGTGGTCCCGCAACACGCCCGCCGCGGCGCGGTTCGAGCGCAGCATCGAGGCGATCGCGCCGGCGATCCAGCGCCCTTTGGCCTGGCGGGCCATCTCGGCAGCAAACAGCGTGCCGGTCCCGAGAGCCTTGGTGAGGATCAAGCGGTCGCCGGGCTGCGCGCCGCCCTTGCGCCAGACGTCCTCGGGGTCCGAGAAGCCGTTGACCGTCAGCCCCAAGGCCAGGTCGGTCCCTTCGGTCGAATGGCCGCCGATCAGCGCCGCCCCGGCCTCCCGCAGCACCTCGTTGGCGCCGGAGAGCAAGTGGAACAGCGCCTGCTCCTCCTTCGGCGGCAGGCCGTAGGGGACGATCGCCGTCGCCAGAGCGCTCTGCGGCTCGGCGCCCATGGCGTACAGGTCGCTCAAGGCATGCTCGGCGGCGATCTTGCCGAACACGTAGGGGTCGTTGACGATCGCCCCAAAGAAGTCCACCGACTGCACGGCGACCTTGCCGCAGGGGACGCGCCAGACGGCGGCGTCATCCGCCCCGCGCAGGCCCACCAACACGTCGTCGCGCTCGAGCGGCTCGATCTTGGCCAGCACCTTCTCGAGCACGCCGCTGCCGAGCTTGGAGCCGCAACCGGCGCAGCGCATGCCGCCGGCGGAGAGCAGATGGCGGCTGGCGTCGTCGGCCAAACCGGTGTGCAGCGTTGCCGGCGGGTGCTCCATCGTCTTTGGCAGCTCCTCGCCGAACTTCGCCATGAACTTGCGGTCGATGGAATCCTTCCAGTTCCAGACCCAACCGCCTTCGAGAGCCCAGAACGACCGTGACGCCACTGCGTACTTGTCGCCCGTGCTCACCAGGCTCAGAAACCTCTTCTGGGGCCGGAAGCGCTCGGGTCGGCGGCCCAGCAGCAGCCGTCGGACGTTCTCGGCCAGCGGCGGGCCCTGCCGCACGGCGAACACGCCGGCTTTCTCGCGCGGGTGGTTGACCATCGTCGCCACATCCCCGGCGGCGAGGACATTCGGGTGCGACAGCGACTGCAGGGTGTCGTCGACCTGGATGAAGCCGCGCTCGTCGACCTGCAAGCCCGCTTCCGCCGGCCAGCTCTGGGCGGCCGCCTGGGTGGTCCACAGCACCTCGTCGAGCGGGTGGAAGCCGCCGCCCTGGTCCACCACGCCTTCCGCCGTCACCGACGTCACGCGGCTGGCGGGGTGAACCCGCACGCCGCGCTCCTCGAGGATACGGCCGAACTTGCTGCGCACCCAGCGGTTATGGCTGGGTAGGACGTCCGGGGACGAGCTGAACAGGTGGAACTCCGGGTCGGCCGCGCCGGGAACCGCCCGCAACAGCTCGCGCAGCCGGTACTGCATCGCCAGCGTCACTTCCACACCGGCCGCGCCCGCGCCGACCACACCGATCCGCCAGGCGCCCTTGGCCTCCAGCGTGCGGGCGATCACGGCCTCCCACTTGGCCACCAACCGCCCGATGGGCTTAACGGCCGTGGCGTAGCGCTCGGCGCCGGGAACCTCGTTGCGGGCAGGGTTGGACCCGATGTCGATCGACAGGACGTCGTAGCCCAGCGGCGGACGGCTGCGGAAGCGGACCTCGCGCTTGTCCAGGTCCAGGCCGACGACCTCGTCATGGAAGAAGCGGGCTCCGCCGAAGCGGGCCAGCTTTTGCAGGTCGATGTGCGCTTCGTCGAAGTCGTAGTGCCCGGCGATCAGCCCGGGCAGCATCCCCGAGTACGGCGTGTGGACGTCGCGGCAGACCAGGGTGATCCGCACGCCCGGCAGCGGCGTCATGCCGAAGGCTTTCAGCACGAAGACGTGGCTGTGTCCGCCGCCCACCAGGACCAGATCCTTCAAGACCGGTGTCGCCGCGCCGTTCATGCGTCCTGCGGCTATTGTCGGCCATCCCGGCCGCAGTTCGTGCAACCGCGCGTGGCCGCCGGGCGTATCAAAAGGAAGCCGCCCGCGTCCTGAGAAGCGCTCGAGGACCTGATTGGATGATCTCACCCATCCGGCGGACGGGCCGGCCCAGCTGTATCCTCGCGGCAATCGCCGCCTTCCTATGCCTCGGCATGGCGTTGTTGCCCGTGCTCGGCATTCAGAACGACGAAGCGGTCAGCGTGGGGGCCTTTCACCCGCCGGAGAGCGCCGTGGGCGTGGTCGCCACGCCGCTGGGCGAGGCTCCGCTGATGCAGGTCAGCTACGCGGGCACGCTCAAGAGCTGGCTCTACCGCCACGTCTTCCAGGCCTTCGCGCCGTCCAAGCTCAGCATCCGGCTGCCTGTGCTGCTGCTCGGCGCCTGGACGCTGTGGCTGTTCCACGGCTGGGCGCGGCGGGTCGGCTCCGAGCGAATGGCCGCCTTCGCGGCGCTGCTGCTCGCCTGCGATCCGAGCTTCGTCATCACCACCTGTTTCGACTGGGGCCCCACGGTGTTGCAGCACCTGCTGCTGATCGCCGGGCTGTGGGCCTGGGCGCGGTACGCCGGGGGCGGCGGCAAACTCTGGCTCGCCGGCGGCTGCGCCGCTTTTGGACTGGGATTGTGGGACAAGGCGCTGTTCGTGTGGATGCTGACCGGCGTCGTCGGCGCCACGGTGTTGGTCTATCGCACGGAGGCTCTGCGGATGCTGTCGGTCCGGCGCGTCGGGCTGGGGATGGCGAGCTTCTGTCTGGCGGCGTCGCCCTTCCTGGTCTACAACCTCTCCACGCAAGGGGCCACTGCCGGGGCCTTCGAGCCGCAGCTCGGCCCCGAACACCTTCGCTATCGGCTGGCCTTACTGCATGACACGCTCGACGGCTCGGCGCTGCTGGACTCCATGGTCGAGCCGCCCCCGGGCGAGTCCGCACAGCCGTCGCCGAAGCCGTTCGACTGGCCGACGACGCCGCTGCCGCTACTGTTTGTGATCGCCCTGGCGGCGACCCCGTGGCGCGGCGACGAGCCCGAGCAGCGCTTGCGCCGCTGGGCCGCCGTGGCATTCCTGATCGCTTACCCGCAGACGCTGATCGGCAAGGACGTGGGCGTCGGCTCGCATCACGTGGTGCTGCTGTGGCCGCTGCCGCATCTCATCGTGGCCGGCTTTCTGGCTTCGTTGTGGACGCGGGGCCGGGCGTGGCGCCGGCCCGCGGGCGTCGCACTGGCTGTCTGCCTGGCGGCCAATGCGGCCATGCTGGCGTTGTTCGTGGGGCGCGGCTATACGCACGGGGCGGCCGTGATCTGGACCAACGCCATCACGGGGCTGCGCGACGAGCTGCGCGCGCTCGAGCCCGAGCAGATCTGGGTGCTCGACTGGGGCGCCTACGACGCGTTGCGCGTGCTGGGCGAGGGCCGTCTGCCCATCCACGGCGGCATGGAGCCCTTTTCCAGCCCGGAGTCGCCTGATCCCGCCGCGCTCGACCAAGCCGCGCCCTGGGTCGCCGCGCCCGGCTCGGTCTTCGTCGACCACGCCGCCGGCCGCCGGATCTTTCCGCGCGTGCGGCCGCGTTTCGACGGCTACATCCACAGCCTGGGCCTGCGGCCGGTGACGCTCGCCCTGGTGCGGGATCGCCTGGGGCGGCCGACCTTCGAGGTCTTCCGGCTCGAAGCCCAGAAAGCGCGAGCCGTCGGCCCGGTCCGGCGCTAGGATGAGGGCATGACGCGCCGCAGTTTGCTCGCCTTCGCCGCAGCAGTTCCCGTCGCGGCCCAAGAGATTCACCACGGGCGCAACCATCCCAACCCCCACCACCACCGCTCGGCCGAGGAGTGGGCGCGCATCCTCGAGAGCCCCGACCGGGACCCCTGGCAGAAGCCGGACGAGGTGGTCGCGGCGCTGGACCTCCACGCCGGCCAAACGGCGGCGGACATCGGCGCCGGCTCAGGCTATTTTTCCGTGCGGCTGGCGAAGGCCGTCGGGCCGAACGGGAAGGTTTATGCGGTCGACATCCAGCAGGACCTCATCGACCACCTCACGGCCCGCGCCGGCGAGGCCGGCCTGACGCAGATGGAGCCGGTTCTGGGAACGCCCGACGACCCCAAGCTCCCGGCCGCCTCCGTGGACCTCATCTTCATCTGCGACGTGGCGCACCACATCGAGAACCGCCAGGCCTACTACGCCAAGCTGGGCCGGGCGCTGCGCCCCGGCGGCCGGATCGCCATCGTGGACTTCTACAAGAAGGAGCTGCCGGTCGGCCCGGGCGTCGCCATGAAGATCTCGCGCGAAGAGATGATCGCCGAGCTGGGCCAGGCCGGCTTCGCCCTCGCCGCCGAGCACGACTTCCTGCCCTACCAGTACTTCCTTACGTTTACGGCCAAGAGCTGACCCCGGAATGACCCGTCTCGAATTCTGGAAGACTCGGGGGCTCGAAGCAAAAGAGTCTCGCGCGATAGCGGACATCGAGGAACACGGCTGCCACATCATTAGCGTCACGGGAAGTCCTCCGTGGTGCTACAGCGTCGGGAGCCATGATCAGACCGGCGGACCCGAGTTGATTGTGTTCGGTCTCGAGCCGGCCGTCGCTCAGTTCGTCATCAACGAGACCTTCCGGCAAGCGAGGGAAGAGGGGCTTGCCCTCACCTCCGGATCTGTCGTCAAGGACCTGCTTGAAGGGGACTTCGTTTGTGCGCTACGGCCTGTTCTCCCGAAATGGTACGACTGGCTGGTCGGCTGGGATCTTTGGTTTTACGGTTCCCGCGATTTTCCGATGCTGCAGTGCGTTTGGCCGGACAAGAGCGGATTCTACCCATGGCAGGCGGAGTTCCGATCCGATTGGAAGCCGTTCCAGCCCATGCTGGACCGTGAGGACGAGTCCGACGCCCACCTCAGCCAGTTGATCCAGGCCATGAGGGAGTCGGAGGGGTCATGCACCTGCCGCGAGCCGGTTGATTAGACCTTCGACTCGGATCCGCACACACGGCGCTTCTCCCAACCCGACGTTCTTTCGGGAGCGTCGGCTGTCTTGTTTGTGTTCAACGGCACCGAAGGTTGGACCTTCGCCGACGGGAGCCCCAGACCGATAGCGCCGCAGACTTCCTGCCTGCATCACTGGGTGGATCGAGACTCGACGCTCGTCGAGGTGATGGACTTGTCGCCCGGCTGGCAGGCGTGGCGCGAAGGCGTCGGGCAACCCTGGCATCGCAAGGAATCGATTGCCGACAGAGACTGAGAGTAGTTGAAGCCTGTTTCACGCCCGCTGTCGGCTCTATTTCAAACGTCCGCGCCACTTGGTCTCGATGAGCTGAGGCGCGTCCGCGTTCGCGCCGTTAAGCTAGAAGTTTCATGAAGAAGCTTCTGGCAGCCAACCGTGGCGAAATCGCCATCCGCATCCTGCGCGCCGCCTCCGAGCTGGGGCTGCGAACGTCGACGATCTACTCCGAGGAAGATCGCCTCAGCCTGCACCGCTTCAAGGCCGACGAGTCCTACCTGGTCGGTCAGGGCAAGGGGCCCGTGGCGGCTTACCTCGACATCGAAGGCATCGTCGCCACGGCCAAGGAAAACGGGGTCGACCTGATTCACCCCGGCTACGGCTTCCTGTCGGAGAACCCCGACTTCGCTCGCGCCTGCGCCGCCGCCGGCATCACCTTCGTCGGCCCCGCGCCGCGACTGCTCGAGCTGTTGGGCGACAAGGTCGCCGCTCGCAAGTTGGCGCAACAGGCCGGCGTGCCGATCGTTCCCGGCACCGACGGACCCGTCGAGGACCCCGCCGCGGCGCTCGAAGCCGCCAAGCAGATCGGCCTGCCGGTGATCATCAAGGCGGCCTTCGGCGGCGGCGGACGCGGCATGCGCGTCGTCACCAACGCCGACGAGCTCGAAGCCAAGATCGAAGAGGCTCAAAAGGAAGCCAAGCTGGCCTTCGGCAACGGCTCGGTCTTCATCGAGCGCTTCGTCGGGCGCGCGCGCCACATCGAAGTCCAGATTCTGGCCGACTCGCACGGCGAGGTGATGCACCTGTTCGAGCGCGACTGCTCGGTGCAGCGCCGCCACCAGAAGGTCGTCGAGATCGCCCCAGCGCCGAACCTACCGGCGGCCGTCCGCGACGGGCTCTGCGAAGCCGCCGTCAAGTTGGCCCGGACCGCCGGCTACGTCAACGCCGGCACGGTGGAGTTTCTGGTCGACGCCGACACCCACGACTGGTTCTTCATCGAGGTCAACCCGCGCGTGCAGGTGGAGCACACCGTCACCGAGATGGTGACCGGCGTGGACATCGTCCGCTCCCAGATCCTGGTCGCCCAGGGCGCCAAGCTGCACGAAGCGCCGCTGAACCTGCCGCCGCAGGACCAGATTCAGGTGCGCGGCTTCGCCATCCAGTGCCGCATCACCACCGAGGACCCCGAAGACAACTTCGCGCCCGACTACGGCCGCATCCAAACCTACCGCTCGCCGGCCGGCTTCGGCATTCGCCTCGACGGCGCCACCGCCTACGCCGGCGCCCAGCTCGTCCCCTATTACGACTCGTTGCTGGTCAAGCTGACCGGCTGGGACTCGACGCTCGCCGGCGCCAGCCTGCGCGTGGACAGGGCCTTGCGGGAGTTCCGCATCCGCGGCGTCAAAACCAACATTCCGTTCCTCGAGAACGTCGTTCTGCACCCCAGCTTCCAAGCCGGCAAGACGACCACGGGTTTCCTGACCGAGCACCCCGAGCTGTTCCAGTTCACCCGCCGCCGGGACCGCGCCAACCGCCTGCTGCGCTACATCGGCGACGTGATCGTCAACGACAACGCCACCGTCAGCGGCAAGCCGCGCCCGCAGACCTTCGAAGAGCCCTTCCTGCCCGAGGTCCAACACGGCGTGGAGCCGCCGGCGGGAACCCGCACCAAGCTGCTCGAGCTCGGCCCCAAGGCATTCGCCGAGTGGGTCAAGCAGCAGCCGCAGTTGCTGTTTACCGACACGACCTTCCGCGACGCCCACCAGTCGCTGCTGGCCACCCGCGTCCGCTCGCACGACCTGATGAAGACCGCGGAGTTCGTAGCGCAGCGGTTGCCGCAACTGTTCTCGCTCGAGATGTGGGGCGGTGCGACCTTCGACGTCGCCATGCGCTTCCTCTATGAGGACCCCTGGCAGCGCCTGCGGGAGATGCGCGAGAAGGTCCCCAACATCTGCTTCCAGATGCTGCTGCGGGCTTCCAACGCCGTTGGCTACACCAGCTACCCCGACAACGTCGTGCGCGAGTTCACCCTCGAAGCGGCGCGCCAGGGCGTGGACGTGTTCCGGATCTTCGATTCGCTCAACGACGTCGACAACATGGAGGTCGCCGTCGCCGCCGCGCTCGAGGCCGAAACCGTGCTGTGCGAGCCGGCCATCTGCTACACCGGCGACCTGTTCGACCCGGCCCGCCCCAAGTACCGGCTGGACTACTACATCAAGCTCGCCAAGCGCATGGAGAGCATGGGCGCGCACATCCTGGCGATCAAGGACATGGCCGGCCTCTGCCGTCCCTACGCCGGCTTCGAGCTGGTGCGGGCGCTCAAGCAAGAGGTCGGGTTGCCGATCCACTTCCACACCCACGACTCCAGCGGCCTGAACGCGGCCACCCTGCTGAAGGCGGCCGAAGCCGGCGTGGACATCGTCGACGGCGCCGTCTCCACCATGAGCGGTTCGACCTCGCAGCCCAATCTCAACTCGATGGTCGCCTCGCTGGCGCACACCGAGCGCGACCCGGGCCTGGACCAGGACGCGCTCAGCGACTGCGCCCGCTACTGGGAGACCGTGCGCACGTACTACCTCCCGTTCGACAACGCGCCGCGCCACGGCTCGGCCGACATCTACCGGCATGAGATCCCCGGCGGCCAGTTCACCAACCTGCAGCAGCAGGCCAACGCCATGGGCCTGGGCCACCGCTGGCCCGAGGTCGAGACCATGTACGCCGAAGTCAATCAGCTCTTCGGCGACATCGTGAAGGTCACCCCGTCGAGCAAGGTCGTAGGCGACATGGCGCTGTTCCTGCTGGCCAAAGGTATGACCTGCGACGAGGTGCGGGCCCTGCCCGCCGACCACGGCGTGGCCTTCCCGGATTCGGTGCGCGACATGTTCGCCGGCTCGCTGGGCGCGCCGCCCGACGGCTGGCCCGCCGAAGTGCAGAAGATCCTGCTGCGCGGCGAGAAGCCGCGGCCCGGACGCTGGGGCGCGACGCTTCCGCCGGCCGACTTCGAGGCCATCGCCAAGGAGCTGCAGCAGAAGATCGAGCGCGAGCCCACGCACGACGAAGTGCTCAGCTACGTGCTCTACCCGCAAGTCTTTCTCGACTACGCCGGCAAGCGCAGGGACTTCGCCGACGTCAGCGTGCTGACGACGCCGGTGTTCTTCTACGGTATGGAGCCGGGCGAGGAGACGGTCGTCGAGATCGAGCCGGGCAAGAGCCTGATCATCAAGTTCCTGGCGGTGGGCGACCCGCACGAGGACGGCACCCGAGTGGTCTTCTACGAGCTCAACGGCCAGCCGCGCCAAGTGTCTGTGCGCGACCGTTCGCTGAAGGTGGAAGACAAGGCCCGGCGCAAAGCCCGGGCGAACGAGCACGGCGAAGTCGGCGCCCCGACGCCGGGCCTCATCACGGGCCTGTTCGTGGAGCTGGGCGCGCAGGTAAAGAAGAACGAGAAGCTGCTGTCACTGGAGGCGATGAAGATGCAGTCGACGATCTACGCCCCCATCGCCGGCAAGGTCACCGAGATCCTGGTCAAGCCGGGCGACCAGGTCGAGGCCAAGGACCTACTGGCCGTCATCGAGTAGAGGCCTCTCAGGAGTGGGCCGCGACCGCGGAATCCGTGGGACCGGCCCACTCCAGGAAATTTCCTGACCGGCGCAACAGCCCTTGATGCAACATCACGGCGACCCGAGCATCGATGCCTTCTCGCACGAGCTTCCCTGTTCGTAGCCCGAAGAGGCCGGCCGCGCGCGGCGCAATCTCGTTCCCATGAACGCCGTGAGAGCGCTCCACGACGCCTCGAATCGCGGCGTCGATTTCCGCTGCCGCGATACGGTCGATGCGTCTCTCCAGGGCCGAAAGCGCCGAGCGGTCTCGCACCGGGGCCGGACCAGCGGCCGGCAGGCTGAAGAACTCGTCAACGATCTCGATCGAGCCTCGCCGTCTCGCGTGAGCCGCCGCCTCCTCGAACGCGTTTTGAATCCGAACGCCGATGCGCTGCACGCCCACGGCTGTCGCGATTCGCCGAAAGGCGATCTCGGCATGCACCGGCTGCTCAATCGCCACCACGGAGACCAGCCACTCCGCCAGCAGGGACGGCGACGCCTCATGGAGCTCGCAGCCCGGTAGGCTCAAGCTCGGCTCGGCAACCGCATAGGGTGCGGCGACCGCTTGGGCCGGTCGATCGCCGGGTTCATCAACCTCCTCGCGGACCGGCGCCGCGAGCGGAGGGGGAGTCGGCGCCGGGACCGGGGCCGCGGCACGGGCGCGACGCAAGTCCTCGAGGATCGCGACGAGCCGCTCGATCTCGCCTGCCGGATTGTCGAACCAAGCCTTCGCCCACACCGTCGCAAGGCTCCAACCCAAGCCGCGCAAGACCGCCGGCCGAATGCGCTCGCGGTCCCGCGCAGTCCGAGCGGACTGATAACGCAGCCCGTCGCATTCGATTCCAAGCAGGTACGTGGCCGGCCGTTGCGGGTCCACGACCGCCAGGTCCATGCGATAGGTCGAATCGCCGGCGTTGCGGACCGTCTCGTATCCCCGAACCGCGAGCGCGTCGGCCACTTCTTCCACCAGCGAATCTCGATCCTGCACACTCGCCTGGGCTCGCTTGTCCAAGGCGCCGTGTTCAGCGAGGTGGAGAAACGACGCCAGGGCCTGAACGCCCTCGGGGGTTCGTTCCCCAATCCGAATGTCCTGACTACGAAGACTCGAAAAGACGACGCAACGCTGGCGAGCGCGCGTGCACAGGACGTTGAGTCGGCGCTGGCCGCCCTCGCGGTTGAGGGGGCCGAAACTCATGGTCAACGCCCCTTCTGCATCGCGGCCATAGCCAACGCTGATGAAGACCACGTCGCGCTCATCGCCTTGGACGTTCTCGAGGTTCTTGACGTCAAAGGGTTCGGCCTCCGCCGCAAAGAACTCCTCACAGGTAGCGTCCTTGCGGCGCAAAATCTCGAGGCGCTCGGTGATGGCGTCTCGCTGGGAGGAACTGAACGTCGCCACCAGGAGGCTGGCGCGCTCGCCGGAGGACCGCTGAAGCTGGAGCCGCGCGTGTTCGAAGACGGCCGTTGCCACGGCTTGGGCCTCCAAGGGATTGTCGGCTCGTTTGGCTCCGCGATTGTACACGGCGTGAGGCACGTGCACGAAGCTCAGTCCCAGCTCGCTGGAATCGCGGACCGGACTCGGGAAATCGTAGAGCTTGCCTTCATAGAATCGCTGATTCGAGAAGGCGATCAGCGACTCGTGACGGCTGCGGTAGTGCCAGCGCAACCACTCTTCCGGAGCGCCGCGCGCTTCGAACTGCTTGAGGATGCTTTCGATGTCGACGTCGGGGCGTTGTTCGTCCTCCTCGTCGCCGGCTGTGAGCGTCTCGAAGAAGTCGGTTGGGGGCAACTGCCGACTGTCGCCCACGACGATCGCCTGCCGCGCCCTCACAATGGCGCCATAGGCGTCGATCGCCTTGACTTGGCTGGCTTCGTCAAACACGACCAGGTCGAACTCGACCGCGCCGGGCGCAAGAAACTGGGCGACGGAGAGCGGGCTCATCAAGAAGACGGGCTTGACGGCCTGCACCGCCGGGCCGGTCTCCTGCAGGAGTCTGCGGACGGGCCAATGCCCGCGCCGACGAGCCATTTGAGTCCTGAGCAGCCCCATTCGCCCGCCTCCTTGGCGATGGGGCAGTCCCTGGTGGTGCGCAGAGGCGGCTCTCTGCCGATTCTGGGTCAGAGCCGCCCGGTCCGCGTCCTGGAAGCGCTGTCGGGTCAGCTCGTGTCGCAGGCGCTCGAACTCCCGGAGTGCGGGACGCTCGGCGAGAACGCGCTCCAACAGCGCTTTGGCGACGCTGCGTTCAAAGAGAGGCTGGAGGAGCCCGGCGGGGCCGGGCCAAGCGTCGCAAGCCTCGACCCACGCGGCCAGCCCCTGATCGACGGCTTCCTGCCGCCGGAGCTGGTAGGAAGCCCAGACAGGCAGGGAAGCCAGGTTGTCCCGCATCCGGTCCAAGGAGGCAGTCGCCGAATCCCACCGGATCTCCGAGCTCGGCTCGCGACTCTCCAGGGCGTGGTCGGCTGCGGTCAGCGCCGCGCTCGATGCTTCGAGAGACTGGCTGCAGTCTTGGGCCGCCGCCTGCAGGGCAGGCAGTCGATGCGCGTCGAGCCGCAGAGCCCATTCGGGAAGACGTCCGCCCGCCACGCTCGCCCGCGCTTCCCGAATCCAACGCTGTTGGGTTTCGCGGAGCTCCCAATCCACCGATGCCCAGTTCGAAGGAGCTTCTCCGAACAGCGCTTCGTAGCGCAAGCGGTGGGACTGCAGCTCCTCCCGCAGCGTCTGTCGCTCGTGGATCGCCTCCAGCAGCCGGATCTTCTCCTCACTCGAGCGGGGCAGCGGACCGCGAACCACGGTTTGCATTTCCCGCACCGTCCGACGCCAGGTTCCGGAGAGGAAGCGCCACCACTTGTCGCCCAACAGTTGTACGTTGGCCAGCCACGCCAAGGCCGGAGCGCCATCGGCCTCCGGACGCAGGGTTGGGCCCCAGGCCGCCTCGACCTCGAACAGCCGTCGGCCTCGCGCCGTCATCTTGGCGATGTCGTCGCCGGCGCCCTCCCACAGAGTCGACTGCAAGGCGCAGCCGCTGAGGTCAGGGGCGGAGGCGCGCTGGGCCGCCGCTTCGAGGTGCCCCAGCGCTTCCCGCCGCTGCGTCGCAGGCTCGGCCCCGGCCAGCTCAGCGACCCGGGCGGCGGCGCCTTGCGCGCGCTCCACGGCCGACCGAGCCTCTTGCAGGAGCGTCCGGAGGTCGGAATCGCCCATCGGCGTCCACGAACGGATCGCCGAACCGGCAAAAGGATGGGCTTGGGGCGCCATCCCCAATGCTTCTCGCGCCGCCGCCAGCTCTCGCACCGTGCGTCGCATCGCCTGGAGCCGGTCGGCGTTCCATTCGGCGGCGCCAGGGATCGTGACTGCGGGCGCGGATTCGGGTTCCAACCGCCATGTGGCGCGATGCCACGCCACGAAGGCGTCTCGCGGAAGCACGCCGGAGTCCCCGATCGGCTGGCCGACAGCCCGACAGTAGGCATTGAGGCGCTCCCGGTCCGGCGCGAGGTCGCCATCCTCAGCGGCGTCGAGGAGCCGCGGCTCAGCCAGGTTCAGCGTGCGGTCGAGCTCTTCCAGAACCGCCCGCTTGTTGGAGGTCCGGCTGTGGAGCTCCAAACAGGCGTCTCCGACGCCGGCCTGCTCGAGACGCCGCATGACGACTTCGAGCGCCGCCAGTTTCTCCGCCACGAACAGCGCCTTCTTGCCGTCGGTCAGAGCCTGGCCGATCAGGTTGGCGATCGTCTGGGACTTGCCGGTGCCCGGCGGCCCCTGGATGATCATCGAGCGGCCCACTCGCGCCCGCAGTAGCGCCTGCAACTGGCTCGAGTCCGCGTCATGAATGGGCGAAAGATCGACCGCGGGCGAGTGATCGTCCAGGAACTCCGGAACCGTCTCCTCGGGCTCGCGATCCAGTTCCTGCGCGCCCATCAGTCCGCGCAGCAAGGCGTGCCGTTCCAGGGGTCGCTCGGTCCAGGCAGCGGGATCGAGGTCACGATACATCCTCAACTTCGTGAAGGAGAAGAACGCCAGCCGCATCGCGTCAGGACGAACGTGCCAGTCTTCGCGGGTCCGAACCGCGGCCGCGACCGAGTCAAAGTACGCCGAGGGGTCCAGGTCGTCGGACTCTGGAAAGGGCGGCAGCGCCACTCCCAGGGTCTTCATCTTCTCCTCGAGAGACAGATTGGACTCGATGTCGTCATCGGTCAACGACAGTTGGAACCGTGAGGCGGCGCCCTTCCGCTTCAGCTCGACCGGCAGCAGCAGCAACGGAGCCCGACGCGACTTGTCTCCGTCCTTCCAGTGGAGGAAGCCCAGTGCGAGATACAAGGTATTGAAGCCCTGTTCCTCGACCAGTGTCTTGGCTTGCCTCTCCACGCGCAACAGAGCCTTCTGGAGCGCTTCCGAGCCGAGCGTCGTCTGGAGCCGAGTATCGGTGTAGCGCTTTGGGTCGACGTCGAAGTCTTTCGGCTGACCGAACACGGCCGCCTGATCGCCGTCAGACTCCGCCTCGGATTGTCCCGGAGCTTCGTCAAAAGTCATCGCCTTCCTTTGGATGGCGAGGATCTGAAAGACCTCCGATGCCTTCTCCTCCACGATCTCAATGCCCCCGACGCGCGAAGCCGGGCAGTGCAGGAGGCGATTGCGGGTCGTAAGGTCCAGTAGCTCGAGGCGACTCTTTTCGAGTCGAGATCGGATTTCGGCGTCCGTCATGAGCTCATCGAGAGGGGGGTGGCCCAAAGTCTAAGCCTTTTCCCACCGAATGGGAAGGGCCGCCCGGGGGCGGCCGTTCCCCTCTCATCTAAACGTTGCTAGCGGCGGCCGCGACCGCCGCGGGCGCCGGTCTGGCCGGCTTGGCCTTGGCCCACTTGCGGGCCGGTTCCATCCATCGGGCCGGCCTTCTTGCCGGTGTTGACGCCATAGCCGGTCCCGTCCTTGGGGCCGGCGCCTTGGTTGCCCGTTCCGTTGCCGGGTCCGTTCATGGCCGCCGCCTTGTTCGCCTTCCGCTCCGCTCGGGCGGCTTTCTTGGCGGCCTTTTCCGCTTGCTTCTGTTGCTTGCGGGCCGCCTTGGCTTGATCCTTGTTGAGCCCCTTTCCGTCGGCGGGCTTGTGGATCCTCGCCTGCTGCTGATCTCCGGCCTGCGTTTGGGCCCCGTTCTGCCCGTAGGCCGCGCCGGTCAATGCCAGCGCCGCTGCAGCCGTCCAAACCATCATGCGTTTCATGGTCTTGGCCTCCTTTCCTACCTGTTGAGATGACCGGAACCGGGGCGCGGACGTGCGTTACGGGCCGGTTTTACGGCGATTTAACCGGCCCGGCGCGCGGGGCGTTCGCGCTACCATCAGAGGCCGAAGCGATGCCGTTGCGTTGGGCTCTGATCGGGTGTGGAGACATCGTTCGCAAGCGCGTGGCCGCCGCCTTGCGCGAGGCGCCGGGCAGCGCGCTGGTTTCGGTGAGCCGCGGCAACCCGGACCGCGCCGAGGAGTGCGCGTGTCAGATTGCCGCGCCATCCTTCTTCGCTGATTGGCGCGAACAGGTCCGCGACCCCTCGGTCGACGCCGTCTACATCGCCACGCCGGTCGATCAGCACGCCGAGCAGACCATCGCCGCCGCCGAGGCCGGCAAGCACGTGCTGTGCGAGAAGCCGATGGCGATCGACACGGCCGCCTGCGACCGCATGATCGCCGCCTGCCAAGCCCACGGCGTGCGCCTCGGCGTGGCCTACTACCGCCGCTTCTATCCGGTACTGCGGCGGATGTCCGAGCTGATCCGCGCCGGGGCGATCGGACGCGTCGTGCTGGCGGAGATTCGGGCGTTTGAGCGCTTCAACCCGGCCCCCGGAACGGCTCGCTCGTGGTTGATCGACCCGGCGCAGGCCGGCGGCGGCCCCCTGATGGACTTCGGCTCGCATCGGCTGGAGGCCCTGCACAATCTGCTCGGCCCCTTCGAGATCGCCGACGCCGAGCTGAGCCGGTTGACCTTCGAGCGGCCCGTGGAGGACACCGCGCTGTTGCGGCTGCGCTTCGCGTCCGGCGCGCGCGGGCTGCTGCTGGTCTCCCACGCGCCGGCCGAGCCGCAAGATACGCTCGACCTCTACGGAACCGCCGGTTCCCTGCACGTGACGTCGCTCAACAAGGGTGACCTCCGCATCGCCACGGCCGGCGTGGAGCGCCTCGAGATTCATCCGCCGCATCCGAACCTGCACCAGCCGCTGGTGGAGAACTTCGTGCAAACGGTGCGGGCCGGTCGCGACCCCGTGGTCGATGGCACCGCGGGCCGCGAAGTGCAGCGACTGCTGGAGGAAGCCTATCGGCAATGATCGCGCGGCTGCTTGAGCGCCTCAGGTCCGCCGCTGACCGCGACCTGCCGGCCCACTTGCGAGACGCCCGCCGCGGCGAAGATTTGGCCTGTGAACGGCTGCGCGCCGAAGGCTACCAGGTGGTGGCGCGCAACTACCGCGCCCGCTCGGGCCGCGGCGAGATCGACGCCATCGGCTGGGACGGCGAGTTCCTGGCCTGCGTGGAGGTGAAGGCCCGCAAGAACGCCGACTTCGGACGCCCGGAGGCCTTCGTGGACCGCGCCAAGCGCCGCAAGATCATCAGCGCCGCCCACGAATACGCCCGGCGTGCGAAGGTGGATTCGAACCGGCTGCGATATGACATGGTGAGTGTAGTGCTCTCCGAGCCGCCGGTCGTCGAGCTGTTCAAGAATGCCTTCTCCGAGCAATCCGAAGCCGAAGCCCGCCGCCGGCGCTGAGTGGCGGACGGATCTGCGCGGCGAACCCGTTCTGCTCTCCCCCGGCCGCGCCGCCCGGCCGTATGACTTTCGCTCGGAGGCCGCCGAGCGCCGCAACCGCTGCCCGTTTTGCCCCGGCAGGGAAGGGGAGACGCCGCCGGAGGTCGCCGCCGAACGCCCCGCCGGCGTCCCGGCCGACGCCCCGGGCTGGAGCTGGCGTGTGGTCCCGAACCGCTTTCCGGCCTTCCCGCGAGAGCCGGCCGAGCCCGGCGGCGCCTTCGGCGTACACGAGGTGCTGATCGAGACGCCGGACCACGACCGGGGCCTGGGCGAGCTGAGCGAGCCGGAGCTGATCAGCGCGCTGGGCGCCTGGCGCCGCCGGCTGCAGGCCGCCGCCGCCGACCCTCGGCTACGCTACGCCAGCTTGTTCAAGAACCACGGTCCGGAGGCGGGCGCCTCGCTGGAGCACTCCCACTCGCAGCTCATGGCGATCCCCTTCGTGCCCGCCAGGGTGCGGGCGGAGCTGGCCGCCTTCGGCAGTGGGGAGGCCGGCGCGCGGCTCGACGCCGACGCAGCCCATCCGGCCCTGCGCGTCACGGGCAATGGGGGCGCCGTGGCCTTCGCGCCGGCCGCGTCGCGTTTTCCCGACGAGGTCTGGATCGCCCCGGCGGCGCCGGAGGCCTGCTTCGAAGAGACGGCGGACGTGGAGGCGCCGGCGGCCGTTCTGCGGGCGGTGCTGGGCGCCATGAACGCGCTCCACGGGCGGCCGTCCTATCACCTGCTGCTGGCGACGGCGCCGTTCCGGGCCGAGGGCCGCGAGCGCTGGCGCTGGCGTATCGAGGTCTTCCCCCGGCTGACGAAGATCGGCGGTTTCGAGTGGGCCGGCGGCCTGTTCGTCAACCAGACCGATCCGGTCGACACGGCTCGGCGCTACCGCGCCGCGCTTTGATCGGCCGGAGCCGCCTCGGCCGCCGCCGCTTCGGGCCCCAGCGCGTCTTGCAGCTCCGGAATCTGGATGCGCAGCCGCACGCCGCCGCCCTGACGGTTCTCGATCGTCATCTGGAAGTCGCCGGCGAACAGCACGCTCAGCCGCTCGTACACGTTGCTCAAGCCGATGCCGGACTCGAACACGACCGGCAGAACCTCTTCGGGGATGCCCGTCCCGTCGTCCTCGATCTCGATCTGCAGGCGGCCGCCACGGCGCGCGCTGCGGATCCATAGCGAGCCGCCCTCCACCTTCGGGCCGAGCCCGTGCTTGAGCGCGTTCTCGACCAAGGGCTGCAGCAGCATGCTGGGCACGAAGGCGTCCAGGGAGGTGGAGTCGAGCTCTTCATGCACGGTGAGCTTGTCGCCGAAGCGGACCTTCTCGATCTCCAGGTAGTCTTCGATGAAGCGCAGCTCCTTGCGCAGCGGCTCGAAGGCCTGCTGGCGCCGCATGAGCCGGCGCAGGATGGCCGAGAGCTTCACGATCAGCTCGCGCGCTCCGTCCGGGTCGATGCGGATGAGCGACGCCACCGTATTGAGCGTGTTGAACAGGAAGTGCGGATTGATCTGGCTCGACAAGTTGCGGAGCCGAGCTTGCAGCAGCAGCCGCTGCTGCTCCTCGAGCTTCCACTCGTTGCGGGTGTTGTTCCACACCTTCAGCGTCACGCCGATAGCGACCACGGTGGAGAAGTAGACCAGCGCCACGCCGAAGACGCCCACGTCGTCGATCGCCGGGTTGTAGAGCGAAAAGATCCAGCCCCGCACGCCGAACGCCTGGGCCACGCTGATGCGCAGGAACTCGATCGCCAGGCAGGCGAACAGCAGCAGCATCTGGAAGGCGCTCTCCACGCTGGGCATGCGCATGACCCATGACGAGATCGTGAACGGGAAGAACGGCGTAAAGCGCCAGATCTCTTCCGGGCCCGGGGCGATATCACGCAACAAGCCGCCGAGCGCGCCTACCCCCACCAGCAAGGGAATCGCCAGCCATTCGTGGGTGGGCGGCGTGAACGTGGCCGTCAGCGCCACCATGCCGCCGGTGAGCATGCCGGTGACGTAGCCGCCCACTAGCCCGGAGACGAAGGCGCCCTCCAGCCCCAGGTCGGCGGCGTCGTACTTGAGGACGATGCGGACCAGCGTGCCGCCGGCGAAAACCGCGCCGAACAGCGCGCCCAGCTCCAGGCGTTGCTGGAAGCCGCGGCGCTCCCGCAGCAGCATCCGCTTGGCGAACGACCAGCGCAGCAGGAAGCTCGCCATCGACGCGATCACGGCGATCTTCACCAGCAACTGGATGAGGATGGTGTTTTCGACGCCCATGGCCGGCAGCGGGAAGCCGCGCCGTGGGCAGGCCGTCAGGCCGTCCCGCGATCAGCGCTCGCCTATAATGCAAATAGTAGCTGTCCCGGACGCCCCGGCCAACCGCCGACGCGGATCGAGCCCGGAGCGGGGCGGCCTGTCTTGCGGATTTTCCATCGTGCCCCAGCAGTCCATAGCCGCCCGCGTTGAGCTGGTCGCCGACGCGGCGCTGCCGATTTCTCTCGGCGAGTTTCGCATCCTCGGCTTTCGCGGCCGTTTTGGCGACGTGGAGCAAGAGATCATTGCCCTGAAGTTGGGCGATCTCGAAGCGCCCGGGCCGGCTCCGTTGGTGCGGATTCACTCCCAGTGCCTTACCGGGGAGGTCTTCGGCAGCCTGCGCTGCGACTGCGGTCCGCAGCTCCAGATGGCTTTGCGCATGATCGCCGAGGACGGCCGTGGCGTGCTGATCTATGATCCGCAGGAGGGCCGCGGCATCGGCTTGCTCAACAAGCTGCGGGCCTACGCCTTGCAGGACAACGGCGCCGACACCGTGGAGGCCAACGAGCAGCTCGGCTTCGCCGCCGACCACCGCGACTACGCTCTGGCGGTGGCGGTGCTCGAGGCGCTGGGACTGCGGCGGGTGCGTTTCCTGTCCAACAACCCGGCCAAGGTGAGCGCTCTCGAGGAAGGCGGCATCGAGGTGGAGGCCCGTCTGCCTTGCGAGCCTTCAGCCGGAGATCGCGCGGCGGCCTACCTGCGCACCAAGAAGGAAAAGCTCGGACACCTGCTCCAAGGCATGTAGTTTCCAGGGCTTGTAGCCGCGGCAGCGAATTCGTGATAGGCTCATTAGAGTCGGAAGAACGTCCTTACGCGCTTTCGTCCCATCATCGTCAGTGACGGTTGGTAGGTAGGAGTGCGGTCGCACCGCGCGTGCGACCGGACGTATTAGAGGGAACGCCGTGCCGAAAATGAAAACCCATAGCGGCGCCAAGAAGCGGTTCAAGCTGACCAGCAAAGGCAAGGTCAAGCGGTCCCACTCGTTGGCGAACCACATCTTGACGAAGAAGTCCACCAAGCGGAAGCGGCATCTGCGGAAGGGGGCTCTGGTGAGCCCGGCCTTCGAGAAGACCATCCGCAACATGCTGAGCCACTAGGTTCGGCATCGGGAGCGGCGCATGCGCCGTCATCCCGAACGTGCGGGCAGCGCCGCAGGCACGCGCCTGTCCCGCCGTCCGGAAGGCCCCCGTCGGGGCTTTCCTCATGTTGAGACGAAGTTGACCAGGAGGTAAAAAGCGTGCCCAGAGTCAAACGCGGCAATAAACGCCGCTTGAAGCGCAAGAAGGTATTAGCCCAAGCAAAAGGCTATTTCCAAGGAAAAAGCAAGCTCTACCGCTATGCGAAGGAAGCCGTTGACCGCGGCCAGAAGTTCGCCTACGTCGGTCGCAAGCGCAAGAAGCGGGACTTCCGCTCGCTGTGGATCATCCGCATCAACGCAGCGGCGCGCCTGCACGAGCTCTCCTACAGCCGGCTCATCCATGGGCTGACGCTGGCCGAGATCGAGATCAATCGCAAAATGCTCGCCGAGATGGCCGTGCGCGACCCCCGAGGATTCGGGCAGATCGCGGCCAAGGCTCGCGAAGCGCTGGGTCTGGAACCGGCCGAGGCCGCTTCGGCGCCTTCGGCGGTGCAGGCCGAGGCGGAAGCCGAGTTGGCGGCGGCCGAAGCGGCCGTGGCCGCTGACGAAGCCGAAGACGAAGCGGCTGACGACGAGGGCGAAGAGCCCCAGGCGGACTGACAGGTCGGCGTGGGATGAGCTTCGACGAGAAAGCCGCCCGGCCCATCGCGGAGCTCGTCGCCGCCGGCGAGTCCGTGGATGCGCTCTACGCGGAGCTGCTGCGGGCCTTTGAGACCGAGCGAGGGGGCGTTCGTTCCGACGACGCCCTCAAGACTTTTCGCGATCGCTGGCTGGGTCGCAAGAACGGCCTGCTGTCGGCGACCAACGACCAATGGCTCAAGCTCGCCCCGCGCGAGCTGAAGCCGCAGGTCGGCAAGCTCCAGAACGAGACCCGCAAGCGCGTGGAAGGCGACTTGGCCTCCTTGCAGGAGACCCTGGCCGCCGCCGGCCGCAAGCGCAAGGCCATCGACGTGACCTTGCCGGGCCCGCGCCGCGATTTGGGCGCGCGGCATCCGGTGCGGCTGGTGCTCGAGGAGTGCATCGAGATCTTCGGCTCGCTCGGCTATTCAGTGGCCGAGGGCCCGGAGATCGAGAAGTTCTTCTACAACTTCGAGGCGCTGAACTTTCCGCCCGACCACCCGGCCGTCGACGAGATGGACACGCTGTTCGTCACCGACGACACGTTGCTGCGGACCCACACGTCGCCCAATCAGATCCGCATCATGGAGGCCATCGAGCCTCCCCTGCGCTACGTGGTGCACGGCAAGGTCTACCGCAACGACGCCCCTGACGCCACGCACAGCCCGATGTTCCATCAGCTCGAGGTCTTCGCGGTCTCCGAGTCGACCACGCTGGGCGATCTAAAGGGCACTCTCGAATACTTTGCCGAGCGCTTCTTCGGCAAGGGCACCAAGACCCGTCTGCGGCCCAGCTTCTTCCCGTTCACCGAGCCCAGCGCGGAGATGGACGTCACTTGTCCGTTCTGCGCCGGCCGCGGCTGCCGCATCTGCAAGCAGACCGGCTGGATCGAGGTGCTCGGCTGCGGCATGATCGACCCCAACGTGCTGCGCTCGGCCGGGCTCGATCCGGACCGCTATCAGGGCTTCGCCGCCGGCTTCGGCCTGGACCGCTTTGCGATGCTCAAGTACGACATCAACGACATCTCGTTGCTCTACAACGGCGATGTCCGCTTCCTGCGGCAGTTCCGATAGACGATGCGCGCTCTAGTCAGTTGGCTCCAGGATTTCGTCGAGATCCCCGAATCTCCCGCCCAATTGGCTGCGGCGCTGACGCTGGCCGGCATGGCGGTGGACACGGTGGAGACCGTCGACGGCGAAGCCGTTCTCGAGCTCGACATCACCAGCAACCGCCCCGACGCCGCCAACCACCTGGGCCTGGCGCGCGAGATCGCGGCCATCTTCGGCCGTCCGCTCAAGCGCCCCAAGATCGAGCTGGTGGAGGATGTGCGGCCCGCCGCCGACTTCGCCCGCATCGAGATCGACGCCGAGGACCTGTGCGCGCGCTACGTGGGCCGTGTGCTGCTGGGCGTGGAGGTCAAGCCGTCGCCGGACTGGCTGCGGCGCCGGCTGGAGCTGTGCGGCACCCGCTCGATCAACAACATCGCGGACCTCACCAACTACGTGCTGCTCGAGTGCGGCCACCCGACGCACGCTTTCGACCTGAACACGCTCAATGACCGCCGCATTGTGGTGCGGCGCGCTGCGGCCGGCGAGGCCATGCGCACGCTCGACGGTCTGGAGCGCAAGCTCACGCCCGAGGATCTGGTGATCGCCGACGCCTACCACCCGGTGGCGCTGGCCGGAATCATGGGCGGGCTCGAGAGCGAGATCTCCGACTCCACCCGCGACGTGCTGATCGAGGCCGCTTGGTTCGAGCCCGGCCCGGTGCGGCGCACCTCCCGCCGGCTGAGCCTGCACACCGAAGCCTCTTACCGCTTCGCTCGCGGCGCCGACATCGAGGCCGCGCCTTGGGCCGCCGACCGGATCGCCGCGCTGCTCGGCCGCCTGAGCCCCGGTGCGGTCTTGCAAGGCCGCCTGGACGTCTATCCCCGCCGCCGCGAGGCGCTACGCGTCGATTTGCGGGCGGATCGCTTCCGGCGGGTGATCGGCGTGGACCTGAGCGTGGATTCGATGCGCGCCGTGCTGGAGCGGCTGGACTTCCACTGCTTCTACGCCGGCGGCGAGACGCTGTCGGTCGAGATCCCGTCGCATCGGCTCGACGTCGAGCGCGAGATCGACCTGATCGAGGAAGTCGCCCGCGTGCACGGCTACGACCACGTGCCGTCGACGCTGCCCACCATCGGACGCCCGCTGCGGCCGGCCCCGCACGTCGCCGAGGAAGGGCTGGTGCGCGAGACGTTGCGCGCGCTGGGCTACGACGAGACCATCGGCTACGCCTTCCAGAGCGCCGAGGAAGCCGAGATGTTCGGCGCCTGGCCGGCGATTCCGCTGCGCAACCCCTTCTCCGAGCTGGCGGCGGTGATGCGCACCAGCTCCGCGCCGACGATGCTGCAGGCCATCGCGCACAACGTCCACCGCAATGAGACGAATGTGAAGCTGGCCGAGCTGGGACGGCTCTACCGGCGCGATCACGACGACTTCAGCGAGCCGCCGGTGCTGACGCTCGGGGCGACCGGCGACGTGCGGCCCGCGGACCTGCGCGAGCCGGCCAAAGAGCTCGATTTTTACGACTTGAAGGCGGACGTGGAGGCGCTGTTGCGGCGCTTCGACCTGGCCCAGATCCAGTTCGACGACCAGGATACGCCGGCGCACTACATCGGCGGCTGCTCGGCGCGGGTGCAGACCGAGCGCGGCACGGTCGCCTACCTGGGCGAGGTCGATCCGCAGATCACCGAGAAGCGTAAGATCCGCCAGCCGGTGTTTCTGGCCGAGATCTTCCTCGACAAGCTCTACGAGGCCGGCCTGCGCCGTCCGCAGCACAGGGACCTGCCCAAGGCCCCCTCGGTCTACCGGGACTTCTCGCTGCTGGTGCCCGAGGGCATCCCGTTCGGCGAGATCCGCACCGCCATCGGCGTGATGGAGCACCTGATCTCGCTCGAGCCGATGGAGATCTTCCGCGGCAAGCAGGTCACCGAAGGCCACTACAGCCTGCTGTTGCGGGCTCGCTGGCAGCAGGGCGACCAGACCTTCACCGACGAGCAGGTCAACGCCTACGCCGAGCAGCTCACCGGCGCGCTCGACCGCAAGTTGAACATTCAGCTCCGCGGATAGCCGCCGCGCCTGGCCTTAGTCGGCCAGCTCCGCCGTGGGTTTCGGCGCGGCCGGGTCGGACTGCTGCTTGAGCCGCTCCTTGACCTCCGGCAGCAGGTCTTTCTTGCCCAGATAGTCCATCCGGTCCAGGGGCGTCACCAGCGTGGAGAGCACGTTGAGGGCGTGGCTGACGACGCGGATGTAGTACTGCGTGATCAGCGCGTCGGCGGCGGCGTACAGCATCGGCTCGCGCTCGCTCACCAGGGCCTTCTGCACCTTGGCCAGCTCGCGGCGGATGTCTTTGCCGCGATCGATCAGGTGGACGGCCTTGAGCTGGTCCGTCTCCTTCATCGTCGGCCCCACCGCCGCCAGCAGCCGCTCCACCTGCTGGACCAGCGGCAGCAGACGGTCGATCGGAGCGCGCGTCGCCGGCGCCGAACCAGCCAGCTCGGCCACTTCCGCCAGCTCCTTGGCGTAATCGCCGATCCGTTCGACATCCTTGACGACGTTCATCACCGACAGCGTGAAGGGCAGCCCGAACCGCCTGGGATCGCCCAGCAGATCGCCGAAGGCTTCGCGCCGCAGCCGCCGCTGGAGCTTGTTGATGACCTTGTCGCGCTGCTTGATGTCGGCCAGCGAAGGGGCCTCCGTCGAACGCTGAAAACACAGGTCGCCGGCCAAGCGCACCAGCTCGGCGCTCTCGTCGATCATGCGGTTCAACTCATCGGCGATGTGTTGGTCCGCGCTACCGGACCGAAACAGCGCGATCAACTCTCGAAGCATGCGGCCTCCTGCCAGCTTTCCGACGGCTGGGATCTTCCTATTGTTACAAAAGTGTTAAGATTCCGAGCGGCCGGGGCGGGCTCCCCCCTCAAAAGGTGACGTCCCACTGCCCCCGGACGCCGATCCTCGATTGCGGCGTGCCGCCGTTCTGCTGCACCGAGTAGCGCCCGACGTCGAAGGTCAGCTTGTCGCCGTGGCCTCGAAAGAACCAGTTGACGGCCGCGGCGGTCTCGCTGAGGTGGTCGCCCGGCCGGGCCGCGTCGGGGTCGACGAAAGCGACGCGGCCGGCGATCTCGAGCTGTTCAGGGATCCGCGACCAAGTCTCGTGAAAGAAGTATCCGCTCTGCAGATAGCTGCCGCGGAGCCTTGTGGCGCGGTGTTGCACGTTGTCGAAGATTCGCTTCCAGTGCCATTCGTGCTGGATGGACAGCCCCCGCCGCTTGAAGGCGACCTCCTCCACCTGCTGCCGCAACGAGTACTGGCCCGGGAGACCGGCCGCGAAGCCGTCGAGCTGGCTGCCTCCGATCGAAGAGAAGCGCGTATAGGCGCTGCGGTTGCCGGCCGCGCCCACGGCCAGGCTGAGCCGAGCCTTGCGGGACTTCAGCAGGTCGCTCTGGGAGAACGCCACGCCGCCCCCCAGCGGGTTCCACTGGTAGCGCAGCGCCCACATCGGCGAGCCGTCGTCGGCGCCCGGGGCGAGATTGCGGCGGAATAGGCCGGTCCCGTGACCGGTGAAGAGGCCCGCGTTGTACTCGCTGTCGGCCCAGGTATTCTTCGCCAGCCGGCCGACGGCCATGGCGCCCTTCTGGCGGTCCAGCGTGAAGGTGCGGTTGACGATTGAGCGGTCGGCGAACTGCTGCTTGCCGGAGGAGTCCGCGCGCTCGCGGCTGTAGTCCACGCGCCATTGGCCCACCCGCAACCGCAGCCACTCCGGGCCTACGTCGAAGCTCAGGCCGAGGACGTTGCCGGTCAGCAGGTTGAGATCGTACTTGTAGGCGATCCAGGGTTTGAGCAGGTGGCCGCGCATCTTGAAGCGCAGCCGCCGGAACCGCAGGTCGTTCTCGCCGGCTGCGTCGATCTCGTCGAGATTGCCTGGGGGAGACTCGAACGGCTCGGTGAACCTCATCTGCGAGCGGAAGTTGATGCGGCTGCTGAACAGACCGTCGTCGGAGCCCACGTCCAGGCCGTCTTTGCCGTAGTGGAACCAGGACTTCTTGGAGGCGGAAGCCGCGGGCGCAGTCGGCTTGGCCGCGGGAGAGATCGGGCTCGGAGCAACCGCGGCTGCGGGTGGGGAAGCGGCGCCGGCCGCTAGATCTCCCGATTGCGCCGCCAGGGAGCCGGCCCAAACCAAGGCCGCCACAGCCGACGCCGCCCGGGCGGCATCGGCCCAAGCCGATCGCTCGAAAGGTCTCGTGGGCACGGAGCAGGCGAAAGCCCGCTCGTCACGAAACCGTAATGAACGGGTAACTCATTCGTTACCCTATCGCCGGCCGCGCCCTCCTGAGGTTACGGCTCCGTGACGTTTTGATGACAATTCGGTTAAGGCGAACTGCGGCTAGTAGAGCTTCTCGAGTCGGAAGCTCCGAAACCGCCGGTCCCTGTCCTGAGCAGGCGTGTCGTCCGGGCGGCTGACGGGCGTGATGTCGCCGCTGATGGCGTCGCGTTGGAACACCCGTTCGAGCGTCATCTCGATCCCGCCGTCGCACATCACGCCCTCGAAGCGGTAGCGCACGTCGTTGATCTGGTTGCCGCTCTGGTCGCGGGTCTCGACCAGGAAATGGATGTCGCCGAGCTCGCTGACGCGGCCTTCGAGGATCGCCGCGCCCGGCTGCTTGTCCACGTAGAGCTTGCCGCTGAGCTCGGCGCCGTGCTGGACGAACTGGAAGGCGATGTCGGAATCGAGCCTACGGCCCTTGCCGGGCACCATGCCCATCCAGGTTCCGGTCAGGTCGAAGGCGGCGGACGGCGGCTCGGCGCCGACTGCCAAGGCCGCCAGCAGCGCGATTCCGGCGATCCGCAGGCTCCTCATCTCAGCTATGCAGCAGCCCGCGGATCGGGCCGACGCTGTCGGCGAAGCGCTCGACCGGCGTGCCGAAGGCGTCGAGCATCGAGACGTAGACGTCCGACAGCGGGGCGTCGTCGGCGTAGACCAAGTGCTGGCCGGTATCGACGCGTCCGCCGCCGCGGCCGCCCAGCAGGATCGGCAGCTTGTGCGGGTCGTGCTTGTTGCCGTCGGCCAGCGCCGAGGCGAACAGCACCATGGAGTTGTCGAGCACCGTGCTCTCGCCCTCGCGCATCGAGCGCAGCCGTTCGAGCAGGTAAGCGTACTGCTCCACGTGCCAGCGGTTGATGATCTTGTACTCCCCGAGCTTGTCGTCCTTGTCCTGGTGGTGCGAGACGTCGTGGTGCCCGGCCGTGCAGCCTTCGAGCCAGCGGAAGCTGACGTTGCTCACCGCATTGCCGAACATGAACGTCGAGATGCGCGTCGTGTCGGTCTGGAAGGCGACGGCGATCATGTCGAGCATCAGCCGGACGTGCTCGGGGTGGCCGGAGGGGTGGTCGGTCGGAGCGCCGTCGGGGTTGATCGGCGCCAGCGGCTTCCAGGGGTTGGCGCCTGGCTCGCCGGCGCGTTGGATGCGCTCCTCGAGCGAGCGCATCACCGCCAGATACTCATCGAGCCGCACCTTGTCCTCGGCGCCGATCTGGCTGCGGAGCTGCCGGGCGTCGGCCAGCACGCGGTCCAGCAGCAGGGCGTCAAGCTTCGCCTCATCGGCGCTGGAGCCGTTGGCGGCCCGGAACAGCCTCTCGTAGACGGCCTTGGGGTTGAGCTCCCGAGCCAGCGGCGTGGTCGGCGTGCTCCAGGAGATGTGCGAGCCGTAGACGCGGGTGTAGCCCACCACGGCGTCGTTGCCCACCGCCACCGGCGTCACGCCCAGCTCCAGCGACGGCAGAGGCGTCTGGCGGCCGGCCGACCGCGCCGCCATCTGGTCCACCGAGACGCCGTTGCGCAGGTCCGCGCCCTGGGTCTTCTTGATGCGCTCGCAGGTCAGGATGGCCGCTTCCTTCACGTAGTGGCCGTCGCCGTCCTTGGACTGCTCGTTCCACAGGTTGCTCAACACCACCACCTCGTCGCGCAGGGCGGCGAGCGGCTCGAGCGAGGGCGTCAGCTCAAAGTCCCGGCCGGCGGTCTTGGGCGTCCAAGTCTCGGGATAGGCCCCGTTGGGCATGTAGAGGAACGCCATGCGCACCGGGCTCTTGGCGGCTTGCGAAGCGCGGCCGACCGACGGCGTCATCGCCTCCAGCCACGGCAGGCCGAGGGCTGCGCCGGCCCCCCGAAGCAGAGTGCGGCGCGAGAGCGGGCGGGTGCGAATGAGATTCATGGTCGGACCTCGGCAAGACGTTCAGCAGCGGATTCGGGCGCGGGCGCCGCCACGGAGCGGAACGGTTCGCTCACCACGATTTCGCGGATGAGCGTCCACGCATGATAGTCGTCGGCTTGGACGCGGTCAACGATGGTTTCCACCGCGCAGGCGTCCGACGGCAGGAGGCCGCGGCCCAGGGCGTAGCCCAGCATGCGCTTGGTGAGATTGCGGACGAACAGCTCGTTGCGGTCGAGCAGAGCGCGCTTCAGGCCGGCCGGTCCGTCCAGGCTCGTGCCGTCGGTCAGCTCGCCGTGCGCGTCCACCGGCTTGCCGGCTTCCTCGTCGCGCCAGCGCCCGATGGCGTCGTAGTTCTCCAGCGCGAAGCCCAGCGGATCGATGCGGTTGTGGCAGCTCGCGCAGACCGGGTTGGCGCGATGCTGCGTCAGCATTTCGCGCACGGATTTGGGTTCCTCGGCGGACTGGGTCTCGTCGAGCGCGGGCACGTTCGGCGGAGGAGGAGGCGGCGGCGCGCCCAGAATGGAGTCGAGAATCCAAGCGCCGCGCAGCACCGGGCTGGTGCGATAGGGATAGGAAGAGACCGCCAGCACGGCCGGCATGCTCAGCAACCCGCCGCGGTTGGAGCCGGGCGGCAGCTCGATCCATTCCGGGTTCTTTGACAGCTTCTCCTCGTAGTGCAGCCCCATCAGGTCCACCAGCGACCGCGTCAGGATAGTGGAGTCCGAATCCAGAAAGCTCAGCAGGGAAGCGTCGGCGCGCATCTGGCGCTGGAAGAAGAACACCGGCTGGAGGCGGATGTCCGAACGCAGCTCGGCCTGCTCCTTGTACTCGCTGAAAAGCTCCGGGTCCGGCGCGTGGGAGCCTTCGAGCTCGCGGGTGCGCAGCCACTGCTCGACGAACCGCGTGGAGAACTCGAGCGAGCGGTCGTCGCGCAGCATCCGCGGTACGAGCATTCGCAACACATCGGGATCGTCCATCTTGCCGGCGGCGGCGATGTCGAGCAGCAGATCGTCGGGCATGCTGCCCCACAGGAAGTACGACAGCCGCGAGGCCAGCGCGTATTGCCGCAACACCGGGTCGTCGCCGGAGGGCTCCACGTGGAACAGGAACAACGGCGAGACCAGAGCACTGCGCAGCGAGAAGAAGATGGCGGGCTCGAAGTCCCGGCCCTGCTGCCGCGCCAGCTCAAAGAGGTTGACGTAGGAGGCGATCGTCTCGCCGTCCACCGGGCGGCGGAAGGCCCGGTACAGGAACCGCTCGAGGATCTTCTTGGCCGCTTCGCGCTCGCTGACGCCGTCTTCGGGGCGCGCGACGAAGATCAGCGACCGCGACTTGAACTCCTTGGAGGCGGCGTCGAGCACGAATTTTGCCGTCTCGAGGTACTTTTCCGAGTGCAGAGGCGAGAGAAAGAGGGTCTCGGCGGCGTTATCGAAGCCTTCGCCGCCGGGGCCGTCCACCGGCAGGTTCTCTTTGACGTCGAGCTGCAGGTCGAGCAGATCGCGCAAGCTGGCCGAATACTCGTCGCGGTTGAGGCGGCGGATCAGCGTCGGCGGCGGCGCCAAATCGGCGGCGCAAGCCTGCTGTCGCCAGGTCGCCTCTACCCAGCTCAAAAAGTCCTCGCGGGCGTCGAGATCCGGAGCGGGGGCGCCCTTGGGCGGCATCTCGCTGTTGGAGACCCGCGCCACCAGCCGCGTCCAGTCGTCGGGATGCGAGCGGAAGGATTCGATCGTGCTCAGGTCGTCGGCCCGAAAGCCCGCCGAAGCCGATTCGCCCTGGTGGCAGGCCTGGCAGTAGCCGGTGAGGAATTTCTGGGCGTCCTCGAGCGAGTAGTCGGCGGCGAGCGGCGCCGCTGTCAGCAGCAAGGCGCCGCACCAAACCAGACCGCGCTCGCGAGCACGCAACATGGACACTGAGGATTATATCGATAACGCCTCGGCAAGGCGTCAGTATTTCGCCGCGGCTTCCGCCAGAATCTTGGCCAACTCGCGCCCGAACGACAGCCTGTCCTCGACGCTCGGCGGCCGGGCTATCTTTGGATTGCGGTCGACCATCAGCTCGATGAGGTAGGCCGGAACGCCCCGCTCGAGCGTCAGCCATTGGTCGACGGTCTGGCGGCCGGGGTCCGGCTGTTGCGCGAGGCTTTCCCTGGGGCCTTCGGGCGAATGGAAGTGCGTTCGCCGGGAAAGCTCCTCCCAGATGTAGGCGGCCATCGAGCGGACCCGGTCGCCGCCGCGCTCCAGCCCGCCCTGGATGTAGTCCACGCGCTCGGTGTTGTGCAGCGTCAGGAAGACATCGATGGCGCGGCCGGCGTCGAGCCACTGCCGGATTTGCGCCCGCAGCGCGAAAATTTCGGGCATCTTTTCGGGATTCGCCGTGTCCCAGTTGCGGTTGATGTCGTAGCCGGACCTGTTGAAGCGGACGCCGCCGCGCGCCACGCCGTCGGGATCGGGCATCGGGATGATCCGGAACAGCGTGGTGCGGCGCAGCGCGGCGGCCTCCGGGTCATCGGAGGCCAGGAAGCGCAGGGCGCCCTCCAGAGCCCAGGACGTGCCCGACTCCCAGGAATGCTGGCGCGCCATCAGCCAGACGGTCTTCTTGCCCTCGTCCGGAGCAGCCGGGTCGGTGACGCTGAGCAGCCACAGCGGGCGGCCCTGGGGCGAGCGGCCCACGATTTCGCGGCGCAGCGCGGGGCCGGCGAGATCGTCGAGCAGCGCTTCGAGGCGGCTGAACGTATAGGGCGGCTGGCGGGCGATCCAGACGCGGTCGGCGTCGCCGGCCTCGATGCGAATGCGGATGCGGGAAGGATCGGTGAGCCACTCGGAGGTCTCCACGGCCCGCCAGCGCTGGTTGTCGAAGCTGTAGGAGGGCAGGGTGTTTCGCAGGCCGGAGCCGTCGTGCTTGCGGTAGTTGTACTCGCCTTCGAGCCCGCCGATGTCCACGGTGACCGTGCGGCCCTTCACGCCGTCGAGCTGAAAGTAGAACCAGCTCGGCTGATGGTTGCGGCCGTCCTGGTCGGACTCCCCGTTCACGTGGACGCGCACGTGGTCGTCCGCGACCTGCTCGACCGGGCCGATGTTGCCGCCTTCGAAGTCGGCCGAGACGGTGAGGGCGAGCAGCAGCAGCGGCAGCATGCCGCTACCATAGCGCGAGTGAGCTCCTCCGCAGCCGGCGCCTTGTACTTGGTAGCTACCCCGATCGGCAATCTCGAGGACATCACCTTGCGGGCGCTGCGGGTGCTGCGGGAGTGCGACCTGATCGCCTGCGAGGACACCCGCCGGACGCGGCAACTGCTGACGCACTTCGAGATCCACGGCAAGCCGCTGGTGAGCTACCACGAGCACAACGAAGCCGAGCGGGCGGCCGAGCTGGTGGAGCGCGTGCGCGGCGGCGCGAAGGTGGCCCTGGCCTCCGACGCGGGCACCCCGGCGGTCTCAGACCCCGGCTACCGGGTGGTGCAGGCGGCCGTGGCGGCCGGCCTGGAGGTGGTGCCGATTCCGGGTCCGGTGGCGGCGGTCACGGCGCTGGCGGCGTCCGGGCTGCCGACCGACGCCTTCTGCTTCCGAGGCTTTCCGCCGGCCAAGCAGGGCCAGCGCCGGAGCCTGTTCGAGAGCTGCCGCGACGAGCCGGCGACGCTGGTGTTCTACGAAGCGCCGCACCGCATCGTGGCTTCGCTGCGGGACCTGCTGGCGACGCTCGGCGACCGGCCCGTAGCGGTGGCGCGGGAGCTGACGAAGCTGCATGAGGAGTTTCTGCGGGGCTCGGCCTCCGAGGTGCTGGCGACGCTCGAGGCGCGCGACCGCGTGAAGGGCGAGATCGTGCTGCTGGTGGGCCGCGGAGAGGCCTCCGCCGCGGCGCCGGAGCTGCCGCTCGAGCAGCGCGTGCAGGAGCTGATCGACGGCGGCGCGTCGCACATGGACGCCCTCAAGCAGGCCGCCCGCGAGCGGGGCCTATCCAAGCGCGAAGCCTATCGCCTGCTCGAAGGCTCCAAGTAGTTGCTGGGGAGACCCGATTCCCGCTAGGATTGCGGCCATGCGCACCCTCGCCTCGCTCGCTCTGCTGAGCCTCATTTCGCTGCCTTTGGCGGCGCAAAACCGTCCCCGGCCCCGCATCCTCGGCGCCGAGTGGGTCTCGCTGTTCAACGGCAAGGACCTGTCGGGCTGGACGGAGATCGGCCATGAGAAGTGGGTGGTCGAGGACGGGGTGATCTACGGAGAGGGCGTCACCAAGGAGTACGGCTACCTGGCGACGGCGAAGACCTACCGCGACTTCCATCTGCGGTTGAGCTTCAAGTGCGAGGCCGACGGCAACTCCGGCGTCTACATCCACACCTCGTTCAAGCCCGGCACCGCCGACGTGGCCACCGGCCGGCAAATCGAGATCGACCGGACGCTCAACCACCACACCGGCGGCCTGTACGGCGACGGCAAGGGCTGGGTGGCCTGGCCGCGGCCGGAGACCGAGACGCTGCTGCGGCCCAATGACTGGAACGACATGCTGATCCAGGTGGAAGGCAACCACTACGTGGTGCACCTCAACGGCATGCTCGTGCTCGACTTCACCTACCCCTCGCCGGAAGCCGAGGAAGGGGTGATCGCGCTCCAGTTGCACTCCGGCGGCCAGGGCCGCATGCGCTTCAAGGACATCTTTCTGCGCGACCTGAGCGCCCGCTAGGCTCGCCCGCCCGGGCTCGGCGTGATCACGCGCAGGGCGCCGGGCAGGTTTTCGATGTGCAGCGAGCGCGTCGGGCCCAGGGGCAGGTCCGTCTGGACGGCCAGCGGCCGGCGCGACTCGATGCGGATCTCCCGCACGGCGCTCCAGTATTCGAGCTTGGCCGGGAAGGGCGCGCGCAGCGCCAGCAGCCGCCCGACGGCGCGGAAGGCGTCGCCCACGGTGCGTCCGCGGTACAGGCACAGGTCCAGGCGACCGTCGCCGACTTCGATGGCTTCACCGAAGCGCAGCCCCGGCACCGGCGTGCAGCCGGCGTTGGCCGCCACCACCAGGGAGACGCGGGTGCGGCGCTTGACGCCGTCGACGGTGATCTTCAGCTTCCAGGAGCGGCCGCGGCGCAGCGCGTCCAGGCCGTCGCGCAGGCCTCCCAAATAGGCGGCAGCGCCGAGCCTGCGCTTGAGCTCCGGCTCGGGCTCGCGGATGAATACGGCGTAGAGGCCGAGCCCGATGTGAGTGAGCGAGACGAGGCCGTTGACGCGCATGACGTCCACGGTGCGGGTCGAGCCTCCCGCGGCCAACAGCTCGGCGGCCTGGCGGGGATCGAGCGGCAGGCCCAGCTCACGCGCGAACAAGTTGCCGGTTCCCAGCGGTACGACGCCCAGCGCCGGCTCGGTGTGCAGCAGGCCCTGGGCGACGCCGGAGACCGTACCGTCGCCGCCGGCGGCGATCACGCGGCGGCGTCCGGCGGCGACCGCGGCGGAGACGACCGCGGCGACATCCTCGCCGGGTTGCTGCACCCGGAGCTCGGCGTGGGGCAGCGTCTCAGCCAGAATCCGGCGGACGCCGTCGCCCTCGGCGCCGGCCGAGCGAGGGTTGAGCACGATCAGGTCGCCGGAGGCCGCCACGGAAGGACGGTTCACAGAGCCTTCAGGTCGCGCCAATTCAACCCGACCTTCAGGTCCGCCACCAGCGGCACGGCCAGCTCGTGGACCTGTTCCATGGCGCGCTTGAGCAGCGGCCCGACGGCTTCGACCTCGGCGTCGGGAACCTCCAGCAGCAGCTCGTCGTGCACCTGCAGCAGCAGCCGGGAGCCCAGCTCCTTCTCGCGCAGCAGGCGGTCGACGTCGATCATGGCCAACTTGATGAGGTCGGCGGCGGCGCCTTGGATGGGCGAGTTGATGGCGGTGCGCTCGGCGAAGCCGCGGGCCGCCGGGTTGCGGCTGCCGAGGTCGGTGATCGGGCGCCGGCGTCCGAACATCGTCTTGGAGTAGCCCTCGCGGCGGGCCTGCGCCACGGTCGAGTCCATGTACTTCTTCACGCCCGAATACAGCTCCAGATAGGCGTTGATGTAGTCGCGGGCTTCCTTCTGCGGGATGCCGAGCTGCTGCGACAGGCCGAATGGGCTCAGGCCGTAGACGATGCCGAAGTTCACCGCCTTGGCGCGCCGACGCTCCTCGGGGCCGACCATCATCGGGGGCACGCCGAAGACCTCCGCCGCCGTGCGGGTGTGGACGTCCTCGCCCTTGCGGAAGGCGTCTTGCAGCGTCTTGTCGCCGGAGACGTGGGCCAGCACGCGCAGCTCGATCTGAGAGTAGTCGGCGGCGAGCAGCTTGTGGCCGGGCGGGGCGATGAAGGCGGCGCGGATGCGGCGGCCGCTCTCGGTGCGGATCGGGATGTTCTGCAGGTTCGGGTCCGACGACGACAGGCGCCCGGTGGCCGAGCCGGTCGGGTTGAAGGTGGTGTGGATGCGGCCGTCGCGGGGGTCAATCTGGTTGGGCAAGGCGTCGACGTAGGTGGACTTGAGCTTGCTGAGCTCGCGGTATTCCAGGATCTTGCCGGCGATGGGGTAGTCCGGGGCGAGACCTTCGAGCACGTCGGCGGCGGTGGAGCGCGCCTTGGTCTTGCCGCGGCGGGGCGGGGCGGGCAGGCCTAGCTCGTCGAACAGGATGTCGGCGAGCTGCTTGGTGGAGTTGACGTTGAAGTCGCGGCCGCCGGCCAGCTCGTGGATGTCCTGCTCGATCGTCCAGATCTCCTTGGCCATCTCGTCGGACTGGGCGTGGAGGACGGCGGCGTCGACCAGCACGCCGGTCTCTTCCATGGCCGCCAGGATCGGCGCCAGCGGCATCTCGATGCGGCGGTAGACGTCCTGGAGCTCGCCCTGCTCGAGCTCGGGCTCGAGGGCGACGCCGAGGGCTCGGATGAGGTCGGCGGCGCGGCCCAGGTCGTCGTCGAGCTGCACGCCGAGCTTGCGCGCGACGGCCTTGGGCAGGGAGTAGTCGGTGCGGCTGGAGTCGACCAGGAAGCCGGCCAGCATGGTGTCGTCGATGACGCCGCGCAGCTCGACGCCCCGGCGGCGCAGGGCCTTGAGCGTGGACTTCTCGTCGTGGACGCGCTTGGCGCGGGCGGCATCTTCGAGCAGGGGCTTCACCAGCGCCAGGTCGGCCGCGGCGGCAAAGGCGGCGTCGCCGGCCTGCGCCGAGAGCGCCACGCCACCGGCCTCAATGACGGCGTCGTCCCCGGCGTCGTGCAGCGAGACGGCGACGGCCAGCGGCCCGGCGGGCTGCGCGGCCAGCCATTCGGCGAGCGCCTCGGGGGTTTGGACCACCGTGGTGGCGGTGTCCTTCTGCTCCTCGGGCACGTCGAGCTCGGAGAGCAGGCTGTGGAACTCGAGCTCGGTGTAGAGCGCCCGCACCTTGTCCAGGTCGGGCTCGCCCACGGCCAGGGCGTCCAGGTCCAGCTCGATCGGCGCGTCCACGGCGATCGTCGCCAGGCGCTTGGAGAGCAGGATCTGGTCCTGGTTGTTCTGCAGGCTCTCGCGGTAGGCCTTGCGCTGAACCTCGTCGGCGCGACGGATGGCCTCCTCGACCGAGCCGTACTCCTCGATGAGCTGGCGGGCGCCCTTGTCGCCGATGCCGGGCGCGCCGGGGATGTTGTCGACCGAATCGCCCTTCAGCGCCAGCAGGTCAATGACCTGCTTGGGCGTGACGCCCATGAACTCCTTGACCCCGTCGGCGTCGAAGATCTGGTCGTTCTTCATCGGGTTGAGCAGCTTGACGCGCTCGTCGACGAGCTGCATCAGGTCCTTGTCGGAGCTGATCAGAAAGACGTCCACGTCGTGCTCGGCGGCCTGCCGGGCGAGCGTGCCGATGACGTCGTCGGCCTCGTAGCCGTCACAGGCCAGCACGGGGGTGCGCTGGGCTTCGAGCAGCCGCCGGATGAGCGGAATCTGCTGTTGGAGCTCTTCAGGGGTGGCCTCCCGGTGGGCCTTGTAGTCGGCGAACTCGTCGTCGCGGAAGGTGGGGCCCTCGCCCTCCCACACGGCGGCCACGTAGTCGGGTCGCTGGTCGCGCAGCAGCCGGCGCAGCATGGTGGCGAAGACGTAGACCGCTTCAGTGGGCTCGCCGCGGGTGGTGCGCATGGAGGGCACGGCGGCGCGGGCGCGGCCGTAGTAGGCGCGGAAGATCAGTCCGTAGGTATCGATCAGGAAGAGACGGGGAGAGGATTCCATGCCATGCGCCGGAGGGACGCGCCGAGCGCCCGCGGGCCCTTCATTCTAACCGGCCCGCGCGCTAACGAGGCTGCGCGGCGGCGGGGGCGGGCGCCCTGTGTCGGTTGCGCAGCAGCAGCGCGCAGCCGGCGACGATCAGCCCCATCGCCACCCACTGGGTTGCGCTGAGGGTGTCCGAGCCGAGCACCATCGGCCGGGCGGCGTCGTCCCGGAAGAACTCGACGACGAAGCGGAACGACGAGTACAGGATCAGGTACCAGCCCAGGATGACGCCGTCGGCGTGCGGCCGCAGAAAGCGCCGGTAGAGGAACAGCGCCACCAGCGCGGTGCCGAACGACTCATAGAGCTGGGTCGGATGCAGGTGCACGCCCAGCGGCACGCCGGTGAACTCGTGCGCCCGGGGATCGCTGAAGACCACGCCCCAGGGCTCGTCGGTGGGCCGCCCCCAGCAGCAGCCGGCGGCGAAGCAGCCCAGGCGCCCGACGGCGTGGCCGGCGGCGGCGGCCGGCGCAAAGACGTCGGCGGTGCGCAGCCAGGGCAACCCGTGGCGCTTGACGTAGTAGTAGGCCACGCCCAGGGCGGCCAGCAGCCCGCCGTAGAAGACGCCGCCGGCCTGCAAGGCTTCCACCGTGAACAGCCGCTTGGGGTCGGCGAAATAGTAGTCGGCGTGGCTGAGGATGAGGAACAGCTTGGCGCCGAGGATGGCGGCCAGGGCGATGTGGACGCCCATGTTGGTGACGTGATCGGCCGGCAGCCCGGACCGGCGCGCGAGCTTGCCCGCCAGGTGCAGGCCGAGCAGGAACGCCAGCGCCACCAGGGCCCCGTAGGTGGGCAGCGAGAAGGGTCCGATGGTGAACAGGCGCGGATACATGCCGTCTCTTGCAGGAGCCGCCTAGGCGGCGGCCTCCCGGGCCGGGTCCTTGCCCGCCGCGGAGCGCTTCTCCGACGTGGCCGAGTCCAGCAGCAACAGCAGGGCGCCGACGGTGATGCAGCTATCGGCCACGTTGAAGGCCGGCCAATGCCAGGAGCCGACGTAAACGTCCAGAAAATCCGTCACATAGCCGTACAGTAGGCGGTCGTAGAGGTTGCCGGCCGCCCCGGCCAGCACCAGCGCCAGCGCCAAGCGCCCGCGGGCGCCGCCGTCGTAGCGCCAGAACAGCACCAGCACGAAGACGATCGCTCCGGCGGTCAGCGCCGGCAGCATCCATTCCCTCATCCAATGGCCCGAGTCGGCGAACAGGCTGAAGGCGATGCCGGTGTTGCGGGCATGCACCAAGTCGAACAAGCCCGGGATGACCGTGTGCGAGGAGTACAGCTCCAACCCGTCGACGACGGCCGCCTTGCTCCAACGATCGAGTCCGAACAGGGCGACGGCCAGCAGCAAAAAGGCGATCTTCGTGCGCATCCGTCGAAAGGCCCGCTCACGGTTCAGTTTAGCGTACTGGGCCGCCGGGGCCCGGTCGCCTGGGGTCAACCGACACGGGCGAGATCGGGTGAAACCCTAGGGCTGTATACAACCAATCCCCGGATTGTCGGTACGAGGGCGGTTTAAGGAGAATCCCATTGTCGGCGGGGAGGCTCTGACGTGGAAGCTGAACAGGCGCGAGAAACGGCCAAAGACAAAGCGGAGGAGAGCAGCTCGGGACGCTGGATCCGGGATCAGCTGCGCGACGTGGCCGATTCCAGCTTGGCGGCGCTCGAGCGCTCGGCGGCCAAACGCGGCGCCATGGCCGCGGAGCCGGAGGAGGCGCCGGAGCAGGGCGACCAGGCGATCCTGGAGAACCTGGCCAACAGCATCTCCAGCGCCGTGATGGGTCCGATGCGGAACCTGGAGCGGAACCGCGCGAGCTTTCAGCACCAGACCGAAGCCGCGTTGGCGACTCTGGCGCAGGGGCTGGAGGAAGCGCAAACGCGCGTAGGAGCTCTGGAGCAGGCGTTGACGCGGGCCGAGCAGCGCACCAACGACGCGCTGGCGCAGGTGCGCGAGCTGCGGCCGGGCGTGGACCGCAACCGCACCACCATCGCCGCCACCGAGCAGTCGCTGCGGAGGGACATGGCGACCTTGCAGGGCTCGCTCGACGGCGTCGGCGAACAGGTTCGCAAGCTGGCCGAGCGGCTGGCGCCGGCCGAGCAGGCCACGGAGCGCCAGGCGGCCGCGCTGCGCGCCCTGGCGGCGTTCGAGAGCCGCAAGCAGGAGGCGGCGCGCGAGCTGATGGCTTCCCTGGAGGACCTGAGTCCCGCCACGGACCTGTTGGACGAGCTGCCCGAGCTGGTCGACATCCCGCTGGAAGCCGACGAGCCGGACGAGCCGATCTTCGACGACGCCGAGCCGCATGGCCGCTAGCCGGCCCACGCGCTGGAACGACCGGAGAGACGCCATGGAGAACATGCGGATCGCCATCTTTTCGGCCGACAAGAGCGTGGCCGCACGAATCCAGGCAGGGCTGTTTCGAGTTGGGTTCCGGCAGCGGGCCGAGCTGTTCGAGCGGCTGCCTTCGGCGCCCCTGCTGCAGACGTTGAGCCGCAGCGGCGAGCCGGTACGGGCGGCCTTTCTGGATTTCTCCGATGAAGAAGCGGCGATGGCTTCGCTGGCGGCCTTGCGTCAGGTTCTCCCGGACACCTTGACGGTAATGGCGAACGGGTCGCGCAAGCTCTCTTCTCTGGTGCGCAGCAAGCAGGGCGGAGCCTGGGGCTACCTGGACGACGACTACGACCTGCATGCGCTGGCGGAGCGGTTCGGGCTACGGCCGGAGGCCTCCCGGCAGAGCGAGGCCGACGGCCGGCGCGGCAAGCTGCTGGCGTTCATCCCGGCCCAGGGCGGCAACGGGGCCTCGACGGTGGCGCTGCACGCAGCCGAGAGGATCTCCGAGCTCATCGGCGGCTCGACGCTGCTGGTGGATCTCGATCTGCACACCGGGACGGCGGCGTTCCAGCTCGGGTTGGAGCCTCCGCGGCATCTGGCCGACGCGCTGGCGACGCCCACGCCGACCGGGCTGGCCGAATCGGTGTGCCGCTGGCGCCGGCTGGACGTGCTGACCGCGCCGCCGACGCCGGAGCTGGTGACGGCCGCGGAGCTCACCGCTATGCCTTTGCTGCTCGATGCGGCGCGACGGGCCTATCGCTTCACCATCCTGGACTTGCCGGCGCCGCTGTACTCCTCATCGATCGGCGCGGTGGCCGACGCGGACCGCGTCCACATCGTCTGCACCGCCGAGATCACGGCGCTGCACCTAGCCAAGCGCAAGATCGCCCGGCTGATGGAGCACGGCATCGCCGCGCCGCGGCTGCGGCTGCTGATCAACCGGGTGGGCTCGTGGGGCGCGGTGGAGACTCGCCACGTGGAGCAGATCACCGGACTGCCGGCCGAGTGGGCGTTGGACAACGACTACCCGGCGGTGCGGGGAGCGGCCTGGCGCGGCGGGCTGGTGGCCTCCGACACGGCGCTGGCGCAACAGCTCGGGCACTTCAGCGCCCACTTGGTGGAAGAGTTGGGGGAGGAGCTTCCGGCTGAGCGCCGCGCCGATGCGGCGCTCGCCGGAATCGCCTAGAGCAGGCGGAAGTTGACTTCGATGGTGGCTTGCACCTTGACGGGCGCGCCGTCCTTCTTGCCGGGTGCGAACTGCCACTGCTGCACGGCCTCGATGGCCTTCTCGTCCAGACCCAGGCCGAGGCTGCGGATCACGCGGATGTTGTGAGCGCGGCCGTCGGGCCAGACTTCCACGGCCAACTGGACCGTGCCCTGGTACTTGGCCTTGCGGGCCTCCTCGGAGTATTCCGGCTCGACCTTGCGCAGCAGGGCCGGAGCGCTGACGCCGCCGCCCACGCGGAAGGCGCCGCCGCCGATGCCGCCGCCCGAACCGGGGCCGACGCCGCTGCCGCTGCCCGAACCCACGCCGCCGCCGCGGCCGGTGCCGATGCCGCCGCCGGAGCCGGGGCCGTTGGAGGGCAGCCCGATCTTACCCAGCGGATCGCCGAAGGCCGCGATGTCGACCTTGGGCATGGTCACGTCCGGCGGCACCACCACGCTCGGCTCCACCGCCAGCTTCGGGGTCTCGTTCAGGATTACCGCTTGCGGAGGCGCGAGCTGCTCCATCTTGAAGCGCGGCAGCTTGCCCTTGCTCGGAGGCAGGGGCGAGTTGGTGCCGCCGCCGCCGCCGCCGCCCGAGTCGCCGGCCTTGGCCTTGGGCTTGATCTGCAACTGCGCCAAGTAGGGATTGATGTCGACCGGGATGATCAGCGTCACCGAGCCGCTCTTGGCTTCCACCGGCGCGGCCCGAAAGACCGTGGTGATCAGCACGATCACCAGCAGGTGTGCGAGCAGCGAGATCGGCAGGGCCTTGGCGCGGTTGCCGTAGGCGCCCCAGATCGGCTTGACTTGGACCGGCGCGGCGGTGGGCTGGAACGGCGGCATCGCCTTCTCAGCGGCCGTGATCCGAAAGCCATCCACGAGGTTCTTGTACCAAGGCGTCCGCAGCGTCTCCTGGTTCAGCGGTCCCAGCTCCAGCTCGCCCGGCAGGGCCGGCCGATACTGCGGCAGCGGAGGCAACTTCTCCTGCGGTTTGAATGCGGCGCCGACCTCTTCGAGGAACGTGCTCCACCAGGGCCGGTGGATCGACTCCACCAGTCCCAAGTGGGGAAGGTTCCCCGTGGGAGTGTTCAACGGTTGCATGGTTTCCACTGACATCTTCAGCGCTTCGCCTTCGGACACTCCTTTCGACGATAAGCGCTGTTCCACCGTTACAAGAATGCGCCTGGGCGCCGGAGGCGGATTCTCAACGATCTTGCCCGGCAGCCTGTATCTTAGCGGTCGCCGATGCGCCTAGCAAGGGGGCGAAAGGCCTCAAAAGGCGCACTAGGCGCCGCGGTGCGAGCGCAGCATCTTGGCGAGCTTGTCGACGTGCAATTCGATGCGGTCGCGGGCGGTGCGGTAGGCCGACATGGGCTGGCCCATCGGATCAGCGACCTCCCAGATCAGGTTGGCGCCCTTGTAGCCGGGCAGGAACGGCAGAATGCCCGCGCCGCTCATGTTGACGATGACGTCCATCTCGCGCCAGGGCGAGGTTTCGATCCGCTGGGGCTGCTTGGCCGGGTCCAGCCGGAAGCCCTTCTCTTCCAGACAGCGCAAGGTGGAGGGCTGCACGATCGTGGCCGGCGCGACCCCCGCGCTGCACGGCTCGAACAGGTCGGCGTGCTTGGTAGCGGCGATCGCCTCGGCCATCGGGCTGCGGCAGGAGTTGCCGATGCACACGAACATCACCTTATAGAGTCGGGGCGAGGCGGTCATTGCAGCGACGCCTTCACTTTATCGACAAAGAGCTGGTGAATCCTGCGGTCGGAGGTCAGCTCCGGGTGGAACGTGATGCCAAGGATCGGCCCTTGCTCCACCAGCACGGGCGTGTCGCCGTCGGCCAGCAAGGTCGCCACCGCCGGTCCGGCTTCACAGATGATGGGGGCGCGGATGAAGACGCACTCGATAGGCTCGGAGCCCAGCCGGCCGGCGGCGGCCGGGGCCGGCTCCAAGCGGCGGATGGAGCTGTCGAGCTGGCGGCCGTAGCCGTTGCGCACCACCGCCACGTCGAGCAGCCCGAAGCAGCGCTGGGAGGGCGAGCGGGTCTCGCGCGCCAGCAGGATCACGCCGGCGCAGGTGGCCAGGATCGGCTTGCCGGCCTTCGCCAGAGCCAGTAACGGCTCTTCCAGCTTCTCCTCGTCGAGAATCCGGAGCATGGTGGTGCTCTCGCCGCCCGGCATGACGAGGGCGTCGGCTCGCTCGAAGTCGGCCTGGGAACGGACCTGGAAAGCCTTCACGCCCAGCTCTTCGAGGGCGCGTTGATGCGCTTCGAAATCGCCCTGCAGGGCGAGCACTCCGATGTTCATGGGAAACGTAACAGGGGGCGTCCGCACGGGCGGCGGACGCCCCCTGTTCTCAAGCTCTTGCGTTCATGCTACCAGCCGCGCGTCTGCATCAGCTCGGTTTCCTCGAGCGTCGCGATGTCAATGCCGCGCATGGGCTCGCCGAGGTCCTCGTGGGCCTCGAGCAGCTTTTCGGGGTCGTTGAAGTAGGTGGCCGCCTTGACGATGGCCCGGGCGCGCCGCTCGGGGTCCTCGGACTTGAACACGCCGGAGCCGACGAAGACGGCCTCGGCTCCGAGCTGCATCACCAGCGCGGCGTCGGCCGGGGTGGCGATGCCGCCGGCGGAGAAGTTCGGCACCGGCAGCTTGCCGGTCTTGGCGACGATCTTGATGAGATCGAGCGGGGCTTGGTGGTTCTTGGCCGCCGTCGCCAGCTCTTCCTCGCCGAGCACGGTGAGCTGCTTCATCTCCTTCTGGATCGTGCGCATGTGACGGACGGCTTCGACGATGTTGCCGGAGCCGGCCTCGCCCTTGGTGCGGATCATGGCCGCACCCTCGGCGATGCGGCGCAGGGCCTCGCCCAGGTTGCGGGCGCCGCAGACGAAGGGAATCCGGAAGGCGTGCTTGTCGACGTGGTGCTCCTCGTCGGCCGGGGTGAGCACCTCGCTCTCGTCGATGTAATCGACCTTGAGCGATTCGAGCACCCGCGCCTCGGTGAAGTGGCCGATGCGCACCTTGGCCATGACGGGAATGCTGACGGCGGCCATGATCTCGCGGATCTTCGAGATGCTGGCCATGCGGGCCACGCCGCCTTCCTTGCGGATGTCGGCCGGAACGCGCTCCAGCGCCATCACCGACGTCGCGCCCGCCTTTTCGGCAATCACAGCCTGTTCGGCGTTGGTCACGTCGAGAATGACGCCGCCCTTGAGCTGCTCGGCGAGCCCGACCTTCAAACGATACTCATCGGAGTGGTGCATGTTGCGAAATCTCTCCCGGGAATCCTCATGGTAGCCCCGGGCGAGCCGGGCGGCAACAAGGCGCACCAGGTATCGATAACCAGGGCGGTCAGCAGGGCGGATCTACTTGAGGTAAGGAAGCATCTGTTTGAACTCCGGGCGGCGGCTGTCGCCCAGCAGCTCATAGATCGCCATCTCGGTGGATGAAATCACGCATCCCGCCTGGCGCATGCGGGCCAAGCCGAGCTCGTGGTTGGCTCGGGACCGCGATCCGGCGGCGTCGGCCAGCACATGGGTGGAGCGACCGGCGGCCAGCGCGCCCAAGGCGGTCTGCAGCACGCAGATGTGCGTCTCGACGCCGGCCAGCAGCAGCGTAGCCCGCGGGCCCACGCGTTCGTCGAGCGCCTTCAGGAAGCCCTCGTCGCGGAAGCAGCCGAAGCAGATCTTGTCGATCGGCTCGACGTCGAGCGCTTCGGCGACGGCCGGCACGGTCGGCCCCAGGCCCTTGGCGTACTGGGTGGTCAGGAGGACCGGCAGGTCAATGAGCTTGGCCAGCGCCAGCAGCTTGCGGACGTTTTCGAGCGCTTCGCCGATGCCGTCGATGTGCGGCGCCAGCTTCTCCTGCAGGTCGATGAGGACGAGCGCGGCGCCGCCGGGCTCGTGCGGGCCGGGGCCGGTATCGGGAGTCCAGGAAGCAGACATCGGCTAACCCGCCTGACGCAGGAACGGATTCGTGCGGCGTTCGGCGCCGATGGTGGTCTCGGGGCCGTGGCCGGGGTAGACGACGACCGCGTCGTCCAAAGGCAGCAGCTTGTCGCGAATCGAGCGCAGCAGCGCGGCGTGGTCGCCGCCGGGCAGGTCGGTACGGCCGATGCTGCCGCGGAACAGCACGTCGCCGCCGATCACGCGTTGGAGCGAAGGGATGAAGAGGCTGATGCTGCCGGGGCTGTGCCCGGGCGTGAACAGCACCTGGAACTCGGCGCCGCCAAACTCGAAACGGTCGCCCTCTTCCAAGAACTCGTCGATCTCCACCGGCTCCGGCGCGGGCATGCGCATCCACGAAGCCTGCTGGCGCAGCGAGGCCAGCACGGGCAGCTCCAGCCGGTGCAGGTAGGTCGGCGCGCCGGTGCGGCGTTTGAACTCCGCGCCCTGGCCGATGTGGTCGAGGTGGGCGTGGGTGAACACGATCCGCTCCACGTGGTCCAGCCCCATCTGCTCCATGAGCGCTTCGATGCGGTCCAGATCGTCGCCCGGATCGATGACCAGCGCCGCCCCGGTTGCGGGGTCCCCGAAGACCGAGCAGTTACACTGCAACGGCCCCACGGGAAGGACTTGGTGCAACATCGCCGCTATAATAACAGCTCTTTCCGATCCCATTTTTCGATGTTGACCCCTGGGGAAAAGGCCTTGTGCGAAGGCGCTGCGCGGCTTGAGCTGTGCGACAGGGCGCGGCTGGAAGCCTTCGGCGAAGACCGCGTCCGGCTGCTGCACGCGCTGGCGACGATGCCGATCGCGGACCTGGACCCGGGGGAGGGAACGCAGACGTTCTTCCTCAGCCCGCAAGGGCGCATCCAGGCGTTCTGTCGCTTGTATGTGATGGAGGACCGCGTGCTGCTGGAGACCGACCCCCGGCGGCGCGCTGCGTTGCAGAGCTACCTGGACGGCTACGTCATCATGGACGACGTGACGCTGGAGGACCGCACGGCGGCCACGGCGGCGATTGCGGTGGAAGGCCCCGGCGCCCGCGAGACGATCGCGCGCGCCCTGGACGGGCTGGCGCCGCCGGCCGAGCCGCACGCGCACGCCGCCGACGGACCCTGGCGCGTGTTCGCCTCGTCGCTCAGCGGCCAGGACGGCGGCTGGATCATGACCGAAGCCGAGCGCAAGGCCGAGCTGCTCGAACGCCTGGACCGCGCCGGCGCGTCCCCGGCCAGCGCCAGCGACCTGCTGCGGGTGCGTGTGAGCAACCGCATCCCGAGCTTCGACGAGGACTACTTCGACACCAACATTCCGCACGAGACCCAGCAACTGCAGTGGGTGTCGTTCAACAAGGGCTGCTACGTGGGGCAGGAGATCGTGGAGCGGGTGCGCTCGCTGGGGCAGGTGAACAAGCTGCTGGTTCCGCTGGAGGTCGAGGGCGCCGCGGAGCTGACGAACGCGGAGGTCCTGTTCGACGGACGGCCGACCGGGACGCTGACCAGCGTGGTGGAGTCGCTGGAAGGCGGCGCCCGGCGGGGATTTGCGATTCTGCGGCGGGTGGCGGTGGAGGCGGGAACGGATCTGCTGGTCGACGGACGGACAGCGCGCATCCTGCCATGGCCCTAAAAGCGCATCGCCGGAGCGGCTGTGGCAAACTAGTCGGGATCGCGGGCGGGCAGGCCGCTCGGGTCGCGAACGGAAGACTGGAATGATTCGATCGTTCGGCAAAACCGACGTGGGGCGCGCCCGCACCAACAACGAAGACAGCTTCCGAGTTCGCGACGACCTGCAGCTGTTCGTGGTCGCCGACGGGATGGGCGGCGCGCAGGCCGGCGAGAGGGCTTCGAAGATCGCCGCCGACACCTTGGTGGGCGAGATCGAGAAGGCCGGACCGGAGGCCGAGATGCCGGAGCTGCTGGCCGCCGTCCGGCTGGCGAACCAGAACGTGCGGGCCGAAGCGCGGGCGCACCCGGAGCTGGCCGGAATGGGCACCACCCTGGTGGCCGTGATCGCCAAGCCGCCGCGGGCGCTGGTGGTGAACGTGGGCGACAGCCGCGCCTACCTGCAAACCGACGACGGCCTGTACTGCGTGACCACCGACCATAGCTGGGTGAACGAGGTGGGCCGCGGGCTGGGGCTGACCGAAGACCAGTTGCGGACGCATCCCTACCGCAACGTGCTCACCAAAGCCGTCGGGGCCGAGGACGATGTGGAGGCCCAGGCCCTGGAGGTCGACTTCATGCCCGGCGACATCCTGCTGCTGTGCTCGGACGGGCTGCACGGCGTGGCCGGCGAGCAAGCGCTGCTCGACATCCTGCAGCGCAAGTCGGGGCTGGAAGACAAGTGCCAGGCGCTGATCCAGGCGACGCTCGACCGGGGCGCCCCCGACAACGTGACCGTCGTGCTGGTCGAACGCGTCGAGCCGGAAGGCTAGACCGCCGCTCTCCTACATCCGATTCCCGCTCCCGCCGATAGGTCTAGGGAGCAATGCGCCGTCCGTTCTTTCAAGCGCCGCAGCAACCGCCGCGAGCGGTTCCGCAGACGCCGCGCGAGCCGCTGCGGCGGCCCGAGCCGTCTCCGGACGAGTATCGGCTCAAGCTGCTCTCGGCGGTCAACAGCATCCCGCCGCTGCCGTCGACGCTCAACCAGCTCATCGGCATGCTCAACAACGAGATGGCCTCGGCGGGCCAGATCGCCTCGGTCATCGAGCGCGACAGCGTGCTCAGCGGCAGCGTGCTCAAGTGCGTGAACTCGGCCTACTACGGGCTGCCGAACCGAGTCTCGTCGATCCGCCACGCGGTGACCTTGCTGGGGTTCAAGACGGTCCGCAACCTGGCGCTGGCGTTCTCCATGCGGCGGATGCTGACCCAGAGCCAACCGGCGCGGGCTCTGTACGGGTCGTACTCGCGGCACGCCCTGGGCTGCGCCTTCTTCACCCAGTTTCTGGCCTCCTATACCCGCTCGCACGACCCGGAGGCGGCCTTCGCGGCCGGACTGTTCCACGACGTGGGCAAGCTGCTGATCTTCACCACCGCGCCGATGGCCGTGTTGCAGATCATCGAGCGCTGGGAGGCCGGCGAGGAATCCTGGGAGGATCTGGAGCGTGAGTTTCTGCACGTCACCCACAGCGAGCTGTCGGCGATCGTGCTGGAGGCCTGGAAGCTGCCGGTGGCGATCCAGAACGCCGCCCGCTACCACCACGACCCCGACGCCTGTCCGCCCGATCCCGAGCAGGATCCGGAGAAGCCGGCGCTGAGCCTGGCTTGGCTGGTGCACGCCGCCGACGCCGCCGTCCGCTCGGAGGGCATGGAAGCGGTCTCGTCGGAGCATCGGCCGCCGGAAGGACCCGAAGAGGCGTTCCGTCACTTGGGCCTGGAATCGGCCGCAAGCGTCCTCCTGGAGCAATTCCGGGAAGAGTTTCACGGCTTGCAAGGCGTATTCCAATAGTCCCCTATGACTCTCCCCAGTAGCCTTACTAGTACGTTAGTTCTGGCTCTTGCTCAGTAGTTCCGCTGATGCTCTACTAAGGGAACCCGCAAGTCGGGGGGAGCATTTTCGTGAGGCTGCTGATCGAGTTTACCTACCTCCAAGTCCTCGACATCTTGACGACGCTGGCGTTCCTGCTGCAGGGCGTGGCCGAGGGCAACCCCATCGTCCGGTTGGCGTTCGAGCATGGGCCGGGACCGGTGCAAACTCTGATTGCGATGAAGGCGGCGGCGGTGGTGCTGGCGGCCTACTGCCTGCTGCGGGCGCGCCAACGGCTGCTGCGAGGCGTCAACATCTTCTTCGCGATGCTGGTCGCCTACAACCTGGTCGTGCTGATCGTAACTTCGCCGGCGCTGCAATAGCGCCGGGGCGGCGGAGCGCCGCTAGTTCAAGAAGAGCGTGCGATAGAGCGTATCGCGCTGCTTGGGCACAAAGCCCGCATCCCGAATCATCCGCCGCAGATCCTCTTCCGTCGCCGCGTGCTGCGCGCCGGCCTGGCGCACCACGTTCTCCTCGAGCATCACGCTGCCCACATCGTTGCCGCCGAAGCGCAGACCGAGCTGGCAGACTTTCAGTCCCTGGGTGACCCAGGAAGTCTGGATGTTGATGACGTTGTCGAGGTAGATGCGGCAGACGGCCAGCGTCTTGAGGAACTCGACCGCCGTGGACTCCTCCGGCACCTTCTTGCCCAGCGGATTGTTCTCCGGCTGGAAGGGCCAGGGGATGAAGGCCGTGAAGCCGCCGGTCTCGTCCTGCAGGCTGCGGATGGTCTCGAGGTGATTGACCCGCTGCTCCAGGGTCTCGCCGCAGCCGAACATCATGGTGGCCGTGGTGCGGACGCCGAGCTGGTGGCAGGTGCGGTGCACCTCGACCCAGTCGGCGGAACGGCACTTGAGGCGGGCGATCTTGAAGCGGACCTCGTCGTCGAGGATCTCAGCGCCTGCGCCGGGGATGGAGTCGAGGCCGGCGTCGCGCAGCCGGGCGATGGTGTCGCGGATGGAGAGGTTGCTGACCTGGGCGATCTCGAGGATCTCCGGCGCGGACAGGCAGTGCAGGTGGATCTCGAAGCGCTTCTTGAGCTCGGAGAAGAGCTTCTCGAAGTAGGTGATGTCGAGGTCGGGGTTCACGCCGCCCTGCATGAGCACGCCGGTGCCGCCCAAGTCGATGGTTTCTTGGATCTTGGCGGCGATCTCGTCGATCGAGAGCACGTAGCCTTCGGCGTGGCCCATGGGCCGGTAGAAGGCGCAGAAGGTGCAGTACTCGGTGCAGAAGTTGGTGTGGTTGATGTTGCGATCGATGATGTAGGTGGCGACGCCTTCGGGGTGGAACTTGGCGCGCACGGCGTCAGCGGCCATGCCGACGCCGAGCAGGTCGTCGCTGCGCAGGGCGTCGAGCGCCTGGGCGGGGGTCATGCGGTCGCTCATAGGCTTCGTTCCGTGTTGGCGGCCAGGGCGGGGGCGTCGGCAAAGCGCGGCCGGCCGTCTCCGGGCGCCAGGCCCAGGCGGCGGGCGGCTTCGAGGAAGCGCCGCATGCCCTGCGTCTCCGATTCTCCCAGATCGTAGACGATGTTGCGGCTCAGGTAGCTCTCCACCAGGGCCGGGTCGAGGTCGAGGCGGGCGGACTCGGCTTCGACGATCTCGGGCAGGCGGGCCAGGCCGTACTGCTTGGAGGCCACGAACGGCGCTTCGGAGGCGCGCTCGGCGACGGCTTCCTTGACGGCCCAGACGGCGAAGACCATCGGCAGCCCGGTGGACTCGACCCAGGCCGAACCCATGTCATGCACCTCGACCGGGCGGCCCTGCCAGCGGGTCATGGCCGGGTCGATGCGCAGGGCGGGGTCGCCGATGACGAGGGCGGCGTCGGCGGCGGCCAGCATGGGGCCGAGCTCGGGCTCATGCTCCAGCATGGTCGGGCGGCGGCCGAAGCGCTCGTGCAGCACGACCTGCGTCATCGCCACCGAGGTGCGCGAGCCGGTATCGGCCGCGATCGTCTCGACTTGGTCCAGCGGTTTGGCGGAAACGAGTAGAATGCTGCGAACAGGGCCGCGACAGGCGATCGAGCAGCCGCCCAGCGCCAGCAGGTCCGGCTGGCGGGCGAGCTCGATTACCGGCACGAGTCCGATGTCGGCGGCATTGGTCCGCAGAGCGGCCGCGCAGGCCGAAGGCAGCGACCCGCGCAGGTCGAACAGCCCTTGCTGGGGACCGTGGAGAAAGCCCCAAACCAGCGGCGAGGTATTGAGATAGCTCACCGCGCGAACCCGCAACAGACTGCTCATTGGAAACTCTCATGCTATCAAGCCGCGTCACCTGGCTCATCGCCCTCGCCCTGGCCGCCCTGCTGCCGAGCTGCTCGTCGAAGGATTCGCCGCTGCCGGCCGGCGCGGAGCTGATCGAGGGGCCCGTGAACGGGCTGCGCATCGAACGCGAAGGCAAGACCGTGGCCATCTACGGCGACCCGCGCGAGCAGCCGCCGCCGGCGGACGCGGTGCTGTTCACGCACCATCGGCGCGACGTGGTGTGGGCCGGGCGGAAGCTGGTGGAAGCCGGCGCGCAGGCGATGGGGCCGGCGGCCGAGCAGAAGCTGTTCGAGCAGACCGACGCCTTCTGGGCCGAGTATTCCACGGCGCGCTTCCACGACTACGGCCAGCAGTCGAGCAAGGTGCTGACCGAGCCGCTGCGCCTGGACCGTACGGTGGCGGCGGGCAAGCTGACGCTGCCGGGCGGCCTGGACATGGAGGTCGTCGAAACGCCCGGCTACACCCGCGGGGCGGTGAGCTACGTGTTCACGCTGGGGGGCAAGAAGATCGCGGCGACCGGCGACCTGCTCTACAGCGACGGCCGCATCCACGACCTGTTCAGCCTGCAGGACGCCATTCCGGAAGCGAACGTCAGGGGCTACCACGGCTACGCCGCGCGGGCCTCGGACGTAATCGCCAGCCTGCGCAAGATCAGCGCCCTGCAGCCGGACTTGATCGTGCCGGCGCGCGGGCCGCTGATCGAGAACCCGGAGGAGGCGATCGGCAAGTCGATCGCGCGGCTGCAGGAGCTTTTTCGGGAGTACTACAAGACCGACGCGCTGCGCTGGTATTGGGGCGACGACAACCTGCGGTTGCGGGCCAAGCGGGTGCTCTCGGACGCCTCGATCGAGTGGATGCCGATGGCGAACGAGCTGCGCGAGATTCCGCCGCGCTGGCTGCACAAGCTGGGCACCTCGCGGCTGGTGGTGTCCGACGCGGGGACGGCCTTCCTGATCGACTGCGGGACCGACCAGGTGATGGAGCAGTTGCGGGAGATGCGCTCGCGGGGCGTGTTCTCGAAGATCGAAGGGGTCTTCGTGACGCACTACCACGACGACCACACCGACCGGGTGCAGACCATGGCCGAGGAGTGCGACTGCCCGGTCTACGCCGGCCCGGAGGTGGCCGACATCCTGGAGCGGCCCGGCGCCTACCGCATGCCGGCCATGACGGATCAGCCGATCGAGGCCGTGCGGACGCTGGCCGAGGGCGAGCAACTGCGCTGGAACGAGTACCTGTTCACCTACACGTACTTTCCCGGACAAGCGGTCTACCACGGCGGGTTGCAGATGGTGCGCGACGACGGCGAGAAGTTCTTCTTCGTGGGCGACTCGTTCAGCCCGAGCGGGTTGGACGACTACTGCCTGCTCAATCGCCACTTTTTGCACGAGGGCCTGGGCCACTACCTGTGCCTGCAAAGGATCAGGGAGGCCGATCCGGAGTTCTGGCTGGTGAACCAGCACATCGAGCCGGTGTTCCGCTATGACCCCGGCCAGCTCGACTACATGGAGCGGACGCTGCGGGCCAAGCAGGCCGTGGCGGCGGAGCTGGTGCCGTGGGAGGACCCGAACTTCGGGCTCGACGAGCAGTGGATGCGGCTGTATCCCTACGGCAACGAGATGGAGCCGGGCGGAGAGCTCACGCTCTACGGGGTGATCTTCAACCACGCCGCCGGGGAGAGGGAGTTTCGAGTGCGGCTGCGCGGGCCGCAGGGCTGGCAGGTGAGCGAGGGGGCGGTGAAGGTTGCGCCGCGCCGGGAGGGCCGGGTGGCGCTGACGGTGAAGGCGCCGGAGGCGGCGCAAGGGCTGCAGGTGCTGACGGCCGATGTGAGCTGGGAAGGCGGCGAGCTGCGCGAGTGGGCCGAAGCGCTCGTCAACGTCCGGCCAAGGTAGCTGCGTCCGCCGTATAATGGCGGTTCGATCATGCCGATCCAGAAGCTCGTCCGCGTGCGACAGAACTTTCCCGAGCGCAAGCTCGCCGATGTGGCCGAGGGCGTCCGCAAAACGCTCGAGGCGGCCGAGTGGACGCAGGCGGTGAAGCCCGGCGCACGCATCGCGGTGGGCGCGGGCAGCCGCGGCATCGCCAACATCGACGTCATCGTCAAGGCGGTCTGCGACTTCTGGAAGTCGCGCGGGGTGAAGCCGTTCATCATCCCGGTGATGGGCAGCCACGGAGCGGCGACGGCGGCCGGGCAGGCCGAGGTGCTGCACCACTACGGCATTACCGAAGAGAAGATGGGCGCGCCGATCGTGAGCTCGCTCGAAGTGGTCTCGCTGGGCCAGACGCCGGAAGGCATCGAGGTGGCGATGGACCGCAACGCCTTCGAGGCCGACGGCGTGATGCTGTGCAGCCGCGTGAAGTGGCACACCGACTTCGAGGGCGCGCTGGAATCGGGCGTCCACAAGATGATGGCGATCGGCCTGGGCAAGTGGGAAGGCGCCAAGCGCTACCACACCTGGGCGCTGCGGCTAGGCATGGAGCAGGTGATCCGCTCGGTGGGGGCCAAGGTGCTCTCGACCGGCAAGATGCTGGGCGGGCTGGCGATTCTGGAAGACGCCTGGCACAACACCGCCGAGGTGCACGCGCTGGGCGTGGAAGGCATGGTGGCCCGCGAGGAAGAGCTGCTGGCCAAGACCAAGTCCTGGAAGGCAAACATTCCGGTGAAGGAAGTGGACCTGCTCGTGGTGGACGAGATGGGCAAGAACTACTCCGGCGCCGGCATGGACACCAAGGTGGTGAACCGCGGCGTGGACGGCCCCAACCGCTGGGAGGGCGTGCCGTTCATCCGGCGCATCTTCGTGCGGGACCTGTCGTCGATGAGCTACGGCAACGCCATCGGCATCGGATTCGCCGACATCGTCGCCGACCGTCTGGTGGACAAGATCGACCTCAACGCGACCTGGATCAACGGCTTGACCTCGTCGACCACGCAGCCGGGCGCGATCCCGATGCATTTTTCGAGCGACCGGGAGTGCGTCGACAAGATCCTGCCGACGTGCGCGCGGCTGGACGTCTCCGACTGCACGATCTGCTGGATCGCCAATTCGATGGACCTGTCCGACGCTCTGGTGAGCGCGAATCTTCTCGACGAGCTGCGCGCGAATCCCGAGATCGAGATCGTGGGCGAGCCGATCGAGCTGCCGTTCGATGAAGCGGGCAATCTAGTCTCGCCATTCGAACCGCAGGCCAGCCACTAGAGCGTCATGTCCATTCTTCACGCGGTCGTCCTGGCGCTGGTCCAGGCGGTGACCGAATTTTTGCCGGTCTCCTCGACCGCGCACCTGATCCTGGTTCCCTGGCTGCTGGGCTGGCAGGATCACGGCCTGCTGTTCGACATCGCCCTGCACATGGGGACGCTGGCGGCGGTGATCGCGTACTTCTTCAAGACCTGGGTGCGGCTGGCGTTTCTGGCGATCGGCAAGGAGGTCTGGAAGCCGCCGCCGGGCGAGCCGGACTACGACCTGTACCAGAACCCCCGGCTGTTCCTGTACCTGGTCGCCTCGACCCTGCCGGCCGGAGTGGCCGGGTTGATTCTGAAGGACTTCGTGGAATCGACGCTGCGCAGCCCGGTGGTGATTGGGGTGATGCTGATCGCGGTGGGCCTGCTGATCTATGTGGCGGAAAAGACGGGGACGTTTCGGCGAGATTTAGGGCAACTGACCTTGCGCGACGCGATGGTGATCGGCGCGGCGCAGGCGCTGGCGCTGATCCCGGGGACGTCGCGCTCGGGCATCACGATTTCGGCGGCGATGCTGCTGGGAATCTCGCGGCACTCGGCGGCGCGGTTTTCGTTCTTGCTGTCGACGCCGATCATTCTGGGCGCGGGTTTGAAGGCTTCGCTGGATGCGTTCGGGGAAGGCGGGATTCCGGCCGACGACCGGGCGGCGTTCGTGGTGGGCGTGCTGACGGCGGGGATCTTCGGCTACATCGTGATCTCGGCTTTCCTGCGCTACCTGCAACGGGCGACGATGCGAGTTTTCGTGATCTATCGCGTCGTCTTTGGCATAATCGTATTGGCTCTTGCGTTATTCTTCCGCTTCCCGGCGGGCGCCTGATTCACGCCCGAATCCCTTTCCTCTCGTCTGAGGACGGACAAGGAAGGCCAACAGCGGAATGAGAATCTCACCGACGTCGAATCCCCGGCTGAACGAGCCGGTAGGGTTTGTCTTGCTGACGATCGCCGTCGCCGCGATCCTCGGCTTGATCTCCTATCACCCGCAGGACCCTTCGTGGAACGCCGCCAACGCGTCGAGCGCGACGCAGAACTTGGTGGGCGCTCCGGGGGCCTGGTTCTCTGACATCTCGTTGCAATGGCTGGGCTTGGCGGCCTGGCTGCTGCCGGCTTACGTGGCCGCGCTGGGCTGGATCTGGCTGCGCTCGGCGGACAAGCCACAGCCGTACGTCCGCATTCTGGGCGCGGTGCTGTTCCTGACGACGTTCTGCGCGGCGCTGGGGCTGCGTCCGGACTGGACCCTGTGGCGCGGCGCGATTCGGGCGGGCGGCGTGATCGGGTCGCTGCTGGCCGAGCAGATGGTGAGTGCGCTGAACCTGCCGGGGGCGGCGCTGCTGCTGACGGCCACGGGCATCGTGTCGATCTACCTGATGACGTCGTTCCGGCTGGCGCACCTGACTAAGCTGCGCCCGGAGACGGCCGGCAAGGCGGGCAAGTCCGGCGGCGGAGATCAGCCCGGCGGCGGGCTGAATCTGCGGCAGCGCTGGACGGCCTGGGTGACGTCGCAGCGGGAGAAGGCTCAGCTCGAGAAGCCCAAGGCCCGCAAGGGAGCGCCGGCGATCGAGGACGAGACCGACGAGGCCGAGCCGGCGAGCCTGGACCAGGGGCCGGTCGACCGCGACGACTTGAACGACGACGAAGCGGACGTGGAGACGCTGCCGCCGCCGGCCTTGCAGCGCAAGACGCGCGGGACGAGCGGGACGCGGGCGACGCTGCCGCCGATCATTCCCTACGAGGTGGAGACCGAGGACCCGGTGGAGGACGACGAGCCCGCGCCGGCGTTCGCCAAGCGTCCCGAAGCCATTGAAGACGACGAGGACGCTCCCTGGGAGGAGTACGCCGAGGAGGAGGAAGAGGAGGAAGCGGAGATCGACTACCGGGTGCCGACGACCTCGCACCTGCATCCTCCGCACGGGCGCACGGCGTACGACCAGGCCGAGCTGCACGCGATCGCCGGCCGCATCCAGGCGAAGTTCGAGGAGTTCAAGATTGGCGGCGAGGTGTCGCTGATCACGCCGGGGCCGGTGGTGACGACGTTCGAGTTCAAGCCCAGCCCGGGCGTGAAGTACTCGAAGATCATCAACCTGTCCGAGGACCTGTGCCTGGCGCTGGAGACCGAATCGATCCTGGTGGAGAGGGTGCCGGGCAAGTCGACGGTCGGCATCGAGGTGCCGAACTCGAAGCGCGAGGTCATCAGCCTGCGGGAGATCCTGGAGTCGAGGGAGTTTCGCGAGGCGCGCTCGCCGCTGACGGTGGCGCTGGGCAAGGACATCAGCGGGCGGATCAAGATCGCCGATTTGGCGTCGATGCCGCACCTGCTGGTGGCCGGCTCGACGGGTTCGGGCAAGTCGGTGATGGTGAACGCGTTCATCATGTCGATCCTGCTGCGGGCGACGCCGGCGGAAGTGCGCTTCATCATGGTGGACCCGAAGACGGTGGAGCTGGGGCTGTATCACGAGATTCCGCACCTGCTCACGCCGGTGATCACCGACATGAAGAAGGCGTCGAACGCGCTGAAGAACGCGACGGCGGAGATGGAGCGGCGGCTGAAGCTGCTGGCCGAGCACGGCGTGCGGAACATCGACCAGTTCAACGCCAAGATGGCCAAGCGGCGGGAGATGCTGGAGCGCGAAGGCAACGCCGACCTGGCGAACGCGCTCAAGAACCTGCCCTACATCCTGATCATCATCGACGAGCTGGCCGACCTGATGATTCTGGAAGGCCGGCAGATCGAGGAAGCGATCACGCGGCTGGCGCAGATGGCGCGGGCGGTGGGCATCCACTTGGTGCTGGCGACGCAGCGGCCATCGGTGGACGTGATTACCGGGCTGATCAAGGCGAACGTGCCGGCGCGCATCAGCTTCCGGCTGGCGACGCGGATCGACTCGCGCACGATTCTGGACAGCATGGGCGCGGAGGCGCTGCTGGGTAAGGGCGACATGCTGTTCCTGCCGCCGGGCACGGCGCGGATGGTTCGCGTGCACGGGCCGTTCGTGACCGAGGAAGAGATCGAGGCGGTGGTGCAGCGCTGGAAGGCGCAGGGCAAGCCGCGCTACGAGAACGACTACCTGGCGGCGCCGCCGGACGAGATCGAGGGACCGGAGGACGAGGACCTGCCGGGCTTCGACGACCCGATGTACCAGGACGCTGTGCGGGTGGTGTGCGAGATGGGCAAGGCCTCGACGTCGACGCTGCAGCGGCGGCTGCGACTGGGCTACAGCCGGGCGGCGAGCATCCTGGACGCGATGGAGCGGGACGGCATCATCGGTCCGCCCAACGGCAGCCGTCCACGCGAGCTGCTCAAACCGCCGGACTGGCTGGACAACGTGCCGGACTAGCGAAAAAACCTTCGAAAAGTGAGCCAGAGTGAGCCAAACTGAGCCATTCTGAGCCAAATCCCAGGGCCGCGGGGCGCACTTCGGCGCTTTTTTGCCGGAGGGCGCCCGTTGCTTGCGGTTTTGGGAGCGACCGGGACGCGCCGGCCTCTCAGCCGCGCGGAAGATCCTTTTTTAGAATAACTTGGCGTGTCAAGGGCCGGCCTCGATGGACGGGCGCAGGCCTGACGCGGCGCTGCTGCGGGCCGCCGAACTCGAGGGCTTGGCGACGCTCGATCCGGCCGCGTCGGTCTGACTTGGTTCTACAAAGTACTTGATCTGGGGAGCCGGCGGCGTCTATGCTGGCTGAGGATGGCTTCGCCGAGCCCGGTTCCGCCGCCGCGTCCTGAACCCGTCGTGCTGCATTCGCGCGCGATGGACAACTTGCGGTTCATCCGCGAGACGATGGAGCGCTCGGCGGTGTTCACCGCGGTGCCCGGGTGGGCGACCGTGGGCGCGGGCTTCGCGGCATTGGCGGCTGCGGCGATCGGGCGCAGGACGCCGAGCTGGGAAGGCTGGCTGATGGCGTGGCTGGGCGCGGCGGCGGTGGCGCTGGGGGCTACGCTGTGGTCGACGCACCGCAAGATGCGGGGGGCGCCGACGACCTCGTACCGGCCGTTTCGGAATTTTGCGCTGGGGCTGCTGCCGCCGTTGGCGGCGGGCGCGGCGCTGACGCTGGTGTTTTGGCGCGAAGGGATCCACGACCTGGTTCCGGGGACTTGGCTGCTGCTGTACGGGACGGGCATCGTGACGGCGGGGACGTTCTCCGTGCGGGTGGTGCCGGCGATGGGGCTGTGCTTCATGGCGCTGGGGCTGGGGACGTTCTTCCTGCCGACGGTGTGGCATGACGCGGCGCTGGCGGCGGGTTTCGGCGGGCTGCACATCGCCTTCGGGCTGATCATTGCGAGGAAATATGGCGGATAGAGCGCAGGCGCGGTTGCCGCAGGAGCCGGAAGAGAACCACGAGGCCGGGTTGGAGGCGACGCCGGGCGCGCGGGCGCTGAGCCTGGACCGGCTGATCCACGAGCGGACGCGGCTGGCGATCGTGAGCGCGCTGGCGGTGAACGAGTCGCTGAGCTTTGCCGAGCTCAAGAAGCTGCTGGACGTGACCGACGGAAACCTGAGCGTGCATGCGCGCAAGCTGGAGGAGGCCGGGTACGTGGATTGCCGCAAGACGTTCGCCAAGCGGATGCCGCGGACGGAGTATCGGCTGGCGGCGGCGGGACGAGAGGCGTTGACGCGCTATCTGGACCACATGGAGGCGCTGATTCAGGCGGCGCGCGAGGAGAGGTAAATTTTTTTGGGGTAATACTTTATGATGCAAAGTACTCAGCAGCCGGCGCGTCACGTGGCCGTCATCATGGACGGCAACGGCCGCTGGGCGGTCCAGCGCGGCCGGATGAGGGTTCAGGGGCACCTGGCCGGAGCCGACGCGGTACGCCGGACCGTGCGGGCGGCGCTGGCGCTGGAGATCCCCTGGCTGACGCTTTTTGCGTTCTCGTGCGAGAACTGGAAGCGTCCGGCGCAGGAGGTGGACGCGCTGATGACGCTGTTCGGGCGGTATTTGCGCGGCGAGGCGGAGGGTTGCGCGGCCGAGGGCGTGCGGCTGCGGGTGATCGGGCGGCGGGACCGGCTCTCGCCGGAGCTCCGGGAAGCGGTGGAGGCGGCCGAGGCGCGGACGGCGGGCGGGACGCGGCTGACGCTGCGGCTGGCGGTGGACTACTCGGCGCGGGACGTGCTGGCGCGGGCGGCCCGGGCGGCGGGGGCGGACGGGGATTTCGCAGCGGCGGTGGCGGCGGCGCAACACGATCCGCCGGGGGCGCCGGAGATCGATTTGCTGATCCGTACGGGCGGGGAGAAGCGGGTGAGCGATCAGCTCGGGTGGGAGGCGGCGTATGCGGAGCTGTGCTTTTTGGAGGTGATGTGGCCGGAGTTCGAGGAGCGGCACTTGCGGGCGGCGTTGGCGGAGTTTCGGGGGCGGGAGCGGCGGTTTGGGGGGCTGCGGGAACCCGGGACTGACGTCCCGGGCTCGGTTTCGCTTTGGTGAGCGTCGTGGGTATACTTGGGCCGCTTGCCGGACCCTGTTGCGCCCGATCGGCCCGGTTGTCGGCCCTCGGCGTATCTGATCACGTTCGCCTGCTACGGCGCCCCGGCTTCATGGAGACCCTCGCGGGTCCGTGGACCGGAACCACAACGTTCCCTTCCCTCGCTTCCTGGACGCCGACCCTCGGCGCGAGCTTTGGGAGAGTCGACTCCTGGTCGCCTCGGCTGCTCGGCTGGGGGTGACGCGGCTTAGGCCTTGACGAGGGGTTCTTCGGGATCGATGAGGAACCACAGCAGGGCGCCGATGAAGTAGACGCCGACGGCGGTGGCGAACATGGCGTTGAAGGAGCCGAAGGTTTGCTGCAGCCAAGCGGCGGTGATGGGCGAGAGCATCGCCGAGAGGCTCGAGGCGGTGTTCATGAAGCCGGTGGTCGTGCCGCCGGAGTGGCGTCCGACATCGACGCAGGTGGCCCAGGCGACCGGCATGGTCAGGTCTTGCGCGCCTTGCGCGAAGGCCAGCCAGAGGATGGCGGCGAGCGGGTCGTGCGCGACGGCGGCGCCGCCGAAGCCGACAGAGGCCAGCAGGAAACCGCCGACGCCGACCGAGCGGCGTCCCCAGCGGAGGCTGCCGGTGCGCTGTACCAGCCAGTCCGAGACGGCGCCGCCGGTGAGGCAGGCGATGGCGCCGGCGAACAGCGGCAAGGCCGAGTAGACGCCGGAGCGCTCGAGCGAGAGGCCGTGCTCGTCCATCAGATAGGTGGGCAGCCAGGTGACGAAGAAGAAGAAGCCGTAGGCCGAGCAGAAGTACATCCAGAACAGGGCCCACATGTTGCGGCTGCGGAAGACTTCGAGCAGGGGCACGGGCCGGGCGGGTCCGGAGCGCAGGTCCAGGCGGCCGGCTTCGATCTCGGCGCGCTCAACGGGACCGACGGCGGGGTGCTGGGAGGGCTCGTCGCGGTACCAGCTCCAGAAGAACCAGCACCAGACGACGCCGACCAGGCCGAAGACGAAGAAAGTGGAGCGCCAGCCGAGGCCGGCGATCATATAGACGGCCAGCGGAGGGGCGAGCGAGCCGCCCAGGCGGGCGCCCATCCACATGACGCCGGTGGTGCGCCCGCGCTGCGCGAGCGGGAACCAGCGCGCCAGGGCGCGGGCGAGGGTGGGGAAGGCGCCGGCCTCGGCGGCGCCGAAGACGAAGCGGACGGCGAGCAGGCTCCAGTAGCCGCGGACGACGCCGGTCAAGACGGTGAAGACCGACCAGCCGCCGACGATGCGGGTGAGCAGGGAGCGCTGGCCGGTGCGGTCGCCGAGCCAGCCCATGGGGATCTCGAAGACGCCGTAGGCCAGCGCGAAGATGCTGAAAACGTAGCCCATCTGGGTGGTGGACAGGCCCAGGTCAGCGGTCATCGACGGGGCGGCGGCGGAGATGCAGACGCGGTCGAGGTAGGTGATGAAGGCGGCCGAGAAGGCGAAGAGCAGGACGATCCGCCGGGCGTTCGTTCGGCGGGCTGTGGAGGGGCCGGGAGCGTCCGTCACGGCGGCATTGTAACGCCATTGCGTCATAGGGCGGGCTGAGGGACACTGGTCCCCAAGATGCGGACACTTTTGATTTCCCTGGCAGTCCTGCTGGGAGCCTGTTCGAGCGGCGGACCCTCCGCCGAAGCCCCGGCTGCGAAGAAGCCGAACATCGTTTTCGTGCTGCTGGACGACGTGCGTTTCGACGACGTCGGATTCGGCGGCCATCCGTTCGTCAAGACTCCGAATTTCGACCGCATCGCCCACGAAGGCATGATGTTCGACAACGCTTTCGCCTCGACGCCGCTATGTTCTCCGAACCGGGCCACGATTTTGACCGGACAGTACGCGCACACGCACGGGATCATCGACAACGTAGACCGCTCGGCCGAGAGCCACAAGCTGCGGACGTTTCCGCGGCTGCTGCATGAGGCGGGCTACAACACGGCGTTCATCGGCAAGTGGCACATGGGGATCGACCCCTCGGCGCGGCCGGGGTTCGACGAATGGCTGAGCATCAAGGGCCAGGGCTACTACTTCGACCCGGAAGTGGACGACAACGGCGAGGCCAAGAAGATGGAGGGCTACGCCACGGACATTTTCTCGGAGCGGGCGGCGGAGTTCATCCGGCGGGAGCGGGATGCGCCGTTCGCGCTGTACCTGTCGCACAAGGCCGTGCACCCGAACATCTTTCAGAACGCGGACGGCTCGATCAAGGACATTCCGGAAGACCACGGCTTTACGCCGCCGGACCGGCTGAAGGAGCTGTACGCCGGCGAGACGCTGCCGCGGCGGTCCAACTACAGCGAGCTGGGGAAGGGCAAGAAGGCGCTGGAGAGGGACGTGCCGGGGCTGGACCCGGTGGGCGCGAAGACGGCGACGCCGGATGACGTGATCCTGAACCGGCTGCGGATGCTGACGGCCGCCGATGAAGCCTTTGCGATGGTGCTGAAGGCGCTGGACGAGACCGGGCAGATGGACGACACGGTGGTGGTGGTGACCAGCGACCACGGCTACTTCTACGGCGAGCACGGGCTGTTCGAAGAGCGGCGGCTGGCCTACGAGGAGACGATCAAGATCCCGACGGCGATCCGTTATCCGGCGGTGTTCCAGGCCGGCTCGAAGTCGGAAGCGTTCGTGGAGAGCACGGACTTTGCGCCGACGATGCTGGATTTGGCGGGTGTGGCGATTCCGGGCGACATGCAAGGGCGCTCGCTGGTTCCGCTGGCCGACGGCAAGACGCCGGCGGATTGGCGGGACGCGGTGCTGATCGAGTACTTCTCGGACAAGGTTTGGCCGCGGCTGGTGCAGATGGGCTATCAGGCGGTGCGCACGGACCGCTGGAAGCTGATCCACTACACGGACCTGGAAGGCATGGACGAGATGTACGACCTGCAGACGGACCCGTACGAGCAGACGAACGTGATCGACGATCCGGCGGCGCAGGAGGAGCGCAAGAAGCTCCAGGGGAAGCTCGAGGAGCTGCTGAAGGCGTCGGGCGGGGAGCTGGCCCGGCCGTTCTGAGCGCGATTCGACCGCCGAGCAGGCCCGGCCGAGACGCCGCCCAAGACAAAGTGCGAACCGGCCGAGGGCGCGGGAAAGCGCCCCGGCCAAGAACGAAGAGGGGAGGCGCGATGCAACGCAGAGATTTCTTGAAGGCGGCCTCGGCGGGAGCGCTGTGGGCCGGTTGCGGCGGGTCCTCGCCGGAGGGCCCCGCGGCGGCCCGCAAGGGAGCGGTGGTGGGCGAGCCGCGGGCGGCGGCGGCCGGGCTGGCGATGCTGGAGATCGGCGGCAACGCCGTGGACGCCATCGTGGCGGCGGCCCTGACGGCCGGCGTGACGGCGGTGCAGATGTGCGGCAGCGGAGGCTACGGCGGCCACATGACGCTGGCCTTCGCGGACTCGGGCAAGGTCACGTCGATCGACTTCAACACGCTGTCGCCGGCGGCGCTGACCGAAGACCGTTTTGCGCCCAACGCTGACGGGACGGTGCCGGGACAGATCAACCAGTTCGGCTGGCTGGCTTCGGGCGTGCCGGGAACGCTGGCCGGGATGGACCTGGCGCTGCGGGAGTTCGGCACGAAGAGCTTTGCGCAAGCGGTGGCGCCGGCGATCAGGCACGCGCAGGAAGGCTTTCCGGTGGACGCGGCGCTGGCGCGCTCGATCGCGAGCGCCAAGGAGCAGTTGCTGGCCGATCCGGCCGCGGCGGCGCTGCTGTGTCCGAACGGCAAGCCGCTGGCCGAAGGCGACCACTACGAGAACCCGGACCTTGGCGCGATGCTCGACGAGCTGGCCAAGGCGGGTTCGACCGAGCCGTTCTACAAGGGGGACATCGCCGAGAAGATCGTGGCGGCGTTCCAGAGCAACGGCGGCATCGTGACGATGGAGGACTTCGCGGCCTACGAGGCGAAGGTGGTGGAGCCGCTGAAGATGCAGTGGCGCGGGGATGAGCTGTTTACGGCACCGTTGACGGCCGGCGGGCTGACGATCTTCGAGGCGCTGTCGATTCTGGACGCCGCCGGCTATCCGGCGATGAAGGCGCCGCTGGAGCAGACGCACGCCTGGCTGGAAGCCCTGCGGATCTGCTGGAAGGACCGGCTGGAGCTGTTCGGGGACCCGCAGAAGTCGGAGGACCCGACCGAACGGCTGCTGTCGAAGGCCTACGCGGAGGAGTCCGCGGCGCGCGTGCGCAAGGCCGTCGAAGGGGGCAAGCCGCTGGACATCGAGATCGACTATCTGGAGCAGGTGGGCACGATCCACCTGAGCGCGGCCGACGGCGCGGGCAACATGGCGGCGCTGACGCTGACGCACGGCGGGGGTTTTGGGGCGCGCGTGGCGGTTCCGGGGCTGGGACTGCTGCTGGGCCACGGGATGTCACGGTTCGACCCGCGGCCGGGCCATCCGAACTCGCCGGGGCCGCGCAAGAGGCCGCTGCACAACATGTGTCCGACGATCGTGCGGCGGGACGGCAAGCCCACGCTGGCGGTGGGGGCGCGGGGCGGCCGGCGCATTCCCAACTGTGTGCTGAGCGTGCTGCTGGACTACAGCCGGGAGGGCTCGAGCGTGCAGCAGGCCGTGGCGGCGCCGCGGATGCACGTGGAGGGCGGCTTGGCGGTGGGGCTGGACGAGCCTTGGGAGCAGGCGGCGAGGGACCGGCTGACGGAGATCGGCTACACGGTCTCGAAAGCGTCGGTGGCGGTAGCGAGCGCGGTGGGTCTCGATCCGGCCAGCGGCGAATGGGCGACGGCGGAACGATGACGCGGCGCGAATTCTTGGGCGGGGCGGCGGCGGTCGCCTCCACGCCGGCGGCGGCTCAGACGTCCAACGATACGCTGCGGCTGTGGACCTTCTCCGACGCGCACGTCGGCACGGACCGCCGCAAAGACGGCCGCGAGAGTCTGGTGGAGGCGATTCGACACTCCGAGAGCGACTTCGACTGGGAGCTGGCGCTGGACATGGGCGACATGTCCGGCGGCCAGAGCCTGCCGGAGGACGAGGAAGGCGAGGAGATCGTCCGGCAGTTCTCGACGGCGCTCAAAAAGCACGAGCGCGAGCAGATCTACAACTTGGGCGGCAACCACGACCGGGGCGGCGTGGACGATCCGGTCCAGAACCAGTGGTGGCGCAAGTGGATGGACCCGGCGGGGCTGTATCCCGAGCAGTCGCGGGTGGACGCCCAAAACCGGCCGTACGCGGTGGAGGGGAGCTGGGAGCGCTACAGCTTTCAGGTGGGCAACATCCTGTTCCTGATGATGAGCGACATCAACGAGCCGAGCCAGCGGCCCGGGCGGGGCGAACTGGGGGGCAACCCGAGCGGAGTGGTGTCGGGCGAGACGTTCCGCTGGTGGAAGGGGATGGTGGAGTCGAACCAGGACAAGATCATCGTGTCGGCGCACCACTACGTGCTCAAGGAGACGACGGTGGCGTCGGGCGAGTGGGAAGGGCTGCGGCGGACGTCGGAGGGCGGCTGGAAGTCGCACTATCACGGCTACAAGGCCGAGGGGACGCCGAAGGGGACGTCGTACCTGTACTGGGTGGACGGCGTGCCGGACGCGCAAGCCTTCGAACGCTACCTGGAAGCGCACCCGGGGGCGGTGGACATTTGGCTGGGAGGCCACACGCACACGCATCCGGACGACACCTACGGCGGCAAGTCGCACATCGAGCGCAAGTGGGGCGTGTGGTTTGTGAACACGAGCTCGCTGTCGCGCTATCACGCCGGGCTGACGACGCTGCCGATGAGCCGAGTGTGGACGATCGAGGGAGACCAGGCGCGGGTGCAATGCTATCTGCACACCGACCAGTACGCGCCGCAGGGATTCTACGACAAGGCGGAGCGGAGATTGGCGCTGGCGAAGGCCTTTCGGCGCTGAGGACGAGGAGGGGAACCAAACCGGCGTCGCCGGGGTCCCTAGTACACTGAAAGTTTCGATGTCCGTAGGAGATACGAGCGCCGGGGAAGCGCTGGCGACCATTGACGCCGGTGAGAAGCTGGCCAGCCTGGAAGGGGCTGTGAGCAGCGTGATCCGCGGCAAGAGCGAAGCCGTGCGGCTGGCGCTGGTGTGCCTGCTGGCGCGCGGGCACCTGCTGATCGAGGATGTGCCGGGCGTCGGCAAGACGACCCTGGGGCACGCTCTGGCGCGGGCGATCGACTGCCGCTTTCAGCGCATCCAGTTCACCTCGGATATGCTGCCCAGCGACGTGCTGGGGGTGACGGTGTATTCGGCGACGCGCGAGGAGTTCGACTTCAAGCCCGGGCCGATCTTCGCGAACATCCTGCTGGCGGACGAGATCAACCGGACGACGCCGAAGACGCAGTCGGCGCTGCTGGAGGCGATGAACGAGGGGCAGATCTCGATCGAGCGGCACTCGTATCCGCTACCGGCGCCGTTCATGGTGATCGCGACGCAGAATCCGATCGAGTACCACGGAACGTTTCCGCTGCCGGAGGCCCAGTTGGACCGCTTTCTGCTGCGGATCGAGATGGGCTACCCGGATGCGGAGAGCGAGCGGGACATCTTGCGGCTGAACGGCAAGCGGCCGACGGTGGAAGGGCTGCGGCCGGTGCTGCACGGCGACGACGTGGTGGAGCTGCAGCGGCTGGCGGGCAAGGTGCGGGTGGACGACGCCGTGGTGGACTACATCATGGCGATCGTGAAGGCGACGCGCGAGCACAGCGAGCTGGCGCTGGGCGTGAGCCCGCGCGGGTCGATCGCGCTGTACCGGGCGGCGCAGGCGCTGGCTTTGCTGGAAGGGCTGGACTTCGTGACGCCGCACCATGTGAAGACGCTGGCGATTCCGGTGTTCGGCCACAGGGCGCTGCCGGACCGTCGGTTCGGCACCGAGGCGACGTCGGGCGAGCGGGCGCGGCGGATTATCGAGGAGATTTTGCAGACGGTGGCGGTGCCGGTGTGAGGGCGCCGGCCGCCGGCGCTGAGTGTGAGGGCGCCGGCCACCGGCGCTGGATGTAAGATGAACGCAGGATTTGAGATGAGCGCTTCTCACACCCCTCCCAGCAGAGAGCTTTCGCCCGCGGATCGGAAGGCCGTCGAGCGGCTTCTGGGGCGCGCCGTGGGGGGACCTGTTCCGGGGGAACTTCCCAGCGGCGGCGAGTCGTTGCAGGATCGGCTGTCGGCGCAGGAATGGGCGCAAGAGCTACAGGCTTGGGCGGACGCGCAAGATCCGGCGACGCCCGTGCTTTCCGACGCGGCGATGAGCCGGGAGGCTTTCTACGGCGAGATCGCAGACTCCACGGCTGATGCGGTTTGATGCTGGTTGACACGAACGTCCTGCTGCGGGCGCTGCAGCCAGGACATCCGCAACACGCCCTGGCCGTGGGCGCGATGAAGGAACTGCGGAAACGAGGCGAGAAACTCCACGTGCTCCCGCAGAACCTCGTGGAGCTGTGGGCGGTGGCCACGCGACCCGCTTCGGCCAATGGGCTGGGCATGTCCACGGTCGTCGCAGGGGCGGAGCTGTATCGCATTCGACGGCTCTTCATCCTGTTGCCCGAGACGCCGCCGTTTTACGCAACGTGGGAGCGTCTGGTCATCACGCGCGGCGTCTCTGGCAAGGCCGCCCACGATGCCCGGCTGGTCGCGGGGATGCTCGTACACAACCTCAGTTCGATCCTCACTTTCAACACCGGGGATTTCGGCCGATACGGGATCTCGGTCGTCGATCCCGTCAGCGTGTAGCCGCATCAGTGTAAGCTCGAAGTTTCGCCCATGAAAACTGCAATCATCGGTCTGCCGCAGGTCGGCAAGACGTCTCTTTTCACCATTCTGACCGGCGTGGCCAGCGAGGGCCGCATTGGCGGCGCCAAGGCGCAGATCGGCATTGCGAAGGTTCCCGACAAGCGCATTGACGCCTTGGTCAAGATCTTCGAGCCGCCGAAGGTGACCTACGCCACCGTCGAGTACGTCGATATGCCGGCGATCTCGAAGGAGTCCCTGCAGGAGCCCAGCTACATCGCCAGCTTGCGGGCGGTGGACGCCTTTGCGCACGTGCTGCGGCTGTTCGAAGACGACACGGTGATGCACGTGGAGGGGGAGATCGACCCCCGGCGCGATTGGCGGGCGGTGGAGGCCGAGCTGATTCTGGCGGACTTGCAGGTGGTGGAGAACCGGCTGGAGCGGGTGGAGAAGGATCTGAAGAAGCTCAAGAACCCGGACCTGCCGCGGGAGAAGGAGCTGCTGGAGAAGTGCCGCGAGCTGCTGGAGAACGAGACGCCGCTGCGGACGATGGAGCTAGAGCCCGACGACGCCAAGCGGCTGCGGGGATTTCAGTTTTTGTCGGAAAAGCCGATGTTACTGGTACTGAATCTCGGCGAGGAGCAGGCTCCGGATCTGGCGGCAATCGAGCAGCGCTACCGCGAGGAGTGGCTCAGCGATCAGCCGAAGGTGGCGCTGACGGCGGTGTGCGGCGGCATCGAGTCCGAGTTGGCGCAGCTTCCGCCCGAGGATCAAAAGAGTTTCTTGGAATCGTACGGCTTGGCGGAGCCGGGCCTGGATCGGCTGATCGAAACCACCTATGATCTGCTGGGATTGATGTCTTTTTTGACGGCGGGCGAAACAGAGGTGCGGGCCTGGACCATCTCCAAGGGGACGACGGCGGCGAAGGCGGCCGGTGCAATTCACAGCGACTTCGAGAAGAAATTCATTCGCGCCGAGACGATCCCCTGGGAGACGCTGGTGGCGCTGAACGGGTATGCTGGAGCCAAAGACAAAGGGGTCTTGCGGCTCGAGGGTCGCGACTACATCGTCCAAGACGGCGACGTACTGGTCATTCGGCACAGTTGAGCTCACATTGAGCGAAACCTTTAGGACGCGTTTGCCATACTAATCTAGTAGAGGGCGGCAACAATGGTTATCTACCGCGAATCCGGCGTGGAGCTCATTCAAGCCCGCGGAGAAGAAGGGCGGTTTCAGTACTTGGGGGAAAGCATGCGGCTGGGAGCATACGCCGAGGGCGACTCCTGGTACATCGGAGTGCACCGGTCGAATGGCGGCTTGGTGGCTCGGCTGACGCTCGAAGATGCACGTACGCTGAAGGAAGCCAAGGACATGCTCAAGTACGGCTTCTTCTTGCAGATCGATGACAACCTCGAGCTGATTCGGCATATCGAGCAGATCGGCCTGCTGTCCGCGCCGGCCCTGGCCGAGCTGAACCGCAACTAGGCGTCCTCCGCGCTAGACGCCTTGCGCGTCAGCTCCCCAGATCGTCTTGTGGAGCTGATGCCCGAAACGCACGTCTTCCAACCCGTCTTCGATCATCCAAGCGGCTAGAGCCTGCAGGTTCGCTTCAGCGTGAACCGGGGCGAAGAAGACGGCCGCGAATCTCCCTGTCAAATCGTGCTCGCGCGTGAAGTCGCGGGCGAACTCGTAGTCGCGCCGGGTGGCGACGACGAACTTGAGCTGGTCATGGGGCGCCATGACGGCCAGGTTGTCGAGACGAAACGTGTCGGGCTCGCCGGAGTCGGGACACTTGACGTCGACGACCTTGACGACCTCGGCGGGAACGTCGTCGAGGGGCCGTTCGCCGCTGGTTTCGAGCAGCACGCGATAGCCTTCGGCCAGCAGGCGGCGCAGCAGCGGGACGGCTTCCTTTTGCAGCAGCGGCTCGCCGCCGGTGAGCTCGACGGTGCGTCCGCCGAGGCGAGCGACTTCCGCGAGCACCTCATCAATGCTCATGCGGGCGCCGCCGTGGAAGGAGTACTCGGTATCGCACCAGCGGCAGCGCAGGTTGCAGCCGGTGAGCCGGACGAAGGTGCAGGGCAGCCCGGCGAAGGTCGATTCGCCCTGGATGGAGCGGAAGATTTCAGTGACCTGCATGGGACCGGCGGCCTGGGTACGGACAGCGGGGCGGCGCTCCGGCGGGCGCCGGATTCCCTAACAGCCCCTCTCTCCATCGTAGCTGGCGCGGGCGGTTTCGGCGTCGAGGCGTTGCTAGACTCGGGCAAGCATGTCGTTTCGGATCGATGAGCGCGGGCTGCTGCGCTGGATTCCCTGGGAGGAGCGCGGCTGGCTGGCACACGGCTTTTCGACGCTGCGGGCCGTGGAACCGGCCTGGGAGGGAGAGCCGGGGGCGGGTCGGCGGCTGGAGCTGCGGCAGACACATTCAGCGATCGTGCTGGAGGCGGCGGAGATCGCCCCGTCCAATGAGGAGCCGCCGGAAGGCGACGCGCTGGTGGGCGACGCCGGCGGCGTGCTGCTGACGATCCGCACGGCGGACTGCTTGCCGGCGCTGCTGGTGGACCCGGTGCGGCGAGCGGTGGGCGCGGCGCACGCCGGGTGGCGCGGCATGGCGGCCGGCATCGTGGCCGAGGCGGCGGCGGAGATGACGCGGCGCTACGGCTCGCGGCCGGAAGAGCTGGAAGCGCTGCTGGGGCCGGCGATCAGCGCCGAGAGCTACGAGGTGGGCGAGGAGGTCGCCGAGCGGTTCGCCGCAGAGGCCGTGCAGCGGCGGCCGGAGTGGCCGCGTCCGCACCTGGACTTGGCGCGGGCGGCGCGGCTGCAACTGATCGAGGCCGGGCTGGCGCCGGAACGCATCGCGGACTCGAACCTGTGCACCTTCCGAAACCCGGAGCTGTTCCCGTCGTACCGCCGCGACGGCAAGAAGAGCGGGCGGCTGGTGGCGGCGATCGGCGTGCGGAGCTGAGCCGGCGCTAGTTGGGGCCGGGCTTGAGGCCGGTCCAACTGTCGGGGTCGGGCTTGTGCCGGCGGCCCGGGGGCAGCTCGGTCAGGCGCTTCTTCTCCGCGGGCAAGTCCTGATATTGCAGCACCTTGCGCGTCTGGGTCCGGCGCGGGAGCAGAGCCGCGAGCTCGGCCTTCACGTCGGCGTAGGCCGGCGAGGAGGCGAGATTGTCCCATTCCTGGGGGTCCTGCCAGTGGTCGTAGAGCTCCTCGCCGTCGGGGTACTTCGTATAGCGCCAGCGTTCGGTGCGGACGGAGGTCTTGTCGGGGCCGTTGGAGGTGAGGGCGGGCTTGTCCCACTCGGCGGAGGGCTCTTCGAGCAGCGGGCGCAGGGTGCGGCCTTCGAGCTCGGGACGGGTGGGCAGGCCGGCCAGGTCGATCAGGGTGGGGTAGATGTCGAGCAGCTCGACGGGGCGGTCGCAGGTTCGGTTGTCGCGCGATCCCGGGCCGGCGAAGATCAGCGGCACGCGGCAGCTCTCCTCCCAGAGGGTGAACTTGCGCCAGTGGTTCTTCTCGCCCAGGTGCCAGCCGTGGTCGGTCCACAACACGATGATGGTGTTCTGGGCGTGGGGGCCGGCGTCGAGGGCGTCGAGCACGCGGCCGACGTTCGTGTCGGCGTAGTGAATGCAGGCCAGGTAGGAGGCGACGGCCTTCTTCCATTGGCCCGACGAAGTGACGTTGTCGTGGTCGCGCTGGTTGTGGGGCGCGGAGGCCGGCACGTCGTCGAGGTCGTTGGCGAGGTACTTGGGCAGCAGGGTGGCGGCCTCGGGGAACTTCTCGAAGTACTTCTCGGGCGCGTACCAGGGCAGGTGCGGGCGGTAGAAGCCGCAGGCGAGGAAGAAGGGGCGGTTGCGCTTCTTGCCCAGGTAGTCCGAGGCCCAGTGGGCGAGCATGGTGTCGGCGGTCTGGTCGTCGTCGACCTGCAGGGGGCCCCAGTCGAAGTGGCCCATGTCGAGGCCGTTGACGGGCTCGTCGCCGGGATGCAGAAAGCCGGGGGGATTGTAGTAGTAGTCCCACGACTGCGCCTCGTTCATGGGGCCGTGGAAGATCTTGCCCCCGCCCAGGACCTCGTAGCCGTGCAGTTGGAAGTGCTGCGGGAGAGTAGTGGCCAAGGGCATGGCGTCGCGCCAGACGTCGTTGTTCTGGTAGACGCCGGAAGTGGACGGCCGGATGCCGGTGAGCAGGCTGGCGCGGGAAGGGTTGCAGCTCGGGGCCTGGCAGTAGGCGGCGCGGAACAGCACGCCGCGCTGGGCGAGGCGGTCGATGTTGGGCGTCAGCGATTGCGGGTGGCCGCCGAGGGCGCCGATCCAGTCGTTGAGATCGTCGATGGCGATCATCAGCACGTTGGGCCGACGGCTGCGCTGGGCCGCCGCGAATCCCGCCGAGAGCGCGCCGAGGCCGAGAGCCTGCAGGCATTGGCGGCGAGAGAGCGTGGGTTCCATACCGCCAGCCATGATAGCGGATCGATTCCGCACGCTCCGGCGCCGCCTGCTACAGTTTGAGGGGAACGAGGAGGATTCCGAACCATGACCAAGCGTGTACTGTTGGCGGTCGCCGCCGCCCTGGCGGCCGTGACGATGTTGGTGGCGGAGGTGGATCTCTCGGGCGCCAAGTGCCCCATCGCGGGCGAGCAGGCCATGAAGGGTCTGTCGGTCGACTACAAGGGCGGCAAGGTCTACTTCTGCTGCGCCGGTTGCCCGGACGCGTTCCAGCAGAACCCGGCCTCGTATGCGGTGCAGGCCAACAAGCAACTGTTCGTGACCGGCCAGGCCAAGCAGATCGCTTGCCCGTTCAGCGGAAGCAAGGCTGACTCGAGCAAGACCGTGATGGTGGACGGCAAGCCGGTGGCGTTCTGCTGCGACAACTGCAAGGGCAAGGCGGAGAAGGCCGGCGAGAAGCTCGACGCGATGATCTTCAGCGACGAGGCCTTCGACAAGGCGTTCCAGGTCGGCGACTAGGCCGGGCTTACGAACTTTGGGGGCCGCCGGCTGAGCGCCGGGCGGCCTCTTCCCGGCTCAACGCCGGACGGCCACCAAAGCCATCTGCTCGATCGCCGGCCAGCGCCCGTTGGCCGCCTGCTTGCGGCTGCCGCTGGGCAACTGCTGCACGACCGTGCGGGTCGGCTTGATTTTCGGGAAATAGCGCTGGTAGATGGGGTCGACGCGCTCGAGGTCGGCGATGTCGTCGAGGTAGAGCTGCGTGGAGACGACGTCGGAGAAGTCCAGCCCGGTCTCCTCGAGGTTGTCGAGCAGGTTGCGCATGGTTTGGCGGAACTGGTTCTCGACCGACTCCGCCCAAACGCCGCCTTCCACTCCCGGGATGAAGCCGCTCTTGCCGGAGCAGAAGTAGAAGTCGCCGCCCCAGACGCAGGGGCTGGCGGTGGGGCTCGGCGCCATGTTCTTGGGCCGCACCGGCTGCCGCTTGCTCAGGTCCCGCACGGCCACTCCCGTAAATTCAATCGTCAGGTCATGCGGTAGGGCGTCGACGAAGATCGTCGCGCGGGCCGGCGTGGCTCCGAACTCAAAGAAGGTGGCGTAGACCTTGTTCATGTCCCCGTAGGCCATGGCGGGCAGCAGGTAGGGGTGCATGAAGACCATGTGCTCGAAGCCCAGGCCGGCGCCTTGGAGCTCGACGCCGAGATTTTCGAGACCGATGCGGGTCTGCTCGGCGTGGGTCTCCGGGATGCGGCCGGTGGAGAGGTCGCGGCCCTGGGCCGCCGACAGGAAGGTGAGCCCTCCGGCGCTGACCGCGGCGCTGCCGGGGGTGCGCTCGATGCCGGCGAGCGTGCGGTAGGCGACGGCGTCGACGGCCACGGTCGCCTGCTTGGAGCCCACGGCGGCGATGCCGAGCGGCGCCAAGGCCGGCAACTGCCCGGCGAAGAGCTCGCGGGCGATGTCCTCGAAGCGCGGCCACTGGTTGATGTCCTCCAAGTAGACCTGCACCCAGACCATGTGACGCAGGGAGACGCCGGCGAGGTCGGCTTTCGTCTGGAGGTTGGAGAGGACCAGGCGCGCCTGCGCGTCGAAGTCAGACGGGGTGCGGCCGGAGGAGTCGACCGGGAGCTGTCCGGGGAAGAAGAAGAAGTCCCGAGCCTCGACGAAGGCCACCTCTTCGGTCGACTGGGCGAGCGCGGGCAGGGCGGCGAGGAGGCAGAGCAGGGTCAGGGCGAGGGGCTTCATGGGGCTTAGCTTAGTCCTCGACGACGGCGATGGCCTCGACCTCGAGCATCATGGCGCCGGTGAAGGGCGCGGGGATGGCGGAGGCGGCGGGAGGATTTTCCGCGTTCAGGTAGCGGGCGCGGACCTCGCGCAGCACGGCCAGATCGTCCATGTTGCGCAGGAAGTAGTTGATCTTGACGACGTCGTCGAAGTCGGCGCCGGCCAGCGCCAGGCGCTCGCGGAGGCTCTTGAAGGTGTTGTCGGCCTGCGTGGCGAAGTCCTCGGGCATGGAGCCGTCGGGGTTGGCGCCGGCGGCGCCGGAGACGAAGACCATGCGGCCGGGCGTGGTGGTGACGGTGTGGGTGTAGCCGTTCGGCTTTTCGCCGACGTTCAAGAACTGGCGCTGGATGGGCATTTTGGGGGGGAACGGAGGCGGCGCGGGCGCACAGGCGGCCAGCGCGGCGAGAAGGGCCGGAGCGACGCTCCGGGCGAGACGGCGATTCGGCTTCATCGGCGAAAAACGGCCGCGGCGCGCTGCGCCCCGGGCCTCCCGAAGATGATGGCACAGCTTCGCGGAGGCCGGGGCGGGCGGGCCGGTCAGAAGATCAACTTGGCGCCCAACTGCACGATGCGCGGCTGGGCGGCCGCCCGGAAGACCCCGGGGTTGGAGGCCAGGTTGACGTCAGGGCCCTGGAAGTTGACCTGGTTGAAGGAGTTGACGAACTCGCCGCGCAGTTCCAGACGGACCAGCTCGGTGAGGGCGATGCGCTTGAAGATGGAGAGGTCGACACTCTGGAAGCCGTCGCCGCGGATGATGTTGCGGCCGGCGTTGCCAAAGGTCCCCGGGGCGGGCGCGACGAAGGCGGCCGGGTTGAAGGCCAGGCCGTCGGGGACGTTGGCGAGGGGGTCGCCGATGACGTCGGGACGGTTGAAGGTCTCGTTGCGGTAGGGATCGAACGAGCTCAGGTAGGGGGTGAACGGCTGTCCGGACTGCAGGGTGACGATGCCGTTGAGCTGCCAGCCTTCCACCAGCAGACGGGGGCCGCGCCAGAGCTTTTGGAGCGGGACGGGGTAGTGGAAGGAGCTGCTGAGGCGGTGCTTGACGTCGAAGCTCGACAGGCCGCGCTGGCGGGCCAGGTCGCGGGCGTCAAGGACTTGCTCGGAGGAGTCGCCGGAGCCGAAGTCGCTGGCATTGTCGATGGACTTGCCGAAGGTGTAGGAGGCCAGCAGCAGGAGGCCGTCGCCGAAGCGGCGCTCGATCTTGGCTTGGCCGCTGTGAAAGGTGGAGGAGGCGACGTTGGCGCTGTACTGGATGGCGTCGTACTGGGGGAAGAGGCGGAGCTGCGCCAGGGTGGCGGTGGTGTCTCGGCCGGCGGCGACGTCGGCGGCGATGGCGCCGCGCTGGGCGGGGCTGAGGGCGTCGAGCGGGACCTGGTTGAGGTTGGAGTAGACGGGCAAGCTGAGCCCGCGGGTGGCTGTGTAGGCCAGCTCGGCCAGCCACTCCTTGCTGAGGCGGCGCTGCACGGAGAGCTGGAACTGCATGGTGTAGGGGTTGTGGAAGTCGTCGACGGCGACGGCGGCGATGCCGCGTGAGGGCTGGGCGCTGGAACGCAGGTCGAGCAGGGTGGTCGACGGGCTGCCGTCGGCGGCGAAGGGCGTGGGCGAGCGGGTGACGGCCGAGGCGGAGAAGGGCGGATTGTTCTCCACCGGCTGCACGGAGTTGGCCTGCAAAAGGGTCTCGTAGAGCACGGCCGCACCGGCGCGCACGACGGTCTTGCCGTCGCCGCTGACGTCGTAGGCGAGGCCGACGCGGGGCGCGAAGTTGTTGCGGTCGGGCTGGTAGAAGCGGTCGAGGCCGGGATCGCCGACCAGGGTGAGGCCTTTCCCGGCGACCAGGTTCGAGAGCTTGCCGTTGACCTCTGTCCAGGGCGCGGAGTACTCGTAGCGCAGGCCGAGGTTGAGGGTGAGGTGGCGGCCGGTGCGCCAAGTGTCTTGGGCGAAGCCGGAGTAGGCCCACTGGCGGTAGCCGCGGCCGAACTGGCCGACGGTGATGGAGGCCTGGCGAGGCAGGCCGAGCAGGAAGTCCGCCAGGGCGGCGGCGCGGGCGTTGACGGAATTGTTGGGGATGAGGCCGTTCTGGGAGCCGTCGAACGACACCGTGCCGCGCTGGTTGGAGGCGCCGCGGGTGTTGAACTGCAGGCGGTTGAGCTGGCCGCCGACCTTGATCTCGTGGCGGCCGCGCAGCCAGCTCACGGAGTCCGACAGCAGCCCGGTGGTCTCGTTCTGCTCGCGGTTGAACCAGGAGAGGCCGCCGAGCGGCTCGATGTTGCCGGCCAGGAAGGTGATGGACGGGATGCCGTTGGCGGTCTCGTTGCCGTTGGGCAGGCCGGTTTCGGCCGCGCCGGCGGTGTCGCCGTTGCCGAGGTCGTTGGCGTAGCGGTTGACGCCGACGCGGAGCTCGTTGACCAGCGAGGGGCCGAAGACGCGGAGGTAGCCGATGGTTCCGTTCCAGGTGCTTTCGGGGTTGGGCAGGTTGAAGCCGGGGATGTAGGGCCCGCCGAAGCGATTGATCACGTAGTCCTGGTCGTTGAGGTTCCAGGAGGCGCGCACGTTGACGGTATCGCGGTCGGTGAGGTGATGGTCGGTGCGGAAGTGGGTCTGGTAGTCGTTGAGGGCGATGGTGAGCGAGGAGTTGTAGTTCAAGCCGCCGGGGCCGGAGGAGTTGGGGGCGGGGTAGAAGTCGAGCAGGCGCGCCGACAGGGGCGTGATGCGTCCGGAGAGGTCGAGGGTTTGGGCGGCGCCGTTGGGGTCGACGTAGTTGATGCGGCCGGCCCTCTCGTCGGCGGTGGGGACGCTGACGACGCGTGTCTCGACGCCTTCGAGGATGCGCAGCAGCTCGACGTTGCCGAAGAAGAAGTGCTTGTTCTTGACGATCGGGCCTCCGACGGAGGCTCCGAACTGGTTTTGGCGCAGCACGCCGCGGGGCAGGCCGGCGCGTTTGTTGAAGGTGTCGTTGGAGTCGAGCTTGTTGTTGCGGAAGAACTCGTAGGCGGAGCCGTGGAAGGCGTTGGAGCCGGAGCGGGTGATGATGTTGACGGTGGAGCCCATGGTGCGGCCGAACTCGGCCTGGGGCACGCTGGTCTTGAGCTCGAACTCCTGCACGGCCTCGTTGGAGGGCTGGAAGTTGATGACGCCGTACTGGCGGACGTTCATGGGCATGCCGTCGAGCAGGAAGTCGTTGGAGCGCGAGCGGGCGCCGTTGACGACGAAGGCGCCTTCGGTGTTTTCGCGGGCCTTGCCGTAGCGGTTGGAGGCGGTGGTCCAGTTCCAGCCGGCGGTGACGCCGGGGGCGAGCAGGGCGAGGTTCTGGAGCTGGCGGCCGTTGAGCGGCAGGGTGGCGATGCTTTCGCGGTCGACGACGGTGGAGACGGTGGCGCTCTCGGTGGCGGCGGCGGCGGCGCTCTCCTCGACGGTGATGGTTTCGGTGACGGCCCCGGGCTCGAGCGAGAGGTCGACGCGGCGTTCCTGGCCGACGTGGAGGGGGAACTCGGAACTCTCGGCGGTCTTGAAGTCGGCGAAGGACGCACGGACCCGGTAGAGGCCGGCGGGCAGACCGGGCAGGCGGTAGGCGCCGGCCTCGTTGGCGGTGGTGGCGCGCTCGACGCCGGTGGCGGGATGGAGGACCAACACCTGGGCGCCTTCGAGGACGCCGCCGGAGGCGTCGGTGATGACGCCGACGACCGAGGCCGAGCTCTGAGCCCGAACGGAGCCGGCGGCAGCCAGCGAGAACAACAAGGCCGTAAGGGCCACAAAAGCCTTTCGCATCAAGAACTCTCCTGTCTGCGAGCGAGCGCGGGACGGCTCGCCGATTCCCTGTCAAAAAATGAAGTTCGATTGCCGGAACGCAGCGGTTCCGGCTCGACAACGCCGACGGGCGCGGTTGTTACGAGTCTTACGAGCCGTAGGACCGCAGCCGAGGCGGGCGCGAGTCCCCACAAAGCGGGGAAGCGCCCGGGCTAGAGGGAGAGGGACAGGGCGCGGGGAGGACCGCGAGTGATGGGAGAGTCGAGGGCGACGCCGGCCGGGGCGCGGCGGTCGCCGGAGAGAAATTCGCCGACACCGGCGAGGAGCCGGCGCAGCAAGGCGCGGAAGACGCGCCAGCGGGCGGCGAAACGGCTAAGGCGGTAGAGCCCGGCGAGGTCGCGGACCCGGTCGAGGTCCGGGCTGCTCGACGACAGCCACAAGGCCAGTCCGTCGCGGCGGGCGAAGGCGCGCAACTGCCGGTCGACGTCCGCGCCGAGCCAGCGGATGTGGGCGATGCGGCGGTCGGCGGCGGCGTTGAGGCCGATGGCGTTGACGCCGCCGTCCTCGGCAGGGGCCAGCGCCATCGCCCCGGCGGAGGAGTCCAGGTGCGCAAAGGCGGCCTCGACCTCCGGCGCTTCCAGCGGGGGGCTGTCGCAACCCGCCATGAGCACGGCGCCGGCGCCACGGGCGAAGGCGAACGAGAAGGCGGCCTCGACGCGGGCGCCAAAGGAAGGGCCTTGTTGCGCGGCGACGCAAGCGTCGGGGAAGAGCCGGCGCAGGGTCCGCACCGACTCCGAGGGGGCGACGACGAGCAGGTCCGCGCCGGTCTGGGCGGCGCGCTCGCGCCAGCCGCCGAGGAAGGCTTCAAAGAGCCGCGAGCCGGCCTCGACGGGCAGGCCCTTGGCGCGCGCCTCAGCCTCGGGGGCGCGGGTGAACAGCAGGATCGCGCGACGGGCGGCAGCGTTCACGGAGTCCTCCGGCGCCTGGACGACGGGTGCGGACGCTGGGCTGGGAGGAACCGCGTCAAGGCCCCAAGGTAGCCCAGGGGCGGCTCTTCCGCAACCCGTTTGCATGCAAGGCCCCCTGTGTTCAGGAGCCCGAGGCGATCTTCACCAGCCCCGGCGCCGCGCCCAGGACCTCTTCGTGGAAGCGGTCGCAGCCGACGCAGAGGTTCTGGTAGATGCGGCCGGAAGGCAGCGTGGTGCGCGACTTTTCCAGGAATTTCTCGACGCTCCAGCCGCGCCCGAGGCCCATGCGCTCGGGATGGCCCATCGAAATCGCCTCGTAGACGGGGTCGCCGACGCGGGCGTCGAGGATCTGCTCGAGCGGCGTTTCAGCGACGTTGCCGATCGGGGCGCGGGTCTTCATGCAACAAGGGTAAACATTGCCGTTGGGCTCGATGGAGACCTCGGAGCCGCTGTGGCGGCGCTGCAGGAAGTTGAGGCCGCCGGACCAGCCGTTGCAGAAGTTGTCAGTCAGGGTCGCCGTGGAGAGCTCGTTCTCGAAGGCCCGGCCGCGTGGCCAGAGGGGGCCGATCCAGGAGTCCGGGGTGGCTCCGAAGAACGAAAACTCCGGGGGGCCGGGGGGCTGGTCGGCGGGCAAGGGCGGCTCACCGGCGTCGGGGCGCATGCCGCGGGCCTCGAACAGAGCGGTGAGCTTGCCGCGCAGCTTGTCGCGGGCGGCCTCGGTCTCCATGCCTTCGTGGAAGGCGTCGAGGCCGGAGACAGAGATCTTGGAGACGTGATGGTCGAGCAGCTCGCCGATGATGCGGTCGGTGACGAGGTCGCCGGTGGTCTGGACGATGAGCTCGACGCCGCCGACGTCGCGGTATTTCTGGTGCAGCAGCTCGAGGGCAGGGTAGAGCACGGATTCGCGGACGGCTTGGAGCAGGATTTCGCCGCCGGCCAGGATGATGCGTCCGCGCTTGGCGCGCAAGCCGCCCTCGGGCAAGGGGTCGGCGAGGTCGAGGAAGGTCATGCGCGGCGGCAGGTTGGCGATGACGCGGGGGAAGGCCTCCCGGGCCTCGGCCGCGACGCGCTCGAGCTCTTCGCCGTAGTAGGGGTGGAAGCGATCCTCGTAGCAGTGCGGGCAGCGCCGATGGCAGAGCCAGGACAGGACGTAGTAGATGGATTCCATGAGGTGTGCTCTAGGAGGGGCGGTGGCGGCGGGGCCGCAGCGCCCAGCCGGCCGCCAGCGCCGCCGGCAGCGTGAACAGCAATAGCGTGCCAGACGCCGCCGCCGCCAGGGGGGTTACGGCAAAGCGCAGGTGGGGCCAGATGATGCGGGGCAGGGTTTCGGTGTCGCGGGTGGCTAGAAACAGGGTGAGGGTGACCTCGTTGAGCGAGATCGCCAGGCAGAACAGGGCGGCCGCCAGCAGGGCCGGCGTGAGCTGAGGCAGGGTGGCGTGCCGGAAGGCCTGCCAGGGGTTGGCGCCGAGGCCTCGGGCGGCGAGCTCCAGGTTGGGATCGACGCGCTCGAGCCCGGCCCGCAGCGCCACGTAGGCGACCGGAACGGCCAGCACCGAGTGCGCCAGCGCGAGGCTGACGGGATGGCCCCACAGAGGCGTCTGGCGGACCACGGCGAGCAGTCCGGCGGCCAGCGCCACGCCGGGCAGCACCAGCGGCAGCAGCAGAGCCCACTCCCAGGCGGCCGTCCAGCGGCGGCGGCCGCGGGTGAGGGCCACGGCGGCGGCCAGGCCGCAAGCGATCGAGAAGACCGTGGCGAGGGCGCCGACGAGCAGACTGTGCCACAAGGCCTCGCGCCAGATCGGGCCGCTCCAGAACTCCTCGTACCAGCGCAGGGTGAGGCCGCCGCGGGGCAGCTCCAGGTACGACGACGGCGTGAGCGAGACCAGCAGGGAGACGACGAGCGGGACGAGGGAGACAGCCGCCACGGCGTACGCCAAGCGCTGCGGGGCGTTGCTTCGCCAGGCGCTCATGCGGCCCTCCGGCGGACCAGAGACAGCCCGGAGGCGACACCGGCCATCAGCAGCATCAGCGTGACGTTGAGGGCGGCGGCGAGGGGCCAATCGAGGTCCTGGCGCATCTGGCGGTCGACCTCCACGGCGAGGGTGTACTGGCGCGGCTCACCGAGCAGGTAGGGGCCCAGGAAGGCGGTGAGGCTCCACAGCAGAGCGAGGGTCGCCGCAGCGAGGAGGCCGGGCAGGGTGAGCGGGAAGACGACGCTCCAGAAGGCGCGCGCGGCGGAGGCGCCCAAGCCGCGAGCGGTCTCCACCAGCGAGTAGGGCACGGTTTCGAGCGTGGCGGCCAGGGTGAGGGTGGCGTAGGGCAGCAGGAACAGGGTTTCGCCGGCGACGACCGGCCAGAAGCCGTTGCGGCCCAGCAGGAGCTTGAGGCCGAAGACGTAGACCAGGATGTTGGTGAATTTCGGCAAGACGATGAGGGTGAGCAGGAAAGCCTTGCCGGCCGGGCCGGAGCGATAGATTCCGTAGGCGGCCACGTAGCCCAGCGCCAGCGTGAGCGCCGTGACCAGCAGGGCGAGGCCGATCGTGAAGCCGAGCATGCGGAGGTAGAAGGGCTCGGCGAGGATCTGCCGGAAGCTCTCGAGCGACCACGTGCCGGGCTGGTAGAAGAGAATGTCGTAGCGCTTCTCACCGGCGATACCGCCGCGTGAGTAGAGGCTCATGCGCAGCACGAACAGCAGCGGCGCGAGCACGCCGGCCAGCCAGAGCAGGCCGGCGGGAAGCAGCAGCCAGTCGACGGCGCGGCCGGGCCTCAAACTCCTACTCCCAAGAAGCGGGCCACGAAGGCGTTGGCCGGCTGCAGGAAGAGCTGCAGCGCGGGAGCGATCTGCTCGATGCGGCCGTGGTTCATCACGGCGATGCGGTCGGCCAGGGCCAGGGCTTCTTCGTGGTCGTGGGTGACGAACACGGTGGTGAGCCCGAGCCGGGCCTGGAGGGCCTTGAGCTCGTCGCGCAGACGCAGGCGGACGTTGCGGTCGAGGTTGGCGAAGGGTTCGTCCATCAGCAGGGCGCGCGGCTCGACGACCAGGGCGCGGGCGACGGCGACGCGCTGCTGCTCGCCGCCGGAGAGCTGGGCGGGGCGGCGGGAGGCCTCGCCGTTGAGGCCGGTGAGGCGCAGCGCCTGCTCGGCGCGCTCGCGGCGGGCGGTTTTGCCCACGCCGCGCATGCGCAGGCCGAACTCGACGTTTTCGAGCGCGGTCATGTGGGGAAACAGGGCGTAGCTCTGGAAGACCATGCCCAGGTTGCGGCGCTCGGGCGGAGCTTCGGTGGCGTCGGCGCCGGCGATCCAGACGCGGCCGGAGTCCGGCGCCTCGTAGCCGCCCAGGATGCGCAGCAGGGTGGTCTTGCCGCAGCCGGAGGGGCCGAGGATGGCGAGGAGCTCGCCCTCGGGGACCTCCAGCGAGAGAGCGTCGACGGCCGGCCGCGCGCCGTACGTCTTGGTGACCTGCTCGAGCCGCAGCATGGGTCGCCTCTAGACGAGGATCTCCTGGTTCCAGCGCTCGGTCATGGCTTCCCAGTGCGCCGTGTAGGCGTCATAGGGATAGTAGTGGAGGCGCGCGAAGTCCTGCTCGGTGTGGGGGTTGACGCGGGCCCAGGCGGGGTCGGCGGCGGCCTGCTCGCGGGCGATTTCGGGGACGGGAGAGGGGAAGCCGGCGGCGGCGTAGGCGCGCTGGTGCTCGAGGCCGGCGAACTGATTGAGGAACTCGTGCGCGAGCTCGGGGTAACGGGTTCCCTTGGGAATGAGCCAGATGGCCTGGAAGTGGGCCCGGTCGGCGGTGGTGAACAGGTCCACTTGGCGGCCTTCGGCGAGCATTTGCAGGGCGTCGACGCTGTGGATGTTGCCGGCGCCGACGTTGCCTTGGGAGAGATGGAAGGCCATGTCGGGCGAGGTGGCCCACCAGAGGCGTACGTCGCGGCTGCGGCGGCGGGCGAAGGCGTAGACGCCGTCGAAGTCCTGCTCGATGGCTTGGGCGGCGCGGCCGGGCGCGTAGGCGGCGGCGAAGGTGTACAGGGACATGTAGCCGGCGCGGTAGAGGCCGGGGTCTCTGTCGAGGGTTTCGCGCCAGTCGCGGGGCGGGGAGGCGAGGTCGGCGCGGTAGACGCCGGTGTGCAGGGCGTCGGGCCAGGTGAGGCCCCAGTCCTCGCCGGCCACCCAGTTGTCGAGCGCGCTGGGGTGAAAGCGGCGGGCGTTGGGGATCTTGCTCCAGTCCAGGCGCAGAAAGTGGCCGCGGCGGATGACGGCGTAGACCTGGAAGGGGGCGGCGATCATGACGTCGTAGGGCGGCTGATCGGGCGGCGCGATGAGCAGCTTGGGGATCTCCTCGCCCCAGCCGTTGTCAAAGCGGACGGTGGCTCCGGTGGCGGCCTCGAACAGGGGGCGCAGATGCTTTTCGAAGGTTTGGCCCCAGGGGCCGGCCCAAGCGAAGACGGTGAGGACGGGCTTGGCGGAGGAGGGCGCGCAGGCCGCGCCGGCGGCGGCGGCGAGGAGCGCGCGACGGGACCAGCGGGCGCGGGAGGCGCCGGCGGGCCGAGCAGGGGAGTTCCGGGCGTCAGTCAAGGCGCGTCGCAGGCCGGGCCGGGCGGAGGGTCCGGGCTTGGGACGATGATGGCACAGGCGGCGATGCGGCGATGGGAGAAGCGTCGGAGCGGGACGGCGAGGAAAGGGAACTGGCGGAGAGGGAGGGATTCGAACCCTCGGTAGCGCTTGAAGGCACTACGACGGTTTAGCAAACCGCTGCTTTCGACCACTCAGCCACCTCTCCGCGGGGCAGGTCGAGTCGGGGACCAGATTGGAGTCTAGCACAGCCCGGCGGGGGCCACTACATTCCCGCGCCGGCGGCTCTTGCCAAGGGCGCAACGGCCGGCTTGGCGCGGACGCTTTCCCAGGCCAGGGCGGAGAGCAGCGCCAGCAGAGACAGGCATGGAATTGCCGGTTGCAAGCCGTCTCCGAACGAGAACAGGTAGGGTAGAGGCGTTGCCGCCAGGGCTGCGGCTAGCTTGGCGGCGGGAGTTTCGGCGTAGGCCAGCGTCAGCCAGACGGACAGCAGCAGCACGCCGGCGTCGTAGGCGTAGACGTGAGGGACGGCGAGCAAGGAGGCGGTGAGGCCGGCGGCGAACCAGCGCCAGCGGGGGGCGTCTCGGACGGCCAGCAGGGCGAGCGCGAGCGTGGCGGTTGCGCCGACTGCGGCGGTCAGGGCGTGCGGCCCGGGCAGGTTTTCGGCCAGGCCGAAGACGCTGAGCGTGCGTTCAGGGGAGGGGTGGAGGCCGCGCAGGTCTCCGTCGGTGAGCAGGTGAAGGTAGCTGACGATGCCGGCGGGCCCGGTAAGGGCGACGGAGAGGGCGGTAAGGCCGGCGGCGGCCGCCAGATAGGCCCTGAGCATGCGGCGCTCCCCGGCCACCCAGACGGCGAGCGGGAAGAGCAGCAAGAGGTGGAACTTGTAGAGGCTCAGCGCCAGCACGGCGCCGGCCCAGCCGGGTTTGCCCTTCTCCAGCAGGTGGTAGGAGGCCACCGCCACGGCCAGCATCAGCGGGCAGTCCTGCCCGTGGATGACGCCGAGGGCGGTGGGGACGAACAGGCCTCCCCAGACGACGGACGACGGGCCCAGCTCGCGCGCCGCCCAGGCCCAGCAGGCCAGCAGGACGGCGATTTGGAGGCCGAGCCAGAGGCGGAAGGCCGCGTCGAACGAAAACAGCGGCAGCCAGGACAGCAGGGCGGCGTAGAAAGGCGGCCGGACGAAGGGCCACAGCTCGCGGGCGTCGGGGTCGAAGCGGCGCTGGGCGGCGAACTGCGTCGCTTGGTTGTGCAATTGGGGGAAGCGGCCCTCGGCGGCAAGGGTTCCGCCGACGTAGAGGTTCAGGAAGTCCTTCCGCTTGGCCCGGTCGACGATGGAGGAGCCGACGCCGATCCACAGGACCAGGAAGCCGAGGGCGGCCAGGAACGAGCCCCAGGTCTTCGCTCTCCGGCCCATGCAAGGGAGGCTAGCGGGGCGGCGGCGGCGCCCGCCGTCCGGGAAAGGGCCTAGGAGGGCGGGACGATTCACCCGCCGGGGGCCGATTTTGGGCGGCGAAGTTTCCGCTATGATGGGCCGGGCCTTGGGGGGCTGGGAACCACAACTTGCATCGACTCTCGCGGATCCGGCGATCCCCGTGGAACGCCTTGTTCTTTCTTGCCATGACGTCGATGGGACCGACGGCCGAGGCGTTTCCGTCGCCGGAGGAGCATGCGCCGCCGGGAGCGCGCCGCTCGGCGAGCGTGCGGCGGATCGCCTCGGAGATCGCCATTGACGGCGCGCTCGAGGAGCCGGCTTGGCGCGATGGCGTGAAGATCGGCGAGCTGGTGCAGCGGCTGCCGAACTCCGGCGCCAAGGCCAGCGAGCGGACGGAGGTGACGCTGCTGTATGACCAGAACAACCTCTACATCGGCGTGGAGTGCTTCGACTCGCAGCCGGAGCGGGTGATCGGGACGCTGATGGCGCGCGACGCGACGCTGAGCTCGGACGACCGGGTGGAGATCATCCTGGATACGTTCGGGGACCAGAGCAATGCGTTCTACTTCGCGACCAACCCGGCCGGAGCGCTGGTGGACGGGCTGGTGTTTGCCAACGGGCAGACGAACAACGACTGGGACGCGATCTGGATTGTGAAGACGCGGCGCACGGAGCTGGGCTGGACGGCCGAGTTTGCAATTCCCTTCCGGTCGTTGAGCTTTCCGGCCGGCAAGGAAGTGTGGGGCTTCAACCTGAGCCGCACGATCCAGCGGAAGTTCGAGGAAGTGCGGTGGACGGGGTCGGGCTTCCAGACCCCGTTCTTCCAGGTCTCCGAGGCGGGCCAGATCACAGGGCTGGCGGCGCTGGAACAGGGCGTGGGGTTGGACGTGCGGCCGTTTGTGGCGCAGCGCTGGATCCACGACGCCGCGAGCGGCCATGACGTGCTGCGCGGCAAGACGGGCTTCGACTTGTTCTACAACGTGACGCCGAGCCTTCGGCTGTCGGCCACGGCGAACACGGATTTTGGCGAGACGGAAGTGGACGCGCGGCAGATCAACCTGACGCGGTTCTCGATCTTCTTCCCCGAAAAGCGCTCGTTCTTCCTGCAGGACGCGGGGGTGTTCAACTTCGCGACCACAGGGGTGAGCCCGCCCGGCGGCATTCCGGAGCCCGGAGCGGAGATCTTTCCGTTCTTCAGCCGACGGATCGGGCTGATCGGCGGTGCGGAAGTCCCGATCGACTACGGCGTGAAGCTGACGGGCAAGGTCGGGCGCACGGAGATCGGCGTATTGAACGTGCGCACGCGCGACGGCGAGGGCGTGGGGGACAAGGACCTGGCCGTGGCGCGGGTGCGGCAGAACTTTTGGGAGCAGTCTTACGTGGGGGCGATCGTGACGGGCGGCAATCCGGCCTTGCCGCTGTCGAGCAGCACGATCGGCGGCGACATGCGGCTGGCGACGTCGGACTTTCTGGGGACGTCGCGCAACATGGTGGTGAACGCCTACGCGCTCAAGAGCATGAACGAAGGCGTGGACGACAAGAACGCCTCGTACGGCTTTGCGGCGGCGTACCCCAACGACCGCTTTGCGGGGCAAGTCATCTGGCGGGAGATTCAGGAGAATTTCGACCCGGCGCTGGGCTTCGTGCAGCGGCGCAACGTGCGGATGCTGCGGGTAGGAGGCAGCTTCAACCCGCGGCCGAAGAATCAGGCGATGGGCGTGCAGCAGATGTTCCACGACGTCTTCTATACGCGCTTCACGCGGCTGGACAACGGGCTGGTGGAGACGTGGAACGTGTACGCGACGCTGTTCGACTGGCATTTCCAGTCCGGCGATTCGTTGCACAGCTTGTTCGACATCAATCCGAGCTACGAGAGGCTGTTCGAGCCGTTCGAGATTTCGCCGGGAGTGGTGCTGCCGCCGGGAGAATACCGCTTCATGCCGTTGCGGATCTTCTTTTCGTCGGCGCAGAAGCGGCGGCTGCAGGGCAGCTTTGGGATTTCGTTCGGCAGCTTCTGGTCGGGCCGGGCGGAGTCCGTGCAGACGACGCTGAGCTACAAGATGCCGCCGAAGTTCACCATCAGCCTGACGAGCAACCAGACGTTTGCGCGGCTGCCGCAGGGCAATTTCGTGGCGCGTATTCTGGGCTCGCAGATCAACTACGCGGTGTCGCCGTTTCTGTCGTTTTCGAACTTGATCCAGTTTGACAACCGGTCAGGGAACTTGGGGCTGCAGAGCCGCGTGCGCTGGACGCTGGATCCCGGCAACGACCTGTTCTTTATTTTCGGGCAGGGCTGGGTGCAGGAGATTTCGGATCGGGGGTATGACTTTCGGCAGCAGGATTCGCGTCTGGCGACGAAGCTGCAGTATACGTTCCGGTTTTGAATGAATAGTGTTGCGGTCTGTCGGAGGCGGTTTTATCGGGTGGCGAACTTTCCCGGCTTGTGAGAAGCTGTGCACGCGCGCGGAGTGACTCTCCTAATTTCGCGTTGCATTTGAAATAGCCGGGGAGGTTTTCGATGACGTTGTCCGAGTTGCTCGAGGCCTCAAAGGTTATCCGGTCCGGGCGGAAAGAAGACCCCGACAAGGCTTTCCAGATCGCCAGGCAAATCGCCGGTCTGCAGTCGTTCGAGGAAGCGCGACTGCTCGCGATCCACCTCATCGAAGCGCGTACTGAGCCTAGCGACCCGACGAAGCTGCGGCAGCAACTGGCGCTGTGGACGTCGAAGAATCCGGACGCGCCTGACGACAGCAAGCACGACGACGCACTGGAGATCCTGGATCGGATCAGATTCGTCGAGAGCGGGGCGCCGCTCGCAACGACCACCGTGGCGGAGACGCTGGGCATCGCCGGAGGCATTTGCAAACGCAAGTGGTTTGTGGATGGCCGGCGCGAGACTCTGGAGCGGTCTCTGGCCTATTACGAACGGGGAGCTCAACAGGGTATCGAGCTGGACCAAGGCTACACGGCCATCAATGCGGCTTTTGTTCATGACCTGCTTGCTGTGGAAGCCTCCGACGCGGAGTTGCATCGAGAAAGCGCCCGGAAACTCAGAAGCGACATTGTCGCCAAGCTCCAGGCCACGCAGGACACGCCCGCATGGAAGGATGGCCCGCCCTGGAAGGAGGTTCGCTGGTTTCAAGAAACGCTCGCCGAAGCTCACTTCGGGCTCGGGGGCTATGCGAGTGCGAAACGGCACCTCGAGATTGCTTACGAGAAGCCCGTTGAACCGTGGGAGTACGAGACGACGGCGAGGCAGTTCGCTTGGCTGGCCCGGCTGCAAGCGCCGGAGGTCCAGACCAGTGCAGAGTTCGCAAAGTCGGAGCCGTGGGGCGTGCTGCGCGCCGTGTATGGGGAAAGGGCGTCCAACGCCGCGGCCTCGCTGTTTGCGGGAAAGCTGGGGCTGGCGCTGTCGGGCGGCGGCTTCCGGGCCTCGTTCTTTCACATCGGGGTGCTGGCGGCCCTGGCCGAGCGCGACATGCTGCGACACGTCGAAGCGCTCTCCTGCGTCTCCGGCGGCTCGATCGTGGGCGCCCACTACTACCTCGAGATCCGCAAGCTGCTGCAGGAGAAGGCCGACGGGGAGATCACGCGGGACGAGTACGTCCAGGTTGTGGAAAGGGTCGCGGAGGCGTTCTTGGCCGGCGTGCAGAAGAACATCCGCATGCGGGTGGTCGGGAGCGTCGTCGGCAACCTGCGCATGATGTTCCAGCCGGGCTACACCCGGACGAATCGCTTGGGGGAGCTCTATGAGGAGCATCTCTACGCCCGCATCGGCGACGACGGCAAGCGAAGCCTGCGAGAGCTCATCATCCGCCCGAAGGGCGACGAGACCTGCAAGCCCAAGTACGACAACTGGAAGCGCACCGACAAGGTTCCGATTCTGATTCTCAACGCCGCCTCGGAGAATACGGGGCACAGTTGGCAGTTCACCGCCACCTGGATGGGAGAGCCGCCCTCTCGCATCGACAGCGAGGTCGACGGCAACTACCGGCTGCGGCGCATGTATTACGAAGAGGCGCCCCCACGGCACCAGGATGTGCGGCTTGGGCAGGCCGTGGCCGCCTCGTCGTGCGTTCCGGGCCTGTTTCCGCCTCTGGAGCTGCAAGGTCTGTATGACGGGATCGTGGTGCGCCTGGTGGACGGAGGGGTTCACGACAACCAAGGGCTGTACGGGCTGCTCGACCAGAACTGCACGGTGATGATCGTGAGCGACGCCAGCGGTCAGATGTCGACGATCGACCGGCCGCCGGACGACCCCTTGGGAGTCCTGTTGCGCACGAGCAGCGTGCTGCAATCCAGGGTGCGGACGGCGCAGTATCGCGAGATGGAATCGCGCCGGAAGGCGGGCCTGCTCAAGGGGCTGCTCTTTCTGCACTTGAAGAAGGACCTGGAGGCGGAGCCGCGCGACTGGAAGGGCTGTCGGAACCCGAGGGAGATGACCGGCGCGGAGAGCCTGAGACGCCGGCAAACGCTCACGACCTACGGAGTGCGGAAGGATCTTCAGGAATCTCTTGCGAACATCCGAACCGACCTGGATTCGTTTAGCGAGGTCGAAGCGTTCGCCTTGATGGCTAGCGGCCACAACATGGTGCGGACAGGGTTTGCCGACGCGATTCAGGGCTTCCCGGTGTATCAAGGGGAGCATCCGTGGCGCTTCCTGCGCATGGCCTCGGCGTTGCAGGGGCAGGGGCCGGAGGATCTCGACGCGCTGTCGAAGCTCCTGAATGTAGGCTCCTCGATCGCGTTCAAGATCTGGAGGCTGTCGGGCGCGCTACGGGCGATCAACGCCATCGGCGGCGTGATCGCCCTGGCGGCCGTCGGCTGGGCCGCCTATACCTGGCGCAGTGAACCCCTCTTGACGCCCAAGGGGCTGGCAGGCGCGGCCGCGCTGGCTCTGGTCAGTCTGGCGTTGACTCGATTGGGCCTGACGTGGATCGTCCAAGCCGTCCAGTACCGGAAGACGGTCTACCAGATGGCGACCGGAGCGGCTCTGTGTCTGGTGGGTTGGGCCGCGGCAGGGGTTCACCTGCTGCTGTTCGACCGCTGGTTCCTGGCGCGAGGAAAGGTGGACGCCCTGAAGAGGGGCGCGCGCTAGGCGGACGGATGCGGTGAGGAATCGGTGGTGGGCGGTGAGGGACTCGAACCCCCGACATTCTGCTTGTAAGGCAGACGCTCTAACCAACTGAGCTAACCGCCCGATCCTGTGTCGAATCAGTGAGTTGCCGGGCGGCTTGGGGCTCGCCCGGCGCTGCGTCTGAGTATATCAGCAAGAGCCGGGCGCTTAGCGCATGGCGGCCCAGCGGCGCTGGACGTCCGGCCAGATGGCGAAGTTGACCATGTCCTGCGGCAACTCGCCCTTGAGCACGCTGACGATATTGGCGACGGTGGCCGACAGGATGCGGTGCTTGCCGGCGGCGGTGGCCGAGCCGACGTGCGGCGTCAGCACCACGTCTTCGCGGGCCAGCATGGGATTGATGGGCAGGGGCGGCTCGGGGTCGGTGACGTCGAGGCCCACGCCGCCGAGGCGGCCGGCTTCGAGCGCGGCGATGAGCGCGGGCTCATCGACTAGGCCGCCGCGCGAGGCGTTGATGAACAGCGCGCCGGGCTTCATCAAGGCGAGCTTTTCGGCGCTGATGAGGTGGCGGGTGTCGGCGGTGAGCGGCAGGTGCAGCGAGACGACGTCGGCGCGGCCGAGCAGGTCGTCGAGCGAAGGGATCGACTCGATGCCGAGCTGGGCGGCGGCCTTGGCGGACACGAAGGGGTCGTAGGCGACGACCTTCATGCCCATGGCGAGGGCGACCTTGCCGACGTGGCGGCCGATGCGGCCCAGGCCCACCAGACCGAGCGTGAGGCCGTAGAGCTCGATGGCGTCGTGCTCCTTGTAGAAGTCGCGGCCGTCGGGGAAGCGGCGCAGTTGGCCTTCGGCGAGCTTGAGCTTCTTGGCGGTCGCCAGCAGCAGCGCGAGCGCGAACTCGGCGGTGGAGATGGTGGGGCCGTCGGGCGTGTTGCAAACGGCGATGTGGCGCGCCGAGGCGGCTTCGACATCAACCTTGTCGTAGCCGATGCCGGTCCGGGAGACGACGAGCATCTCGGAGGAGCGGTCGAGGACGTCGGCGCCGAAGGTTCCGCCGGCGGCCACGATGGCGTGGGCGCCGGGCAAGTCACGGTAGCGCTCGGCCGGGTCTTCCGGAGGCGGACCGACGATCGTGGCGAGTCCGTCGAATTCGGCGGCCAGATCCGCCGGAAGCTCTCGTTCCGTCCAAACTTTGAACATGATGTTGGGAAGCTCTAGGCCTTGTCGGCGACAAGGAACAGGTATAGCAAAGGCAGGTAGATGACCGACACCCGCAGCAGCCGCCGAGCCTCTGCAATCGTACGCGCGCGAGCGGCGCGGAAGCCGTAGTAGAAGTAGCCGCAGCTCAGCGCCAGGGCGGCGACGCCGTAAACCGGGCCGGCCATGCCGAGCATCCAGGGCGCGATGCTGACCGGGATGAGGTTGAAGGCGTAGCAGATGATCTGGCGGCTGGTGGAGTCGCCGTCGCGGTCGACAACGGGCAGCATCTGGATGCCGGCGCGGGCGTAGTCGTCGCGATAGATCCAAGCGATGGCGTAGAAGTGCGGGAACTGCCACAGAAAGAGGATGAAGAAGAGCACCCAGGCTTCGAGGCTCAGCTCGCCACGCACGGCCGTCCAGCCCAGCAGCAGCGGCGCGGCGCCGGGAAAGGCGCCGACGAAGGTCGCCAGCGGGGTCTTGGTCTTCAGCGGAGTGTAGGCCAGTACGTAGCTGAGCAAAGTGGCCAGACCGACCCAGAAGCTGAGCCAGTTGACGCCGATGGCCATCCAGGCCAGGCCCGCGATCGAGACGGCGATGCCGAAGCCGAGCGAGGCGGCCGCGGGCACGCGCCCGGAGGGCAGCGGGCGGCTCTCGGTGCGGCGCATCTTCCGGTCCAGGTCCCGCTCCCACCACTGGTTCAACGTACCGGTGCCGGCGGCCAGCAGGGCCGTGGCGGCGATGGTGTTGAGCATCAGGATGGCGGAGAGAGCGTCCGACGAGGCCACGTAGAAGCCGACCATGGTCGACATCAGAATCAGCCAGACGACGTTGGGCTTGGTCAGCTCCAGGTAGTCCCACAGAAGGGTGGGACGCGCGGCGGCTGGGACCGGGGCCGTATGGGGTTCGGTGGCCATGGCGTCAGTTCGAGAAGCGCAGCTCGACGGCGGCGCTTTCGCCGTCGCCGACCTTGACGGTGGTTTCCTGGTTACCGAGCCGCTCGTGGACGGCTTCGATGGTGTACTCGCCCGGGGGCAGGCCGGTGATCTCGAACGAGCCGTCCGCGCCGGTGACGGCGAAGAAGGGGTGCTCGATGACGCTGATGTAGGAGCGCATCCAGGGGTGGATGTTGCACTTCACCGGGATCATCAGCTCTTGCTTGGGGAACTTCTCTTCGATGGCGCCGGCGCCGGCGGCCTGCGACTTGTTCCACTCCGGGTTCACGCGCGGCAGCGGGTGGACGTTGTGGAGGGTGGGGTCGCTGTTGGTGACCGAAAGCGTCTGGCCGACCTGGACGGCGGCGACGTGCGGCTTGTAGATGCAGCCGATCTGGTCGAGCTTGACCTTGTCGCCAGAGACCGGGAAGGTCTTGCCTTCCAGACCCTTCTTGACCCACACGAGGACGTTCTGGAGCGTGCCGTCGTCGTTGACCACGGTCTGCTCGGAGAAGATCGGATCGGAGTGCATGGCCTTGCACTCCTCATCGGCGATGTTGATGCGCTGCGGTTGCGGCGCCTCGCCGTCGAAGAAGATCTTGCCGGAGACGGTGGCGGCGGTGGCGGGATCAACGTTGAAGGTCTCAGCGGGGGGAGCCGCGGTCTCGGCCGTTTCGCTGCCGCCGGAACTCTCCGGAGCGGGCGCGCCGCCGCCGCATCCGAAGCTCACGCCGAATGCCAAGACAGTGAAAGCAAAGAACTTGATGTAGCTCATCCCAGGTGGTCCCCGTCTGGGCGCACGGAGTGCGCAATTCCGGCCAGGCAGGATTTCTTATTGTACAGCGCGAGGTCGGCCGGCGCAGAAGAATCAGCGCGGGGAGCGGGCGGCGAGGAATTGTTCCGCACGCGCGAGGTCAGCCGGGGTATCCACGCTGAGGCCCAGGTGGCTGGCGGTTTCGACCACTCGGATGCGGTAGCCGTGCTCGAGAACGCGCAACTGCTCGAGGGCCTCGGTCTGCTCCAAGCGGGTGGGCTCGAGGCGGGCCAGGTCGAGCAGAAAGGCGCGGCGGTAGGCGTAGAGCCCGATGTGCTCGAAGGCCTGGTGCAGCTCGGAGCGGCGGGGGAAGGGGATGAGCGAGCGCGAGAAGTAGAGAGCGTCGCCGCGGCGGTTGGCGACGACTTTGACGACGTTGGGGTCGGCCAGGGCGGCTTCGTCATCGATGCGGCGCATGACGGTGCTCATGGGCAGGTCGGGGTCGGCGGCGAAGGGCTCGACGAGCTCGTCGAGGGTGACGGGCGAGAGGAAGGGCTCGTCGCCCTGGATGTTGACGACGATGTCGGCTTCGCGGCCGGCGGCGACCTCGGCGACGCGGTCGGTGCCGGAGGGATGCCGGTCGGAGGTCATCACGCAGCGGCCGCCGAAGGCGACGACGGCGTCGAAGATGCGCTGGTCGTCGGTGGCGACGACGAGCTCGTTGAGCAGCTTGGACTCCGAGGCGCGTTCATAGACGTGCTGGATCATGGGCCGGCCGCCGAGCAGGGCCAGCGGTTTGCCTTGGAAGCGGGAAGACTGGAAGCGCGCCGGGACGACGCCGAGGACTCGCATTGGGATGACTGTAAGCCCATGCTACAGTGGGCTTTTTGATCCTCGCATTCTGTCATGGCTGGGGCGAAATTCGAAACGTTGCTTGCGCTCATGAAGCGCCTTCGCGCCCCTGACGGCTGCCCTTGGGACCGCGAGCAGAGCCTGCAGACGCTGCGTCCGTACCTGATCGAAGAAGCTTACGAGACGCTCGACGCGATCGAGCGGCAGGACTGGGAGCAGTTGCCCGACGAGCTGGGGGATTTGCTGTTGCAGATCGTCTTCCAGGCCCAGATCGCCTCCGAAGAGGGACTTTTCGGGATCGACGACGTGGTGGAGGCGATCAACCGCAAGCTGGTGCGGCGCCATCCGCACGTGTTCGGCGACGAGACGGCGCGGACGGCCGGGCGGGTGGTGGAGCGCTGGGAGCAGATCAAGGCCGAGGAGAAGCGGGCCGCCGCCCCGGAAGGGGCCGAGGACGAACCGGCGGGGCATTTGGACGACGTGCCGGCGCATCAGGCCGCCCTGCTGGAGGCGCTGAAGCTCGGCAAGCGGGCGGCCAAGGTGGGCTTTGACTGGCGGAATTTTCCGGAGCTGCTCGAGAAGCTGCGCGAAGAGACGGCGGAGATCGAGGAGGCTCGGACGAGCGGGGACCCGGACGAGCTCGAGGACGAGGTGGGCGATCTGCTGTTCATGTGCGTCAACATCGCTCGCTTCGTGAAGGTCAACCCGGAGCTGGCGCTCAAGCGCGCCAATCGCAAGTTTCGCAGCCGCTTCGGCTACATCGAGCGGAGCTTACGGGAGCAAGGCCGCTCGCTCGAAGAGGCGGACCTGGACGAGATGGAGGCGCTATGGCAACGAGCGAAGGGCGCCTGAGCCTGGAGATTCGCGAGATCGTGGAGGCTTCGGAGAACGAGGAAGCCTTCCGGGTGCAGGGCGAGGTGTGGGGCTTCTCGGAGGCCGACCGCGTGCCGCACCGGCTGTTCACGGTGAACCGCCTGATCGGCGGCCTGGCTCTGGGGGCCTTCCATGAGACCCGCATGATCGGCTTCTGCCTCGCTTTCCCGGGCGTGAAGGAGCTGGGAAGGCCGTATTTGCACAGCCACATGGCGGGCGTGCTGCCGGAGTATCAGAATCAAGGCGTGGGGCGGCGGCTGAAGCTGGCGCAGCGGCGGGAGGCCCTGAGCAGGGGCTTCGAGCTGATCGAGTGGACCTTCGATCCGCTCGAGATCCGCAACGCCTACTTCAACATCGAGCGGCTGGGCGCGGTGATTCGGCGCTACAAGGCCAACGCCTACGGCATCACCACCAGCCGGCTGCACGGCTCGATTCCGACCGACCGGCTGGTGGCGGAGTGGCGGCTGGCCGGCTCGCGGGTGAACTCGATCCTCGACGCGGGCGTCGGGGTGAAGAAGCAGGTGGTGCGCGAGATCGCCGTTCCGGCCGAGGCGGGCCGGTTGCGCACGACGGACCCGGCCCGGGCCGTCGCGATGCAGACGGCGGTGCGCGAAGAGTTTGAGGAAGCCTTTCAGCAGGGCCTCACCGTGGTCGGTTACCGCTTGACCGAGACGGGCGGGGCGTACGAGCTCAGCCGATGAAAATCGAACGCATCCTCCTGCGGGAAATCCGCATGGAGCTTCTCCACCCCTTCGAGACCAGCTTTGGGGTGACGCACGACAAGCGCATTCTGCTGACCGAGGTCATCAGCGAAGGAGTCTCCGGCTGGGGCGAGGTGACCTGCAAGGCGCTGCCGCTCTACAACGAAGAGTTTATCGACGCCGCCTGGTTCCTGATTCGGGACGCTCTGGCGGCGCGGCTGCTGGGCCAGAACCTGCGCGCCGCCGAGGTGGCCGGACGGCTGGAGTTCATCCGCGGGCACCGGATGACGCGGGCGGCGCTGGAGACGGCGGTGTGGGACGTGGAGGCGCGGCAGGCGATGAAGCCGCTGTGGGAGCACATCGGCGGCTCACGCAAGGAGATCGACTGCGGCGTGTCGATCGGCATCCAGAAGGACGTGCCCACGCTGCTCGAAAAGATTCAGACCGAGGTGGACGCCGGCTATCAGCGGATCAAGCTGAAGATCAAGCCGGGCTGGGACGTGGACGTGGTCGCGGCCGTGCGCGAGCGGTTCCCGACGATCGTGCTTTCGGTGGACGCGAACTCGGCCTATCGGCTCACCGACGCCGAGCATCTGCGCAAGCTGGACCAGTTCGAGCTGCTGATGATCGAGCAGCCGCTGGCCCACGACGACCTGCTGGACCATGCGCAACTGGCGCGGCGGCTGGAGACCACGCTCTGTCTCGACGAGTCGATCCGCAGCGCGCGGCATGCCGAACAGGCGATCGAGTGCGGCGCCTGCGGCATCATCAACATCAAGCTGGGCCGGGTGGGCGGCTTCTCCGAGGCGATCCTGGTGCACAACATCGCACGCACGCACGGCGTGCCGGTGTGGTGCGGCGGGATGCTGGAGACGGGCGTGGGCCGGGCGCTGAACATCGCGATGTCGACGCTCGAGAACTTTGCGCTGCCGGGCGACGTTTCGGCCAGCAAGCGCTACTGGGCGCGAGACATCATTCAGCCGGAGGTGGAGGTGACGCCCTACGGCACGATCCGTGTCCCTCACCGCTCCGGCAGCGGCTTCGCGGTCGATCGGGACTACGTGGAGTCGTTGACGGTTCGGCGGGAAGAGCTCGCTTGAGCCTGACCGCCGCTCTACGAAGTCCAAGCCCTCTCCTGCTGTGGAGCCTCGTCTCGCTCATGACGCTGACCTGGGCGATCAACCCCATTGTGGCCAAGATCGCGATGGGCACGCTGCCGCCGTTGCTGCTGGCGGCACTGCGGACGGTGGGGGCCGGCTTGGTGATCCTGCCGCTGTACCTGCGGGAGCGGTCGGCGGGCCGCAGCATCTTGATGCGGGACTGGCCGCGGCTGCTGTTCATCGGGCTGGTGCTGCAGATCTCCAACCAAGCGCTGTTCATCGTAGGCCTGCAACACACCAGCGTGGGCCACGGGGCCTTTCTGTTCACGCTGAGCCCGGTGCTGGTGTTGCTGATGGCCGCCGCGCTGGGGCAGGAGCAGGTGGGCTGGCGCAAAGTGGGCGGGATGCTGCTGTGCTTGGCCGGCGTGGGGCTGCTGTCGAGCGACCGCGGCGATTCGGACGCTCCGGCCACGCTCTACGGCGACGGCTTGGTGCTGGCGGGCACGGTGATGTTCGCGGCCTTCACGGTATTGAGCAAGAATGAGCGCGGACGCTACGGCAGCGTGGCGCTGAACACGGTGGCCTACTGCTCGGGCGCGGTGGTCTACCAGATGGTGATCTGGTTCCTGTACGCGGACTTCGACTATTCGACGGTGAGCTGGCAGGCCTGGGCGGCGGTGGCGTACATGTCGACGCTGCCGGCGGTGGCCGGGTATCTGATCTACCAGTGGGCGCTGGGGCACGCGCCGGCGTCGAAGATCGCGGTGTTGCAGTACGTGCAGCCGTTGCTGATCGTGGTGATGGGAGCGTTTCTGCTGGGGGAGAAGATCACGGCGGCGCTGTCGCTTTCCGGGGGGCTGATCCTGGCGGGCGTGGTGCTGGCGGAGAGGGCTCCGCGGTAACCGCCGCGGGGCGGGGCCGCCTACAATGTCGAACGAGCGGGAATGACCGGCCGGACCATTTCGCACTACAAGATCCTCGACAAGGTGGGCGAGGGCGGGATGGGCGTGGTCTACAAGGCCGAGGACGAGCGCCTGGAGCGGACGGTGGCGCTGAAGTTCCTGCCCAAGGCGGCCGGTTCGGAGGAAGACCGGGCGCGGTTTCTGCGCGAAGCCCGGGCCGCGGCGGCTCTCGATCACCCCAATATCTGCACGATCTATGAGATCGGCGAGAACGACGGCCAGGCCTTCTTGGCGATGGCCTTCCTGGAAGGGCGCACGCTGGATCGCCGCATCGAGGAAGGGCCGCTGCCGCTCAAGGAAGCGCTCGACATCGCCCGGCAGGCGGCGGAGGGCTTGCAGGCGGCGCACCGCAAGGGCATCGTCCATCGCGACATCAAGTCCTCGAACCTGATGCTGACCGGCGAAAACCCGAGCCGGCCGCAGGTGAAGCTGCTGGACTTCGGGCTGGCGCAGTTGGCCGGCCAATCGAAGCTGACGCAGACCAACAGCCTGCTCGGCACGGTCGCCTACATGTCGCCCGAGCAGACCCAGGGCGAGCGGGTGGACGCGCGCACGGACGTTTGGTCGCTGGGCGTGGTGCTGTACGAGATGATCGCCGGGGAGTTGCCCTTCAAGGGCCACTACGACCAGGCGACGATGTACTCGATCCTGAACGAGGAGCCGGAGCCGCTGACGGGGCTGCGGTCGCGGCTGCCGGTGGAGTTGGACTGGATTGTCGACAAGTGCCTGGCGAAGTCGCCCGACCAGCGCTACCAGTCGATGGAAGACCTGATCGTCGACCTGACGACGCTGGACAAGAAGCTGGACTCGCAGCGGCTGTCGATCCACCGCTCGCAGTTGGCCGCCTCCGGGGCGGCGGCGGCGATCGCCCGGCCGCCATCGGCGGCGCCGACGCTGCCGGCGCTGGAACCGGCGGCCGAGCCGAAACGCTGGCGACGCCTCGCCCTGGCGCTGGGGGCTCTTTCCGCCGTGTTGCTGCTGGCGCTGCTGAGCTCGGAGGACCGGGCCGAGCCGGCTGCGGCCGTAACGGCGATGGGGCCGGTGCGGCGGTTGGAGATCACGCTGCCGCCGCAGTTGCCACAGAGGGCGCCGCAGTTGCGCAGCCTGGCGATCGCGCCGGACGGCTCGCGGATCGCCTTTAGCATCGGCGGCGAGGAGCCGGGGCGGATCTGGCTGCGGGACCTGAGCCAGCCGGCGGCCTACGCGCTGGAGGGCACCGAGGGCGCCGGGGAGGTGTTCTGGTCGCCGGACAGCGCCTGGATCGGGTTCACGGCCGGGCGGACGGTGCAGAAGATTCCGGCGGCGGGAGGGCTGCCGCAGACCCTGACGGAGCTGGCGCAGGGCGTGCTGGAAGGGGCTTCGTGGAGCCCGGACGGCGAGTCGATCGTGTTCACGGCGGGGCCGCCGTTTCGGCTGCTGGAGGTGTCGGCGCGCGGCGGCGAGCCGAAGACGCTGCTCGAGAGCCCGAGCGGCCGGCGGGGCTTTCCGGACCGGCCCCGCATCCTGCCGGGAAACAAGGGCCGCATGCTGCTGTATGACACGCGTAGCTTTTCCGGCTCGCAGATCATGATCCGCGACCTCGACGCCGAAGAGGCCGCGCCGCTGGCCGACGGCGAGGAGCCGTTCTTCGCGCCGACGAGCCCGGAGGCGGGCTACATCCTGTATCGCGGCGGGTCGATGATGTCGGACGTGTGGGCGTTGCCGTACTCGCCGACCCGGAAGAAGGCGATGGGCGAGGCGTTTCCGATCGCCAGCGGCGGCGCTCGGCCGAGCGCGTCGAGCGACGGCGTGCTGGCTTACGCCTCGGACATGCGGGCCGGGCCGCTGCAGTTGACGTGGGTGGATCGGCAGGGGCGGCGGCAGGGCAAGATCGGAAGGGCCCAGCCGCAACTGCGTTCGCCGACGGTGTCGCCCGACGGGACCTACGTGGCGGCGGTGTCAGCCGAGGGCGGCGAGACGGATCTGTGGCTGCATGACGCGGCGCGCAACACGGCGCGGCGCTTGACGACGTCGGCGGAGTCGGAGTTTCTGCCGCGCTGGTCGCCGCAGGGCGATTGGCTGTACTTCGCCGCGGCCGGGGAGAAGGGCCCGCAGTTCTACCGGGTGGACGTGGCGCGCGGCGGCGCGCCGGAGCTGGTGGAGATTCCCGAGGGGGCGATTCCGATCGACGCCACGCGGGACGGCAGCCGCATGCTGGTGCGGCTGCGAGGTCCGGGGCGGGGCGGGCTGGCGCTGCTGGTTCACAACAGCGCCGGCGAGCCGGAGATCGAGCCGCTGGACGCCGCCGGACCGGGCGGCGGCCCCCCGGGCGGGCCGGGGGGAGGCCCAAGCGGCGGAGACGCGCGCCTGTCTCCGGACGGCCGCTATTTGGCCTACGAGACGCGCGAGGAAGACCGCTCGCAGGTGATGGTGCGCGACCTGACGCAGGGAGACCGGCGGTGGTTGGCGTCGGCGGAGGGCGGGGAACGGCCGCGTTGGCGGGCGGACGGCCGCGAGCTCTACTTCGTGCACGGGGAAGCGCTGATGGCGGCGCCGGTGCACGAGGGCGCGGATCCGCCGGTGGGCGCGCCGGAGAAGCTGTTCGAGGACCCGGCTCTGGGCGGCGGCCCGCGCTCGTCAGGCTATGACGCGGCGCCGGACGGCAGCCGCTTTGTGGTCGCCGAGCTGCCGGAGCGTCCCACGCCGCCGACGATCAAGGTGGTTTTGAATTGGCGGAGCGCGTTTGAGGAATGAGTGAGCAGTGAAGAGTGAGCGGTGAGCAGTGGTTGGGAAGCGCGCGGCCACTGCTCACTTCACTGCCATTTCCCAGAGTGTTCCGCCGGCTGTGACGAACAGCGTCTTGCCGTTGGGGCCGCCGAAGGCTACGTTCGTTACTTCGTCGACCGGGATCGGGACGAAGTCGAGCAGCTTGCCGGCCGGCGAGAGGACGTAGACGCCTCCCTTGAACTCGGTCGTTTCGAAGCGGTTGGCTTCGGTGATTCCTCCGGCCACGAAGAGGCGGCCGGCGGCGTCCATTTCCAAACCGTCGGGGCCGCGGCTGCCCTTCCAGTCGAAGATCAGCTTGCGCGTGGCGAAGTCGACCGAGCCGTCGGGGCGGAGGTTGAAGCGCCAGAGCTTGCGGGCGCCGCCGACGGTGTTGTTGTTGTTGTCGGCGACGTAGAGATACTCGTCGCCGGGCGAGACGAGCAGGCCGTTGGGGCGGTCGACCTCGTGGGCGATTACGCGCACGACCTTGCCCGGGGCGTCGATGCGGTAGACGCCTTCGATGGGTTTGCCGGCGGCGTCGAGGATCTCCATGCCGTCGCGGGCGCCATAGCGCGGGTCGCTGAAGTAGATGCGGCCCTTCGAGTCCATGGTGAGGTCGTTGGGCTGGTTGAAGCGCTTGCCCTCGAAGGAGTCGGCCAGGACGGTGATCGAGCCGTCGAGCTCGGTGCGGGTGACGCGGCCGCGACGGGCTTCGCAGACGACGAGGCGGCCCTGGGGGTCGACGTAGAGACCGTTGGCGCCGGCGTCCTCTCGGAAGACGGTGACCTTGCCGGCGGCGTCGCGGCGGCTGATGCGGTTGTCTCCGGTGAAGTAGAGGACGCCCTGGCCGGGATGCCAGACGGGGCCTTCGGAGGCGCCGACGCGGCCGAGGTTTACGGGCTTGGCGCCGGCTGGGAAGGGGCTCTGGGCGGGCAGGGCGAGCGCTGCGAACAGAACGGCGACGACGAGGCGTTGCGGGAGCATGGCGATCGTAACGAGCATACTCCAACGGGAAAGGGGTCCCGGCCTGGGCAGGCGGGGACCCCTTTCGACGCGTCGGCTCGAGGCCGATGTTCGCGGTACGCCTACATGCGCAGAGCGTCGCGGAGGGCGAAGGTCAGCAGGGTCTCCGAGGGGATCTCGATCTTGACGCCCTTGGTGGCGGAGTAGACCGTGCCGGCGCCCGCGCCGATGCCGGCGCCAATGGCCGCGCCCTTGCCACCGCCGAGGATGGCGCCGAGGCCCGCGCCGAGAGCGGCGCCGAGGCCGGCGCGCTTGGCGGTCTTCTTGGTCTTGCCCTTGCTTTCCATCTCCGCGTAGTTGGTGTTGACCGCGTAGGCGCGGCCATTGATGGTGATGGAGGCGAGCTCGAGGGCGATCTGCTCCTTGCCGCGGACCTTGCCGGCTTCGTCGAGCTTGGCGATCTCGATCATGGCGTCGGAGCCGCGCGGGGCGATCATCCGACCGTTGATCTCGAGATCGGTCTCGAGGCTGGCGCGAAACTTCTCGCCGACGCCGTTGATGTCGGTATTGATGGCGTCGATGGTGCGGACCGTGACGACGGTTCCGGCGGGCACGGCGACCGTGGAGCTATAGCGGTCCGGGCGCTGGTTCTGGGCGCTCAGGGGCGCCAGGGCGACCAGCAGGGCCAGCACGGCGGTGGGGTACAGAGCTTTCATGTCTCGCCTCCGATTCTCTCGATGAGATGCGCGCCCCGCGGCTTCGGATGCCGCGGGCCGCCGGAATGTTCTTAGAGCCGCAGGTCGTCGCGCAGGGCGAAGGTCAGCAGGGTCTCCGAGGGGATCTCGATCTTGACGCCCTTGGTGGCGGAGTAGACCGTGCCGGCTCCGGCGCCGACGCCGGCTCCGATGGCCGCGCCCTTGCCGCCGCCCAAGATGCCGCCGAGGATGGCGCCGCCGGCCGCGCCGATGCCGGCGCGCTTGGCGGTCTTGCCCGTCTGGCCCTTGCTCTCCATCTCCGCGTAGTTGCTGTTGACCTGGTAGACCTGGCCGTTGACGGTGATGGAGGCCAGCTCGATGGCGATCTCTTCCTTACCGCTGATCTTGCCGGCTTCGTCGAGCTTGGCGATCTCGATCATGGCGTCGGAGCCGCGCGGGGCGACGATGCGGCCGTTGACCTCGAGGTCCGACTCCAGGCTGGCGCGGAACTTCTCGCCGGCGCCGTTGATGTCCGTATTGATCGAGTCGATGGTTCGAATGGTCACGACGGTCCCGGCGGGAACGGTGACGCCGGACGAGTTGCGCGCTTGGACCGGCGGCTTGGGCGCCATCGGGGCGTTCGGGGCCGTCGGCGCGCTGGGCGCGGCCGTAATGGCGGCGTTGCCGAAGGAGATCTGCTCGATCTCCGAGACGCTGTAGGTCTTGACGCCGCCGTCGGTGCGCAGGAACTTCACCTCGCGGCTGTCTCCGCCCATGTAGGTGCCTTCGACGGTGGCGCCGCCCTTGAGGCGGAGAGTGTCCGCCGAAGCCGACAGCGCGAACAACGCCAACGCCAACAGTAGAAAGGATTTCTTCATTGCTTGTCGCCTCCTCCGCGGTCGATTCCGCTTCATTATCCCAGATCCTCGGACGCCTCTCTGAGACGTTAGAGGCGTCTGTTTCGTTACGTTTGACGCGGCCGGCCGGGCCGGAAAACGGCCCCTGCCACGACGCCGAAAGCCGCTCCGGCGGCCCAACGCGTCCAGGGCGGAGGGTGGGCGGCGCCAGCGGCTTCGACGGCCCAACTCAGCCCCATGAGCAGGGCGGCGGCGGCGAGCCGGGAGGGCGAGAAGCGAAGGAGTCCCGACCCGGCCAGAGCGAGCCCCGCGTAGAGGCCGCAGCAGCGCACGCACAGCCCGGCCGGGGCGCCGCCGAGGAGCCAGCAGCGGTCGGGGGTTTGGTGGCAGAGCGCCTCCAAGGCCCAGTAGAGCGGAAGGGCCTCCGGACGGCCGAGCCGGAGCAGCAGGGGCGCCAGCGCGGCGGCGGCCAACGCCGCCAGGGCGGCCCCGGCGACCAGCTTGGCGGGCGACCAGCGGGCGGTCATGCCGACAGCATAGCGCCCGGCGGCGTCTTCTAGTTCTTCTTCGGAGGCGCGGGCGTTCCTAGGGTCTCGCCCTTCTTGAGCAGACTGGGGCGCTTCTGCTCGACCTTCTGCTCAGTCTTGGCCGCTTCCTGCTTCACGGATTGGACGTCCTTGAGGCGTTCGGCGCTCATGGTCTTCTCGCGAGCGGCCTTCTCGGCGTCGTCGGCCTCGATGAGCTCGCGCTTGCGCTCGTTGGGGTCCACGCCGGCCAGCTCCAGGCTGTCGCCGGCAATCTCGATGGCGTCTTCGAGCACGAACTCGAAGCGCCAGAGGTCTTCGGGGTCGGAAGCCTGGATCTCCTCGAGGCGGGCGAGCAGGGCGGTCTCGTTCGCGCGCAACAGCTCCATGCCCTTGGTGAGGTCGACGTCGCGGAGCAGGGCGTCGTCGATGACCATGTCGACGGCTTCGAGGATGCGGCCGAGCTCGTCGAGGTTCTTGTGGATCTTGCCGCCGCGACCGGCCTCTTCCTTCGCCAGGAGCTGATTGATGAGCTCCATGCGCAGGGCCACGAAGCTGAGATAGGTTTCGATGCGCAGGTTGGGCTCCTGCGCCTCGCGGACCTGATCGACCTCGTGCTCAGTGAGGAAGTCGTTGGCGCCGAGCCACTCCTGGGCCCCCGCGGGGAGGGAGAGGGCGGCGACGAGAACGAGGGCGGCGGCGATACGCATGGCGGACCTCACTTCCTTTGCATGATTTCGAGCAGCAAGGCCCGGTTGATCTCGTCGACGCGGCGGATGGCGGGGTCGAAGTCAGGCCGTTCCTCGAACGTCATGGTGCGTTGGGCGTCTTCGAGATCCTTGAGCAGCTTGCGGCTGGCGATCTCGGCTTTCTTGAAGTGCTTCGGCTTTTTGCGGGCGACCTTGCCCGTCTCCTCCAGAGACGCTTGGGAGAGCTCGGCGGCTTCGATGATGGAGGCCAAAATTTCGCGGGCCTGCTCGGGGCGGCCGTCCTTGTAGGCCTTGACGACGCGGCCGACGGAGGAGCGGGCGAATTCGAGCGAGAGCTCGGAACGCTTTTCGAGGTCGGGCTCCTGGCGGATGGCGTCGAGCTTGTTGGGCTCCGGCGCCTGGGCGCGCAGGGTCGACGCCGGGCCGAGCAGGGCCAGGCTCGCGAGCAACAGCAGCGCCGGGAACCTCCGCGTCACTTGTTCGCCATCCGTTCCACGAGCTTGAGCCGCTGGGTGGCTTGCCAGACGCGATCCTCGGAGGCGGAGCCGGAAGCCAGAAAGGCCTTGTAGCTGGCTTCGGCGAGCTCGTAGAGGTGCAGCTTGTCCTGCATGATGGCCTTGAGGAAGAGATTGCCCTCGGACTCGGGGGCGAGCTTGGCGGACTCCGCCAGCGCCTGCAGGGCGGCCGGGTACTGCTCGAGCTGGTACCAGCAGAAAGCCAGGCCGTTGTAGGCTTCCACGCGGCGCGGATCGAGCTTGGAGGCCCGCAGGTACAGGGGCCCGGCCTGCTCGAAGCGCTGCTGGGCGAGCAGGGCGTTGGCGTAGCGCATCGTCAGGTCGACGTCGTCCGGGGCGGCGGCAGCCGCGGCGGCCAACTGGGCGAGGGCCTCTTCGGTTTTCTTGGCGAGCGAATAGGCCTGGCTCAGCGCGGCGCGATTGGCGGACGAAGGGCTCTTGGCGACAACCTGCTCGAGCGGGGCGATGGCCTCCTCGGCGCGGTCGAGGTCGAGCAGCAGGAAGCCGATCTTCTCGAGCAGAGCCGGCTCGGGATCGGGCTGGGACGCGGCGTAGGCCTGGTACAGCCCGAGGGCCTTTTCGCGGTCGCCGGCCTGCTCGACGCGCTCGGCGAGCTCGAGCTGGTAGGAGGCCGCCTCGGGAAGCTGGGTTGCGGCTTCGCGGAACTGTTCGGCGGCGCCGTCCCAGCGCTCCAGGGCCATCAGGGCTTGGCCGAGCTCCAGGCGGACGTGCGGTTGCGGGTCGAGGGCCAGGGCCTTTTCGAGAAAGGGAACGGCCTCGGCGGGGCGGTCCAGGCGGCGCTCGGCGTGGCCCAGGAAGTAGAGCGCCTGGGGATCGTCGGGACGCAGCTCGATGACGGCCTGGAGCTGCTGGGCGGCGCCGGCCGGGCGATCGGCTTCGAGCAGCAGCAGGGCCAGGTTGAGCCGGGCCGGAGCCATCTTGGGGTCGAGCTCGACGGCCTTTTCGTAGCGCTCGATGGCTTCGGCGGGCCGCTCGAGTCGGGTGTAGGCGAAGGCGAGCTGGAATTGCAGGTTGGCTTGCTCGGGGTGCTCGGCGAGCACGCCTTCGAGTAGCGGCGCGGCGGTCTGGTAGTCCTCCCGCTGGAGCGCCGCGGCGGCCTGCTCGAGGGCGTCTTCGGGCGGCGGAGCCGCGAGCAGGAGAGCCAGGAGCAGCCACGACATCGCCCTCATTCTAACAGCGGCGTTCGTTGCTACAATCCGGGCTCCAATGCGTCGCGCCGTCTTGCTCATCGCCTTTCTCGTGGGCCTGGGTTTGGCTCTGGGCCAGGAGGGGCTGCGGCCTCAATACGCCGCCCGGGTGAGGGTGACGACGAAGCTGGCGGACACCGGCGAGAAGGTTCCGGCGAGGGTCTACCTGCTCAAGGGCGGCGCGCCGTATCGGCTGAGCCCGGTGGACGCGCAACTGCCCCTGCGGGTGGACTCCTTTTATCGCGAACGACTGTGGCGGCAGGACCGGCCGGTGAAGACGCTGGAGGTGACCGCCCGCGACCAGTCGCACTTCGTCCTGACCGAGGGCGAGGCGGAGTTCGACCTGCCCGGCGGCCACCGCTACCGGCTGGAGGCCTACCACGGGTTCCTCTACAAGCCGGCGGTCGTGGACTTTACGCTGGCGGCGGACGAAGAGCGCACGGTGGAGCTGACGCTGGAGCCGACGGCGCCGGGTGAGCAGGGCAAGTGGCTGGCGGCCGACGACCACATCCACCTAGTGCGCGCCCCGGAGGACGACAGGCTGTTTCTGGACTGGCTGAGGGCCGAGGACCTGGCCGTAGGCAACTTTCTGGAGTTGCAGCGGCAGCAGCACGCGGCCATGCAGTACGGCTTCGGCAAGCAGGCCGAGGCGCGCGCGGAAGGCTACTCGATCCGCTCGGGGCACGAGTCCCGCAGCCGCTTCTACGGCCACGTGCTGGGGCTGGGCGGCGAGCGGATGGTGCGGCCGTTGAGCATCGGCCTCGAGTACGCCAACACGCGGGACGCTTGGCCGCGGCCGGGGCTGCTGTTCGAGCGGATTCGCAAGGAGGGCGGGCTGGCGGGTTTTGCGCACTTTTGGGGCAGCCAGCCGAACTCGTCGCTGCTGATGGACTTGGCGCACGGCGACGTGGACTTTGTGGAGCTGTTCCAGTTCGGCGTGCTGCACACCGAGGAGTGGTACGAGCTGCTCAACGCGGGCTTTCGGGTGGTGGGCCTGGCCGGGAGCGATTTTCCGGCCAACGTGGGGCGGCTGAACCCCTGGCCGCACTTCGTACCGCTGCTGGGCCCGGAGCGGGCGATGGTGAAGGCGGAGGCCGGCGAGTCGGCCTATGAGGCCTGGGCGGCGGGGGTGAAGCGCGGGGCGGTGACGCTGAGCAACGGGCCGCTGCTGGATTTCGAGGTGGAAGGGTGCGAGCCCGGCGCTTCGGTGGAGTGGTCCGGCGCGACGAAGACGCTCAAGGGGCGGGCCCGCGCCTGGTTCCACCGGCCGCTGTACGATCTGGAGATCGTGGTGAACGGCGAGGTCGTGGCGCGATCGCCGCGGGGCGAGCCGCTCGAGTTCGAGGCGGAGATCGCGGCCAGCTCGTGGGTGGCGGCGCGGGTGCGGGCCGAAGAGCTCGAAGGCGAGCCTCCGATCCACGCGCACGCGAACCCGGTCTACTTCCTGCAAGACGGCAAGCCGGTGTATTTGAAGCCGGCGCGGCAGGCTTTGGCCGCGCGCTGGGACAAAGAGGCGCAGTATTATCGGAATGCGCCGCTGCTGCTTTCGGCCGAACAGCGCCGGGAGCTTCTCGAACGCGTCGCCGCCACGGAAAAGATCCTGGCATCGGCTCCCCAATGAAGACCCCAGTCGTTCTCCTCCTGCTTCTACTGCCGCTCGCCGCGCCGCTGCCGGCGCAAAGGGGCGGCGGCTCTCCGCCGGAGGTGATCGAGCTGTGGCCCGAGGGCGTCCCCGGGTCTCTCGGCGACGCCGAAGAGGACCATCCGACGCTGGGGATCTATCTGCCGGACGCCGACAAGGCGGTGGGAACGGCGGTGGTCGTTTGCCCCGGCGGGGGCTATCGCAACCTGGCGATGGACCACGAGGGCGACCAGATCGCGCGCTGGCTCAACTCGATCGGGGTGGCGGCGTTCGTGCTCAAGTACCGGCTGGGGCCGAAGTACCACCATCCGGCGCAGCAGAACGACGTGCTGCGGGCGATCCGGACGGTGCGCAAAAGGGCTTGGCACTACGGCGTGGCGGAAGACCGCATCGGCGTGATGGGCTTTTCGGCCGGCGGGCACTTGGCTTCGACGGCGGCGACGATGTTCGAGGAGGGCAACCCGGAGGCGTCCGACCCTTGGATGAAGATCAGCTCGCGGCCGGACTTCGCCGTTCTCTGCTACCCGGTGATCTCGTTCGTGGCGCCGTTCACGCACGAGGGCTCCCGGCGGAACCTGCTGGGTGACAATCCCGAGCGTGCGCTGGTGGAGATGATGTCGACCGAGCTGCGGGTGACCCGCCGGACGCCGCCGACGTTCTTGTGGCACACCAGTGAGGACACCGCGGTGCCTGTGCAGAACAGCATCGCCTTCTACCTGCGGCTGCGCGAAAACGACGTGCCGGCGGAGATGCACATCTTCGAAAAGGGCCGTCACGGCATGGGCCTGGGCTGGACCGACCGAGCCTTGAGCGAGTGGCCGGGCCTGCTGGCCAACTGGCTGCAGGTGCGGGGCTTGTTGCGCCGCTAGGCGCGCCCGCGGGGGCGCTTGTCCGGGCTGCGCTGTCCGGCGCTATACTGTGGCGGTCGCCCCGAGGCAGCCCGAGCGGTGGCCTCGTCCTGATCTCCCTGTCGAGCCGGGCGAACGCGAGGCTCGATGGATTCCTCTCTTCGCAAGATCGTCTCCGGCGGCTCGTTCTTCCTGGTCACGTGCACGGTCGCCGTCATCGTCTATCAGCTCGCCGGCTGGGACCTGCTCGACGCCATCTACATGGTGGTGATCACCATCTTCGGCGTGGGCTACGGCGAGGTGCGGCCGATCCATGAGCCGGGCCTGAAGGTCTTTACGATGGGATTGATCATCGTGGGCTGCTCGTCGCTGATCTACGTCACCGGCGGCTTCATCCAGATGATCACCGAGGGCGAGATCCAGCGCGCGATGGGGGTGCGGAAAGTGGAAAAGGACCTCAAGAAGCTCAGCCGCCACGTGATCGTCTGCGGCTTCGGCCGCGTCGGCCGGATCCTGGCCCGCGAGCTCAAAGAGGCTCGCGCGTCGTTCGTGGTCATCGACACCAGCCTGGAGCGCATCCGAGAGGCGAACGAAGCGGGCTACCTGGCGCTGCTGGGCGACGCCTCCGACGAAACCGTCCTGCTCACCGCCGGCGCCGACCGCGCCCGGGCCCTGGCGACGGTGCTGCCCGACGATACCCTCAACGTCTTCATCACGCTGACGGCGCGGGAGATCAGCCGCGACCTCGAAATCATCGCCCGCGCCGAGGCGCCCTCCACCGAAAAGAAGCTGATGCGCTCCGGGGCCAGCCGGGTGGTGCTGCCGTCGGCCATCGGCGCCGCCCGCATCGCCCAGCTCGTGACCTGCCCGACCGAAACCGAGCTGCTGCACGACGACAGCGGCCGGCTGGGAGAAGACCTGGCGCGCCTGGGGCTGAAGATGACCGAGGTGACGCTCGACGAAACCTCGCCGCTGACCGGCCAGACCCTGGCCGAGGTGCGCAGCCGCAGCTACCTGGTGGCGGCCATCGTTCGCTCGGGCGGAGAGATCATCCGCGAGCCCGATGAGGCCCTCCGGCTGGAGGCCGGCGACCGCCTGCTGCTACTGGCGCGCGAGTCGGAGACCGGCCGCATTCTGGAACGCGTCAGCGGCAAGTCCGCGATGCTCTACCGCGGCGTTTCCTACTAGAGAACCGGGCCGATCCGCCAGGGGACGAACTCGCGGTGGCCGAGCTCCTCGCTGAAGGTCTTGCGTCCGGAGGCGACTTCGAGCACGTAGCGATACATGCGCTCGCCCAGGGCCGGAATGTCCTCGACGCCGTCGGCGACGGTGCCGGCGTTGATGTCCATGTCCTCGTCCATGAATTCGCCGGTTTTGGAGTTGGAGGCGATCTTGACGACCGGGGCGGTGGGGAAGCCGAAGCAGCTTCCGCGGCCGGTGGTGAACAGGCAGACGTTGCAGCCGCCGGCGATCATGCCGGCCACCGACGGCGGGTCGTAGCCGGGGGTGTTCATGAAGACGAAGCCGCGCTCGGCGATGCGTTCGGCGTAGTCGTAGACGGCGGTGAGGTTGGACGAGCCGCCCTTGGCGACGGCGCCGAGGGATTTTTCGGCGATGTTGGTCAAACCGCCGGCCTTGTTGCCGGGCGAGGGGTTGTTGTCGAACGAGGGCGCGCCGTCGAAGCCGGCGACGTAGCGCTTGTACCAGTCGATCATGCCCAGCAGGCGCTCGCCGACCTCGCGGCTGACGGCGCGGCGGGTGAGCAGGTGCTCGGCACCGTAGATTTCGGTGGTTTCGGCCAAGCAGACCGTACCGCCGTGCTTGACGACGAGGTCGGAGAAGTAGCCGACGCCGGGGTTGGCCGTGATGCCGGAGAAGGCGTCGGAGCCGCCGCATTCGAGAGCGGCCACGAGGTGCTCGACGCCGACGGGCCGGCGCTCGAGCTTGCCGACCTCGGCGATGAGCTCTCGCACGGCCTTGACGCTGTCGGCGATGGCGTGGCGGGTGCCGCCGCTCTCCTGCAAAGTGAAGCCGCGGCGGGGCGGGCGGTTGTGGCCGTTGGCCTCGGGCCGCATGTAGTAGCTGACCTGGTTGACCTCGCAGCCGAGGCCGACGACGACGGCCGCGGCGACGTTGGGGTGGTCGGCGACGCCGTCGAGCAGGCGGCGGAGCTGGCGGGCGTCAGGCCCTTCGGCCATGCCGCAGCCTTCCGACTGCGGGAAGGCCACGACGCCGTCGATGCCGAGGCCTGCGAAATCCTCGTCGCGAAAGGCGTCTTCGACCTTCTGCACGGCGTAGGAGGAGCAGTTGCTGGCGCCGACGACGGCGATGTAGTTGCGCGTCCCCACCCGGCCGTCGGCGCGCGGAAAGCCCAGGAAGGTACGGGCGTCGAGCAGCGGGATGTGCGGCAGATCGGTGAGGCCTGTGCCGAACTCGTACTGCTTGTCGCCGACGCCGAACAGCAGATTGTGGACGTGGACGAGGTCGCCGATCTGGATGCGCTCCTTGGCCGCGCCGATCTCTTCGCCGTATTTGTAGACGGTTTCGCCGGGGCCGATCTCGCGCACGGCGATCTTGTGGCCGGCGCCGATGGATTGGCGCAGGGGCACGGTGCGGCCCTCGAACTCGATGGCGGAGTCGGCGGGCAGCGGAACCCGGGCGACCACGACGTTGTCCTTGGGGTGGAGGCGGATGAAGGGGTTGTCCGGGATGACCGCCGGACCGAGCGTAACCAAAGACATGGGACTTTCTCTCAGGAGCGGGTCTCGGCCAGGATGCGGCCGGTCTGGAGGAGGGTTTCGGTCTCCTCGGGGGTGAACTCTCTTTCGCGGATGGTGGCGACGCCCAGAGCGCCGACGGCTTCGGCGCCGGCCAGCAGCGGCACGCACAGGGAGCCGCGGACGCCGGTCTGCTTGGCGCCGGGGCGGGCTTGGCCGCTGGAGTCGGTCTGGAGGTTGCAGAGATCGACGGGCGCCTTGCGCTCGACGGCGAGGCCCGCGATGCCCTTGCCGACGGGTATGGTGCGGATGACCGCCAGTAAAGGCTCAGGAAAATTGCCGGCGTAAGCTTGCAGGTGAAGCAGGCCGTCGGAGCCGAGGCTGTGCAGGGTGCCGGCGTCAGCGTCGAAGTGCGACAGGGTCAGCTCGAGCGCCTTTTGGGGGTCGGCGGACGCGGCGCGAACGTGCTCGAGAAACTCTTCGCCGGACATCTGGCCCTTCATTCTCCCAGACGCCTAAAATGCTGACAAGATGCGCCTCCTCTCCTCCGTACTGTTGAGCCTAATCCTGCTGCCCGCCGCGCCCGCCGCCTGGAAGGCTGGGGTGGCGAAGGTCAATATCACCCCGACCGAGCCGATCTGGATGTCGGGCTACGCCGCGCGCGTACACCCTTCCGAGGGCGTGTACGCGCCGATCTACGTGAAGGCGGTGGCGCTCGAGGACGACGCGGGCAACAAGACGGTGCTGGTGACCGGCGATCTGGTCGGTTTTACGAAGTTCATCACGGACCCGGTGTTCGAGGCCGCCCGGAAGCGCTGGGGATTGTCGCGGGAGCGGCTGGCGATCAACGCCTCCCACACCCACAGCGGGCCGCTGGCGGGGCAGGTGGACCGGCCGGTGTACCGGCTCGAGGACAAGTACGCGGTGGTGGTGAAGCGCTACACCGACAAGCTGATCGAGGATGTGATCGGCGTGATCGGGGCGGCGCTGGACGACATGGCGCCGGCCGAGGTGGCCTTTGAGCAGGGCTACGCCGGCTTCGCGGTAAACCGCCGGCGGGTGGGCCACCGCGAGTACCCCGGGCCGACCGATCACGACGTGCCGGTGCTGACGGTGCGGGGCGCGGACGGCAAGCTGCGGGCGGTGGTTTTCGGCTACGCCTGCCATGCCACGGTGATGAACGAGTACGAGATTCACGGCGACTACCCGGGCTTTGCGCAGGCGGAGCTGGAGAGGCGCTTTCCGGGCGCGACGGCTCTGTTCATGGCCGGCTGCGGCGCCGACCAGAATCCTCTGCCGCGGCGGCGCATGGAGCTCACCCGGATGTACGGCGAGATTTTGGCCGAGGCCGTGGATCAGGTGGTCGCCGGCAAGATGAAGCCGCTGGGCGGCACGATTCAGGCGATCTACGCGACGCCGCGGGTGCACTTTCAGAAGGCGCCCACGCGGGCGGAGATCGAAGCGCGCATCCCCAAGCTGAGCGCCTATGAGAAGCGGCACTCCGAGTATTTGCTGGAGCGGCTGGACCAGGACGGCAAGTTGGCCGAGGGCTACGACTATCCGATCCGCGTGTGGCGAATGGGCGACGCCCTGACGTGGGTGACCCTGGGCGGCGAGGTGGTGGTGGACTACGGCTTGCAGCTCAAGGAGGCGCTGGGCCCGGACACGACTTGGGTCTCCGGCTATACCGACGACGTGTTCGCTTACATCCCCACGGCCCGGATCATCGACGAAGGCGGCTACGAGGGCGCCACATCGATGCTGGGCTACGGCTGGCCGGCGCCGTTCGAGCCTTCGATCGAGAGGACGATCTTGGAGAGGGTGAAGGCGTTGGCGCGAGGGTTCGAGTAGGGCGGCCGGACGGGAACGCCCGGCCCTACTGGGGAATCCCGTTACCAGATCCAAACGTCGACGTCGGCGTCGGCGCTGCGGACCTCGACGGCTTTGCCGGGATCGAAGTCGCGGACCATGCGGACCATTTGGGGGACTTTGATCGAGCCGCCGTCGTAGTCCTCGAGGAACTGCTCGAAGGCGCGCAGCGGGAGGTTGACCTTGACGGTCTCCTCGTCGCCGACCACGTCGACCGAGATGCGGTCACCGCGCTTCCAGATGGACACGATCTCATCGCCGTCTTCCACCCGCACCAGCTCGGCGTCGGACGCCTGGCGCAGCTCGCGCACGGCGGCGAGGGCGACCTCGCGATACTCGGCGAGATCGAAGTCGAGCTTGATCTCCTGGTCGGCCGCCGGCGTGTGGTCCAGCGCGAGCTGACCCAGCAGGACCGGCGCCGGGACGATGATGGTGGGGCCGTCCTGGGGAGTGACGCGAACCACCACCCAGGTGGCGGAGAGTCCGGCGACGAGGGCTGTCGCCGCCAGGACTCCGGTGGTCTTGAGGAGGAGGGCGAACACGGCGCTAGCTCCGTTCGTCGATCCACACGCGGACGGTGCTGTCCTTGTCGACGACGTTGACGATGTCGCCGCGCATGGCTTCCAACTGCTGGATGGCCGCCGGCAGGTTCAGCTCGTCGCCGTCGCCGCTGAAGAGGGCGTCGACCACGGTGATGGGCACGTCCACGCGGACGCTTTCGCCGGCTTCCTTCTTACTCTCGACCCGGACGCGGATGTGGGCGCCGTCGCGGGCGATGCGGACGGTCTGGTCCTTGTCGTCGACCGAGACCAGCTCGGCGTCGCCGCTGGCGCGGAGCTCCGCCCACATCGAACGGATGTCGGCCAGCGACATCTCGCCCTTCTCGAGGCCGTTGCGGAGGCCGTCGGCGATCTTGTGCTCGATCTTGGGCTGCACGGCCGAGAGGGCGACCCGGGCCAGAGACAGCGGAACGTTGACGTTGACCTTTTCGGTCGAGTCGCCGTTTTCGCGGACTTCGACGTGAATCCAGGGCTTGGCGGTCTGGGCGACGGCCGCGGCGCTGGAGAGGGTGAGGGCCAGCACGGCGCCGGCGAGCAAACGGGTTTTCAGGATCATGGGGACTCCTCCTTGGATGTCGATCGCGGGGGCGTCCCGCGGCTCGCTGGGTAAGTACGCCCGGCGGGAGGAGAAGTTCCCTGGCGCAACGATCTTTGTGCGTGCGAGACTCAGGCGCATGCACCGCTGCGGCTGGGCGAGGACGCCGATCGACATCGAGTATCACGACGCCGAGTGGGGTGCGCCGGTCCACGACGAGCGCACGCTGTTCGAGTTTCTGCTGCTGGAAGGGGCGCAGGCGGGGCTGAGCTGGACGACGATCCTGAAGAAGCGGGAGAACTATCGGCGGGCGTTCGACGGCTTCGATATGGAGCGCATCGCGGCCTACGACGAGGCCAAGGCGGCGGCGCTGCTGGCCGACGCGGGCATCGTGCGCAACCGGCTGAAGATTTCGGCGGCGATCGACAACGCCCGGGCGGCGCTCAAGATTCGCGCCGAGGAACCCGGCGGGCTGGATGGCTACCTGTGGGGGTTTGTCGGCGGCCGGCCGATCGTGAACCGGTGGGGCAGCTACCGCGAGGCGCCGGCGCGCACGGCGGAGTCCGACGCGATGAGCAAGGACCTGAAGAAACGCGGCTTCCGGTTCGTCGGCTCGACCATCTGCTACGCCTTCATGCAGGCCGTCGGCATGGTCAACGACCACGAGACGGCCTGCTTCCGCTACGCGCCGCTGGGCGGGGCCGCGGCTAGTAAGTGAACCGAACGCCGAACTGGAGCTGACGGGCGGCGCCGGCGGAGACGATGCGGCCGAAGGTGGCCTGGTCGGCGAAGCGGCGGGGCAGGTCGAAGTTGGTGTGGTTGGTGAGGTTGAAGGCCTCGGCGCGGAGGTCGAGCCGGAGGCGCTCGCCTAGCGACAGCGTCCGCGCCACGGCCATATCCACCGAGGCCTGGCCGGGGCCGGTGACGACGTTGCGGCCGGCGCTGCCGAACTGGTACTGAGCCGGGATGGCAAAGGCGTCAGTGTTGAAGTAGCGCTCCGGCGTGGGGGAGTCCAAGCGGGGGTCGCCGACGGCGTCCGGCCGGTCCTGGCCGAAGATCGACCCGGAGTTGCCGGTGTTCGAGTTGTCAGAGCTCAGCGCGGGGGTCAGCGGGTTGCCGGTTTGGAACGAACCGATCAACAGCAGCCGCCAGTTGCGGGCCAGACGGTTCTTCCACGGCGTCTCATAGCTGGCGTTGACGACCAGGCGCTGGCGCTGGTCGAAGCTGGAGAGGGCTCGCTCGGCGCGGAAGTCGTGGCTGTTCTGCGGGAAGCTCTGGTCGCCGTCCGAGCCCAGGAAGGCCGAGTTGTCGTCGATCGCCTTCGACCAGGTGTAGGCCCCGGAGAAAAGCAGGCGGCGTCCGAAGCGGCGCTCGAGCGAGAGGACGCCGGAATGGTAGACGGAGCTGGAGGCGGACTCGAACTGCACGATGTTGGCGAAGCCGGGCAGGGGACGGCGGGAGTCGACGTCGCCGGGACCGGGCGCGGGCTGGTTGAGGTCGCGCCGGCGCAGCAGCTTGGTTCCCTTGGAGGCAATGTACGACGCCCGTAGGAGGAGGCCGCCGCCCAACTCCTGCTCGACGCCGCCGTTCCACTGCTGGACGTAGCCGGTGCGGAAGGCCGGGTCGATGGCGTTGACGCTGGTGAGCGGCGTGATGCCGGAGCCGGTGGGGAAGGGGTCCTGCAGGGTGAGCAGGCGGGTCTCCGACGGGAAGAAGATGCGCAGGTCGAAGTAGGGCGGGTTGAAGTAGAGCCCGGAGTTGGCTTCGAGCGTGGCGACGTCGTAAAACAGGCCGTATCCGCCGCGCACGACCGTTCCGGCGCGAGGGTTCCAGCTCAGGCCGAGTCGCGGGGCGAAGTTGTTGAAATCATTGCGGTAGCCGGCGCGGCCGAGCGAACCTTGGGCGGCCGGGACGAGCGCGCCCTGGTCGAAGTAGTCGAAACGGTCCTCGGCGTCGACGGCCGGACGATTCCACTCATAGCGCAGCCCGAGGTTGAGTGTGAAGTTGGGGCGCAGGCGGAGATCGTCCTGGATGTAGCCGTTCCAGCTCTGGGTCCGCTGGCGGAACGGATTGTCGATGGTCGTCTGGATCGTGTAGGTCGGCAGGCCGAGCAGGAAGTCGCTCAATGGGTTGGTGGTGAGCGCGCCCAGGAAGTTGAACTGGCCGCGGCCGAACAGGCCCTGGATGCCGTTGATGGTGATGGCGCGGAACTCTCCGCCGGTCTTGAGCACATGCCGACCGCGGAGAAGCGTCAGGCTCTGCACGACGTGGTAGGTGCTGTCGGCGCGGATGATGGGCAAGGCCGTGTTGTCGCCGAGGCCGTCGACGCCGGGGATGTTGATGGCGGGGAAGCCGACGAAACGCGGATCGGTGGAGAGGCCTTGGATGCCGAGCTGAGAGGCGTAGTCCACGCCGCTGTTCTGCTGCAAGACGCGTCGATTCAAACGGTTGAAGCCGAAACGGGCCTCCCACACGGCGCGCGGGCCGAAGGAGTGGGTGTCGGCGACGACGAGGTTTTGGGCGCGGTTGAGAACGAAGCTGCCGAAGCCGGGGGTGTTGCTGTCGCCTTCGCCGAAGGGCTCGAGGGCCCGGTCGTAGCTGTGGTTGTAGCGGGCGTAGAAGGCGTCGCGCGAGGTCAGGTAGTGGTCGAAGCGAAGGTAGCCCTGGTTGATGAGGGCGTCTCCTACAGGCGTCGAAACGAGGTTCTGGGCGGCGTCGGGCCGGTTGGGCGCGGGCCAGGCGCGAGCCAGGGAGAGCGCGGTGGGGTCGAGGCGCTCGGTTGGGATGCGGTTGTTGGGGAACGGCGACTGCGTGAACGGGTCGATGACGGGGCGACCGAGGCTGCTGAAGTCGCCGCCGAGCTCGGCGGCGGTGGGCACCAAGGCGGTGCGGGTGATGGCGTCGCGGATGCGCGTGCCCTCGTAGCCGCCGAAGAAGAACGTGCGGTCTTTGACGAGCGGGCCGCCGCCGGAGACGCCGAACTGATTGCGCTGGTACTTGGGGATCGGTTGGCCGGCGGGATCGAAGAAGTTGCGGGCATCGACGGCGTTGTTGCGCAAGTAGTTGTAAACAGAGCCGTGGAAGTCGTTGCCTCCGGCGCGGCTGACGACGTTGACCTGGGCGCCTCCGCTGCGGCCGAACTCGGCTTGGTAGGTCGAGGAGTGCAGGCGGAACTGCTCGACCGAGTCGAGCGGCGGATTGACGACGACGCGGTTGATGTACAGGTCGTTGTTGTCGACGCCGTCGAGCAGGAAGTTGTTGGATGTTTCGCGGGCGCCGTGCATGTTGAGGCCGCTGTTGCCCTGGCTCTCGAGCTCGGAGCCGGGGGCGGGGGTGTGAGCGCCGCCGGCTAGAAACGCCAGTTGTAGGAATTGGCGTTGGTTGAGGGGCAGGTGAGCCAAGCGCTCGCGGTCGATGACAGTTCCAACAGCGGCGCTGCCGGCGTCGAGCAGGGGCGTGCGGTCGACAACGTCGACGGACTGGCGCTGGCCGGCGACCTCGAGCGCGAGGTCGAGGCCGATGCTGGCGCCGACTTCCACCTCCAGGCGATAGGTTCGCGGGGCGAAGCCGGGCGCAGCGGCGGTGACCTCGTAGCGGCCGACGGCTAGGGCCGGGAGAACGTATTCGCCGAGCGGACCGCTGTCGGTTTCGACCGTGCGGCCGGTGGAGAGGAGTTGCGCGGTGATGTGAACGCGGGGGATGACGCCGCCGGAAGGGTCGACCACGCGGCCGAGAATGCGACCGGTCGGGCTTTGCGCCACGAGCAGTGCGACAAGGAAAAGGGAGGCGACCGCTCCCGCGAGTACCCGCATCCACCCAGTATACGCTGGTTGGAACTACCCCTTATTTTTCAATCTTTTGCACGCTGACCTGGGTTGGGCGCATGCGGCCGTTGACGCTCTGCTCGTAGACCTCGGTGCGGACCTCGGCGCCGTCCGCGGTGGGCTTGGTCACCGCTTCCTTGATGGTGGGTGGGCCAAGCTGCGTGGTGTTCGCGTTATCGAGACCTCGGGTGGTGATCTTCTCGTGGACGGTTCCGTCGGCGTCTGTCGTCTGTCGGCGCTCGGTGACTTCCTGCAAGGTCGGCCGCGTGGCGTTGAGATTGATTGCGCCGCCGGCGGTCTTGTAGCCGTAAGTCTCGACCTTCTCGACAACGGAGCCGTCGGAGCGCTCTTCGAGTCGGCCGACGGAGCGGCTGGCGAGAGCCATGTCCCCGCTCATGGGCTGGCGCTCGTAGCGCTTCGTTTCGGTGGTGGCGACATCACCGTCCTTGGTCATGGTGGACTCTTCGCGGGCGACCACTTCCAGGCCACCGCCGAGTCCGGCTTTGCGAACCGTTTCGACCGTCGCCTGGGTGTCGCTGATCTTCCGCTCGGTGGATTCTTCGCGCAGAAAAGGCTCGAAACGACCGTTGATGGAGGGCTTTTCGGTCTGCTTGGTGGTGGTCTTGACCGAGCCCTTCTCGGAGGTGGTGGAGATGGTCTTCTCGACGGCCTGCATCTTGCCGTTGAGATCCTCGCGGTAGACGGTTTCGACGCGCTCGACGGCGCCGCCGGGGAGCTTACGCTCCTCGGTGCGCACGAGCTCCTGCTGCGACGGCCGCCCGTTGGGGTCGTAGCGCTGGATGCGCTTCTCGCTGACCGCCGGGCCGCCGCCGGTCGTGGGCAGCTTGGTCTCCTTCTCCGTGATGTAAGGGACTGTGCGGCCGTTGATGCTTTGTAGCGTGCGAGTGTGGGCGGTCGTCCCGTCGGTGCGGCTGACGGAATCGGCCATAAGGCCCTGGCGTTGACGGCCGTTCGAGTCGAGCGAAGTGCCCGAGGATTGGACGTTGCGCGGGGGCTTGGGGGCGGGGGCGGGTTTGGCGTCGGAACCCGAGGCTTCGCCGGCGGTCGCCTCGGCCTTCTCGGCCGGAGGCCGGGGGACCTGCGTGGTCGACCCGCGGATGACCGTCACGCCGCCGGAGCGCTGGACGCGGGGCGGCGGGGGCGGCGCGGGGGCCTCCTGGTTCGATTGCTGCCCGGCCGCGGCGGCCGTGGCGACGAAAACGACGATCAGCCCGGGAAGTCGCATGGTCGCACTCTGAGTTTATCGGCCGGAAAGCTCCGACTCCATGAGGCGATCGTTCGGCGCGGGGTCCAAATAGACCCTATCGGGCGCTAAGAGGGCTGGGCGGTCGCTTGGGCGCCTTCGCGGGCCGCTGCCGGGAGCTAGGATAGAGGCATGTCCGGCATGGCAATGACTTTTGGCTCTTTGTTGATCGCGCTGGGGGTCGGCGGTTGGGCGCTGACCGGGCAGCAGAGCCCGACGGCGCTGATTCCGGCCGGCTTCGGAGTCGTGCTGTTCCTGCTGGGCTGGCTGGCCCGCAAGGAGAGCCTGCGTATGCACGCGATGCACGGGGCCGCGACGGTGGCTTTGCTGGGGCTGTTCGGCTCCGCGCACGGGCTGATGCAGTTGCCGGCGCTGCTGAGCGGCGAGGCCGAGCGGCCGGCGGCCGTGATCGCGCAGACCGTGATGGCGGCGCTGTGCACGGTGTTCGTGTTGCTGTGCGTGCAGAGCTTCGTGGCCGCCCGCAAGGCGCGACAGGCCGGCGCCTAGGCCGCGTCGGGTTTGCGCAGCGCCGTCAGCCCTTCCCAAACGGGCTCCTTCACGTCGTCGACGAACAGTTGGAGGTGGGGGAAGGGGATTTCGATGCCGGCAGCGTCGAGGGCCACCTTGGCAGCTTCGACGATGGCGCAGGCGATCGGGGGCTCGTTGGAGGCCTTGTCGATCCAAACCCGCACTTCCAGATCGACGCTGGAGGCGCCGAGTCCGGTGACCACGACCTGGGGCGCCGGTTCAGCCACGATCCCGCCAATACCTCGGACGGAAGCTAGCAGCACCTCGCGGGCCTTCGGGATGGACTCTTTGTAGGCGATGCCCACGGGTACGTCGATGCGCGTGTCGCCCTTGCGGGAGTGGTTGACGAGCACCTCGTCGATGATGGTCTTGTTGGGGATGACGACCCAGGTGTTCTTCTTGGTGCGGATGCGCGTGGTGCGCATGGTGATTTCGGAGACCTCGCCGATCTGATCGTCGACTTCGACCCAGTCGCCGACCATGAAGGGCTTGTCGAGGAAGATCAGGAAGCCGGCGATGATGTTGGACAAGGTGTCCTGCGCGGCGAAGCCGATGGCGATGCCGGCGACGCCGATGCCGGCCAGGGCCGCGGCGATATTCACGCCGAGCTGGCCGGCCGCCATGATGATGCCGAACCCGAGGACGGTGTAGCGCCAGACGTTGTCCACGATCATCTTGATGAGGGTCTCGTGGAAGCCGGAGGCGTGCAGCGCCGCGCGCAGAGGGCGCTGGCTGATCTTGTAGGCCGCCCAGAAACCGATCAGGAAGACGATGGCCACGACGACATCGGGGATGGCTCCGACGACGGACTGAAAGATGTGGGTCGCGAGGGCTTCGACGTCGAGGCGCGAAAGAATTTCGTCGATCAAAAAGAGAATCCTCCTGCAAGGAGCGGCTTGCAGGAGGATTGTATCCGAGCGGCGGGCGCCGATCCTAGATGTCGAGGTTCTTCACGTCGAGCGCGTTGTCGCCGATGAACTTGCGGCGGGCCTCGACGGATTCGCCCATCAGGGTGGAGAAGATGTCCTCGGTTTCGACGGCGTCTTCGATGCGGACCTGCAGCAGGCGGCGGGTGTCCGCGTTCATAGTGGTGGACCAGAGCTGGTCGGCGTTCATCTCGCCGAGACCCTTGTAGCGCTGGATCGAGGCGTCGCGCATGGCCTCGCCCTTGAGGTGGTTGAGCAGGGCCAGGGGCTTCTCGATGGTGTGCTGCGCCTTCTTGCCGACGACCAGGAAGGGCGGCTTGTTGAGCTCGCCGAGCTTCTTGGCCGAGGCCCGCAGGCGGCGGTATTCGGGCGTGCTGGCCTGCTCCACGTCGAGGATGCGCTCGCCCTCGGCGTCGTCACGGAACGAGATGCCGTGGGCGGAGTGCAGCTCGTCGTCGAACAGGTGGACGTCGAGGTCGAGGGCGCGGAGTTTCGCCACGATGCTTTCGAGATGCGCGCGGTCGCGGAAGTGCTCGAGGCTGTCTAGATCGAGGCTTGCGTCGGAGAGCATCTCGATGACGCCCGGGTTGCGGAAGCGCCTCTGGAGCTTGTGGAACAGGCCGGCGTACTCGTCGAGGTTGAGCAGGAACGAGCGCAGAGTCTCGGCTTCGAGGACGCGGCCGGGAGCGCCGTTGCGGCCGACTTCGACGGAGACGCCGTCGATGGCCATATCGATGACTTCGCGCGTGAACTCCCGCTCGTCCTTGATGTAGTTCTCTTTCTTTCCTCGTTTGATCAGGTAGAGCGGCGGCTGGGCGATGAAGATGTGGCCGCGCTCGATCAGGTCGCGCATCTGGCGGAAGAAGAAGGTGAGCAGGAGCGTCCGGATGTGGGAGCCGTCGACGTCGGCGTCCGTCATCAGGATGATCTTGTGATAGCGCAGCTTGGCCGGGTCGAAGTCGTCCACGCCGATGCCGGTGCCCAGCGCCGTGATCATGGCGCGGATCTCCTCGTGGCCGAGCATCTTGTCGTAGCGGGCCTTTTCGACGTTGAGGATCTTGCCCTTGAGCGGCAGGATGGCTTGGTACTTGCGGTCCCGCCCGGCTTTGGCCGTGCCGCCTGCCGACTCGCCCTCGACGATGAACAGCTCGGCGCGCTTGGGGTCGCGCTCCTGGCAGTCGGCGAGCTTGCCCGGTAGCCCGGCGCCGTCGAGAGCGCCCTTGCGACGAGTGAGGTCGCGGGCCTTGCGGGCGGCTTCGCGGGCGCGGGATGCGTCGATCGCCTTGGATACGATCTGCTTCGCGACGATCGGGTTCTGCTCGAAGTAGGCGCCGAGTTGATCGTTGACCAAGGAGGTGACGTCGCCCTGAATGTCGCTGTTGAGCTTGCCCTTGGTCTGGCCTTCGAACTGCGGCTGCGGCAGCTTGACGCTGACGACCGCCGTCAGGCCCTCGCGAACATCGTCGCCGCTGAGGTTTTCCTTGAGGGACTTGAAGAGGCCTGCTTGTTGGCCGTAAGCGTTGATGGTGCGGGTCAGCGCCGCGCGGAATCCAGCCAAGTGCGCGCCGCCATCCGCCGTGTTGATGGTATTCGCAAAGGAGAACACCGTCTCCTGGTAGGCGTCGTTGTATTGCAGGGCGATCTCGATGGTGAGAGTCCCCTTGTCGTCGCCCATGTCGCGCTCGCCGCTGACGCGGATCGGCTCCGGGTGTATGGGCGTCTTGCCGCGGTTGAGGTACTTGACGAACTCTGCGATGCCGCCTTCGAAGTGGAAGATCTGAGGCTCCCGCTCTTCACGTTCGTCTCGAAAGACAATTTTGAGGCCGGCGTTCAGGAACGCCATCTCGCGCAGGCGGGTCGCCAGGACGTCGTGCTTGAAGACCGTGGCGCTGAAGATGGTGGAATCGGCCTTGAAGGTGATTTTGGTGCCGGTCTTGCGCGCCTTTCCGGTCTGCTGCAGGCGACCTTGCGGCACGCCTTCCCGATAAGTCTGCTGCCAGGTGGCGCCTTCGCGCCAGATCTCCAGCTCGAGGAACTCGGAGAGGAAGTTGACGCAACTGACGCCGACGCCGTGCAATCCGCCCGAGACCTTGTAGGAGTTCGAGTCGAACTTGCCGCCGGCGTGCAGCTTGGTCATGACGACCTCAGCAGCCGAGATGCCTTCCTGCTCGTGGATCTTGACCGGGATGCCGCGGCCGTCGTCGATGACCGTGATCGAGTTGTCGATGTGGATCGTGACGTCGATTTGAGTGGCGTGCCCGGCGAGGGCCTCGTCCACGGAGTTGTCGACGACCTCGTAGACCAGATGGTGCAAGCCCATCTCACCCGTGGAACCGATGTACATCGCGGGGCGTTTGCGGACGCCCTCGCGGCCCTCGAGAACTCGGATACTACGCTCGTCGTACGAGCTCGGATTCTGAATTTCCGCCATGCGTTCCCTGTTCAAATCCTCATGGGCATGACGACGTAGCGATATTCGTAGTCGCCCTGCCCGATCAACTGCATCTGACCGGCGCTCTCTTCATCCTTGAACTGCAGCTCGACCGAATCGGTCTCGGCCACGCCCAGAAAGTCGAGCACGTATTGCGCGTTGAAGCCGACCTTCATGCGCTTGGCGCCGGTTTCCGCCGGAATCGATTCTTCGCTCTCGCCGGCGTCGGAACCGGACGCGGCCAGCTTGAGCTCGCCTTCAGCCAGCTCGAAGCGCACCGCGCGGGAGCGGTCGTCGGCAAACTGCGACACCCGTCGCACGGCCGCCATCAGCTCATCGCGGTGGAGAGGAACCGCGGTGCCCTTCTCCTTGGGCAGCACGCGCTCGTAGTCGGGGAACTGCCCCGAGAGCTTGCGGGTGACCAGCAGGCGGCTGCCGCACTGAAAGAAGAGATGGTTCTCGTCGGTGGCGAAGTCGACCATCATCGACTCGCCGCCGTCGGCCGCGAGCTTCTGGAGCTCCGCCATGGCCTTCTTGGGGATCAGACCCCGGATCTCCCCGCTGACGCCTTCCAGAGCCATCGGCGTACGGACGAACGCCAGGCGGTGTCCGTCAGTGGCCACCATCGCGATGCCGTCTTCGCGTAGAACCATCAGGGCGCCAATCAAGGTGTAGCGAGACTCCTCATTGGCGACAGCGAAGATGGTCTTGGAGATGGAGTTGACCAGCGCCTTGGCGGGAATCTTCGTCAGGGCCGCCGGCATCTTGGGCAGCTCGGGGAAGTTGTCCCGCGACATGCCGGCGATGCGGGTCTTGGCGCGGCCGCAGGCGATGGAGGCGGCCTGATTGTCGCCCACCTTCAAGGCCAGCTCGGCGTCGGGCAACAGGCGCACGTAGTCGAGCAGCTTCTTGGCCGGCAGCGTCGTGGAACCCTTCTTGGTCACCGTCGCCGGACAAAAGGCCTGGATGCCCAACTCGAGGTCGGTCGCCGCAATCAGCAACCGGCCCTCCTGCGCCTCGATCAGCACATTGGACAATACGGGGATCGTTGTCTTCTTCTCGACAACGCCCTGGCCAAGGCCTAGCTCTTTGACCAGATCGGAACTCTTGACGGTGATCTCCATCGGCTCGTTTCCTTGATGCGAGTGCTCGGTTTAGACAGTGCTCGGACGGACCAGTCAGCGCTCCCCGACTGAAACTGTAGAAAGACCTAAAAGAACCTTATCAATCGGATTCGTAGGGCCTGCGGATATGTGGAAAACCCAGGTAACCTCAACGTTTGCAATCATTTCCAGCGAAGAGAAGCTGTGGAAGAATGGCCGCGGGGCGCACTTGGAGAGTGGATCTTTCCACCGCCGCCCCGCATCCACTGACCGTTTCAGCGCCCGTCCGTTGAAAACTTCATTATACCTAACTAAATCTGTTACTTAGCCTGTGGATCAGGTTGTTGAGCGATTCATCGCGGCTGCGCAGCTTGTCGATCTTGCCGACGGCGTGCAGGACGGTGGTGTGGTGCTTGCCGCCAAAGGACTTGCCGATCTCGGGCAGTGACATGCCGAGGATCTCCTTGCACAGATACATGGCGATCTGGCGGGGGTAGGAGATGGCCTTGGCGTTGTTCTTCTCCGACAACTGCACGGGCTTGAGGTCGAACTCCTCGGCCACGGCGCGCTGAATGGCGGCCAGGGTCGGACGGGCTTCGTCTTCGACGGCGATGGAGCGCAGGGCCTGCTTGGCCATGGCGGTGGTGATCTCGGCTCCGGCGACCGACGAGATGGCCATGAGGCGGATCAAGGCGCCCTCGAGCTCGCGGATGTTCGAGCGCAGGTGCGTCGCCAGCACGCTGCGGACGGCGTCGGGCAGGCGGATGCCGGCTTCCTCGGCCTTGCGGTCGAGGATGGCCATCTTGGTCTCGAGATCGGGCGGCTGGATGTCAGCCATCAGCCCCCAGGAGAAGCGCGAGCGCAGACGGTCGACCAGACCGGGCACGAGCTTGGGCGGCATGTCGCTCGACAGCACGATCTGCTTGTCGAGGTTGTGCAGCGTATTGAAGGTATGGAAGAACTCTTCCTGGGTGCGCTCGCGGGAGCCGAGGATCTGGATATCGTCCACCAACAGCGCGTCGGCGGCGCGGAAGCGCTCGTGGAAGGAGCTCATGCGGTCGTAGCGCAACGAGGCGATCATCTCGTTCATGAACTCCTCGCTGGAAACGTAGACCACCCGGATGCCGGGGAAGTTCTCCTCGAGGCGCTGCCCGATGGCGTGCATCAGGTGCGTCTTGCCCATGCCGACTCCGCCATACATATAGAGCGGGTTGTAGGCCTTGGCGGGGTTGGCCGCGACAGCCTGTGCGGCGGCGTGGGCGAACTCGTTGCAGGAGCCGACCACGAAGTTGTCAAACCGGTACTTGCCGGAGAATTGACTCGTCGAGCGATCCTTGAAGTTGAAGGATTGCTGGAGCGGTTCAGCGCCGGATAGCGTCCCTTCCTGCCGCGGCGTCGACGGGCGCGTGAGAAAGGAGACATCGCGGACCTGCACGCCGACGGCTGCGGCGGCCGCCAGAATCTTCGGCTTGTACTCGGTTTCGAGCAGGTCGCGGACGTTGGAGTTGGGCGCGATCAGTTGCAGCACGCCCTGCCCGTCGAGCTCTTCGCTCTCGATGGGCTCGAGCCAGTTCTCAAAGGTCTCTCGGGATGCGTCATCTTCCAGTCGTGTGCGTATTCTGCGCCAGATCTGCATGTTCGCCAGCCAATAAATCCCCAGGCCTCAGGTCGCTGGAACGACCGGAAGCGAGCTCAAACTTACCGCGGACTCGGGTTTCGGCCGAGCCCAGTTGGACCGAATCGAAGGCAATCGCGGCCGCTTCGGCGACTTCCCACGGTCGCCTTCAGCAGGCCCCGCCTTTGCGGCGGCGAGGGCTAGTTTAACACGGTTTCAAGAGGGCTACGCAAGCGTGAAATGGCAGCAAAGCATAGCCGGAAAGAGATGTTCCGAGGCCTGCGAGAGAGCGGATCGGAGCACAGGCGTGACGATAAGTCAAGCGCCATTAGGAAGCCAATATCGGGAAAAAGTCGGATTTCGCCGAAGCGGGTAGCGCTTCGTTGAGCGAGCCCTGACGATAGCCTTCGAGGTCAAGTGTAACGTACTTGAAGCCGAGCGTCTTGAAGGCTTCGACGAGCCGGGCGGCCATGGCGGGGTCGAGGGCGCGGGGCAGCTCTTCGCGGCCGATCTCGATGCGGGCGAGCTCGTCGTGGTAGCGCACGCGGTAGACGCGGAAGCCGAGGGCCTTGAGGGCTTCTTCGCCAGCTTCGATCTTGCGGATGCGCTCGGGCGTGACCGCCGTGCCGTAGGGAATGCGCGAGCTGAGGCAGGCCGCGGCGGGACGGTCCCAGGTGGGCAGACCCTCGCGGCGGGAGAGCTCGCGGATCTCGGCCTTGGTCAAACCGGCCTCGAGCAGCGGAGCGCGGACGCTGTGCTCGCGGGCGGCGCGATGGCCTGGGCGGAAGTCGCCGGTGTCGTCTTGGTTGACGCCGTAGACGATGGTCGAGACGCCGAGCCGCTTGCCCTCGTCGGCCAGGCGCGTGAAGAGCTCGTCCTTGCAGTGGAAGCAGCGGTTGGAGTCGTTGCGGACGTAGTCGGGGTTCTCGAACTCGTGGGTGTCGACGTAGTGATGGCGGATGCCGAAGCGCCGCACGAAGTCCTCGGCGTCGCGCTTGTGCGAGGTCGGAATGGAGGCCGAGTCGGCGGTGACGGCGACGGCTTTGTCGCCGAGGACGCGGTGAGCGGCCCAGGCCAAGTAGGCCGAATCGGTTCCGCCGGAGAAGGCGACGATGGCCTCGCCGAGCTCGGAGAGAAGCGCGAAGAGCCGGTCCTGTTTGGTCGTCGCCACGTCGGCCATAGGCGCTCATTATAGACGGTCGGCGCCGGGCGAAGTCCTAGGGGGTGTGGAGCGAGCCGCTAGGGTACGATAAGAATTTCAGTCGTCGAATCTGGAACCGGAAGCACGAATTATGGCCATAGTCGAATCTCAGACGGGGGAATCCCAGACCGGTTCGAGGCGCGAGCGGCTGCGCGAGCGCATCGAGAACGGCTCCTTGCAGGCCGGCGTGATGGGCCTAGGTTACGTAGGCCTGCCGCTGGCGGTGGAGCTGGGCCGGAGCGGGTACTCCGTGGTGGGCCTGGACCGGGCCGGCGACAAGGTCGCGGCCATCGAGCGCGGCGAGTGCTACATCCCGGACGTCAATGATGAGGAGTTTCAGACCCTCATCCAGGCCGGCAAGCTGCGGGCGACGGTGGATGAGTCGGCGCTGGCCGGCTGCAACGCCGTGAGCATCTGCGTGCCGACGCCGTTGCGGAAGACGCGCGACCCTGACTTGAGCTACGTGATGGATTCGGCCGAGACCCTGGCGGCGAATATGCAGCCGGGGACGCTGGTGATCCTGGAGTCGACGACCTATCCCGGCACGACCGAGGAAGCGATTCTGCCGGTGCTCGAGCGCTCGGGGATGCGGGTGGGCGAGGACTTCTTCCTGTGCTTCTCGCCCGAGCGGGTCGATCCCGGCAACGAGCGCTTCGGGACGCGGCAGATCCCCAAGGTGATCGGCGGCGTGACCGAGGCCTGCACCGAGCTGGGTTGCGCCTACTACGGCAAGGTCATGGACACGGTGGTGCCGGTGAGCTCGCCGCGCGTGGCCGAGATGGTGAAGCTGCTCGAGAACACCTTCCGGATGATCAACATCGGGTTGGCGAACGAGATGGCCATCATGTGCCACCACATGGGCATCAACGTGTGGGAAGTGATCGAGTCAGCGGCCACCAAGCCGTTCGGGTTCATGCCGTTCTACCCGGGCCCGGGCTTGGGCGGCCACTGCATCCCGGTCGATCCGCACTATTTGTCTTGGAAGATCAAGCAGATCGGCTATGAGCCGCGCTTCATCCAGCTCGCCTCGGAGATCAACGGCGGGATGCCGGCGTTCATCGTGAGCAAGATCCAGGCGGCGCTCAACGATCGAGAGAAGGCCGTCAAGGGCTCGCACGTGCACTTGGTGGGCGTGGCCTACAAGCGCGACATCTCGGATGTGCGGGAATCTCCGGCGCTGGACATCATCGGATTGCTCGAGCGGTTGGGCGCCAAGGTCACCTACAGCGACCCGTATGTGTCGACCGTGAAGCTCGAGTCCGGTACGATGGACGCTTCGCCGCTGGAGGAGTGCGTGGACGCCGCCGATTGCGTGGCGATCATCACCGACCACCGCAGCATCGACTACCCGGCGCTGCTGGAGCGCTCGAAGTTGATCGTGGATTCGCGCAACGCTCTGCGCGGCGTCGAGAGCGACAAGATCGTCCGCCTATAAGAGCGGGAGTCGAACGAACGAAGACATGGGTAATTATCTGGTCACCGGCGCCGCCGGCTTCATCGCGTCGCGCGTCATCGCGATTCTGCTCGATCGGGGCGACACGGTGTCGGGGCTGGACAATCTCAACGACGCCTATGACGTTCGGCTCAAGGAGTGGCGGCTCAAGGATTTGCAGAGCCGCGAGGGGTTCCGCTTCGAGCGGCTGGATCTGGGAGACCGGGAGGGGCTGGCGCGGCTGTTCGCCGAGCAGGGGCCGTTCGACGGCGTGATCAATCTGGCGGCTCGCGCGGGCGTGCGCCAGAGCGTCGAGAACCCCTGGGTCTACATCGATACCAACACGACGGGCACGCTGAACCTGCTGGAGCTTTGCAAGGACCACGGCGTGGGTAAGTTCGTGCTGGCCTCGACGTCGAGCCTGTACGGTACGCACAACCCGATTCCGTACTCGGAAGACGCCGACACGAACAAGCCGATCTCGCCGTACGCGGCGTCGAAGAAGGCGGCCGAGGCGCTCTGCCACACGTATCACTACCTGTTCGGCATCGACGTGACGGTGTTCCGCTACTTCACGGTCTACGGGCCGGCGGGGCGGCCGGACATGAGCCTGTTCCGGTTCGTGCAATGGGTGAGCGAGGACCGGCCGGTGCTGATCTACGGCGACGGCCAGCAGTCGCGGGACTTCACCTTTGTGGATGACATCGCGCGGGGCACGGTGGCGGGGCTCAAGCCGCTGGGCTACGAGGTGATCAACCTGGGCTCAGACGAGCCGGTGGTGCTGCGGGACGCCTTGTCGCTGGTGGAGAAGCTGGTCGGCAAAGAGGCCCAGATCGACTTTCGGCCGATGCACCGGGCGGACGTGCAGCGCACCTGGGCGGACATCTCGAAGGCGCGAGAGCTGCTGGGGTGGTCGCCGCGGACGCTGCACGAAGAGGGCATCCGCAAGACGGTGGAGTGGTACAACGCCAACCGTGAGTGGGCTCGCGAGCTCAGCACGCATTAGAGCCGAGTCGTCGCGCCGGATGTCGCGCTAAATCCCGAAGATCGTTCCGCCGATCCAAGCCCATAGGATGGGGTTGGCGATGGCGGCGGAGAAGAGCGCTCTCCCCGGGGCGCTGCGAGGGCTCTGCTGCCCGTGCTGCCGCGGCGCGTTGAGCTTGTCGAGCGACGGCGCGGTTTGCCTCGACTGCGAGCGGCGCTATGCGGCGCGCGGCGGCCGGCCGGCCCTGCTGGACCCGGCGGGTCCGCTGGCGGGGTCGGCGCGCGAGACGGCGGCTGTCCACGAAGCGGGCGGCGGCTGGGCGAGCCGGCTGGCGAGGCGCCTTCCAAGACTCACGGGCAATCCACGCTCGGCGCGCAACTTCGAGGGTTTCGTGGCCGCTGCCCGGACGCTGTCCGATCGGCCGCGCCTGCTGGCGATGGGATGCGGCGAGGGCGGCGAAGGCATGGCCGCCGCGCTGAAGGATCCGGGGCTGGAGTGGCTCGAAAGCGACATCCGCTGGACCAGCCGCACCGCGCTACTGGCTGACATCCATCAGATCCCCTTTGAGGACGGCAGCTTTGACGGCGTGGTGCTGCAGGCCGTGCTGGAGCATGTGCTCGACCCCGTGCGGGCTGTCGCCGAGGTGCACAGGGTGCTGCGCCCCGGCGGTGTGGTGTACGCCGAGACGCCGTTCCTGCAGCATGTCCACGCGGGCGCGCATGACTTCACTCGATTCACGCACTTGGGTCATCGCCGGCTGTTTCGGCAGTTCGAAGAGATTGAGTCGGGGCCGGCCTCGGGGCCTGGGTCGGCTTTGGCGTGGGCTTGGCAGGGCTTCGTGCTGAGCTGGGCCCGGACCCGCAGGGGGCGGTTGGCGGCGACGCTGGCGGCGCGGCTCAGCGGGTTCTGGCTCAAACACCTCGACGGCTGGCTGCTGGCGCGGCCGGGCGCCTACGATTTCGCCTCGGCCTACTACTTTCTGGGGGCGAAGGCGGAGAGCGCCTTGCCCGATGAAGCGCTGCTGCGGGGCTACCGCGGCCTGCAGCGCTAGGCGAGGCGCCGCGATGGAGGTCCTGATCATCCTCGAGCACCGCTTCGCGGCCACGCCGGATGGGCGGGTCTGGACGGACGGGCCGTTTTCTCAGAGCTTCTTTCGGCGTTATCTGGAGGAGTTCGACCGAGCTCTGGTGCTGGCCCGGACGCGGCGCGTCGAGGTAGAGGAGGCGGAGTGGCGGCGCGCTGACGGGCCGGGCGTGGAGTTTCTGCCGGCTCCGCATTGGGTGGGCGGAGCCGAGTACTTGCTGCGGCGCGGGGAGGCGCTGCGGTCGCTGCGGGAGGCGCTACGGTCGCACGCGGAGGCGGCGGTGGTTCTGCGGGCGCCGTCGAACCTGGCGACGCTGGCGCTGGCGCAGCTCGGAGGGCGTCCGTTCGCGGCCGAGGTGGTGGGTGATCCCTACGAGGCTTGGTCCCCCGGCGCAGTCAGGCATCCGCTGCGGCCCTACTTGCGATGGGCCCAAACGAGGGACCTGCGGCGGGTCTGCCAAGCTGCGGCGATGACGGGATACGTGACCGAGGCGGCTTTGCAGCGGCGGTATCCGACGCGCGAGGGTTCTCCGACGACGCACTACTCCAGCGTGGAGCTACCGGACGAGGCGTTCGTGGAGCGCTCCCGACCGGCAAACCGAGGCGGGAGGCCGCTGCAGTTGGTGTGCGTGGGCTCGATGGAGCACCTCTACAAGGGCCAGGACGTGCTGCTAGAGGCGTTGGCTGTGTGCCGGGGTAGGGGCCTGGACCTAGAGCTGGCGCTGGTAGGGCAAGGTCGCTACCGGGGCCGGCTGGAGGACCGAGCGGAGGAATTGGGGCTGCAGGACCGGGTGGAGTTTCTGGGCGCGCTGCCGGCGGGGGCGGGCGTAAGGGCGGAGCTCGACCGGGCGGACGTGTTCGTGCTGGCCTCGCGGCAGGAGGGCCTGCCCAGAGCGCTGCTGGAGGCGATGGCGAGGGGTCTTCCGGCGATTGCGACGAGTGTGGGCGGGATTCCGGAAGTCCTGCCGGCGGAGGACCTGGCGCCGGCCAACGACGCCGAGGCTTTGGCGCAGGGGATCGAGGCGTTTGCGGTCTCGCCGGAGCGCCGCGCCATGGCCGGGGCGCGCAACTTGGAGCGGGCCAGGGACTTTCGCGACGCTGCGTTGCAGCGGCGGCGCAACGAGCTGTTCCGACGCTTGCGGGCAGTGACCAGCGAGTGGGTCGCGGGCGGGTCCGGGGTGGTCGTCCGGGCGCCGTCAGTGGGCTAAAGCGGTCTGAAAGAACGGCCGATCGACCGGTAGGACTTCGAGGAAGATGGCAAACTTCGTTACGCGCGCCCTGTCGCCCAAGATTCTGCCGCTGCGTCTGGGCGCCGAAGAGCGCTCGGTCGCCGTGATCGGCGGAGCGGGATATATCGGCAGCATCCTTTGCCGGCGGCTGCTGGCGGCCGGCCATAGCGTGAGGGTGCTGGATCGGCTGAGCTTCGGCGGAGCGGCGATCGAGGAGATCCGCCAGAATCCGCGGTTCACGCTGTTCGAGGGCGACTTCCGGGACATCGATCTGCTGCTCAAGGCGGTGCGCGGGGCCGACGCTGTCGTGCACCTGGCGGCGCTGGTGGGCGACGCGGCGTGCGCTCTGCATGAGAAGGACACGGTGGCGATCAACTACCACGGCGTGGAGCTGGCGGCGCGGGTGTGTAAGGGTCTCGGCGTGCCGCGGTTCGTGTTCGCCTCGACCTGTTCGGTCTACGGCAGCGCGGATCAGGTGGTGAGCGAGACGTCGGCGTTGAATCCGGTGTCGCTGTACGCCACGACGAAGATCGACGCCGAGAACATGCTGCTGTCGCGGCGCGGGTCGGACTTTCACCCAACGGTGCTGCGGATCGGGACGGCGTTCGGCTGGTCCTACCGGCCGCGGTTCGACTTGGTGGTGAACCTGCTGACGGCGAAGGCGCACTTCGAGAACCAAGCCGTGATCTACAACGGCGAGCAGTGGCGGCCGTTCGTGCACATCGTGGACATCTCGCGGGCTTTTCAGGCGGTGCTCGACGCGCCGCTGCGGGCCGTGAGCGGTGAGATCTTCAACGTGGGCGACGACCGGATGAACCACCGCCTCAACGACGTGGGCGAGGCGCTGCGGAGGATCCGCCCGAGCGTGCAGGTGGTGGAAGAGCAGCGGCCCGACGCCCGCAACTACCGGGTTTGCTTCGATAAGATCTCGCGCCGGCTGGCCTTCCAGTCCCGCGTGACGCTGGTGGACGGGATGCGCGAGATCGAGCAGAACTTGGTGGCCGGCAAGGTCTCGGCCTACCAGCAGCCGGTCTATCACAACCATCGCGTGGCCGAGCTGGCGCTGACGGCTGCCGGCTAGGATGGGCCGTTTCGCGGCGCGGCGCGGAACGGTTTCCCGATTGCAACTCGTAAGCCCAACAATTCGAGTGCGTTGAGCCTCGGTGCGTGCGCTGCTACGATCGAGGTACGCCGCAATGGCGGCGGCGCGCCCCGTTCTGTGTTAGGCCGAGTCGCTCTATGTTCTCCTGTCTTCGTTTCCTCCTCCCAGCTCTTCTTGTAGCCAGTTCCGTGGCTTCCGCCGCGTCCGCCGCTTCGGGTCGCCTGTTCGTGTTCTACGGCGACCGGGGTTCGATCGAGGTCCGTAATCCCGCGGATGGAAGCTTGATCACCACGCTGACGGCGCCGGGCGGCGCCTTCCAGGCCGTGGCTTTGCCGGGTCAAGGCGACTCGCAAGGCGTGTCGAAAATCTACGTGGTGAGCCCGTCGGAGGCCACGATCTTCAATGGGCGCTACGAGCGCGTCGGGGCGATTGCTTTTTCGTCGCTGATTCCGGCGGCGCCGGGCGCAGCGGCGTTGTCGCCGGACGGAACCCGCCTGGTGGCTGCCGGCCGGCAGAGCGTGACGGTGATCGACACCACGCAGGACCGGGTGTTGTCCGTGCTGGAGCCGGGCTTTCCGGTGGCGGGCGTCGCGTTCTCGCGGGATGGGCGGACGGCGTACGTCTTTGGAGCCGCCGCGGCCGTGGCGCGGGCCATCGACCTGGGGACCGCGGCGCTGAGCCCCCGCATCCTGACCATGCCGGCCCGCATGGAGGCCTGGGCGTTGTCGCCCAACGGGGCCCGCGCGCTGAGCGTGGCCGAACAGGGCTTGTATGACCCGGAAGTGTTTGACACGGAGGCCTTTCAAGTAGAGTCCGGGGCGGCGTTGCGGTCCCTGGCCGGGGCCAATCCGTGGCTGGTGAGCGCGTCGACGCAGGGGGCGAGCTCGCCCGGGCGTGCGCTGCAGGGCGTTCCGGGCGCGACGCCGCAGACGGGCTTGGCGGTGACGGATTCCGGCCGCTACTTTCTGTACCGCGAAGGGACGCTCGAGACCGGCCGTCTGAACCAGGGCGAGGCAGTGCGAGCGATCGCCGGCGCCGACGCGGCGGGGCTTTGGGCGGTGAGCCGCGACGGCGCGGCGCTGTACGCGGCCGGCGGCCAGGAGCTGCGGGCGACCGACACCGAGACGGGCGCGGAGGTCTATACGGCCGCTTTGACCGACGAGGCGACGGCGCTGGCGCTGGTCGATCCGGTGGTGCGGCAGGTCGGCTCGTTGACGCTGGTGACGCCGAACAACCAAGTGATTGCGGGCGAGACGCGGTTCCAGATCGTGGTGAAGGCTGCGGACGGCGACGCCGGGCAGTCGAACATCCCGGTGTTCGTGAGCAACGTGTTCCCGACTTCGCCGACGGTGAGCTGCCTGCCGGGCGTGACGGGCTCGGACGGGCAAGCCACGTTGGACTGCACCTTGGGAGCCGTGACGAGCGCGCGGGCGATCCAGGTGACGATCAGCGATGCGGCGGGCCGGACGGCGCCGATTTTCAGCTTGTCGGCCGTCGTGCCGACGTCGTTCGAGGGGTTGGCGAAGATCGACGGCGACGGGGCGAGCGTGCCCACGGGCGACCAGTTCAGCGTGACGGTGCAGGCCAGCCGCAACCGGCTGCCGGCGGCGAACGTGCCGCTGACGGTGACGCTCACGCCGGATGACCCGAACCCGAACAACCGTTTGGCCGATTGTCCGCGGACGGTGACAACAGGCGCGGACGGTATGGCGACGATGACTTGCACGGCCGCCGATCTGCTGGTGCGGACGACGCTCGAGATCGACTTCACCGATCCGTTGGGGAACAACGTGAGGTTCGCGGTGTCGATCGACCCGACGGCGGTTCGCCCGACGGGCTTGAGCAAGGTGGCGGGCGACAACCAGACGGTGGGGCAAGGCCAGCCGTTCTCGGTGGAGGTGGTGAGCTACCGCGACGGAGCGCCGCGGGCGAAGACGACGCTGAACATTTCGACCAGCCCGCAGTCGCAGCCGGTGCTGATCACCTGCCCGACCAACGCGATCACCAACAACGAGGGCCACGCGGTGATCAACTGCAAGGCCGGGTCGATCTTTGGCCAGACGGCGAAGGCGACGATTCAGGTGTCGGACTTCGGCGTGACTCTGCCGAAGCCGTTCACCATCAACATCGCGCAGTTCGTGGCCGGCAACGCTTCCACGATCGAGCTGGTCTCGCCGGAGTTTACCAGCGGACCTCCCGGGGTGGAGCTGATCGGATTCTTGAAGGTGCGCGCGGTGAGCGGCATCGGCGGGATGGCCGTGCCTGGGGAGACGGTCTATTTTTCGTCCGACGGGCCCATCACGTTCAAGCCGGCGGTGGTTGAGACCGACTCGCAAGGAGAGGCGGAGACGACGGTTGTGCTGGGCTGCAGCCTGTTGTCGTTCGCTGTGAACGTGGGATTGCGGGCCGGCGAGCAGTTAGCGGACTTCGACGTGACCGTGGAACCGGGGCCGTTCGCCAAACTGACGAAGATTCGGGGCGACAACCAGAGCGGCGCGCCGGGCCAGCCGCTGAATGCCAACGCCCTGGTAGCGGTGGCTTCGGACGCCTGCGACAAGGCGATCAGCGGGCAGCAGGTGAGCTACAGCGTGCGGCCGCCGTACGCTGCGAGCCTGCGCAACATCATCAACATCAGCGACGGCTCCGGAAGGGTCTCCGCGCTGGCCACGCTGGGCAACTACGGCGGGCCGCTGGAGGTGGTGGTGCAGTCGGGCGACGTGTCCGCCACGTTTGACCTGGCCGTGAATCTGCCCGCGACCGAGCTGCGCTTGCGGTCCGGAGACGCGCAGGCCGTGCCGGTGGGCCAGGCGACGCCGCAGCCGCTGGTGGTGCAGGCGCTGGGCACCACCGGCTTCGGCGTGGGCGGCGTACCGGTGCAGTGGGAGGTCGTGAGCGGGCCGGGCCAGATTACCGGCAGCACGTCGTCGACCGACAACGTAGGGATCTCCTACGCACGGGTGCGCGTGACCGGGGCCGGGCTCGAGCAGGAAGGCGTGGAGCAGGGCGCCGGCCCGTTGGTGCAGGTGCGCGCCATCGCGGTCGGCCAGACGGTGGTGTTTGCACTCAACGGCGGGTCGCAGAATCCGCAAGCGACCGCGGCGGGCTTCGTGAATGGGGCGAGCTTCGCATCCGGCTGGACGCCGGGCGGGGCGGGCTCGATCTTCGGCGACCTGCTGGCGGATAGCGCCGACCCTGTGGCGGCGTCCGTGGCGCCGTTCCCGACGGATCTGGCCGGCGTGAAGGTGAGCGTCAACGGGACGCCGGCTCCGCTGATCTTCGTGAGCCGCCAGCAGATCAACCTGCAGGTGCCGTTCGGAACGGCCAACGGGGCTGCGACGGTGGAGATCGACAACAACGGCAAGAAGGCGGTGATACAGAACGTCCCGATCAACTCGGTGCAACCGGGCGTGTTCGAGATCACGGTGGGCGGCCAACGCATCGCCGCGGCCCTTCGCCAGGATTATTCGGTGATCACTCCGACGAACCGGCCGGTTCCGGGCGAGGTGGTGCAGATGTACTTTACCGGCGGCGGACCGCTGAGCCCGTCCGTTGCGACGAACACGCCGGGGCCGAGCAGCCCGCTGCCGTACACCACCGCGGGCGCGACGGTGAAGCTGGACGGCGTGGAGCAGCAGAACCTGGGCAGCTTCTACGCCCCGGGGCTGATCACGGCGAATCAGATCAACTTCGTGGTGGCGCAAGGGACCAGCGCCGGCGACCACGTGTTGGTGCTTACGATGGGCGGCGCGGACAGCCAGCAGGTGACGCTGCCGGTGGCGGCGGCGCCGTAGAGCGGAGAACAGCGAGGGAAGGGAAGAGGCCGCCAGCGATTCGCGCCGGCGGCCTCTTGCTTTCAGGACTCGTCGAGCGTTTCGAGCTCGTCGACGGCGTAGGCGTCGGGTATGGTCGTGGCGGGATCGACGGCGGTTCCGCGGAACTCCACGAGCTGGAAGCCGTCCCAGGCGTCCTCGGCGGCTTCGATGGCCTCGAGCAGGTTCCGGGAGGCGAATTCGCTGGCCTCGTCCTCCTCGTACCAGCGATAGCGGGCGTCGGAGTCGAGATAGAGCTGCAGGAGCCGGGGCTCGCGGAGGTCGTCTTCTTCCTCCGCGCCGACAGGCCAAGCCTCGGCTTCGGCGATGGGTTCGGAGCTCGCGTGGGAGTAGCTCATGGGGCTCCGGCGGCTCAGACGTGGACGGCCGGGTTGCTGAGGCGGCCGAGCTGGGGAATCTCGATGGTGGTGACGTCGCCGGGCTGGAGGGCGGCGTCTTCGGTGACGATGATGCCGGTGCCGGTCATGAGAGCGACGGGCGTGGGCACGGTGTTGGACCGCAGCAGGTAGCCGACGAGATCCTCGAGCTTGCGACGGAGCTTGGCCGTGGAGCAGGAGCCGGAGAACGTGGTGCGGTCGCCGCGGGTGACCGTACAGGTCATCAGCAGGTCATAGGGGTCGGCGATCTCATCCATGGTGACGAGATAGGGGCCCAGGGCGCAGCAACGGTCGAAGATCTTGGACTGGGGCAGGTAGAGCGCGTTCTCCCGCTCGATGTCCCAGGCCGAGACGTCGTTGCCGAGGGTGACGCCGTGGATGGTTCCGGAGCCGTCCACGATGAGGGTCATCTCGGGTTCCGGGGCGGTGAACTTGGAGTCCTTGCGAATGCCGATGCCTTCGCCCGGGCCGACGCAGACGCGAGAGCCGCCCTTCTCGAAGAGCTCGGGGCGGTGCTCGAGGTTGTGCACGTAGGCGTACATCCCCTCGCGCGTGCCGGTTTCGCCGTCACGGAACTCGGCCGAGGGCGCGTAGGTGCAGCCGCAGGCCCAGACCTCGACCGGCAGGACCGGGATCGCCGGCTCGCCGTCGACGACCTGGTCGGAGGCCAGCGATTGGGCGACTTGGGGCAGGGACTTGCCGGAGGCTTCCGCCTGGACGATCAGGGAGGCCGTCGTCTGATTGGGAATGAGGCGGTAGCGGCCGTCTTCGACGATGGCGGCGACGAGGCTGCCGTCGGAGTTGCGCAGTTGGGTGAGCTTCATGATCGGGAACCGTAGACCGTGAGCCGTGAACCGCCGCCGCGAACGAGCGGTTCACGGTTCGGGGTCCACGGCTCCCGAGATTCTAGTACTTCAGGTAGACCGTTTTGTAGTCGGAGTAGAATTCCAGCGCGGCGGGGCCTTGCTCCTTGGGACCGAAGCTGGAGCCCTTGGTTCCGCCGAAGGGCAACTGGTACTCGACGCCGGCGCTGGGCAGGTTGACGGTCACCAGACCCGCCTGGATGCCCTTGATGAACTCGAACACGCGGCCGACGTCCTGCGTTTGGACCGAGGCCGAGAGGCCGAACTCGGTGTCGTTGGCGATCGCCATGGCGTCATCGAAGTCCTTGGCCTTGATGAGGGCGGCGACGGGTCCGAAGACTTCCTCGCGCGCGATCCGCATGTCGTTGGTGACGTTGGTGATGACGGTGGGCTCGAAGAAGTAGCCCTTGGCGTAGTCGCCGTCGGAGAGGACCTTGCCGCCGCAGGCGATGGTGGCGCCTTCTTCCTCGGCGATCTTGCAGTAATTGGCGTCGACGTCGAGCTGGCCCTTGTCGATGGCGGGACCGATGTGGACGCCCTCGGCGAGGCCGTTGCCGACCTTGAGCTTCTTGGTTTCGGCGATGAACTTGGCGGCGAACTCGTCGTAGATGGACTCCTCGACGATGATGCGGCTGGTGGCGGTGCACTTCTGGCCGGTGGAGAACATGGCCGCGTTGAGCGAGTTGGCGACGGCGGAGGCCATGTCGGCGTCAGCCAGCACGATGGTCGGGTTCTTGCCGCCCATCTCGAGCTGGATGCGGATGCGGCGCTTGGAGGCGCGCTCGTGGAGAGCGTAGCCCACCTCGCAGGAGCCGGTGAAGGAAACCGCCTTGACGTGCTCGTTGTCGACCATCGCGTCGCCGACCTCGCCGCCCGAGCCGGAGAGGAAGTTAACGACGCCCTTGGGGATGCCGGCGTTGTGGCAGGCCTCGATGATGCGCCACGACGATAGCGGGGCGGCCGAGGCGGGCTTGAGCAGAACGGTATTGCCGGAGATGAGCGCCGGGGCGAGCTTCCAAGCCGGGATGGCCGAGGGGAAGTTCCAGGGGTTGATGAGGCTGACCACGCCGAGGGCCTTACGCTCGGCCCACATGAAGACGCGGGGCCGCTCGGAGGGGGCCAGCACGCCGGCCTGGCGCGAGCCCTCGCCGCCGAAGTAGCGGAAGATGTTGATCGAGCGCATGGTCTCGCCCTTGGCTTCGGGAAAGGTCTTGCCTTCCTCGCGCGTCATTTCGCGGGCCAGGGAGTCGAGCTGCTTCTCGAGCAGGTCGGCGACCTTGAACAGGTAGTTGCCGCGGGCCGGTCCGGGCAGGCCGGCCCAACCGGCGAAGGCCTCGTGGGCGGCGTTGGCGGCGGCGGTCACATCGGCCGCGGATGCCTTGGAGAAGATCCCGACGACATCGCTGGTGTCCGCCGGGTTGCGGTTTTCGTACGTCTTTTCGGCGGCGACCCACTCGCCATTGATGTAGTTGGGGAACTTCGGGGTTTCGCTCATAGAGGGTTGAGTATAACGTACCCCCTGGTGCGGATTCAGGGGCGAGCTCGGCGGCGACGCTGGCCCATGGGAGGGGGTACTCTGGTAAGCTGCCCGACGATCAAAGGACGATGAGTAGCGGCTCCAAGTGTCCGATCTGCAGCCTCGCTGCGACTGTCCAAAAGGACGGCGGTCGTGACGCGTTTCGCATTTCATGCAGACGCTGTGGCGATTTCGGCATCACCGGCACTGCGTGGAATTTGCCCGGCCGACTGGATAAAGGGGGGCAAGGTCGACTCAGTGTGGCGACGCGGCGAGCGTCGGATCATGGCAGGCTGCTACAGCTAGATTCAAGCCAGATCGGTCCCCTCACCGAACGTCAGCCGTTGCCGGTTGCCACAAAGGCACGCCTGCTCCTGGAGCTATTGGCCTCCCGCTGCGAGGGAATCGGCTCCAAAGCGAAACTCGAGCTGGATATCGATTTTCCTGCGATCGGGGCGACTTCCCCAGAGGAGTTGCACGTCTTTGTGGGATTTCTGGAATCGAAGGGATGGACTACCTATACGCCTTTCTTGGGCGAGCCTCCCAAAAGGGAAGGGAGTGTCGCGATGACGCTCGATGGCTGGGCGGAGCTTGAGCGCCCAGGGGAGCAGGAGATTGTGTCAGGGCGAGTTTTCGTCGCGATATCGTTCAAGCCAGAACTCAATCCTGCCTATGAGGACAAGATCCTCGCCGAGATCGCCCTCGCCGAGTTTGTCGTCGCGGACGTGACCCATCACAGCCAGGGAGTCTACTTCGAAGCGGGGTATGCAATGGCGCTCGGTCGCCCGGTCGTCTTTACTTGCCGAGAGGATCATAAGGCCGATTGCCACTTCGACACCCAGCACTACCCGCATCTATTCTGGAAGACGCCTGCGGACCTAAGGGAACAGCTTGCCAGCTGGCTGGGGGCGCTGATTGGCCGGCGAACCCCTGGGCGTCCTGCCTAGCCTAACGCGCGGCCGGAAACAGCTCGGCCACCCGAAGCGAAAAGCCCGGCAGCAGCTCCTGACAAGCGAGAGTATCTTCCGCGATCAGGAGGCGAGGGCGTGGGCCGGGCTCAAAGACCTGGGCCTCCCGAGCCTTCGGGTGCAAGACCCAGACGGCGGTCGCTCCGGCCGCCAAGTACTGCTCAAGTTTCGTCCGCATCGCGGCAATGGTATCGGAAGGACTCAGGACCTCCACCGCCAAGTCCGGGGCTCCTTCGATGTTGTGGTGTAGGTCGACAGACGCCAATCGGCGGGCGGACAAGAAAGAGATGTCGGGACCTCGGACGGTGGCCGGCTGCCGCGACAAGATGTAGCCGGTCCGGGCGGGGAGAACGAGACCGAGGCGGTGGAGATCGACGAAGGCGCCTAGGAGTCGCACTACGTGCATCGCCACGAGGTTGTGGATCGGCGGCGGGAAGCTCGACTCCACGATACGCCCGTTCACGAGCTCTAGGCGCCGGTCGTCCGACGGAGAGAGGCGCTCGAAGTCCTCAACTGAGATCGTCGTGGAGACGGCCACGGTTTTGATTGTAAGGGGCAAGTTCCTTGGCGCTACATGATCCCGAACTTGGCGAAGGCCTCCGCGGCGCCCATGCCCGCCTCGATCGCCTTGCGCACGGCCTTCTCGCCGCGCGCCTTCTCGAGGGCCTGCTCCAGGGCCTCCTCTTCGGCTTCGCGCGGAATCACCAGGACGCCGTCCACGTCACCGAAGACCATGTCGCCGGGGCGAACGTGCACGCCGGCGATCTGCAGCGGGCAGCGGAAGTCGATGACCTTGCCGCGGGGGCCTTGGTCCTGGGCGTAGGGGCCGTAGGAGAAGGTCGGGAAGTCGAGCTCGAGGATGCCGTGGGTGTCGCGGGAATAGCCGTCCATCACCGCGCCGGCCGCGCCGAGCTTCTGCGCGCGAATGCTCATCAGCTCGCCCCAGAGCGCGTAGCGCGGCGAGGCGCCGGCGCAGACGTAGACCTCGTCGGTCTGCAGGTCGTCGAGGGCTTCGAGCATCAGGCCGAACGGCTTGTCCATGATCGGGTTGCGGCTGCCGTGGGACTCGGTGAAGCAATCGGCTTCGAGCACGGTCATGGCGCGCCCGACCACGACCATGTCGGCCCGCAAGGGGCGGATTGCGGGCGGCAGGAACTGGTGCTGAAAGCCGATCTTGTCGAGGACGTCCCCGACGACGGCGGTGAAGAGCTCTTGGCGGCAGAGGTCGAAGAGCTCCGCGTCGTTGTTCCAGGAAGCAGGCATCGGTTTGGGTCCAGGATCACACGCGGAATCGTTCGACCGCATCCATGTCGAAGGTGACGCCCAGCCCCGGGCCCGTCGGCGGCGAGTAGAAGCCGTTCTCCACGGGGAAATCCTCCTTCATGAGGTCGTCGGCCAGGACGTGGTCGATGCTGATGGTGTACTCGATGCCGGGGAAGGCGGCGGACTGGTGGGCCTGGAAGACCTTGTTGACGCCGCATTCGATGGAATGCTCGACCCACAGGGGGATGCCGGTGACCTCGGCCATTAGGGCGCGCTGCACGAGGGTCCGGCCGATGGGTCCGCCGATGACGAAGGCGACCAGCAGGCGCTCGTTGACGAAGGGCATCGGGTCGGACGGCATGTGCTCGGCGACCTGGAGGGGGCTGGTTCCCTTGAGCATGCGGTAGCCGTCGATGTGCTCGCGGCGGAAGGGCGATTCGATGGCGAAGTAGTGCGCGAAATTGGCCAACTCTTCGACGAAGTGCATGGTGCGGCCGACGGTGCGCCACCAGGCGTTGGCGTCGGCCCAGACGCGCATGTCCGGCGGAACGGCCTCGGCAATGGCGGCGGCTTGCTCGATGGGATCCTCCCAGGGACGCGCCTTGACCTTGTGGACGCGGTAGCCGAGGTCGTAGCCGCGCTTGGCTTCCGACGCCATGACGTCCGGCGGGAAGCACTGGCTCCACCAGGTCTGGATGACCTTGTCCTGGGGCTTGGGCGAGAAGAGGCGCGAGACGGGCAGGCCGGAGGCTTGGCCGATGAGGTCGTAGACGGCGATCAAGAGACCGCCGATCGAGTCGTCGAGAAGATACTCCCAGGGCGAGCGGCCGACCATGGACTTGGCGAGCTGCGTCGCACGCGCGGCGGGCATGGCTGCGTTGCAGACGCCGACGAGCCCTTCGTCGGAGGTGAGCTTGACCACGGTGACCTCGTAGTCTTCCTGGAAGCGGTTCTGCAGCCGCCAAGCCGAGATCCAGGCCTCGCGGACGCTCTCGCGCATGCCGACGCGGGTGGGAATGACCTCGAAGCTGGCGATCTTCATCGCCTGCGCGGAGGAGGGCGTGGCGGAAAGGGCGTGACGGAAGGAGCCTGCGACGGATTCGGCGACTCCGGCGGCGGCGATACAGGAGAAGAGCTCTCGGCGGGAAAGGCGCGGCATCTTGCACGACAGGATACGCCAGACGGCCCGGCGCGGGCGCGGGGGTGGTATTCTGAGCGCGAAATGTCGATGCAACGACGTACGTTTTTGACCGCCGCGGGGCTTTCGCTCACGGCTCGCCTGGCTGCAGCGGCTCCGATGCCGATGCATACGCTGGGCAGGACGGGGCTACGGGTCTCGTACTTCTGCCTGGGCGGCTTCCACATGCGAAAGAACGGCGAGGAGAACGGCGTGCGGATGATCGACCGGGCGCTGGACCTGGGCGTGAACTTCTTCGACTCCGCCCACAAGTACCACGAGGGCGAGAGTGACAAGACGTACGGCGCGGCCTTCAACGGCTCCTCCTCGAAGCGCCAGAAGGCCTTGCTGATGAGCAAGGCGCAGCTGCGGACGGCCCAGGAGGCGATGCAGCAGCTCGAAGAGACGCTGCGGCGGATGAAGACGGACTACCTGGACCTTTGGCAATGCCATGAGGTCTCGCGGCTGGATGAGGTAGAGCGGATTTTTGCTCCGGGCGGCTCGTTGGAAGCCTTCGTGAAGGCCAAGGAGCAGGGCAAGGTGCGGCACATCGGCTTTACGGGCCACCACGACCCGGCTGTGCACAAGGCTCTGTTCGAGGGCTACGCCGGTTGGGAGACGATCCAGCACCCGGTGAACCTGATCGACCCGCACTACCTGTCGTTCAAGCCGATCATGCAGCGGGCGCGCGAGGCGGGCTACGGGCTGTTGGCGATGAAGACCAACGCCATTGGGCACATCTCGGCCAACAATATCGCTTCGATCGAAGAATGCCTGCGCTATGCCATGGCGCAGAACCCGGACGTGATCGTGTCGGGGGTCGAGACGATCGAGCAACTCGAAGAGAACGTGGCGACGATCAAGACGGCCAAACCGTTCGACGAGGAGGAGATCCGGACGCTGCTGAGCCGGACCGGAGCGGGGAAGATCGGCCCGGAGATCGAGCAATACAAGCGCAAGGACGCCTGAGGCGTCCGGCGCCTGGGATCACGCTAGGCGCTCTTGTGCAGCGGCCGAGCCGAGCCGCCGGGTCGGAACTCGTGCGACGCGGGGTCGAAGCGTTGTGCGTGCTGGATCTTGTCGCGGCTCGCCGACACTTCGATCTCCATGTCCTTCCAGCAGATCTCGGTGACCCAAGTGGTGGGCACCAGGACATGGCCGTGAGGCCGCCACTCCTTGGTGTTGACCACCAGGTAGGGAACGGTCCAGTCGTCGAAGTCGGCTAGGAAATCGGTGCAGAGGCCGCAGGCGCCGTCGCGCGTCTCGAGTTGATAGGCGGCCACCTCCCGCACGCTGCGCAGGGAGGAGGCGTCCTCGGCGCCGTCGGCGGTGGGGCAGCCGACGCGGATGAAGCCCCGGTCTCTACGATCGTCGGACTTGCCGTAGAGGGCGTTGAGAAGGGCTTTCATCTCAGCGGCGACGGGTTGGATGTTGCGCTGGGCGACGGCGTCGAGCTGGTCCTTGCCGAACCGAACCGGGAGCACGTGGCCGGCGGTGTCGGGGGAGCCCAGACATTCGACCGGGACCACGGCGCTGGCGCCGGAGAAGTAGCCTCCGGTACGAACCAGCAGGTAGCGGACCGACCAGGATCTATCGTCGACGAAAAAGTCTTCGACCTTGCCGATATCCTCATCCTTGGCGCGGACGCGATAACCGAACAGGTGCTTCAGGCCTTGCATGGGCTTTTCTCCTCGTCATGGAGTCGCCGGCGGGGCCGGCGGGTCGAGTATAACAGCGACGAGAAGAAAGCCCTAGCAAAATTTAGGTCAGGCTAACAACCTGACCGGAGCGCGCGGCCTCATAGACGCCGAGCACGATAGCCAGGGCGTGATAGCCCTCTTCGCCCGTGATGAGGGGGGCCTGACCGCTCTCGACGGCCTGGGCGAAATCGGCGAAACCGCGCTTGAGGTTCTCGATGGGGATGGCCATCGGGTCGGAAGCGCCGGAGTCGTCAGAGCCTTGGGCGACGGGCGCGTCGGCTCCGTCATCGCCCTCGACGGCCCAGGTGGTGAGCCGGTCGCCGGTGATGATGGCTGAGCCCTTGGTCCCGTGGATCTCGATGCGCTCGGTAAAGCCGGGCCAGAAGGCCGTGGCGGCCTGAATCACGCCGGTCGCTCCGCTCTGGTAGCGCACCAGCGCGTTGACGACGTCCTCGGCTTCCATGCGGTGGGCGGCGGCGAGCTGCCACTGGGCCGCCACCTGCGCCACGCGGCCGGCCAGGTACATGAGCACGTCGACCGTGTGGATGCCCTGGTTGATGAGGGCGCCGCCGCCCTCGACCGCCCAGGTCCCCTTGCCGGGACGATCGTAGTAGGGCTGGGGCCGGTGCCACTTGACGTAGCCGTCGGCTTGTAGGATCGTCCCGAGGCGGCCGTCGTCGATGGCCTTCTTGAGGAAGATCGTGGAGTCGTCGAAGCGGTGCTGGCTGACGACGCCGAGGCGAATGTCGGCTTTCTCGGCGAGTTGGATCATCTCTCGACAGTTGTCGAGGGTCAGGTCCATGGGCTTTTGCAGCAGGACGCTCTTGCCGCGGGCGGCGCACTCGCGCACGATTTCGAGGTGGGAGTCGGGGAAGGTGCAGACGTCGACGTAGCCGACGTCTGCGCGGGCCACTAGGTCTCGCCAGTCGGGCAGGAACTCCGCGCCGTACTTGGCCGCGAACTCCCGTCCCTTCTGCTCGCCGCGATTGGAACAGGCGACGATCTCGTAGCCGAGCTCGCGATAGCTGTCGCCGTGTTTGTGGGAAATGGCTCCGGTGCCGATTAGTCCTACTTTCATCGTGTTGGTTCCTCTGCTTGGTGAGCGGGCGGGCCCTAGGCGCGCGGGCGGCGGCCGATGTCGCGCCGGTAGTGTGCGCCCTCGAAGGAGATGCACTCGACCGCGGCGTAGGCGGCTTGCAGGGAGGCCTCGAGGGTGTCGCCGCCGGCGGTGACTCCGAGCACGCGGCCTCCCGAGGTGGCGAGGCGGCCTTTGCGGAAGGCCGTGCCGGCGTGAAAGACCTTGGCGCCGGTTGCCTCGGCGTCGCCGATGCCGCTGATGGGGCGACCTTTGGGGTAGGCGCCGGGATAGCCTTCCGAGGCCATCACGACACAGGTCGTAGCGCCTGGCTTCCAGGAGACGACCGAGGCGTCGAGCGAGCGGCGGGCGGCCGACGCCATCAGCTCTCCGAAGTCGCCGTCGAGACGATAGAGCAACGGCTGAGTCTCGGGATCGCCAAGTCGCACATTGAATTCCAGCGTCTTGGGACCGTCGGCGGTGATCATGAGGCCGGCATAGAGGAAGCCCCGAAAGACCGAGCCCTCGGACTTCATGCCGTCGAGCGCCGGCTGGATGATGGTGTCGACGATAGCTTGGCGCAGGTCCGGATCAAGGATGGAGTCGTCGCAGTAGGCGCCCATCCCGCCGGTATTAGGCCCCTGGTCTCCGTCATAGGCGGCCTTGTGGTCCTGGGTGGGTCGCAGCTCGAAGAGTCGCTTGCCGTCGGTGAGCACGATGAAGCTGACTTCGCGCCCGACGAGCAGCTCTTCCACGAGAATCCGACGCCCGGCCTCGCCCACAGCCTCTCCCGAGAGGAGCAGGCGGCCGGCGTCGAGGGCTTCGGCGCGGCTATGGGCCAGGATCACGCCTTTGCCGGCGGCGAGGCCGTCGGCCTTGAGGGCCACGGCGGGGCCGATCTCGTCGACGGCGGCTGCGAGCTGATCCGTCGAGTCGACGGTGCGGGAACGGGCGGTGGGGATGCCGTACTTCTGGAAGAAGTCCTTGGCGAAGACCTTGCTGCCTTCGAGCTGAGCGGCGAAGCGGCAGGGGCCGACGATGGGGAGGCCGCGGGCCTCGAAAGCGTCGACGACGCCGGCGACGAGGGGCGCTTCCGGGCCGACGATGGTGAAATCGACGTCGAGGGTTTCGGCCAAGGCGGCCAACTCCTGGGGGGCGGTGAGGTCCGCCGGGATGCACGAGAGGTCGAAGGCCAGGCCGGCGTTTCCCGGGGCGGCGTAGACGCGCTCGATGGAGGGAGACTGCGACAGGCGCCAGGCGATCGCGTGTTCGCGTCCCCCGGCCCCTAGAACGAATGCTTTCATGGAGTTGACTGCGCCGGACCGCTCGGGCGGCGCTGGGCCCCGACGACCGGTAGAGAGCCTAGAATAACAGGTGAGCCCGGGGTCAATGGCTTCCAGCGATGCGGATACAGGCGAACGAACGGTTTGACGTGGTGGTGGTCGGCGCGGGACACGCCGGCTGTGAGGCGGCGGTGGCGGCGGCCAGGATGGGGCTGCGGACGGCCCTTGCGACGCTCAATTTGGATTTGATTGCGCAGATGTCGTGCAATCCGGCGGTCGGCGGTATCGCGAAGGGGCACTTGGTGCGGGAGATCGACGCGCTGGGCGGTTTGATGGGCGTGGTGACCGACGCGGTCGGCATCCAGTTTCGGCTGCTCAATACGCGGCGGGGCCCGGCGGTGTGGTCTCCCCGAGCGCAGTGCGACAAGAAGCTCTACCGCGTGGAGATGCGGCGGCTGCTGGAACGGGAGCCGAATCTGACGATCAAGCAGGCCGAGGTGGTGGACTTCGTGCTGGAGTCGTCCCCCGGGGCGGAGCGCACGCTGCGCGGCGTTCGCCTGATGGATGGGCGGGTGCTCGAGTGCCAGGCGGCGGTAGTGACCACGGGGACTTTCTTGAACGGGCTGGTGCACATTGGCGAGGCGCGCTATCCGGCGGGCCGGAGCGGGGAGCCAGCGTCGATCCCGCTGGGGGAGCGGCTGCGGAGCCTTGGCTTTCGGTGCGGTCGGCTCAAGACCGGCACGCCGCCGCGGCTGGATGGCCGCACGATCCGGTGGGAGTGGTTCGAACCGCAGCCGGGCGACGCCGAGCCGACGCCGTTCTCGTTCCGGACGGAGAGGATCGAACGCGAGCAGATTCAATGCCATATCGGCTACACCACGGAACAGACGCACAAGATCTTGCGGGACAGTGTGAGTCGGTCCCCGCTCTATAGTGGGCAGATTGAAGGGATCGGACCGCGGTACTGCCCGTCGATCGAGGACAAGATCGTCAAGTTCGCCGACAAAGAGCGCCACCAGATCTTTCTGGAGCCGGAGGGGCTGGATACGAACGAGGTGTATGTGAACGGCCTATCGACCAGCATGCCGATCGACGTACAGACTGCGATGGTCGCTTCGATTCCGGGCCTGGAGGAGGCGGAGATGATTCGGCCGGGGTACGCGATCGAGTACGACTCCGTGGACGCGACCGAGTTGGATCATTCGCTCGAGACGAAGAGGGTGCGGGGGCTGTTCCTGGCAGGTCAGATCAACGGCACGACCGGGTATGAGGAGGCTGCCGCGCAGGGTTTGATGGCCGGGATCAACGCGGCCCGCCTTGTGCAGGGTAGGGAGGCGGTGCGCCTGGAGCGGAGCGAGGCGTACATCGGGATCTTGATCGATGACCTGGTGACGAAGGGGACGGACGAGCCGTACCGGATGTTCACCTCGCGGGCGGAGTTTCGCCTGCATCTGCGGATCGACAACGCGGACCAGCGGCTCACGCCGACGGGGCGGGGGGCCGGACTGGTGGGCGATGCGGACTGGCGGAGGTTCGAGACTCGGCGGGAGGGCTTGAGCCGGGTGCGGCGGTTCTTGGAGGAGTTTCGGCCATCCCCGGAGGATGGGAAGGCCGTGCGGTTGTTCGGCGCGTTGGGCCGGGTTCCGGAGCAACGGCAGACGTTGGCGGGCTATTTGCGGAGTCCGGAGGTCGAGATCGACGATGTCATCCCGCTGATGGACGAGGGGACCCGTGGGGAGTTGCGGGCGTCGGACTGGAAAGCGGTCGAGACCGAGGTGAAGTACGCGGGCTACTACGAGCAACAGAAGCGCCATGTGGCTCGGCTGGCGAAGGCGGAGAGGCGGCGGATACCGTCGGACTTCCAGTTCGCCGGTCTTCCGGGACTGTCGCGCGAGATGGTGGAGAAGATGGAGCGGGTGCGCCCGGAGACGCTGGCGCAGGCAGGCCGGATTCCGGGCGTGACGCCGGCGGCCGTGTCGATTCTGAACATGCACTTGGAGACTGCGGCGCGTGCCGAGCGTTGAGGACCGGTTCCGAGCGGCGTTGGCGGGGGAGATTCAGGCTTTGGGCTTAACCCTGGATGAGGCGGCCGTAGAGCGGATGGTCGGGCACTACGGTCTGTTGACGCAGTGGAACCGGCGGATGAATCTGACGCGGGTTGCTGAACCGGAAGAGGCGGCGCGTCGGCACTTCGGGGAATCGCTGGCTTTTCTTGCTGCGGCAACGGATGAGTGGCGTTCAGCGGTGGATGTCGGTTCCGGCGCGGGCTTTCCGGGCTTGGCTCTGGCGGCTGCCTGCCCGGACAAGCAGGTGACACTGCTGGAGCCTGTTGGCAAGAAAGCGGTTTTCTTGCGGGAGGCGTCGCGAGAATGGGGGAATGTGCGGGTTCGGGATGTGCGGGCGGAGATGTTCCGCGAGTCGGCGGACTGGGTGTGGATGCGGGCCGTGAGCGTGGCGGGTGCGCTGGGTGATTTGGCGCGGATCGGTCGAAACGTGGGGCTTTGGGTGAGCGAAGAGGGGGCCGAGGCCGCGCGTGCCCGGGCGGAGTGGGCCTGGGACGAGAGCGTGGAGTTGCGGGGCGGGGAATCGCGTTTCCTGGTGGTGGGTCGCCGACGTTCCACGTGAAACGTCGGGTTCCGTGGCGAGGCCCGCGCGAAATGTTCCACGTGAAACCTCTTGCGCGCCCTGTGCTACAGTGGGGCTCGATTCGGACATTCATTCCGACGCAGGGGGCCGCCTTGGGTCGCATCATCGCCATTGCCAACCAGAAAGGCGGCGTCGGAAAGACGACAACCGCCATCAATCTCTCGGCTTCACTCGCCGCCGCGGATTGTCGCGTTCTCGTTGTAGACTGCGACCCGCAAGCCAATTCCACCTCCGGGCTCGGGTTTCCGCAGGACGCGGAACGTCCGGGAGTCTACGATCTGCTGATGGGGGCCGAACCGGACGCCGTCATCCTGGAGACCGCCTTCGATTCGCTCCACCTGATTCCTTCGAGCCGTCACCTCGCGGGCGCGAATGTGGAGCTCGTGGATGCCGACGGCCGGGAACAGCGGCTCAAGAAGCAGTTGGCCAAGCTGCGAGACCGCTATGACTTCATCATGCTCGACTGTCCGCCGGCGCTCGATCTGCTGACAATCAACGCCCTGACCGCCGCCGACGCGGTCTTGATCCCGATTCAATGCGAGTATTTCGCCTTGGAAGGAATCTCCGCGCTGATGGACACGGTGGACAGCATTCAGCAGAGCCTCAATCCCGGCCTCTCCATCGAGGGAGTGCTGCTGACGATGTTCGACGAACGCATGACCCTGACCCGCCAGGTGGAAGCCGATCTCCGCGAGTTCTTCCAAGAGGACGTCTTCCAGACCGTCATTCCCCGCAACGTCCGGCTGGCGGAGGCGCCGAGCCACGGGAAGCCCGTGATGCAGTATGACCTGCGTTCACGCGGCGCCGAGAGCTACTTGAACCTTGCGCGCGAAATTCTGGCGCGGTCCGGATCGCGCACTGCCCACCAAGGGCGCGCCTAGAGCAGGGACGCCATGAAGAAGGAACCCAACGCCCTCTCCCAGAAGAGGAAAGCCCTTGGTCGCGGGCTCGACGCCCTTCTGGCCACAAAGAAGCCCGCGCCGGCCGCTGCGCCCGGTCCGTCGCCGATCGAGGTCGACCCGTCCGTCGAGACCATCCGGCAGCTTTCGCTCGCACTGATCGATGCGAATCCGGATCAGCCCCGCCAGACGTTCTCGGCGGAGTCCATCGCGGAGTTAGCGCAGTCGATCCGCATCGACGGCGTGATCCAGCCCCTGATCGTTCGCCCGGCCGGTGACCGGTACCTCCTGATCGCCGGTGAGCGGCGCATGCGGGCCGCGCAGGCGGCCGGACTCATGGAGGTTCCGGCGGTCGTGCGCGACATCGCGGACGACCGCGTCCTGGAGATCGCTCTGATCGAGAACATCCAGCGCGAGGATCTGAACTCAATCGAAGTGGCCCAGGCCCTGCAGCGGATGGCCCACGAGCTCAGCCTCAGCCACGAGGAGCTGGCCCAGCGCACCGGAAAGAATCGGACCACCATTACGAATCTCTTGCGGCTGCTCAAGCTGCCTGCGTCGGTCCAAAGGCTGGTGGCGCAGGGACAGTTGCAGATGGGGCATGCCCGGGCGCTCCTGGCGCTGTCCGAGGAAACGGATCAGGTGGAAGTGGCTGACGAAGTTCTGCGTCGAGGTCTCTCCGTGCGGCAGGTCGAAGAGCTTGTCCGCAAGCGGCTCCAACCCGTACCGGAACCCGAGCCCAAGCCTGTCGATCCCAATGTGGAAGCGGCCGTCGAGACGCTGGAGCGTGCTCTGGGGACGCGGGTGCGCCTCATCCAGCGCGGCAGGCAAAGCGGCAAGATCGAGATCGAATACAGCTCGCAGGATGAGCTGGACCGGATCTACGCGCATCTCACCGGCGACGAGTCCTAAGGCGCAGCCGGCGCCGGCTCGGCGGCCTGAATCCTTTCGAGCAACGCCGCAGCCCGGGAGCGGGCCAGGTGGAGGATCTTCTCTTGGCCCGTGATCTGCTCGAGCACGGGAATGAGCTGATCGGCGGCGACGACGCGATCTCGCTCGAAGGCGCCCTGCAACTGCAGGAGGGCGTCATTCACGCCCAGCCGGTCGAACCGAACAGCGCGCTCCAGGTTGATGCGGTGCCCGATGGTTTCGGCGGCTTTGAGGAACCAGGACACAACATACTGTGCGTCCTGGTTCTCCGAATACATGAACTTGGCCTCCTGTTGCCGACCGTCGTCCGACAGCCGCAGAACCTTGTTGCCGGTGAAGGCGACTTTGCGCTTGCTGGCGACTGACGGCCCGAGAGCCTCTACGGCTTCGGCGCGGTTGAGCAGCTCCGTTACCGTCGCGGCGTCCACCTGAAACTTCAGCGGGTCTTCGTCCGGGGCCTCGCGGTAGGCCGCGGCGCCGTCCGCCTCGATGGTGATATCGAAGTAGGCCGGTGAGCTGCCCGGAAAGTCCCGCGAGAAGAACAGCTGGGCGGCGGAGACCGGCAGGCAGGACCCGGCCCACAGCACAACCAGACAGGCGATTCGGCTAGCGGACACTCTTCACCCCTCCGCCCCTCATTCTGGAGGCGAACGCCGCGCGTGTCACGTCGCAGATAGCCGCGGCCAGTGCGTCGGAGGCGTCGTGCGGCTCGACGATCGCCGGCAGGCCCAGCAGGGAGGCCACCATCATCTGGACCTGGCGTTTGTCGGCGCGGCCGTAGCCGACCACGCTGGTCTTGATCTCCAGCGGAGAGTACTCGGCCACGGCGACGCCTTGCTCGGCCCCGGCCAGCAGCACCACGCCGCGTACGTGCGCCAGCAGCAGGGAGCTGCGCGGATTGACGGCCGCGAAGACCGTCTCAACGGCGATCCGGTCGGGCTGGGAGGTTTCCAGCACCGACCGGATCTGGGTATAGATTTTCTGGAGCCGCTCTGCCAGCGGCTGTTTGGCGCTGGTCCGGATCACGCCGTGGGTTTGGAGCCGATGGCGGCGACCGTCGCTGTCGATGACTCCGTAGCCGGTCCGTTCCGCTCCGCAGTCAACGCCGACGATCCGCATCGGCTCAAGCCGAGAGGGCTTCCATCTCTTCGTCGTCGATGTCGAAGTTCGCGGCCACGCTTTGCACGTCGTCGTGCTCTTCGATGGCCTCGATCATGCGCAGAACCGCGGCGGCCTGCTTGCCCTCGACCTTGATGGTGTTCTGCGGAATGCGGGTGAGCTCGGCCGATTCGGTCTCGACGCCCAGCTTGTCGATGGCGTCGACCACCGCGTCGTGCTGGGTATAGTCGGAGATGATCGACCAGGTCTCGCCGTCGTCTTGCATGTCTTCGGCGCCGGCTCCGAGCACGGCTTCGAAGAGCTGCTCTTCCTTGGCCTTCTCCTTGGAGACGACGATGAGGCTCTTGCGGTCGAACATCCAGGACACGCAGCCGTTCTCGCCGAGGTTGCCGCCGTTCTTCGAGAACATGTGGCGGACCTCGCTGACCGTGCGGTTGCGATTGTCCGTGACCGTCTCGACAAAGACCGCGACGCCGGCTGGCCCGTAGCCCTCGAAGGAAATCTCTTCGAGGCTTTCGCCCTCGAGGCCTCCGCTGCCGCGCAGAATGGCGCGCTTGATGTTCTCCTGCGGAACGCTCTTCGCCTTGGCGGCCGTCACGGCCGTGCGCAGGCGGGCGTTGGAGTCCGGATCGGCGCCCCCGCGGGCGGCCATCTGGATCTCGCGCAGCAGACGCGTAAAGAGCTTGCCGCGCTTGGAGTCGAGCGCAGCCTTCTTATGCTTGATAGTGTGCCATTTGGAATGGCCGGACATAGAAACCCCCCGAAGGCCGACAGCCTTCGTCGTTCAACCCAACAGAATAACAAACGGGGAAGCGCGGAGCTGCCGGTCGCTTTCGCGTGTGCGACCAACGGCGCCCCGTCGGCGTCGCGGCGCACTATCATGGAAAGGCGGCATGTTCCGTTCGAAGCTCCGGTCCGCCCTTCCGGCGTTGATCCTTCTCGGCTTGGCAGGCCTGCTGGCCGCAGAGGACCCGTCGGCTCCGCTCGCCGCGCGGCTGGACGAGATCCTGGCAAGGCCTTCAGCGCAGCGGGCGACCTGGGGCGTGCTCATCGCCGACCTGGACAGCGGCGAAACGCTGTTTGCGCATGACGAGGACAAGCTCTTTGTCCCGGCCTCGAACGCGAAGGTCTATGCGACGTCGCTGGCGCTGAGTCGCCTCGGACCGGAAATGCGGTTCAGCACGAAGTTGCTGGCCGACGGCGCGCTCTCCAACGGGGTCTTGCGAGGGGACTTGGTCCTGGTAGGCGGCGGCGACCCGAATCTTTCGTCGCGGCACTTGCCCTACAACCCGAAGATCGAGTTCCGCGAGGATCGCCTGGAGCCCATGCGGGAACTGGCCCGGGCCGCGAAGGCGGCCGGGGTGACGGCGGTCGAGGGAGACGTGGTGGGAGACGCGACCCGCTATGTGTGGGAGCCGTTTCCGCCGGGATGGTCGCTCGAAGACGTCTCGTGGGGATACGGCGCGCCCGTGAGCGCGTTGACCTTCAATGACAACACGATGGATATCCTCGTGCGTCCCGGAAGCGGGGCGGGCCAGCCGGCGGCGCTGAAGATCACCCCGCCGCTGGAGTACTTCAACCTGCGCAACCTGACTCGCACGGCGCCGTCCCAGACCGTGGCGCGGCGGCTGGAGATGCAGTTGCACTTCGGCCAGCGGCGTTTGGACCTATGGGGTCAGATTTCGCAGCGCTCGCCCGGCCGGGAAATGAATGTGGCTGTGGATGACCCGGCGCTGTTCGCTGCCATGGCGCTGCATAGGGCGCTCGAGGAAGAAGGCGTGAAGGTGAAGGGCGCGGCGCGCGGCCGCTATGTGGAGACCTACGACGTCGGGGACTTGAAGGCGCAGTCCAATCCGCCCGCTCCGCCGCGCGGCGTGGAGATCGCTTCGCGGGAGTCGGCGTCGCTGGCAGCGATCCTGCAGGCGCTCAACAAGGACAGCCTGAATCTGCATGCCGAGATGCTGCTGCGCGAGGTCGGCTACCAGCGCCGCAACGTCGGTAGTGTCGACGCCGGCATCGAGGAGATGCGGGACTTCCTGCAGGAGAGCGGTTTGAGCCCCTGGGAGTTCTTTCTCGAGGACGGCTCGGGGCTTTCGCGCAAGAATTTGGTGAGCCCAGCCGGCACGGTCAAGCTGCTGCGGGCGATGTACGGGTCCGAGGCGCGCGCCGCCTGGGTCGACTCGCTGCCGATCGCCGGAGAAGACGGCACGCTGGACTGGCGGTTCTCCAAGACGGCGGCGCGAGGCCGGATTCACGCCAAGACCGGCACGTTGTCTCACGTGACGGCGCTGGCCGGATACGCCACTGCGCTCAACGGGCGGGAGCTGGTGTTTGCGGTGTACGTAAACAACTTCGGAGTTTCGACTTCCTATATCCGGAACCTGGTCGACCTGATGCTGGTCGAAGCGGTGACCGCGCCGGACAGCCCGGCGATTCCTGCGCCATAGCGACGCATCCTGCTCGCAACAAATAACTTCTGTCGGAGAGACGGGCCGGATCGGGGCCGCGGTCACATGATCGCGTCCGCGGCCAGTTCGCGGTTGGCCGCCGCCGGCCCTCGAAGCCCCTTGGCCATCCAAACGATTTTCATACCCGAAAAACAGTTACGCCCCGGCGGCATCCTGTCGGCCGGCGGAAGCCGCCGCCTCGACGTTGTGCGGCAAAGGGGTGCCCTCCGCCTTGCGCGGCGCGACTAAAATACTAGGAATGAGCGAGTCTTCGGAATTCAAGGTCAGCGATCGGCGCCGCTTCTCCGCCGATGGAGAGCCGCTCGACGAAGCTGCGGCAGCGCCGCCTCCGGAGGAGGTTTCGGCTCCAGCCGAAGATTCCCCAGTAGCAGAGGCGGTCGGCGATCCGGCCGAGGAGCCGCCGCAAGCACAGACGGCGCCCCCTCCGCCGCCGGCCTCCTTCGAGCTGCTGGTCTATTCCCTGATCATGCAGGCCGAGATGAGCCTCGGCTTTGCGGGCGGGCCTGACCGCACCGACCTGCCGATGGCAAGGCACGCCATCGACATGTTGGGCGTACTCCAGACCAAGACCAAGGGCAATCTGGAGCTCGCTGAGCAGCGCCTGCTGGAGAACTCCCTCACCGAGCTGCGCTTCCGCTTCGTGCAGCGCTCCCAGGAGATCTCCCGGGGCGACGCGGCCTGAGCGCGATGGCGATCTCCGGGCCCGTTCGACTGACCGTTCTCGGCTCAGGCACCAGCGTAGGGGTACCCACGATCGGGTGCCCGTGCGCCGTTTGCCATTCCGACGACCCCCGCGACCGTCGTCAGCGCTCGTCGTTGCTGGTGAGCTACGAATCCGACGGCCGACTGCGCAACATCGTGATCGACACCACGCCGGATTTCCGCCGGCAAGCGCTCGAAACCGGCTTCAAGACGCTCGACGCCATCCTTTATACCCACGCCCACTCGGACCACATCATGGGGCTGGATGACATCCGCCCGTTCAACTACGGACGCACTGAGCGGCTGCCAATCTACGGCGACCGGGACACGCTGGAGGTTGTGCAGCGGGTGTTCCCCTACGCCTTCCAGGAGATCGAGACGCATCCGGGCGGTTTGCCGCGGCTGGAAGCCAATACGCTGGGCGCGGAGCCGCTGGAGCTGTTCGGGCTGGAGTTCATCCCGGCGCCGATCTGGCATGGGCGCAAGAGGATTCTGGGCTACCGCTTCGGCGCCGCCGCCTACCTGACGGACATGTCCGACATTCCCGAACAGACGCTGCCGCTGCTCGAGGGCCTGGACGTGCTGTTCGTGGACGCCTTGCGCAAGGAGCCGCATCCCTCGCACTCCACTGTCGACCAGGCGCTGGGCTGGGTGGACCGCATACGGCCCCGGCGCGCCTACTTCACCCACATCTGCCACGACCTGCCGCACGCCGAGACCACCGCCGCGCTGCCGGACGGGATCGAGCTGGCCTACGACGGCCTGGTGGTGGAGACCTCGGGAGCGCGCGACTGATGCAGCGGCTCATCCAGGGCTCCGGCCCGGCGCCGCGCGGGCTGGGTCCGTGCGCCGTGACGATCGGCAACTTCGACGGCGTGCACAAGGGGCACCGCCTGATTCTGGAGCGCGCCATCGAGCAGGCCCGGCGCAACGGCTGGGCGGCCGCGGCCCTGACGTTCGACCCGCATCCGGTGCGCGTGATCCGTCCCGAGCAGGCGCCGCGCGTGATGACGACCATCGACGAGCGGCTGGACCTGTTCGAGGAGATCGGCCTGGATCTGGCGGTTGTGCTGCGCTTCGACCAAGAGCTGATGCGGCAGTCTCCGGAAGAGTTTGCGCGTGGCGCGCTGGTGGACGGCTTGCAGGCGCGCTGGGTGGTGGTGGGCGAGAATTTTCGCTTCGGCTCCCGGCACGCCGGCGACATCTCCACCCTACGGTCTCTGGGGCTGGAGCTGGGCTTCGGCGTGGAATCGGTGGAGCCTCTGGAGATCGGAGGAGAGCTGGTGAGCAGCAGCCGTGTGCGGGAAGCCGTGGACGCCGGTTCGGTCGGTCTGGCACGCAAGCTCTTGGGCCGCTCCTTTCGCCTCCGCGGCGACGTCGTGGCGGGTCGCGGCATCGGAGCGAGGCACACCGTCCCCACGCTCAACATCGCTCCGGACACGGAGCTGCTGCCGAGGGACGGGGTTTACGTGACCCAGGCCCTGGATCTGGAGAGGGGCCACGCCTGGCCGGCTGTCTCCAACGTGGGCTACCGGCCCACCTTCGGTCCGAGCGAGCGCTCCGTCGAGACCCACCTGCTGGCGCCGCTGAACGGAAGCGCTCCCCGCCGCCTGCAGGTCTGCTTCCTGCATCGGTTGCGCGACGAGCGCACCTTCGCCTCGGCCGAAGCCCTCAAGGGCCAGATCCTGGCAGACGCCGCCGCGGCGCAGCGCTATTTCCGCCGGCTGAATCCGGCCCCGGCCTGAACGACGCCGACACGCTAAGGGCGCCCGACGGCCTGCTAAATTGGGAAACCGTGCCCCAATCAGTCCGCCAGCGCCCCGACCTCTCGCAGTGGGTCGAGTCCAAGCCGAGCCCGATTCACGGCAAGGGCTGCTTCGCCCGCCGACAGATTCGCAAGGGGGCCTTCATCGGCTCCTACGAGGGGCCGGCGACGATGACCGACGCCCGCTACGTCCTCTGGGTGGATGACGGAGACGGCGTCTGGCGCGGCATCGACGGCCAAAACGAGCTCCGCTACCTGAATCACAGCTCGCAGCCCAATGCGGGTTTCGACGGACCCGAGCTCTACGCCCTACGCACCATCCGCGTCGGAGACGAGATCACCTTCCACTACGGCGACGAGTGGGAAGGGGTGGATTAGGGTCAGCGGCGATCAGTCGCTGCTGCCGAAGAAGTTGGTGAGCGTCTCCAGGCCGTGGGCCTCGCCGCCGCCGGTCTTCGCGCCCACACCGCCGCCCAGCTCCCGGCGCAGCTTCGACAAGGTCATGGTTTGGATGATCGCCCGCCCCGGGCCGGTCAAAGTGGCCAGGAACAGGCCCTCGCCGCCAAAGATGCTCGAGGCGATGCCGCCGGCGAACTGGACGTCGTAGCTGACCGACTCGTCGAAGGCCACCACGCAACCGGTGTCGATCTGCAACGACTCGCCCGAGCCCAAGGTGAACTCGACGAAGTCGCCGCCGCCGTGAATGAAGGCCGTCCCCGGGCCGGTGAGCTTCTGCAGGATGAAGCCTTCGCCGCCAAACAGCCCGGCGCCGATCTTCTTGGTAAAGGCGATGTCGAGCGTGACCGAGGCCTCGGCGGCCACAAAGCCGTCGCGCTGGACGAGTACGGCTTGCCCGGCTCCGAGCTCGAAGGCCTGGATGCGTCCGGGGAAGTCTCCCGCAAAGCCGACCTCGCCCTTGGCGCCGCTGAGGCGGAAGTGCGTGAGGAACAGCGATTCGCCGGTGAGCTTGCGCTTGAGGGCGCCGAAGAGCTTCTGGCCGATCCCCTCGCCGGTCATCTTTGTCTGCCACTCGACGCTGGGCGTCTTGTAGACCATCTTGCCCGCTTCCGCGATCAGCTCCTGACCGGGCTTGAGCCGGACGCGGATGATCTGCAGGTTGTCGCCTTCGATGTCATAGTCCAACGGTTCGGAGCTCACGACCGGGACGGAAGTCGGGGTGACCGAGCCGCCCGCGCCTTGCCGCGCGCCGCAGTTGCTGCAGAAGGCAGACCCTTCGGGGAGTTGGGAACCACAATTGCTGCAAAATGGCATGACGCCCGCCAGAATACCACGGGGGGCGCGGGCGGCTCCCAACCGGCGGCCCACCGACCGTAGCGGCTCCGGCTCCGTCGCCGCAATTCATCGAGTCTTCACGCTGGCGTCTGCTTATTCTCGCTACAGTAACCAAGGAAGCGAGTGGCCAAAGTCGCGCTCATCGAAGACGACAGGGATCTCTACGAGCTCGTCGAACACACGCTCCGGCAGCAGGGCCACGAGGTCGTCGGTCAGCGCACTGCTGCGGGGGCGCTTCCCTTCCTGCGCTCCGCCAAGCCGGACTTGGTCGTCCTGGACGTGCTGCTGCCCGAAGGCGACGGCATCGAAATTTGCCGGTTGGTGCGGGCTGACCAGGGTTTGCGGCAGACTCCGGTGATCTTCCTAACGGCGCTGGGCAGCGAGACCGACCGCGTGCTGGGGCTCGAGATCGGGGGCAACGACTACATCGTCAAGCCGTTCTCGGTGCGGGAGCTGGCGGCCCGCGTGAAGATCCACCTGCGGGCCAAGCCCGAAGACGGCGACGTGCTCCGCTCGGGGCCGCTGGAGCTGCACCGCAGCCAATACACCGTGAAGCTCGATGGCGATCCGGTGGCGCTGACCGCCACGGAGTTCCGCTTGCTCGAGCACCTGATGCGGCACCCGGGGCAGGTGTTTCGGCGCGAGCGGCTGCTCGACGCGGTGTGGGGCGACCGCCGCGACGTGCTCGAGCGGACCGTCGACGCCTACATCGTTCGATTGCGGAATAAGCTCGAAAAAGACCCTGCAAACCCCCGCTGGATTCGCTCCATGCGCGGCGTCGGATACACCTTCGACGACCGCGGCGCCTAAGACCTTCTCCCTAGGCAAAGGCTCCCTCGACCCTTAACGCGAACGCTTTGGATCTTAACCAAAGCTTCAACCAGTCGTTACAGAAACCCAACTCGCTGGTCGGTAGCTTGGAGTTTCCAAGCTGGCCGCAGGGTATGGCGGGAGCGCTCTCTTTCGCGCTCCAACCCTATTCGGCGCCGAAGTAGCAAACTCGCGAATTGGCGCGCTCTCACCCGGTGAATTCCATGAAAAAGAACCTCGCTTTGCGTATCTCGATTTCCATCTTGGCCTTCCTCGCCCTCGGGCTCCCGTTGAGCGCGCAACTCACGCAGGTTGCGACGACCAATGCCGCCTCGTTCAGCGCGCAGTTCCCGTTGGCGCCGGGTTGCTGGGCGACCTCGTTCGGCGACTTCGCCTCGATGGGCGTGACCACGGCCTCCTTTGCCGACGCGGTTCCGTTCCCGACCACGCTCGGAGGCGTGCAGGTATTCGTCAACGACGCGGCGGCTCCGATGAGCTACGTCGGCCCCACGCAGATCAACTTCCTGGTTCCCAAGGGCACGCCGGAAGGCCGCATGACGCTGCGCATCACGGTCTCGGGCATGAACATCTATGAAGGCTCGCTGCAGGTCTTCCCGATCAGCCCCGGCCTGCTGTCGATCAACCCGGGCGACGTCGCCAAGCCGGGCGCCATCCTCAACCAGGACGGCACGCTCAACAGCGAGCAAAATCCGGCCGCGCCGGGTGAAGTGATCGTCGCCTACGGCATCGGCGCGGACTTCTCCGAGCTGCCCGACGACGGCGCGCCGGCCCCCAGCGACCGCCTGATCAACACCTCGTCGGACACGACGGTCTACGTCTCGGTGGCCGAAGCCGAAGTCCTGTTCAGCGGTTTGGCCCCGACCCTGGTCAACGCCTGGCAGCTCAACGTCACGGTTCCCGATGTGACGTTCGTCGACGGCCAGGTGACCCTGCAGGCCGAAGTCTCCGGCCTGAAGACCAACGCGGTCTCCTTCTGGGTGGCTCGCTAAGCGCCCCCGGACCCAAGGAACCGGCGCCCGACCGATCTCTCGAGAACCAAGCTGTATATGATTCGACCTATTTCATTGCGAACCCCTTTCGCGGCGCTTGTGCTGCTGTGCGCGGGGTTCTTGCTGCCGGACCAAGCCTCCGGGCAGCCCGCCGGACAAGGCTCCATCCTCGGCTTCGTCTTCGACGCCAATACGGGGGAGCCGATTCGCGGGGCCCAGGTATCGCTGGACGGCCAGACGGACAACAATTCGCGGACGGACCTGGACGGCACGTATCGCTTCAATCTGGCGCCGGGGACCTATTCGGTCACCGTCACGGCGGAGAAGTTCCTGCCGGCCAAGGTGGAAGGCATCGTCGTGACGGCCGGCGAAATCGCCGACGGCAGCGTGGTGTTATCCACCGAGACCGAGGTGACGACCGTGGAGGTCGTCGCCACCGTGGAAGCGTCGACGGCGACGGCCGAGGCGCTCATCGCAGAACGCAAGCTCGCCCCCGTGGTGAGCGACGGCATCTCGCACGAAGAGATCAAGAACTCGACAGCTTCGGACGCTGCCGGCGCGGTCGAGAAGGTCACGGGCGTCTCGGTGGTGGAAGGCGGCTACGTCTACGTCCGCGGTCTGGGCGAGCGCTACAGCAGCACGATGCTCAACAACGCGATGCTGCCGACGACCGAGCCCGAGCGCCGCGTGGTTCCGCTGGACCTGTTTCCGGCCAGCTTGCTCAACGACGTGAAGGTTCTCAAGACCTACACGCCGGACATGCCTGGCGAGTTCGCCGGCGGAGTGGTGAAGCTCGAGACCGTCGAGTTCCCGCGGCAGAAGATCTTCACGGTCGGCACGACCATCGGTTTCAACTCCCGGACGACGTTCAAGCCGGGCGACACCTATCGCGGCGGCTCGCGCGACTTCTTCGGCTTCGATGACGGAACCCGCGACCTGCCGTCGTTGGTGCCGCAGGACGGGCGCGTCTTCCCGGGCGCCTTCACGCCCCAAGAGTTCCAAGAGATCGGCCGCGCGTTCCCCAACAACTGGCAGCCCGTGCCGCAGGACAGCGTGCGGCCCACCGTGGGCTACTCGATTGCGGGCGGCAACACCTGGGGCAAGCTGGGCGTGGTCGGCGCGATCACCTTCACCAACAAGCTCCAGCGCCAGTCCGAGCTGCTGCGCTACCTGGTCAACACCGGCGGCGGCAACGCAGCCATCTTCACCGACTACCCCGACTACGTGGCCGACTCCGAGTCGGTGCGGTTGGGCGGCGTGATGAACCTGGCGTACTCGATCAACCCGTCGCACAAGCTGATCTTCCGCAACACCCTGACACGCGAGACCGACAAGGAGGCGCGGACATTCAGCGGCCTCAACGGCGGCATCGACACCGTCATCCAAGACCAGCGCCTGCGCTGGGTTGAGCGCTCGCTGGTCTCCACCGGTCTGGAAGGGCAGCACTCCTTCAACCGGCTGCACAACAGCCTGTTCACCTGGCAGCTCACCTACTCGACCAGCAAGCGCGACGAGCCGGACTTCCGCGAGGTGGTGCGCACGCTGCGCCCGGACGGCACCACGCCGTACTTGGCTTCGCCGCAGTCGGGCACTCGCTTCTACAACTACCTGACCGACCACATCATCGAGCCGCAGGCCAGTTGGGCGACGCCGTTCTACGGCAAGGGCTTCAGCGGCAAGGTCGAAGTCGGCTTCCGCGGAACCTTCCGCGACCGCGACTTCGCCGCCCGCCGCTTCCGCTTCGTTCCGCTGCGGCTGTCGCAACTCGACTTGACGGCGCCGAGCGACGAGCTGTTCGCGCCGGAGAACATCACGCCGGATCTGTTCCAGATTCGCGAGAACACCCGCGGCACCGACCAGTACACGGCGGCGATGGACGTTTACGCCGGCTACGCCATGGTGGACCTGTCGTTCGGGGCCAAGTGGCGCGTTGTGGGCGGCGTCCGCGTGGAAGACGCGGTCATCGACGTCGAGACGCTCGACCCGCTGATCCCCGGAGCGGTGCCGGCGGTCTCCACGCTGGCGAATCGCGATCCCCTGCCGGGCGTCAACGTGATCTACGCGCTCAGCCCGAAGTCGAACCTGCGGTTCGGCTATAGCGAGACGCTCTCGCGCCCGGACTTCCGCGAGCTGTCTCCGTTCGATTTCGTGAACGTGCTCGGCGGCTACAGCTTCGCCGGTAACCCGAACCTGGTTCGCGCCAAGATCAAGAACTTCGACGCGCGCTGGGAGCACTTCTTCGGGGGCAGCCAGCTCGTGGCGGCCAGCTACTTCTACAAGGACTTCACGAACCCGATCGAGGTCACCATTCAGCCGACGACCGGAGACTTGCGGCAGAGCTACATCAACGCCGCCGGGGGCACCAACCAGGGCGTCGAGTTCGAGCTACGCCGCAGCCTGGCGGTGCTGAACCCGAAGCTGGCGCAGTTCAACGTTCAGGCGAACCTGACCCTGGTCGACTCCCAGGTGCAGCTCGGCGAAGCCCAGCGCAACCTGCTCACGTCGCTCCAGCGCCCCATGATGGGCCAGTCGAAGGTGGTGTACAACCTCATCACCGAGTGGCTCAAGCCTCGCTGGCGCAGTAACGCTCGCTTCTACGTCAACCACGTTTCGCGGCGCATCACCGATGTCGGTGCGCTCGGCCTGCCGGATGTCTACCAGCAGGGCAATACCTTCCTGGATTTCGTCTATCAGTACAGCTTCCGTGAAGACGGCCGCTGGAACATGCGGTTCACCGCGGAGAACCTGACCGACAACCACTACCAGTGGATCCAGGCAGACATCACCCAGCGCAGTTTTCGATTGGGCCGGACCTATAGCGTCGGCACCACCTACTCGTTCTAGGAAACCCCCAACCCAGGATCGACTTCCGCCCGCCAAGACCTGAAAGGAGAAACCATGCACCTGCGAACGCTCGCAAAATTAGCAACACTCACCGCCGCCCTGTCGGTCGGCCTGCTGGCCGCCGATTCGGGCCAGTCTCTCCGCTTCGCGTCGGTCAGCCCGAACGACGCAGTGAAGGAGCTTTCGGGTTTCGAGCAGTTGGAAACCCCCGCCGCCATGTGGATCTGGTCGGACAAGTATGTCTATCAGCCCGGCGAGCAATTGTCTTTGAACTGGACCATCAAGCCCAATGGCGATCTGATTCCTTACACCCTCGTGGCCTATCGCCAGAACAACCAGACCGGCGAGAAGACCTATCTGCCCAACGGCACCACCGAGGCGACGGATATTTTCGGCAACACCGTGGAGCAGGGTTTCAACATCGTTCGGCTGCCGTCGGCTGAGAAGCAGACGCTGGTGGGCTCGGGCGGCATGTTCCCGGCCATCACGCTTCCCAGCGAGCTCGGCATGCACACCGTGGTGGTGGAAGTGCGCGACTACACCGGCGGGCGCGTGGTGAAGGCGGCGTACTGGAAGGTCGGCGTCGTGGAAGGCTTCGAGGACATCACCGGCGACGTGACCGACAACCGCACCCTGGTCAACACCAAGGCCTACCGCCTCAGCGGCCTGATGATCGTTCGCGCGGGCGGCGTGCTCAACATCGAGCCCGGCACTTTCGTCATCGGTCAGCCCGGCTCGCAGCCGCCTTCGGCCATCATCGTCTCCAACAGCGGCCGTCTGGAGGCCAAGGGCACGCGGTCGCGCCCGATCATCATGACCAGCTCGCCACCGTTCGGCCAGCGCCGCGCCGGCGACTGGGGCGGCGTGGTGATGATGGGTCAAGCGCCGGTGAACTGGCCCTCGGGCACCGGTAACATCGAAGGTCTGCCGCCGAGCGACGACACCGTCTATGGCGGAACCGACCCGGAGCACAACTGCGGCTCGATGAGCTACGTGCGCCTGGAGTTCGCCGGCGCCGAGCTGCGGCCCAACGACGAGATCAACGCCTTCACGTGGGCCGGCTGCGGCAAGCAGACCAGCCTCGACCACCTGCAGGCGCACTACGGTCTGGACGACTCGTTCGAGTGGTTCGGCGGCAACAACGACGCCAAGTACCTGCTGTCGAGCTACCCCCGCGACGACAACTTCGACTCGCAGATCGGATGGACCGGCCGGGTGCAGTTCTTCGCCGCGATCATCAACGCCGACAACTCCAACCGCGGCTTCGAGTGGGACAACAACGAGAACGACTTCGGCGCGGTTCCGCTCAATAGCCCGACGTTCTACAACGGCACGCTCGTGGGCGACGGCGACATCACCGACCAGGGCGTGGATGAAGGCACCGTGGCCGGCATCTACCTGCGCCGCGGCGCAGGCGGCTCGATCAACAACGTCGTGGTCCAGAACTGGGTCGACGGCGGCATCAACATCAACGACGACGCCACCCAGGCGCGTCTGGACGCCGGCGAGCTGTCGCTCAACGGCATCCTGATGTGGAAGAACGGCATGTTCAGCGGCGCCGCCAACGACTTGGCCGGCCAGGTCAACGACCGCGCCCTGACCTACGTCACCACCCAGGCGCCGAACATGATGGTGGCCGACCCGATGCTGCGCCGTCCGTTCGAGTTCAGCGACATCGACTTCCGGCCGATGCTCGGCTCGCCCGTCTTCCGCGCCAACTGGGTGCAGCCGCCGGACGACGGCTTCTTCGACCAGACGGCCCGCTACAACGGCGCCTTCGCTGACGTGGACTGGACCGAGGAGTGGACCACCACGATCCAGGAACAGGACATGGCGAAGTAGCCCTGGCCTAAGAACCGGAAAGGGGCCGACCGTCGGCAAGGCGGCCGGCCCTTCTCCTTTGATGGGGGTAGAATCGCAGCCAACCATGCCTGTTGAAATCGAAGTCTCCTTCCGCCAGACCGGCCCGTCCACGACCGAGGCCTCCATCCGCTCCCACGCCGTGGTCGTCGATCGGCCCGAGAGCAAGGGCGGCGCCGACCAGGGTCCGATGGGCGGAGAGCTTCTGCTCGCCGGCCTGGGCGGCTGCTTCCTAAGCAATCTGCTGGCAGCGGCGAGGGCTCGGGAGACGCCGCTGAGCGACGTACGCGCCCAGGTGACGGGAACTCTGGACGGAACGCCGCCGCGCTTTACGGCCATGACCATCGCGCTCGAGGCCACCGCCGACCCGGACCAGATCCAAAAGCTCGCCGCGATCGCCGAGAAAGGCTGCATCGTAGCGAACACGATTCGGCCCGCTGTCGCGCTCACGATTACAGTCCAAGGCGCGTCGGCCGCGTAGGATTCCCGCACAATTGCGTCCAACGAAGTGCGGCTTTTGCTGCACAATGAGGGGGAGCGGAATCGTCCGCCGAATCCTGTGATGCGAATCCTCGGACCCGTCTGTCTCTTCCTCCTGGCTCCGCTGCTGGCCGCCCAGGAGATTCCCCTCCAGAAGTTCCAGAGCTCGACGCCGCAGATCGACCTGCGGGTCTACGTGGATATCGCCGTGGATTTCTACATTCAGGGCGATCGGGTTCGCTACGATGCCGGCGGCACCAAGGCGCCCCGCAACGACGGCTCGGCGTACTCCGCCCCGCTGCCGTTCGCGGCGCCTTCGCAGCTCAGCGTGAAGAAGATGGACGGCCGTGGCGACATCGTGGTGATCGAAGAGCCATCGCTGTCCAACGGTTGGACGTTGAAGCTCCGCATCAGTGACAGCAAGGGCGGGGAAGACCGCTACCACGCCCGCATCACCTGGGATGGGACCTCTAGCGGCGGGGGTCCCGGGCCGATCTACGGCGGCAATTATGTCCAGATCTCGGAGCTGAGCGCGACGGCGTCCGGTACGGGGGCGGCGCGCCTGCCCGCCCGCACCCAGGGCCTGACGCAGACTTCGGTCAGCCTGACGACCACCGGCCTGGCGATCGTGAGTTTCTCCGACTCCCCCGAGCTGCGCTTCAAGGGGAGCTGGCGGCAGAACGGCGGCATCATCGAGCTGACGCTCAACGACGTGCTGGGAACCGGCGCCGGCAGCGGATCGGGCCGCATCCAGCTCAGCGGCGATCGCCTAGCGACGATGGAGCTGAACGGCAGCACGCCCAACCAAGGCTCCTTCCAGCTCAACTTCACCCAGCGCGGCGAGTACCGCGACTTCACCAAGCCGGGGTCGCCCTCCACGCCCGTGACGCCGACCGCTCCGGCTCCGCCGCCGCTGTCGAAGAAGGGCCAGATCATCTCACCCAATCCGCCGTCCATCGGCGGGACGCCCGTCACCTCCGGCGACCTCAGCGGGCTCTCGCAGACCCTGCGCGGCACCGGCTACCTGGAGCCGCTCAACGGCTCGGAGGAGGTCGTTCGCGAGATCCTGGTCCGGCTGGATCAGGGCGGGCGGGCGCGCTTCGAGCTATCCGGCGACCGCTCCTGGTCGATCCTCGGGACTTGGCGCAAGGTCGCAGAAGACCGCGTCGAGGTGCAGATCGAGCAGCTCAACAGCGCCCCGGGCGCAGGCAACGGGACTCTGCTGCTGCGGGTGAGCGGCAACAGCCAACCGCAGATTCGGCAGATCGAGATGAACGTGACGGCCTCCCGCGTGGGCGCCCTGGACCTGCGGTTTACCGGCCGATAGGGCGCTACAATCGGGGGCTATGTCCGCCTTCACCTCCGATCAAGTCGCTCTCATCACAGGGGCCAGCCTCGGCATCGGCGCCGCCACGGCCCTGGAATTCGCTCGCCAAGGCGCGCGCGTCGCCGTGCACTATCGCTCGAGCCGCACACAGGCGGAAGAAGTCGCCGCCGAGATCCGCAAGCTGGGAGGAGAAGCCGAGCTTTTCCAGGCCGATGTCTCCAAGGCCGACCAGGCCCGCGCCCTCGGGCCGGCTGTGCTGGAGCGCTTCGGCCGCATCGACGTGCTGGTCAACAACGCCGGCTCGCTGATCGAGCGGCGGCCGTTCCTGGAGATCGACGACGAGTTCTGGCGCGAAGTCATCGACGTGAACGTGTCGAGCGTCCTGTGGGTGAGCCAGCCTGTCGTTGCGCACATGAAGGAGCGGGGTTCCGGCGCCATCGTCAACCTGGGCTCCATCGCCGGGCACAACGGCGGCGGCATCGGCGCGATGCCCTACGCAATGACCAAGGCGGCCGTCACGTGCGTGACCAAGGGGATGGCCAAGGAGCTGATCTCGCAGGGGATTCGCGTCAACGCCGTCAACCCCGGCGTGATCTTGACGCCGTTCCACGAGCGCTTCAGCAAGCCCGAGCAGATGCGTGCGATGGTCTCGATGATTCCGCAGGGCCGCGCGGGCCGGGCCGACGAGATCGCCCCGGCGATCGCCTTTCTGGCCAGCGAAGCCGCCTCGCACATCGTGGGCGAGTCGATCGAGGTCAACGGCGGCATGCTGATGGACTGACGGCCGCCCCAGAGCCGTCCTACTGATCGGTCAGGTTCTGTTCGGGCAGGACCTCCGCCCCGGCGGGCGGAACGAACTCGAACAGAGCCGGATCGAGCTTGGGGTTGATCTCCTCGTTGCTGAACCGGAAGATGGTCACCGACTCGTCCCGGCCGAGCACGCGCACCTCGTCGAGGCGGAAGTCGGCGGCTGGGTCGTAGAAGAACTCGACCCGGGAGTACTGCTCCTTGCCCGTGCGGCCCTCGCCCACCAGCGCGGGCCGGCCGCGGTTGTCGAGCTTCAGGTTCTTGAACTGCCGCTTGAGGTTCAGGCGCCCCAGCAGAAAGGCCAACGGCGCTCGCATGTCCGCGCTCTGGTCCATCAGCACGGTCCGAACCTGGTTGGTGTTCGGGTTGTACATCTTGAGCCGCTCGCCCTCTCCGACCAGCAACTTGCCCTCGGGCCGCCGGTAGTCCCAGCGCATCTTCTGCGGCCTCAGCAGCGACAGCGTGCCCTTTTCGAGCGCACGGGGGCTGCCGGCGAAGCGCAGCTCCTGCTCGAAGTCCACGCGCAGGGTCGCCAGGCGGTTGTAGTGCAGCTCCATGCCGTCGATGACCTTGCCCAGGTCTTGGCCCGGCAGAGCCGCGGCGAAAAGGAGGAGCAAAAAGAGTCGCATCATGGGGTTGGACGCCTCTCAGGCCGCTTCCGGTTGCCCTGCGGCGGCGGCCAGCAGAATCTTGTGCTGGTCCCACTCGGCGATCGGGCGCACCGGACCCAGCCGCCCGCGGTGCATGACGGCCAAGCTGTCACACACGCCGAGCAGCTCAGGGATGTAGGAGCTGACGAAAAGGATGGCCTTGCCCTGGGCCGCCAGCCGCCCGATCCACTCGTAGATCACGACCTTGCTGGCGACATCGATGCCGCGGGTCGGCTCGTCGAGCAGCAGCACGTCGCAATCGTGGTGCAGCAGCCGCGCCAACTGTACCTTCTGCTGGTTGCCGCCCGACAGAGAGCCCACCGGCGCGTCGGGCCCGGCGGTCTTCACGCCCACTTGCTCGATCCAGCGCTCGGCCGCCGCCCGCGCCTTGACCGGGCTCAGCCAGCCCCGGCGGACGAAAGGGTCCAGGCGAGACAGGGTCAGGTTCTGCTCGACCGACAACGCCAGCGCCAACCCCTCGCTCTTGCGGTCCTCGCTCAGAAAACCCATGCCCTGGCGCAGGCGCTCGGGCGGCGCAGCCGGACCCTCGAAGGCGCCCAGCCGGACCCGGCCGCTGGTGATGGCGTCGAGGCCGAACAAGGCCCGCAGCATCTCGGTGCGGCCGGCGCCGATCAGGCCCGCCAGACCAAGGATCTCCCCCCGGCGTAGAACGAGTGAGCCCCGCTCCAGGCCGTTGTCCGCCGCCAGGTCGCTCACCTCCAGGACCGGCTCGCCGATATCGTGCGGGGTGCGAGGGAACATCTCGGCCACCGAGCGCCCCACCATCCACTCGACGATCCGGTCGATCGAGACCTCGCCGATCACACCGGAACCCACCGAGCGCCCGTCGCGCAGCACCGTGAAGGAGTCGGCGATGCGCTCGACTTCTTCGAGGAAGTGGCTGATATAGATGATCGAGACGCCGCGGGCCTTCAGCCGCTCGATCGCCTCGAAAAGCTTGTCGACGTCGGCCCCGGTGAGGCTGGAGGTCGGCTCGTCGAGCACGATGATCTTGGCGTCGAGGATGAGCGCGCGAGCGATCTCGACCAACTGTTGGGCGGCGATGGAGAGCTCGCTGACACGCGCGGCCGGGTCGATCTCACTGTGGCCCAGCGCCGCCAGGGCTTCGCGGGTCTTGGCGCGGGCCGAGGCTGTGTCGAGCCGCAGGCCGGAGGCGGGTTCCACGCCGAGGACGACGTTGGCCTCTACGCTCAGGTGCGGCGCCAGGGCCAGCTCCTGAAAAATCATCGCCACGCCCTGGCGTCGGGCGTCGAGCGGGTCGGCGGGGGCGTAGGCGACGCCGTCGAGCTGCATGCCGCCGGCGTCGGGCTGATGCACCCCCGCCAGCGTCTTCATCAGCGTGGACTTGCCGGCGCCGTTCTCGCCGATGAGGGCGTGCACCTCGCCCGGGGCGACGGAGAAGTCCACCCCGTCGAGCGCCACGGTGGCGCCGAAGGCCTTCTTGACGCCGGTCATTGTCAGGCGAGTGGGCACGTACCCGCACATTGTCGCCCAATTCCCCAAGCCGTATCCTTTCGACGCACCTTAGCCCCAAGGCTCCACGCCGACGAGCTTGCGGCCCAGAGCGGTGAGGCGCGCCGGCGGGCCCGGCTCGGGGTCGAGCTGACCCGGCAGGCCTCGCCACCAGGGCGGAGCGCGTTTGTCACGCCACCAGCTCACCCGCTCCGCCCGCAGCTCCGGGTCTTGGTTCGCCACTCCCATCGAGACGAAGGCGGCGATCCGAGGAGTCCGCGAGAAGTTCGGGGCGGGCCCATGGGGCAGGCGGGTGGACCACACGATCAAGTCGCCCGCGCAACCCTGCACCTGTACCGCGTCGCCGAAGTCGATGCCGGGGTTGAAGAAGTCGAAGTCCGGGGCGTGGGCGTTCTGAGCGAGCCATTCGTCGACTTTCCGGTAGATCGACGGCACGCATTGGTAGCCGCCGCCGTTGCGGCCGACGTCGGAGAGCAGCGCGATGCCCTGGAGCGACGGCGGCAAGGGCCCGCGCGGATCGATGTCCCAGTGGATCTCTCCCAGGCTGCGGCCCGGATGCTGCGGCGAGGCCGGGGGCCGGAAGCAGCAACGGTTCATATCCACGTAGAGGTTGTCGGCGCCCCACAGCCGGCGGAAGACCTCATACACCCCCGGCTGCTGCCGTACCTCCCACAATCCGTCGGCATGATGCAGGGGCGCGATACCGTCGAGCCGCCGATCGCCGCGATACCAGGTGGAAGGATCGGCGAGATCGGCGCCCACGAACCGGACGATCTCGGCGGCGGCCCGCTGCGCCACGGCGGGATCGATGACTTGCCGAAAGACGGCATAGCCGTTCTCGCGCAGCGACTCCCGCTGTTCGTCGGTTACCCGCATCGGGGGCTGTGGGAGCATCCGCGGCGCCAAACCGCGTCGGCTAGCTCCAGCTCCGCACCAGCCGGCCCAGCTCGGCCATCCTCGTCAGCAAACCGGGCAGCAGGTCCAGGCGCAGGGCGTTGGCCCCATCGGAGAGAGCCCTCTCGGGCGCCTCGTGCGTCTCGAAGAACAGCCCGTCGGCTCCGGCCGCGACTCCGGCGCGGGCCAGCGTCTCGATGAACTCCGGCTGCCCGCCGCTCTTGCCCTTGGCGGCGCCGGGGAGCTGCAGGCTGTGGGTGACGTCGAGCACCGTCGGCCAGCCGAGATCGCGCATCATCGGCAGCCCGCGAAAATCGACGACCAAGTTCTGGTAACCGAAGCTCGATCCGCGCTCGGTGAGGATGATCCGGTCACCGCCTCCGGAGATGACCTTTTCGGCGGCGTAGGCCATGTCCCAGGGCGCCAGGAACTGCCCCTTCTTGATGTTCACCACGCGGCCGGTGCGACCGGCTTCGATCAAAAGATCCGTTTGGCGGCACAAGAAGGCGGGAATCTGCAGCACGTCGCAAACTTCGGCGGCCGGGCCTGCTTGGGCCGGCTCGTGGATATCGGTCAAGATCGGGAGACCGGTCTCCCGCTTGACCGCCGCCAAGATGCGCAGGCCCTCGCGGAGCCCCGGGCCGCGGTACGATTCCGCACTGGTGCGATTCGCTTTGTCGAACGAAGCCTTGAAGATGACACGCAGACCCGCGTCCTCGGCGGCCTGGCCGACGGCGCGTGCGACGGCGACGGCATGCGGCTCCGATTCAATCACGCAGGGCCCGCAGATGAGGAACAGAGGCGCGCCTTCGCCGACCTCCAGGTCTCCGATCTTGAATCTCTTGGTTTGCGCCATCTGGAATCCTCTTCTTTTCCCCCTCGGGTGGGCTTGACCGCTCTCGGCGCCGATGGTCTCATGAGTAGCTGAGGGGGTTGCGCCTTGCGGCGGAGCCTCGCCCAAACGGAAGTTCCAAATGTTGAAACCCAGCGCGTGGCCGGCGGACATGAACCTGGCCTTTGTTGAAGGCCTGTACTCCGATTATCTCCAGGATCCATCGTCGGTTTCGGCCGAGTGGCGCCGCTACTTCGAGGAGGTCTCGCCCGAGCGCGCCAAGCCGGTGAATGGTTCCGCCCGCCGCGCCGCCCTGGCTCTGCCCGCCTCGCTGACGCAGATGCCGCTGTCGACGAGCAACGGACCGACGACCGCGGTCGACGCTCCGATGGAGGCGGCGATCGGCCTGCAGGACCGGGTGGACAAACTCGTGCGCGCCTACCGCGTGCGCGGCCACATGATCGCCCACATGGACCCGCTGGGCCTGCCGCGCTCGTCGCCCCCGGAGCTGGACGCTTCCTACTACGGGCTCGGCGAGGCGGATCTGGACAAGCGGATCTCGCCGCAGACGCTCTCCGGCTGTACGGCCGACACGGCACGCGCCGTGATCGAGCGCTTGCGGGAGACCTACTGCCGGTCGATCGGCGTGCAGTTCATGCACATCGACGACATGACCGAGCGCGAGTGGCTGCAGAAGCGGATGGAAGGCGCCGGCAACCGGCTGCACCTGAGCCCGGGCCGGCAGCGCCGCATCCTCAAGCGGCTGACCGACGCGGTCATGTTCGAGGAGTTCATCCAGAAGAAGTTCGTGGGCGCCAAGAGCTTCTCGCTCGAGGGCTGTGAGAGCCTGATTCCGCTGCTGGACTTGGCGATCGAGCGCGCCGGCGACCACGGCGTGGGCGAAATCGTCATCGGCATGGCGCACCGCGGGCGGCTCAACGTGCTGGCCAACATCATGGGCAAGAACGCCCAGCAGATCTTCCGCGAGTTCCAAGACATCGACCCGCACCTGCACCACGGCCGCGGCGATGTGAAGTACCACCTGGGCTACTCGTCGAATTGGAAGACCGCCAAGGGGCACAACGTACACCTTTCGCTGTGCTTCAACCCGAGCCATCTGGAATTTGTGAACCCGGTGGCGGTGGGCCGGCTGCGCGCCAAGCAGGACCGCAACCACGACACGCAACGGCGGCGGGGATTGACGATCCAAATCCACGGCGACGCGGCTTTCGCCGGCGAAGGCGTGATCCAGGAGACGCTCAACATGAGCGAGCTCGCCGGCTACACCGTCGGCGGCTCCATCCACGTGGTGGTGAACAACCAGATCGGCTTCACGACGCCGCCCGAGCAGGGCCGCTCGTCGATCTACGCCTCGGGCATCGGCAAGATGCTGCAGATTCCGATCTTCCACGTCAACGGCGAGGACCCGGAGGCGGTGGCGCAGGTCATTCGCGTCGCCCTGGACTTCCGCAACACCTTCAAGCGCGACGTGGTGATCGACATGTACGGCTACCGCAAGCGCGGCCACAACGAGGGAGACGAGCCGTCTTTCACGCAGCCGCTGCTGTACAAGGCGATCGCCAAGCGCAAGTCCGTGCGGGAGGCCTACCTGGATCACCTGCTCACCCAGGGAGACATTTCGCGCGATGAGGCCGACCGCATCGCCGAGGAACGCCGCGAGCAGCTCGAAGCCGAGCTCAGCGCGGCACGCAGTGAGGATTACATCCACATCGGCGACCAGATGACCGGCATCTGGGCCGGCTACAAGGGCGGCGACGAAGCGCTCGTCGACGACGTGAAGACCGGCGTCGACCGCGAGCGACTGAGCGTGATCCTCGAGAAGCTGAGCCGTACGCCGCAGGAGTTCCACCCGGACTCCCGCATTGCGCGCCTGCTGAAGATGCGCGCAGAGATGGCCAAGGGCGAAAAGCCGATCGACTGGGCGGCCGCCGAAGCGCTGGCCTTCGGCACGCTGCTGCTGGAAGGCTACCGGGTCCGCATGACCGGGCAGGACTGCGAGCGCGGCACCTTCAGCCATCGCCACGCCGTGCTGCGGGACGTCGAGTTCGGCCACGCCTATGCGCCGCTGCGGCACCTGTCGCCGCGGCAGGGCCCGTTCGAGATCTACAACTCGCCGTTGTCCGAGGCCGGCGTGCTGGGCTTCGAGTACGGCTACAGCCTGGAGTGGCCCGACGGCATCGTGCTGTGGGAGGCGCAGTTCGGCGACTTCGTGAACGCCGCCCAGGTCATCATCGACCAGTTCCTGTCCAGCGCGGAAGACAAGTGGAAGCGGCTGAGCGGCCTGGTGCTGCTGCTGCCCCACGGCTTCGAGGGCCAGGGGCCGGAGCACTCCAGCGCCCGGCTCGAGCGCTTCCTGCAACTGTGCGCCGAAGACAACATGCAGGTGATCTATCCCACCACGCCGGCGCAGTACTATCACGTGCTGCGGCGCCAGGTCATCCGGCCTTGGCGCAAGCCGCTGGTGGTGATGACGCCCAAGAGCCTGCTGCGCCACCCGGACGTCGTATCGGACATTACAGAGCTGACCGACGGCGAGTTCCACCGGATTCTGCCCGACGAGCGCGCCTCGGGCGACGGCGTGGAGCGGATTCTGCTTTGCACCGGCAAGGTCTACTACGACCTGCGCGCGGCGCGGAAGGAGCGCGGGCTGGAAGAGAAGGTCGCGATTCTGCGCGTCGAGCAGCTCTATCCGCTGGCCGACGAGCAAGTGGAGAGGGCCCTGGCGCCCTACGCCGAAGGCACTCCGGCGTTCTGGGTGCAAGAGGAGCCGGAGAACATGGGCGCTTGGCCGCATTTCCGGTTCCGGTTCTGCAACAGCCTGCTCGGCCGGCACCCCTTCGAAGGCGTCACCCGCAACGCTTCGGCCAGCCCGGCGACGGGTTCGGCGAGCTCGCACAAGCTCGAGCAGCGGCAACTCATCGAGGAAGCTTTCCAGGGCCTCGCCTAGCGCTCGAAAGTGCGACAATGAAAAACGCTGGCGGGGTCGGCCGACAAGCGGCGGCTCCGCCCAGCCGTATCCAGGCCATGGCTGTCGAGCTGAAAGTCCCTCAATCGGGCGAATCCATCACCGAAGTCCAGATCGGGCAGTGGCGTAAGTCGGAAGGCGACTACGTCGATGTCGACGAGGTGCTCGTCGAGATCGAGACTGACAAAGCCGCCATCGAGCTGCCGGCTCCGTCGAGCGGAATCCTCAAGAAGATTCTGAAGAAGAACGGCGAAGAAGCGGCCGTCGGCGACGTGATCGGGTTGCTGGAGGAAGGGGCGGCTCCGGCGGACGGAGCCAAGCCGAAGGCCGAAGCTGCGAAGCCCGCGCCGAAGGCGGCGGAGAAGCCCGCTGAGAAGCCTGCCGCCGCACCGGCCGCCAAGGCCGAGACGAAGACCGCCGCCGACGGTGCGCCGCGGGTGATGCCGTCGGCGCAGAGGGTCCTCGCTCAGGGCGGCGTGGACGCTGCTTCTGTCGAGGGTTCCGGTCCGGGCGGACGCGTCCTGAAGGAAGACGCGCAGCGCGCCGTCGCCGAGGCGCCGGCCGCTCCTGCTCCCGCCGCACCAGCGCCGCCTCCGGCTCCGCGAGCGCCGGAGCCTCCCTCGGCGCCGCCGGTAGCCTCCGACGAACCCGGCCGCGAAGAAGAAGTCGTCGCGATGACTCCGATGCGGAAGATCATCGCGAAGAACCTGGTGAACGCTCAGCAGAACGCCGCTCTGCTGACGACGTTCAACGAGGTCGACATGACGGCCGTCATGGAGATGCGGGGCCACTTCAAGGACGCGTTCCTGAAGAAGCATGGCGTGAAGCTAGGCTTCATGTCGTTCTTCGTGCGCGCATCGGTGGAAGCGCTCAAGGCGATTCCGGCCGTGAACGCGCGCATCGACGGCAACCACATCGTCTACCGCAAGTACCATGACATCGGCATTGCCGTCGGCGGCGGACGCGGGCTGGTGGTGCCGATCCTGCGCAACGCCGAGCGCCTCAGCTTCGCCGAGATCGAAGCCAAGATCGCGGACTTCGCCGAGCGCGCGCAGAAGAACAAGATCGAGCTCTCGGAGCTGCAGGGCGGGACGTTCACCATCTCCAACGGTGGCATCTACGGCTCGATGCTCTCGACGCCGATCGTCAATCCGCCGCAGAGCGGCATCCTCGGGATGCATAACATTCAGGAGCGCGCCGTCGTGATTGACGGTCAAATCGTGGCGCGCCCGATGATGTATTTGGCGCTCACCTACGACCACCGCCTGGTGGACGGCCGCGAAGCGGTGACGTTCCTGCGGCACATCAAGGATGTGCTGGAGAGACCGGAGCGGCTGCTGCTGGAAATCTAAAAGAAGCCGTGAATCGTGAGCCGTCCACCGTGAGCCGTCTCGGGCCACGGCTCACTGTTCACGGACTACGGTTCACGCAATCATGCCTACCCACGACATCGTCATCCTCGGCGCAGGGCCCGGCGGTTATGTAGCCGCCATTCGGGCGGCGCAGCTCGGGCTCGATACGGCCTGCATCGAAGAGGAAAAGGCTCTCGGCGGCACGTGCCTGCGCGTCGGCTGCATCCCCTCGAAGGCTCTGCTCGAGTCCAGCGAGCTTTACTCGGAGGCCGTGCACGGCGGCTTGTCCGACCACGGCGTCGTTCCCGGCGACGTGCAGCTCGATCTGGCGAAGATGCTCAAGCGCAAGGACAAGGTCGTCAAGGGTCTCACGCAGGGCGTGGCCGGGCTGTTCAAGAAGAACAAGATCACCCGCTACGAGGGGCACGGCAAGCTGGCCGGACCGGGCAAGGTCTCTGTCGAGACCTCCGACGGGCCGGTGGAAATCGAAGCCAAGCACATCGTGCTGGCGACCGGCAGCAAGGTGGCGACCCTGCCGGGCATCGAGTGGGACGGCGACCGCGTGGGCGGCAGCACCGAAGCCCTGTCGTACCCCGAGGTTCCCAAGAAGCTCGTGGTCATCGGCGCCGGCTACATCGGCCTGGAGCTCGGGTCGGTCTGGAGCCGGTTGGGCGCAGAGGTCATCGTCCTCGAGTACCTCAACCGCATTCTGCCCGGCATGGATTCCGAGGTCGCCAAGGAAGCGCAGAAGCTGCTGACCAAGCAGGGTCTCAAGTTTCAGCTCGGCGCCAAGGTGACCGGGGCCAGGGCCGAAGGCGACAAGTGCGTGGTGACGGTCGAAGGCTCGGACCCGATCGAGTGCGACCGCGTGCTGGTTTCGGTGGGTCGCAAGCCGAACACGGACGACCTCGGGCTGGACTCGATCGGCCTGGAGCTCGACGAGCGGGGCCGCGTGCCGGTGGACGACCACTTCCGCACGCCGGTGGAAGGCGTGTACGCCATCGGCGACGTGATTCGCGGACCGATGCTGGCGCACAAAGCTGAGGAAGAGGGCGTGGCCTGCGTGGAAGGCATCGTGACCGGCTACGGACACGTGAACTACGACGCCATCCCGGGCGTTTGCTACACGCACCCGGAGATTGCATCGGTCGGCAAGACTGAGGAGCAGCTCCAGGAGGCGGGCATTCCCTACCGGAAGGGGAAGTTCCCGTTCCTCGCCAACGGCCGCGCCAAGGCCCTGAACCAGACCGACGGCTTCGTGAAGATCCTGGCCCACGAGGAGACGGACCGCGTGCTCGGCGTCCACATCATCGGCGCACGGGCCGGCGACATGATCGCCGAGGCCGTGGTGGCGATCGAGTACGGGGCTTCGAGCGAGGACATCGCGCGGGCCTCGCACGCGCACCCGACCTTGGCGGAGATCGTGAAGGAAGCCGCCTTCGCCGTGGACGGCCGCGCCATACACATCTAGCGCGGGCTAGTCGAACAGTCCGAAGGCAAAGATCCCGGCCTTGGTGGCGACCGCGACGTACTGCTTGCCGCCGGCCTCGTAGGTCATCGGCGAGGCTCGGATGTTGCCGCCGGTGTTGAAGCCCCACAACAGCTCGCCGGTCTTGGCGTCGGCGGCCATGAAGTTGCCCTCGCGGCTGGAGAAGAAGACCAGCCCGCCGGAGGTCGTCATGGCGCCGGCGTGGTTGATCTCCTGGCTCTCGTCGCCGAGGAAGGGGATCTCCCAGCGCAGCTTCCCGGTTTGGATGTCCAGCGCCCGCAGGTACTGCTGGGCCTCGCCCAGCTCGTAGTCGATGCTGTAGCCGGTTTGGTAGTAGCGTCCGCAGCCGTCGCGGGCGATCAGGTAGAACAGGCGGGTGGCTGGATTGAATGCCGGCGACTGCCAGTTCGTGCCGCCGTGGATGTCCGGGCAGACGATGGGCCCCTCGCGCGCCGGCGCCGCCTCGGGAATCAGGACCGGCCGGCCTTCCGCGGTCAGACCCTTCGCCCAGGTCTGCTTGGCGAACGGCGTTCCCTGCAGAAACTTGCCCGTGGCGCGGTCGAGCACGTAGAAGAAGCCGTTGCGGTCGGCATGCAACAGCAGCTTGCGCGGCTTGCCTTGCCAATCGGCGTCCACCAGCACGGGGGTCTCGTTGGCGTCCCAGTCGTGCTCGTCGTGCGGGGTGAACTGGAAGTGCCAGACGAGCTCGCCGGTGTCGGGACGGATGGCCAGCACGGAGGCCGTATAGAGGTTGTCGCCGGGCCGGTCGCGGCCGTCGAAATCCTTGGGGCCGGGGTTGCCGGTAGGCCAGTAGAGCAGGTCCAGGTCCGGATCGTAGCTGCCGGTCGTCCAAGTGGCCGCACCGCCGCCCTTCCAGGCGTCGTTGTCGCCCCAGGTCTCCGAACCCTTTTCGCCCGGTTTGGGGACGGTGTAAAGCCGCCACGAACGCTCGCCGGTTTCGGTGTCGAAAGCGTCCACGAAGCCCCGCACCAAGCCGGTGTCCCCGCCGCTGTTGCCGATCAGCACCAGGTTCTTCACTACGAACGGGGCCGCCGTCGAGCCCAGGCAGGGCTGCTCGATGTTGATCTTCGAGCGCCACAGCAAGGCGCCGTTGCGGCGGTCGAGGGCGACGACGTGACAGTCGATCGTCGCCAGGAAGAGACGATTGCCGGATAGCGCGACGCCGCGGTTCCAGTCGCGCTTGCGGTCTTCGTCGCTGCCGGCGAAGGGGTAGTCGTAGCGCCAAACCGTCCGCCCGGTCCGGCCGTCGATGGCGTACGCGGTCGAGCCGCCGCCGCTGATGTAAACGATGCCGTCCTGCGCCAGCGGCGTCGCCAATGACCGCGAAATGGCCGGCTGATACTGGAAGGCCCACTGCACGGTCAGCCGCTTCACGTTCGCCGGCGTGATCTGGTCGAGCTCGCGATAGCGCCGCCCGGTGTTGTCGCCGTCATAGGTGGCCCAGTTGCGAGCGTCCTCGAAGCGGGCCTCGACGGTTTGCGCCGTCGCTGAGACGGCCAGAGACGCCAGGAGCGCCGCGCGGGAGAAGTGCATCAGGAGCCGCACTAGTAGTTGTTGAAACCTCGTTCGAAGGATAGGTAAGGGTCGCGCTGACGGTCGAGGAAGGCCAGCAGGTTCTGGAGCTCTTCCGAGGTGAAGGCGGCAGGCTTGGGCATCGGAGAGCCTTCCAGCTTCTCGACGCTCGCGATCTGGGGGCGCTCCAGCAGAGCGTAGGAGCCGTCGCGCGTGAGGACCTGGAGCGAGAAGGTGTCCTCATTCTTGAGCAGACCCTCGATGCGGCGGCCGTCCTTGGTCCGTACGGCCACGCGGCGATACCCTTCGTCGACGACGGCGCCGGGGTCCAGGATGTCAGCGCGAATCTCTTCCGTCCGCTTGCGGGAGGCGATGGAATCGAGCCCGGGCCCCCAGAAGCCGCCCTGCCCGTCAACGATGTGGCAGGAGATGCAGCCGCGGTCTCGGAAAAGCTTGGCTCCGGCTGTGGCGTCGCCTTCCACGGGCGGCTGCTCGCCGGGGCGCGCCAAACTGTGGAGATAGCTGACGAGCTGCCACACGCCGTCGTCGTTGAGATCGGTCTGCGGCGGCATCGCGGTACCCGGGAAGCCCTCCCGGATGATGCGGAACAAGCCTTGGTCTGTGCCGCCGGCGACGGCTCGGGCGCGGGTGAGGTTGGCGGCCTGGCCGCCCTTGGCGTCTTGCCCATGGCAGACGGCGCAGCGCTCGAGGAATGTGGCGCGTCCGGCGGCTACGGCGGCGGCGTCACGAGCCAGAGGATTCTCGGCCGCGGCCAGGGAGACAGCGAACAACAGGAGCGGGAGGGCCCGGATCACAACCGCCCGAGGATAGCGCCGCCGGTCCCGCGCTCGCAACCCCGGCGAATGCGGTATCTTGAGCGCCATGCCGCTCCGCCTCGGCCTGTTCCTCGGCCTGTTGGCCCAGCTCGTGGTCGCCGCTGACGGTGGTGGACCGCAGCGCTTTGTGCTGGCGGCCGTCAGCGTGGAACCCGTCGCCTGGGACAAGGAAGCCAATTTCGCCGAGCTCGAGCGCTTCGCCCGAGAAGCCGCGGCCAAGGGCGCCGCGATTGTCGTCACGCCGGAAGGTTTTCTCGAAGGCTACGTCGGCAATGACAAGCGGCAGCCGGAGTTGGAGCAGCAACGCTATCTCGCGATCGGCGAATCCTTGGACGGGCCATATCTGAAGAGAGCGAAGGCGTTGGCCCGCGAGCTGAAGATCCACTTGATGTTGGGCTTTGCCGAGCTGCGGGAAGGGAAGATGTATAACTCCGTCGCGCTCTTCGACCCCGCCGGCGAGATCGCGCTGCATTACTCCAAGAGCCACAACGCCCACGACGAACCGTTCAATACCAAGGGAGCCGCTTTCCCGGTGTCGCAGACCGGCTTGGGCAAGCTGGGCGCACTCATCTGCTACGACCGGCGCTTGCCCGAAACGGCCCGTGTGCTTGCGATTCGCGGCGCGCAGCTCATCCTCGTGCCGGCTTGGGGCTCCTACAACGACCTCAACGACGCCCTGATGCGCACCCGGGCCTTCGAGAACGGCGTCTGGCTGGCCTTTGTGCACCCGCACCGAGCGCTGCTGATCGACCCGAGGGGACGCATCGTCGCCCAGAATCAGACCGAGGACGATGAGCTGGTGCTGGGCGAGGTGATCTTGGACGAACGCGTGGGCGCCGGGCCGGTGCGCGATCGCCGCCCGGAAATCTACGGAGACCTGTTGCGTCAGCCGTAGGCCGGCGTCAGCGAGGCACGTCCGGGCAGACCCAAGGCGTCTCGGCGAGCCGGTAGGACTCCTCCGCCGTACCCGAGACCAGCGCAAGCCGCAGTCGCAGCCCCGACGGCGTCAGCTCCAACACTTGCGCCGGAATCTCCACGCCGTCTTCCGTCCAAATGACGCGCTCGTCGCCGTCGCGCCGCCATTTCGACAGGCGGTAGGGCTCCCAGCAGGAGCCCGACAACAGCACGCCGTCGTCCAGGAAGATCCGCTGGCGGCCGGGGAGGTTGCCCGGGTCGTCGCGCATCCAGACTCGATTGACGAGGGGGTCCGCCGTTTCCGTTTCCGGCGCGCCGGTGGGTTCCGGAGACGGGGCGGGGTCCGGTCCGCAAGCGGCCAGGCAACAGACGATCACGGCCATCACGAGAATTCGCATTCCAGGGGAATGATCCGGCCCGGGCGTGGTTTGTTGCAGAAAAAAGAAAGGGCGCGGGCCCCACGACGAGCCCGCGCCAGGGATGTAGGGTGGGGCGGCCCTACCAGTACAACTTCAAACCCAGTTGCATGCGCCGGGGCTGGTTGGCCGTACCCTGCACGCGACCGAAGTTCGGCGAAGTGATGTTCTGATCGCCGGTCTGAAAGACCGAACGGTTGAAGGCGTTGAAGGCCTCCCAGCGCAGGTCGAGCCGTACGCCCTCGGTGAGCTGAAAGCTCTTCGCGAGTGAGTAGTTCTCGACCATGCTCCAGGGCGACCGCGCCTTGGGGTTGTAACGGGTCTCATCGCCCGGACGGGTGCGGCCCAGCGCCGTGGCGCTTTGCTCGCCGAAGAACGAAGAGGGGACGAAGTAGCGGTCGTCGCCCAGCCAGTTGGGATTGTCATGGTTGACGACCCAGCCGTCGTAGGTCCCGACCTGGTCCATGTAGAGCGAGTTCATGCGGCCGGCGAAGGTGTTGAAGGTGTTCGCATTGACGAGCCGGATGGGGTTGCCGGAGTTGTAGAACTGCGTACCGGTCAACCGCCAGCCTCCCAGCACGGCCGCCAACGGACCGCCCTGGCTCAGGAAACGCCGTCCCTTGCCGATCGGCAGCTCCCAGATGTAGCTGACCTTGAAGTTGTGGGTGTGGTCGAGGTCGCTGATCGACTTCTCCAGGCTGCGGTTGTACTGGTCCTGGGCCGTGGTGGCCTCGCCGTAGGAGTCCACGTCGCTGATGAGCTTCGAGAGCACGTAGGAGCTCTGGACCGACACGCCGTTGCCGAACTGCTTGTTGATCTTCGCGATCCAGGAGTGATAGCTCGAGTGGCCGCTCTTGTCGCCGTGGCCCTGGAAGGTCTGGATGTCCCGGACCTGCGGATAGGGTCGCAGCGCCTGCGAAACGCTCACGTTGGGGCCGAAGTCATCGAAGATCTCCTGGTACGGAACCTGGATGCCCGCGGCCCGCGCCTGCGCGGAGTCGAGCCGGGCGCCGAGCAGGCTGTTGCCCAACTGGTCCACCATCTGCCAGGGGACCTGGTTGATGTTCTTGAGCCCGGCGACGAGCTGCGCGCCGACGGTGGCGTTGTAGGACGTTTCGAACACCCAGCTCTGGCCGAGCTGACGCTGGATGGAGAGGGTCCACTGGTAGGTCTCCGGAAGCCGGACGGCTTCGTTGTCCCAGAAAGCGGTGTTGTTGCCGTTGGAGAAGGCCGGGTCGATGAAGGGCGGCACGGGGTAGTCCGGAATACCCTGGTCGAGGTTGAAGGCGGGCGTCACGCCGTTGTCGGTCGTGGCCGGCCGGAAGATGATGATGGCGCCCTCGAAGTGGGTGGAGCCGGTGACGGTCTTGACCACGCCGTTGGAGACACCCGCGCCCACACGAACCACGGTCTTCGGATCGAGCTGATAGGCCATGCCGAAGCGCGGGGCGACGCCGCCGTAGGAACCGTTTACCAGCGCTCGCTTGCCCTCCTCGCCGGGCAAAAAGCCCGCGAAGCGCAGCGCGCCGAGCAGCGGCGTGCCGTCCGGCCGCGTCGCGCCGGGATTGGGCCGGTCCGGCGTCCAGTCGCTCCAGCGGTCCTTGACCTCGATCGGGGGAAGGGTGAACTCGTAGCGGACGCCGAAGTTGAGGGTCAGCTTGCGATTGACCTTGAAGTCGTCTTGGACGTACATCCCGTGGCTGCGCCATTGCTGTCCGACGAAGCGGTCGTTCTCGGTGCCGCCGCCCCACGCCTCGCCCAACAGGAACGATGCGAACGAGCTGCCGCCGCCGACGGCCAAGTTGTTGTTGCCCGGGATCGAAGTGCTCAGGCGCCGGAAGTCGGCCTGGCCCATCAGAGACTGGCGGCCAAAGCCGTTGTAGTGCATCAGCTCGTAGAGGTAGCCCGCCTTGAAGGTGTGCTTGCCGCGCGTGATGGTGATGTCGTCGCCGAACGACCAGACGGGGTTCTCGGACCCGTCGCCGGCCGACGCGCCCCAGTTCTCGAAGTCGTCGAAGGTGATGATCGGGAAGTTCTCGTTGCAGTCAAAGGCGTTGGGAATGCAGACGCCCTTGGCCTTCCAGTCGCCGCCCACGTTCTCGGAAGCATTGCGCTCCTTCCACTTCTGCAAGCCGCCGTAGAACGAGTTGACGATGGTGGGCGTGACGACCCAGGTCGCCCCGAAGCGTTGCAGCGGGCTGCGCTGCCGTCCGCGGCGGTTGCCGTTGAGCGGCGCGGGCAAGCCCGGAAAGCCGTCCGGGCCGGGCGAGGGACCGTCGTGCAAGCCCCAGTTGTAGAGGTAGTTGACGCGGAAGTTGTCGGTGAAGTGGTGATCGACCTTGATGGAGATCTTGTTCCAAGGATTGAGCGCCGTGCCGACATTGTTGATGTAGTTGTTGCGGACGTAGGCGCTGGTGCCCACGGGGCCGGCGTTGTTGGGCGCCAGCACGGGCTGGGCCTGCTCCTTGATGCCGCTGGCGACGCTCGAGAACCGGGACTGTGGGATGACGTTGCCCACAAAGGGGTCGCGGACGAAGCCGGAGCCGTCGGCGCTACGCCGGGTGGTGGATGGATCGTAGATCGGGATCAGCACGTCGTTCTGGTCGACCCACTGCGTGAAGTCGCCGTTGTACATCTCCGGCGTGGGCACGCTGAAGCGCTGGCTGGCGGCGCCGACGCGGTCGCGAAACCACTCCTGGGCGGCAAAAAAGAACGTCTTGTTGCGGCCGTCATAGACCTTCGGGATGTAGACCGGCCCGCCGAGGCTCCAGCCGAAGTCGTGCTGCTTGAGCGTCGCCTTCTGGGCCTCGAAGAAGCGGCGGGAATCCAGCGCGCTATTGCGCAGGAACTCGTAGGCCGTTCCGTGCAGCTCATTGGTGCCCGACTTGGTCGTGAAGGTCATGATGCCGCCGGAGGCCCGGCCGTACTCGGCTTTGAAGCCGTTGGATTCGACCGTGAACTCCTGGATGGCGTCCACCGAGGGCGTGTTCACGCTGGCCCACTCCACGGAGTTGAAACGGCCAGTGAGGATGGAGACGCCGTCCATGGTGGCGCCGTAGGTGCCGCCGACCGAGCCGCCGATCTGAAAATCGCGATCCTGATCGCCGCCGTTGTACTGGTTCGCCTCCGGCGTCACCAGCGCCAGGTCAAAAGGGCTGCGCATGCGGCCGCCGACCACCAAGGGCAGCTCGTCGATCATCTTGGTGGAGACCGAAGAGATGACTTTGGCGCTGGTCGTGTCGAGCTGGACGGCCGAGCTGATGACCTCGACCGACTCCGACAGCGAACCGATCTCGAGAAGCGCGGTGACGCGAGCCGAGCCGCCGGCGACGAGCTTGATGTCAGTAACGACGAACTGCTTGAAGCCTTCGGCCTCTACTTCCACCCGGTAGGTCCCTGCCTGCAGCGAAGGAATCGTGAAATCCCCGGACTCCGTGGTGGAAGTCTGTGCCGTTGTATTGGTTTCGGTGCGAATTGCGCGTATGGTAGCGCCCGGAATGACGGCGCCCGTCCCGTCGGTGACGGAGCCGCTGATGACGCCGCGATCGGCTTGACCCAACAAGCCCGCGGCCAACAGGAGCAGCAGGGCCCCCGCAACTAACAGCCGTTTCATGTCTGAAAAAACCTCCGCTTTCGTGGCGGACGGAGGGGCCCCTATTCCCCGGTTCTCCGAACCGCAGGTGAAGCATATTCCAACTGTGTGCGGAAAAACAACCGATATTTTCTTGGAACACGCATCCACGATGTGAGATGGACGACGAAGATTCTGGATAGCGATATCGGCGCAAGGCAGGCCCAGCGGGCGGAAGGGCGAACGATATCGCTCAATCCGGGGCGTCCGGGTAGAAAATGACCTGAAAAAGAGGAAACGGCCCGCCGGATGTCGCATCCTGGCGGGCCGTGAAATCGGGCTGGACTATTCGCTCGGCGCTTACTTCTTGGCGGCGCGATCCCAGGCTTCGAGTTGGGCGCGGGCGCGCGCCACGGCGGCCTGCGCGTGCTCGATGTCGTTCTCGATCGTCCCTTCCAGCACCTGGGTGGCCCGTTGGAGCTCGACGCGGGCGTGCTCCACGTCCACCTCGTTGGCCCAATTGGCGTGCCCCACCAGCACCCGCACGCGGTCCGGGAGGACTTCCATCACGCCGTCTTCCATGGCGATGTAGTGGTAACCGCGCTCGTTGCGGAAGCTCAGCACGCCTGAGCCCAAAGCCGTCAGCAGCGGCGCGTGTCCCGGCAGCACACCCATGTAGCCGTCGGCGGCGGGAACCTGCACCTCATCAACGTCGCCGTCGACGAGTTGGCGGTCCGGGGCGGCCACGAGCAACCGGAGGCGGTCGGCCATGGCCTAGGCCGCCTCCTGCATCTTCTTGGCGTTGGCCACCGCTTCGTCTATGCCGCCGCACATGTAGAACGCCTGCTCGGGCAAGCTGTCGTGCTTACCGTCGACGATCTCGCGGAAGCCGCGGATGGTCTCGGCGATCGGCACGTAGGCGCCCGGGCGGCCGGTGAACTGCTCGGCCACGTGGAAGGGCTGCGAAAGGAAGCGCTGAATCTTCCGCGCGCGGGCGACGGTGGCCTTGTCCTCTTCGGAGAGCTCGTCCACGCCGAGGATCGCGATGATGTCCTGCAGCTCCTTGTAGCGCTGCAGCACGCCCTTCACGTCCTGGGCCGTGCGGTAGTGATCCTCGCCGACGACGTTCGGATCGAGGATGCGCGAGGTGGAAGCCAACGGGTCCACGGCCGGGTAGATGCCCATCTCCGAGATCGCACGGGACAGGTTCGTCGTCGCGTCCAAGTGGGCGAACGTGGTGGCCGGGGCCGGATCGGTGTAGTCGTCGGCCGGCACGTAGACGGCCTGCACCGAGGTGATCGAGCCGTTCTTGGTCGAGGTGATGCGCTCTTCGAGCGCACCCATCTCCGACGCCAGGTTGGGCTGGTAGCCCACGGCCGAAGGCATGCGGCCCAGCAGAGCGGAAACCTCGGAGCCGGCCTGGGTGAAGCGGAAGATGTTGTCGACGAACAGCAGCGTGTCCTGGCCCTCGACGTCGCGGAAGTACTCGGCGACGGTCAGACCGGTCAGCCCCACGCGCAGCCGCGCTCCGGGAGGCTCGGTCATCTGGCCGTAGATCAGCGCCACCTTGGACTTGGTGTAGTCATCCGGGTCCACGACGCCGGACTCCTGCATCTCCATCCACAGGTCATTGCCCTCGCGAGTGCGCTCGCCGACGCCCGCGAACACCGACACGCCGCCATGCTTCAGAGCGATGTTGTTGATCAGCTCCATGATGATGACGGTCTTGCCGACGCCTGCGCCGCCGAACAGTCCGACCTTGCCGCCCTTGAGGAACGGCTGGACCAGATCGACGACCTTGATGCCCGTCTCGAGCATCTCCTGGCTGGTGCCCTGGTCTTCAAGCAGTGGGGCGGGGCGGTGAATCGGGAAGCGCTGCTTCGTGTTCACCGGACCGCGCTCGTCGACCGGCTCGCCGAGCACGTTGAGCACGCGGCCCAAGGCTTCCGGGCCGACGGGCACCGAGATGGGCTCGCCGAGATCCTCCGCGGGCATGCCGCGGACGAGACCGTCGGTGGCCTGCATCGAAACCGTGCGGACGCGACCCTCGCCCAAGTGCTGCTGCACTTCGCAGGTGATCACCAACGGAGTCGGGACGTCGAAGCCGTCGCTGGTGATGCGAATCGCGTTGTAGATCTCCGGCAGGTGGCCTTCGAACTGAATGTCGACCGCAGGGCCGGCGACCTGGATGACTTTGCCGATCTTGGACATAGCTAGTACTGAAGCGAGCAGTGCTGGAAGCGCGCCAACCCACTCGCCTCGCCCGAAGGAAGGACGCAATTAAAGGGTTGACGGAAAACGGACGAACCTTCAAAGTATCTTTCCAGCGAAGGCACTGTCAATCGAATCCGAAGCAACGCTTTGATCCCAAAGCGAAAAAGCATCGACGAAGAGGCTCCCTGCCGGCGTGTCGGGGAGATCAAAACGCCCCCGGTAGGCGCAGCTCACCTCGAAAGTTGAGGAATCACGCGTCCCAGGGGCTGCAGGCACTGGAGGCCCCATGAACGCACCCGAGCTCCCCGTAGATGGCTCGCAGCGACCCCTGTTGATCGGCAAAGGCTGGATCCAAGCCGTTCTGTTGGTGTTTCTGTTCGGTTTCTTCGTCCTCGGCCTGTTGGCCTACCGCACCTATCAAGCGGAGCCGCCGATACCAGCTCACGTAGTCGATGAGACCGGGCGCGAGCTCTTCACCGGCGATGACATCCGAGTCGGGCAGCAAGTCTTTCTGAAGAACGGTCTCATGCAGTATGGATCGATCTTCGGCCATGGCGGCTACTTGGGACCGGATTACACGGCGGACTACTTGCGCAGAGCTGCGTTGTCGGTCATCGCCGCGCATGAACGCGCCGGCGACAATGCGCCTGTCCAGCGAACAACCGAGGAATTCAAGACCAACCGCTACGACCCGGCTTCGGGCACGCTCGTCTTCACCGCCAACCAAGCTGCCGCGTTCGAGGCGCTCGTGGCGCACTACCGGGAGTTCTTCTCCGATCCGACGACGGCCTCCGGTCTGCGTCCCAGCGCCATCACCGACGCCGCAGAGCTTCGGCGGCTGACCGCCTACTTCAGTTGGACGGCTTGGGCGGCCTCCGCCCTGCGACCGGGTAAGGCTTACACCTACACCAACAACTGGCCTCCGGAGCCGCGCGTCGGGAACCAGCCCAGCGCCGACGTGATGGTATGGAGCGTCGTTTCTCTCATCACGCTTCTGGGAGGAATCGGGGTCCTGCTGGCGGTTTTCGGCCGCTGGAACTTCCTGGGTTGGCACGGCCGAGACCGACGCAGGCTCTCGTTCATCGAGCCGGAGTCGGTGCCGATCACCCCGGCGCAGCGCGCGACTGCTTGGTTCTTTGCGGTCGCATTCCTTCTCTTCTTGCTGCAGGCGTTGCTGGGCGGCTCGGTGCAGCACTACCGCGCGGAGATCAGCGGATTCTTCGGGATCGACCTCGCTCAGTTTCTGCCGTACAACGTAGCGCGCACCTGGCACGTCCAGCTTGCGATCTTCTGGGTGGCGGCGTGCTTCCTGGCGGCGGGCATCTTCCTGGCGCCGATGATTGCCGGCCGCGAGCCGCGCGGCCAGCATTGGCTCGCCTACGCGCTGCTTGGCGCCGTCGCGCTGGTCGTTTTCGGAAGCTTGGCTGGGGAGTACGCCGGGATCTTCGGCTGGATGGGAGACAGTTGGGAATGGTTCGGCGACCAGGGCTTCGAATACCTGGACCTGGGGCGGTTCTGGCAAACGCTGCTCTCCATCGGGCTACTCTTCTGGGTTTACCTGCTGGCCCGCGTGATGCGACAGCGCCTCGCCCGGGAGCACAAGGGCAACATGCCCTGGCTGTTCCTGTTCGCCGCGCTGGCCATCCCAGCCTTCTACGCGGTCGGACTGCTGGCCCGCTCGACCGACACCTTCGCCTCCGCCGACTTCTGGCGCTGGTGGGTCGTGCACCTCTGGGTGGAAGACTTCCTGGAACTGTTCACCACCGTCATGGTGGCCTACATCTTCGTGCTGCTGGGTGTGGTGCACGAGAAGATCGCTCTGCGGCTGATCTATCTCGATTTCATCCTGTATTCGGCCGGGGGCGTGATCGGCACCATGCACCACATGTACTTCAGCGGAGCGCCGGTGGAGCACATGGCCCTCGGGGCGACCTTCTCGGCGTTGGAGGTCGTGCCCCTGACCTTCCTGACCCTGGAGGCCTGGAGTTTTCTCCAGCTCGGAGACGTTCAAACGGGGGGGCTGTCGGGAAGCTTCCCGCACCGCTGGGCGGTCATGTTTCTGGCAGCGGTCGGCTTTTGGAACTTTCTGGGCGCGGGGGTGTTCGGCTTCTTGATCAACCTGCCGATCGTGTCGTACTACGAGATCGGCACTGCGTTGACCTCCAATCACGGCCACACCGCCTTCATGGGGGTATACGGCATGCTCGCGATCGGGCTCGGACTCTTCTGCCTGCACTACCTGACCTTCCGCCTGCGCTGGCGAGACGGCGCCGCGCGCTTCAGCTTTTGGGCCCTGAACATCGGGCTGGCCTGGATGGCGTTCGCCACCCTGCTTCCGATCGGTATGCTACAGCTCTACCACTCCGTCAGCGAAGGCTATTTCGAAGCGCGGTCGCTCGATTTCCTGACCAGCGAGACCAACGCCTTCTTTGAATGGATGCGCCTGCCCGGCGACATCCTCTTCATTCTGGGAGCGCCGCCGCTGCTGTACATGGCTTGGCAGGGGCTACGGTACGGGCGGCCGCCGACGAGCCGCGAAGAGCCCGAAGACGTCCTCTTCACCGAGCTTCGGGAGCCTGCCGAGGACCCGGTTGGGAGCCGGCGATGATCTTCCGGGCCGGCATCGACCCGGAGATCGCCATGATCGCGGCGTATGCCGCGTCGTTGACGCTGATCGCCCTGGGGGTGGAGATCTACGGCCGCCTGACCCACCGCGGCGTACGACGCTCGCGGACGGCCGGTTTTCGCTTTGAGCCCCAGGCGCGGGCTTGGAAGTGCTCACAAGGCGGCTACCTGTGGCTCCGGGAGATCGACGAGAAACGCCGCCTGAAGATCTACCAGGCCGACGCCGGGCGCTGCAACTACTGTCGGCGCAAGCCCGACTGCACCGATTCCGACGAAGGCCGCGTGCTCGAAGAGAGCGCGGAGAGCTGGACGGAATCGAGAATGGCGGTCTTCCACCGCGTTTTCTCGCTGCTATTGCTCCTGCTTGCGGCGCTCTTCCTTGGCGCGGGATGGGCCCGGCAGCCCGCGGACGGTCTGGAAAGCTGGCTTCTGGCAGGCCTGGCCGCCGTTGTTGTGGCGGCAGCCGCACCCTTGGCCGCCGACTTGGCGCGAGGCGACGGCTCAGCGCAAGGGGAACGCCCGCCGCAAGCGGCCGCGCCCCCTATTCCAGCGCCGCGGCGCCGCTGACGATCTCAATGATCTCGGTCGTGATGCTGGCCTGCCGCACGCGGTTGAGGTGCAGGGTGAGCTTGTCGATCATCTCGCCGGCGTTGCGGGTGGCCGCTTCCATCGCCGCCATGCGGGCGGAATGCTCTGAGGCCGCCGATTCCAGCATGGCCTGATAGACCAACACCTCGACGTAGCGCGGCAGAAGGGTCTTGAAGAGCTCCTGTGGCGGCTGCGCGTAGATGTAGTCGGCCCCGCCGCCGGAAGCCTCGCCGGCTTCGGCCGGGGGCGCCTCGATCGGCAGAGCCTGCACGAGCGTCGGAATCTGCGAAACCGCGCTCTTGAACTCGCTGTAGAGAATGTAGACCGAATCGACCTCGCCCGCGATATAGCGGTTCATGGCGCGCTTGGCGATCTGCTGCGCGGTCATCAGCTCGACGCGGGAGAAGACATCCACCCACTCGCCGGAGATCGGAATCGTGCGGCGGGCGTAGTAGTCGCGCCCCTTCTTGCCGATCAGCTCGAGCTCGACCTGCGCTTCGCCCTTGGAGGCGATGAACTGCCGCGCTTCCTTGAGGATGTTCGTATTGAAGGCGCCGCAAAGGCCTTTGTCGCCCGACAGCAGCAATAGCAGGGCCTTGTTCTCGGGTCGTTTGGCGAGCAGAGGATGCCCGGCGGACTCGTCGGCTTCGGATTCGCTCAGCACGCTGGCGACGATGTCGCGCAGCAGACGCGAATAAGGGCGCGACTCCAGCACTTGCTGCTGGGCGCGCCGCAGTTTCGCGGCCGAGACCATCTTCATGGCCTTGGTGATCTGCTGGGTGTTCTTGACCGAGCGGATCCGGCGGCGTAGATCGATCAGAGAAGGCATCGGTTCGTCTGCGGAGCCCCGCGCCTAGAACTTCACCGGCTCGATGTTGTGGCGCTCCATGAAGCGCGCCTTGAAGTCCGCCAGGGTCTTCTTGGCCTCGGCGGCGACAGCGTCGTCGAGGGCCTTGGTCTCGCGGATCTTGTCGAGCACGCTCGTCTCCTGGCGATCCAGGTACTCGTAGAGCTCTTCCTCGAACTGGCGGATGCGGCCGACGGGCAGCTCATCGACGATGCCGTTGGTGCCGGCGAAGACGATCAGCACCTGCTTCTCGACCGGCAGCGGCGCGTACTGCTTCTGCTTGAGCAGCTCGACCAGGCGCTCGCCGCGGTGGAGCTGACGCTGGGAAGCCTTGTCCAGCTCGGAGCCGAACTGCGCGAAAGCGGCCAGGTTGCGGTACTGCGCCAACTCCAGGCGCAGCGTACCGGCCACTTTCTTCATGGCCTTGATCTGGGCCGAACCGCCGACGCGGCTGACCGACAGACCGACGTTCACCGCGGGCCGAACGTTCGAGTTGAACAAATCGGCTTCGAGGTAGATCTGACCGTCGGTAATCGAGATGACGTTGGTCGGAATGTAAGCCGAAACGTCGCCGGCCTGCGTCTCGATGAACGGCAGCGCCGTCAACGAACCGCCGCCCTTGGCGTCGCTGAGCTTCGCGGCGCGCTCCAGCAACCGGCTGTGGAGATAGAACACGTCGCCCGGGTAGGCCTCGCGACCCGGCGGGCGGCGCAGCAGCAGCGAAATCTCACGGTAGGCGGCGGCGTGCTTGGACAAATCGTCGTACACGCACAGCGCGTGGCCGCCACGGTCGCGAAAATACTCGCCGATGGCGCAGCCGGCGTAGGGGGCCAGGTACTGCATCGGGGCGGGGTCGGAGGCCGACGCCACCACCACGATCGAGTACTCCATCGCGCCGTGCTCTTCGAGCGTGCGGATCACCTGGGCGACCGTCGAGCGCTTCTGCCCGATGGCCACGTAGATGCACACCATGTCGCCGCCCTTCTGGTTGAGGATGGCGTCGAGAGCGATGGCGGTCTTACCGGTCGAGCGGTCGCCGATGATCAGCTCGCGCTGGCCGCGGCCCACCGGGATCATGGCGTCGATGGCCTTGATGCCGGTCTGCATCGGCTCTTTCACCGACTTGCGCTCGATGACGCCGGGGGCGATGGTCTCGATCGGGTTGTACTGCGTGGACTCGATGGGACCCTTGCCGTCGAGCGGACGGCCCAGGGCGTCGACGACGCGGCCGATGAGGCCCTCCCCGACGGGCACAGAGATGATGCGACCGGTGCGGCGGACTTCATCGCCCTCACGCAGCTTGGTGTAGTCGCCGAGCAGCACCGCGCCGACCTGGTCTTCTTCCAGGTTCATCGCGATGCCGGAGACGCCGTGCGGAAACTCGAGCATCTCGGTCGCCATGACCTTCTCGAGTCCATGCAGCCGCGCGATGCCGTCGCCCAGGGCGATGATCGACCCGACTTCGGCGACTTCGACGGCCGACTCGTAATTCTCGATCTGATTGCGAATCAGTTGAGAGATTTCTTCCGCACTGATCTGAGCCATAACGCTTTCCTGGCGCTCCTATGCTGTGCCGGCCATCGAGCTGGACAGGGCGCGCAACTGCGCCGCGATCGAGCCGTCGAAGACCTGACCGCCGACTCGGACGACCGCGCCGCCGAGCAGGCTCTCATCGACCGTGTATTCGGCTTCGGTCTGCTTGCCGGTGATGCCCGCGAAGGTCTCGAGGAGGCGGCTGCGCTCCTGCTCGGTCAGCGGGGCCGCCGAGGTCACTCGCACGCGGGCCACGCCGCGCCGTCCATCGAGGCGCGCGCTGAAGGCTTCCGCCACCTCGCCGGCGAGCTCGGCGCGCCGCCGATCGCTCAACAGCAGCAGCAGATTACGCGCCGGCTTGGCCGCGCCCAGGCGGGCGCACAGCGCATCGATCACACCCCGCTTGTCCGCCGCCGACACCGCCGGCGACGCCAGCACGTTGCGCAACTCTCCGGACTCCTGCAGCAACCGCGCAAAAGCGCGCAACTGGCTGAGGATGGCGTCGGAGGAGGCCTGCTGGCCCGTCCGGACGAGAACGTCGTCGAGCGCGGCGGCGTAGCGATTGGCGATGGCGAGGGCCATGGTGTTTTGCAGACATCAGCCCGACCTGCCGCCCTTCTCGCGCGGGCAGCGAGCCCGAAGTTTCGAGCGCACAAACCGGCGGTTATCGAGAGAGGGCGGAGGGGCGCTGAAGCGCAGGTAAACGGTGAAGTTTCAAGCTATCACAGCCGATCAAAAAGGGTCAACAAAAGCTTGAGGTCGAAGCGCTTTCGCGTTGACCCTGGGGCGCTGTACGAAAACCATTGAACAAGTACTATGTTTCCGATAGACTCTAAGGCGAACGCTGGAGTCGGCGCCGCCTCCGCGGCGGCTCGCAGCCGTCAGGGAGAATTGGCAGCATTGCCGCAGCCTCGGGACCCGGATGAGCACGACTCTCCCATGGAGAAGCGTTGTGCGGATTGCGGTCGCTGGAATCCCCCCGGAGAAGAGCGCTGCGAGCGCTGCGGCCGCCCGCTCGGCGGATTACGCAGCACCCTGATCCGGCGGGAAACTGAGGAAGCCGAATCGTTGCCGGAGCCGCCGCGGGCGTTGCCGCCCAAGGCCGCCCAGCAGCCGGAGTGGCGCGAGGAGCTGAACCGCAAGCTGGCGGGCTACCGCGAACGGCGGGAAGGCGGCCAGGGCGAGCTCTTTGACGACGACGAGACCACCGAGCTCGCCGCTCCTCCCCCTCCGCCGCGTCCCAAGGCCAAGCTGCCACCCATTCGGGAAGCCCGGCAGAGCGACCTGCCGGCTCCGAAGCGGGAGCCCCCGACCGAGCGCTCGATCTTGCCGCCGCCGCCGGCGGCCACCGCCTGGAAGACCGAGGCCCGCTCGGTGCGGCCCGCGGCCCCGATCAAGCCGCCGATCGTGGACCAACGGGAGCCTCTGCTGGAGCCGGCCAAACCGGCCGAGCCGCGGCGCGACCCGCGTGAGAGGGCGGCCCCGATTCCGTTGCGGCTGGTGGCGGGGCTGATGGATCTGGCCGTGGTGGCGGCGGCGCTGGGCGCATTCGTGAGCGTCTGCGCGGCCTTCAAGGGAGAGATCCTGGCCGGCGAGGACGGGATCAAGCTGATCGCCCTGACCTTCGTGCTGCTGCTGGCCTTCTACTGGATCTTCTATCTGCGCTTTCTGGGCCGAACCGCCGGCATGACTTGGCTGGGCCTGCGGGTGCTGAATTTCGACGGCGAGCCGCCGGACGAAGCGCAGCGCCGGGCGCGGGCGTTCGGCACGGTACTCAGCGCGGCGGCCTTAGGAATCGGCTTTGCCTGGGCGGCGGCCGATGAAGGCCGGCTGACTTGGCACGACCGGATCTCCAAGACCTTCGTGGCGCTGGATCAGTAGCCCCTAGCGTCGCAGTCGGCGCTCGAAGCGCCTCCCATACCAGAATGCCGCGATGACGGCGCCGGCCGCGATCGGCGCCAGCGCCAGCGGCGTTTGCCGGGCGACCACGACCGCGGCCCCGATCAGCAGAACGCCTTGCGTCAGGCTGTGGGGCAAGAGCACCGCCCCGGCCAAGCTCCAGGGCGGCAGCGGCGCAAAACGACTCGTCGAGGGATGGAAGCCGACGGCTACCGCGGCCAACGAGGAGGCCAGTCCGGAGAGCGGGTCGAGCGGCAGGGTCAGCGCCACTCCGACGGTGACGAAAGCCGCCGCCTTGGAGCCCAGCGCCTGCCAGCCTCGTATCGGCGCAATCCTGTAACGGTCCAGCCCGGCCACCGCGTCCGGGCCAAAGAGCCTTTGGGCGTAGGAGCTCAGCGCGATGACGACCAGCACGGCCATGGTCATGCGCCCGTCCCAATCGAGCCCGACCCAGAACCGGCCCGCACAGCCGACCAAGCTGACCGCCATGGCGCAGCCGGCGTCCAGGGTTCGGAGCATCTGACGCAGATCCTTGAGCCACAGTGGACCCAGCAAGCCCGGCGGCGCCGGCAGCAGCGCCAGTGGATTCCGTTGCGGCGCCCGGCGTAGCGCCCACGAGCCCAGCGCGACCAGCAGACCGCCGACAGCGGCGGCCGCAACGGCTTCGCGCACCACCGCCTCGGCTCCGCGCCACACGAAGAGCCCGACCAGAATCCAGACCGTGGGCGTCGTGGCCAGGGCCCCGAGCCGCACCACTCGACGCGCGGCCGGAGTCAGCGGCCAGCTTGCTCGCCGAGCCGCAGGAAAGCTGCTGAGCGGGTCGACGCTCAACGCAAGCAGCAGAACCAGGCCGATCAGGATGGAGAAGAACCAGTTGTTGCCGCCCTGATTGGCCAGGATCAGGCCAAAGATGACGAAGTTGTTCGCTGGCAAGCCGCCCAGCCGGGCGAAGTCGCGGCGTACCAGCCGAGCCGCCGCGACTAGGACTGCGGCGACCCCAGCCACTCCATGCGTCCGTGGTCCGGCTGACCGAGTGTTTCGAAGTACAGCTCGTGCAAGGCTTTCGGCAGATCCGAGATCGGGCGGTCGAGCGCCACTCTGCCGTGATGGATGAAGACGACCTGGTCGGCCAGCCGCTCGACGAGGTTCAGAGAGTGCGAGGTGAACAGAACCGTCGTCCCCCGCCGGGCGGCGGCCCCCAGCGCGTGGCGCACGGTCTCGGCGGCGACCGGGTCCATGCCTTCGAACGGCTCATCCAGAAACAGGACCGCTGGGTTGTGCAAAACCGCCAGAGCCAGGGCGAGCTTCTTGCGCATGCCGTGCGAACAATCGGCGGCGAAGCGGCGCCGGGCGGAATCGAGGCTCAACAGGGCCAGCAAGTCCTCGCAGCGGCGGCGCGCGACCTCACGCTCCAGGCCATAGACGGAGGCGCTGAGCCGCAGGTGCTCTTCGACGGTCAGCGCATCGAACAGTCCCAGGCTGTCAGGCACGACCCCGGTGCGGCGGCGGAGCTCGACAGGGTCGTCCTCGATCGAAGCGCCGGCGACCAGAATGCGGCCCGCGGTGGGAAGGAGCATGCCGGTGAGCATCCCCAGCGTGGTCGTCTTGCCCGCTCCGTTGGCGCCGATGAGCGCACAGATCGTCCCGCGCTCGACACGGAACGAGACATCGTCAACGGCGGTGAAGCGGCCGAAGCGCTTGACCAGGTTGGAGCAGGAAACCATCGGCCCAAGAGCCTAACGCAGGCGGATCTTGGCCAGATAGACGTTCGTCTTGCCTTCTTGTGAGGCGTAGAAGCTAAACCAGACCGTCCCGTCGTGATAGACGAGGCCGGGATAACTGGTGTCGCCGCCGGAGGGCAGCGTGATCAGCGGCTCGTAGGAGTCGCGGCCCAAGCGCGCCACCACGGTTGTGGTCGGGTCGCCGTAGTGCCGGCTGCCGGCGATCCAACTGCCGTCGGGCAGCCGTTCGAAGTCCGGGCCGCCAAAGCGCTCCTTGGCCTTGTTCCAGGTCCAGGAGCGGTAAGGGGCGTGCGCCGTTCCGATCCAGCCGAAGTCGTCGTCGCCGGAGCGATCACGGCGCACCATCGCCCACATCTCGCCGTCCGGGGTGAAGCGCACGGTGACCTCGGTACAGCCGGGGACGTCCCAGTCGGTCACCCTCGTCCAAGCGCGCCCGTCGCCGGAGGAGTAGAGCGTGCAGCCGTCCTTGGTGTAGCTGACGCCCCAGGCGCGGCCGTTGTGCCAAGTGGTGCGCCAAAGCCAGTCGCCCTCGGCCAGGACCGGCTCGGGGGCCGTCCAGCCGCGGCCGTCGGCCGAGAAGAACACGCGCGGCCGGCGCCCCACCAGCTCCCCGTTGCGATACGTAGAGCCCCCGGCGGTCAGCATCAGCCGCCCGTCGGGAGTCTCCGACAGCTTGGGGTCCCGCAAGTCGATGCCGCTCTCCTCGAGCAGTGCGGCGGACTCCCAAGCCGAGCCGTCGGCGGAGGTGATCACCCGCAGGCGGCCATCGCCGCGAACGTGTCCGTCGGCCTCGCGGAAGGTGGCGTACCAGCGGTCCTGAAAGCGGATCAGGTCGGTAAAAGCCTGATGAGGCGCCCGGTCCCAGATCTTGTCGACCGAGACGAGCTCCGCCTCCCAGCCCAAGAGGCTGCCGGCGAACAGCAAGGCGAGGGAGACGGCGCGCATGGGTCCTATTGTCCCGGAATGTTCGGCGCCTCGTGGTGGTAATCGGTGCGCTGGCCCCGCGGCCGATTCTTGAACTCCTTCACCAAGCGCAGGAATCCCTCGACGACGGCCTCGAAGATGATGCCGCCTTTCTCGGCCGTAGCGGCGGTGGCGTCGCCGTAGACGCCGCTCTTGGAGAAGCGCGTCCACTCGTCCATCAAGCGCACGGGCGAACCGTTCATCAGGTCCATCCAGATGAACTCGGACTCGGGCATACCGATGTCGCGGACGGCTTTGTCCATCTGCACCGCCTCGGCGTCGAGGTGCAGGTAGACGGAGGTCTCCAGCTCGGCGGCGTGAGCCATGCCCTGGTGGCCGGAAGTGCGCTGCTGCTGGATCGTCTTGGCGGCCAGTCCGGGCCAGATGAAGCAGCCGCACAGGGCGGGGGTCTCGAGGATCGTGCGGCGCGCGACGAGCTCGAGGATCGGCATGTTCGAGCCGTGCCCGTCGGCGATGAGAATGCGCTCGAAGCCGTGGTGGGCGATGGACTTGGTGACGTCGAGGACGAAGTCGAGCAGATGCTCTTGGCGAATGTCGATGGTGCCGGGGAAATCCATGTGATGGGTTTCAAACCCGTAGGGGATGTGCGGCATCAGCAGGATGTCGCCGTTGGCTCGCTTGGCGGCCTCCTCGCAGATGGAGCCGATCAGGAAGTTGTCGACGTCCAGCGGCAGGTGGTAGCCGTGGTCCTCGACCGAGCCGATGGGCTGGACCACGACGGGCTGTTCCTTGACGCGCTCGCGGAGCTCGGGCCAAGTGTGGCGTTGCCAGAGGTAGGGGTGTCGCATGGGGTTGAGTGAAAGAGTAGGGCCGAGGGGGGCCGCGGCGCAAGGGCCGCCAAGGCCGTGTGACGGACGACCCACAGCCGTCGGAGCCGGTGGAGGCGGCGGTTGGTACCCTGTTACTCTTCATGCCTACCGACAAGACCCCCATCACCGTTGCGCACGGAGACGGCATCGGCCCCGAAATCATGGCTGCGACGCTGGAGATACTGGAGGCCGGCGGGGCTGAGCTGGCGATCGAGACGATCGAGGTCGGCGAGAAGCTTTACGAAAGCGGCTTCAGCTCCGGGATCCGTCCCGACTCCTGGGAGTCGATCCATCGCACGGGCGTCTTGCTCAAGGCGCCGATCACCACGCCGCAGGGCGGCGGCGTCAAGAGCCTCAACGTGACGATCCGCAAGACGCTGGCGTTGTTCGCCAACGTGCGCCCGTCGCGGGCCTATCACCCCTACATCCGGACGCACTTCCCTGACCTCGACCTGGTGATCGTGCGGGAGAACGAAGAGGACCTCTACACCGGCATCGAGCACCGCCAGACCGACGATGTGGTGCAGTGCCTCAAGCTGATCTCGCGGCCCGGCTGCGAGCGCATCGTCCGCTACGCCTTCGAGTACGCCCGCAAGCGGCCGCGCCGCAAGCTGACGTGCATGTCCAAGGACAACATCATGAAGATGACCGACGGGCTCTTTCATCGGGTCTTCAACGAGGTGGCGGCCGAGTATCCCGACGTCGAGACCGAGCACATGATCATCGACATCGGCATGGCGCGCGTGGCGGATACGCCCGAGCGCTTCGACGTGATCGTGACGCTGAACCTCTACGGGGACATCCTGTCCGACATCGTGGGGCAGATTTCCGGTTCGGTCGGCGTGGGCGGTTCGGCCAACATCGGCGAGAAGGCTGCGATGTTCGAGGCCATCCACGGCTCCGCGCCCGACATTGCCGGCAAAGGCGTCGCCAACCCCTCCGGCCTTTTGTTGGCGGGCGTCAAGATGCTGGAGCACATCGGCCAGAGCGAAGCCGCCGACCGGGTCCAGAAGGCTTGGCTGAAGACAATCGAGGACGGCGTCCACACCGGCGACCTCTACCGGCCGGAGCTGAGTAAGCGGCGGGTGGGAACCGCGGAGTTTGCCGAGGCGGTCATCGAGCGGATGGGCGAGGAGCCCAGCCGGTTGCCGGTGTCGCACTATCCGTCCGTGGACATGCGCAAGACGAAGCCGCGCCGAACACGGCCGGCGGCGAAGGCCCTGGTCGGCGTGGACGTCTTCCTCCACGTGCGCTGGGACCAGGAGGGCGACCCGAACGAGCTGGCGGCGGGCCTGCTCGGGGCCCCCGTGACCCCTCTCCGGCTGGACTCGATCTCCAGCCGAGGGCTCAAGATCTGGCCCGACGGCGCTCCGGAGACCGTCGAGGCGGACCACTGCCGCTGCCGCTTTCTAGCCGACCGGCCGGGCCGTCAGCTCACCCATCAGGACATCGCCGTGCTTCTGGCGCGGCTGGCCGAACGGGGCTTCGACTTCATCAAGACCGAGCACCTGTACGAGTTCGACGGCCAGCGTGGGTACTCGCTCGCGCAAGGGCAGTAAGTCCGACACGAAAGAAGGGCGGCCCGACAAGGACCGCCCTACGGTATGAATGATTGCGTTGTTTGGCTAGGACTTGCGTTGCCTGCGACGACCGATTGCGAACAGGGCCAACGCGCCGCCGAAGAGAACGACAGTGCTGGGCTCCGGAATCGCAGGCGCGTAGCTGACGGCCGTGCCGACTTCGCCGTTGATGATGTTGTAGTCCCCGGTGGCCGGGGCGTAGGTGGACTGGAAGAAGAAGTGAATGCCTTCACTCGGTCCCCAGCCGTTGGTGTTGGTCACACTGCCGTTGAGGTTTCCGGCCGTGACCCAATCCAGGCTCTTGTCGAAGCCGAAATCGATCATGAAGCCGTTCCCCGTGCCGAGACCGCCGGCCGCCAGAGCGTCGCTCCAGGACCAACCGGCCACGCCGTTGAAGCCTTCCACGCCGAAGCCCGTGTTGAACTTCGAAACGAACGGAATCGTCGGCGTCACCAGGTGCACGTAGGTGTACAGGCCCGACGTGCTGTCGAAGTACACCCAGTTTTCCAACGTTCCGATTGATGCGGGCGGAGGCAAGGCCGCCACAAAAACGTCCGATGTCGGACCCGCGATCAGGTTTCCGAACGTGCCGACGACGGTGTCGTAGTTCGTGCCCACAATCGGACTAGCCGAAGCAGAAACCGTCAACAGCAACGCTGCAGCGGTCAAACAAAAGCTTTTCCGCATAAAACGATCCCCCTCCTTGTCAACTCAGGGTTTTACCCTAGAGCGACAAGCTGAGATTATTCTCGAACCCGTTTGCTGTCAATCTCCTTTTTCGCCCGGCTAGAATAGGCGCGTGCGCACCCTGTTGAGCCTTGCGCTGCTGCTCGCTCCGGCCTTGTCGGCGGCTCGTCCCAACATCGTCTGGATCTCGATCGAGGACACCGGGCAGGAGGTTGAGCCCTACGACCTGCTGGCCAAGACGCCGAACATCGCACGGCTGGCGGCCGAGGGCGTCACCTTCCTGAACGCCTTCTCGCATGCCCCGGTTTGCGCCCCGACGCGGTCGGGCATCATCACCGGCATGTACCCGACCTCGATCGGGACGCAGCACATGCGCTCCAGGATGGTCCCGCCGGCCTACGTGAAGGCCTTTCCGGAGTACCTCCGGGCGGCGGGCTACTACGCCACCAACAACTCCAAGACGGACTACAACTTCGAGGACCCGTCGATCGCCTGGGACGAGAGCGGCAAGGACGCCCACTGGAAGAATCGACCCGATCGGGAGCAGCCGTTCTTCGCGGTGTTCAACCTGACGACCAGCCACGAGAGCCGGATCGGGCGGCAGCTCGCCGCGCGCATGGCCCACCCGAAGAACCGCATCCACGACGCGACTCAGTTGGTCCTACCGCCGTACTACCCCGACACCCCCAAGGCCCGCGAAGCCTGGGCGGCCTACTACGACGTGGTCACGATCACCGACGAACGGATCGGCGAGCTGCTGCAGGAGATCGACGACGCCGGGCTGCGCGACAACACGGTCGTCTTCTTCTGGGGAGACCACGGCGTGGGCCTGGCGCGCGGCAAGCGCTGGCTCTACGACTCCGGCGTGAAGGTTCCCTTGATCGTCCGTTGGCCAGGGGTCATCGAGCCTGATTCGGTCCGGCAAGATTTGGCGCAGTTCCTGGACTTGGCGCCGACGACGCTGGCGCTGGGCGGCGTGGCCAGGCCCGAGCACTTGCACGGGCGCGTGCTGCTGGGGCCCGATACGGAGCCGGCGCCGGAACGGCTCTTCCACGCGCGCGACCGCATGGACGAGCGCTACGACATGATTCGGGCAGTGCGAGACGCGCGCTACAAGTACATCCGCAACTTCGAAGCGCACAAGCCCTGGGTGCAGTTCATGCGGACGCCGAGCCAGGGCCCTCTCTACCAAGAGTTGGGACGGCTGAAGACGACCGGCGGGCTCGATGTGCTCACCGCCCCGTTCATGGCCGACACAAAGCCTTATGAGGAGCTCTACGACACGCTCGTGGACCCCTATGAGATGCACAATCTGGCCGGAGAGCCGGCCTACGCCGCCCGCCTGGAGAGCATGCGCGGCCAGTTGCTGGAGTGGATGGCGCGCACCAACGACCACGGACTGATCCCCGAGCCGGAGCTCTACAGGACGATGTATCCGGAGAATCGCGTCGAGCGGACCGCTCCGCCGACCGCGTCCAAACGGGCCCAACCGGGCGGCGGCGCCACGGTCGCCTTGCACTCGGACGAAGGAGCCTCGATCGCCTACACCCTCGACGCCGCCCCGCAGGCGCGCTGGCTGGTCTACTCCCAGCCGGTGAAGCTGTCCGCCGGCCAGACCCTGCGGGCGCACGCCGTACGATTGGGTTTGCAGGACAGCGAAGAAGTGCGGGTGGAGAACTGAACATGATCGTCGTCGGCCAGGGCGCCTACCGCTACGAAGCGACTCACGACTGGGGGGATCTGCCGGATCGCATCCGCTGGGGCAACGTCCACTCGGTGCAGGTCGACAGGGCCGGGCTGGTCTACGTACACCACACCGTGCACTCCGACTCGCCCAGCGATCACGCGGTGGTGGTCTTCGACCCGGGCGGGGATTTCGTGACCTCTTGGGGGGGCCAGTTCGCCGGCGGCGCCCACGGAATGCAGCTCGTGCGGGAAGGGTCCGACGAATTCCTGTACTTCTGCGACATTCGTCGTTCGATCGTCCAGAAGACGGATCTGGCGGGGAACGTGCTTCTGACGCTCGGCTACCCCCGCGAGTCTCCCGCCTACGCCGCCGCCGAGGGCAGGGAGCCCGTCTGGAAGCCGACGAATCTGGCGGTCGCCTCCAACGGAGACATCTACGTCGCCGACGGCTACGGCTCGAGCTTCGTTGTGGTCTGGGATCGCCACGGCCGCTACAAGAACACCTTCGGGGGCGGGAAGACGGACCAGCGGGGCGAGCTCAACGTGCCTCACGGCATCGCCATCGACCGCCGGTCCGGCGCCGAGGAGGTGCTGGTCGCCGACCGCTCGAACCACCGGTTGCAATGGTTTTCGCTCGACGGCGAGCCGTTGCGGACCTTGGCGGGCGACGTCGATCTGCCCTGCCACTTTGATCAGGCCCCCGACGGGACCCTGCTGATCCCCGACCTGGCGGCGCGGGTCACGCTGCTCGACAAGGACAATCGCCTGCTGGCGCACCTGGGCCAAGGCCAAGCCGACTATCGGGCGCGCCGCCTGATGAGCCGGGAGCACTTTCTGCCCGGGCAGTTCGTCTGCCCTCACGGGGCCTGCTTCGACCACGAGGGCAACATCTTCGTGGGCGAATGGGTGGAGATCGGACGGTTGACCTTCTTGCGGAAGCTGGATTGAGCGGGTTCCGACGAAGCTGGGCGGCGGCGCTGTCGGCGGCGGCCCTGTTCTGGGGCTGCCGGGCCGAGCCGACTCCCGTCGAGCTGACGCTGTGGGTGTGGGAGCGTCCCGACGACCTGCGGTTCCTCGAGCCGGGAGAGGCCCGCGTGGCCGTGCTGATCGGGACGCTGCGCTTGCAGGGCGATCAAGTCCGAGCGCAGCCGCGCGCTTGGCCATTGCACGTGACGCCGGGAACGCCGGTCACTGCCGTCGTTCGCATCGAGGCGCGCCCAGACGCGGACCTCGGGCCGGGCCAGCGGGCGCTGACGGTCGACTGGATCGAAGAGCTGGCGGCGCGACCGGCCTTCGAGGGCCTGCAGTTGGACTTCGACGCCGCGCTCTCGCAGCGCGAGTTCTATCGGGAGCTTCTAGCCGATCTGCGCCCGCGCTTCGCCCGGCTGTCGATCACGGCGCTGGCGTCCTGGTGCTTCGAACGGGATTGGCTGGGCGAGCTGCCGGTGGACGAGGTCGTGCCGATGCTGTTCCGGATGGGCCCGCAAGGGGGCGGCTACCTGCGTCGGCTCGAAGCCGAGGGGGTGTTCCCGGATCCGACCTGCCGCGGTAGTGTTGGGATTTCGACGGACGAGCCGCTACGATGGCGTCCAAAGGCCCAACGGCTCTACATCTTCCACCCACGCTCATGGACGTCTTCGGATTGGCGCGCCGTTCTCGCATCGCTCGACTGACTCTGGCCGCCTGCGCGCTGGCGGGGTTGGCCTCCGGCGGGGTGCATTATCTGCGCCCTACGGCGATCTTCGTCTTCGACGAGCACCCGGATCTGCCGTTGGCGGAGTTCGCCTCGGGCAACCTGGGCTTGATCCAGCCGAGCTGGGCTCGTTCGCACCTGTACGCCGCCTACCGCCGGATGGAGAACGTGGCGTTCACGCCGGGCGAGCGGCAGGCCTATCTGGATTACGTACGCGAGCGGCTGGGGGAGGAGCCGCGCTCGACCGGAGGGCCGGATCGCTACGTGGCGCTGCGGGAGTCGCTGGGCATCCCCTGGCAGCCGCAGACGGCCGCTGGGGCTCCTGCGCTGGGGATGTCTTCTGATTTCACCTACAGCCTGCTGTGCGTCGACGACGCCTTCGACCTCGCCACGAAGACTCTACAGGAGCGGGTGGACCGGTTCGGTATCGACAGCCCGCAGCTCCAGGAGTGGGTGATCGGTCAGGACGCCGTGTTCGAAAACTGCTTCAACCGCGAAGCAAAGGTGCTGCCGCCGGCGGTCGTAGCCGGAGCCGATCCGCTGATTCGCGCCGACCGAGACTACCAGCGCGCCGCCGCCCTGTTCTATTCGCTGCGCTTCGACGAAGCCCGTGCGGCCTTCCAGCGCATTGCGCGAGATGCAGACTCGCCCTGGAGGGTCTGGGGGACCTACTTGGCCGGGCGCGCCCAACTGTGGAAAGCGCGCTTCCTCGATGGGCGCTCCAACGCTTACTCCCCGGCGCTGCGCCTGGCGGAGGCGGACTTCCGGGCTGTGCTGGCCGACGACAGCCTGCGGGAGGCCCATGACGCCGCGCGCTATCTGCTGGCCCGCATACTGTTTCGGCTGCGGCCGTCGGACGCCGCCGCTTTGCTCGCCCCGCGGCTGCTGACGCCCTTGGGCGAGTCCAACCGCAAGCGGCAACTGCGCCTGTTCACCGAGCTGCTCGATGACGCGGCCTACGAGTCGACGACCGCCGAGCTGCGGCCCGCTCACGACCTGGTGGATTGGATTTTCGCGTTCCAGTCCGGCGACCCGGCCGAGACCGACCACGCCGTGGCCCGCTGGAAGGAGACGAGCTCGGTGGCCTGGCTGACCGCCGCCCTGTCGAAGGTTCCGGGCGACCATCCCGATGTGCCGGCGATGCTGACCCAGGCCGTGGAGATCGGCGAGCACCCGGCGACGCCGACTTTGCTCTATCACCAGGCCCGCATTCTGGCCGAACGCGGCGAGCTCGACCTGGCCCGAGGTGTGTTGGACCGGCTGATTCCGCGCCTGGAGGGGCTGCCTTCGGCGCAGAACAGGGCCTCGGACCTGCGGGCCCGCTGGGCGAGGGGCTTCAAGGACTTCCTCGCCAACGGCGTGCGGCGACCGGCGTTGGTCTCCTCGGTCTACTTCCAGCCCAACGTCTACGATCCGCCCTGGCGGAGTCAGGAGGAATGGTTCGAGTGGACTCCGGAGCGGCAGCGCGCCTGGCTGGACTCCACGCGGGACCAGCTTCGGCTGACGCCGGCGACGGCGAGGCTGCTCAATACGCAGGTCCCTGTGCGCACGTTGGCGCTGTTGCCGCGCCAACCGGAGCTGCCGGACCCAGTGAAGGCGCAACTGCTCGGCGCGGCTTGGGCTCGGGCGGCGGCGTTGGACCAGTGGGGGCTGGCGGCGGAGATTGCCCCGGAGCTGGGGCGTCTGGAGCCGTCGCTGCTCGAAGAGATGACCGCTTTTGCAGAAGCGCCGACGGAATCGCGGCGGTTCGCCGGAATCTTGACTCTGTTGCGCACGCCGGGCCTCAGCGTAAAGCTGTGGTCGGGGCCGCTGCGCGCCGCGGCCTTGTCGGAGTCCGATCCTCGCGGTCTCAACTGGTGGTGGGTGGAGGCCGAGGAGCCCGCCGAGCCGGACCAGGACGCCGATTTTGTGAACGCCGCCCAGCGCGAGCAGGCGCGCAAGGAGTGGGAGACGATTCGGCAGCGCGGCGACGCCTACGACTGGCTGCTGCGGGAGGTCGAGGAGCAGGCGCGGGCCCCGAGGCCCGACCCCGGCGTCCCCGAGGCCCTGTATCGGCTGACGGTCTGCTACCAGGGCGTCGACCTGCAGTGGGGCTATGACCCGCGGCCGTCGTTCGACCCGGAGCGTCCCCTGCGGCTGCTGGAGTTCCGATTCGGCAATACCGATTGGGCGCGGCGGGCGCGGCGCGAGCTCGAGCGCTAGCGAGGCGTCAGGCGCGGCCAAGCCAGCTCGAAGCCCTGGGACTCGAGGGAACGCTGAAAGTCCCGCAGGCGGCCGGCGTCGGCGCGGATGGCCCGCGGGGACTGCCGCGTGCGGATCGCTTCGGCGGCCAGCGCGCCTGCGGCTTCGCCGATCCCCCATTCCACCGGATGCAGGCGATAGCAGCCGTTGGTGATGTGCGTGACGCCGAGGTTCTTTGCCGCCGGCAGCACGTTCTCCATGCGGACCGGCAACAAGGCTCCGAGAGGGATCTGGAAGGGCAGGGAGCTGACGTCGATGTAGTTGTCGCCGCCGGTGGAGGGGTGCAGGTCGAGGCGATAGCTGCCCACGCCGACCGAGTCGGGATATGACGCCGCGGCGACCTCTTCACGGGACAGACCGGTCTCGGCCATGCGGGCTTCGGTTCCCACGTGCTGCTCGAGGATCGTGACCTCGGCGCGGATGCGGCGCGATTCGCGCACGTAGGGATGCTTGGCCAGCCCGTCCTCGGTCCCCATCACGTCTCCGCGCAGGCGCAGCCCGGGCCAGCCGGCGCCGCCGTCGGGGCGGGGCGCCGCGGTTTGCATCCAGTAGAGCAGGCTCAGGCTGAGCTGCTTGGCGGCTTCGAGATGCCGGAGGGCGTCGCCGTCGGAGCCTCCGAAGAGATTGCCGAGCAGGTAGTCGTTCTGCGGCCAGTTGACCAGACAGATGTCGCCGGCATAGGAACCCGGCAAGAAGTTGAGCTTGTCGGCGATCCGACGGTAGAGCCAAAGATTCAGCGAGCCTTCGCGCCGGGTCTGGAGCGTGGGGTCGAAGAACAGCTCCCGCGGCTCGAGCGTGACGGGGTTGGAATAGGGCCAGGCGAGGAGCTTGCCCGGCCAGGGCGGGCGCAGCGGCGGCGTGTAGTCTCGCCAGAAGGCGTAGTCGGCCGGCCGATCAATGGAGTGATCCTCGCCGGCGTGGTGGGAGACGGCGAAGCAGACCGTGAAGGCCTGATGGTTGTCCGGCTGCGCCTGGCTCGGGGCGTGGGGTTCGCCGGTGTCGCGCTGGGCTTCGGCGCCGACGACGTGCTCCACGCCGGCGATCGCCAGCAGGTCGCCCAGCTCGGTGGCGTCCAGAAAGTATTGCGCGCGAATGGTCTTCTGGGCCCCGCTCGTCCGGCTGCGGACGCGGACGGCGCGCACACGATCGCCGTCCACGTCGGCGGCGACCGGGTGGTGCTCGAGCAGCAGGGTCAAGCGGCCTCCTCCCAGGTGAGGAGCCAGCAGCGACTCCAGCACGGCGAGCGAGACGCGAGGCTCATGGGTGAGCCGCGAGACCGAACCGTTGCCGGGATTGAGAGCGGGATGAGCCCGCGCTTCGGCCGTCAACGGATAGTCGCGCCGATAGCGGGCGCGGACCTTGCTTCGGTACTCGCGGTAGAGCCGGGTGGAGCCGAACGATTCGATCCAGGGATGCTCGTCCGGCGGGACGCCTTGGGACGTGAGCTGCCCGCCCACCCAGTCCGTGGTCTCGGTCAGCGTCACCGACATCCCCAGGCGGAGCGCCGCTAGGGCCGCCGCCGTCCCTCCGACGCCCCCGCCGAGGATCGCCACGTCGCAAGAGATTTCCGATGAGGCGGCGCGGCCCGAGGCGGCCGCCAGCAGAGCGAGAAAAGACCGGCGGGTGGAGACCATCATCCGACCGTCTGCGGCTGGGCTCTGAGGCGGATCACCGTCGCCGGCCGCCGACGGCGCAAGAAGAGCATCGCGATCCCGAAGCTGATGCCGATCTCGACGGCCAGCACGGCCAACACCACGGCGTTACGCTGATTGCTGACCTGATCCTGGCCCGCTCCATAGGCGCGCCGCAGCTCCGGCAGCAGATTGGGCTCGCCGAGCTCGCCGAGGTTCTCGCGGGTGAGCACGCGCGAGGGATCGACCTTGCCGTTCAGGATCAGGTCGAGCTGCTCGTTGCGGAAGTCGTAGACGCGCCGCGCGATGCCCTCGACCTCTTCGAACCCGGTCAGCTTGCCCACCAAGGGGTGCGAGTGCCGCGCCTTGAAGTGATAGTTGCGGGCCGCGGTCGCCAACTGGACGTAGTTGATGATCGCCGGCAGATTGCGCTCGAGCTCGGCCTCATCCTGGCCGCGCACGGCGCTGAAGATCAGGTTGTGGTCTTGATGGTGCAGCCACTTGCGCGGCCAGTACCGGGTCTGGCGCACGATGAACTCGACCTTGCCCAGGTCCAGGAAAGGACCCGTGGAGATTTCGAGACTGCCTTGAAAACGCTTCTCGATCTCCACCACTTCGGCCAGCCATCCGCGGAAGTTGCCGATCAGCAGGCGGTGCTGCTCATCGAGCTCCGGCGGAATCGGGGCGGGCTCGGGCCGCAGAGTCGGCAAGAGCGCCACGGCCAACACCGTGAGGCGGAGGAACCTAGGCATGGAAGAATAGAGACGGCGATGCGACGGTCGTTGTTCCCGGCGACCGCACTATCGAGGGCGGCCAAGTCCCGGCGAACATGTCTACACGCCTGATCTTACTCTATGGCGCGCTCGTCGCCGCCGCCGGCCTGGGGTTGGGCGGCTGCGCCCGAGACGCCGCCGAGCCCGAAAGGATTCCGCGCCCGGAGCATCCGCGTCCGGACTTCGAGCGTGCTCAGTGGCTGACCCTAAATGGCTCTTGGGAGTTTCGCTTCGATCCCCGCGACGAGGGCGTGGAGCGGCGGTGGTACGAGCCGGGCGCGCGCTTCGATCGCTCGATCCTGGTTCCGTTCTGCTGGGAGAGCGAGCTGTCCGGGGTACAGGACCGCGATCTGCGTGAGATCGGGTGGTACCGGCGGCGCGTGACGGCTCCGGCCGAGTGGATCGGCCGGCGCGTTTGGCTGCGCTTCGAGGCGGTGGACTGGGAGGCCGTGGTTTGGCTCGACGGGGAGGAGATCGGACGCCACGAGGGCGGCTACTCGCCGTTCGCCTTCGATGTCACCGAGCATCTGGCTCCGGGCGAAACGGCCGTCCTGACCGTGCGCGCCTTCGATCCGACCAGTCCCGAGCTGCCGACAGGCAAGCAGTCCCCGGACGGCTTCACCTTCGTCAGCGGCGTCTGGCAGAGCGTCTGGCTGGAAGCGAGGCCGGCGAGCTACCTCGACAAGCTCCAGCTCGTCTCGCGACCGACGCCTGAAGGATGGGAGCTGACCGCCGATTTCGAGACGGCGGGCTCGCCGGCGAGGGCGGAGATCGAAACGCCGGGTTTGGCCCCTGCGTCGGCCTCGCGGGGTGAAGACGGGCGCTACTCGGCCCGGTTGCTGTTGCCCGACGCCGTCGCCTGGACGCCGGAGACGCCGACGCTCTACCCCTTGGAAGTGCGCGTGACCGGCGCCGACGGAGAGACGGACACCGTGCGGTCGTACTTTGCGCTGCGCACGGTCGAGCGGGGGCGCTATCGGGACGCCGATGCGGAGTCGATCCTGCTCAACGGCAAGCCGGTCTACCTGCGGGGCGCGCTCGATGCGTCCTACAACGCCTCGGGCCTCTACACGGCGCCGACTGACGAGTTTCTGCGGCGCGATTTGGAGCTGGCCAAGGAGCTGGGCTTCAATTTCCTGCGCATTCACGGCAAGGCCGACGAGCCGCGCCGACTTTACTGGGCCGATCGCCTGGGTCTGTTGTTGATGGAGGACGTCCCCGATTGCAGGCAGCGAAGCGCGCGTTGCCGGCAGGCCTGGGAGGAGACGATGCGGGCGATGATCGAGCGCGACCGCAACCACCCTTCCGTCATCGCCTGGAACCTGCTCGACCAGGCCGTCGACGCCTCCGCGAGGCCCTGGGCGGCGCAGAAGTGGGCGGAGGCGAAGGCGTTGGACCCCTCCCGGCTGGTGGAAGACAACGCCTCCGACGCCCACGCCCGGACCGACCTCGACGCTTGGAGCTTTTATGGCGAGGATTGGGAGGCGGCCCGCGAAGCGATCGAGACGGTTGTGGCTGAAACGCACGTCGGCTCGCAGGCTCGCTACGCCGAGGGCCATTCGCAGGCCGGGGCGCCGCTGTTCCCCTCCGAGTACGGCGCGGTGCCGGCGGGAGGGGGCGACCGGGACGTTTCGTTTGGTTTCAAGCACTTGACGAACTTGCTGCGCCGCCACAAGGCGATCCAGGGTTCGGTCTACGCCGGGTTCACCGATGTCGAGCAGGCGCACAACGGCCTGCTCAACTACGACCGCTCGCCCAAGGAGAGCGGCTACGGCGCCTTTCTGCGGGACATGCGCCCGCGCGATCTGCTGGGGGCGGACTTCGTGGGCTACTTGGGTCCGCCGGTCGTCGAGGCTCAGCCCGGCCAGCGCCTCCAGTTGCGCACCTTCGTAAGCCACTTCTCCGACCGCGAGCAGCCGCCCACCCTGCAGGCGACCCTGGTGGGCGTCAACGATCTCAGCGGCGACATCGAGCTGCTCGGCAATCCGCGCAAGGTCCGCTGGGAACGCTACGGTGTGACCGAGCAGGCGCCCATCCCCATGACGCTTCCCAATCTGCGGAACTTCACCGGCGCGGTGACCCTGGAGCTGCTCGACGAATCCGGCAAGAGAATCGCCGCCAACTACGTGAGTATCGTAGTGCGCGACGCCGAGCGCAGTCCCCGGCGGGAGCGCGTCACGCCGCGTCGGCTGGCTCTGAGGGTCGATCCCGGCGACTTCGCGGCGCTCGCCTGGGAGGGGTCCGCGCCGGACGCCGAGCTGTGCCGCCGCTACGGCAAGTTCTGGGGAACCGGTTCCGGCCGTGTGGAGTACCGCTTCGACGTGCCGCGCGAGGCGCTTGCCGCCGGCGTCGAGAAGATTGAGCTGCTGGCGGAGCTGGCGACCAAGTCCGCCGGCGAGAAGCTCGACTGGCCTTCCGTCGTCCACCCGGCCGACTACCCGCAGACCGACGGCAAGAAGCATCCGGGAGCCGTCCGCCTCACACTTGGCGGAGAAGACCTGGGCCAAGTCAGGCTGAGTGACGACCCGGCGGACGCGCGCGGCGTGTTGTCACACTTTCAGGGTTTCCATTCCGGCAGCTACGGCGAGCTGGTGGTGCTGGCGCTGGACCCCGCGTCGGCGTTCCTGGAACGCCTCGAACGCGACCCGGCGCTACGGCTCACCTTCGAGGTCGAGGACGGGGCCGGGCTCTCGATCCATGGGGAGCGGACCGGCCGCTACCCCATCGACCTGACGGTGATTCTCTCGACTCGGGACGCGCTGCCCGCGGACCTCCGCTAACCCCACCACCTCTCGCCCTCGGCCAGGTGGGCCGTGACGACCTCGCGGTTGAGCTCGATCCCCAGACCCGGCTTGTCCGGAACCGTCACAAAGCCGTCGACGCACAGCGGCTGGTCGTGCAGGATCACGTCGTCCATCCAGTCGCGCTGGAAGAAAACCGTCTCGCAGGCCAGATAGTCGCGAATGGTCGAGGCCCAGTGAATGGTGGCCATGCCGTTCACGATGCTGCCGGTGTTGTGATTCGCCATCGGCAGGAAGTAGAGGTCCGCCAAGTCGGCCATACGCTTGTTCTCGAGAAAGCCGCCGGAGTTGCGCAGGTCCGGGTGCAGGATGTCCAGCGCCGCGTTGACGACAAAGGGCAATGCGTCGGCCCGGCGGAACCAGTTCTCGCCCGTGCAGATCGGCACCGGAGAGACGTCGGCGAGCCGACGCCAGCTCTCGGAATAGGCGACCGGCAGGGGGTCCTCCAGGAACAGAGGCTTGATCGGTTCGAGGGCGTTGGCGAGGTCGATCGAAGCCCGCAGGTCGAACTCCCAGTGGCAGCCGATCAGGATCTCGTGGTCGTTGCCCAGCGCTTCCCGAACGTTCTCGTATCCCTGCACGATCTTGCGCAGCTCGGCCGACGACAGCAGCCGGTTGGAAGGGTCTCGGCCGGGGTCCTGGCCGGGCCGGTTCCGCAGCGGCCCGAACTTGTGCTGCTTGATGCCGTTCGGCATGGCCTTCACTTGCGCGGCCCAGTCGCGGACGACCGCCTTGTCGAGGAAGTCGCGCGGCGTGGAGTGATCGTAGAGCCGCACCTTGTCCCGAAACTTGCCGCCCAGCAGAGCATGCGTGGGGACGTTGAGGAGCTTACCCGCCAAGTCCCACAGCGCCATCTCGATGCCGCTCATGGCGCGCTGCTGGTGGTGGGCGCTGCCGTCTGTGTAGCGGTAGTTGGTGTAGAGCTTGTCGATCTGGATGGGGTCTTGGCCGATGTAGGTTTCCTTGATGCCCGCAATCGCCTCGCGCACGCCCAGGCCGGGCGAGCCGTAGGCTTCGGCCACGCCGTAGACGCCGGCGTCGGTTTCGATCTTGACCAGCGTGTAGGTGCGCGGCCCGTCGAGCAGCATCGTCTTGATGTCAGTGATCTTGACCTGGTCGCGGACGGCCGCGCTGAGGCGGTGGTACTCGGCCAAGAACGCGGGCGCGGCGGCGGCCCCGGCGATGGAGGCGAGGAAGGACCGGCGGGAAAGAACGCTCATATCAGTAAAACTCCCGCGCCATTATAGGCACGGCGGCGCTTGGGAACGGCTGTTACGGGCAAGATTTTCGGCGGCGTTGAAACCCCTTCGCGGATTCCGTATGATGATGCCGCCATGAGAATGCTCCTTACCCTCGCGCTTTGCGGCGCTCTCAGCCTTCCGGCTCTGGGCCAGGTCTTCAGCCTGACCAAGGAGCAGATGATCGAGTTCACTAAGCACAACCCGTATGAGCGGTTTCCTGACGGCCGGCCGAAGGTGCCGCTAAACCTGATCGAAAGAATCGCCGAGCTGAGCGTGGAGGAGGCCTGGGGCGTGCTCCGCGGCAAGGGCTATCAAAAGCAGTACGCCGACGGCTTTGACATCCTCAAGCCCGGCCAGCGCTTGGTGGGCCGAGCCGTGACGGCGCAGTACCTGCCGTTTCGGCCCGACCTGGAAGAAGTCGTCGATGCGGACGCTGAAAAGAAGGGCTTGGCCAAGGGCAATACGCAGAAGGTGGTGGACGTGCTCGTCCGCGATGACGTCGCCGTGGTGGACCTGATGGGCGCCGCCCCCGGCCACAACTTCGGCGGCGACAACCTGCACTCGGCCATCTGGGGGCAGACGCATCGCGGCGCCGTGGTCGACGGCACGATTCGCGACCTGCAGGGCACTTTCGACTTGCCACTCAACATCTTCTACAAGAAGGCGCACCCAGCCGCAGTGGAAGGCGTGCTCATGGTGGGCTTGAACATTCCCGTGGAGATCAGCGGCGCCGTGGCGATGCCGGGCGACGTGGTGCTGGGCGACCGCGAGGGTGTGATCTTCATTCCGCCGCACTTGGTGGAGGCCGTGCTCGAGTACGCCGACGGGATCCACATCAAGGACGAGTGGACGAAGGCCAAGCTCATCACCGGGCAGTACCGCGCCAGCGACCTCTACGGCAGCAAGCTCTCGCCGGAGATGCAGAAGGACTTCGACGCCTTCAAGGCGCGCCGGACGAAGGAAATGAAGGCCGAGCGGGGCGAGAAGTAGCCGCGCCGCAACCGGCTCGAAGCCCCGCCGGCCTCGCGGCGGCGGGGCGGCTTTCGGGGCTCAAGCGATGGGATTGCGCAGCACGCCGATCCCGTCGATCTCCACTTCGACCACATCGCCGGACTTCATCGGCTTGGTCGTGCCGGTCGTACCGGTGAAGATCAGGTCGCCCGGCAGCAGCGTGACGTACTGCGAGATGAAGCTGACGATCAGCGGCGGCTTGTGAATCAGGTGGTCGAGAGTCGTCTCCTGCCGGACCTCGCCGTTGAGCCGCGACTGGATCTTGCAGGGCGGATAGTTCAGGCCGACCGCGATCGCCGGGCCCACGGGCGAGAAGGTGTCCGCGCCCTTGCCGCGCCACCACTGCAGGTCCTTGTTCTCCGGGCCGTCGAGAGAGCCGTTCTGCCAGTTGCGCTCGCTGACGTCGTTGCCGCAGGTGTAGCCGAAAATGTAGTTCTCGGCGTCCGCCTCGGAGACCTTCTTGGCCTTCTTACCGATCACGATCACGAACTCGGCCTCGTAGTGCACGTCCTGCGCGCCGGGAGGATAGACGATGGACTCGCCGGGGCTGATGATGGAGTTCGTCGTCTTGTAGAACGGTTCGGGGTGCGAGTGAGGCTCCACGCCCTCGCCCAGGTGCGTGCTGTAGTTGCCCGCCAACGCCAGGATCTTGGTCGGCTCGCAGGGGTAGAGCAGCTTGACCTCGCCGAGAGCAACCGACTGGCCGGTGGGCTTGTGGTCGCCGAACAGCTCGCCTTCGATGGGCTCGATCTGATCGCCGTGCAGCAGGCCGTAGGAGACCGTCCCGCCGCGATCGTAGCGGACGTAGCGCTTGACGCCGTCATCCTCGGCGGCCGGCTGCGACCCGCAGCCGAAAGCCGCCGCCCCGGCGGCGGCGGTCACAAGGAATTCCCGACGTGATGCTTTCATGGTGCGCTCTGCGTGTCCGCCCCTTCACAGCGGATCAAGGCGAGCGCTAGTGTAGCAAAGCCCTAGTCGCCGGAGGTCACGTTATCGACGTGGTCCAGGTAGTCGCGGTGGACCAGGATGTGGAACACCGGCTGCTGGAACTCTTCCACGGCGTACAGGAACTTCTTCGACCGCAGCGAGCTAAGGACGTTGCGCACCCAGGCGACCTGGGCTCCGCTCATGCCCTTCTTGGAGATGTCCATGCAGGCGCCGGTCAGGTGGGCCGAGCGCGTGGGGCCGGTCGCCGAGGCTGCGTTGCCATTGCGCCGCTGCAGCGAGCGTTGGTAGGAGGCGGTGCGCAGCAGGCTCGTCACGCGCATGGGCTGCTTGAAGCGCGCATGGTACTGCGACGACAGCCGCTCCAAGAACAGATGCGCCCAGGGCCGCAAGTAGCGATACTGCGGCTGCACGGCGTGCAGATAGTAACTGGACGTCTTCTCCGGGACCCTGGTGAGCAACTCCAAACGCGCCCAACGCTCGACCATCTCCTGGTTCTCCATCCGGGAAAGGTGGTCGTCGTCCGCGCGCGCATTCTGGACCGCCTGGGAGCCGCGAGTGGCCCGCAGGCTGGCGGCGTTCAACGCCGCAGCGCCCGTGAACAACAGGGCGAGACCTAAAGTAAAGGTTTTAAGGATCGCCATATTTCCGGAACAGTATCTCAACTCATCATCGGTACTACAACCACAAAATGGGACTTTTCGTCACCTTTTCAAGGCCCATCGGCGGATGGCGAGAGAAACTGAAACACGGGCGCGGATGAGCCGACGCAGCGTAGCTCTTGTCGTGAGCTTTTGGGCCGCTTTCGGGGCTCTGGAGGGGCGTTCCCCAGCGGCCACCGCGGTGCGCTCCGGATCTTTCGAGCTGGTCTCGGAATTGGGTCCGGAAGCCGTCGATCCGGCGGCCGCTTATCTCCGGATAATAGGGGCCCGCTATCGCTCCCTGGGGTTGAATCTGCGGGAACCGGGGCCGATCACGGCGGTGCTGACGCCGACGATCGTGGAGCTGTCGCCCTACTTGCGGTCCCCGCTGGGTCGGACCCGCGGCCTGTCGCTGGTGAGCCCGGACCGCAACTACGCGCTGGTGGCCTGGATCGCGCCCGGAGACCCTTTGACCGCCCTGGCGCATGAGTACGCCCACTTGGTCGACCCGCATCCGGAGCGGCCGGTGTGGTTTCGCGAGGGCTGGGCGGACTACTTGTCGTACCTCCGGCCGGATGCAACCGGAACGTTGGGGGCGACCGCGCCGGCCGACCGGCTAGCGCTGCTGCGGAATGGCTCCTGGGTGCGGCTCGACGCCTTGCTGACCGCTGACCGCGGTTCGCCCGAGTTCGCCGAGCCACTGTTCTACGCCCAGAGCTGGCTGATCGTGCGTTGGCTGGCCGAGGGCGAACCGGACGTGAGGCGGATCTCCCCGGAGCCCTTCGTCCAGCTGGTCGCCGAGCGAGGCCCGGAAGCGGTCGCGGAGTTGCTGCAAGCCTTCCTGGCCGGATTGAGCCCGGCGCCGGAAGCCCCGCCGGCGCCGGCGGCCGACGTCGAGATGGTGGAGACGCTGGAGGACCGCGAGGTGGCCCTGCGGCTGGCGGATCTGGATCGCTGGATTCGGCCCGAGCGCGCCCGCCAGACCCTGGAGCGGTTGGCGGCCGAACACCCCGGATGGCTCAAGCCCCTGGCCCCCTTGGGGGCGCTGGAGATGGACGCCGGGCGCTACGACGAGGCGGAGACGCTGCTGGCCGAGGCCGTCCGCGACGCCGACGCGGCTCCGAGGACCCACCACCGCTATGCTTTGCTGCTGCTTCGACCGACCGACGCCGACCCCGTCGACCGCGCGGAGCTGGCGGCGTTGCACGCTTCCCTGGCCTTGGAGTCGCAGCCGGACGATCCCCGATTCCTGCTGACCCAGGCCCAGGCCTGGATGGTCAGCGGCGCCTGGGACGCCGCCGTAGGGGCCCTGCGGCGGCTGCTGGTCCAGCCGCAGTCCCGCGCGAAGGCCGAGCAGGAGATGGCGGAGCTCGAGCGCCGCCGCAACCAGGCGCTGCGCTCCACGCCGGCTCCGCCGCTGGCCGTCGCAAGCCCCGAGCCGTTGCCCGCTGCCCTTGCGCCGCCGCCGCCCAAAGACATCCCGCCGCCCGCGGTCGAGCCGCCGGTGACGAACTGGCCGCCGCCGCACGCCGAGGTCATCTACGGCCGCGTGGACTACGTGGACTGTTCCGGGCCGGACAAAATCATCGTGCTGCGGAACTCCTTGTTCCCCATGCGCTTTCGGGAGCCTCGCGGGCGGCCGGCGAAGATCTTCTTTCCGCCGGACAAGAGCTGGGAGACCATCCCTTGCGGCGCCAAAGGGTGGACGATCAACCTGGCCTACCGGCCCTATCGGGAGCTCGGTTCGGTGCGCGGCGACGTCGTGGCGATCTTGTTCTAGTTAACCGTCGGCGGCGTTGCCGGAGCGCTCCAGCGCCTGGCCGATGGCCCACTCGAGCTGGTCCTTGGCCAGCTTGGTGTTGACGAACAGCTCCTGGCGGGCGCCGGCGCTGAGCCCGATCGCCTTCCAGCCGGTCTGCGTGGGCGTGGTGACCCGGACCTTCACCGGTCCGCGCGCCTTGCGGACCTTCTTGATCTCCCCGGGAATGATGGAGGCGATCTCGGGCGCCTCGGCGAGCAACTCTTCGAGCACCCGGCGCAGGCCGTCGATGATCGAATGCTCGACCTTGAGACGGTCCTTCGAAGCGCGCAGGCGCATGGACGCTCAAGGTAGCACGCCGGGCCGGATCGGCTGCGGACCGCTATGATGATCAGTTGAGCCTCGATCTTCCGAGCATCGTCATCGTCGGGCGACCCAACGTCGGTAAGTCCACGCTTTTCAATAGGATCACTCGCAGCCGGCGAGCGATCGTGGGCGACGAACCGGGCATCACGCGGGACCGCATCCAGATGGAGGTCCTGTGGAAGGGACGGCGGTTTCTCCTCACTGACACCGGGGGCATGACGTTCGGTCTCGACGAGGCCTTCCCGGAGCTGATCAACGAGCAGGTGCGCATCGCGGTGGAGACCGCCGACCACGTGATCTTCGTCGTCGACGGCCGCACCGCGCTGACCTCCACCGACCGCGAGCTGGCGGCTTGGCTGCGCAAGACGAACCGGCCCGTGACCGTGGCCGTCAACAAGAGCGACACGGACCGCCGCGACGGGCTGCTGTCGGACTTCTTCGAGCTGGGCTTCGGCGACCCCGAGCCGGTCTCGGCCGAGCATGACCGCAACATCGAGGCGCTGCTGGGCCGTTTTGCGGCGGATCTGCCGGTGGAAGACGAGGAGGCGCCGCTGCTGGAAGGCGAGCTGGCCCCGGCCGAGCCGAGGGTCATCCGCATCTGCATCATCGGCCGGCCCAACGCCGGCAAGTCCACGTTGCTCAATCGTTTGACCGGCGCAGAGCGGGCGATGGTGTCGCCCATCGCCGGCACCACCCGCGACGCCGTCGATGCCGCCATCGAACGCGACGGCGTCCGTTTCGAGCTCGTCGATACGGCCGGCATCCGCCGCAAGGGCAAGACGACTGAGATGACCGAGAAGCTCAGCGTCGTGATGGCCCAGCGGCATCTGCGTATGGCCGACGTTGCGCTGATGATGCTCGACGCCGAGCAAGGCGTGGCCGCGCTTGACGCCAACATTGCCGGCTACGCCCACGAGGCCGGCAAGGCCGTGATCCTGGTCGTCAACAAGTGGGACCTGATCTCCCATGTACAGCAGGCGGACTTCCGGCGCCAGGTCCAGGATGCGCTGCGGTACCTGGACTACGCACCGCTGCTGTTCATCTCCGCCAAGACCGGCTCGAAGACCGAGAATCTCTTCCCGCTAATCCGCAAGGTCTACCGCGAGTCGCGGAAGCGGATCGCCACCGGCGAGCTCAACCGCTTTCTGGCGTCGGTGGATCTGGATCGCGCCTCGTCGCCGGGCTTCAAAAAGCCCAAGATCTATTACCTCACGCAGGCCCGGGTCGGCCCGCCCACGTTCGTCTTTTTCACGAACCAGGCGGAGGCGTTCCATTTCAGCTTCGAGCGCTTTCTGATCAACCAGTTGCGGGAGGAGTTCGGGTTCGAAGGCTCGCCGATCCGAATCCTCAACAAGGCGAAGAAGCGCTAGCCGATCGGGCCGTTTTCGAGCGGCCGGACTGAAAGCGTCCCTATAATGTCGGTTCACGTGTCCTCTCCTCTCACCGTTGCTTTCCAGGGCGCCCGCGGCGCGTTCAGCGAGCAGGCCTGTCGCCAGTTGCTGGGCGAAGACGGCGTGGAGCTCAAGCCGTTGGAGCGCTTCGTCGACGTCTTCGAGGCGGTCGCGTCGGGAGAAGCCGACCGCGCCGTGATTCCCGTGGAGAACACGCTCGCCGGCTCGGTGCATGAGAACTACGACCACCTGCTGAACTTCCGGCTGCCGATTCTGGCCGAAACGCGGGTGCGGATCGTGCACAATTTGATCGGTCGCCCCGAGGCGGGGTTCGAGCGCATCACGCGCGCGATCTCACACCCGGTGGCGCTGGGGCAGTGCTTGACCTTCTTCAAGCAGAACCGCGGGATTCGGGCCGAGTCGCACTACGACACCGGCGGCAGCGTGAAGACCATCATGGAAGGCCAGGATCCGACCGTGGCGGCAATCGCCTCCTCGGCCGCCGCCGAGCTCTACGGCGCGAAGATCCTGCGGCCGGCGATCGAGGACAATCACGAGAACTTTACGCGCTTCGTGCTGTTGGCCCGCGAGGCCCCGGCTTCCCCGCCGGACGGCCCCGGACAGTTGAAGGCCTCGATCGCCTTTGTGACCAAGAACGAAGCCGGCGCGCTGTTCAAGTGCGTGGCCGCCTTTGCGCTGCGGGACATCACGCTCACTAAGATCGAGTCGCGACCGCTGCGCGGGCGACCCTGGGAGTACATGTTCTACCTGGACTTTCTGGGCGACTTGCGCGAGGCCCGCTGTAAGAACGCGATGAACCATCTCGGCGAGATGACGGAGCTGCTGGCGGTGTTAGGCTGCTACCGTAGCGCCGAGCAGCCTGAGACCGTATGAATTCAAGCGACAGCCAAGATCCCAAAGACGCGCCCTCCACCGAAGCCGCCAAGACCGCCTTGGTGGTGCGGGACGAGGGGTTGGCCCTGCTGCCGGTTCGGGACACGGTGCTGTTCCCGCGGGCGGTGATGCCGCTCAACATCGGTCGGGAGGCGTCGATCGCCCTTGTGAGCTCGCTGGGCGAATCCAAGCGCATCGGCGTGGTGGCGCAGCGCGACCCGCGGGTGGACGAGCCGACGGCGGCGGATCTGTACTCGATGGGGTCGCTGGCGGTGATCCACAAGGTGGTGCGGATGCCCAACCGCAGCCTGCTGGTCTTCGCCGAGGGTCTCTCCCGCATTCGGCTGACCCAGTTCCTGCAGGAAGAGCCCTTCCACCGGGTGCTCTACGAAGCCATCGACGAGGTCGAGCCGGAGATCGGTTCGGTGCTGGAGGCGTTGCGCCAGAACGCCATCGGCGTCTTCGAGGAAATCGTCGAGCTCTCGCCGATGCTCTCCGAAGAAGCCGTGCAGATGGTTCGCAACATCGACGAGCCGGGCCGCTTGGCGGACTTCATCGCCGCCACGATCCCGGGGCTGAACGCGGCTGACAAGCAGCGCGTGCTCGAGGAACTTGATGTGCGCTCGCGCTACGAGCTGCTGCTGCGCCTGATGTCGAAGGAGCGCGAAGTGCTCCAACTACGCAGCAAGATCGAGTCGCAGGTGCAGGATCAGCTCTCGCAGACGCAGCGCGAGTTCTACTTGCGCGAGCAGCTCAAGGCGATCCAGAAAGAGCTGGGCGAGGAAGACGAAGAAGCCGAGACCCAGGATCTGCGCAAGAAGATCGACGAGACCGGCATGCCCGACGAGGCTCGCAAGGAAGCCCTGCGGGAGCTCAAGCGACTGGCCCGGATGAACCCCGCCGCGGCCGACTACACGGTCGCTCGGACCTATCTGGACTGGCTGACGACCTTGCCCTGGAACGTCTCCTCCGGCAAGCGCGTCGACGTCGCCGCGGCCAAGAAGGTGCTCGACGAGGATCACTACGACCTCGAAAAGATCAAGGAGCGCATCCTCGACTACCTGGCCGTGCTGCAGCTCAAGCCGACGCTGAAGGGCCCGATCCTCTGCTTGGTCGGACCTCCCGGCGTGGGCAAGACCTCGCTCGGCAAGTCCATCGCGCGCGCCCTGGGGCGCGAGTTCATCCGCCTGTCGCTGGGCGGCATGCACGACGAGGCCGAGATCCGCGGCCATCGGCGGACCTACATCGGGGCCCTGCCGGGGCAGATCATCCAGAGCATCCGCCGCGCCGGTACGAACGATCCCGTGCTGGTGCTCGACGAGATCGACAAGCTGGGCCGCGACTTTCGCGGCGACCCAGCTTCCGCGCTGCTCGAAGTGCTCGATCCGGCCCAGAACAACACCTTCCGCGACCACTATCTGGACGTGCCGTTCGACCTCTCGAAGGTCTTGTTCCTGACCACGGCCAACGTGCTCGATCCGATTCCGGGTCCTCTCAGGGACCGTATGGAAGTGCTCGAGCTGCAAGGCTATACCGAGCGCGAGAAGGTGCAGATCGCGCGGAACTATTTGATTCCGCGCCAGATTGAAGAGAACGGGCTGGAGAAGACGGACATCTCGTTCTCGCTCGAAGGCATTCGCCACATCATCCTGCGCTACACGCGGGAAGCCGGCGTGCGGAATCTCGAGCGGGAGATCGGGACGATTTGCCGCAAGCAGGCCCGCCGCATCGCCGAGAGCCGCTCGAAGTCCGGGGACGACGCCGGCCGCAAGCGACTGCGGGTGACCCCTAAGCGGGTGGAGGAGCTGCTTCGGTCGCCGCGCTTCCGGGGAACGGCCGAGGTCGAGGAGCGGACCGCGCGGCCCGGTGTGGCGGTCGGGTTGGCCTGGACGCCGGTGGGCGGCGACATCCTGTTCATCGAGGCGACCCGCATGCCCGGTAAGGGCAAGGGCTTCCAGCTCACCGGCCAGTTGGGCAAGGTGATGCAGGAGTCGATGCAGGCCGCCTGGAGCTGGGTGCGCTCGAACCTGGCGACGCTCGGCGTCGACCCCCAGGAGATCGACGACAGCGATCTGCACGTCCACGTGCCGTCAGGGGCGATCCCCAAGGACGGTCCTTCGGCCGGAATCACCGTGGCGACGGCGCTGTCTTCGCTGTTGACCGGCCGGCGCCTACGGCGGAACCTCGCCATGACCGGTGAGATCACGCTGAGCGGGGCCGTCCTACCGGTGGGCGGCATCAAGGAGAAAGTGCTGGCTGCGCGGCGGGCCGGCATCGTGGAGATCATCCTGCCGGCCGACAACGAGGTGGACGTGAAGGAGGATCTCGACGCCGAATTGCTTGGCGACCTGAAGATTCACTACGTCAAGTCCGCCGAAGCGGCCGTCCGCAAGGCTCTGGAGCCGGCGCACAAGCCCAAAGCGGCCAAGAAGACTACCTAGGAGGGCGGAAATCGACCGGCGACGGGCGAGAATCGTCGCTGAAAGGCGAGCCGAGTGTTGCGCCGCGGCTCGCCGTCTGTCATTGATAAGAAGGCGATGCGCAAGATGGCGGCAGCTGTGGCTTACTTCAGCATCTGCCTCGCGCTCGTCCAAGCCCCTTTCAACCACATCCACGCCGCTGGGGCCGCCGATCGGCACATGGCGGAGACGCACGCGGGCGGGCTGGCCTTTCACATGCACCTGGGCGGGAACCAGAACGGTTCCGGCATGGGCGCTTTGGGCCTCAGCGTTCGTGCGCTGGCTTGGTTCCGCTTCGAGGTCAAGGCCCCCGTCAACCTGGATGTGGACTTGAGCGAGTCCGCCGTCGCGCTGGCGGAACCGAACCAGCGACCCGAGTGGTCGTGGGTCGCCGCCCCGGAGAGTCGCCTGCATGACCCTCCTGAGGGCTTGCGTCTCGTTCCTCGCGGACCTCCTTCCTGCTGAAGTCGACCTGTGTCGCGCTCTACGTGAGCGCACGTGGGGGAGCTGCGTCTCGGCGCGGCATCATTTCTGCATGGGAAGGAGGGATTTTCTTTGTTCAGGCCGTATCTCTTACGCGGCCGGGCGACGCTGGCGGTCTTACTGCTGGCGCTCGCGCCCGTCCGAGCTCAATCGCCCGTCAGCTCGATGGCGCCGCAAGCTGCGCCGCAGAAGCTGTCGCTGTCGGAAGCCATTCGGCTGGCCCTGGCCAACCGGCAGGAGCTAAAGGCCGCCGCCGAGGCCGTGGAAGCGGCCGCCGGCGCCACCTTGCAGGCCAGTTTGGGACCCAACCCGGTCCTCTCGATCCAGTCAGAGAACTGGCGAGCCTGGGGTGACCCGACCTTCGCTCCCCTGCGGGATCTGGATTACTTCACCTACATCACGCAACAGATCGAGACCAACGGCAAGCGCCGCAAGCGGACCGATCTGGCTGAGATCGAGGGACAGTCAACGCGCTTGGCGCGGGCCGTTCTGGCCTGGCGCATCGAGCAGGAAGCCGCCGCCGCGTGGTGGGCCGCCGTCACCGCCGATGCGCGCCTAGACGTGCTGGGCCGCACGCGGCGGACTCTCGCCGAGCTGGTGCAGTACCACGAATCGCGGCTCGAACAAGGCGCCATCGCCGAGATCGATCTGATCAAGGTGCAGGTCGAGGAGCAGAAGCTCGTCCAAGCGCAGACCTCGGCCGAGAACGAGCGGGAACAGGCTCGGTTGCGTCTCGCCTCTACGATGGGACTGCCGCGGTTGGCCGACGGCGTAGTCCTCGACGGCGAGATCGGCGGTGACCTGGGCCCCCCCCTGGCGGCGACCGACTGGATGGAACGAGCCCGTGCGCAGCGACCCGACTGGGAGCTTCAGAAGTCCCGCATCGCCGCCGCCGAGGCCGCCGTGACGTTGGCCCAGGCGCACACCCGGCCCGACGTGACGCCGTACTTCGGCTACAAGCGCACCAACGACATGAACACGATTGTCGGCGGCGTCAACATCCCTCTGCTGGTGCGGGATCGCAACCAGGGGCGGATTCTCGAAGCGCAGGCTCAGGTTCGCGAAGAGGTAGCCAACCTGCGAGCGCTGGCCACCCGCACCGAAGCGGAGGTGACGGCCGCGATGGCTGCCGCCGCTCGCGGACGCGCACAGGTGGAATCGCTGGAGGCCGGTTTGCTCGAACGCGCCCGCGAGAGTTTTCGCATCGCGCGCGCGGCCTTCCAAGAGCAGGGCGCCGACCTTCTCTTCTTACTCGACGCGCAACGCGCGCAGAACGATGTGGAGCTCCTCCACGCCCAGGCGCTCGCCGATTACCGGCTGAGCGTCGCCCGACTGGAAGCCGCCGCGGGTGGTCGCGGCGCCGCTGCGCTGGAGGTGTTGCCGTGAACCGTCCGATGTTTGTCTTATTGCTTGCCGCGCTGGCGGGTTGCGCCGGCGGCCCGAGCGCTTCCGAGCCCTCGCCGGAGCCTCCCGCCGAGGCCCCCCCGGCTGCCGCGGCGCCGCCGCAGCCCGGCCGCGTGCGGTTCGAAGCCTCACAGCGGCTGAAGCTCGAGCCGGTGGTCGAAGAATCCGTGCCCAGCCAGATCCAAGTCGCCGGACGGGTGACGCTTCAGGAAGATCGCACGGCCCGCGTCGGGTCGTTCGTCGAAGGGCTGGTGGAGTCCTGCTGTAAGTCGGTCGGAACGTACGTGAAACAAGGCGAGGTGTTGGCGCGCTTGCACAGCCACGCCATCCATGAAGTCGTCGCCGAGGTGGCCACCACCCGCGCGAACCTCGACACACGCACCGCCGAGCTCGAGTACGCTCGGCAGGCCCAGGCCCGGGCGCAGAAACTGCTGGACCTCAAGGCCGGGTCGCTGCAAGCGGTGCAGCAGGCGGAGACCGTTTTGCGCCAGGCCGAGAACGCCCTGATCGCGGCCAAGGCCGACGTCGAGCGAGCTTCCGCACACCTCGAGTTCTACGGGCTGAATCCGGACGAGATCGGCGAGACCGGTCCGGACGGTCACCCCTCCCACCCGATGATCGACATCGTCGCGCCCATGGCCGGCCGCATCGTCTCGCGCACGGTGCGCCTGGGCGACGTGGTGACGCCTTCCAGTGAGCTGTACGTGATCAGCGACTTGTCGCAGCTCTGGGTCATCGCGCAGGTGCCGGAAGAGCACATGGCTGAGATCGAGCCCGGCATGACGGTCTCGGTGGAAACCCGAGCCTTTCCGGGCCGGCCCTTTCCGGGCCGCGTGACGTTGATCGGAACCGAGCTCGACCCGGAGTCGATGACCGTGCAGGTGCGCTGCGTCGTGCCCAACCCGCAAGGGCTGCTCAAGACCGGTATGTACGCGACCGTCACACTGCGGTCGCAATCCGGCCGGCCCGCTCTCACCGTTTCCTCCGGCGCGCTCCAAAACATGGGCGACCAGCCCGTCGTGTTCGTGGCCGTCGGGGATGGGGAGTATCAGGTCCGCCCAGTGACCGTAGGCCCAACGGTCGGCGACCGCGTGGCGCTGCTCTCGGGCGTCCATGCCGGCGAGCAGTTGGTGGTCGACGGAGCGTTCCTGCTCAAGACCGAGCTGCTGCGCGACGACCTGGTGGGCGGCGAGGAGTAATTCGATGATCCAAAAGCTCATTGATTTCTGCCTCGACCACGCTTGGGCCCCGGTGCTGGGCCTGGCGTTGCTGATCGGCTTCGGGCTCCACGCGATGTTCCAGATCCCGATCGACGCGTTCCCCGACCTGACGAACAACCAGGTCACGGTTGTGACGTCCGCGCCCGGATTGGCGGCTGTCGAGGCCGAGCAGCTCGTCACCTTCCCCATCGAATCCGTTCTGATGGGGTTGCCGGATACGCTCGAAGTCCGCTCGATCTCCAAGTACGGCCTGTCGATGATCACGATCGTCTTCGAGGACTACGTCGACATCTTCTTGGCGCGGCAGTTGGTCACCGAACGGCTCAGCCAAGCGCGCGACCGCATCCCGGCCGGGCTCGAGCCCCAATTGGGACCCTTGGCGACGCCCTTCGGCGAGGTCTACCAGTACACCGTCGAAGGCGGCGGGCTGGACGCCATGCAGCTCAAGACGCTGCACGACTGGGAGATCAAGTACCAGTTGCGGGCCACTCCCGGCGTGGCGGACGTCAACACCTGGGGCGGCTTTTCCAAGCAGTACGAGGTGATTGTGGACCCGCAGAAGCTGCGGGGTTACGGACTTCCGCTGCGGCAGGTGTTTGAACGCCTCCGCGACAACAACGCCAACTTCGGCGCGGGCTTCGTGGAGCATTCGGCCGAGCAGTACACCGTGCGCGGCCTGGGACGGACGACGAACGAGACCGAGATCGGCGAGATCGTGCTGGCCTCCCATCGGGGAGCGCCGATCCACATTCACGACGTGGCCGAGGTGCGTGTCGGCGCTGTGCCGCGGCAGGGGGCGGTGACCCGCGACGGCAAGGGCGAGACTCTTTCCGGCATGGTGATCATGCTCAAGGGCCAGAACTCCGACACGGTCATCGCAAGGGTCAAAGACTCGATCGCCCGCATGCGACTGGCGCTGCCCAAGGGCGTGGAGCTGATCCCGTTCTACGATCAGTCCGAGGTCATCGACGGCACGATTCATACCGTCCGCAACAACCTGCTGGAAGGCGGCGCCTTGGTGATCCTGGTCTTGCTGCTATCGCTGGGCCAGATGCGCGCAGCCTTGATGGTGGCGGCGGTGATCCCGCTGTCACTGTTGGCGGCCTTCATCGGCATGCGGCTGTTCGGCATCAGCGCCAATCTGATGAGCTTGGGCGCCGTGGACTTCGGGATGGTGATCGACGGCTCGGTCGTGATGATCGAGAACTGCGTCAGGCGCATCCACGAAGCCTCCGAGGGCGGCGGCAAGGTCGACTATCTGGAGGAGATTCGGACGGCGGCTCACGAGGTGTGGAAGCCGACGTTGGCCGGCGTGGCCATCCTGATCGGCGTCTACATCCCGATTCTGCTGCTGGAAGGGCTGGAGGGACGGATGTTCCGTCCGATGGCCACGACCGTGCTGAGCGCTATGGTCGGCAGCCTGCTGTTGGCCCTGCTGGTGCTGCCGCCGGTGGCGGCCTACCTGCTGCGCGGCGCGAAGTTCAGCGAGAAGGAGCCGCTCTTCGGACCCCTCCGCCGAGTGTACGCGCGGATTCTCAGCACCGTCTACGACCGCCGGGTTCTGGCGGCCGTCGTTGCCCTGGCGATCGTCGGGACGGCGATGGGCTCGCTCGCTTTCATCGGCACCGAGTTCATGCCGCGGCTCGACGAGGGCTCGATTCTGGTCCAGACCATCAAGCTGCCGTCGATTTCGCTGACCGAATCAGTCAAGCTCCAGGCGGAGGCCGAGCGCGTCCTGCTGGAGTTTCCGGAAGTGACGCGGGCGGTGAGCAAGTTGGGGCGCCCGGACTTTGCGACCGAAGCCATGGGCGTCTACGAGGCCGACGTCTACGTGAACGTCAAGCCGCGCGACCAGTGGACCTCCGCCTCCACGAAGGAGGAGCTGATCGACAAGATGGCGGCGGCCCTCGAGCAGGTCCCCGGCATGAGCTACAACTTCACGCAGCCGATGGCGATGCGGCTCGACGAGGCTATCTCTGGCGTCAAGGGCGATGTGGCCGTGAAGATCTTCGGCGACGAGGCCGAGACGCTGGAGCGGCTTGCCGAAGAGATCCTGCACTGGCTCAATCAGGTCCCCGGGGCGGCTGATGCTCGCCGGGAGTACTTCTCGGGCGCGGCGGAATGGCGCATCGTGGTCGATCGCGCCGCCTTGGCCCGCTACGGCCTGAACGTCTCGGACGTGACGGACTTGGCGCAGTCGGCCATCGGCGGTCGCGACGTGACGGAGGTGATCGAGGGCCGCCGGCGGTTCCCCTTGACGGTGAGGTTGCCGGAGCGGTTCCGGCACAGCCGCCCGGAGCTGGGAGGCCTGCTGCTCTCGGCGCCCGGCGGCGAGTTGGTTCCCTTGGCGGACATCGCCCGCATCGAAGCCGCCAGCGGGCCGGAGGTCATCAGCCGAGAAGACAGCCAGCGCCGCATCGTGGTGCAATGCAACGTCCGGGGCCGCGATCTCGGGAGCTTCGTGGCCGACGCCGAGAAGCTGATCGAGTCGAAGGTCCGCTTCCCGACCGGGTACTTCATCCGCTGGGGCGGCCAGTTCGAGCATCAGCAGCGCGCGATGCAGCGCTTCGCGGTCCTAGTGCCGTTGGTGCTGCTGGGCATCTTCGGCATCTGCTATGCGACGTTCGGTTCGATGCAGCAGTCGCTGCTGGTGATGTTGCTGGTGCCGTTCGCGGCCGTCGGCGGCATCGCCGCTCTGTGGTTGCGCGATCTGAACATGAACGTGTCGGCTTCGGTCGGCTTCATCGCCGTGTTCGGCATCGCCATCATGAACGGCTTGGTGCTGGTTTCCACCATCAACCACAAGCTCGACGAGGGCCTGCCGCAGAAGCAGGCGATCGTGGAGGCGTCGGTGCTCCGGCTGCGGCCGGTGGTGATGACGTCGGTCGTTGCGGCCATCGGCTTCCTGCCGATGGCTCTGGCGACATCGATCGGCGCGGAGGTCCAAAGGCCGCTGGCGACCGTGGTGATCGGCGGCGTGATCAGCACGACGCTGCTGACGCTGGTGCTGGTGCCGACCTTCTTCCCCTGGTTCCAGGGACGGAAGCGCCGGATGGCGGCTTAGCTCAGACCAGCTCGCCGGCGGGCGTGATCCGCTCGGCGTTGACGTAGGGACGGAGGGCGTCGGGAATGACGACGCCCCCGTCGGCTTCCTGATAGTTCTCCACCACGGCCAGCCAGGTTCGGCCGACCGCCAGACCGCTGCCGTTGAGGGTGTGCACGAGGCGAGCCTTCTTGTCGGAGGCCGCCTTGCAGCGAATCTTCGCGCGGCGCGCCTGAAAGTCCTCGAAATTGGAGCAGGAGGAGATCTCCTTGAACTGCCCCAGCCCGGGCAGCCAGACTTCCAGGTCGTAAGTCTTGGCGGCCGAGAAGCCCATGTCGCCGCTCGACAATGCCATGGTGCGATAGGGCAGACCGAGGCGCTCCAAAATGTCCTGGGCGTCGGCGGTCAGCTTCTCGAGCTCGTCGTAGCTGGTCTCCGGCAGCGCGAACTTGACCAGTTCCACCTTCTGGAACTGGTGCTGGCGGATGATGCCGCGGGTGTCTCGGCCGTAGGCGCCGGCTTCGCTACGGAAGCAGGGCGTGTAGGCGGTGAGCTTGAGCGGGAGCTTCTCGGCGTCGAGGGTCTCGTCGGCGTAGAGGTTGGTCACCGGCACCTCGGCCGTCGGGATGAGCCAGTAGTCGGTGCCTTCGAGGTGGAAGAGATCCTCGGCGAACTTCGGCAACTGCCCGGTGCCGAACAGCGACTGCGAGTTGACGGCAAAAGGCGGCAGCACCTCGGTGTAGCCGTGCTCGCGCGTGTGTACGTCGAGCATGAAGTTGATCAGGGCGCGCTCGAGTCGGGCGCCGGCGCCCATGTAGACGGCGAAGCGGGCGCCGGTGATCTTGGCGGCGCGCTCGAAGTCGAGTAGGCCGAGCTTGGGCCCGAGGTCCCAGTGGGGCTGCGGCTCGAAGTCCATCGGCCGCGGCGTCCCCCAGCGGCGGACCTCCTGGTTGGCCGACTCGTCAGGGCCCGCCGGCACGCTCTCGTGAGGCAGGTTGGGGATGCGGGCCAGCAGATCGGACTGCTCCTGGTCTGCCGCCTGGACGGCATCTTCGAGAGCCTTGGCCTGCTGGCCGATCTCCTTGCTGCGGGCGATGGCTTCGTCGGCGTTCTCGCCGGCCTTCTTGGCCTGCGCGACCTGCGCGGAGAGCTCGTTGCGCTGCCGCTTGAGCTCCTCGATCTCGGTGACGGCGGCGCGCCGGCGTTCATCAGCCGCCGCGAACTGGTCCAGCAATTCCGGCTGCGCGCGATACTGCAGCCGGGTCTTGAGCGCTTCGAAATCGCGGCGCAGCGTATTGAGATCGAGCATGGGTCTCGATCCAGTGTATCAGCGGCTCGCGACGTGGCCGCGCGCCTCCCGGACAGGCGCCGTGGGCCGCGTCAACCGCTCGAATCGAGAGCTGGCTTGGCGTCGCAACGCGAGGAAGTCCACCGCGCCGCGCAGGTAGCCGTAACCGAAGCCGAAGTGAAACACGGCGAAGACCGCCGGTAGCAACGCAAGGAACTTCCAGGCGCCGGCGCGGCGGCAGACGACCACAGCCGCGGCGATGTTGGCGAGCAGGTAAGCCGCGACCACTCCGAGCCACGGCGCCGCCAGGACCGGCCAGACCCAAGCGGCCGGAAGGCCCGCGGCCAAGCCCAGCAGGAACAGGCCCGGCGCCAGTTGCCGCAGGGACGCCGGTGCGCGATGCATGCGCAGGATCGCAACCTTCCAGTAACCCCACTGAGCGTACTGCCGAAACAGAGCGACCAGCGACCGCCGCGGCTGATACCAGGAGCGGATTCGCGGCGTCTGCCAGACCCGGCCTCCGCGGAGCCAGATGCGGAAGTTCAGCTCGCTGTCCTGCCCGCGGATCAGCGATTCGTCAAACCGCCCGAAGCGCGCGAAGGCCTCTCGGCGCCAACAACCCAGATACACCGTGTCCACGAAGCCCTCGTAGCCGGGGTCATGCGCTCGCCCGCCCCCTGTGGACCATTTCGACTGGAACGCCAGCGCGATCGTTTCGGCGACGAACCCCTCGCCGCGGGCCACCCAGGGGCCGCCGACATTGTCAGCCCCGCTGGACTCCAGCGCCCGCAGGCACTCGGCGACGTAGTCCGGCGCATAGGTCGTGTGCACGTCCATGCGGAGCAGGACATCGCCTCGGGCCTGGCGGATCGCGATGTTGAGACCCGCCGGCGTGGTGCGGCGTGGATTGTCCAGCACCCTCAGCCAGGGCCGATCCGCGGCCAGGCGGGACAGACGCTGGTAGCCGTCGTCCTCGCTCCGGGCCTCGGCGACCAACAGCTCGATTTCCACCTCCGGCGGAAGTTCCTGACTCTCGACATTGGCGACGAAGTCTTCGATGTAGGGGCCCTCACAGCGGCAGGGCGTCAAAATCGAGACGAGCACACAGCCTCCTTGGCCAAGCCCTCGCTTGGCGGTAGGGTCGAAACGCAGGCCCGAAACTTACCGTTGGGGCCGCGCGGGATCCGGATGACGCATTCGATGACGACTTCCAGGTCGCCCAGCCGGTCCCGCAGAGCGCCTGCGAGCCGCCGTTGAGCGGCGGCGTCGAAGCCGTGCGCCGGCACGACCAGCACGCGGACGCGCTCCAAACTCTCCTGCACGATCTGGCACTCGACGATCGGCAAGTCGTCCTTGAAGGCCGGATCGAGGCGACCGACCGGACGGCCGTCCCGGGCGCGCAGCAGGTCGTCCTGGCGCCCCTGCACCCGGGCGAGAACCGGCAGCGTGCGACCGCAGGGGCACGGTTCGGGCAGCAAGGGCCCTCCGAAGTCGCCGGTGCGGTAGCGGATCAAGGGCATGTCGGCGTCGAGCAGGCTGGTGGCCACGATCTCGCCGGCGGCGGAAGCGAAGTCGTCTTCGAGCAGCTCCAGGCGGCCCAACTCGGGGAAGACGTGCAGGGTTCCGGCTTCGCACTCGCCCGCGCCGGCGACCAGCTCGACCATGCCGTAGGTCTCACGGCAGGGCGCCCGGAAGGCCCGCTCGATCAGCGCTCGCTGCTCCTGGCTCAGGGGCTCGGCGTTGGTGATGACGACCTCGGGGCTGTATCCAAGCCCGGCGCCCTCGACGGCCCGCGCCAGCTCGGTCAGCGACGAAGGGTAGCCCCACAGATAGCGGCACTCGCGGCGGACGATCTCCCGCGCCGAGCGCAACGCTTGATCAGGCCGCAGGTGATACGACGAGACGTAGAGCTGGCGCAGCGAAGGATTCCAAACCCAATACGGCGGCTCCTGCGCCCCCGGACCGGCCACCAGACGCCCGCCCAGCATGGCCCAGCGGTCCTGCCGGCTGACGCCGTACCAACCCCTGTGGCGCACCTCGTAGAGGGCGTAGCGGGCCCGCAACGTCCGGCGGCTGCGGTATAGGCGCAGCGGCGTGCCGGTGGTGCCGCTGGTCCGCTCGACCGAGAGCGAGCGGCGCCAAGCGTCGTCGTCGACAAAGGCTTCGGGTTGGGCGCGGACCTCTTGTTTGGTGAGCAAGGGCCAGCTTTCGAGCCGCTCCACCGGCAATCGCACTCCCCGCGCGCGGCGCCGCGCCCAGAGCTCGCGATAGTAGGGCACGCTGCGGGCCGCGCGCCATAGCGTCTCGGCGAGTTGTTCGCCCTGTCGCGCGTCCCGAGCGGACGGGGCGAGCCGCTCGGCCTCGCGCATCTCAGCGATGAGGTCTTCGGTCTCCGGCCCGTAGCGCCGCCGGGCGAGGCGCCAGCCGTAGGCGCCGGCGGCGACGGTTTGCAGGGCAGGCGGCAGTCTCCAGTACAGCTCGAGAAACTTGCGCGTCATGTCCTGCCTTCCGCGGCGTGGGTCAGCAGCTCCTGCCAACGCGGCAGTACAGCGCTCCAGTCGAGCGCTTCCGCCTTGCGGCGGGCATTGGCGGAAAGCCGCTCGGCCAGTCCAGGCTCACTGAGAATGCGCCGCACGGCGGCGGCCATCTGCGCCGGATCGCCGCTGGTCAGCAGCGCATCGGAGCCGTCCTCGAGCAGATCCGGAATGCCTCCGACCCGGGTGCTGACGATGCAAAGTCCGCAGGCCATGGCTTCGATCACGCTGACCGGCGTGTTGTCGACCGACGAGGTGTTGAGAAAGATGTCGCCCTGGGCCAGCCGCGCGGGCACGTCGAGCTTGGGCGCAGGTCCCTCGAAGGCCACGGCGTCTTCGAGCGACAGCCGACGCGTTTGGGTGCGGCAGCGTAGCAGCGCGCCGTCGCCGCGGTCCGGGCCGATCATGCGGAGCGTGGCCTGGGGAAAGTCCGCCTTCAGTCGGGCCAACGTCTCTACGGCCAGCACGGAGTTATAGAGGTCGTGGAAGGCTCGCAGCCAGATCAGGCGCGGGGCGGGGCGGGCGCGCAGCCAAAAAGGATAACGAGCCAAGTCGATGGCGTTGGGGATGAGCTCGGCGCGCCCCGCGGCCGGGCCGAGCGCGCCCAGTAGATAGCTCGATGGTGCAGTGACCGCCGCCGCACGGCCCAGCAGCCGTCGCACGCGCCGGGGCTGCCGCCGAGCCAGCTCCGGCAGGGCCCCGCCGTGCAGCGTCAGCACAAACGGCTTGCGGACCGCCTCGAGCGCCAGGCAGACGGCCTCGGCCCACAGGAAGGCCCGCCCACTGTACACATCGACGTGCGCCACCCGGTAGCTGCCCCGCCAGCGCAGAACGCTGGCGACGGCATCGGCGGTTCGAGCCAAGCCTCCGGCGTAGTGCGACGCCGTCCGGATCGGCCACCCCTCTCCCCGGAGTCTCTCCGCCAGCTCCTCGCAGACCTTGACCGAGTCGCCCCGGCCGGACAGATGCGGCCCGAGGATCAGCGCCGACGTCATCGCAACGCCTCCGCGGGCTCGAGGTTCTCGGCGAAGGCCCACAGCGCGGAGACTGCGTCGGCGTAGACCTCGAGAGAGAACTGTTGCGCCTGGATCGCAGCGCGGTCCGCCCAGAATCGCCAGAGGGCAGGATCGGCCGCGGCCGCCTCGATGCGGTCCGCCCAGCGGGACGGCTTGTCGCGCGGCAGCAGCAAGCAGGGGTCGACGCTGTTCAGCACGTTGGGAATCGCTCCGACCGGCGTGGCCAGCGGCACGACTCGCCAAGCCATCGCCTCGCTCAGAGAGCGCGGCCAACCTTCGGTGACGCTGGGCAAAAGCGCGAAGTGGGCGTGAGAGGCCAGTTGGTCTTGGCTGGCAGGGTCCAGCCAACCGTAGAAGCAAGCCGCGCCGGCGAGACCAAGCGATTGGGCGCGCCCTTCCAGGGCCGCACGCTCGGGCCCGTCGCCGAGAATGTCGACGCGGACGGCGAGCCCCCGCCGCCGCAGCTCGGCGACGATCTCCAGAACCTGTCCACAGCCCTTGTCGGCGGCGAGCCGGCCGCAGAAGAGGATGCGAATCGGCGCCGTGAGCCTTTTGCCGGCTGTTGCGACGGCTGCTGCCGCGAGCTCCGCCGCCGAGCGGGTCGGGTTCGGCAGCCTTGGCGGGTTCGAATCGAACGACGCGGGCCCGACGATGGTCGGTCGGCACCCGCTGAGGCCCCGCTGCGCCGCCCAGCGCTGCCAACGATAGGTCGGCGGCTCGGCGTCGCGCGGTCCCCATTCGCCGCCCCAGCGAGCCCACACGACCGGCCGCGCCGGCAAGCCCTGCAGGGCGGCCAGCGCCGCCGCTCCGAGCTTGGACGGTAGCCGCAACTGTGCCGCGTCGGCCCTGCGCAGCGCCCGCCAGAGCGTCGGAACGGCCCGCGCGGCGGCTGCGATTGCGGCCGGCTTGCCCCCGGTCGGCGCGGCAAAGGCGACGACATCCACCGTTTTCGGAACCGGCGCGGCGTGGGGCGGCCGTCGATCCGTTTGGGCCAGCCCGACCAACGAGAGCTCGTCGCACAGGCCTCTCAAAACGCCGACCTCGGAAAGGTCGCAGTGCGGCGCCGCCCAACCGGAGTCGGTCGGCCACAGAGGAATGTCGGAGACGACGACGACCCTCACGCCCGGCCCTCCGCTTGGTCGCGCACGATGGCCGCCGCCACCCAGCCGTAGATGAACCAGGGCTCGGTTCCGGTCAGCCCCGAAAGGGTCCAAAGGTGTGCGCTGACGGCCAGAAACGAGCCGTAGGCCGTGGCCGCCCAGCAGTGGCCGCGGCGGGTGAGCCGGACGGCCGCCGCGCCGCCGCGCAGGGCGAGCCAGCCAAGCAGCGCCAGCAACGGCAGCGCTCCCGCCAGCCCGGTCTCGGCCAGAACCTTGACGTAGGCGTTGTGGGCGGAGCGGGAGCTCAGGTCGGCGTCGGTGAGCCAAGCCTCCTGGGAGCTCACCAGACGGACGCGGCTGCGGGAGAAGCCGCCCAGGCCCTGGCCGAACAGCGGCCGTTGATCGAACAGCAGCAAGCCCTTCTCGACCAGCAACTTGCGCGTCAGCACCGGCTTGTCGGTCTCAAGCCGGCTCAGCGTGTCCCAGCGCGCCTGCAAACGCCCTCGTAGCGGACCTGAGGCAAGCCACGGCAGCGCCGCGCAACAGGCCAGGGTGGCGGCCAGTCCCGCCAGGGCGCCGATTCGGAGCCGGCCGGCCAGCCAGTGAATGGCCAGGATGACGCCGCTCGCCAGGGCGACCGTGACCCAAGCCGAGCGGGAGCCGTTGAGCAGCACGACCGCAAGCGCTCCCGCTAGCGCCAAAGTCCAGCCCGCAGAAGCTCCGCGGCGCGCGCCGACGATGCTGCCGATCAGGAACGGAATGAACAGTGAGAAGCGCAGCCCGTAGTCGTTCTGGCTGAGCCAGCGCGGCTCGTGGTGTAGGCCGCCTTGAAACAGCCCGTCGAGCAGGCGCAACGCCGCCAAGCCCGCTGCGCAGACAGCCGCCCAATGCGCCAGCCGAGGCGTCCAAGGGGCTCGCGCCAAGGCGTCGGCGGTCAGGGCCAGCACAGCCGCCCAGTAGCCGAAGCGCACGAGGAGCAACAGATCCCCCCGCGCCAGCTCGCCGGCGTCGCCGCCCCACACCCTCGCCGCCAGCGATAGACCGCAGCCGGCGACGAACAGGGAGGCCAAGGCGAGGTGCACGGGCGCGCCGCTGGGCGCGCTACGCCGCGTCAGCCGCTCCAGAGCCAGCAGGCCGAAGCACGGCGCCGTCAGAGAAATCCCCAAGTCCGGGGCGGAGGCCGCCATCAGCGCCAACAGCGTCGTGGCGGCAAACAGGAGCGGCGCGGTGGAGGTCATCACGCGGGGACTGCCTCCCGGATGAACCGTCGCGCGCCGGCCAGGGAGCGGCGTCGTTCGGCGGCCCAATCGATCTCGCTGTCGCTGAGGAGTCGGGGCAGGTTCGCAAACGCGCCGCTGACGTACCCCCCGACCCAGCGGGCGCAGCCCGGCTCTTGCCGCAGTAGCGCCTCGGAGATCGCCCCCACGTGCGCCCGAACGACGTCGGCGGTCGAGGGAACGGGGCGAAGATAGGGGCACAGGAACCGCCGGCTGAGGCTGCGCGCGAAGCCGTGTTTCCAGGGCGCTTTGGAGTAGGCGCGGGTCGCGTCGTCTCCGGGGTGTTCGACGGACGCTTCCAGCGCCAGCCAGAGCTCGCCGGAACGCCGTGCGATCCGAGCCAGCAGAAGGTCCTCGCCGAGCCCGAGCCCCCGCCGGGCGAGCTCGAATAGCTCGACCGGGAAGCTCTCGGGCCGCAGGGCTTCCGCGCGAAAGGCCATGGCGCCCCCTCGCAGCCATTCCACCGGCGCGTAGGATTGCCCCGGCGAGACGAGGGGCTCCCGGCGCGTGCCCGAGGCCGTGAGGCTTCCGGGCGCCGTCCGAGCGGCGGCGCCCCAGCGGTGCGGACCTGCTTTGCGCTTCAACTCGCCGGCGAGGTCGATCGGAGCCGTGGCGGCCGCCGCGCCTCGCTCGAGCGCGCCGATCAGCGCCCCCACCGTCTCCCGCGAGCGCAGGCGAACGTCGTCGTCGAGATAGAGGACAGCCTCGCAGTTCGTCGCAGCCCGGCCCAGGCAGCGCTGAAAGGGCAGGTTGGCTTGGGTGGACGGGATGAGTCCGCTCGGCCGTCCCGCTCGGGCCCAATCCGATTCGGTCAAAGCTTGCCGGACGGCCGGCGAGCCCCCTTCGCCGTCCACCACCCAAAGCTCGTCGGCGAGGCGGCTCTGGAGCGAGAGGTCGCTCAGCAGCCGGGCCAGCAGCGCCGGTCGGCGGAACGTCGGCACGATGACGGCGAAGCCCAGCCCACTCATGCCGCCACCGCCCGGCCCGCGGCAACGAGCGCGTAGAACTGGAGATTGCGGTCGACCATGCGGTCGAGTCGATAGCAGCTCTCCACCCGGCGGCGGGCGGCCTGCCCCAGGAGCCGGCATTGCTCGGGTGAAGCCAGCGCTCGCTCCATTGCGGCCGCCCAAACCGACGGGTCGCGGGACTGAACCAACCAGCCGCTGCGCTCGTGGGCGATGGTCTCTCCCATCCCTCCCGCGGCATTGGCGATCACGGGGGCGCCGCAGGCCATCGCCTCCAAGCAGGCCATCGGGTGCGCTTCGCCCGAAGAAGGGAAGACGCAGAAGGCGGCCTGCTGGTAGAGACTGGGCAGGGAGGCGCGCTGTTGACGCCCATCAAACCGTATCCGGCGGCGAACGCCGGGCTCCAGGCCGGCCAGCCGGTCGGCCAGAAAGGGTGCAGCGAGCCCCTGGGGCGGCAATGCCCCGGTCATTCGCAGATGCAGATCCGGCCGGCGGCGCGCGACGACGGCGAAAGCGTCCAACAGCAGCGGCGCGCCCTTGTCCTCGCGGACTGAGCCGACGTAGAGCGCCTCCGGCCGGCGCGGGCTCTCCTGATCGGTCCAAACGGAGGAGTCCGGCCGAAATAAGTCGGCGTCGACGCCGTTGGGCAGAGTCGTCCAAGCCTGTCCCAGGGGGAACGTCGAGGCTGTGTGACGGCCGATCCAGTCCGAAACCGCAGCTAGCGCGTCGGCAGAGCGCAGCGTCTGCCGTTCACACCAAGCCAGCAGCCGGCTCGGTCGACGGCCGAACCAGCCCGCGCGCACCGTGGACGCCCCATGCATGCGTACGACGAGTGGAGCCGCAATGCGGCCGGGGACAGGGCCGCTCCAGTCGTACGTCTCCACCAAGTCCGGCCGCAGACGCTCGACAGCCAGCCCCGCTTCCCTGCGAAACCGCAGGCGGTCCGGGATCTCCCGCCCGCTCGCCGGAATCCGCAGCACGTCGACGCCGGCTTCTTTCCGGTGGTAGGGTTCGCGACCTGCCGGGTCTGCAGAGAGCACCGAGACCGACAGGCCGCGGCGGGCCGCTTCGGTCGCCAGAGTCTGGTAGAACACTCCGACTCCGCCGCACGGAGCCGGAGGGTATTCGGGGCAAAGATAGAGCAGCTTCACCGCACCCCTCCGGTAGCGGCCTGGGCCCAGGTGGGCGGCGATTCCACGGCCGCCCCTTCCGCGCTCTTCAGCAGATCGCGGGCCCGCTCAATGGCGTCTGTGGGCGGCCGCCGCGCCGGGGCGCCGGGGCTGCTCAGCTCCGCCCGTAGGCTCTCCGCCAAGGCGTTCTCGGCCGTCACGCCGCGCGTCCAGCCCTGCCTCCGGGCTTCCCGGAAATCGGGGGCGTCCCAGGCGGTGCGATCGTCTCCCCAAGCGATGGTCAGAACCTGGCGGCCCAGCGCCGCCGCTTCCCAGACGACCGTCGACGCCTTGCTGACGATCGCTGCGGCGTCAACCAACTGCGCGGCCCAGCGCGGACCGTCCTCGGGCAGGGGAGAGATCCACTCGGTCTCGGGCCGCCAGTCCCAACGTGGGCGATCGAACCCGATTCCGGCGCGGCCTCGAAACCGAGCGATCCAGTCGGCGGGGTCCATGGGATTGAGCCGCACCAGCAGTTGCGGACGTTCCGGCAGGCGAGAGATCGCTTTGAGCAGCCGTTCGATCAGCTCGATGTCGCCCTGGCCCAGGCGCGACGCCGGGTAGCACACGAAAGGGCGCTGAGGATCGAGGTGCACCGAACGCAGTAGCGCTTCTCGAGAGACGGGCCGCGCGTTCGCCAGAGCGGCGCAATGGAGGGAGCCGATGGCTTCGACCCGAGCCGGGGCGAAGCCGGGATTGACTGCCAGGAAAGCCTCTCGCTCGTAGGCCGTGAAGACGCCGAGGGCGCCCAGACGGACGCCGCAATGCGGCTTGGCGGGCACGTCCTTCCAGGAGTTGGCGCAAACAACCGAGGGGATCTCGAGTTGGGAGGCCGAAGCGAGCGCCGGGCGCGTCCGGACGCTTTGAAACGATCCGGCGAGCACGGCGTCGATGCGGTGACGGCGGAGCCAATCCTTCCAAGCCGAGGAGCCCCCGCCGAAGCGGACTCCCGCGGATTCCGCCGCGCGGGCGAGGAAGGCTCGCGAGCCGGCCGCCGGCAATCGGGACCGCAGGCGGTGCAAGCGCGTCAGCCAAACCGGCTCGACCGCTCGGGGCGCGGCGAGGCGGAGCCCCGGGGCCGCCGCCAGCGACGGCGCTTCCGGCTCGGAAGCTGCGAAGAGCAGCTCCCACTCGTCCGCCAATCGGGCGGCCAGTCCGGAATGGACGAATGCCCGAGCTTCCGGGCCGTAGGCGACGAGGATGGCGAGACGGGGCGCCATGTCATGCCGCCTGGGGGCCTTGGAAGTAGGCCTTGTAGCGCCTCCGCCCAGCGTCTCTGGGGTTCCACGAGTTCAGCACCGCGCCCAGCATGTGCGCGCCGTCAGCCCGCAGCAGCGAGTCGGCTTCAGCCGCCAGCTCCCCGCCGGTGCTGCCGGCTCGAACCACCAGCACGACCCCGTCGGCGCAGCGCGCCAGCACCCGGGCGTCGGAGACCGCCAGCGCTGGAGGCGTGTCGACGATGATGACGTCGAACCGGCTCCGCAACCGTTCGAGCAGCCTATCGGCGGCTCCGGAGTGCAGCAGGCCGGGCCCGCCGAAGGGCGCCACGCCACTCGGAAGCAGGTGCAGGTGGCTGGCGCCAGGCATCGGGGCGATCGCTTGGTCGATCTGCTCGTCGGAGGGCTCCTGCGGCGTCAGCAAGTCACTGAAGCCCGAGCGATTGGCCGCTTCGAAGATGCGGTGCAGCCGTGGGCGGCGCAGGTCGGCGTCCACCAGCAGCACCTTCCGCTCCAGCTCCGCCATCGATAGGGCGAGATTCGCCGCGATCGTTGTCTTGCCGTCGCTCTGCGAGGGGCTGGTGACAGCCCAAACCAGCCCACGCGAGGACGAGGGTCGGCCCTCCATCAGCAGCGAGGTCCGCACGGCGCGAATCGATTCCGCCAGCAGCGAAGAGCCTTGGCGCGAGGCCGCCAGTTCCGGGCGCGGATCGGCCGGCGCCGCCGCGCCGATTGCCGCCGTCCAGCGCTCGGTGGAAGGCTCGCAGCGCGCGTCCGGGATGGCGCCGAGCTCACGGATCGATAGAGCCGAGCCGAGGTCGCCCGGTCTGCGGAAGGTCTGATCCAGCCGCTCCGCCAGCACCGCGCCGGCGATCGAGAGCCCCAGTCCCGCCAGCAGGCCCGCCAAAGCCCCCAGGGGCGGATTGGGCCCCAAGGGCTCCTCGCCCGCCGCCGGAGGGTCCACGACGCGGAGCGAGGGAACGGGGGTCCGCACCGCCACGCCCGCCTTGCGGCCATGGTCGAGAAAGCTCTGATAGAGGTCTCGGTTGGCGCTCACTTGGCGCTGGAGGATGTCGTAGCGAACGGCCGCTGCGGCGGCCTCGGAGAGCATTTCGAGGCGGCGCGTCCGCTCTTCCTCCAGCAACCCGACTCGCCGCTCGGTCTCCCGCAGGGCCTGGCCCAGCTCAGCTTGCAGGCGGTTTTCGGCCTCTTCCAGGGACGTCTTGACGACGCCGATCTCAGCCTCCACTTGCTGGAGGAGGTGGTGCTCGGCGGTGTAGATCGCGGCCAACTCGGCGCGTCGGCGCAGCAAGGTTTCGAGCTCCCGGCGGTAGGCCCCCAAGGGATCGCCCGGGGCGTCGGACCAGGCCGAGGCCTCATTGCGGGCCCGCAGCGCCAATGCCTCGGCCCGCGACTCGCTCAGATGCTCCTCGATGCGCCGGAGGTCGGCTTCGGCGGCCTCACGCCGATCGACCGACGCTGGAATCAGCGTCGCCAACCGAGCCGCCTCCTGTAGGGCGAGCTCGGACTCTCGCAAGCGCTTCTCGAGCTCCGTTTGCCGGCCCTGGAACCATTGCTCGGTCGCCACCGCCTCGGCCTCCCGGCGCTCGCGGGCGCTGTCGAGCGAGGCTGCGATGAGGGTCTCCAGAAAACGCCGCGCCTGGTCGGGCTCGGGAGCCTCGGCTCGCAGCTCGAGGATGCGGCTGTCGTCGCCGGCGCGGACGTCGAGCGTACGCGCCACCTCATCCCAAGCTGCCTCGGTATCCTCTCCGCGGAGCCGCTCGGCCGCGAGCTCCGCCAGGCTGCGACTCTCGAGTAAGCGGACTTGCGTCTGCAGGCGCGTGCGGAACGACGCGGCTTGGTCGGCCGAGGGGTCGACCGCGTCGAGCTCCAAGAAGCGCTCGTTGGGCAGCGCGATCTCGAGCAGTGCCAGCGCTTCCCAGCGTGGCGCCTGCATCGCCGGGACCAGCCAGCCCAGACCCGCGCCCAGCAAAGCTGCCCCGACGACCAGATGGCGCCAGCGCGCGATGGCGGCGCCATAGAAGGCCAACAAAGCAGCCTCTCGAACGGGCCTCCGCTCCATCGGCGACGCCGGCGGCAGGGCCAAGGGCTCGATTTCCCAGGCGCTCATCTCGCCGCCACCCAAATGGCCGCCCCGGTACCGATGGAGAGGGCCGCGCGCCCAATCTGCGACGCGATGGCCTTGCCTCCGTGGTGCGGAACGAACAGGACTTGGTCGCTCGAGAGCGGGCGGTCGGGGCCCTCGCCTGCCAGAATCGCCTTGCAGTCGACGATGGTCTCGGTCCGGCCTCCGGCGCCGTCGCGGCTCAGGATGCGGGCGCGCCGCGAATCCGCGTGCTGCGCCAAGCCGCCGGCCAGGGCCAAGGCCTCGGTGATCGTGGCCGGTCGCCCATCCCGCAACGGGAAGGCCCCGGCGCGTTCGACGGCTCCGATCACATAAAAGAGCTCGGCCCGCGGCACGCTGAGAACGTCGTGCGGCGCCACCGCGATGTTCAGCTCCGGCGCGCTGCCGTCCAGCAAAGGCGCCAGCGGCAGCCGGGCGACGTAGAACTTTCCTCCGGCGTCGAGCTCGGCCGGAATGGGCGGCTCGCCATTCTCCCGCGGCCGTGTCAGCAGCAGCGCCGCGCCCGCGTCAGGGGCCAGCCCGCCGGCAGCCGACAAGGCCTCCGCCACGGTTCTGTTGCCGCGCAACTGCTGCAGCCCCGGGCTGCGGACGGCGCCGAGCACCGAGACCGGGCGACTCCCGATTTCTTCCACTGCGACGGATACTTTGGGAGAGAGAACATAGCGCCCCAGCTTCTCCGCGATCGCCGTTTCTAGCTCCTCGGGCGTGCGACCCGACGCCGGCACGGCGCCGATCAGCGGCAGCCGCAAGCCCCCCGTGGGGTCCACCCGCCACGGACGCGAGGCCAGCTCCGGCGAGCCCACCGCCGTGATGGCCAGCAGGTCGTCCGGCCCGAGCCGATACTCCCCCGGCGTCTGCGCCTGCAGCGCCCCCGGCGTCGGTGCGCCTATCAGGAGCAACCCGATCAGAAACGACAATTTCCAGCGCCGCAAGGGCATCAGGACCGACATCTCTCCCCACTGCGAAACCGCCGGAACTTCGTCCATAGGCGAATCGCGAGCATGCAAGAAATATGGAGGGGTTCTGCGAACCAAGCCTCGAGACGGACTCGAAGCCTAGAGTCAGGCGGGCGGGAGCGGGCGCGACTGACGACGGTGCGGCGACCGAAGGAGCGGGACCCGTCCGGCGCTGCGGGCCGTCAACGAGTTCCCGGCCTCACGGTAGCAATGTTTCCTAACCGAAGCGACTAAAGAAAACGTAAAAGGCTCCTCGCAGCCTGACGGCGCAAGGAGCCCAGGTTTAGGACGACCAAAAACTAGCGATGCTCTTGCGAGGAATACTTGTTGAGCGTGTCGAGCAGGGGCTGGACCTCGGGAGGCGCGGCGACCTTGCCGTCCAGAATGGCGCGGCGGTCCACGCTCTTGCCGTAGAGCTCGGTGTCCTCGTCCTCATCAGGGCGCAGCGTGGCTCCCTCGAGCGACACGCCCGCGAAGACGCCGCGCGAGCGGGAGTAGGAGAGGATCTCGGCGCGCATCTGGGCGTCGGTCTGGGCCTGCGCGGTGCGACCGACCGGGCCGGCGGCCGCGGCGGCGTCGGCGCCGACAGTGAACTTGCTCGAAAGCAGCTTGTCCTTGCCCTTGGCGTTCATCACCAGCAGTACGACGTCCGTCTTGGTGCCGCCGATCTGAAAGCCCACGCTGCCGCCTTCGATGCGGACCGTTGTGGGCGCCGTCCAGCCCTTGCCTTCCTCGCCGCGGCACAGCAGCACGCCGCGACCGTACTTGCCGCCGACAATGAAGCCCCCCTTCACCAAGCCGGGGATGATGGCGACGCAGTGGGCTTTGGAGAGCAGGTCCTGCGGAATCGATTTGTCGGAGATGGACATGATCTCGTCGAGAGCTTCGGCGGCCTTGAGGCAGCGTTCGACGGATTTGCTGGCGGCGCCGAGATGGCAGGCCAAGGCGGCGATGAGGAGCAGCAGGCGAATTTTCATAGGGATCTCCGGGCGGATCAGTGCGGGCGCAACTGCCTAGGATTCTAGCAGCCGCGACCGTAGACGGAATGGGCGATCTCAACGGCCCGGAGCCCGTCCCGGCCGGTGGCGCTGCGCACCGGGGAGAGGCGGACGAACTCCGTGAGCTCGGCGACGAAGGAATCGACGACGGTCGTGCGCCAGTCGCCGAGCTTCTCCCGCAGGTTCGCGCGCCAGAACAGCCGCCGCTGCGGCCGAGCCTTGGCGCCCGGCGCCGCCAGCTCGATCAGCTCCGCGTAGAGCGGACCGTACCAAACGCGAGCCTTGCCGCGGTCGCCGTAGACGTCGATCCAGAAACGGTAGCCGCTCCACTCAGTCCAAGAGGCGTGCAGCAGCGCCCAGCGCCCGTCATCCGCGCATAGCAGCGCGACGCCGTTGTCCTCCGCCCGACCCAGGTTCCAGACGGAGCTCGAGGCCAGGCCCTCCACGCGGTCGAACTCACCGCCGAGAAAGCGGACGTGGTCGATCAAGTGGATGCCGTTGTCCATCAGGGCGCCGCCGCCCAGCAACTCCGGGTCGCGCTCGCGCTCGCTGCGGAACTCCGGCAGCCCGCGGTGCCCGGCATAGGCTCGCAAGTGCGTGATTCTCCCGATCCGGCCCTCCTCCAAAGCGCCCTTCACCCAAGCGAGGTTGGGAAAGTGCCGCTGATTGAAGCCGGTCGCCAGCGTCAGCCCCCGGGCCTCGGCGGCCTCGACCATGCGGCGCGCGGCGCCGGGGTTCGGCGCCAAGGGTTTCTCACACAGGACGTGCAGCCCGGCTTCGAGCGCCGCCAGCGTCAGCTCCTCATGCGTCTCCGGCGGAGTGCAGACGAGCACGGCGTCCAAGTCGCGGCCCAACAGCTCCTTGGGATCACGTAAATCCGCCGGGGCGTGGGGATCCGCCGTGACGATCAGCTCCGCGCCGGGCACTCGGCGCAGGGCCTGGGCGCGAAGCCGCCCGACTTCGCCGAGACCGATCAATCCGAGGCGCATCTAGCCCGGATCGTGACAGAAATCGCAAGAGTTCGGTGCGTTGTGCTCGGCGTGACACTCCATGCAGCTCACCATGTTGGTTGGCTTGGCCTTGAACAACACGTCATTCTGGGCCACGTCGCCATGGCAGGCGGCGCACTCCACCCCGGCCTCGGAGTGGGAAGCGTGGGCGAACCACACGTAGTCGGGTACGCGATAGATCTGGTTCCACGGAACCTTTTCGGCCTTTGCCGCAAAGGCTGCCAGCTTCTGGATCTCCGGGCTGTCGGTCTTGATGGCCGCATGGCAGGCCATGCACTTCTGCTCATCCGGATACCGCATCAAAAAGCCTTCGTCGTCGGGCTGATGGCAGTCCGAGCACTTCAGGCCCAGCGTTCCCACATGCGTCTTGTGGCTGTAGGCGATGGGCTGCTCCACCGGCGGGCCGGGGATCTCTTCGGTTGGAGAAACGTAGCCGGTCTGGGCCCACAGGGCGAGGCCGGCGGCGGCGAGCAGCAGGGTGAGAAGCGAAGCGATGCGCGGCACGGTCGGAATCATTGTCCCAAATCGGCCGCCTCAGCTTTCGAGCGCGAAGCAGACATACTGGTCGCCCGACGGCGAGTCGCCCTTGCCGCCGCCCGCGGCGATCACCACGTACTGCTTTCCGCCGACTTCGTAGGTGCAGGGTGTGGCGAAGCCGCCGGCCTCGAGCTGAAACTCCCACAGAATCGCCCCGGTGTCGGAGTCGAAAGCGCGGAACTTGCGGTCGAACGTCGCGCCGATGAAGACGAGGCCGCCCTTGGTCGCGAGCGAGCCTCCATGCGACAGCGTCCCGGTCTTCGGGATTCCTTCGGCTGTTAGCTCCGGGAACTCGCCGTTGACGACCCGCCACTGGAACTCTCCCGTCTCGAGGTCGACGGCCGTCATGTAGCCCCACGGCGGCTTCACCACCGGGTAGCCCTTGTCGTCGCGCAGCTTCGCGCGCTCGCTGAGCTTCCATTCAAACGGTTCGTTGGCCTCGCCCGGAACGAGCGTGATGCGATTGGTGTTCTCGTCGGAGTTGGCGAACAGCAGATTGCGCTCGGGGTCGGAGCTGCAACCTCCCCAAAGGGAGCCTCCGCGGAAGCCCGGATGCACGATGGTTCCGTGCGTGGAGGGCGGCTCGAAGATCCAGCCGGCGTCGCTCTCGGCCAGGAGCTTGGTGAACTTCTCGTGCGCCTCGGGGCTGATGTTGGTGATGTCGTCCGGCGTCAGGCGGATGCGGCTCAGCGGGGGAGGTTTGAGCGGCACGGGCTGGGTGGGCCACAACTGCTCGCCGGGAACCTGCGACGCCTTGATAGGCCGCTCTTCGACGCCGTAGACCGGCTGGCCGGTCTGGCGATCGAGCACGAAGACGAAGCTCTGCTTGGTGACCTGCGCTACCGCGTCGATCGTCATGCCGCCCCGGCGCACGGTGATCAGAGCGGGCTGCGCGGGCAGATCGTAGTCCCACACGTCGTGGTGGACGGTCTGGTAGTGCCACAGGCGTCGGCCGGACTCGGCGTCCAGCGCCAGCACGCAGTTGGCGAACAGGTTCGACCCCTTGCGATCGCCGCCCCAGTAGTCGAAGGCGGCCGAGCCGGTGGAGGCGAAGAGCCAGCCACGGTCTTGATCGAGGCTCATGCCGGCCCAGTTGTTGGTTCCGCCCACACGCTGCCAGGCGTCCTCGGGCCAGGTATCATAGCCGTACTCGTCCGGGCGCGGCGTGGTGTGGAAGATCCAGCGGCGCTCGCCGGTGCGTGCATCGTAGCCGCGAATGTGGCCGGGCGCGGCGCGGTAGGGCCCTTCTCCGCCGCCGCCGCCCACCAGCACGAGGTCCTTGTAGGCCACCGGCGGCGAGGTGAGCTTGAAGGAGAGCCCCTCCATGTCGTGATCGAAATTCTGGGCCAGGTCGATCTTGCCGGCGTCGCCGAACTCGGGGTCGAGCCGGCCGGTTTCGGCGTCGATCGAGTACAGGGTGTCGCGGACCGGCGAGAAGATGCGCTTGTGGGCGCCGTCGGGGCTCCGCCAGTAGCAGACGCCGCGGCTCACGCCCACCGCGCGGCGGCTGCGGCGGCCGCCCTCGGGGTCGAACTCCCACTTCACCGCGCCGGTGGCGGCGTCGAGCGCCCGTACCTTGAGCATCGGCGTGACCAGGTAGAGCGTGCCGTCGACGACGATCGGCGTGGTCTCGATGGTGGTCTGCGGACGCTCGCTGGCGTCGCCGCAGGCGTGGGTCCAGGCGACCTTGAGCCGGCTGACGTTGGACTTGTTGATCTGTTCGAGCGGAGCGTAGCGGCTGGCGCCGGCGTCGCCGCCGTAGTGCTCCCATTGCCAGTCCGAACCCTGGCTCCAGGCTTCGGCGGCCCGGCTGGGAGCGACCGTGGCGGCGGCCAGGGCGGCGAGAAAGGATCGACGATCAACGGGGATAGACATGGTTCGAGCCTCAGCGGTTGGTAAGGACGGTTTTGGCAGGGCCTATTGTTACCCGGTCCGCCCCGAAAGTCTCAGGTCGAACTGTTTGCCCTGGTCGGACAGGATGTCCCGCCCACCGAGGCTGCCCTCCTAGTGGAGACGGACATTCTTGTCCGTCGGTCCACGGTTAGATTGCGGCGGCGCCGCTCCGGTGCGGGGTCGCCCTACCCGGTCGCCAACCAAATAAACCGCGCCAAGAACAACGCCGCCAGTCCGTGGGTCATCCAGGGGACGCGCCCGCCCCTGCCGGTCAGGATCTGGAGGGCGTCGTGGGCCAGGAAGCCGATCGCGAGCCCGTTGGCGATGGAGTAGGTCAGCGGAATCGTCAGCAGGATCAGAAATGCCGGCACGCTCACGGACACGTCGTCCCAGTCGATCTCGCGCAGCGACGCCGCCATCATCGAGCCGACCAGGATGAGCGCCGGGGCCGTTGCGGCGGCCGGGATCAGCCCGATCAGCGGCGCCAGCGGCAGAGCCAGCAGGAAGAGCAGGCCGACCACGACCGCCGTCAGCCCTGAACGGCCGCCGACTGCCACCCCGGCGGCGCTTTCGATGTAGCAGGTGGTGGTGGAGGTCCCGGCCAAAGCGCCGACCATCGTGGCGGAGGCGTCGACAGTCAGCATGCGGCCGATGCGCGGGATCTTGCCGTCTTCGTCGACCATGCCGGCGCGCGTGGCCACGGCCAGGATCGTGCCGACCGAATCGAAGAAGTCCACGAACAGGAATACAAAGATGATCTCGAGCAGCCCGAGCTCCAAGGCGTCTGCGATGTCGAGAGCGAAGACCGTTTCGCCGAGCGCCGTGAAATCGAACGAGCCGGGCTGCCAATGGGCGACGCCCGCTCCCACCGCCGCCGCCGTCGCGCCGAGGATGCCCAGCAGCATCGCCGCCCGCACGCCCCACGCCAGCATCGCTGCGATCGCCAGCAGCCCTCCGATCGAAAGCAGCGTCGCCGGCGCGCCCAAGTCCCCCAGGGTGACCAGCGTCGCCTCGCTGGCCTGGATGAGCCCGGCGTTGCGCAGGCCGATCAACGCCAGAAACAGCCCGATGCCCGCCGCTGTGGCCTGATAGAGCTGCGGCGGAATGGCTTCGAGCAAGCGCTGGCGGACGCCGACGCCCGTCAGCAACAGAAAGACCGCTCCGGAGACGAACACCGCCCCGAGCGCCGTCTGCCAGGGGACGCCCATGCCCAGGACCACGCCATAAGTGAAATAGGCGTTGATGCCCATTCCCGGCGCCAGCGCGATCGGCCGCCGGGCCCACAGGCCCATACCCAGACTGCCGGCCGCCGCCGCCAGGCAAGTGGCCGCCGTCACGCCCGCCGCGGGCAGCCCGGCGTCGGCCAGGATGGAGGGGTTGACGAAGACGATGTAAGACATCGTCAGAAAAGTCGTCAGCCCGGCCAGCAGCTCGGTGCGAACGTCCGTCCCGAGCTCGCGGAGCTCGAAGTAGCGCTCGAGGAGCCCGGCCATCTCAGGCGACGGCTTCGGCCACGCGGTCGGCGGCGAGCTCGCGCGGATGGGGCTTCACGGCGCCGCCCGGCAAGGTCGTCAGCACGACGCAGATCGTCTCGGTCCGCGGGTCGGCCCAGCAAAGCGTGCCCGTCGAGCCGCCATGCCCGAAGGTCTGCTCCGAGCAGGCCGGACTGTTGGCCTTGGAGCCCAAAGTGAAGCCGATGCCGCGCGGCGTGTCGAGGCCTTGATTGTGGTTCACAATCGCGTTTCGGGCCGTCTCGACGCGCAGCACGCGACCGTCCGGATGCAGATAAGAGTGCAGAAAGCGGGCGATGTCGGAGCCGGTGGAGTGCGCGCCGCCCCAGGGAGCGCCGAAGCGCCGCCAGTAGGGACTGTTCCAATCCCAGGACTTCGTGGAGGGATCGCCGGAGCCCGCCTCGGGAGCGGCGGTTTGCACCTGACCCATCTCCACATCTTCCATCTTCATGTCGGCCATCCCCAGCGTGGTCCGAGTCATCTTCAGCGGCTCGAACACCTCGCGCTCGAGAAACGTGGGGAAGGGCAGTCCGGTGATCCGTTGGGCGATCTCCGAAGCCAACAAGATGCCCATTGACTGGTAGCTGTACTTCGAGCCCGGCTTGAAGAGCAGGGGCGTGTGCATGGCCCGGTCCACGAACTCGCTCAGCGGCTGGTGCTCCTTGCGCAGCTCGTTGTTCTCCGGAAGCATGTCGGGCAGGCCGGAGGTATGCGTCAGCAACTGCTCGATGGTGATGTCTTTGCGATCGCCTTCGGAGAACTCCGGCAGGTACTTCACGGCGCGGTCGCTGAGCTTCAGCTCGCCGCGGTCGGCCAGCACGAGCAGGCCGGTCGACGTCATGGTCTTGGTGATCGAGGCGATCAGGAAGATCGAATCCACCCCGTACTTGCCGCCGAAACCGCGCTCGAACCGCCGATCTCCCTGCCAAACCGTGAGACTCGCCGCGCGCACCCGGCCGCTCTGGACGGCTTTGTCGAGAAATCCTGCCGCTTGTTCCAATCCATCCGCCTCAAACTTCGCGGCCCAGCCGCGCCCGAGCGCCGCCAGTCCGCCGGCCAGTAGGGTTCGTCGGTGCATCGCGAGCGGAATCATAGCACGGTACAATCAAGGGTCGGACTACCATCGTAGCGGGCGCGCGCAACTGGCGATCGACGTGGAACTGACCATGGGGGAGCGCGCGACTCGAAACCAACGGACCGTGAGCCGCGCGCCTGGGCTTTCCACACAACCAACCACCGCGTGACTGGAGAACCCGCCATGGATGCCTATCGCAAGTTGCTCGCTCAGACGGACCCCGAGATCTACGACGCCCTGGTCGGCGAAGAAAAACGCCAGGCCGCCGGCATCGAGCTGATTCCCTCGGAGAATTACTGCTGGCCGGAGGTGCTGGTCACCCTCGGCTCGGTCTTCACCAACAAGTACTCGGAAGGCTACCCGGGCCGGCGCTACTATGGCGGCCAGGAGTACACCGACGTCATCGAGACCCTGGCCCGCGATCGCGCCAAGGAGCTCTTTGGGGCAGAGCACGCCAACGTGCAGCCGCTGTCGGGCGCGGCGATGAACGCCGCCGTTTACCTGGTGATGCTGGAACCGGGCGACACCGTGCTGGGCATGGACCTCTCCCACGGCGGTCACTTGACCCACGGCGCGCCGGTCAGCCACATGGGCAAGCTCTACAACTGGATTCGCTACAAGTCGGATCCGGCCAACAAGGGCGCCATCGACTTCGAGGCTCTGCGCAAGACGGCGCTGGAGTCCAAGCCCAAGATGATCGTCTGCGGCTTCTCGTCCTATCCGCGCGATCTGGACTACGCGCAGTTCAAGGCGATCGCCGACGAAGTGGGAGCCCTGACGATGGCGGACATCTCGCACATCGGCGGCTTGGTCGCCGGCGGCGCGCTGAACAACCCCGTCGCGGCCGGCTTCGACTTCGTCACCACGACCACCCACAAGTCCCTGCGCGGCCCGCGCGGCGGTCTGATCCTGTGCAAGGAGCAGTTCGCCAAGCAGATCGACAAGAGCGTATTCCCCGGCTTGCAGGGCGGCCCGCACATGAACGCGGTCGCCGGCATCGCCATCACGATGGGCAAGGCGCTGCAGCCGGAGTGGAAGGACTACTGCCGGGGCATCCTCGCCAACGCCCAGACGCTGGCGAAGGCGCTCGTCGCGGGCGGGGCCGATCTGGTGACCGGCGGCACCGACAACCACATGATGGTCGTGGATTGCGTAACGAGCTGGGGCTTCAACGGCAAGATCGCCGAAGAGGCTCTGGACCGGGTGAACATCACCTGCAACAAGCAAGTGATTCCGGACGACCCGAACCCTCCGCTGCGGCCGAGCGGCATCCGCTTGGGCACGCCCGCCGCGACGACGCGCGGCTTCGGCGCAGACGAGATGAACAAGCTCGGCGCCTGGATGGTGGAGGCGATGACCAGCCATGAGGACGAGGCCGTGCTGGCGAAGGTGAAGGGCGAGGTGGAAGAGCTCTGCTCGCAGTTCCCTGTGCCCGGAGTCGAGTAGGTTTCAATGAGCCCCCTGGTTTTACCTGGGGGCTCTCTGCTCGGGGAGAAACGGACTCATCCGCCCCGGTCGTACGGTCAGGCTGGGGCCCGGTTGTGCTCGGGCTCGTTCTCGCTGAGCCGTAGACGACCGAACTCTTCAGCGGAGGTGATCACGCCGCTGAGTCTATTCACGCCTCGTCTCGGCTCGCGCCGGCGTGGTAATCTGCTCCGCGATGGCCCGTCTCATCGCTTCAGCCCTAGTCGTTCTGCTGGCTTCCTGCGGCGGTGAGACGCCGCTGGAGACTCCGCCCACGGCCACCGGTCCCGTCCTGCTCGTCTCCCAAAAAGCCTCCAAGTCCGTCGCTTGGTACACCCTCGACGGCGAATTAGTCGCCGAGGCTCAGGTCAGCGATCACCCGCATGAGATCGTGCTGTCTCCGGACGGCTCCACGCTCTACGTCACCGACAACGGAGTGATGCAGATCGAAAACGCCGGCAACGGCGGCAACAAGGTCTCGATCATCGACATGAAGGCCCGCGAGCGCGTGGGCGAATTCGACCTCGGCAAGTACTATCGGCCGCACGGCATCGACCTCTGCGCCGACGGGACGCTGCTGGCGACCACCGAGAATCCCGACCAGCTCCTTCTCATCGACCGCGAGACCCGCGAGACTCGGAACTTCGGGACTGGCGGGGAGACGCCGCACATCGTGCACTGCTCGCCGGACTCCAAGTACGCCTACGTCTCCAACGCACGATCCGGGACGGTCGCCAAGATCGAGCTGGCCTCCGGCGAACACCATCTCGTCGAGACCGGCGCGCGGCCCGAGGGCTCGACGCTGTCCAAGGACGGTTCCAAGCTGTATGTGGCGCACCGCGACGCCGACAAGATCGTGATCGTCGATACGGCTTCCTGGACCGTGGCGGGCGAGATCCCGACCGGCAAATCGCCGGTGCGTTGCGGGCTCACCGGTGACGAGAAGACGATCGTCTACGGCCTGTTTGGGGACGGCGCGATTGGGTTTGCCAGCCTCGAGACGGGCCGGGAGACGGGTCAACTGAAGCTGGCGGGTCCCGCGGTCTCGCTGGAGATGATGGAAGACGGCGTGACGGCCACGAGCTGCGCCCAGGATCAGGACGTCTGCTACGTGATCAGCGTGCCGGAACGGAAGATTCTCTACACCGTGCATACGGCCGCCGGCGCTGGGCCGGACCCGGCCTTGCTGCTGGAGTGAGTTGCCATGTTTCGCCAGTTGCTTCCCTCCTTTGCGCTTGATCCTGGACTCACCTCCAGGACTCTGATTCTGTTGGCCTTGGCTGTGCCGGTCGTCGCCCAGGAGCCGGCGTTGGTCGTGGTGGAGAAGAAGGCGAGCCAGGTCGGCTTCTACACCTCGGCGGGCGAGCGCGTGGCCGGCGTGGCGGTCGGCGAGACTCCGCATGAGATGTTGCTCGACCCTGACGGCCGCCGCCTCTACGTCACCGACAACGGCGTGCTGTGGATGGACTATCAAGGCCCCGGCGGCGCCACGATCTCGATCGTCGACATCCAGGCCCGGAAGAAGGCCGGCGTCATTCCCACCAGCCCGTATCGCCGGCCCCACGGGCTTTCGTTCGACCCCAAGGCCCGCCGGCTGATCGTCACCAGCGAGAACCCCGACTCGATCTTTCTCGTGGATCCGGACACGCGCGCCGTCATCCAGGCTTTCGACAACGGTGGCAAGGCTCCGCACATCGTCACCTTTGGTCCGGACGCGAAGTGGGCGTTCGCGTCCAATTCCAACAGCGATACCGTCGGAGCGGTTGAAATCGCGACGGGCGAGGTGACGCTGATCGACGGCTGCGGCCGGCCGCAGGGCGGCGCCCTCAACGCCGACGGCTCACGCTACTATGTGACCTGCTCGAACAGCGCCACGATCCAGGTGATCGACACGGCGGCTCGCACGGCGGTGGGAGAGATCCGGACCGGCAAGGGCGTCAATCGGATCGCTGTTACGCCGGACCAGAAGACGCTCGTCTATTCGATTGGCGGCGAGGGGACGCAGCTCGGCTTCGCGGATGTGGCGACGCTGAAGGAGACGGGACGCGTGGACCTGGGCGGAAGCCCTCTGTCCTGCTCGCTGTCCAAGAACGGCAAGTATGCCTTCGCCGGTGTGCAGGACAACGACGAGATCTACGTCGTCTCAGTCGCCGACCGGAAGGTCATCCACGTAATCAAGACACCCGAGGGGCATGGGCCCGATCCGGTGATGGAGATCGGCGAGTACAAGCCTCCCCGGTAGCCGGCCCTCAGGCCCCCAGGTAGCGCGGCGTGGAGGCCAAGCTCTGCGGCGAGTTGTCCACTTTCCAAGGCTCGAGCTTCGCGAAGTCCGCATTGGCCCACTTGGCCTGCACCTTCTCTCGCTCGGATTGGGTCATCTTGTTCTTCTCCGACGCGATGGCGATCTTCACATCGGTTTCGAGCTGCTCGATCGAGGTGCAGCCCAGGATCGCCGTCGAGATGGGCAGCGACCAGACGTAGCGCAGAGCCTCTTGGATCGACGAGACCCCTTCGCCTTCGATCGCCCCGACGCCGGTGGTCTTCATGGCCTGGATGCCGAGGTTCCGCTCGACCGCGGCCGGCAGAGTCATCCGCTCGAAGGAGAAGTCCTTGCGGGCCCCGTCGGTCACGCTCAGCGGCATCAAGATCGTGTCCCAGTCGTACATCTCCATCATCTTGCGGAGGACGTGCGGGTTGGTGTGGCCGGTGAAGCCGACGAAGCGGACCTTGCCCGCCTTCTTGGCCTTCTCGATCATCTCCATCACGCCGTGCGGGCCGAACGCGAAGTCGATGTCTTCTTGGTTGATGACGTTGTGCACCTGGTAGAGGTCGATGTAGTCGCGTTGGTAGTGCGCCAGCGATTGGGTGAGGTCGAGCTCCGACTGGGTGTAGCTGCGGTTGCGCGTTTTGGTCGTGTAGAAGAGGTCCTTGTTGTCCTTGCCGAAGGCGGTCCCGTAACGCCGCTGGCCTACGCCGTAGGCGCCGGCGGCGGCGTTGTCGAAATAGCGGATGCCGATCTCGCGGGCGTGCCGGATTACGCGGATCGCTTCGTTCTCGTCGGTCATGTTGCCGACCCGGGCGCCGCCAAGGCCGATCATCGTCACGTCCACGCCGGTCTTGCCGAGCTTGCGCTTGGGGATGTCGCCGAGCGGGGCGGCGGAAGCGGCGGCCGCGGCCAGCGTCAGGCCGGAGGCGGATCGAACGAATTGACGGCGGCTTTGCGACATGGGTCAGCTCCTCAAGTCGGGCATCATACCAGACTCGCTGCGAGCGCCCCGCCTCCGCGCCGACCCCCTACTCGACGGCGATCGTGGCCGAGAGGCTGTCGGTCTGTCCCACGCGCAACGTGACCGGCACGGCTGAACCGCTCGCGCTGGAGAGCGAGATCCGGGCGTTGACCTGCAGCAGCCCGACGAAGCCGGGCGCCGATCCGGCGAAGAGCAGGTCCGCGTCGGCGCCGCCGATCCGCACCGAGGCCGGGAGCACGGGCCGCGCCAGCGGAGCCGTCGCCGCCGGCTGTCCGTCGACGTTGGCGCCGTCGGTGGTTCCCTCGCCCGTCCCGTACAGCAGCACCACGTCGCCGCGGCGAGCCGGGTTGTCGGGACCGTTCAGAGTCCCGTCCGCGTTGAGGGCCACCGCCCGGCCCGCGCCGAGCTGGAAGAGGCCGGGCGCGGCGTCGTCGACCGGGACAGTCACCAGATTCGTCAGGACGCCGTTGCGGGTGACGGCCACGCGCACCGAACCCCGACCGGCCACCTCATAGGGAACCTGCGCGTTGATCTGGTTCGACTGCACGAAGAAGATCGGCGCCGGCAACTCGTCGAACAGCACCACGGTGTCAGTCACCGCCGACGGCAGACGCCCTTGCGTGTTCAACGCCGCCTGCACGCCGTCGGGCGGGCCGAGCCCCTGGCCAAAGAGCGTCACGATCTCTCCCGGAGCGATTGCGCCGGGAGAGAAAGTCGCTCCGTGCACGACTGCAGAAATCTGGGGGTTGCCGGTCCCGGCGCCCACCTCGATCGTCGCCTGGATCCGCCCTTGGATCGCCAAGCCGGTGGAATAGGAGGCCAGCGAAGCGTACCAAGCCCCGCCGCGAAGACCGTCGGCGGTGGTCCAAGTGATCTCTTCCGTTCCCGAAGCTGACGCCGAAGACGCGTCGGCGATGATCACGCCGATCACCACGCTGGCCGCCTGGCCGTAGCGTAGGTAGAGATCGATGTCGGCGTTCGGCGTCAGCGCCTCGGCCCGCACGGTCAGAGAAGTCGCGTTGTCAGGAACGTCGATGCGGTAGCTGTCGGTGCGGAACAGCGTGGGGTTGTTGACCGCGGGCAGGGTGAAGTCGATCGCGCCGCCGGGGGAGAGGACCAGGCCGGAAGGCTCCGGCTCCGGCGTGGGATCCGGAGCGGGCGTCTCCGTCGGGGGTGGCGCGTCACCCTCCAAATACTGCTGGACCATCGGGTAGAAAGCGGAGAAGTGCGTGTAGCCGCCGTAGTACGGGTTGACGTCGCAGGCGGTGCGGAAGCGCGGGATCTGAGGACCGAAGCTCAGCGCCCCTCGTACGACCCCCGGCGCCGACAGCAGCGCCGAACCCGAGGAGCCAGGCTCGGTGCGGCCCTTCGTCTCGCGCACCAGGGCGTAGATGTCCGGCGACGTGTTGTAGATGCGATCGGTGACCACCGTGCCGGTGGTCACCCGCATATAAGAGGCTTGCGGGTGGTGCACGGTGATCGTGTCCGCTCCGATGGCGACCGGGTCGGCGTCCCAGCCGGCGAAGTAGGCGCTGCTGGGGATGTCGCTGAGCAGCAGCAGCGTCATGTCCCCGCCGTTGTCGTCGAAGTTGCCCAGGGTGGCCACCAGGGTGGAACCGGCCGTGCGGGCGGTGTCCGCTAGGCGCGGCTCCGCGCCGTTGCAGGTGGAGGTCTTGTAGTTCCAGAAGGCGATCAGCGTGGAGGCCACGTCCTGGTCGCGGATGCAGTGAGCGGCCGTGAGGAAATACGGTGTGAAGTCCTCGTTGCGATTGTTGAGCAGCGTGCCGGTGCAGTTATAGCTGGCGTCGCCCTCCTCGAACAGGATGCGGGCCACCGCACGCGTGGTGGGCTCGAGCTCAGGCGAACACGTGACATCGACCTGACAGGGCGCGGCTTGATCCACCGCCACGGAACCGTCCTGAGGAACCGGCGTCTGCCACAAGTGTGCGACCGAGGAGACCCGGAACGGAGGCTCCCGGCGAGCGACGCCGTCGGCGGGAGAGTACTCCACGATGGCGCTCTCGCCGAACAGCAGGTCGCTCCAGAACATACCGTTGGAACCGTTGGGGCCGCTTCCGGAGTAGGGGCCCAGCACTTGCCCTTCGCCGTCGTAGATCCAGACCCGGCCGGCGCCGACGGAGAAGCCCTCCAAGCGGACGCGTAACGCCGCGGCGCCCGGGGAGCGCAGCTCCAGCCGCCAGAGCGCCGAACCGTCGGAAGCTTGGGTCCAGGCGGCGGAGGCCAGCCCGGTCATGGCGCGCGTCAGATCGCGATGGACGCCGATCGGCTCCACGCCTACGCGAGGCTCGATACCGGCCACCTCGGCGTCGCTCAGCGGCTCCAGGGCGGCCAGGGGGGGCGGGGCCAGGCGCATGCCGGGTGGCGATGGCTGCGCCAGCCGCTGCGGGACCGCCGTCGCCGGAGCCTTGTACTCGAGGCCGGCCAACCGCTGACCCCAGGAAAAAGGCGCAATGACCGCCGCCAGAACGACGAAGAGGAGCTGGGTGGAGCGCATCGCTGGAGAACCTGTCGGCCTCGATGGAACTAGCGACGCGTCAGGCCGTCGCCAGGTTCAACCCAAGGGGTCCCAACGATGTAAAGAGTTGTAAAGCGGAGTACGGAACCTGACTGGCTGGCCGGGGAGGATTCGAACCCCCATTCCATGGACCAAAACCACGTGTCCTGCCATTGGACGACCGGCCAACCGATCTTTCCAGACTATCATGAGCGCAGCCGAGGAAACCGATTGTCCTCAACCACGTCGAAGGAGTGGCGCCGGACGGCTGCTGATATACTGAGCCCAATTCGAGGCGACCTGATTTCCATGAGCTCTTCCAAGCGTTCCAGCTTTTTCCTCGTACCCACGATCGTTTTGGCCGGCGCGGTGATCGGCGGACTGTTTGGTCCGCGGATTGGCGTAGCGGCCGCCGCGGCGTCAGACGACGATGTCAAGGAGAGCTTTCGGCAGTTTTCTCAGGTGCTGGCGACCGTCGAGCAGCGGTATGCGGATCCGGTGGACGCCGAGAAGGCCATCTACCAGGGCGCCATCCCCCAGATGCTTCAGGCCCTGGACCCGCACTCGAGCTTCTTCGACCCGGAATCCTACGAGCGCCTCCGCGACGACCAGCGCGGCCGCTACGCCGGCGTCGGCATGACGATCCAGCCGCGGGACGGCCAGACCGTGGTCGTGCACCCCTTCCCCAAGACGCCGGCCTACCGCGCCGGGCTGCGGCCGGGCGACATCATCATCGAGGTCGACAAGGAAAAGATGGAGGGGCTGAACTCCACCGAGGTCGCCAACCGTCTGCGCGGGCCCGAGGGAACGCAGGTCGAGATCGGTTATGAGCGGCCCGGAATCAAGGGTTTGACGCACGTCACCGTGACGCGGGCCACGATCCCGCGGCCGAGCGTTCCGGTTGCTTTCGATGTGCGCAAGGACATCGGCTTCATCAAGATCGAGAGCTTCAACGAGAATACCGGCAAGGAGCTCGACGACGCCCTCGAAGCCGTGGGCGGCGACAACCTCAAGGGCTTGGTATTGGACCTGCGCGACAACCGGGGCGGTCTGCTCAGCCAGGGCGTGTACGTCTCCGACGAGTTCCTGCAGAAAGGTCAGACGATCGTCTCGCACTACGGACGCGCCTCCAGCGAGCGGGTCTACAAGGCCCAGCGCGGCAACCGCGGCCGGAACTTCCCGATGGTGGTGATGGTGAACTGCAACTCGGCCTCGGCGTCGGAGATCGTCGCAGGCGCCTTGCAGGATCACGACCGGGCCTTGGTGGTCGGCACCAACACGTTCGGCAAGGGCCTGGTGCAGACGGTCTACCCGCTCGGCGAGACCTCCGGGTTGGCGCTCACCACCGCGCGCTACTACACGCCCAGCGGGCGGCTGATCCAGCGCCGCTATGACGGCGTCTCGATGGTGGAGTACTACAACGACCCCTGCAGCGACCACTTCAAGCCGGTGCACGACGAAGTGAAGCTGACCGATCACGGGCGGCAGGTCTTCGGCGGCGGCGGCATCGCCCCCGACATTCAGATCACCGCCCAGCGCCTGAACGACTTCGAGATCCTGCTGCGCCGCAGCTTCGCCTTCGAGAACTTCGCGCAGCACTACACGCTCAACCGGGATGACATGCCCGAGCACTGGCAACCAACCGACGAGGTGGTGGAGGAGTTCCGAAAGTTCCTGCACAACGAGGACATCGAGTTCAAGGATTCGGACTTCGACGCCAACGTCGACTTCATCAAGCGCTTCCTCAAGCGCGAGGTCTACATCTCGGCCTACGATCTGGAGCAAGGCGAGCGGGTCTACTACGAGCTCGATCCGGAAGTGGAGAAGGCGCTGGAGGCGCTGCCGCAGGCCCAGGCGCTGCTCGATGACCCGGCCAAGACGGTCGCCGAGAAACGGTAGCCGTTCAGGGCCGCCCGAGGCGGACGCCGGGAAAGTACAGCGACAGAATCCTGGCCGCCGAGAGACCCTCGGCGGCCAGCTCTTTTGCGCCCCGCTGGCAGAGCCCGACGCCGTGGCCCTCGCCGGAGCCTTCGATGGCCAGCCGCCCGTCGTTCCGGGTGACCCGGTAGTCGTTGCTGGGTAGCGCGCTCCACCCTAGACGGCGGGTGACGGCTAGGCGCGCCGCCTCCGACCCGGGTCGCAGCAGCGCCTCTTGCGCGCTCTCGGCCGGGAGGTCGCGAGTCCAAGAGGGCGACGCCCGCCGGCAGACGGGGCAGTCGACGGGAAAGTAGGGGTAGGCCTCTCCACCTGGGACGGCGGGGCTAAGCCCCACGGCCGCCAAGCTCTGCGTGCGCCCTCCGCAGCGCCGCGAGAACAAGGCCTCGATGACGTTCATCCGATACGTCAGGACCCAGCCGGCGGTTCGACGAGCCGCTCGGGCGGCGGCATGGCCGGGGCCGACCGCGCCTGCCATCCACTGGCAGTGTGTCGTGTCGCAGAAGTCGAAGCCGTCGTGCCGGTTCCGCCCGGCTGCAAGATAGGACCGCGTGACGATCGCCTGCGCCTCGAGCGCGTCCAACGGCCAGTCCGGCGCAGTCTCGGCGGCTACAATGGCCGCGACGGCGTCCTCGAGCTCAAAACCCACGACGGCCCGCAGCTCGCCCGAGGCTGCGGTCAGCTCGAGGGAGCCGGCGTAACTGCGCCGCAGCTTGCCCGGGGCGGCCAGCTCGAAGGGCCCGGGCAACTCCAGTCGCTGGAGTAGACGGGCTCCGGCTGGCGTTTCCACCAGGATGCCGCGTCCCTCAGGGTCCAACCGGACCCTGAACGTCTCAGCCTCGGTCCGGACTTCGAGCGCCTGCGGGTGAAACAGTCCCAGCACGCCGACGCGGACCTGTTGGGCCGGAGCCGCCAAGGGCAGCGCCAACAGCAGACACGCGGCTGCGCGGCCGGCCATCACGGCGCGATCCGGTAAGCGGCCATCTCCGTCTGATTGCGGACCAGCAGCAGCCCGTCCGCCATGGCCGGCGTGTTCCAGGTTTTGCCTTCGAGGGCCTGGAAGCGGGCCAGCTCCTGGTGCGACTCCGGCGTGGCCTTCACCAGCACGACTTCGCCGGTTTCAGTGAGCACGATCAGGAAGCCGTCGGCGAGCAAGAGCTGGCCGAAGCCGTAGCGGCCGCCCTTCCAGTCTCGGTCCCCAGTCTCCCCGTCGATCGAGGCCAGGATGGCTTCATCGAGCCCGTAGGCGTGACCTTGGTACAGCACCGGGCTGTTGAACTTGTTCTTGAAGGTGTTCTTCTCCCACAACTTGCGGACCGAGAATCCGGCGCCGCCGGCGGCGATTTCGAGCAGCGCCGCCCCGTGGCCGTAGCCGGACGAGACGAGGATGCGGTTCTGGTCAACCACCAGAGGTTGAGCGGAGTTGATGTCGTGGGAGGTCTTCCAGGGTTCCGCCCACAGCAGAGCGCCGTCCTCGACGCCGAGTCCCATCATGCGATCGCCGCTCATGAGCAAGATCTGGCGGCGGCCGGCGATGACGGCGACGTCCGGCGATGCGTAGCCGGCCGGCCCGTTCTGCGTCTGCCAGACGATCCTGCCGGTGGTCTTGTTGTAAGCCGCCACAGCCTTGCCGGCGCCCCCGGGATGGACGATCACGAGGTCGTCGACGACGAGCGGCGCGCCCGACATTCCCCACTGCAGGTTCGCCGCGCCGGCGTCCTCGAGGATGTTCGTCCGCCAGAGCTGCGCCCCATCCGAGGCTTGCAGGCATTCCAGCTCCCCTGCCGCGCCCAGGGCGTAGATCTTGCCATCATCGTAGGTCGGAGTGGCACGGGGACCGTCGCCGCCGAGGGCTTCGGAGAACAGCGCCTTCCAGCCGTGCTCCCAAACCTGACGCCCGCTGTACAGGTCGTAGGCGGCCACGACTTCGTGATCGCGGCGTTGCTCGATGGTGAACACTTTGCCCTCTGCGACGATCATCGAGGCGTAGCCGCCGCCGACTTTCGTCCGCCAAAGCTCCGGCAGGCCGCCCGAGGGCCAGTCCTTGCGGATCGGCGTCTGGGTATAGTCGCCGTTGTGCTGCGGTCCGCGGTAGTACGGCCAGGGTGCGACCGCAGCTCCTGCGGTCGATTCCGGCGAAGCTTCCGGCTCCTTGGCGACGGGAGCCGCAGGTACGGGCGTCGCCGTCGCCAGAACGGCCGCTTCCGCCTCCTTGGCCCGCTCTTGCTCGATCTCCTCGTAGTGCCGCTCCGTGTCGTGGAAGGAAAAGATGGGGCTCATGCCTGTCCCGCCCATCTCCACGCGCAACCCGAAGAAGTGCTGGAGGACGAAGAAGCCTCCGACTCCGACGACCAGGAGCAAGGCGACGGTACGGAGCAGCCAGAGCAGCGCGCGCATGAGACTCATTCTGACGCATGAGACTCGCGGCGACCCCCGGTCGCGGCCCTGCCGGGGTGAGCCGAAGGTCGACCGACGAAAACCGGCGGCAACGCCGCGACGGCGGCGTCCGTGTTAAGGTGCGAAACGCGATGGCCTCACAGGAGGCGGTTCGGGAGACGTTGCTCTCTTGGCTGGCCCTGCAACTGGTCCCCGGTTTGGGACCCCGGAATGCGATTCGCTTGGTCAAGATCTTCGGGTTTCCGGAACGGATCTTTCACTCCTCGCTCTCGGAGCTGGAGGCGGCGTTGCCGAAGCTCCGGAAAGCGACGGCGGAGGCGATCCATTCCGGCCTGACGTTCGAGGATGCAGCCGACGCTCTGCGGAAGGCGGAGGGCCTGGGAGTGGAGATCATCCCCTTCCAGGACCCCCGCTACCCGCAGCAGCTCAAGGAGATCTTTGATCCGCCCTTGCTGCTCTACGCGCTGGGTCGCGAGGAACTGCTGGCGAGGCCGCAGGTGGCGATGGTGGGAACGAGGAGCCCGACCCCTTATGGGCGGGCGGTGGCGGAGAAGATGGGACGCGAGATCGCAGCGGCGGGATTGACGCATGTGAGCGGAATGGCTCGCGGCGTCGACGCCTGTTCTCACCGCGGCGCCCTCCAAAAGGGGGGCGACACCATCGCCGTGCTCGGCACCGGTGTGGACGTGCCCTATCCGCGGGAGAACCGGGCGCTGTACGAAGCCATCCGCGAGGAAGGGTTGGTGATCTCCGAGTTCCCGCTCGGCACGTCGCCGCGGCCGGAGAACTTCCCGATTCGCAACCGCATCATCAGCGGCATGTCGCTCGGCGTGATGGTTGTGGAGGGCGCCCAGTACAGCGGTTCTCTGATCACGGCTCGACTCGCTCTGGACCAGGGCCGGGAGGTCTTTGCGATCCCTGGCAGCATCGTGTCGCCGCAGAGCTGGGGCCCGAATCTGCTGATCAAGGACGGCGCCAAGCTGGTGCAGGACATTGGCGACGTGATCGAGGAGCTTCCCGACGACGTGCGCCAGGCGTTGGCCCGGCCTCCCGCGGCCGCCGGGCGCGATCCGGAGAACCCCAACGGAGTCCTGCTGGAGGGCGCCAGCGGGCCTGCTCAGCGAGTTTTTCGTCTGCTGAGGGTCGATCAGGCCTTGCATATTGACGACCTCATTCGCGAGTGTGAGGAAGCGGCTCCGGCTGTGACCTTGGCCGCCCTGAGCGAGCTCGAGCTCTTCGGAGCCGTGAAGCAGCTCCCGGGGAAGCATTTTGTGAGGGTCTGGAGCTGAGGCTCCCGATCCTCGGTTGGGATGACGAGAAATATGGCGAAATCTTCGCAATCACAGGCGCTGGTCATCGTGGAATCGCCGACCAAGGCGCGCACGATTGAAAAGTTCCTGGGAAAGGGCTACACGGTGAAGGCCTCCAACGGCCACATCCGCGACCTGCCAACCTCACAGTCCGAGGTGCCGAAGGAGTACAAGAAGGCCCCCTGGAAGGATCTGGGCGTGGATGTCGACCGCGACTTCTGGCCGCTGTATGTGATCCCGGAGAGCAAGCGGCAGAACGTCAAGGACCTCAAGCAACTGGTGAAAGGGGCCGACGAGATCTACCTGGCGACTGACGAAGATCGCGAGGGAGAGTCGATCAGTTGGCACCTGCTGGAGACGCTCAAGCCCACCGTGCCGGTCAAGCGGATGGTGTTCCACGAGATCACCAAGGACGCCATCCGCAAGGCCCTGGAATCCCCGCGCGAGATTGACATGGATCTGGTCGAGGCGCAGGAGACGCGCCGCATCGTCGACCGGCTCTACGGCTACCGCGTGAGCCCTCTGCTGTGGAAGAAAATGGCGCGTGGACTCAGCGCCGGCCGCGTGCAGAGCGTGGCCGTGCGGCTGCTGGTGGAGCGCGAAAGGGAGCGCATCCGCTTCCAAAAGGCCGAATTCTGGGGCCTGCGCGCGCAGTTTGCCAAGCTGACCGGCGATGACACGGTCTTCGACGCCGAGCTGACCCACGTGGGCGAGACCCGTGTCGCCACCGGGCGGGATTTCGACCCCGATACCGGCAAGCTCAAGTCTCCTGACGCCGTTTTGGCGCTCGACGAGGCCCAGGCGCGAGAATTGCACGCCGAGGTGCTGAAGGCGTCGGCGGCGGTGGAGAGCGTCGACGAGACGCCCTTCAACCGCGCTCCGGCGCCGCCCTACGTCACCAGCACGCTCCAGCAGGACGCCAATCGCAAGCTGCGCCTCGCCGCCCGGCGGACGATGCAGGTGGCGCAGCAGCTCTACGAGAACGGCTACATCACCTACATGCGCACCGACTCGACGACCTTGTCGGACGAGGCTCTGTCGGCGGCTCGGCGCTACGTTTCCACGCAATACGGCGCGGAGTACTTGCCGGAACAGGCTCGGCAATACCGCACCAAGGTGAAGAACGCCCAGGAGGCCCACGAAGCGATCCGCCCCGCCGGCGACAGCTTCACCCCTCCCGAACAGGTGCGCCAGGCCCTCGGGGCCGAGGCCGGCAAGCTCTATGAGCTGATCTTTCGCCGAACGCTGGCGAGCCAAATGCTCGATGCGCGAGGCACCAACATCGCCGTAACCGTGCGGGGCGGGCGCGCGTTGTTCCGCGCCACCGGCAAGACGGTCGAGTTCGCCGGCTTTCTGCGCGCCTATGCCGCCGGCGATGATCTCGAGTCCGAGCTGGGCGGCCAGGAGAAGATGCTGCCCAAGGTCGCGGTGGCGGAGTCGCTGGCCACCCGCGACGCCGAGGCCCTGGAGCGCGCCACGCAGGCGCCGCCACGCTTCACGGAGGGTAGCCTGATTCGCGAGCTCGAGCGTCTGGGCATCGGTCGCCCGTCGACCTGGGCCTCGATCGTGGACCTGGTCCTGCAGCGCTCCTACGCCTTCAAGAAGGCGTCGGCGTTGGTACCTACGTTCACAGCGATGGCCGTCGTGGGCCTGCTGGAGGAACACTTTCAGCACCTGTGTGACTACGCCTTCACTGCCAAGCTGGAAGACGATCTGGACGCCATCTCTCGCGGCGAAGCCGACCGCAACAGCTACCTGCGGGGCTTCTACTTCGGCGACAACGGCGACGGGCTCAATGAGCTGGTGGCGCGCGGGGAGATCTCGATCGATCCCCGGCAGGTCTGCGGCGTGCCGCTGGGCCTGACCCGCGAAGGACAGCCCGTGGAGGTCCGCATCGGCCGCTACGGGCCATTCCTGGCCAGCGGCGAGACCCGCGCCAGCCTGGCCGAGGACATGCCGCCGGACGAATTGACCGTGGACGCCGCGCTCGACCTGCTGGACAAGGCCGCCAAAGGACCGGAATCCCTCGGCGTCGACCCGGAGAGCGGCCTGCCGGTCTATCTCAAGAACGGCCGCTTCGGCCCCTACGTCCAGTTGGGCGACGGGTCCGATGACGAAAAGCCGAAAATGGCGTCCCTGCTGGCCGGAATGGAACCGGAAGGCGTCGATCTCGCTCTCGCCCTACGCCTCTTGGCGCTGCCGCGCCAGATCGGGCCCCATCCGGACGACGGCAAGCCCGTCGTGGCCGCCAACGGGCGCTTCGGCCCCTACGTGAAGTGGGGAGACGAGATCCGTTCCATCCCATCCGACGGCCCGTCGCCGCTCGACATCGGCCTGGAGCGCGCCGTCGAGCTGCTCAAGCAGCCCAAGGGCCGCCGCCAAGCGCAGAAGGCCACAGCGCTGCGCGAGCTCGGCGTGCACCCTGACACGGGCAAGGCCCTCAAGATCCTCTCCGGCCGCTACGGCCCCTATGTGACCGACGGAGAGATCAACGCCTCGCTGGCCAAAGGACAGACGCCGGAATCGCTGACGATCCCCGAGGCGACCGAGCTGCTGGCCGCGCGCGCCCAACGATTGGCGGAAGGCGGCGGACGCTTCGGCCGCAAGAAGGTTGCCAAGAAGAAGGCTGCCAAGAAGGCCGGCAAGAGGGCCAAAAAGGCGGCGAAGAAAAAAATGTCAGAATCTGCCAAATAGTGCTTGCAGGGCCGAACAGCCGATGTTATTCTGATCTGGTCGGCGCGGGAAACAGCGCCGCCAAAAAAGAGAGGCGAAAAAAAGTTAGAAAGTCACTTGCCTCTCAGAACGAACCGGTGATACCATCGGAAATGTGCCGCTGAGAACGGTGGCAGACGAGCTCGGGAGCTGAGCGCTCCCAACACAAACGCATCAGGATAATCTGTGACCCTGATCAAAATCAGGGCGGGGATGATGCGGCTCGAAAAACAGTTTCGTCGCGAAGAGAAGGTCGCTACAAGCGACTGACGATCCGGAGCGACAGCGATTTTTGAAAGTTTGGTTGGACGCGCAGACAATAAGACTCGTCATTCCGAGTTCGGTCGGCGACCAAACAACTCGAGAGTTCGCTAGATCTGGCGCTGGAGCATTCGCTCTGCTGTCAGTGTCTGGCAACAACTTTTACTCGAGAGTTTGATCCCGGCTCAGAATCAACGCTGGCGGCGCGCTTAACACATGCAAGTCGAACGGGAGACCCCTTCGGGGGAATCTAGTGGCGTACGGGTGAGTAACACGTGGGTTACCTGCCCTTGAGTGGGGAATAACTCCGGGAAACTGGAGCTAATACCGCATATCACCTCCGGGTGAAAGGCTTCGGCCGCTCAAGGATGGGCCCGCGGTCGATTAGCTTGTTGGTAGGGTAACGGCCTACCAAGGCAACGATCGATAGCCGGCCTGAGAGGGCACACGGCCACACTGGCACTGAGACACGGGCCAGACTCCTACGGGAGGCAGCAGTGGGGAATCTTGGACAATGGGGGAAACCCTGATCCAGCGACGCCGCGTGACCGATGAAGGCCCTCGGGTCGTAAAGGTCTTTCAGCGGGGACAATTATGATGGTACCCGCAGAAGCAGGAGCGGCTAACTACGTGCCAGCAGCCGCGGTAATACGTAGGCTCCAAGCGTTGTTCGGAATTACTGGGCGTAAAGCGAGTGTAGGCGGTGCGTCAAGTCGGCTGTGAAATCTCCTGGCTCAACTGGGAGGGTGCGGCCGAAACTGACGGACTCGAGTTCGGGAGAGGAGAGTGGAATTCCTGGTGTAGCGGTGAAATGCGTAGATATCAGGAGGAACACCGGTGGTGAAGACGGCTCTCTGGACCGATACTGACGCTGAGACTCGAAAGCGTGGGTAGCAAACAGGATTAGATACCCTGGTAGTCCACGCCCTAAACGATGCGTACTTGGTGTAGGCTCTTCACTGAGTCTGTGCCGGAGTTAACACGTTAAGTACGCCGCCTGGGGAGTACGGTCGCAAGGCTGAAACTCAAAGGAATTGACGGGGGCCCGCACAAGCGGTGGAGCATGTGGTTTAATTCGACGCAACGCGAAGAACCTTACCT
>WGMB01000016.1 GCA_016125275.1 Acidobacteriota bacterium | reverse complement strand
AGGGTCCAGGCAAGGCTTCGGCCCAGGCGGTGAGCGCGGGCCGGACGGCGGGAATAGAGCCGGCGTCGATGGTCTGGCCGGCGGCGGTTTTCAAGCAATAGGAGATCGATTTCTTGTGGACATCGAGCCCAACGTAGTAGAGACTGTGCATGGAATCCTCCTGGGATTGGCTCGGGGCGCGTCGCTGAGCGGCTCGGCCCCGCAACATTTTCCGCCCCCTGGGAGGATTCCCCTCGCTCATTGCCTATGCATTAAAACAGCCTCGAGGTCGTCTCTGGGCTTCTCCCCGACTTTCTCGCTGTTTATTTAGTAAAGCCTCGCGTAGAGGGAAGTGTCGGAATGCAGGGTAGGCGCAGGAGTGCAGAAGGGAGTGACGCACAGGTTCGTGCCGATGGCGATGCGCTCGATGCGCACCCAAGCCGGGCCCGCAGGGATAACCGCCGGCATGCGGAAGTTGACCTGATATGTTCCGAACTGGCCAGGGGTCAAGCCCAAGTAGCCGATCTCCAACGGGACTTCCGTGTTCGCCGTCCGGAGCGTCATGCGGTACTCGTAATCCGAGTTTTCGAGGAGTGGGTCCTTGGGGGCGATCGGTGACAGAGGATTCGCCGAGGCCGGGACTCCGTCGGCCGGCGGATCTTGTACGGCGCCGAAATTGTAACCAAAGGTCACAATCCACTCGCCCGGCTGCGGAGGGTCGGCCGGCGTAACAAAGCGCCAGTCCACAGAGTGCTGCGCCAGCAGCGTACCGTCCGCGGTTCGGAGACGGCCCCAGGCGGCGCGTACATAGGGAAGTTGAACGCTTTGCTGGTCTTGAATAATGGTCGCTGTCCCCTCGGCTCCTTGGGGGACCTGGAAGGTGATTTGAGTGTAGGCGCCATCCCCCACGGGTCCAATGGAGAGGATTGGGGCGTCGACATCGCCGGCGAAGTGCACTCGCACGCCGTAGAGGCTTGTCGGGCGGGGGATTTCCGTGGGTTCGAGCGTCGTGGTGATGCCTTGCAGTCCTTGCACATAGACTTGCATGGCGCCTCCGGCGTCAGGAATGGGCTCGACGAGGCCCAGCGTGAGCTGTGCGAAAACGGCCGGGCTGAGAACGGCGATGAGAAAAACAATGCGTCCGATCATAGGGGTTCGGTCTCCTCAAGTGGATGCTGCCTCAAAGCTACCACCAGCGGGCTGTCGCAGAGGCGTCGTGACCATGACGGATGCGGCGTGAGGGATCGGCGTACCTCCAGCAGTGGGGGAACGGCCGCGAACGAGTCTTCTTTTCCCACGGGCGCTGCCGGCTCTATCCGGCGTTCTTGGTTGCGCGAGTGGGCCGCGGCTGATTTTTCTTCGAAATGTGAGCCAGAGTGAGCCAAACTGAGCCAAAGTGAGCCATCCGCTGCGGCTTTCCGGCCCGGGTTGGCGCAGCTTTCGGCATCGACGGCGGTGAAGTTGTCGAGTTTCGTTAGTCTGGGACGGCCTCGGAATCGGGCAAGACGGCCCGGCGGGGCGCGGCCTTGTTTGGTCTTAGGGTAGCGCGGGGTGTCAAGGGCCGTTGACCCGTGGACCGTTGGGCCGTTGACCGTGTGCGCTGGCGGCGCAGATCGCTCTCCGTAACTAATCCGGCGCCTGCTACGATCTCATGCAGTAGAGCCATGTTGACTAAATCGCCCAAGGGATGGCAGATTCCCGAACGCCATGCGACGCCGGAGGAGGTTTTTCTGGATCGTCGCAAGTTGTTGCAGGGCATGGGCTTTCTGGGCATGAGCGCGCTCGCGCAGCAGGCCTTCGGGGCCATCGCTCCGGATCTCTACCCCGCCAAGCGCGACGCCAAGTACACGCTCGACCGGCCGTTGACCGCCGAGCCTGTCGCGACCGGCTACAACAACTTCTACGAGTTCACGCTCGACAAGCGCCGCGTGAAGGACATGGTCGGGCCGTTCGAGATCGAGCCGTGGAAGGTGAAGGTACACGGGCTGATCAACAACCCGAAAACCTACGACATCGACGATTTGGTGCGGGCGTTTCCGCTCGAGGAGCGCCTCTACCGCTTCCGCTGCGTGGAGACCTGGGCGATGGCGGTGCCTTGGACGGGCTTCCAGATTTCGCACCTGATCCAAGCGGCCGATCCCAAGCCGGAGGCCAAGTACATCCGCATGGTGAGCGTGGATCGGCCCGAGCAGATGCCCGGCATTCGCAGCCAGCCGCACTACCCTTGGCCCTATTTCGAGGCGCTCGAGATCAAGGAAGCCATGAACGAGCTGGCGCTGTTCGTGACCGGCATCTACGGCAAGCCGCTGCCCAAGCAGAACGGCGCGCCGATTCGCTTGATCACGCCTTGGAAGTACGGGCTCAAGTCGATCAAGTCGATCGTGGAGATCGAGTTCACCGAGAAGCGTCCGCCGACGCTGTGGAACAAGGTGGGGCCGACCGAGTACGGCTGGTACTCGAACGTCAATCCGAAGAAGCCGCACCCGCGCTGGTCGCAGGCGACGGACCGCTTGATCCCCACGGGCGAGGAGCGTCCGACGCTGCTCTACAACGGCTACGAGGAGTATGTTGCCGGCCTGTACAACGGCAAGGAATACTAGGACTGGATGAGCCGCCCGGTCCTGATCATTTCCCCGGACAAGAAGCTCAACCGGATTCTCTCGAAGATCGTGGAGTTCGGGGGCCCGTACCACAAGGCGGTCTTCCTGGAGCACTACCCGACGTTCGCGCAGCTCGGCGGGTTCTTGGCCGATCACCCGGACGCGCATGCCGGCGTGGTGGGTTTCGAGGAGCCTCGCAGCGCGGCTCGCACCATCGAGATTTTGAGGGTTCTGCAGCCGGACATTCTGGCCTTCGGCGCCCACCGGGAGCCGGCGCCGCGGCTGGCGGCGGCCGCTCTCAAAGCGGGGGCCGTGGACTTTCTGGCTCCGCCGTGGAACCCGGATGCGCTGCTGGGGCGTTTGGCGGGCGAGGAGTTTCCGAGCCCGGGAGACGCGCCGGCGGTGGGCGCGCTGATCTCCTTTTTGCCGGCCCAGGGCGGCGACGGCGCCTCGACCACGGCGCTGCACGTGGCGCACCGGCTGGCCGAGGCGACGCTGAAGGCCGACGATCCGCTGGGCGGCGTGCTGTTTTCGGACTTCGACTTTCACGGCAGCGCGACGGCGTTTCGGCTGCGGCTGAACCCTCCGCGCACGCTGCTGGACGCTTTGCACGCCACGGTCGACCTGGACCGCTCGTGGCCGACCTTTGTGACCCCTTGGGGGCCGCTGAGCATTCTGGCGGCGCCGGCGCAGGACCCGCCGGAGGTCTCCGAGACCAAGTATTTGCCGACGCTGCTGTCGTCGGCGAAGCGCCGCTACCGCTTTACCGTGGTGGACCTGCCGCCGGCGCTGTACTCGGCTTGCCGCGACGCCGCGATGCTCTCCGAGCGCGTCTTCGTGGTGTGCTGCCCGGACCGGATCTCACTGCACTTGGCCGAGCGTCGCATTCTGGACCTGCTGCAGCTCGGGCTGGCGCCGGAGCAGATCAAGATCGTCATCAACCGCTCGAACTCCGAGACGTTGCTGCGTCCCGACCAGGTGCCGTCGATCGCCGGGGTGGAGGTCGCGGCGTCGCTGGCCAACGACTACGGGCACGTGAACGAAGCCTACCTTTCGGGCCAACTGGTGAGCCCGAACTCGCCGTACCGAACGGGCGCGGACAAGCTGGCCGACAAGGTTTTCGCCTCCCTGTAGAGTGCCCGCGGGCCCGGGCGCGCTACGCTATCGGGGATGCTTACCGCTGTGGGCGTGCGCCTGTCGATCATGATGTTCCTGGAGTTCTTCGTCTGGGGGAGCTGGTACGTGACCGCGCCGCTCTACCTGGGGAAGATCGGCTTCGGCGGCGCTGATTTCGCGCTCACGTATTCGGTGGGGCCGATCGCCGCGCTGGTGGCTCCGCTGTTCGTGGGCATGGTGGCGGACCGCTTCTTCGCCACCGAGCGGGTGCTGGGGTCGATGCACGTGCTGGGCGGCGTGATCATGCTGTTCGCGACGTCGCTGATGAGCCCGGAGAATCCGGCGGCGGCCACGACGATCAACCTGGTCTTCTTCGCCCATACGCTGTGCTACTTCCCGACGCTGTCGCTCACGAATTCGCTGGCGATGCACAATATTCAGGACTCGGAGAAGGAGTTTCCGCTGATCCGGGTTTTCGGCACGATCGGGTGGATCATCGCCGGGCTGGCGCTGAGCTGGCTGGGGTGGGGCGAGAGCATCGAGATGTTCCACCTGACCGGGGGCGCGGCGATCGTGATGGGGCTGTACTGCTTCACACTGCCGCATACGCCGCCGCCGGCGCGCGGGCAGCAGGTTTCGATGGGCAAACTGCTGGGGGCGGACGCCCTGGTGCTGTTCAAGAGCCGCTCGTTCACGATTTTCATCCTCAGCTCGTTCTTGATCTGCATTCCGCTGGCCTTCTACTACCAGTTGGCGGCCAAGTCGGTGCAGCAGGCGGGGGTGGCCGACGTGGCCGCGAAGATGACGCTGGGGCAGGGGTCGGAGATCTTGTTCATGATCCTGATGCCGATCTTCTTCCGCCGGCTGGGCGTGAAGTGGATGCTGGCGGTGGGCATGTTCGCCTGGGTGGTGCGCTACGCTCTGTTCGCCGTGGGCGCTCCGGCGGGCGTGGCCTGGATGATGCTGGGCGGCATTGTGCTGCACGGTATTTGCTACGACTTCTTCTTCGTGACGGGGCAGATCTACACCGACCGGGTGGCCCACAAGGAGATCCGCGGCCAGGCCCAGGGGCTGCTCGCGATGCTGACGATCGGGCTGGGCATGCTGATCGGGGCCCAGATCGCCGGGGTGATCGAAGAGCGCTACACGCCGGAGGCTTCCACGGCGCTTTCGGCGCAGGTGCAGGAGATTGGCGCGCGCATCGCGCAGCTCCAGCAGTCCGGCGCGGCCCAAACGGAGATTGCGCAGTTGACGGCGGAGCAGTCACAGAAAGCCATGGAGGCGCTGCAGTTGATGGACTGGCAGACGATCTGGGCGATCCCGGCGGCGCTGGCCGGGCTGATTCTGCTGCTGTTCCTGGCGCTGTTCCGCGATGAGCGCGGCAAGGCTTGATGGACCGCGCACGCTCCACTGAGAACGCCGTTTCCGTCGCCGTGCTGGCGGCGCTGGCGCTGCTGCCTTTGGTGGAGATCGTGGCGCGACTGCTGCCGATCGGGGGCATTCCGGGCTCGATCTCGGTCGTGCAGCACCTGACGCTGGTCGTGACGTTCCTGGGGGCGATGCTCGCGGCTCGGGACGATCGGCTGCTGGCGCTGTCGACCACGCACTTTCTGCCGGAGCGCTTCGAGGGGGCGCTGAAGATCTTCACGTCCGCCGTCGGCGCCGGGCTGACGCTCTGGCTGGCTCAAGCGGGCTGGGAGCTGGTGCAGGTGGAGCGGGAGTTCGTGCAGGAGGTGGCCTGGGGGCTGACGTCGTGGATGTTCGTCGCGATCATCCCGATCGGCTTCGCCGGCATGGCTCTGCGTCTGGTGTGGAAGGCTTCGGAGCACTGGCCGGGGCGCCTGCTCGCCGCCTGCGGATTTGCCATTCCGGCGGCTTTCACCTGGTGGGGGGCGCTGGAGCAGTGGGACGTGGTGACGCCGGGCGTGGCGCTGATCGTGCTGTCCACGGCGCTGGGCATGCCCATCTTCGCGGCGATCGGCGGGGCCAGCCTGTTGCTGTTTTGGTATGACATGACGCCGCTGGCGTCGGTTCCGGCGGAGACTTACCGTTTGGCGGCCTCGCCGATGCTGCCGGCGATTCCGCTGTTTACGCTGGGCGGCTATGTGCTGGCCGAGGGCGGCGCGGGCAAGCGGCTGACGCGGCTGTTTCGGGCGATGGTCGGCTGGATGCCGGGCGGTTTGGCGATCGTGGTGACGCTGACGCTGGCGTTCTTCACGCCGTTGACAGGGGCTTCGGGCGTGACGATCTTGTCGATGGGCGGGCTGCTGCTGCCGATCCTCACCGAGGCCAAGTATCCGGAGCGCACGAGCTTGGGATTGGTGACGGTGTCGGGGTCGATCGGGCTGCTGTTTCCGCCCAGCCTGCCGGTGATCCTGTACGCGTTCTATGCGGAGCAGCCGCTGGAGAAGCTGTTTCTGGGCGGGCTGCTGCCGGGGTTTCTGCTGGTCGCGGTGGTGGCGGCTTGGGCTGCTCGGCGCGGGGTGTCCCACGGCGCGCGCACCACGCCGTTCCAGGCGGCCGAGGCGCGGGCGGCGCTGTGGGAGGCCAAGTACGACCTGCTGCTGCCGGTGGTGGTGCTCGGCGGGATCTTCGGGGGCTTCACCACGCTGGTCGAGGCGGCGGCGGTCACCACGCTCTACGCCTTCCTGATCGAGCGGTTCGTCTTCAAAACCCTGACCACCCGCGGAGACCTGCCGCGCATCGCCATCGAGACGGCGACGCTGATCGGCGGCTTCATGATCATTCTGTGCGTTGCGATGGGCTTTACGAACTGGCTGATCTACGCGGAGATCCCCACGCGCACGCTGGAATGGGTGCAGGCGCACATCGAGTCCAAGTGGCTGTTCCTGCTCGCCCTCAACATCTTTCTGATCGTCGTGGGGGCGCTGATGGACATCTACTCGGCGATCATCGTGGTGGTGCCGCTGATCACGCCGATCGGGGCGGCCTACGGCGTGGACCCGGTGCACCTGGGCATCATCTTTCTGGCGAATATGGAGCTGGGCTATATGATGCCGCCGATGGGGGAGAACCTGTTCCTGTCGGCGTACCGCTTCGACAAGCCGCTGACGGAGATCTACCGCTCGACGCTGCCGTTCATGCTGATTCTGCTGGCGGCGGTGCTGCTGATCACCTATTGGCCCGCCTTCACGCTGACGCTGGCGAACTTCCACCAGCCGGGACCGTAGCCGACGGCGCCGGGCGGCGGAAGATTGGCTATCCTAAGCGGCGGACATGATCGACCTCGTACGCCTCCACCACGTCTCCTTCGCCGTCCAGGACTGCGCCCGCTCCAAGCGCTTTTTCGGAGAGATCCTGGGCCTGCCGGAGCTCGACCGGCCCAACTTCAACTTTCCCGGGGCGTGGTACGCGCTGGGAGACCGCCAGCTCCACATCATCGAGAACGCCCAGGCGGGCCGCGACGCCGGCGCGCGCATCAGCCGCGCCGATCACATGGCGCTGGAAGTGAAGGACCTGGAGCCGGTCCGCCAGTTGCTGAGCGAGAACGGGATCGACTATGTGAACGGCGAGAACGACGCGCTGGGCTTTCAGCAAGTGTTCTGCAGCGACCCCGACGGCCACACCATCGAGTTCGTGCGCTACTTCTGAGCCGAGGACGGAGAAAAGCGAAGGCCCGGGACGCGCGCCCGGGCCTTCTGCCGTTCGGGGGATGGCGCCCAGCCTCAGGCGGGGAACCAGTTCTCGTCGCCGTACTCCTTGTTGACGTCCTGGCCGATTTCGTACTTGAGGGACTGGATGAGGCCCTTGATGTAGCCGAAGGCGTAGGCGAAAGCCTGGCGGCCGTTCTCGTCGTCGGGGTGCTGCGGCATGTGGTCCGGCATCAGCATGTAGGGGTAGTCGATCTCGTAGAGGGTCCGCAGGACCTGCGGCATCACCATATCGCCCTCGTCCGGGTAGACCTCTTGGAAGTCGTTGCGGCCGCCGCGGATGTTGCGGAAGTGGATGTTGAAGATCTTGTGCATGCCGCCGAGCTTGCGGATCACGTCGTGGATCTGGTTCTTGGGGTCGGGCAGCATCTCGGCGGTGGTGCCGAGGCAGAGGTTGAAGCCGTGGTAGGGGCTGTCGTACAAGCCGGCCATCTTGTAGAGGCCTTCCGGGGTGCCGAGCACGCGCACCACGCCCTGGTAGCCTTCGGGCGGCATGCCGGGGTCGTGGGGGTGGCAGGCCATCTTGACCTTGTTGGCGTCGGCCACCGGCATCACGGACTTGACGAAGTGCTCGATGCGGCTCCAGGCGGTCTCCTCGTCGACCTTGCCGGCCTTGGTCATCGGCGGCTCGGGCTTGGCGTCGGCGAGCTTCCAGGTGGAGTACGAGCTGCCGCCGCGGCCGGGAGTGCGCTCGGTGCGCACGACGCCCAGGATCGACATGTTGTACTTGAAGCCGCTCAAGCCGACCTTGGCGAGGTTTTCGATGCACTTGCAGACGTCGTCGATGTCGCGCTGGCGCTCGGGCTCCTTGCCGAGCATGATGGCGGGCCGCTTTTCGCGGTCGATATGACTCGAGGCGAGGAAGGGCGCGGCGACGGTCTCAATGACGATCTCGTGCTTGTCGCACAGCTCCTTCATCTTGGCCAACTCGTCGACTTCCCAATAGCCCCGCTCGGGGTAGGGAGGACGCGGCGGGTAGGCGCAGATGTGGTTGACGCCATGCCGCTTGAAATATTGCAGCATGTGCTCGTCGGTGGGGCTGCGTTGCGTCCCCACGTGCAGGCGCACGGGCTTGTCGGAGACCGTGGGCTTGGATTCCGCCTTGGGTTGCTCCGGCGCGGGAGCGGCGCAGGCGGTGGTCAGAGCGGCGGCTCCGGCGGCGCCAGCGGAGGTAAGGAAGCTGCGTCTTTTCATGGTGGTTTGCAAAAAGCGTCCCTGATGAAACCACTTCCCTCGGAGCTGTGTCAAGGAGTACGTAGCAACCGAAAGGGACGGCGGACCGTATGCAGCAAGAGAGGAGAGATCGAATGCTTCGATGGCTGATTCGACGGCGCCCGCTGGCGTTGCTGTTGCTGCTGGCGGCGACGGTTCCCGCCGGGGCGGCGGACCCCTTGGCGCTGCTGCCGGCGACGGCGGACGCCGTGCTCGGCGCGAACTTGGCGGCGGCGCGAGGGTCCGCGATCTTCGAGCGGCTGGCCGGGCGTTTCGAGCTCGATGCGATGGCAGGCGGCGCCGGGGTGGACCCCAGCCGCGACATCGATCGCTTGACCGTGGCCTTGTGGGGCGCGCCTGGGCGCGAGAAGTCTTTTCTGGCGGTGCTCGAAGGTCAGCCCGGCTGGCAGACGCGCTCGAAGGCTCTGCTGGAGGGCTATCGCGAAGCGGGCGAGGTGGACGGCGTAAGGCTGCTGACCGGCCGGGCGCGGGAAGGCGGCCCGGAGCTGACACTGGCGTTTCTGGACGAGACGACGGCCATGGTGGGCGACCGGGCGGCGGTGGAGGCGGGCGTCGAACGCCGCCATGCCACCGCGGCCGATTCGTTGCGGCAAGCCGGCGTGGGCGTTCCGGCTGACGCCGCCGCGGCGCGGGGGCAGTTGTGGATGGTGGCCCGGGAACCGGCCAAGAAGCTGCCGTCGCAGAGCGGAATGCCGTCCGCCGGGCTGGGCGCCGCCACGGCGATGCTGTCGTCGCTGGAGACGCTGAGCTTCTCCGCCGACGTCCGCAGCGGCCTGGACGTGACGCTGCTGGGCAAGTGCGGCACGGCGGCGGAGGCGACCTCGTTGGCCGCCCTGACGCAGGCCATGCTGGCGATGGCGCGGATGTCCGCGCCGGCGACCGAGCCGGAGATGCAGTCGCTGCTGTCGGGCGCGAAGGTCGCGGCGGATTCAGACGTGCTGACGATCTCGATGCGGATGGAGGAGGGCGACTTCTTCCGTTTGCTCGACGCCGCCAAGCTGAAGCGACTCGAGGAGGAGCAGCCCTGAGTCGCCCTTGTGGACGATCCTGGTGAGATGTCCTTTGGAAACGGCAGGGCGGAAGCGCTGAGCGACGCGCAGGTCGAACAGTTCGTCGAAGACGGCTTCGTGCGGATTGACGAGGCCTTCTCGACGGACGTGGCGCGGCGGGTGCGGGATGCGTTGTGGCCCCTGACCGGTTGCGACCGCGACGACCCGGCGACGTGGGCGCAACCCGTGGTGCGCTTGGGGATGTTCACCCAAGGGCCCTTTGTGGAAGCCGCGCGGGGCGAGCGGTTGCAGTCAGCCTTTGACTCGTTGGTCGGTCCGGGCCGCTGGCTGCCGTGCGGCGCGATGGGGAGCTTTGCGGTGCGCTTCCCGTCCGCGGCCGATCCGGGCGACCTGGGCTGGCACATCGACGTGAGCTTCGACTACGAGCAGCCGGACTTCCTGCGGTGGCGCGCGAACGTCCGCTCGAAGGGCCGGGCGCTGTTGATGCTGTTTCTGTTCTCGGATGTGGGGGAGAGCGATGCGCCGACCAGGATTCGGGCCGGATCGCACCTGGAGATCGCGCGGCGGCTGGCGCCGGCGGGCGAGGAAGGCCTGACGCTGGGAGAGTTGGCGGCCGACGGATTCCTGGAGACGGCCTACTGCCGGGAGGTTCCGGCGACGGGCCCGGCGGGCACGGTCTACCTGTGCCACCCCTTTCTGGTGCACGCGGCGCAATCGCACCGGGGGACCCAGCCGCGGTTCCTGGCGCAGCCGCCGCTGCTGCCGGCGGAACCGCTCCGGCTGGAACGGCCCGACGGCGCGTACTCCCCGGTGGAGACGGCGATTCGCCGGGCGTTGGCGCTATAGAGGCGGCCGCCCCAACGTACGAAACCGGTCGAAGCTCGCTGGAGCCTCGACCGGTCGGTGAAAACCAATGGATCGGAGAAGGTCGGAAGCGGCCTTACTTGCGCTTGACCTGCTTCTGCTGACCGACGCGGACCTTGTTCAGGGTGGCCTTCTGATCGGACCAGGCCTTCCAGTCGAAGCGGCCGGCGGCGTCAGCCAAGTACGCCTTCACATCCGAGCCCTTGGGAAGCACGGCGGACACGGTCGCGCGCTCGCCGGTCTGCGGGTGCTGAATGGTGTAGTTCTTGACGTTCGGAATCGCCATATCTCTCTCAAGATAGCACAAGCGCTTGGCGGTAAAGCTCCAGCACGCGGTCGAAATGATGGCGCTGCAGAACGTGGGTTTGGCCGGCGGCGGCGATGGCGCGGCGCAGCTCGGGGCGCCGCGCGAGCAGCTCGAGCTGGGCGGCGAGCATGTCTTCCTCGGCGGGGCCGGCGTCGATCCGCACCAGGGCGCCTTCGGGGAAGCTCGCCCACTCCTGGGAATCGGTGACGACCACGCAGCGGCCGGCGGCGAGCAGGCGCATGGCGATGCCGGAGGTCTCGCCGGCGGCGGGCCAGCGGAGGTTGACGCAGACGTCGACGGCGGCGGCGTATTCGGCGAGCTCTTGGGCCGAGAGCCTTCCCATTTGAACGACCCGGGGATCGGAGAGCCAGGGCTCGATAGACGCCTGGTAGTCCGCGGACACGAACGAGCCGGCCACCAGCAGCTTCCAGGGCGACGGGAGCCGGCGGGCGGCGGCGATGACGCTGCGGAGCCGCTTGGTGGGCCGCTGGTAGCCGAAGCAGCCGAGCAGCAGCGTCGAGCCCTCGGCACCGAGGCCGCGGCGCAGGGCGGCCAAGCGATCGGCGGGCGCGGCCGGCGCGGGGTCCACGAAGTGAGGGATCTCGAAGACCGGGGTGGGCGCGCCCGCCAGCGCGGTCTGCGCCAGGCGCGCGGCGGCCGGGTTGTGCACGATGATGCGCTCGGCGGCGGCGGCGATGCGGCCGAGCAGGGGATAGCGGAAGAACTCCTCGTCGCCGCCGGATTGGGCGCGGCGAGCCCACAAGGCGTGGGCCTTGTGGCGGAACCATTCGCCGAGGTTGGCGACGACCTCCTCGACGTAGGCGGCTTCGTCGAGCCGCCCCAGCAGAAAGTGGTGCAAGACGGCGTCGTGCAGCTCGACCGCTCCGGGCGCGCGAAGGGCCGCGTCGTAGGCGGGACCGTGGAGAGGGTTGTTGCCGACCTGGTAGAGCCTGCGGTCGTAGCCGGCGAGGTCGACGCCGGACGGGTCGGCGAAGGCGTCGACCTCCGCATACCGCCGTAGCCCTTCGGCCAGGCGCGCCGAGAAGTCCGCCACGCCCGAGGGGGCAGGCGGCAGCGGCGAGACCAGCGCCAGCTTCACTGCGGCCGAATCCTCTTGCCGAAGATGGCCGTGCCGATGCGGACCAGCGTGGAGCCTTCCTGGATGGCGGTCTCGAGGTCGTGGCTCATGCCCATTGACAGGTCCGGCAGGCCGAGCTCGTCGCGCAGCGCGCGCAGGCGGCGGAAGTAGGGGCGGGCGACCTCGGGGTCCTCGGACCAAGGGGGCATCGTCATCAGGCCCCGCAAGCGGAGGTTTTCGCAAGAGCCGACAAACTGCGCCAGGGCGGGGACGTCGGCCGGGTCGGCGCCGTTCTTGGAGTCTTCGGGCGAGAGCTTCACTTCCAGGAAGACGTCGAGCGGGCGCTCGGTCTGGTCATTGAGGCGGCGGGCGAGCTTCTCCGAGTCGACGGTATGGACAGCGTGGAAGAGCTCGGCGGCGATGCGCGTCTTGTTGCTCTGGAGGTGGCCGATGAAGTGGAAGCGGGCGCCGGGGAGGTCGGGCAGGGCGCGGCTCTTGTCTTGGAACTCCTGGATGTAGTTCTCGCCGAAGTCGCGCTGACCGGCCTCGTAGGCTTCCACGATGTCGGCGGCGGGCTTGACCTTGGATACGGCCACGAGGGTGACCTCGCGGGGGTCTCGGCCACAGCCGGCGCAGGCGGCGACGATGCGTTCGCGGACGGCCTCGAGGTTCTGGGCGATCACAAGCCCATCGTACCCGGCGGCGCGGCGTTCAGCGTACCGTGACCCAGACCGGCGAGGCCCAGGCGAGCTCGCCGTCTTGCTGCTCGACGCGGATGTAGTACCAGTTTTCGCCCGTCGGCGGCTGGTTGTCGACGTACTCGAACTCGACGGCGGCCCCGGCGCCGCCGGGCTGGGTGTAGATGAACTCGTTGTTGCGAATGACCTCGATGCGGGCGATGGGGCCGGTCCCGACGACCTTGGCTTCGAGCCGCGGCTTGCCCTCGGCGGTGAACGAGGAGCCCATCAGGTGGCCGTTGACGCGGAAGTCCACCAGGATGTTGTCGGTGGCGGCGTAGGCGCGGCGTTGGCGAATGCCGTCGAGAACGGCGCCGGGCTCGACGGATTCGACCCAGATCATGCCGTAGCTGGAGTGCGTGGAGACGTGATCGGAGCTGGACTGCAGGCCGAGCTTGATGCCCTTCTTCCAGGCGTTCCAGACCAGGCCGGCGGGCCGCTCGACGGGGTCGTCGGCGCGCGGGGCGCCTTCGTGCTCGTAGGTGGAGCGGTAGCCCTGGTAGATCTCCATGAGCGTCTCGACCTCGGCGTCGCTGTCGCGCCAGTCCGTGCCCGCGCCGGTGGCGGAGGTGTGCGACATGACGATGCCGCCTTGGTCGCGAAGGTGGGCGTAGAGGGCGCCGACGCCGGCGTTCTTGTTGTCGTTGATCTCCTCGGGCAAGAAGCCGAAGACGGGCACGCCGCGCCGGGCGAACATGACGTTGCGGTGGCCGGAGGGGTAGCCGCGGCTGCGCTCGTAGCCGTAGAGCGGGGCGAACTTGCCGGGGATCTGGAACAGGTCCGCGCCGCGCTGGCCGAGCCGCCAGTGGTAGGGCCAGTCGTCGCCGGCGTTGTGGTCGGCCACGCCGAGGTAGTCCATGGCGGCGGCGTCCATGGCGTAGCGGTAGCAGTCGAACAGAGAGCCGTCGCGATTGCCGTCCCAAGAGATGTCGGTGTGGCGGTGCATGTCGCCGCGGACGATTTGGAGGGTTTGGCCGCCCGAGCGGACGCGGTAGTTGCGCAGGCGGGCGACGTCGGCGGCTTCGTCCGGGTGCACGGCCGGAAAAGCCTGGGTGGGCGCGCCGTAGGCGATCAGCGGCAGCGGGCCGGAGGCCGGCGCGGGCTGGAAGTGCGCCTGATAGAGGTCCTGGTCGCCGGGGAAGCCGCGCGGGAAGGTGCGGCCGTCGCCACCCCAGAACACATCCAGGCCGCCGTGGCCGTCCGGCGCGACGGCGGTGGGAGCGTCAATGCGTCCGTAGCCCAGCGGAAGCTCGATCAGGTCGCTCCAGCCGCCCTGGGAGAACGTCACCGCCCCCAGCCGCCACATGCTGCGGTAGGTGGGCTTGTTGCGCCGGGGGGTGTTGGTGCGGAAGCGGAAGAAGAGCCAGGGGGCGCCGTTGCCGTCAAAGGCCAGGCGCGGCGTGGTCATGGTGTGGGCGGCTTCGGCGGGCAGCCGGTCGAACGGCTCGCCGGGAAGCTGCTGGAGCTTGCCGGCGGAGTGGACCGCGACGCGGACGACGCGCCGCATCAGCAGGCCCATGCCGGCCTCCTCGGTCCCGTTCACGTAGTCCTTGCCCCACTGCGAGTCGCCTTCCTCCCAGGCGAACCAGGGCCGGCCCTGGGCGTCGACCACGACTTGCGGGCGCGCCTCGAACGAGGGCGTGGAGAGAATCTTCTGCACCGGGCCGAGCTCGTCGCCCTCGATGACGCGGGAGTAGACGTCGTAGTTGCCTTCGCCGTAGCCGTCCCAGAAGACGGCGATGCGGTCGCCGGACAGGGCCACGGTGGGCTCCCAGTCGTTGGCAGGGCTTTCGCTCAGGCGCCGGTCGGGCGTCCACCGGCTGCCGTCGAAGGTCTTGAGGTAGATTTCGCCTTGGCCGTCGCGAAAGCTCTGCCAGACGACGGCGAGGCGTCCGTCGGCGGCGGCGACGGAGTGAAAGATGTCGTTGCCGGCGGCCGTGGTGAGGTTCTGCTCGGGGCCCCAGGAGCCGTCGGACCAGAGGCGCGCGACGAGGTTCCAGTCGTCGTTGCGCATCTCCGACCAGACGGCCCAGACGGAGCCGCCGGCGCCGGGGGCCAGGCGGACGCGGAACAGAGAGCGGCCGGCGTCAGTGAGCGGCTCGGGCGCGGCGTCTGCGCGGCGGACCCAGAGGCGGTCGCCGCCGTCGGAGTAGGTCTGCCAGGCGAGCCAGAGAGTCCCGTCGGAGGTGCGCAGGGCGGAGGGCTCGTCTTCGGCGGCGAGGCCGGCGGTGAACTCGAGGCGTTCGGAGACGGGGACCCGCTCGACGCGGACCTTGCCGCCGAGAAAGGACTTGGAGCGACGCCAAGCGATCTGCTCGGGCTGGAAGGCGATGTCTTGGCCGCCGGCGGTGACCCGGATGGTTCCGCCGGGCTTCATGGCGACGCGCAGCAGCACGCCGCGCTCGCTGACCTTGGTTTGCTGCTTGGTGCCGAAGAGGCTGCGCTCCCAGGGGGCGTACCAGTATTCCTCGGAGACGGTGTGGGCGGACCAGGAGCGGGCCGTGGCGTCGATGCTGTCGCCTTCGTCGAACTGCCACCCGGCCAGGTCCGCGAGGTCGCCGCCTTCGACGCGGACGGAGCCGGACCAGTCGGCGGGCTCGGCGCCGCCGAAGCGCACCAGAAAGGCCTCATCGGCGAGCAGGGGCGCGGCCAGCAGGGCGCAGCAGAGCAGCGGACGGAGCATGCGGGCAGTGTAGCGTTTCCGAGGACGCGGGCGCGGCGGCCTTAGGGGCGGCGGGCGGCGAGGCGGGCGAGGGCTTCGGCGAAGGAGTCCGTGGCGGTGCGGCGGGCGGCTTCGGAGCTGAAGCGGGCGTTCTGTTGGTAGAAGGCCTGTTGCTCGCGGAGTTGGGCGCTCAGGGCTTGGGCGGCGGCTTCATCGAAGATGGGAGCGCCCCCGACGAAGACGGGGATGGCCGCCGTATGGGCTCGGGCGTCTTGGCCCAGCGCTTCGATGCGCTCGCCCAGGCCGCGGGCGGCCAGCCAGCCGCTGCGCTCGATGCGGAGCTTGCGGCGGATGCGGAGGACGTGGACGGGGCCTTCGTCGTGGGACGTTTGCTCGGTGGCCGCCGCGGCGCCGCTGTGGACGACTTCCAGGCTGCGCAACGGGCGCGGGCTGCGCAGCACGGCTTCCACGGTCACTTCGCCGGGCTCGGCCAAGCGGACCTCGCCTCCCAGGCCGACGCCGTTGACGCTGAGCTCGATGGACGGTCCGCTGGTGACGTAGACCGCGCCGCGGCGGACGGCGGCGTTCCAGGCGGCGGAGCCGGCGTAGCCGCGCGTCTGGGCGACCGTGCGCATGCTGCCCAGGAAGGGCTGCCAGGGCTCGCGCCCGGGGTTGTTGGGCAGATCCGTGCCGGCCAGCGGCGGCAACAGGATGCCGAGGCTCAGCAGGCGGCTCCAGCGTTCGGTTTCCCACAAGTGGGCATTGCCGATCTCCCAGAAGTCCAGCGCGCCGAGCAGGGCGTCGCGCTCGCCGGTCGTGCTCTGGCCCAGAGTCGCGCCGTGGGCCGGACCGACCAGACCTCCTCCGGCGCGGGCTTGGCGCAGGACCTCGAAGAAGGCCGGCTCGTTGTGGGGATGGGCGGCGACGCCGGTCCAGATGGGCGGGATCAGCTCGGCGATGCCGAACAGTAGGATGTGGCCCTGCAGCCGGTCGCGAAACTCTTCGCCGGGGACCAGGGTCACTCCGTCCACGACGTGCTCGCCGCGCGCGCCGAAGGCGTACTGACGGGCCCAGCGGCCGGGAACCATGCCGCCTTCGAGCTCCATGAACTGGCCCAGCCGCAGGTCGTCGCCGGCGAGCATGTGAGCCCAGTCGCGGTCGGCTTCCGGGGCGGGCCGGTCGTAGTGCAGGTGGGTCTCGGCCGCCGTCCAGCCGCGGTCGGCCTGGTCGTTCCAGCGCGTCATCTCCAGGCGGAGCCGCACGGGGTCGGCGTCGACGGCGGCTTCCGCGCTCACCGGCAGCCAGTCAAAGCCCTTGGCGGCTTCGACCCGGACGCGGCGGGCACCGGCTGCGAGGGGAATCTCGACCTCGCCGGTCCCGCGAGCGTAGACGGCGGCGTCCGTCTGGCGTTTGGAGACGTGCACGCTGACGTAGCGCAGCCCGTGGGTCCCGACCCAGCGCGGCTCGTGCTCGCGGCCGTCGATCGACAGCGTCAGCCGGGCGGCCAGCGGACGGCCCGTGGCGGCGTCGACGACTTCGAGCAACAGGCGCGGCGCCCAGGTCGCGTCGGGACGCGACTGCGCCAGTGCGAGGGCTCCGAACACGAGCGCGGCGATGAGGCGGACGCGCCAAGCCCTGGCGGCGATCAGCATGGCGGCGATCAGGATAGCGCGTTTGCGGATTGCTCCCGCAGCCTGCGGTGGAGCGCGGTGAGCTCTTCGAGGTCCAACTGCTGCGCCCGCAAACCGGCTTCGGGCTGCGCCGACACCAGCTCGTCGTCGAACAAGCCCCGCAGGTTGTTGCGCAGCGTCTTGCGCGGCTGGCGGAAGGCCGCTTCCAGAAAGCGTTCGGTCTCCGGTTGCGCCGGGACGTCCTGGCGCAGCAGCAGCCGGAAGACGGCGGAGTCGACCTTGGGAGGAGGCCGAAAAGAACCCGGCTTGACGCTGAAGAGCAGCTCGGGCTCGGCGTAGAGCCGGCAGAGCGCGCTGAGGTAGCCGTAGTCGCGGGAGCCCTTGCGCGCCACGATGCGCTCGGCGACCTCCTTCTGGACCAGGAAGACGGCCTGGCGGAACGCCGCACGAGCTTCCAGGGCGCGGCGCACCAGCGGGGAGGTGATGTAGTAGGGCAGGTTGCCGGCCAGAAAGCTTGGGCGGTCGGGCCGGGAAAGAGCGGCTAGGTCGACTGTGAGAGCGTCGCCGGCAACCAGCTCCAGGCGCTCGTGCGGAAGGTTCTCGCGCAGCCAGCTCAGCAGATAGGGGTCGAGCTCGACGGCGGTGACGGAGGCTCCCGTGGCGAGCAGCGCGGCCGTTAGAGCGCCGCGGCCGGGACCGATCTCGACCACGTGGCTGTTCTCATCGAGAGGCAGAGCGGCGGCGATGCGGCGCAAGGCGCCTTGATCGTTGAGGAAGTGCTGGCCGAGCTTGCGAGGCAACCTACCAGTGTAGAGCCGCCGCGCGGCCGTTCCGTTCGGCGGAGGTCAGCCGCGGACGGTGGTCTTGGTGAAGTTGATCAGCACTTGGCCGGCGACCGGACGCCCGAACTTGGTGGCCGGCTGGAACTCGGTGAACAGCAGCGCGTTGGCCACTTCCGAACGCAGCCGCACGTCCTCGGCCAGCTCGGCCGGGAACTCCAGGTCGTACATGGCGCCTTCCATGTCAATGAAAGCCAGCACGGTGACGTCCTTGGTGCCCGAGTACGGGCCCATGACTTCGACCGACGGGGCCTTCACGATCGCTTCGGCCATGTAGGTCAACGGAACGTCGTCAGGGAACTTTACCGGCGCGCGCCAGATGTCGGGCATCAGCACGCCGAACAGCAGCACCGCCGACGCCAGCACGCCCACCGAACGGATCGCGATCGGGCCCAACGCCTCGCGGGCCATCGCGCGCAGGTCGCGCATCCAATGCGTCAGCCGGGTCTCGCGGGCGATCTCGCGGGAAATCGCCAGCCGGATCGACATCTCCAGACGGGCGGGGGGCCTCGCCGGCGTCGCCCAAGACGCCCAGCCGTTTACGCTCTCGCGCTTCTCGTAGTCGGCGAAGCACTGCTCACACAGCCGCAGGTGCAGCTGCGCCAGTTGCCGCTCCAACCAGGGGAGCTCGCCCTCCACGTACTTTGCCAGCCGGTCTTGCATCCAGGAACAGTTCATCGCGTTGACCCCTTGTCCAATCCGTCCGGTCGACCTTCAATCCCCCCTCTTCGGCCCGGCCTTACTCGGCCTGATACGACACGCCCGACAGGGCGCCCTCGGCGGCCATCGACGACAGCCGCGACTTGAGCGCTTCCCGCCCGCGCAAAATTCTGGACTTGACCGTCCCGAGCGAGATCTCGAGCGCGTCGGCGATCTCGTTGTAGCTGAGCCCTTGCAGGTCGCGCATGACGACGGCGGTCCGCAACCTCTCATCGACCCCGCGCAGGGCTTGGTCGATCAGATCGGACTGCTCGCGTCGCCGCAACGACTCGAACGGCGTGTCGGACGGGTCGCGCAAAAGGTTCCAGGTCTCGTCGTGATCGACGGAGAGCTCTTGCTTGCGCCAGCGGGAGAACCAACGCCGGCGGTTGGAGGCCTCATGGACGGCGATACGGTAGATCCACGTTTTGAGCGTGCAATCACCGCGGAAGCCGTCGACCTTGCGAAAGACCTTGAGGAAGATCTCTTGGGTGACGTCGGGAGCTTCAGACGGATCGTCGAGGAGACGGTAGACGAAGCCGTAGATCGGACCTTGGTAGGCGGCGAGGAGCTCTTCGAAGGCTCCGGGCATCCTGCCTTTCAATCTTCGCGCCAAGCCCGCATCTTCGTCGGGCGGGCCGGTCGGTGTGGCGAAGAGCGCCATGGTTTTCACCCAATCATCCCAAGTTTCAACGCTTTACCAGCTTCAGGCTATCAGGGCCCCGAGCGGCTGGCAAATCCCGTCGCGTGTCGATCGTATGGACACCGGCGGGGCGTCAAAAGTTCCCCGCGGACTATGAGAAACTCCGCTGATGCGAATTACAGCCGTCAAGACCGTGGTGGTGAACGCCGAGATGCGGAACTGGGTCTTCGTGAAGGTCGAAACCGACCAGCCCGGCCTGGTGGGTTGGGGCGAGGCGACGCTCGAGTGGAAGACGCGCGGGGTGGCGGGCTGCGTGGCGGACTTCGAGCCGCTGCTGCTGGGCGAGGACCCGACGCGCATCGAGTACCTCTACCAGAAGATGTACCGGCACTCGTTCTTCCGCATGGGCGCGGTGGGCATGTCGGCGATCTCGGGCATCGAGCAGGCCTGCTGGGACATTTTCGGCAAGGAGATGGGGACGCCGGTTTACCGGCTGCTGGGCGGCGCCGTCCGCGACAGGGTTCGCATGTACACGCACCTGGGCGGCGGACAGATGGAGAAGGTGTACGAGACCTTCGACCCGGGGCCGCTGGTGGAGCTGGCGCAGCAGGTGGTCGAGCGAGGGTACTCGGCCGTGAAGGTGGTCTTCATCCCGTATTCGGAGCCGCTGATGGGTTTGCCGGCGGTGCGGCAGGTGGGCGGGCTGATGAAGGCGTTGCGGGAAGGAGTGGGCGAGAAGATCGACATCATGATCGACTTCCACGGCCGCTGCTATCCGGCGACGGCGATCCAGTACATCGAGGCGCTGGCCCCGTATGAACCGTTCTTCTGCGAGGAGCCGGTTCCGCCGGAGAACGCAGCGGCGATGGCGGAGGTGAAGCAGGCGGTGAAGGTTCCGATCGCGGCGGGCGAGCGGCTGGTGACGCGGTTCGGCTTTCGGGAGATTTTCGAGCGCCAGGCGGTCCACGTGATCCAGCCGGACCTGTGCCACTGCGGCGGGCTGCTGGAGGCGCGCAAGATCGCGGCGGCGGCGGAGACCTGCTACATGGGCGTGGCGCCGCACAATCCGCTGGGGCCGATCGCGACGGCGGCGGCGATCCACTTCGACTTCGCGACGCCGAATTTTCTGATCCAGGAAGATATGTTGTCCGACGTTCCTTGGCGGAACGAGGTGGTCCGCTCCAGCTTGAAGCACGAGAAGGGCTATTGGCTGCCGCCGACCGAGCCGGGGCTGGGGGTGGAGGTCGACGAGGAGCGAGCCGCTCGGCACCCCTACCAACCGGAGGTTCAGCATACAGTGAACGCGCGCGGCGCCGATGGTTCGATTGTGGACTGGTGATCCCAGCGGGTTGGCGTATAATGCTGGGATTCTGCGGAGCGCCCGGATGCATTTCAGGCTTCTGCGCTGGATAGCGCTCGGAATTCTGCTTGCCGGCGGAGCGGCGGCCGCGCCGACCGCGGGCGACTACGTGGACGGCGAGGACATAGCCGTCCGCGAGGCTGCGATCGAGGCTTTGGGCGAGCTGAACGGCTCGGTCGTGGTGGTGGATTCCGACACCGGCCGCGTGCTGACGATGGTCAACCAGAAGCTGGCGCTGGCCGACGGCGCCATCCCGTGCTCGACGATCAAGCTGGTGGCCGGGTTGGCGGCGCTGAGCGAGGGCTTGATCGCTCCCGAGGAGAAGGTCTACTTCCCCGGCAACTGGTTCATGACGATGACCGAGGGGCTGGCGATCTCGAACAACGTGCTGTTCGACCACCTGGGCGAGAAGCTCGGGTTCGAGCGGTTTGCGCGCTACGCTCGGCTGTTCGGGCTGGGAGAGAAGGCGGGCTGGGAGATTCCGGGCGAGCAGTTGGGCGAGTTTCCGGAGCAGGAGCACTCCTACGGGGTGGGCCGCATGACGAGCTTCGGCGACGGGATCTCGATGACGCCGCTGCAGTTGGCGGCCTTCACCGCCGCGATCGCCAACGGCGGCAAGCTGTATTACTTGCAGCACCCCAGCAGCCGGTCCGCGGCCGAGAAGCTGGAGCCGAGGCTGAAGCGCAGCTTGCCGATCGCTTCGTGGACGGCGGAGCTGGAGCAGGGCATGGCCGAGGCCGTCAAGCGCGGCACGGGCCGCAACGCCAAGCTGGTCGGCGAGCAGATTCGCGGCAAGACGGGCACCTGCAGCTTCTACCAGCATCGGCGTAAGACGCGGATGGGCTGGTTCACTTCGTTTGCGCGCGACCTGCGCGGCCGCAACTTGGCGACGGTGGTGATGCTGCACGGCGGCTTCGTCCACGGGCCGTTGGCGGCCGACGTGGCCGGTAAGCTCTACCGGCGGCTGGCGAGCGTCGAGTACTCCGAGGCGTCCGCCGCGCCGCTGAACCTCTGCTCCTGCGATTGAGCCGCCGTTTCCGCCCGAAAGCCTTTGGGTCTGCTGTGTAACGGTTAGTACAATCGGGGCTTCCGCGCCTCATTGCCCCGCATGACCTCGGAAGAGTCCAGCTCCCCCTGTTTCGTCTTCGGAGAATTTCGCCTCGACCGGAGCATTCTGGAGTTCCGCGGAGAACGCGTGCCGCTGTCTCCCAAGGCTTTGGATACGCTTTTTGCGCTGGTGGAGAGCGCCGGCGAGGTGGTGGACAAGGACGCCTTGATGCAGAGGGTCTGGCCGGACACCTACGTGGCCGAGTCGGGCTTGGCGCGCAACATCTCCGTGCTGCGGAAGACGCTGGCGGAGCATGGCGGGCCGGAGCCGTACATCGAGACGATCTCGAAGAGGGGCTATCGCTTCGTGGCCCCGGTGTCGGCCGCTCCGCCGGAAGCGGCTGCCCCTCGGCCGGAAGCCGTTGCTCCTGCGCTGGAAGAGGCTCCGGTGGGGAGGCCGGCCGGGTTGCGGCTGCTGGGGCCGGCGGCGGTGGGGATGCTGCTCGCCGCGGCGGCCTGGCTGTACTGGGGGAGCCCGGCGGGGAAGGAGGCCGCCAAGGCGGAGAGCGCGCCGTACCGCATCGGGCTCCATCTGCTGGAGAAGCGAACGCCGGTGGAGGCGGAGAAGGCGTTGGCGTCGTTCCGGCGGGCGGTGGAGATCGAACCGGAGTCGGCGGAGGCGCACGCGGCGCTGGCGAACGTCTACTTGGCGTCGATGCAGTTGGGCGTGCCGGAGCGTTTTGTGGGCGAGTTCCGCAATCAAGCGATCGCGGAGGCGGACCGCGCGGTGGAGCTGAACCCGGAGTCGGCCTCGGCGCTGGCCGCAAGCGGTGCGGTGCGGCTGTTTCTGGAGTGGGATTTCGAGGGCGCCGAGCAGGCCTTGGGGCGGGCCTTGCAGGTCGACCCGGAGCACGAAATGGCGCTGTTCCACTGGTCTCGGCTGCAGGCCTTGCGACGGAACTTTCCGGAGGCGATCGAGGCGGCCCAGCGCGCCCAGCGGGTCAACCCGGTGTCTGCCATGCTGGGCGACCAGGAAGGCATCGTGTACTACCAGCAGGGCGATATGGGCAAAGCCGTGGAGGCGTTCCACAGGGTGCTCGAACGCGAACGCAACGACGCCATCGCGCACTACTACCTGGCGTTGAGCTACGGCTTCTTGCAGAGCTTTGCGCGGGCTCGGGAGCATTTGGCGCAGGCCGAGCTGGCGCCGACGTTGATCGCGACCGACAGCGCCTGGCTGGATCTGATGGAGGGCGACCGCGAGCCGATGGCGCGGCTCCGCCAGGCCATGAAGGGGCGGATTGCCGCCGGCGAGATCACGCCCGACAGTCTGATGGTTCCGGCCGTGGCTTTGGGCGAGATGGACGAGGCCATCGGCGCGCTCGAGGCGGCGCTGGGCATCGGAAGCGCGTCGGTCCTGGAGATGCGCCTGGACCCTCGCCTGGAGCCCTTGCGCCGGGACGGCCGGTACGAGGCGGTGATGCGCCAAGGCGGGATCGAGCCCTGACGCCGCCGGGGAGCGACGCCAGGGCCCGAGAGGGGCAGGGACGGGGTTGCGGGGCTAGGGGGCGCCGGTGTAGCGGAAGCCCGAAGGACGCGGGCAGTTCCAGGAGCTGACGCAGCTGACCAGAGCGTTGTGCTCGGCCGCAGGCAGGGCGGAGGAGTCATGGCCGAGCTCGTTCATGAAGCTCAGGATGCCGTAGACGTGATCCAGGCCGGAGGAGTGACCCATCTCGTGGGCGCTGCTGACGCCGGCGTTGCCGCAACTGTAGTCGGCCACGCTGGCCCCCGCCAGACCGCCGCTGGCGCCGATGATGGACTGGCCGCAGCACGGCTCGCCGTCGCTGTCGCAGGTGAGCATGGAGGTGTCGGACCCGGAGCCGTGCCAGTAGACCGCCTGGGCGTAGTGCAGTGCGTCGTTGAGGCCGACGTAGGTGGCGTGGTGCACGTCGTCCCAAACCTTGCTGTAGTAGCCCGCGCCGCCTTGCCCGGAGTTGGCGTAGGGGTAGCCGCTGAGGCACTGCGTGCCGTCGGCGGCGCAGGCCGTGGCGGCGGGAACCGACGGGAAGACCCAGCAGCCGCCGACGCGGTAGCGGAACTGCTTTTCGCGGCCGGTGACGCCCTGGAAGCCGATCGACTCGTTGAGCAGGGCTTCGGCCTGCCAGCCCATCGCGGTCAGGCGGTGATACCAGCTTCCGCTGGTAACGATGGAGCCGCTGGCGGAGTATTCGGCCGTGGCGTAGGCGGTGCAGAAGCGGCCGTCTCCGAAGAGCCCGAAGGACTTACCGGATTCCCAGTGGCGCTTGGGAAAGCCGGGGTGCACGTCGTCGCCCCAGCCGGCTTGCGCGGCGCACTCCTTGTCACTGACGTCGGTGGTCCCGTCCACGTCGTTGTCGCCGCCGTCGGCGCAGTGGTGGGTGGCCGCCGGGCCGATGTGCGGGTTGTTGGTGCAGGGGACGCCGGAGATCTCGGTGCAGAACCAGTCGCAGGCGGGGGATGCAAAGGCTCCGCTGCAGGCCTGGTACTGGGTTCCGCCGAAGGTCCCCAGGCTGAGCACTTGCACCTTTACGATGTCGTCCCGGTTGGGCGCGAAACCGCCCGGGGCGGGCAGCTTGTCGATGTTCCAGCCGCCGTTGGGACCGTCCATCTCGAACTCGAAGCCGTCGGCGAGGCCGCTGGCGAAGAGGCCGCCTTCGCTACCGGACACCATGCGGGCCCAGCCCTTGTTGACCGGGCCGCGCCGTTTGGGGTCGAAGCCCTGGTTGAAGTACTCGAACATCACCGGATTGATCCGGCGTGAGACGACCGCGCCGTCTGGGGAGCCGGGGACGCCGATGCGTTCGAAGAACTCCATGTCCTCCACGCGCTCATCGAGCTTGAAGACGATGGGGATGACGTTGGAGTCGGCGACGGGCACGTAGAGGGTGGCCTGGTCGAGGCCTCGGGCGGCGTTGACGGGGCCGTTGCCGGCCACCAGGTAGGCGCCGGGCGCCCAGCCGTTGGCGCGGAGCTCGCGCTGGGTGGCGCGGCGATAGTAGGCCTTGTTGGCGCCGCGCCCGACGACGCTCCAGCCGGAGGGGTCAGGCAGGCCGACCAGATGAGTGGGGGTGCGGTCACAGGGCAGGCCCTTCTCGCTGTCGCACGGCGTGCCGAACGACCAGTCGGAGATGATCCGCATGTCGGGATTGGGGGAGGTGGTTTGCGCCTCCCCGGCGGCGCACAGGCTGGTAAGAAGGACGGCGCAGGCGAAGGCGGCGCGCCAGGGGAAGGAAGAAGTGTTGCGATACGTCATGGTTTCGGTCTCCGGTTCTGTTGTTGTCTGTGTCTGTGGGAGCGGTCGTCGCGGGGCTCGGGAAGCTTTGGCGCGGGGCCGGTCCGGGTGTCGCTGGGGAAGTGCGTCGGGAGGCCGGAAACCCGTCAGGAATCGGGCTTCGGAAATCCTTACAAAAACCTTCGCGGTCGCGAAGGATCTGTAAGTAGCTGATTGCAATGGCAGTACGACGGTGCGGATTGACTTCGGCGGTGGGAGTCGATACGCTCCGCGCTGAGATGTTTCGCCTTCTGTTGCCGGTCTTTCTCTGCGCTTTGCCTCTGGCGGCGGTCGATTGGTCGCAGGTTCCGCAACTGCCGCACAAGGCCGTGGCGAACTGGGCGCAGTTGCCGGAGGGCTGGAACTTCGGCGAGACCTCGAGCGTGGCGGTCGACGCGAAGGACAACGTGTGGGTCTTTCACCGCGGCAAGCGCCAAGTGATGGAGTTCGATAAGACCGGCAAGCTGCTGAAGGCCTGGGAGGAGGCGCCGGTGGTCTCTTCGCACGGCATCGCCGTGGGGCCGGATGGCGCGGTCTGGCTGGCTGACACCACCGGCCACTCGGTGATGAAGTTCACCCCGGCGGGTCGGCTGCAGATGGTGATCGCCAACCCCGGGCGGGGGCCGGGCGACAACGACTCGCGGTACGCCTTCAACCTGCCGACGAGCTTGGCGTTTCGGCCCGACGGCGGCTTCTACGTCGGCGACGGCTACGGCAACTCGCGGGTGGTGCAGTACACCAAGGACGGCGAGTACGTGCGGCACTGGGGTGGCATGGGCATGGAGCCGGGCCGCTTCAATACGGTGCATTCGGTGGCGGTGGACGAGCAGGGCCGGGTGTACGTGGCCGACCGGACCAATGACCGCATCCAGGTGTTTGACGCCGACGGCGAGTTTCTGACCGCCTGGACCGACATCGGGCAGCCCTGGGGGCTGGCGTACTTTGCCAAAGAGAACGCCTTGTATATGTGCGACGGGCTGAACAACCGCATCGTCAAGCTCAACCTGGACGGCCAGATTCAGGGGCAGTTGTCGAGCTTCGGCAAGACGCCCGGCAAGCTCGACTACGCCCATCACTTGGCCGTGGATTCGGAAGGGTCGATCTACGTGGCCGAGATCAAGAACTGGCGCGTGCAGAAATTCGCAAAGTAGTCCGCGAAACGGCGTGGCCAGGCCGGGGATCACTCCGGCATGAATCGAAAAGCGCTCGGAATCTCCATCGCCGCCGTCGCCATCCTCTGGTTGGGCCTGGAAGTCGCAGGCCGGGCGATGAGCCCTTGGGCCCGAGACCGCTTCATCGACGCCGTCGAGGAACGCTTCGCCAGCGAGGTCGAAGTGGCGGACCTGCAGGTGAGGCTGTTTCCGTCGTTTCGAGCCTCGGGCTCGAAGATGATCTTCCGCCACCACGGCAGGACGGACGTGCCTCCGCTGTTCGAGATCGATCGGTTCCGAGCCGAGTCGGGCTTTTGGGACGCCTTGCGGCTGCACGTGACGCAGGTGGAGCTGGAAGGCATGCACATCGTCGTGCCGCGCGGGAAGGACCACGACGGGGACGATGACGACAAGGACGGCGACGACAAGAAGGGGAAATCGGGCGCCGGCGGCTTTGTGATCGAGCGGATCATTGCCGACGGTTCCGTGCTCGACATCCTGCCGAAGGATCCCGGCAAGGAGCCGATGACCTTCGAGATGAAGGAGCTGGAGCTGACCGGGGCTTCAGCGGACGAGGCCATGGCTTTCGACGCCGTGCTGACCAATCCGAAACCGCCGGGGCTAATCGACGCCGTCGGCCACTTCGGGCCTTGGAACGGCGAGGAGCCGCGCCGGACTCCTCTCGACGGCGACTATACCTTCACGGACGCGGACTTGTCGCACTTCAACGGCATCGCGGGCATCCTTTCGTCGGAGGGCTCCTTCGAGGGCGTGCTCGAGAAGATCGCCGTGAGCGGCTGGACCGACACGCCGGACTTCCGGGTGGATTCGGCGGGGCAGTCGGTGCACCTGAAGACCGACTACAAGGCCGTGGTGGACGGGACCAGCGGCGACACGTACCTGGAACCGGTGCTGGCGAGCTTTCTCAACTCGCAGGTCGTGGCGCGCGGCAAGGTCGCCAACGAGCCGGGCCAGAAGGGCAAGTCCGTGATTCTGGACGTGCAGGTGGTGCAAGGCCGGGTGGAGGACATGATCGCCATCGCGGTGCCGGTGGAAAAGGCCCCGCTCGAGGGCGACATCCGGTTCACGACCAAGTTCCGGTTGCCGCCGGGCGACCCGAAGGTGGTGGAACGCCTGGAGTTGGACGGCCACTTTGGGATCGACGAGTCGACGTTCTCCGACGGCGGCTGGCAGGACAAGCTGAACGAGCTGAGCCAGCGCGCCAAGGGCAAGCCGGAGGAGCCCGCTCTGGGCGACGTGGCTTCGGACTTCAGCGGCGACTTCCACCTGCGGGGCGGGGTGATCACGCTGTCGGACCTGCACTTCCGCACGCCCGGGGCCCGGGTGTCGCTGGACGGCGACTACGGCTTGGTGACGAAGAAGCTGGACTTCCAGGGCACGCTGGAGATCGACGCCAAGGTGTCGGAGACGGTGACGGGCGTCAAGTCGTTCTTTCTGAAGATCGTGGACCCGATTTTCAAGAAGAAGCACGCCGAAGGATCGAGCATTCCGATCAAGATCGGCGGCTCGGTCGACGACCCGTCGTTCGGGCTGGCGCTGGGCGGAGGCAAGAAGTCGTCGGATTGATCTTGTTACGATGGCTGGCGCTTTGCCATCCGCGTCTCAACACCCCAATGTGATTCTGATCGTCGCCGACGACATGGGCTACGGCGACTTCGGCATGTTCTCCGACGGCGCGGTCCGGACGCCTCATCTGGACCGGTTGGCGGCCGAGGGCGTCTGCTTTCGGCAGCACTACTCCGCTTCGCCGATCTGCGCTCCGGCGCGGGCGGCGCTGCTGACCGGACGCTACTCCCACCGCACCGGCGCCGTCACACAGCATGAGATCCACGGGCTGGACCGGATCTCGCTGCGGGAGGCGACGCTGGCGGACTGCTTTCGCAACGCGGGCTACGCCACCAGCTTGGTGGGCAAGTGGCACAACGGCACGTTCGACCGGCGCTATGAGCCGCATCACCGCGGCTATGAGGAGTTCGTGGGCTTCTGCGGCGGCTGGACGGACTACTACCGCTACCACCTGCGGCGGAACGACTCCTCGACCCCCTCGGACGGCTCGTACCTGACCGACGTGCTGACCGAAGAGGCGCTCGGCTTCGTGCGGCGCAACCGCAGCGGGCCGTTCTTTCTGCACCTGGCGTATTCGGCGCCGCACTCGCCGTTCCAGGCGCCGGAGGAGCGCATCGCGCCGTACCGGGAGAAGGGCTTCAACCGGATTGTCGCCACCACCTACGCCATGATCGAGAGGATGGACGAGGGCGTCGGGCGGCTGCTCGACGAGCTCGACCGCCAGGGGCTGCGCGAGAACACGATCGTGTTGTTCACGTCGGACAACGGCCCGGCCTTCTTCAATCCGCCGTATATGCTCGAGCCGGGGGAGTCGACCTTCAACGAGCGCTTCAACGCCGGGATGCAGGGCAGCAAGGGCTGGGTGTACGAAGGCGGCATCCGCGTGCCGATGGTGGTGCGGGCGCCGGGGCGGATCGAGGGCGGACGGATGTCCGACGAGCTGGCGCACTTTACGGACTGGCTGCCGACTTTGCTGGCCATGACGGGCGTGGAGCGGGCGGGCGAGCTGCCGCTGGACGGCCGTGATCTGTCGGCCGGGCTGTGCGGCGAGACGCCAGGGCAGGCGCCGCCTCGGTTTTGGCAGTTCAACTTCTACGCACCGGACATCGGCACGAACGCGGCCATGCGCGACGGCGACTGGAAGCTGGTGCGTCCGATGATCGCGGGCACGCGGTTCTTCAAGCCGGAGCTGTGCCTGTCGCCTGAGGACGAGCTCCGCACGAAGGCTTTTGTCGAGGCGGATTTGAAACACAAGGAGGATCCGTCGGCGATCACCGAGGTGCTGCCGGTTCCGCGGCTGAAGAAGCTCGAGCCGGAGCCGCCGCAGCTCTACGACCTGTCGGCGGACCCGGGCGAACGCAACGATCTGGCCGCCGCCGACCCGGATAGGGTGCGCCGGATGCTGGGCGAGCTGGAGGCCTGGTTCGAAGAGGTGGAGGCGGACCGGCGGCGCATCGACGAGCCGTCGTGCCCGGGGGCGAGCGTATACTGAGCACGATGGCGACGGCCACCGGAATCAGCCTGGAAGCCTTGGCGGCGATGCCGCACGAGGACGGCGTGCGGTATGAGCTGGACCGTGGAGAGTTGGTTACGATGGCGCCGGTTCACTTTCTGCATACGCGGATTCAGCACACGTTGCGCGATGCGATCCGCGACTACATCCGGGGCCGGGCCCTCGGCGAGGTCTTCTTGGAGCCGGGCTTCGTCCTATCCGAGGACCCTCCCACGCTGAGGGAGCCGGATGTGGCGTTCCTTGCGACGGATTTGTTGGAAAAAGAACCGGCGGAGGCGTTCTTCCGCGGGGCGCCGACGATCGCCATGGAGGTCGTCTCGCCGTCGGAGTCCGCCTCGGAGCTGGAGTTGAAGGTGCGCCAGTATCTGGCCGCCGGAACGAAGGCCGTGGTGACCGTCTACCCCAGAACGCGGACCGTTTGGGTTTACCGGCCGGATGGGACGAGCCGTTGCCTCGAAGAGGGCTCCACGCTCGACTTTCCTGACATTTTGGGGGAGTGGGCGCTGCCGGTTGCGGACATCTTTCCGCGCTGAGCCAAGGCCCGGAGCGGTCTGCTACCCTTGAGCGCTAAGTCGTGCACGTCGTCAGCGAAGATCACGCGATCAACCAGGATCGCCGGGCGCGGGTCAAGTACGTAGGCTTCACCGCGCTGGTTGGAGTCCTGCTCCTGCTCAACTTCACGGGTTGGTTCGACACCCTGTTCGGGATCGACACCGCGCTGTTCCTGACCCTGATCGCCGGCTACAAGACCTTCTACCGGGCGATCTCCGATCTGCTCGATCGCAAGATCTCCGCGGACTTGGCGATCGTGATCGCTGCTTTCGCCGCGACGCTGGTGGGCGAGTACCTGGCCGCCGCCGAGGCGATGTTCATCATGCTGGTCGGCGAGGGCCTGGAGGCCTGGGCGGCCGGCCGCACCGAGGCGGCGATCCACCGCTTCGTGGATCAGCTCCCGCGCCACGCCACGGTGCTGCGTGACGGCCGAGAGGTCCGGGCGCACGTCGAGGACCTGATTCCCGACGACATCATTCTGGTGCGGGCGGGCGAGCGCATAGCCGCCGACGGCGTGGTCCTGGCGGGCGACTCCAGCGTGGACGAGAGCCCGATCACGGGCGAGTCGGTTCCGCGGGACAAGGGCCCCGGGGACGAAGTCTTCTCCGGGACGCTCAACGGCCATGGGCTGCTGCGCATCCGCGTGACGATGGCGGCCGAGCAGTCCACCCTGGCGCGGCTGATCAAGCTGGTGGAGGAGGCCCGCAACCATCGCGCGCCGGTGGTTCGGCAGGCCGACCGTTACGCGCAGTTCTTTCTGCCGGCGATCCTGCTGATTGCTGGTTTGACCTGGTACTTCAGCCCGGAGAACGGCGTGATCCGGGCGGTGGCGGTGCTGATCGTGGCCTGCCCTTGCGCGCTGATTCTGGCGACGCCGGCGGCCATGGTCGCGGGCATCGGCGGACTGGCTCGGCGCGGCATTCTGGTGCGCGGCGGCGCGACGCTGCAGACCGGCGCGTCGATCGACACGGTGGTCTTCGACAAGACCGGCACCATTACGACCGGCGAGTTCCGGGTGGTGAAGACGATCCCCGGGCCGGGCCACACCGAGGACGACGCGCTGCGGCTGGGCGCGGCGGCGGAGGCCGGTTCGGATCACCCCTTGGCGCGTGTGATCGTCGCCTCGGCGCGGGACAAGGGCCTGCACTTCGAGGGCGCGGACGAGGCCCGCGTCGTGGCCGGACGCGGCGCAGAGTGCCTCTACCAGGGCCGCCGCGTGCGGGCCGGCAACGAGGCCTTTCTGCGCGACCACGGCGTAGAGGTGGAGCAGGGGATGCTCGACGAGGCCGACCGAGCCGGCGCCACGGCCGTGCTGGTGGCGGCTGACGGCGAGCTGGTCGGCGCGCTGCTGCTGCGGGATACGCTGCGGCCGGGCGTCCACGAGGCCGTGCATGCGCTCGAAGACCTCGGCGTGCAGAGCATCGTGCTGCTGACCGGCGACCGCCGCAAGGCGGCCGACGCGATGGCGCGCGAGGCGGGCATCGAGCACGTGGAGGCCGAGCTGCTGCCCGAGCAGAAGCTCGACCGCATCAAGCAACTCCAGCTCCAGGGCCGCAAGGTCGCCATGATCGGCGACGGCGTGAACGACGCGCCCGCCTTGGCCGCCGCCGATGTGGGCGTGGCGATTGCGGGCTCCGGGGCGGATATCGCCGCCGAAGCCGCCGACGTGGTCGACCTGAACGCGACCGTCGAGAAGCTCCCGAAGCTCTTCGAGGTCAGCCGCGAGACGGTTTCAGTGGTTTGGCAGAACATCATCCTGTTCGCCGGCCTGGTCAACGCCATCTCGGTCTACTTCGCCTCGATCGGCAGCCTGGGGCCGGCGATGGGCGCGCTGGTGCACCAGATCTCCTCGATCCTGGTGATGCTCAATTCGGTGCGGCTGCTGCGCGTGGAACGGCCGAAGGGACGCCGGTCACGGTGGGAGCGGCTGTGGGCCTGGACGGGCTTGGGCCGGATGTGGCGGCGCTTCGTGCACGGGCTCGGCCACCTGGACCCGGCGGCGGGCTTCGCTTGGCTCTGGGAGCGGCGGCGGCAGATGGTGCGTCCGGGCTTGGCGCTGCTGGGGCTGTGGTGGCTTTCGACGGCGACTTTCGTGCTGGGGCCGGCCGAGACCGGCGTGGTCGAGCGCTTCGGCCGCAAGGTGCTGCCGTACCGGGAGCCGGGCCTGAACTGGAAGCTGCCGTGGCCGGTGGATACGCTCCAGCGCATCGAGAGCAAGCGCATCCGCACCGTGGAGATCGGTTTCCGCACGGTCCCTTCGGGCGAATACAACGAGCCGCCCGCCTACGAGTGGAATGTGCAGCACCGCGGCGGACGGATTCAGCCCGAGGAGTCCGAGTCGCTGATGCTCTCCGGCGACCAGAACATGATCGAGCTGACGGCCGTGGTGCACTACCGCCTGGTCAAGCCGGACGAGTATCTCTTTGAGCAGCTCGACCCGGAGACGACGATTCGGGTGGCGGCGGAGTCGGCGCTGCATACGGTCGTGAACCAGATGCCGCTGGACGCGATGCTGACGGTCGACCGCAGGGGCCTGGAAGAGCGCGCGACGAAGGAGCTGAGCGCCCGGATGGAGCGTTATCACACCGGCGCGGAGGTGCTGTCAGTGCGCGTGCAGGACGTGCACCCGTCGGTGGAGGTCGTGGATGCGTTCCGCGAGGTCGCCGGGGCGCAGGAAGAGAAGAATCGGCTGATCAATGAGGCTGAGGGCTACCGCAACGAGCAGACCGCGCTGGCTCGCGGTCAGGCCGAGGCGCAGTTGCTGACGGCGCTGGGCTACAAGGCCGGCCGGGTGAGCCGCGCCGAGGGCGACGCCGCTCGCTTCACGCAGTTCGAAGCCGAGTACCGCAAGGCTCCGGAGTCGACTGCGACGCGGCTGTACTTGGAAACCATGGAGCAGGTCCTGCCGGGCCGCTCGAAGATCATTCTCGACAAGGGCCGCGGCCGGCGTCAGCTCTGGCAGTTGGAAGACAGCGTGACGCTGGCTCCGGCAGGGGCCCGGATGCAGCAGCCGCCGCCGGCGTTTCCCGCCGAGCCGCGGGAAGAGTAGGGATTAGGCGATGCACGATCACATCGATCACCAGCACGACCATCAGGATCACGGCCACAGCCATGACCACGGCCATAGCCACGATCACCACGACCATGACCACGATCACCGTCACGAGCCGTTCGATTGGGCGGGCTTCGTGGGGCGCAATCGCAAGCTCTGGCTGATCCTGCTGGGCCTGGTGCTGCTGTGGCGGACGTTCTATACGGTGCGGGAGACGGAGTTCGTGCTGATCACGCGCTTCGGCGCGCCGGTGCGGACGACGACCGAGGCCGGCTTGCACTTCAAGGGCTTTTGGGAGTCGGCGAGCTACTTCGACAATCGCCTGAGGGTCTACAACCCGACCCGTTCGGAGTTCTTGACGCGGGACAAGAAAAACTTGGTGATCGAGAGCTATGTGCTGTGGAAGATCTCCGACCCGGTGACCTTCGTGCAGACGGTGGGCGACCCGGACGCTGCCGAGATGCGGCTGCATGACATCGCCTGGGCCGGCTTGGCCGCGGAAATGGGCCGGCACGATCTGGAGGACCTGATCGCGCCGACGCCGGAAGAAGTGCAGTCGCGGGAGATGCTCGACCGGCTGACCGAGACCACCGGCGCCAAGGCCCTGGAGCAGTACGGCATCGACGTGGTGGACGTGCGCATCAAGCGGCTGAACCTGCCCGAGCAGAACAAGCAGAGCGTGTACGCCCGCATGCGGGCCGAGCGCGAACGGATCGCCCGGCAGTACCGCGCCGAGGGCGAAGAGCAGGCGCTGCAGATCCGGGCCGAGGCGGACCGCCGCAAGGAAGAGATCCTCTCGGCCGCCTACCGAGAGGCGGAAGAGACCAAGGGCGCCGGCGACGCCGAGGCGGCCCGCATCTACGGCAACGCGTACTCGGGCAACCAGCAGTTCTACCAGCTCACGCGCACGCTGGAGACCTATCGCAAGGCTTTGGACGCCGATACGACGGTGATTCTGAGCGCGGATTCCGAGCTGCTGAAGCTCTTGACGGAGGGGCGCTAGGCGCGATGAGCATGACCGCTCCGCCTGCGTCGCCGCCGCCGGCCCCGTCGCCGCGGGAGCCGCGTCCCGCGCACCTCGAGGGGCCGCCCTGGCGGGAGGGCCTCACGCGGCGCAATGTGGTCCTGGGGATCGTGGGGCTGTGGCTGCTGTCGGGACTGTACCTGGTGCAGGCGGACGAGCAAGCCGTGACGACGCTGTTTGGCGCTGTCGCCGATGAGCGCGTGATGCCGGGCATCCACTACAACGCGCCCTGGCCGGCCGGCGGCGTCTACCGCGTGAAGGTGCGTCAGCTACAGCGCGCCGTGGTGGGCGGCGAGGTCGCGGACAACGTGGTGGGGCAGGCCGATCCGCTGCTGGCGCAGTTCTTGACCGGCGACCAGAACATCATCCAGGTGCGGACGATCGTGCAGTACAGCGTGGCGCGGCCGACGGACTACCTGTTTCAGGCCGCGGACGTGAGCGCAGCGGTGCTCAACGCGGTGGAAGCCGAGTTGGGGCGCCAGATCGCGGCGCGGACCGTCGACGAAGTGCTGACGACGGAGAAGGTGGCGATCCAGGAGATTGTGCGCCAGCGCGCGCAGGCCCTGCTGGACACCTACGGCCTCGGCGTGGGCGTGCAGACGGTGAACATCGAAAGCGTGACCGCGCCGCCGGAAGCTGCCGACGCCTTTCGCGACGTGGCGAGCGCCCGGGCCGACGCCGCGCGCATCGTCAACGAGGCCGAGGGCTACGCCAACGACATTACGCCGCGGGCGCGCGGCGAGGCGCGCAGCTTAATCGAAGAGGCCGCGGGCTACAAGGAGCGGGCCGTCAACCGCGCCCAGGGCGACGCCGCCCGGTTCACGGCGCTGGCCGCCGAATATCGCCGCAATCCGGCCGTCACGCGCAGCCGCATCTACCTGGAGACGATGGAAGAGATTTTGCCGCGGATGGAGAAGACGATTGTGGGCGACGACGGCAATCTGGACTTGACGCTCATCCGCAAGAAGAAGGCGCGCGCCGGAGCGCTCGACAAGGTCGAGCAATAAAGGACGGGGCGGCGAGCGCATGCGCAAGGAAACCCAGGCCAAGCTGCTTACCGGGGCGCTGCTCGTCGGCGTGGTGGCGTTCGTGGCCGGCCGCAACGCCGGCTGGGAGCTGCCGACCGGTGCGGCGGGGGCCAGCGTGCTGAGCCCCCGGTCCGCCAAGGAGCCCGCGCCGCGAGACGCCATCTACGCCATGCTCGACGCGGCGCGCGACGGGGATGTTGCCGGCTACATCGACTGCTATGCGGGCGAGATGACGCGCAGGCTCGAGCAGAGCCGCGATGAGATGACGCCGGAGGGCTTCGCCAAATACCTGCGCGACCGCAATCGGGAGATCAAGGGCATCGCCATCAACGAGCCCGAGCAGGCTTCGGACACACGGGTGCGCGTGCGGGTCGAGTACGTGTACGCGGACCGCAATGAAGCCCAGTTGGTGTACCTGGAGAAGGTGGAGGGCGCCTGGAAAATCGTGGGGCTCGACTCCGCCGAGCGTGTACCGACTCTAGTCCCCTACGGCGCCCCGGTCTACTAGTCGGAGGCCTGAGGCGCGGATTTCTTCTTGGCGGCGGCTTTCTTCTTAGCGACTTTTTTCGCGGCTTTGGGCGCGCCTTTCTTGCCGGCTTTCTTGACAGCCTTGGCGGCCCTGCGGGCGGCGGGGCTCTCTTGCGCAATAGCTCCGGCGCGAAGCTGCTGCAAAGCCTTCGGCGGACGACCGCGACGCCGACCGGCCTGCAAGCTCTCGAGGGCGATGATCAGCCCGTCGATGCGCTCCAGTTCTTTGCGCAACTCATTGATGATCGCAATCACATCCATCGTTCTCTAGGACTCCCCGCTTGGCGCTTGGGCGAAGCTTTAGCCGCCAGGGTCCGCCTACCTTCGGCCACAGGCTAGGACCTGATCAAGACCACATCCACCTGATTGAGACCGGCAAGTCAGCCCTTTGACGCGCCCTTATTCCGACGAAGCGCGACTCCTGAATGTTACCAATAATGAGCGACTATGGCAGGTCGTTTTAGGAATTCTGCCAGGAAAAGACCAATCCCGCAAGGCCTTCATGATCAAAGATCTGGGCGGATCGGGCTTGGGACGCCTTTTGAGCCGGGAGCGTCAGCCCCAACGGCCCGAAAAACGGGCGCCGGGCGGTTCCTCCAATCGGCCGTCAAGCCGATGCGTTCGAGCGGAATCCGCGGATGGAGCCAGCGCAGCAGCGTCTCGGTCTGGGGGTGGAACTTCAGGGCCGGGGCGACCAGGATCAGGCGGGCCGGGGCGTCCGCGATGGCCAGGCCCGGAAAGAAGCCCTTGGCCGAGAAATCCCCGCGCTGGCGGTGTCGTTCCACGCGGAGCCAGTAGTCGAGCGCCTGGATGGGCAGGCGGAGCTCCTCTTCGGTCTTCAGCTCCAGGACCGCCAAGCGGCCGTCGCGGTCGATGCCCAGCAGGTCCAGCACTCCCCGGTCGCCGCCGAGCGTGGCCGGCGTGCGGCTGTACCACGGTTGAACGCGAAAGGACGGGTCGAGGGCCTGGGAATCGGCTCGGACCTGCGCTTCGAGCCAGAGCTCGGGATACAGGTTGTAGAGAGCGTGGTTGCGGGCGGCAGCCTCGGGCCGACGGACTTCGGCGATCTCTCGGATCAGCCGCAGCGCCTCGTCGAGGTTCCCGGGGCGCAGAGGGGTTTGCCGAGCGAGGCCGAAAGTCGCCAGGCGGTGGCCGACCTCGGCGACGACCAGACCGCGAACGTGGAGCGTCAGCATGCCGTCCGGGCGCGGGGTGACCGCGACGCCTTCTTCGCGCCGCAGGGCCTCGAAGAGGCGGGCGGTGGGGCCGTCCGGCACGGCCGGCGGGAAGCAGACGGGCAGCTCGGAGGAGAGGTTGCCGTGATCGTGCGGATCGACCGGCTTGAGCCCGCGGCCCTCCAGCGCGAACAGCCGGTAGGAGGCGAGCTCTCGATCGAGGCAGGCCAAGCGCGCTGCCGTCACCGCCACGTGGGGGCGGGGCAGGCAGAGCGCCAGCCCGGCCACGGCCTGGCCGCGGCGGGAGCGGCGCAGCGCATCGAGCCACAGCAGCCCGAACGCCAGAGCGCCGTCAGCCCCTGCGGCGCCGGCGGCCGGGGGACTCGCCAGGAAAGCCCAACGGCGACCGTCCTCGACCAGGATTCCGCGCGGGTAGACCGCCGAAAGGGAGCGCTCCAGGTCGGCGCCGACGGTCAGCTCCTGGAGGCGCGCGGCGGGCAGAGCGCGGGCCACGAAGCCTTCGAGGGCCTTGGCGAACTGGCGGGTTTGGGCGGCGGCGTCAAAGCGCGCCGACTGCCGCTCCAGGTCCACCATCCAGAGCGTCCCTTCGCGGCCGCCGAAGCGGTGCACCAGCAGCTCGAGGCCTTGCTTGGTTTCCGAGACGACGGCGGTGACGCGGCGGGTGAGGGAGCCGGCCGGGCCCCAGATTTCGAGCAGGCAACCGTTGGGGCGGGCGGCGAGGGAGTGATTGTCGGCCTCGACCGGGATGGGCTCCTCGCCCGGCTCGTAGACGGCCGGCTGACGGCAGGCGCGGAGAAAACTCTCCAGGAGGTCTCTGATCGCGACCGGATCGGAGACGCCGCGGCGCTGGGCGGCGCTGCGCAACGAGCCCAGTGTAGCAGCGGGTCCGGCGGAAGAGCGGGCGGAACCCCTGGGTCTGGGCCTTCGGGGTTCCGCCGGGTTGCGAAGAGCTGCGCTGCTAGAACTCCATCGTTTCGATGAGGTTGTTGAGCTGGGTCTGAAGCTGCGCCGTCTGGTTGCGCAGCGTCGCCTGCTGGTCGCGCAACTCGATCAGGCGCGTCTCCTGCGCGGAGAGCCGTTGCGAGTACTGCTGCACCTGCTGCTCCTGGCCGGGAACGGAGCGCAGGGTGGAGATGTTGCTGCGCAGGCGGTTCTGGTCTTGATCGAGGGAGCCGACCTCCTGCTCCACGTTCTGCTGCTGGGCCTCGGCGTCGGCGATCTGGCGCTTGAGGGCGGCGATGCGCTCGAGCTGCTGGCGGCCTTCGGCGCTGAGGTCCTTGTTGTTCACCCACGAGAGCAACTGCTGGTAGCTCATGTTGGTGACGGCCTGCTGTTGGGAGTAGACGCGCTCTTCGACGATCTCGAACTTGCGGGTCGCGTTGGGCTCGACGTCGACCTCGAAGCGGTAGGCGTCCGCGGTGGTCTCGGCCGGCTTGGCGCTGAGCAGGTTGTAGCCGGGGCGGACGGGGTGCTCGAGGATGATCTTCTTGGCGTTGGGGTCGACGTTGCGGATGGTGAAGGTCTTGACCTCGCGCTGAGCAACCTTCGTGGTGATGACGCCGCGGCGGAAGTGGAACTCGCTCTGGAGCTTGGAGGAGGAGTCGAAGGCGGTGGTGATGCGCGTGCCGAGGTCGACGGCGTAGCTGATCAGCCGCTTGTCGCCGGCCTTGATGGTCTCCACCAGGGCTTCGCCGGCATAGGCGCCGGCGTCGTAGACGGTGATGGCGCCGCCGTCGAGGGTGGCGCCGGCGGAATTGGTGATCTCGGCGGCGCGCAGGGGGTGCTGCGAGCCGTTGTCAGCGTCGTAGATGTAGAGCCGGCGGGCCTGCACGCGTTCGCGGAAGAAGGGCAGCATCGCGGACTCGGACTTGCGGATGGTCACCGGGTGGTCGATGGCGTACTCGAACAGGTCGCCGAGCTCGGCCTTGACGGCCGTGGCGGCGACGGTGGACGAGATTTCGTTGCGAAAGCTTTCGTCGGCCATGGCCGCTCCGGCGTAGCCGCCCACGGCGCCGACGACGCTCTGGCGGTAGGCGCGGGCCTCCGCCATCGGAGCCGGCGGAGGCGCGGGCATCGCCTTGGCGAGCGCCATGTCGGATTCGGGCTCCTCGATGGCGCCGCCGTGAATCTTCGGCGCCCAGGCGCGGTCCTGGGCCAACTGCACCACGGGCCGCTGCAGGTAGCGCGGCTCGTAGAGCCGGTTGATGAACGAAACCGGCAGCCCGGAGACCAGCGACAGCCGGACGTTCTCCCAGTCCTCGCCGGAGGTGTTGTCGACGATCGCCCAGCCTTCGAGCAGCGGCTGCGGCTCCTTGTCGAAGATCAGGCGGTAGCTGCTCTTCCAGATTGGCGTGGGCGTGATGTAGCCGGCGGCGATGCGGGCTGCGCCGCCCTGGGATTCGATGGTGACGGTGCGCTTGTCAGTGTTGCGCGACCGCGACAGGACCGAGAGGTAGTCGTTGAACTGGGTCTGGATCTTGGGGTCGGCGAAGCGGATCGCGGCGGAAGCGAAGGGGTCGACGGTCTGCAGGGCGCCGTCGGCCAGCAGCACGAGCTGCTCCTGGCCCGATTCGTTCTGGGTGGCCGGCAGAGTGCGCGCGCTGACGATACGGCCGGCGACCTCGCGGCCGCCGATCTGCAGCGTCACCTCGGCGCCCTTGAACTGGTCGAGCACGGCCGAGAGCGAGATGTTGTCGCCCAGGCGGAAGGGGAAGACCTCCAGGCGCTTGGACAGAGGATCGCTCGAGTCGTAGCGGACGGCGGAGACGCCTTCGCCGCCGCGCTGCTCGATGGTCAGCGACTTGAGGACGTCGTCCATCTCCTCGGCCTGGAATTGGAGCGTGGCGGACTCGCCGGCCGGGATGTCTCCGGCGCGCTCGAAGTATCCGACGCCGTGTTTATAAAGGGTTACGCGGGTGACGTTGAGGTCGGCGGCTGAGGATGTTGCGCTCATGATCCAAAAAATACCGACAACGAGGCGGAAACGACGCATCATTCGGTCCTCCTAAAAGTCTCAACGTTCCGAAGGGCCGGAACGTGCAGGCGGATTTCAGGCGCCTCGGGCTTTCCAGTCGGCGGCGAGCAAGGAGTAGACCCGCAGGTCGAGGCGGCGATCGCGCAGCGGCATGGCCGAGCGCAGCACGCCGTCGAGCTGCATGCCGAGCCGCTCGGCGACGGCGCAACTGCGCTGATTCTCGGTGGCGCAGCGCAACTCGACGCGGGCGTAGCGGAGGTCCTCGAAGGCGTAGCGCAGGAGCTCTCGGCAGGCGCGGGTCATCACGCCGCGGCCTTCGAAGCTGCGGGCCAGCCAGTAGCCGAGGTCCATGACCGAGCGCTCGGAGTCCAGACGGCCTTCGACGACGCCGGCGAAGAGGCCGTCGACCCAGACCCCAGCCGTCATCGCCTCACCATGCGCCAAACGGGCCATCTGCATCGACAGGAAGCCGCGCGTATCGTTCGGAGAGCGGGCGTGGTCCACCCAGGGCAGCCATTCGCGCAGACGCTCGCGATTGGCGTCCACGGCCTCGAAGACCTCCTCAGCGTGCCGCGGCTCCAAAAGCCGCAGCTCGAGGCCTTCGCCGAGCGGCATCGAGAACATGAAGCGATTCCTCAGCGTCCGACGGCGAGCCGATCGGCCAGAGACTGCGGCAGGCCGGCCCGTACGATCTTGTCCTGGGCTTCCTGCAGAGGGTAAGGGCAGCGGTGGTAGACCACGCTGCGGGCCTCTGTGTCGTAGACGGCGTAGCCGGCGGTCCAGAGGTAGTCTCGCGGCTGGCCGACCGAGCCGGGGTTGACCATCAGCGAGTCGCCCTTGCGGAACTCGAGCCCTTCGGGAGAGGCTTCGCCCTCGGCGGGCTGGCCGTTGACCGAGCGCAGGAAGAAGCCGCCCTGGACGTGGGTGTGCCCGAAGAAGACCAAGCGCTCGAACATGTGGGGAAACTGCTGGGCGGCGTCGCGCGAGTCCAGAATGTACTCGTCCTCGTCGAGCACAGAGCCGTGGACCATCAGAAAAGGGCCGACGTCGAGCGGGCCCTGCGGCAGATCCCGCAGCCAGCGGCGATTGTCGTCCGTGAGCTTGTCGTAGGTCCACTCCACCGCAAAGCGCGCCATGGGGTTGAACAGCGTCGGCTCTTCCAGTCCGCAGCAAGCCTTGTCATGATTGCCGCGGATGACGTGCGCGGCGTTGCTCCGCACCCAGTCGGTGACGGCGTTGGGGTCCGCGCCGTAGCCCACCAGATCTCCCAGGCAGACGACCTCGTCGTAGGACCCCCGAGCCTCTTCCACGACCGCTTCCAGGGCCTCGAGGTTGGCGTGAATATCACTGAGAATCAAATACCGCATTCGGTCTCAAGCTTTGCGCAGGGTGAGCAATGTAATCTCGGGCCAAGCGCCGATGCGCATGGGCAGGTTGACGCACCCAACCCCCCGGCTGACGTACAGGTTGGAGCGGTCGAGCTGATACTGGCCCACCACGTAGGGCGTAAAGAAATGGCCCGCATTCAGCGATTGCTCCACGATTTCCAGCGTAACTTGCCCTCCATGCGTGTGCCCGGAGATCACCAGATCATAGCCTAGCTCCGCGGCTACCGGAAAGACATCGGGATTATGGGAAAGCAGCAGGTTGACGGCGGCCGGATTGAGCAGCCGTTCGGCGCCCTGCAGGTAGGGACTGTTCTTGCGCTGGTAGTCCACGCCGGAGAGGTTGAGCAGGGCGTCGCCGAAACGTAGAGTCTCCGCGCCCTGGCGCAGGAACTGGATGCCCCGGCTTCGCCCGTAGCGCTCGGTGAGCTGGAGGCACTTGGCGAAGGCCTCGTGGTTGCCCATGCAGCCCCACACGCCGGAGTCGGCCCGCAGGCCGCCGAGCGCGTCGAGCGAGCTCTCCAGCGGATCGCCCTCTTGGGTGATGACGTCGCCGGTCACGACCGCCAGATGCGGCTTGGTCTCGTTGGCCATGGCGACGGCGACTTCGAGCTCGCGTCGCGTGAGGAACGGACCGGCGTGGATGTCGGTGATTTGCGCGATTCGCAGGCCTTCCAGGTCGGCGGGAAGGTTCGGGATGGCGATCGGGACTTCACGGAGCTCGAAGCGCTTGCGTCCGATGAAGGTGCCGTAGCCGGCCACGGCCAGAGGGGCTGCGACGGCTGACAGCGCGGCGGCTTCGACGAAGCGGCGGCGCTCGGGCGCGGGCGGGTCGGGGACGATTCGGTCGGCGGCGGGCGCCGCGTCCGGCGCGCCGCGGGCGGCGGATTTGCGCCGCCAGTGCAGCAGCAACCCGCCGGACAGCAGCAGCGCGTAGGCCACGAACGCCCCGGCGGTCCAAACGTCGGCCACAAAGCGCCACCAGCTCGGCTGACGGCCCAGGGGGATGGGATACATGTCCCCCAGCAGCAGCAAAAAGGCGCCCGCGCCGGCGACGCCGCCCGCGATCCAGGCCGCCCGGCGCACGCCTCGGTCCTGCAAGCGACGGCGGAGCCAGTAGAACAAATGGACTTGCGAGGCGAGCAGAAAGAGGCGGACGGATTGCGTCGCCGCTTCAAGCGTGAAAGGGATGGGACGGTCCATGCGGGCCAGGCTTGCAGCGACTCGGGCGCGTCGCTGACCTTCATTGTGGCGGGTAGCCCCCGCCGAAGGCCACCGCGAAAGAGCTGAGTCCATGGCGGTCAACCATCTGATCGACGGTTCCAGGGCACGGCGGAAGGGTCGGGCTACCGGCCGCGCACGTAGATCGGCGACGACCAGGCGACCTCGCCGGGCTTGTCGGGCTCGTCGGCGCTGTAGCTCTGGACGATCCGCAGATAGTAGTAGCGCTCCGGGACCCGCGGGCGCGGCCGTACGCCGGTCTCCGGGCGGTCCCAGTCCCGCACGGTCGCGGTGGGGCCGACGGTGAGGTTCGCGAACTCCTGATCGCGAAAGCTGAACTGGAGCCGGCTCTGTCCTTCGCCCGGGCGAGTGTAGAGGACGCGGTTGTTCTTGATGATTTCGACCTTCTGGATCGGCGCGGTGCCCTCGATGAGGATCTGGAGCTCCGGCGCGGCGGAGGCTTCGATCACCGCGCCTTGTTGGCCGCCGGCCGCGCGGAAGTCCACCACGATGTTGTCGGTCGAGGCGTAGCTACGGCGGTTGCGGATGGCGTCGAGCAGGTCTTCGCGCGTCGTCACGCCGTCGGGCACGATCAGGTTGGCGTAAGAGATGTGAGTGGAGTAGTGGTCGCTGGAGGCGATGAAACCCATCTTGTAGCCGGCGCCGAGAGCGTTCCAGACGAGGCCGTTCTGGTGCGGGTTGATTCCGCCTTGGCCGGGGCCGGGGTCTTCGGGTAGCGCCGAGCGGGGGCCGCCCTGGGTCTCGTAGGAATTGCGATCGCCCTGGTAGATCTCGGTGACGGGGATCACCTCGTCGTCGCGGCGGTTCCAATCCGTGCCCATGGAAGTGGCGGTGGTGTGCGGGATGCCGATGCCGCCGGTTTGGCGCAGGTAGGACCACAGCTTGGGAGGGTCGCCGGCGAGGGCTTCGGGGCGCTCCCGGATGTTGAGCTTGGGCACTTGCAGGCTGAAGACGCCGCGGCGGGCGTGGAAGACGTTGCGGTGGCCGAGCGGAAAGTTGGTGGTGCGCTCGTACCCGTAGAGCGGTGTGAAGCGGCCGGGGACGTGAAACAGGTCGGCGGCCTTCTGCTGGCGCCACCACTCGTATTCGCTGTCGGACTGCGGGTCGCCGGGCTCGTCGGTGTCGAGCCATTGGCCGTAGTTGTGGTCGCTGAGGCCCAGAAAGTCCAGTTCGGCGGCGTTGAGGGCGTAGCGGTAGACGTCGTAGAGAGTGCCGTCGGTGGCTCCGTCCATGGAGGTCTCGGTGTGGCGGTGCAGGTCTCCGCGCACGATCTTCCAGGTGCGGCCTTCGGCCTGGTGGCGGTGCTCGCGGATGCGGGCCAGGTCGGCGGCTTCGTTGGGGTGGGTGGCCGAGAAGTTGGGCGGAGAGGCGGGCGCCTGGAAGTCCTTCAACGGGACGTCGGCAGGGGCCGAGCCGAGGCGGCGGGCGTCCAGCGTCAGCGTGGAGACGTCGTTGCGGCGAGGCAGCGGAACCGGCAGGGTGCGGCCGTCGCCGACGACGGCCAGCGTGAGGCCCGACTCGGGGCCGGGGACGGCGGCGATGACGGTATCCTGCCGGCCGGTGGAGCCGGGCAGCAAGATCGGCGCGATCCAGCCGTTCTCGGTCCAGGTGGTGGCGTAGAAGTCAAACAGGTGGCCGCCCCAGCGGCCCGCGGCGCGCCACTGGTGGCGTAGGAGGGCCCAGACGCGGCCCTCGGCGTCGACCGTCAGCCGGGGGCTCTGGAACAGCCGGCGGTTGAGGAAGTCCGGCGCGGCGTCGGCCGGGTCCTGGGCGGGTTGCTGCAACTTGCCGCCGGAGTAGACGGCCAGCCGCGCCGCGCGGCCGTTGGGATAGATGCGGGTTCCGCCGGGCTTGAGGTAGATGCCGTGGTTGGGGTTTTCGTACCCGGTGTCCTTGCCCCAGTTGGCGCCGCCTTGCTCCCAGGCGATCCAGACGCGGTCCCGGCCGTCGACGGCGACGTCCGCGCGCATTTCCGCGAAAGGCGAGGCGGCGATCGGCACGATCGTCCCCGGGCGGCCTGCTTCGACTTCGCGCAGCAAGATGTCGTAGGACCGTTCGCCGCGGTAGCTGTCCCAGGCGACCCAGGCGCGGCCTTGGCCGTCGAGCGCCACTGAGGGCTCCCAGTCATCCTCGGGCGATTGGGAGACGTTGATCTCGGGTCCCCAGTTGCCGTCGGTCAGGCGGCGCAACAGGATGTCCGCTTGCGGGCGGCCACCTTGGGGGTGGTCGCGGAAGCCGGCCCAGACCAGCGCCAGGGAGCCGTCGGCGCCGACGGCCATGCGGTGGAAGGCGTCGGGGCGGGGATCGTCGGTGAGCAGGCGAGGCTCCGACCAGCGGCCTTGGTCGAGGCTGCGGCCGACGAGGTTGAAGTTGCCGGTACCGGGCTCGGCCTGCTCGCCGTAGACGCACCAGATGCGGCCGCGGGCGTCCTCGCCCAGGGCCACGCGAAAGTGGTCGCCCGGCCCGGAGAGCGGCTCGGGCCGCGACCAGCGCCGGCCGTCGGGGCTGCGGGCGATCATGATCTCGTCGGCGCCTTGGTAGAAGAAGCCGTCGCGCTCGAGCATGTGAAAAGAGACCCAGGCCAGCCAGTACTCTCCCGAGCGCGTACGCAGCAGGGCGGGGGAGTCGTCATCGGTTTGGCTCGAGGAGACCTTCAGCGGAAGGGGAACGCGCTCGACGGCCACGTTGTCGGCGTGGTTCGGCGGACGGAGCAACGTCCCGTAGGGGACCTCCGAGGGCGTGAATTCGATGTCGCCGCGGCGCGTAAACAGCGACACGGGCCTCGCCTCGGGGCCGAACAGGTCGAGCAGCACGGCGGGGGCGGCGACATCTCCGTAGACGTTTTGGAGCTCCACGTCCCACAGATTCGGTGGGCGCAGGCGATCGTCGCTGTGGAGGTGCCAGCCCAGCACGCGGCGAACCCGCGTAGGGTCGGCGACGCCGCCGTGCCAAGCCATCCCGTCGACGCGAGCGCCCTTGGCTCCAAACGTGACCTTGAAGCCGGAGTCCGAGGCTTCGGGCTGCGCGGCGAGGGGCAGGGCTGCAAGCAGGGCGACGAGGATACGAAACGACATGGCCGCCGCAAGGATACGCGGTCGGGACGGGTCGCGTCCAGCGGGGCGGCGGGCCGCTAGTAGTCCGCGCCGGTGAGGCTGACTTCCACCGAGCGCTGCCAGTCCGTCAACTGTTGGAGCATCGAGCGGACGCGCTCGGGCTGCTTGGCGGCGAGGTTCGTGGTCTCGGCGGGGTCGGCGAGCAGGTCGTAGAGCTCCGGGGGCTTGCTGCCGAAGCGGACGAGCTTGTAGCGGTTGCCGGTCCAGGCGGCCACGCCGCCGAAGTCCTCGGTCTTGGCCACCGGGTGTTTGTAGTTGACGAAGTCGATGCCGGGATTCCGGGTCGTCGGCGTGGTGCCGTGGGTGAGCTCGGCGTCCATCCAGCGCTCGTTGCCGGTCTCGGAAGCCTTGTCGTAGCGCCAGAAGCCGATGGGCGAGGGGCGCTCGGCGACGGCTTCGCCGCGAATCACCGGCGAAAGGTCCCAGCCGTCGAGCGGGCGGTCCGGATCGGGATGCCGCAGCTCCAGCAGGCCGAGCAGCGTGGCGAACATGTCCGTGGTCACGGCCGGAACGTCGGTGGAGCGCGGCTCGGCGACGACCGCGGGCCACTCGATGATGGCCGGAACGCGCAGGCCGCCCTCGTAGAGATCGCCCTTGTGGCCGCGCCAGACGCCATTGAACAGGCCGCCGCGCTGGTCTTCGGGAACGCCTTCGATGGTGACTCCGTTGTCCGACGTGTACCAGAGCAGGGTATCGTCGGCCTCGCCCATCTCGCGCAGAGCTTCGCGGAAGCGTCCGATGGCGCGGTCCATGGCGGTGATCTCGGCAAAGCGGCGGCGCAGATCCTTGCCCGGCTCGTCGGCGTAGAGCGCCACGTCGTCCGGCAGGCCGCTGTAGGGGCTGTGGGGCGAGCCGAACCAGAGCGTGACAAAGAAGGGGGCGTCGCCTTCGACGCGGACCTTGCGCAGGAACTCGACGGCGGCGTCGACGCAAATCTGCGAGCTCTCGCCCTGGATGATCGTCGGATCGGCGCCGTTGCGGCTCAGCGGCGGGTTCATCTCAAAGAAGTTGTCGTGGGCGAGGTACTCCTCGTAGCCCATGTGGGCGGGGTTGGTGGGCGACGCCGCCTTGACGGCGCCGACGTGCCACTTGCCGAAGTGGCCGGTGCGATAGCCGGCCCGGCGGAGGATCTGCGCGATGGTGATCTCTTCGGGCCGGGTCGAGTGATTCGGCGCGAAGACCCCGGAGCGGTTGGGGTGCCGGCCGGTCAAGATCGAGGCCCGGGTGGGCGAACAGTTCGGCGCGGCCGAATAGAAGCGGTTGAAGCGGAGCCCGGAGGCGGCCATCTCGTCCAGGACGGGCGTCCGGAGCCGCGGGTGGCCGTGGTAGCCGGTCTCTCCCCAGCCTTGGTCGTCCGCCAACACCAGCACGACGTTGGGACGGGGGGCCGCCGACGAGGTCAGCGCGAGGAAGAAGAGGAGCAGGAGGGGCCGCATGATCGGAACGGCGGTCGTGGCCGTCGCGGAAGAAGGATATCAGGATTCGATGGGCATGCCTGCGTCGTTCCAGGCCCGCCAGCCGCCGGCCAGCGAGTAGACGTCGGTGTAGCCCATCTGCTGCAGCGCGTCGGCGGCCAGCGCGGAGCGGTAGCCGCCGCCGCAGTAGAGCACGATCTTGCGGGAGTGATCGGGGATCGTGGCCTCGACGTCGCGCTCGATCACGCCCTTGCCCAGGTGGATGGAGTCGGCTGCGTGAGCCGCGTTCCACTCGCGATCCTCGCGGACGTCGACGAGCACGAAGTCAGAGCCGGCTTGGCGATACTTTTGCACGTCCTCGACGGTGCACTCCTTGATGCGGGACTTGGCGTCGTCAACGATGCGGAGGAAACCTTCGGAATGGGTCATGGGAACGGCTCCTGAGCCTGCTCCCATTCTAGTGTCGATCGGCTGCTAACCTGGAATTTGGCAGCTCGAAGCGTACAGAAGACGATCCTCAAGGTGTTGGGCCGGTACACGGACCCGGCTTGGTTCGAGGCGGCGAAGGCGGGCGACGCGGCGACGATTCGCGCGTTTCTGGAGCGCGGCGTGAAGGTCGACGCGCGCGACGACGCCGACGACACGGCCCTGACCTGGGCGGCTCACGGCGGGCGCCTGGAAGTCGTCCGCATCCTGATCGCCGCCGGCGCGGACGTGAACGCCCGCCAGTACGACGGCTCCACACCGCTGATCCTGGCGGCGGACAGGGGCTTTGGCGACGTAGTGAAAGCCCTGGTGGAGGCCGGCGCGGACGTCAACCTGACGCACCCCAAGGAGCGGCTGGGGCCGATGGATTTTGCGGCGCGTTCGGGCCACCGCGACCTGGTGAGCTACCTGCATGAAGCGGGGGCCAAGTGGCGCTAACCAAAACGCCGAAAACTGCGCTATACTGGACGAATTGCGACCTTGTCGGGGCGTAGCGCAGCCTGGTAGCGCGCTTGCTTCGGGAGCAAGAGGTCCCGAGTTCGAATCTCGGCGCCCCGACCATTCCTTCCCCCCAGTTACAGCCCTGTCCAAGCGATTGGGAGTTCTGCTTGGGACTTCCGCACCCGCTTCGAACTTTCGCAGGCAACCCCTCTAGCGGGCCCCCCTTTCCGATCCGGCGTTCTTCGCTCTCCCTACGTCGGCTGCTCACCGGCTGTTGTTGGGGGTTTGGCAAGCGGCTCGTCGATTGTCATCCTAAGGGGTTGGCCTTGAGCCGCCCACTGGCGGCCACGAAAGTCTAAACATGCAACATGATGTGATCGTCGTCGGGGGCGGCTACTCCGGAATGGCCGCCGCTCTACAGCTGCTTCGGGCGCGCCGATCCGTGCTGGTGATCGACGCCGGCGAGCGCCGCAATCGCTCTACCAGCCATTCCCACGGTTTTCTCGGACAGGACGGGGCCGCTCCGGGAGACATCGCAGACACCGCGCGCCGGCAGCTCGAGGCCTATCCGACGCTGCAGTGGGAGGCAGGGCTGGCCGTGGCCGCAGCGGGCGAGCGAGACGCCTTTACCGTGACGATGGCCGACGGACTCGCGCATCGCGGCCGACGGCTGCTTTTCGCTACAGGGGTTCGGGACGTGCTGCCCGAGGTCGTCGGGCTTGCCGAGCGCTGGGGCAAGACGGTCTTTCACTGTCCGTACTGCCACGGCTACGAGCTCGGCCGAGGCCGGATCGGCGTGATCGCGACGGGTCCGACGTCGGTTCATCAAGCCGAGCTCTTGTCGGAATGGGGCGAGACGACGTTCTTGACCAACGCAGCCGTGGAGCTCGACTCGGAAGAGAGGAAGCCGCTCGAAGCCCGCCGCGTGACGATCGAAGACGCCTTGATCGAGCGGATCGAAGGGCGGGCGGACGTGGCGCTCGCCGACGGCAGGCGCTTGTCGTTTGTTGGGTTGTTCACCGCGCCGCGCTGCGTTCCGGCCAGCCCGATCGCCGAGCAGATCGGGTGCACGCTCAGCGAAACGCCGATGGGCCTGCAGATTGCGACGGATCCGGCGAAACAGACCTCCATCCGGGGAGTCTTCGCTTGCGGAGACGTGGCGCGCGTTCCCCATTCCCTCTCGCTAGCGGTCGGGGACGGGGCCTGGGCCGGCACGCAAGTGCACCGCTCGCTCGTTTGGCCTGACGCTTAGCGCCTGAGCTCCGCTGATGACCGCCATTTGATCCGCTGCTCAGGGCCCCGTCGTGGCGGTCACCGTGATCTGGCTCGAAGCGTTCGTCAATCCCTCGTAGTCCACGACCAATTGCAGGTCGGTCTGCGCCGGCCACAGGCTCTCCGGTCGAATGGTCACCACTTTCCCATCTCGAGACACCTCGGTCTCGGTAGGAACGCTAGGGTTGGGGCGCACCGACAGCGAGGCGGGATTGATAGGCGCATCGAAAGTCAGAATCCAAGGTGTGTCCCGATCGATCCCGACCGCCCCGGTCGTCGGCGTTGAGTCCACCAGGGTCGGCGCCGTGTGCACGGCGGCGGAGCCGGTCGTGAACGAGCCAGACCAGCCCGAAATCCCGGTATTGCCGGCCAGGTCCACCATCTTTTCGACAGTCCAAGAGTACGTGGTCAGTGGATCGAACAGTGCGGCCGGAGTCAGCAGGACGGTCTGTCCGCCGTTGAGAACTCGGACCCGGATCGGGATGCTCGCTCCGTTCTTTTCAATCCGAAAATTTGTGTCCGTCAAGCTGCTGCTTTCCAAGGGGCTGTCGAATCCAAGCACGATGCCTGCGTTGATGGGGATGTTCGTCGCTCCGTCCGCGGGCTGGGAGAACGTCAATGTCGGCGGCGTAGTATCGATCTCGTCTGTAATGGAGATCCCGACATGGCTGTTATACGACCTGACTAGATTGCCGGACATATCGCGAATCCGGCCTTCCAACCAGACGCTGACGGTCGAGTTCGCATCGAGAGGAGCGTCGGGCACGAGGTAGACGGTGCGTCCATCCGGGTCCTGGAGCGCGGAGAACGAGGGGCTCGCTACGTAAGGAATCAGGGCGCTGGGCTCGGCCGTCAATGGATTGATCGGTTCGTCAAACCGCAGGACGATTGTCGTATTGCGCGGTGCGCTGACGCCCTGCGGTGAAAATGCGAGGAGCTGAGGGCCTGTCAAATCGGCTCCCGTCCCGGTTCGGAAAGTGGCGGAAGCCGGAGGGGAGGGGTTGCCTGCCAAGTCCCGCACGCCATCCAGCACGACCTGGTAGTCGGACGAAGGCGCGAGCGGCGCTTCCGGCGTGATCACGAACGTCCGCCGGCTCTTTGCGTAGGAGTTGGAGACTTCGATGGCCGACGGGCGGATGATCTCGGAACCGCGCATCAAATATACGGTCTGCTCGTTGACGGTAGCCGGCTCGATGGGACCGTCGAAGATTGCCAGGACGAGCGCATTGACGCCTACCTCGCCGAGGCCGTCGCTCGGACTGACTCTGCCGGCCGGCGCGAGCGTCGCAAGCTCGTCGGTCGTAGAGAAGTAGAAATTCAGCTGTGGTTCCAGTTCCTGGCCGTCCAGAGACCGGAGAGCGCCCAGGTAGACCTGATAGCTTGTTTGCGGGGCGAGCGATTGCACCGGCTTCACGCGCAACTCCAGTCCATCCGCGGAGACCGTCCAAGTCAGCGGCGCCGGGTTCTGCTCTCGGAGTTGGACGGAGTCCGCTCCGACCGAGGCCGGATCCAGTGGGGCGCTGAAACGGAAGGTGAGCTCGGTATTCCGCGGCCGGGGCGTGAGGGGAGATCCCGACACGAGCCGGAACTCCGCATCCTTCACCTTGCACTGCGAGGCCCACATGTAGGATCCAAAGGGCTCGCCCGATTCCCGTCGGAGAGTGGCCTGGTCGATGAAGAGTCGTACGGACGATCCAGCGGCATAGGGTCTGTCGGGAGTGAACAGCAGGATCTGATGGTTAGCCGAGACCGCCACGGAACCTCCGATCAGCACGCCGTCTTCCGACGCTCGGACGGCCGCCGCCGCCGTCGAGGGGTCGATCGGCTGCGACAAGTACACCGAGAACGTGAAGGCGCTCGACACGCCGACCGAGCCGCCCGTTGGGCGTACGGCCGAGATTATGCCCCGAGCAACAGAAGAGACGGGAGCGGGTTCGTAGCGACTGACGAACGGTTCGGCCGGATTGCCCGCGTAGTCCAGTAGCCCGGGAGAAACAGCGACGGTGACGATGCTTGTGGTCGGCAGCGACGGTCGCAGGTACAGCGTCGTTCCCCCTTCCGCGTACGAGTAGCTGAAGCTGCGCGTTGCGCCATCCTGGAATACTTCCACGCCCTGCCGGACGGTGGCTGACTGGATGGGCTCAGAGAGCTCCAGCATGATCTCCGAAATGACGACGCCCGTTGCATTGTCCGGCGGATTGACGGAGAGCACGCGGGGCGGTACGTCATCGGGAGAGTCCGGAGTCGTGTGGAACTCATAGGGCCTGCTCGAGCCGGCCGAGTAGTTTCCCGCAAGGTCTCGAGCGCTGTAGTAGAACCGGTAGCGAGAGTCTGGCCGAAGCGGCTCCGTGGGCTGTAGAAGAGCGCGGGTCTGATCGACGGTTGGCAAACGTATCAATTCGACTGGGGACCAGACCCAGCCCGTCCAGCGCGAGAAGGTCGTCGTCATGACGACCGGCTCGTTGAAGACGACCTCCAGCACAGCGTCCAGCGGCACATCCACCGCATCGGGGGCAGGAGAGAAGCTGAGCTCCCGCGGCGGCGTCGTATCCGTCGTGGATGCGTTGCCTGTCGTGAAGGTGAACTGGGCGCCAGCAAAGGGCAAGTCCGCGAAGTCGGTCCCTTCCGCTGGGACCGAAATCGTGTAGGCCGTATCCGGCAGAAGGCCATTGCTGATCGACGTCTCGATGCCGCCCGGCCCTAGCAAACGATACCCCGGCTGGCCTCCTGAGAACGGATCAAAGTTTTCACTGAACTGCACCCAGATCGGAGTATCGACGGAGACGTTCATCGCGCCGTCCGGCGGATTGACGGCGGTTATGACCGGCGGGTCGACGTCGTCCAAGGCCGAGCCGGTCGAAAAGGTTGCAGTACTTTGGTAGCCATAGTTCCCATACAGGTCTTCGACGCCGGATGTGACAACGACCTCTACCGAAGAGCCTGCGGGAAGCGGTTGCAGCGGAGAGATGCGGATGATCTTCTCCGTGGCGTCCCAGGTCACGGCGCTCGGCCAAGGCTCGTAGTCCACCCGGTAGTAGATCGTGTTCGGATTCACCGTTGCCGGGTTGAGCAGCTCGCTGGCGCGAACCTTGGCGACCACGTTGCGGAACATGCCATTGAAGCCGCCAATGTTGTACGAGAACGTCGGGGCCGAAAAGTCATAGACGGGCCGCGTTGTAAAGTGCAGCACGAACGCAGGGAAGATTGAGTTCCCAGCGAAATCGCGAACTCCGTGTATCTCGATGGTGTAGCTCGCGCCCGGCTCGAGCGCGCATTTGCAGCCCACGGTGATCTTGCTGGCGCCGCTTTCGACGTCAGCAGAGACAGGCAACTCGGTTCCCCCGCGGAGCAAGCGCACCGTTGACGCTCCCACGGACTGCGGGTCCGGCGTCTCGCTGAGCGTAAATTCGATGCGCGCGAAGAGGCTTACGTTCTGGGCCCCCTCCGGGACCGACGTTTGGGTGACGGTGGGACCGGTTAGGTCTGGCTCGAACCCCACGCTGAAGCTCCGATCGCCGTGGTATGAGTTTCCGGCCTGGTCTTGGATCGTGAGACTGTAGATGTCGTAGCTCGTTCCCACCTGGAAGGGCTGGTCGGGGGTGAACAGAATCGCAGTTCCGTCAGACGAGAGAGTGAACTCGCCTGCGACTCGCTCGCTTCTGGACGACGGCCACACTACAGCGCTCGGCAGCGTCGTCGGATCGAGAGGCTCGTTCGTCGGGATCACGATGGTGGAGTCAGGGGCGAGGCCGCTGTATGGCCTGTAGCGAGACTCAGGCGGCCTGAAGTCCGGTCGAGAACCGGCTTGGAACGTCCAGGTCAGCGGCTGAGCGACGTTGCCGGAGGAGTCTCTGGCGCCAGATAGCGTCGCTGTGTAGACGGCGCCTTCCTGCAACGCCTCGAGCGGCACGAAATCGAAGGTCTGACCGCTCTCGTGGGTGACCTTGCCGATCGGCCAGTTGTGCCCGAGCGCCTCCAAGCGTAGGCTCTCCTTGCGGATGGACCACGGGTCGACATCGCTTGCGGGATAAGCGACTCTGATGTGGGCGTTGAGGGGAACGTTCACGGATCCGGCGAAAGGCGACATCGAGATCGCTGCCGGCGGCGTGGTGTCGACCGACCCGTCCGCTTGGAAGTAGAAGTACCGCGCGCTGGACAACAGTTCGCCGCTCGCGCTGCGGACGGTCGTCGGGACCGAGACGGAGTAAAGGCCGTCTGGCTGGAACTCGCCGATGGGCCGCACTTCCACAGCACGCCCGCCCTCCACCAAGTGAGCAGTGGCGATAGCGGCGCCCGAACCCGTGAAGTCAGAGATGGTGATCGAGCTCAGGCTCGCGGGTAGGAGCGGCTTGCTGAAGTAGACGCGGGGCCTGGCCGTCTTGCCGACCGTGGCGTTGTCCGGGAAGAACCCGAGGAGTTCGAATGGCTCGTCGCCTCCAGCGACGGTGAAGTATTCAGATTCACGCAGGCCGAAGGTCCCTCCATCCGGAGCCTGGAGGAGATTCCGAAGAAAGACCCGCACGAGGGCCCCGGGCTGAAAAGGGGAGGCCGGACGAAACTCGGCGATCTGACCGTGACCACGGGTGACGATCGCGCCCTCGATCAGAACGCCGTTCTCCGATACCAGTAGGTTGCCGTCCAGGGATTGCGGCAAGATCGGAGCGTCGGCTATGAGCGTCACGGTCGCGTCGCTCTGGATTCCGGTCGAACCTGCGACGGGCCGCACGTCCTTGACGGCCGAGTAGCTGGTTTGTTGCCAGTCGTCGAGGCCGGACTGTGGGGCCGCTTGAATGACGATGCGGTGCGTCCGCCGCTGGCCGAGAGGGTTGCCGTATAGGTCTTGGACGTTAGGCCCAATGATGATATCGACGACCCTGTCGACGGCCCCGCTCTCCCCAGGCAGGTCGAGAGTGTAGCGCCGCCCATCGCCCAATGATCTCAAGCTCTTCCACAACAACTCGCCGTCGGACAAGAGGAACAGTTGATTGGTGAGAGTCGTTTCTTCAATGGGTTCGGAGAAGGTGATCTCGAGTTGGTGACCGCTACCGCTCAGGATGGAACCGTCGGGCGGCGTGATGGAAAGGATTGTCGGCGGGGTGTTGTCTATGGCTCCGGCCACGGTCGTGAAATAGTACGCAAGGAATGTGGCTCGATTCCCCGACCAATCCTGTAGGCCGTAGCTCACCAAGCTGTACGCGCGGCCGGGCTCCAGCGGGACTCGGGGGCGGAACTCCAGGATCCGGCCGTTGTCCAGCGGAGTCAGGTCAAAAGGGGTGTAGATGCCGGACGTCCTCAGGTAGAAGGTGTCGAACGTCCGGGGGTCGATCGGCTCACTGAACTCCAGGTGGAGCGTTGGCGTCAACGAGACGCCGCTGGATCGATTGGCCGGGATGGCCGACTGCAAGGTCGGCGGCGTATTGTCGGTCGGTTTAGTCGACGAGCCGGTTGTGAAGGTGGCCTGGAACGGTTCGACAAGGTTCCCGGCTCGATCCACGAAACTATCGACGGTGAAGCGGTACTGCTCATTCGGTAGCAGGGTACCCAGATAGATTGTGGGCCCGTCGAGATAGGTGGAGAATGTGCCGGGGATCAGCTCGCCGTCGGCGCGCTCGACGCGAACCGGCGATTGACTAAGGGGGCTTATCGTTTCCGAGAACTCGAGCTGAATGGGCTGGTTCGTGGGGATCCCTTGTGAGCCGTCCGGCGGTAGGACTCCCGTCACCCGCGGCGGAAGCATATCCGTCGTCGCGCCGGTGGTGAAGCTGAAACCGCTCTCGTAGCGCTTGCCGTTCTGCGCGAAGAAGGGGCCAAAGGAGAGGGAATAGGCGGCGTTGGGCTCCAGCAGGCTGGTGGGAGTCATCCAGAAGCGCCCGGGCGTTTCCCATAGCAGCTCGAGCGGCACGGAGCCGTGCGGCCCCTGCAGTTGTACTCGATCGGTCCCGACCGAGGCCTGATTCCAACTCGGCCCGTCGACATTGAAAAAGAACCGGGAGTTGAGCGGGATGCGCGAACCGGCGCCGGAAGAGCGGAACACCGGGACCGGAAGGTTCGACGTATCTGCCGGCGCAGTGGTGAATGTGGCCGTTGCGCCGCTCGCGGTCGGTTGTCCGGAGAGGTCGAAGGCCTTGCGAACGGTGATCGTATAGTTGGCGGACGGGGCCCAGGAACTTCCCTGAACAGGCCGAATCAGCAACTCGTCAAGAGCGTCGGAAAACTGGAAGACGAGGAAATCGACGGGGGCGCCGTCCCGCGTAACAGAGATGTCCGGTGGAGGCCAATCGACGGCGACAGGTTCGTCGAATCGTACGCCCCACTCGATCCCGTTCGGTAAGCTCGTGACGCTCGGGACGTTGGTCGATCCGTCCGGCGGGAAGATGTCGAGAATTCGCGGCGCTTGGTCGTTGTCGGGCTCAAAACCTGTCTCAAAACGCCAGTAGAAGTTAGCTGTTCGCCCGTGGATGGATTCGAAGCCGACCGCGCGGAGGGTCAAGGCTGACTTCACCGGGAACGCCTGTGGATGGACGCACTTGATGGAAAGCCAGTCCGGCTCGAGCGAGCAGGAGATGGGATAGGTTTGTCGGGTTAGACCGTCCTCCAAGTAGAACGAGGCTGCGCTCATCGTGGCGGGGTCCGCGCGGTCCGACAGCCCGACGTACAAGCTTCCGGTTGTCGGCAAGTCCTTCGTCGCACTGCGAACGAGCTCAAACCGGACGTCGGCGGTCGCGCCCGTTTGAAAGGTAGCGTGGGCCGAAGGAACGGCCTGTCCTCCACGACTGCGCAGCCCATTGACCACGATGTCGTAGGCGGAGTCTTGTTGCAGCGCCCCGGGGCGGACCGAGATGAAGCGACCGTCAGGAGAAACAACGAGGGCGGCGGCGACCGGCGCTCCCGCCCGCCGGACTTGCACGCTGGCGGCGGTGACGCTTGCGGCGTCCACCGGCGCCGTCAGCGTGAGAATGACTCGGGCTGCGGTCGGTACGTCCCGAGCGCCGTCGGACGGATAGATCGAGAGATCCGTGGTTGGAGCCGTCCAGCGGCCCACGACGGGTTCTCCGGTGGCCCCAAACGGACGGACCGCGTCCTGACCGGTCTCCCAGAGGCCGTTGCCGTTCTGGTCGAGAAACCAGTTTCCGCCGGAGTAAACGCCGATCTTGTCGCGGCCGTCTCCGTTCCAGTCTCCAACCACGGGAACCGCTTGAGGCCATCCCAAGGAGATGACCTGATCCTGGACGCCGCCGTCCCAGAAGGCGTCGCCGTTGGTGTCGAGAAACCAGGAGCCGTTGTTGTAGACGCCGGCCTTGTCGCGGCCATCGCCGTTCCAATCTCCGATGACGACCTGGACCCCGTCCCAACCCCAGCCAAAGATCCGGTCGACGTTTCCGCCGTCCCAGAGGGCGTTGCCGTCGTAGTCGAGCAGCCAGATGCCCTGGTTGAAGACGCCGACTTGATCGCGGCCGTCTCCGTCCCAGTCGCCGACCAGCGGCTTGACGCCGAGCCAGCCGAAGGGGAAGGAGAGGTCGTTGACGCCACCGTCCCACACTCGATTGCCGTCGGCGTCGAGGAACCAGTAGCCATTGGCGAAGACTCCGACATCGGTCGTTCCATCGCCGTTCCAGTCGCCGATGACAGGAGTCGCCCCGGCCCACCCGAAGGCGAAGAGCCGATCCTGGAGACCGCCGTCCCAGACGCCGTTTCCGTCGAGGTCGAGAAACCAGAAGCCGGCGGCGTAGACTCCGACCTCATCGGCGCCGTCTCCGTTCCAGTCGCCCACGAAGTGTTGCGCGCCGGGCCACCCGAGCCCAAAATCACGGTCTGTCGATGGCTGGAACCAGCCGTCGCCATTGAAATCGAGGCGCCACCGGCCGCCATCGTAGACGCCGATGCTCGATGGTCCTGATGCCGCGGTCTTCGGTCTCGGGCCCGCGGTTGGCCCTGCCGCGACGGCGGAGAGAACGATCAAAACAGAGGAGGCAATAGGCCTCCAAGTGATATTTCGAAATAACACGCGCATCCCCCCGGACTACGCAGGCGCTAACCACGACAATATTTCAACGAGCTACACTCTCGCGTGAACGCAAATTCAACGAAAGCACAGGCGGCCTCAAAAGGCTAGCAAGGCTGTGGCTGCCCTGTATAGCAGGGAAGTCGCGTGGGCGGCGCGGGTCGTTGCCTGTTCCGTCGCCCCACCAGCAAACCAGGACCGGGCCCCCGGTCCTTATCTTCCGACGGGTTCGGGCTTCAGGCTGGGGACCACCGGGACGGGGCTTGCCGCTCGCCGACGCCGGTTCAGGATCTCGAGGCGGGTCCGCATGATCTCGCCGACGCGTTCGGGCGCCAACTGCTCCAGCACTCGGTCCCGGCCTGCGCGGGCGACGCGCTCCCGCGTTTCGGCCTCGCCGTAGACCACGCGCATCCAACGGGCGGCATCGCTCAGATCGGCGGAGGCCCACAGGGCGCCTTTCCGGTACGGACCGCAGCCCGCGGGAACCTCGGTGAGCTCATGCCGCACGAGGAAGGCCGTGTCGGGGTCCATGAAGTCCATATTGCCGGAGTAGCCGGTGGCGATCACGGGCTTGCCGTGCGCCATCGCTTCAGCCATTCCGAGGCCGAATCCTTCGGCGCGGTGCAGGGAGACGAAGCAGTCGGCGGAGGCGATCAGGGCATCGACGGCCTTTCGCGGCAACGTTTCGTCGAGAATGCGGACGGCTCCGCCGGCGGCGGCCTCGCGCAAGGCGGCCAGAGCCGCCGGGTCGTGGCGCCCGTTGTTGACCTTCACGACCAGTTCCGCGTCGGGCATGTTTGCGGACGCTCTTCGAAAGGCCCGGATCGCCGCCAACGGGTTTTTTCGCTCGCAGACGCTGAGCATGTCGACCATCGTGAGGAAGACGAACCGGTTCGACGGCAGGCCCAGATTCGTGCGATCGGGGGATGCGAACCGGGACGGATCCAAGGGGTGCGGAACCGTCAGCACCGGGTGCGGCGACCGCTCCGCGATGGCCCTCCGGCAGAACTCACTCGGAGTCCAGATTTCGCCGCACAGCGCGAACGCTCCGTCGAAGCTTTCGGGGAACTCTTCGAGCTCCCAGGCCCAATAGCCGATCGTGAGCCGAGGGTCGTGCGAGTCGCCGAGAGCGTCCCGTACGGCCAGGGGGAACTGGTCCGCGTTGACGTGGAGCAGGTCGAACAAGTAGGGCAGGGAATCGTCATCGCCCAGGCGGGCGTCGGTCTCCGAATACACCCCGTTGGTCGAGATGCCGCGCACGGCGACCGGAACGCCGGAAGCGGCCAGCGCTTGATGTGCCAAGCGTACGGATTCCCCCACGCCCATCTCCGCCCGGGTGTACCCTACCAGGTTCACGCCGCATTCCCGTTCTTCGCGGTCGATTCTGGCGGCCGAAGAGGGGGGCCGGCCTGCGTCTCGGACGGGGGCATGCCGTTCGAGCGAACCGGCGCCGTTGGAAGCTCCTTTCGCAGGGAGGGCCCACCAGGCTGCGGCCGAGAGCGCAACGGCCTTCCCGCGAAGACTGATCGCCTCACCGAATCCGCGCTCCGCGAGGATACCCTTCCAGCGCCGCCGGATCGGCGAGACCAACTGGCGCGGCAACTGATACTCGCGACGTCCGTAGCTGAGCAACCAAGTCAAGAAACGGGCCGGATCGACGTCGCCTTCGAGGCTGCAGTAGGCGGCCACGTCCTTGCGACGCTCCAGAATCAGACCCGCGATCCGCGGCAGCCGAAGGTCGTTGGTCTCGTCGATCTGATCCTCTTCCGACAGGTAGAAGATCACGTCGCTCAAGCGGTCTTCGGCCAGGAACTGGGCCGTGCCGAGTTGGGACGACAAACGACGGCGCAGGCCGGGCAGGCTCTCCAGCAGGCCTAAGAGCCAATCCGGCTCCGCCCTCCAGATCGACGAGTCGCTCACCACGGCTGCGGGACGATTCTTGGCCTGCTCCCGCATCGGAAGCGCCAGCTCGTCAGCCAAGCGATGCTCGAGAACTCCATTGCTCACGAACCATTCGCCGAAGCGGTGGCAGTCCGCGCCGCGTACATCGGGCATGGCCGCTTGCACGTCCGACCGCACCGAATAGATGCGCAACGCCAGCTTGGTCAACGGCAGCACGCCGGCGGCGGGGTCGTGGACCCACTGGTTCCAGAAGGCCAAGAAGGCTTCCTTGCCTTCCTCGGAGAACGGATCTTCGATGCGATCGAGCAACGCCGGAGCTTCGTTCAGGATCGGTCGGCCCAGATCCGGAATCATCATGCCGTCGGCGAAGCGGGCCCAGGTGTAGGGCCACTCGGCGGTCGTGGTCAACCCCTGGGAGAGCAGCCCTTCGCCGTAGTCGGCGACGACCTGGGCGACATCGCCGAGATCGCGTAGCAGGAACCGGTCCTGGTGTTTGGAGAACACGTCAGGCCGCCGCGGATCGTAGCCGCTGAAGTGAAAGAACAGGAGAGGACGGCCCGCGGCGACGATTCCGTCGTCGGTGATCTCGACCGGCCGCCCGTGGACGTTCCAATAAGCGACGTTCCAGCCCTCGTCGCGAATGATCCGAATACCCTCGAACAGGCCAGGAACCAAGTCCATCCAGCGCTGGTCCACGAACAAACCTTCGTTGGGGCTGACCACGCAGCGGTCATACAGCCGCGATTGCCACCAGCGGAGCATGCGCAAGGTCTCGGGACCGCGGCGCATGGCGATGAAACCCAGGTTGTAGGTGCCGGCGCGCAGAATATCGAGCTCGTCGGGGCGGCACCCGTCGCTGAGCTCCTGGGTGAGATGAGGCGTCAACAGCGCGTTGGCTGTGTCGAGCTCCGCCAGCAGGGAATCGAGGGAGCGGTAGAGCAGGATGTCGGGATCGAAGTAGATCAGCTTCTCGATCCCCATTTCCTCCAACAGGAGCTCCGCCGCGTAGGGTTTGACGGCGGTGCTGAGCTCGAGCACGGTGTACTTGAAGCAAAACCAGCGGCTCTTGGGGATGGGCAGATCTTCGTAGCGGATGACCTCGAACGGTTCCGCTGCCGGATCGAAGAGTCCTTCGGGTTCATCCACCAAGACAACGAAGCGCTCCACCGCGGGGGCGAAGCGCTGGATCGATGCCATCAGAGACCGCGCGTGCGCGAGGTAGTTCTTCGCGACGATGGTGAATACCGCGCTCTTCATGAAATCCATAGAGTTGGCCCCGCCGCGACGGCGGAGGGGTTAGACGAACGCGCGTCCGACACGAATCTGCTGGTCCCCGTTCAAGACTCTTCCTTCGGGAGAGACGCGCTGCTGGTCGCAGCGCAGGATCACCGACGGCCCGGGATCCGCGTTCCGGAAACCGGCCGCTAGAAACCAGTGCCGAAAGCAGGCCTCGTTGGGGAGCCACCAGGAGATCTTGTCGTCCTGGGTATAGGGCAGGTACTGGCGCGGCGGGGAGGTCGCCTCCGGCTCTCCGATCACGACCGGCGTCGACGCAATCACCATGTTCTTGCAAACGCGGTGCGCCGCCATCAGGGCCCCGATTGGGTCTCGCAAGTGGCAAAGCAGGGCGCCGAGGAATACCAAGTCGAACTTCTCGCCGCCGAATAGCTCCGGGCGTAGATCGTAAACCTTGGCGTTCACGAAGTTGATCTTCGACTGAAGAATGTCCTTCATGATCCACAGGCCGCGGTTGACCGGGCTGTGGTAAACGGGGCGTCCGTTCTCGTCGAAGCGATCCGGCTCGCGATCCACCTGCAGGTAGTCGTCGCGACCGTAGACGTCGAAGTCCTCGTAGCCGCGGGCGTCCACGGCCGTCACGTCGGCGCCGAGCTGCTCGAAGTAGTGGCTGAACCAGCCGGCGCCGGAGCCGACGTCCAAGACCTTCCAGCCCTTCATGGACGCGGGAAAACCATAGCCGTGGATGTCCGCTCCGATGTCGTAGTCGCCGCGGACTTCGAATCCGTTCTCGAAGTAATAGCTGTGATACCACCAGTCGAGCTCAGCGGCTTTGGCTTCGAAACCCTCTCGGTCCAGCTCGCCCGTGTAGCGCAGGCGGACGTGCTCGGGCGGCGCCGGCGGTTGCGGCTCGAGGCTTTCGATCCTGTGGCTGACAATCGGATTCTCTGCGGGAATAGGCATGGTGGACTCCGCCTGCGATGGTGCGCTCGCCGGCTCTTCCGAGCCCTCTCGGTGCGGCAATCGGTTGAGAGTGTGGTCGTCGGCCGGCGCGGCGCACAAGTTCCGCCGCAGATCCTCGGTCGACGGCAGCGCATCGGGTTGATCGTCCCGACGGACCTCCAGCAGGAATTCCCACTGGTGTCCCGGAATTCCGGGCGGCCGTACCCGCCGAATCCGAAAGCCGGAATCAATGAACGCCTGACGCAGGTACTCCCAGTCGTAGATGACGGCGTTGGTCGGGTCGTCCTCGTTGACGAACAGGCAAACCTGCGACGGCGCCAGCATCGGGAAGGTCTTGCGCGAGAACAGGAACCAGGTCGTCTTGGCCAATCCCCCCGGCTGGAGGATTCGGCGCATCTCGTGGAGATAGAAGATCGTCTGGTCGAGCGAGATATGCGTAAAAACAGAGTGGGCGATCAACAGCGAGAACTCGCGGTCGCCGACCGGAAAATGGGCCGTACGGGCTGCGCTGTTTCCCTTGCCGAGGTTCTTGTTGTAAACGTCGTGATGCTCGAACCGGAAATCGGGGTGTAGCGGGGAGAGGTTTTCGCTGCACCAGGTCACCATTTCCCGGTTGATATCGACGCCCATGTAGCGTTCCGGGGGCGTCGGCTGCGCCAGGAGTTGGCGGGCGATGCGACCACATCCACAGCCGAAATCGAAGACCGCCCGAAAGTCCGACGGTTCGAGGCCGTCGACGGCGTACCCGTCGGGGGGCAGCTCGAAGAGCCGGTCATCATGGCATACCAAGCGCCGCAACTCCAAAGGCGGCAGGGGCGGACTGATCACGCGCTCAATCTCGGGAGGGGGTGCGTTCATGACGAAAAGGTATTATAAGCCGCTTCGTGCGCAATTCCCGCACCGGCGGGCAGCCGAAGAGACAGTGCGCCTTCCGACGCTCGCAGTCGCGACTTGCGGCCCTCGCTGGGGGGGAGCTGGCGAGGCTGCACCATGAGGAAGGAGATGGGGAGAGGAAAACTGGTCGGGCCGCCGAGATTTGAACTCGGGACCTCTTCCACCCCAAGGAAGCGCGCTACCAGGCTGCGCTACGGCCCGACTTCATCCATTGTAACCGGAATGGAGGCGGTTTTGACGTTTGCCCGGGCGATCGGGCCGGCGGACCGCCGATTTGCGATCTGCGGCGCGTCGTACTAGCGTACGCTCAGAAGCGATGCGTATCGGGATCATCGCCGACACTCATGGGCTCCTGCGGCCTGAAGCCGTCGCCGCGCTGGCCGGCGTCGAGCGGATTCTGCATGCCGGCGACGTGGGCTCGTCCGACGTGCTCGTGGCGCTCGAGCGCATCGCGCCGGTCGACGCCGTGCGCGGCAACGTCGACTACGGCCCTTGGGCTGACGCCTTGCCTTTGCGTAAGGACGTGACGCTTGGCGGGGTCCGGTTCCACCTGGCGCACATCCGCGAGGACGCCCGGCCCGGCGACGCCGACGTGGTGGTCTTCGGGCACTCGCACCAGCCGCTGATCGAGGGCGTCGACGGAGTTCTGTGGTTCAACCCGGGATCGGCCGGACCGCGCCGGTTCAAGCTGCCGATCTGCCTGGGGCTGCTGGAGATCGAGGGCGGGGAAGCCCGGGGCCGCTTGGTGGACCTCCAGGTTCCCTAGGCGTAGGGCCGCCGCGGGAAGTCTCTACAGCGGGATGTTGCCGTGCTTCTTGGGCGGGTTGGTCTCCGCCTTGTTCTCCAGCATGCAAAACGCCTCGATGACCTTGCGCCGAGTATCCCGCGGGCGGATCACCTCATCCACCCAGCCGCGCTCGGCCGCCGTGTAGGGGTTGGCGAAGCGCTCCTTGAAGTCGTTGATCTTCTGCTGGCGGGTCGCATCGGGGTCAGCGGCCAGGGCGAGCTCGCGCCGATAGACGATGTTGACCGCCTGCTCCGGCCCCATCACGGCGATCTCCGCTGAGGGCCAAGCAAGGTTCACGTCCGTCCTCACGTGCTTGGAGCCCATTACGCAGTAGGCGCCGCCGTAGGCCTTGCGCGTGATGACGGTGACCTTGGGGACCGTCGCCTCGGCGTAGGCGTAGAGCAGCTTGGCTCCGTGGCGGATGATGCCGCCGAACTCCTGTTCGGTCCCCGGCAGAAAGCCCGGGACATCTTCGAAGGTCAGGACCGGGATGTTGAAGGCGTCGCAGAAGCGCACGAAGCGGGCGCCCTTGACGGAGGCGTTGATGTCGAGGCAGCCCGCCAGCACGGCCGGCTGGTTCGCGACGATTCCGACCGGCTTGCCTTCCAGGCGGCCATAGCCGATCACCAGGTTCTGGGCGAAGCGCTCCTGCACCTCAAAGAAGTAGCCGTCGTCGACCACGCCGCGGATGGCTTGCTTGATGTCGTAGGGCTGGCTCGACAGCGGCGGGACCAACGCGTCGAGCGCGGCGTCGGCGCGGTCCGGCGGGTCGCTGGTTGGCTTGACCGGTGGGTCGTCGACGTTGTTCGAGGGCAGAAAGGACAGCAACTCCCGGATCATCTTCAGGCACGTGGCGTCGTCCGGCGCCTGGAAGTGCGCCACGCCGCTGCGGCCGTTGTGCGTGGCGGCGCCGCCGAGCTCGTCCTTGGTGACCTCTTCATGCGTGACGGTCTTGATGACGTCGGGCCCGGTCACGAACATGTAGCTGGTCTGGTCGACCATGAACACGAAGTCCGTGATGGCCGGCGAGTACACCGCGCCGCCGGCGCAGGGGCCGAGGATTGCCGAGATCTGCGGCGTCACGCCGGAGGCTAGAGTGTTGCGGAGAAAGATGTCGGCGTAGCCGGCCAGCGAGGCCACGCCTTCCTGGATGCGGGCGCCGCCGGAGTCGTTGAGCCCGATAATCGGCGCGCCGGTCTTCATCGCCAGGTCCATGACCTTGCAGACCTTCTGCGCGTTGGCCCATGACAGGGAGCCGCCGAAGACCGTGAAGTCGTGGGAAAAGACGAAGACCCGCCGGCCGTCGATCAAGCCGTGGCCGGTGACGAAGCCGTCGCCGGGCACGATCATCTGATCGAGGCCGAAGTCGTGGCAGGTGTGGGTGACGAGCTTGTCCATTTCGACGAAGCTGCCTTCGTCGAGCAGGAGCTCCACGCGTTCCCGGGCCGTCATCTTGCCGGCGGCGCGCTGCTTCGCGAGGCGTTCCTCGCCGCCTCCGGCTTCGGCGAGCGCCTCGCGGCGCTCGAGCTCAGCGAACTTCTCCTCCGGCGTCATGGACAAAACAGCGTAGCAGGAGGGCCACGCAGGCTCCAGGCAAGGGCGGGACAAAGCGAACGGCGACGCTGGCGGAGCGGCGGCCTGCGGCGACGCGCCGAAGCCGCTGCGAGTTTCTGTGACCAAGTCGTTTCATTGTGAGAAAACTATGATCTATCACGCTGCGATACCGGAAGATCAGTGAAATAATTTCCTGTAATCGTACAAAAACTGTGTGGTATATGTAGTTGCAACGCCCACGGGTCTGGGCCTTGCGGTAGCTCGCTCTCCCTATTCTTTCGCCGCATAGTCGTCGGCGATAGGCTTAGGCCGGATCCATTTCATCGAGGTTAGGAGAAAATATGCTTCGAACAAGCATGTACAAGGTTTCCATTGCCGTGCCTTGGATTCTGATGGCCCTTTGCGTCGCCTCCGCCGTCCGGTTGGACGCTCAGGTGCTCTATGGCTCCCTGGTCGGGACCGTGACCGACAGCTCCGGCGCGGCCGTTCCCGGCGCCAACGTCCAGCTCACCAATCGCGGAACGAATCAATCCTTGTCCGCCACCACGACCGAAACCGGCTCCTACACGTTTACGAACGTTTTGGCCGGCGCCTACGACCTCACGGTGCAAGCCGACGGCTTCCGCGGCTACACCGCGGAGAACGTCGACATCACCATCAACACCGTGCGCCGAAACGACGTCTCGCTGGAGATCGGCGCGGTCTCCGAGAGCATCACGGTGGCGGCGGCGGCGCTGGCCCTACAGACCGAGAAGACCGACGTCAGCGCGGAGCTCGAATCCCGGACGGTCAACAACATGCCGTTGCCGAACTACCGCAACTACCAGAGCCTGATCAATCTGGTCCCCGGCGCGACGCCGGCGCAGTTCCAGAACTCCGTCGGCAGCTCGCCGGAGCGGGCGCTGTCAGCCAATGTCAACGGCGTGAACCGCAACAACAACGTGACCAAGGTGGACGGAGCGGCTTCGATCTTCATCTGGCTGCCCCATCACGCGCAGTACATCTCGCCGTCGGAGACTGTGGAGACCGTCAATGTCTCGACCAACAACTTCGACGCCGAACAGGGCATGGCCGGCGGTGCGGCCATCACGGTGGCGACCAAGTCCGGTACGAACGAGTTCCACGGTTCGCTGTTCGCCTATCACGACAATCAGCGCCTGCGCGCGCGGAACTTCTTCAGCAGCGGCGACAAACCGCGCTCGACCAAGAACATTGACGGCTTCACCGCCGGGGGCCCGATCGCCAAGAACAAGCTGTTCTTCTTCGGCGGTTGGGAAGGCTACCGAGAGCGGCTGGGCTACGAGCAGACGAGCCTGACGGTGGCTACGGCCGACCAGCGGGCGGGCGACTTCAGCGCCTTCAACACGACGATCTATGACCCGCTGACGGGCGCCTTGGACGGCTCCGGGCGGACGGCGTTCGCGGACAACAGGATCCCGCTGAGCCGGCAGAGCGGGATCACGCGGGAGCTCCAGGACCTGGTGCCGCTGCCCAACAAGTCCGGCATCACGGCGAACTACGCCAACGCCGGCACGCAGTCGCTCGATCGCGACAACTTCGACGTGAAGATCAACTGGAACAAGAGCGAATCACTGTCGATCTGGGGCAAGTACAGCGCCATGAACGCGCTGTTCTCCTGCGATTCGTCGTTGGGCGCTGCGCAAGGCCCGGGCCTGTGCAACGGCGCCGCCGGCCAGACTCCGACGCTGGACCAGACCTCCACCATCGGCTACACCAAGACCTTTTCGCCGACCTTCTTGTGGGATGCCACCGTCGGCTGGACGCGGCACGGCAACGACAGCGGCGCCTTCGCGGGCGCCGGCACGAACTTCGGCCTCGACGTGCTGGGCATTCCCGGAACCAACGGACCCGACCCGCGCCAGAGCGGCATGCCGCGGTTCGACATCTCCGGCTACACCACCCTCGGCAACCCGAACTCCTGGCAGCCGAACTACTACGGCGACACGACGTTCACGGTCGACCAGAACTTCAGCTACGTCGCCAAGAGCCACAACCTGCGCTTCGGCTTCCAGGGCTTGCGGCACCACCTCAACCACTGGCAGCCGGAGATCGGCGGCGGCCCCCGTGGCTTCTTCCAGTTCGACCGGGGCATCACCTCCACCACCGGCGCCTCGCAGACGCAGTACAACGCCTACGCGGCCTACCTGCTGGGACTGCCGGGGACGGTGAGCAAGAGCCTGCAGTGGGAGAAGATGAGCGCCTTCAATATGCAGTACGGCCTCTATATCCGAGACCGCTGGCAGGTGACTCCGCGGCTGACCGTCAACCTGGGATTGCGCTGGGAGAAGTACCCCATGCAGACGCGCGGCGGCCGGGGCGGCATCGAGTGGTGGGACCCCGACACGAACATCGTGCACCTGGGCGGGGCCGGCGGCAACCCGAAGGACCTAGGCATCGGCACCAGCAACAAGATGTTTGCGCCTCGGGTGGGCCTGGCGTACCGCGTGGACGCCAAGACGGTGGTGCGGTCCGGCTACGGCATCACCTACAACCCGATGCCGTTGGCGCGGCCGTTGCGCGGCTTCTTCCCGCTGGTGGTGGCGCAGGAGTTTCCCGGCGTCAACTCCTATCAGCCGTTCGCGCCGATCGAGGACGGCATCCCGGCGTTCAGCGGTCCCGACCCCGGCGTGGGCGAGGTCGAGCTGCCGACCAACGCCATCAACCGCTCGATCTCCGGCACGGAGCTCAACCGCGGCTACGTGCAGTCCTGGAACCTGATCGTGGAGCGCGAGCTGCCGGCCAAGTTCATCGGCTCGGTCGGCTATGTGGGCACCCAAACCGTCCGCAGCTTCGCCGATCTCAACATCAACGCGGCTGACGCCGGCGGCGGCACCACCGGCCGGGCTCTCTACGCGCAGTACGGGCGCGTGGCCGATACCAACGCCTGGAACGGCTTTCTCAGCGCCAACTACCACTCGCTACAGACGACCATCAACCGCCGTGCGGCCGATGGTTTGACGCTGAAGGGCGCCTACACCTACGCCACGGCCATCAACATGACTGACGACGACGGTTGGACCAGCCTGAGCTGGAACAGCCCCTCGCAGTTCGCCCGCAACCGGGCCCGCGCGGGCTTCGACCAGAACCATGTGTTCCAGGTGGGCTTCGTCTATGACCTGCCGTTCGGCCAGGGCAAGAAGTTCGGGCAGCAAGGCTTTGCGAAGCTGCTGCTGAGCAACTGGCAGGCCAACGGCGTGCTGGCGCTGTTCCAGGGACGCCGCTTCACGGTCACGTCTTCGGGCTCGTCGGTGAATGCGCCGGGCAACCTGCAGACCGCCGACCAGGTGAAGGATACGGTGGAGCACATCGGCGCTATCGGCGCGGGCGCGTACTACTATGACCCGACTGCCTTCGCTCCGGTGACCGCCGTGCGCTTCGGAACGGTCGGCCGCAACACGATGCGCGCTCCCGGCGTCGCCAACCTCGACCTGAGCTTGTTCCGCCGCTTCCCCATCAAGGAGCGGTTCGTGCTCGAGTTCCGCGCCGAGTCCTACAACCTCAGCAACACCCCGCACTTCGATGCGCCGGGCGCCAACGTCAGCAGCGCCAACTTCATGCAGGTGACCACGGCCATCCAGGACCAGCGGCAGCTCCGCTTCGGTCTGCGGATGGAGTGGTAGCCGGCTGAAACGTCGAGGGGCGGCGACCGAACCCGGCCGCCGCCCCTTTCTCTCGTTCTTGGATGTCCGGCTAGTTCGCCAGCAGCTTCGCCAATTGCTCTTCCATCGCGTTGCTCGGAGCGATGTGGCCGTTGGAGGCTCCGTTCTGCTTGTTGCCCGCCGGCAGCCCGAGCAGGTCGGGCGCGAAGACGGACAGCGTCTTGGCGAGGCTGTCGATGTCCGTGCCTTCCTCCACCGGCACCTCGTGCTCCACCCAGTTGCACAGCGGCAGGTTGCGGAAGTAGAGCCGCTCCTGCACGACCAGGCACTTGCGGTTGGCGAACAGCATCTTCTGCTCGCGGGTGAACCGTCGGGTCTCGGTGCGGATGTCGCTGAGGAACTCGTCCAGCGATTTGCGCCGCGTGGCTTCTTCGCGCAGCCGATCCAGCTCCTCGAGGGTGTCCTTCTGAGCCTCCAGCGCCGCCCGCGCCTCGGCCAAGCTCTGGCGCTCCCGAGCCAACTGAGCCTCCATCCGGTACTGCATGATGTAGACGGCGATCAGCGCGGAGCCGACCGAGACGAAAATCGGGAGAACGACCCAAAGTATTGCAGTCATAGGCTTTCGCTCAGGCTAGACACATTATAGGCGCGCTTTGTCGGCTGGCCAGTACTGGCACGCCCGGCCTCAGTGGATTAGGTTCAAATACTATCGGCCGCTGCGCCCTTCCCCTTAAGCACGGCCGCGCTCCCCACGGTAGCCGACGGCGGCTTCCGATACAATACGACCTTCGCCGTGGGTCCTGAAATGAGCGTAGAAACCTTTGAATCGCTGCGGGAAGCGTGGCGCCAAGGCGGGCCCTCGGCCGGCTTCGAGCGGCTGTGCGCCGACCTGCTGGCCGACCGCAACTACCCCGGCCTGTTCGAAGCCCGGCTGATGCGCAAGCGCGCCGAGCTGGGCCTGCCCCTGATCCTCAACGGTCCCCCGCAGGACTTCACCGACGAGCAGCGCCGCGAGTACGAGCAGGCCCAGGTGGCCGCCGCGCGAGAGGTCGGCGAGCTGTTCCTGCGCGACGGCAAGATCGACCGCGCCTGGCCGTACTTTCGCGCCCTGGGCGAGGCGGACGCCGTGCGGCAGGCGCTCGAAGAGGCCGACCCGGCCGAAGACGCCGCCGACCCGCTCATCGACATCGCCTTCCACCAGGGCGTGCACCCGCGACGCGGCTTCCAGTGGATTCTCGAGCGGCACGGAACCTGCCGAGCCATCACCAGCTTCGGGCACTACCCCGGCGAAGACGGCCGCGACCAGAGCGCCGCGCTGCTGCTCGATCACCTCTACGGCGAGCTGTTCACCAACCTGCGCCGGGCGGTGGAGCAGGTGGAGGGCAAGCCTTGCGAGCAGACGACCATCGGCGAGCTCATCGAGGGCCGCGACTGGCTGTTCGAGGGCGGCAACTACTATCTGGACTCCTCGCACGTCTCCTCGGTCGTGCAGATGAGCCTGGACTGGCACGAGCCCGCCATGCTGCGCAAGGTGCTGGAGTTGACCGAGTACGGCAGGCGCTTGAACGAGATGTACCAGTTCAAGGGCGATCCGCCGTTCGAGAACGTCTACGAGGACATCGGGATTTGGCAGCGCGCCCTGCTGGGCGAAGAGCCCGACGCGGCCGTGGCGCACTTCCGTGCGAAGCTGCCGCCGGAGCCGGACCCCTGGGGCGACCCCGCCGGCCAAGCCTTGGTGCGGCTGCTGCTGGAGCTGGAGCGCTACGACGAAGCCATTGACGTGGCGATCGAGCGGCTCGGCGATCTCGACCCGGCCCGGCTGAGCGTCCCGAGCCCGGCGGAGATTTGCCAGCTCGCCGGCCGCCACGATCGGCTGGCCGAGCTGGCGGAGTCCAAGGGCGACATTCTGACCTTTGCCGCCGCGTTGGCGGGGGCCGAGGCCAAGGCTTAGCAGGGCCTGCGACGGACAAGAATGTCCGTCCCCACCAAACCTACCGCTCGATGGCCTGCAACAGCGGGTCGCCGGTCTTCTTCAGGTGCGCGCGGATCTTGGCGTCGAGCTCTTCGATCGCGGCCAGAACCTCCGGAGCGGGAGACTCGATGCGGTTGCGCGTCTCTTCGGGGTCGTGCTCCAGGTCGTAGAGCTCGTCGCGGGACGGGTCGATGAAGTCGCGGATAAGCTTCCAGCGCTTGGTGCGCCACATGCGCATGGCCGTGTGGGATTGGTGTTTCGTCGAATACTCGGCAAAGAACTCGTCCTCCCACTGAGGTTTCTGGCCCTTCAGCAGCGGCACGATGCTGCGGCCTCGAATAGCCTCGCCCTGGGGCAGGGAAGCGCCGGCGATCTCCACGAAGGTCGGGTACCAGTCCAGATTGCTGACGGTGCGTTCGATCCTCGTCCCCGGCTTCACCACGCCCGGCCAGACGACGGCCGTCGGGACGCGGATGGAGTTGTCGTACATGTTCGGCCGCTGCCCGTCGGGGATGTTCGCGGTGGCCGGCGGGTTCTTGGTCAAGAGCCAGATGCCGTTGCCCTTGTGCCAGATGCCGTTGTGGCCCATGTTGTAGCCGTGGTCGGCGGAGTAGACGACGACGGTGTTGTCGGTCAGCCCCAGTTGCTCCAGCTTTTCGACCACGCGCCCGACGTTGCGGTCCACGCCGTGCACGCTCGCCAGGTACTCCCGGGTCATCCGCTGCACGCGCTGGGTGTCGAGGTTGGGATAGTTGGGGTGCGGCGGCTTGGGCATCAGATTTTCGAACAGGGCCCAGTCGTCGTCCGCCACCGGCAGCCAGGGGGCGTGCGGCGAGCGGAAGAACAGGCACAGCAGGAAGGGCCCCTCGCGATTGTTTTCGAGGAACTGCAGGGCGTGGTCGGTGAAGATATCGACCGTCAGGCCCTGGAAGCGCTGCTCCTTGCCGTCCTTCTCGAGCAGAGGGTCGGAGGGAGTGGTGCCGCCCTCCCGAAAGCCCATGAAGTAGTCAAAACCGGTCTTGGTCGGGTGGAACTGGTCCGGCACGCCCAGATGCCACTTGCCGACCAGCCCGGTGCGGTAGCCCGCCTTCTGCAAGGCCTCGGGCCAGGTGGTGGTGGCCGGATCGAGCCCGATGGAGGCGTCGCGGGTGGGGTGAATCCAGTCGGTGATGCCGAGCTCGGAGCCGTAGCGGCTGGTCATCAAGCTCGCACGCGAAGGGCTGCACACCGGCGTGACCGTAAAGGCGTTGGTCAGATAGGCGCCGCGCTGGAACAGCGCATCCATGTTGGGCGTTTGGGCGTACGGGTTGCCGGACAGGCCGATCGCCCACGGCGCCTGGTCGTCAGTGAACAGGAAGACGATGTTGGGACGGTCCGCCGCCAACGCGGGCAGGGCGAGCAGCAGGAGGGAGAGCAGAAAACGCACCAGCGAAGTATACCGGACCAGAACGGTCTCGGACGCCCGCGCGGCGCCTGCGGAACGCCTGGCTCAATGCGACGACGGGGCGGGTGCGGCGCCGCGATTCTGTTCTCCGCTGCGGAGCAGGGCGTAGCGATACAGCACCGGAGCGACCATCTCGTTGACGGCGACCACGCCGAACACCAGCGCCGCGGCTTCGGGGCCCAGCGATGGAAAGGTGCGCACGAACAGCATCGCCAGGGCCAGCGCCAGACCGGCTTGGGGCAGCAGCCCGAAGCCGGCGTAACGCCGCACCGCCGCCGGGGCTCCGGCCAGCCGTCCCGCGATGTGCGTGCCGCCCACCAGCGCCGCTCCGCGCACCGCCAGCAGGAGGCTGATGGGCAGGGCCAGCGGCAGCAGGACGTCCAAGTGCACGGCCGCTCCGGCCAGCGCGAAGAAGATGACGTAGATCGGCATCGACGCCGCCTGGATTTCCCCCAGCAGCCGCTCACCGTAGGAGGTGACGTTGCGTACAAAGACGCCGGCGCCGAGGGCGACCAGCAGAGGGTCGAGCAGGACCCTGTCGCCGACCTCCGCCACCAGAAACCCGACCAGGACGACGGTGAGGGAAGTGCCGGCGTCCACCAGCCGCAGGTAGACGGAGATCAGCGCGCCCGCCACGACGCCGATCAGCAACGAGCCGAAGATCTCCCACAGCAGTTGGCGGATCAGCCCGGAGGCCTCCGGCTCGTGCAGGCCCATGGCGCTCTTGGTGACCGACGAGGCCAGTGTGAACAGCAGAATCACCGCCAGGTCGGAGATCACGACGACGCCCAGGACCGTGCGTGTCACCGGCCCCTCGGCCAGCAACTCGTCCCGCAGAGCCACCACCACCGCCGGCGACTGTGCGGCCATCGCCACGCCCAGCGTGAGCGCCACCAGGGCGGCTTGTTCCGGCGGAAGGCCCGTCAAGAAGCCCAGGCGCTCCCGCAGCAGGAAGGCCGCGCCGCCGAGCGCAGCCATCGCGCCGACTACCGCGACCAGGGTGATCCAGCCGATCGTGCGGAACAACGGGCGCATAGCGCGCAGGTCGATCTCCGCCCCGGCCGTCAGCGCGATCAGGGAGATCGCGATGCCGTTGAACAGCCGCAGGCGCAGCGTCATCTCGGCGGAGACCAGCTCGAGCGCATAGGGGCCGACCAGGATGCCGGTCGCCAAGTAGCCCGTGAGGCGGGGCAGCCCCAGGTCGCGAAAGATGCTGCCGCCCAGAAACGCCGTCAGCAGCAGAAAGCCGCCCGCCAGTGTGACGCCGCTGGTTTGGCCGCCCAGCCCGCGCTCGGGGGCGAACGAGCGGGCCGCATCCATCAGTCCGCACAAGGCGGTGAAGAGCAGCAGGCGCATGGTTCGCTAGGCGGCCTCCGCCCGCCGCCTACGCATGAGGGCCTGCAACAGGATCTCGTTCAAGATCGAGCCGACGATCACGGCGGTGACGATCCACGAGATGCGCGGCCCGCCATAGAGGTTCTGGGCGCTGATGACGACGGCGATGGAGATCGCTCCCGCCGGCGCGTAGGTGAGCCACTGCCTCTCCTTGGAAACGTGCTCGTAGTCGCCCTGCCGCGCGATCAGCCCGGCGGCAAAGCGTTTGCCGGCCAGCCGCACCAGTACGAATAGCGCCATCAAGGCCCAGCCGCGCCCGTCGTCCGGCCGCCAGACGGCCCCGGCGATGAGCAGGAACAGGAAGTAGAGGGGCCGCTCCAGCCGCGTCGCGACGTTTTCAGCGGCGACCTTCCAGCGGCCGGGGCCGTTGGCGAGCACGATTCCGACCAGGAAGCACACGGAGATCGCCGAAAGCCGCAGGTAGTGGGCCATGCCCGCCGCGAAGCTGACCGAGCCGAGCAGCAGCACCAGCGACTCCGCGTCACTGCGGCTGGTGGAAAGGACGGCATAGACGACGCCGCCGACGGCCACTCCGATGCCGAGCGTGAGGAACAACCAGGCGGTGGGCGGCAACTGCCAAGCGACGGTCGCGCCGGCGGGGCGGAAGTAGGCCGCGACCAGCATCAACCCGAGGATGCCTACGATCCGCTCGAGCTGCACGATCTTGCCCATGCGCTCTAAGTCTTCGGCGTCCAGCCCGCCGTCGCGCCACAGGAACGGCGAGCTGCGGGCCGTCATGGCTCCGGCCACGCCCAGCATGGCGGCGTCACGCAGCAGCTCGCCGCTGACGGCGCCGTCCTCCCAGAACAGCATCAGCAGGCTGGCCGCGACGCCGACGGCCACGAACGGAACGCCCGTCATCAGGCCCACCACGGAGCCGGCGCCCTGTGGCAGGTTCTCCATCAGTTGGGCGTTGAAGCGGTAGCCGATGCTGAAGCCGACCCATCCCAGGCCGAGGGTCAGCAACGGCGCGACTTCCAGGAGCACGCCCGGCGCGAGGACGCCCACCTTGGGCTGACTGGCGATCAGTCCCAGCAGGACGAACGGCAGTCCGGTGGTCGCTAAATGTCCGATGCGCAGCTTGCGCTCGACCTCCCCCACGCGCGGATGGCCGGCCACGGCCGCCAGCGCCAGCAGCGCCACGAAGCCGAAGATCGACTTGATCACCGTTTCGGGCGACGGGATCAGGTACTCCTTGTTCGCCCGGCCGAGCAGGTCCTCCAGCTCTTGGTCGAGCAGCGGCACGTTGGGGACCGGGAACTGCGGCGCGATTTGCGGCGGAGGTTCCGGGAGGGGGCTGGGTGGCCCGACGAAGTCCAGCGCCTCGGGCGAGGGCGGACCCACGAAGTCGCGGTCCGGCGGGCCGAGGATCTGCGACGACGCCGGCCAGGCGATCAGCAAGAGACAAGCGACCGCTTTGCCGAACAGGCTGATTCCGTGAGCATAGGATAGGCGCGCGCCACTGTCGAGATGTCCGTTCGGACCCCTGGGGGCAACGGGCGTTTCCTAGCGAACTTCGGCTGATTGACAGCGAGTTGCAACTAGGAAGATACTGAAGAGGCCGTGCCCGCTGTCTCGCAGTCCTCGCTAGCCGACCTCAAACCCGGCGTCCAGGGCCTCATCGAGCGCCTGGATCTGCCTGAGCCCGACGCCCGCCGTCTGATGGAACTGGGCTTCCTGCCAGGAAGTCACGTTCAGCTCTCTCGGCGATCGCCCTTCGGCGATCCCTCGGTCTTTCGGATCGACGACGCCGAGATCGCACTGCGCCGGGAAACAGCCGTCCACATCCTGCTGCGTTCGGAATCATGAGCGCGACGGCTTCGAGGCCCCTCTCTCCGCCCTCTGCCAGTGAGTTGCAGCACCGCCGAGTCGTGGCGCTCGTCGGCCCCCCCAACTCGGGGAAATCCACTCTTTTCAACCGCCTGACGGGCATGCGTCAGAAGGTGGCGAACTACCCCGGCGTGACGGTGGAGAAGCGCCACGGCGTGGCCCGTCTGCGCGCCGGCCGCGAGATCGAAGTCATTGACCTGCCGGGCGTTTACAGCCTCTCCCCGCGGTCCGAGGACGAGCAGATCACGCATGACGTCCTGAAAGGCAAGGTCGAAGGCGTTCCGAAGCCGGACGCCGTTTTGTTGATTCTGGACGCCACCAATCTCAGCCGTCATTTGACGATGGCCGCGCCGATCATCAGCCTGGGATTGCCCACGCTGGTGGCCCTGAACATGGCCGACGATCTGGCGCGCCGCGGCGGCTCGATCGACGTCAACGCCCTGTCGCAGCGCATCGGAGCCCCGACGGCGCTGATCAGCGCCAAGACCGGTGAGGGATTGCAGCCGGTCGAGGAGTTTCTGGACGGCAAGCTCGGCGCGCCGCCGCCGGTGCAGTTGCCGGTGCTGCAAGACGTGCCGGCGTGCCACGCTTGGGCCACCGACGCGCGCACCCGGGCCGGCTACCGGCCGCCCGCTCCGCCGCACTGGACGCGCCGCCTGGACGGGATCTTCCTGCACCCGGTGTGGGGACCGTTGATCTTTCTGCTGGTGGTGGTGGCGGTCTTCCAGACGATCTTTACGGCCGCGGTTCCCTTGATGGACGGCGTCGAGGCGCTCATCAGCACGTCCGGCGAGTGGCTCAAGGCGGCCCTGCCGGACACCTGGTTTCGGGCGTTGCTGATCGAAGGCGTTTGGGGCGGCGTCGGTTCGGTGATCGTCTTCTTGCCGCAGATCCTGCTGCTGTTCGTCTTCATCGGCATCTTGGAGGACTCCGGCTACCTGGCTCGGGCGGCGCTGATCGCCGATCGCACGATGGCCAAGGTGGGGCTGCAGGGCAAGAGCTTCATTCCGCTGCTTTCGGCCTATGCCTGCGCGGTGCCGGCGATCCTGGCCACGCGGACGATCGAGAACAAGCGCGACCGCATGGCGACGATCCTGATTGCGCCGTTCATGACGTGCTCGGCGCGTCTGCCGGTCTACACCCTCATCATCGCCGCCTTCATCCCGGAACAGCCCGTGTTGGGGCCGTTCCTGGGGTCCCGGGCGGCCATGATGTTGGCGCTGTACGCACTGGGCTTTCTGGCGGCCGTTGCGACGGCCCGATTGCTGAAGTCCTCGATCCTCGAGAGCGTGCGCACGCCGTTCATGCTCGAGTTGCCGCCGTACCGGATGCCCACGCTGCGTTCGCTGGGATTGCGGCTGCTGGATCGCTCGAAGGTGTTTCTACGGCGAGCCGGTACGGTCATCATGGCGACGACGATCGCGCTGTGGGCCCTGGCGAGCATTCCGCTGGTGAACGGCGAGCCGCCGCCGATCGAGGAGAGTCTGGCCGGCACGATCGGCCGTACGATCGAGCCGCTGGTGGCCCCGCTGGGCTTCGACTGGAAGATCGGCATCGGCCTGATCACGTCGCTGGCCGCGCGAGAGGTGATCGTAGGTACGCTGGGCACCATCTACGGCATGGAAGCCGACGAGGGCTCTGTGGCCTTGCAGGAGGCCCTGCGGCAGGACCTGGACCTGGGCGGCGCGGTCGCCTTGCTGGTGTTCTTCGCCTTCGCGATGCAGTGCATGTCCACCGTCGCGGTGGTTCGTCGCGAGACCGGCGGCTGGAAGTGGCCGGTCATTCAATTCAGTTACATGACGGCGTTGGCTTACGTCGCAGGATTGGCAGCGAACTTGATCTTTTCGTGACCGCCGGGCGGCGGTTATCCTGCTGAGTTTTCTGTGCCATGCACAAAACGCTCGGAACCTGGTACGTTCAGAAAGCCCCCACGTTAGGGCTCCATCCCTTGTTTGGCCTCGTTCGTGCCGCCCTGTTGTGGCACAATAACCCTCAGCCATCGGTCGATTTTCGCCGGATGTCCGATCCGAACGGGTTTACCGATTCGCGACAAAAATTACAAAAGCGTAACGGTTTCGAGAAAACGAGGGTTCTATCTTGTCAGTCGCAAGGTCCATCGGGAGTCAGGCATTGAGAGAACGTGGCCAAGTGAAGTGGTTTAACGCAGCCAAGGGCTATGGATTCATTCAGCGGGAGACGGGCGAAGACGTCTTCGTTCATTTCTCGGAGATCCAGATGACCGGCTATCGGACCCTGGAAGAAGGTGCGGAAGTCGAATATGACCTGATGCAAGGCGATCGCGGGCTGCTGGCGCAGAACGTGATCATGCTAGGGGCGGCTTCGTACGAATAGTTAAGGTTTTCCTACGATTGACGACACCGTCGTCATCGCCGGACCCTGAGGTGGTGAAGACTCATCGAGATCTGGGCCGCCCGGGCGGACTTGCGGACGTCGCCAGGACGGCGGCTCTCGCGGTCCTGGCGCTCGGCGCCCTCGGCTGTGCCGAATTGGGCGTGGGGGGCTCCGGACCCGAAGGGGCCGGCGGCTCTCTCGGCTACGATGCGCCGATCACCGTGCAACTGCATGGCGTGGTGGCGGGAGTGGTGGGGACCGGCGTGCTGGTGGAGAATCACTCCACCGAGGCGCTCGAGAACGTAGAGATCGTGGTGAACGAGAACGCCCCTTCAGGCGGCTTCCGCTTCCGCACCCCGCGTGTTCCGGCCGGGTCCACGCAAACCTACCTTTCGCAGGTCTTCCGCACCGCCGACGGCGCGAGCCTCGACCCGCTTGCCACCCAAGCCGGCTTCTTCAGCGTCTACGCGGACACGCCTCGCGGCCGGGGCGGCTGGCGCGGCGGTTACGAAGACCAGCAATAAGCCGCTACTATCGAGAGAGTATGACACGCAGAGACGGGCTGCTCACCGCGGCCGCGGCGGGACTCTGGCTCTCGGGCTGCTCCGAGAAAGACCCGAACCTCGCGCTGCTGGAAGAGAACAAGAGGAGAGAGGGAGTGCAAGTCACCGAATCCGGGCTGCAGTACGAAGTGCTGCGCGAGGCCGAAGGCCCCAAGCCGACGCTGAGCGACAGCGTCACCGTCCACTACAAGGGCGAATTGGTCGACGGCACCGTCTTCGACTCCTCTTACGAACGCGGCGAGCCGCTGACGTTTCCTCTGGGCCGGGTGATCAAGGGCTGGAAGGAAGGCGTGCAGTTGATGTCGGTGGGGTCGCACTACAAGTTCGTGATCCCTTCGGAGCTGGGCTACGGCGCCAACGGCGCCGGCGCGATTCCGCCGAACTCCACGCTGATCTTCGAGGTCGAGCTGCTGGGCATCGGTTAGTCTCCGCCGACGGGCAGCCCGAGGGCGACCCGTCGGATGCCTTCGGTGACATCGGTCAAGGCCGCGTCCATGCTGGTCCAGGTCATGACGGCCTTGCCGCCGCGCGGCAGAGCCTGGAGCTTGGAGAAGGGCAGGCCCTGCCACACGCATTCCCTGAGCACGACCGGAATGACGACGGCCGGGTCGGCCGGGTCGTCGTGTCTCTTCAGCGCGGCGTTCATCTCCACGGCGTAGCAGTAGTTGGAGGCCACGAAGTGGTGGCTGATCAGCAGCACGATGATGTCGGCCTGCAGCAGGTGGACATCGATCTCCTTGCTCCAGTCGCTCCCCGGCGCGATCTTGCGGTCGTGCCAGGGCTCCAGAATCCCCATGTGCCGGAGCGACGACAGGTGGTTGTCGAGCTTGTCCCGCAGGTCTTCGTCGTCGTGGGCGTAGGAGTAGAACAGCTTCTTGCGCGGCTGGGCCGCCGCCCCGCCGGCGCCAGGCGAGACCACGGGGGCGGGGGAGATGGCCGGCGGGATGGTCGCCGCCGGCGGGGCGGGCTTGGAGATCGAGACGCGGCCTGTGAGCCGGGGCGTCGTCAAGTAGGCCAGCAAGCCCAGCGTGGCCAGGCTGCAGGCGTAGGCCGCCATGGTGGCGAGTAGGACCGTCAGTATCGAGGTGCGCGTCCAAACGATCTCCGCCTCGCCGCCGGCGTCCAGGAGCTGTTCGTCGACCGTTGTGCCGGGGTTGGCCTCGTGGTGACGCTGTCCGGTGGGCGTGAGCTGCCAGCCCACCACCACCGACTCGCCCGCGTAGGAGCCGACGAAGGAGCTCTGCAGGTAGAGTAGGGCGCCGATGCTGACGACCCACGCGGCGGAAGCGACCCACAGTGGCGCGGGGCGGGTCGTCCAGGAGCGGCCGGCGGCGAGAGCCAACAGCGCCAGGGTCAGTCCGGCCGCCGACAGGGTCGTCCAGCCGGCGACCGCTGAGCCTTCCAACCCGACCGGCTGCGGGCCGAACAACGCGAAGAGGCTGACGGCGGCCCAGATGGCGAGGAGCGTTGCTGCGTCCGTTCGTTTCGTCATGGGCTTGCCGCGACGCTTCCCTTCCGCTAACGAGCGGGCAGCTCCCAGACCACGCGATCTTGGCCGCGTCCCACCGTCACCACCGACGCTCCGGTGCGGCGTCGCGTCGCCTCGTCGACCGCGTGGATCAAATAGCGGCCCACGGGCAGTTGCGAGCGCGCGGGGCTGCTGAGGCTACCAAACGGCTCCGGCTCGGCGTTGGGGTCGTAGGAACGCATCTTGGAGATGAAGAAGACCTGCCAGCCGTCGAGCGCGCGGCCGTCCTCGAAAACAGAGACCTCGATGGGAACCTCGCGTCCCATGCCGCTCGGGGTGACCGAGCAGTCCGCGGCTTTCTCCCGCAGGTCCGCCAGGATGTCAGAAAGTTGCGCGGGACCGTAGCTGAGGGAAGACAGGCGCGGAAGCGTCCGGCGGCCGTAGTCGAGGTCCAAGGCGTACTCGCGCGGCACGGAGCGCCCGCGATGGACATCCCACTGGCGAGTCAGTTCGCTGACTGCCCGAAAGCCTTCTCCGGCGGCCTCGAGGCCTTGCGACTGGGCTTGGCAAAGCCCTTGGCGCAGGCCGAATAAGATGTCCTGCGTGGCCAGGTATTTCTCGGGCGCTTCGGGGAGCGGCTCGGGGGGCGCGAAGGGTTGGTTGAAGGCCTTCAGGACCTCCGGCATGCAGCGGTGCTGCGCGATTTCCACGCTCGAACGCCCCACCAGGAAGGAATCCCGCCGGAGGAGCCAGATCGCCAAGCGGCGCTCGGTCTGCAAGTCGCCTTCCGCGCCGAACCCCAGGCCGCGGTGATCCGGTCTCGACAGGGCCGCGTGGATGGCCTCGTAGCTGGTCAGGGTTTCGCTCGGCAGGGTCCCGCGCGCGGCGATGCCTCGCAGGCCGGGGCCCGGCTTTTCGGGGTCGTTGCGCGCCTCCGAGTCTAGGTCATGGCACTTGGCGCAGGAATGGCTGGTCCAGAGGGCGAGCCCTTCCGCCATTCCGCGGTGCAGCTCCGGCTCGAGCGCCGCCGGGAGTCCGAAGCGCGCCTTGGGGTCGGCGCCGCGCTCCAGCAACATCGCGACGATGCGGGCGCGCGCCGCATACTCTTCCGCAGGGGTCTCGAAGCGGCCGCGACCCGAGCCCCGCACGGCCGCCGTCAGGGGCGTGTCGAGACCCACGTAGGCGTTGACGGAGGCGCCGGAGCCCAGGGCGGACTCCACCCCCTGTCCGTCGGCCTGGGCCGAGGCCTGCACGAGCAGAAAGGTAGCTCGGTCGGCCTGCCCGAACAGCGTCGTCAGGCCGAGACTCAGAAAGCAGATCGACGCCGCACTACGATGCCGGCCGGGCGCCATACACCGCCCGATTATAGGCGACCGGCCGGGTTTTCCAACGTGGAATCAGCGCCTTAGTCGCCTGCGGCGCCCTCCGGCAAGGCTTGCCGCGCCGCCTGCAGCTCTTCAGCCGGCTGCTCGTAGCGCGCCGGAGGCTCCGGCTCCTGGTCGATCGGAGCGCCCAGGAACCAGTTTCCGATCCGCTTGAAGTCCTCCATGATCAGGTAGATCGAAGGCACCAGCGCCAGCGTGATCGCCGTGGCGAAGAGCACGCCGAAGGCCAGCGCGACCGCCATCGGGATCAGAAACTGCGCCTGTACGCTGCGCTCCAGCATCAGCGGCGTGACGCCGGCGGCCGTGGTCAGCGAGGTCAGCAGGATCGGCCGGAAGCGCACCAGTCCCGCCTCCAGCACGGCCTTGTGCAGCCCGTAGCCGTCATAGCGGTGCTGGTTGATAAAGCTCACCAGCACCAGTGAATCGTTGACGACCACGCCCGTCAGCGCCACGATGCCGCACATCGACAGGATGCTCATCGACATCCCCATGAAGACGTGCCCCCAGACCGCGCCCACCACGCCGAACGGCACCGCCGACATCACGATCAGCGGCTGCACGTACGACTTGAACGGGATCGCCATGAGCACGTAGATCACGAACAGAGCCGCCACATAGCCCTTTGCCAGCGCCTGCATCGACTCCATCTGGCTGCGCTGCTCGCCCTCCATGGAGTACGACACGCGGTTGCGGTACTGCTCCAGCGTCCCCGGCAGGAAGTTCGCCTCCAGGTCGGCCAGCACCTCGTTGGCGTTGGCTGTGGCCTCGTCGACTTCGGCGGTCACGTTGATGGTGCGGCGGCGGTCGGCGCGGGTGATCGTCGAGAAGCCGCGGCCCAGGCTGGCGTGGGCCACCTCGGAGAAGGGGACCTCGGCGCCGTCCGGCGTGCGGATGCGCATGTTCTCCAGGTCGCCGAGCGAGCGCCGCTCGTCTTCCGGATAGCGCACCATCACGCGCACGTCGTCGCGGCCGCGCTGGATGCGCTGGGCCTCCTCGCCGAAGAAGGCTTGGCGCACCTGGCGGCCCAGGTCCTGCAGCGTCAGGCCAAGGGCTTCGGCCTGGCTGGTGATGTCGAGCTTGATCTCCGGCTTGCCGCCGCGGAAGGAGTCCGAGATGTCGAGCACGCCGGGGTATTCGGCCAGCTTCGCCTTGGTCGCCTCGGAGACCTCTTGCAACTCCTCCAGGCTGCGTCCGGCGAACTGGATGTCGATCGCCTTGCCGCCGCCGATGAGGTCGGAGGTGAAGGTGAGCTCGACGATGTCCGGGATCGCCGGCGTGTTCTCGCGCCAGCGGCGGGTGATCTCGCTAGCGGTGATGGTGCGGTTCTCCGACGGGATCAGCTCGATGTTCACCTCGCCCTGGTTGCCCGACGAGAAGCCCGCCACGCGGCCGCCGGCGTTGCGCTGCGTCTGGACCTTGAAGGGCTGCTCGCCCACTGACGTCAGCACGTGGGTGTAGATCTTCTGCCCGGTCTCGCGCTCGATGTCGTCGAGCGTCTTCATCGCCGCCGCCTCGATCTGGCGCACGACCGCCGAGGTGACCTCCACCGGCGTTTCCTGCGGCATTGTCACGTCGGAGAGCACGTTGTCGGACTCGACCTCGGGGAAGTAGATGAACTTGAGCGCTCCGCCGCCGATTAGGCCGAGCGTCATGAACATCGTCGCCACCGCGATCGCCACCGTCAGGTAGCGCCAGCGCAGAGCCCAGTTGAGCGCCGGCCGGTAGAGGCGCGAGACGAACAGATCCAGCCCGTCGCTGAACAGGTTGAAGAAGCCGTTCCACAGGCGGATGGGCAGCGCCCGCTTCTTCTTGCGATCCGGCGCCGGGTGATAGTGCGCCAAGTGCGACGGCAGAATGAGCTGCGACTCCATCAGCGAGAACAGCAGCGTCGGGATGATGACGGCCGGAATCACCTTCCAGATCTTGCCCATATAGCCGGGCACGAACAGCATCGGCGCGAAGGCCGCCACCGAAGTCAGCACGCCGAAGATGACCGGCACGCCCACGAGCTTCGCGCCGCGGATCGCCGCTTCCAGGCCCTCCTTGGAAGCCTCCTGCTCCTCGTGGATGCTCTCGCCCACCACGATCGCGTCGTCCACCACGATGCCGAGCACGAGGATGAACGAGAACAGCGAGATCATGTTGATGGAAACGCCCATCGACGGCATGATCGCCAGCGTTCCCAGGAACGAGATCGGGATGCCGAGGGTGACCCAGAACGCCAGGCGGAGCCGGAGAAAGAGCGTCAGCACGATGAAGACCAGCAGCAGACCGGTCTTGGCGTTCTCCACCAGCAGCTCCATGCGGCCCTTGAGGATGCGCGCCTGGTCCTGCCAAGCCGTCAGCTTGATGCCCGCCGGTAGGCCCGGTTGTGTCTGCTCGATGTAGGAGTAGACCTCGTCGACGATCGTGATGGCGCTCTGGTCGCCCACGCGGAACACCTGCACCAGCACGGCCGGCTCGCCGTCCATGAAGGCGTACTTGTCAGCGTCCTCGAAGGCGTCGACCACCGTGGCGACATCCTCGAGCTGCAGCCGCGAACCATCAGGCCGCGTCAGCAGGGTGAGCTGCTCGAAGTCTCGGCCGGTGTAGGCTTGGCCCTTGGTGCGCAGCAGGATCTCGCCCGCTTCGGTCTTGAGGGTGCCGCCGGGCAGGTCGAGCGAAGCCTTGCGCACGGCGTTGGCCACGAAGTCGAAGCTGAGGTTGTAGCGCCGCAGGGCGTCTTCGGAGACCTCGATGGAGATCTCATACGGCCGCGCGTTCTTCAGATCGACCTGCGTGATCTCCGGGTTCGCCAACAGCTCATCGCGCACGCGCTCGCCGATCTTCTTGAGCGTCATCTCGTCGGTCTGGCCCGAGATGGAGATGTTGATGACCTGGGTGCGGTTGGTGACCTCGCGGATGACCGGCTTTTCGGCTTCCTCCGGGAAGGTGTCGATCGCGTCGACGCGGGTCTTGACGTCGTTGAGCAGGTCCGTGGTGGAGTAGCCCGTCTCCACTTCAATGGCTACGGAGCCGGAGCCCTCGTTGGCCGTGGAGGTGACCTTCTTGATGCCTTCGAGGTCTTGGACGGCCTCCTCGATCTTGATGCAGACGCCTTCCTCGACCTCTTGCGGAGCGGCGCCGCGGTAGTCGACCGTCACCGTGATCATGTCCACCGAGATCTCGGGGAAGACCTCGGTGAGGATGGCGCGCTCGGATAGGCCGGGGATGCCGGCCGCCGCGAACAGGCCGCCGCCGATCAACACCACCATGAGCAGGTTGGCGACTACGCCGTTGCGGGCAAACCAATCGATGAGTCCGTGCATGATGCGCTCGCTGTTCTCCTGGTTAGTCGGCGGCCGAGGCCGCTTCCGAGTCCTCGAGGACGCGCACTTCCATCCCCGCCACGGCGGCTTCGAGCGTGGAGACGCAGATCCGCTCGCCCGCGCTCAGGCCGCCGTTGATGAGCACGCGGTCGCGCTCGGCGCGCAACACCTGCACGTCGCGAAACTCGATCCGGTTGTCCGCCGAGACCACCATCACGGTGTCTTCATCGCGCATCGCCGTGCGCGGCAGCTCCACCGCGCGGACGGTGCGTCCGGCGATCTCGGCCTCCACGAACATGCCCACGGCCAGCGGCGGGCGACCCGACTTGCCGGCCTGGGCGTAGGGGTCCTGCACCTGCGCGATGGCGTGCACCATGCGCGTGCGGGCGTCGATCTCGCCCTCGGTCCGCACGATGCGGCCCTGCCAGGAGTACTCCTTGCCGGCGAACTCGGTGCGCAGGGTCACCGGCGGCCCGGGCTGTGACTTGCCGTCGTTGACGTCGCGGTAGGCCAGCGGAAGGTCCACGTAGGCCAGTTGCTCGTCGGGGATCGGCAGCCGCACCTCGGCCACGTCCACTGCATAGATCGTCGCCACGGCCTGCCCGCGCTGCACGTACTGGCCCACGTCCACGCTCTTCTGCCGCACGCGGCTGGTGTAGGGCGCCTTGACGATGGTCCGTTCGAGGTTGAACTCGGCCTGGTCGAGAGCGGCTTCGGCCGACGCCAAGCCGGCCTTGGCTTCCGCCAACTGCGGCTCGCGCATCACCAACGGGGTCGGCTCGCCTTCGCCGAGCTCCGCCCACTCCTTGCGCGCCACCTCGGCCTCCTGCTCTTCGGTCGCCACCCGCAGCTTGGACTGCGCTACCGCTGCTTGCGCCTGGATCACCGCCAGCTCATACTCCCGGGCGTCGATTCGCAGCACCACTTCGCCAGCCTCGAAAAAGCCTCCAGCGATGAGGGACGGCGAGACCTCGAGCACGCGGCCGGAAACCTCCGGCACCAGTTGCGACTCCGTCCGGGGCGTCACCACGCCCTCGGCCTTCACCGTCAGCCGGACAGCGCTGGGCTGCGCCTCGATCACGCGCACCAGCGGACGCACGATCTCCGGCGTCTTCTTCTCCGGCTCCGGACGCGCCTCGATCATCTTGAAGGCGGCAAATCCGCCTCCGCCCACCACCAGCAGCGGCAGGGTAATCATCAGGATGATCCGCAGTGCTTTCATAGCTTTTCCCTCGTCCCCGTATCCGTTCCCGCGGCCTGCGAGGGAACCGTCATCTGAAAACTTCCGCCCAGCGCCAAGTGCAAATCCACGCGGTTGTCGAGCCGGGCCCGGCGCAGCGTCAGCAGAGCGCTCTCGGACTCGAGCGCCGTGCGCTGCGACTGCAGCACCGTGATGATGTCGCTGAGCCCCGAGCGATAGCGCTGCTCGGCCAGGTCCTGGGCGGCCATGGCCTGCTTGACGGCGTCCTCGAGGGCCTTTTCCTGCTCGGCCAGAATGTGATCGGCCGCGATGGTGGTCTCCACCTCGCGGTAGGCCTGCAAGATGGCGTTCTCGTACATCGCGGCGGCCTCACGAGCCTGGGCCTCGTTCTGCGAGACGGTCGCCTTGAGGCGGCCGTTGTTGAAGACCGGCTGCGTCACGCCGGAGATCAGGTTCCACACCAGGACGTCGCCGCTGAGCACGTCTTGCAGGCGCGTCGTTTGCGTCCCCAGCGCCGTGGTGAGGTTGAAGCTGGGCCGCAGGTCGGCCTTCGACTGGGCAATCCGGGCGTCGGCGGCCAGCAGGCGGCGTTCGGCGGCGATCAGGTCCGGCCGGCGATGAACCAGCTCCGAGGGGAGCCCGGCGGGAATGCCGGAAGGGCACCGCGGCAGATCTTCGGCCAGCTCGTATTCGCCGGCCGGGTACTGCCCCATCAGGATCTCCAACTGCCGGCGGGAAGCGTCCAACTGCTGCTTGCGCTGCTGCACGCGCGCTTCGGCGTTGCGCACCTCGGTCAGCGCGAGGCGGAGATCGAGCGACGGCCGCACGCCGCTCTCGAAGCGCGCTCGGACGCGATTGGAAGAGACCTCGTAGCTCTCCAGGCTGGCGCGCGCCAACTGCAATTGCCGCTGCGCCTCCAGGGCCGCGAACCAGGCTTTCGCCGTCTGCCCGGAAAGGGACAGGCGCGCTCCGTCGAGCTCCGTCTGCACCGCCTGCAACTCCGCCGTCGCTGCCAGCTTGCCGGCCTTGATCTGGCCCCACACATCCGGTTCCCAGGAGACGTTCATCGACAGGCCGATCTGCGTGTTGATGCTCTTGAGCACCGACCCGGGAGGCGCGCCGGGAATGGGTAGGCCGATGAAGTTCATCCGCTGGCGGGTGCGTTGCAGGCCGATCGAAGCGGACGGCAGCTCCGCCGCGCCGGCGATCCGCGCCTGCTGCTCGGCGGCGTCAATGCGAGCCGCGGCCGCCTCCAGGTTCTTGTTGCGCTCCAGCGCCTGGGCCACTGCCGTGTCCAGACCCTGGTCGGTGAAATACGCCCACCAGTCGCCCTGCGGCTCGGCTTCGCTCGTCGGACCGCCCTTCCAAGCCTGCGGCGCCTGCACGTCGAAGCTCCGCTGCGGCCGGTCGATCGGCCTGGCGCAGCCGATCAAGCCCGCGATCCCCAATAGCACTGCCAGATATCGACTCATTGCACGACCTCGATCTTGCTCCCCTCCACCCCTGCCGCGGTCGGGAGGCCCGCGCGCATCCCGGCCGCGCAGAACCCGATCATGCGTTCGACCGCCGCCGCCGTATCCCGCGGATCACACAGCCCGCCGGAGAACCTTTGCAGCTTGTCGCTGGCCATCATCGTGTGCACCATCACGCCGGCCGCAAAGTGCACCCGCCAGCCGAGCTCTTCGGGCGGCAGCTCGGGCAGAGCCCGCGCGAACGCCTCGCGGAAGCGCACGACGACCTCGCGAAACAGATCGTCAAAAGCGTCCTGCGCGGCCATCGAACGCTCGGCGTAGATCCGACCGCACATCATCATCAGTTGCGGTCCGCGCTCGTGTTGCGCGGCCACCCGCATGGCCGGCTCGATCAGGGCGCGCAAGACGGTCTCGACGGCTAGAGGGCCCGGGCCGGCCGCTTTCTCGGCGGCCTCGAGCTGACGCAACCGCTCTTCATTCATCGGCCGGATGCGGCGCTCGAAAACCTTGTGCACCAGAGCGTCCTTGGAGCCGAAGTGGTAGTGCACGGCCGCCAGGTTCACGTCCGCCGCGGCGGTGATCGCGCGTAAGGAGACGGCGTCGATGCCGCGTTCGGTGATCAGCTTCTCGGCGGCGTCCAGGATCTGCTCTTTGGTGGGTACGGTCATGGGTGGGTACAGCTTCGCCCTGGGCGCTCTATCAAACGTATGTTTCAATCGTACGTTTGAATGATCCGTATCGTCAACCATTGATCAAGGGACCCCTATTCCGGACGACGCAGAAACCTCCGCCAACACGACATCCGGCGCGTACTTTTTTTGACGTTCCCGGGCGCTGACTGGGCTTGGTAGACTGGCGCCGATGCCCGCACGCTTACTCTGCCTGCTGTTCTGCGTCACTCTCACGGCCTTCGGGCAGGATCCTTTCGCCTCTCTGCTGAACAAGGCGACCCCGCCGGGAACGTTCCGTACGGCGGTCGGGGTTGACCGCCACGGGACGGCCGTCCCGGCGTTGCTCAGCGAGGAGGACTTGGACTACGCGACGCCAAAAAGGCGCATCCTGCTGGTGGCGGGCCTCGACGGCTCGTCCGAGAGCGCAGAGGCTGCGATGGCAGCCTGGCGCTGGTTCCATTCGCCGGAGGCGAAGACGTGGCGGGACGACTTCGCGTTGTCGGTCGTGCCGGTGGGCAACCCTTACGGCTGGGCGCATCATGCGGGGTCCTCGAACGGCAGCGGCGGCGATCCGACGACGGGATACCCGCCGGAGGGGACTGCGTACAACTCCGAGACCAACCCGGAAGCGCAGTACCTATGGCGCTGGATCGGCATGCACGCGCCGGATCTCGTGGTGGTGCTGGAGAAGGCCGCGCCGGCCTCCGGCGGGCTGGCGGCGGCGCTGGAGAAGGCTCCGCCGTCCGACACGGGAACGATCCCCGTGACGAGCGAACGCGGCTCGCCGGGTTTTTTGGAAAAGGTCCTGAAAGAGCAGGCGCCGCAAAACCCGTCACCGGCCCGGCGCGAGATCCAGAGCCGTCTCGACCGCACGCCGACGGAGGTCGCCGAGCAGCTCGCCAAGGTCTACGGCCACGCGCTGGACGAGGTGGTCTACATCCCCACCGTGGCGCTGATCAGCCGCATCCGTTTGGGCCAGACCGAGGACGTCGAGCGCATCGTGGCGCCGTACGTGGCCGGCAAGCCGACTCTGCCTCCCAAACCGACCTCCAGCCATCTACCCGGGCACCTGATCTTCGCGGAGCTCTACCGCGTGACGCAGAATCCTCGCTACCTGCGCTTGGCGCGCGACGCCGCCAACCTGGGCTACGACGACTGGGGCGTGATGCGCAAGGCCATGCCGTTCCACAGCGACATGAGCGACTCGTTCTTCATGGGCTGCGCCATCCTGGCCGAGGTCGGAGCGCTGTCGGGCGAGCGCCGCTACTTCGACATCGCTCTGCGGCACATGCGCTACATGGAAGGGCTCGACCTGCGCGACGACGGCCTGTACCGCCACTCGCCGCTGGACGAGGCGGCTTGGGGACGAGGCAATGGCTTTCCGGCGCTGGGGCTGGCCTGGAGCCTCAGCTTCATTCCGGAGAACGACCGCACGTTCGCACCGATGCTGGCGGCGTTCCAACGGCACATGGCGGCGCTGCTGCCCTACCAGGACCGCACCGGCGCCTGGCATCAGGTGATCGACAAGGAAGGCAGCTACCGCGAGCTCACCAGCACGTCGATGATCGGCTTCGCCCTGGCGAGGGGCCTGGAGCGCGGCTGGCTCGACGGCCCGCAGTATGAGAAAGCGGTGGAGCGCGCCTGGTACGCCGTCAAGACCCGCGTGGCGGCTAATGGCGAGCTGGTGGACGTGTGCACGGGCACCGGCAAGCAGCCGGACCTGCGCAGCTACTACGACCGCACGGCGATCCTCGGCAAAGACGACCGTGGCGGCGCGATGGCGATGCTGTTCGCCACGGAGCTGGGGGCGCGCCAATAGAGACCTGAGCCTCGACGATCAACCACCTGGACAGATTGACTCGCAGGGGACCCCGTCGTGGTCTGCATCGAGGCGGGTCACTTTGCAGACGTTGAGGAAGTACTTCGCTTCCTCGCAGCTGGTCATCTCCCCGCAGGTTGTTTTGGATCCACAGGGGCCGAATTGGCCGGTTCCGCCCGAGCTGCCTGGCGAAACCGTGACCGTGGCCAGCGCGGTCTTGGACCCCCCTGGGCCGGTAGCCGTGATCTGGTACGTCGTAGAGGTCGCAGGTGAGACGGTTCGAGATCCATTCGGCGATACCCCCCCGATCCCATGGTCGATTTGGACACTATCGACGTTCTGGGTTGACCAAGTAAGCGTAGAGCTTTGTCCGGCGGTAATTGAGCTGGGAGACGCCGAGAATTGGACCGTCGGGGCGGGTTTAGGCGCTACGGTCACCGTCGCCGTTGCCATCTTGGAGCCGCCTGGTCCTGTCGCGGTGATGTTGTACGTGGTTGTCCCCGAAGGGGAGACGCTCTTCGTGCCTTGGAGGTTGACAGGCCCAATCCCGTTGTCGATCTGGACGTTGTCCGCGTGTTGGGTCGACCAGGTCAGGGTTGACGACTCCCCGGATTTGATGGAGTTGGGGGCAGCCGAAAACTGGACCGTTGGGGCCGGCTGGGTAACCATTATCGTCGCTGAGGCGGTCTTGGAACCGCCTGGTCCTGTCGCGGTGATGTTGTATGTAGTTGTCGCCGAAGGGGAGACGCTCTTCGTGCCTTGGGCGCCGACAGGCCCGATCCCGTTGTCGATTTGGACGTTGTCGGCGTGTTCGGTTGACCAACTCAGTAAAGTGGTTTGTCCCGCCGTAATAGAGGTCGGGGCTGCGGAAAAATAGGCGATGGCGGGGGCCGGTAGGCCAGCGGTTCCATCCTGAACCGTGAGAAAGGCTCCTTCCTGGGTGCTCATCCCCATCGTCTCCGCAACAAGACTCAGGTCGCCCGAGCGAGCCGCGGGAGGGACGACAACATTGAGCTGGTGAAGCCCGGCCCCTGTCAAACCGGCGAACAAAACATCGGCCACAAGGTCCCCTATCAACACGCGGACCGGATTGCTGAGCGTCGCCGCTCCAGAAAAGACGTGACCGGCCGGTACGCTCGGATCTGTCGGTCCGAACCCCGTGCCAAACAACAGAACGACTTCGCCTGGCTCTGCGGGACGGGTGAGCAGCGACTGGCCGAACAGCCCTTCCGGCCCCAGCAGGGTCCCGTCGGCGTGAACAGCGGCGACGTAGCGGCGGCCCTCGGGATCAAACATGAAGAAGCCCGGGGCGGCGGCCGCCACCTGCGCCGTAGACTGCGCTTGGCTGATGTCATTCTGAAGGATCTCGACGGTGACCGGTCCGAGCGCCGAAAGATCAGGAGCCTGGATATTGATCTGCGACGGACTGATGAAGTAGATCGAGGCGGGGACGCCGTTGACGACCACACGAATTCCATCGAGAGCCGAAGGTAGTTGGCCTTCTACGATTTCATCGTCGCGCCAAAGGCGCGTCTGCTGCGCCAAGTCCGTTCCAAAGATCGTGACCCAGGAACCGCTCGAGATCGCGTCCCCGAATGAAGCGCCCTGCACGACGCTTGAAATAGATGCCTTCTTTGTCCTATTCCCTCCCTGACGAAGAGCATCGGCTCCGCTCGCAACCCTTGCTGCGGTTTGGGGCCAGGCGTCACCGTGAATGAGATTGGCCCCCTGCGGAGCCTGGGCGCTGGATATCGCGGGGAAGGAAAGAACGGTAATGGTCAAGATAGATAAAGTGGATTGGGTCAAAATATTCACTCCCGGCACTATCTTAGAGTTTTTATCTGCGAACGCAGTAGATAATACCGTCACGGGGCGATGTCAACGAGTTGCATCGGGAGGCCTCGGCCTTCCTCCGATGCTCCGGGTGGCGCTGAGACAGGCGATTGCGGCGCCGGGTGTCGAGACCCTTAGACTGAACTGGAAGGGCCGGGTTCCCTCCCTAGCCCCCGCCGACCGCTATGTCTCGTCTCGTTCTCCTCCTCTTGCTGGCCCCGCTGGCGCTTCTGGCCGAGCCTCGGCCGCTCACTCTGCAGCAAGCCGTGCAGCTTGCTCTGCGTCAGAATCCGGACCTGCTGCTCGCTCGCGTTGACGCCGAGAAGGCAGCGCAAGGCGTCGCCGCGGCGCGCGGCGCTTTTGCAACCCAGGCCTATGCCGGTTCGGGGCTCGGCTGGACCGACGGTATTCCGCAGAGCATTGAAGGCGCCACGCCCGCCATCGTGCAGGCCAGCGCCCGCCGAACGGTGTATGACGGCGCCGCTCTGGCTCGTGTGAAAGAAGCCCGCGCCTTGGCCGAGGCGGCCGGGCACAGCGCCGCCGCCCGCGAGGACGAGGCGGCCTTCCAAGTGGCCGTGGCCTGGCTCAACCTCGACGCCTCCGACCGGCAGATCAGCGTGCTCGAAGAACGCCTGCCGCGGCTGCGGTCGATCGAGGAGGCGATTGGCCAGCGTGTGCGCGAAGGCCGCGCGCTGCCGCTGGAGGAGTCCGCTGCACGGCTCGACCGTCTGCGCACCGAGCGAATGACCGAGATGGAGCGGAGCCGTCGCCGCAGCCTCGCGGCCACGCTGGCTTCGTACCTGGGGCTCGACCCGGCCGAGGGCATCGACCCCGTCGGCGAGGCGCCCGCCCCCGCCGACGGACCGGCCGACGCCGCCGCCAGCGCGGCGCGCGCGGTGGAGCAGAGCCCGGAGCTCGACGGGCTGGAGGCGCAGGCGGCGGCCAAACGCTTTGCCGTGCGCGCCGAGAAGGCCGCGAGCAAGCCTCGGCTGGACTTCGTGGCGCAGTACTCGCTGCTGAGCCGCTTCAACAACTACGAGGAGTTCTTCAACCGTTTCCAGCGGCACAACGGTCAGGCGGGCATCGCGCTGCGCGTGCCGCTGTTCCGTAGCCGAGACGTTTCCGCCCGCATCGGGCAAGCCGAGGTGGAGAGCCGCAAGGCCGAGCTGACGCTCGAAGCGCGCCGCTCGAGCGTCGCCGCTGAGTCCGCGCAGGCTTTCGAGGCCGTCGAGCAGGCCGAGACAGCCCAGCAGATCGCGCGCCTCGAGCTCGACTTTTCGCGGGAAAAGGTGGACGTGGCCCTGGCGAAGATGGAAGAGGGTCGCGCCGCGCTCGACGAGGTGGAGCGCGCCCGCGTGGAAGAGTCACTGGCGTGGCAGAAGCTCTACGACTCGCGCTATGAGGTCGAGCGCACGCGGTTGAACCTGTTGCGGCGCACCGGCGACTTGGCGGCGATGTTCCGGTAGGGCGGGCGCGAGTCGCTACTGGCCGCCGTTGCGGGTGGCGTCGTCCTTGGCGGCGCCCAGCGCCTCGATGGACCGCCGAATCTGCTCGCCGAACACGCGGTCTTCGCGCTCGCCGTAGACGGCCGGCGGGTACCCGGGAATCTTCTCGCTCTTCTCCGGCTCGCGAGCGGTCTTGCGGATCTCCTCCAGCCGGCGGCGCAGCTTGGCGACGATCTCCGGATGCTCGGCGGCGCGGTTGGTCTCTTCGGACGGGTCGTGCACGATGTCGTAGAGCTGGAGCGGCTGCTTGCCCCAGTTGTAGTACTGGGCGCCTTCTTCGATCAGCTTCCAGTCGCCGGAGCGGATGGTCATCAACGAATAAAGGACTTCGGTGCGCGGGGAGGGCTTGCCGTCGGCCAGGGTGTCCCAGACGTCGTAGCCGTCGAGCGGCAGCCCGGCCTCCGCGTCGGCGTCGGCCAGCCGGCAGAAGGTGGGGAAAAAGTCCGTCACATGGATCAGCGCGTCGCTCTTCTTGTCCGCCGGGATTCGCCCGGGCCAGCGCAGCGCGGCCGGCACGCGCACGCCGCCTTCGTGGTAGGCCGACTTGAAGCCGCGGTAGGGGCCGTTGCTGGTGTTGGGCGTGCCGCCGTTGTCGTTGGTAAAGATCAACAGCGTGTCGTCGGCCAAGCCCTCGCGGTCCAGAGCGGCCAGAACGGTCCCGACGGCGGTGTCCATGGCTTCGAGCTGGGCCCGCTGCGCGGCGTTCTTGCCCAGCCGGCGATAGCGAGCCACGATGTCGTCGGGGGCCTGGTGCGGCCCGTGCACGGCGTTGAACGGCAGGTAGAGGAAGAAGGGCCTGTCGGCGGGGCGGTTTTCGATGAGCCGTTCGGCCTCACGCGCCAGCAAAAAGGTGGAGTAGCCCTCCTCGATGACCGGAACGCCGTTGCGGTGCCAGTCGAGCACGCCGTTGCGCGTGTGCGTGAAGGAATCGATGAGCGCGGAGTAGTGTCCGTAATGATGGTCAAAGCCGCGGGCGTTGGGCAGGTGCGGCGATTGCCACTCCCCCAGGTGCCACTTGCCGACCATCCAAGTGGCGTAGCCGGCTTCGCGCAGGGCCTCGGCGATGGTGCGTTCATCGCGCAGCATGCCGTGCTTGGAGACGGCCGTGGGGCGCTCCTCCATGCCGTTCTTCCAGGGATAGCGGCCCGTCATCAAGGCCGCCCGCGAGGGGGAGCAGACGGGCTGCACGTAAAACTGCGTCAGTTGCAGGCCTTCGCGCGCGATGCGGTCGATGTTGGGCGTGGGGACTTCCGTCCCGCCGGTAAAGCCCAACTGGGCGTAGCCCATGTCGTCGGACAGCAGGACGACGATGTTCGGCCGCGGCGCGGGCTCCTGCGCCGGGCAGAATGTTGCCAACAGGAGCAGGAGGGGGACGATCCGCAGGGCCGAAGACATGGCCCAATGCTAGCGGATCGCGTCGCCCGCGGGGGCTTCGGGCTTACGGGGTTTCGGCGGGCGCGACCACGTCCAAGATCATCACCTCCGGGCGGCACAGGAAGCGTACGCGCGGCGCCTCCAGACGCACCATGCCGACGCCGCGGCTCACCGCCAGGACGCCGCCGTCGGGCAGCTTGGTGACGCCGGCCGCCCAGGCGCGAGGCACGCGCGACAGCGTTTCGAGCGGTCCGATCCAGGGCAGGCGGATCTGCCCGCCGTGGGTGTGGCCGGCCACCAGCAGATCGGCGTCGACCGAGCCCAGCGCGAAGTTGGGCGAGTGCCCGATGACGATGTGGAAGTCTTGGCGGCCCGGAACCCGCAAGCGCGGCCGCATGCTGTCCAGGCTCGACAGGCCCGTCAGCGTGAATCGCCCGGCGTCGATCGACGCGGTTTCCTCAAAGGTCGTCACCGGCAGCCCTTCAAACAGCAGGGGCCACGCGGTGAAGTCGGTGTTGCCGCCGACGGCGTAGACGCCCAGCGGCGCCGCGAAATCGATTTCCCGCAGGTAGGCGTGGATCTGCGCTGCGAGAGCTTCCCACTGCGCGCCGGTCTCGGCCTGGATGTAGTCGCCCGTCAGCACGATGACGTCGGGCTTCTCGGCCAGCGCGCGCCGCAGGGCGTTGCGCTCGAAGTCCCCAAAGACGTCGGCTTGCAGGTCCGAGAGCACGGCGATGCGAAAGGGCTGGCGGACCTTGGCCGACTCGATGCGATGGTGGGTGACCTGCAGCCAGTGGGGCTCGATCCAGTAGGCGTCGAGACCGGCCAGCGCCAGCGTCGCAGCCAGCAGGGCGGGCGCCCGGAGCTGCCAGCCGCCGCCCTTACGGCACAGCCAGGCCGCGAGAGCGAGATGGGCCGGCAGAAAGACGAAGACGCCGTAGCCCAGCAGCCGCGCGGTGGGAAAGAGCGACTTGCCCAGGGCGGAGGCGCCGCCCGCCAGCGCGATCGCGACCAAGGCGGTCGTCAGAAGCAGCCGCCGCCAAGCAGGGTTGCGGCGTAGCCACAGGGCGCAGAGCGCGGTCGTCACGCCCATCGTCAGGCAGTACGCAACGATGAGCCGCCCCATGCCCCTTCAGTATGGCGGGTCCGGCCGAGCCTCAGCCCCGCGCCGCCCTCCGCCGATAGTCGAACGGGGGCCGCGGAGGCCGCCTTCCGGCGTCCCGCAGCGGACGAGTGAGGTCTTTTCCCGAGCGCGACCGGCCCGTCGGGCTCGGCTAAGGTGGAAGCGGATGCGTTACTTGTCCATTGCGGCGTTGTCGGCCGTGTTCGTCGCTTGCGGCTCCGAGTCAGAGCCCTCATCCGTGCAGCAGCAGCCCACCGAGGCCCGCAACGCCTCGGAAAAGTACATCTCCTGGAAGGAGCATCGCATCGAGGACCAGGGGCGGGCCGGCAAGATCGAGCTGCGGGGCGCGGTCGCTCTGGCGGGAGGAGACTTTGACGGCGACGGTCACCCGGATTTTGTGACGGCCTTTGCGGACAGCTCGGCGCTCCGCATCGCGTACGGCGCCGCCAAGCCCGACGATTGGTTTCGACTGGGACTGGCCGAGGGCGGGGAAGTGAAAGGGCTCCTCGACGTTGCGCCGGGCGACGTGAACGGCGACGGCCGCGCGGACCTGGTGGTGGCGGGGGCGAACGGGCTGCTGTACTTGCAGAATCCGGCGTCGGAGCACCGGGGCTTCCGCTGGGAGCGGGTGACGATCGGCGCCGACGGCGGCCCCTGGCGGAGCGTCGCCGTGGCGGACTTGGAGGGCGACGGCCGGCCGGAGGTTCTGGCCACAGCACGGGATGGGGCTGTGGTCGCCTTTGCCGTCGACGGCGACCCGTTGAGCGCCCAGAGCTGGCAGGCGATCGCGCTGGGCAAGGGCGGGGAGGAGTTTGCGGCGCGGCCCGCTGATCTGGACGGCGATGGCGACCTGGACGTGTTCGCGGGCTCGGTCTGGCTGGAGAATGCCGGGGCGGGGGAGTTTCTCGCGCATCCCGTGACGCTGTCGGATGGCCGGCTGCAAGGCGAGCAGGCTGCGCTGACTGACCTCAACGGCGACGGGCGCGTGGACGCGGTGATCGCACTGGAAGGCGACCGGATCGCGTGGATCGAACAGCCCGCCGACCCGGCTCAGCCTTGGACGACGCACGCCATCGGGGACCTCACGCCGGACGGCGTGGGGGGCCTGCTATTGGCCGACATCGACCAGGACGGCGACCTCGACGTGCTGGCCGGCTCGACCGGCTCCGGGGCGGCGGCAGCGGAGGGAGCCGAAGCGGATCCGGCCCGGCCCTCCGGCCGCGTGGCCTGGTTCCAGAACCCCGGCGACGCGAACAGCGCCTGGACTCGCCACGACATTTTGCGCCGAGCCGACGGACGCTACGCGGCGTGGCTGGCACAGGACTTGGACGGCGACGGCGACCTGGACTTCGTCGGCGTGCGTGCCGACAGCGGCGAATACGACGGGCTGCTGTGGCTCGAACAGCGCCACTCCGGCCAGCCAGTCCCCAGACTGGTCCCGGCGCGAGAAGAAGAGAGTGCGGCTCTCCCCCTGCCATAACGGGAAAATCCGTGGTATTCTACGAAGAGTCGTTCGACACGCGGGGGCCTGTGGCGCAGTTGGGAGCGCGCTTCCATGGCATGGAAGAGGTCGTGGGTTCGAATCCCACCAGGTCCACCAATCCTTTCAATCAGTTAGCGGATCCCGTCCTCCCCCAGGGGTTCCGTTTAGGGTTCCATTCGTAGTTCCTATAGGTCGGATTCCGGCCAGACGAAGCGCCCGATCTTATCGGCGGCCTCGCCTCGGTCAGTCAGGTGGCTATAGACGTCCTGTGTCATCAGGACGGACGTGTGTCCGACCTGGTCGCGCATCACCTCCGCCTCCACGCCGGCCCCCCGGCCCCAGGTTGTGTACCCGTGGCGGAAGTCGTGCCAAGAGAAGCGCGGCAAACCCAGCCGCCCAGCCGCTGGCTTCACGATACGTTCCAGCGCCGAGTTGAGATCGATGGGGCTGTTGGTTTGGATGGAGAAGATGAAGTCAGTCGGCGCAGTGAATCGACACCGCGCTCTCCATTCGGTGAGCAACTCGATCGCCTTTGCCGGGACGCTTACGATCCGACGGGACTTGCGCGTTTTCGGAGCGCCAAGCTTGCCGCGGTAGACCGCTTCGTCTACGCGGACCGAGTTCCTGTCGAGATCGTTCCAGCGCAGCGCCGCCAGCTCTCCCCGACGAAGTCCGCTCAGACCTGCCAACGCCACGATCGCCTTGTAGGGATTGTCGAGAGCGTTCACCAAGGTTCTGAACTGGTCCGGCGTTGGCACGCGCCGGTCCCTGACGGGTTCGCGCGCAGGAAGTCGAAACCTGCCCGCGGCGGGATTGGAGCCCGGCGCCAACCAGCCCCACTCTTCAGCGAGAGCGAGCAGTCCGCGCAATCGGGCGCGTAAGTCCCTGACAGACTCCGGTGCGAGCCGCCGGGAAGCGTTTGTCAGGAACACCTGCACGTCGGCCTTCTCGATATCGGCAAGCGGACCTGTCCCGAAATCGTTGGCGCAGCGCGCGTATGCCCATTCGTAGTTACTCTGTGTGGACGGCCTGAGGTTGGGCTTGACCGCGGTCCTCCACTTCTGAATCAGGTCATTCATTGTCCTCTCGGCGTGTTCAATACCTGGAGCGACATCATTGATTGCTTCCAGGAAGCGTTGCGTTTCCTTCCGGGCTTCGCGGAAGGTGAGCGCCTCGGTCGAACCGAGGCATTTCGTCTTGCGCACCCGGCGCACTGATCCGTCAGGCTGCGCTTGGTCGGTGTAGTAGCGAATCTTCCACTGGCCATTCTCTTGTTGCGGTACGGGGAACTGACCCCGCCTTCGACGAGCCATACGTCTCCATCTCCTGTTTCGAGACGGCTCGTCTGGTTGGACGCCGGAGAGTCTATCAGCCATTGGGGTGACCGCGCGAGTCCAAGGAGGCTGCAGACGGTTCCGCAGCCTCCGCACCGCAGCCTAGAGTCGGATTGTAGGGGCGCGGGTCGATGTGGCTAGCTGAACGATGCGGCAGAAAGAAGAGATGCCACGTTGCGGCCTCCAAAAGCCGGCGGCTGTACCCTGTAGACCACTTCTACTCCCTTGGCCACGGTTGTGAGGGCGGGTCCGTAGGACGTGGGTTGCGTGCTTCGAGGGCAAACTACTCCCGTTGTTCCCGCCGCTGAGAGGCGTCGATACTGAGAACGAAACCGCTCATAGCCGGCCGTCGCTCCCAATCCAACTTGCTCCTCCCTTGCCCCATACGGCCGTCGTGACCAACGGATTATGAGTCGCCCCAAGACCAAGAGCCCCAAGGAGCGACGTTGAAAACAAGGTGGTTGAGGCAGTTCGGGCGGAGCTAGACGGAGCCTTGCAGAACCTCAATGCGGACAACATACGGACAGCGTCCGGGACTGCGAGCAGTGGTCTTGAACGTTGGAGCCGAGCTCAGCACCCAAGGTAGATGGGCCGCCTCGCGAAGGACCCTGGTCGACATCCTCAAGTGCCCGGCCCTCTAATTGGGGACGTCGGCAATGCGGTGCCGCCGGGTTCTTCAGCGAGTGATCTCGAATGGGGCCCCGGCTTCTCAGCCGGGGAAGTGGCGCCAGCAAGACCCCGTGACCGGCGAGGGCTATGGCTTCAATGGGGCCCCGGCTTCTCAGCCGGGGAAGTGACCAGCGTGACGTCCACCGGGAACTCGACGACCGCGCTTCAATGGGGCCCCGGCTTCTCAGCCGGGGAAGTGAATTGCCGGACGGCAGCATCTTCCCGTCGGGAGCGCTTCAATGGGGCCCCGGCTTCTCAGCCGGGGAAGTGTCGTCCTCCCAGTAGCCTTTGACCTCATGGACCTCGCTTCAATGGGGCCCCGGCTTCTCAGCCGGGGAAGTGGCTTCATCCACGGTTGCATGCAGAGAATCCAGCGCGCTTCAATGGGGCCCCGGCTTCTCAGCCGGGGAAGTGGCCTCATGACCCGCAACGAGGTCCGCGAGCTCGAAGCTTCAATGGGGCCCCGGCTTCTCAGCCGGGGAAGTACGGCTTCGGTGGCCGGCATGACCCTCGGCAAGCCCGCTTCAATGGGGCCCCGGCTTCTCAGCCGGGGAAGTGCAAGTTGAGCGCGTCGAGTCTCTTCGCCGGCGACGCTTCAATGGGGCCCCGGCTTCTCAGCCGGGGAAGTGTGTTCGGACTGGCGCTGGCGGCGGCCATCGGCAAGCTTCAATGGGGCCCCGGCTTCTCAGCCGGGGAAGTGGGTAAGTCTGCCGAGCTTGGCGGCACGAATCTAAGCGCTTCAATGGGGCCCCGGCTTCTCAGCCGGGGAAGTGAGGCGCTTGATCTCAGCTTCGATCGGGTCATCTAGCTTCAATGGGGCCCCGGCTTCTCAGCCGGGGAAGTGCGGTCCGGATCGCTCCGCGCACTGTGGACATACCGGCTTCAATGGGGCCCCGGCTTCTCAGCCGGGGAAGTCAGGTGGCTCCCTCGATGCGCTCCACACGTTCGCTGCTTCAATGGGGCCCCGGCTTCTCAGCCGGGGAAGTGTCGACTGCTTCGACGCCTTGCTCTGGGCCGAGGCGCTTCAATGGGGCCCCGGCTTCTCAGCCGGGGAAGTTGTGGTGCTCCGCGAATACCGGCCGCCAAAATTCATGCTTCAATGGGGCCCCGGCTTCTCAGCCGGGGAAGTTCCGCCACGACCTCGACGCCGATGATGTCGCAGGAGCTTCAATGGGGCCCCGGCTTCTCAGCCGGGGAAGTTGCCTCATGAGCAAACGAATAGCCGGCGAAAACCATGCTTCAATGGGGCCCCGGCTTCTCAGCCGGGGAAGTGCGCACTTTACGATCAATTCCTTCAAGATTTAGGTGGCTTCAATGGGGCCCCGGCTTCTCAGCCGGGGAAGTGACGCCCCGACATTGGCGGACGACTCATCCGCCGTGCTTCAATGGGGCCCCGGCTTCTCAGCCGGGGAAGTGTCCGCCAGCGCCGACTTGATCTTGGACCGGCGGTCGGCTTCAATGGGGCCCCGGCTTCTCAGCCGGGGAAGTGTCGAGCAGGCCGCCGACGAGACGCAGGAAGCCGTTGCTTCAATGGGGCCCCGGCTTCTCAGCCGGGGAAGTCGCGTGAGTATTTGGGGCATGGATGACTGTGGCTTTGCTTCAATGGGGCCCCGGCTTCTCAGCCGGGGAAGTCATGGCTTCAAAACCACAGGTTCAGCGCCTGTGTGGCTTCAATGGGGCCCCGGCTTCTCAGCCGGGGAAGTGGCGGGATTGCGACGAAGAGCCGCTCATTCGGATCGCTTCGATGGGGCCCCGGCTTCTCAGCCGGGGAAGTACATTCATTCCATCGAAAACATCGAAAACACTCGGGCTTCAATGGGGCCCCGGCTTCTCAGCCGGGGAAGTAGTAGAGCACGTGGGGGGATGGGCTTGATCGACAGGCTTCAATGGGGCCCCGGCTTCTCAGCCGGGGAAGTCAGCTCGTATTTGACATCGACGCCGAAACCGAGGGGCTTCAATGGGGCCCCGGCTTCTCAGCCGGGGAAGTGATGCAGGAGCCGAACTCGGCGATCGGGCAGGCCGGCTTCAATGGGGCCCCGGCTTCTCAGCCGGGGAAGTCCCGCCGATGCGGACCACGTGCGGGCCTTCGTCGGGCTTCAATGGGGCCCCGGCTTCTCAGCCGGGGAAGTGCACACGTTCCTTGCGTGCAGCACGCGCTGTGTGGTGCTTCAATGGGGCCCCGGCTTCTCAGCCGGGGAAGTGAGCGGGCGAACCGGTTCGCGGAGTTCTTCGGGATTCGGCTTCAATGGGGCCCCGGCTTCTCAGCCGGGGAAGTGGCGATCCTGATACGGTCGAGACTTCGCAAGGACTGGCTTCAATGGGGCCCCGGCTTCTCAGCCGGGGAAGTAAGAGAACCCAGGAGGTCATCAAGGGGCTCGACAAGCTTCAATGGGGCCCCGGCTTCTCAGCCGGGGAAGTTAGCCGATTCGGACGGTAACCTCGATTTCATAGTGCGAATCGCTTCAATGGGGCCCCGGCTTCTCAGCCGGGGAAGTGTCGAGGGCGGAAGTTCGACCACTTCACCATTCGGGGCGCTTCAATGGGGCCCCGGCTTCTCAGCCGGGGAAGTGATGATCCTTTCGGCGGCAACGCGGGACGGCGGCTTGCCGGCTTCAATGGGGCCCCGGCTTCTCAGCCGGGGAAGTCTCGGTTGAAGAGTTCAACAAAACGGCCGGAAACCTGCTTCAATGGGGCCCCGGCTTCTCAGCCGGGGAAGTGCCGGCGCTGCGGCCGTACCTGGCCGCCTATGAGCGCTGCTTCAATGGGGCCCCGGCTTCTCAGCCGGGGAAGTATCGACGCCGACACGGTGGACGGGGTGCAGGGCACGCTTCAATGGGGCCCCGGCTTCTCAGCCGGGGAAGTGCGGCGAGCTGGGGCGACGGGTGCCAGGCCCTGGCGCTTCAATGGGGCCCCGGCTTCTCAGCCGGGGAAGTAAGGCCGCGATCGAAGGGCTCACCGACCTCGGCGTGCTTCAATGGGGCCCCGGCTTCTCAGCCGGGGAAGTCGGCCTTGGCGAGTGCATCGCTACCCTCGAAACCCCGCTTCAATGGGGCCCCGGCTTCTCAGCCGGGGAAGTCCATCATTCGTCGCCGACCAGCGATCTCCGAACTCGCTTCAATGGGGCCCCGGCTTCTCAGCCGGGGAAGTCTGACCGGCAATCTCGGCGATGCCGGCGAGGTCGTCGCTTCAATGGGGCCCCGGCTTCTCAGCCGGGGAAGTCAAGTCGCGCAACGCTGGTCGCAAACCGGCGCTATCGCTTCAATGGGGCCCCGGCTTCTCAGCCGGGGAAGTAGCCCAAGGAAATGCGGCTCGACTACTTGATCGCCCTGCTTCAATGGGGCCCCGGCTTCTCAGCCGGGGAAGTAACGGGAGAGCCCGCAAGAGGGAACGGGAGAGCCCGGCTTCAATGGGGCCCCGGCTTCTCAGCCGGGGAAGTGCGGATCGACAGAGCAAGATCGCGGCGACACTGGAGGCGCTTCAATGGGGCCCCGGCTTCTCAGCCGGGGAAGTGCTGATAACCTCAGTCGCGAGCGGCCGGTTGCAATTGCTTCAATGGGGCCCCGGCTTCTCAGCCGGGGAAGTGGTCATGGACGGGCTCACCAGCTTCGCGCGGGCCGAGCTTCAATGGGGCCCCGGCTTCTCAGCCGGGGAAGTGGGAAGTAGCGCATCACCGCGGCGTTCTGCCACGCGCTTCAATGGGGCCCCGGCTTCTCAGCCGGGGAAGTGCAGGTGTATTGGCAGCCGCCGCGGCCGGAGAGCGTGCTTCAATGGGGCCCCGGCTTCTCAGCCGGGGAAGTGATATTGGAGCATCAGGCGCAGATCCCGAAAACGCTGCTTCAATGGGGCCCCGGCTTCTCAGCCGGGGAAGTGAGGCCGATGATGAGCAGGCCTGTCGCCTGTTCACCGCTTCAATGGGGCCCCGGCTTCTCAGCCGGGGAAGTGAAGTAGGGACCTTCGGAACATCCATAGGGCGGGCGCTTCAATGGGGCCCCGGCTTCTCAGCCGGGGAAGTCGAGCGAAACTCCAGGATCAGCAGCCAGATGTGCTTGCTTCAATGGGGCCCCGGCTTCTCAGCCGGGGAAGTGTGAAGGCGCAGCAAGACGACAGCGCCGAGGAGAACGCTTCAATGGGGCCCCGGCTTCTCAGCCGGGGAAGTTGAGGAGAGTTTCCGAGAGATGTATCAGGCTCTCGGGCTTCAATGGGGCCCCGGCTTCTCAGCCGGGGAAGTCTTCGACCGGCCCGTATCAGGACTACGGCCTGGCGTGGCTTCAATGGGGCCCCGGCTTCTCAGCCGGGGAAGTGGTGACGCCGCCCCGGAAAATCTGCGCCAGCAGCAGGCTTCAATGGGGCCCCGGCTTCTCAGCCGGGGAAGTCTCCAGGACCTGCGCGACCTTGAGCCCGCGGGTGAGGGCTTCAATGGGGCCCCGGCTTCTCAGCCGGGGAAGTGACAGCAATCGAATCGCATTCACGAGGTACAAATGGCTTCAATGGGGCCCCGGCTTCTCAGCCGGGGAAGTGCCCAACCAATCGTGCTCAATCTCCGGGTTCTAAGGCTTCAATGGGGCCCCGGCTTCTCAGCCGGGGAAGTGTTGGAAGGCGACGTGATTACTGAGGATTGGCTGGTGGCTTCAATGGGGCCCCGGCTTCTCAGCCGGGGAAGTTGAGCAGTTCCGAAGCCCGCTCCGCCGGGAGAGAAGCTTCAATGGGGCCCCGGCTTCTCAGCCGGGGAAGTACAAGGAGAAACGGAAAGGTGGCATACAAGCAACGGCTTCAATGGGGCCCCGGCTTCTCAGCCGGGGAAGTCGACCGCCTCGGCGTCATTCGCAAGGGTCGCCTGGGCTTCAATGGGGCCCCGGCTTCTCAGCCGGGGAAGTAGACGAACTGCGTGCTGTGCGGGGTCGAATTGACGCAGCTTCAATGGGGCCCCGGCTTCTCAGCCGGGGAAGTTGCCAACTATGGACGAAGTGCTGGGAGAGAACTGGGCTTCAATGGGGCCCCGGCTTCTCAGCCGGGGAAGTTTAGAGCGAGTACGCTCACAATCCATAAGAAATCTAGCTTCAATGGGGCCCCGGCTTCTCAGCCGGGGAAGTGCGATCCAATTCGATCACTCTTGACAGGATCGCCGTGCTTCAATGGGGCCCCGGCTTCTCAGCCGGGGAAGTTAGGCTCTGGCCCCGTGGGAACTCCGAGAAGCGTAAGCTTCAATGGGGCCCCGGCTTCTCAGCCGGGGAAGTGAAGCCTGGAACGGCGGAAGCGGCGCAGGCCTCGGTGCTTCAATGGGGCCCCGGCTTCTCAGCCGGGGAAGTAGCTGTCAATCGAACTCTTCTATTTTCAAGGATCTGCGGGCCGGTTTGCGAGCGCCTCGGCTCGTACCGCTCTTTCGCAGGCTCCGTCGCCGCCAAGCCCTTCGCGAACTCCATGATTCTAAGCGATTTGACCGCTTGCGAGCGGTCCCCGGGATTTCGCCATCGCCTCGCCGCTCGCGACCCCTACCGCGTCACGAATACCGGATACTCCCCCAGCTCGCCTTCCAGAGTCTTCGCCAGCAACCGCGCCTGGATCTCGAGCAGCCGTCGATAGCTGACCCGATAGTCGAACAGCGGGTGCGTCACCAGCGTATCCATCCGCAGCTCGTAAGCCCGAAAGAAGCCCTTCCGACCCGCCGCGGTCAACGACGTCGCCTCTCCCGCCGTGACGAAGTCCCTCTCCGTCACCATGCGGGTGTTCACGGCGCTCAGCACCGCCGAATCCGCGATCAACGGCCGCAGCGGCTCCATGAGGTCCAACGCCAGCGCCGGCCTGCCGTGCCGCGGCTGGTGATAAAAGCCCATCATCGGGTCGAAGCCCACCGCATAGCAGGCCACTGTCAGATCCTTCGCCAACAGGCTGTAGGCCAGCGAAAGCAGCGCGTTGACGGGATCGCGCGGCGGCCTCCGGTTGCGCTTCTGAAAATCGAAACGCAAGGGCGTCTCCCCGTCCCAATCGTCATCGCGCTTGAGCATGCCGGCGAACAGGCCGAAGTACACCCGCGCCGCTCGGCCCTCGATCCCCAGCAGCTCTTCGAGTGACGCCGCCGTTTCGGCGCGCTCGATGAGCTGTTTGAGCTCGCGCAGCTCGGTCCGTGGCGGCTCGATGTGGTTGCGCAACAGCATCGTGCGTTGGTTGCGGATCTTGCCGGCGACGAGCTTCCCGGCCAGACGGCGACAGAACCAAGGCTGTTCGGCCAGCCGGAACTGCGCCCGCCGCAGGAAGACATTCTTGGTGTTGAGCCCCGTGGCGACGCCGTAGAACCAGCCGCCTTGCGAGAAGTAGCAGATCGGTTTCTCGCTCTGGCACAGCTCCTGGACGGCTTGCGTGCTGATCTGGACGTTGCCCATCAGGTTGACCTGGCAGATCTCGTTGATCCGTACGTCCTGGACGGTCTTCTTTTCGCGATCCTTGATCCGCAGCACACCGCCGGACTTGCCGACCGAGAGCCCGTGGGTATTGACATAGAGCGGGCGCAGATCGGCGCGCGGCGCAACCAACAGACGGGTCTCGCGGACGGGCGGCTTGCGCGGAATCGCTCGTTCGAACAGACCGAGCTGCTGCATGGCAGGCGCTTCCTCCGCTTGCGCCCGTCGCGTCTCGTCCGGCAGGCAGATCCCGACCAGCGAGCAGCCTGGGCACTTGGGGGAGTCGACGAGCGGCGGCGGGATCTGGCTGGCGGCCGCCGTCGCCCAAGCGTCGGCAATGGCTTGCTCGGCCTCCGCGATGGCGGCGGCGTCAAAGACGATTCGAACCCGCTGGCGGGTCTTCTGGTAGAAAACGACGCCCTCTTCGCAGCGGTAGCCGTTTGCTCGCAAAACCAGCGCCTGGACGGTCATCTGGGCGCGGTCAGCGGGCCAAGCCGTCGGTCCTTCGTCCGTCGCCTGTGGGCGGCCGTGCTTGTAGTCGACGGGCGTGGCGTGACCTTGCGCGAACTCCGCCAGGTCGAGCTTGGCGATCACGCGATGCTCTTCGGAAGAGAGCATGATGGAGCGGACGACGATAGGCTCCTCGTCGATGGCTTCGGGCTTGGGCGCGGAGCCGTCTTCCTGATCGACGCGCTTGTGTTGCACGGCGCCTTCGACGGTGTGCTCGTTGTGCACGAAGACGCCCTCGACCTGCTCGAAGTAGAACAGCCGGGGGCAATAGACGAACTCGTTGATCTTGCGCGCCGAGAGGTAGTCGGGCAGCTCGCGGCGCGGACTGTCGTCGATCTCCAACGGCTGGGCGCCCATGGCGGAATCCTCCTTCAGACCACGATCAAGGGTGCGTCGATATTGGTGTAAGGCTTGCCGAGCGCGCTGATGACCCGGTCGCCGCGCCCGGCGGCCGGCCCCAGATCCACAAACAGCACCTGATCCTCGTCACGATGGATGATCTCAGCGAGCTTGGCGCGCAGCCGGACCAGATCGGCGGCATTGAGCTGACACTCGAAGACCGAAAACTGCAAGTGATCTCCCCACGCCCGCATGGTCTTGAAGACCAGCCGTAGCCGCTTGGGGTCGGCGATGTCATAGGCAACGATGTAGGAGTTGCGCATGGTTAGACTTGGACGGCGGGGCTGAAGTTGATCTTGTGCAGAGGCGGACTGCCAACCAGTATCCGGCGCGCCTGAAACGCCGCCAGAACCCCGCGTTGCCGCAAGGCGGCTCGGTTCACCTCACTCCCCTGCAACTCCGCCAGTCCCAACAGAGAAGCGATCGAGTCCAACTGGAGCGGACTGGTCCAGATCGGCCAAGTGAAGCACGAGCTGTCGCGTCTGGACGTCCAGCCGGTGGTCTGTAGCCATCGAGGCCCCGGCGCGGAGGGGAATACAGCGAGGGCGCGGTACGCGAGCAGGTTGGCCATCCAGACCGTACGGCTCTTGTTGCCGCTGGCAGTAGGGTCGCGGTCCAGCAGCGCGTACCGTCTGTCTTCGGATGGGTCCCAGCGCATGGAGAACTTCTCGTTTTCATACCGCCACGGTTGGAACAGAGCTTTGTGGACCTCATCGGGCGAGACTCGTTCGAGGAGCTGGCGCACGGTGTCCAAGAAGTACTGATGCCCCGAGCCCGTGATGAAGCAGAACGGCGTGGGAACGACTGAGCCCCGCTTGTCGACGCAGGCGTCGCTGGCAAAGGCTGCGAGGAGATCGAGGGGTTCGCGGGAGTCGAATCTGGAGGCTGCGATGAGGGCGGCGGCGTGATCGCCTCGGAACTCCGCTGCCGTGCAGTTGATGTGCTTGCCCAAAGCCAGCTCAGGCCGCGGCACGGCTTGCTTGAGCGCGTCCAGCCACTCGGAACGACGGTCGTCCGATTCCCGGCGTAGCGGTTCCAACTCAGCCAGAGCCTGCTTACGCTCCTTCCCGCGCAGCTTTCTGGCTTTGACTTGGTCGAGCCCAGATCTCAAGGCCTTCTTCGCGGCGAAGAACAACGATTCCGCGTGACTTCGTTGAGCCTCGGCCGAGGCGGCAACGGAATCGCCTTGCAGCGCCACCGCGATTCTCTCGGACAGCTCCTGCTCATCCGTACTTCCCCCGGCGGTTATTACCGGTTGCCAGACAGCGGACCGCCGCCAGTGCATCCGGACCCCGGCGCAGCCGGCTTGCCCCAGCGCCACCAGGGTTCCGAGGGCCGCCAAGAAGCCAAGCGGGTTCCCACCGTCGAGGCCGGTGAGGACGATTGGCTCTGGGTGGGGCTTTGCGAAAACGGCTCGAGGCGCGCCTGCGGAGCTTGCCGTGCGACTTTCGGGCTCCGGAAGCTCCAGGGGATGCTCACTGGCGTACCAATCCGCCAGCCTGACCATCCCCTCCAAGTAAGCAAGTCCCCACCATCCATAGCGCCTATTTAAGCGCCAGAAACGCTCCGAAATTCCCGAATCGGCGCGGTGCGGAGCAGGCAGTTGCATGCGCTCGCGCGCTGACAGGGCGAACGGAACGCCGCCGACCTCCCCGTCTACGTTCGCCGGGTCATCGTCCGGACTTACCGGCGCAAACGGGCGCGCATAGCCATGATGACTGGCGATCAGGTGGAGCGGAACGGCGGGGTCGTCCGATGAAAGCTGGACTGTTCGTTCAGCCAGGACGGCGGACAGCATCTCATGGCGAAACCCAAGAGGAAGTCCAGCCGCCGCTTGGATCACCCTCCTCCGGGCCGGCGAGGAAGGGATGAATCTGGATTTTGCGATCGGCTCGGCCGCGGCCAGGGCTTCATCGCCTTGTCGCAGCATGAGCTGGAAGCGCGGGTCGAGCTTGCCGACATCGTGCCACAACGCGGCTTCGCGAACGGCAACGGCCAGCTCGGGTGGCAGACAGCTCCTGGACAGCAGTCCGGCGGCTCTTTCCGCGAGTCGACAATGGTCCGCCAAAGGGGTTTCGCCTGAGAGCGAGCGCAGGTCGTCGTCATCAGCGAAGAGCTCGGATTCCTCGCCGAGCTTGGGCGCCGAGGCAAAGAGAACCAAACCGCCCGTGGGATGCCGCTCCCTGCGGGCTGCGCCCCGGCAGCTCCTCAGGACGGTGAGCCATTCGGCGAAAGGGCTGGGCTCAGTTGCCGCTTGGGGGGGCGCAGTCTCCAACACGAGCTGAATCGCGTCTTCGAGGCCCTCGTATTCGCCGCTTTCATCGGTTGCGATCTCCTGCAGCGCCTTGACGCCCTCCGTCTGGGGCCATCGGCCCAATACGCTGCCGTGAAGTCGAACCGCCGCGCACTGGTCCGACGAGGCGCGGCAAAGCTCCCAGATATCGACGGCGTCGGCCGCTTGCGCCAAACCGCCCATCCCGTAGGCGGCCGGCGCGATGACCAGGTCGTTAGGGGCGATGTCGCCCGGGCCTTCGGCCAGCTTGGACTCTTTGAGGCCCCTCCAGACCATGACCGGTCGAAATCCGCCGGAACCTTCCTCCGAGCCGGACGACGCCTCGCCCTCGACGTCCGAGGACTCGTCGAGCTGGTCCGCGTCGCCCACAGACAACCATTGACGCAGTCGCCAGAGCGGAACGGTCAGCATTTCGGAGGCCAGCGGCGGGCACAGCGCGACGGTTTCGAGCCAGGGCTCCCTGTTGTCGACGCTCAGATCCGCTCGCCAGACGACGCGCGCTTCCGGGGCGGCACGCTCCAAACCGTGGAGGTAAAGCGCGACTTCCGGCTCGATGGCGGGCTGCGGAGCCGTCTGACACAGCAGATCCAGGTGGGCCGGCAGCAGGACCGGTGCGTTCGTGTGCGGCGCCAAGGCGGCGTCTACGCCCGCTTCCTCCACTCCTTGCAGGAGGTCATCGAAGGCGTTGACGCCGAAGTCCGCCACCGTGCGTTCGTTCTTGCCCTCTTCTTCCGTTGCCGCGCGGCGCCACAACAAGCCCCAGCATTTCGTGATCGCTTGACCATAGACCGGATCGTCGTCTTTGTCGCCCGCGGCGTCTTTGTCGCGAATCAGAATCGTGGCCGGGGCCGCACCGGGCAGTCCCATGCGGTTCAGCCGTCCGAAGCGCTGGCGGAGGGCGTCCAGGCTGGCGGCTTCGGTTACCATCGCATCGAAACTGAAGTCGGCGCCGACTTCAATGCACTGCGTCGAAACCAGCACTGTCTTTCGCGTCGGTTCCACCGGATCACTGGCACGCAGAGTCGGCGCGACCCTCTTGAGCAGAGCGTCGCGGTCGTGCGGCCGAAGCCGTCCGGTCAAGATTTCGACGTCGAAGTCCGCACCAACTTTCGCGGACAGCTCTCGGCCGACCTCGACCGCAGTGCGCACGCGGTTGACGATCACGGCGACTTTCTGCCGCCCTTGAGCAAGATACGCCTGCGCTTGTTCGGCTGCGGCGCTCACGAACGCATCCTTCGTCTTGGCGGACTTAACGATCCTGAGCTCGGCCGGCTTGGAGGCGTTGAGCCGCGCGGCGAGTATGGGGTGATCCAGGGCGCGTTCTCGCTCCGCGCCTGGGAACTTCTCGAATTCGTCCGCCGCTTCGAGCAGCGCCTGGGGCGGAGTCGCCGAAAGAATCGAGAACGCGAACGGCGTCCGAATCGGCCGCTCCGCCCACTGCTCGCCGCGATATCGCTCGATCAGCAGCAGCGTCTGCAAGAAGGGAACCGAGCAGTGCGCCTCGTCGAGAAGGATCAGGCTGTCGTTGGCTGCCAGCCCGGCCCAGATCGGAGCCGTCCGCAGGCCCCGGCCGTAGCCTCGGAACAACAGCCGAGAGCCCAATTGGTCCACTGTGGAAGTAATGATCGCCGGCTGGTTGGGCAATCGAGCCCAACTGTCGCCACGCAAAGAGCCCCCGCGCAGCCGTGACGCAACCAGCGGTTTGCGGGTTCCCGACAGGGTCCGAAGCCGTTTGGCGACTTCCGCCAGCGGCCCCTCAGTGCTGTCTCCCAGCTTTTGGGAAAGACGCTTGGCGCGCTCGAAAGCCTCGTCCACTACGATACGCCGGTCCACCACGAACCAGATCCGCCGCGGCGCAGTCCGTTCTTCCAAGGGGCGGGCCGCCTGCACGGCCAGCGCATAGAGCGCCGCGTCGATGCAAGCTGTCTTGCCCGAAGCGGTGGGCAGATCCAGCAGGCGCGGCCAGCGGCTTTGGGCGAGCCGGTCCGCCAGCATGGTTTGCCACGGGAAGGGCCCGTAGCCCCACAGAGCTTCAAAGAACTCGGGAAACGTAGGAAATGCGCTCATCGTCCGCCCCTGATCGCCTTGCTTAGTCCAGGGGCCGGCAGAACCCGTACCCACGATAGCGGCCCGCGCCCAACAACAGCGGGCCTCGCACCGGTTCGTCGAAAACCAGAATGGCGTGCGTATGCCGCCTCAGGCTGCCGTCCTTGCGACGCATTCTGGGAAACTCGTGCGCAGCCGGCGCTCCCAGGTGCGGAGATACCGGAGTAAGAATCACTTCGCGAGGCTCCGGTAGCTCAATGCGCTCACAGGCGCGGCGAACCATCGCGCTCACTTCGACGAGGAGCTCGGCCCGGTTTGCCGCCTTGGGGTGTCTGTCGAACGCAATCGGCGTGACGGTCGCCCATTGCGTCGCTCCGGCGGGATAGGCTGTCCAGGTTGGCGCGTGCAGATTGATCGGTGGAAACGAGTCGTGGAGCGCTTCGACTTGCCATACGCCCAACGGCCCTAGCTTCAGCTCGGCTACGCGGCCGAAGGCCTGCATCACCTGACGGCGGGTCGCCGTGTCCAGGTCCTCGGGCAGGGCGACGCCTACACCCAACAGGTGGCCATCGGCGTGCTCCCGGCCGACGAACGCGAGTGGAGCGAGGGCCAGATGCGGAGCGCGGAGCGGATCTCCCGACTGGTCGTGCCCGGACAGGACGCTGCGCGCTTCGGCTGACAGATCGTTGCTGAAGCTGAGCGCAGAGTCGCGCCAACGCTGAGTCAGTTGGAGGGTTGCCGATAGATCCAGAGCTCGATAGCGGCTTTGTCGGGGATGCAGACGCAGCACGGCCAGGTGCGGCGAGAAAACCGAGCCGCGGGCGACGGCGACATCTGCGTCGCCTGGGCGGGCATAGCCCTGGTAGACGGAGAGGTCGGGCCGCAACGGAGTCGGGGCTCCCAAGGGAAACTCTGCCTTCAGCGCCTCCCTGGCTGCTCGTCGCTGCTTGGGGCTGGGCTCGTCGCTTTCTGCCACAGTCAACGCCGAATAGCGATCGACGCCTGCTGCTCCGAATCGTTGTTCGAGGTACGCCAGCGTTCCGGGCGGGGCGATGCGCAGGCTGATCTCCACGCGGTCTTCCACCGGTTCCCAGGTGGGCGGCCCGACTTCGGCTGCGTCGGCCAGCCACATCTGCACCAGGGAGGAAGAATGGCCGATGCGTGTTACTTTGGCGCAGAGCGCATTGAGCCCCCTCCGCACGGGTTCCGGGGGCTCGGCGGCGCGCCAGACTAGGTAGACCGTGTCCTCTTCGAGCCACGCCCGAGCGAACGTGCGGGGTTGGCGGTCGCGCGCCACAGGGGCGGTCTGGAGAAGAGCCTTCGACGGGCCGGAGCTGTCATTGACTGGTACGTAGTGCGTCATGACGGCGCGCTCCGAGCAGCCCGAAGCTACGATGGCGGGCGCGAACGGCGTCTCGCCTGCCTCCAAGCCCTCTAGCCAAAGCAGCGCTTCCCGCTCTTCCAGGTTGCCCCCGGACTCAAAATGCGCCGCCGCCAGGGCCATGAACACTCGCGCTGGATGCGGCGGCCATTCGGGCCGGTCGCGATCATCGGGACGCGCCGCGGCGACGAAGCCGTTCAGGTACCGAATCGCCAAAGCGAGCACGGCTAGCTCCCTTCGCCGGACTCTTCCTGGGTCGCGAGCTGCTGGCTGCGGCGTACTAGCTCCAGCAGATTCGCCGACGGCTGGAGCGTGAGTGGTTCGGTCGGCCAGGGCAGTCCCGCCGCGCGAGCCGAGTCCGCCGCCTGCTGAAGCAGCGCGGTCGCTTCCTCACCAGTCAATCTGAACCGCGTCGGCTCCTGCCCGGGCCGCTCCAGTAGCTCCCACTCCATCGGAGCTTCGGGCCATAGCAGGCAACGCGAACGCAAACCCATGCCGGATTCAAAGGCGAGCGTCGCCGCACAGAGCCCCAGTGCGGCCAACAAGGTGCGCGCGGCCTCGTTGGCCTCCGGAGTGGTCTTGCCGCCGAGTGGGAAGTGTAGCCGGCGCAAGCAGATTAAAGAAAGGGTTGTGGTTTGCTCGGCGTATTCAATGGTCACGCCCGCGTTCTCAGTATCGAAGGGGACGCTGCCGTGATTGATCTCCGACGGTCTAACCGCCCCTTTTGTCTTTGCGTCCGCTAGCGCCCAGGACTTATCAGCCGCCTTAGTTATGGAGACGCCCTTCCTGACCTCAAGAGGATCGCGCCGGACGCCTCGCGCGCGGTGGCTGTCGTGGACGGCCGCGCCGATGCCAACCACCTCCGAAACCATCGCCCGCTCAAACTTCGCGCCTAGGCCGCCTTTGGGGCCGGTCGAATCCCACATGCCGAAAACTAAGGCGGTGGGGCAGAGCTCTAGCAGCGGAGTTGCTTGGCCCAGGCTGACAGTGTTGAGCGCTTTGCCTTTGTCGGATTGACGGAATGGGCTCCCGCCAAGCTCGCTGTCGCGCAGGATGGCATCGGCGAGGCGGTGTGGTACCTGCAAACTGGTGACTTTACCAACTGCGTCAATCAGTCGCCCGGCCGCGATGTCAGCGGCGACATCCCCGGTGGGGTCGTGGTCGCTGAAATCCACCTCGACGAGCGGCAACTGGATGCGGCCGCCATCGACGGCGTCCTGGAGGGCGAACTCCATGCGATTGGCTTGACTCTGGACGCTATCCAGCAACACGCAAGTCACGGGCTCGCCGCGCCCTGGAACGCGACGCTGCTCGACGGCATAGACGGCCCCGGCAAAGGTCGGGGGAAAGACTTTGTCGCCCTCCCCGCCTCCAGGTTGGAGTCGCCGACGGCAGCGGAAGGCGGCGGCTGTGCCGCCGACCGCGGAGCTCAAGTCGTCTAACGAGATGGGTCTGGACACTTCAGTTCCTCCTCCGTTACGGCTATCGTTGCACTTTCGTTCGTTGGTGCCGAGTTCGCTCATTTGCCGCCACCGCCGCAACCGCTCGCGAGAGATGCGGCATCACCGGAGCGTTGGCGCTTGGCCCCATTGAAGTGCTGGCGAGCACGCTTGGTCTACGGCTCCATTGCCGATCCTTCCCGATCCTCGGATCGCGGCCCCATTGACGGGCCGTCGCGGCTGACAGCCGCGACAGCCAGATCGGGTTCTCGGGAAGAGTAGGTCGGAGGTGTAGATATTCACGCCGGAGATGCAAGGAAAACTCCTCGGGCTCGTCGAGTCGTCAGGATTTGTGCTGCAATGTGAGTAGATTCCGCTGTCTAGGTCCGCTCTGGACGAGGCCCTGAACGACTTTGTGTGTAAGGCTGCAACGTCTTCAGAATTGTCGCCGGAGCTGGCCACCGAGGTCGTGCTGATCTCGATTAGGGGCCGATTGGTGCCGTGTGAAGTTAGAGTTAAAGTGATGGCTGAACGGGTAGAGTTGCTGAGTATTTCCATTATTGCGCCACGTGAGATAGGTCTCCACCGTAAGGAGTGTGATCCACGGCGATCATCGAGCGGACTTGACCAAGAGACCCGGTTTGGCGTCCCGAGGTCGGGCGCGATTCGTCGCTGAACGTCAGTGGAAAATCGCACGTCTGTCTGGTGATCGACAAGGATCAAATAATCGGATACCGGCTCGCTTCCTAGTTCCCTGGTGGGCACGGGTTGGGGCTTTCTGTCCCGAGAAAATGCTGCTTTCAAGTGGCCTGCGTTCGAAAGCCTGCCGATATCACTTCCTTGGTTTGCGGCTTTCCGTTCGACCGTCGTATTAGACTGCCATTTGTGCCGGATTGTCAACCGCAGATCGTGTTGTCGCGTTCCTGCCCATTGCTGTTTACCGCCGACTCCTCCGACGGCCCTACCAGGACAGAATCCCCGGCTGACGCCGGGACGACCGCTCTCTGGGAGCCGTGCGTCTCCGCCGCTGGTCTTGACGGGACCAATCGGGGGACTCATCGCCTTCTAGCTTCATCCCTAAGAACCGAGCGTGCTCTGTCTGGCCCAGAGTCGAACCCGGGCCTTGTCGTCCAGTGACCGTCGTCAGCACACAACTCAGTCGCGTTGCTTTGCCGCAGGCCGGTGTTACGTCACCGTCCAGCGGCGTGTTGCTGCTGGAGCCTTGTCTGGCTGTTTCGCTCGGCGAGGCGGCCTTCAGCGGGAGGTGCACGGTGTTGCTGATCGCTATTGCGGTGCTGTTCCTGGTGATTGGCGTCTGGGAGCATGGAGGCAAGCTGGCAGCAGCGCTGTTCGTCAGCTTTCTCGTTCTCGGTATCCTCGAGATCCGCCAGGGCGCGGAAGCGCCGATTCCTCCGCTGGTCTCCGTGCGGCTGTCTGCGCTGCCCGATCTATGGCCCTGACCTAATTTGGCGCGGCGGAATACGCAGGCATACGTTTTCTTCCAGGCATCATGAGCCGAGAAACGGCCGCGGTTCTTACACGGTCTCTCACACAGCCGCTCTTGACAGAGGCCTTTTACTCCGGTATTTCAGGACGTTAGGATGACCCGCTGCAGACTTAAAATCTTCTCACTTCATCTGGCGACGGGCCAAAGTATCCAAGCATATCAATAGGATAAGTGCGGTCTTGACTCAGGAAAAGTGTGTGTTTAGGCTTACACAACTCTTACACGGATTTACATTGGATCGACCGAATGCTCAAGCACGCGCTCTTCGACGGCAGGCTTCACATCTACAAGCGGGATGACAGCAAATACTGGCAAGCCTCGACCTACCTCGACCGCAGGAACCACCGCACCAGCACCAAAGAGGAAGTCCTGACGCGCGCCAAGGAGTTTGCCGAAGACTGGTACCTCGACCTGCGCGGCAAGCACCGCGCCGGGCATCTCAAGCACGGCAAGAGGTTCAAGGAGGCGGCCAAACAGTTCCTTCGCGAGTACGAAGTCATCACACAAGGCCAGCGCCACCCGCGCTGGGTGACACGTCTCGAGACCATTCTCGACCGTCACCTCCTGCCGTTCTTCGGCGAGAGGCTGCTTGCGGAAATCAACGCCGGTCTGGTCCAGGAGTACCGCATCCACCGGCACGAGAATCCGGTTCCTCGGCCCGGGCAGGACCCGGAGAAGGCTACGCCTCCCTCGTTCAGCACGATGCATCATGAGATTGTGACGCTCCGGCAGGTGCTCAAGACGGCCGAGCGCCACGAGTGGCTCCGCAGCGTCCCTGACCTCTCGCCTCCGTTCAAGCAATCCGACAAGGTCAAGCCCCGTCCGTGGTTCTCTCCGGAGGAGTACAAGCAGTTGTACAAGGCCACGCGCCGCAGGGCGCAGAATCCGAAGCGGAAACGGTACAAGTGGTCGTGCGAGCAACTGCACGACTACGTGCTGTTCATGGCCAACACCGGGCTTCGTCCGGACGAATCCGCTCGGCTCGAGTACCGCGACGTGCAGGTCGTCGAGGAGGAATCCACGGATGAGACGATCCTGCACATCGAGGTGCGGGGAAAGCGCGGCTTCGGCTACTGCAAAAGCATGCCGGGCGCCGTCACTCCATTCCGGCGTCTCCTCGAACGCAACAAGCCGCAGCCGACCGACCGGCTGTTTCCTTTGCACCACCGCGAGCTGTTCAACAACATCCTCGAAGAGGAAGGGCTCAAGTACGACCGCGACGGCAATCGCCGGACGCCGTATAGCCTCCGCCACACCTATATCTGCATGCGGCTGATGGAGGGCGCCGACATCTACCAGATCGCCAAGAACTGCCGCACCAGTGTCGAGATGATCGAGAAGTTCTACGCCTCCCACATCAAGAACATGCTCGATGCGGCGGCGATCAACGTCCGCAGGCCCCGGACCGCGAAGGCGAAAGGGGCTAAGAAGGCCAAGGAGCCCAAACGCTGGCCATCGCGACGCACGGACCGTTCCGAAGATGAGCCGCGTCCAGCGCGGAAGACGAAGACGTTGGGGACTCGACGGGCCCAAGCGGTTCGGTCTTCGTGAGGGCTGCGTGGGCGTCGTGGAAGCGCCCCGCCGCCCTGGATCGCTCAGGCGAACGAAAGCGTTCGCCCCGCACGCCTTGTCCGTTGCGCGGGGATGGTCGGCGCAGGCCCGGACCGGGTCAAGGCTCTGCGCTTCGCTTCGACCTGCCTGCGCAGGCTCGCGGCCTTGACTCAACCCGCGCCTGCGCCGAAGACGTTCCACCAAGAACGGACAAGGGGCAAACGACGGACAGAACCCAGCCGGCGACTGCAGGTCATCTCTCGCGGCATTAGCGCTTGGCAGCGCGGCCCGGCGAGTCTATGATGCCCTCCGCGTCGCGCGGGCGTGGCGGAATGGTAGACGCTCGGCACTTAAAATGCCGTTCCCTTGTGGAGTGCCGGTTCAAGTCCGGCCGCCCGCACCACGGCCAAACGCCTCACCGCACTGGCGCTCTTGCTGGGAACGCAGATCAGTATTCGTTGGCCAACAGCACGGTCAGCACGCGGTAGCTGGACTGGGCGTCCGAGGGGTCTTCGGCCCCGTAGGTCATCGTGGCATCGGCAAAGTAGTCGATCTTCCAGAACAGCTTGTCGCGGACGCCATCGAGCTCAACGACTCCAAAATCGTGCTCGCCATAGGGATCGTTGTCTTCGTCGAACACGTCGAAGCTGCGCACCTTGGCCAGCGCCGCCAGCTGAAACCGCACACTCAGGGCCGCGACTCCGGACGTCATCAGGTAGCGGCCAGGAACGGGCGGAGCGACGGGCAGACCGCAGGCCGCGCGAAAGCGGTCGTTGTGGGTAGCGATTCGGGCGGATCGCTCGGCGCTCATGGGCGCATCGAAGGTTTGAGCGAAGTCTGCAACATCCAGCGGTCCCTTTTCTTTGGGTGTGACCGCAGATGTTGTACCGGGTTTGTTGCGCTTTGCAAGCGAGGTCAGCAGGCGCATACCGCCGTGTGGCTGGGCCGTATCCCTGCCACCGAGCGAGAAGGCCAAGGCGCGCTTTCAGTTGGCACGGAAGTCCGTAGCATTCCGGCCGGCTGGGCGGCAGGCGCCGGCTCAGATCTCCGTCTGCGTGCCTTCGTCTTGCAGGTCGAACGATTCCGCGTAGGCCGCTTCGATCCTTCTCGTCTCCTCCTCAGTGAGTCTCTCGAACTCGCGTTCTCGGGCCCGGCGGGAGAGACGGCCGCCATTCTGACGAAGAAAACGGAATAGCAGATCGACCGTGCGCGCCGGCATGTCCGCAATGGCTTCGACCTGAACACGAAAGCCGTCGTAGCGCCGCAGAAAATCCGTTTCGCGGGGCAGATCCTCCTCGATCGTCTTCTCCACGCACTCGTAGAGGAGCTCGGCGTAGGCGGTCGCGTCAAAATAGCGGTAGAAGTCGGCAGTATCGTTGAGAACCTGGACGTTGCCATCAGGCGTGGGACGCCATTCGATCACCTCCAGCAATCGCTTGGAGTAGCCTTCGAGCGCTGCGCGGTACCCGTCCAACCGCTCCAGGATGGCGGCCGACACCGGAAACACGACTCCGGACGGGTGGAAGCCCCGTTGCGCCAGGACGTGGTGAATCAAGTAGCGATGTATTCGCCCGTTGCCATCCTCGAACGGGTGGATGTTCACGAAGCCGAAAGCCAAGGCCGCCGCTGCGACCACTGGATCGAGGTGCGGCGCCTGCCCGCGATCGAAAGCGACCATCCCTTCGATCAGCGAAGCCAGGTCTTCAGGTCGGGCGCTGATGTGGACTGGCAGCGGCAGACCCGTCTCGCGGTCGTGCTCGCCGACGAACCCGCCTGCTTCCCGCAACCCGAGGCGCACGAAGCGGGCGTCTCCGATTACGATCGCTTGCAGGCGCAACAGCTCGTCGAGCGAAATGGGATGGCGGCCGGCCTCGCCAATCGCCCTTCCCCAGCGCTGGATGCGGTCTTGCGGCGGCCGCTCCCCCTCAATGGCGTAGCTCGATTTGGAGTCCTCGAGCAGCAGAAAGGCGGCGGTCCGGGCCAACAGGTCGCGGGGAACGGCTGAGATTGCCTGACGAGCGCGTGCGGCCAGATCGAGCGCCGCAAAATCCTCGAGCTTCTTCGTTCGGAAAGCCAGCGGGCAGAACGCAGGCGTCCCGGGAAGATTGTTGCGCACGCGGTGGCGGCTTGAGAGCTCGGTCTCGCCGGTCCACTGTAGGGCAGGGTCCACCACGGGCACATAGGCGCCCTGCGCGGCGCCATCGAGGCCGAGGCGCTCCCCCAGTAGCCATTCGTAGAGGAACCACACGCGCCGGGCATAGCCGCCCGTGGGCTGGGCCCTCACGAGCGCCTCGATGGCGGCGGGCCCCGTGGCGACGAAAAGGCGCTTGAGGACCGCCAAGTCGAGCCCTTCGTAGCGCAAAGCGAAAGTCAGGTGGCCCTCCAAGGTGGCCCGCGGCGCATGACGCGGCGTCAGCAGCCGCCAGCCACCGGTTTCGCGGATGCGGTGATGCTCGCCTGTCCCGAACAGGGTGCGCGGCAACGGAACCTGGAGGCGATAAGCGTCGATCAGAGCGGCGTAGCCCGCCGGAGTAGCCGGTTCAGGGAGCGGCAGATCTCGAAAGACCGTTACGGGCCCTGAAAACGGGGGTGCTGATGAACGCATGCTGAAAACCGATCGACTGAGATGAATCGCTCTATTCCGGGAAGCCTAGCATGATATTGGGTAACAGTCGATGAAAAACGATCTTTTGGAGAGTCTTTCATGAATTCTCATTCAGGCGGGCGGGCCGCGCTCGGGCGGCAGTAGCGGCTCGGCCAAGCGTACGGGGCCTTGTCGTTCCTGCGCCTTGTCGATCTTGGCGAGCAGTTGCTGGGCATAGTAGCCCGGGATGCTTTCCTCGTCGAGGGCTTGGGTCAGGTATTCGCGGACTTCGTTCGGGCGGGAGCGGCTGATTTTCAGGATCAAGGCGAAGACGCTGCAGGCTTCGTGGCGGCCGGTGTCGTGGACGTGGAGCATCTCGCCCAGCGCCGGGAGGCTGAGCTGCGGCGGTAGGGCCGCGACGGCGTTCACGAGGGAGGCT
>WGMB01000018.1 GCA_016125275.1 Acidobacteriota bacterium | reverse complement strand
GCTGCATTCGTCGCTGGGCTACGTGCCGCCGGAAGAGTTTGAGCGGGAGCTGACGCCGGGTTGCGCGGGCCCGGGCCCGCGCAACCCGCCCTACCGCTTCGCGGTCGCGGCGAAGGCGACGACCGCGCTATGATGCGCGCGCCACGTCAAATCAACCTGTGTCCCGCTTTTTGTTGTCTCGCCCACGGGGGGCGCCCCATGCAACTCATACTGAATAAATGCGGAAAAGTTGTGACATCCATGCGAAGCGCACGTCGGTAACCCCGCAGTACCCCAGGGACAGCCTCGAGCATTGACGGGCGAAGGGAGGAATGAGGGGGCGATGCGGATATGCCTCGCAGGGCTCGCGTGTTGTCGCTGGGCGTCCTGTACGACGTTATTGAAAAAGGGTGTTGTCCCCTTTTGCCTTCCCCTGTTGTCCTCGAGTCTGGCCCGGTCTCCGCGGGTATACGTGTGGGCCTCTCTCGTGATCGGCTGGCGCTCAGTCGTTGCCGGTCGAGTGTTCGCCGTGACGTCGGAACTCGCCAGGCGTCATCTCCAATCGCCGACGAAACAAGCTGGTCATGTGCGATTGACTTGAAAACCCACAGGAAAGTGCGACGTCACTTATGCTCGCATCGCTCTGCTTTAGTTGGTCCTGCGCCCGTTTCAGACGAAGGCTTAAGATATATTGATGGGGCGTCACGCCTGTTGCCAACCGGAAAAGACGAAGGAAGTGGGCTCGGCTGTAACCGCTCTCGTCCGCGAGAGCTTGAAGGCTCAGATCAGCATCAAGGTGCGCTTCGATCTTCCCTAATACGCGAGTCAGAACACGTGGGGCCAACCCCGCTGCTTCGGACGTTCTACGACGGGCCAGTGCGTACTCCATCAGGACATACCGCGTTGCGAGCGCCTGCGCGAGTGAATCGACGTAGAGTCTGCCCAGGGGAAATGGGGCGTCGAGCTCTTCAATCAGCAATTCGAGGATGCATTGTATCCCCTTGTCCTGAATCCCTGATCGGAATACAGGCTGGGGGATTGCGGGCTCCAAATCATGGAGGACATCGTGAGTGAGCGTGTCTTCCAGCGCACAATGTATAAATTCCGAGCGCTCGTGGAACCGCATGTCCGGCACAGGGCCGATCGGGGTGACCATGATTGATCCCGGACGATTCACACAGACCAGAAACTCGCCCGATGGCCTACGATACTCGAATCGAGAGGAGGAACCCGTTGTCATAGAAAGAACGTGGTGATTGATCGATGTACTTCTGCGTTCTCCGGGTGAACTCAAATGCTTCTCGATAAGGATGCCTCGCCACGTCAGACCTGAGCTCGATTTGACGATTCTCGTGGGCCCTGGGGCGAGAGCGAGAAGCGGAGAGGACGATCCGGACCGGCTATGCGCTCCTGTGGGGTGGGCGGGAAGACCGTCGATTGCAGCGGAAACGGCGCCTGCCATCTTGTTCTCCTCCGGTGAATTGAGTCTTATCGATGTGCTGCTCCCGCGTACACGGCGGGAAGGCCACAAACCCGTGGGGCCGTCGCGAGAGGGGCGCCGGAGCCCGTCGGTTGACCGGGGAGACTTCGTTCCGTTGGGACCCGCTCGTGGATCTTGCAGCCTGTCGCCTGAGCTTATCAGTTGTCAAGGCCGAACGAGAAGTCTGTCACGATTCGAGGGCCCCGGCATTTCCACAGCGCGCCGGAAGCCGGCGCGTCGTGGGATCCGTCGGCCCGCCACTGCTTCTGGGCCGTCGGAATCCGCCGCCAAGGGGAGGGGGGGACGGCGTCGGCTTCGTCTGCGCCGTCGGCCTGTTCCCCCGCGGAGCCGGCGACGCTTGCGGCGGCGCTCCGGCGAGCGCCTCGAACGCCGGCGCCATCCCCTCGTGCGCCACAGGCAAGCTGCGCGATCCGCGTGCATCGACCGTAACGAAGAAGTCTCGGCGGAATCTCGCAAAACCGCACTTTTCAGAAATCCCTAGTCCCCTGATTCACGTATCGTTGCCCCAAAGATTCTGGCCGACCGGGCCAAGTTGACACGGCGAAACAGACTTTCCGTGCAGAAGTACGGCAGCGAAGTGAAAAATGACGCACGCACAACCGAAAGAAATTTCACGCCGTCGTCTTCTCGCCTTTGCTGGTCTCTCGGTCGGAGCAACGGTGCTGACACGGCGGGCTCCATGTGCGGAAGACAAGGGCGTCGTTCCGACCATGATCAACGCAGCCGCCAATGCCAAGATCACGGTCCGCCCGTTACGGCGGAACGTCTCTGTGTTGGAAGGGTCTGGCGGCAACATCGCCGTGTTGACGGGCAGAGACGGGAAACTGCTCGTTGATGCCGGCTTCTCAGTTTCGCGGCCGGCGATTGCAGATGCGTTGGCATCCCTCAACGCGGACCCTATCAAGCACCTGGTGAATACCCATTGGCACATGGACCATACAGACGGCAACGAGTGGCTGCAAGCCGCCGGGGCCTCGATCACCGCTCACGAGAATGTTCGCAAGCGTCTCTCAGTAAATACCCGTGTTGAAGGCTGGAATTGGACATTCCCGCCAGCTCCTCCTGGCGCAATCCCGTCCACTGAATTCGCCTCCAGCCATGAAATGGAGCGAAACAGCACGAAGCTGGTTTTGAAGTACTACGGGCCGGCTCATACTGATAGCGACATCTACGTCCACTTCACGGAGGCCGATGTAATCCACGTGGGCGACACCTGGTGGAACGACGACTACCCATTTATCGACTACTCGACCGGCGGCAGCATCGACAGACAGATTCAGGCGGCGGAAGCGAATCTTCGTCTGATTACGGAGAAGATGATGGTGATCCCAGGCCACGGACCCGTCGGCCGCAGGGCGGATGTTGTTGCCTTTCGTGACATGCTCGTTACGGTTCGCTCAGGCGTGGCAGCGCTGAAGAAACAAGGCCGAACGTTGGAGCAGACCGTTGCCGCCAAACCCACGGCGGCGTTTGACGCCAAATGGGGTCAGTTTCTGATCAATCCCGCGACATTCACTGCGCTTGTCTACGCGGGCGTCTAGTACGCCTAACAGTCCGACGAATAGAGGGGAGACTATGCCGACGATCAAGACCAAAGACAACACCGAGATCTATTACAAAGACTGGGGGAAAGGTCAGCCCCTGGTTTTCAGTCACGGATGGCCCTTAACCGCCGATGCCTGGGAAGATCAGATGATCTTTTTGGGGGCGAGAGGGTATCGCTGCATTGCGCATGACCGGAGAGGTCACGGGCGCTCCGAGCAGACCTGGGACGGAAACAACCTGGACACCTACGCTGACGACCTCGCCGACCTGGTGACGGCGCTCGACCTTCATGATGCGATTCACATCGGACACTCAACCGGCGGCGGCGAAGTCACCCGCTACATCGGACGCCACGGCACCGCCCGTGTCGCGAAGGCTGTGCTGATCGGCGCGATTCCGCCCCTCATGCTCAAGACGGAAACGAATCCCGGCGGCTTGCCGATCTCAGCCTTCGATGAGCTTCGCACCAGTATGCTGACGGATCGGGGGCAGTTCTTCAAAGAGCTGAGCGCACCGTTCTATGGGGCGAACCGCCCCGGTTCCAACGTCTCGCAGGGGTTGCGCGACTTCTTCTGGCTGCAGGGCATGATGGGGGGACACAAGCCTGAGTACGACTGCATCGAAGCCTTTTCGGAGACAGATCTCACGGAAGACTTGAAGCGGTTCGACGTTCCCACGCTGATCTTGCATGGCGACGACGATCAGATCGTTCCGATCGGCGCCTCGGCAATGCTGTCCTCCAAGATCGTCAAGGGCGCCATTTTGAAGGTCTATCCGGGTGCGCCGCACGGGATGTGTTCGACGCTCAAGGAGAAGGTAAACGCCGACCTGATCGCGTTTCTCGGCGAATCGAAGGGCGCGGCGGCGTGAAAGATTGAAAACGCATGATGAGAGTCCTCATTGGCGTGATCACTGCTCTTGTAGTGGGCGCCGGCTGCTGGATACTCCAAATACCGGCGCCGGGCCCGCCGGTCCTCAGTGGAGGACTCCTGGTTGTTGCGATTGCGCGTCCCTGCATTAGCGCCTGATCCGCGAGACCGTTTCTACCCGCTCCCTAAGCTCGTTGCAGAGTCGTCGCATATGGCAATGAAAAGATGCAGCGGAGTGGACATAAGGAACGCGCCGCATCGATACCGGTCCTTGACAGCACGGGCGGACGGGCAAGTCTTGCATTACTCATCGCTGTGATCCGGCGGTGGCCTGCGGGAAGGGTCCGCTCGAGGAGAGATGGATGACGTCGCACAGCCATTCCGGTGTTGTAACGGCGCCGGGTAAGCACCCCGTAGAGCAAACTGTGGAGAAGATCGAACAGGCGCTTCGGTCCAAGGGTCTGAAGCTCTTTGCCGCTATCGATCACAGCGGAGAAGCGGAACAGGTTGGGCTGCATCTCCGCCCTACGAAGCTTTTGATCTTTGGCAGTGCGATGGCTGGTACGGCGCTGATGGCGGCATCGCCAACAAGCGCGATTGACTTACCACTGAAAATTCTCATCTGGGCTGACGATGAGGGGACTACCCAGATCTCTTACAATAGTACCGCTTATCTGGAGGCTCGCCACAACTTGCCGCAGGAGTTGACGCGAAAGATTGCCGCAGTGGAATGGCTCGTCGCTATGGCGGCGGAATAGGACACAATGCATCACATTCTGTTGGCCTAACTCAGTGCGCGGCCATCATGTCCTATTGACAGCCGCGCGCCGCCGCCGTTAGATTTGCGCCAGCCCGCCATCGACGAACAGATCGATCCCTGTGATGTAGCTGCTATCGTCGGATGCCAGAAAGACCACTGCCTTCGCGATTTCTGACGGCGTCCCAGGCCGCCCCAAGGGTATGGTTGGTACGGAGTCACGGACGAACTCGTCTACCTGCGTATCACTCATTCCGAGGCTCGTGTTGTATCCCGCAGTGGGAACAACCCCTGGGCTAAGCGCGTTCACCCGTATCTTGCGTTCCCGAAGATCAACGGACCAGGTGCGCGCGAAGGACCGCACCGCCGCCTTCGTGGCGCTGTAAACACTGAAGGCCGGGTTGCCCTTGACGGAGACGATCGACGCGTTCAACACGATCGAACTGCCATGTCGCAGGAGAGGCAGCGCTTTCTGAACCGTGAAGAGGAGTCCTCTCACGTTCAGATCGAACTGCTTGTCGAAATGTTCCTCCGTGATGGAGCCCAAAGGCGCGAACTGGCCGGTCCCTGCGTTGGCGAACAAGACGTCGAGCCCGCCTCGTTGCGCCTTGATGATCGCAAAGAGGTTGTCCAGGTCCTCGAGGTCGGCCACATCCCCCTGAATCGCTGTGACACCATCGCCGATATCGGCTACCGCCCGGTCCAATTCACTCTGGCGGCGTCCGGTGATGAATACGTATGCGCCCTCGGCGACGAACTCTTTCGCAGTCGCAAGCCCGATCCCGCTGCTGCCGCCGGTGATCAATGCAACCTTGCCTGCCAGCTTCTGAGCCATACGGTCAACATATGTCGCGGCTGCCGGCGAGGCTTCCAAATTCGTGCGGATTGTTCTGATTCGTGCTGGATGGTGTAGAGATGGCGCGGGCGGTCTTGCGACAGGACTAGCTGGTGGTCACGGGTTTGCGGTCCAGCGGAGGCTGTCGGCGCCGGCGGCGAGGCGCAGCATGTTTTTGGGGGCTTGGATGAGGGCGGGGCAGTTGCGGGGCCGGTCGTAGGCCCAGCCTTCGAGGCCGTCGCTGTTGACGATGCGGATCTCGTTGATGCGGCCCAGCTCGGGGCGTCCCCACATGGCGCCGCAGACCGCGGCGAGAGTCGGCAGGTAGGTTTGTTCTTCGACTTCGGGGACGTCGAGGCGGAGGGTCAGGACGGAGCCGGAGAGCTGGCCGCTGACGACCGACCAGCCGGGGAAGCGGACCTCTTCGAGCAGCGAGACGACGTCGCGGGCGGGCGGTGCGGCCGGGGTCGGGGTGCGGCGGAGGGGAGAGGCCTTGGGTTCCCTGGGAAGCGCGGGCTCGTAGTGCGCGCTGGTATTGGATGGCGGGCCGAGCTCGGGGAGATCGTTGCCGGCCGCGGGCCGTTCGGCGGCGTTGACTTCGGGGCCGGGCGGCAGGATCGACGGGAGGTTCTCGACTGTTAGGGCGGCGGCGGCGCCGAACATGACTCCGGCCAGGACAGGGACCGTGGACGAGGAGAACAGGCTCCGAAGACCGCCGGGGCGCTGAGCCTTGCGGAGCATTTCGGGTGGAGCGCCCTTGGCTTTGTCGAGCTGGGCGCCGGTCAGGCGGGCGTTGCCGATCTCCACGAAGCGCAGGTCGGCACGGGAGAGGTTGGCTTCGCGCAGGTCCGCGCCGGAGAAGTTAGCGCCCATGAGCATGGCGCCGCGCAAGTTGGCGCCGCGCAGGTTGAAGCCGGAGAGGTCGGCTTCACGCAAGTAGGCTTCGCGCAAGTCCGGGACGGCTTCCGGATGCTCGTCGCGCCAATTGTTCCAGCGGTAGACGCCGCCCTCGAGAACGCCGAGGTGGTGTTGGTTGGCCAAAGCGCGCGGGGATACCTCTCGGAGAACTATCGTCCGTCCGAGGCGATTGTTTGAGGGCTTTGGTCCGAATCGGCCCGAAACAGGGGGGCGCGCGTGGGCGTCTTCCGTGCATGCGACAAAGAAGCGTTACGATTCCGGAGCTGATGATCTTTGCAGGGACGCGCGTGGCGCTCGGCGCGGGGCTGGGGCTGTTGCTGGCGGGCCGGCTGAGTCCGGACGCGCGCAAGGGCGCCGGTTGGGCCCTGCTGCTGGCGGGCGGCATGAGCACGATTCCGATCGCGGCCCACTTGCTCGGCAAGCCGCCGAGCGGCGGCGTCGTGCGATCGGGGTTGGCGCCGGGAAGCTACTCGTAGCGCAGGGTTTCCACCGGCGCGACCGAGGCGGCCGAGCCGGACGGATAGATAGTGATGAGGTAGCTGATGGCCATGGCGGCCAGGGCTACCCACACGGCGTCGAGCCATTGCGGGGCGAAGGGCACGTAGCTGAGGCCGTAGACCTCGGCCTCGAGCGGCAAGAGACGGTAGGTGTTGCACACCCAACACAGGGCGTGGCCGACGACGAGGCCGGCGGCCGTTCCGATGACGCCGATGATGAGCCCTTGCGCCATGAAGATCCGGCGGATCTGATCGCGGCTGGCGCCGAGGGACTTGAGGATGGCGATGTCCTTGTTCTTCTCCATCACCATCATCACCAGCGAGGTGAGGATGTTGAGGGCGGCGACGAGCATGATCAGGCCGATGGCGATGGCGGTGACGAGCTTCTCCATCTTGAGGGCGTTGAAGACGGTGCGGTTGCGCTCCATCCAGCTCGTCGCGGCGTACCTTTCGCCGGCTTCGTCCTCGATGACCTGGGCGACGCGGGCGGCTTGGTCGAGGTCGTCGACGCGGAACTCGATGGCGTTGATGACGTCGTCGAGAGACAGGGCCCGCTGCGCGGCCTTGAGCGTGGTGTAGGTCCAGGCGTTGTCGTACTCGAAGAAGCCGGACTCGAAGATGCCGACGACGCGAAAGCGCTTGGTGACGGGCAGGGCGCCGAACGGGGTGATCTCGCCCTGCGGCGTGAGGATCTTGATCTCGGTTTGCAGGCGGGCGCCCAGCCGGTCGGCGAGCTTGCGGCCGAGGATGATGCCGGGCAGATCGCCTTCGGGTTGGATGAGGTCGGAGAGCGAGCCTTCTTGGAGGTTCTGTAGCAGGGTTGAGACCTGGATCTCGGCGGCGGGGTCGATGCCCTTGAGGTAGCAGCCGCTCTGGCGGATCGGCGTGGTGATCATGACCTCGCCGTAGAGGGCGGGCGCCGCCGACTCGACGTGCTCGGTGTGGCGCAGGCGCTCGACCAGGGGTTCCCAGTCGTCGATGCCGAAGCCGGGCTCTTTCTCCTGGAGGTTGATGTGGGCGCTGCCGGAGAGCAGATGCTGCCGGAGGTCCCGCTGGACGCCGTTGTTGATGGCCATGGCGACGATGAGGGCGGCGACGCCGACCATGACGCCGAGGATGGAGATGACCGTGGCGATGGAGATGAAGCGCTCTTTGCGCTTGGCGCGGAGGTAGCGGGCGGCGACGAAGAGCTCGAAGGACATGGTCGCTATCCGAGAAGGCGGACGAATTCGTCGGGGCTCAGCTCGATTTCTCGCAAGATCTCGCGAATGAGCGTCCTAGCCAAGTCGCGCCCCTTGTGGTTGGGGACGGTGGTGGTTCGTCCGTCGGTGTGTCGAAAGAATACGTGACTCCCCCGCTGGCGCTTCTTCTCAAAACCAAGTCCCAAGAGCAGGCTCTCCATCACCTGGTAGCCGACGACGGGGAGACGACTCACGCCGACAGCTCAATCTGTTGCAGGCCGACGAAGGGGTCGATGTCGTCAGCGTCTTCACCGGCCTCTTCCAGGCAGAGCTCCAAGACCTCACGGAGGTTCGCCGCTAGCTCATCGAGGGTGGCGCCCTGCGTGTGCGCGCCGGGCACTCCGGGTACGACCCCAACGTACAGACCTGTTTCCAGATCTCGTTGAATATAGGCCGTAAACGTCCGGGAAGGTTTGGTCATGGCCGCTCGGCTTCAGTTTAGCCGCTCTCGCCGGATTTCGCGCCGGCTTCGAGCCTGCGGAGGCGGTCCGCCATGCCGATGTCGCCTTCGGGGCGCAGTAGGGGGAACAGGATCACATCGCGGATGGTGGGCGAGTTGGTCAGCACCATCACCAGCCGGTCGATGCCGATGCCTTCGCCGGCCGTGGGCGGCATGCCGTAGCTGAGCGCGCGGAGGTAGTCCTCGTCCATGCCGTGGGCCTCGGCGTCGCCGCCGGCGCGCATGGCGACTTGCGATTCGAAGCGGCGGCGCTGCTCCTGCGGGTCGTTGAGCTCGGAGTAGGCGTTGGCGACTTCCATGCCGGCCACGTAGATCTCGAAGCGCTCCACCCAGTTGGGGTCGTCGGGCTTCTGCTTGGACAGCGGAGAGGCCTCGACGGGGTACTCGTAGATCAGCGTGGGCTGGATGAGGCGCGTCTCGCAGGTCTCTTCGAACAGGGCCTGGAGCATCGAACCGAGCGTGTGGCCGTGGGTCAGGTTGATCTTGCTCTCGGAGCGCTCGTTGTGGCGCTCGATGAAGGAGCGGACCTTGCCGGGGTCGTCGAGATCGGGGAGGGTGGGCGCGAGGCCGCCGTGCGGCCAGTACTCGCACAAGGCTTCGCGCAGCGTCAGCCGGTTGAGATGAGCAAAGTCGATCTGCTGCTCGCGGAAGGTGGCCAGGGTGGAGCCGCCGAGGGTCGCTTCGGCCGTCTCGCGCAAGAGTTCGGCGCTGAGCTCCATCAGGTCCCGGTAGTCGGAGTAGGCCTGGTAGAACTCGAGCATGGTGAACTCGGGGTTGTGCCGCATCGAGAGGCCCTCGTTGCGGAAGTTGCGGTTGATCTCGTAGACGCGGTCGAGGCCTCCGACGACGAGCCGCTTGAGGTAGAGCTCGGGGGCGATGCGGAGATAGAGGTCGATGTCGAGCGCGTTGTGGTGCGTCTTGAAGGGTCTCGCCAGGGCGCCGCCGTAGAGCGGCTGCATCATGGGCGTTTCGACCTCGATGTAGTGGCGGCGGTCGAGGGCTCTGCGCAGCGCCTGGATGACCAGGTTGCGCTTGACGAAGACGTCGCGGACCTCTTCGTTGACGAACAGGTCGACGTAGCGCTGGCGGTAGCGGGTCTCGACGTCCTGCAGTCCGTGGTACTTCTCCGGCAGGGGCAGGATGGCCTTGGAAAGGAACTCGAGCTTGGTGGCCTTGACGGTCAGCTCGTTGGTCTTCGTGCGGAAGACGACGCCTTCGACGCCGATGATGTCGCCGGCGTCGAGCTTCTTGTAGAGCTCGAAGTCGCGCTCGCCGACTTCGTCTTGGCGGACGTAGATCTGGAAACGCTCGCCGTCCTTTTGGAGGTGCGCGAAGCCGGCTTTGCCCTGGCGGCGCTTGGTCATCAAGCGGCCAGCGACGGTGACCTGCGGCTTGGAGCTTTCGAGCTGTTCGGCGCTGACGTGGTCGTAGGCGGCGCGAATCTCGGCCAAGGTGTAGGAATAGGCGAACTTGCGCGGATAGGCCTCGAAGCCCAACTGCTCGATCTCGCGGATCTTGTCAAAGCGTTGCTGCGAAAGATTGTCTTCGAACGACAAGGAGAACTCCCCGGGGAAACCTCCATTATAGGGTCGCCCCGGGGCGTTTCCTCAGCCGATCAGGCCCGGGCGGGCTGTCGCGCCGGCTGGTAGGTCCCGGCGGTCTTGCGGAAGGCGATGCTCATGCGGTTCCAGGAGTTGATCGCGGTGATGGCCAGGGTGAGGTTGACCAGGTCGGGCTCAGTGAACTGCTCGCGGGCCTCGCGGTAGGCCTCGTCGGGGACGTGGCCTTGGGTGACGAGCGTGACGGCCTCGGTCCAGCCGAGGGCCGCGCGTTCGCGCTCGGAGTAGCCCTCGGGCCACTCGCGCCAGCCGTCGAGCATGTAGAGGCGCTGGGGATCCTCGCCGGCGACGATGGCGTCTTTCCAGTGCATGTCGATGCAGAAGGCGCAGCCGTTGATCTGCGAGGCGCGCAGGACGACGAGGTTGAGCAGATTGTGGTCGAGGCCGCACTCCTCCAAGAACTTGTGCACGCCGTAGAGGGCGCGGAGGGCTCCGGGGGAGGCTTTGGCGTAATCGAGTCGTTGCATGGTTGGTTGGCTCCTTGTGATGGGTTGGGGCGTCAAACGTCGGATGGTTGAGCGAGTAGAAAGGCGGCCGCGGCGGCGGAGAGGACCGAATAGTCGAGCGGCGCCTTGGGGCCGACGGAGACCGCCATCGCCAGCGCGAAGGTGACCAGCAAGGCGCCGGCTGCCGGGGCCGCCCAGGGCAGGCGACGCCCCACGAGTAGGGCGACGGCCAGCACGACTTCGGCGATGGTGGCGATCCAGGCCACGGCCGGAATGAGGCTTGGGGGCAAGTAGCTGTTCAGCAGGCCGGTGTACGCCTGGAAGGCGGCCCAATCGCCCCAGACCACTCCCGGGTCGCCCGGCGCGCCCCAGAGGCCGAAGCGATCGGCCACGGCCGAGAAGAACGCGGCCGACAGGGCCAAGCGTGCGAACCATTCCGCGGCCTTTCGCATGCTAAACCGCCTCAGAGATGGCGCGGCCGGGCTGGGAGAGGATCACGACGCCCAGACGGACGGGCGTGTCTCCGGCATTGGAAGAGGTCTGGTGAATGGCGCCGAGCGGCTCGAAGAACGTGTCTCCGGGGTTCAGGGTTTGCTCCGGGCCGCCGCGAACGCTGAAGCGGAAGCGGCCTTCGAGCACGAAGCCGAAGACCGGGCCGGGGTGCTTGTGGACGGGCGAGGCGACGCCGGGAGCGAGAGTCACTTCCAGCCAAACCGCTTCGAGATTGTCGAGCGGCCCGGTTAGCGACTCCCGGCGGAGCTCGCGGACCTGCGAGCCGGCCGGCCGAGCCGAGGGCGCGGCCAGAGCGCCGGCGAGGAGGGTCTGAAGGACCGTTCTACGGTGGGGCATGGCTTCACTTTGAGGCTCGTTCGGACTATCGTGAAGATCCGCTTGGCACAAACGGAGTAGTCCAATTGGAGAACGCCGCGAAACGAGCAGCCCGCGTGCCGGAGCTGCCGCTGGGTCCCCGCAGACCGGAGGAGAGCTTGCAGGATTGGCTCTACCGGGAGCTGCGGCAGGCCATTCTGGACGGCCGTCTGGGCCGCGGCCGGAAGCTGCCGGCGACGAGGGACTTGGCCCGGCAGCACGGGCTGTCGCGGGGAACGGTCGTGGCGGTGTTCGAGCAGATGCGGGCCGAGGGGTATCTGATCAGCCGGGTGGGCTCGGGCACGAGGGTCAGCGAGCGGCTGCCGGACGAGCGCCTCTCCAGCGGGCCGGCCGCGCCGATCGAGGCCCCTCCCGTGCCGGGGCTGGACCTGGCGGAGAAGACCTCGCGGCCGTTCCACCCGAACCGGCCCGCGCTGGCGCAGTTTCCGGTGGAGACCTGGGCGCGCATCGCCTCCCGGAGGCTGCGCCGAGTGACGCCGGGAATGCTGGCCGGAGGTGACCCTCAGGGCTATCCGGCGTTGCGGCAGGCGGTGGCCGAGTATTTGGGGGCTTCGCGGGGCGTGCGCTGCGTGGCCGAGCAGGTCGTGGTGACTTCCGGCGTGCAGCAGAGCCTGGACCTGCTGGCGCGGCTGCTGACGGGGCCGGGCAGCCGAGTCTGGGTCGAGGACCCGGGGTACTTTGGCGCGACGGACGCGTTTCGGCACGCCGGCGCAGAGATCGTGGGCGTGCCGGTGGACGAGTCCGGCCTGCAGGTGGACGAAGGGTTGCGGCTGGCGCCGAACGCGGCGGCGGCGTATGTGACGCCGGGGCATCACTTCGGGCTGGGGGTGACGATGTCCGCGGCGCGACGGATTCAGTTGCTCGGCTGGGCTCGGCAGACGGACGCCTGGGTGATCGAAGACGACTACGACAGCGAGTTTCGGTTCTCCGGCCGCCCCGTGCCGGCGCTGCAAGGGCTGGATACGGCGGGGCGGGTGATCCACCTGGGGACGTTCAACAAGACGCTGTTCCCGGCGCTGCGCCTGGGCTACATCGTGCTGCCGGAGGCTTTGCTGGAGCCGTTTCTGCGGCGCCGCTACGAGCTGGACCGCTATCCGCCGACGATTCCGCAAGCGATCTTGGCGGAGTTTCTGGCCGAAGGTCACTTTGGGCGGCACTTGCGGCGGATGCGGGAGCTCTATGCGGAGCGGCTGGAAGCCTTGCAGGACGATGCGCGGCGGTTTCTGGCTGGACTGGCCGAGATTCCGGCGATCCAGGCGGGACTGTTCACCACCGCGCGGCTGGTGAACGGGATGAGCTCGGAGGAGGCCGAGCGGTTGGCGGCGGAGCGCGAGATCACGGCGTTCGGACTGCATCGCTGCTGCCTACGGCGGACGGACATCCGGGGCGTGCAGCTCGGGTTCGCGGGCTATACGCGGACAGAGATTCGGGCCGGCGTGCTGGGACTGGCGGCGGCCTGGGAGAGGCGGCGCGGGGTTTGAGCGCGCGGGCGCGGAAACGCCGCCGGGCGATGCTAGAATGCCCTGCGAGGTTGCCGTTGCGTCCACTGCTCCTGCTGATGACGTTGGCCGCCGGGCTCTCCGCGGGGGACTGGCTGCAGTTTCGCGGGCCAAACGCAGCCGGCGTCGCCGAATCGGGCGCTCCGGCGGAGATCGGCCCGGACCGCCACTTGGTGTGGAAGACGCCTCTGCCGCCCGGACACTCCTCGCCGATCGTGGCGGGGGAGCGGATCTACCTGACGACGGTGGAGGGCGAAGCGCTGGCGACGGTGGCGCTCGACAAGGCCACGGGGAAGATTCTGTGGAAGCGTGAAGCGCCGCGCGCCCGGGTCTCGAACACGCACAAGATGAACAACGCCGCCGCGCCCACACCGGTGAGCGACGGCGAGGGCGTGTACGTGTTCTTCGGCGACTACGGCCTGCTGGCGTATGACGCCGACGGCGCGGAGAAGTGGCGGCTGCCGATGGGGCCGTTCCACAACGAGATGGGCGTGGGTACGTCGCCGATTCTGGCCGACGGCAAGCTCATCTTGACGCTCGATTCGGACTTGGGATCGTACCTGCTGGCGGTGGACCCGGCCAACGGCGAGACGCTTTGGCGGGTGGACCGCTCGGAGTTCACGCGCGGGTTTTCGACGCCGGCGGTCTATCGTCCGGATGCCGGTCCGGCGCAGGTGATCATTCCGGGAGCGTTCCAGTTGACGGCCTACGCGGTGGAGGACGGCCGCAAGCTGTGGTGGGCGAACGGCTTGTGCTGGCAGACGAAGACCGCCGCGGTGCTGGCCGGGGACAAGGTGTTTGCTCACTGCTGGGCGGCCGGCGGGGATCGTCCCCCGGAGAAGACTTATCCCGACTTCGCGGAGGCTCTGCCGCAGATCGACGCCAACGGCGACGGGGCCGTGGAGCAGGCGGAGTTCTACGAAGGCCAGAAGGTCAACGCCTTCGACCTGGACGGCGACGGCAAGCTGGACGCCAAGGACTGGCGCTACTTTCAGGCCCGCAATCTTTCGCAGAACGCCCTGCTGGCGGTGCGCTTGGGCGGTTCCGGGGACGTGACCGACACGCACGTGGAGTGGACCTTCAACAAGCTGTTGCCGAACGTGGCGACGCCGCTGCTGTACGAGGGCGTGCTGTACATGGTGAAGGACGGCGGCATTCTGGTGTCGCTGGACGCCGAGACCGGGCGGCAGATCAAGGCCGGCCGGTTGACCGGGGCTCTGGGCAAGTATTTCGCCTCGCCGGTGGCCGCCGACGGCAAACTTTATCTGCTGGACGAGACCGGTGCGGTGACGGTGGTGAAGGCCGGCGGCGAGTGGGAGATTCTCTCGTCCTGGGCCAGCGGAGAAGGCGGCAACGCCACGCCGGCGATCGTGGATGGGCGGATTTACCTGCGGACCCACGAAAACCTGTACTGTTTTGGAGAGGCCCCCTGATCGCCGGCATGACTCCAACGCTGCCGCCCTATGGGCAATCGCTGTCACTGCTCACGGATTTGTATGAGCTGACGATGGCGTGTGGCTACTGGAAGTCCGGGCTGGCCGAGCGCGAGGCGGTCTTCCACCTCTACTTTCGCCACCATCCCTTCGGCGGCGGCTACACGGTGGCCTGCGGGTTGGGGCCCGCGGTGGCCTTTTTGCGCGGCTTCCACTTCGATGAGAGCGACCTGGCGTACCTGCGCGGGCTGCGCGCGGCCGACGGCGGCGCACTGCTCGACCCGGCCTTCGTGGATGCGCTGGGCCAGTTCGAGTTTCGCTGCGACGTGGACGCGATTCCGGAGGGCTCGATCGTGTTTCCGCAGGAGCCGCTGCTGCGCGTCCGCGGGCCGCTGCTGCAGTGCCAGATTTTGGAGACGGCGCTGCTGAACATCGTGAACTTTCAGACGCTGATCGCGACCAAGGCGTCACGCATCGTGGAGGCTGCGCAGGGCGACCCGGTGCTGGAGTTCGGGCTGCGCAGGGCGCAGGGCGTGGACGGCGCCTTGTCAGCCAGCCGGGCGGCTTATGTGGGCGGCTGCGCGGCGACGTCGAACGTGCTGGCGGGCAAGATCTACGGCATTCCGGTGCGGGGGACGCACGCGCACTCCTGGGTGATGTCGTTCGAGGACGAGGCGGAAGCGTTCGAGGCCTGGGCGCGGGCGATGCCCAACAACTGCGTGTTCCTGGTGGATACGTACGACTCGATCGAGGGCGTGCGCAGGGCGATCAAAGTCGCACGAGGCCTGCGCGAGAGGGGCTACGAGATGCTGGGCGTGCGGCTGGACTCCGGCGACCTGACCGAGCTGAGCCGAGAGGCGCGGCGGCTGCTGGACGAAGCAGGCTTTCCCGACGCCAAGATCGTCGCCTCGGGCGACCTGGACGAGCGCGCGATCGCCGAGCTCAAGCAGAAGGGCTCGCAGATCGCGCTGTGGGGCGTGGGGACGCGGCTGGTGACGGCGCACGACGATCCGTCGCTGGGCGGCGTCTACAAGCTCGGCGCGATTCGCGGCGAGGACGGCTCCTGGAGCGACCGGGTGAAGCTTTCGGATGACCTGCAGAAGGTTTCCAACCCGGGCGTGCTGCAGGTGCGGCGCTTCTCGCTCGACGGCGAGGCCCTGGGCGACGTGATCTTCGACGAGCGCAGGGACCTGGAGCAGTTGCCGTTCGACGTGCCGCCGTTCGCCGAGAGCGAGGACCTGCTGCAGCCGGTGATTCGCGACGGGCTTTGCTTGTATGAGCCTCCGGGCCTGCCGTCGATCCGTCGGCGAGCGGCGGCGCAGAAGGCGCTGTTTCCGCAAGAGGCGTTGCACAAGGGCTACCGGGTGGGCCTGGAGAAGGGATTGGCCGCCCAGAAGCAGCAGATGATGGACCGTTACGGCGTCAGCGTGGCCGCCGGCGAGGCGTAGAGCGCGGCGGCGGACGGGACCTTCCGCCCCACTGAGGGACTCATGGAAATGCTGATGCGAATGATGTTGGCCGCACTGCTGGGGGCGGCCGGGCTGACGGCCGGAGGTTTGCCGCGAGCGAACCCGGAAGACGTGGGCCTGTCGGCGGCGGCGTTGCAGGCGGCCGTGAGCGTCTACCAAGAGGCCGTGGAGCGCGACGAGCACAGGGGCGCGGTGATCCTGGTGGCGCGGCGCGGCAAGGTCGTGCTGCACGAGGCGGTGGGCTGGCGCGACGAGGCGCGCAAGGAGCCGATGCGCAAGGACGCTCTGTTCAAGATGGCGTCCAACACGAAGCCGACCATCGCGACGGCGATCCTGATGCTGGCGGAAGAGGACAAGTTGGAGCTGAACGGCCTGGTCCGCCAGCACATCCCGGCGTTCGACAACTACCGCTCGGGCTGGATACAGATCAGGCACCTGCTGAGCCACACCAGCGGGTTCCGCATCGAGCCGATCTTTCTGCTGCCGATGGCGCCGGGGACGACGCTGTTGAAAGAAGTGGCGAAGTTCGGAGAGATCGGCGCGGAGGAGATCCCCGGGACGACGTATTCGTACAGCAACCCCGGCTTCAATACGCTCGGGGCGCTGGTGGAGAAGGCGAGCGGCATGCCGCTGGATCAGTTCCTGGCGCAGCGGCTGTATGCGCCGCTGGGCATGAGCGACAGCCTGAACCACGAATCGAAGGCCGACCGCAGCCGGATGTCCGTCGTGTGGAAGAAGGATGATCACGGCGGCTGGGTTCCGGCCTGGAAGCCCGACGACGAGCCGGATTATCCGATCGTGCGCGCCTCGGGAGGGATGATTTCGACCGCGGAGGACTATGTACGGTTCTTTCAGATGTGGCTCAACGGCGGCATTCTCGATGGAAAACGACTCCTGAAGGAGGAGAGCGTGAAGGCAGCCTGGACGCCGGCGCCCAACACCGCCACGGGTCCCGAGGATGCGCGCAGGGAGTACGGCTACGGCTTCGCGCATTATCCCGACGGGGGCTGGGGCCACTCCGGCTCGGACGGGACCTTTGGGGTGGCCTACCCGGAGGATGAGCTGATCGTGTTGCTGTTTGGTCAGACGCGGAGCCCGACGCTCGGGGACTTGAATAGTCGGGCGTTGGCGATGATCAAGGCGGGTGTTCGGGATTGAGGCGGACGGGGACCGGGAGGTCCCCGTGGCAGGCCGGGAGGCCTGCGCCACCTGGGCTAGGGTAGGAAGGCGGTGATGTTGCCGGTGGCCTTGGCGAGGTTGGCGCGGGCCAGGTAGAAGTCGTAGAGGGTTTGGATCTCGAGCTCGTCGGCGCGGGCTTGGTCTTGCTGGGCGCTGACGACGTCGATGTTGCTGGTCAGGCCGGCTTCAAAGCGCAGTTGGGCCAGCTCGACGCTTTCGTCGGCCGCCGCGCCGGCGCGGTCGGCGGCTCGAGCCGAGGTTTCGGCGGCGGTCAACTGGATGCGGGCCGCCCGCACGTCCAGGCGGATCTGATTCTCCAAGTCCTTACGCTCTTGTTCGACTTGCCCCAGACGGGCGCGAGCTTGGGCGACCTCAGCCTGGATGCGGCCGCCTTGGAAGACCGGTACGTCGACCACGCCGCGTACGTTGTAGGTGGAGAGGCTCTGGCTGGGGTAGTTTCCGAGCACGCCGTAGTCGGCCGCAAAGGCCACCGTCGGCAGGCGTTCGGCTTTCGCGCCGGAGACCTCCAGGCGGGCGGCTTCCAGCCGGGACAGCATGGCGAGCGCTTCGGGCCGCTGGTCGAGAGCGCGGGCTTCGGCTTCGGCGAGGCCGGGAACGTCGACCCCCGTGAGGGACAGAGACTCGGTGAGGCGGACCTCCGTGTCCACTGGAAAGCCGATGGTGTCGAGCAGCAACAGCATCGTGGTGGCGGCGTCGCGTTCCTGCTGGGCCAAGGCGGCGTTCTCGTTCTCGAGCTGCGTGCGGGCTCGGACGAGGTCCAGGCGGTTGCCGGTCCCCACCTCGAGAAAGTCTTCGGCTTGGTCGTGCAGCGCCCGTGCGGTGGCAAGGCGGGCGCGCGTGGCTTCGACGCGGGTCTCGGCCTGGAGGGTTCGCAGGTAGAGGTCGACCACGCCGAGCAGGACGGTCTCCCGCAGAGAGTCGGCGTCGAGCTCGGACTGGCGGATGCGCTCGCGGGCGGCGCTCATCTGCTTGACCAGGGCGAGGTCAAAGACCGTCTGTTGCAACGACGGGCGGGCGTCGAAGACGTGGTAGGGGCCGATCCGGCTGGGAAAGCCAGGGAAGGCGAGACCGATACCGCGCAGGTTGCCGGTCTGCTCGGACTGCGAGATGCGGGCGTTGATCTGCGGCAGATAGCCGGAGCGGACGACGCCGTACTGGCCTCGGCTCTCGAGCGCGCGCAGCTTGGCGATCTGGATTTGCGGGCTCAGGCGAGTGGCGGCCTCGACGGCGTCGCGCAGGCTGAGCGGCCTCGGTTCGGCCGCCAGGGTTCCGGCGGCGGCCAGGAGGGCGAGGAGTAGGGGAGCGAGGGTGCGGTGCATCGTCGGTGGTCCTCAAGCGGCGGCGGGATGGGGCGCTGCGGCGGCGCGGCGGGCTGCGCGCCGGTTGACGAGCAAGAGGGACGCCGGCACGAAGAACAGCGCCAGGAAGGTGGCGCCGATGACGCCGGCCCCGAGCGAGATCGCCAGCGGCGGCCAGAAGTCGCCGCCGTTGATGAGCAGCGGCGTGAAGCCGATGGCCGTGGTGGCGGTGGTGGTGATGACGTGGCGGGTGGCCCGCAGCACGACGTCGACCGCGGCTTCGCCGTCGCCGAGGGCTACGTCCGGGTCCTCCCGCAGGGCGGCCAGCACGACGATGGAATCGTTGACGGCCACGCCGATGAGGCCCATCGAGCCGACGATGGCGACGAAGCCAAACGGATACTGGAAGACCCACAGCATCAAGAAGGCGTAGCCCATGGAGAGGACCGCGACGCCGCCGATGACTGCCGCCATGCGGAAGGAGTTGAACGACAGCACGAGCGTGGAGGCCATCAAGATGACCAGCAGGCTGACGTTGGCGAGCAGGTCTCCCACGGCGTCGTTGCGTTGCTCGGCTTCGCCGCCATAGCTGATGGAGTAGCCGGGCGGCAACGCAATGGGGGCCTCGGCGAGCCGGGCTTCGAAGGCGTGCAGAGCCACCGACGGCAACAGTCCCGACTGGGTGTAGCCGCGGATCGTATTGACGCGTTGGCCGTCCTTGTGGGTGATGCTGGCCAACTCCGGCCGCAGCTCCACTTGCCCGACGGCTTCGAGCGGGACGCTGCCGCGGGCGGAGATGAGGTCGATGGAAGCTGTCTCGGCGAGGCTGGTGCGGTGGGCGTCGGCGAGGCGGACGCGGACCGGCAACTCCTCCACGCCTTCGAGCAGGGAGCCGCCGGTGCGGCCGTCGAGCGCCCCTTGCAGTTGCTGCGCGGCCGAGAGATTGTCGAGGCCGGCCAGCCGCAGCTCTTCTTCATCCATGGCGACGTGCAGCTTGGGCCGGCCGTCGCGCAAGGTTGTGAGGGTGTGGGTGACGCCCGGCGTGCGGGTGAGCTCGGCGCGGAGGCTGTCGCCCAACGAACGCAGGGTCTCCAGATCCGGGCCGGTGAGGTGGATCTCGATGGGCGCTTGGAAGGGCGGCCCCTGCTCGAGCTGCAAGACGATGAACTGCGCGCCGGGCAGGGCTTGGTCGAGCTCGGTCTGGATGCCGCGGATGAGCGAGAAGTAGTCCCGGTTGTCGCGCAGGCTGACCAGGGCCTGGGCGTAGAAGGGCGAGCCTTCGTCGCCGCCCAGCATGTTGTAGTAGAACTTCGGCGCGTTGCCGCCGACGACCCAGGCGACCTCGTCGATCTGGTCGTGGCGAATCAGCAGCTCGCGGGCCCGGGCGGCGTAGTCGACGGTCTCATCCAACGACGCTTGCTGGGGCAGACGGAGCTGGATCTGGAACTGGTCACGGTCCGCCGGCGGGAAGAACTGCTCTTGCAGCGTCGGCTGCAGCAGAAAGCCCACGAGCGGCACGGCGACGGTGACCGCGATCGCCAAGACCGGGCGCGCGAAGGCCTGCCGGAGGACGGCTCGGTAGCGGTCCGTGAGAGCGCTGTCGGAGAAGCCGTCCCGCCAGGTGGAGTGGGGCGCGCCGGCGGGCCGGGGCTCCGCGAACAGGCCCGTGAGCGCGGGGATGATGGTGAGCGCCGCGAATAGCGAGGTGAGCAAGGCGATGATGACGCTGACCGCGATGGGGCCGACGAACTCCCCGCCGCCGCCCGGGAGCAGGACGATGGGCAGGAAGGAGAAGACGCTGGTGAGCGTGGAGCCCAGCAGCGGGACGGCCAGGTGGCGCACGCTGCGACCCACGGCGTCGACGGCCGTTTCGCCTTCGTCGAGGCGGGTGCGCACCTCGTCCACCATGACGATGGCGTTGTCGATGAGCAGGCCCAGAGCCACGATCAGGCCGGTGACGGACATCTGGTGGATGGGCAGCCCGATCAGCCGCATGCCCGTGAGGGCCATGAGCGCGGAGATGGGCAGGGCCGCGCCGATCAGCAGCGCCGAGCGCCAGCCCATGGTGAACCAGACCACTCCCATCACGAGCGCCACCGCCATCAGCAGGTTCCGCTCGAGCCCGTCCATGCGCTGCTCCACGTAGCGACTTTGGTCGAACAGAGTTTCGAGGCGAATGCCGCGGGGCGTGAGCGCCTGGTAGTCGTCGACCTCGCGGCGGACGCGGGCCGCCCACTCGTCGATGCGTTGCTCGCTCTCCATGCGCGCCGCGACGATGACGGCCGGCTTGCCGTTGACGAGCGCGACCTGCGAGGGCGGGTCGGCGACGGACTTCTCTACGCGCCCCAGGTCCGCGACGCGGACGACGCGGCCGTCGGGGCCGGAGACGACCGGGACGTTGCGCACACGGTCCATGGAGTCGAGCTCGCCCTCGACCTCCAGGAGCAGGTCGTTGGCCTTGCCGCGGAGCTGTCCGGCGGGCGCCTTGGAGTCCGACTGCGCGATGCGGCGGGAGACGTCAGCAGCGGTCAGGCCGAGGTCGGCCAACTTGGCCGGCGCGACCTTGACCAGGATCTCTTCCTCGGGTGCGCCGAACAGCTTGGTCTGCTTGGTTCCCGGGACCGCGCGGAGCCGGTCGGAGAGCGTTTCGGCCAGTCGCCGCATGGTCGGGTAGCCGACGCCGGAGCGGGTTACGTCGTAGACCCGCTCCAGGTTGGGCGGCGCGTCCTGCCAGGTGAAGGCGACGATGAGCGTGTAGGCGTCGATCTCGGTGTCGGCTTCGTTGAACTCCGGGGCCAGGGCGCCGGCGGGGAGCTCGGGCGCTACGTCGCCGAGCTTGTCGCGGAGGCGGGACCAGACTTGGTCGGCGTCAGCCTCGCTGACCTCGTCGTAGAGCTCGACGGTGAGGGCGGAGACGCCGGCGCGCGAGGTGGAGTCGAGCTTCTTGATCTCTTCGATTTCCTCGATGCGCTCTTCGAGCTTTTCGGTGACGAGGGATTCGACCTGCTCGGCGCTGGCGCCCGGGAAGATCGTGGTGATGAGGGCGTTGCGCTTGGTCAGGCGCGGGTCCTCGGTGCGGGGCAGCACGGAGTAGGACGACACGCCGCCGACGACGATCAAGGCCAGGACGAGCTGAAGCAGCCGTCGGTTGCGGAAGAACAAGTCGTACATGAGGCTGTCTCCGGCGCTAGATGCGGGCCCGGACGAGCTGTCCGGCGGTGACGCGGTTGACGCCGGAGCGGACGACGAGGTCTCCGGCCGAGATGGTTCCGCGGACGAGGGCGCGGTCTCCTTCCGTGGAGAGGATTTCGACTTGGCGCTGCTCGAGGCGGCGGACCTCGGGGGCCGTCGATTCACCGGCTTCGACGAGCACGTAGCAGGCCCAAAGGCCGCGCACGCCGCGGCTCAAGGCCTCGAGCGGAATCCAGTAGCCGGCGGTGGCCTGATCGCGTTCCACGGCCAGGCGGGCGATCTGCCCAGGAAAGACGGGTTCGGAGGCAGGGGCGTCGAGGGCGAAGATGAGGGTCGCCGTGCGGGTCTCGGCCTCGAGCTCGGGCAACAGGCCGCTGGCGACGGCCGGATAGCTCTTGCCGCCGACCTCGATGCTGCGCCGGTCGCCGATGGCGATCTGCGCGGCTGCGTCGGCGGGCAGGCCGATGCGGACTTCGGGCTGGGCGTCTTCCAGCAGGGTCAAGACGGATTGGCCGGGCGCGGCGATGGCGCCCTCGTCCAGGAGCCTCTGGTTGATGCGTCCGTCAAACGGGGCGCGCAGCACACTCTTGTCGAGATCGAGGGCCACGCCTGCCACACGCGATTCGAGCTCGGCCACGACGCCTTGCTGGGCCCGGATCTGCTCGGGCCGCACGCCGGCGAGCAACTCATCAAGGCGCGCCTGGGCGGCCTCGGACGAGGCCTGCAGACTGCGGGCTTGGAAGTCCAAGCGATCGAACTCCTCGCGGGAGATCGCCTGCCGGTCGAGCAGCTCCTGGCGGCGCTTGGTCTGCACGCGCGCCAGCTCGAGCTGCTGCCCGGCTTCGCGAAGCTGGGCGCGGGCCGCCGCGATGGTCTCCTGGCGGGGGCCGGCGACGAGCTCGTCGAGCCGCGCCTGCGCCTGGGACAGGGAGGCTTCGAGCTGGCTGCGCCGCAGCTCCAGGTCCCGGCGGTCCAGGCGGGCCAAGGCTTGGCCCTGGCGCACACGGTCGCCTTCGTCGACGAGCACGGCCTCCACCCGGGCGGAGCGTTCGAAGGCCAGGGCGCCGGCCCGGCGGGCGGCGACGCGTCCGGTGAAGAAGCGTTCGGTGGTGATGGAGTCCACGGATTCCACGGCGACGGCATCGACGGGTACCGCCGTCAGCGAGCTCTGGGTGGTGAGGTCTTCGGAGCCGCTCCAGCGCCGGGCGACCAGCACGATGCTGGCGACGGCGAAGGCGGCGAGGAACAGCAAGAGGACGATGCGTGCGGCCGGCGAGGAGATTCTCCGTTCACCGGTTTCCGTTGCGGTTTGGGACATGACTAGCCTCTCGACGTTTGTCGTTCGGACTCTTCGACAGTCTGCGAGCCGTCGGCGGCGCTACGGGGCGCTGCCAACAGACCGGCGACGAGTGTCTGCATCAGGCTGTCGATCATTTGGTTGCGGTCGGCCCACGGAAACCGCTCGTGGACGATGAGGAGCGAGGTGAGGCCGTGGATGGAGGCCCACCAGGTACAGGCTGTGGTCTTGACGTCGATGCCCGGGGCCACGCCGGCGTCGCGGCAGTCGCCGATCGCCGATTCGAGGCAGCGGAAGCACTGCTGGCCGACCGAGCCCTCGAACGGAATGTCGGGTGCGCCGTGCTGGTGCTGCGGCGGAGAGACGAAGGTGACGATGTATTGATCCGGATGGCTCAGGCCGAAGTCGATGTAGGCGCGCACGCCGCGAATGAGCCCTTCGAGCGGGTCGGGGGCGTCGGCCGTGCAAGCCTCGATGTGCTCGATGAGCTGCGCGAAGGTGTCTTCGCAGAGCTGGTTGAGCAGGTCCGCCTTGTCCTTGAAGTAGAGGTAGATGGCGGCCGGCGAGTATTCGATCTTTTCAGCGATACGGCGCACGGAGACACTCTCGTAGCCTTCTTGCGCAAAAAGCTCGCCGGCGGCGACAAGGATCTCTCGGCGAACTTGCTGCTTGTGGCGGGCGCGGCGGTCGGAGGCGGCCATGGGAGTATCGTACTGAACGATGTTCATAAAGTCAACAACGTTCGTATACTATCCGAGCGACAGAAGGGGAACGCCGTTCGTAACGCTGACGGATGTTCAGGAAGAGGACTGGTTTTATGGGGATGAATTCGGACCGACTTCCGGGGAAAACGGTCCGCGGGGCGTGGTAGCATTGGGGGCCCCTCGTGGTTTACCGCAAGGCGTCCCCCCGCCCGTGCCGATATCCAATCCGATATTGCGAAACAGATATCCGTGAGAAGCCATGCGAGTCGACATTCTTACCAGCAGCAATCAGCGCAGCGTACGCGAGTACGTGACCAAGAAGTTCACGACGTTCAACTCGTGGACCTATAGCAAGGGAACCCGCCGAAAAAAGTGCCTGCAGTACTACCAGGCTGCCGAAGAAGGCGGGAATGGGCAGATCGTGAAGGACGTCTACGGCCTGATCTTTCGGGAGCCGTTTCCGAAGGAGCCGCCGCCCAAAAAGACGCCGACGCTGGTCAACCCCGATGACTGGATCAGTGACCGCGAGGATAAGATCTCGCGGGCGGAAAGAGTCTTGAAGACTCTCCAGCACTGGCAGGAGAGCGGAGAGTATCAGACCGGCGAAGAGTTCTTTCTGAGGCTCAAGCAAATCATTGCGGATTTCGACCCCACTTGGTGCGATCCACGCGAGTTGCGCACGGAGTCCGAGGCGCGCTTGCTGTCGCACCTGACCGGCAGCACCACGCGGACATCGCGAGAGGTGAGCGCGCAGTACGAAGGGATGATCGGCATCAAGCAGAGTGCCGAGATCCAGTTCGAGGCCTACAGCTCGAAGTGGGGCGAGATCACGGCGAAGCTCGAGGAGGAGTTCAAGGCCGGCGTCTGGAGCAGCGGCGAGGCGAAGGCGCGGTTCGAGAAGCTGGGCTTCAGCGCGGAGTTGCAGGCTGCCATCGCGATCGGCCTGCAGTTGGAAATCTCCGGCTCGTGCCAGTGGAAGAAGGGCAAGGCCGGTCTCGAGCTGGGCGGCGACTGCTCGGCGTTTGCCGGCGCGTGGGCGGAAGGCAGCCTGAAGCTGAGCGTCAACGCGCGGAAGGGACTGGAGCTGGCGATCAAGGGCGGGGCGTTTGCGGGACTGTCCGCCAAGGCCAGCGGTACGGTGGCGTTTTCCTATGGCGACGAGGACTTGGTGCGGGTGACCGCGGAAGCCTCGATCTCCGTAGGAGTCGGCGCGGAGTTCGAGCTCAAGATCAAGGCCCCGATCTTTGGGCCCACCGCGATCGACGTGAAGGGCGAGCTGACGGTCGGCGTCGGCGGCGGAGTCGGCGTGGAGATGGAGATCAACTTCACCGAAATGGGGCTGGCCGCGAGCAACGAGTTCCGCAAGCTGATCTACCTGCCGACGCTGATCCGCGGCTACCAGATGACGCTGATGACTTCGGACCGCCGCAACCTGCACTACCTGGAGAAGTGCCAGAAGAGGCTGGTGGACGTTCGCGACGAGTTCGAGGACTCGCTGGTGTCGTACTACAAGGCGCCCGTGGAGAAGCGGCGGCTGCTGATGGAATTGGACGACTAGGCGCGTCGGCGCGCCGGCAAAGGAAGGGGCGGCGAGGCCCTGTAAGAGTGGACCTCTCGCCTTTCCCAGCGGACGTGATATGATCCGCAGTCGCTGTGACCGGCACGATCCGGCCGGCGGCGACGACCCATGGGACGAATCTTACGCAGCCACGCGGCTCCACTCGCCAAGCTGACGGCGACGGACCGGATCCATAAAGGGCTCCCGCTGGCCGACTCGAAGGGGTTGAAGGCGTTCGAGGAGCTCGCCCGCGACCTGTGCCAGGAAGCGACCGGCGTCGACCTGACCAGCAAGGAGGCCAAGCGGGCCTTCCACTTGGCCGTGATGAAGGTCTATCGGGCCCTCGTCAAGACCGGGTATCAGTTCCGGAAGGACAACGAGGGCCTGATCGTTCGAGAGTGTCTGCGCTACCTGCGCCGGAGCGCCGCAAGCATCGGCGTCAAGGAGTCGAAGGTGCAGTTCAACCTGAACGCGAGCTCCGGGTTTGGCCAGGGGCTCCAGTCCACGGTCACGGTGATTCCCGACCCGGGACTTGGGGCGAACTTCGAATTCGGCTCCCAGCCAAACCCCAAGGGCTTTCTGGGATCGGCAGGGGTCCAGTGGAAGGCTTTGGTCCGGCGGCGGTATCAAGACCATTGGGGCAACCTGGGCGACAAGCCCCACTACGTGCTGGCCCACCTGTTGAACCACAATGTCGGCGGCTCCGGGCTGGACCCCAAGAACCTCGTTCCTTTCTGGGCCACCGCCAACACGGAGATGTCCAACGTCGCCGAAGAGAAGCTCAAGGAGCACGTCAACGAGAACGGCTACAGCGTGGAATGGTCAGTGACCTGCGGGCCGGAGCTGGGCATGACCGCCAAGCGCAGCGCGCTGTTGCAGCAGGTTCTCGATGACAACGGCGTCGGCGACCCGGGCGGGCTGACGGGCGACGCGCGGGTACAATACGACATCCTCCTGTACGAGCAGCACCTGCCGAAGTTCCTCTCGATGTCGCTCAAGTATGAAGACCACGACGGCGTGGTTTTCGACGTCGGCCTGCCCATGGTGAACAACTTCGTCCCCATGAATATTCCGCACCTGATGTAAGCATTCGGCGGAAACGAAAGAGGCGCGCCCCGGCTGGGACGCGCCTCTCGCGGTTGCGGGTTGTTGCGACTAGAGGACGGGACCCAGATTGATCATCTGCGTCTCGCCGTTGGAGTCTTCCACGCCGTCGTTGTCGGTGACGATCCAGGCGTTGCCCAGCCCGTCGACCATCAGACCTTCGACCTTCTCCTTCACCTGGCCGTGCGGCGCCTGGAGGTAGGGCATCAGGTCCACGGCTTCCGTCTTCGGCACGAGCGGGAAGTCGTCCGCGGTCGGGTCGGTCGGCAGCGAGTCCTGAGGCAGGGGTGTGACGCCGCGGGTGTCGAAGGTGTAGAGCTTCTTGATCCGTGCGTCGGCGCCGGCTTGGTTGTCGCGCTCGATAACGGCGAAGCGCGAGCCGCCCAGGTGGACGATCTCCGACAGGCCGACCCAGCCGCCGAGCGGCGAGGTGGGCGCGTCGAGACGGTAGTAGTAGAACGACCACAGGTCGTTGGCTACGTCGTAGCGGCCGATGCGGCAATAGCCGGCCGGATCGCCGAGGGGCCACTCGCGCTGGAAGGCCGCGTAGATGATCTCGTTGCCCGGAGCGCCGACGACCGTCACGCCCTCGTAGCCGTTGTTGCGCTGCAAGGCGTCCACCGAGGCGGGCAGGTTGATGACCTTGGTGACCACGCCTTGGGGATCGACCTGGAAGATCCGGTTCGTGCTGCCGACCGAATCACAGCCGGAAGCGGTGCAGGAGCCGGCGCCTTCGGATGCGACGTAGAAGCCGCCGCCGATCCGCTGGACGATGCCTTCAGGGTCCGCACTCAGCGGCGAGCCGTTGTACATCAGCGGAATTTCCTTGGTGATCGTGGGCGGCGTCTGCGCGAGATCGATCTCGAACATGCGGCTTTCGGAGAAGTAGCTGTCCCAGACCGTGTAGGCCTTGGTGGGGTTGATGCGGTCGGCGGCCAACGCCGACAGAGCCGCCCAGGCGATCGGCTTCCGGTTGGGGCCGTTGGCGCTCATGATCGTGGGGTAGGTGGCGTTGCCGCCCAACTCGTAGATCGAGATCGCGGCGCGGTAGGTGTCGTCGCGGCTGTCCTCCTCGCCGGAGACGATGAGCAGGTTGCGCGACGGAACGGCCTTGAGGCCTTCCGGACCGATGGCGGCCGGCAGGACCTGCAGGAACTTCGGCTGCGAAGTCGGCCCGCTGAGCTCGTAGACCAGAACCACGCTGGCCCGCTCGGAGCCGATGAAGAGCAGGCGGCGGTTGCCGAACAGGCCGAACTCGACGCCCTCCGGCTCGGCGCCCTTGTTGCCGGAGCGGTCCTCGGGGTAGTGGCCGATGCGCTTAGTGATGTCTTCGATGTCGCTGCCGGAGGAGTAGACGACCTGTCCGTTGGTGTTGAAGACCGTGAAGCTGCGGCTGCCGCCGAACATGTCGCCTTCATCGGCGGTCACGAACTGGAAGGGCGAGATCCAAGCGACGCCGTCCGGCTCGCGGGCGACGTTGTCGAGGGAGGCGTCGTAGGTGATCAGGCCTTCTTCCTTGGTGTCGATCATGTCCAGGTCGAGCGTGCCGGCGCTGAAGTGGTCGACGATGGCGCCGGTGGCGAGGTTCACCAGGACGAGGTGGTTGTTCTCCTGCATGGTGACCACGGCGATGTTGCCGGAGTTGATCGAGACGAACTCGGGCTCGGGGTCTTCGGGGGAGACCGCGGCGAGGCCGGTCATGGAGACCTTGCGGGTCTGCCAGTTGGCGGGGCCGCGTCCGATCACGTCGACGATGGTGAGGTAGCCGGCCGGGAGCTGTCCCGTGACGCCGAGCACGCCGCCGCCGTCTTCGCAGACGTCTTCGTCGACTTCCTCGCCGTCGAAGCTGCCGCCGACGCAGGCGTCCTCATTGCGCTCGTTCTCGATGGCGACGGCGATGTAGCGGTTGTTGCGGCTCACGGCCACCGAATCCGGCTGGCCGCCGAGGGGGATGCGGCGGACGATCGTGCGCGAGGGGATGTCGACCACGACCAGGTCGCCGGAGGGGTTCTTGTAGCTCTCGCTCGTGTTGACGCCGACGACGGCGTAGTTGCGCAGCACGGAGACGGAGGTCGGCTCACCGTCCATGTCGATCACGCCGGCCGGCTTGGGCTCGCCGGGCTTGGTAATGTCGACGAAGCCGATGCGCTCGCCCGGGCTGTCGGTGTAGATGATCGTCTGGTTGTCGCCCGTGGTGGCGACGATCTCGGCGACGGTGACCTGGTCATAGCAGGGATCGGTCATCGGCAGGCCGTCGCAGAGGTTGTTGATGACCTCGAACGCAGCGACGCGATTGAACTGGCTTTGCGCGGACGCAGGCGCGGACGCCCCGGTCAGGAGGGCGGCGCAGGCGACGGCGGCGAACAGGCCGCCCCGCGAGCAGGGAATGGACAGGTGCATGAGCTGAAAGATCTCCTCGAAGTGCAATGGGTCCGTTAGGTGAGAAAGGACCCAAAGACCTTCCATCGTTGAGATTTCAGCGTGAGCAGGTCAACGCGCAAAGCCCTTTGAAATCAGGATTTAATGGCAATGCAACCGGTCGGTAACGGAAGAGGAACAAACCGGCTCAGGCCCAGCCTTCGGTGCAGAAATGTGAGGCGTTCGGCGTGAGGTAGGGCAGAGTGAGCTGCGGAGTCTCGATCCGTACGTTCCCGCGGAAGGCCGACTCCATCAAGAAATCCAGCGCCCCGCTGACCAGCACGGTGCGCTCGACCGGATACGGGGGGTGGCCGGTTTCGTACATCTTCTCGATGTTCTTGACGAGGCATCCGAAGTGCTGGTGGTAGGGCTTGCGCATCAGCCAGCAGAGCGTGGAGACGGGCTCGCTGCGACCCTCGACTTCGACGGCGACGGCGAAATCGTCCTTGACGGCGCCGGTGAGCAAGAAGCCGGCGGCTTGGGCGCCGTCGTTATACTCCAGCACGAAGACCGCCGGGTTGGGCACGATTTCGCGGAGGGCGCCCGGCTGGCGGGTCTTGCAGCGGGACAGGGCGGCGTCGAGCAGGGGCTGGGCCCAGGGCGTGCGGTCGAGGAAGGTCCACACGGCTTCGTTCTGCAGGCATTGCACGGCGGCTACGCCCTTTTCGCCGCCTTCGCGCCGCTCCATCATGGACTGGATCATCTCCAGCACGTGGAAGCCGTAGCTCTCGAGCGGGCCGAAGGCCAGACCGACGGCGTGCGGCAGCCGGGCGCCCCAAGGCGCGTCGACCTGCGGGTCACGGTAGGCCACCGGCACCGAAGAGCCGGCCAGCAAGGGGAACCCCATTTGGCGCGAGATGGCGAACATGCGCCGCGCCTTGAGCCAGCTATAGGACAAGTGCTTATCGCTGTAAACGGGAACGACGCGCCCGGTCTGGCGAAAGACGTCGGTGACTTCCAAGAAGAGCTCGAAGCGCGGGTAGAGCTTCTGTCCCTTTTCGTTGGTGGGATAGTCGCCGTGCTCTCCCACGATCAGCACGCCGTCGACGTCCAAGGTGTCCGTCCCGCGGGTGAGGGCCTCGTAGATGGTCGAGTAGATCGGAACGTCGTGCTTGCGGGCCATCTCCCGGCTGAGGTCGTTGTCGGGAACTTGGGCAGTGTAGAGCGAGACGATCTTGGAGCGCGGATAGGGCGGCTGGTTGTTCTGGTGAAAGCCCTCCAGGTACTTGCCGATGATGACGTCGGCGTGTGACGTCTTGCGGTATTCGGTGACGACCGCGGCGATGCGCTTGGGCGCATCGGGCGAGCGGGTCTCGGCCCTAGCCGGCAGCGCTGCAGCGTGGGCTGCGGCAAGCAATTCTCGACGAGTCATGGTCTCTAAATCGTAACGATTTTCGTGCGATTCTCGCTCCGAAAGGGTTGCATCCGGGAGCGGGGCGAGTAAACAATCTGACCGTAGTGATTTCTCCCCTCTCTCCCGGCGAACTCAGAGGGCTGATTGAGTCCGCCTCGCAGGGCGTTTTGGTCGTCGGGCGCGATGCCGTGATTCTGTTGGCGAACCCCGCCGCGGAATGCATGTTCGGCTACGAGTCCGGCCTACTCGCCGGCGCCAGCTTGGATGAGTTGCTGCCGGAGCGGTTCCGAGGGGCTCACATCGAACGGATCGCGCGCTTTATGGCGGCCCCCTCGGCGGGCCGAATGGGCGGAGCCCTCGAAGTACAGGCGTTGCGCCGGAACGGCGAGGAGTTTCCGGTGCAAGTGAGCCTCAGCTCTTTGCCGGAGAGACGGGGTGAAGGGCGCTTGGCCGTGGCCTTCGTGAGTGATATCTCCGAGCGCGTCGAGAGAGAGTCGGCCGCCGCGCGGCTGGCTGATTTCTGGGCGAAAACCCAGGAGCTGGCGGGCGTGGGCGCGTGGGAATTTCGTCGGGGCGAGCAGAAACCCTTTTGGACCGACGAGGTCTTCCGGATTCACGGCCTGCCGGTTGGCGACCCTCCCGATCTGCGAACGCTCCTGAGCCTGTACGCCCCCGAGTGTCGGGAGACGCTTGCTCGCGCCATGGAGAGAGCTTTTGGTGCGGGGACGCCGTTTCACTTGGAGCTCACCGTGATCACCGGCGAGAACGAACGCCGGCCGGTGCGTGCGATCGCGGAGGCTTACCGGGACGTGAAGGGCGTAGCCGGCGTCCACGGGACGATTCAGGACCTGACCGAGATCCGCAGGGCTTCCGAGCGGGAGCGGCAGTGGGCGGCAATTGTGTCGGCGAGCAGCGACGCCATGATTTGGCTGGGGCCGCAGGGGCGCATCGAGCAGTGGAACCCCGCCGCCGTGACGCTGTTCGGCTACCAGGAGCGAGACGCGCTGGGTAGGCCGTTTTCCTTTCTCGATGTCGTGGACAGCGCCGAGCCTGGGTCCAATCTTCTCGAGCGGGCGGCGCGGGCTTCGGTGGCGGCGGAGGTCGCGGCGCGGCGGAAGGATGGCGCCAAATTCGAGAGCGTCCTGTCGCTTTCGCCTTTGTCGGCCGACTCGGATCAATTGATCGGCTACTCGGCCGTTTTTCGCGACATGACGGCCCGGAACCGAGAACAGCGGGAGCTGGAACGCGCCTTGAGGAGCTTGGAAGACGCCCAGCGCATTGCAAAAGTTGGTTGCTGGGATTGGGATCTGGTGGCCGATCAAGGCTGGTGGTCCACCGGCGTCTATGAGATCTTTGGCCTCGAGGAGGGATCCACCTCTCCCGGGCTGGGGACTAGCGTGCAGTGGGTGCATCCGGAGGATCAGGCGCTGTTGCAGCGGGAGGTGGCGGACTCGATGCGGACAGGCCGGATGACGGTCGACTACCGCATCCTGAGAGCGTCTGACGGCGAGCTGCGTTGGCTGCACGCTGAGGCGGCCGTGGACATCGACGCCGGCGGCGTGGCCCGCCGCCACGTGGGCGCCGTACAGGACGTCACGGAGCAGCGCCGCGTCGAAGAGCATCTGGAGCGGTTCTTTGAGCTGTCCCGCGATTTGATGTGCCTGGTCAGCATGGAAGGGGTGTACTTGAAGGTCAACCCGGCCTTCGAGAGGGTCTTGGGCTACTCGCCACAAGAGCTGCGGTCGCGCTCTTTCGTTGACGTTGTACACCCGGACGATCGCCTCGCTACGTTGGCGGCCCTTCGTCCTCCGGAAAGGGGTGGGGAAACACGAACTTTTGAGAACCGTTGCTGCGCCCGGGACGGGTCCGTGAGGACCCTGCAGTGGTACGCCGTACGCCTGCCCGACGACGGGCTGCTCTTTGCGGTCGCGCGAGACGTGACGCTCGAGCGGGAGCGCGAACGGACGCAGCTCCAGAGCCAGAAGCTCGAGGCTTTGGGAGTCCTTTCCGGCGGCATCGCGCACGATTTCAACAACATCCTCGCCGCGATTCGAGGCTTCGCCGAGCTGGGACGCGACGACGCCGGCGACCGAGAGGCGGTTAGAACCCACCTGGACGAGATCGTCCGGGCGGCGGATCGAGCCGCGGAGCTGATCCGGGGGATCTTGACCTTCAGTCGTCGCCATGAATCCAGACGCAAGGCGGTGAACGTGGCCGCGGCCGTGGGTGAGGCCGTGCACCTGCTGCGCGCCACGCGCCCCGGGGCCGTGGAGTTGCGCGCGACGATCGACCCCGAGAGCGGATGCGTGATGGGCAGCGAGGCGGAGCTCCAGCAGGTCGTTCTGAACTTGGTGACGAACGCTTACCATGCGATGACCCACCGCGGTGGAGTCGTGGAGTTGAGCGTGGGTCCGGATCCGGAGGCCGAGGGGATGATGCTGCTGGCTGTTCGTGACGAAGGGCCGGGAGTGCCGCTGGAGCTGGCCGATCGCATCTTCGATCCGTTCTTCACGACGAAGGAAGTCGGACAGGGGACCGGCCTGGGCTTGTCGGTGGCGCACGGTATTGTAGCCGGGCTAGGCGGGGAGCTGTGGCTGGACCGGCGGGGCGGACCGGGCGCGGTCTTTCTGGCGCGCCTCCCCAGTGGGGCCGCCGACGCTGAGACGCCCGCGAGGCCCGTCGCCCAGCAAGTGGACGACCGCCGCCGGACGGTCTTGGTCGTGGACGATGAGGCGGCTGTGCGCGAGGTGGCGCGCCGGATGCTGGCCAAGCTCGGGTGCGAGGCGGAAACGGCGGAAGGGCCGGAGAGAGCGCTGGAGATCCTATCGGGGCCGAAACGGTTCGACGTTGTTCTGACGGACTATTCGATGCCGGGCGCGACGGCGAAGGAGTTTGTCTCGCGCCTGCGAGCCCGGGGCGACGAGACGCCCCTGGTGGTGATGACCGGGTTCGGCGCCGGCGCGCTGGAAGGGGTCGAAGGTCTGCCGGTGCTGGCCAAGCCGTTTCGCACCGACGAGCTGGCCGCCGCGCTGCGTCAGGCCGCGGACACCGCCCACGAGCCCTGTTGACGTTTGCCCCCGACGAAGCGACAATGACATCTGGTACGCGCCCGTAGCTCAGCTGGATAGAGCGCTTGCCTCCGGAGCAAGAGGTCGTGAGTTCGAATCTCGCCGGGCGTACCACTCCCTCCCCCCCACTTCCTCGTCTAAGCTCCTCGGTCCGGCCGGGCGCTCGCGCTTCGCGGGTGTTCGAAGGAAGGGATCTTCATCGGGTCCCAACGTGTCGTCCGGGCAGGCCGGTTGATACGATGAAGGATTACTGTCTACCGCCTTGTCCCAAGACTTTTTGGAGATTCGGGGAGCGCGGGTTCACAACCTACGGGGCGTGGACTTGCGGCTGCCCCACAACGAGCTGATCGTCGTGACCGGAGTGTCGGGCTCCGGGAAGTCGTCGCTCGTCTTCGACACGATCTACGCCGAGGGCCAGAGGCGCTACGTGGAATCGCTGTCGGCCTACGCACGGCAGTTCCTCGAGCGCATGGAGAAGCCCGACGTGGACGAGATCGTCGGCGTGGCGCCGGCGGTGGCGATCCGCCAGAAGAACTCCACCAAAAATCCTCGATCGACCGTTGCGACCGCCACCGAAGTCTATGACTTCCTGCGGCTGCTGTACGCCCGCTGCGGCATCACATACTGCTCGAAGTGCGGCTCGGAAGTCTCGAAGGATACGGTCGACCGGGTGACGGATACGGTTCTGTCGTGGGCCGGCGGGTCGCGCTGGTACGCGCTGTTTCCGGTGCCTGACACGGGCCCGGACGGTCTCACCGACTTGCTCAAGGCCCACTTGGCCGATCTGCGGCAGAGGGGCTTCAACCGGCTTTTCCAAGACGGTAAGGTTTACGAGTTCTCCACGCCGGAATCTCTGCTCGACGTGGACTTCACGCGAGACGTCCACGTCCTGATCGATCGGCTCGCCATTGCGCCGGACGTTCGGGAGAGGGTGGCCGACGCGGTCGAGATCGCCTACCGCGACGCTCGCGAGATCCTCTTCGAGAGCGCCGACGGCAAGGAGCGTGAGCGGTTCAGCGAGCGGTTCGAGTGCCGCAATTGCGGCATCGAGTACATCGAGCCCGAGCCGCGCTTGTTCAGCTTCAACAACCCGTTCGGCGCCTGCCCTCGCTGCCAAGGCTTCGGCAACACGGTGGACTACGACCTCGATCTGGTCATCCCGGACCGCTACAGAACGATCGAGGAAGGTCCGGTGGACCCCTGGACCAAGCCCAAGTACACGAAGTGGCAGAAGGAGCTGGTGGCGGCGGCCAAGAAGGCCGGCATTCGCACCAAGGTTCCGTTCCACCAGTTGGATGACGCCGAGCTGAAGTTCGTGATCGAAGGGGGCGACGGGTTTGTGGGCGTTGCGGGCTTCTTCGAGTTCCTCGAGACGAAGAAGTACAAGATGGGCGTCCGCATCATGCTGGCGCGCTACAGGGGCTACACGAAGTGCCCGGATTGCCTGGGCGGGCGGCTGCGCAAGGAGGCGCTGAACGTTCGCGTGGCGGGCAAGAACATTCGCGAGTTCACCGCCATGAGCCTGGGACAGGCTTGGGGCTTCTCGAACGAGATGGTTCTGGAGGGCGAGCGCAAGGACATCGGCGAGCGGTTGCTGGTGGACATTCGCAGCCGGCTGCAGTTTCTGAATGAGGTCGGGCTGGAGTACCTCACCCTGGACCGGCTGTCGTCGACGCTCTCGGGCGGGGAGGCGCAGCGCATCCAGTTGGCGACCTCGCTGGGCTCGCGCCTGGTGGGGGCCTGCTATGTGCTTGACGAGCCTTCGATCGGCCTCCATAGCCGGGACACGGCGCGGCTGGTGGGCATTCTGGAGCGTCTGCGGGACCTAGGCAACACGATCGTGGTGGTGGAGCACGACCCGGACGTGATGCGGGCGGCCGATTTCGTCGTCGACCTGGGGCCTGGAGCGGGAGAGCAGGGCGGGACCGTCGTGTTTGCGGGGCCGTATGGGGACCTGGCAAAGGACGGCAACCGTTCGTTGACGAGCCGCTACCTGTCGGGACGGCAGCAGATCGAGGTCCCTGATAAGCGGCGGGCGATCAAGCCGCGCAAGCAGGCGAAGTTCTTCGGAGCGGTCAAGAATAACTTGAAGAACATCGACGTAGCCATTCCATCGGGGGTGTTTACGGCGATCACCGGCGTGTCGGGTTCGGGCAAATCGACGTTGGTGCACGAGGTGGTGTACGCCGGGCTGGACGGGCTGAGGAAGCATTCGTCCGGAGAGGCGACCGACAGCGACGGATTGCGTCTGCCTTGCCGCAAGATCACGGGGGCCGAGATTTTCTCTGACGTGGTGCTGGTGGACCAGTCGCCCATCGGCCGCTCGCCGCGTTCGAACCCGGTGACGTATGTGAAGGCGTTCGACGAGATCCGAAAGCTGTTCGCCTCGACAGCGGAGGCGACGCGCCAAGGGCTGAAGCCGGGTTTCTTCTCGTTCAACGTACCGGGCGGGCGCTGCGAGACCTGCCAGGGAGACGGCGTGCAGACCGTGGAGATGCAGTTTCTGGCCGACGTGGAGCTGGTGTGCGAGGACTGCGGCGGCAAGCGCTACAGCCCCAAGGCGCTGGAGATTCGCCACGACGGCAAGAACATCGACGACGTGCTGCGGCTCACCGTGGACGAGGCCCTGCGGTTCTTCGTGCGCCATTCGAAGATCACCTCGAAGCTGGCGCCGCTGGCCGAGGTCGGGCTCGGGTACTTGCGGCTTGGGCAGCCGGGCACGACGCTCTCCGGCGGCGAGGCCCAGCGGGTGAAACTGGCGGCGCACCTGTCGCAGGCGAGCGTCGAGGGGACCCTGTTCATCTTCGACGAGCCCACGACGGGGCTGCATTTCGACGACATCGCCAAGCTGCTGAAGGCCTTCGAGCGGCTGCTGGACAACGGCGGCACGGTCCTGACAATCGAGCACAACATGGAGGTCATCAAGAGCGCGGACTGGGTGATCGACCTGGGGCCGGAAGGCGGCGCGGGCGGCGGCGAGATCGTCGCGATGGGGACTCCGGAAGAGGTCGCGAAATCGAAGGTTTCGCACACCGCGCGGTTCCTCCGCGATGCGCTGTAGCTTCCTGCGCGGCTAGGGTTTTTGGATTTCCGGCAGGTTGCGGAACAGCTCGAGCGACTCAGGGTTCGAGAGGGCCTCGCGGTTTGTGACGGCCCGGCCGTGGACCACGTGGCGGACGGCGATCTCGGCGATCTTTCCGCTACGCGTCCGCGGGATGTCTGCGACGGCGAGGATCTTCGCCGGCGTGTGGCGAGGCGTGGCCTTGGCGCGGATGGCGAGCCGAATGGCGGAGTCCAGCGCGGGGTCGAGGGCCTCTGTCGGCGGGCGCAGCTTCACGAACAGGATGATCCGCACGTCGTTGTCCCATTCTTGGCCGATGGCGCAAGCCTCGGCGATCTCGGGCAGGGCTTCCACGGCGCGGTAGATCTCGGCGGTGCCGATGCGGACGCCGCCCGGGTTGAGCACGGCGTCGGAGCGCCCCCACACGATCATGCCGCCGTGCTCGGTCAATTGGCAGTAGTCGCCGTGATGCCAGACCCCCGGGAAGCGCTCGAAGTAGGCGGCCCGGTACTTGGCGCCGTCCGGATCGTCCCAGAAACCGAGGGGCATGGAGGGGAACGGCGCCGAGCAGACCAGCTCCCCCTTGTGGCCGACCGGCAGGGGGCTACCCTCGTCGTCGAACACTTCGACCTTCATTCCGAGGCCGCGGGTCTGGATTTCGCCGCGCCAAACGGGCGCGAGAGGATTGCCGAGAGCGAAGCAGGAGACGATGTCCGTGCCGCCCGAGATGGACGCGAGCTGCACGTCCGCGCGGATGGCGCGATAGACGTAGTCGTAGCTCTCGGCGGCGAGCGGCGAGCCGGTGGAGAGGATGGTGCGCACGGCGGAGAGATCGTGCGTCCGGGCCGGGGCGAGGTCCGCCTTTTCGCAGGCGGCGATGTATTTGGCGCTGGTACCGAAGACGGTGACGCCTTCCCGCTCGGCCATGTCCCACAAGTGCGCCGGGTGCGGGTGGAAGGGCGAGCCGTCGTAGAGCACGAGCGTGGCGCCGGTGGCCAGCCCCGACGCGAGCCAGTTCCACATCATCCAACCGCAGGTGGTGAAGTAGAACAGGCGGTCCTCCCGGCGCAGGTCCGTGTGCAGAACGTGCTCCTTGAGGTGCTGCAGCAGGGTTCCGCCGGCCCCGTGGACGATGCACTTGGGCTTTCCGGTGGTTCCGGAGGAATAGAGCACATAGAGCGGATGGTCGAAGGGCAGGGAAGCGAACGGGATCTCGTGGCCCGGCCTTCCGAACTCGGAGAAGAGCGTCGCTGCCGGCAGACCGCCCAGATCGGGATCGCCGGGGCCGTAGGGGGCGACGACGACCCGCTGGATCGAGTCCACGCTGCGGCAGAGGCGGCGCACCTTGTCGAGAGAATCGAAGCTCTTGCCGTTATAGGGGTAGCCGTCGGCGGTGACTAGCACCTTGGGCTCGATCTGACCGAAGCGGTCGAGCAAGCCTTCGTAGCCGAAGTCGGGAGAGCAGGACGACCAGACGGCGCCGAGCGATGAGGCCGCCAGCATGGCGATGACGGCTTCCGGACGGTTGGGCAGGAAGCCGGCGATGCGGTCTCCCGGCGCCACGCCCTCGGCCCGCAATCCGTCGGCGAAGCGGGCGACCTGTTCGTGCAGCTCGGCGTAGGTGCAGGAGGACTGCCGGCCGTTCTCATTCCAGAAGACGAGGGCTTCACGATCGTCACGGAAGCGCAGCAAGTGGCGGGCAAAGTTGAGCTTGGCGCCGGGGAACCAGACGGTGCCGGGCATTCGGTCGAGACCCTCGACCACAGTCCGATTGGGCGTGTCGAGCTCGACGCCGCAGAACCGGCGCAAGGCTTCCCAGAAGGCCGCCGGCTCGTCGACGGACCAGCGGTACAGGGCTTCGTAGCTGGGTTGTCCGACGACTTGGAGGAAGCGGGTGAGGTTGGCGTCGGCGATACGGGACGGGCTGGGCCGCCACATCGGCTGGGACTCGGTCATGGGTCTCGGTTGGCGTCGCGGCTGGGGCGGCGCGACTCCACAGGATACATTGCGGGACGACTCGCCCCGAGAATTTGGCCGCGCGGGCGGGCGTCCTTTCTGCTAGCATCAGCCGTCATGGCTCGACTCAAAGCTTCTGACTTCTCTCCCCGCGTGCTGGAGCTGTTCGACCAGTACGTGCACGGCGGATTGAGCCGCCGAGAGTTTTTGGACCGCGCCGCTCCGATGGCAGCGGGCGGGGTGAGCGCGTCGGCCCTGCTGGCCGACTACGCGCTGGCGCAACAGGTTCCCGAGGGCGACAGCCGCATCGAGACCGCTTGGATCGAGTATTCCTCGCCGCAGGGTTACGGGACGATCAAGGGCTACCTGGCACGGCCGGCGGGCAAGAGCGGCAAGCTGCCCGCCGTTCTGGTGGTGCACGAGAACCGTGGGCTGAACCCCTACATTGCCGATGTGGCGCGGCGGCTAGGGGCGGAAGGCTACTTGGCGCTGGCGCCGGACGGGTTGACGCCGGCGGGCGGCTATCCCGGCAACGACGACGAGGGCCGCGCGATGCAGGCCAAGCTCGACGGAGCCAAGCTGTTCGAAGACTTCGTAGCCGGCGTGAAGTACTTGCAGACCCACGCAGACTCTACCGGCAAGGTCGGCTCCGTAGGGTTCTGCTACGGCGGCGGAGTGTGCAACGGGCTGGCGGCGCGAGTCCCGAATCTGGCGGCGTCGGTCCCGTACTACGGTCGGCAGGTGGCCGCCGAAGACGTACCGAAGATCCAGGCGCCGTTGCAGTTGCACTATGGCGGACTGGACGAGCGCGTGAACGCCGGTTGGCCGGCCTACGAGGCGGCCCTGAAGGCGAACGGGAAGACCTACGAAGCGTACTTCTACGAAGGCGCCAACCACGGCTTCCACAACGACACCACGCCGCGTTACGACGAAGCCGCCGCCAAGCTGGCCTGGAGCCGCACGCTGGCGTTCTTCAAGAAGTACGTGGCGTAGTAAGTCGCTAGAGCTGGAAGGCCTTCAACGCGGCGGACTCGAACGCATCGAGGGCGTCGACGAAGAAGTGGTCCTTCGCTTCGATCCAGTCGAGCTTCTTGGGCGGGGCCGCCATCTCGAAGGCGGCTTCCATCTTGTCGCGGGCGCCGTGCTCGTCGTTGGTCGAGTGCAGAAAGTGCTTTGGCGCGCCGCACGAGGCGAGAAAGCCGAAGCCGCCGCGGTTGACCGGCGTGCCGGCGGCGATCACGCGGGCGATGGTCGGGTCGCCGCAGGCGACGCGCAAGCTCATAGAGGCGCCAAACGAGAAGCCCGCCAGCACCAGAGGAAGCCCGGGGTAGCGGTCCTTCATGAAGCGGGCGGCCGCGCGAACGTCGTCCTGCTCGCCCAGGCCGTCGTCATGTTCGCCGGCGCTTTGCCCCACACCACGAAAGTTGAAGCGCAGCACGGCGGCGTCGGCGTTGCGGGCCGCACGGGCCAGCCGGAAGACGACCTTGTTGTGCAAAGTGCCGCCGAAGAGAGGATGCGGGTGGCAGACCACCGCCGCCTGGCGGATGCGCACGTCCTCTTCGGGGCCTTCGTGCAGGCACTCCAGCCGCCCGGCCGGGCCCTGCAGGTAGAGCGTTTCGAGAATTCGCGCCATCAGCCTAGCGGTAGTTGGTGAACTGCATGTCGATGTCGAAGTCCGCCGCGCGCAACGAAGCCATCACCTGCTGCAAGTCGTCGCGATCGGGGCCTGTGACCCGCACTTGATCGCCTTGGATCGACGGCTGCACCTTCTTGAGCTTGAGATCCTTGATGTGCTTCACGATCTCGCGAGCCTTCTCGACCGGGATGCCTTGCTGCAACGAAACTTCTTGCACCACGCGACCGCCGGCCGCCGGCTGGATCTTACCGGGCGTGAGCGACTTGATGGGCACCTTGCGCCGGACGAGCTTTTCCTGCAGGACTTCGTAGACCTGCTTCACGGTGTACTCGTCCTGCGAACGGAGGACGATCTTCGGCGTGGCTTCGTCGAGCTCGATCTCGGAGTTGGTCGGCTTCAGGTCGTAGCGCGTGGTGACGTCCTTGTTGGCTTGGACGACGGCGTTCTTGACCTCGGGGAGCTCGATCTGGGAGACGATGTCAAAAGAATTCTGGGCCATGGTTTCAGGGGGAGCGGCGCGGCTCAGCGTTGTTCGCGGAGGCGCGCAAGAATGCGTTCGGAGATGGTTTCGACCAGCGTCGGCAGTGCGGCTTCGAGCACCTCGGCCACCGCGCCGCGCACTTTGTCCTCTTCCAGGATTAGGCCGGGCGCCTCTTGCTGCAAGGCCATCTTGACGAGCTCGTCGAACGGGTCCAACTCCGCGGCGGCCGTCTGGTGCGGCGCGGGGGCCGGTTCGGGTGCGGATTCTGCCGGAGCAGATTCGGCGACGGAAGGAGCCGGCGCCGGTGGGGCCGGGGGAGCCGCCGGCGCGGCCTTGGCGCGCTCGGCCGGGCCGATCAGCGATTGTACGGTCTCGATCAGCGAGAAGGCGTCGAGCGGTTTGTGCAGGACGGCGTCAGAGCCCACGCGGTCGGCCTGATCGGAGTCGAAAGGCTCGAGAGGGCCGGCCAGCAAGACGACCTTGATGGAGCGCCAGCGATCGGACTCCTTGATGCGCTGACAGACCTCGTAGCCGCTCGGGCCGGGCATACGCGTGTCGAGCATGACCAGTTGGGGCTGATGGTCGTTGAGCCAAGCCAGGGCCTCGTCGCCATTGGAGGCCGTCTCGACCTCATGGCCCTCCTGGCTGAGGATCTGCCGCCCCATCCGGTGGGCATGGGGATTGTCGTCTGCAATGAGAATCAGGCTCACAGCGCGGGCTCGAGCGGCCGGCTGCCAAGGGAGGCATTGCCGGGAGCGCCGAAGCGCTCCCAGTTTAACTCGATTCGCCGGTCCGCTGGAATGGGGGAAACGGCTTACGGCTGTTGCGGCTGCGAATTTGCCGGAGCCTGCTCGTCCGGCTGCTTGCTGCGCCGGGCGTCCGGTTCGGATTCCAGCTTGCCGCCTTCGCCGATCGGCTGCACCGAGACTTCGGCGCTCGGCGCCGCGCCGCCGGTGACCTCGGCCGTGGGCCGAATGCCGGGAGGCGTGGACGGCATCAGCGTCGTCATCGCCGGCTCGCCCATCTTGGCCGCCATGCGGAGATCGGGGCGGGTGCCGAAGATCGTCAGAGACTTCTTGACCATCCCCTTTTCCACGCGGTTCTCCACGTTGTAGCGGTTGACTTCCAGCCGCTCGGGATCGGGCTCCGGGACAGTCGCGTTGAGCTGCTCCAGCTTGGCTTTGGCCTCGGGGACGCGCACGCTCATCGGGTACTCGCGCACGATGCGCTGGTAGGCCGCGATCATCTGGTCCTCGAACTGCTCGCCCATCTGGCCGTAGGTGTTGCCCAGCTCCCACAGGGCCTCGTCGTTCTTGCTGAACAGCGGGTAGTGGTCCGACATCGCCTGCAGGCGGTTGGCGCCGGAGCGGTAGCTGCCCTTGGTGGTGTAGAAGGTGCCCACGCGGTACTCGCCCTCGGCCAGCAACTCCTGCACCTCGCGCAGGCGCTGCTTGGTCTGGTCGAGGAAGACGCTGTTGGGCCACTGCATCATCAACTGGCGGCACTCCTGGTCGGCCTTGAGCGCGTGCGTGGTGTCGCGGTCGGGCTTGGCCATCTGCTCGTAGTGGATGTCACAGACCTTCATCTGCGATTCGGCCGCCTCTTCCATGGTCGGGAAGAAGGTGATGAAGTCCTTGTACTCGGCCTCGGCCTGCGCCAACGCGTGGCCGGTGCCTTCGCGGTACCAACTGTCGGCGATGGCCAGCTTGGCCTTGGCCAGGTACTCGCTGTCCGGGTAGGTGTTGATCAGCGTCTGCAGCGTCAGTCGACCGACGTCGTACTTGTGCTTCTCGATGTCCAGAATCGCCTTGTCGAACAGCTTCTTGTCGGGCTGTACGGAGTTGTTGCCAATCGGGTTGTCGTACGGCGTCTTGCCGCACGCCGCCAGCAACGCTACGGCGAAAACGAGGATCAGGTGATGGAACTTCATCGGGACGATGTACCTCTGGCGGGAGACGAAGGTCATACGCGCGTCATCCGCGCCTGCTCGCTCCGAGCCTTCAAGTCAGTTACGGATTGGGCCGGATCAGGGGTTCCAAAAATGCTGGAGCCGGCGACGAGGATGTCCGCGCCGGCGGCGCAAAGCTGCTCGGCGTTGTCGAGGCCGACGCCGCCGTCCACCTCGATGCGGAACGAGAAGGCGCCCTGCTCGCGAAGCTCGGCCAGCTCGCGGATCTTGTCGTAGGCCAGCGGCAGAAACTTCTGTCCGCCGAAGCCGGGGTTGACGCTCATCACCAGGACGAGGTCGACCATATCGAGCACGTACTCGAGCGTGCTCACCGGGGTGGCGGGATTGATCGCCACGCCGGCGCCCGCGCCGAGCGCCCGAATGCCCTGGAGCGAACGGTGCAGGTGCGGACACGCTTCCTGGTGCACCGTCACGTTCTGCGCGCCGGCCTTGACGAAGTCCGCCACGTAGAGGTCGGGCTCGACGATCATCAAGTGGCAGTCCAGAAATAGATCCGTCGCCTTGCGCAGCGAAGCCACCACAGGCATGCCGATGGAGATGTTCGGCACGAAGCGGCCGTCCATCACGTCGACGTGCAGCATCTCGACGCCGGCGCCGGAGACGTTCTCCACGGCGTCGCCCAGGTGAGCGAAGTCGGCAGCCAGAATGGATGGAGCGATTTGCGGCAAAGCGCTGAGGATGAGCCTTCGGCTACTGTTCGCCATTATAGCCGGGACGGCTCGTGGTTCCAAAACCAGTCGAGCATGGCTCGAAAGGCCTTGCCGCGGTGGCTGTGCCGCCACTTGAGCTCGGCCGGGATCTCGGCGAAGGTCTGGTCCAGGGAGGGGAAGTGGAAGTAGGGGTCGTAGCCGAAGCCGCCCGTCCCGCGAGGATGGTGGAGGATCACGCCCTCGGCCTCGGCGCGGAACGTCCCGAGCACGGTGTTGCCGCGCAGGAGCGCGATCACGCAGACGTAGCGGGCGGTCCGCTCGGCGGCGGGGACGTTCGCCAGACGGTCCAGCAGCAAAGCGTTGTTGGCGGCGTCATCGGCTCCGACGCCGGCGAAGCGGGCCGAGTAGACGCCCGGCGCGCCGCCGAGGGCGTCCACGGCGATGCCGGAGTCATCGGCGAACAGCCACTGCTCGGCGCCGGTCTTGGCCGTCAGCGCCTGGGCGTAGCAGTGCGCCTTCTGCAAGGCGTTGGCCTCGAAGGTATCGCCGGTTTCCGGGCAATCGCGGGAGTCGCAGGGCAGGATCTCGAAGCCGTCGCCGGCAGCCTCCCGGAACTCCCGCAGCTTGCCGGGGTTGCCCGTCGCGCAATACAGGACCGTCAACGCGCAAGAGCCTCCCGCTGGCCGGCGGCCAGTTGCTGGACCCCAAGCCGGGACAGATCGAGCAGGGAGCCCAGGGCCGCATGATTGAAAGGCGCGCCCTCGGCCGTGGATTGGATCTCGATGAATTCGTCGGCCGATGTCATCACGACGTTCATGTCCACCTCGGCGGCCGAATCCTCCTCATAACAAAGGTCCAGTAAGGGCGTCTTGTCGACCACGCCGACGCTCACGGCGGCGATCTGATAGAGCAGGGGGTCCTCGCTGATGAGATTGTAGTCGAGCATCTGGCGCACGGCGAGAGCCAGGGCGACCCAAGCGCCCGTGATGGCCGCCGTGCGCGTGCCGCCGTCGGCCTGCAGCACATCGCAGTCGATGAGGATGGAGCGCTCGCCCAGCTTCTTGAAGTCGATGGCGGCGCGCAGTGAGCGGCCGATGAGGCGCTGGATCTCCGACGTGCGGCCGCTGGGACGGCCGCGGTTGACCTCGCGGCCGGTCCGGGTGGATGTCGCCCGGGGAAGCATGGCGTATTCGGCCGTCACCCAGCCTTGGCCGGAGCCCTTGCGGAACGGTGGAACGCCGTTCTCGACCGAGGCGGCGCAGATGACCTTGGTATGGCCCGTCTCGATGAGGGCGGAGCCTTCGGCGTTGGGCAAAAAGCCGGGGGTGATGGTGAGCGGGCGCAGTTGGTCGGCCGCGCGGCCGTCGGGTCGTACAAACGGGGTCATGAATTTTCTTCTATCGGTCGGGATTCAGGATCACAAAAAAGATCCAGGTGACGAAGGCGATGCCGAGCACAATGATCAGGATGCAGCCGATCAGTCCGCCTTTGGGCTGTTCGTATTTCTTGCGGGGCTTGGTTCTGATGCGAGCCATGAAGTCTAGTCGCGGGGCCGGCTGAGGCGCCGCGCCACGTCCGAGAATAGCTCACGGAGGCATTCGATGCCGGCGTCGGTGAGGTCGGGGATGGTGACGCCGCAGACGGCCCGGCCGCGGTCGGCCAGGGCTCTCTGAGTGGCCAGCCACTGGGCCCGGTGGTAGTCGGCCTTGTAGCCAACCTTGGGGAAGGCGGCTTGCTTCTCCGACAGCACGACCAGGCTGAAGCCTCCGCCGAAGCCGATGATCATCTCGTGGTAGGAGTGATTCATCGCCGGGCCCTCGTAGACATCGGCCGGCATTTTCGATTTGGAGCGGAAGACGGCGTCGGCGGAGCTCTCGAGGACTCGTAACGCCTTGCGGCCCGCCGGGTCGTAGCGAGTGTCCCCAAAGAACGTCAGCTCGCCGTAGCTGACCTTGCGCTCCTTGCGCAGGCGTTCCAGGGCGGCGGCCAAGACCGCCGGAGGATTGCCGTTTTCGAGCTCCAGCTCGGCGGGCTCGATCAGCCCGGTTTCGAGCAGCGCATCGAAGCTCACGGCCAGCCCGCCGCGCCACTTGAGGCGATTCTTCGAGCGCATGGCGTCGCGCCACGGCGTGGACTTCTCGACGCCGCCCCGGGACAGCCCCTCGTCGTAGATGGCGCGCGCGTAGTCCTTGTAGAGCTCCACGCCGGGCTGCGTGACAAAGTTCATGTCCCGCAGATAGCCCAGGGCGAAGACCACGTAGTGGATGAGCTGCATGTAGCGCGCGACGGCGTACTCGCCGTCAATACGCAGGACGGCCGTCGGATACCCGGCGCGACGTAGGGCGGTGATCTTCTGCGGGTCGGGGTTCCGCGCCCCTTCGGCCTCCACGAACAGGAAGCAGCGGTCTTGGCGCTTCGACTTGGGCGAGTAGAAGTTGATCGGCTTGATCTTCTCGTGGATGACGATTTTGATCCCGATCCGTTCGCTCTTGCCGAGGCTCTCCTCGAAGTCCTGCTTGGTCCAGACCGCCCCGGCGCTCCAGTTCGAGGGCAGGTGCAAGGTGACCTTGTCGCGCCCTTCGCGGGCGTTGCTTTGCAAAAAGCCAGCGAGCTGGAAGGCTGTACGGATCTCCTTGTCGCTGAGCTGCGTGGCCTCCATCCAAGCAGCCAGGTCCACCCCGTTGAGCGCCAGCGGGTAGAGGCTGCCGCGGGTCATGGGGCCGCTGTGGCGGCCGGCGGTCGAGTTGCCGTTGTCCGGCTGGAGCTCCACGCGCCGGAAGCCGTTCTTGCGCCCGAACTGATCGAGGATCGAATCCGGCAGCGTCATGTAGAGGAAGTTCGAGGCGCTGGGAATCCGCAGTTTGCGGTACAGCGCTTCGAGCTTCTCCAGATTGAGGACCGGCTCAAAGGACGTCATGCCCATCGCCATGCCGACGATGAGACAGCGCTTGAGCGCCTGCTCCAGCGGCTCCTTCTCGGCGGCTGCGATCTGGTCGAGGATGGCCGTGAGCTTGCGGGGATCGGTCGAATCGAGCAAGTAGACCCGCACGCGGCGGCGGGCCAGTCCGGCCCCGACGTAGAAGGCCTTGTCTTCGGCCGAGCCGCCCATGCCGGCCCAGATCAGGTACTTGAGAGAGACGCCGTGCGCTTCCTGGATGGCTTTGCGGGCCTGCTCGACCTCGGCGGAAATCTGCGCGGCCCATTCCGCGCCGTGGTCGGCGGCCTGCCAAGCGAGGTTGAAGACGCCGTAGCCGTTCTTGGTGACCCTGCCGGCTGCGTCGACCTCCATGCCGATCGGGATCAGCGCGTCGTCGGCGGGTTTCAGGGCCGCCAAGCCCTTGCGGCGAGCCAGAGCGTCGATCTTGCGGACGCGCCGCAGAACCTGCTCATCGATCAGGCGATCGAAGTCGGGATTGTGAGGAAAGCGATAGAGCTTCAGACCGACCAGCGAACGCGAACGAGGCATGAGGAATCTTGTACCGTCCTGGGGCCCAAGGGCGCAACGGAAAACCCTATGAAACCCGATGTAACTCAGCGAGCCGCCCAGGTTTTCAGGCAGACGGCGACGGAGTCACAGCCGGTGGAAAACGGATTCAAGGCGGGAGGGCGACCTTCACGATCGAAGACGCCGTATCCCCATCCTTCCGCGCCGAGGCGCGGCGAGTCAAACGCCTGCCACAGCACGACGTAGGGCGAACCCCACGCGAAGGCCGTCTGCAAGGCTTGATGGAGCCTCGGCAGAACGCCGCCCGAGGGGAGACTGTCAAACTTTTCGCGCGCGAAGCCGAGCTCGCCCAGCATCACGTAGCGGTCGCCGAACAGCTCGCGGCCATACGGCGAAACTGACCCGGCCGCGGCTTCGCGGATGCGGTCCAGGTCGCGTTCGAGTCGGCCCGCGATGGCTTCGGGCGGCGCGGAGGCGTCGAGCGTCTCGTACGGCGAGTTCACGGACTCATAAGAGGAGTACGAGATGAGATCGGTGCGGATGTGAGGCACGACCTCAGCGAGCGCCGTGACGCCGTGCACCAGACGCGTCTTCTGGTAGCGGCCGGCCGTGGAGGCGACTCGCAAGTTGAGGATGGAGACCTCGAAGGCCGTCAACACCCGCAGACGAGCCTCGGGATGGGCCGCCCGCGCCGATTCCACGGCCGCTTGGCGAGCCAGGGTCCAGGCGACGAGGTTCGCGCGGGCGCGGTCGAGATCGCCGCGCGTGTGCTGCAGGATCTCCATGAGCTTCTCGTCCGCCTCGTGGTTGGCGAGGATCACCGTCTTGGGCGCCTGGCCCCAACGGCTGTAGAGCAGCTCGCACAATGCGCCGATCTGGTCGCGGACCGCCTGCTGGTCCGTCGAGGACCAAGGCCGCAGCAGGTTGAGGTCGTCGGAGCCGCCGCCGTAGTTGCGGGACTCGTAGACCGTCAGCATCACGGTGGAGAGCTTGGGGTCGTCCAGCACTGCGGCGTAACGAGGGAGGCCCAGGATTGCCGCAGGGGTGACGGGGCCGTCGATCTCGCCGCCGAAACGGCCGGGCGCCAGATACGGGCGGCGGTAGTCGAACCGCGCGCCGAGGTAGAGCCGGAAGGCGCCCAGTCCCAGCTCCGTGGTCTCGAGGCGGGCGGCCGTGAGCAAATCCGCGTCGCCGCTGGGAGGAACGCTCACCCACTGATACAGGCCCAGGCGATCTGCTGGGAGCTGTCCCCAGGCGAGAGCCGCGGCGAGCAGCCCCACGGCGAGGAGCCTCATGGCGTCACCTCGAATGGGTACGGCTCGGTGGCGCGCCCGCGGCTGGTCACGGTCAGCTCGTGGCTTCCGGCGGAGAGATCCTGCGGGAGCCGGACGTTGATCTGCGTCCGGGACTCGTAGAGCTTTTCGAGCGGCGCGCCGTCCAGGGCTACGTCGTTGCCTTCCGGCTCGAAGCGAGACCCGAAGAGGCTGAGATAGGCGCCGGGCCGGAACGGCGGGCCGGCAAATGACTGGGCGTCCACCAAGCCCTCCGCCCGTAGAACCGGGAATTCGCCCATGTCGATCGGGTCGCGGCGCAGCTGCGGCGGGGCGAGGAGGGAGAGCGCGTTCGGCTGCGCGATGAGGCTGACCTCGACCGGCGCGTCGGTCTGGCCGGGGTCCAGTACGAGGTAGCCGATGGGGTCCTCGTGGAGCGTCACCGAGGCGGGCTCGACCGTCCAGGGCCCCGAAAAATCCTGCCGGACGAGAATCACGGAGTCGGGACCCAGGTCGGCCCGGATGGTCAGCCGGCCCCGCTCGGGTCTCTCCAGCGTGAGCAGCTCAGGCCGGCCCGCCCAGGCGATGTAGCGCTCCAGGCGCTCGACGTCCAAGGGGCCGCGAACCGGGCGAAGGCCCTCAAAGCCCGGCCGGGATACGACGACGGCCTCTCCCGCGGGCGCGCTGAGGACGAAGACACACTGCTCGTCCCGGGTCGTCAGGCAGTCAAGCTCCCGGTGGAACTTGCCGTAGCGGTCGGCGGTGACCGCGTCCGAGCCGAGGGCGCGCAGCCAGAGCAGGGACTCTTCGGGGTGGAAAGGGGAGTCGATGAGGTCGCGGGCGGAGCGCCGCAGAGGGCTCAGCTCGAGGCTGAGCGCGAGGCGCTCGAAGGGGCGGGCGCGATCCTGCGTGGAAGGCTGCTGCGCGCCTGAACCAAGGATCGCACCGGCCAGAATCGCTCCGAGTCCGGCGGCGGCCAGTCGCGCGTCACGCCTTGTGCTTGGGCTCACGATGAGCCAGGCCACGGCCGCCCAGCCGGCCGCGGCGAGGGCGTCAAAGAGAATCCAACGCCCAGGGCGGGCGAGAACCAGCGCGACGACGGCCAGGGGAATCGCGGACGCTCGCAGCCAAGTGGGCTTGCGCCGGAACGCGTCCACCGCCAAGACCAGTAGCGGAGGGAGCGCCCAGAAGACCAGGCGGTCCGGCTCTCCCCGCAGGCCGACGGCGACGGACCAGGTGGGCAGAAAGGCGGCGACCGCAGCGGCCTGCCAAGCCGAGCGGCCCAATGGCGCTCGGGCCAAGGAATAGACGGCTAGCGTGGCGGCCATCCAGGCCAACGAGGACAGGGCCAGCAGGGAAGCCTGGCCGTCCCAGCCGGCGAGGCGCGAGAGCCCGCCCGCCGCCGCCACCGTCAGCGGCGCCGCCACCGCGTGCGGCGCAAAGAGCCCGAGATCCAGCCAGCGCTCGACGGCCTGACCGGCGAGCGCAAGCTTGGCGGCCGGCGCGGCGGTCATGGCGCGAGTCGCAGGCCGACGTGGGGAAAGCGGCGATTCCCCAGCCGACAGAAGAGGTTGTAGGGCCCAGCCGGCAGCTCCGCCGGGGCCGTCAGGTTGATCTCGAAGCGGCGAGCCAAGGGATCGACGCAGAAGACGTCTTCCACGGTCAGCAGGCAGTCGTCCAACCGAGCCTCGAAAGCGCGCCGCACGGCGGAGGCGTCCTCGTAGGGCGCCTCTTCGATGCTGACCTTGAGCGCTCGGCTCTCGATGTTGGCGCTGGAGAGCAGGTTCACGCCGTCGCTGACGCTGACCAGGCGTGGAATCAAGGGAGCCGCCGGCGTCACGCGAAGCGCAATCGCGGCGGAGATGTTTTGGCCGTCGAGCAGGAGCCGGGCCGGAACGGCTCCGGTGCGGGTTCCGGGCGGCAGGAAGACGTTCACTTGCGCGGAGCCGGCGGCGGGACGTCGGCGCACGAAGGAAGGCGCTGTGAGCTGACCGTCGATCTCCACCCGCAGGCTGTTGAGGTCGGCGCGGGCGGGCAGCCCGACAACCCACAGGGCGGCGCTGGCAAAACGCCCGGCTTGGGGGATGAGCCGGTCGCTGCTAAACGTGTTGGCTGCGCCCACGAGCCGGCAACCCTCCGCCGGGTCGGCCTCGGCCGCTTCAAAACCCTTGCGCGCCGTCATCCAGAGATACTGCGTGTCAAACCCGTCGAATGACAGCAGTTGCAGGCCCTGCTCGGCGCAAAAAGCCGCCAGCTCTTCCGCCCGGAAGCTTGCGCCGCTCCAGGTGTCGGGCGCCGCTTGCAGCACGGTGCGGCCGGACGGCGCTCCCGATCGCAGGGACCAGCCCACGACGGGTTCGACCGGCGGGTCTCCGGCGCGAGACAAGGCGTTGAACTGGCACTTGAGGATGCCGCCGGGTTGCAAGGTCCGCACCGCGTCACGCAGGTAGGACCACACGACGTCGCGCGAAGGAATGTGTTGGAACACTGCGTAGGAATAGACGAAGCCGATCGAGTTGTCGGCGAAGTCGGCCAAGTCGGCGCCGCTGGCCGCATGCGCTTCCGCGTTGGGCCGGTCGGCCAGATTGCGGCGGGCGATCGCGACCATTTCGGCGGATACATCGACCCCGTCCACACGCTCGAACTCGTAACTCAACGGCAACAGAAGGCGGCCCGGCCCGCAGCCGATTTCGAGCGCGCGCAGTTGGTGGGGCGGAGCGGGCAGCCGCTCGTATTCGGCGCGCAGTGTGCGCAGAACGTCCGCCGCCGAGGCAAAGAACTCCTCCTTCGACTGCTGCTTGCGGCCGAAGGCCACGTAGTAGGAGGCGTCTTCCTGGGCCCTGCGGTCCCAGTCCTCACGCATGCGCTGCCGGACGGCGGAAAGCTCTTGCACGGACAAGACCCAGGCTAGCCCAAGGCGATGCGGGGAGCAATCTCAGGGTAGTGGCCGATGAGACAGCGGCGGAGAGTGTAGTAGTCTAAGCGGAACGGTGCCCTCGCTCGGCGCCTCTCGCTGTCCCGCAGAGCATGAATCTGCCCAACGCGCTGACGCTCTCCAGGATCTTCCTGGTTCCGCTGCTGCTTGCGGCGATGTTGAGCGGAAGATTTACGCTCAGCTTCGGCCTGTTCAGCCTCAATGAAGAAGAGCTGGCGCTGCTGATCTTTCTGGCGGCTTCGGCGACCGACGGCCTGGACGGCTACATCGCCCGCCGTCGCCGGCAGGTCACCCAGTTGGGCAAGCTGCTCGACCCCATTGCCGACAAGTTGCTGATCTCGGCGGCTTTCATTTCGCTGGTGGAGTTGGGCCGCGTAGACGCCTGGATCGTCGTGCTGATCGTCGGGCGGGAGTTCGCCGTCTCGGGCCTGCGTTATGTGGCCCTGACCCAGGGCATCACGATCTCGGCGAGTTGGCTGGGCAAGGCGAAGATGTGGTCACAGGTGGTGGCGGTGTCATTGCTGCTGATTCGCCCGAACGATCCGGTGTTGGGGCAGTTGGCATACCTGGCCTTGACGGCCGTGGTGATCCTCACCGTGGTGTCGATGTACGACTACTTCCGGGCGTTCTTCCAGCCGCAGGGCGCGCCGCGCCCGCTGGCCAGCCGCAAGTCGTCTCCCAGCGCCTCCAAGGTCTGAGACGCCGGCCTCAGCGTCCCAGCCAGCCGCCGTCCACCGGAACGGTAATTCCGGTCACGTAGTCCGACGCGGGCGAAGCGAGGAAGACGATCGCGCCCTTGAGGTCCTCCGGCACGCCCCAGCGGCCGACGGGGATCCGCGCCAGGATGGCGGGGTTCCGCACGGGATCTTCCTGCAGGGCCTTGGTGACGTCGGTGCGGATGTAGCCGGGCGCGATGCAGTTGACCGTCACGCCGCGACCGCTCCACTCGTTCGATAAGGCCATGGCGAGCTGCGGGATGCCGCCCTTGGTGGCGGCGTAGCTCGGCACCGTAATGCCACCTTGGTAGGAGAGCAGAGAGGCCGTGAAGATGATCTTGCCCCAGCCCCGGCCGAGCATCTCGCGGCCGAGTTCACGCGCCAGGAAAAACTGGGCGTCGAGATTGACCTTCACCACGTGATCCCAGTCGGCGTCGGGAAACTCGGCGGCCGGAGCGCGTCGGATGGTGCCCGCGTTGTTGACGAGGATGTCGATGTGCGGGTGATCCCTCTTCACCTGCTCCAGAAAGGCGAACAGGGCGGCGCGGTCGGACAGATCGCAGGCGTAGCCGTGAAACTTCCGCCCGAGCCCGCGAATCTCCTCGGCCACCGGGCCGGAGTCGCTCAGGTGCTCGCTGACGCCGATGATGTCCGCGCCGGCTTCCGCCAAGGCGTTCGCGTAGCCGCGGCCGATGCCGCGGTTGCAGCCGGTGACGAGGGCGACTTTGCCGTCGAGTCGGAACAGGTCGAGGATTCCCATGGATCGCCCAGGATAGCGAAATCTCAGGCGCGCACGTCCACCAGGATCTTCATGCACTCGCCGCCGGAATCCATCTTCTCGAAGCCCGCTTGCAGACCCTCCAGGTCGGTCGTTTCGGTGATCAGCTTGTCGAGCGGCAGCGAGCCTTCGGCGGCGATCCGAATGGCCGCGTCATAGTCCTCGGCTTCGTAGACGCGCGCTCCGCACAGCTCGAGCTCGCGCCAGAAGAAGCGAAACAGGTCGACCTCGGGCTTGAAGGCGAAGACGGCGACGATGACGATGCGTCCGCGAATGCGCAGCAGGTCCGTCATGACGGCGGCGCCGGGCCTCGAGCCGGACACCTCGAAGACCACGTCGGCGCCGCGGCCCTCGGTGCGATCGAGGATGAGCTGCTTGAGGTCGGTCTCGACAGGGTTGACGGCCTCCAGCCCCAGCTCGGCGGCCTTGGCGACGCGGAAGGGGTTGACCTCGGAGACGATGACCTTGCCGCCGGCGTGCTGGGCCACCATGGCGACCAACATGCCGATGGGGCCGCCGCCGATCACGACAACGTGCTCGCCGGGCTGTACTCGGCCGAGCCGAACGTCGTGACAGGCCACAGCCAGAGGCTCGACCAGCGCACCGTGAGCGAGCGACAGGTTCTGCGGTAGGCGAAAGAGCGTGGAGGCGTCGACGGTCCAGTAGCTCTGGAAAGCTCCCGGGGAGTCGATGCCCATGAACTTCATGAAGTCCGCCACGTGGCTGTGGCCGGGCGGCGGGTTCTTGCCGAAGTCGAGCGGCATGACCGTCACCGGGTCTCCGGCCTGCCAGCCTTCGACTCCCGGGCCGAGCCGGTCGATCTGGCCGGACATCTCGTGGCCCAGCACGGCCGGCATCTTCACGCGCTTGTCCATGGCGCCGTGCCAGATGTGCAGGTCGGTGCCGCAGATGCCGCAGTGCGAGACGCGGATGCGGACCTGTCCCGCTCCCGGCTCGACGGGCTCGCAAGCTCCGGTGGTGACGGTGCGGTTGCCCTGATAGAAGGCTGCTTTGAAGCTCATGGAATGGTCAACCTCGCCCGACGAGGGGCATCTTCGTGGCCATGACGGTCAGGTGGAGAACGTTGGCATCGAGCGGCAGGCCGGCCATATAGACGACCGCGCGGGCCACGTGATCGGGGTCGATGGTTGGCTCGACGGCGACCGTACCGTTGGCCTGGGGGACGCCGCGGGCCATGCGCTCGGTCAGCGGCGTGGCGGCGTTGCCGATGTCGATCTGGCCGCAGGCTATGTCAAAGGCGCGGCCGTCGAGCGCGGTGGACTTGGTGAGGCCGGAGACGCCGTGCTTGGAAGCCGTATAGGGGGCCGAATGCGGACGCGGCGTCTGCGAGGAGATGGAGCCGTTGTTGATGATCCGACCGCCGCGGGGCGACTGCTCCTTCATGAGCTTGAAGGCCTGCTGCGTACACAGGAAGACGCCGGTCAGGTTGGCGTCGATGACGGCCTTCCAGCGCTCGAACGGAAGCTCCTCCAAGGGAACGGCCGGGGCCGAGATGCCGGCATTGTTGAAGAGCAGATCGAGACGGCCGAAGCGGTCGCGGAGACGGTCGAACAACACTCGAACCGAACCAGGGTCGGAGACGTCGGTGACGACGGCGAGCCCGTGCTCGGAGCCCACGTCGCCCGCCAGATGCAGGGTCTCTTCGAGCTTTTCGGGACGGCGGCCGGCCACGGCCACCGCGTAGCCTTCCTTGAACAAGGCGAGAGCCGTGTGGCGGCCCACGCCGCTACCGGCCCCGGTGACGAGGGCGATTTTGCGGACTTCTTTCTGTTTCATGCGAACTAACGAGCTTAGAACAGATCGGCCGCGGGGATCGACCAGCCCGGGAAGAGCTCCGGGACTTCCAGAACGTCAGCGTCGGTCACGACGGCAATGGCTTGGCCCTGGCGATGAACGTGGACGGTGCGCTCGCGGGGATAGATTGTCAGCACTGCCTGGGAGCCGTGCTGGAGGTACTGCTGCACCTTGCGGAACAGGTCTTCGGCGGATTCCGAGGGGGAGACTACTTCGACGGCCAGGTCGGGGGCGCCTTGAATCCAGTTGTCGGGGTCGAGCGCGGCGACTCGTTCGGCTCGGACGAAAGCGACGTCCGGCCCGCGCAATACCGGGGGCTCCTCCACGAGCAGGAATCCGGCATCGGTCACGCAACGACCGAGCCCTCGGCTGCGCACCCAGGGATTGAGGGCGTCGTAGAAATTGAGCGCGGCAAAGGTGTGTCGCGGCTTTGGAAACGTCATCACGACCAGCTCCCCCTCATCGAGCTCGCGGCGCACTCCGTCGTCGGGGAGCTGCTCATAGTCCGCGAGGGTCAGCAGGCCGGTCGTCGTCGGCATGGTCTCATCCTACTCCAGGCGCGGGGGCTACTCCAGACGGAGCGGCCGGTTGGCCAACTCCGCCGCCCGCAGGTCCTTGAAGTCCAGGTTCGTGGTCGGGTCGTGCGCCTGCAGGCTGATGGTCCCCGAGCGCAGGTTGGCCTGTTTGCGGGCCGTGGGGCCTTCGGGCTTGGTGTCTTCGTAGTCCGCCGTCTGGACGCCGTTGACCCACACGGAGATGTGCCGGTCGTAGGCCACGATGGTCTCGTAGAACCATTCCCCGTCCTTGGGAATCACCCTCCGCGTCGGCTGCCAAAAGTAGACGCCGCCGGTGCCGATGTCGATGGGCCGGGTGGGGTCGCCGCCGAAATACTCGTTGCGGATCTGGATCTCGTAGCCGGACCAGAACTGGCCGGGATACCCGCGCAGGAAGACGCCGGAGTTGGGGTGCTTGTCCGGCGAGGGCGGGTTCGTCTTGACGCCCAACTGCAACGCCAAGTTCTTGAACTGCTTTTCGGTCTCGATCTGCCCCGGGCCGCCCTCCACGTGGATCACGCCGTTGTTGTACTCCCAGGTGTGGACGCCGCGGTTGTTCGGGCGGTCGACGGGCTTCCAGCCGGTGAAGGTCGAGCCGTCAAGAAGAGGAGCCAGCCCGAGGGGCTTGAGCTTCAGGCTGCGGAACTCGATGGGCTTGCCGGGATTGAACTGCAGGCCGATGACGCCGGCGGCGTGGGTGGCGTTGTAGCCGTCGAACACCAGCTTGTTGTTCAAGACGATCTGGAAGTGAGAACCCTCCACGAAGATGTCGTAGGAGTTCCAGACGTCGGGGATGATCTTGGCCGGCTCAGCCTTTTCGTAGAACACCAGGCTGCCGGTGTTGAAGCCCTGCGGCTGGGCGTCGTAGATCTGCAACTCATAGCCGGTCTGGTGCGGCAGCCCTTCGCGGGCGGAGCGCAGAAAGACGCCGGAGTTGCCGTCCGCGGCCGTCCGGAACTCGAGCTTGAGGTGGAAGTCTCCGAAGACGGCCGTGGTGCCCAGCCAGCCGTAGGCGCCGGAGTCGCCGCGGATCACGCCGTTGGCGAAAGTCCAGTTGGCCTCGCCGTGCCACTCCCAGCCGGTTTCGGACTCGCCGTCCCACAGCAGGATCCAGCCGGCCCCGACCTCCTGCTGCGTGAGCGTGTTGGGCTGCTGGGCGGACAGGGCGCCGGCGAGGCAGAGACAAGCGAACAGGGCTCTCATGGCCCTACAGTTTCGCACAGCGACTTTGGAGGTCAGCCGGTAATCTTCTGCAAGATCGAGTAGCCCATCATCACGCCCATGATCGCCGCGGAAATCCACAGCAGCAGGGTGATCCAGCCCGCAGGGGCGACCTTCCCCGGCAGCCGCTTATAGCGCAGCCAGAGGGTCGAGAAGCCGATCAGCGGGAGCATGGCCGCCTGAGCGATGCCGCCGACCTTGACCATCATCACCGGCTCCTTCACGAACATGAAGTACAGCGAAGGAACGAACAGCAGCACGAAGACAAAGACGCGGGTCATCTTCAGCCGTTTGGCGTAGTCATGGCGGTCGTACAGCCCCAACATCCCGATGAAGTCGGCGAACACCCGCGTGTGCGCCGCCGTCGACGCAAAAACCGTGGAGTAGAGCACCGCGACGGCTCCGGCCAAGAAGATCGGCAGCGACCAGGGGCCCAGCGTCTGGGTGTAGAGGTTCGACAGCGTGGAGATCGTCTCCGAACCTTGCGGAATCAGACCCATCCCGTTGAGAACGCCCGCTCCCAGTAGATAGAACGCGATGGTGGCGAAGGTGTAGATCACCATCGAGTTCAGCACGTCCACACCCATCACCTTGATCCAGCCGTAGGCCCGGCGGACCCACTCGGGGCTGTCGTCGCGGGGACCCGCGTAGCTGGCGTAGCCCTTCTCGATGCACCAGTAGGGGTACATCACGAGCTCCGTGGCGCCCACGCCGGTGATGCCGAATACGGCCACGGCCGTGGCGATACCGCCTTCGGGCGGCTGAAACGACAGCCCGCGCAACACCTCGGACCAGGAGAAGTACTCCGGCAGCTTCAGCAGAATGAAGGCGCACGAGACGGTCAGCGCCGTGAAGGTGACCACCAGGGCCATGGCCGTCTTCTCCACCACGGCGTAGCGGCCCCCGATGAGCAGGCCGACCGTGATGAAGTTGATCACCCAGACCCAGATCATGCGCGAGGCGTCCGGGTCCGGGTTCAGTGCGAGTTGACCGTGCAAGACCTCCGCGATGCCGCCGAGCATGCCGCCCACCTGCATCAAGGTGAACATCACCATCAGGAACCAGCACCAGACCATCCAGCTCACCCGGAAGCGTGGGCCCGGCACGTGGTCAAAGGCTTCCAGAGTGGTTTCACCGGAGCCGATGGCGTAGCGGCCGAGCTCATTCTGGACGACGATCTTGATCAGGCAGCTCAGAATGATCAGCCAAAGCAGCGTATAGCCGTTCTCGGCGCCGAGAACGGTGGTGGCGATGAGCTCGCCGGACCCCACGATCGAGCTGGCCAGAATGAGTCCCGGACCGATCAGCTTGAAGATCGCACCAAAGGTCGTGGGGGGCTCGCGGATGTGCTCGACTTTGCGCTGGTAGGGGTTGTGTCGCTGCTGCTGCTCTGCCATGGACGGTCTGCAATGCTAACCCAAAACTGCCCTGGGCGGCTACTCGCGCCCACTGAGCCCGGGGGCGTAGGATAGTCTGTTAGGTTGCCCTGAAGGGCCTGGGCAGGAGAACCGCATGGATCGACGACACTTTTTGCACACCGCCGGGGCAGCGGCCGCCGCCGCCCCCCAACTGCTGCGCGGACAGCAGAAAGTGTTTCGAATCGGCTTCATCGGCCTAGGTCGGCGCGGGCTCGACAACATGCAGGCCGCGCTCAAGCGTGAGGACTGCCAGGTTGTCGCAATCTGCGAGATCTATCCGCCGAACCTGGAGAAGGCGCGCAAGCTGGCCCCGGACGCCAAGGTCTATCCGGATTTTCGGGACCTGATCGCCGCGCCCGACATCGACGCGATCTGCATTGCCACGCCCGACCACTGGCACGCCTACATGAGCGTGGAGGCTTGCAAGGCCGGCAAGGACGTCTACGTCGAGAAGCCGATCTCGGTGACGGTTCACGAAGGCCAGATGATGGTGCAGGCCGCGCGCAAGTACGATCGCGTGGTGCAGGTCGGCACGCAGCAGCGCTCCGGGGACCACTTCCAGCACGTGGTCGAGATGATTCGGGCGGATGAGATCGGCGACATCTCGTTCGTCCGCACCTGGAACTACGGCAATTCGTACCCGGAAGGCATCGGCAACCCGCCGGACGGTCCTCCGCCGGAAGGCCTGGACTGGGATATGTGGCTCGGGCCGGCGCCGGAGAGGCCTTTCAACGCCAACCGCTTCGGCATCGACCCGAACGCCTTCTCGCACTTCCGCTGGTTCTGGGACTACGCCGGCGGCATGATGACCGACTGGGGCGTGCACCTGCTCGACATCGTGCTGTGGGCGACCGACCAGCCGGGACCAACATCGGTGATGGCGCTCGGCGACAAGTACGTGCTGCAGGACAACCGCGAGACGCCGGACACGATCGTCGCCACTTACGAGTTTCCGAGCTTCGCCTGCACGTACGAGAACCGGGTCTGCAACGCGCAGTCGATGTTCAAGCAGGGCTACGGCATCCTCTTCCACGGGACCAAGGGTACGCTGTTCGTGGACAGGGCCCGCTGGGAGATCCTGCCGGAGACCGAGCGCGTGGAGACCGGCAGCCGGGACCGCATGGCCGCGGCCCAGGGCAAGGCCGGCAACAATTCGACCGCCGCGCACTGGGAAGATTTCGTGACCGCCATGCGCGACCGGACCAAGCCGGTGTCGGACATTCTCGAGGGCCATCGTTCCACCACCGCGGCGCTGCTGGGCAACGTGGCCATGCGCAGCCGGCAGCGGATGAACTGGGACCCTGTGGCCGAAACCACTGACAACGACGAGGCGCGAACGTACCTGCGGCGCGACTACCGCCCGCCGTGGAAATTGGAACTGTAAGAAAAAAACTGTACCGGGGCCGTTGAAACCCTGTCACACGTCATCGCGTCCAATGGAGTGCTATGGCCACTATGACAGCCACGTTCCCGGTTCCTTCCGCGGCCGACGGCCGCATCGAACAAAAGGTGCCGTACCGAGAAACTCCGGAAGCTGAGCTGGTTCGTCGGGCGCAAGCAGGTGACGACGGAGCCTTTCAGCAGATTGTCGAGAAACACCAGAGCAAGGTGTTCTCGATCATCTACGGCATCCTGCGCAACAAGAACGACTCCGAGGACATCGCCCAGCAGGTCTTCGCGAAGATCTACTTCTCGTTGAAGGGATTCGACTTCCGGTCGTCCCTGATCACCTGGGTCTACAAGATCACGGTGAACGAGTGCTACGACTACCTGCGCAAGCAGAAGGTCCGCAAGCTCGTCTACGAGTCCGACCTCGGCGAGGACGACCAGCGTTCGATGGAGAACTCCCAGCTGGCCGTGGAGAAGCGCCCGTCGATTGACCGGCGCACCGAGAAGCGCGACTATCTGATGAAGCTGCTGGCCAAGGTCTCCGACGAAGAGCGCATGTTGCTCATCCAGAAGGAGGTCGAGGGCTTGACGGTCGAAGAGCTGGCCGAGCAAACTGGGCTGAACGAGAACACGATCAAGGTAAAATTGTTCAGGGCTCGCCAGAAGCTGGTCAAGGCCGCGGCGAAGCTCGATCGGGCGGTGGTGTAACCATGGAACCCTTTCTCCAGGATCGAATCGAGGACTATCTGAACGACCGGCTCCCTCCGGCCGAGCGGGAACGCTTCGAGGCGCTGTTGGCGGAAGATTCCGACGCTGCGGAAGTGGTGGCGGGTTTTCTGGAGACGGCGACCTTGTTCGAAGCGATTCGCGCCCCCGAGGAGGAGATTCCGTCGCTGACGCCGGGCTTCTATGTACGGCTTCGGCAGACGATCGACGAAGAGAATCAGGTGCCGTTCTGGGCCGCGTTTTTGCAGCCTTTCCTGCTCAAGCGCTTGGCCTTCGCGGCTCTGATGTGGATGTTCGCACTCGGTTCGGTGACGCTGATGTCGGACGGGACTCCGCAGCGCAACACCGAGCTGGCGGATATGTTTCTGAGCGCCCAGCCTCCGGAGCAGTATCACGTTCGCATGGGACCGAATCTGGAGCAGAACCGGGATTCGATGCTCGCCGTGATGTTCCGGCCGGGGCAGAAGTAGGACCGCCATGGACGCCAAGTTGAGCGCATGTCAAGGAAAGGCGACGGCGCTGTTGGCCGGAGTGTTTCTGGCCGGCGTCCTGAGCGGCGGCGTAGGCATGAGAGTGTGGGATCGCACCCAGCAGGCGGACGCGGTGATCGACCCGATTCGCGCCGAGTCCGCCCTGGCTCTCGAACGACTGTCGAACGAGCTGGCGCTCAACCCCGAGCAGGTGCAGCAGGTTCAGATCATCCTCGATGAGTACATCATGCTCGAGGCGGACCTGATGTCCCAGATGCGCGCCCGGCAGCAGCAGGGTCGCGCTGAAATCCTCAAAGTGCTCGATCAGCAGCAGCGCTCGAAGTTCGAGGGCATGTTCCAACCGGTCTCGGACTAGAGAGACCCCGAAAGCGCGATTCGTTACAGTGGGAGGCGATGGTCATTCATGACATCGCCTCTTTTGCCGTTTTTAGGCCGGACAAGATGGGCAAGGCGGACTTGGTTACGACGTCCCGGCTGTTCGTCGGCATCAACTCCTTCGAGCCCGGCCAAGAGCACGCCTCGCATGTGCACGAAGGCCAGGACAAGGTCTATCTGATTCTGGAAGGCCGCGGACACGTGATCCTGGGCGATCTGGTGCGGCCGGTCGGCCCGGGCGATTTGGTGCTGGCCCAGGCCGACGAACCCCACGGGCTGCGGAATCCGGGGCCGGAACGACTCGTGGCGGCGGTGTTCATGGCGCCTCCGCCGGCGGCCAAGAAGGCCGGGTAGGCGGAGGCGCCGCCAGGCGTTTCAATCAGAGAGGGGCGTGAGGGCTTCGCGCAGGCTTTCCAGGACTTCCGGATGGCCGACGATCTGCGGCGGCCGCTGCTGTGCGCCTTCGAGATACGAGCGCAACGCGGTGGGGAAATCCAGGTGGCGCCAGGTCGTCATCTCGCGGATCTCCAACCCGACCGTGTCGGCCAGCGCCAAGCCGGCGGCGACGTCCCACGACTTGCAACGGGTCAGCAGCACGGCCGCCGGGTCCTCGGTGCCGTCGCACAGCATCGCCAGGTGCGCCGCCGTGGAGCCCAGGTTCCGGATCTTGCCGTGAAAGCGCTCCAGTCCCAGCCGATGCATGTTGGAGTTGGCGTAGAGGTACGCGCGCGACAAGGGCTTGCCGGGCCGCTGCCAGGAACTCGGCGCGGGCAGGGAAGAGTCCCAAGGGCGCAAGCTCCAGCGACCGTTGGCGCGCAGGGCCTCGTACCGATCCAGCCGGCCCTCATGAGTCGAGATCAGGTAACTGCGCCGAAACATACCGGGAAGGTGGATCAGCCCGAAGAGCGGGCGGTTGGCCTCGTCGAGCAACGCGATCGAGATGGCGAAGCTGTTGAGACCCTTGGTGTAGGCCGCCGTCCCGTCGAGGGCGTCCACGATCCAGTTGGGCCGGCCGGCGATCAGGCGCTGGGTGGCGTCGGAATCGGCGTCATCCTCTTCGCCCACGAAGTGCGCCGTAGCCGCGGCCTGATCCTCGAGCCCTCGCACGCATGCATGAATTTCCCGCTGAATCCGCTGGTCGAGCTCCGACAGCACCGAGCCGTCGGCCTTATAGCCGAACGAGACCGTCTCCTGACGGTCCAACAGCAGCTCGCCCATTTCGGTCGCGGTGTCCAAGACCGAGGCGACGGAACGCTCACTCAAGACGGCTTCGGCTACGGGCATTTCATTCTCATCAGGTGTGACGGGCCAAAACGATTCGGCGTTGCTACGATGGGATTTGAGTACACCAATTCAGGCAGTTTTTCTCGACTTCGACGGCACCTTGGTGGACAGCGAGAGCCTTCACTATGAGGCCTGGTCGGCGGCTGTGGCGCCGCATGGCGGCGGGACTGGTTGGGAAGATTACGAACGGCGCTTCGTGGGCAAATCTGACCGCTGGGCCGGCCGGGTTTTCCTGGAGGAAGCGGGCCACGCGCCGGACGACGCTTTCGTGCTCGAGGTCTGCCAGGCCAAGCACGCCTACTACCGACTACGATCTCCGGAACGCTTGCGGATTGCGGACGATGTGCTGGAGGTCCTGCTCGGCGCGCCGGCGGAGCTGGCCCTGGGCGTGGTGTCGTCGAGTCCGGCCGTAGACGTTCAGCCGACCTTGACGCTGAGCGGCCTGCACGCACGGCTGGACGTCGTGGTGTGCGGCGACCAGGTGACGCGTCTGAAGCCGGATCCAGAACCCTACCTGACGGCGGTGCAACGCGTCGCGGCGTCGCGCGGCCTGCAGATCGCGCCGGAAGCGGCGGTGGTATTCGAAGACAGCCAGACCGGCATGGCGTCGGCCCGTGCGGCCGGCATGCGCGTGATCCAAGTCGAGAAACCCTCGCTGCTGGCCGGTCTGCTGCGGGCCGCCCTGGCTCGCTAGTGAAACTGTCCGATAATATATATTATGTAAACTAACGGCGGTGTAAGGCCTTCCGGCCGCGATAGTGTCGGCTTCCGGCGCACTTCTTTCGGAATGACTGTGGGGCCGACAGCCCTCTCCGCAGTCGGCTGTCCCCTCCTCGGAGAACCTTTCGCACCACCCACCGTAACGTGCTGGTTCGACGAAGGTTAGCAAAGTCATCCAAAACGTGAAATGGCCCTTGCGCCGGCCCGTGGGGATCGCCTATGGTAGGCGCCGATGGCAAGCTTTGACGTTCCCGTCACATCGAGCGGGTTCGGTCAGACGTCACGCCGGGATGCGTGGTGGTTGCAGCCCGTGGCAACATTCCTCGGGCTCTCGGCGTTCATCGTCTACTCGACCTGGGCCGCCTTCCAAGGCGACCACTACACCTACCAGGGCTATCTCTCGCCCTTCTACTCACCGGAGATCTTCGGTCCTTCGGCGCACAGTTGGTTCGGGCCCAAACCGGCTTGGTGGCCGGCGTGGCTGCTCTTCTCTCCCGCCCTGTTGATCCTTTGGGCTCCGGGCGGATTCCGATTCACCTGCTACTACTACCGCGGGGCCTACTACAAGGCGTTTTGGGCCGATCCGCCCTCATGCGCCGTCGGCGAGCCCCGCAACGCTTACCGCGGCGAACACTCGTTTCCGTTGATTTTGCAGAACGTCCATCGCTACTTCCTCTACCTCGCCCTGGCGTTCATCCTGATCCTCGCTTCCGACGCTTGGAAGGCCATGTGGTTCACCAACGCCGAGACCGGCGCGGCCGAGTGGGGCGTGGGCGTCGGGACGATCGTGCTCACGCTGAACGTCGTCTTTCTCGGCAGCTACACCTTTGGGTGCCATTCGCTGCGTCATCTGGTCGGCGGAGGCCGCGACATCCTTTCCAGCAGCCCTTTGGCGCTCAAGTTATGGAAGCGCGTCACGTGGTTCAACTGCCGTCACATGCGTTTCGCCTGGATCAGCCTGTTCTGGGTCGGCTTCTCCGACCTCTACGTCCGGCTCTGCTCCATGGGCATCTGGTCGGACTGGAGGATCCTGTAGAAGCGTCATGCCCGGAATCGAGACTTACGAATACGACGTCTTGGTCGTCGGCGCCGGCGGCGCCGGCCTGCGCGCTGCGATCGAAGCGTCCAACGCCGGCGTCAAGGTCGGCGTGGTCTGCAAGTCATTGCTCGGCAAGGCCCATACGGTGATGGCCGAAGGCGGCATGGCCGCCGCGATGGCGAATGTGGACGAGCGGGACAACTGGCGGGTTCACTTTGCCGACACCATGCGCGGAGGCCAGTACCTCAACAACTGGCGCATGGCCGAGCTCCACGCCAAGGAGGCTCCGTCCCGGGTGAAGGAAATGGAGGCCTGGGGGGCGCTGTTCGACCGTACTCCCGACGGCCGCATCCTGCAGCGCAATTTCGGCGGACACCGCTATCCCCGCTTGGCCCACGTAGGCGACCGGACCGGCCTCGAGCTCATCCGCACCCTACAGGACCACGGCATCCATCTGGGCATGGACGTCCACATGGAGCACACCGTGGTCGAGCTGCTGATGGACGGCGAGCGCGTCGCCGGGGCTTTCGCCTACGACCGCGAGCTGGGTCGCTTCAAGGCCTTCCGCGCCAAGGCCGTCGTCCTGGCGACCGGCGGCATCGGCCGCTCGTTTCGCGTCACCTCCAACTCCTGGGAGTACACCGGCGACGGGCACTCCCTGGCTTACCGCGCCGGCGCCGTGCTCAAGGACATGGAGTTCGTCCAGTTCCACCCGACGGGCATGGTTTGGCCGCACAGTGTAGCCGGCATCCTGGTTACCGAGGGAGTGCGGGGAGAAGGCGGCATTCTGAAGAACGCCGAGGGTCGTCGCTTCATGTTCGACGACATTCCGGATCTCTACAAGCACCAGACCGCCGACAACGCCGACGAAGGCTGGCGCTACGTCCGCGGCGACCGGCAAGCCCGCCGTCCGCCGGAGCTGCTCACGCGCGACCACGTGGCCCGCTGCATCAATCGGGAGATCAAGGCCGGGCGCGGCAGCGAGCACGGCGGCGTGTATCTGGACATCGCCTGGATCAAAGAGAAGCTGCCGAACGCGGAGGAGCACATCAAACGCAAGCTCCCCAGCATGTACCACCAGTTCGAGAAGCTGGCCGGCATCGACATCACCAAGGAACCGATGGAGGTCGGCCCGACCACGCACTATGTGATGGGCGGCGTAGAGGTCGACGGCGACAGTCAGATGAGCTCGGTGCCGGGCCTGTTCGCGGCGGGAGAGTGCGCGTCGGGGCTCCACGGCGCCAACCGTCTGGGCGGCAATTCCCTGTCCGATCTGCTGGTGTTCGGCAAGCGCGCCGGCGAGCATGCCGCCGCGTTTGCCCGGGAGCACGGCGCGGTGAGCCTGGACGCCGATGCCGTCGCCCGCGTCGAACGGATGACGCTGGAACCGCTGGAGCGGAACGGCAAGGGCGAAAACCCCTATGCGATCCAGCACGAGCTCCAGGAAATGATGCAGAGCCACGTCGGCATCGTCCGCCACCATGGAGAGATGGAAGACGCCCTCGAAGGCATCGCCCACCTGCGCGAGCGCGCAATCCACGCTGCCCCGCCCGGCAACCGCGAGTACAACCCCGGCTGGCACACGGCGCTGGATCTCCGCAACCTGCTCACAATCTCCGAGGCGATCACGCGCTCAGCCCTGTCCCGCGAGGAAAGCCGCGGGGCCCACGCCCGGGAAGATTTTCCCGAGAAGAGTGCGGAGCTCGGCAAGATCAACACCGCTATTCGACGCGGCCCGGACGGCGAAATGCTCCTCGAGAAGCACGCGGTCAAGCCGATTCGCGAAGACCTGCAGGCCATCATTGACGAGCAGCAGCAGGCCTGACACGAAGGAGAACACGCATGCCCGACGCAACATTCAGAATCTGGCGGGGAGACGCGAGCGGCGGCGCCCTCCAGGAATATCCGACCTTTTACGAGAACGGCATGGTCGTGCTCGATGTGATTCACAAGATCCAGGCCGAGCAGGCGCAGGACCTGGCCTGCCGCTGGAACTGCAAGGCCGGCAAGTGCGGCTCCTGCTCGGCGGAAATCAACGGCAAGCCGAAGCTGATGTGCATGACGCGGATGTCGGACTTGGACGTCAGCCAACCCGTCACAGTGCAGCCAATGCAGACGTTTCCGCTGTTGCGCGACCTCGTCACGAATGTCGAGTGGAACTACCGCGTGAAGCAGGAGATCAAGAAGCTCGAGCCGCGCAAGCCGGACGCTCCCGACGGCACCTGGCGGATGCAGCAGGCCGACGTGGAGCGCGCCCAGGAGTTCCGCAAGTGCATCGAGTGCTACCTGTGCCAGGACGTTTGCCACGTGCTGCGCGAGCACCACAAACACAACGAGTTTGCCGGGCCGCGGTTCCTGATCCACATCGCGCAGCTCGAGATGAATCCGCTGGACGTGGCGGACCGGGTACCCGACCTCAAGGACCGACACGGCCTGGGCTACTGCAACATCACGAAATGCTGCACCAAAGTTTGCCCGGAAGAGATTACGATTACCGACAACGCGATCATTCCGCTCAAGGAGCGAGTGGTCGATCGATTCTATGACCCGTTGAAGAAGCTGTTCGGCGGATAGAGTCCGCCGTGAAGGAGGCCGCCCCGATGCGCCAACTCAAGCCCCTGCTGCCCGAGCTCGTTCCACAAGCGCTCGAGAAAGCGAAGCGCTACCGCCTGCTCAATGAGCCGGCCGAGTCGGAGAGCATCTGCCGGGACATCCTCGCCGTGGACCCCGGCAACCAGGACGCCGTAGCCTGGCTGTTGCTTTCGCTCACCGATCAGATCGCGATGGGCCGGCTGGGCGCCGCTGGCGAAGCGCGTCGGCTGCTGCCCGACCTGCACAGCCACTACGATCGCACTTACTACGAAGGGGTAATCGCCGAACGAGTGGGTAAGGCGCGCTGGCGGACGCACAAGCCGGGCTCCGGCTACGAGGCCTACGAATGGCTGACGCACGCCATGGACCTGTTCCAAAGGGCCGAGGCTCTCAGCGCCGAGGATAACGACGACGCCAAGCTGCGCTGGAACTCCTGCGCGCGCATGCTGGACGCGCATCCGGAGATTCACCCCGAGCCGGAATCAGAAGTCGGCCCGATGGCGATTCTGTCGGAATAGAAATCTTGGACATCCCCAGAGAGCCCGGGTTGATTCTGATAATCTAGGGGGCTCGGCAAGAGCGCCCACCAGCCTGCTAAGGGGAGTTTCTACATCGTGATCGGCTTGGTTGGCCTGCTGTTGGCCTTCATCCACGCTGCGTGGGAGACCACGGTCTTGGGTCTTTTCGGGGCCGATCTCACGGTCTTCGACTTCTTGACCGAACTCGGAATTTTGGCCCCCGTGGGTCTGGGCGCAGGCTTCGCTGTTGCCGCGTACGCCCGCGTCCGTCCAGAGGGGACGGCTGGTCCTATCCTGTTGGTGCGTCTCGCCTCGGCGGTTGCGTTTGTTCTGTTCGCCAAGATGTCCTTGGATGCCGGCGGATGGCTCTGGGTCGCCTTGGCGGCGCTCGGTGGTGCGCTGCTTTTGAGGTTGAGCCGATGGGGCGGGGCCGTGGCCACGGCTGTCGGTTTCTTTTGCGCGTTCGACGCCCTACTGTGCGGCCTGCAGGTCCTCCGCGAGTTCTGGAACGACATTCAGCCCGACGATGTTCTGCCGTTCATCGCCTTGATGCTGACACCGTTCTTCCTCACTACGGCTGCGCTCTGGTTTCTGCGGAGTCGACCTTCCATGCCTGGCAGAACTGTACTCGAAGCGGGACTGTCGTTCTTTTCCGTTGTCCCGGTCCTGCTGTGGTTTGGGCCTCTTCCCCTCTATCACCGTTGGTCTGAGGTGCGACAACCGATAGCCTTGGCGGAACCCGCCCAAGGGATGTCCAACGTCTTGCTGATCGTCTTGGACACGGTGCGCGCCGATCATCTGGAGCTGTTCGGGTACGCGCGCGAGACCATGCCGGAGTTGACTCGGTTTGCCCGTGAGGATTGCTCGATCGCGCGAGCCGTGTCGAGTCCGGCACCATGGACCGGCCCCTCCCACGCCTCCTTGTTCACTGGTTTGTATCCCTGGATGCACGGCATGCACGCGCCGCTGTCCGACGAGGATAGGGCTGTCGGCAAGGCCTACTCGATGCGGCCTGACGTGCCCACGGTCGCGGAGTACCTGACGGCAGCGGGCTTTCGGACCGGCGGCGTCTCCGCCAACCATGGCGTCGTTCCGAACTTCGGCATTCCGAGGGGGTTCGAATACTTCGAGTCCTCGTCGAGCGGACGGGGTTGGATGCGGGATATCAACTGGCTCTACCGCTTCGAGTTCGGCGGTCGCTCACTTGGTCGGCTGCTCGACCGCAGCATCCCGGAACGGCTACAGCGGATGACGGGCGGGTTCAACTCCTACCGACCGACGGCGCGCGACGGTCTTGCGATTCGGAACGTTGCAGGCCGCTTCCTGGACGAGACCGATCCGCGACCGTTCTTCCTATTCCTCAACTTTATGGAGGCCCACGACCCTTACCTGCCGCCCGCCGATCTGGATGGTCACTTTGGAGGTCGTCCGCCTTCGGTGGATTGGTACGGGTTCCCCGGGCATTACCTTCCGACGGAGGACGGCCCCGGAGCGATCACCAAGGAAGAGCTGGATTATATGGTCGGGCAGTATGACTCCGAGTTGCTCGCCCTCGACCGCGAGCTGGCGGCGCTGTTCCAGGATCTGAAAGACCGGGAATTGTACGAGGACACCTGGATCTTCCTTACCGCCGACCACGGCGAGTCCTTCATGGAGCACGGCTTCCTGCAGCACGGCTCCCTCGTCTACGGGCCGCAGGTCCTTGTGCCCTGGCTCGTCAAGCCGCCGGCCGGACGAACGACGCCGACGCCCGGTCCGCACCTGCAAAGCATCGACCTGTTCCCGACGCTGGCCGAGATCGTTGGTCAGCCGATAGGTTCTTCTGTCCAAGGTTTTCCGTGGGGCGTGGGCCGAGAGTACGCGCTCGTCGAATCCTATTGCGAAATCTGTCCGACCCGAGGGGAAACCCCCGCGACGAACAAGGACATTCCCGGGCGCCAGCGGGCCGTGATTCGAGAGGGCGTAAAGATCGTGTTCTCGGAGGTCGGCGTGCACGAGCAGGCTTTTGACGCTAACCTGGATCCACTTGATCTGCACCCGCTGTCCTCGACCGATGCCGACCTGATGAGCCGGGACGAAAGGCTGATCCTGACCAGCATTCCGCTCCGGTCGAAGGAGATTCAGTTCGACAAGCTGACGCCGGAGGCCGAAAACCGCCTGCGTTCGCTCGGTTATATCCAATGAGCGCGACTACTTTGCGCCGATCGCCCAGAGGTGATCGTCCGTTCGCAGGAAGATCATGCCGCCCGCGATGGCCGGCGAGGCCAGCGTCCGTTCGCCCAGATCGTTCTCCGCGATCAGCCGATACTCGCGCGCCGCTTCGATGACGAACGTCTTCCCTTCCTCGTCGGTCATGTAGACCTTGCCGTCAGCGACCACCGGCGAGGCCGAGAAAACTCCGCCCACGCGCTCACGCCAGATTGGTTTGCCCGTCTCCGCATCCACTGCGCTCACGATGCCGCGCTCGTTGGCCATGAACAGCAGGCCCGCGGCGTAGACCACCGAAGAGACGTAGGGTCCGCCGGTTCCTACGCGCCACAGCACGTTCGGTTCCGCCCCCTCCACCCGCGTCGCCAGGTACGGCGAACTGTTGTAGCCGCGGTTCACGTAGACGACGCCCTGGTGATAGACCGGCGTCCCCACCGGCACTCTGTTTTCTTCCCCCACCTGCCAGAGAGTCTCGCCGGTGGTCGGACTCAGGGCCTCCAGCGCCGTGTTCGTATTCACCAGAAGCAGGTCCCCCCCAGCCTCCCTCTCCACCACGAAAGGCGTCGTGTAGGAGCGCTTGTCCGGTCCCCTATCTCGCTTCCAGAGGTCCTTGCCGGTGGCCTTGTCAGTCGCCAGCAGGTAGGAGTGGCCCGGATGGTCGACCAGCAGGAGCAAAGAGTCGCCGTAGATCGTCGGAGAGCTCCCGTGGCCCCAGCGCACGTCGAAGGCGGAGTTTTCTTCGGCTAGATTGCGCCGCCACATCAAGTCGCCGTCCGGGGTCAGGGCCGCCAACTGGCCGTCGCCGAACCAAGCGTAGACCAGCTTGCCGTCGGTCACGCAGCTCGGGCTGGCGAGGTTGTGTTTGCGGTGGACCTCCGGCAGCGAGGCGGAGGCCGGAAACGATTTCTCCCAGCGCAGCTTGCCGGTCGTGCGGTCGAACGCCTTCACGAGAAAGCGCACGCCGTCCACCTCCTGTCGCGCGGCGTCTTTGGAGCCGGCAAAGTCATTGCTCTCCGCCACGGGGCCGTCGCCGACCTGCGTCGTCACGAAGACCGTGTCGCCCCAGACGATGGGGGTGGAGGTTCCCCAACCTTCGAGGGGAGCTTTCCAGGCGACGTTTTCCGATGCGCTCCAGCGGACGGGCAAACCCTTTTCGGTCGAGACCCCGTCGGCGGTAGGGCCTCTCCACTGGGGCCAGTCCTCGGCCGAGGCGGCCGATAGGCAAACCGCAAGGCTCACAACGAGTCTCAGAAACATGCTCTACAGACTACACCCAGGGGCCTCTCCGGCATAGCCCGGGGGGCGCGATGCGACCGCTCGGCATGGTACGATATGGCGTCCTGTGTAAGGGGGGATTCTTATGACTAAAGCATTGATGGCGCTAGGGATGTTGGCGCTTTTCAGCTCGACGGCTTCGGCTGATCCGTATACCATTAGCAACACCTATCTGTACATGGATCTCAATGACGTGCTGGTCGACGGCGCGAGCAATGTGGATCAAATGACGTTGGCCGGTTCCGCGGACAACTATGACTTCACGGGAACAATCCGGCTTCGTCCGGCGATCAGCGCCACGCCCGGCAACGGAGCGACGCCGGCGCCGTTCGGGTACGTCGAGCCTCTGTTCTTGGACCTGACAAACATGACGATCACGTGCACGCTGGGGACGGGCGTCTCCTGCGGAGGCTTCGACATCGACTTCGTCATCAGCTTTGATGTCACCGGCATTAAGTCGAACCCGCTCCCGATCCTCAGCACGCTGGAGGGAACGGCCCCGGCGGGCTTCACGGGCTCGTATGACAGCGCCATCGACGTCTTCGACGCTACCCATTTCCGCATCGACGACTACTTCGTGACGGGGAACGTGACGGCCTCCGGCACGGCGCTGAGCCAGCAACTATTCGCCGGCTCCCTCAATACCACGGGAGCGACGAACATCGTCTTTACCGGCAACTTTCAATCCGCCGCGGGACTCACCGGCGGCCAGTCGGTCAACTTGCCAAGCAGCTTCACCACGATCCTCGGCCCGGCGGCGATTCCCGAGCCCGGTACGGTTTGGATGCTGCTGGGCGGCGCCGCGGCGTTGGGTTGGCTCAAGCGCCACAAGGCCTAAGGCCCCCCGCCGGACGCCCTTCGCGCCCCCCCGCAAAAGTTGATTGCGGGCGGGCCGCGAACCCTGTATGCTAGCCGTGCTTCAACAAGCCAGGAGGCCCGGTATGCTCCGATTCCTTGCGCTCGCAGCCGCCGCTTTGTTTGCGGTGTTTCCGTTGCGCGCCGCCGATCCGCTCAGCGACGAGGCGCGCCAAGCCTGGGCCCGAACTCAAAGGAATGTCGTCGCCGCCGCGGAGAAGATGCCCGAAGGCGACTACTCCTTCAAACCCTCCCCCCAGAGCCAGAGCTTCGGCGAGTTGGTGGCGCATGCGGCCAACTCGATGATGGGTGTCTGCTCGGGCATGAACGGGGAACGCAAGCAAGCCGGCGTGGATGGCTCCGCCGCCAAGTCGGCCATGGTCGCCGCCGCCAAGGCCGCGGCCGCAGAGTGCGAGAAGGCTTACGGCGGACTCACCGACGCCAATGCGCTCGACATGATCGAAGGGCGTCGCGGCAGCCGCAGCCGTCTCGGCACGCTCTACGGCAACACCATCCACATCGAGCACGAGTACGCCCAGATGGCCGTCCATTTGCGGCTGAAAGGGATCGTCCCGCCCTCCAGCGAAGGCCGCTAGGCCGCCCGCAAGTCCAGGCAGAGCAGGCGCGGCGACGAACCGTCGAACGTGCGCGTGTTCTGGCACATGTACAGCAGACCGCGGCTCAGCGCCGGCGGCGTCCAGGTCTCGCGCGCCAGCAGCGGCTCGCCGCGCGAAAGAATCTCGGGGCCTTCGGGCGAAAGCTCCATCCACAGCAGGTGGCCGTGCTCTCCCTGCGCCAGAAACCGGCCGTCGACCGCCATCAGGAAACCACGAAACGGGCTTTCGTAGATCTTGCGCGGCTCGCCCTGGATCTCGATCACCTCTTCCCACTCGAGCACTTGGCGCCAAACGGTCTTGCCGGTTGCGGCGTCCACGCAGAGCAGTCCGGCGTCCGGCTCATTGCGGCCTGCGAAGGCGTAGAGATAGCCGTTCTTGTGCATCGGAGTGGTCCAGTGCAAGTCGAGCTCGTCCGAGGTCCAGAGCTCCTCGTAAGAAAAATCCGGCCTTACGCGCAGCATCGCCGCGCCCGTTCGATAGGCGGCCGAGACCATCACGCGGTCGCCCAGGATCAGCGGTGTGGACGCGTTCACAGACTCGTAGCTGCGGCTGCGCCACGGGAAGCTGAAGTCCACGGCGCCGTTCGCGGGATCGATCGAGAGCAGCCCCCCGGTCGGCGGACGGCTCTCGCCGCCGGCGAACACCATCACGCGCGGCTTGCCGTGCATCACCGCCGGCATGGGCGTAGCGTAGCTCGGCCCCCACTCTTCCCCGGCTCCCCAAAGCATCCGGCCCGTCAGCTTGTCGAGCGCGACCACGGTCGGGCCGCCCGGGGCGCCGATGTTCACGATCACGCGGTCCTTTTCGACGAGCGGGCTGGTAGCGGTGCCGAAGAAGTCTTGGGGCACCTCGAATTCTTTGGCCAGGTCCCTGCCCCACAGCAGTTTGCCCGTCGTCAGTTGCAGGCAATGCAGCTTGCCTTGCGCGCCGTAGGCGTAGACCCTTTCGCCATCGATCGCCGGCGTGGAGCGCGGCCCGTTGTTGTAGCCGTACCGGTCGGAGAAGGTCGTGGGATAAGCGAAGGTCCAGTAGAGATCGCCCGTCTCCGGATGCAGGCAGACCACCCGTTCCTCGTCGCCTAGCCGGTGCAGGAACAGCAGCCGGTCGTCGACCACCGACACCCCGCTATAGCCGGTTCCCTTGGCGAACTCCCAGAGCAGCGGCGGCCCTTCCTCGGGCATCTTGGCCAGCAGCTTGGTTTCGGTGGAGACCATGTTGCGCGTGGGACCGAGAAAGTGCGGCCAGTCTTCCGTAACCGCGCCCGCCGGCAGCGGCTTGGGCTTGCCGTGAAACTTGGTCGCCGGGTTCTTTTGCGCCGAGGGGCCGGCGCCGGCGTCGGGCTCGAACACCTTGGGCGGGGCCGGGTCCTCGGTGGGAACGGCGGCGACGGCCAGGGAGGCGAGCAATTGGCGACGAGTCATCTTCGGCCATTCTAGTCAATGCGCTAACCTGCAAGGCTGCACGCTCGCGAGTCCCGCCGGCCCCGCGCTCCCTCGGCGCGCTCCAATCCGGCTTGAATTTCCGGCTCCGCTGTCGTGTGAGTGAGCTATGGCTGAGAAGATACTCGTCACCGGAGCTTCCGGTTTTCTGGGCGCCTGGGTGGTTCGCGAGCTCTACGAGCGCGGCGTGCCCTTCGTGCTGTTCGATCGAGACCCCGAGCTGCGCCGGCTCGACGACCTGCTGCCGGAGAGGCCGCTGGACATTCCGGTCGAGACCGGAGACATCGCCGACCTCGACACGGTGCTGGACGTGACTCGCAAGCACGAGCCGACCGCCGTGATTCATCTGGCCGCGCTTCAGATGCCCTTCTGCCGGCCGAACCCGATGCTTGGCGCGCGCGTCAACGTCCTGGGCACGCTCACTGTGTTCGAAGCGGCTCGGCAACTCCATTCCATCGAGAAGATCGTCTACGCCAGCTCGGCGGCCGTTATCGGCCCGGAACAGTTCTACGGGGGCAAGAGCGTCGCCAACGACGCGCCGCTGGCCCCGGCCACGCACTACGGCGTGTTTAAGCAGGCCAACGAGGGCGCGGCCCGCGTCTATTTTCAGGACCACGGCGTCAGCTCCATCGGGCTCCGGCCCTGGACGGTCTACGGCCTCGGCCGGGACCAGGGCCTCACGTCCGACGCCACCCGCGCCATCAAAGCGGCTCTGCTGGGGCGGGAGTACACCATCCGCTATTCCGGCCGCAACGCGTTGCAGTTCGCGGGAGATGTCGCCGCGGCCTTCGTGGAATGCGCACTCGACCGGCGGCAAGTCCAGAAGGTGTTCAATCTGCGAGGGCGCGTGGTGGAGATGCAAGACTTCATCGCCGAGCTCGACCGGCGCTTGCCGGGAGCGGCCGACCGCATCCGGCTCTCCGGCGGCCCGATTCCCGTCGCCTGCGACCTCGACGACACGGAGTTTCGCGCCTTCCTGCCGAACTGGCGTGAGACGCCGCTGGACGAAGGCGTGGACCGCACCTTCGCGGACTTTCGACGCTTGCAACAGGCGGGCAAGCTCAGCGTGGCGGATCTGGAGGAGTAGCGCGTTCGCTAACGGCTGGGCGGAGCGGGCGTCCAACCTCCCCATGCGCCGTGTAGTCGTATTACTGTTGGCGTCTTTGGGGATCGCTGCCGCGGCGGACCCGCCCGCGGTGCGAGTGGAGGTGTTGCTGCATCAGCCTGATCGGCGGCACTGTCGCTGCGGCGTCCCCGGTGCGGTTTCCGTCGCGAACTCCGGGGATCGCCAAGCGACGGCGATCGTGCGGCTGGAATCGCCGAACGGATGGCGGCTGCGCCCCCGGTCGGCGGAGGCGGAGGAGTGGGGCTCGCCGGCGGTCTTGACGATAGTCGTCCCGGCGGGGGCTTCGTCCTTCGTCGAGTTCGACGCCTGGACTCCCGGCCGCTTGTTCGTCGAGGATGCCGAGCTCATCGTGCTCGCCGAAGGTTCGGTCGACGGCGCGCCCCTCGAGCCGGTCGCTTCGCGGTCGCTGCGCATCACTCAGCGGCTCTGCATGGTCGGCGAGTCGCTCTGCCACTAGGCTGTCAGCCGGCGGAGCGGGCCCATCGGCTGGCTTTGGCTTCGAAGCGGGGCAGGTCCCGGCCGACGGACACTGCAAACCGCAAACCGAAGGCCTTGTGTAGGGCTTCCTCCAACCGGGCCGCCGCCTCAGGGTCCGCGGTCTCGATCAGCAAGGCGATGTTCCTGAGCCCGCCCTCCCCGCTGACCTCCACGCGAAACTCCTCCACGCCGCCGGCGGCGCGCACCACCTCTTCGACGGCGCTGGGATAGAGGTTCACGCCTCGCACGGACACCATGTCGTCGGTGCGGCTCAGGATGCCGCCGTCGAGCGCCAACTCGGCGCTGCCGCATTCGCAGACGGAGCCGTCCCCACGCCGGACCACGTCTCGGGTGCGGTACCGGATGGCCGGCGAGGCCGTGCGATGCAGCGTCGTCAGGATCAGCTCGCCCAGCTCGCCGGGTCGGGCCGGCTCCAGGGTCTGTGGGTCCAAGACTTCGGCCAAATAGTCCGCTTCCATCACGTGCAGGCGGCCAATGTGGCGCGGGCATTCGTAGCTCACCGGGCCGACCTCGGTCATGCCGTGGTGGTCCTTCACGCGGGCGCCGGGCCAAAGCTCTTCGATGAGGGCGCGCGTGGCCGGAATGCCGCCGCCCGGCTCGCCCGCCACGACGATCGTCCGGACCTTCGAGCGCGACAGATCGAAACCCTCCTCGCGCGCCGCCTGCCCCAGCCGTATGGCGTAGGTCGGCGTGGCGCAGAAGGCCGTGGCCTCGTTGTCCAACAGCATCTGGAGGCGTCCGCCGGAGCGCAGGCCGCCGGCCGGCAACACCAGGCAGCCCATCCGCACGGCGGCTTCGAACGCCATCCAGAAGCCGCAGAACGGTCCGAAAGCAAAAGGGAAGAAGACACGGTCCTCGCGCGTGACGCCCGAGGCCTGTAAGACCCGCACCCAGCCGTCCAGCAACGCGGACCAGCTCTCCGCCGTATCGAGCCAGCGCACTGGGGCGGCCGTGGTGCCGCTGGTCTGGTGCATGCGGCGGTAATCGGCCAGCGGAAAGGCCAGGTTGCTTCCGTACGGCGGCCGGGCTCGCTGGTCCTCCACCAAGTCCTGCTTGCGGGTCAGCGGAGCGCGTGCGGTGAAGTCCGCCAGACTGGCCGGAGGCTCCGCCATTCCCGCCGATCGCAGTCTCTCGCCGTAGAACGAATTGGAACGCAGGGTGAGCTCGATCAGGGACTGCAGACGCTGGAGCTGGAGGGATTCGATGGCGGCTCGCGAGGTCATCGGTATGGGGTCAGCGTAGCAACGCGCCGTGGGCCGCCGCCCGCCGGTCGGCCCTAGCTCAACGCTTGACGTACTTCCGCAGCGCCCTCGGCCCGACCTCCGCCGCATAGATGTTGCCGGCGGAGTCCACCGCCACGCCTTCGGCGCCGCTGGTAAGGGAGCCGTCCTGGTTCGTCTCAGGGTCCGGGATGAAGGCTGTCACAAAGCCGTCGCGCGCGCTCCCGATGCGGATGCCTCGCTTCCAGCCCGGGTTCCGCGTCGCGTTGGACTCCGAGTCGGTGACGTAGATCACGTCCTCGGCGTCGATGAAGATCCCGCTGGGCCGGCCAAACTGCGTCCAGGTTGCGAGATGGTTGCCGAACTGGTCGAAGATCTGGATGCGGGAGTTGCCTCGGTCGCCCACGAACAAGCGGCCCTGGGAGTCCATGGCCAACGCATGGGGATCCCGGAACTCCCCGTTCTCCGAGCCCTCCCTGCCCCATTGCCGCACGAAGGTTCCGTCGGGCGAGAACTCGACGATGCGGTGGTTGCCTCCCGGAAAATGGCCGTCGGCGACATAGATGTGGCCGTTGGGAGCGACCAGCACGTCGGAGGGTTTGTCGAACGTGTCCTTGCCTTCGCCGGCGATGCCGCGCTTGCCGAGGGTCAGCAGTAGCTCGCCCTCGGGGCTGAACTTGTAGATCACGTGGCCCCAGCCCGCCGGTACCAGATGCGAAGGCTCCGCGCCGACCGCGTCCGCGATCCAGACGTTTCCTTCCTTGTCCACGAACATGCCGTGGGGCCACGAGATCAGGCCCTTGCCGAAGCTACGCACCACTTCGCCGCTCTTGTCGAACAGGAACACGGGGTCGAGGTCGGACCCGACGCAGAGGTTGGCGCCGCAGCGGTCGGCGGCCCAGATGCGCTCGCCGTCCGGCGCGGGATAGACGGCGCTGGAGGCGCCCCAGGCGCGGCCGGCGGGCGGCTTGGCCCAGCCTTCTTCGACGCGGTAGGGGTTCGGGGCGTGGTTCTGCGCTGTGGCAAGGGAGCCGACAGCCAGCAGCAAGATCAGTGCGCGATGGAAGGCGTTCTGCATGGGAGCAGCAGGATCGTAGCAGGTCTCCCGCGCCGACGGCCCCGTTCCCTGGGGCTCATCTGTCTGCCTCGCGAATATTTTTCACGATACGCCGCGGCCGGACGATGAGAGGTCCGTGCTGGGAATGGACTCCCAAGCCTCTTTGAGCAGAACCAAGGAAGGACATCATGCCTGGATTTTCGATTGTTACGAACGTCAATTCGCTGCTGGCCCAAGAGAACCTCGGCCGCACGAATGAACTGCAGACCCGGACCATCCAACGACTCACCTCCGGCCTCCGCATCAACTCCTCGTCCGACGACGCCGCCGGTCTGGCCGTCGCGAACCGCTTCCGCTCCGACATCGCCGTGTTGCAACAGGGCATTCGGAACGGCTCCGACGGTTTGTCGACGCTGCAAACCATCGACGGCGGCCTCAACAACATCTCCCTGCTGATCGACCGCGCTCGCACCCTGGCGACGCAATCGGCTTCGGGAACGTTCACCGGCGACCGGGGCACGCTGAACAGCGAGTTCCAGTCGGTCATCGAGGAAATCAACCGCCAAGCGCAGGCGATCGGCCTGGACGCCGGCGGCGCCTTCAACGCTTCTCTGTCGGTCTTCATCGGCGGCGGCCGTTCCAACGGCGGCGTCAACGAGGTTCAGAACGGAGCCGTCAACATCGACCTGACCAACTCCGCCGTCGGCGGCCAGCAGCTCGGGTTGCAGGGCGTTCGGGCCCTGGGCGGCGTCGAGGGCACGACGGACATCGGCAACTCGTCGGTGACCAGCGTCGAGAACATCATCGGCAACGCCACCAACGCTTCGTCGCTGACCACGGCCGGCTTCACCGAGTTCGTCTTCACGGGCCCCGGCTTCGCGGACGACGGCAAGGCCTCTCTGTCGGTCAATCTGAGCGGCGTGGTGGACGCCGGTACGCTGGTGACCGCCATCAACAACGCCATCGAGGGATTCTCGGCCACGTCGTCGGCCGGTGAAGCCTTCAAGGACGCCGGCATCAAGGCCGTCGTGAACACGGACTCGACCGGCAAGCAGCAGCTCGCCTTCACGTCCTCGGATACGGCCTTCCAGGTGCGCGCGGGCGACCTGACCTCCAACGCCCTGCTGGGCAACTTCAACAACGCCTCGGTCAGCGGCCAGGGCGCTTCGTTGACCGTGCGGGTGCAGTCCGGCACGGCTTCGGGCGACGCCTCTGCGACGAATACCGACACCATCAAGGTGAAGGTCTCCGGCGGCGGCCTGACGAGCCCTCAGACGGTCAGCTTCACGCTGGCCGGCAGCGAGACGCAGGCGGAAGTCTTCTCCGCCCTGGAGAGCGCCTTCGCCTCCAATAGCGCGCTGAGCTCGGCGGGCTTCGCCGTCTCCGGCGATACGGCCAATGACCTCGTCAACTTCACCAATGCCAAGGGGCAGAAGTTTGAGGTGCTGGTTTCCGGCGACTCCGAGAACCTGCTCGGCTTCGGCTCGGCGCAGCTCGACGGCTCCGGCAACACCACCTTCAATACGATCACCAGCGGCTCGGCCCTGGACGTTTCGGTGGACGCCGACGCCCGCCTGACGATCAAGATCGAAGGCAGCTCGACGCCGCAGACGATCGACGTGTCGGTGCGCGGCAACAACGACGCCGACGTGACCACGACCACGGCCCAAGGCGTGGTCGACCAGATCAACCAGGCGATCGCCAACAACTCCACCCTGTCGGCCGGCGGCTTCAAGGCCAGCCTCTCGGGCGGCGCGTTGAAGCTCGAGTCGACCACCGGCACGGAGTTCCAGTTGCTGGTGGATGAGTCGCGGGGCGGCTCCTTCCTGGGTCTGGGTACATCGAACACCACCGTGGACGGCACGGCCATCACGGCGGGCACGCTCTTCGGCGGCGCCGGCCAGAACACCGTCGGCGTGCAGTTCGCCGCGGACACGGATGGCGACACCGTGGCCGACGCTACTGTGACGGGCACGTTGAACGTCGGCTACGTGGGCGGCAACGTCACGGCCGCCGCCGCGGACGAAACCGGCACCATCTCGTTCACCGTCACCAACCAACGCACCGGCGTGAGCTACAACATCGTTGCGGCGGTCGGCAACAGCGACGATTCGGACGCGGTTGTGACCTCGCTCGGCACGGCCATCGACACCGCGCTCGGCGCGAACGTCATCGAAGTCACCAACGGCGGCGGCGGCGCGACCAACCCGCTCGAGTTCGCGGCGGGCGCCAGCGCCAACGACAACGATCTTTTCTCGTTCACCGACGTCACCTACACCAACACGGGCGGCACGGCCTCGTTCGCGCTCGGCGTCGCCAACGGCACCGATTTCGAGATCGAGCCGATCAACGAACAGCGCATCGCCGCACGCCTGCAGGCCGCGGCCGACGCGAACAGCAGCCTCAACGCGGCCGGCGTGACCTTCACGGCCGATGCGGCCAACAACACCGTCGACGTGACCTCGCTGTCGAGCATCTCGTTCACGGGCACCGACCAGAACACCAACGTCGCCGGCTTCGTCTCCGGTCTGGCGCAGGTGGCCACCGACGTCGACGGCAGCAACTCCATCTCGGGCGGCACGCTCACCGAGCAGGGCACGTTCAAGGAGTCGACGGTCAACGCCGGCGGCTCGCAGGCGACCCAGGGCTCGACCGTGGACGACCCGACCGTGTTCAGCAACTTGTTCTACGGCAACGACGCGCAGAACATCGTGGTCACGGCCAACAACGCGAACGGCTCGGTGCAGTCGCTCAACATCAACCTGTCCGACTCCAACGCCCGCAACCTGGACGAGGCCATCTCGGCCATCAACACGGCCCTCCAGCAGTCCAACAACTCGACGCTGCAGAGTGTGGTTGCGGTCAAGGAGCGGCTCAGCTCCACGACGGACGGCATCCGCTTCATCAGCAGCCTGACCGATGGCTTCAGCGTCAACGTCGGCGCCTCGGGGTCCGCGCACGGCATCAACAGCGGTACGTCGAGCGTCCTGTCGTCGTCGCAACTCGACGGCGGCTCGGTGGCGGACATCTCCTCGAAGGAGAACGCCGCCAACGCGGTCACCCTGCTGGCCTCGGCGGTCTCGCTGCTCGGCTCCATCCAAGCCGACGTGGGCCGTGGTCAAAACCGCCTGCAGTTCGCCATCAGCCTGGCGACCACGCAGATCACCAACATCTCCGCTGCCGAAAGCCGCATCCGTGACGCGGATCTGGCCCAGGAAGCGGCGAACCTCACCCGCGCGGGAATCGCGCAGCAGGCCGGCGTGGCGGCCCTGGCGCAAGCCAACTCCGCGCCGCAGGCTGTGCTGGCCCTCCTGCGAGGCTAAGCCGGCTAAGCTCCCGGGCCTGGCCCGGGAGCCGTCCTTCCAACCGGGGCCCGCGAGACCACTTCGGTCGCGCGGGCCTCGCGCATTTCCGGCCGCCGCTTGGAGCCGCGCGGCGGCGCTGGTATTCTCTGGCTTAGCACTCATGCGACGAGCTCCCATAGCGGCGGCGGTCGCCTTCGCGCTGGTTTTTGCATCTGCGCGGCCGACCCCAGCGCAGCAGCCCGCCGAGAATCCCACGCCGGCGGAGAAACCGGCGCCCGAGGAAAAGCCGGCCGAAACCGAACCGCCGGTTCCGCGGCGCGGCGGCGGCAAGATCCTGCTGCCCGGCGCCGGAGCTTACGAGCCTGCGCCGTCCAGCGCGCCGGCCGAAGCCGGACCGCCGGAGACCGAACCCCCGAAGCTGCGGCGGTCCGCCGCTCCTACGCTTCCGCCCGCCGCGCCCTCGGAAGCTCCCGCGGAGGCCCACGTGCCCGCTGTGGCGCCCGCCGCGCCTGCGGCGCCCTTGGAGTCCAAGACGTCCGGTGAATTGTTCTGGAGCGGCCGGATCTACAAGAACGGCAGAATCCGCATCTCGGTGGACAACCAGACCACGGCGGGCTCAGTCGAAGGCGATCCCCTGCCCGGCGTCCCGGCCACCATCGACGCGCGTTCGCCCATCGTCGTGATCTTGCAGCAGCCCAACGCTCGCGACGGCTACAAGTCCTTCGAGTTCCAGGTAACGAAGTCTTCGAAGGACCCGGTCAGCCTGAACTTCCACTGGTCGCTGAGCCGGTAGGCGCAGCCCAGAAAGGCAGCGAGGAGGACGCGGTTGTCGCCGCGCCCCCCTCTCCTTCCAAAGACTCCCCAACCGGGACGTCAGTCCGTCACGGAAGCTCGATCAGGACGTTGTTCGCCTCGACGATCGTGTCGTTGCGGAAGTCGAGCCCGATTCCGCCCATGTTGTAGGCGATCGTGTTGCCGAGGACAACGTTGTTCATCGCCACGTCCTTCATCTGAATGCCGATATTGAAACCCGAGACCAGGTTGTCGGCTACGAGGTTCCCCCGGGGGCCCATCGGATCATCCGGCGCGGGGTTGTAGCAGATTCCCAGCAGGCCGCCGGTGTTGGAGCTGACCGTGTTGCCTTCGATGCGATTGGCGCGGCTCTTTCCGCCCCGCACGAAGATGCCCAGGCCGGTGTTGACGATGGAGTTGCCGCGCACGACCACATTCGTCGACTGAATGATCATCACGCCGGTCTCCGGCGGAGGCGCCGGCGGCAGGATTCCCTGCCCCCGAATCTGCAAGCCCTCGACCGTCACGCTCATGCTGTTCTGAATCTGGATGTTGAAGTGGAAGTCGCCCACCTTGCCGTTCCGAATCGTGACGCCCTTGGCGCCGTCGACAAGGATGCCGACGCCCATCATCTGCCCGGGGCCGATGACCGAGAACCCGTTCAGATCAAGCGTCACGTCATCGGCGGAAATCGTCAGCCCGGCGGCGACGTCGTTCGCGCCGAGCATCAGATTGCGGTTGAGAACGTAGTGTCCGGACTCGTTCAGGACGCGGTCGCGAGGCACGACCAGGGTGCCGGAGTTGCCGGCATTGACGGGCTGCGCCTGCAAGCCGGCCGCGCCCAAAACCAACAGGGCCGTGGTCGCCAGCGCGCCACGGGCGGCGAGGGGGAAAGAAGCAAGATTCATCGATCAGATCCTCCAGTGGCCGCAACAGCACGGCCATGGGAGGGAACCGAAACGAATGCCGACTTTATTCCGATCCTGCCGAAATTCCTCGAGGGTTTACAAACGTTGCGCGAAAACGAACCGGACTCAGCGGCTTTCCATCGACCAGCTCACCAAGGTCCCCTCGGCGAACTTCGCGTGCAGAACGCCGCCTTCGAAGTCGTAGCGAGAGGCCACTACGCTGAGCCCTGCGGCGGCTTCCTGCTTCCGCTCGGCCGGCGCGCCGAACAGAGCGGCCACATCGTCTTCGCTCATGCCCTTGCGCAGAGCCATTGGGTTCGCTGGCGACGCCTGGGGCGCGGAGAAGGTCGTCCGCGGCTCGGAGCCTTCCAGCTCCATCACGGTCGCCAGGGCCGCCAGCACCGCCGATTCCGTCATTGCGGAGGCCGGAACGGGATCGCGCCAGCGGAGGCTGAAGCGGGAGCCGCCGCGCGCCCGCAGCTCGCGCTCCTCGGCTTCGCGGAGGATGCGGGCCTGCTCGGCCTCGGCCCGCAATTGGGCCTCCTCGCGGCGGCGTGCGTCCTGCAGGTCTCGAAGCTCCTCCCGCACTTCCTTCTTCTTGATCGGGTCGGTGACAATCTTCAGCTCCGACTCGAGCTGCTTCTCGCGCTGAGTCTTACGCACCGTCGTCGGGATGAACGGACCGCTGGAGGAACCGCTGTAGCCGCCGCCTCCCAGGTGGATCTCGATCTCCTTCTTGCGCAGACGCACCTTGGTGATCATGGCCGCCGTTCCCCGCGGAATCGCCACCCCGTAGCGACGGATGCGGTCGCCGAGTTGGTTGTAGTCCACGGCCGGAGCGTTCTCCGGCCAGACCTCCACGCCGCCGGCGTCGCCCGGCATGTCGACCAGCGCGACGGCCGACCTGCCTTCCAGGGCGCGCGCCAGCGACGCCTCGTCTTGGGCCATCGCGGACGCACACAGCGCCAGCGCAACGGCCAACCCCCAGTGCTGAATCTTCATCCCCGTTTCACCTCGAAACCCTTGGGAACCGCCAGCCGCAGAGCCCCCGGCAGCACGGAAACGTCGAGTGGTAAGCGCCCCAACGCTTCACCGTCGACCTCCATGCGCGTCACTTCGTCCGATTCCGCCCCAAGTCTTCGCGCCGCGAAGCGCTCGACCTTGGGATGCTCGTACACCTTTCCGGAATAGAGCATGCGGATGTCTCGAATTAGCTCCCACATCGAAAGGTAGCCGATAACCGTCACTTCGAGGAGCCCATCGTCGAGATCCGCACCCGGGCAGGGGTACATGCCTCCGCCGTGATAGCGGCCGTTGCCGACTGCGATGTTTGTGATGAAGCATTCGCGGGCCTGCGCCTCGTCGTCCAGGCGCAGTCGCACGCGCTTGCCGCGATAGCCGAGAAACACGGCGAACGTCGCGTAGAGGAAGGCCGCTTGGCCTCCCCAGCGCGTCAGAAAGTTCTGCTTGGCATGGATCGAGACGTCGCCGCCCATGCCGAAGCTCAACAGATTGACGAAGTAGCGCTCCACCGGGCGGCCGTCGTGCCCCGTGAGGCGCGCCATGGCCAGGTCCATCCGCCAGACGTGACCGGCGGCCAGAGCCTCGGCCACCAGCCCCGGTTCAGTAGGGAGGCGCAGGCTGCGCTGCAGGTCGCCCCCGGTTCCGAAGGGAACGTAGCCCAGCCGCACGTCTTCGCGCAGCGGTCTACCGTCCTGAAACAGGCCGTTGACGACTTCGTTGACGCTGCCGTCGCCGCCGACGGCGATGACGAGCTCGGCGCCGCCGGCCACGGCTTGCCGCGCCAGTTCGGTGGCATGGTTCGGGCGCTCGGTCCAGAGCGTCTCCACGGCGCCGAGCCGAGCCCGAATCGCCGCCTCGAAAGCTGGCCAGCGGCGCGCGCCGCGACCGCCCCCGGCGCGCGGATTGACGATGGCGACGGTCTTTCCCAAGGTTTCGCGCTCAGGCGCCGGAGCGCAGGTACTCGATCGTGTCCCGCAGGGTCTGGTTGGAGTCGCGCGTCTTGAAGCCCAGCTCTTCGCGAGCCTTCGTCGTGTCGCAATACCAGTAGACGGCGCTCATCTTGATGGAGTCGTCGCTGAAATCGTAGCTCTTGCCGATCCAGGGCATGACCTTGCGCAGCACGCGCGCCCCGAGGATGGTGGCCCAGGTCGGCATCATCAACTTCGGCGGCGAGACCTTGGCGATCTTCGCGGCCCGCAGGATCCACTCATGAAACGTCAGGTTCGCTCCGCCGAGCAGGTAGCATTCGCCGACGCGGCCCTTCTCCATCGCCAGCCAGCAGCCTTGCGCCGCGTCGCGTACGTCCACCAGATTCAGCCCGCCGACGGGAATCACCAGGATCTGGCCCTTGAGGAACAGCTCGACATCTTGCGTCGACGACCGGCGCTCGTCGCCCGGCCCCAACATCAAGCTGGGATTCACGATCGTGAGGGGCAGCTTGCGGTGCCGGCAATACCACAGCGCCAGCTTCTCGGCGTAGATCTTGCTGAGGTAGTACGGCCACTCGTGGATCACGTCCTGGGCGTACGGCGACTCTTCGTTGCGCTCGGCGGGCTCCAGGCCCACGGCGTTCACGCCCGAGGTGGAGACGTAGACGCCCTTGTCGACTCCCGCCTCCAGCATGGCTTCGCAGACGTTGCGCATGCCCTCCACGTGGAGCTCGTATTGCGACCAGTGGCCGGCGGGCGAGCGGTCCACCAGCCCGGCCAGGTGATAGACCTGCTGCACGCCCATGCAGGCGCGCACCACGTCGTCGCGCCGCTGCACATCGCCGACGACCACCTCCACGCTGTCTCCTGCCAGCTCCGGACGCTCCTGCCGGCACAGCAGGCGCAGCCGCGCGTCCGGCTCGCGCTCCCGCAGCGTCTCCAGCAACCAACGGCCCAAGAAGCCGGTCGCGCCCGTGACCAGGATTGTCTTCATGCAGCTCCGAGCGTCTCCGGCGTACCCGACACGTCAGCCATGTTGATCGGAGGGATATGCATATGCGTGACCGACGGCTCCCTGCCCACGTACGTACGAGCCATCTCGAGAGCCTCTTCCATGGTCGCCGCCGTTTCCCAGCCCATGATCTGAGCCGCGTGTTTGTCCTCGGCTCCGACGCAGATCACCTTGCCCACATGCGCTCGGCCGTTCTCGCCCCAGTACCACATGTAGAAGGGGTGCACGCCGTGGTAAGCGTATCCCTCGCGGTACTGGCGAATGTATTCGGGCGCCTGCACGAACTCCGCCTCGTACTTGCGCTGCAGGGTAAAGGAATCCGTGGTTTCCGGCAGAACCCTGTGGAAGAACTCGTGGTAGGAGGGGTGGTGCTTGTTGGAGAACTCGTTGTAGAGCGGATGCGTCAGGATCAGCACGCCGTTCTTCTTGACGATCGGCATGCCGCGGTACATGTTGAACAGGTACCCCAGCGCCATCACCTGCACCAGCAACGGGTTGAGCGGCGAGTTCACGTTGTAGGGCGAGACGAACGGCACTCCGAAGATCGCCACGTCGGCTTGGCCCTCGATCGGCACGCAATACTGCTGGTAGCAGTAGGCCAGCGTCTTGCGGTGGGTCGCCCAGGTCTCTCCGGCATGGACCGCGATTAGCCCGTACGGCGCGGGAATTTGGAACAGCACCTCCCGCTTGGCCTTGCGAGGGAGCATGCTCAGGCCCTTCTTGGCGATGGCGCCCATCATCCGGTCGTAAGGGTTCCAGCGATCCTCGTTCTTCATGAAGAACGCCATGCGAGGGTCGAACATCTGGTTGTTGACGACCGTCTCGATGTGAAACACCTTCACGTGCTCGCGGATGATCTTCGCCTGACGGTCCGCCGAAGCCGTTAGCGCCGACCGCTTGTGATCGAAGTAGCTATCGCATTCGCGAATCGTCTTCGGGTCGTGGTGCGCCTGCAGAGCCTGGTAGTCGCACAGACCGATGGCGATGCTCTTACCGCCGCCGTCCATCGGCACTAGGTTGATGTTCACGTAGACCAGCAGGTCTGACTCGGCGGCCCGCCGGTTCATGCGAACTTTCTCGCCAAGCTCGGTCACCCCCAACTCCACCATGCCGTCGGGCTTCTCGCCGTCGTGGCAGTAGAGCTTGTCGGGGTAGTAGGCGTCGAAGATCTTTGCGCCGACCTGCCAGCGGATCTCGAAGGGCTCCATGCGCCGGTGGAACGACGTCGCGATGATGATCTCGACGTCGGTCACGCCGTGTTCGGCCAGCGTCTCGAGCACGATCTGTAGGACGGATTGCCGGATATCCGGCTTGTTCATTTTCGGCAGCGGCAGCGAAATATCGTCGATCGCCACCGTCACCTTCATGCCCGGGCGGAGGTGGTCGGTGAACGGCGCCATCTCCTCTGGATTCTCGAGAGCGTAGCGAATCGCACCGTCGCGGTCCTTGAGCGGCGGAATCGTCGGCTTGGGATAGACCACGCGGCTCCCCGCCGGCAGCTTCACCCGCAGCAAGTCCTCGCCGGACCACAGCAGCCGCGGCCGCGAGTCCTGGCTCAGCCGGACCACGCACTGCGAATGCGAAACCAGAGCCGCCCGCCCCACCGCGTTGGGCGTGGGGTCGCCAAACTCGTATTCGGCGTGGGCTGGGATGGGATGAACGGTCGTGGCTGCCATCGTCAGCGTCCCTTCGTTCTCAAGACAGGCCAGCCGCGCTCAGCGGCCAGCGCCTTCAGCCGACGGTCCGGGTTGACCGCGGCCGGTCGGCCGACGCACTCCAACATGGGCGCATCCGAATAGCTATCCGAATACGCCTTCGACGCGGCGGTATCGACATTATAACGACGGCAAAACTCTTCCATCGCCTCGACCTTGCCGGCCTCCGCCAGCAAAGGCCGCTCCAACTCGCCCGTCGCCATGCCGTCCCGAAAGATCATGCGATTCGCCAACATCGTCTCAAAACCCAACTTCTTTGCGGCCGGTCCCACCGCAAAATCGAGGCCGCCGGTCACCAGCACGGGCTCAAAGCCCTCCTTGCGGTCGCTGTCCACCAGCTCCCGCGAGCCGGCGTACACCGAAGGACGTATCTCTTCGTCATAGAGCCTTTCGGCCGTCTCGCGCAACCAGGCCTCGCTCAAGCCCCTGTACTCGCGATAGAAGATCTCGTTGAACAGCAGCCGCGACCGGCCGTCGAGCCACAGCCAGTAGGGCAGCCCGCCCACCACGATCGTCGATCGACGGACCCGGTCGAACCAGCCCGGCGCGCGGCGGGCGAAGAAGAAATAGCGCGTCACGACGTTGCTGCCCACAAGGGTGCCGTCGAAATCGTAGAAGGCGACTCGCATCGACAGGTTCCCGCAGCGCCTCAGGCGGCGAACATCCGGCGGATGTTCGCCTGATGGCGCCAAGCGACGAACACCGTCATCAGGGCGGCGTTCTTGGCGTCCAGTGGCGTTTCGCGCAGCCACAGCACGCCGGAGAAGAAGATCCACGTCGCCAGCGACGCCGCGGCGCCTCCCTCCCTCCAGCCCAGGCGGCTGGCCGAGAGCCTCACGGCCACGAAGAAGCCCAGCCCCAGCAGCGCCCAGAAGGGGAACAGCCGCAGCATGACGCCCGCCGAGGTCGCAATGCCTTTGCCGCCGTTGAACTTCAGGAACGGCGAGTAGCAGTGCCCGAACACCGCCGCGAAGGCGAACAGCCAACCGTGCCACTGCGGGTCGTGCGCCGGATCATAGAAGGCCAGCAACGGCAGGTAGCCCTTGGCCATGTCGCCGATCAGCGTCAGCACGGCCCGGCCCTTGTTCACGCGCAGGACGTTGTTGAAGCCGGGGTTGCCCGAGCCGACCTTGCGGATGTCCACGCCCGATCCCCACATGGCGATCACGGCGAACGGAATGGCCCCCGACAGAAAGCAAACCAGGGCCTCTATGGCTGTTTTCGAATCAAGCATCGCGTCAAATCAGCAGTCCGGCAATCGCGGCCGTCAAGAAGTTCGCAAACGTAGCGGCGACCATCGCGCGCAGGCCCAGCTCGGCCATCTCCCGGCGCCGTTCGGGAATCAGCGAGCCGATTCCGCCCAACTGCACGCCGATAGAACCCAGGTTCGCAAATCCGCACAGGGCGTAGCCCGCGATCAGGAACGAGCGGGGCTGCAGCGTCTCCCGCAACTGCCCCAGCTCGACGTAGGCGATGAACTCGTTCAGCACCACCCGGGTGCCCAGCAGGTTCCCCACCACGCCGGCGTCGGACCAGTCCACTCCCAGCGCGAAGGCCACCGGCGCAAAGATCCAGCCCAGCACCGTCTGGACGTCTCCGGGCAACCAGCCGAGCCCTGTCCACTCCTTCACGCCCCCGACGACGCCGTTGAGCAGCGCGATCAGGCCGATGAAGGCCACGAGCATCGCTCCCACGTAGAGAGAGAGCATCAGCCCCTCCCCCGCCCCGCGCGCCGCCGCGTCGATCACGTTGCGGTCGTCGACGGCCGAGCTCTTGGGGATGCCGCCCAGGGTCTCGGGGACGCTCGTCTCCGGCTCGAAAACCTTCGCCAACGCGATCGCGGCTGGCGCCGTCATCACCACGGCCGTCAGAAGATTCTCCACCGGCGCCTTGCCGATCTGGGCGTAGGCCACCATCAGAGCCCCGGAGATCGTCGCCATGCCGCCGGTCATCAAGGTCATCAGCTCGGAGCGCGTGAGCTTGTCCAGGTAAGGCCGGATCGTCAACGGCGCCTCGTTCTGCCCCATGAAGACATTGGCCGCCACGTTCAGCGCCTCCGCGCCGCTCACCCCAAGGCTCCTCTGCATCACCCAAGCCATCCCGCGCAGCGCCAACTGCATCACGCCGAGGTAGTAGAGCACCGCGAACAGAGACGCCACAAAGATGATCAGAGGCAGCACCTGGAAGGCCAGCACCACGCCTTGCGGGCCGCTCGATCGCCCGAGCTCGCCGAACACGAAGCCGCTGCCCTGCTCCGCGTAGGCCATCGTTTGGTTGAAGCCGCGTCCGACGACCTGGAAGACGACGCCGAAAGGCGTCTTCAACACCAGCAGCGCCAAACCGACCTGTAACGCGAGACCCCAGCCGACCGCTCTCCAGCCGATCCGCGCACGGTTGGCTGAGAGTCCGTAGCTGGCGGCCAGGATGGCTGCGATTCCGACCAGGCCCATCGTTCGCTGATCCCCCCGGGAGTGAAAAGCCCGGCCGCCGCGAGCAGCGACGGCCGGGCGTCGATTATGGAGGCCCGCCCCCGGCTACTGGACCAGGTCCAGCACCAGGTCCCGTTGCTCCGGCTGCTTGGCCGAGAGGCGGAAGGCGTCCTCAACGAGCTGCACGGCCTCGGCCAGATGCGTCTCGTCGGTGTAGTACAGCGCACACAGGCCTTGGCCGGCCTGCACGATGTCGCCGACCTTGGCCTGCAGAATGATGCCCACGGCCGGGTCGATCGTATCGTCCATGCGGTCGCGGCCCGCGCCCAGCAGCACCGCCGCGCGGCCGATGTCGTCGGCGTTGATGCGGCTGATGTAGCCTTCGCGGGGCGAAGTGATCAGATGCTCGCCCGAGGCGTTCGGCAGCAGCTCGAACTGCGTGAGCGCGTTCGCGTCGCCGCCCTGCGCTTCGATCACCTGCAGCAGCAGGTTGAAGGCCGAGCCGTCTGCGATCTGTTGCTGCGCCAACGCCCTGGCCGCTTCGATCGACATGTCGGACTTGCCGACAAAGATCATGCGGGCGGCAATCTCCACGGCCAGACCGGTCAGGTCCGGCGGCCCCGAACCCTGCAGCGTCTGCGACGCTTCCATGATCTCCAGAGCGTTGCCGACGGTGTAGCCCAGCGGCTGATCCATGTCGGTCAGCAGGGCCTGGATCTTCAGGTCCATGCGCCGTCCGATGGTGATCATCAACTGCGCCAGCCGCCGGGCCTCGGTGCGTCCGGAGAGCAGCGAGCCGCGGCCGACCTTCACGTCCAGCACCAGCCCGTCGAGCCCTTCCGCCATCTTCTTCGACATGGCCGAGGCGGCGATCAGCGCCAGCGAGTCGACGGTCGCCGTGGCGTCGCGCAGGGCGGCCAGCTTCTTGTCCGCCGGAGCGAGCTCGTTGCTTTGTCCTGCAAAGGCCAATCCGAGCCGCGACACGGTGTCTTGAAACTCGTCGAGGCTGAGATTGGTGCGGAAGTTCGGAATCGAACCGAGCTTGTCGAGGGCTCCGCCCACGTGCCCGATGCCCGCTTCCACGATCATCGGCACTGCCAGCCCGGCCGCGGCGGCGATCGGAGCCGCGATCAGCCCGACCTTGTCGCCCACGCCGCCGGTCGACAAACAGTCGACCTTGGGCCGGGTCAGGTCGCCGAGCTCGACGCGTTGACCGCAGCGGAGCATGGCCGCCGTCAACGAAGCCGCTTCGCCTTCGCTAAATCCGTTGCAAGAACCGGCCATCAAAAAGGCCGCCATCTGATAGTCCTGGATCTCGCCGCGAGTGTAGCCGTTGATGAGCCGCTCCATCTCTTCGAGGTTCAGCTCGTCTCCGTCGCGCTTTTTGCGCACGAGATCAACAATACGATCCATATGTGGTTGATTCCCCTTGGTCTTTTTGAGCCGAGGAAGGCCGCAGCGCTAAGACGCCTAAACTCAACAGCCTACCACCGACAGCCCTGCGAAGCAAGGAACATTCTCGCTCGAAAATGGCGCAAAACGGTCACCCTACGGCCGGCGGCACCGGCGCCGGCGGGCGGCCTTCGGCCACCAACTGGAAGATCTCCAGCATCTGTTCGTGGACCAGGCCGTTGGAGACCGTCAGGTGCGGTCCGCCCGATAGAAACTTTCCTCCTTGCATGTCGCTCACCTTGCCGCCGGCCTCCTTGAGGATCGTCACGCCGCCGGAGACGTCCCAGGACTTGAGGCCGAGCTCCCAAAATCCCTCCAGCCGCCCGGCGGCCACGGAGCAGATGTCGAGCGCGGCCGAACCGGCTCGGCGCGTCCCATGCGTCAACACGGAGAACTGGTAGAAGTTGTGGACGTTGCGGTTGGAGGTCCGGTTCGCCGGCGGGAAGCCCGTCGCGAACAGCCCGTCCTCGAGCTTTTCGACCTTCGAAACCCGCATCCGGCGATTGTTGAGGTACGCTCCCGAACCGGCCTCGGCCGCGAAGAACTCTTCCCGCGTCGGGTCGTAGACGACGCCCACGACGCTCTCGCCGTTCTTCTCCAATCCGATGCTCACCGCGAAGATCGGGTAGCCGTGCGAGAAGTTCGTGGTCCCGTCGAGCGGGTCGATGTGCCAGATGTACTCCGAGCCGTTGTCGACGCCGAAGCCTTCCTCACCCAGGATCGTGTGCCGCGGAAACCGGTTGCGCAGGCGGTCGACGACCAGCTTCTCCGACGCCCGGTCGGCCGCCGTCACCACGTCGAACTTCGCCTTGTACTCGACGGCGACGCCCTTCTCGAGGTACTCGCGGAGCAACGCTCCGGCTTCGCGAGCGATTTCGCTCGCTACGGTTAAATAGTCTGTATTCATGACGTTGCGGAGGGGCCTCAGGCGTCGCCGAGCTCGGCGACATAGAGGATGTCCCCCTTATAGAGGAACAGATTGGGCTCGCCCTCGCGCGTCAATCGGATGAAGTTCGAGTCAAAATACTCGACGGTTCCCTCGACCTCGTCGCGCGTCTTGAGCGTGGCCCGGATGCGCATCTTGGCCTCGATCACGCGGTTCCAGTAGGCGTGTTCGGCCAGCGTAGTCCCCGAGAGCTTCTTCGGTCCCTTGCGCGCCCTTTGCGGTGGTCTGCCCTTGCCCGGGCCTCGCCCGGAGGGCGGGCCTCCACCCCGTCCGTCGCTGCGGCGGGGGCCATCGGTTCTTCGCGGGGGACGCATCATGGCTTCGGGGCCTCCTGAGGAGCGGGCGCCGCCGAACCATCGACGGTCCGCCAACCCTTTTGACCCTTCGGCGTGATACTCACGTCCCGATTCGTGTCGTTGGGTGTCAAAATCCGGCGTTCCTCGGGTACATAGTAACCCGACCGCGCCAGAACTTTCGTGTTCGGCACATCTACCTGCACCTCCACCCGCCGAAAGCGGGTCTTCGGGTCAGTGTGCTCGGGCGGATAGTATCCGATCAGATACTGGGTCCTCAGGTTCTCGAGGATCTCGTCGAACGCCCGGTTGAGGGCTTCCTCACCGACCTCCACGAACGCCACGCCGCCGGTGTTCTGGGCAAACAGCTCCAGCGTGTGCTCGCCGCCGATGTTTCGGCCGGCGTCCGCCTTTACCGGCAGCACGGTCAGCGAGTAGATCACCGCATCGGCGGCCTGGGCAGCCTCCAGGGCCTGCATATAAGTCGAGTAGCTGGTGGTGTCGCCACCGTCGGTGATCAGCACGATCACATGGCGGCCCGGCCGCCGCTCCAACTCCTCCGACGCCAACAGCACGCCGTCGTAGAGCGACGTGCCGGTCTGCGGCTTCAGCCGTTCCAGGCCGCGGCCGATCGACCGCTCCGAGCGAGTGAAGTCCGCCAGCAGGTCCACGCCCTCGGAGAACTTCATCACTGCCATCCGGTCGTCCGGGTGCGATCCGTCTCCGAAGACGTTGGCGGCAAAGCGCTTACCGGAATTTCGTTCGTAGTCGATCAGAACGCCGGTGCTGAGGCTGGCGTCCACCAGCAGCACGATGGACAGCGGCCGGTCGGTACGCCGCTCGAAGACGCGGATCTCGCGAGAATCTCCATTGTCAAGAACGCGGAAATTCTCCGGCGACAAACCGCCGATGGGTACTCCCTTGGCGTCCTTCACGGTCACCAGCAGGTTGACCAGCCGCACGTCCGAGCGGAAGGTCGCCTCTTCCGGCTCCTGCCCAAAGGCGAGCGAAACCAGCAGCGCCGCGGCGCCGAGCCAGCGTACGCTCGCCGGAATTCTCACGCGGACCCACCCGCGGCGCGCGGCACGCCGTCTTCCCAACCGCCCTCCACCCACACCTCGCCGTCCTCGAAGTACTCCTTCTTCCAGATCGGTACGAGCTTCTTGAGCCGGTTGATCGCTTCCAGGCTGGCGTCGTAGGCGGCTTGGCGGTGCGCGGAGCAGACCACGATCGCCACGCTCGCTTCCCGAATCTCGAGCTTGCCGACCCGGTGAATCATGCCCACGGCGTTGATCGGGTGGTCCCGCAAGAGCTCGCCGCCGATCTCGACCATTTTGGCAACGGCCATCTGCGGGTAGCAGTCGTAGTCCAGATAGCGCGTCTTGCGGCCCTTGGTGTTGTCGCGCGTGACGCCCTCAAAGGTGATCACGGCGCCGTCGTGGTCGCCCTGCAACATCGAGACCAGCGGGCGCGAGTCGAGCGGCTCGCGGGTGATGGCGTAGAACTGTCTCGGCAGCGCCCGCGCAGCAATCCAGCCCGAGCCCCCGCTGACGGGAGGCATGAAAGCCACCTCGTCGCCGTCCGACAACGGCTCGGCGGCCTCCACGAACTGCTGATTGCGGGCCATCGCGATGGAAGAAGCCATCTCGCGCAGCTTCGGATATTCGGACGCGTAGCGCCGCCACAGAGTTTCCATGGTGGCGCCGGGAGGCAGCTCCAAGGCATCCTCGGACTTCTCCACCACGTCGCGCAACTGACCGAAAAATAGAACTTTGAGCTTCATCGCCGCCAAGGCTTCATTGTAGTTCGCCGGGGCTTCTCGTCTTGCCCGCCTCGGGGGCGCTTGGTATCCTCATCGGAGCCTTAACGGAGCTTGCCAATCCATGTCTACCTCGTCGAAGCCTGAATCCACAGCCCCTGAGTCCGCGGTTTCCCGCCGCACGTTCGTCGCCGCCTCTGCGGCTGCGGCCGCTGCGCCGGCGTTTCTGAGCGCCCAGACGTCGGGGTCCAAGATCGCCATCGGCTGGGTCGGGCTCGGCAACCGCGGCGGCAAACACATCTTCACCATGGCCGACGTCGCCAAAGGCGACGCCTATATGAAGGCGATCTGCGACGCCTATGCGCCGCGGCTGGCGAAGATGAAGGACGACCTCGTCTCCAAGGGACAGCCGTCGCCGGAGACCTACGACGACTACTACAAGATGATCGAGGACCCCGCCCTCGACGCCATCGTCATCATGACGCCCGAGCACCTGCATCGTGACATGGCGATCGCGGCGCTGCAGGCCGGCAAGCACGTCTACTGCGAGAAGCCGCTCACGCATACGATCGAGGAAGGCTTCCGCATTCTGGAAGCCGTCGAGGCCAGCGGCAAGAAGTTCCAGGTCGGCACCCAGCGGCGCAGCTCCAAGATCTACGCCAAGGCCAAGGAGATCTACGAGTCCGGCGTGCTGGGCGACGTGGTCTACGCCCGCGCCTACTGGTACCGCAACAGCCCGAACTCCAACCCGGCCTGGCGCTACGACATTCCGGCCGACGCGGACCCGTCCAACACCGACTACCAAAAGTTCCTCGGCGACGCCCCTGAGACCGAGTTCAACAAGGAGCGCTACTTCCAGTGGCGGCTCTTCTGGGACTACTCCGGCGGCATCTCCACCGATCTACTGGTGCACCAGACCGACGCCCTGCACATGATCACCGGCCGCACCTACTGCAAGTCCGTGATGTGCAACGGCGGCGTGCACGCCTGGCACGACGGGCGCGAGGTGCCGGACACCATCACGGCCGCCTTCGAGTACCCCAAGGATTTTCACGTCAACTACTCGGTCGCCTTCTCCAACGCCCATTGGGGCTACGGAGAGGAGCTGCTGGGCCGCAACGGCTCCATGTTCATCAAGAACCTGTCCGACCTCTACGTCTACGGCGAAAACCCCCGCCAGGTGAGCAAGGGGCAGAAGCCCGCGCCGGAAATGCACTTCAACGACCAGAAGGACTTCGGCCAGGGCAATCCCACCGACGACCACTTGCGCAACTTCCTAGACGCCATCCAGGGCAAAGCCGAGCTGAACTGCCCTGCGATCGTGGGACATCAGGCGGCGGTCACAGGGCATTTGGCGACGCTGAGCTACCGCAACAACAAGAAGGTCTATTGGGATAACGAGCAGGGCCTGTACCACTTCTCCTAGGCGGCTTCCGGAGAACTTTTCGGCAGTTTGGGGCGGCGCGTGTCGATCTCGAGGCGCGCTGCGCGTCGGTATTCCAGAGCGCGGTCCCGGGCCAGTTCCGTGGGCGCGCTATCAACGCCACGCAAGGAGATCATTCGCAATGAAAGTCATGGTCATGGTCAAAGCGACCCCGGAGTCCGAAGCCGGCCAAATGCCCGGTCAGGAGCTGTTGACGGCGATGGGCCGCTTCAACGAGGAGCTCGTCAACGCCGGCGTGATGCTGGCCGGCGATGGGCTACATCCAACCTCGAAGGGCGCGCGCGTCCACTTCGACGGGGACGATCGCACCGTCATCGACGGCCCGTTCGCTGAAACCAAGGAGCTCGTCGCCGGTTTCTGGATCTGGGAAGTGAAGTCGATGGAGGACGCCATCGAGTGGGTCAAGCGCTGTCCGAGCCCCATGGAGAGCTCTTCGGACATCGAGATTCGCCCGATCTTCACGATGGATGATTTCGGCGACATGATGACGCCGGAGTTGCGCGAACAGGAAGCGCGCATCATGGCTCGGGCCGAAGAGCTACGGAAAAAGTAGGGGGCCTTGGGACCTCACTCCACGAGGTTGAAGCGGCCCCACACGGTCGTGCCCTGCCCGGGGAATACGACCACCACCTTGGCGGCGGAGAAAATGCCGGAAGATTGCGGAAGCAACGAATACTCGTTGTTGGGCTCGTCGTCGAGCCGAATCCGCAGCTTGCGGGGACAGTCGTTGGTGATCAACAGATTGCGAACGACCTCTCCCACGTAAAGCACGGCGCTTTCTTCGCCGCTCGCATTCCAGGTATACATGGCGGAAATCCGTTGCGGCCGAGCCTCCCCGCTCCGCCGCAACGGCAAGCATATCCGCAATAGGCCGGTCAGCGCAATGCGCCGAAAGAACAGTTGAGCTGACTACTTGTCGGTGGCTTTATCGACCGCGTCGCCGACTTCATCGGCCGCATCGTCGGCGGCGTCGCCGATGTCCTCCACGGCGTCTTCCAGGTGGTCGCCGGCGTCCTTCTTCTCGCAGGCCGCCAACCCGACGGCGAGGGCTCCGGCGGTCAGAGTCCAAAAGAAATCGATTCGTCGCATCGTGCTGGTATCTCCTCTTGGCGCCGGCGTGGCCGGCGTCTGGAGGGTAGAGCCGCACGATGGACGATTCGTTACGATCAGTGCCCCGGAGGCCCCACCAGCTTCTCGAGTTGCTGGTCCGCCTTGGCGGCCATCTCTTCGGCGGTGTGACCGGAAATCAAGCCGTCCGTGACGGCCCGCTGGATAGCCGCTTTCTCCGCTCGAATCAGTTGCGAGCGGGCGACGCGCTCTTCTTCTTCGGCCCAGTGGGCGTTCTCCTGGTGCAACGTTTGCACCCGGTCTTCCACCTGGGCTTGCGCCTGTTCGAGCTCCGCCCGCAGCTTCTGGTACACCGGCCCGGTCAGGATCTGTCGGTTCCGCAAGGCTTCGAGCTCGGTTTGCGCCGAGGCCACCGCCATCTGCCGCACGCGAATCTGATCGTACTCGTCCTCGTCCCCCATGGAGATCCCCAACCACCGCATCAACGGACTGATGGTGAGCCCCTGCACGACGATCGAGAACGCCACCACGCCGAACGTCATGGCGAGAATCAGCCCCCGCTCCGGAAAGTCCATGGTCAGGCTCAACGCCAAGGCGATCGAGACGCCGCCGTGGACCCCGCCCCAGGTCAGCACGTGCTGCCAGCTCGTGGGAACCGGTTCGGTGAAGCGATTCACCACCGGCGTCAGGGTGTAGACGCAGAGGACTCGGCCCACCAGCGTGGCCGCAATCGCCAGCAGGATCGGCTGCCAGTAGCCAAGCAGGTCCACGATGTGCACCTCGATGCCGATCAGCAGAAAGACCAGCGAGTTGATCACAAAGCCGACGTACTCCCAAAAGCTCCACACGGCAACCTTCGTCCGCGAGCTCATGCCGACTTGCGCGCCGAAGTTGCCGATGGTCAGTCCTGCTCCCACCGTGGCGATCACGCCCGACAAGTGCAGATGCTCGGCCAGCAGAAACGAGCCGTAGGCCACAATCGTCGTCAGCGTGATCTCGATCTGAGGGTCGTCCACGTGCGCTGTGACCCTGCTGGCTACGTACGCCAGCGTCAGCCCGATCGCCAGGCCGCCCAGCGCCACAACGAAGAACCGGCCAATGCCTTCGCCGGGCTCGATGTCGCCGGTGGCCGTCGCCGCCAGCAGTATCTGGAACAGCACCACGGCCGTGCCGTCATTGAACAGGCTCTCGCCCTCAACGATCGTCGACAGCCTCTTGGAAACACCGAGCTGCTTGAACAGCGCCAGTACCGAGATCGGGTCCGTCGCCGAGATCAGCGCACCGAAGACCATCGCCGGCAGCAACTCCAGCCCGGTGAGCCGGTGCACCGCGTACCCCGTCACCAGCGTCGCGATCAGCACCCCGAAGATCGCGATCGTCAGAATCGGCGCCAGGTTCTCCAGCAGTTTGCGGACGTTGATGTTGATGCCGGCCTCGAACAGGAGCCCCGGGAGGAAAACCATGAAGATGATCTCCGGCGTCAACCAGCCCGCGGTGGAGCCCTCCGGCCCCATTCGCTCGACGATCGGCAGGTGAAAGACGTCGATGAGGAAGCCGCCGAAGACCAGCGCGATCGTATAGGGGATCTGCAGGCGCCGCGTGACCATGGCGATCAGCGACGCCGCGATGAGCAACAACAGCAGCAGCTCTACGATGGCCGCCGTTTCAATTTCCATCAGCCAAGCTTACGTTTTATACGCTGAAAAACAAAGCGCCCCACCGAACCTCAGCGCGCCCGAATATCGTAAGCCGTCAGCATCCCCTGGTCGCGAATGAGCAGCCGACCGCCGGCGATCACCGGCAGCGTCCAGGTCGGGTAGTTCCCGCGGCCGATTTCGAAGCGGGAGATTTCCTTGTAGGCTTCCGGCGTGGCCTCGGCCAGCCCCACGGCCCCATCCTCGCCTTGCAGGTAGAGTAGCCCGTCGGCGTAGATCACCTGGCCTTTGCCCACGCTGCGGTCCTGCCACATCACCTCGCCGGTGTCGAGCTTCATGCAGGTCAGGATGCGGCTGGAATAGCCGTACAGATAGCCGTCCACCAGCACCGAGCTCGAGTAGTGGTTGCGCATGTCCCGGTTGAAGTAGACCTCCTCGATGCTCACGCCGCCGTTGGCGGGCTTCATGCGAAGCAGCGCGCAGCCGGTGCCGTAGTCGGTGGAAACGAAGACCAAGTCGCCGCTGACGATGGGCGTGGCGATGTTGGCGGTCTTGTTGGAGACCTGCGCATAGCGCCACAGCAGCTTACCGTCGTCGGCGCGCAGGCCGATGGCCGCCTCGCCGGTCAACACCACGTAGAGGCGAACCCCGCCGACCTCCGCAGCCACAGCCGAGGAGTAGCCGGCCTCGTCGCTCTCCGACTTCCAGATCAGGCTGCCGTCCTGCTTGTTGAGCGCCACCACGCTGGCGCCGGGGCCGCCGGCGTTGACGATCAGCTTCTCGCCGTCGATCAGCGGAGACTCGCTCAGCCCCCAGGTGATGTTCGACCCGCCGAACTTCTTGAGCAGGTTGACCTCCCAGATCTTTTTGCCGGTCGCCGCCTCGGCGCAGATCAGGTTGCCGTCGCCGCCCAGAGCGTAGACCCTTTCGCCGTCAATCGTCGGCGTCCCGCGCGGGCCGTTGCCGCGGTCGTTGGAGAACGTATCGCCATGCGGCAGCGTCCAGAGAGTCTTGCCGGTATCGACGTCGAGCGCGATGAGGGTCTGCCGGCCACCGATCTGGCCTTGCGTGAACAGCCGACCGTCCGCCACGGAATAGGAAGCGTATCCTTCGCCCAGGCTCTGGACCTGCCAGAGCTGTTTCGGGCCCTCCTCGGGCCACTCCTTTAGCAGGTTCGTTTCCGTCGAGTGACCGTCCCGGGCCGGACCCCGCCACTGGCGCCACTCGGCCGACATGGAGGCGCACAACAAGAGGGAAAACGCGATGAGGGTTCGCATAGGGGCCAGTATAGCGGCCGGTCTCTTTTGACAAACCCTTTACCGTCGCCCTCGTAACGAAGCCGCTCCCTCCTCGTCCCTAACACAGCCATGCCAAGACGCCTGTTTCTCGTCCTGCTGTTTGGAGCCGCCCTGGCCGGGACCGCCGCCCGGACGGGGATCGCGGACCCAGCTCTGCGGCCGTGGCTCCTCAACGAAGACGGACGCACCGGCCGCAGCCCCGACCCCGCCATCGACGCCGTCGTGAACCGGATTGCGGCGGACATCCAGAAGGTGGAAACCCAGCACGGAACACTCCTGGTGCACTCCACCGGCGTTCCGTCCTACCCGGTCGGGCCTTTTGGAGACCGCAACCCCTCCATTCCGTCCGATCGCCACTGGCTGTTCCGAATTCCCCTGGAGCCCGAGCCCGCCCGCGATCCGCAGCGCACGAGCCTGGGCCCCATCGGGACTCTCGTGAATGGCGTGCCGATCTACAACCCGCTGGACGCCTTCTCCTATCGCAACCGAGGCGTCTGGAACCAAAATGCCGTGGTGGCACGAGCGGCCGGACACGACGCCTCCCTAGGCCACCCAAGCCCCAGCGGCGGCGCGGTCATCCCGGGGACGCGCTTCATCGCCGGCGCCTACCACCATCACCAGCTCCCCCCTGCCCTGCTCGAACAGCTCGGGGCCGCTTCGCCCCAATCGCACTCGCCCATCATCGGCTACGCCTTCGACGGCTACCCGATCTACGGTCCCTACGGCTTCGCCCACCCGGACGGCTCCGGCGGAGTCCGCCGCATCGCCTCCAGCTACCGGCTGCGCGAGATGACGACCCGCATCGCTCTCCCGGACGGGACCGTGCTCAGTCCGGAAGACACGGGGCCGCCTGTGGACCTGCGCTATCCCCTCGGCTTCTTCGTCGAGGACTACGAGTTTGTGGAGGGCCTCGGCGACCTCGACTCGCACAATGGCCGCTTCAGGGTCACGCCGGGGTATCCGCAAGGGACCTACGCCTACTTCGCCACCATCGGGGAGGACGGGCGTGGCGCCTTCCCGTACTACCTGGGCATGGAGGCCTACGGAAAGATCGCCGGCGGGGACAACCGGCGCCAGGGCCGAGGGGCGGGACCCGGCGGACGGCCGCGTCCCCGGATTTGAGCCTGCATGGGGCGCTACGCCTCCTCCCGGAGCTTCTGCCGCATTTCCTCCAGCCGCTCCGGGTAGTCCTCAGCGTCGCCGTAGTCCAGGAAGTGCGCGTAGCGCGTGTGCGTCCCCAGCAGCTTGTGGGCGTGTTTGATGGGGCACCAGTACTGCTCGGTTCGAGAGGTAATCTCTGCGGCGTAGGCCAGCAGGCCGTTGCCGTACCCGCAGTAGATACAGTTGAGCCGCTCCACCAGATTCAAGTAGCCCAGGTGGTGGCGGTCGATCCGAATGTAGCTGGAGCGGCGAACCTTCGGGATGCCGTACAGCGGAAAGCAGATCGCCTGATAGAGCGACAGGAACAGGTCGTACAAAGCCATCGGCCCGACCATGCCGTAGATGAACGGGGCCGACAGGATGTTCTGCGGCCGGCTGGCCCAGAACCAGCCCCAAACCCCCTTCATCCGCGAGCGGTGCTCCTTCGCGACATCTGGGTCGAACCGGATCTTCAGCCCGTCGATCGAGAACAGCTCGCGCGTCTTCTGCTCGTAGAGAGCTTCTCGGAGCTTGTCCTCCAAGTCCCGCAATTCGGCGACGAGGTCTTTGATGTTGTGGCTCATGGCGGCGAACCCGCCATGATACCGCCCGCCTAGCCGAGCTTGGCGCGAAGCTCCGACAGCGTGGGATCGCCCTCGACGCGGACGCGGTAGGCGTACCGACGTTGCGGGTCCGTGTCCCGCTCGAGCGCGTAGCCCATGTCGCCGAACAGGCGATCCAGCGCAGCCACCAAGCCGGCCCGCACGGCCTGATCGGTCGCGTCGGTGTTCGGGAAGCCCAACCGGTCATTGATCGTCACCAGCCAGTCTCCGCCCCGGACTCGCAGCGCCGTCGGCCACTCCGGCTCGCCGACGAGCTCTGCGGAAAGCCCCAGGTGCCGCCGGAAGGCCTCCACGAAGCGCTCTTCGATCGAGCCCTCCAGCCCTTTTTGGGTTTGCAGCAGAATACCGGCCTCCGGCAGGTTCGTGTCTACGGCGACGCGGTCGCGCTTACCCGCCATCAGCATGGCGGGGCCGTGCTGCATGTGACCGTAGTCGGCCAAATCCACCCAATCCGACGGGTGATCGGTCTGCCGCCCCCAGCGGTGAAAGACCGACAAGACGGGCTCGAGCTTGGCGCCGGCGGGGGCGTCGAGGAAAACCTTGAGGTCGATGCGTTGAAGATCCATGAATGTCGTTGAAACCTGTCTGGCGTCCGCTTCCGGCTGGGCCGCGGGCCGCGACCCTATCCGGTCCGGCCCGCCGTCCCGTCAATGTGGCCGAGATTCCGCTGCTAGGAGCCGGCTTGGCTGTAGACGTCCTGGGCGGCCTCGATGAACAGCGTGGCCTCTTCCACCCGCTTGCGGGCCACCTCCAGGTCGTGTCCGTTGGTCTCGGCGGCCGACCGGAAGTAGTTCTCCGCAAACGGCTTCCAGAAAACTCCCGTCTCGTAGAAGTGCTTCTTGAACTCCCCGACGCGGTCGTAGTTGTCGCTGATCCACAGTCCGCGGGTGAACAGCAGCGCGTCGGCGGCCTTGTGCTGCGCTTCGAGAGCCTTCTCGGAGGCTTCGGCGGAGCGGCCCGACTCCAACGCCACCGTCGCCTCGAAGTTCAAGCGGTCGGCGTCGTTGAGCAGGAACTCGGCCTGGTCCACCACCTCGCCGGCGCACTCGCCCACGCCGACGCTCTTCTTGTACTCCCACGACTGGCGGTTGTCGTTGTAGAAGTCCGGGTCGGCCTCGAAGGTCGGCAACTCCGCCAAGTCCGCCAGCGCGTCCTTCAGGTGAGCTCTTCCCACGCGCTCCACGAACTCGCTGAACGTCTCCACGCCTTCCTTTTCCCGATCGTACACCTCGGTCAGCCGGCGGATCGCTTCGGGCACGCGCTTGGCGGGGACCTTGCCTACCGCCAGGCCGTACGTCTTGGCGTTGCCGTCCGTGGTGCCGCCCAGCACGACCTGGAAGACCGGAGCCGCGTACTGGCCCTTCCGCTGCACCGAGCCGAAGAAGCCCAGGTCCGCAATGTGGTGCTGGCCGCAGGAGTTGAAGCAGCCCGAAATCTTGATTTTTAGGTCCTTGCGCTCGGCCAGATCGCTCATGCCGTTGGAGAACTTCTCGTGCAGCACGGCCGCCAAGCCGCGCGACGACGAGATGCCGAGCTTGCACGAATCCGTGCCCGGGCAAGCGGTGACGTCCTTTAGGCGGCTGGCGCCCAGCTCAGCCAGCTTCAGCGCCTTGAGCGCCTCATAGACGGCGGGCAAATCGCCGTTTGGCACCCAGCGCACCATGATGTTCTGGCTCACCGTCAAGCGAACGGTGTCCTTCACGTGCTCGCGGCACAAGTCCGCCAGCGCCCGCATCTGGTCCGAGCTGATGTCGCCCAGCGGCAGGAATACCTCCACCATCGAGTAGCCGTTCTGCTTCTGCGGCGTGACGTTCGAGTCCAGCCAGCGCAGCAGGCCCGGATCGGCGTTCTCGGAAACCTTCAGCTCCGAAGGGTTCTTCAGCGGCTGGTCCGACAGAGCGGCGCGAGCCTTGTCGAGCTGAGCCTCCCAGGCCGGGTCGAACGGCAACTTCGCGCGCTCTTCCTCGACGCGCTTCTTGAACTCGTCAAAGCCGACCTTCTCGATCAGAAACTTCATGCGGGCCTTGGCGCGGTTGGCCTTCTCGCCGTCGCGACCGAAGACTCGCGCGATCGCCTGCGCCAGCGGAAGCATCTCCTGCGCCGGCACGAAGTCCCTGTAGAGCTTCGCCTGATAGGGCAGCGCGCCCAGCCCGCCGCCGACCCACACCTGGAAGCCTTCCACGCCGTCCCGCAGCACGGCCACCGCGCCCAGGTCATGCAAGCGCGCCAAGCCGCAGGCGTTGTCCTCGCAGCCGGAGAACGCAATCTTGAATTTGCGGCCGAAGTTCTGGGCGTCCGGGTGACGGAGCAGGAAGTACGCCATCGCCCAGGCGTGCATCGTCACGTCGAAGGGCTCGTCTCGGCACACGCCGGCGTTGGGGCAGCAGGTGACATTGCGCACCGTGTTGCCGCAGGCTTCCTTGGTGGTGATGCCGACGTCAGCGAGCCGCCGAAACATGTTCGGCGAGTCATTGATGTCGATGAAGTGGCATTGGATGTCCTGCCGCGTCGTCACGTGCAGCACGCCCACCGCATACTCCTCGGCCACGTCCGCCAGCCGCGTCATCTGCTCCGCCGTCATCATCCCCATCGGGATCTTGATGCGCTGCATCTGCACGCGGTCCTGCCGCTGACCGTACGTGCCGTGCCGCAAACGGAACTCAGTAAAGACCTTCTCCGCCATCTGGCCGCTCTGGAACCGGCGCAGGTTCGTCTCGAAGACATCAATTTCTTCGCGGACGGCCTCCGGCAAATGGCCCCACTGGGCGGAAGAGTCGACGGGTTGATGCGTTGCGCTGGACATGGCGTGGAACCTCGTTGCAAGGGCGATTGAATCAATCTCCCCTTTCTTGATCGGGATTATAGCAATTCACTACAGCCCTATGCGCTAGTGTACCGCTCCCTCTGTGGAAAAACCTCGCTCGACGCTTCCGCCGCGGGCAAGCCTTGATAGGATGATGGGCATGCAGGCCCTCACCAGCACCGCTTCGCGCCGCGCATGGCTCGAAGCCGAACGCCGCGCCGTGTCGATCGCTCCGCCCAGCGGTCCGACCGTGGCGCAGACTTTCCTGCGCGGGTTCATGCGCGCGAGCATGTTGCAGTTGGCTGTTTGCGCGCCGCCCCGGCAGGCCGCCACCCGCAAGGTTGACGCGGTATTCATCGCTCGGCTCGGCGAGCGCGTGGAAGCCAAGGGCGCGTCGGCGACTCGCGAACGCGTTCCCGCCTAAGCGGTCGGCGGCATTTCTCCTCAGGCCTGCTTCGCAATCGGCGGAAGCAGGCCTTCCGGCACGCCCCAGGCCGTGACGAGCTGCTCGGCCTGGAGCCTCACCTCTCGACATAGCGCATTCACCTCGGCCCGGATCGCCCGACTCTTCGAACCGGTGATCATCCCGGCCTCCAGGAACCATGCGGCGTCGCGCTCGATGGCGTGGAGCCCGTACAGCGCTCGCAACCGATCGAGCTCCTCCCGATTCGCCCCCGGCTCCATCCCCTCCACGGCTTCCTGAAAACGCTCCAAGGCGTAGCGCTCGACCGAGGCGCGTCCCGTCGATAGCACGTGGTCCTGGCAATCATTGAACGCCTGAAAGGAGTCCATCCCGCGCTGGATGCGGTGCCGTAGGCGCCGAGCCACGCTGTCGAGCAACCGAGCCTCCCGGCGGCGCAGGGCCTCGAGCTGAAAGGAAGCGCTGCGCAGATGCTCGGAATCTGTCGTGCGGGCCGCCAGAGGGCTCGGCTCGCCGACGGCCGCCGCCGCCCGTCCGCCCAGGTACTTGAGCAGCGTAAACGGCCGCATGTCTTCGAACTGCCGCTTGTAGTCGCTGAGCAGGGCCTTGACGAGCAGTTGCATCAGGACGGTGTTGTCGCCCTCGAAGGTGCAAAAGATGTCCGTGTCGGCCTTGAGCGACGGCAGCCGGTTGACCGCCATGTAGCCCTGGCCCCCGCAGCATTCGCGGCACTCCTGCAATGCGTCGAGATTCGCCCAGGTCGCATAAGCCTTCAGCCCCGCGGCGAGCGCTTCGACCTCGCGGGATTCCTCTTCGAGCCCGAGGGCGAAGCGTTCCGCCAGGCGGCGGACGGCGAAGTGGAGGGCGTAGGCTTCCGCCACCCTGGGCATCAGGCGGCGCTGGTGGGTGCGGTAGTCCAAAATGCGGATCTCGGCGCTGCCGGCCGGTCCGAACTGGCGCCGCTGGGCGCCGTAGCGGACCGCAATCGTCAAGCCGGTCTTCATCACAGTCACTGCGGCCAGAGCGATGCTGACGCGTCCGGCGACCAACGCCCCAATCATCGTAAAGAAGCGCTTGGACGGGCTGGCGATGGGGCTCACGTATTCGCCCTCCGGCGAGATGTCCCCAAAACGGTTCAGCAGGTTCTCACGGGGGACGCGCACGTGGTCGAACCAGAGACGCCCGTTGTCGACGCCGTTGAGGCCTTCCTTTTCGCCGCAGTCCTCGATCCGCACGCCGGCGGCGGTCGAACCGTCGTCGTTGCGGATCGGGACGAGCACGGCGTGTACGCCGTAGCCCTGCCCGCCGACCTCGAGCTGCGCGAACACCACGGCGAGTCGCCCGTGCGCCGCCGCATTGCCGATGTATTCCTTGTGTGCGGAGTCCGCCGGGGTGTTCACGACGATCTCGCCGGTCGCTGCGTCGTAGACGGCTGTGGTCTCGATGTCGGCGACGTTGGAGCCGTGGCCGAGCTCGGTCATGGCGAAGCAGCCCGGCAACTCCACCGTCCCCGCCCTGCGCAGGTGCCGATCGTGGTGCCGCGCCGTGCCCAGCATGCGGATCGCGCCGCCGAACAGCCCGAACTGCACGCCGTACTTGATGACGAGGCTGATGTCGCCGTAGGCCAGGGTCTCGAAGGCCGCTGCGAACTTGCCGCTGTCGGCCTCTCCGCCGTACTCGGTGGGATACGACAGTGCGCCCAGCCCCTGCGCGCCCAACTCCAGCAGCTGGCTCAGCACCCGCTCGCGCTGCTGCTCCTTGGAGAGGCCGTATTCGAAGCCGAACAGCGGTTGCTGCAGCAACTCCCGAATCTGCCGGCGCAGCGGACGCAGCTCGCCATCCAAAAACTCCTCCAGCTCCGCCGTGCGAACCCACGGGCCTTCCGCCGCCGGGGGAGCCTCTTCAGCGGCCTCGTCGAGCAGCTCCCGGGCGGCTTCGGAGCCGACCACGCCCAGGGCGTCCTCGATGGCCTCCAGGGCCGCCTGGGTCTCCGGCGAGGCCGGCGCCGTCGATAGGTCCAACCCGAGATCCGCGAGCGAGGCCCGCTGGCCCGGCGCGAGCTTCGGCGCTGCGGTCCGGATCTTCTCGAGCAGCGTCTGGAGGGCTTGCGCGGACGGAGGAGCGTCCGGTTGCAGCCACTGCTCCAGCGCCGCCCGGCTGTCCGGCGTCAGCCCCGGGGCCGCTTGGATCTTCTCGCGGAGCGCGTCGAGCTCCTGCGCCGTCAAATCGCCATCCGCCCAGGCCACATACAGCGCGGGCAGAAACGGCAAGGCCGCCGCATCGGCGGGCAAGGGCGGTTGTAGCGGCATCACGTCGGGCATCCTGGCCTCCTGTCTTGAAAGTATGCGGGACGAACGCCCACGGTTACGGGTAGAGCTCGGCGTAGCGGCGCAACAGGTACTTGTCCGTCATCCCCGCTATGTAGTCGCAAGCCACCCGGTGCGCGGGCTCGGTCTGGATGCGTTCGCGGTAGAAGCGCGGCATCTTCTCGGGCAAACGCAGATAGTACTCGAACACCGCCTCGATTTTTCCACGGGCCTCCAGGCTGTCCCTCTCGATCGCCGCCGAGCGGTAGACCCGCCGCGACAGGAAGGCCTTCAGAGCCTTGGACGCCGCCGAAGCCTCCGGCGTCAGCCTCGCCAGACGGACAGGGGCCGTGCGGACCTGCTCGATTGTCTCGACGCCGGCCTCTTGGACGGCCTCCCGGACGCCCTCGATCAGCGCCGTGGCCAGGTAATCGGTGAGGCGCCGCAGGGCTTCGTTGAAGAGCTGGAATCGGTTGGCCTGCGGGTAGAGACGCTCGGCGGCCCGATACCCTTGGTCGAACGCCTCGATCTCGCCGCGGATCTCCTCGGGCTCCAGGAGGCGGGCTTCGAAGGCGTCGTCCAGGTCTGCGCAGTTGTAGGCGATCTCGTCGGCGGGGTCGATCAACTGCGCCTCCAAGGGCGGCAGCTCGTCGAGTCGATACTCGGCCAGCTCCGGGTGATGCGCCGCGGAGTAGTCGCGCGAGTGCTTGATGAGGCCTTCGCGCACCTCGAAGGTCAGGTTCAGGCCGGCGAAGGCGGCGTAGCGTTGCTCGAAGCGTTCCACCACCCGCAACGCGTGCAGGTTGTGGTCGAAGCGCTCGCCGAAACGCTGCATCTGCTCATCGAGCACGTGCTCGCCCGCGTGCCCGAAGGGCGGGTGCCCCACGTCATGGGCCAACGAGAGCGCCTCGACGAGCTCGGTTTCGAGACCGAGGGCTCCGGCCACCGTCCGAGCGATCTGCGCGACCTCGATGGTATGGGTGAGGCGGTTGCGAAAGTGGTCAGAGAGAGGGGTGGTGAAGACCTGCGTCTTGTTCTCGAGCCGCCGAAACGCCCGGGAATGGACGATCCGGTCACGGTCACGCTGAAAGCAATTGCGGTAGGGGTGGGGCGGCTCGTCGAAGCGCCGGCCCCGGCTCACTTCCGGGGCGAATCGCAGACTCTTCGTCATCGAGCGATTCGCCGTCTGTCGGGCTTAGGCTCCCGGAATCGACCGCAGAGCCACGCCTGCTGCAGCTCCGACCGGGCCCGGTTCAGCCATCAGCTCTTCCAGCAGGGTGCGCGCCCCCGCCGGATCGCTCTTCACCATCGCCCGCGCCATCTCGAGCTTCGCCCGCGACGCCGGAACAACCGGCGTGGGATGGTCGATCAGCGCTTGGTAGTAAGGCTTGGCCTTGTCCATCTCGCCCTGCTGCGCCAGCAGATTCGCCAAGGTCAGCCGCGCCAGCGAGCTGTAGGATTCATCCGCCTTGCCGATCACGCCCTCCAGCCGTTTGGCGGCCTCATCGTGCATCTGCTGCTCGATCTCCAGCAGCGCCAGGTAGTAGTCCGCCGCGGCGGCCGTCTCCGTGCCGGAAAAATCCGTCTCGACCTTCTCGAGCGCCTCGGTCGTACGCCGGTAGCGCTCGCCGGAGGTCGTAAACGTCACGTAACCGACGCGCTGTTCCGTCGTCACCGTGCCGTAATACAGTTTGACGGCTTCGTCGAGGGCCTTGCCGGCCTCGGCCTCGCGGCGTTCGGAGTATCCGAAGTAGGAGGTCAGTCCGACGATCAAGGCCAACAGCACCGCCCCGCCGATCAGGATCGGCTGCTTGTGCGTGGCGTAGAAGCCATACGCATGGCCCACTTCTTCGACGAACTGATCGTGCTTGAGCTGCTTTCGACTGAATTCAGACACCCTGGACCCCTTCGCTGAGTCTACCCCCCAGCGTACCGCGCCTCGGCGCCGCCTGTCCATCTGAACAATCAGTAGCCAAAATGGTCTATGCTTGGCCAAACTAGGTACTCAGGTACCAGAACTTTCTAAGGTATTTCGGACGGTTGCCGATTGCTGACAATAGGAGTCCAGGCCTTAGGGCAAAGACCCGATTTTTAAGGGAAACGCTTGGCCTGTACTCTACAGGTCTGTATACTCGCCGTGGTAATGCTCCGTCATCTCGAGCGTACGCCCGTCCCGTCGCAGGACGGCGTGGTCTTAAGCAAAAAGGTCCAGCGCGACATCAGCCGCCTGGCCGCCAAGCTGGGACCGTCGGCGGACCGCATCGAGGGCCGCTGGCAGCGCCGACTGGAACAAATCCTCAGCGAGAAGCCGGACACGTCGAAGCTGCGAGCGCTCAGCGCCATCAACCCGGGCGCCTGGACGCCGCTGCTGGCCGCCGGTAAGTTCGAAGATTTCTTCGAGACGGTCGAATATCACGCTCGGCGGCTGGCCAAGCTGGATCTTTCTCCGACGCAGGTGCTGGCCTCGGTGACTGAGTACCAACGCCGCCTGCTGCCGGAGGTGAAGCGGCTTTTTCCGGAGGATTCGACAACCTATTTACTGGCGCTCGAACACCTGTATTTCTCGATCAAGTTGACGCTCAATAACGCCTACTACCAGGTCCGCGACCTGGAGGCGACGGCCTTCTACGATGTGCTCCAGGACCAGCTCGAGACGCTCCGCGTGAAGGACCTGTTGCAGAGGGTACTGGAAACCCTCATGCGGACCTTCCGGGCCAACGGCGGCGTGATCCTGCTGCACGAGCACAGCGCCGACCGGCTGGAGGTGAAGGCCTGGAAAGGCGTCTCTCGCGAGTTGGCGCAGCAGTTCGACCTGGCGCTGGGCGACGGCTTGATGGGTGAGATCGCTTCGTCCGGGGCGCCGGAAGTCATCATCGACGTCAAGACCGACGAGCGCATCGCCTCCGCCAACATCCGAGCCGCCTTCCAGAGCCTCTGGGCGATCCCTCTGGCCGTGCGCGGCAAGGTGACCGGCGTGGTGGCCCTGGGCTTCTCGCACGAATACCACTGCCTGCCGCGTGAGATGAAGCTCTTTGAGGCCATCGCCGAGCGTTGCGCCTTGGCGATCGACAAGGCCCGCCTGATGGAGGAGTTGCGCGACCGCGAGGAGAAGATTCGCGCCCTCGGCGAGCACATGATGAAGGTGGAGGAGGAGGAGCGCCGGCGCATCAGCCGCGAGCTTCACGACGAAGTGGGCCAGTCCCTACTCGTCGCTCGCCTCTACCTCGAAATGAGCGAGGGCCTTGTGCCCCAAACCAACAAGCGGGCCCACGAAAAGCTGAGCGAGACCCGCAGCGTCATCGAGATGACGATCGTCGAGATGCGTCGGCTGATCTCCGCGTTGAGCCCGAGTGTCTTGCAGGAGCTGGGATTGCCCGCCAGCATTCGCCAGTTCGTCAAGAACCTCGGACGGACCTTCCCGGGCCGGGTGCGGCTGCGTATGGCGCAGCTCGAGAACCTGCCGGAAGGGGCCAAGATCATGATGTACCGGCTGGTCCAGGAATGCTTCACCAACGCCGTCAAGCACTCCTGCGCCAGCAACGTGAGTTTGCAACTGTCACGCCGCAACGGCTCGGTCCGGATGCGGATGCAGGACGACGGGGTCGGCTTCGACCTGGCCGAAGCGGGTCGCAAACGCGAGTCGTTCGGCTTGGCCGGCATGCGCGAGCGCGTCGCTCTGCTGGGAGGGGAGATCGATATCCAGTCGAGCCCTGGTAAAGGGACAAAGGTTTCGATCGCGATCCCGGTCTAAACGAGCTCCTCACTAGAGGGAGCCGCGAGGGGACTGCACGGGGAGAAGAAGGCCGAAGCTGGCGCGGACCAGCCGGCCCTGGGAACACGCAGGGAGCTGAGGAGAGACTTATGTCGAAGATTCGCGTGCTGCTGACGGACGACCACACGTTGTTCCGTCAAGGGATTCACAACATGCTCGCCACCGAGTCGGACATCGAGGTCGTCGGCGAAGCCGCCAACGGCACCGAGTCCGTCGACCAGGTGCCGAGCCTCCGTCCGGATGTTGTTTTGATGGACATCGGGATGCCGGGCCTTTCCAGCTTTGAGGCCACCCGGCAGATCAAGAAGTTGCGGCCCGAGACGAAGATCCTGTTCCTGACGATGTACGACGACGAGGACTACCTGGTCGAGTGCATGGAGGTCGGCGGCAGCGGCTACGTTCTCAAGGATTCGCCAGCGGCGCAGTTGCTGGCCGCCATCCGCGACGTCTATCGCGGCGGCAGCTATCTGAGCCCCAAGATGCTCTCGCAGCTCGTCGACGACTTCCGCTCGCGCATCAAGTCCACCCACCGTCAGCCGCGCTTCGCTACGCTGACCCCGCGCGAGAAGGAGATCCTCAAGTTCCTCGCTGAGGGCCAGTCGGTGAAGGAGATCGCGCAGCACCTCAACCTGAGCGTGAAGACGGTCGAGGCGCACAAGTTCAACTTGATGCGCAAGCTCGACATTCACAACAAGGCGCAACTGGTGCAGTACGCCATCCAGAAGAAGATCATCAAGATCCCCGTCGGGCCGTAGGCCGACGAGATCGACGAACGCGCAGGCCCCCGGCGACCGCGCTCGGGGGTTTTTCTTTTCCTGGCGGAATCGCCCCTACCCGGCCTCGGGACCCAGGGGCAGCTCCATCGGAAACCCTGGGAACTGATCCGCGTCCCCGGGCGCCGCGGCGTCGAAGGCGTGCCGCCACATCTCGAACCGGGCCTTGCGGTCGGCGCGGCGGAGGACGACGTTGCCGTGGCCGGAACCCTTGATGTGCGCCACTTGTTCGGCGTTGAGCCGGGCCTGGCCTTCCTTCGTGTTCGAGCCCTTGTCTGGATTCGCCACTCCCAGAATGGTCATCCGGTTCCCCAGCCCGTCCCGGAACCGGCCGGTCCATTCCGCGCCTTCGGGCCACCAGGCCCGCGGAAAGCCGTTGGATGTTCCCGGTACCATGAACGCCAAGGCCGAATCCTCCCAGTCGCTCACGCCCAGCCGCGCCAAAATGCCCAAGTGCTGGTCGCCGTGAAGCATCACCACGTCGGGCGCGCCTTGGAGGATCTTCAGCGCCCTGTCCCGAGGCGTCTGTGGCCACCCCCCGCAGTCGAGGTCGATGACCATCCGTTTGAGATCGCCGCCGGCGTGGGTGGTCGCCTTGCACAGGATGGTCTGCGAGCACACCACGCGGAACGCCGCATCGGCGGACGACTTCACCCAGTCGCGCAGAAAGGCTTCCTGCCGCGAGCCGAACAACTCGGCCCCGGGAGCGTCCACGGTCTTCGGGTTCGCGGCTCCGGACGCCCGTTGGCGCTCGCTCAGAATGTCGTTGGGCCCGGTCTTGAACTTGCGGTCTTCCAGAATGGCGAAGCTCGCGCCGCCGTATCGCAGCTCCGTGAAGTAGACCTCAATGCCGCTGTCGCACGGGGCCGGGTCGACGGGATCGGGCAGATGCCCGGCTTGGGTTCGCTGCACAGCGTTCACCCAGTCGACGGGCATCAGGAATCCGCCGTCGGCAAAGCGCTGGCCGATGGAGCGGTCCGGCGGCGAGGGCGGCAGCGCGCGGCCGGCTTGGCCCCAGATGTTGCCTTGAAAGACGTCGTGATCGTCGGGAATGACGATACTCGGGCGATCCCGCAAGATCTCCCGCCAAGTCCAGCCGTGCTGCCAATACTTGCGCAAGTAGTCGAGCATGGCCTCGTCAGCCGGCTTGTCCCGCGCCACGCCGAAGCCGCCGTGGCCTTCGTAGATCTGGTCTCCCGCAAAAAAGACCAGGTCAGGGTCTTGCAAGGAGACGTTGCGAACCATTCGTTGCTGCGGAAAGCACTCGCCGTGGTCGCAGGAGAACACGGCGACCTTGAGCTGAGCCGCGTCAGCGGGATCGCGGCGCACGGTTCCTTCCCAGGCGTAGTCGGCGTCCTGCCAGCGGTAGACCACGCGGTACGGCTGATCGCGGGCGGAATCCCAGTCTGCTACGCGAAACACCGCCGTACGGCTCAGCGGTTCGATGGGAGCTTCGGCCAAGGCCTTCCAGTCCTCGCCGTCCCTCACTTCGAGCGCACAGGTCTGGGCGTCCTCGGCCCCGATCGGCGGAAACAGCGCCGCCAGCTTCAACACGTCGCGGCTGAGCGTGTACTGCGTCCAAAGGATCGGCCCAAAAGTCTGCTCCGGCCGCACCTCAGCGGCGTCGCCGCCGACCTGCCAGTCTCGAAATCCCCAGACAGCGCCGCTCGTTTCCGCCGTCGGCCTTCCCGGCGCCTGCGCAGCCAGAGCGACGTTGCCGACCGGCGCGTCGCTGCGGCTGAGCGGAACAGCCAGGGATAGCGGCGCGCCTCCGCCCCTTGGGTCCGCGGTCAACCTGACCTCGTAGGCGCTGAAGTCGATCAATTGAATGGTCAGCGTGAGCGCGACGCCGTCGTCCGGCGAGATCGCCTCACGGCTGACGTCGTCGGCCACAAAGATCTTGCCGTCCTCGCGTAGACCGGCCGTGAAGCCCTTGGCCGGATGCACCAAGGCATGCTGGTACCCGTTCAACTTGCCGCGGATCCCAAACGCGAATCCCGCCCACGTGTCGCCCGGCCCGGCTTTCAGGCGCCGCACGTCCACGCGCATCTGCAGCAGTTCCTTGTCCGCGACCGCTTGATGCGTCAGCAGATGCAAGGTGCGACCGGCGCCCGCTTTGGCCTGCACCTCGCCGTCTTCCACCCGCCAATCCTGGAGAGGGTTCGCCCAGGTTTCCGGTCCGACCCACACACGGGAGCCCTTCCAGGCGCTGGCGTACGAAAAGCTCTCCGGTTTGGAGCAGCCCGGCCCCAAGGTCAGCGCCGCCGCGCCGACGGTCTTGACGAAGTCGCGTCGTCGTTGTCGCATCATCCAACTAATCCAACAGATCCGCGATGTCCTTCTTCGACAGTCCCAACTCGGCGAGGATTTCCTCGGAATCCGCGCCGGTCGGGCGCGACTCCTCGCCCAGGGCGCCCGGCGTCGCCGAGAGCTGCGGGTAGACGCCCGTCGCCGGGTAGCTACCCGACCCGTCCGGGCGGCGATACGTCAGCATCATCTGCCGCTCCAGCAGGTGAGGATCCTGGACGGCGTCGCCCAAGGAGCGCACCTCGGTCAGGCAGACGTCCTTGCCGTCCAGTACTTCGCTCCATTCACGGATGTCTTTGCGCTGAAAAACCCTGGTCAACTCCGCCACCAGCACTTGCTGGCGCTCCGGCCCGGCAAACTGCTCGGGAATCATCGCTTCCCGGTCAATCGCCTTGCACAGCGTCGCCCAGGCCTTGGGCTCCAGAGCGCCCAGCGCCACCCAGCGGCCGTTGCGAACCGGGTAGATGTTGTAGCAAGCGTAGCGGCCATAGAGCGCTTCCCTGCCCCGGTGCGGCTTGCGACGCGTAGCGGCGTAGTCGGCCACGGACGAGCCGAGCAGGCCGACGATGCCGTCGAGCTGCGACACGTCCACCAACTGCCCCTTCTTCGTCTTCTCACGGGCCAGCAAGGCCAGCAAGGCCCCGATGACGGCCGGCATCGACCCGCCCGCGGTGTCGCCCAACCGCACCCCGGGCAGCGCCGGCAGGCCGTCGACGCCGCCGATCAGCCCGAGCAGCCCCGACAGCGCCAGGAAGTTGATGTCCCGGCCCGAAAACTTTGACAGAGGGCCGCTGCGGCCGTAGCCGCTCAGCGCCACCCAGATCAGCCGGGGATTCTCGTCCCGCGTCGTGCTGGGCGAAAGCCCCAACGGCTTGAGATCCTTGTCGGCCCAGTCGCACAGGATGATGTCCGCCCGCGCCGCCAAGCGGGCCACGGCCTCCACGGCGCCCGGCTTCTTCCAGTCCAGCGAGAGGCTCTTCTTGCCGCGGTGGGCGTAGACGTCGAACGCCGGACGCCCGAACAGCTCCGGCTCCTCAACGAGCGGCGGAGCGGGCGTGGGGTGCTCCAGGCGGACGACGTCCGCACCGAAACGCGCCAGCCACAGGCCGGCTTCGGCGGCGGCGGGCAGCATCGAGAGCTCCAGCACGCGCACCCCGTCGAGCGGACGCGTCCCCTCGGCCTGCAAATCCGCGCCGGTCATCGGCTCCGGCGGCGGCTCCGGGGCCAACCGCCCGCGACCGCCCTTCTTGGCGGCCTTCTTGGTCGCCTTCTTCGCCGGCTCCTCCGGGGGAGGAGGCGGAGGAGGGGCGGACGGCTCCTTGGCCGGGGCGGCGGCCTTCTTCGCGGCCTTTTTCGGCGCCGCCGCCTTCGGGGCCGCTTCTTCCGTCGCGGCGGCCTTGGCGGACTTGCTCTTAGTTGTCTTCTTTGCGGTCGCCATTTCTCTAGAGTTCCACTCGTTCGATCTTACGCACCAATACGAACACGGATGTGAGCGCCAGAAAGGGCATCAGGCCGGCGGCCAGGAACACGGGGGTGTACGAGAACGCATCGACCACCATACCCGTCGCCACCATCAAAACCATGTTCACCAATCCTTCGCCCATTCCCGTCACCCCCGTCAACCGCGCCAGCGTCTTTTCTGAGAACAGGTCCGTCAGCATGCCGATGTGTGTCGCCGCCATCGCCGCCACTCCGGCCGTTGCGATCGAGATCTCGACCAGCGCCGTCATCGAGTCGGCCGCCCACGGAACCAGCATGCTCGCCGACGCCAACGCCGTCGCCAACACGAAGGCCGTCTTGCGCGCGCGGTCGGCCTCCATGCCGCGCCGCATGAGCGCGCCGGAAAGCCCGCCGCCGAGCACGTTGCCCAAGCCGGCCGACAGGTACGGCGCCCAGGCCGTCATGCCGATCTCTTCCATGCTGAACGCCCGCTCGCGTTTGAGATACTCCGGTAGCCAGTACCAGTAAAAGTGGCTGACCGGCCCTCCCATCGCCCGCACCAGCACGGCGCCCCACACTTGCCGCACCGAGAAGAGCCGCGCCAGGGTCAAGCCGCTCGCCGCTCCGCTGATTCCCGCACCGGCCTCCGGCGCCGACGGGCGGTCACGATACAACAACAACCACGGAATCAGCCACAGCAGCCCCAGCGCGCTCGGCACGACGAACGTCCAGCGCCACCCCAGGTTCATCCCGATCGGCACGATCAGCAGCGGAGCCAGCGCCGCCCCGATCACCGTGCCCGAGTTGAAGATCCCGCCGGCCAGAGCCCTCTCCCGGGGGGGGAACCACTGCGAGATCGCCTTGATGCCGCCGGAGTAGTTGCCGCACTCGCCCGCTCCCAGCAGGAACCGAAACCCGCAGAAATGCCAAACGTTACGCGCCAAGGCGTGCAGCCCGTTGGCCGCCGACCACCACACCATGATGGCCGCCAGCCCGACCCGCACGCCGTAGCGGTCCAGAAAGCGTCCGGCCGGAAGCTGGAACAGCGTCATGCCGAACAGGAAGAAGAACAGGATGTAGGAATACTGCGTGTTGCTCAGCGCCAACTCGTCCCGAATCAGGGGCGCCATCAATGACAGCACTTGCCGGTCAAGCAGGTTGACGGCAATCGAGAGGAACAGCAGGGCCAGCGCCCACCAGCGCTTGTCCGAGGCTGGCTGAGCGGCGGGCGCCGCAGACTGGGCTACAACCGCGGACACGAAGTTGGAGCACATCTTAGCCGATTTTCGGGCTCCCTGGTAAGCTGGCTCGGGTGAGCCTCGATCGCAAAGCCTTGTTGGAGCTGCCCGTTGAGGAGCTGCGCCGCCGGTCCCGAATCCCCTTTGAGCTGTTCGCAGACGCGGGCGCGCTGCTCGACCACTTCGCCGATTCCATCGCCGCGGTCGTCCGCGAGAGCAACCAGCGCGGCGAGCCGGCTCGCCTGATTCTGCCCGTCGGCCCCACCAAGCACTACGCCCGCCTGGTGGAGATCACCAACCGCGAGCGCTTGTCCTGGAAGAACGTTTGGTCGTTCCAGATGGATGAGTTCCTGGATTGGCAGGGCCGGCCCATCCCCTCCGAGCATCCCCTGAGCTTCACGGGATTCCTCGAGCGCGAGCTGTTCGGCCGCATCGACCCGGATCTCACCGTCCCCCCCGCGCAACGCCACGCGCCCAACCCCTTTGCGCCCGACGCCATCAGCGAAGCCATCGCGCGCGTGGGCGGCGTGGACGTCTGCTTCGGCGGCGTCGGCTACCACGGTCACATCGCCTTCAACGAGCCCCCGTTGTCGCGCTGGCGCCCTGTGAGCGTGGAGGAGCTGCGGGGATCGCTGACCCGGGTGCTTCCGCTCGGGGCCGATTCCATCGTGGTGCAGAGTATCCATTGCTCGGGCGGAGACCCGGCGTCGATCCCGCCCATGGCCGTCACGCTGGGGATGCGGGACATCTTGGCGGCGCGCAAGATTCGCCTCTACCTGGCAGCCGGCGAGCGCCATCGGGCCATCTTCCGCACGACCTTGGCCGCCGAACCGAGCGTGTTCTGGCCTTCGACCCTGGTGCAAGGTCACCCCGACGCCGTCGTGTATACGACCGTGGACGCCGCCCGGCCCATTCATCCGGCCCTCGCCTAGCAGCTCAAGGCAGGCTGAAGGCGACGTACTTGCCCCCCGACGGAGCCACCTCGCTCTTGCCGCCGCCGGCCGCAATCACTACGAACTGCTTGCCGTTGACCTCGTAGACAGCCGGCGTCGCCCGGCCTCCGGCCGGCAGCGTGGTCTCCCACAGCAGCACGCCGGTCTCCTTATCGAACACGTGGAACTTGCGGTCGTGGTTGGTCGCGCCGATAAAGAGCAGGCCCCCGGCCGTCACGACCGGGCCCCCATAGTTTTCCGTGCCCGTGTTCTTCCAGCCCTTGGCGGCCAGCTCCGGGAACTCGCCGAACGGGATCTTCCAGACGAGCTCGCCGCTGTCCAGGTTGTAGGCGTTGAGCGTCCCCCAAGGCGGCTTGATCGCCGGATAGCCCTCGGGGTCCAAGAACTTGTTGTAGCCGTCCGTGGTGAACGCTTGGTCGTAGGGCGACAGTGAGGCGGCCTTGATGGGATCGCTGACGCCGCTCTTGACGAACCGAGCGATCGACTCGACCGCGCCGTCGCCCAGGTGACCGAAGCCCGGCATGCGTCCCTTGCCCTTCTTCACGATCTCCGCAATCTGCGTTTGGCTCAGCGTCAAATGCTGGAGCGGCGGAAAGTCCGGCGGCGTGCCGGAGAGATCATCCAAATGGCAAGCCGCACAGTTGCGCTGGTAGAGACGCTGGCCATTCACCGAGCCGCCCTGCTTCTGCTCGACCATGCGCAGGATCCAGGCCATCTCGTTGGAGTTCACGTAGTAGAGGCCGGTTTCGGGGTCGAAGGCTTGCCCTCCCCACTCCGCGGCGCCGTCGAACCCCGGAAACACGATGGTTCCCTCGCGGCTGGGCGGCGCGAACTGCCCTTCGCTGCGCAGCTTGCGGAAACGCTCGACGGCGGCCTTGTGGGCTTCCGGCGTGCGGTCGGTGAGCATGTCTTCGGTCAGCCTTTGGCGCGCAAACGGCTCAGGCATGGTCGGCAGAACCTGCGTCTTGGCCGTCATCTCGCCGGGGATGTCCGAGGCCGGAACCTCGATCTCCTCCAGCGGAAACAGCGACTCGCCCGTCACGCGGTCGAAGACGAAGATGTGTCCGGACTTGGTGGACTGCGCCACGGCGTCCACGCGTTTGCCGTTGTGGATCAGGGTCATCAGTCCCGGCGGCGTAGGAAAGTCCCGGTCCCAGACGTCATGTTTGACAGCCTGGAAGCTCCAGACCAGCTCTCCGGTCTCCGCCTTCAGACACAGCAGCGAGTTGGCGTAGAGGTTGTCGCCGTGCCGATTGGCGCCGTAGAAGTCGAACGCCGCCGAGCCCGTGGCGGCGTACAGCAGGCCCCGCTCTTCGTCCAGGGTCAGGCCCGGCCAAGCGTTGGCGCCTCCGGCGACCTTCCAGGAGTCCGCCGGCCAAGTCTCATAGCCGGGCTCTCCGGGGTGAGGGATCGTATGGAAGCTCCAGACGCGTTCGCCGGTCCGCACGTTGAAAGCCCGGATGTCGCCCGGAGCGCTCGGCAGCCCCTCGCTGACCACGCTGCCCATCAGCAGTAAGTCGCCGTAGAGCACGCCCGGCGAGCGGCTGGAGACGTTGAGCGACTCCGTCGGTCGCTCAAAACCCTCTCGTAGGTCGATCGAGCCGCCTTGGCCGAAGCTCTCCACCGGAAGGCCGGTCTTGGCGTCGAGCGCGAACAGCAGGTGCTCGGCGCTGAAGAGGATGCGGCTGTCTTGCGCTCCGTCGCTCCAGTAGACGACGCCGCGTTGGGTGCCCGTCAGGCGGCGGCCGTCGAGCGTCGGGGTAAAGGTCCAGCGCTCCTCGCCGGTCGCGGCGTCCACGGCAAAGATGCGGATCTGCGGGCTGACGCCGTAGAGCAGACCGTCGACCACGATCGGGTTGCACTGGATCTGCGAGGTTTCGGTGGCGTCCTGCGTGTCGTACGTCCAAGCGACCTGCAGGTCCTTCACGTTGTCGCGGTTGATTTGGGCCAGGCGCGAGTAGCGGATGTTGTCCTTGCCGCCGCCGTAGACCCGCCACGTGTCATAGCCCTCAGTGGGAACGCTGCGGCCCACGCAACCCGCCAGCACGATCACGAGAAAAGCGAGCAACCGGCGCGACATCAGCGCTATTGTAGGCCAGCACCCATACCCAAGCGGCCCCCTCGGCCCCGTACCCACTAAGATAGACGCGATGTTCCGTCCAGCCCCCGTTGTTCTGGCTCTCGCAGCCCTCTCCCTCCTGGCCGCCGCCTCGGCTCAGACCCAGCGCCCGAACCTGATCTTCATCCTCACCGACGATCAGCGCGCCGACATGATGGGCAATGTCACGCCCGCCATCGTCACGCCGGAGATGGATCGCATTGTCGCCCAAGGGGTTCGCTTCGACCGCGCCTTCGTCACCACGCCGATCTGCATGGCCAGCCGCGCGACCATCCTGTCGGGCCTGTGGCAGCGCACTCACCGCTACACCGGCGGAGCGCCGACCATCAACAACGACTTCATCCTGAGCTCGTACCCCAAGCTGCTGCGCGATGCAGGCTACCAGACCGGCTACGTCGGCAAGTGGCACGTGGAGGTCGAAGACGGCATCATCGATCAGCTCTTCGACTCTTACGTCCGCCTGCGTCATCCCTACGAGAGCAAGCGTAAGGACGGCTCGCCGGTCCACTTGACGGACCTCACCGGTGAGCTCGCGCTGGAGTACCTGGACTCCACCAGCCGGGATCGACCGTTCTCCTTGTCGGTCAGCTTCAACGCACCGCACGCCGAAGACTGGCACCCGATGCAGTACATTCCGCCGGACTGGACGGAGGAGCTCTACCAGAACTACACCGTCCCGCCTCCGGCCCTTAGCGAAGCCTTCTTCGATACCCTACCGGCGTTCCTCGGCAACGAGTCCATGAATCGACACCGTTGGCACTGGCGCTTCGACAACGAGCGCAAGCGCCAACTGATGACCAAGAACTACTACCGCCTCATCGCCGGCGTGGACCGGGTCGTCGGCCGCATCCGCGCCAAGGTCGAAGAGCTCGGCGTGGCGGACAACACCGTCATTATCCTGATGGCCGACAACGGCTACTTCCTGGGCGAGCGCGGCTGGGCCGGCAAGTGGAAGCCGCACGAGCTCTCCATCCGGGTCCCGCTGATCGTCTACGATCCGCGCCTGCCGCAGTCCCGCCGCGGCGCCAAGACCGACGCCTTTGCGCTCAATGTCGACATTCCGCCCACCTTGCTCGACTACGCCGGCGTCTCGGCTCCGGGGACCTGGCAGGGCGAGAGCCTGCGGCCGATCCTCAACGGCGACAAGCCGGCGAACTGGCGCAAGGAGTTCTTCCACGAGCACCTCTCCACGCATCCGACCATCGCTGACTACGAAGGCCTCCGCACGGAGCGGTTCAAGTATGCCCGCTACATCGACCAGGACCCCGTGTACGAGGAGGTCTATGACCTGCAAGAAGACCCCGACGAAGCCGTCAACCTGGCCGATCGGCCGGCCTACTTCCAGTTGATCCGGGAGCTGCGCCGCAAGTGCGACGAGCTTCGCGATCAGGTCGGCGGCATCTGGATCCCTTGGACCGAAGCCGAGCTCGGCCGCGGCCACACGAAGATCCGCAAGCCGAATCAGTACTGGACAAACCGCTAACCCTTGCGCGTTCTGTATGATGGGAGGCGTTTTGCGACGCCCCCATCTCATCGCCGGCCTTCTCGTCGTGGCGTTTGCCGCCGCCGCTGTCTGGGGGGAGCGACCCTCCCCGGCTGACGGCCGCATCGAATACCGCCCGGGCGCTTGGTTCTCCCCGGACTTCCCGCTGCATGGGACCGTCAAGCTGCTGACCCCGCCGGTCGCGGAGATGGGCAGCCGCCACCGCATTCGCATCGAATACACCGTGGGCGACCTCGGCGCCAAGCCCGGCGAGTCGATCGAGGTCTGGAAGCACTTCACCTCCGACGTGGAGGAGTTGCAGGACACCGACGCCTCGGAACCGGCATTCTTCGGCGTCGAGACCTCGGCTGCCGGCGTGGAGATCGACACCGTCATCTATCCCAATGACGTCCAGCGCAACGAGCACCCGGTCTTCCCCTACCGCAAGTGCGCCGGCTTGATCGTGCGCAACGGAGAGCTCAAGCAGGGCGACAAGGTCTATTTCGACATCGGCGGCGCGAAGGGCGTACGCATGCAGTTCTACGCCGAGAACCTCTTCAATCTGCGGATCGCCTTCACTCAGCCGGAGGAGAAAAAGGTCTTGGGATACGGCGGCGACGCCTACATGAAGATCATCGGAGGGCCGCTGGCGAAACTCAAGGTCAAGGCGCCCGCCGTGGTCGGTCAGCGCGAGCCGTTCGACGTGGAGGTCGTGCCGACCGACGCCTGGAACTCTCTGGCGAAGGACTACCAGAATCTCGAGCTGGTGATGGAATCCGACGCGGTCGGCTCGAGCGAGCTGCGCTTCGACCCCGACCTGCTGCACTACGTGGCCGAGAACGTCGTGGCGACCGGCGAGGGAGTCGCCCGCATCACCGTGCGCACGGCGGACGGTCGCGTGCAAGGGGTCAGCAACCCCATCTGGATCTCCCGCACGCCCGGGCAACGGATCTACTTCGGTGACCTGCACCAGCACACCTACCTCTCCGACGGGCGCGGCGTGCCCATCGAGCTCTACCTGCTGGCCCGTCAGATCGGGCTGCTCGACTTCGGAGCCCTCACGCCTCATCAGACCGGCCTACAGGCCACCGGCCCTTACCTGGCCATCGAACAGAAGTACGTGAAGGACTTCTGGCCGCAGCTCATTGAGGGCGTGAAGACGATGAAGGGCTGGAAGGGCTTCACGCCGATCCTCGGCTACGAATACTCGGTGGGTACACAGGCCGGCGGCCACCACAACGTGATCTATGCCGACGACGAGGCGCCGACCACCATGGACCTCGAGCCCGAATCCTGGCGTGCGCCGGTTGGCGAGATGATGAAGATCCTGCGCCGCACCGGCAAGCGCGCCATGGTCATCCCGCACATCGGAGGCGGGCCGCCGGATTGGCAGCACGAGACAGACCCTCGTCTGGAGCGCTTGTTCGAGATCGCCTCGGTGCACGGCGTCTTCGAGGAGTCCTTCCAGAAGCACCTGGAGAGCGGGCAGCGGCTGGGCGCAACGGCCTCGGCTGACAATCACACCGTGAGCTGGGGCTACGCCAACCCCGGCCTCATCTACACGATGACGAACCCGCTCACGGGAGTCTACGCCGATTCCAACGACCGGGAGGATCTGTGGGCCTCCATGCTCGACCGACGGACCTACGGCGTCACCGGCAACAGCCGCATGCTGCTGGACTTTTCGGTGAACGGGGAGCCGATGGGCGGCGACCTGCCGCGCTACAAGGCCGACTCGGCCAAGATCCGCGCGAAGGTTTCCGGTGAGGCCCCGATTCTGCGCATCGACCTGCTCAAGAACAACCAGGTCGTCCACTCGCTCCACCCGGGCCGCGACTCCGGCTCTTCACTGGTGCGCATCGCTTGGAGCGATAACGACTACCAGCGCCGCGCCAACACCTCCATGGCGCGCGGCGAAATCCGCGCCGATGCCGGCCGGCTCGTGCTGAAGCGCTATCTCAACCAGGACAACTCCTTCGAGAGCGTCTCACAGGACGGCGCCCGGGTCGTCTTCTACAATGCCACCACCTCGAACGACCGCGACGGCGTGCTGGTCGACATCTCGCAGGCGCAGGGCGACGCGCTCACCCTGCGGCGCGACGACCCCCTCTGGGGCGTCCATGAAGTGCGGATTCCGCTGGCCGAGCTACGGCGCAACGGCTCCTTCCGCACGTCGGCGCCGGCCCCGGCGGAGGTCAAGGACGGCTACATCGAGAAGATGGGCGTGCCCCTGCAATTCACCGTGGAAGCGGAGCTGGTGAGCCCGGCCGCGCCGCTCGACGTCGAGTACGACTTCGAGCAGCGCGAAGCGATGCAGCCGGGCGACTACTACTACCTGCGGGTCGAACAGCTCGACCTGGTGCAGGCCTGGTCCAGCCCCGTCTGGGCCAACTAGCCCCGCGCTCCGGCCGCGATCAGGCGCTCCTGCGCCACCAGGTCGGCGGAGACGGGCGGAAAGTCCGTCGGCGGGAACTTGGCGCCCTGCCTGTAGACCGTCACGTCGAGCAAGGCGTTGGGCGGGGCGGCCTGGGCTTGGCCCTGCATCGCGCGAGAGGCCTCCACCAGGATCATCGGCCCAATCGGCTCCAGCGGCACCGAGTCATACCGGCTGCGGATCTTCTCGTTGAAGGCTTTGGTTAGCTTCTCGCCGAATGCCGTGAGCTCCTTGAGCGCCTCCTCAGGCTTGGCCGCTGCGTCGGCGCGGAACTTCGCCATCTTCTTGCCGGCCTTGATGGCGGTGCGGGCGATGTCCGCCTCCACCATCAGCAGGCTTTCCAGGTTGTCCCGGCCGTCGCCCAGAGCGATGCCGATCAGGCCGGCGGCGGTGGCCATCTTGTAGTCGTCGGCCACTCTCTCCAGCCCTCTCTGGCGCGACCTCCGCTGAATCGCCATCACCGCTCGTTCGAGGCCCAGTCGCGTCGTAGAGGACTGCGCCATCGCGTCGAGTTTGCTTTGGTCCCGATAGTCCCAGAAGACCTCGTCGCCGCTGTTGAGGGTCAGGGTCGAACCGGCCAGCTTGATCTGCGTGGAGATCGGCAGGAACTGATAGACCAGCAACGGCGCCGCCGCGATGAGCGGTGAGTAGTGGTCGGGGTCCGCGAACCAATAGAAGGGGATCACCTGCCGCAAGCTGCGCTGCACGGACCGGTACAGCTCGCGGTACTCCCGGCTGTCTTCCTCCTCCGGCGCCAGGCCCCAGCCGTGGAGCGTTTGGATCGGGTAGCTCAGCTCCAGCCCCAAGACGGTGTTGCCGAACTGGTCCGGCCCGTTCTCCTCCACCTGATCGATGTGGCGGTCCAGCGCGCCGATCCACTCCGAGAGCGTCTGCTGGTCGTCCGCCGTTCCGAACGAATCCGGGAAGTAGCCCGCCACCAGCGGCTCCAGCTCGAACTCCAGCTCCTCGCGCTTCAGCTTCTTCTTCATGTGCTCGAAGCGGTAGCCCACGAAGCCCTTGTCGGGGTTCCACACGGTGATGCCGCTGCCGGCCCGGACCGGAAGGTTCGCCGCGACGATCAGCTCGCTCGAGCGGCGGCCGACGACCGTCACCTTGTCCGAAGCCTTCAGCTCGTACAGCAGCACCCGTCCGTCCAACTCCACCGCGTCCACCGTCGCCAGCGCCTGGGTGACAAGCACCTTCTTGCGGTCGAAATGCGGCAGGGCGATCTCCACCGAGGACTGCCGCCGAACCTCGTGCGTGAGCCGGGCTTGGTTCAGCCGGACTCCGTCGACGCTCTCCGTCAGCACGCGCGAAAAGTCGCCGCGAACGGCCGCTTGCAGCAGCGCTCCGACGACCTGCGGATTCTCGCTGAAGTCCAACTCGATATCCAGTAGGGCCGTCTTCGCCGTCGAGCGGCGGTAGGCGTAGGCGAACGAGAACTGATACGTCCGATTGAGGGCCTTGACGGCGGCGGCATAGAACTCTTGCCGCTTGCCGATCAGCGTATGAATCGTCGCGGCGACCTGCCGAATCTTTTCCAAGTTCAGTTGAGCCAGGCCTTCGTCGAGAAAGTTCGCCAACTTCAACTTGAGCCACTGGTCGATATCGTCGAAGTCCTTTTGCGTCGCCTTTTTAGCCAAGACTTCGATCTTGTCCAAGTGAAGGCGTTCCGCCATCACTTTCTGGATATTGCGAATGACGTCCTCCGTGGCGCCCTGCGTGTCGGACGCCTTGTCCAGCACGGCCGCCGTCTTGGCGGCCAGGGATCGGACCTCCGCTTGGCGATCCAGTAGAGAGAGCACGGAGTCACCCGCGACGGTTTGCAGCCATTGCCCGACCGGGGTGGCGAAGAAGCTGACGTCGCGCAGTTGATCGGTGATGGCTCCTCGTAGAGCGCTCTCGTCCATCTGCGCCACGTCGTTTACGAACGACCGAAGCTGGCCGATCTTCGCCTCGATCTTCTTGCGCTCGGTCGCGTTCTTGGCCCCGAGAACCTCGTCGAGCTGCTTCCAGAGCGACGCCGAGAGCTCGTTGGGCAGCTCTTGCCACCGCTTCAACGCGCCCTGTAGCTTCGACTGGGCCTTGCCGAGCTCCCTCCGGGCGTCCACACCGGTCAGTTGCTGCAGGAGGTCGAAGCCGTAGTCCACCCCCAGGGCCGAGAGCATCTCGCCCACCGGTTCTTCCGGGTCGGTCCAGGCTTCGAGCGTCTCGAGATCCTTGAGGATCTGCGCGCCGTGGACGCCGAAAACCGCCGCGATCAAGTCGTCCGCCGTCGCTGGAGGGTCCGCGGTCGACTTCACCGTCGCTCCGGCGGTGGCGGAGAAGCTCAGCGTCTTGCGGTTGAGCTTGAAGAGCTTCAGCGTCACCCGGTTTGCCGACTCCGCCTCTCCCCGGTGGAGGACCAGCGCGTACTCTCCGCTTGCCTCGAAGCCGAGCGCCACGCCGGCGTTGAGAGCGACCTTCAAGCCGATCTCACCCTTGAGCTCGCCGGCGCCGAGCTCCCGCACCCAACTGAAGTCGTAGCCGAGCTGGGCGCCCAGGCTCAACGCGATTGACCCGCTGACTTCGGTAATGACCCAGGAACCGGGGAGCAAGTCCGCATGCGAGCTCACCTGCGACGGCATCCGCCAGTTCGTAAACGTCTCGCTCAACGTCTTGCGAGCCTTCGCCTGTGCGCCGACTCGCCGCACCATGGCGTAGGCCGCCTCGCGGGACCCTTCCGCGCCGAACGTCACGCCGCCCGCCGCTCCCAGCGCCACGCTTCCCTTGGCGGCGCCGTGAACGTCGTAGCCCCAGCTCAGCAGCAGGTAGCGCGAGCCGTCGGCCGGCTCGATGGCCAGCCCGTTCTCTAGCGCTTGCCCGAACCCCAGCTTCTCGAGACGCTTGCGCGCGTCGGCCAGCAGCCCAAGGCCCGCAAAGGCCCCTCCACCGGCGCTGAAGCTCACCTTTCCGCCGCCGGTCTCGAAGACGATGTCCTTCGCCGTCTCGGCGCGAAGGGACGCTTGGAACAGATCGATGTCTCCGCTGGGAAAGACGGCGTCCGTCCGGATCGCGTCGAGAAGCTCCATGCTGCCGGCCGTGATCTGGACCGCCAGCGAGCTGGATTCCTTATCGAGAAGCTTCTTGTCGAGTTGAAACAATCCAGGCTTTGGGCCGGGCGCCGCCCCTGCTGACATGCGTTTTTCCTCCCAGACTTCGCGGTTCGGTGTTGGATGTGCGGTATGCGCTGGGGGAATACTACTACGGAGTTCGTATTTTCCTTCCAAGTATTTTTGACCCTACTTCTGTATTCGGGGCCGTTTGCCCATATTCCCCTTGGCCCCCTCGCGATAGTGTCAAGGGGCCTACGGACGGACCTGAGACCGGCGGCGGCAGTTGCCGCCGGCCGGCGGTTCCTGTAGTCTCTTGTCGGCGTCCATGATGCGCGCAGCAGTACCGTTGTTGATCTTGGCGGCCGCGTTGGCCGCACCCGCCCAGCACAGGGACCGGAATCCCTTCAGCGCCCCGGCTGACTTCCAGGAGGGGCTGCGGCTCTACCGCCTGAACTGCGGCGTCTGCCATGGGATGGAAGGCAAGTCCGGCCGCGGGGCGCGCTTGGCCGTCCGAAAACACCGCCACGGCAATTCCGACGCGGAGCTGTTCCGCATCATTCAGAACGGCGTCTCCGGCACCGAGATGCCCGGTCTCTGGATGGACGAGGACTCCATCTGGAGGATACTGCTCGCCGTCCGCAGCTTCGAGGTCAACGCCGGCGAAGCCTGTGTCGCCACGCCGGGCGACGCCTCTGCCGGCCGCCAGCTCTATGCCGCCCAGGGGTGCGCCGGCTGCCACACCATCGGTCCCGAGGGCGGTCGGCTCGGACCGGACCTTTCCGCCGTGGGCCTGAGCTTCTCGCGCGAGCAGCTTCGCACGGCCCTCGCCAAGCCTTCCCAAGACATCGGGGCCCGCTACCGCACAGTCGTCGTGCGCCAAGGGGGCAAAGCCTTCCGCGGCGTTCTGCTCAATGAGGACGCCTACAGCGTCCACTTGCTCGATACAAGCGAGAACCTGCGCTCCTTCCTCAAGAGCGAGGTGGACGCGGTGGAGAAGCCCGGCTCCTCCTTGATGCCCGCCTACGACGGCCTCAGCGAGGCCGACATGGACCACCTGCTCGCCTACCTCTGCACGCTACGGGGCGCCGGCCAAGGGGGCGCTTCGCAATGAGATCCAGCCCGATGCCGTTCCGCCTTTTCGCACCCTTTCTCGCCCTCGCCCTCGTGGCGTGGCCGATCGCCGCGCCCGCCCAGGTGACCAACGAGGATCTCGCCCGCGATCTCGACAACCCGGCCGACTGGCTCAGCTACAACGGGGGCTACGAAGGCTGGCGGCACAGCAAGCTCGACGAGATCACGCCCGGCAACGTCGCCGACCTGCGGGTGAAGTGGGTGTTTCAGCAGCCCATCACGCAGAAGCACGAAACGACTCCGCTCGTACACGACGGCGTGATGTACTTGACCGTCCCGCCGAACGAGGTCTTCGCGCTCGACGCCGAAACCGGCCGCGGGCTCTGGCACTACAAACGCCAGCTGCCGCCCAAGATCATCGCCTGCTGCGGCGAGGTCAACCGCGGGCTGGCGATCCATGGCGACCGCCTCTTCCTGGCTACGCTCGACTCCTTTATTGTCGCCCTCGACCGCAAGACCGGCCGCGTCCGCTGGCAGACCGAGATGGTCGACTACTCCGAGGGCTACTCCGGCACGCACGCTCCGCTGGTGGTGGGCAACAAGGTGATCGTGGGCATCGCCGGCGCCGAGTACGGTATCCGCGGCTTCGTCGACGCCTATGACGTGGCCGACGGCCGCCGCCTGTGGCGCTTCCATACCGTGCCCGGACCCGGTGAACCAGGCCACGAGACCTGGGGCGGCGACTCCTGGAAGACCGGCGGCGGCTCGATCTGGGTGACGCCCTCGTACGACCCTGCCGCGAATCTGCTCTACGTGGGCGTGGGCAACCCCGGCCCCGATTGGAACGGCGACGTCCGCCCTGGCGACAACCTCTATACCGACTCCGTGGTCGCGCTCGACGCGGACAGCGGCAAGCTGAAGTGGCACTTCCAGTTCACGCCGCACGACACGCACGACTGGGACGCCGTCCAGGTGATGGTGCTCATCGACCGGGAGTTTCGGGGCAAGCCGCGCAAGCTGCTCGTCACCGCCAACCGCAATGGCTTCTACTACGTACTCGACCGGCTGACGGGCGAGTACCTGCAAGGCAGAGCCTTTGTGAAGCAGACTTGGGCCGAGGGACTCGACGACAGCGGCCGCCCGATGGTTCTGCCCAACACGGACCCCAGTGAGGAGGGGGCCGAGGTCTACCCGATGGTGGCTGGCGGAACCAACTGGATGTCGCCCAGCTTCAGCCCGGTCACGGGCCTGTTCTACGTCACCTGCCGCGAAGGCTCCAGCCTGTACTACAAAGGCCCCTCCGAGTATCGGCCCGGGACGCGCTTTTGGGGCTCCATGTTCATGAACGAGCAGACCGAGAGCAACTGGTACGGGGCGGTTCGAGCCCTCGACCCGCTCACCGGTCGTCCGGTTTGGGAGCACCGCCTCTTCCAGCCGGCGTGGGCGGGGCTCCTGTCGACCTCCGGTGGATTGGTCTTCGCCGGCGCGCAGGACGGCTGGTTCAAGGCGCTCGACGCCAAGAGCGGCAAAGAGCTGTGGCGGATTCAACTCGGAGGCGTCGTCCAGGCCAGCCCAATGGCCTACGAAAGCCGCGGCCGGCAGCACGTGGCCATCGCCGCCGGGCAGAGCCTGTTCGTCTTTGCCTTGCCTTAGAACGGGCCGCCTACTGGCCCTGGTGGAGGATGAACTTCGCGTAGGGGATCTGGTCCTTGTCGACGACCATCACCTGCTCGGCCTCGCCCACGCCTTCCTTGACGACTTTCACCTGGTAGGTGCCGCGCGCCAGGGGCACCTTGGCGTTGGTCCTCTGGCCGGTCTTGCGCCCGTCGATGTAGATATCGGCCCCGGTGGGCTCGCTGGTGATCAGCGCGGTAATGCGGGCGTCTTCCAGCTTGATCTCGAGCACGGCCTGAGCGCTGGAGCCCAGTGACACCGTCCGCTGCGCCGGGTAGTAGCCGTCGAGCTTGGCCGTCACCTGGTGCTGCCCCGGCGGCAGGTCTGTGATCTGGCAAGGGCTCTCGCAAACCCAGTCCGGCCGGTCGTCGACCATGATCCGCGCGCCGCGAGGCGTGGTGCGGAAGTAGACCGCCACCGACTCCACCTCGCTCTTGCGGACAGGGACCTTCCTGGTCGGCGCCGGTTTGGCCGCGGCCTTCGGTTGCGGCGTCGGCGGCGCCTCGACCTTCGCCTTCTGGGGCTCCGGCTCGGCAGGCTTCTCCGCCGGCGGGCTGGCCTCGGCGGGTTTTTCTTCCGGAGCCTTGGCTTCCGCGGCCTTCGGGGCGTTCTCGCCGGGCTCCGACGCCGGCGGCTGCTCCGTGGTCGCTGGGGTCGGCGCGGGCGTCTCCGGCTCCTCGGCCACGATCGGCGCCGGGGAGCTTAGCGGCGGCTCCGCCGTCATGGTGTAGCTCGGGCGCTCGCGCTCTCCGTCGGCCTCCTCGCCCGTCCACCAAGCCCGCAAGCCCGCCACGGGCCCACGCGGGTCGGAGAAGATCGACGGGTTCGCAATCGCCACCCCGGCCGCGGCGAGCAATAGTGCAGCGGCCACGCCCACCGCGACCCGTACGCCCCAGCCTTGCTTCGGCTCTTCGTCCTCGAAGGCGACGGCCGCGTCGCGGCGCAAGGGAGGCAGCTTGGAGGTCTCCGTCTGCGGACGCTGCTCTTTCGCGCCCGCGGTGGAGGTCATCGCAACCTGGGTCTCCGCGGTTCCGAACTCCTCCTCCGCCGATTCGCCTTCGTCCAGCGCCGAAATCGCCTGGGTCTCGCCGGCTTCGAAGGCCGGAGCCGCGATGCCGCGAGCGACCTCCTCGAACGCCTCGGCAAAGGCCTTGCAGTCCGCGAATCGCTCCGAAGGGGCCTTCGACAGCGCCCGAAACACCACCGCTTCGAGCTCCGGAGACGCCCCCGGGCAATGCTCGGCCAGCGGCGGCGGCTCTTTGGAGACGATCTTGAAGATTACCGCCGTCAGGTTCTCGCCCGGAAAGGGTTTCTGGCCGGCGAGCATTTCATAGGCGATCACGCCGAGGGAGAACTGGTCGGAGGCTCCGTCGAGCTCCTCGCCCTTCACCTGCTCCGGCGACATGTAGCTCGGCGTGCCCAGCACCGAGCCCGTCTGCGTCAGGTTCGACGAGCCGATGCGGGCGATGCCGAAGTCCATGATCTTGACAACGCCTTCGGCGCCCAGCATCAGGTTCCCGGGCTTGACGTCTCGATGGATGATGCCGCGGCTGTGTGCGTAGTCCAAGGCGGCGGCGGCTTGCCGCAGGACGCCGGCGGCGAGGGCCAGATCCCGAATCGGCCCCTTACGCAGCGCCTGTTCGAGAGTTTTGCCCTCCACCAACTCCATCGCGATGTAGGCCGTGTCGCCGTCTTCGTCGACGTCGTACACCGTCACGATGTTGGGATGGGAGAGCTTTCCGGCCGACTGGGCCTCGCGAAATAGGCGCTCGCGCAAGGCTTGGACCTCGGAGGAGTCCACCTTCTCGGAAAGCTTGATGGTCTTGATCGCGAGCTCGCGGTCGATCTTGGGATCGCGGGCGCGGTAAACCACGCCCATAGCCCCGCGGCCGAGCTCGCTGATGATCTCGTAGCGGCCGATTCGCTCCATCGCGGAGGCCCAGCTCTGGGCACTGCTTACTCTACCATGGGACCGCTCGCGCTCCACGCCCCGGCTCGGCCCGGTTCGCGCTGATACAATCGAGGTTCAGCCTGTCTCGGCCGTCCTCACCACCATGCCCATCGCGCGCAGGAAGTCCGTCCCCGTCCGCATCGGCTCCGTCTGGGTCGGCGGAGAGCATCCCATCGTCGTCCAGTCGATGACGAATACCGACACGGCCGATACCGCCGGCACCGTCAACCAGACGATTGCGCTGGCCCGCGCCGGCTCCGAGCTCGTCCGCGTCACCGTCAACAACGACGAGGCCGCCCAGGCCGTGCCGCGCATCGTGGACACCCTGCGCAGCTTCGGCGTTGACGTCCCCATCGTGGGGGACTTCCACTACAACGGACACCTGCTGCTCAAGCGCTATCCCGATTGCGCCCGAGCCCTCTCGAAGTACCGCATCAACCCCGGCAACGTCGACATCGGCAAGAAGGAAGACGACAACTTTCGCACCATGATCGACTGCGCCATCGAGTACGACCGGCCGGTGCGCATCGGCGTGAACTGGGGTTCGCTCGACCAGCGCCTGCTCACGCGCCTGATGGACGAGAACGCCGCTCGCCCCGCGCCCAAGCCGGCCGAGCAGGTGATGCGCGACGCGATCGTCGTCTCGGCGCTGCATTCGGCCGAATCGGCCGAGCGTTTTGGGCTGGCGCACGACAAGATCATCCTTTCGGCCAAGGTCTCCAACGTCCAAGATCTGGTGGCCGTGTATGAGGACTTGGCGCCGCGCTGCGACTATCCGCTGCACCTGGGACTCACCGAAGCCGGCATGGGTATGAAGGGCATCGTGGCGTCCACCGCGGCCCTGTCCATTCTGCTCCAGCAGGGCATCGGCGACACCATCCGCGTCTCGCTTACGCCGCAACCCGGCGGCGACCGCACCGAAGAGGTGCGCGCCTGCCAGCAGATCCTGCAATCGCTCGACATTCGCAGCTTCACTCCGCAGGTCACCGCCTGCCCCGGCTGCGGACGCACCACCAGCACCTTCTTCCAAGAAATGGCCGAGCAGATCGAGACCTACCTGCGGGAGCAGATGCCGGTCTGGAAGACGCAGTACACGGGCGTGGAAGAGCTGAAGGTCGCGGTGATGGGCTGCATCGTCAACGGTCCCGGCGAGTCCAAGCACGCCAATATCGGCATTTCGCTCCCTGGGACGTTCGAGGAGCCCAAGGCGCCGGTTTACGTGGACGGCCGCCTGCTGCGCACGCTCAAGGGCGACGGAATCGTGCCGGAATTCATCACGATTCTCGACGACTACGTAGCGACCCGCTACGGGGCCGCGCTGGTCGAAGCCTAAGCGGCGAAAGGACCCCGAAAATCCCCTTTCGGGCCCCAAAAACTCTCTTGCATTGCCGTTGAAGCTCGCCTACGCTTGCAGCGGCGGCCTGCTTTTCCCGTCACCAGGGGTCGCTGAGCGCCCCATGCCCCCGACCTCGAACGATAAGACCACGCACGCCGGCCAGCGGTTGGTTTCGTACCGCGAACCGGCCACCGCCCAAAAGGCCGTGATCCTCCTCCACGGCTTCGGTGGCAACGAATCGGCGACCTGGGCAAAGCTTCCGGAATTCCTCCGAGACGACCCGGAACTGCAGGACTGGGATATCTACAGCCTGGGCTACAACACCTCGCTCTTGCCTGGACTCAAGGGCATTTGGTCCGCGGACCCGGAGCTTGACGCGCTGGCGCAGCACTTTCGGACGAAGGTCGACTTGGCCCCTCTCGACCACTACGGACACTTGGCCATCGCGGCCCACAGCATGGGCGGGTTGGTCGTCCAAAAGGCGCTCGTGGACAGCGTCTCGCTGGTCGAGCGGACGGATTCGCTGACGATGTTCGGCGTTCCGAGCGACGGTTTGTTCAAGGCGTCGCTGTTTTCGAGGCTCTTCGGCGGTTTCGGCCAAGTCGACAACATGGCGCACGACGGCCTCTTCGTCCGGGACCTCCGCAGCCGGTGGACGGAGAAATTCGGAGCCAAGCCGCCGTTCCTGCTCACCGTGGTCGCCGGAACGAAGGACGAGTTCGTGCCTCGCGACTCGTCCCTGCGTCCGTTCCCTCCCTCCGTGTGCAAGGTCATCAACGGAGACCACCTGTCGATGGTCAAGCCGACCGCCGCGACCGACGATGCCGTGGTCCTCCTCAAGCAGGCTTTGCTGGCGAAACGGGCCAAGGAGACGCAGGCGGACGTTCTGCGCAAGGCGGCGGAGTTCGGGCCGACCAAGGTCGCCGTGAAGATCGCCGTCGCCGCGCCGGTCGATCTTTCGGAGAAGGAGATCGTTGACGCAGCCCTCGCGCTCGAGCGGGACGGAAAGCCGAAAGAGGCCCGCTCTCTGCTGGAGAAGCACCAGAGCGTGGGAACCGACGTACGGGGAGCCCTCGGCGGCCGAATCAAGAGGCTCTGGATTCAAAACCAGGAACCGGCCGACGCGGAGCTGGCCTTGAGCCACTACCAAGGTGCGCTAGATAGCTACGCCGACCGCTTCGACAAGCCCAAGGCCGGCCGGACGTCGGAGCAGATCTACTACCTCGCCATCAACGTGGCCTTCCTCGAGCTGATGGCCTTCGACGACGAGCAGGGCGCCCAGAAGATGGCCCAGCTCGCTCTGAAGCACGCGCAGCAGACGGCGCAGGATTTTTGGAGCCTCGCCACCCAGGCCGAGGCGCGGTTGCACCTGCTGGAGTTCGACCCGGCCCTGTCGCTCTACCGCAAGTGCATGAAGATGAAGAAGCAGGACGATGCCTGGAAGGTCGCCTCGACGGCCCAGCAGGCGATGTTCCTGGGCCAGCAGCTCGGCGGCAACCGGCTCACCGGCCGCCTCAAGAAGGTTTTCGAGGCCGTCGAGCCCACTCCGCCCGCCGAGCGCGGCAATCGAGTCTTCGTGAGCTACAGCCACGCCGACAAGGCCGACCTCGACGAGCTGCTGACCATGCTCAAGCCCCTGATTCGCAGCGGCCGGCTGGAGATGTGGACCGACCGCGGCATTCAGCCGGGCGACCAGTGGGACGCCCAGATCAAGGCCGCGCTGGAAACCTGCCGGGCCGCCTTCCTCATCGTCACCGAAAAGTTCTTGGCTTCCGACTACATCTACGAGAAGGAGCTGCCCTACCTCGTGGCGGCGGCCGATCGAAACGACATCCGGCTGCTGTGGGCGCCATACCGTCCGTCGCTCTACACGGCGACGGAGCTCAAGCGATTCCAGGCCATTGGAGACCCGGCCAAGCCGATCGAAGGACTCCCCAAGATTGCTCGGGGCAAGGCGCTGCTGGAGATCGCCAACACTCTGGCTTCCCTGCCCTTCGACGAGAACGGCGCGGGATGAACGCCGGCCTCAGCTCACGAGCTTGGCCGTGAACTCGCCTTGCCCGTGTACGTCGGTCAGGCTCTGGTCGCGGCCCTGGTAGAGGTACGTCAGGCGCTCGTGGTCCAGGCCCAGCAGCCGCAGGATCGTCGCGTTCACGTCGTGCGCGTCGACCTTCTCCTCGGCGGCATGCACCCCGAAGTCATCCGTGGCCCCGATCGCGCGTCCGCCCTGCACACCCGCGCCCGCCATCCACATCGAGAATCCGTAGGGGTGGTGGTCGCGGCCGTTCGCCCCCTGCGCCAGCGGCGTGCGGCCGAATTCCCCGCCCCAGATCACCAGCGTGGAGTCCAGCAGCCCGTGAGCTTCCAGATCGGCCAGCAATCCGGCGATCGGCTTGTCGGTCTTGCCGGCCATCTTCACGTGCGAACCGATCAGGTCGTTGTGCGCGTCGTCCCAGTCGTCTCCCACGTTGGTGCCCGAGTAGAGCTGGATGAAGCGCACGCCGCGCTCGACCAGCCGCCGCGCCAGCAGGCACTTGCGCCCAAAATCTTCCGTCTTCGGGTCGTCGATGCCGTAGAGCTTCTTGGTCGCCTCGGATTCGCCGGCCAGATCCACCGCTTCGGGCGCCTCGGCCTGCATACGGTAGGCGAGCTCATAGGCGGCGATCCGAGCCTCGAGAGTGGAATCCTCGCCGCGCGCCGCCAAGTGCCGCTGGTCGAGCTGATTCACGAAATCCAGCGTTGCCTTCTGCGCGTCATCGGTCACGCCGACGGGGTTGCGCAGGTGCAGAATGGGGTTCTCGCCGCCGCGGAAGACTGTCCCCTGGTACACGGCCGGCAGAAAGCCCGCCGAGTAGGCCGGCGGCCCGGACTTCGTCGAGCCGTCGCTCATCACCACGAACGCCGGCAGGTTCTGGTTCTCCGTTCCCAGCCCATAGGTCACCCAAGACCCCAGGCAGGGCCGGCCTGGGAATTGGGAGCCCGAGCTTACGTGGTAAATCGCCGGCGCGTGGTCGAAGATGTTCGAGTGGCAACTGCGGATCACCGCCAGGTCGTCGGCGCGCTCCCGCAGGTGCGGATAGAGGTCAGAGACCAGCAGCCCGGACCGGCCCCCGGGCTTGAACTCCCAAGGGCTGCCGCGCAGGATCGCCTTGGTCGGGTCGTGGATGAAGCTTGTTTTGATCGTCTTGGCCAGCTCGACCGACAGCGGTTGCCCAGAGCGCTTCTGCAGCTCCGGCTTGTAGTCGAACGTGTCCACGTGGCTCACGCCGCCGTGCATGAACAGGTAGATCACGGCCTTGGCCTTAGCGGCCTGGTGCGGCTGTTTGGAGGCCAAAGGGTTGCTGGACGCCGCGGCCAGTAGGTCCGCCAGCGCCACCGCTCCAAAGCCCGCGCCCGTCTTCAGCAGGAAGTTGCGTCTGTTCATCGCCCGTCTCCGTGTCATTCCGGCTCGGCTAGTCCACGTAGAGAAACTCGTTCGAGTTGAGCAGGCTCCGGGCCAGCTCCGCCCGAGCCCTCTCCGCGTCGCCCAACCGCTTTTGCTGCGCCGACAGGAACGACTGCGCCGCTGCCTTTTCTTCCGGCCGCGGGTCGCGCCCAAAGCTCATCCGCCAAGCCTGCTCCACCGTTGGCGCCTCGTCGGCCAGCGCTTGCGACTGGTCCACCATGAAGCGGGAGTTCAGCAGCGTCAGGGACTGCGGGGCCGTGGTGGATTCATTGCGCCGCTCGCAGGTGGTCATCCCGTCCGGCGCATCGAACACCTGGAACATCGGGTGCTGGAAGGCCCTTCTCTGCAACAGATAGACGCTGCGTCGGGTGTGCTGTTTGGGGTCCCAAGTCACCACCCAGCGGTCCGAAGGCGTACCGGTGATCCCGTAAAGCTCTTCCTGGTCCAGCGGCACCACCACAGGCTCGCCGCCCATCTCCAAGTTCAGCTTGCCGGAGGCGAATAGCGTCGCGTCGCGGATCTCCTCGGCTTGCAGTCGCCGTCGGTTGAAGTGCGACAGATAGCGGTTCGCTGGGTCCTTCTCCGCGGCGCCGGCCGGCGCGACCGAGCTGCGCCGGTAGGTCTCCGAGCTCATGATCAGCCGGTGCATCGCCTTCACCGACCAGCCGCTCTCGACGAACTGCACCGCCAGCCAATCCAGCAGCTCTCGGTTGGAAACCCGGGTCGCCCGCGTACCGAAGTCGCTGGGCGTCTCTACCAAGCCTTCCCCGAAGTGGAACTGCCAGATGCGATTGACCATCACCCGCGCCGTCAGCGGATTTTCCGGCCGGGCGATCCACTCGGCCAGGTGCTTGCGCCGGTAGGTCGTCTGCACGTGCAGCGGCGGGTCGGGAATGTCGCCGCCTCCCAGTGCGGTCAAATAGCCCGGGCCGACTTCCTCGCCCGGCGCCTCCGGGTTGCCTCGGATCGCCAGATAGGTGCGCGGCGACTCGCGGCCGACGTCGATCACGCCCGGCGCCATGTTCGGCGGCCCGTAGCCCTTGAAGAGGCTGACAAGCCGGCGCTCCAGCGCGTCGAGCTGTTCTGCGTCCGACGCCGACATCGCGGCCCGCACCTCGTCGTCGCCAACCTTCGCCAGCTCCTCGTTTTCGGTGACCAGCTCTTCCTGCTCCGGCGAACGCTTCTCCTTGGCTGTCTCAAATGCTTCGATCACCTGTGCGCCGTCCGGCAGCGTTCTCAGCTTCTCGTCCCGCAGCTTCTTCTCGTAGGGGCGGTAGATCGCCCGCAGATGGTCGGCGATGTTGCGGAGCTTGAAGTCGCGCGTATTCCAGGCCAGATCGTAGAAGCGGGCCGAGTTGTACTCCAGGAAAACCCTGTCGTTCACCGCCGGCGCGAAGATCGCCTGCATGCGGTAGAAGTCTTTCTGCGGGATCGGGTCGAACTTGTGATCGTGACAGCGCGCGCAGCCCACCGTCAGCGCCAGAAAGACCTTCGAGGTCGTGTCCACGTAGTCCGCCAGCTTCTCGTAGCGGTTCTGCTCCTCCACCTTGAAGAGCATGTCGCGGTTGGCGTTTACGCGGTAGTAGCCGGTGCCGGTCCGCGCCGCCGGATCCTCGGGCCAGATCTCGTCGCCGGCGAGCTGCTCCTTCACAAAGCGGTCGTAGGGCTTGTCCTGGTTAAAGGAGTCGATCACGTAGTCGCGGTAGCGCCACGCTTCCAGGTTGTAGGGGTCTTGCTCGAAGCCCGAGGTGTCGCCGTAGCGCACCAGGTCCAGCCAGTGACGTCCCCACTTCTCGCCGTAGCGCTCGGAGGCCAGCAGCTTCTCCACCAATGCCTTCCAGGCCTCGTCGTCGCCGGCAGGGTCGGACTCAAAGGCCTTCGTCTCGTCGTAGGACGCCGGTAGCCCATGCAGATCGAACGTCGCGCGGCGAATCAGGGTGCGTCGATCCGCCGGCGGCGCCGGCTGCAAACCCTGCTCGGCCAACTTGGCCGCCACGAAGGCGTCGACCGGATGACTGACGCCCGCGACTTCAGGAACTGCGGGAGCCTCGGGGGCCTGAAACGCCCACCACTCGCTACGGGGTGCGGCCGAGATCGCCGCCGCATCCCACTTGGCGCCCGCCGCGATCCAGTCCCTCAGGACGGCGATTTCGGCGGCGTCCAACTTGCCCGTAGGGGGCATGTGCGGCTCGGCTTGGTGGCTGACCGCCCGGAACAGCAGGCTGGAGTCCGGGGAGCCCGGCACGACCGCCGCGCCGCGCTTGCCGCCGGCCAGCGCGCCGTCGCGGGAGTCCAGCCGCAGCTCGGACATCGCGGTGTCCGCGTTGTGGCATTGCAGACAGCGGGTGTGCAGGACCTCGGGGCCGGTGGCGCCGAAGGCGCTTCCGACGACCAGAAGGAGCAAGGCAGCAACGCGTCGAGGCATGTCCACGGCGTAGTGTATCAGCCGTGGGCGCAACCCGCCTGTTTTCTGCGCTTCAGCTCCGGATCTCGACCAGGAAGGTTTCGAGCGCGGTCCCTAGCCCGTCGGCGTCTTGCAGCAGCCGGTTGGCGGACTCGAGCAGCTCGTCGGCGCCGCGACTGGCCTCGGCGGCCTCCGCGCTGACCAACGCGATGCTCTCCGCGACGCGCGTCGTGCCGCCCGCCGCGGCCTGCCCGTTGGTGCTGATCTCTTGCACGGCGAAGCGTTGCTGATCGACGGACTGGGCGATGTCGGCCGCGGTGTCGGAGATGCGCTGGATCGTGGCGGCGATGTTGGCCACGGCCTCTCCCACGCGAACCGTCTTGCCCTGGATGGCCTCGACTTCCGCCGAAATCTCCGCCGTCGCCTTGGAGCTCTGCTGCGCCAGGCTCTTCACTTCCCCGGCGACTACCGCGAACCCCTTGCCGGCTTCGCCCGAGCGGGCCGCTTCGATCGTGGCGTTGAGCGCCAACAGATTCGTTTGGTTCGCGATCTGTGCGATCAGCTTGACCACGCGTCCGACGCGCTGCGAGGCGTCGGCCAGCTCCGCCATGACCCTTTCGGCCTCCTCCACGTCGTGCACCGCTGCCGCGGCGGTGTCCGCCGACTCCCTCACCCGACGATCCACTTCCCGCACCTCGGCGCTGAGCTCTTCGGTCGCCGAAGCCACGCTTTGGACGTTCCCGGAGGTCTCCCGCGCCGTGTTGGCCACCTCCTCGCCGCGCTCGAACGTCCGTTGCGACGAGCCGGCCAACGATTCCGCCGTCTCTCGCACCCCTTGCGCGGACGAGGTCACGCGCGTGGCCACCGCCTTCACCTGCGACTCCAGGTCTTCGGCCAGCTCCAACCTGCGCTGGGCGGACTGATCCAACTCTTGCGCTTGGCGTCGCATCTCCTCGCCGGCGGCGTTGATGCGGCTGGAGGCCAGGCGGAACGACCCGAACATCCCGCGCAGGATCACTTTGCGGTGGAAGCGGCCTTCGCCCGCCGCCGTCAACGCCGCGCCGGACTCCCGCACGAACGCATCGGTCATGTCGAGCAGCAAGTTCAGAGCCTTGACCGCCCGCCGAATGTCACCCTCTTCTTCGGGGCAACCCAACAGCCGGGGCTCCAGGTCGCCGCGCGCTCCCGCCTGGCAGACGTCCGCGATGCGGCTCATCCACTTTCGGTGCTCCTCCACCTCGGCTCGCAGGCGAACCAACTCTTCGGCCTTGGCGGCGCTAAAGGAGGACGGCGCTTCCATCACAGAGGGCATGGCGACTGGCTGCTCCGATCAATCTCTCAAAGGGAAAACACGAACTGCTCGTAGGTACAGCCGGCGGCCGCCAACTGGGACGACAGCATTTCCAAGGAGGCCTTCATGCCCTCCCGCCAATCCGCCGCCCGATTCTCTTCCGCCAACAACGCGGCGTACAAGTCGCGCGCCTTGTCCACAGCGGGCCGATCGGGAACGCGCCGGTTCGAGTGGTAGCCGATGATGTTGCCGTTGACGTCAAAGGTCGGCGTCACGTGGGCAAAGACCCAGTAGTGGTCCCCGTTCTTGCAGAGATTGACGACGTAGGCGAAGATTTCGCGCCCCGCCTCGATCTCGTCCCACAGATACTGGAATACCGCCCGCGGCATGTCGGGGTGGCGAATGATGTTGTGGGCCTCACCGAGCAGCTCCTTCTCGGTGTAACCGGCGACCTGCATGAAGACATCGTTGGCATAGGTGATCCTGCCGCGAAGATCGGTCTTGCTGACGATGATCTCGTCTTCCCCGAAAAACTGTTCCTTGCCGGTCGGCTCGATCGTCGGTCGCACTGGCTGCTCCTAGCTGGAGTGATCGGCGTGGCGGTCGGCTGGCTTGAGGGGTTCAGCGAAAGATTCGCTCAAACAGCGCCGCCAGCCGCACGCCGGCCTGCCTCAGGCGCAGTTGCACGAGCCGCCGGTGGCGCTCGAGGTAGTCGTATCCGAGCTCGTGATTCTCGGGCAGGTCGTAGACGTCCGGCCGCGCGCTGAAGCTCTCCATCGCCCAGTCGAGCGGTTCCGAGCGCTGCCAGTCGCGCACTTGCCGGTACGAGAGCCGATCCAGAAAGTCCGCCAGTTCGGAGTAGCTGAGCTGGTGCTGGTCGATCATCTCGGAGTCCCACACCCGGTGCAGATTCGACTCCCGGCCGAACCACCGCAGGCTCACGCCGTTGCCGCCCCGATCCGCGCCGCGACCGACGTGCAACGGCTGATGGATGTCGCCGACGAAATGCGTCAAGAAGCGCACGGCGTTGGCCTTGTCCTCCGCCGACGAGGTCTCGTCTTCTAGGACCGCCGTGTAGCGCCCAATGGCTTGGATGACGTCTCCGGCCGGATTCCGCGGGGCCCCCTCGTAGGTCTGATCGTCCTCGATGGTCACGTAGTGCAGCGGCGCGATGTGGTCCCAGGCATGATCCGAGCGAATCTCGTCGGCCCAGGTCGAGGCCTCCGCGAGGCTTTCGCCCCTCAGAATCTCGGCCAGCGCCAGCCGGGCGCAACGGCAGATGATTCTCGGCGATCTTGCCGATGGCTCGGTGCCCGGTGGGTCCCCAAGCCGCCGCCGGCAGCCCCAGCGCCACCATCAGCGCCGGCAGCAGCAGCGCCTTGAGCATCCGCCGCGAAAACAGCCCGATAGGATGCAACTGCAGCGCCCGGGCCGCCGGCCCCCGCTCACGGCGCTGCTCCGCCACGGTGAGCAGGTGGCCCGCCGACTGCCGCTCGAGCTCCCGCAGGAAGGCGGTGCGCTCGGCCGCCGGCACGATCTCCTGATGCGCCAGAGCCGCCCGCCGGGACTCCTCCACCATGTCGGCCTGCCGGGTGCTGGACTTCGTCTCCGGCGTCACCCGAAAGCCCGCCAACGTACGGTGCAGCAGCGTGAACGGCGCGCGGCGCGCCAGCCGCAACCACATCTCGAGGTCCATGGCCATGTCGTAGCTCTCGTCGAACGCTCCCGCCTCGTCCAGCAAGCTGCGGCGGATGAAGACGGCCGGCTGAGGGATCAGTACGCCCTCTCCCCAACGCCAGAACCGCGCCAGCAGATCGGGCCGCTCCAGTTGCGCCCGATCGGTCCCCAGCAGTTCCCCTGCCGCGTCGATGCGGTCGCAGTCCCCCACCAGCACTTGGCAGGAGGGATCTGCGAACGCCTGCACCACCTGCTCGAAGCAGCCGGGCCGGTAGACGTCGTCGGAGTTCAGGTAGGCGAAGATCTCGCCCTGACCGCGAGCCAGGCCTTTGTTGATGGCGTGAGTCTGCCCCCGGTCGGGTTCCGACACCCAGTGCAGGTGCGGATAGCGCTCCAGCACGGCGACGGAGCTGTCGGTCGAGCCGCCGTCGATCACCCAATGCTCGAACGGGCAGTACCGTTGATCGAGTACGGACCGAATGGTCGCCTCGATCGTACCGCCCTGGTTGTAGGACGGCGTGACGATGGAGATCAGCGGCGCACTGGGCATCGGGGACGCGGCGACGCTCGCCGCGTCCTCCCGATTCTACCCTTGCCCGGGCCTACAGCGGTCGAATGTTCCGGTGGATCGCGTAGAGCGCCAGCTCCAGGCGATCGCTGACGCCGAGCTTGTCGAAGATGTTGTGCAGGTGGTTCTTCACCGTCTGCTCGGAGATGAACATCCGCTCGGCGATCTCTTTGTTCTTGAAGCCTTGCGCCACCAGCGCCACGATCTCGCGCTCCCTGTTCGACAGCCGCGGCTTGTCGCGGTCGCGTGGGTTCGGGTCGGTCGGCGAGGCGAACTGCCGCATGACGGCGGCCGTCGTTTTCGCGTCCAGCCAGATTTCTCCGCCAAAAACCTTGCGAATACTCTTGATCAGCAGGTCGGTTGCGGTCTGCTTGAGGACGATGCCGGACGTGCCATACTTCATCGCCTGCACGTATTCGCCCTCATCGTCGGACGCCGTCAAGACGATGATTTTTGTCTTGAATTTCTGCGTTTGGATGCGTTGTAGCAGCGAAAGGCCGTCGAGATTCGGCATTTTCAGATCGAGCAACAACACATCCGGCTCGTAGTCGCGCAAGATGTCTGGCACCTCCGTGCCGTCTTGCGCCTCGGCTACGATCTCAAAATCCGGCTCCAACTGCAGCAATCGACGCAGTCCGTCCCGAAAGATCGCGTGGTCGTCAGCGAGTGCGATTTTGATCATGGTTTCCGCACTGTCGGGCGCTGTTTCGTCAGAAACACCCGCGGCGGAGCTGTTGGTTTGGGCGCGCATGTAGACCAGCTCTTCCCGGGGTATTGAGTCCCCTGGACATAGGCCATTCTAGAGTTCTATAGGTACTGTGTCAATGAATGAAAGGGCTTAGGAGAACTCCTAAGAAGACCCCTAGAGAGCCCTTGCAATCGCCCCCTCGACAGGACGCATTTCACAGTGCTACTGTAGGAGTTTCAGGCCCGTAGCTCAGTTGGTTAGAGCGCTACCTTGACACGGTAGAGGTCAGCGGTTCGAGTCCGCTCGGGCCTACCACGTTTCCCTCCTCGGATCGTGGCAGGGCGTTCCCCTTCAACGTAATACTTGAGCGTCATGCGCGCAAGCGCTCGGGCGACTTGCCGCGCTGCCACAGGTACAGTCCCGTGAAGCAGACGATGAGGATCACCGGTAGGACGGCCATCGTCGCCAGCGCTCCCGAGCCCGCCGCCGCCTGAATCTGAGCCCACACCGCCGCCTCGGCCGAACCCGGCGCTGCACCGCGCAGGCCGTCTACCGTGGCTCCCGCGGGCAAGTGCTCGGCGAGCTGCTGGTCATACACCCAACCCAGAAACGGCTGGGCGATGGCCGTCGATCCCGCGCCGATGCCTCCCATGATGGCCAATCCCAGCGCGCCGGACCGCGGCACGTACTCCGCCACAAACCCCAGCATCGTCGGCCAGAAGTAGCAGATGCCCACCGCGAACAGCGTCGCTGCGGCAAACGACGCCGGGCCGCTCGAGCGGCTCAGCCAGATCAGCCCGAGCGCCGAGAAGACCGCCGAAAACAGCAGCATCCCGGCCGGCGCCAACCGATGCACCACAGGACCTGCGAACATCCGTCCCAACGCCATCAAGCCGTTGATCCAGCACAGGATCAAGATGCCCGAAACGCCGATGCCCGACAGCAGCTCCGCGATCCACTGGTTCGTACCCAGCTCCGTCGCCGCGGTCAGCAACATGCAGAACGCCATCACCAGGAACAGCGGTCGCATCGCCGCCTTGAACATCTGGGCCGTGGAGACGCCGGAGGCGACCCGCTCGGTCGGCGGGAACTTCATGCCGAAGAACATCACGCCGTAGATCGCCGCCGGAATCAGCATCGACGCGATCTTCACCTGCCAGCTCATGCCCATCCCCTGCAGCAGGTAGGCTGTCAGGCCTCCGATTACGATGCCCCCGGGAAACCACACGTGGAACAGGTTGAGCTTGGCGGTCTTGTTCTCCGGGTACAGCGTCGCCACGAGCGGGTTGCAGGCGGCCTCCACCAGACCGTTACCCATACCCACCAACAGTGTGGACGCGAACAGCGACCAGTAGCCGCCGGCGAGAATCGTCAAGATCGTGCCGGCCACGTGACCGACGAAGGCCAGCGTCAGCAGTCGGCCCATGCCGACCACGTCGCACAAAGGGCCGCCGAAAACCATGGAGAGCAGGAATCCCCAGAACGCAGCGCCGCTCACGGCGCCGACCTGCGCGTTCGTCAAGGAGAACTGTTCGGTCCACACGCCCAGAATCTCGCCTCGAATGGCGAAGCTCATGGCGGTGGTGATGAGGGCGACACAACTGGCCAGAAAGAAACGGGATGCGTGCGGATGAGCGCTCATGCAGGGACTCTGTCTCGGTTCAGCGAACGCAGTAGCGTAGCACAACGCCCCCGCGACGGCGGTAGCATCGAGGTATGCTCGACCGATTCCACCTTCTGTTCGACTACGAGCGCTGGGCGAACGATCGCGTCCTGGCCTCGCTGCAAGCCGCCAAGGAGCACGGCCAGGCCGTCCGGCTCTTCGCGCACATTCTGGCCGGGCAAGAAGCCTGGATCATGCGGCTGGAAGGCCAAGACTCCAAGGGTGTGGCGCTGTGGCCGCCGCAGTCGCTAGCCGAATGCGCCGGCCGGCTCGGCGCGCTCGACCAACGAATCCGAGCCTACCTAAAGGGATTGACCGAGGCGGACCTCTCGCGGGAGATCGTCTACCGCAACCAGACCGGCAATGAGTTCCGCAACACGCCCCTCGACATCCTGACCCACCTCGGCCTGCACTCCCAGCACCACCGCGGCCAAATCGCCTTGCAGTTGCGGCAACTGGGTCAGGAACCGGCCGTCACGGACTTCATCGCCTTCCGCCGTCCGTAGTCCCGTGTCTGTTCAATAGTTGACGCGTGAATCGTTTCCGCCGGACGTGCATCCAAAGGTGCGTACGGAGGAAAAGTCGATGCTCAACGTCACCAGAGCCGCAGACCGATACAACCTGAAGACGGACTGGCTCAATGCCCGCTGGCACTTCTCGTTCGACCGCTACCACGATCCCAAGCGCATGGGCTTCGGGCCATTGCGGGTCTTCAACCACGACGTGGTCCAGCCCGCCCAGGGTTTCCCGCTCCATCCCCACCGGGATATGGAGATCGTGACCTACGTCATCAACGGAGAGCTGGCCCACACCGACTCCACCGGCGGTAAGGGTAAGATCCGCGCCGGCGAGGTCCAGCGCATGAGCGCCGGCAGCGGGGTGTTCCACTCCGAATTCAACGCGTCGCCTGACCAGACCGTCGAGCTGCTGCAGATGTGGGTCTTCCCGGAGAAGCGCGGCGTGGCGCCGTCATACGAGCAGAAGCAGTTCACCCTCGAGGACCGCACGGGCCGCTGGCTGCCGATCGTCTCGAGCCGCGAAGGCGAGTGGGATAACGGCGAAGGCTCCCTGTGGATCGGCCAGGACGCCCAGTTCTACGTGGCGCGGGTCGAGCCCGGACAGTCCCTCGAGCGGGAGCTATCCGAGGGGCGCAAGGCCTACCTATTCGTCATCGCCGGCGAGCCCACTCTGAATGGCGAGCCGTTGCACCGAAACGACAGCGTGGAGGTCGAGGCCGTCTCGAAACTGACCGTCGAGGCCGGCGCGGAACCGGTCGAGCTGCTCATGATCGAGCTGCCCTGACCCAACGGCCTCATAGGGACCCGCAAGCGAGCCCCCGGCGTCGGCCGGGGGCTTCTCGTTTTGAGCAGGCCGCTCTACTTCAACACTTCGAGCTCGAACACCATCGCCTTCCCGCGAATGATGTAGCAGAGGTAGAACTCCCAGAACTTCCGGAACGCGCGCGAACGGTTGACGAACAGCTCGAAGCCCAACAGCTTCCACAACTTCAACAGCTTGACGTGCAAAGACCGCTCGCGCATGCGGCAGCGCGAGTAGTAGCTGAAGCCGCCCTCTTCAGTGAAGTAGCGGAACGAGAAGCTGTTGAGGTGCCAGCGGTGTGTGGGGTCGCAGAACGAGCTGAAGTCGGTGTAGTGCGGGGTCTCCAGCCGGATCACGCCGCCTGGCCGTACGACCCTGTGCAGCTCATTCATCGTGCGGACCACGTCGTCGACGTGCTCGATCACGTGGATCAACTCCACGCGATCGAACGAGCTGTCGCGAAACGGCAGCCGCCCGCCGTTGACGTCGGCTAGCGCATCGGCTGCCGTGTTGGGGTTGTAATCGACGCCGATCGCGCCCGGTCGCTTGTTCCGGCCACAACCGACGTCGAGGACTCGCATCGATGGCGTCGAAAGGACGCCCTCAGGCGGCCTTGACCTCGACCAACTCGATCTCGAACGTGAGATCCTTCCCGGCCAGCGGGTGGTTGGCGTCGAGATGCACGCTGTCGTCGGTGATCTCGGTGACCGTCACAGCGGCCACACGGCCGTCCGGCGTCTGGATCTGCAGGCGGCCGCCGATCTCGAGCTGAACGTTTTCCGGAACCCTCTCCCGCTCCACCTTCACGGTCAGGTCGTCGCGGCGAGGTCCGTAGGCCTCGGCGGCCGGAATCGTCCGCCTCACGGTCTCTCCTTCGCTCATGCCGTTGACGGCGGCGTCGAATCCGGGAACCACCATCCCCGCGCCGAGCTGGAACTCGAGGGGATCGCGCTCGCGCGACGAATCGAAGACCTCTCCGCTGGCCAGAGTGCCCGTGTAGTGCACGCGCACCGTATCTCCTTGCTTGGCTTCCGCCATGAAACTTGCCTCCTCGCCGGCGACCGTCCTAGCCGTCGGCGTAATGCCAGCGCGTGCCGCCTGTGTAGTCCTCGAGCACCACGCCGTCCGCCTTGAGTTGGTCGCGGATCTGGTCGGCGAGCGCGAAGTCCTTGTTGCGGCGGGCCTGTAAACGCTGGGCGATGAGTCTCTCGATCTCCTCTTCCGCCACTTTGCCCTCTTTGTCGGAGCGCAGCACGTCGAAGATCGAGTCGAACAGATCGAGCACGCGCCAAGCGTCGGCGGAGTTGCCGTCGCGAAACTTTCCTGCGTCGATCTTTGTGTTGACCTCGCGAATGAAATCGAACGCCGCGGCCAAGGCCTGAGCAGTGTTCAGATCGTCATTCATGCCGGCGTGGAAGGCTTCCACAGCTTCGTCGGCGAGGCGTTTTACATCCTGATTCCTTCCATCGGGGTAGGGATTCTCCACGCGCCGCGCGAAATTGCGTAGGCGCTCGATCGCGGCGGCGGCTCCCTGGAGCCCGTCGAAGGTGAAATTGAGCTGCTTGCGGTGCGGCGTGGAAACCAGCAGGAACCGGATCGCCTCCGGCTGGTAGCCCTTCTCGAGCAAGTCCCGCAGCGTATAGAAGTTGCCCAGGGACTTCGACATCTTCTGGCCGTCCACCAGCAGGTGCTCGGCGTGGACCCAGAAGCGCACGAACGGCTTGCCCGTGGCGGCCTCGGACTGGGCGATCTCGTTCTCGTGGTGTGGAAACGTCAGATCGACGCCGCCGGTGTGGATGTCCAGCGTCGGGCCGAGGCTCGCCATCGCCATGGCTGAGCACTCGATGTGCCAGCCGGGCCGGCCGCGGCCGAACGGGCTGTCCCAAGCGGGCTCCCCTTCCCGCGCCGCCTTCCACAGCGCAAAGTCCCGCGCGTCGTCCTTCTCGTACTCGTCTTGATCGACGCGCGCGCCGGCCTTCATGCCGTGCGTGTCAATACGCGAGAGCTTGCCGTAGTCGGGAAACGAGGCGATCCGAAAATAGGTCGACCCCTCGCTCTCGTACGTGTGCCCGCGGTCGCGCATCTTGCCGATCAGGTCGACCATCTGCGGGATGTATTCCGTGGCCGGCGTGATTCGTTCCGGCCGCTCCAGCCGCAGCGTGTCGCAGTCCTCGAGGAAGGCTTTGCGGTACTGCGCGGTGTAGTCGAAGATCGTCTGGCCCGCCGCCGCGGCGTTGCGGATGATCTTGTCGTCCACGTCAGTGATGTTCATGACGTGGTCCAATTTCCACCCGCACTCGCGCAAATAGCGCCGCAGAACGTCCTGGAAGGCGAAGGTCCGCAGGTTGCCGATGTGGACGTAGTTGTATACGGTGGGGCCGCAGGAGTACACGCGCACGGTCTCGCCGTCCGCGGGCTGGAACTCCTCCTGGCGCCGGGTGAGGGTGTTGTAAAGCTGTAGGGCCATTGAGAACCGAGGGCAGGGCTCGAAAGACTAACCTTTGTATTTTACCCTTGCAGGGCTTCGTCGCGAAGCGCAACCGCAGCGAATCGGCCGAAGCCCGCTCCAGCATCGAAAAAACCATTCCCTTCGCTTCCTGTTTTATCTACACTATGAAGCGACATGTCGGCTTGCGCCCTGCGCCGGAACCTGATTCTCGCACTCGTGTTGTCTCTGCCTGCGTTGGCCGCCCCGGAGGGCGCTACGCCGGAGCAGGCCGGCGGTTTCTACTCCCAGGTCGCCGGCCAAGGCCAGACGGTGCAGCCCGGTTCGCCGTTCGGTCTGGCGGTGCGTCTGGTCGGAGCGCCCACGGTCGCCGGGGTGGAGGTGGGGTTGATCCGGGTGCTCAGCGGCGGCCCGTCGATCACGTGCCTTCCGGCGCTCACTGACACGACCGGTCTCGCCGTACTGTCTTGCCAGGCGGGCTTCACGCCCTTCACCACGCAGGTGCTGGTCACCTTGGGCGACTCGTCCGGCCGCTATGCGCCGGATTTCGGCATCACGATTCGTCCGCCGGTCCTGGCGGAGGGCATCACCAAGCTGCAGGGCGACCGCATCACGGTCCCTCGCGGCACGGAGTTCGAGATCAGCGTCCAGGTGGTAAGGCAAGGCGCGCCGGTGGAAGGCTTGCGCCTCACATTGACGCGGAACCCGCTCGAGGTTCCGGTCTCGTGCCCCGGCGTCATCTACACCGACGCCCAGGGTCAAGGCCGGGCGATGTGTTCCAGCCTGGACGACTTGGAGACTGACGCGACCGTCTTGATTACCCTCAGCGACGGGCAGGGCCGGTCGGCGACGTTCACGGTCTTCCTGCTCGCCCAGGACCTCCTCAGCGACGGCATCACCAAGGTGTCCGGCGACGACCAAGCCGCCACCACCGGGACGGCATTGCTGTTTCCGCTGGTGGCCCGCGTAATCAAAAACGGCCGGCCGACCAGCGGCGTCCGGCTGCGGATCTCGGTCTCGGATCAGCGGCTGCTGCAGTGTCCCTTGGAAGTGTATTCGGACGATCAGGGGCTGGCGACCATCGCTTGCGCCGCCGGTCCGATCGCGGGCAACGGCTTCAGTTTGGTCTATGTGAATGACGACCAAGGCACCGCTTTGCTTGAACCATTTCGCGTCTCCGTGGTGGCCGCCGCGCTGGGGGCGGCGTCGGAGTTCCGCCTGCAAAGCGCCAGCCCGCTGCGGGTGGATGCAGGGACGAAAGTAACGGACGCCCTGGTGATCGCGGCGCTCGACGGCGCCGGCAATCCCGTTGGAGGCGTTCCGGTCTTTTTCTCTTCGAATCAGAATATCGAGTTCAGCCCCAGCGTCGCCATCACCCCGGCCAACGGTCTGGCCACCTCCTCGTTGACGTTCGGCTGCCCCGGCGGCGACGGCGAGATTCGCGTGGGCCCGCAGCCCGGTACGGCGATTCTGCGCATTCCGGTGGAGGTCCGCACGGGCGGTCCGGCGTTGTTGACCCGCGTGCAGGGCGACGGCCAGACCGGGGCGCCGGGAGAGCGGCTCGACAAGGTGGCGCTGGTGGTGCGACTGACCGACCGCTGCTTCAACCCGGCCCGCGGGCGCCAGGTGACTTGGCGTGTGGATCAGCCGGGCGCGGCGACGCTCGAGAACGTGATCTCGACCACCGACGGTCGGGGCCGTTCTTCAGCGCTGGTGCGCTTGGGCCCCAAGCCCGGCTCGTTGACCGTCTCGGCTTCCTATGGCGATCTGAAGCGAACCTTCGAGTTGGAGGTCGTCTCGGCTCCGGGCGGTCTGCGGTCGGTGTCCGGCGACCAGCAGACGCTGCCTCGCAACAGCTTGAGCGATCCGTTGACGGTCGAGCTGACCTCTGTGGACGGCTTTCCCCTGCCGAATCAACCGATTGACTTCGCCGTCACCAGCGGCGAGGGCTCGCTGACAGCGGAGCAGGTTCTGACGGATGAGAACGGCCGGGCCTCGACGACGCTCCAAGCCACCGGCTCCTTTGGGCCGGTCACGGTGGAGGCCAAGCTGAGCTCGCCGGCTGCTCTGGCGGACGAAGCGCTCGCCCAGGCGGAGCTCAGCGTGCAGTTCCACCTAGTGGTCGGCGGACGGCGCGCGGCCGTCAACGTGGATTCCGGCTTCGTGAACGGCGCCAGCTTCCAGCCGGGCCTCACGCCGGGATCGTTCGCCTCCATCTTCGGGACCGGTTTGATGGAGGGCATCGTCGGCGTGGTCGCCGCCTCCGGCCCTCCCTTCCCCACGACTCTGCGCGGCGTGAAGGTGACGATTGACGACGTGGCCGCCCCGATTATCGCCATTGCCGACACGGGCCAGGGCGAACAGATCAACTTCCAGGTTCCGTTCGAGATCGCTCCAGGCTATTCTCGGATCGTTTTATCCAACAACGGCACGGAAACAGTTTTCGAACGCGTCTATGTGGTCGACGCCCTGCCTGGGATCTTCGAGGTTGCGATTCAGAACGGGCTGTACGCCGCCGCCCTGCACGCGGACTATCGCTTGGTCGCCCCGGCCGACCCTGCGCGCCCCGGCGAAACGATCCTGCTGTTCTTGACGGGTTTGGGCGCCATCTCGCCTGACCCCGGCACCAACGCCCCGGGGCCGGTGCCGCCGGCGCGTACCGCGGTCGCGCCCGTCGTACTGCTCGATGGCGCGCCGGTGTCGAACTTCGGCGGCTTCTACGCACCGGGTTTGGCTGCGGCGTATCAGGTGAACTTCACGGTGCCGGACGGCATCACCACGGGCAACCACGAGGTTCGAGTGACCTCGGGTCCGCACTCGAGCCAGACCGTCACACTGCCGGTCCGGCGCTAGCCGCTCAGTCGATGAGGTTGGCCCCGGTCTCGGCGACCAGGTTCGTGGCGCGGCGCAGGGAATCGATCGTGCCGGCGTCGGTCCACCAGCCCTGGAGCTCGGCCCAGGTCATCGTTCCTTCCTGGATGTACTGATTGTTGACGTCGGTGATCTCCAGCTCGCCGCGGTCGGACCGCGACAGCCGGTGGATCTTCTCGAACACCGTCTCGTCGAACATATAGATGCCGGTGACCGCGTAAGGGGACTTGGGCTGCTTGGGCTTCTCCTCGATCCGCACGATCGAGTCGCCGTCCAGTTCGGGGACGCCGAAGCGCTCCGGATCGTGGACTTTCTTGAGCAGAATCTTCGCCCCCCGCTCTTGCTTGCGAAAATCGTCGACCGCCTGGATGATATTGCGTTCGATGATGTTGTCGCCCAGGATCACGCAGATCTTCTGGCCTTGGGCGACGTGCTCGGCCAAACCCAGGGCCTCGGCGATGCCGCCTTCGCCCTCCTGGTAGGTGTAGTCGATGTGCTGGAGCCCGAATTCCCGCCCGTTGCCCAGCAACCGCAGGAAATCGCCGGCGTTGCGGCCGCCCGTCACGATCAGAATGTCCCGAATGCCGGCGTTCACCAACGCCTGAATCGGGTAGTAGATCATCGGCTTGTCGTACACCGGCAACAGGTGCTTGTTGACGATGCGAGTTACCGCACCGAGCCGAGTTCCCAATCCGCCTGCAAGAACGACGCCACGCATGCCTTTTCCGTATCCCGGGTTGCAGAGCCGACGGGCTCTGCGGGCCCAACTGGAGAGGCTACGACACAGCGGTGCTTTTGAGCAACTCGCTCTTCCCCGCGGGCTCCGGCGAAACGAGGGTAACGGCACTGGTTTGTGATACCCTTGGAGCGTCTTTTCCGGCCTAGTTTTTGGCCAAAAGCCACCGTCATGCACGCATTCCGAGTTTGCGCACTGATCTTTGTTGCGGCCCTCTTGGCGGCCCCTGTCCAGGCCGACCCCAAGCCGCTGGTCCCGGGCCGTTTGGTGACCGAGCTGATTCCGGAAGTGCTTGCGCCCCGGCTTTTCAACGGAGACGACAGTTTCGTCCTCGAGATTCCCGAAGACGCCATTCGCGTCGAGATCGAGCTCACCACCGCCCCGCCCGAAGGCAACCTAAACCTCTACGGCCGCTACGACCTGGATGTGCAGGGCGACTCGCAGAACAACGTCTTCGCGGACGTGCGCTCTGAGAACCCCGGCGGCGCCGAGCGCCTGCTGCTGACGGCCAATACGCCGGTAGCGCTGCGGCCCGGTAAGCTCTATGTGGCCCTGTCGGCGGGTTTTCGGAACCCGCAAACCTTCGCATTCCTGAGAGTAACCGTCGAGTTGACCGCCGGCGCGGGCAATCTCGATCAGATCGCGGCTTCGAACTTCGAAAGCGGCTCGGTCGAAGGCTGGACGCGCAACTATCCCGCGCCGAACCCTCCCGTGCCGGGCGCCATCACCGGGTCTCCTGATTCCAGCTTGGCCGTCGTTCGTGGAACCCTCGGTCTGACCCGCCACTTGGAACTGACGAGCCGCGGCGACGACTACTTCGTGGCGCCGGCCGAGTACCTGGGCAAGCTGGCGCTCCTGGGCCCCAACCCGCGCCTCGAGTTCGACCTCGGCATTCAGGGGTCCCAATCCGCCACCCAAGCCGTCGAAGTGCGTCTGATCGGCCCCTTCACGACCTGGCGCTGGGTCGGGCCTTTTCCAACGAGCCGCGTGCAGCGCCACATCGTTCCCATCGAGCAGACCCAGTGGCAGCGCATCAGCGGCCGCGAGACCTTCATTGAGACCCTGGCCAACGTGCTGCGCTTCGAGATTCGCGCCAACTACGGCGAGCAGGGTGGCATCGTCCTGCTCGACAACGTCGTGCTGCTCGGCAAGGCCGAGGCGCCGAGCACGCCGTTGCGGTCCACGTTCGATACGACGCAGGAGGGCTGGCTGCCGAACTTCCCGGACGCACCGTTCCTGATTCCCAGAATCCTCGGCGTGACCCAAGGCGACTTCCGCACGGCCTCCAACGGCTTCCGCGTGTTGGAGACGTCGGGCAACCCCGGCGGATTCCTGCAAGTGCGGGACCTGGAAGACGCAGCGCGTGACCGTGTGGTGGCGCCGGACCCGTTCCTCGGCAACTGGGCCGCGCTGGGCAGCGAGGCGCGCCTGGAGTTCGACCGGCGGCATATCTCCGATTCGGGTGCGACCCGCGGCGTCGAAGTCCGCATCATCGGCTTTGGCGGCGCCTACGCTTGGCTGGGACCGCCGCCCCGGCGCGAGTGGTCGCACTACGTCGCGCCGATGCGCGCCGACCAATGGGTGGCCGTCGAAGGCGATCGAACCTTTGAGGAAGTCCTGCGCGCCGTCCAGCGCTTGGAGATCTCGGTTGACGAGGTCGTCGGTCCGGAAGAGTCTGGCATCGACAACATTGCGCTGATCGTGCCCCCGCCCGTCGTACCACAACTCTCGGCGGCGCCTTCGGAGTTGGTTTTCAGCGCCACGCAAGGCGGCGGTCCGGCGCAGCCGAAAATCATTTCCGTCACCTCCAACGGGCCGATCCTGGAGTGGATCGCCGCGGCCTCGGCCACCGCCCCTTGGATTCATCTGCCGCAGCCTCGCGGCACGACGCCGTCGGAGTTGGCCGTCATGGCCGACCCCACCGGTCTGCCGGCGGGCATCTACCGCGGCGCGGTCGAGATCGCTTGGGCCGGCTCGTCCAGCACCATTTCTGTACCGGTCACGCTGAACGTCGTCTCCTCCACCGGACCGCTGCTCTCGGAAGGCGGCGTGGTGAACGCGGCGACCTACGCCCCCAACGACGGCCCGGGCGGCGAGATGACCGGCGGCATGTTCTTCGCCGCCTTTGGCGTCCGTCTGTCGAACCAGACGCAGCGCGCCGCCACCGTGCCCCTGCCCACGGAGATGGCCGGCGTCACGGTCTCCATCGGAGGCATCCCGGCGCCTTTGGTTTTCGTGAGCCCCAACCAGATCGTCGGGGTCATTCCGCAGGGATTGACGCAGGAACAAGGAGCGGCGCAATCGGTCACCGTGGTGGACGCGATCGTCATTCGCGACGGCGAGGTCAGCGCTCCGCAGCGGGTTCGCCTGGCTCCGGTGCGGCCGGTGCTCTTCTCGCAGGATCAGACGGGCTCGGGTCCCGGTGCGATTCTCAACGTCGCCGGCTCGTCCGCCGTTCTCAATACCTCCGCCACCCCGGCTCGTCCTACGCAGGCCTTGTCCCTCTACGGCTCAGGCTTCGGGCCCACCCAGACTTTTGTGCCTGACGGCGCGGCTTCGACGGGCGCCAACCCGCTCACCGGAGCCGTTCGAGTGCGGGTGGGCGGCAAGGACGCGGACGTGCTGTTCGCGGGCCTGACCGTGCAACCGCATCTCTACCAAGCCAATATCATCCTGCCCACGGACGTCGCGCTCGGGTGCGCCGTCCCGGTCGAGATTCTGGTCGACGGCGTCGTAAGCAACACGGTGACGATCGCCGTGACTGACGACGGCCTGCCTTGCCAATGAGCGGGTTCGTACCCGACCTCGGTCCGGTTGGGTACGAAATGTATTGGAGATCCGGTCAATCGGCCCTAGACTAATGAAGGAACGTCCTTAGCCGGCTTTGTTTCGAGCGAAGCAGGCGTGCGTGGGTTCAGCGCGATTTTTGCGCTCCGTGCGCGAAAGGGGAGCCTCGATTTGGCTGGGCGTCTGGGTAGTATTGGGCGACCGCAAGCCACTGGCTGGGCGGAAATCGCAGGCGGAGTAGCTGTCACTCTGTCGATCGTCTATCTCGCGGCCATCGCCGGTCCGCACGTGCTTCCTTTGGCTGCTTGCCTTGCGGCCTTTTATCGGACTGGCAAGCATGTTCGCGGCCGTGCCCTTTCCCTGGCAATTCCGGTTGTTGCTCTGAGCTTCACCGCCGGCGACGCCGCCATCACCGTGGCCGCCGCCACCGGAGCCGCGCTCGTGGGGGCCTGGGTCGATCGCGCGCGCTCGGTGGACTTGCTCTGGCGCGCAGCGGTGGCGCTGCTGGCCGCGTTGGCTGCTTTCACGCTCGCCGTGGATGTCGGCGCCCCGCCTCTGCCGGCGGCCATCCTCTTCTGCGTTCTCTACATCGCCTTAGACGCCGCGGGCTGGGCCATCTGGCTGCTCCTGCGGGACGGCGAGACGACCCTGGCCGACGCAGGCGAGCGCGTCGCTCTCGAAGCCGGCCTCTGGTTGGCCGCCGCCCCGCTCGGCGCCGCCTCGCAGGGCTTCTTCGACGATCCCGGCGTGGCGCTGGCCTTCCTCGCGGGGGAACTGACGGCGGGGGCTCTCGTCTGGGCGCTGGCGGAGAGCTTGGCGGAGTCGCGGCGGCAGGCGCGAGCGGCCGAAGGCGCGCTCGACGGCTTGGCGGCGACGTTGGCCGGGACCCACTCCGAGCCACGCGTGCGCGTCGCCTCCAGCGTCGCTCGCGTCGCCGCCGAATCCCTCCGCGCGCCGGCTGAAGCCGCCGCCCGCGCTGAGAGCGCCGCGGTTCTCTTGGCCGCCGGCTATCGCGCCGAGCATCTCGAATCCGCCGGAACCGCCGCCGACGATTTGCGGTCGACGCTCCGCAGCGCCCAGGAACATTTCGACGGAGCAGGCCCGGAGGGACTGGCGGGCTCTGAGATTCCCCTCGAGGCGCGCATCGCGGCCACCGTTGGGTGCTGGCTCGGACTCCGGCGAGCTTCCATGGACAGCCGCAGTCCCCATGAGTGGGAGGATCTGCTCCGCTCTCAGAGCGGCAGAACCCTCGACCCCTTGGTGGTGCAGGCGGTCGCTCGAGCCGCTGCGAACGTGGAGTGGCCTTCGGAGGCGCCGGCCGAGTGGCCTACGCGCCTGAGCGGAGCCCTTGGGCGGATGGCCTTGCCGGCGCTCTCCGAGGCCGATTCGGCGTTGTTCGAGCGTTCGCCCGGGCTGCTCTCGGCCTACTTCGAGATCCTGACGATTCTGGCTGCCGACCTGAATTTCGACCACAACCTCGACGAGTGCATTCGTGTGATTCGAGGGGCCGTGGGGGCTGACAAGGCCGCTCTCTTCCTCCAGGACGGCGATGGCTACGTGCTACGCCGCGCCCAGGGCTTTTCCGAGCTCGTCGAGCAGCGCCTGCGCCTGCCCGCTGACTGCGCTCTGCTGGCCCAACCCGGCATTCACGGGGACCTCGAACACTCCGCCACCGCGCAGCAGCATCCCGCCCTGGCTCGCTTCCTGCGCGGCTCGCGCTCGGCGCTGTCAGCCGGCTTGGAGGCCGACGGCCGCCGCCTTGGCGTCCTGGTGGCGCTAAGCCCCGCCTGGAACGCCCATCACGAGCCGCAGGCGCAGTTTCTAGCCCTGGCCTCCCGGCGCGTCGCCGCCGCCGTGGCGTCTTCGCTGGCGCTGGAGCGGATCTACCGAGAGGCTCAGTCCGATCCTGTCACCGGATTGCCCAACGTGCGGGCCGCATTGCAGCGGTTGGATCATGAGATCGCCCGAGCCCGCCGCGAAGACCTGCCCCTCGCCGTACTGTTTTTGGACGTGGATCGCCTCAAACCCGTCAACGACCGGTACGGACACCGCGCCGGAGACCGTCTGCTCGAAGAGGTCGCCCGCCGGCTCAGCCGGTCGATGCGCCCCTATGACTTCCTGGCGCGCGTGGGAGGCGATGAGTTCCTCGCCATCCTTCCCGGGCTGCGCCCCGAGGACGTGGCGGCCCGCGCCGACCAGTTGCGGCGCGTCATCGCCCGGCATCGCGTCGGCATCGCTTCGGGCACGGAGATCGAGGCGTCCATGAGCGTCGGCGCCGCGAACTTCCCCGGCGACGGCTCCGACGCGGACACGCTCGTGTCGGTCAGCGACCGCCGCATGTACGACGATAAGCGCGGAAAGACCGCGCCCCGCACCGTCACCTCACGCGTCGCGGCTCGGTGAGCGGTTCCCGTGGAAGTGGTTCCGGCGAAACCGGTTCGATACACTGAGAAGCGGTTTTTGCCTGACTCATGCGCGCCCGTCCGCTCCTGCCGCTCGTCGTCGTCCTGCTAGGGACGGCCGGGCTCCCCTCCATGGCCCCGTTGCGGGCCGATGAGATCGACGCCGCCCGCGGGGAGGCGCTGTTCAGCCGTATCGACGAGATGCTCGGCTCGCTGAGCTCCATCATGGGATTCGGCGCCGACAAGCCGATCGTCCGTGAGCTGCTGACCCGCGAACAGATCACCGAACTGGTCGAGTCGCGGCTCGAGGACGAATCGCAAACCGAGCAGCTTCGCCGCGAGGAGCTCTTTCTCCGCCTGTTCGGCTTCGTGCCCCGGGAGTTCGACTTGGCGCAGCAGGTCGCCGACGTGCTCACCGAGCAGGCTACCGCGCTCTATGACTACAAGACCCGCAAGCTGTACCTGGCCACCTGGACGCCGGATGACATGCAGGAGTTCGCGCTCGTCCACGAGCTGGCGCATGCCATCGCCGACCAGCGCTTCGATCTCGGCAAGTTCGTCAAGCGCAGCCACACGGCCGACGGCGACTTGGCTCGTTCGGCCGTCATCGAGGGGCAGGCGTCCTGGGTGATGACCGAGTGGCTGTTTCAGCAGACGCACCGCTCGCTCAAGGACAGTCCGCAGCTCGCCGCCGCCACCGCGGGAGCGTCTCGCTACGAGGCCGAGAGCTACCCGGTCTACAGCTCGGCGCCCTTGTACATCAAGGAGACCATGCTGTTCCCCTACACCGACGGACTGTTGTTTCAGCAGCGCCTGGTGGAGGAGTTCGGACAGAAGGGTTTCCGTATCCCCTTTGAGACGGCTCCGCTCAACACGCGCCACATCCTCAACCCGGAAAGTTATCTGCGCGACGAGCTCCCCACCAAACCAAGATTCCTCAGCCTTCGTCTAAAGGGGTACGAGCGGACCTCTCGGGGCAACGTGGGCCAGCTCGAGCATCGCATCCTCGTGCAGCAATACACCGACAGCCGCGACACCGCGGACCAGATCAGCGGCGGGTGGCGTGGCGGGCGGTTCGAGATTTACGAGACGCCGGATCGTAAAGGCGCCGTCCTGCGATACGGCTCGGATTGGGCAAACCGGCCCGGGGCCCGCGACGCCTTCGAGCTGTACCGCAAGGTCTGCCTGAAGAAGCTGCCCCAAGCCGAGCTGACGCTCGAGGAGGACGACCGCTTCGTGGGAAGGAGCGAATGGGGCTGGTTTGACGTACGGCTGATCGACAACAGCATCGCCAGCCTCGAGGGCTTGCCCGAGCCCCCGGCCGGGGCCGAGGCGAGCGTCACGCAGTAGATATCGGGTTCGGGAGAGAATAGAACGATGACACGACGCCGGATGAGCTTCGCCCTGTTGTCCGGAGCGGCCCTCGCCGCCCTGCCTACGGCCCAGGCGGGCCCGACTCCGAGGCCGGCGCGGCCGCTCCAGTTCCAGGCCTTCGGCGGAGGCGGGTCGGTCTCGCTCGAGAAGTTGCGGGGCAAGGCCGTCCTGGTGATGTTCTTCTCCACCGACTGCCCGCACTGCCAGCAAGCGGCGACCCGCATGGGGCCCATCTACGAGGAGCTGAGCGAGAAGAACGTCCAGTTTCTCGGCTTGGCGATGAACCCGGGCGCCGAGCAGAATCTCGGCAGCTTCGTGCAGAAGTACAGCGTCAAGTTTCCGGTCGGGCTGGCCACGCGCCAGGACTTCGCGCAATTCGCCGAAATGTCGGTGATGGAGCGCTTCTACTATCCCTACTTCCTCTTCGTCGACCCCAAGGGCGTGGTGCAAGAAGAGCAGCAGGGCAGCAACCGCCAGTACTTCGAGAACATCGAGCCGAGCATTCAGGCCAGCATCGCCAAGCTGTTCGATTGATCGCTGCGTAGGCTCAACCTTCGCAACCAGGCCGCCGATCAATCTCCTCAGGGGATGGTCGGAACGATCGCCACATCGCCGGAGAAAGAGCGGGTCGAGAGAACCGCGGAAGCCCCTGCGCCCGCTCCCATTCATCTGCCGGAACCGCGCCTGCCCGCCTGGATGGGCGTCAACGGCTTCGTCGACATCCACTTCCACCTGCTCTGGGGGCTCGACGACGGGCCGGATCAGGTTTCGGTCTCGTCCCGGCTAGGAGAGCTGGCCTACCAGCGTGGCGCCCGCGCCATCGTCGCTACGCCCCACTGCAGCGCACGCTATCCCTTTGACGCTGCGCAGACCGCCGCCAAGGTCGCTCTGCTGGATCGCTCCTTCGAGGAGCCGGCGATATTCGCCGGCTGCGAGATCGAGCTTAATGACGAGTCCCTGCGCCGAATCGCGACCGATCCCCGGCGCTACTGTCTGGCCGGCGGCTGCTACGCGCTGGTGGAGCTTCCGCACCGCTTCCCGCATGACCGGCTGGGCATCGTATTCCATCGACTGCGGGACCTGGGCCTGCGCCCCATCCTGGCGCACCCGGAGCGCTATCCCCTGCTCTGGGATCATCCCGAGCTGGCCGTCGAGTGGACCCAGGCCGGCGGCTATCTCCAGCTCACCGCTGCCGCATTCACCGGGCGATTCGGCCGCCGCGCCGAATCCGCCGCGGTCGCTCTGGTCCAGGCGGGCTGCGCGCACTTCGTGGCGTCCGACGCCCACGACCTGACAAAAAGGCCGCCTGACTTGCAGGCGGCCTTTGAAAGGGTCTACCAGTTGGCGGGGCAATCCGTCGCCGCCCGCCTCTTTACCTACCATCCGCTGGCCGTCTTGCATGACGACCCGCTGCCGTCCGTGTAACAGGCCTTAGCGGCCGGCCACGCCGTAGTTGTGGTGCACCACCATGCCCATGGCGCCCGTGGCGGCTCCTGTGGCAAAGGTGAACGGCTTGTAGTAGTTCTTCTCGGGATTGCTGTGGATCACCAGCGCCTGCAGGGCGAAGAAGCCGCCGCCCAGAGCGCCCTTGAACATCGCGCCCTTCGTGGTGGAGAACATCCCGTCGCTGTTCTGCAGCAGAGGATTCAGCTCACGCTTGCCCGCCGAGGAGTGCAGGTCAAGCGCGTTCACGGCCGCGAACGCAGCCCAGGTAGCGATCCAGCGATGCCGCCAGCGACGCCGCGTCAGGATCTCCTGCTCTTGCGGGTCCGTGGCGCGGAAGTAACGCGGCTGCTCGAGAACGCTCTTCAGCGCCGGGCTGACGACGTACTCCGAGCCTCCGGTCGAGGAGAGATCCTCGGCCGCCAATCGTTCGGGCGCGGTGATCAGAATGGAGCCCAACAGGGCGGCTGCACTGAGGAAGCGGGCGACAAAGGGGGAAACTCGCATCGGGGACTCTCCAGCGGCTTAGGAGCCGGTGGATTTAGAGTGCCCTTCTGAGGTGTTTCCTCGAATCGCCCTAAAGCTTCAAACTGACCCGGTACCTTGGTTTGGGGCGGCTAGTACCGCCGCCCCATCCCAAACTACCAGCGCGGTTCGCGCTCGCCGCCGCCGCGACCGCCGCGCCGAGGCCCCCGGCCGCCGCCACGGTCATTGCCGTAGCCGCCAAAGTCGCCTCCGCCGCCGCCGAAGTCGCCTCCGCCGCCGAATCCGCCGGAGCGCCGGGGAGGACGCTCGCCGCGCGGGCGCGCTTCATTGATGTTCAGATTCCGGCCGCCATGCGACAGGCCGTTGAGCTGCTCGATAGCCTGGTCGGCTTCTTCATCATTCGGCATCTCCACGAAGCCGAAGCCTCGCGGGCGCCCAGTCTCTCGGTCCGTGATCAGGCTGACCCTATCAACCGCACCGTACTGTTCAAAAAGCTGACGAACTTCGTCTTCCGTCGCCTGGTAGTTCAGATTCCCAACAAAGATGTTCTTCACAAGTTACTCCGTCGCACATTCTCGAGAGGGGCTTTCGAAGCAAGTGGAGTGCGCAACAGAGGGCGGCTCGCAAAGGCCTCGGAGGCTGAACTGTCAAATGAGCGAGATGAGCCGATACTCGACGAGCAGTGTATCACCGTCTAGGGTTGTGGGCAAAGGCCCAAATTACGAGCGGTTTACCGGGACCCTCCCGAGATCGCAGAAAGGAATCGATTCGCGATCGCCTGGCGGATCTGGCGGCGCTGCGCGGCCCGCAATTCAGCCAGCTCGGACTCCTTCGCCGCCAGCACTTCCAGCGAAACCGAGCCCATCTCGTCCTCCGATCCGCGACCCCACGCGACGTGCCGCGGCGGCCGGTGCGGGTTGGCCGGGTTTGCTGCGGAATTGTCATAAATCAACTCCGTTTCGAGCACCGTTCCCGCGGGCAAACGCAATGGTTCGCGGAAGTAGTAGCGTTCCTGCCAGGCGAAATCCCACCGGTCGATCCACAGGAGGGTCTTCACCTCGCCGCCGGGAAGCGTCGCCGTCATTTTCATCTCCGAGCAGAGATAGTGCGCATGGCCGCCCACTCCGTAGGCGTCCACCGCAATCGGCAGCTCGAAGGAGTCCTTCACCACGTAGCGGCTCTCCCCGGCGGGAATGTCGATACCCGCCAGGCGGCCGAACAGCGGCGGCGTCTGGACGCCCGTTAGGGTGCGCTGCGGCGCTTCAGGCGCAAAGTAGAGGCCCAGGCTCGCCTGCTCGCGCTCGATCTTGCCGGAAGGATGAAAGTGCATCTGGACGACCAAGGCAGAGCCCGCCGGCAGCGGTCGCGCCAAGCCGTCCGGCAGCATCTGCGGCGCGCCGCCCACGGCCCATCCGCCCAGGCCTCCTCCCCGCTCTGATCGGCGCAACTCCCGCATTCCGGCAAATCCGGGCCCGCCATCGGCGGAGTCGGCTTCCAGGGCCTCTCCCGAGGGATCGGCGAAGAAGAGCGCGTGGTGAGAGGCGCCCCGCGCCGATGGCCGGAACTCGATCGCCCGCACCCAACGATCGCCCCCCGCCGGCAGAGGAATCGCGAAGCTGCGGTAGAGATCGGGTCCCTCGGCGGGAACCTCGAAAGCCTCGGGCATCCGCACTACCAAGTCCGGCTCACCGAGTTGCCAGCCCTCGGCGAACTCCGGCGGCGCGGGCAGCCGACCCGGGTCGCCTTCGGGCATACCGGCCTCGACCCACGCCTTCAACGTCCCAATCTGCTCCTCGCTGAGCCGCCGCTCGTCCCGGTACCGCACGTCCGCCGGAGCGGCATGCCACGGCGGCATGTAGCGGGCCTCTGTGACGGCGGAGATCAGTGCGCCGCGCTTCTTGGCTTCCGAGTAGCTGGTCAGCGGAAACGGCGCCGCCTCGCCCTCGCGGTGGCAGCTCATGCAGTTTTCAAAGAGGATCGGCGCCACATCCTTGGTGAAGCTCGGCGGCTCGGCCGCGGCCACTGTAGACGCGCAGAGCGCCAGCAACGCCAAGGGACGCATGGGTCACAACTCCTTCGGGGGCACGTAGCAGCCGATGGCTTGCGTCCGGGGCCGGCTCACGGCCTTTCCGGCCAGGATCTCGTCGAGCGCTCGGCGAACGTCGTGCTCGGTCGGCTCCCGCCGCTTCTTTCCCAGGCCGGCGTAGAGGTCGTTGATGCGTCCGCGGTACAGCAACTCTCCCGTCGGCGAGAAGATCGCCGCTTCCGGCGTGATCGTTGCGCCCGCCGCTTCGGTGAGAGCTCGGGAGGCGTCGTGAAGCGGCGTGCAGCAGTCGTAGGAAAAATCCCGCTGGTGCCTGCGAATGCCATCTGCCGAGACCTCCGGGTCCACGTACGCCAGGTAGCAGCGCACGCCGCGCCCGGAGTAGTCCGTACAGATCCGGTTGATTTCCGGCGCGAGCTGGTTGGAGATCGGGCAGTCGCTCAGGATGAAAAAGACGGCGGTCGCGCGCCCCGGAGCCGAGTCCAGGCGGCCGTGGTCCACGCCGTCGATGTCCGTCAGCCGGACCACCTCGCCGGCCATGGCCGTCAGAGCGGCGAAAGCCAGGCCGAGGGCGATCCGCAGTGCCACGCGCTTCATGGCCCTTATTATGGCCGCCCCCTGCGCGCCGGCCTGTCAAGTTTTGTAAAGGCGCGCCGGCCTGGAGCTTTAGGCAAGAGCCGCATCGATGTCGAGCGGCCACAGCTCTTCGTCGCCGTGCTGGAAGGCCCCCAAGACGCCCGCTACGCCCGGCGGATCGTCCAGGCGGCGGCTCGAACCGCTCAGCTCCAGCCGCCGTAACGAAGCTCCCGTCGGCAAGGCGCACAACTGCCTGCCCACGGCTCCTCGTACCAGCAGCACGCGCTCGGCGCGATCGTACACCGTCGGAGAGCCTCCCAGCAGGCTGCCCAGATCCAGCACCGGCGCCGGCGCTCCCTGGAACGCGATCACCCCGAGACTCTTGCCGGCCGGCCCTGGCGCCGGGGCCAACGGCGGCGGATAGAGCGCCGCCATCGTCTGCACGGTCGAAACCGCCAAGCTCGGCCCCTCGTTCCGGCCCGGCTCCCGGAATCGAAAGACGCGCCGCTGGTCCGAGGCCCCGGCGTAGAAGGCCAGAGCCGCCTCGGAGTCCTGCAATGGCGCCGACGCGCCCAAGTCCCCGCCCAGCAGCCCAGGGGCGTCCAGCAGATACGCCGGTCCTTCGTCGTAGAGCGCCACGCCCCGGACGCGCCCCGCCAGAGCCGCAGCCAACGGCCTCGGCAAGTCAAACAGCCGGTCCAGCCCGACGCGCGATTCCGTCGCCCTCTCCACCGCAAAGGCCCAGGGGGGATCGGCCTGCACCGTCACGACCGCGGCCAGGGGCGACTCCACGGCGCCGGGTTCGCGCAGCAACTCGGCCAACGTGTGGACCGGCGTCCGCAGGCCGTCTCGTTCCAAGTAGCCCAACGGGCCGGACCTCTCCGGGTTCGGCCGAAACGACGATTCTGCTTCGCGCTGCACCGTTGCCACGTGGGCCATCTCGAGGCAGAAAGCCCGCCCGCCGACCTCGCAGCGCAGCAGGCGGACGCTTCCCACGGGACTGCGGGGAACACGGGCGGAACGGGAGCCATGCAGAATCCTCATGACGACGCGGCTTCCTCCTGACTGCGGCGGGCCACCCTCTCGAGCGTCTTCACGAGCTGATCCGGCTGGAAGGGCTTGATCAAGTAGGCGTCCACGCCGAGCTCGAAGGCGTGCCGGCGGTGCTTCTCGCCGGCGCGCGACGTGAGCATCACGATCGGCAGCTCTCTGTAGCCCTCCAGAGCCCTGAGCGAGCTGGTCAGCTCGAAGCCGTCCATGCGCGGCATCTCCACGTCGGCCAGAACCGCGTCGGGCGGCTCCGCCAATCCGCTCAAGACCTCCAGGGCGTGGAGGCCGTCGCGCGCGGGCAAGGCCTCCCAGCCTCTCTGCTCCAGCACGCTCGCAACGACCCTGCGCACGCTGAGCGAATCGTCGACCACCAGCACCCGCAGCGGGCGTCGCGCCACGGTCTCGCCCCGGACGGCCTGAGACTGCTCCTGCGCCGCCTTGGCGCGGTCGAACAGCTCGGCCGGGTTGAGAATCAGGCAGATGTCGCCCGCGCCCAGGATGGTGGCCCCCGCCACGCCGGGCGTCCGTCGCAACAAGGGACCCAGGCTCTTCACCACCACGTCGCGAGACTCCCGCACGCGGTCCACCTGCAAGACGTACCGGCGGCCGTCCGTCTCCACCTCCAGCGCTGAGAAGAGTTTCGGCAGCGGCGCTGCCGGCAAACCCAGGGCCTCGGCCAAGCGGATCAGAGGCAACGCCTCGTCGCCGCGACGCAGCCAGGGTCCCGAATCGCCCTTCTCCAGCTCCGCCTCGTTGCCGCGCAGCGCGCGAGGGACGGCATGCAGCGGCAGCGCGAACGTCTGGCCCGCGGCCTGGACCAGCAGCACGCGCGCGGCCGCCAAAGTGGTCGGCAACCGAATCACGAAGCACGAACCGCGGCCGGCTTCCGACCGGGCGACGATCGAGCCGCCCAGCGCCGCCACAGCCCCGCGCACGGCGTCCAGCCCCACGCCGCGGCCGGAGATCTCGCTGAGCGATTCCGCTGTGGAGAGGCCGCTGTGAAAGGCCAGCCGATGGAGCTCCTCGCTGCTCAACCGGTCGGCTTCCCTTCGCGTGTACGCTCCAGACACCACGGCCTCGGCCCGCAGCCGCTCCAGGTTAAAGCCGCCGCCGTCGTCGGATACCTCGATCACCGCCTGCACGCCGTCCAAGCGAGACTCCACGCGGATGCGCCCGGTCTCCGGCTTGCCCAACTCCACGCGACGCGTCGGCGGCTCGATGCCGTGGTCCACGGCGTTGCGCAGCAGGTGCTCAAAAGGGCCGGCGATCGCGTCGAGCACATTCTTGTCGACCTCCACATCGCCGCTCAGCTCCAGCTCGACGTTCTTGCCTCGATCCGCCGCGGTTACGCGCACCGTCCGCTCCATCCTGCGGCGTAGGCCGCTCAGCGGGGCCATCCGCAGCCCCATCAGGCGTTCCTGCGTGTGCGACGTGAGGCGGTCGAGTCTCCGCACCTCCTGCTGCAGGTCCCCGCCGGAGCGCCGCAACGCCGAGCCTGTGGCTGCGAGGTCGGCTGTCACCTCCGCCAAGTCCTGCGCCAGCAGGTACAGGTCGCTGTAGCGGTCCAGCTCCAGCTCGTCGAACTGCGCCGCGAAGGCGGAGCCGCGCCGGTCGCTCTCGCCGCCTCCGCCGGCGGTCCCGGCCTTTGCGGCGGTCACGCCTTCCTCAATTCTCACGGCCAGACGCTGCAAGCGGTCCACCGCCTCGCTGAGCTCTTCGATCTGCCGCACCGACTGAAGCCGCCGCTCCTCCATGGCCGATCGCGCCACGATCAGCTCGCCGGAGAGGCGCACGAGCTCGTCGATGCGTTCCACCGGAACCCTCGCAAAGCCCGAGGCCGCTACCGGCTCCTCCACACGGGGCGGCTCGGCGGGGGCCGGGGGCGGCGGACGGTCTTCCTGCCGCCGCACGGCCTCGCTCAGCCGTCCCACGGAGTTACCGGTCGTCTCCTCCAGCGCCTGGTGCAAGGCCAACGTGCGGTCCCGCAACGCCGGCGCATGCGGACCCGGCCGAGTCAGCTCCTCGAGCACGTCGATGGAGTCCACCACCAGCGACGCCAGTTGCGAAGAGAGCGCGCCGCCGGCGGTGACGAGCCCGTCCAAACCGTCCTCCAGCCGGTGCGCCAGGCGGCTGGCGTTGCGCAGGCCCACCATCGCCGCGGCGCCCTTCAGCGTGTGGGCCACGCGGCGCAGCTCTTGCAGTCGTTCCTGGTCGGAAGGGTCGCGGCGCAGGGCGGTCACCGCATCCCCCAGGGACGCCAGCAGGTCATCGGCCTCGGCCCGAAAGACGTCCGCCAAGTCCGCCGGAGGCCCCGCCTCGTCGTCGATCCACAGCGGCCCGCTCGGTGCGGAGCCCGCGGGCCGGGACGGCGCCTGCGCCACCGCATCGTTCGCCCGGGAAGGCGCAGTGGGCGGCCCAACCTCGGGCAAAGCCCGTTCGATGCCGTCCACGGCTTCGAGCAGCGCCTCCAGCGTCGGCTCGTCCAACGGCTGATTCGGCCCGCCGATGGCCTCCAGCGCCGCCTCCAACGTCGCCGCCTGCTCCCCCAGCGCCGCCAAGCCCATGATCGTGGCCGCCGCTCGGATGTTGTGGGTCAGCTCGCGGGCCTCTTCCAGCCGCGGAGGCTCCTCCGCCTCGCCCGCCGCTCGGCGCAGGGCGGCGCGGATCGTGGGCAGGTAGCCCTCGACCTCGTCGCGGAAGCCCCGCAACACCTCGGCATCGAGCAATGGCTGCATCAACCGTCCCCGCGGCCCTCAGGCCCGCGCCGGAATCTTGAAGCGGCTCACCGACTTGCGCAGCTCGTCGGCCAGCACGGCCAGGTCTCGGATGCTGCCGGCCGCCTGGCGGGCGCCGTCCGCCGTCTGGAGCGTGCCTTGCGAGATCTCGCCCATGGCGCTCGCCACACTGTCCGAGCCCGCCGCCTGGTGCGTGGAGGCCTCCGAGATGGAGCGAATCAGTTGCTCGAGCTGGCCCGAAACGGTCTCGATGCGCTCCAGCGTGTCGCCCGCCTCGTTGGCCAGCGTCGAGCCGCCGACCACCTCGCGCGTGGTGTCCTCCATCGCTCGCACGGCTGCGTTCATGTCGTCCTGGATCGAGCGAATCAGGCCGGCAATGCGTTTAGTCGATTCCGTGGCGCGCTCGGCCAAGCCCTCCACCTCCTGCGCGACGACCGCGAAGCCGCGCCCGGCGTCGCCGGCCATCGCCGCCTGAATCGAGGCGTTCAGGGCCAGGATGCTGGTTCGGTCGGCGATGTCGCCGATCAGCTCCACGATCTCGCCGACCTCCTGCGAGCTCTCGCCGAGCCGCTTGATGCGCTTGGCCGTCTCCTGCACCTGCCCCCGGATGGCGTTCATGCCGTCCACTGTTTTAGATACGGCTTCGGCGCCGCGTCGGGAGTTTTCCAGAGCGTTCTGCGCGACCTTAGCCGCCGAGAGAGCCGTGGCCGATACCTGCCGAATCGACCCGGCCATCTCCTCCACCGCCGCCGAGGTGTCTACGATCTGCGCGCTCTGGTGCTCCGAACCCTGGGCCAGCCGCTCGGCCGACTCCTGAATCTGGCTGGCCGCCACGCTCACCTGCAACGTCGTGTTCTGCACCTGCGCGATGATGCCGCGCAGCTCCACGATCATGTAGTTGAACGAATCCGCGATCGCCCCGGTCACCTCGGCCGTCACCTCGGCTTCCTTCGTCAGGTCGCCTTCGGCCACGCCGGAGATGTCCTCCAGCAGCTTCTGAATGCTGTTCTGGATGCGGTCGCGCTCTTCCGAGGACTGCACCTTCGCCAGCGTGTCGTCCAGCATCGCGTTCAGCGATTCGGTCATCCGCCCCAACTCGTCCTGGCTCGTCACGCGGGCCCGGGCGGCCAAGTCGCCGATCGAGATCTGGCGCACCAAGCGGTTGATCTCCCAAATCTGGCCCGTGATCACGCGGTTGGAGTACATCACCAGCAGGACGGCCAGAGCGAGCACGAAGATCACCAGCAGGAACTGCAGAATCCGGTCGCGCTCGAGCCGGTCCAGCCGCTCGCTCAGCTCCGCGCCCAGCCCGGCCAGCGCGGCGTCATAGAGGGACAGCGCTGCCTGCCGCACGGCGTCGGCGGCGGTCAGCACGGGACCGGCCTCCTCGGTCCGTGCCCGCACCTGGTCGCCCAGCGCCGCGAGTGCGTCCCGGGTCCGCTCCAGCGGCTGCGAGAGGCTCTGGCTCAGCGCGGGGTTGCGCGTACCCAGAGCGTCCACGCCGCGTTCGATGTCCCGCAGCTCGCGGTCGAGATCGGCGAGCAACACGCTCATCGTCTGACGGTAGGAGTCCACCTGCGCCGGCTCGGCGTCGGCCGCCAGTCTGGCGCTCCCTCGCAGCTCCGCCAACTCGGCCAGCCAGGCCGGCAAGGCTTCCAGCGTCGCCGAAGAGAGGAAGTGCGCGTCGATGTCAGGGTCCATCAGCAGCTTGGAATCCTCGCCGACGCGAGCCAGCAGCGAGTTCAGGTTCGACGCCAACACGGCGTGCCGATTCGCTCCGTCCGCATCGGTTCCCGCCCCGCCCTGCTGCGCCAACTGCGCCCAGTCGGTCCGGAAGCGAACCCAGCGAGGGTCCACTTGCAGCGACCGGTCGGCGGCATCGACTTTCTGGATGGCTGCGTCGGCGCGCGCGGCGGCTTCCGCCAACGCACCCGCATTGCCGTCCTCAGCAGCGGCCCTGTGCAACGCGACGGCCGTCACCACATCGCGCAGCCGCCGCAGCCTCTCATGCCCGGCCAACTCTTCCCGCACGGCCTCGGTCTGCGCGACCAGGACGCCGACGTACAAGTAGCCCAGCACCGCGATCGGGACGCCCATGACGGCCACGATCAGCGCCAGCTTGTGGCTGATTCTCAAATTCCTCAACAACTGCATGTGTCTCGCCCCCTGCCGCCAAGCCGTCCTTCCTCCGCTCTAACCGCTGAGGCTGCGCATGGCCTCCCCGCTGAAGAGCCTGTCCACGTCCAGCACCTTCAGCAGCTCTCCTTCGTCCTCGTACACGCCGGCGAGCAGCGACGACACCGAGTCGTCCAGCGCATCGGCGCGCAGCATGTCCCCCTCGTCAAAGGCCCTGATGCCGTGCAGGTCGTCCACCACGGCCCCGGCGATCCAACTCTCCGACGGCCCCCGCAACTGCATCATCCGGCCGGCCTCGGGCCGCGGCGACGACGGCAACCCGAACAACTGCCGCAGCTCCACCGCCGGGATGATGCGGCCCCGCACATTCGTCACGCCGAGCATGAAGCCCGGGGTGTTCGGCACCGGGGTCAGCGCCGTCACCCGATCAAGCTCCACCACCCTGTCCAGCGGCGCCGCGTAGCGCTCGCCGGCCAGCGCGAAGACGACGTAGCCGCGCAAGACCTGCAACGGCAGGCCGCCGACCTGGCGCGCCTCGGGCCGGTCCGCCGCGATGGCCGCGTCGATTGCGCCGATCAGGTCGCCCAGCGGGTCGCCGTGGGCGAGCGGCTCGGGGTTCACGGCGGGCTCGGGCGCCGGAGGCGGCGGATCGTCGAGCTCCTCCGCCAAGCTCTCCAGCGCAGCCGCCCACGAAGCGTCCTCGAGGCCGTCGGCCAAGTCCAGCTCATCCGGCGGAAGGGCGTGCTCGTCAGCCTCCATCGGCTTCTACTCCAACTGCCTCGCCACCAGCTCCGCGAGAGTTTCGGGGTCCACGGGCTTGGTCACGTAGTCGTCCGCGCCCTGCTTGAGCCCCCAAAAGCGGTCCGACTGCTGATCCTTGGAGGTCACCAGCACGACCTTGATGTTGCGGGTGCCGACGGCGTTCTTGATCTGCCGGCAAACCTGGAAGCCGTTCTTTTTCGGCAGCACCACGTCCAGCAGGACCAGGTCCGGGCCGCTCTCGGCCACCTGCCGCAAAGCCTCGTCGCCGTCGCCGGCCGTCACCACGCGGTGGCCCAGGTTCACCAGGGCCTGGGTCATGGCCAGCAGTTGCGTCGGGCTGTCGTCGACGCAAAGAATCGTCTTCGCGGGCATCTAGCGAAACCCCTCCGTACGCAGTTATACGCCGGGCGTCCCAGGGATCGCGCTTCGGGAACGCCCGGTAAGCCCTTGGGAAAACTCCTCAGGCCTCGGTAGGGGGAACCGCCCAGAGCCGCCGGCGGCTCCGCTCCGCCGCTGGTACCGGCGAAGCCCGGCCCGCTACGATGTCCAGCAAGTGTCGAGGGGGGAGCGGCAGTTGGCGGTTCTGCGGTCGGGTCGCCGGCTGGTCTTGCCGGCGCTGCTCGTGTTGCTTGCGACCCCGGCCGGCCCGCCAGAGCCCGAGATCGCCTTCGAAGGCCCCCGTCCTGCGCTCGACGAAGCCTTGCGCGCCGCCGCCGACACAGCCGCCGGAATCAACGGTTTGCACGGGTTCCTGGCGAGCTTTCGCGGCCGGCTCGTGGTCGAGGAGTACTTCGAGGGCTACCGATCCTCTCGCCCGCACAACATCAAGTCAGCCTCCAAGAGCGTCTTGTCCGCCTTGATCGGCATCGCCGTCGAACAGGGAGTGATCCCCGGCGTGCAGACCCCGATCGTCCGCTACTTCCCCCGCGTGCTCCAAGACTCCGACCCGCGCAAGCGAGACATCACCGTGGAACACCTGCTGACCATGCGATCCGGGCTGGAGCGCACCAGCGGACGCAACTACGGGGCCTGGGTGTCGAGCCCGAGCTGGGTCGGCTACGCCCTGCAGCGGCCCTTGTTGCATCCGCCCGGAGAAGCAATGGACTACTCCACCGGCAGCACCCACCTGCTCGCCGCTCTGCTGACCAAGGCTGCAGGGGAAAGCGTCTGGAGCTTCGGGCAGCGGAACCTGGCCGAGCCTCTGGGCTTTGAGCTCGCGCAATGGCCGCGCGACCCCGAGGGCTACTACTTCGGCGGCAACGACATGGCGATGACGCCCCGCCAAATGCTGACCTTCGGCGAGCTCTACCGCCGCGGCGGCGTCACCGCGGACGGCGAGCGCGTCCTCTCTCAGGACTGGGTGGACCGGACCTTCATCCCGCGCGGGCGCTCCGACCGCAGTGGGCGCCTCTACGGTTACGGTTGGTGGATTCGCCGTCTCGCCGGACGCGATGTGGGCTATGCCTGGGGCTACGGCGGACAGTTCATCTTCGTGGTCCCTGACCTCGAGCTGACCGTAGTGACCACCTCGTCCACCGACAGCGACTCCCGCGGCGGCCGGAACTCCCGGATCTACGCCCTCACCGAGGCGCTCATCGAATCCATCGCGGCCAGTGACGCCTTCCCGCGCCGAGCGCGCATCCCGGGCCGAAGCACCTAGACCTTGAGAAAGATCTTGCGCTGGTACAGCCAGTAGCAGACCCACCACAGCGCCGCGAACACGGCCGTGGCTTGCAAAATGGGCGCAGCCGCCCCGAACGCTTCGAAACCGCCGGTGAACACGCCCACCGCGCGGTCGAACCAGCCCCACAGCAGGATGTTCAGACAGTAGATGAAGATCGAGTTCATGCCCACGACCACCAACGGGAAGGTCAGCTTGCGCATCCCCCGCACCTCGACCAGCCAGTAGAAGCCCAGCAGCAGAAAGATCACGCAGCCCAGGCTCGCCAGCGTGAACGAGGCTGTCCACAAACGCTTCACCATCGGGTTTAAAAGACTCAGCAGGTAGCCGCCGGCCGAGCTCGCCGCGGCTGCGACGGCCAGCGTTTTCATGCGCCGGGCATGGCTCGCTTTTTCCAGCATCAAGGCCCCGCACCAGGCTCCGGCCAGGGTCGTCACGGTGCTCGAAATGAAGTTGATGGTGACGTAGTAGCCGCTGTATTGCAGGCCGAAGAAGCGGTCGATCCGGGCGCCCACGTTGTCCGCCTGGGACCAAGCGCCGTCCGAGCCCGGAAACAGGTGGAACAGTGCGGTGTGGCCCGCCAGGATCAGCGCGGCGGCCGCCACCTGTCCGCGGAACGGCAATTGCAGAATCAGGTAGCACAGGAAGTAGGTGAACCCGATCTGCGCCAACACGTTGATCAACTGAAACTCCAGCTCTCCGCCGGAGATCGACATGATGATCTGGCTGATCAGGATCAGCATCAGAGCCCGCCAAGCCACGTGCGGCAGCACGGCTCCCGGGCCGTAGCGCCGCTCGCGCGCCCTGAAGGCGTACGGCATCGCCAGCCCCACCATGAACATGAACGCCGGCTGGATCAGGTCCCAGAACACCATCCCCTCCCAGGGAACGTGCTCGAACTGCCTGCCCAGCCAACCCAGATTGGGATCGTCGGCCAGCGTGCGCAGGCCGAAGCCGTGCGCCGCCAAGGCGGTCATGATGAAGCCCCGAAAGGCGTCCAGGGAGACGAGCCGTTCCGGCTGCGTGGAGCGGTCGCCTGCCGCCGGCTCCACCGGCACTTGGCGGAATTTCGTGGGGCGGTCGGCGACCTTGGGCATGGCGGGAGCTCCTGCGGACGGTTCGAGCGGGAGTGTATCACAGCATCCCGGCGCTTCCCTCAGCTCTTTTTATCCGGGGTTGCTCCGGAAAGGCTGGCTTATCATATGAGGACTTGCGAATGCTGCGACTTTGTGGATTGATCCTTGCAGCGGCCCTTCCGATGGCCGCCCAAACCCTCACGGCGACGCCGTCATCGCTGAATTTTCAAGCGGAGGTCGGGCAGCCTTCCCCGGCCGCACAGAAGATCCTGGTGGAAACTTCCCCGGCGGGCGAAGTGTTTTCCGCCGTGGTGGAGGTCAGCATCATCAACCCCGATTGGTTGAGCCTGCTGCCCACCAACGGCACGACGCCGGGTGAGATCACCGTCCGCGTCGATTCGTCGCGCTTCACGGCGGCGGGCTCCCGCACCGCGAACATTCGCATTACGCTGCCCGCGTCGGGCAAGATCCTGGTCGTCCCGGTGACGGTCGAGGTCGCCCCGGCCGGCCAGCAGCCGCGCTTCTCGGCGGCGCCGCCCAACCTGTCGTTCACGGTCTCCACCGCGGGCGTCACGCCGCAACCCAAGCAGATTCTGCTCGACAACTCCGGCGGCGGCATCCTCAACTACCAAGTCGGCGTGAACTACCCTGCGTCCGGGCCGCAAGGCTGGCTGCAGGTGACGCCCGCCAGCGGCACGGCGAGCTTCAACTCGCAATCCCACAACGTCAGCGTGGTCAGCACCACCGGCCTGGCCCAAGGCACGTACAGCGCGCAGGTCCTGTTCACCGGCAACGCGTCCAACAGCCCCTTTGTCGTACCGGTGACGCTCGTGGTCGGTTCCCGTCCGGCGGTCACCGCCACGCCGGCGTCCCTGTCATTTACCGCCTCGCAGGACGGAGCTTTCCCGGACATCCAGACTGTTTCGATCCGCAACGAGGGTGGCGGTCCGCTGCAATATGACATCCGCGGCGACCAGGCCTGGCTGTTCGTTCGGCCGCTGCGGGGCGACGCCACCGTGTCCCCGGTGTTGCATGAGGTGGTGCCGGACATCCGCGGCTTACCGCAGGGCGTCTTCCTGGGCAACCTGATCGTCACCTCGACGTCGCTCGACGCACCGTTCCTGATCCCCGTGCGCCTCACCGTCGGCCCCCCGACGCAACTGTTCACCCTGCCCACCCGGCTGAGCTTCATCGGCAACTCCAACATCCCGTCTCAGATGCGGCGGATCATCAGCCTGGTCAACACGCCCCTGGCCGCCGGCCGCTACACGGCCACCGTCACCCCTCCGGAGGCCACGTGGCTGAAGGTGACCCCCGAGAGCGGCGAGATCCCCGGGCACTTGGTGGTGGAAGTGGACACCCGCAACCTCGGCGCGGACACTCTCTCGGCCGAGATCGAGATCAAAGGCCGGGAGGGCACTGTTCCCTTCCCCTTGAGCGCGGAAGAGCCGCAGCAGGCCGTGGCGACCGCCCGCGTTCCGGTCACGCTGACCGTCCAGTCCAACCCCCCGCAGCTCGGCGCGACGCCGCCCTACGTGCGATTCCGCGGGGTGGCGGGAACGGCGACCGTTCTCGAACAGGTGCTGCAGGTCGAAAACTTCGGCGGCCCCCAGCTCAACTGGGAATCCCACGTGGAGACCGACAACGGCGGCGACTGGCTGAGCGTCAGCCCCACCGCAGGCGAAGCGCCCACCATGGCGCGCGTGGCCGCCAACACCAGCGCCCTGGCCGCGGGCGTCTACCATGGGCGCATCCGCCTCGTCGCCGGTTCGCAGTCGGTGACCGTGCCGGTGGCCTTCGTCTTGTTATCGCGCGACCCGAACCTGGAGCCGGACCTCAGCGGCGTCTTCTGGGAGACCACCGAAGGCGGCCCACAGCCTCCCAACATCGACGTGCGAGTCGTCAACCGCGGGATCGGCCAAGGCAGTTGGAGCGTCCAGACGCGGGAGATCAGCGGCCCCAACTGGCTGGGCCTGAGCCCCAGCGCGGGCGTCAGCAACCCCAACGGCCTGGTGGAGCCGCAGTCCTTCGAGCTTTCCCCGAACACCACGGGGCTGGCCGCCGGCGAGTATGAGGCTCTGGTCGAGGTGCGCCCCAGCGCCGGCTCGTCGCCGCGCATGATCACGGCCTCCCTGCGCGTCTTGCCCGCCTCGCAGACCACGCGGCGCAGCATCACGCCCGGCGGGCTGGTCTTCGTGGCCGCCGCCGGAGAATCGCCCCAGGAGCGGACGGTGGAAGTCCGCCGTAACCGGGCGGGCGAGACCGCCTACCAGCTCGGCGCCTCGACAGTAGACGGCGCGGACTGGCTGGTCGTCACCCCGGACGCGGGAACCACCACCACCGCCGGAACCGCCGAGTTCCAGGTCAGCGTCGACACCACCGGCCTCAGCGCGGGCGTGCGGCGCGGCCAAGTGAGCGTGACCTACGGGGACGGGCTGGTGGAGACCGCCTTCGTTACCCTGATCGTGCCGCCCCCCGGCCCCGGCGCCTGCCGCGCCACGCAGCTCGCCGTCACGCCGCTGTCGCCGTATCTCGGCTTCCGCGCCTTGGCCGGCCGCGCCGTGCAGATCCGGGCGATGCTGCATGACGACTGCGGCCGCTTGGTGGAGAATGCGGCGGCCCTGGCCGCCTTCGAGAGCGGCGACGCCGCCCTGCCCCTCAAGCCGCTCGGCGGCGGGCGCTACGGCGTCACCTGGGCGCCGTCGGGAGCGGCTACGCAAGGCACTATCGTGCTGACGGCCGTCTCCGGCTCACTCAGCGGCCAGGCCCGCATCGTCGGCGCGGTGGAAGGTTCGTCGCTGCCCTTGCTGTCTCCCTACGGCGTGGTCAACGGGGCCAGCTTTGCCGGCGGAGAAGGCGTTGCGCCGGGCTCGATCGTGAGCCTGTTCGGTCGCTCGCTGGCTTCCACCAGCGCCTCAGCCGAGCAGATCCCGCTGCCCACCACGCTGTCGAACGCCAAGGTCTGGATCGGGGGCCGCCCCGCGCCGTTGTACTTTGCGAGCCTCGGCCAGATCAACGCCCAGGCCCCCGTGGACCTGTTCCCCGGCGGCTACACACAGGCGGTCGCCAAGGTCGGGGAACGCTACACGGTGCCGGTCGAGATCCCGGTCGCCGCGGCTCGCCCGGGCATCTTCCGGCAGCCCAACGCCAGCGGTCCCAGCCGAGCGATCGTGCAGAACCAGAACGGCGCGCTCAACGCCGCCTCCAGCCCTGCCCGGCGCGGCGAAGCCATCGTCGTCTACCTCACCGGCATCGGCGCCACAGACCCCTCGGTGGTCACCGGTGCCGCTTCACCGGACGCCGAGCCTCTGGCCCGCGCTTCGCTGCCGTTCTCCGCCAAGATCGGCGACAAGGACGCGCCCGTCCTCTTCCTCGGTATGACGCCCGGCTTCGTCGGCCTGGCGCAGGCGAACATTTTGGTCCCGGCCGACGCCCCGATCGGCTCGGCGATCGCCCTGGAGCTCACCGTGGACGGCCAGCCCGACAAGGGCCTGATCGTGTCGATCGCGGCGGCACCTTGAGCGTCTCCCGCGCGGCGGCCTGTGTGACAAGATGGGCTCTATGACGCCCAGGTTGGCGCGGATTCGCATCTTTCCGGTCAAAGCCCTCGATCCGGTGGAGACCGAGGAGGCGCGCGTGCTAGGGGGAGCCGGTCTCGAACACGACCGGGAGTTCCGTCTGGCTGACGCCGAGGGGCGCGCCGTCAATGGCAAGCTGCTCGGAGAGAAGATCCTGCGGCTGCGGAGCCGTTTTGATTTCGCGTTCAGCGAGCTTTCGGTCCAAAACGGCCGGTCCTCGCTCGAAGCGCGGCTGCCGGGACAGGCCCGGCAGGCCGAGCGCTGGTTCTCCGAGCAGTTCGGCGCGCCGGTCCATCTGGAGCATCGCCGCGCGGGTTTTCCCGACGACACCGACGCTTCGGGCCCGACGCTGGTAAGCCGCGCCACGCTCGAAACCGTCGCCGAGTGGTTCGCCCTCGAGCTCGAAGAGACCCGCCGGCGCTTTCGATCCAATCTGGAGATCGAAGGCGTCCCGGCGTTCTGGGAAGACCGCCTGTTCGGTCCGGCCGGCCGGACCGTGCCGTTCACCGTGGGCGACGTCTGCCTGGAAGGCGTCAACCCCTGCGCGCGCTGCACCGTCCCCACGCGCAACTCGCGCACGGGCGCCCCCGAGCCCCCTGGTTTTGCCAAACTGTTTGCAGAGAAGCGGCGCGCCACCCTGCCCGATTGGGCCGAGCCTTCCCGCTTCGATCACTTCTTTCGGCTCACGCTCAACACCCGCATCCCGGACTCCGAGAATGGCAAAGTACTCCAAATCGGCGATGAGATTCGTCTATAGCAGCCTCGTCGCGCTGGCGGCGCTCAGCGCCCCTCTGGCGGCCGAAGACGAGCTTCCCAATCGCATGCGCAGCGCCGCGGCCATCCAACCGCACCAGGCGCCGGGCGGCGCCACCGTGTGGGTCGACCCCACGGACTGGACCTGGGTTCGCTCGGACCGCGAAGACACCGTCGTGTTCGTCTACAAGACCGGACTGGCGCAGGCTCGCCTGGTGGTCTCGGACCAGCCCGCCAAGCCGGAGACGATGAAAGAGGATCTGCTGGCCCGCCTCACCAAGCTCGATCCCGAGCCCAAGCTGCTGTTCGAGGAGCAGCGGCGGGTGAACGGCGTGGACTACCTGTGCGTGCAGGTGGAAGTGCAGAGCCAGGACAAGAAGCGCGTGGTCTTCTACGGCCTCGCGCACGGCGACGAGAAGGGCTCCTACGAGTTCTTCACCATCATGGGCGCCGACGCCCTCAGCGTCTACTACCAGGACATGACCGAGATGCTCGACGGCCTGCAGATTCCGGGTTCCACGGAGGCCTCGCAGTGAAGCGCCGCCTCCTTTTGCTCAGCCTGGCCCTGACCCTCGCCGCCGGGGCCGAGCCGGTCGGCCTGATCTTCGACACCGACATGGGCAACGACATCGACGACGCCTTGGCGCTGGCGATGATCCACTCGCTGGAGTCCCGCGGCGAGTGCCGCCTGCTGGCCGTCACGCTGACCAAGGATCACCCCAAGGCCGCCCCGTTTGTGGACGCCATCAACACCTTCTACAAGCGCGGCTCGGTCCCGATCGGCGCCGTGCGGGACGGCAAGACGCAGGAGGAAGGCAAGTACCTCGGCTCGGTCGCCGACCACCCGGATCTCTTCCCGCGCGACCTCACCGACGGCGCCTCCGCGCCGGACGCCGTGGACTTGTTGCGCAAGACCCTCGCCGCCCAGCCCGACGGTTCCGTGACGATCGTGCAGGTCGGCTTCAGCACCAACTTGGCGCGTCTGATCGCTTCCGAGCCTGACCGCGAGCTCGTCCGCCGCAAGGTCAAGTTGCTGTCTCTGATGGGCGGCGCCTTCCCGCCGACCCTGGCCGAGTACAACATCAAGATCGATCTGGAAGCCTCTCGCTCGCTGTTCGCCCTGTGGCCGACGCCGATCGTGGCCAGCGGGTTCGAGATCGGCCGCGCCCTGCTGTTTCCCGCCACCAGCATCGAGAAGGACTTCGCCTACGTCGCGCACCATCCGGTCGTAGCCGGCTACAGAGCCTACATGAAGATGCCGTACGACCGGCCGAGCTGGGATCTCACCTCGGTTCTCTACGCCGTCCGGCCCGACCGCGCCTACTTCGGCCTGTCGCCGGCGGGAACGATCTCCATTGACGCTCAGGGCTACTCGCGCTTCACGCCCGGCAAGCAAGGCGCTCATCGCTACCTCACCATGACCGAGGAACAGCAAGCCACCGTGCTGGCCACGCTGATCGCGCTCGCCAGCGAGCCGCCCCACTAGAGTCGCGGGCGGTCTCAGCCGCAGCCCGAGATGTCGCCGAACTTGTCGACCTCCTGGGTCCAGCCGGTCACGCCGTCGGCCGTCTTCACTTTCACCCACCACACACCGTCTCGTTGGCGGCCGGCGTCTTTGGGGTCGACGACCTCTCCCCAGCAGTCCGGGCCCGGGAACGGGCAGTGCTCGTGGACGGACAGGATCGGCCCGTCCACGATGCGTCCCTCGCCCACGTAGATGCGTCCGTATCCTTCACCCAGATAGTCCAGCAGGTACGCCAGCTCTCCTTCGGCGACCTCCGGGTGGTCCGGCGGCGGCGCACGGACCAGCACCGGGATGGGGCGCAACCGCACCACGCCGGTCAAGGCCTCCACGCGGCTGCCCTGCTTGGCTTCACCGACGGTCCGAGCCATCCTCGTGGAGTCGTACAGAACCACATCCTGCTGGACCGACCACGACCCGTAGCGGCAGCACTCCCCCGGACAGGCCCCGACGGCGATGTAAGGTTCCCGCACAGCCCCCGGGTCCAGCCTCACGCGGCGCTGCGCCTTCTCGCGCCGCTGCTCCAAGGCCCGGCGATCGGCGGCCAACGACGCCGCCAGCTCCGACGTCTGAAACGCCGCGGAGTCCTTCAGCCGATAGAGCGGCGACTCCGGGTCGCGCAAGCGGCGATCCACCCCGTTGGCGCCCCGCGCGTAGTAGGCGGCCAGGGTTTCCACGGCCTCCTGCTCGCGTCCGGCCCGGACCTGGGTCTCGGCCAGCTTCAGCCACCAGTGCTCGTTGGAGCAGAGCCCGCGCACCACAGCCTTGGCTTCCACGATCGCGGCGTCGAGATCCCCGCGCCGCTCGGCGGCCGAGTAGGCGGACACCCTCGCGTGCCAAGCCTGGATTCTGCCCACATCTTCGCGCGCTTCCGGCTCGCAGGGGCCGCCGAGCACGGCCGTTTCCGGGCTCTGCGCCAAAGCGACGGTCGCGCCGAGAAGGAAGAGCAACAGCCTCATCGTACGGTCATCTTGCGGCAGGTTCGCCGTGAAGTCTGTACTGGATCGGACGCCGGCTTAGAAGGTCCAGCGGAAGCTCGAATAGCCCGTGTGGGCGTGGTAGTTCTGCAACCCGCTGAAGCGCTCGCCGTAGCCGTAGTACTGCCACCCCGCGTTCCACTCCAACTGCTCGTTCAGCCGCAGCGTCAGGCGGGCCTGCGGCGACTGCCAGGTCAGCGGGAAGCTCACGAAGAAGCTCGAGCCGTCCACGGCGAAGCTCGGGTAGGTGGGCGTCACGCCGTTGTCGAAAGAGAGGCTCGGGCGGCCATCGCCGGTGTCCTTGGCCAGCGAGTATCCCAGGTACAGCGTCACCCGGTCACTCGGTTTGAAGCGTCCAGCCAAGTTCGCCGTGTGCAGGTTGCTGGTGTAGTAGGCCCTCGCCGGCGAAGGGTTCTCCTGCTGGGACTCGAACAGGTTGAAGACGCCCGCGGCTGTGTCCAGGTGCGTCCAACTGTAGCCCCCGTCGAGCGTCCAGCGCCCCTCCGGCGGCGCGAAGGAGGCGTGGAAGCCGCCGCGCCGGCTCTGCGAGGAGTAGGCCGTCAGGACCGACGGGTTGTTGTTGATGCGCCTGCCGAAGAACCCCGTGACCGTCCAGCCCTCCCGCCGCCACTGCAATCGTCCGGATTCGTTGTGATAGTTGCGGCTGCTTGTGGGCGCCAGCGGCCGGTCCGCGCGGCCAACCTCGAAATCGAACGACGCGCGGAGCCGCTTGCCGGGCGTCCAGCGAACGCCCCCGGCCCCTGCATGGACGTGGTTGTCGACCTGCCGCAGCTCCTCCTCGAAGGAGAACTCGGGAAACTCCAGCGCCCCGCGCGTCCCGATGCGACGGTCCGAATAGCGATACGCCGCGTACAAGCTGACAGCCTGGACCGGACGAAAGTTGGCCTCAGTCGCGTTGGTGACGTGGCGAATGTCGAGATCGTTGAGATCGACATACTGATTCCGGAAGGCGCTGATCTCCAGAAAGCTCGCCCCACCGCGGATGCGCGTCGAGTTCAGGGCGGTCGTGTTCGTTACCGTCCAGCGTACCGACGGCAACAGCGTCACCGTCCCCTCGCCCGTCGTCTGCGCCCGGCTGGCGTCGCCCACGATAAAGGTCTGCCGCAGCGTCGAGAGGTTCCGCGTCGGGTCAAACGCCGCCACGTCCTCCCGCAGCGCCGCGTTGCGGGCCCCGTGGGAGTAGACGAAGCGCCCTTGCACGTTGATCCGGCGCTCCTTTTCGCTGCGCAGCGCGAGCGTCGTCACCGGCGTGTTGCCGTGGATCGGCTCGTGCCTCTCGGCGCTGGTCACCGCCTGCACGTTCTGCAGCCCCCCGCCGATGCCGCCGGCGTCGGCATACAGCGTGTCTTCCTTGTAGTTGTCGAGCGACTGGATGGCGGTCAACGCCAGGCCCGCCGCGCGCAGGTTCACCCCGGCGCGGTAGTTGTTGTTGCGGCGGCGCAGGTCCGTGCGGAAGCGTAGGAAATTCGCGCGGTCGAAGGCGCCGACGGTGTCCGGAATCCCCTCGGTCATAAACCCGGGCCCGGTCTGGGAGTTCCGGTCGTAGCCCAGCAGGATCTCCGCCCGGGAGCCCGGCCGCAGGGTCAGGTCGTGAGTCTGCCACAGTCGTTCGGCCTGCACGCCGCGTTCGCCCGCCCACAGCGCCGGCAACTGGTTCCAGTAGCGATTCACGCTCAGCCGCATGTCATAGCGATACAGCCCGAACTTCTCCGCCTTCACGGTAGAGAACTGGTACGGGTCTGATGTCGCGCCCACGCTCCGAAACTGAAGCTCATCGAGCAGCGCGCCCCGGCCGTCCTCGCGGAACACCCGCATCTGCGCCTCGAACACGCGCATCCCGTTGCCGTAGTTCACCGCCGAGCGATACACGTCGCGGTTGCCGGCAACGTCCGCGAAGCGATAGCCGGCCTCGACCGAGGACGAGACCAGGTAGCCTCCCGGCGTGCGAATCTGGTCCGGCCGCTGCGGCGTCGGCGTCACGACGGGCTGAGCCCCGCAGACTCCCGCCAGCACCAGCGCGAAGAGTCCGAGTCGCTCGACCATCGGCCGCTTCGTCATGCCCCTCATCTCCGGAACAGCGCGTCGCTGTTCGAGCCGTGGATCCGGGAATGGCAGACCACGCAGTTCTGAAAGCGCGGATCGGCCAGGTTGTGGAAGCCCGGGCTGGGGTTCGGAACGCCCTCCAGCCGGGTCCCGAAGTCCGTGGCGCCGTTGTGGCACTCCAGGCACAGGCTGAAGGCGGCCGGCCGCGCCAGCAGCCGCGGATTGGTGCTGCCGTGGACGCTGTGGCACGACGAGCAGCCGTCTACTCGAACCGGCGGATGCTCGTGCACGAACGGCCCGCGCTTGTCGGTGTGGCAGCGCGTGCAGGCGATGTCATTGCCGAAGGCCGGCCGCACCAGCCGCGAGGAGTGTGCGTCGCCCCAGGTCGCCGTCGGCGACCCGTGGGGGTTGTGGCAATCCGAACACCGCACCGCGCCTTCGTTGACTCGATGCTTGAATGGCAGCTCGAACTGCGCCCGCACCTCCAGGTGGCAGCCGTAGCAGGTCTCGCGCTCCTCCTTCGCCAAAAGCGGGCTGACCTCCGATTCCCCGTGAATCGTGTGGCACGAGATGCAGCTCACCTCCCCGGTCGAGTGCGCCGAGCGACGGATCTGCATCTTGCCGAAGTCGTCGGAGTGGCACCCCAGGCAGGTTTCGAGCACGGCCGCCGGGCGCAGCTCGGGGAAGCGCACGATCTTCGTCTTGTCCCCCGCTCCCGCCACGTGCAGGCCGCCGGGGCCGTGGCAGCCCTCGCAGCCGTTGACCTCGGGCGGCGCCTCGCGAGCGACGGACTGGAAGTGGGGATTGCGCGGAAATGTCCGCCAGACGTCGGGATGGCAAGCCCGGCACGCTTCCGACCCCGAATAGCTTTGCCCGAGCGGCTGCACCTGCGCGCCGCCCTGCGTCGCGAAGAGCCAAAGACCCGCCGACAGAATCAGCAGCCGCACCAAATCCCCAACCCTCTGGGCGGCGCCCCCGAAGAGCGCCGCGCGATCTAGGGATAGATTCGCACCAAAGCCGCAGACCGTTTCATCGCGCGAAAGAAAAAATGGCAACAAACCAAACGCGCGGCGCGTACGTCCTATTAAGCAAGTAAGCAACGAGCCATGCGCCTCGCCCGTAAGATTCTCCTCTCCTCCCTGCTGCCGCTGACGGCCCTCGCTGTCGCCGTGGTTTTCGCCCCCAGCGCGCCGCTGCAAGGCGCAACGGGCTTCGACGCCGGCTGGCTCTCGCACGCCTTGGTCCACGCCAAGGCGCTGTTCGCGTGAGCTAAACTCGGCATTTGACGCCCAAAAAGTCCGGCAAACTGGCCGCCGTGTTGCTGGCCCTCGGCGTGACGGCCGTCGTGGTGGCCGACTCGGCCTGGAAGACCGTCAGCCAACACCGCTCCCCCTACCACAGCAGTGCGAACCTACCTGGCGGCGAGCCGTTGACGCGCCGCGCCGTGCTGATCGTGCTCGACGGCGTCCGCGTGGACGCCGCTCGTGACATGCGTTCGCTCCAGGAGCTCGAGCGCCGAGGCTTCGGCGGCACGCTCACCACGATCCTGCCCTCGCTCTCGCGGCCCGCCCGCGCAACCCTCGTCACCGGCGCACGCCCCGAGGTCCATGGCGTGATGACCAACGGCGCGCACCAGCCGCCGCCGATTCCGTCTCTTTTCTCGGCAGCGCGCGCGACCGGCGTCCACACGGCGGTCGCCGGCGACTCCTCCTGGGCCCGGGCTTTTCCCGACCAAATCGACGCCGTGCAGGAGTTCGACAAGGAGCTGCACGCCTCCCCGACGCGCGACGCCGGCCCGATCCTCGAGTGGCAAAAGCAGGTCTGCGACGCGATGGTCCCGTTTCTCCAGCAGCAGAGCAGCGGGCTGCTCGTCGCGGGCGTCACCGCGCCGGACGCCGCCGGGCACGACTTCGGCGGCCGGAGTGAGCTCTACGCCGAGGTCGTCCAAGCCGCCGACGCCTGCGTCAGCCGTATCATCGGCGCTCTCGACGACGGCGAAACCACCTTTCTGATCACTTCGGACCACGGGCACATCGACCACCGCGGACAAGGCGGCCACGGCGGAACCGAGCCGGAGGTCACGACCGTGCCGTTCGTGCTGGCCGGCAAGGGCGTCCACAGCGGCGGCCAGCCGCTCGACGCCGTCCAGGCTTCGCAGCTCGACGTAGCGCCCACTCTGGCCGCCTTGCTGGGTTTGCCGCTGCCGGCCTTGGCCGAAGGACGGCCTCTGGAGCTGCTACTCGACCTGACGGACCAGCAGAACGCCGAGCTGCGCGCTCGCTCCGATCAGCAGCAAGCTCTGATGCGCCAACTCCTACCCGACCCCGGCTCGACCGCCGCTTCGGAGCGGATCGGGCGGCTGACGGTCTCCTCGACGATCGCCATGGCGCTGCTGGGGATGGCCGGGCTGGCGCTGTTCCGCATCGACGCGCCGTGGATGCGCCGCCTGCTGGCCGTCCTGACGTTTCTACTCGTCTACGCCGCCCTGTTTTGGGCGCTGGGGCTGCAATACTCGCTCAGCGCGGTGGTGCGGGAGGAGTACCTGAACTCCTTCTTCCTGCGCAACGCCGCGGCGGCTGCCGTCGCCTTTGTCGCCGCTGCGCTGTGGACGCCGCGGTCCCCCCTGTGGCTGGGATTGCTGCTGCAAGGGCTGCTGGGCCTGCGGGTCGCCCGGACCTACTACCGCTTCGGGCTGTTCCTGGAAACCTACCTGCCCAATCTGGACGCCTCGTTCCGCTCCTACCTCGACCTGCTGGCGATGGCCGCCATCGGGGCGGCGGCCTGCCTGTTCGCGCTGACCTTACGGCTACGCGCGGGGCGGACGCGGGTTAGTTGAGGTTTTCGAGCAGCGTGGTCTGATGCGCCGCGAGCTTCCAGGCCTTGCCGTCCTTCACCCACACGTGCATCAGCATGAGCTTGTTGTTGAACGGGCCGGTGGCCGCCGCTCCGCGCATGATCACAATGGAGTGCGCTACCGCCGCGTTCCCATGCATCCGCACGGTCGTCTTCTCGTGCTTGATCTCGTCGTAGCGGGCCTTGCCCTCGCGCAGGTTGCCCAGGTAGACGGCCTTGGTCTCGATCGCGCCGGTGGAGTGCGCGTAGATCAGGCCTTCGTCATAAATCGCGTTCAACGCGTCGAAGTCTCGGGCGACCACGGCGGCGGCCCACTTTTTTTCCGCCGCGACGATGTCGGCTTCCGCCGCGAATGTCGCTACTGCAAATAGGGACAGGAGTGGAAGGAGAAGCAGGGTGCGTCGCAGCATTCAGGCCATCATAGCGCCTTTCGACGCCGCCCAGCCCGCTCGGCGCGCTGTGGGACGCCGAGCGGGCCACGCAGGAGAGAAACGCCGCCATGTCGGTCGCCATTGCTGAAAACTACATCGCCGCCGAGCACGTGGCGATCTTCCAGGAGGCGGCCCGTCGCTGGGACGTCTACATCCTCGTCCGCCAGTCCAACGCAGCCTCCAAGGAGTACATCGGCCAAGCGGGCTACACGCCGAAACGCCTGGACTGCAAAGCCAAGACGGCCAAGGAAGACCTGCCGCCCTACCGCCTGGCCGGGCTCGTGGTCAACCCTCACATCCACCCGGACGCCTTTCGCGGCCGCAATCTCGACGACGTCAAACAGACCTGGGACAGCTTCGCCGAGAAGTACCTCTGGGCGCCTGGCGAAGGCGAGCAGCCCCGGCTGTATCTGCCGCAAGGCAAGCTCTACACCTTGCAGCTCGACAAGGCCCACAAGCACTACGGCTGCGCCGCCTTCACCAAGTTCGGCCTAGCCACTCGGCTCGAATACATCTACGGCGACTACGACCTCTACGGCATCGTCTCGGCCCAAGACCCCTCGAACAACGTCTTCGTGCAGGAGTTTCGCCTCCACCAAGGCCTACACCACGCCCGCGGCCGGGAGTTCTTTGACGTACAGCACTACCTCAACCGCCGCATGGGCGTGGCGATGGTGCTGCACGGCTCCCAGGAGAAGTACTCCGCGCACACTGACGAAGACATCGTGGTCTTTTGGCCGGACGGCCGTACCATCACCGAATGCCACGGGCTGGCCGAGATCGAGGCGCTCTACCGAGAGCAGTTCCAGGGACGCAAGACCGGCGGCAAGGGCATGCCCACGCAGCCGCACTTCGGCCAGTGGAAGAGAGTCTGACGGCCACGCGGCCGGAGCATCGCAAAACGCGCCGTCGACCGCGCAAGTATCCAAAATCCCGGACGATAGCGGCTCTTCTCGCTGACGCGAAAAGCCTGACCCGCTAGTCTAAATAGCAACAAGAATGTTGCTGAGAGTCGCCCTCCCCGTCGTTTCGCTCGCTTGGCTGCTTGGAGCCGCCGCGGGCGTGGCTGACGCGGCCGGCTTCGACGAGGACGTCCTCCCCATCCTCGCCGAGCGCTGCACACAGTGCCACGGGGCGCAGGTGCGGATGGCCGGCCTGGGGCTCGACGCCGCCGCGTCCGTGCTCAAGGGCAGCGACAACGGCGCGGTCATTCAGCCCGGCAAGCCCGACGAGAGTCTCCTGGTTCAACGCATCGAGGCCGGCACGATGCCTCCCGGCGACGGCCCCAAGCTCGACAAAGCGCAGATCGAGGCCGTCCGCGCCTGGATCGCCGCCGTGCAGCCGGAGGCCGCCGCCTCGGCCGCGTCCCAGCCGGCCGAGTACGTCTCCTCCATCACCGAGGAAGACCGCAACTTCTGGTCCTTCCGGCCGCTGCAAGCCGTGCAGCCGCCGGCCCGGCCCGAGCCCGGCCTGAGCCCGGTGGACGCCTTCCTGCTCCGGAAGCTCGAACAGCAAGGCCTCACGTACTCGCCCGCCGCCTCCCGCGCGCGGCTCATCCGCCGCGCCACGCTCGACCTGACCGGCCTGCCGCCGACGCCCGCCGAGATCGAGGCCTTCGAGAATGACGCCGAGCCCGGAGCCTACGAACGCGTCATCGACCGGCTGCTCGCCTCGCCGCAGTTCGGCGAGCGCTGGGGCCGCCATTGGCTGGACATCGCGGGCTACGTGGACACCATCGGCCGCGACGTGCAGGCCAACGGCTACAAGGTCGGGCCGGGCCGCTGGCGCTACCGGGACTATGTGGTGGCGGCGTTCAACAAGGACAAACCGTTCGACCGCTTCCTCCAAGAACAGCTCGCCGGCGACGAGCTCGTGCGCTGGCGAGACGCCGCGGAGTACGATCCGCAGACCGTAGAGGCTCTGACCGCCACCGGCTACCTGCGGACGGTGGAAGACCCCACCGACGCCGAGGAGCGCAACACGGCGCTGCTGCAATACAGCGTCATCCACCAGACCATCGAGATCATGACCAGCGGCATCACCGGCCTGACGGTCGGCTGCGCCCGCTGCCACACCCACAAGTTCGACCCCATTCCGCAGCGCGACTACTATCGCCTGATGGCCGTGCTCGCCACCGCCTACAACCCGGATGAGTGGATTCAGCCGCAGGACCGTGTGCTGGCCGACGTGCCGCCCGCCGAGCGCCAAGCCATCGACGAGCACAACTCCGCCATCGACAAGAAGATCGAACCGCTGAGCAAGCAGCAGGCCGAGATCGTCAAGCGCGGCGAGGAAGCCTACACCGACGCACGGCTGGCCGAAACCCCCGCCGCCGACCGCGCCGCTTTGGAAGGAGCGGTCCGCACGCCGGCCAAGAAGCGGACCGACGCCCAGAAGGAGCTGGCCAAGCAGTCCGGTCTCGACAAGATCGCGCTGAAGGACGCGCTCGCCGCCCTCTCCGCCGAAGAGCGCGCCGGCTACGACGACCTCGAGGGCCGCATCGGCGCCCTCAACGCCGGCAAGCGCAGCTATCACAAGCTCGAGGCCCTTTACGACGCCGGCCCCGAGCCCGTGATCCACATCCACCGCCGCGGCGACTTCGAAATGCCCGGGGACGTCGCCCCGCCCGGCGGCCTGGAGGTGCTGGAGGACCCCAGCAGCCCCGCGCTCGCCGGCGCCTCTGAGTCCGGCCCTCGGCTGGCCTTGGCCCGCTGGCTCACCAGCCCCGAAACCCGCGCCGGGGCCCTGGTCGCCCGCGTAGAAGTCAACCGCATCTGGTCCCACCTGTTCGGCGAAGGCATCGTGGCGACGCTCGACAACTTCGGCAAGATGGGCGACCGGCCGTCGCACCCTGAGCTGCTCGAGTGGTTGGCCGGGGACTTCCAGCGCTCCGGCTGGCGCGTCAAGCCGATGATTCGGCAGTTGATGCTCACCCAGGCTTACCGCCAAGACTCGACGAGGGCCGAGGGAGCCGCCCACGCTGCCGCCGCTGACCCCGTGGAAGTCGATCCGGACAACCGCCTGCTATGGCGCATGCGCACCCGGCGGCTGGAGTCGGAGGTGATTCGCGATTCGATGCTGGCCGTCAGCGGCGCTCTGGACCCCAGCGTCGGCGGTCCGCCGATCCCGACGCGCGTCGAATCCGACGGCATGGTCGTGTTTGACGACGCCAAGCTCGGCTCGCCGCAGTCGCGCTACCGCCGCAGCCTCTACCTGGTGGCTCGCCGGCGCTTCAACTTGAGCATGCTCGGCGTCTTCGATCACCCGGTGATGAGCACCAACGCCACCCAGCGCAACGCCTCGGCCGTAGTGCTGCAGTCGCTGATGATGCTCAACGACGCCGAGGTCAACGAGCAGGCCGAGCTCTTCGCCCGGCGCGTGAAAGCGGCCGGCCACACCCCGGCGGACCAGATTCGCCTAGCCTTCCGCATGGCTTTCGGGCGCTACCCGGCGGCCGAGGAGCTCGACTGGGCCCTGGCTTTCTACAACCGCGAGCGGGACCGCTACCAGACAGCGTCGAACCCCGCCTCGGCGGCGTCGCCTTCCGAGGCCGCTCTGGCCGGCGTCTGCCACGTCTTGTTCAACAGCAACGAGTTTCTGTATGTCGAATAGCAACGCCTTCCCCCCTTTCCGACCGCTGTCCCGCCGCGAGATGCTGCGCCAGACCGGGCTCGGCTTCGGGTCGCTGGCGCTGGCCGGTCTGCTCCAAGCCGACGGGCTGCGGGCGGCGGCGCTGGGCGGCGAGCCGGCCGGCTTCGACCTCACGCCCAAGGCGCCCCACTTCCGGCCCCGGGCGCGCGCCGTCATCCAGTTGATGCAGAACGGCGGCCCCAGCCAGATGGACCTGTTCGACCCCAAGCCGGAGCTCCAGAAGCGGCACGGGCAGACCTACTCCGAAAAGGTCGAGACGCTCCAGAAGGGCAGCGAGTCGATGGAGCTGATGGGCAGCCCCTTCGAGTTCTTCCGCGCGGGCGGGTGCGGCATGGACTTCTCCGAGCCGGTCCGCCACATCTCGTCCATCGCCGACGAGATCACGATGATCCGGTCGATGCACACGGAGCACAACAACCACTCCGAAGCGCTGATCATGTTCCAGACCGGAAAGATCTTCTCCGGCCGCCCCAGCGCGGGCGCCTGGGTGAGCTACGCCCTCGGAACCGAGAACCAGAACCTGCCCGCTTATGTGGTGCTGCGCGACCCGGAAGGCTACAACACCAACGGCGCGCTCAACTGGGACAACGGCTGGCTGCCAGCCCTGTATCGCGGCACCGAGTTTGCCAGCAAAGGCGCCCCCGTCCTCAACCTCAATCCGTCCTCTCCCCTGCCCGCCAACTCGCAGGATGACCGCCTGGACCTGCTGGCCAAGCTCAACGAGCGGCATCGGCTGGAGCACCCGCGCGACACCTCCCTCGAGGCGCGCATCCGCAATTATGAGCTCGCCGCCCGCATGCAGCTCGGCGCGGCCGACGCCCTCGATCTCTCCAAGGAGACCGCGGCCACGAAGAAGATGTATGGTCTGGAGGACCCCCGCACCGCCGGCTACGGCCTGCGTTGCCTGATGGCGCGCCGGTTGGTGGAGCAGGGCGTGCGGTTCATCCAGGTCTTCCCTCCCCTGCGGCCGTCGTTCCAGCCCTGGGACAGCCATTCGGACTTGAAGGAAGGCGTCACCGAAATCGCCGGCGCGACGGACCTACCGTCGGCCGCCCTGGTCAAGGATCTGAAGGCCCGCGGGCTGCTCGACGAGGTGATCGTGATGTGGGCCGGCGAGTTCGGCCGCCTGCCGGTCTCCCAGAAAGGCACCGGCCGCGACCACAACCGCAACGCCTTCAGCCTCTGGATGGCCGGCGGCGGCTTCAAGGCCGGCTACACCCACGGCTCGACCGATGAGCTCGGCTACCGCGCCGAGGAGAACAAGGTCAGCGTGCCCGATCTCCACGCCACCATGCTGCACTCGCTGGGCCTCGACCACGAGCGCCTGGTCTTCCGCCACCACGGCCGCGACGAGTCCCTGACGGACAAACCTTTGACCGGCGCGCAGGTCGTCCCGGATCTCTTGAGCTGACCAACGGGGCCGAACCCGACGGTGCGGCCCCCCTCGGCCTGCTAGTCCAGCCAGATGGGGCTGGACCAAGCCCGTTCGCCGTCCTTCTGGAACAGCCGCAGGTAGTAGAAGCCCTTCGCTCCGGGCGGTAACCCCAGCGTCCCCACCAAATCCTCGGACGCGCTCTCCGGCCGAATCGTCTCGACGGTCTCCAGGTCGTGGACGACTTCCAGGCGGTCGATGGCTTCGGTTCCGCGAATCTCGTACGCCAACTTCGCCGGCCCCTCCGAGGCGGGCCCCATCGAGCCCATCGGGCGGCCGTCGATCGAGAACCGCAGCACGATCCGAGCGCCGGTAGTGCCGTAGCAGCGCCGCTGCTTGAGGGCCTGGAACAGTGAGTCGCGGGTCAGCTCCTCCGCCCAGACGGCGCACAGGCCGCCCTGGAACGGCGTGTGGATCTGCCGGTCGCCCGGATAGCTCCTGCCGGGCATGCCGACGTGATTGTCCGTGGACGCCATCAGCCCCATCCGGTAGCCCCGCCGAAAAGCCTCCCAAGCGCCGGCGCCCGGCGTCTGGCCTTTGTTCCACAGCTCCGGGCCGGGCGTCTCGGACTGCCCCCAGCAGGAGTAGATCTCCATCAGCGGTTCCAGCTCCGGGTCGTGATAGTCCCAGTTCGTCCAGGTCTTCACGTGGTGCGGAATGATGATCACGTCCTGGCGGCCTTTGTACAGCGCATAGACCTTCTGTGGGTGGAAGTTGTCCATCGCCTTGGCGTCGAACGGCGCGTCGATCGCGTCGGTGGAGTAGATGACGTTCCGGTGGCCCAGCGGAGAGCCCGCCTCATAGCCCTTGAATACGACCATGCGGCCCGGCTCATGGTATTCGCGGACTTTGCCCTGGCAGAACTCCCAAGCGTCGGTGAGGCACGCGCCCTGGTCCGTCATCGCCAGAAAGTCCAGCAGCGAAACCTCCCGCGCGTAGCGGTAGCACTCGTCGAGCGTCCCGCAGGAGATGCCCTTGGACCAGGTCGCTTGGCGAAAGTCCTTGGCCTGCGAATGCATCACGTGATGCTCGCTCTGCGCGTGCAGGTCGCCCCAGTAGAGGTTCAGCCCGTCGGCGGCGACCGCCGTATGCGGATTCGCGCGCCCCCAGCTCTTGCCGTCCGGGCCGGTCACGCCCAAGGCTTCCGCCGTCGTCTTCACGGTGGCGGCGACGCCGGGGCTCACCGTGAGGGTGGAGCCCGCGGCGACGATCTCGACCGAGCCGCCCAGCGGAACCGCCTGCACTTGGTCCATCACCGTGATCCGCGCCTCGACGGGGACCGGGCCCCGCCGCACCGACGGCCACACCACATTGGCGCGCGCAGCCGGCCCGGCGATCACGTCCAGGTACAGCGGCGAGCCGGAGGCTTCGTGGTACTCTCCCGCGCCCTCCGCGTCCACGAAGCACGTCGCGTTGATGTGCGGCTCAGGGAACGTCTGGATCAGCGCCCCCAGCGAGCCGAAGCGCTTGTCGCCGTAGCAGATCTCGATCCAGTCGCCCGCGCTCAGCGAGCCCTCTTCCAGGCTGAAGGTGATCCACCAACGCCAGTAGGCGAAGGCCGGGTCCTCGTCCGGCGTGAGCATCCGCTCCATCACCGAGAGGCCGAACTTGACCTCCGAGCGTGAGGTCGACGCGGTCGTATTCACCGGGTGGAACGGCGCCAGTCGGCGCTGCGAGCCTGCAGCCAGCTCATCCCAGTAGCGCTGCTGTGGCGGAACCGGTTCTTCCCAGCCGGTGTTCGGCACGCCGACGCGCAGCTTCGCGCCGGGCTGCAGGCCGGCCGAGCCGACCTCGAAGCGAAAGCGCAGAGTTAGGCGGGTTCCGGCGGTCAGCGGGCCGCCGGGAATCATTGTGAACGAGCCCAGATCGGGGGAAGCGGGCGATGGAATCAAGAGCGGTTCTCCTGTTTGAGCGTCTTGCCGTTGGGGGTGACCACCCAGTGCTCTTCGGCGTGGGCGCGGATGGCCTCTTCATCCACCTCGACGCCCAGCCCGGGCGCGGCGGGGACGACGAGCATCCCATCCTTCTCCACCAACGGCTCGCGCAGCGTCCGATTGGCGGCGGGCAGCATCTTCGGCTGGTGTTCCTGGATCAGGTAATCCGGCAGAGCGGCGGCGACCTGCCAAGTGGCCGCCACGCCGATGCCGGTGCAGACGCCGACGTGCAGCGCCGTGGGGACATCGAAGGCTCTGGCCAAGTCCGCGATGCGCTGCGCCTCGGTCACGCCGCAGCGCGTCACGTCCGGCTGCGCCACGCCCAGGGCGCGCTGCTGAAACCACGGCAGAAACTCCGCCACCGAGCGCAGCACCTCGCCCACAGCGATCGGCGTCGCCAGAGACTCCGCCAGACGGGCGTGTCCGGCCACGTCCTGCGGAGCCAGCGGCGCCTCCAGCCAAGCGGCGCGGCGCGCGTCGAGCAGCCGGCCCAGGTGCAGCGCCGCCGGCAGCGCGTAGCCGCAGATCAGGTCCACAGCCAGGAAGGGCCCGCTGCCGATGGCGTCCGCCACGGCCTCGATCTCCGCGCCGGCCTTCTCCAGCGCCTGCCCCGTAAAGATCTTCACGCCGGCGTAGCCCTGCGCCAGCGCTCCTTTCGCGGCGGCGACCCGGCCTTCGAGCGTCGGCTCGCGCAGGCCGGACATATAACAGCGCAACGTGGGCCGGAACGAGCCGCCCAGCAGCTCGCAGATCGGCTGCTGCAGAATCTTCCCCTTCAGGTCCCACAACGCCGTGTCGATTCCGGCGACGGCGTCATACAAAAAGCTCCCAAAGTGCCCCCGGGCGTGCATCAGGTGCGTGAGCTCGTCGTGCAGAACGGCCGTCTTCAGCGGGTCGCGACCCAACACCGCCGGCCCCAGCAGGTCGGTCACGACGGCCGCGGGAACCCTCGGCAGCAGCGGCGCCTGCGACTCGCCCCAGCCCACCAGACCGCTGTCGGTCGTCAGCTTCACCAGGCAGGTCTCGGTGCCGTTGCTGTAGGCGTGCTTCCACTGCGGCTCGCGGTAATAATCCGTGCCGGGGAGTTGGCCGGGAGAGTCTGTGGTTCCCGCCACCTTGTAGTGGTGGGCGAGCTTGAAGACAAAAACCTCGATCTGTTCAACCGTCACGGAGGGGGTTTCTCCTGTTCGACGTCCGGGCCGGCGGAGCGCCGAGCTCGAGGGGCCGTGGGCCGGTGGAGGCCGGCGCCGAGAGAAGGCTATGGTAGCAACGCCGCCGGGCCGCCTCCGGAGCTCGCTGCGGCTTCCGTCCAAATAACGGGACGCCTCTGAGAGCGCCTAACACTCGGTCGCGATCGCCGCCTCCTTCCCGCATGCTGGACGATCCGCGGAAACGAGACAAGCCCGCTGACCGCCCGTCTGCGTTTCTCGATACAGTGTGAGCCTCAGCCGGAATCCATGAGCCTGGCTCCCAGCACCCCCACCGTCGCCGAGCCCGTGAAACCCGCGGCGCCGACGCCGGACGCCTCCGACAGCCGCCGCTGGATCGTGCTGACGCTGTTGAGCCTCGGCATGATGATCGCTTACGTCGATCGGCTCAACCTCTCCATCGCTCTGGCCGTCGACGACTTCGTGGGCTTTTTCGCCCTCAGCGACAGCGATCGCGGCCTGCTGAACTCGGCCTTCTTCTGGTCCTACGCCCTGTTGCAGATTCCCGCCGGCTGGGTGGTGGACCGCTACGGCTCCCGGCGCCCGTTCGCGGTCGCCTTCTTCGCCTGGAGCCTCATCTCGGCGGCCACGGCGCTGGCCGGCACGGTCGGCCACCTGTTCACGATTCGCCTGCTACTGGGAATGGCCGAATCCGTCGTCACTCCGGCGAGCATGCAGTGGATTCGCTACCACTTCGCCGAGAAGAACCGCGGTTTGGCGCTGGGCATCTATACCTCCGGGTCCAAGATCGGAACCATCGTGGGCGGCCCCCTGGCGGCGCTGCTGATCGAAGACTACGGCTGGCAGGAGATGTTCCTGATCCTGGGTCTCGGCGGCCTGTTGTGGCTGCTTCCGTGGATGGTCTACGCGCGCGACGACCCGAGGCAGCTCGGCAGCCTGCGGACGCCCCAAGCCAACGCCCCGCGCAAGGAGCTGGGTGTGCTGGACCTGCTGCGCTGCCGAGCGATGTGGGGCATCATCGTCGGCGCCTTCTGCTACAGCTACTTCTTCCACTTCTACATGACCTGGCTGCCGGCCTACTTCCGCGAGGCGCGCGGCCTCTCGGTCACCGAGATGGGCTGGTACACGATGTTCAGCTTTACCGGCATGGCCCTGGTCGTCACGCCGGCCGGCTGGCTCTCGGACCGCATCATCGCGCGCGGCGCCGAACCGCTCCGAGTCCGCAAGTACTTCACGATCGCCGGCATGGTTTTCGGCTCCACCGAGCTGTTGGGCGCTCTGTCGGACTCCAACTCGGTCGCGCTGTTCTTTGCGGTGGTCTCGCTGGCCGGCTTGGGCTTCACCACCGCCAACTACTGGGCCCTGACGCAGAGCCTGATGCGGGAGGCCCCGATCGGCCGCGTGATCGGCATTCAGAATTGCGCCAACAGCCTCTCCGGCGTCGCGGCGGCCTTGATCACGGGTTGGCTGAAGGAGTTCACCGGAGGCTATTTGGCCCCCATGGTGATGATCCTGGTCGTCCTGCTGGTCGGCATCTGGGCCTACGCCATGCTGGCGCGCGAGGAATACGCGCCCCACGCCGGCTGACCCCGCTTCTTTCCGACTCCGCGACCGCCCTTACTCCGCGATCGCCAAGCGCTCGGATTCGGTGAGCGAGCCGACCACCTCGGCCACGGCGGCGACCGTCTCGTCGATCTGCTCCTCGGTGTGCGCAAACGAGATGGAGCACTGCTTGGTCGCCAGCGGGAAGAAGTACACGCCGCGATCCACCAGCTCCAACCGCATCTTTTGGTCGAAGGCGAAGTTGTGGTGGGCGGCCAGGTCGTGCCAATCCACCGGCGCGTGGTCCATGAAGTAGATGCAGAAGGCGGAACCCTGCCGGCAGACCGTCGCCGTCACGCCGAGGGACTCCAGAGCCTTCTCGAGGCCGGCTTCTATGCGTTCGCCCAGGCTTTCCGTGCGCCGATAGACCTCGCCGTCCTGCTGCATCAGCCGCTCGAGCGTGGCGATGGCGGCGGCGGTCGGAACCGGGTGCGCGTTGTAGGTGCCCGCCAGAAGCACCCGCCGCGAAGGGTCGGGGTGCACGAACAGCTCCATCAGCTCACGCCGTCCGCCCAGCGCCGCGATCGGGTAGCCGCTCGCCAAGGCCTTGCCATACACAACCAGGTCCGGCCGGACGCCCGCAATCTGCGCGTACCCGCCGAGACCATGCCGGAAACCCGTCTTCACCTCGTCGAACACCAGCACGAACCCGTAGCGGTCGGCCAACCGCCGCAACCCTTCCAGATACCCCGGCTGCGGATGTACGATGCCGATGTTCTGCAAGATCGGCTCGGTGATCAGCCCCGCCACGTCGTACTTCTCGCAGACGTACTCCACCGAGGCCAAGTCGTTGAAATTGACGGGATGGATCAACGCCTGGCGCGAGGCGGGGATGCCCGCGCTCATCGGCGCGAAGGCGTACTCGCCGGGTGAAACTCTCGAGCCGAGCTGCTCGAGCGGCGTCATCAGGTTGCAGCAGACGTCGTCGTGCCACCCGTTGTAGCCGCCCTGCATCACGATAAAGTGGTCGCGCCCGGTGGCGGCCCGCGCCAACCGCATCGCCTGCGCCGTCGCTTCGCTACCCGTGTTGAGCAGCTCCACCAGCTCCGCCGCCGGCGACGCCTCCACGATCATCTCCGCCAGCCGCCCCTCCAGCGTCGTCGTTCCCGTGCCGTAGAGGCTGGCCCCTTCGGCCAAGGTCCGCTGGACGGCCTCGGTCACGTAGGGGTCGTTGTGCCCCAAAAGGTGGGGAGCGAAGGCGGCGTGGTAGTCGATGTAGCGGCACCCTTCGGCGTCCCACAGCTCAGCGCCCTGGGCGCGTACGAAGACGATTTCCGGCTGCGTGGCCCGGTTCGTCGAGACGACGCCGCCGGGGATGAACTTACGGTTGTGGGCGAGGATCTCAGCCGACTTCGGGTAGCTGCGCATGGTGCTCCGGCGCCACGGCGCGTGGCGCTCCTGCACCAGTATAGATTTCGGGAGAGCGCCTACCGATCCACCGGCCGCCGTTCCCTCCCGGCGGCATCCGGCAATTTGGACGGTTGTCCCCGAATTCCCGGCCGGCGTCCGGAAAAAGAGGGCTCAAAAGGCGGCGGAGATCCGGGCGGCGGCTTCCTTGAGCTTGGCTACAAACTGTTCACGCGAATCATTGTTTACGTGAACGGTCGTACCGGAGATGCTGATCGCCGCGGAGGTGGCTCCGGAGGCGTCCACCACCGGCGCGGCGAAGCAGCGCAGCCCGATCTCATCTTCCTCGTCGTCCTCGGAATAGCCCTGCGACCGCACCAAGTCCACCTCCTCCCGCAAGCGCCGGGGAGAGGTGATGGTGTGCTGGTTGTGGCGCGACAAGCTCCGCTGGTTGAGCAGCATGTCGAGCTCTTCGTCCGGCAGCGCCGCCATCAGCACCTTGCCCAGCGCCGTGCAGTGCAGCTCCATCCGGCGTCCCACCCAGGTCGCCAGCCGGAAGGATCCGGGCGGCTCCACCTTGGCGATCAGCACGGCCTCGCTCTGGTCCAGCACGGCCAAGTGCGAGGCGCAGTTGGTGGCCCGCGACAGCCAGTAAAGGTGCGGCGTCGCCTGCTCTTGGAACGCCAAGCCCCGCAGCGCCCGGCCCGCTAGCGACACCAGTTGCAGGCTGATGCTGTATTTGCGGGAGCCCTCCGCCCGCACCAGGTAGCCGCGGCGCTCGAGCGTCAGCAGGATGCAGTGCACGGAGCTCTTGGGCGCCTCGAGCGCTTCCGCGATCGCCGGCAGCGTCATGCCGTCCCGGGCGTCCGCCAGCATCTCCAGCACGGCCAAGGCCTTGTCGAGCGAAGGGATCGAGCGGGTTTTCACGGCGGGTATCGTCGCGACCCCTTCTCTTGGCTTACGAAACGTCATGAGACTTTGCCGCCCAAACGGACGAAAACCTCCGGCTCCCTTCCCGAAACCGAACTTCAATCTATAGCACCCCTTCTCGACGGCCAAGCCGGTCGAAACCAACTCTCCGCCCTTGTCCACGATGTTGGATGCCGGGTTCGTATGCCTGCGGACCGCCGTTGTACGCCTTTCGGCGCGCCCCTATACTCGAATCCATTCGGTCCGGGGCCGCTGTGCGTACAGCTGGTTCTCCGGGTATTTGAGGTTGAGTTTCGGGACTCGGTTCGCCAGGCGGGCGTCGCTCGTCGCCGACTTCCCTCCCATTCGTCCGCGCTCAACGGAGACGCCGTGGCGCGTCGGCCTGAGTCCATAACACAAGGTGTAAACAATGGCTTTCACAAGACTGCTGATCCTTACCGCGCTGGCCGCCGTCATGGCCTTCGCGCAAGTTGATACCGGGTCCATTACCGGCGTCGTCAGCGACTCCTCCGGCGCCGCCATCCCCGGCGCGGCCGTGGCGATCAAGAACCAGGGCACCGGACAGAACATTCCGCTGACCACCAACGAATCGGGCCTCTATGTCTCCGGCCCGCTGCGGCCCGGCATCTACACCGTCGAGGTCACCTCCGACGGTTTCGAACCCGCCGCCAAGCGCCTGACCCTGGACGTGAACCAGCGCGCCGCCGTCGATTTTTCCCTGAACATCGGCGCGATCACCGAGACCGTCACCGTCCAGGACATCGTGCCCGTGCTCCAGACCGAAAGCGCCACGCTTTCAAGCCTCCGCACGGAGAAGTCCATCAAGGACCTGCCGCTCAACAGCCGCAACTTCACGCAGTTGATCCAGTTGGGCGCGGGCGCGGTGCCCACCCAAGACCAGGTCGGCGGCCTCCAGGTCACCCAGAAGCGCGGCATCCCGAACGTCTCGGTCAACGGCGCGCGCCACCTCCAGAACAACATCCTCATCGAGGGGATGAGCAACATGGAGAACCACAACGGCAACGGCATCCTGATCTACCCCTCCGTGGACGCCATCGGTGAGTTCCGCGTGGAGTCCAGCTCGGTCGACGCCCAATCCGGTCGCGGCTCCGGCGCCACCATCAACCTGGTCTACAAGTCCGGCACCCAAGACTTCCACGGCGGCGTCTATGAGTTCCTGCGCAACGAAAAGCTCGACGCCAAGAACTTCTTCGACGCCGGCGGCGACCCCATTCCGCCCTTCAAGATGAACCAGTTCGGCGCCTTCCTCGGCGGCCCGGTCATTCCCGGCAAGGACCAGCCCAAGACGTTCTTCTTCGCCGACTACGAGGGCGCCCGCGTCCACCAGTCGCAGACCTTCGTCAGCACCATCCCGGACATGAACGTCCGCCAGGGCAACTTCTCGACGTTCTCGCGGCCGATCTACGACCCGCTGACGCAGGCCCCGCAGAGCGAGGGCTTTGCGCGCCAGCAGTTCGCCAATAACACTATCCCGACCTCGCGCCTCGACCCGGTCGGAATCAACCTGCTCGACCTCTACCCCACCCCGAACCGCGTGGGCGAGTCCAACAACTTCTTGGCCAACCCTCTGCGCACCAACACCGGCAACAAGTTCGACGTGAAGATCGACCGCGTGTTCTCCTCGCGCGACACCTTCTTCGGCCGCTACAGCTATAGCGACGACAACCTGGTGGAGCCCAGCTTCCTGGGTTACCCCGGCGTCGGCGGCGGCCCGGGCGTCCCCGGTACGGCCAAGCAGCCGGTGCAGCAGATCGTGCTCAGCGAAACCCACTCATTCTCGCCCAGCATCGTCAACGAGGCGCGCGCCGGCTGGACGCGCTTGAATCTGCGGCAACTGCCGGTGACCTACGGCCACGACGTCACCTCCGACATCGGCATCCCCGGCGCGAACGTCGCGGGCGACGAAATCACCTCGGGCCTCGCGCTGTTCTCCATCAGCGGCTTCACCGGCCTGGGCGACAACGGCTTCTCGCCGGCCATCGTTGTCAGCGACAACCTGCAGTACTCGGACAACCTCAGCTACACCCGCGGCCGGCACAGCTTCAAGTTCGGCGGCGAATACCAGCGCCGGCGCTACAACGCGCTGCAGTCGAACGCTTTCCGCGGCAGCATGTCCTTCAGCGGAGCGTACTCCCTCGATCCGGCCACCGGCGGCAACTCCGGCAGCGGCGCCGCCGACGTGTTGCTGGGTAAGCCCAAGAGCGGCCTGATCCGCTACATTCCCGGCACCCGCGGCTTCCGGCGCAATGAGATCTCCTGGTACGCCCAGGACACCTGGAAGACCACCGACCGCCTGACGCTGACCCTGGGCATTCGCTACGACAACTACGGCGGCGGTCCTTGGGTCGAGGTTGCCGACCGCATGTACCAGTTCGTGCAGGACTTGGGCACCGTCGTCCAGGTCGGAACCAACGGCATTCCGCGCAGCGGCATCAACAACGACAACAACAACTTCTCGCCGCGCCTGGGCATCGCCTATCGGCTGGGTGGCAAGACCGTCGTTCGCGGCGGCGCCGGCGTCTACTACTCGCCGATGCTGCTGGACGTGACCCGCAACCTCGGCGCGAATCCGCCGGAGTTCATCAGCTCGCAGTTCACCAACAGCGACTTCGACTTCGTCGGCGCCCGCCCGGCCTCGATGGGCTTTGACCGGCCCCCGCAGGGCACCATCACCGGCGACCTGCGCGCCATCGACCCCACCGTCCGGACGCCTTACACCGGCCAGTGGAACATCGCCGTCCAGCACCAGCTTTCGCAGAAGAACTCCATCACGGTCGCCTACGTGGGCAGCAAGGGCACCAAGCTGCAAGGCTGGCCGGACATCAACCAGCCCGTGCCCGGCACCGGCAACGTCGCCCTGCGACGCGACTACCCGGCCTTCGGCGCGATCCAGACCGTGCAGAACCGGTTCAACTCGAACTACCACTCGCTGCAGCTCACCGCCGACCGCCGCGTGACGAAGGGCTTGGCCTTCCAGGCGTCGTACACGCTCTCGCACGCGATCGACGACCTGCGCGGGCAGTCGTTCGCGGATGGCCCGATGGACTTCCGCAACATCGCCCGTGACCGCGGCAACTCCGACCTGAACGTCCCGCAGCGCTTCGTCGCGAGCTGGACCTACGAGCTGCCCTTCAAGGTCGAAGGCCCTTTCAACCAGGTGGTCAACGGTTGGCAGATCAACGGCATCGGCACCTTTGCCTCGGGCGGCTCCATGGACACCAGCTCGCCCAATACCACCAACTGCTGCAGCTCGCGTCCTGACCGCATCGGCCAGGGCAACCTGCCCAGCGACGAGCAGACGATTCACCGCTGGTTCGATACCTCCGCCTTCGTCCGCCCGGGAGCGCAGTTGTTCGGCAACTCCGGCCGCAACGTGCTCTACGGACCCGGCACCAAGCAGGTCGACCTGTCGATCTTCAAGAACTTCTACTTCAGCGACGACCAGGTGCGCCGCCTGCAGTTCCGCGCGGAGTTCTTCAACATCGCCAACACGCCGCAGTTCAACAACCCCAACACCAACATCGGCAGCACCGCGGTGGGCACCATCAGTTCCGCCGGCTCGCCGATCTCGTTCCAGCGGACCTCCCGCCAGATCCAGTTCGGTTTGAAGTTTTACTTCTAACCAACGCCCGTTTGCCGACCACGGAAGGCCCCGAACGACCAGCGCGTTCGGGGCCTTTTGTACGTACGGCACAGCGGCCCGCGGCCCGGAGGTGAGAGCATGACCACAGCCCCCTCGTCATGCCGCCGCGCGTCTACCTCATCCGACACGGCGAGACCGAATGGTCTCGGACCGGCCAACACACCGGCCGCACCGACATCCCCCTCACCCAGCGCGGTGAACAAGCCGCCCGCCAAGTCGGCGAGCGCCTCCGGGGCGTCGTGTTCCGCCACGTCTTCACCAGCCCCCTCCGCCGGGCGCGGCAGACCTGCGAGCTGGCCGGCTACTGCGAGCGCGCCGCGGTCGAGCCGGACTTGGCCGAATGGGACTACGGAGACTACGAAGGGCTGACCAGCGCCAAGATCGCCGAGACTAATCCCCAGTGGAATGTCTTTCGCGACGGCGCCCCCGGCGGCGAGTCTCCGGAGCAAGTGACCGGCCGCGTCGACCGGCTGATCGCCCAGATACGAACCTTGGACGGAGACGCCGCGCTGTTCGGCCACGGCCACATCGGCCGGGCTCTCGCCGCCCGCTGGATCGAGCTGCCGGTGGAGCACGGACAGCGCTTTCTGCTCGACACCGCCGCCGTCTGCGTCCTCGGCTATGACCACGGCCGCGCCGACCAGCCGGCCCTCGAACTGTGGAATTCCACACCCGAGTAAGACCTATGCCCGCGAGGGGTGGGGCGTTCGGCGCCTCGAGTGCAGCCGATAATTGAGCTGGATGGAGACGAGCCCCACAAGACGGCAGTCGCGTCCCGATCGCGACCCCGCCCCGAGCCGCCGGGAAACACATCGCGGGACCATCGTATCGGTGCGGGGCAGCGTCGTCGACGTCCGCTTCGAACACGGGCTTCCTCCGATCTACACGCTGTTGCACGCCAAGGACGGCGCCGTCGCCATCGAGGTGCTGGCGCAGCTCGACGAGCATCGCGTCCGCGGCATCGCCCTGACTCCGACCCAAGGCCTGGCCCGAGGCATGGCGGTGGAAGACTCCGGCGGAACGCTCGAAGCGCCGGTGGGCCGAGCCGTCCTGTCGCGAATGTTCGACGTCTTCGGCAACGTCATCGACCGCGAGCCGCCGCTCACGTCCGCCCAATGGCGCTCGGTGCACCAATCGCCGCCCCCGCTGGGCCGGCGCTCGACGAAATCCGAGATTTTCGAGACCGGCATCAAGGTCATCGACGTGCTCGCGCCCCTAGAACGCGGCGGCAAGGCGGGCCTGTTCGGCGGCGCCGGCGTGGGCAAGACCGTGCTGCTCACCGAGATGATCCACAACATGATCGGCCGGCAGCAGGGCGTCAGCATTTTCTGCGGCATCGGCGAGCGCTGCCGCGAGGGCGAAGAGCTCTACCGAGACATGAAGGAAGCCGGGGTGCTCCCGAACATGGTAATGGTCTTCGGCCAGATGGACGAGCCTCCCGGCAGCCGCTTCCGCGTCGGCCACGTCGCCCTCACCATGGCCGAATACTTTCGCGATGACGAGCGGCGCGACGTGCTGCTGCTGATGGACAACATCTTCCGCTTCATCCAAGCCGGGTCCGAAGTCTCGGGCCTGATGGGGCAAATGCCGTCACGATTGGGTTATCAACCCACTATGGGGACCGAGCTGTCCGGTCTCGAGGAGCGCATCGCCAACACCGACGCCGGCGCCATCACCTCGCTGCAGGCGGTCTATGTGCCCGCCGACGACTTCACCGATCCCGCCGCCGTACACACCTTCTCGCACCTGTCGGCCTCGATCGTGCTCTCGCGCAAACGGGCCAGCGAGGGGCTTTACCCGGCGATCGACCCCTTGCAGTCGAGCTCCAAAATGGCCACGCCCGGCATTGTCGGCGAACGCCACTACGCCCTGGCGCGAGAAATCCGCAGCACGCTGGCGCAGTACGCCGAGCTCAAGGACATCATCGCCATGCTCGGTCTGGAGCAGCTCTCGCCCGAGGATCGCAAGGTCGTGGCCCGCGCCCGGCGTCTGGAGCGCTTTCTGACGCAGCCCTTCTTTACGACCGAGCAGTTCACCGGCCTGGAAGGCAAGCTGGTGAGCCTGGAAGACGCCCTCGACGGCTGTGAGCGTATCCTGCGCGATGAATTCCAGGACTACCCCGAGAGCGCCCTCTACATGATCGGCGGCGTGGAGGAAGCCGTCGCCCGCGGCAATCCCAAGCCGCCCGCTCCCAAGGAGGCGCCGGATGCCCCGCAACCGGATGCATCTTAAGGTCCTGCTGCCTTTCCAGGTGTTCGCCGACGTGCCGGACGTCCGGCGCATCGTGGCTGAGACCCGCGAGGGCTCCTTCGGGCTGCTGCCGCGTCGTCTCGACTGCGTGGCGGCGCTCACGCCGGGCATCCTCACCTACGAGACGACCGCCGGCGAGGTCTTTGTGGCAGTGGACGAAGGCGTCCTCGTGAAGGTCGGTCAAGAGGTCCTGGTCTCTGTACGGCGGGCGATTGCCGGCGCCGACCTTTCGCGCTTGCGGGAAGCGGTCGAGCGGGAGTTCCTGACGCTCGATGAGCGCGAGAAGACCGTGCGCTCGGTGCTGGCGAAGCTCGAATCGGGCTTTCTGCACCGTTTCGCGGAGTTTCAGCATGGCCGATGACGCCGACAGAAAGCTCCCCCGGCCGGCCTCCACGCTCAGCGACGAGGTCGGGGCCAAGGCCGCGCGCAAGCTCAGAGCGCGGCGGAATCCGGCGCAGGGCGTCTGGTTCGGCTTGGGCATGATGGGTCTGGTCGGCTGGTCGGTGGCGGTCCCCACGCTGCTGGGCGCGGCCCTGGGGATGTGGCTGGACGAGCGTCACCCGGGCGAGCATTCCTGGACCTTGGCGCTGCTGGTGGGCGGCTTGACGGTCGGCTGCCTCAACGCCTGGCGCTGGGTGGCGAAGGAGAACGAAGAGATCCGCAGGGAACAGGAGGATGACGATGGTTGAAGCGCTCGCGCTCGCGGCCCCCTTCGCGGCGGGCCTGCTGCTCGGCGCCGTGTTCTTCGGCGGCCTGTGGTGGACGGTCCGTAAGGCCCTGTCGGCTTCGCGTCCGGCGCTGTGGTTCCTCGCCAGCCTACTGCTGCGCACGGGCTTGGTCCTCGGCGGCTTTTATTGGCTGGCCGGAGGCGGGTGGCCCAGGCTGGCGGCGGCCTTGGCCGGCTTCGTTGCCGCGCGCATTCTGGCGCTCCGGCTTACCGAATCCCGGGGCGCCCGGCCGTCCTCGGCGGCGCTGGAGGGCAGCCATGCACCTTAGCCCCGACGAGGTCGTCTTCTGGCGCTACGGCTGGCTCACGATCAACGCCACCATCGCCTACACCTGGGCCTTGATGGCGCTGCTCGCCGTCGGCTCGCTGCTGATCACCCGCAACCTCTCGACGGGGATCGAACGCTCGCGCTGGCAGAACTTTCTCGAGATCGTGGTCAGCGGCATCGTCAAACAGATCGAAGAGGTCGGCCTGCGCCGCCCCCGGGCTTACCTGGGCTTCCTCGGCACACTCTTCCTGTTCATTGCCGCCGCCAACCTCTGCACCGTCATTCCGGGTTACGAGCCGCCCACGGGCTCCCTCTCCACCACGCTCGCGCTCGCGTTGTGCGTGTTCGTGGCCGTGCCGCTGTTCGGCATCGAAGAGCAGGGCCTGCGAGGCTACCTACGGTCCTACCTGGAGCCCACGGTGATCATGCTGCCGTTCAACGTGATCAGCGAGCTCTCGCGGACGTTGGCGCTGGCGGTCCGTCTGTTCGGCAACATGATGAGCGGCGCGATGATCCTAGCGATCCTGCTCACCATCACGCCCTTCCTCTTCCCCATCGTCATGACCTTGCTGGGGCTGCTCACCGGCATGGTGCAGGCCTACATTTTCAGCATTCTGGCGGCCGTCTACATCGCGGCCGCGACGCAGGTTTCCGAGCCGAAGCTCGCACCCCACCCGGAGGCGGAGCCATGAGCCCCCTCACACAGGAGAACCGATTGTGGACAGCTTGACCTTGATTGCGATGACCTCCATCGTCATCGCCGGCATCACTACCGGCTTCGGCACCATGGGCCCGGCCTTGGCCGAAGGCCGCGCCGTCGCGACGGCGCTGACCGCTCTGGCGCAGCAGCCGGACGCCTCCGCCACCATCACGCGGACCCTGTTCGTGGGTTTGGCGATGATCGAGTCCACGGCCATCTACTGCTTCGTGGTCTCCATGATCCTGATTTTCGCCAACCCTTTCTGGAACCACGCCGTCGCGCAAGTCGCGGGGAAGTGAGGCCATGCTGGTCGACTGGTTCACCGTTGGCGCGCAACTGCTGAACTTCCTCATCTTGGTCTGGCTGATGAAGAGGTTTCTCTATCAGCCCGTGCTGCACGCCATCGACGAGCGCGAGCGCCGCATCGCCGCCGAGCTCGCCGATGCCGACGCCCGCAAGGCCGAGGCGCTCCGTCGAAGCGAGGAGCTCCAGCGCAAGACCGCCGATCTGGACCAGCGGCGGGACGCCCTGCTGGCCCAGGCCGTCACCCAGGCGCAGACCGAGCGGCAACGGCTGCTCGACGAAGCGCGCGCCGCCACAACGGACTGGAGCAACCAGCGCCGCGACGCTCTCCGCAGCCAGGAACGGGACCTTCGCGCGGAGATCCGCCGCCGGACCCAGCAGGAGGTCTGGGCCGTCGCCCGGAAGACGCTCGCCGACTTGGCCGACTCCTCCCTCGAAGACCGCTTGGCCGAAACCTTCCTCGACCGCCTGGGGCGGCTGAGCGACGACGCCAAGCGCAGCCTCGCCGAAGCGCTACAGCACGGTTCCGACCCGGCCCTCGTCCGCAGCGCCTTCGAGCTGGCGCCGGACCGGCGTGCAGCCATCCAGCGCGCCGTGGAGCAAACCGTCTCCGGCAAGGTTCGGCTGCGCTTCGAGACCGTCCCGGAACTCATCAGCGGCATCGAGCTGGTCGCCAACGGCCAGAAGTTGGCCTGGACGGTCGGCGACTACCTCACCTCGCTGGCGAGCGCCGCCGACGACTTGCTCGTGCCGGCCGGCGCCGCAAAAGACGCCGCCTCGGGCGTCGAGGGAGCCTGAGCCATGGAGCCGGTCGACATTCGCCGCGACTTCGACCAGGCCTTTGACGGTCTGGCGCGGGCGCGCGACGGCTTCCAGGCGAAGCTGGAGCCGCGCGAGGTGGGCTCGGTACGCAGCATCGCCACCGGCATCGCCCAGGTCTCCGGCTTGCCCAACGTGGGCTACGAGGAGCTGGTACGCTTCCCCGGCGACGTCTCCGGCATCGCCTTCAACGTCGATGAGGACGAAGTCGGCGTGGTGCTGCTGGGCGACCACTGGCGCTTGCAGGCCGGCGACGAGGTCCGCCGCACCGGCCGCGTGATGGACGTCGCCGTCGGAGAGGTCCTGCTCGGCCGCGTGATCGACCCGCTAGGGCGGCCCCTGGACGGCAAGGGGCCGATCGCCGCCGGCGAGCGCCTGCCGATCGAGCGGCCTGCCCCGCCGATCATGGACCGTGCGCCCGTCACCGCGCCGCTCCAAACCGGCCTAAAGGTCGTCGACGCTCTCATCCCGGTCGGCCGCGGCCAGCGCGAGCTGATCCTCGGCGATCGGCAGACCGGCAAGACGGCCATCGCGCTCGACACGATCCTCAACCAGAAGGGGCAGGACGTGCTGTGCGTCTACTGCGCCATCGGGCAAAGGGCTTCCGCCGTCGCCAAGGCCGTCTCGACCCTACGGGAAAGCGGCGCGCTGAGCTACACCGTCGTGGTCGTGACCGAGGGCAACGACCCTCCCGGCCTCGCCTACATCGCCCCCTACGCCGCCACCAGCATCGCCGAACACTTCATGGGCCAGGGCCGCGACGTGCTGATCGTCTATGACGACCTGACCCAGCACGCCCGAGCCTACCGTGAGCTGTCGCTGCTGCTGCGTCGGCCGCCCGGGCGCGAAGCCTTCCCCGGCGACATCTTCTATATCCACTCGCGTCTGCTCGAGCGCGCCACCCACCTGCGTCCCAAGCTCGGCGGCGGCTCGCTCACCGCCCTCCCCATCATCGAAACCGAGGCCCAGAACATGGCGGCCTACATCCCCACCAACCTGATCTCCATCACCGATGGCCAGATCTACGTGTCGCCCTCGCTGTTCGAGCTCGGCGTGCTGCCGGCCATTGACATCGGCAAGTCCGTCTCGCGCGTGGGCGGCAAGGCGCAGCGGCCGGCCTTTCGGGCGGCGTCGGGAGACCTCAAGCTGGCCTACTCCCAGTTCGAAGAGCTCGAGACCTTCTCGCGTTTCGGGGCGCGATTGGACCAAGCCACGCGGGAGACCATCGAGCACGGGCGCCGTATCCGGGCTTGCCTCAAGCAGTCCCAACTCGACCCGGTCCCCGTCCCCGCCCAGATCGCGATCCTGCTCGCCCTGGCGTCCAAGTTCTTCGACCCCATCCCGCTGCCCCGCATGCCCGAGGCCGAAACCGCCGTGCGAAAGGCCGCTGCTGAGCTGCCCACCGACCTTCGCAGCCGGCTCGCCGGCGCGGAGCCCCTGCGCGACGCCGATCGCGACGCGGTCCTCCGCACTGCGCGGGAGGCCCTGGCGCCCTTCCAGGAGCAGCCCGGCCAGGAGCGCCCGTGAGCGAGACCACCGAAGGCCTGCGCCGCAAGATGAGCGCCGCCGCGGAGCTGCAATCCGTGGTGCGAACGATGAAAGCCGTCGCCGCTTCGAGCATCGGGCAATACGAGAGCTCCGTGCGCGCCCTGGCGGACTACTCCCGCGCCGTCGAGCTGGGCCTCAGCGCCTGCTTTCGGCGCGTTCGCACGCCCGCAAGCAGCGAAGCCGAGCAGGGTTCGCGACCGCCCGGCCCCGTCGGCGCCGTGGTCTTCGGCTCGGACCAGGGGCTGGTCGGTCAGTTCAACGACCTCATCGCGGACGCGGCCATCGACGCTCTGCGCCCCCTCGACGGCGCCCCGCGCCTGTGGGCCGTGGGGGAACGTGTCCACGCCCGGCTGACCGACGCAGGCTTCTCCCAGGTCGGCCTGCTGCCGGTCCCCAGCTCCGTCAACGCCATCACGGCCTTGGTCGGACGCATTCTCGTCGAGAGCGAGGCACTGCAGGACGGCGGAGGCGTCGGCGTCCTGGACCTGTTCTACAACCAGCGCTCCGTGGGGGCCGTCTACAGCCCCTTGGGCCGCCGCCTGCTGCCTCTGGACCAGAGCTGGCGCCGCGAGCTCGAAAGCCGCCCCTGGCCCACCGGCAACCTGCCGGAAACGCTCGGTGACCCCGAGACCGCCCTGCGCGCTCTGATTCGCGAGTACCTGTTCGTCTCGCTTTTCCGCGCCTGCGCCGAATCCCTGGCGAGCGAGAACGCCGCCCGCCTGGCGGCCATGCAGCGCGCGGAGAAGAACATCGGCGAGCTTCTGGAGGGTTTGCACGGCTCCTTCCACCGCTTGCGGCAGAGCGGCATCGACGAAGAGCTGTTCGACGTGATTTCCGGCTTCGAAGCCCTGGGCAAGCCGGCCCGCGGCCGGTGACCCGAGAAAAACCAAGGGCCTCACGACTGACATCGCGAGGCCCCGGTTTGTCTCACACGGAAAACGCAGGCTCAAAAGTTCAGCTTCAGCGCGAACTGGATGATGCGCGGCTGGTTGCCCTGCGCGCTCACCACCCCGAACTGCGCGTTGCCGAACGTCACGTTGGGCGGCGCGAAGCGGGCCGTGTTCGTGATGTTGAAGACCTCCGTGCGGAACTGCAGGCGGTAGCGCTCATAGAAGCGGAAGTTCTTGCTCAGCGTCATGTCCACCTGGGAGGTGTTCGCGCTGCGCGTCCCATTGAACGTCCGCGGGGCGTTGCCGAACGAGAACGACGCAGGGTTCGAGAACACCGAGCCGTCGAGCCAGCGTTGCGGCGTGGGGTTGTCCACGGCCGGGTTCACGCCGGTCCAGTTGGGGCGCTGTCCCCCGCCCTGCGAAAACGTATTGTTGACGGCCGACACAACGCCCAGCGGGCCGCCGGAGAAAGCCGACCAGATACCGCCGAGTTGCCACCCGCCCACCACGTTCTTCACGAACGGGTTGCTGTCGCGCAGACGCGGCAGCTCATATACCGCGTTCACGATGAACCGGTGCGTCATGTCCGAGGTGGACGGCGACCACTCCGCCGCCAGGTTGTTCCAGTTCTGGAAGGTCTGCCCGCCCAACGACTCCCCGGCGAACGGACCCACGCCGTAGTCCATCAGCTTCGAGTACGTGTAGGACGCCAAGAAGGAGAGGTTGTCGGTGAACCGCTTCTCCAACCGCGTCTGCAACGCGTGGTACATCGAGCTGGCCCAGTTCTCATTCATCGAAGTGACGTTGCCGAACTGCGCAAACGGCCGTAGGAGCTGCGCCTGCGTGACCTGCGCCTGCGCCAGCGTGCCGACGTCGATCTGGCCCGCGAATGGGTTGGCGACGCGCCCGCGCAGTTGCTCGCCCAGGGCGAGCGCCGAGTCCGGCAATTGGTTGAACTGCCGGGTCTGCGCGAACTTCAATCCGCGGCTGCCCACATAGCCGATCTCGAACACCATGTTCGACGGCAACTGGTGCTGGATATTGAAGTTCCACTGTCCGCTGTAGGGCGTGCGATTGCCCCGGTCGAAGTAGCCGATGTTCTGCCCCAGCAGTGTGGCCAGGCCCTGGCTCGAGCCGGTGGGCTGATTGAGCCCTTGGGGATAGGGGTTGCTCCAGTTGAAGATCGGCGTCACGCCGTCGATGGAGGTCACGATGGAGGTCGACGCCTGGAAGCCGCTCACGCCGAACGAGCCCGACCCGGTGCCGATACCGGTGAGCGGCCCGTAGAACAGTCCGCCCCCCGCGCGGACGACCGTCTTCTTGTTGAGCTGATAGGCCAGCCCCAGCCGCGGCGCGAAGTTGTTGTGGTCCGGCCGCGCGTTGTAGCGCGAAGCGCCGTCCACGCCCACGAACGTCAGCCCGCCGCGCAGGTCCAGCCCCGGCGCGGTGATCGCCGCCGGCGCGTTGTAGTCAAAGTTCGTGAGCTGGTTGTAGCGGTCGGTGCGGGGCGTCTCATACTCCCAGCGCAGGCCGTAGTTCATGGTCAGCTTGGCGGTGAGCTTCCAGGAATCCTGCAAGAAGATCCCGTAGTACTTGTTGGTCTGCGTGAGCGGCGGCGCCGGCGTGATGGAGCCCGCTCCCACGCCCACCAGCATCGAAGCCAGTCCCGCACCGGCCGTCGCACTCGACGCCGACGGGTTCGGCCCCTGCGTCCACTGCGGCGTGAAGTTGAACAGGATGGCGTTGGAGCCGGTCTGCTGGTTGTTGAACTGGATCACGCGGTACTCGGCGCCCCACTTGAGCGTGTGCGAGTTCAGGCTCTTCGTCATGCTCCCCTGGAAGGCGTGCGTCGTATTGCCCAGCCGGATCAGGTCCGTCGCGCCGAGCGCCCCGCCCACCACGATGTTGGGGATCGAACCGGTCACGCTCAAGCCGGTGATGTCGATGCGCGGGAACGCCCGCGGCTCGCCGATCTGGCTCTGCAGGTTCGACGGCAGCCCCAGCGAAGCCAGGTCGAACCCGTCGGAGAACGGCTCGCGGTGGTTGATCAGGCGCGTCACCGAGTAGCGGAACGAGCCGATCAGCGTGGGCGAGAACGTGTGCGTATCTTCGATGACGGCGTTCTTGCGGGTGAATACCTGCGGCCCGGTTCCGGGCGAGGCCGGGTTGTCAGGCCCATACGGCGCCGCGCGCACGAACGGCGTGTCGTCGTAGGAGTAGCGCCAGAAGATGCGGTTCGAATCGGTGAAGTTGTGGTCGATGCGCATCGAATAGGTGTTCTTGTCGACGCGGTTGCCGGTGGTGCGCGAGAAGTTGTTGACCCCCGTCACCGCGTTGCCGGCGGTGTTCGGCGCCGGAAAATACGAGCTGACCGCGGCGGCCACCGGATCGATGCGCGACAGCGGAATCATGTTGTTGGCGAACTGCGTCCGCAGGAAGCCCGAACCGGACGGGTTCGGCGTGGTGCTCTGCGGGTCGTAGATCTTCACGACATTGCCGGCTCCGTTGCGGGTGTTGCTGAAGTCGCCGGCGAGCTGCGCCAACTGCGGAACCGTGCCGGTAAAGGTGATGCCCTGCACAAAGCGCACCAGCTCGACGCTGCCGAAGAAGAACGTGCGGTTCTTGATGATCGGCCCGCCGAAGGTTCCGCCGAACTGGTTGAACTTGAACGGCGGCCGCTTTGAGCCGCCCTGGTTCGCGAAGAAGTCGTTCGCGTTGAGCTTCTCATTCCGCAGAAACTCATACACGCCGCCGTGAAAGTCGTTGCCGCCGCTCTTGGTCACCACGTTGAAGATGCCGCCGGCGGCCCGCCCGTATTCGGCGCTGAAGTTGTTGGTCTCGACCTTGAACTCGAGAATCGCGTCCGGGTTCGTGTTGACCACCGGCTGGTTCTGCGAAGGCGCCGAGTTCGGCGCGCCGTCGAGCAAGAACTCGTTCGTGCTCGCGCGCTGCCCGTTGATCATGAAGGAGACCGTGGAGATCTGGTCGATCGGCAGGTTGTTCACGCCGCTGGCCGGCCGCACTCCGGGGGCCAGCATGGCCAGCGCATAGGGGTTGCGTCCCAGCAGCGGCAGTTCGGAGATCTGCCGGGTCCCGATGACCTGGCCCACCGTGCTCGACTCGCTGTCCAGCAGAATGTTTTGCGCATTGACTTCGACGGTTTCCGTCACGCTGCCGAGCTCGAGTTGAAAGTCCAAGCGCGCGATCTGCTGCACCAACAGGCGCAGCCCGGGTCTGCGCTGCGCGACAAAGCCGTCCTGGGTCGCGCTGACGTCGTACCCTCCCGGCTGGAGGGACGGCACGTTGTAGTACCCCTCCGCATTGGTTTCCGCCGTTACGGCGATTCCGGTGTCCACGGAGCGGACTTCGATCTTGGCGCCGGGGATGACGGCGCCCGTAGGGTCTGTGACACGGCCGGTGATCGAACCGGTTTGCGACCACGCGCTCGCCGCGGAAATCAAGCAGATCGCGACTAGGCGAAACTTCACGAAGCAACCTCCAAGGGAGAACGCCACCCCCTTGAAGGCGGAGTAGCGGCCCCCCGAAAGGCTATACCCTTGAAATCGAACCCAAAACCCCAACCCGCGGGGAAACCGGCACCCAATTCCCTTGGGATCAACGGATATTCATGCCATGAATGTCGGCTTCCGTACGATTCGCGGGAGGATCGGTCTCACGGTGCGGCGTCAATCCAGCGCACTCGCTGGGTCACGTCGTAGCGCACCACGCCGTCGTTCTTGCCCTGTTGCCCAGCCCTGCTCGCGCCCCGATCGATGGCTTCGGCGAGCTTCTGCGTCATGGCTTTCACGATGTCCGGCTTCTCGGCGGCCAAGTCCTTCGACTCCGCGATGTCGTCATCCAGGTTGTAGAGCTCCGCCACGGTCGCCTTTCCTCTGGACGCCTCCAGGTCCTCAGCGCCGAGCCGATACACCAGCTTCCACGGGCCGTCGCGGTAGGCGAACTCTCCAAAGTTCGAGTGGTTGATCATCGTGGTGCGAGGCGACTCCGCCGGCCGGCCCAGCGCGGCGGGCAGAAAGCTGAAGCTGTCCTCGGCCCCGCCGCTCGGCAGCGGCTTGCTGACGGCGTCGGCGAACGTAGCGAACAGGTCCGTCAGCGAGACCATCTGATCGCTCTCGGAGCCGGCCGCCACATGGCCGGGCCAGCGCACGATCAGAGGCACCCGGTGCCCGCCCTCCCAAACGTCTCCCTTGTGTCCGCGATACGGTCCGCTGGGCCGGTGGCCGGCGTTCCACAGGTCCTCCCAGCCCGTGTAGTGGGAGTGCCCGTTGTCCGCCGTAAAGATCACGATGGTGTCGTCCGCAATTCCCGCCTCGTCGATGGCCTTCAGCACCTGGCCCGCGGACCAATCCGTCTCCATCACGAAGTCCGCGATCGGGGCGATCCCGCTCTTGCCCAGGAACTGCTCCGAGGGCACGACGGGCTCGTGGGGAGACGTCATCGAGAAGTACAAAAAGAATGGCTTGTCCCCTTTGGCGCGCTCGTGGATCTGCGCGACCGTGCGCTTGGTCAGCTCGGGCAGAATCTGGTCGAACTCCCAGCCCGGCGCCATCGGGTTGCCGTCAAAGCCTTTCGGCATCACCACGCCCTCGTCCGGGTCGTACTTGTACTGAGCCGTCGGCTGCACCACCACGTGGTCGTTTTCGATGAAGGTGAACGGCGGCATGTTCGGCAGGTCGACGCCGTAGTAGTAGTCGAAGCCCCGCGCGGTCGGCCCTTGCTCGATGGGTTTCGTGTAGTCCCACGTCAGCGTCTTCTGGCCGTTGCGCACCTCCGTCATGCGGCTCGGCTGGTCGCCGGCCCACTCCCAGCCCAGGTGCCACTTGCCGATGGCCGCGGTCTGGTACCCGTTGTCGCGCAGAAACCCCGGCAGAGTGGGCCGGTCCGCGGCGATCAGCGGCGGCTCATAGGCGGCGATCACCCACTCCTGCATGCGCGTCCGCCAGGAGTAGCGCCCGGTCAAGATCCCGTACCGCGTCGGAGAACACACCGCCGAGGGGCTGTGCGCGTCGGTGAAGCTCATACCCTGCCCGACCAGCGCGTCCAAGTTCGGCGTGGCGATCTTGTTGTCCGGGTAGTGGGCCTGGATGTCGCCCACGCCGAAGTCATCCGCCAGGATCACCACGATGTTCGGGGACCGCTCGGAGACCTCCGCGGCCTGCTCGGGGCCGCCGGAACCGCACGCCCACAGGGCCAGCAGCGCAAAGGGGATCAGTCGTCTCGGAATGCTCATCGCTCGTACCCGCTCTTTTGGGGCAGGGGTATGGTAGCGGATCGGCAACCGACTTGGGGGACGCTCCGGAGCGGATCAGTCCTCGAACGTGAGGGTCTGCACCACGCGCTGGCGATTGCCCGGCGACCAGCCCTCCAGCCGCAATTCCTGCGGCCCATCGGCGCGGTACTCGAAGTCGAACGTCTCCCCGACCGCCACGTGCTGCAACGCTTCCTGGAGATCGTGGGACGGCGTCTCGACCGCATCCTTCGCCGCCGGCCGCCACCGCACGGCGCCCTCGTCGGAGCGCAGCGCGATCTGGAGGTTGTCCATCGTCGGCGTGATGTTCATGAAGCGGAAGCGATAGGCCACGCCCGTCTTCAGCCGCATCGCCGGCGGCTGCGGCGTCCCGTTCATCAGCAGCAACCCGCTGCCGAAGGGGTCCCGCGGAGACAAGCTCATCAGGAAGCTCTTGTCCGTCTCCGGATCGTAGGCCTCGTCCGGCGCCAGCACGATCATCGGCCCATGCACGCCCCCGGTCAGTTGCGCCTCGTCATGCCAATGCGTGTGGTAGATGAACGACCCCGCGCGCTGTGGAATCATCTTCACCCGGAACTCGTGCCCCGGCTCCACCGCCGGGGCGCGTTTTTCGCCGATGCCGCTCCACCAAGGGACCCCGTCGTAGTAGCTCTCGATCTCCAACCCGTGCCAGTGCACGCTCGTCGGCTTCTGGGAGCTGTTGGTGACGGTGATCTCGGTCTTCTCTCCCTGCCGCACCACCAGCAGCGGCCCCGTCAGGCCCGTGCTTTCTGCCGGCGGCGCCTCGGAGTCCAGGTTCTTCAGAGCGATCCGGTAGAACCGCGGATCGCCGTCGCGGTTGCCCACGTGCATCTCCAGCCTTCGGCCCGGCTTCCAGTCATTCACCGTGTCAAACTCCGACGGCCCCGTCACCGTGATCCCCAGGATCATCCCGCCCATCCCGGCGTAGTCGGAATCGTGCTCGTGCATGTGGGCGTGGTCTGGATTGTGCTCCGGAATGTCCGCGTCGGCCGGGTCCAACGGGACCGGCAGCCGCATGTGGGGCATCCGGTGGCAGTGGTAGAGCCAGCGCCCGGGCTCCTTGGGGACCCACGTGATCTCGAAAGTCTCCATGATCTCGACCGAGTGCGTGAACTCCTCCCGCCGCGAGTTCTCGTCGAAGATCTGGTAGGATTCCCCGTCTCCCTGCGCCTCGAGCTGGAAGTGGAAGCCGTGCAGGTGCATCGGATGGCTCAGATCCGAGGCGTTCACGATCTTCCAGCGGACCGGCTGGCCGACCTCCGCGTCGAGCCGTTCGGTGTAGGGCCAGGACTTGCCGTTGATGGCCGTGCGCGTCGGCCCGTTCCAGCGCTCCAGCACGAAGATGCGATCGGCGGTCGGGTCCGCGCCCGGCGGGTCCACCACCAGTGCGCCCCCGAGCAGAGCGTCCAGCACGCGGCCGGTGCCGCGCGGGCCGTCGGGCGTACGGCCCCAGTAGAGGTACGTGCCGGGCTCGCCGGCCTCGAAACGCAGCCGCTTGCGCTCTCCCGGCTCCAGCGTGACCACATCTTCGGCGTCGCCCGGCCGGCTGTGCAGACCATGGAGCGTGACCGAAGTCCCGAGCGTGTTGTGCAGCGCGATCTCGAGCATCGAGCCCTGGGGGACCCGGATCGTCGGCGCCGGAACCTGCAAGGCTTTGCCCGCCTCAGCGAAGGCGTAGGTCGGAATCGACTCGCCGTCCTCGGACTCCGGCCGCCACACGCCCTTGCGCAGCTCGAGCTCCAGGTGCAGCACTCCGTCCTGCAATCGGCCCGCCGGGACCCGGTTGTCGTTGGCCTCGATCGGGGGGAGCGTCTGAGCCGGCAGCGGCAAAAGGCACAGCGCCGCCAAGGCTGCTGCGCCGAGGAAGGGGCAAGTCGAAGGCATCCGCTCGATTCTCTCGCAAGCCCGCCCTTCATCGGGCCGGCCGGCTCTCGAAATCTGAACGGTTGCGCTTTCCGGCCGAGCGGTCTCCCGCCACGACGGCCGCGGGCGCTCAAGCCAACTGCATGCGGGCCCCGCTCGGCGACGACGAACCACGCGCCGACTCCGCCCACTTCATCAGCTCGTCCGCCGCGCGCCGCGCGCCGCCGGCCGCCGCCAACCGCCGCCCCAACTCCCGGCTGTTCGTGCGATACGACGGGTCGGACAGCACCGCGGTCACCTTCTCCCGAATCTGGGCCGGCGTCGGGTCGCGTGGAAGGCTCACACCCGCCCCGGCCAGCTCCGCTTGGTGAGCCATCAGGTACTGGTCCCAAATCTGCGGATACAGCACCAGCGGCACGCCGATCTGCACGGCTTCGCACACGCTGCTGATGCCGCTGTGCGTCAAGAACGCCGCCGCCCGCCCCAACAGCGTCAGTTGCGGTGGAAAACGGCCCAGGATGAAGTTCTTGGGCGGCGCGGGAAGCTCCGTGTTCCTGCCTCCGAGCGACAAGACCACCTGCACGTCCAGGCCGCCCAAGGCCTCATAGCAACTCTCGAAGAATTCAGGCCGATCGTTGAACAGAGTGCCCAGGGAGATGTACACCAGCGGCGCGCCGGTCAGCGACTCGAAGTCGAACCCCGAGTCGTCCTCCTGGCGCAGCTCCGGCGGTCCCACGAAGCAGAAGCGGTCCGCGAACTCGTCGGCGTGCGGCTGAATCTCCGGCGAGGTGAAGGCAATGTTGAACTCCGCGTGCGACAAGTCCTTCAGCCAGCGATACTTCAGCCCGTACTTGCGATTCGTGCGGAACCGCCGGCGAATCACGGAGAGCAGCAGCGGGATGTCGCTCCACCGCACGCCCGCCCCGCCCGGCAACAGCTCCGGCGGAACGATCGACTTCGCCAGCTTCGAGACGTTCTCGTTGAGCATCAGCCCAGGCGTCGTTCCCAGCCGCGGCGCCCCCGTCACGTCCGACACGGCGGCCCCCCAGAAGGCCACGTAGTCGTGGACCACGAAGTCCGGCGGGTCGGCCAGAATCCGTTGCAGCTCGGTATCCAGGAAGAGCTCCGTCGCTTCCACCAAGGGCGGAACGAGCTCGATCTGCCGCACGCTCATGGCCGCCGGCAGGCTGGGGAGATCGCGGTGGTAGGCCCGGAACTCCGCGCCGGTCGGCTCGATCGCCTCACGGAACGACGCGGCGTTGTAGTACACCACGCGCTCGCCCCGCCGAACCATTTCGGCCACCAGGGGCAGCGTCGGGTTGGTGTGGCCAAAAAGCGGCGGGCAGAAGAACATCCAGGTTGCCATGAGCTTTTTGCGCGTACCCTCCCGCTAGGGAGAATACTAGCAACCCCGGCCGACCCGGCGCAGTCGTCTCCGCCCCATGCAGGCCCAAAGAAAAAGGGGGAAGCCCGTCGGGCCTCCCCCTTCCAAACCGCCTGCTTCTTCCCGAGTCGCCCTAGGCGACCAACGGGCTCAGCGACTTCGTGGCCGTCGGGAACGAGCCGATCCCGGCCTTGAGCACCTCGTCGGCCAGCGTCAGGTAGACGTCGCCCACCGTGCCGGTCACGCGCGTGTGCCGTCCCTTGCCCAGCGACTTCACGCCGCCGGCCACGATCATCGCCAACCCGCTGTTCTTGTGCGGATTCGCCTCGGCGTGCTCGTGCACGTACGCCAGAACGGTGTTGTCGAACACCGTGCCGTCGCCTTCGGGCGTGGCCTTCAGGCGTCCGACCAAATACGCGAACTCCTCCACGTGCCACTTGCAGATGTCCCGCAGCACGCGTTGCCCTTCCACGCCGTCCGCGCCCGGCGCCCGGCCGTCAGCGTGCGTGTAGTCGTGGTGGCGCGCCGAGGTGTAGCCCAGCCACGGGAACCGCGACAGCCCTTGGCACTTGGTGAGCATGTAAGAAGCCACCCGCGTCTGGCGAGTCGCCAGCGCCTGCACCAGCAGGTCGCTCTGCAGCTTGGCGATGCGCGGCCAGTCCTTCATGTCGCCGTCGAAATCCGGCGGATCCACCCGCTGGTACTCCGGCGGCAGCCCGGCGATGGCGCGCTCCATGTCGCGAATCCCGTCGAGGTGCTCGTCCACGCGGGCCTGATCGTCGCCCGGCAGCTTCTTGCGCAGCAGCGTGGCGTCATCGCGAACGCTGTCCAGGATGCTGCGCTTGCGGTTCACCCAGCCCTCTTCGCGCTCGCCGAAGAGGCGGTCGAACAGGCGGTGCGGAATCATCTCCGGCGGCAGGGCGCGCTCGAAGCCTGACCAGCTCATGTTGCGCTGCATGCTCTCGCCGAACGACTCCTGCGAGACGCCGATCTGCAGCGACCGGAAGCGCGACTCGTTGCCCAACTTCGCAGCGATCACCTGGTCGATCGACGCGCCCGACGGACCGCGCCCCGTGAAGGTGGTGCAGGTCATCAGGCCGCTCATCGAGTTCGTGTGCCCGTTGCCGTTACCCTTGGCCGCGGCATTGTCCACGCCGCTGAGCACGTGGAAGTCGTCGCGGAACGGCGCCAGCGGCGACAGGCACGGCGTCATGCGGTAGTCCGAGCCTTCTTCCGACGGAATCCAGTAGCGCTCCGGGATGCCGTTGCCGTTGAACCACAGCACGAAGCGGCTCTCGATCGCCGACTCGGCTTTCACGGTCGACGCGGGCTCGGCGGCGTAGGCCGTGCCCAGCGAGTTGAACATCGAGACCAACGGCGGCAGACCGACCGCGATGCGAGAACCGGCGGCGGTCACCCCTTTGAGCAGGGACCGGCGGGAGATCCTATGGCGTTTGGTGATGACTTGCGACATTGACTGCCTCTCCTGGATTCAGTGATGCCCGTTCCCGCATGAGCGCAATAATCAACTCGCGGAAGCGAAAACCCGAGTTTCTGAAATCGGCCAAAACCTTGCGAATCAACGGCCGATCCGCAGGCGTTTCGATTCGTCCCAGAGTATAGCGAAGATACTGCTTCACCACACACTCCTGGCACTGGTCGCTCTCGGCCAAAACCTTGCCGAGCTGCGACGGGGAGTTGAACTCGGAGTTGGGCAAGCCGGCCACGTAGCCGTTCGGGTCGATCTCGAGGTCGACGGTCTTCATGTCTCCCCGCTCGCCGCCCTCTTTCCGCGGCACCGGGAAGCTGAGCTGGAAGGTGTCGCGCTTGGCGCCGATGGCGTCAAAGCGCTCCAGCCCGAAACCAATGGGGTCGATCAGCCGGTGGCAGGTCGCGCAGCTCGGATTGGTGGCGTGCTCCATCATCCGGTCGCGATTCGTCTGCGGCCGATCCTCGCTCACCGGCGGCAAGTTCGTGTTCACCCCGGCCGGCGGCTCCGGCACCTTCTGGCAAAGGAACTGCTCGCGAACGAACAGGCCCCGGGCCGTCGGCGCGGAATCTTCCGGCTTGGCCGTGATCGACAGGAACAGCGCCTGGCCCAACACGCCGGCGCGGCTCGAATCCTGCGGAAACGCCACCTTGTCGAAATCCTTCGCCGGAGCCTGCACGCCGTAGATCGACGCCAAGTCCGCGTCGGCGTATCCGTAGTCCGCCGTGAACAGATCCATGAAGTTGCGGTCGTTCCAAACCAGGTCGGCGACGAAGATGCGAGCCTCCTCCGTCATCGCCACGGCCGTCTCGTGTGTGAACTGCGGGAACTTCCGGCGATCCTTGCTCGCCTGCAGGATGCGATCGAACCGCATCCACTGGCTCACGAACTCGCTCAGCGACTCGCGCGCTCTGGGGTCGTCGAGCATCCGCCGGGTCATCTTCGCCACGCCTTCCGGCGTGTCGATCTCCCCGCGCGCGGCGGCTTGCAGCAGGCCGGAGTCCGGCATGCTGTCCCAGATCGCGTACGACAGACGGCTGGCCATGGCGTACGGCCGCCAATCCGCTTCCGGGCTGCTGTCCAGGCGGAACAGGAAGCTCGTGGACTGCAGCATCGCCTCGGTCACCAGTTGGGCGCCTGGAATCAGCCCGTCCGCGCCGGCCATCAACGCCTCATAGCGCTTCTGCTCCACTTCTTCGAGCGGCCGCCGGAAGGCCTTCAAGCCGAACTCGCGCACGAACCGGGCGCGGCAGTCCGCCGTATCTTCCTTGCAGGGAATCAGCCCGTGCGTGTCGCCGCCACGGAAGGCGTTCGCGGCCAGCCTCTCGGCGGCTGCGCTGTAGGCCTCGATCTGCAGCGGCGAAAGCGACTGCGACTCGTATTGGTTGCGGAAGCCGTTGACAAAGTCCTCGGGCGGAAAGCGGTTCGCCGGAGCCGTCTGGTCGCCCAGCAGGTCGCGCACCGTGTGGTTGTACTGGCTGTGCGTCAGCCGCCGGAGATCGGCCTGCGACACTTCGCCGCCGCCCGCGCCGGAGTCCTGCTCCTCGCGGTACTTCAGCGCAGCGCTCAATTCCACGTTCGACAGGCGCGTGAGGCGGTCCACCCACTCCCGCAAGACCTTTTCATCGTCGCTGCCCGGCGCGATCCGCTCCCCGCCGGCGTGCGCGATGCGGTTCGTGGGCTTGTTGAGCAACAGTGACTTCTCGGGGTTTTCGCGGTCGATCAGCACGACCAGCGACTTGCCGAACGCCTCCAAAGCCTCCGGCGCCGCGCCGGGCTCGGGAAAGTGCAGCCGAGTGGGAGACGCCACGCCGTCGGGGCTATGACAGTCCCGACAGGAGGCCTTTTCGAACACCTCGAACAGACCCGAGCCGAAGGGGCCCGTCTGCGCGCAAATCGGAGCGACAACGAGGAGGGAAACAGCGATAGCCGGGAGCCTCATGACAGAGCTTGTGCTCGTCATGCTACTACACTTCGGGGGGCCGCGCCGGACTGATATACTAGCTCTCGAAAAAAGTCGGCCGCCCTTTTTCGAGGGCCATAACCGCAAAATTCCCATGATCCGCACAGCGTTTCTTCTTTTGATTGCAGTGACGGCCGCACAGGCGGCTTCCATGCGCGAGATCGCCGAGTGGGTCGTCCGCTGGGAGGGCGAGTTCACCGTGGAGGGCAGCCGCGAGCCCATCGGCGATCTGGCGGACATCCCCGACGGCGACTTCCGCATCGAAACGATCGATCTCACGGGTTCCGTCATGCCGCCTGCCGAGCTCTCCATGCTCAGCGAGTTGACTTCCCTGCGGGCGCTCTATCTACCCGGCCCGGTGTGGAATCCCGGCGGTGGCCGCGAGGACGCCAATGAGGCGTTGCAGGCGCTCTCCGGCCTCGTCAACCTCGAGAAGATCGGCGTCGGCTGGCACTTCGCCGCCCAGATCAACATCCAAGACTCGGGCTTCAAGCACCTGCTGGGCCTCGAGAAGCTCAAGGACGTGCGCTGCGCGCAGTGCCGCCTCACCGAGATCGATCTTTCCCCGCTGGTCAATTTGCGCAGTTTGGACCTGACCGATAGCCCCTTTACCGACGCCGGCATGGCCGGCCTCGCGAACCTGAAAAATCTCCGCCGGCTCATTCTCCGTAACACGATGGTGACCGACGAGGGCGTCAAGAGCCTCGCCGGGCTCACCCAATTGGAAGAATTGAACCTGGCCGGCACCCGCGTGACCGAGAAGGGCGTGGAGTCCCTGCGCGGCATGACCAAGATGCGCAAGCTCGACCTGCTGGGCGTGGACATGGGCGACGCCAGCATGGAGATCCTGGCCGGCATGCCGGAGCTGGAGGTGGCGAGCCTCTACCGCACCGAGATCACCAACGCCGGCCTGGTCCAGTTGCACGGACTGAAGTCGCTGACTGACGTCGACCTGCGCTACACCCGCGTCACGGGCAACGGCCTGGACTCCTTGCGCGGCGCCCTGCCCCAAACCCACATCGAGTTCGTCGGCACGGCGACTGCGCAGGCCGTGCCTCCTGGCGCCGAGCGGCCCGCCGCCGACACCGACGAGGCCGTCGCGGCTTGGATTACCGCGCTCGGCGGCAAAGCCGAGATGCGCGGCAACCGCCTGGTTGCGGTCGACCTCTCCTCCACTCCCGTCAGCGACGCCCAACTGGAGTTCCTGCAACGCTTGGACGGGCTCCAGAAGCTCAACGTGGGGGTCACCCAGATCGGCGACCTCGGCTTGGCCTCGCTGGCCGGCCTGACCAGCCTCGAAGAGCTGGACGTGCACCTCACCACGGTCTCCGACGCCGGCCTGGAGAACCTCGCCGGCCTGACGAAGCTGCGCTCGCTCAACCTGGGCGGGACCCTCGTCGAGGGCAAGACCTTCCACGTGCTCGAAGGGCTGACGGCATTGCGCGAGATCGACCTCAGCGGCGCGCCGGTCAACGACCAAGTCCTCGCAGCCCTCGGCAAGATGACCTGGATCGAGCGCCTGCGGCTCAGCTATAGCGACATCACCAACGAAGGCTTCAAGCAGCTCGCCGGCCTCAAGGGCCTGCAGATGCTCGATGTCACGGCCACTGATATCGGCGACCCGGGTCTGCTGCAGATCGGCGCGTTTACCGACCTTCGCGAGCTCTACCTCAACCACACCCGGTTCGAGGATGAAGGGCTCGCCGCCTTGGAGCCTTTGCAGAAGCTGGAGCGCATCGAGATGTTCCGCACACGCGCCGGCAACGTCGGAGCCGCGTCCCTGGCGACTCTCAAGAGCCTCACGGTCGTAAAGCTGGACTACACCTCGCTCGACGACAAGGGTCTGCAAGCCTTGCAGAGCCTGCCGCAGGTGCGCGAGCTGAGCCTCGATTCCACGAACATCACCGACGCGGGCGTCCCGATGCTCGAGTCCATGGCGAGCCTCAAGGACCTGAATCTCTACCACACGCTGGTGAGCGAAGCCGGGATGAACCAGTTGCAGGCCGCCTTGCCGGACTGCGAGATCATCTTCGATCGCGACTCTTCGCTGCCGACCCGCAGGAGCAAGTAATGACCTCTCTCCGCCGCATGTCGATTCTCTGCTCCCTGAGCCTCGGGCTCTTGGGCGCGCTCCCATTGGCCGCTGCTGACACGGACTGGATCGAAGACCTGGGCGGCGCCGTGACCCTCGACGCCTCGGGCGCGGTGACCGGCGTGGACCTGCGCGCAACTTGGGTGACCGACACGGATCTCCGCAAGCTCACCGAGTACCCCAAGCTGGCTACGCTCGATCTGTCGCTGACGCACATCACCGACCAAGGAATGCAGGAGCTCAAGGACCTGCCCGGGATCACCGACCTCAACCTGCGCTTTGCCGAATACGTCACCGACGAAGGTCTGGCGGCGGTCAAGGGCTGGAAGAACCTCGAGCGCCTGAACGTGCACGGCACCAAGATCAGCGACACCACCCTGGAGCATATCTCCGGGCTGACGAACATCGAGGTGTTGGACGTCGGCTCCTCGATGGTCACCGACGTCGGCCTGGAGCAGCTCAGCTCGCTGCCGAAGCTCCGCGAGCTGACCATCGGCGGCAATGAATTGGGCGACGCCGGCCTGCAAGCGCTGCGGCTGCTGCCCGGGCTGACCTACCTCGACCTCAACGGCCGCCAGGGCACGGACTCCAACGTCTGGACGATCAGCATGTCCGACCGCGGTCTGGAGGCGGTGCTCACCCTCAGCAACCTTCGCGAGCTGCGCTTCGGCTGCACAACGCTGGGCGTGGGCCGCGAAGGCGTCCGCTTCGCCACCGTCAACATGATGGACGTCACGGCGCGCTGGCTCGAAGAGATCAAGACCCTCTCCAAGCTCGAAAGGCTCAAATTGCAGTCCTGCAACCGGGTGGACGACGAGGCCATGACGGTGCTGGCCGGCTACCCTTCCCTGCGCGAAGTGGATGTACGGGGCTCGTCCGTCACGGATAAGGGCCTCACCGCCCTGCGCGCCGCCAAGCCGAATATCCGCATCTATTCCGGCCCGTGGGAAGCTCCGGCCGCGGCCTTCCGCAATAACTAAGCAAGAATCTCCGCAGTGGGCGCAGACGTTCCGACCACCGGAACGTCTGCGCTACACTTCTTGCTTCGTAATTGCGCCATGTTATTTCGGATCTCCGTCTGCTGTTCGCTCGTTCTCCTCTCCTCCGCCATCGGCTTCGCCGCCGATCCCGCTCCGCCTCCGCCACAAACCGAGAGCTCCTTTCCACCCGGCATGGTGGGCCTGTTCACGGGCGCAAACTGCCCGGAAGGCTGGACGGACGAACCTCTCACCCAGGGCCGCATCGTTGTCGGCGCGGCGACCGAAGCCGAGGTCGGCGACGTGGTCGGCGAGCCCATCGTAGACAAGCAGCCTCCCCAGCACGAACATCCGTTCGCCGCGTCCGCCGATCTGACGCGCTCCTACATGCCCATCGACAATTGCTGTGCGGCGCTGGACTTCGTGGTCGGCGACAAAGCAGAGATGAAAGGCGTCACCGATTCGTGGACCACCAATCTGCCGTTCTATGCGACGCGCATGTGCCGCCGGAGCGTGCAGCCATGAGGCGCGTCGCCACTCTCCTGCTGCTGCTCGGCGGCTTGGCTGTCGCGCCCGGCCGGGCCGCGGATCCGGCTCCCGTCGGCGCCATCGCGTACTTTTCGGAGGCTTGCCCGGAGGGCTGGATGGCCTATGACGCAGCCAACGGACGCGCCCTCGTGCCGTCACCGCTGGAGGGCCTCGGGCGTCCGGTAGGAGAAGCTTTGGCCGAGGGGGCCGAGGCGACCCACGGCCACAAGGCCTATGCGACGTTCCGCCTGTCCGGCACGACCGTCGCTTGGCGCAGCGCCTACGGCAGCCGGACCACGGCTGCCGATCGCCCGTTCACCGAGATAAGTGGCCGGGGCTCCGCCGACGTACAGCCTTCCGGGCTGCCGCTGGCGAAGATGAACGTCTGTCAGAAGGTCGAGGCGCCGGCGGGCGCCGCGCCTGCCGGCATGCTGTTCTTCTTCAACGACTCCTCGTGTCCGGACGGCTGGAGCGCCTTCCGCGAGGCCAACGGGCGCGTGCTGACCGGCGCGATGCCCGCCGAATCGGTCGGCCCATTCGGCAGCCAGCCGCTCGCCGTCGACGAGGATCGCCGGCACGATCACACGCTCGGTGGAACGGTCGACTACTTTCCGTGGACCTTCACGATCTGGGCCCGCTGTTTGAACTGCAATTGGCAGTACGCGTTGGCCAAGATCTATCGTTTCAACGGGAAGACGGAGGAGTCTTCCTCCGGCCTGCCCTATCTCCAACTGCAAGCCTGCTCCAAGGACGCCCCCGTCGGCCCGCAGATCAGCAAGATCTCCCACGGAGCGGACTTCCAGGCCCGGGCGCTCGCCGTCGGCCAGCATGCGTCGATCTTCGGCGAAGGCATGGGACCCGCCGAGGGAGTCGGCGCGGCCCTCGACGCCGACGGAGAGGTCCTCCGCGAACGGGCCGGCGTGCAAGTGATGGTGGACGAGGTCGCCGCCCCGCTGTTCTTCGTGCGGGAGGACCAGATCAACTTCCAGGTCCCGTACGAAGTCGCCGACCGCTCCACCGTGCAGGTAGCCGTCGTGCGCGACGGCGTGCGCGGCCCGAACGTCGCCATGGCGCTCCAAGCGGCCGCCCCGGCGCTGTTCGCCTGGGGAGACGACCCGAGCCGGGCGATCGCGGTCTACGCGGACGGAACGCTCAACGGCGAGGACAATCCGGCCGCCCCCGGTCAGCCGCTCATCTTTTTCGCCACGGGAGAAGGACAAACGGCGCCGCCCGGACGCACCGGCGTCCCGGCGGAAGCGCCCTACCCTGCGCCCCTGGGCGACGTGGAGCTGTGGATCGGCGGCGAGCAGGCGACCCTGGACTACGCCGGGGCTGCGCCGGGATTCGTGGGTCTCATGCAGATCAACGCGCGCATGACCCAGGCGTCCGGCAAGGCGTCTGTCGTCCTCAAAGTCGGCGGCGTGGAGACCGCGGTCGAAACCTCGATCTTCGCGCAGTAGTCGGCGTGCGCCGCGGGAGCCCTCAACCCACTTCCGCGGCGGCGTACACCTTGTCGTAGGCCTCCAGCGAAACTCCGCCGGTGCGCTCGGCCAGCAACTCCGCCATGCGGCGAAACGCCGCTTGCCGGAACGCGTACTTCTTCGACCGCGGAATCTGCTCCAGCCGGTCGACCAACTGCAGGAACATCAGGTCCTCGAAGTCCTCCGCCGCCACGTTGATGTCCGCGCCGGTGAAGCGGTCTTCCATGCGGAACGGCGGCGCGCCCTGCTCCACCTGCTCGTCGAACGAGTCGTACACGATGGCGCAGTTCAGGTACGCCAGCCGCTCCGCGCGTTCGCCGGCGACCGCGCGGATCTCGTCACGGCGGTCCAGCTCCAGCTTGAAGGACTGGAAAAGCCCCGTCCCGTAGAGAGAGTGCAGCAGCCCCGCGATCGCCAGGTCCTCGTCGGCGCCCCAGCGCTTCATGTCGCGGTAAACCGACGCGCAGTGACCCAGATAGGAGCCGTCCGTGTGGCCTACGTCCAGAGCCTTTTCGGCCTTCAGCAAATCCACCAGCGCATGAAACTTGTCCATAGCTTGCTCCTCTACTTTTCCGCGGGCGGCGGCACGATGTTGTCGAACCCGCCGCGCACGCCGTAGGTCGGTCCCAACGTCTTGTAGTCCACGCCCGACAGGCTGTTCCAATCCCAGCGCACCCGCCCGTCCTTGATCGTCGCCTCGGCGTGCAGCCGCTCCGTGCCCGACATCGCCCCGTTGCTGGCGTCGCGAAAGCGGAACTCGCCCCGCATCAGCCGGAACACCGCTACGTCCGCCACCGCGCCGGGCGTCAGCTTGCCCAGATCGTCGCGGCCGATCTGCTGCGCAGGGTTCCAGGTGGAAGCCCGGATCACCGCCTCCAGCGGCATGCCCATCGCCAGGAACTTCGACATCAGCGACGGCATGTCCATCATGCCGCCCACCATCGAGCTGACGTGCAGGTCGGTCGAGATCGAATCGGGATAGAACCCGGCCTGGATCGCCGGCACGGCGTTGCGGAACACGAAGCTGCCGCCGCCATGGCCCACGTCGAACTTGATGCCCCGTTTCCGCGCCTTGTAGAGGTAGTCGTAGAGCTTGCCGTCCTTGTCCACCCACGGCACCGGCGCGCGGAAGCAGTGCGTGGGCATGTCGCCCGGCCGCAGCTTGTCCAGCACCAGCTCATAGAACGGCCGGTCCGGCCAAAAGTACCCGAAGTCCACCATCACCGGAATATCCGCCAGCGTGCCGGCCTTCACGGCATTCTCCACCGACGCCCAGTCCTTGCCGCGGTAGTGCGCCGACTTCACGCCCACCACCACGTCGGAATGCTTCTTCGCCAGCCGGGCGACCTCTTCGGGGTCGAAGTCCTTCTGCTCGGTGATGTCGGTGATCATGCCGAAGCCGGCGATGTTGATCAGTGACAGCACCCGCGTCGCCGCCCGGTCGATCACCGTCTGGCGGAAGATCTCAAAATTCCGCCAGCCGGAGCTGCCCGCGTCCACCAGCGTCGTCACGCCGGTGCGGAACGACAACGCGTCCGCCTGCACGGAAAGATCCCCAGCCCAGGCGCCCGGAATACCCGTGGTGGAGAAGACGTGCGCGTGCAGGTCGATCAGGCCGGGCGTGACGAACAGGCCTTTCACCTCGAACACCCGCTTGGCCTCGCGCGGATCGATCTCTTCGGCCACGGCCGCGATCTTGCCGTCGGCGATCGCCACGTCGCGATGCCCGTTGATCCCGTTGGCCGGGTCGATCACGAAGCCGTCATTGAGCAGCAGGTCATAGCGCTGCGCCGACCCCGGCAGAGCGCTGAGGGCGAGGGCGGCGAGCAGACAGAGGAAGCGGGCGCGCATAGGTTTAGACGCACCATCATAACTCGCACGGGCAACCAGGGTTCCGCCCGGTGCGTAATGGATTGTAGACTAAGGTTTTGCCGTTGATGCTGACTCGCCGAGGCTTCACCAGAACCCTCCTAGCCGGCGCGGGCGCCGGTTTCGTCCCCATTCCAGCTCAGGCCGCCGGCTTGGCCGGGATGCTGTGGGAGTATACCCAGGCGTACATTGACATCCTCGAGGAGCGCCGCCGCAAGACCTTTGACGCCATGCGGACGCCGGCCGAGCTCGACGCCCTCCGCGCCCGCGTCCGCCAGGCCGTAGCAGAGGCCTGGGGCCCCTTGCCGGAGACCCGCACGCCGCTGAACGCTCGCCAGGTCGGCGCCGTCGAACGCGACGACTACGTCATCGAGAAGGTCATCTTCGAGAGCCGTCCCGAGCTGTTCGTCACCGCCAACGTCTACCGGCCCAAGCAAGTCTCCGGCAAGCTGCCCGCCGTGGTCGTGCCCTGCGGCCATTCGGACACCGGCAAGGCGGCCGAAACCTACCAGCGTTTCTGCATCCTGCTGGCCCGCCACGGCTTCATCGCGCTCATCTACGACCCGGTCGGGCAAGGCGAGCGGCTCGAGTTCTTCGACCCCGCCACGGGGGCCTCCCGGGTGGGCCCCGGCACCAAGGAGCACCGCGTGCTCGGCCACCAGAGCTGGCTCGTCGGCGTGAACCTGATGGGCTACCGCGTGTGGGACGCCGCGCGCGCCATCGACTATCTGCAGCAGCGGCCCGACGTGGACCCCGACAAGATCGGCATGGGCGGCAACTCCGGCGGCGGCATGGAGACGCTGCAGTACTGCGCCTTCGACGAACGCATCCAGGCGGCTTTTCCGAGTTGCGCCGTCGCCAGCTTTCCGGCCAAGACGCGGGCGCTTCTCATCGCCGACCCCGAGCAGGTTCTGCCCGGCATCCTGCGCGCCGGCGTCGACCACGTCGAGCTGCTGGCCGCCTTCGCGCCCAAGCCGTTGATCATCGGCTCGGCCATCCAGGACTTCGTGCCGATCGACGCCGCCCGCGAGACCTTTCGCGAGGTGCAGAAGGCCTACCGCATCGCCGGAGCCGAGCAGCATGTGCGCATGATCGAGACCGATGCCGGTCACGGACTCAATGAGCAACTGCGCGTCGGGGCCGTGGACTGGTTCCTACGCTGGCTCAGCCCGGTCAGCCGCGCGGTCAAAGAACGTCCAGCCACCATCTCGACGCCTGAGGAGCTCCAGTGCACCGAGTCGGGCCAGACCTCCGTCTCGCTCAACGGCAAGACCGTGGTCGACCTCAACTGCGAGCGCGCCCGCCACATCGCGCCGCAGCGCGAGACCCCTTCGGCCGGCAACTTCCCCAACTACCGCGTAGAGATCCAGCACGCCATCCAGCGTGTCGCCCGCGTCGGCGTCCACAAACCCGAGCAAGGCATCTTCGTCGCCGACCGCGCGCTCGAGCCGCACGCCTACCCCCGGGGCACGGTGATCGTCATCGCCGACCTCGGCAAGGACGACGTGGAGGTCCGCCGCTCAGTCATCGACCCGATCCTCTCGGCCGGCTACGAAGCCCTCGGTCTCGACCTGCGCGGCTGGGGCGAGAGCCGGCCGGAATCGGTGGTCAAGGTCGGCTTCGACTGGCAGGACTTCTTCGCCTACCGCAGCCTGGAGATCGGCCGGCCGCTGCTGGGCCAGCGCATCAAGGACGTCGTCGCCCTGACGCCCAACCGCACCCGGCACCGCTCCTGGTCGATCGTCGGCGTCGGCCCCAACGCTTCGCTCGTAGCCGCACACGCCGCCGTGCTCGACGCCCGCATCGACCGCTTGATCTCCATCGGGCCGCCGCTGTCGTTCGAATCCCTGGTGCTCGAGCCCGTCAACCGCCAGCCCTTTAGCTCCTACCTGCCGGGAGTGATCGCCGAGTACGAAGTGCGCGACCTGTTGGCCGCCTGCGCCCCGCGCCCCACGCTCGTGCTCAACCCTGAAAACCCGCAGGGCGAGGCCGTGCCGGAGTCGCGCGCTTGGGAGCAGTTCGACTGGGCCGCGCAGGTCTACGAAGCCATCGAAGCGCCCGGCAAGCTCGAAGTGCGCTCGGAGCTCGACGCGATCGCCATGCGCAGCGTGATCGCCGAGTGGCTCGGCGGCTGACGGCTAGGCTTCCGGGATCTTCGGGGCCCTCGGCGGGACCAGCGTGTCGGCCGGATAGAGCTTTGCCATGCGGTCCCGGTCCGTCGCCGAGATGCCCGGTTGAAACCGCATCTCCTCCCGCGAGCCTACGCTGTTGCGGTAGCGCAGGTAGAAGCCGACGTAGTCCCCGCCAAAGTACATCGCGTCTTCGATGCCCGTGGTGTGCACCAGCCCCAGGCCGTGGCCGATCTCGTGCAGCAGGGTTCGGTAGAGGACGGCGTCGCGGAACAGCGGATCGGCGTCGCTGTGGCCGGCCATCGGCGCGTCGAAGCGGTCCGCGTGCGTATCGACGTAGACTTCCGCGCCGCGCCGGTCGCCCACTTCGATCGCCTGCATCTTGCCGATGCGGTCGCCCGTCTGTCCCCAGTAGACCCTCACCAGCGCGCTCGCCGCCGGCGCGGGGGTGAAGCACAGCAGGCCGTCCACGGTGCGCTGCCAAGCCTGCAGCGCCCACTCGGCCAGCTCCACGTCGCCCGGACGGGCGCCCAGGCAGGGCTCATCGATGAAGTAGCCGATCTCGCCGAAGACGTCCAGCGGAGTCGTCCGCCACAGCCCCTTGGCCTGGAAGCTTCCGCCGGCCTCGTCGGCCCGCAGACCCGGCGCCAGCGCCGCCAACAGCGTCAGCAAGCGCCGGCGAGACAGCGGCTCAACCATGCGAGGGGGCCGTCGAGCGGTTCTTCTGCGAGCGCAGCCGATCGACGATCTCCGTCACCGCGTCCCGGCCGCGCGTGTAGGCGTCCTCGTAGTAGTCGGTACGCTCGGCGCGCGTCAGATCCCGCCCCACGCTGAAGAACCGTTCCAGGCTCTTGCCCACCACGTAGGTCCCGGCGAACGCCACCAAGCCCTTCGACACAAGGCCGCCGCCGGCAGGAATCTTGCCCACCAGCTCCCGCGCCAGGCTGCGCCACCCAAAGGCCGCCGCCACGATCGAACCGATCTGCGCCTTCTGCTCGGCGTAGCCGATCTCGTGATCGCTCGCCGCCGCCAGCAGAAACGCCATGCGGACCTGGTTCATCGTCAGGAACGCCGTGTCGGAGGCAAACTCCCCCGCCGCCCACGGCAGCACCAGCGCCGTCGGAATCACGTTCGGAATCGCCGTGGCGACCGTGAACATGGCGTTCTCTTTGCACACCTTCCAAATCGTCCGCTCGCAGACCTCGCCGCGGAACGGCTGGAACCAGCGCGCCAGCGCCAGCGCATCCTCTTCGTGCTCGTCCAGGATCAGCCGGACGCCTCGCTGCGGCGCCGCCAGATCGAAGCGGTAGAAATGTTCGGGATGCGGCACGCCGCCTTCAGCGAACCCGACCGTACAGGCGTCGAAGTCCGCCTCCGAGCCGACCCGCAGAATCATGCGGCCGGCCTGCCGCGCACGCTCCTGAGACAGGCCCGGCGGCAGCAGAAACGAAAAGATCTCCGCGGCTACGGCGTCATCGGCCGCCAGCACGCCGAAGCACACTTCCTGGTCGGCCATCGCGCGCACCTCGTTCGGGTTGAGGGTCCGCATGGCCTGGCCAATTTGTCGAAGAATCGGCAGGGACACGTTGTTAGTCTAGCTCTCCCGCGCTCGCAACGCTGCCATCATGGCCGAAACCGAACGCCGGGCCCATCAGGCGCTCCCCTGAAACGCAGGGGCGATTAACATGCACGTAACCATTCCCGCCCGCTCTGCATCGTAGTGAATAGTCTCGGGCCGAGGTGCGCCTCGAACCGGACCAACGAGGCCGTCGCCCATGTCGTGATGACCCGTTTTTATGCTTGCTCGGCTTCCAAGGGTCCGCCCGTATCCGAACCCCCAGAGGCCGCTGAGGTACTGAACCATGCCGAGCCAGAATTTGCAGGACGCCTTCCTGAACTCCGCACGAAAAGAGCGCCTGCCCGTCACGATTTACCTCACCAGCGGAGTCAAGCTTTCCGGACGCGTCCGGGGATTCGACAAATACTGTGTGGTTTTCGAAACCAATCACCAAGAGCAGTTGATCTTCAAGCACGCCATCTCCACCGTCGTGACCCCGCGCCAGTCTTCCCACGCGGGTCCCCACGCCGGCGGCCCCCAGGCTCGCCACAACGGCTATGACGGCGAGCACGAGCAGGAACACTCCCACGAGCACGAGCCCGGCATCCCCCGGCGCCCCGGCGAGCACATCCGTCCCGGGCGTCCCGTCGACGAGAATGCATCCTGAGCGATTCCGGGCCCGGCGCGGTTCGATGTAGTCTGAAATTGAGCGCGTAGTGGCCCGATCGTCTCGTACACCCGAAGAAACCATTGCCGGACGCCCTGAGCGGTGCGTCCTGGTGGGCGTGGACTTGCGCCAGCCCGGCCCCGGCGAAGACTTCGTCGGCGACTACACCGCCGAGGAGTCGCTCGAAGAGCTGGCCGAGCTGGCGGAAGGCGCCGGCGCCGAAGTCCTCGGCCAGACCATCCAGGCCCGCGACCGCGCCGAGCCCGCCACGCTCATCGGCAGCGGCAAGGTCGACGAGGTCAAGGCTTGGGCGGCCGCCGTCGACGCCGACTTCGTGCTGTTCGACAATCCGCTCACGCCCACGCAGCAGCGCAACCTCGAGAAAGCCCTCGACCGCCGCACCATCGACCGCACGCAACTGATTCTCGACATCTTCGCCCGCCACGCCCGCACCCGCGAAGGCCAACTGCAGGTGGAGCTGGCGCAGCTCAGCTATCTGCTGCCCCGCCTCACCGGCCGCGGCATCGCGCTGTCGCGCCTCGGCGGCGGCATCGGCACCCGTGGCCCCGGCGAAACCAAGCTCGAGACCGACCGCCGGCGGATCTCCATCCGCATCGACAAGCTCAAAGCGGATCTCGAGCGTGTCCGCTCCACCCGCGACCTCCAGCGCAAGAAGCGCACCGCCGTGCCGCTGAGCACCGTCGCCCTGGCCGGCTACACCAACGCCGGCAAGTCCACGCTCTTCAACGCCTTGACGGCCGCCCACGTGCTGGCCGACAAGAAGATGTTCGCCACGCTCGACCCCACCATCCGGACGCTCGAGCTGCCCAGCCGTCGCCGCGTCCTGCTGTCGGACACCGTCGGCTTCATCCGCAAGCTGCCCACAGCCCTCGTGCAGGCCTTCCGCGCCACGCTCGAAGAGGTCACCCAGGCGGCCATGATCCTCCATGTGGTGGATCTCTCCTCGCCGCACCGCCGCGAGCAGATGCGCGAGGTGGATCGCATCCTGGGCGAGCTCGACGCCGCCGACAAAGCGCAACTGCTGGTGCTGAACAAGGCGGACCTGGTGGAACCCGACCTGGCCGCCGCCGCCGTCGAAGCCGAGCGTATGGCCGGCGGACGCGCCGCCGTCGTTTCCATTTCAGCCGCCCGCGGACTCGGCCTGCCCGAGCTGGCCGCCGCCATCGAAGCCGCCCTGCCCGACGATCCCCTGGCGCAGGAGCGCTACCTGATCCCGCACGACGCCGGCGACAAGCTCCACTTCCTCTACGAAAACGCCCGCGTTCTGGAGCGAGAGGACGGTGAGGACGGCGTGCGCCTGCTGGTGGAAGCGTCCCAGTCCGTCCGCCGCCGCCTGGAAGCCTTCGCGGTCCCGGAGCCGGCTTCCTCTACTCGCTGAGCTTCAAGAAGCGGTCCAGCACCCGCCGCACGTACGCCCTCGTCTCGCTGTAGGGCGGCAGCCCGTCGTACCGATCCACCGCTCCCGGCCCGGCGTTGTACGCCGCCAAGGCGCGCAGCACCTGGTCCGGCGAGCCCTCGTAGCGCTCCAGCATCTGCCGCAGGTAGCGCAGGCCGCCCAGCACGTTCTCGTCCGGCTTCCAGGGGTCCACTTCCAGCTCTTTGGCCGTCTCGGGCATCAACTGCATCAGCCCGATCGCCCCCGCGTGCGACACCGCCCGCGCGTCTCCGGCCGACTCCGCCTGCATCACGCTGCGCACCAGCGCCGGGTGCACGCCGAACTTCGCGGAAAGCTCCTCGACCAGCGCGTCCACGTCCAGCGGCGCCGGCGTTTCCTGCACGGGCCCCGGCTTCTTCTCCGTCGGCTCCTCCGGCAGCGCCTCGAACTCCCGGATCGACGCCGCCGGCAGCTCCAGCACGCCGGACTCCGTGTGCAGCCAAACCCTGTCGCCGGACTGCTCGTGCCGCTCCGCCCGAATCGTGTATCCGGTCGACAACACCGCCAGCTCCGCGCCCGAAAGCGCACACGCCAGCGACAGCGCCGCCGCCGACAACCCCATGCTGCGGTATAACAGGATGCTCACTTCGAGGCGCAACCCAGAAAGATGAAGACGTACGTCAGCCACCTATCGTGCAGTGAAACCGGAGAGATTCTGCCGGCCGGACAGTTGCACAACCTCTCGCCCGCCGGCAAACCCCTGCTGGTCCATTATGACCTCGAGGCCGCCCGCCGCGAGCTGACCAAGGAGCAGATCGCCGCCGGGCCGCGCTCCATGTGGCGCTACGCTCCTCTGCTTCCGCTGCAGAACGAAGCCAACCGCGTCACCCTCGGCGAGGGCTGGACGCCGCTGCTCGAAACCCCTCGGCTAGCCAAGAAGCTCGGCCTGGAACGCCTGCTCATCAAGGATGAAGGCGCCAACCCCACGGACTCCTTCAAGGCCCGCGGCATGACCGCCGCCGTCTCCATGGCCAAGGAGCTCGGCGTCAAGAAGCTCGCCGCACCGTCCGCCGGTAACGCGGGGGGCGCTCTGGCCGCCTATTCCGCCCGCGCCGGCCTGGAAGCCTACATCTTCGTGCCCAAGGACACCCCTTCGGCCAACGTCCTCGAATGCCAGGCCTGCGGCGCCCACGTCACCCTCGTCGACGGCCTCATCAACGACTGCGGCCGCATCGTCGCCGAACGCAAGGACGCCGAAGGCTGGTTCGAAGTCTCCACCCTCAAGGAGCCCTACCGCATCGAAGGCAAGAAGACCATGGGCCTGGAGCTGGCCGAACAGCTCGGCTGGCGCCTGCCCGACGCCATCTTCTACCCCACCGGCGGCGGCGTGGGCCTCATCGGCATGTGGAAAGCCTTCAAAGAGCTCGAAGCCCTGGGCTGGATCGGCTCCAAGCGTCCCAAGATGATCGCCGTCCAGGCGGCCGGCTGCGCCCCCATCGTCAAAGCCTTCGAACAAGGCGAGCGCTACGCCCCCTTGTGGGAAGGCGCCCACACGGTCGCCAGCGGACTGCGCGTCCCCAAGGCCCTGGGAGACTTCCTCATCCTCGACGCCCTCAAAGAGAGCAACGGCACAGCCATCGCGGTAACGGACGAAGAGATGATGGCGGCCGGCAAAGTCCTCGCCTCGAACGAAGGCCTCTTCGCCGCCCCGGAAGGCGCCGCCTGCGTCTCGGCCCTGGAAAAGCTGCTCGCCAGCGGCTTCCTCTCCCCGACCGACGAGTGCGTCATCTACAACACCGGCTCCGGCTACAAGTACCTGGAAGCCTGGAAGAAAGCGCTGAGCTAACCGAGAACCAAAACCGCACCGCCGCCCGAAATCGCGCAACAGAGCCGCGCCCGTAGGGGCGCGCCCACCGCTGCCAGGACACCAGCATGGCCTGCGTAGAATAGCCTCCATATTCTACGCAAGCCATGCGTCGATCCCGTTGACGCACCGCCTAGCCCCGGCCTATATTCAACGCAGGATCCGCGTAGATTGGCCGGCTACATCCACCTCCTGCCCGACTGGCCGCAGTTCCGCTGGGACGCGCGTCTCGCCGAACCCCTCGCAGCCCTGCGCCACCGGCAAGGTCGGCTCATCGGCGCCATGGAAGCCCTCGGGCTCTCCCACCGGCAGCAGGCCTCTCTCGCCAACCTGACCTCCGACGTCGTCAAGACCAGCGAGATCGAAGGCGAAAAGCTCGACCCCGAGGCCGTTCGCTCCTCGCTGGCCCGCCGGCTCGGCATCGACATCGGCGCGCTCCGCCCCGCCGACCGCCACGTCGAAGGCATCGTGGAGATGACTCTCGACGCCACCACCCACTACAGCCGTCCGCTCGACATCGAACGGCTCTTCGCCTGGCACGCCGCGCTCTTCCCCACCGGACGCAGCGGTCTCTCCAAGATTCGCGTCGGAGCTTGGCGTGATGACGCGCTGGGCCCGATGCAGGTCGTCTCCGGCCCGATCAGCCGCGAAACCGTGCACTACGAAGCGCCGGAGGCCCGCCGTCTTCCCGCCGAGATGGCCGCGTTCGTGGAGTGGTTCAACGGCGCCGAGCCCCTCGACCCGGTGCTCAAGGCGGCCCTGGCGCACCTGTGGTTCGTGACGGTCCACCCCTTTGACGACGGCAACGGACGCATCGCCCGAGCCATCGCCGACATGCAACTCGCCCGCTCGGAAGGCGCGGCCCAACGCTTCTACAGCATGTCCGCCCAGATCCGCGACGAGCGCAAAGCCTACTACGACATCCTGGAGCGCACCCAGAAAGGGAGCCTCGACGTCACGCCGTGGATGGACTGGTTCCTCGGCTGCTTGGGCCGCGCCATCGAAAGGGCGCGCGGTGAGCTCGAGAAGGTCTTGGCCAAGGCCCACTTCTGGGACCGCATCCGAACCGCGCCCCTCCACGAGCGCCAGCGACTCGTCCTCAATCGCCTGCTGGACGGCTTCGAGGGCAAGCTCACCACGGCCAAATGGGCCAAGCTCGCCCATTGCTCGCACGACACGGCCCTCCGCGACATCCAGGACCTCATGCAGCGCGGAATACTCAGCCAGAACCCCGGCGGCGGACGCAGCACCAGCTACACGCTCCCGGAAGTTGCTTGACCCGAAACACAGCCCCGGAGGGGCGCCATGGCAGTGGCCCGGCCCGTCAGGGCCGGGGACGGTGAGTCGGGTCGACTCGGGCTACGGATATGCCGCCCCTACCGGGGCTCCCTTCGTTCCCGCCAACGCGGGTCGCACGTGCGGAGGATATAGGAGACCATCTTCAAATGCAGCCGAGAGCCGAGCGTTCGGATACCCATCTTGCGGGAGCATCGTGTCGCCGCTTGATACAATACCCGAAAAGGTAGTTACTAGAGGTGAGCGTTCGGTTGCAACTCGCGCCACTCTAGCCCTCGAACGCAGTGCGACGGCGGCCCTCCAAGATATCGATCGACCGCAAGAGGAAAACGTCAGCTTATGCTACAGCCAGTCGGTTCGTTGAGAGCATCTAGTGCGCAGGTGCCTAAGCGCGCCTTGCTACGACAATCGGAGATCTGGGTCGAGCGATCTATGCGAATCGCTGCGATTCAACTACTGTGCTGCCTCGATGCTTTCGGACAGGGGTCGGCCGGCAACTCTACTCCCCGCACATTCTGGACCCTGACTATCGCTGAGGTGATAATGATAGCGGCTGTTTTAATTGCTCCACTTGTTGCTCTTAATGTTCAGTGGAGAATCCAACGGCGAGAGGAAAGTCGCGGTCGCAGACTATGGCTCTTCAAGACTTTGATGGCCACCCGTGGAGCCCGTATTTCTCCAGACCACGTGACGGCGCTGAACTCTATCGAGGTAGAGTACTACTCAAATGACTCGAACAGTCGCAAAGTTGTCAATGCCTGGAGAAAGTATCTAGATCACCTAAACGGATGCCCTCAGACGGCGTCAGACGACATTGCAAGGTCTGAATTGCTGAGATGGCAGGACACAAGCAACGAGCTCTTCATTCAGCTCTTGTATAGACTTGCGTTATCGCTCGACTATGACTTCGAAGAAACACTCTTGAAGCGGGGCTACTATGCGCCGAGGGGCCACGGTGACCTTGAACTTGATCAACTTGCCATTCGCCGTGGCATGGCGCAAGTCCTTAACGGCGAACGAAGTATTCCCGTGTTGATCGACGCCCACGAACCCGAGAACGCCGATAGGCTGCGAGCGCTGACAATCGAAAATCTTGAGGGCAGACGCCCCATTCCAATTGTCGTCGTCAGCGATAACAACGCTGGGGAGAGCTGATATCTGGGCCGGGTAGGCGGCAGACGCGATCGGGTCAGTCTGGTTCCAAGCAAAGAACTTGGGCCCAGCCCCCCCTTGACACCCCGTAGTACCCTAAACATAGACCGTCGGGTACAGCGGCAACCGCCCGACGCTCCCCTGCAGGGAAGCCCACAGCGTGGGACCAAGTCGAGCCGTCGTGGCCTTTTTCTACGGGGTTTGAGGCACTCCCAATCAAACCCTCGCCCGGCCTACGGGCCGTACCTCATAGAACCAGCCGGCTGCATTTCGGAGAAGGGTCCCGGCGTCGTAGGGGCCCACCCCTTTCTTCCTTCGCTCTTTGCCAACTGAACGCGTCCCGCGCAGGACGGTGAGCCGAAGGACTCTCCCCTTCCCTCAATCCAGCTCTCGCAACCGCAAATTCCGCCAAGCCGCCTCGTACGGCCCCGCTCCCGGCGGAATCCTGTGCACCTGGAGCCCCAGAAAACCGCGCGGGTGCGTCTCGTAGATCGCCTCGTCCACCAGATCGTCCACCTTCTCGCCGTTGATCCAGGTCTGGATCCGCGGCCCCTTCGCCACCACCCGAAAATGGTTCCACTTGCCGTCGTGGAACTTCTTGTGCGGAATCAGCCGTTCCTGCGGAGTCAGCCAGCCGCGGCCCGTCGCTTCACCGTAGATGTAGCCGGCCTCGGCGCCCTTCTCGCCGCTGGCCTCGATCTCCACCTGCGGCCCGTACACCCGGCCCTTGGCGTTGTTGGCGCCTTCGCCCGTGGAGCGCTCCTTCGTGCTGGCGCGAATCATGATCCCCGAGTTCAACTTGTCATCGACCTTCACGTCGAACTCGAGCTCGAAATCTCCAAACAGCCTCGTCGTGCACAGGAACGAGTTCACGCTCCCTTCCGCCGTGCGACCGACAATCGCGCCGTGCTCCACCGTGTAGACCGCCTTGCCGTTCTTCTGCTCCCAGCCGTTGAGCGTCTTGCCGTCAAAGAGCTGGATCCAGTCGCCGGCCGAAGCCGTCAGGCAGGCCGTCAGCGCAAACAGAACGAGGCGAAGGGTAAGCGTCATGGCGAACCGCATTCTAGCGCAGCCTCGCCCGCCCTCGGCCCGGGCGCTCAGGTCTTCTCGCGCCGCACCGGGCGCGCCACGCCGCCCTCCACGCGGTGCGGAGAGGGCCCCTCTTCCCAGGCGCGCAGCACGTCGCCGGAGGAGCTGACGAGAAAGCTGTCGTTCGGCGTCTCCGAGCCGTAGCCCAGGATCACCTTGCCGCCCAGCCGGCTGCGATGCCCGACCGCCGCGCCTAGAAAATGCGTCCCCGCACTCACCCGCCGGCCCTCGTCATAGACCTTGATCGGGGCGCCGAACGACAGGTCGAACACCGTCGACGACCACGCCACAAAAGCGTCCCGCCCAAAAATGCAGGCCTGAAAGCCGTCGCCGGCCGACAGATGCACGCCCGGGTACAGCACGCACAGGTTCGCCGTGGCCCGCCTGGAAACCCAGCAGCCCGCGCCGATCACGCTGCCGTTGATGCTGGCGTGCTCGCCGATCTCCACGCCGTCGCACACCGTCGCGCCGCGCACCACCGAAAACGGGCCGATCACCACGTTCGCGCCGATCAGCGAAGCCTCCACCACCGCCGTCGGATGGATCTGGCAGCCCGGGCCGAAGCGCGACAGCGCCGCCGCCAGTCCGAACTTGTTCCACGAACGCATCCGCCAAGCGATCTGCGCCATCTGCGCAGCTTTTGACGCCGCGCCCGCCCGCGCAAACCGTCCCTTGGCCCGCTCTCGCCGAGCCCCCGCAGCCAGCCAGTTCGCGCGCAAAATGTGCAGCCAGTGGTCGATCTGGTGAATCCCCGCCTCGCCCACCGGAACGCTCGACGGCGCCGCGTGCGCCATCGCGGGATGCGCGGCCGGCTGCTTGAGCTGTTGCAGTTGCAGGTCGATCGTCACCGGCGGCGCGGACTCGAAGCTCGGCGGCGCGCCGGCCGGCAGCAGCGCCATCTCATACACGCCCGGCTCGTCCCAGCGCTGCAACGGCCCGGTCAACTCCAGCCACTGCGCGTGCTCCACCCGCAGCCGAGCCGGCGCCTGGGCCTGCGCCACGAACCGTTGCACGGCCGCCCGGCTGAACCACGTGCGGTCGCTGTAGAGCAGGTATGGCTCCCCGACGGGGACCTCGCTGACGGGTTCCAGCCCGGCTTCGATCAGCTCCTCGCGCTGATACTCCGCCAAATCCCTGCCCAGAATCTGCACCTCGCCCATGGGGTCCAGAAAGGGCGCAATCCGCCGGCCGGAGGGCGCGCAGAACGCCTTCATCGAACCTCCGCCGGCCGGGGCCGCGCAGCCAAAAATCGTATGGATGTGGTCAAGAGCGTGCTACGCCGCATGGCGATCGACGCCATCGTAGCGAGTTTCTCGAGGTTTGGTGCGAACGGGGGGAGTCGAACCCCCACACCTTGCGGTACTGGAACCTAAATCCAGCGCGTCTGCCAATTCCGCCACGTTCGCGTCCGCGGGCGACGCTTCGAGTTTACCAAGCCCCGCCGCGCCCTACCACGTCTTTCGGGGGGCCGAGAGGACCCACGCCGGCGCCCCGGAGTCGAAAGCCCACCGGACCGACTGTGGCAGCGTCACGCGCCAACCGCCGCTGCCCACGTCCGAAGCAGCCCAGCCAAGAGGTCCTCTATAGCTGCCTCGATGCCTTCGCTGATATACTCCACGCAATGATTTTGAGAATCGTTGGAATAGTCCTCTATGCAACGGCCGCAGCATTTGCGGTCCCTGTACTCTGGACAGTTGATATTCCGTTTGGCGACGGCGGCTCGATTGCCGGAAGCTTTGTATTCGACGCCGATGTCGGCCCGGTTATTGGAGCGTTCAGCAACATTGACGTCACTACGCAAGGCGGGTCTACCGGGATCGGACAGAATCGCGAATTCCTCGCCAAGGCCGCCGATTCGACGCTGAAGGAACTGGTAGCCAAGTACCCGCCGCGTTCGCTACAGGTTGCGCCCGCTGCCCGCCAGCCGGCGCAGGCCGCCAGCAAGCCCACGGCCGCGAAAGAGGATCTCAAGCGCAAGGCCGCCAAGAAGGCTGCCCGCAAGCGTGCGGGACAGGCCGCTGCGGAATCCAAGGCCGCAGCCCAGCCCGCCGAACAGCCGGACGCGGCAAGCGCCTGAACCGGCACCACGGACGAGCCCGAGCAGGCCCCCAGCAATGGGGGCCCTTTCCGTCCGCCTGAGCTAAACTGGCGTAATGCGAGTACCTTGGGAATACAGCCACATGCTTCGTGCAGCGGTTTCGTGGAAGGAATCTGAGAGCGGGCTAGCGGAAACCGAAGCAGAGCGACTCAAGGAGCACGTCGCTGCGCAGGATCTAGACTTGTCGGGAAATTCGCCGGACGATTTGGAACTTGCCGCGATCGGCGCAGCAGCCAGGTCTTTGTACGAGATCTTTAGCCAATGGGACCCCAACGATCAAACCAACAAGCCAATTGCCTATGCCCTAGCCTCGTTCATCGAAAGCAAGGCGCACTTGCTACCAAAGTTCTGACTAGGATCGCACCCAGGGAGCTTGGACCGTCGATTGTTTCCGCCTACTCTAAGGCATCAAACGAATCAGTATCCTCCTCCGTAGCGGCGCTTCCCCATCCGGTCTTTGTCCAGAAGTACATACCGATCGCCGCCCCAATGAAGGCGCTGGTTACCCATTTCTCAACGTAGAGAGGATTGACCAGATCACCAAGAGTTGGCGGAAGAAAGATCATTCGAAATATAGAAATAGCCGCCCAAGCGAAGAAGGGGATAGCTAGAAGGGCGAAGGCGATCCTCAATCTCAGCAAGTCGAGTAGCGGGACCACGGCTAGAGCTAGGGAGCCTGCGTGGACCCAGTTGAGCGATACCCGGTCCAGTGACCAGTACAAGAGCAGCGGGGTCCCTGCGACGATGGAAATCAATAGGGCGTCGCAGATCCGAAAGCCCGGAGCGAACAACGGTTCACGTGCTTGCTGCATAGCGCTGATCGGAAAAGGGATTGGCCCCAGCGCGAACCGGGCGACCAATTCTGCGCAGATTCTGGCGCAGCCTTTTGGGCGCTGTCATGCCCCACAAGCAGCCGTCGCCGGTTCGGCCTAGCTTGGCTGCCATGCGGCCCCACGACCGCGCACAGCGGCCCACAGCGCAAGCCGGGGACAAGCAGCGGTACAGAACGTCTTTTTGTACTTGTTTCGAGCAAATCGGGCGGGGTTGCGGCGTAGTCGCCACCCCGTAGAATCCACGACTTGCGGTTCCAGCGTACCCGCCGGTAGGGCCTAGAAACGAACCTAAATCCAGCGCGTCTGCCAATTCCGCCACGTTCGCGTCCGCGGGCGACGCTTCGAGTTTACCAGGCCCCGCCGCGCCCTACCACGTCTTTCGGGGGGCGGCGACACCAGCGCCGGCACGCCCAAGTCGACAACCCGCCGGGCCGCCCGCAGACGCGTGACGCCCGCCGACCCCGCCCTGAAAGCGGTCCAGCCAAGAGGCGCCATTGGGACGACCCCGAGGCCTCCCTCGATATAAGTATCCGGAAGTGCGGATCGTACGTGGGTAGCTAGCCTGGCTTGCCTACAGTTCGGCGATGGGGCATTGCAAGGCGCCGAGAGGACGAACGCGTCTCTGGCATGAGGGTCGGCCGGAGCGGAAAGGTGCTGCGTGTTGGACTCGACATCCGCTCACAGCGTCAGGCGCCAGCGCGACATCGCCAGCACCAGCGCGCTCGAAGCCTTCGAGAACGCTCCGTTCTCGACGTCGCGGATCGCCTCATCGCGCCGGCCGGCCAGCCCGTCGCTCAGAGTCTTTGCCGCCTGCACATGAAAGGCGGCGTGCAGCCGCTTGACGTCTTGGTAGTGCGGGTCGTCCTGAAAATCGGCTGCAAAGTCGCCAAGCCACCGGCCGAAGGCGCACTTGTTGTCAACCGAAACCTCGCTTACCAGACCCGGCCACCGTCCGGTCTGAATCGCCTCCAGCATCCGGGCCTTCCAGGCGCTGTGCTGCCGGATGTGCTCCATGATCTGGTCGACCAGCGACCCCTCGGTTGCCCCTGCCATGGAATCTCTTTTCTACGCACTTGGCTATCGGCGGACGTCCGACCGGCCTGCACACCCCAAAGCGCCCCCGCCCGTTTCTTTCGCGTTACCCTATCCTGGAACCGGGATGAGCCGCGACCAGCCCATGCGCCGCCGGATGACCACCATCCAGGACATTGCCGCCGAGCTCGGCCTCTCCGCGATGACCGTCTCGCGCGCCCTCAACGGGCATCCCGACGTCAAGGATGAGACCCGCGCCCGCGTGGAAGAGCGCGCCCGCGAGCTCAACTACCGGCCCAACCGCTTCGCCCGCGGCCTCGTCTCCCGCCAGTCCAAGCTCATCGGCGTGGTCATCCCTGAAATTTCCCACACCTTCTTTTCGGAGATCACCGGCGGCATTCAGGAGGCCATCGAGCCCGACGGTTACACCCTCATCCTGTGCAACTCCGCCGGCAGCCCCGAGCGCGAGCGCCGGGAAGTGGACATGCTCGTCGGCGGACGCGTCGACGGCTTGATCGCCGCCTCGACCTTTCCCCAAGACGACCCCGAGCTCTACGCAGGCCTGGCCGAAGAGGGCGTGCCTTTCGTGCTGATCGACCGCTACTTCCCCGCCCTGGAGTCGGCCCGCGTCCATGGCGACGACGACGCCACCATACGGCTCTGCGTGGAACACCTGGCGAACCTCGGGCATCGGGACATCGGCTTCATCCGCGGTCCCGACGTGAGCACGTCTTCACTGCGTTTGGCGGGCTTTCGGGAGAGCCTTCGTGCGCTCGGCTTGCGCGAGAACCCGGACTGGATCGTCCCCGGCGGCTTTACCGTGGACGCCGGCCGTGAGGCGGGCCTGCAACTGCTGCAACGCCCCAGCCGCCCGACCGCCATCTGCGCCGTCAACGACCCCTGTGCCCTCGGGCTGGCGCAATCCGCCCGCCGGCTCGGGCTAAAAGTGCCGCAGGACCTCTCCATCACAGGCGTCGGCAAAATTGAGCCGGACTATCTGCCCGAGCAGTACCTGACCACCACGGAATGGTCGCGCGCCGAGATCGGCGCCACCGCCGGACGCACCCTGCTGGCCATGATCGGAGGCGGCTCCCCGGCCGACCTGCCCGACGTGATGCTGAGCCCCAAGCTCGTCATCGGCCGCTCCACGGGGCCGCCGCCCAGCCGTTAGTACCGGCAGCGGTCCGGGTCGGACTTCACGAAGTACGTCTTGTAGTTGCGGGCCTTGGGGTCCATGCAACCCTCCAGCTCCAGCAGCTCCACTTTGCGAAACTCCACCGGGTGGCTCTCGCTCTGCAACGAGATCGAGCCGCCGGAGAGCAGCGCCCCATCCGGCTTCGCCTTCGGATCGAAACCGTCCACCACGCCGCCGCCCACTTGCGGCAGGTTGTACTCGAGCACGGTTTTGCCGTCCACCGCGTGGCGGATCACGCTGTCGCCCAGCGCCAGCACCTCGGCCGTCACCCACTGGTCTCCGTCGTAGGTCTTGGAGCTGGAGAGAGTGCAGTGGCGCGTCACGAGCTTGCCGTCCATCACCACATTCGTGCCCGGCGTGCACAGGTTGGCCGTCGTGCGCGGCCCTTCGCCCAGACCGCCCAGCAACTGCACCTCGATGGAAATGGGGAAATTCTGATCGACGGTCATCGACTCGGGCGTCTGCCCGTGGATCATCACGCCGCTGTTGCGCCGAGCCCAGTCCGGCCCTTCCGCCGCCTGACGGCCCACAAAGCGGTACTCCACCCGCAGCCGGTAGTACGAGTACGGCTTCTCGTAGAACAAGTGGCCGAAGCGCTCGTCGAACTTGTCGTAAGCGTCGTAGCGAACCACGAGCAGGCCGTCCTCCACGCGGAAGGTGTCGCCGAAGTTGTCGCCCAAGCGATGCCCGCGAATCTTCGGAATCCAACCCGAAAGGTCGCGCCCGTTGAAGAGCTGCAGCCACTCCTCGCGGTCCGCCTCCGCCTGCCCGAACGCCAACGCCGGCAGAGCCAGCCACAGCAGCCATCGCACGTGCTTCACGCTCCGCATTGTCCCGCAAACCGGAGTCTGCGGACCCGCGGAGAGCTACAGGGCCTTCGCCAGCGCTTCGAGCTGGGTCGTGACCGCGCCCCAGCCATCGTGGAACCCCATCTCCTCATGACGTTGCCGCCCCGCCTCGTCGCCGTGCTGCACGACGGCCCGGTAGCGCGTTCCCTGACCCAGCGGCTCCAGCGTAATTGTCGCCGTGAACCGGAACGACGAGCAATCGTCGTCGGTGGAAGGGCTTTGCGGCCGAAAGCCCGGTCCCAGGGCGTTCGTCCACACCAGTCGCTCGTTCACGGCGAAGTCCAGGTAGCAGCCCAGGTTGACGGTATCCACGCCCTCGGGCGACTGCATCACCGTTCGAAAGACGCCGCCGGGTCGCAGGTCGATCTCGCAATCGACTGTTTTCCAGGGCGCCGGGGTAAACCACTTCTTCAAGTGCTCGGGCATCGTCCAGGCCCGCCAGACTTTGTCGGGGGAGGCGTCCACCACGCGCTCGAACACGAGGTCGAGCTTGGGATCGAGCTGTAGGGTCGAAGGATTCATTCTTGGTTTTCCTCGAGGTTCGCCAAATAGGCGTCCAATTGATCGAAACGAGCGTTCCAGCTCGCGCGCTGCTTTTCCAGCCAGGACTCAGCGAGCCGCAGCCGCCGCGGCGCGAGCCGGCAGGTGCGCACGCGGCCCACCTTGCGGGAGACCACCAAGCCGCACTCTTCCAGCACGCCCAAATGTTGCAGGAACGACGGCAAGGCCATTTTGAACGGGCGGGCCAGCTCGCTCACCGGAGCCGGCCCGCGGCTCAGCCGCTCCAGCACAGCCCGGCGCGTGGGATCGGCCAACCCGTGGAACACACGGTCCAACCCGGCCGCTCGTTGGTTAGGCACTTACCTATCTAATCAGCGCCGCAGCGTCCGGTCAACCCAGACTTTGCAGGGATGCGCTTACCGCGCCGAGGTGAACGTCAACGAGCGGACCGCCTCTTCGTACTGGCCGCGGAGGCTCTGGTACTCGCTCGCCGGCGAGATCATCGCCATGTAGAACAGGCCCTTGGGGTTCAGCGCCGTCACCAGCCACACGTACTCCCGCTCGCCGCCGACGGCGGACTGCCCTTCCAGGAAGACGCTTTCACCCGGCGTGCCGTCGAGCGTGATGCCCTGGCGCATGCCGTCCAGGGGTGCGAGGCCTTGGTTCTGCTGCTGCAGCGTCTGGATCAGGCGGTCGGTCGAGCGCTGCAGGTTGGCGCCGTCCGCCGCGGCGAAGTCCACCAGGATTCCCCGGGCGATCGACTGGCCCACCACGCCGTTCGACGGCAGAGCGGACATCCCGCCGCCTTGTTGCGCCGGCCGCGCTTGCCATCCCGAAGGCGGCTTGAAGGCGTAACCGTCACCGCTGTAGATGCCGTTGACCACCCCGGAGCCTGAGGCCGAGCCGCTCGACGAGGCGCCACCGGAGGAGCTGCCGGAGCTGGTCTGCCCGCCGCCCTGGTTCGTTGTGGCGGGGTTCGTTGCGGCGGATTTGGACGGGCGGATGCTTTCAGCGCGCGCCTTCATCTTGGCGAACTCCGGCGTGTTGGTGATGTAGTCCGTGGACTGGCGGTATCCGCTGATCTCCTCGGTTACATACTGCACGCGGTTGCCGGGATTGGGGTGGCTCGAGAAGAACTGCGGCGCGCGGGAGCCTCCCTCGGCCTCGAGCTTCTGGAAGAAGTTCGCCATCTCGATGGGGCTGTAGCCGGCGGCGGCCAGCATCCGCGCGCCCACGATGTCGGCGTCGTGTTCGGCTTTGCGCGAGTAGCTCATCATGGCCGAGTTCAGCCCAAAGCTCAGGCCGAGCTGGCCCAGAGCCCCCAGCATGCCGCCTTTCTGGCCCAGCACGCCCGAGGCCAGCATCGCCGGCAACTGGAACATCGACTGCTTCGACGCCTGGTTGGTCGAGTGCCGCAGCACCACGTGCCCCAGCTCGTGCCCCATGACGCCAGCCACCTGCGCCTCGTTGTCGGCGGCCTTGATCAAGCCGGTCTGGATAAACGTCGGGCCGCCCGGCAGCGCGAAGGCGTTGATCGAATCGTCAGCCACGACCTTGAAGCTGAAGGGATAGGACGGGTCGGGCGAGACCTTCACGAGCTTGTTGCCGATCTTTTCGATGTAGGCCGTCAGCTCTTTGTCGTTGACGATCTGCACCTCCTTCTCGATTTCGGCGGCGGCTTCCTTGCCGAGCGCGATGTCCTGCTCCTTGGAGAAGAGGTTGAAGCCGGGCTTGATCTCTTTCCGCTCGGTGGCGGCGGGCAGCCACAGGGCCGCCAACAACAGCACGGCCGCGGCGTTGCGAATTCCGGTGAAAATGGCGAATCGCCTTTTCAAAGAAGTCATCGATCTGTTCCTCTTGGCGCTGCTTGGTGTGTGTTTTTAGACGCCGGAAGACGGTCCGGCCGTTACAGTCCCCGCCGCGGCGGCTCCCCAGCCGCCCAGTTCGGCCCTAAACCATGGTATCGCAGGGCCTCTGAGGCGAAGCTTCGCACAGGCGCCTCGCTTCTGGTAGCATCATCGCGCCATGCTCGATCGCCGCCGTTTTCTCACCCTCGCCGCCGCCTTTGCCGCCCCGCTGGGAGCCGCCGAGGAGGGCTTCGAACCGCTGTTCGACGGCGCGAGCCTCGCCGGCTGGGACGGCGACGAGAGCATCTGGCGGGTCGAGGACGGCTGCATCGTCGGCCGCTCGCCCGGCATCCGCAAGAACGTCTTCCTGGCCACGGCCCAGCGCTACCAGGACTTCGTGCTGCGCCTGGAGGTGCGGCTGCTGCGCGACATCGGCAACAGCGGTGTGCAGTTCCGCAGCGAACGGGACCCCAATTCCACCGAAATGATCGGTTATCAGGCGGACATTGGGCCGGGTTGGTGGGGCAACCTCTATGACGAATCGCGCCGTCGCAAGAACCTCGCCGAGGCCGACCCAAAGCTCATCGAGCAAGTGGTCCGCAAGGACGACTGGAACGACTACGAGGTGCGCGCCGAGGGCGGCTCGATCCGCCTGACGCTCAACGGGCGCACCACGGTCGAGTACAAGGAGCCCGACGCGGCGATGGCTCGCTCCGGCCGCATCGCCGTCCAAGTCCACGCCGGACCGCCTCTGGAGGTCCGCTTTCGCAACGTCCGCTTGCGCAAGCTGTGATCGGCGGGCGGACGGCTCGGCTTTCCGTGTTTCCTCAGGCATAATAGAAAGATTCCGTCTCGGGGGTCGGAAAGCGGATGATTCAGCCTGTCGCGAAGATCTGGCGCAACGGAGAGCTCGTCGATTGGGACGAGGCTCGCGTCCACGTGATGACGCATGCGCTGCACTATGGCACGAGCGTCTTCGAAGGGATTCGCTGCTATAGCACCAAGAAGGGACCCGCGGTATTTCGACTTAGAGAGCACATTCGGCGGATGTTCGATTCCTCGAAGATCTACCGCATGGATATCACCAAGTACACGCAGGAGCAGATTGCCGACGCGTGCGTGGAGCTGGTGCGCGTGAACGAGTTGAAGGCCTGCTACGTGCGGCCGCTCGCGTTCCGCGGCTACGGCGAGGTCGGGGTCCTGTCGCTCAAGAACCCCATTGACGTCTACGTGATTTGCTGGGAGTGGGGCAAGTACCTGGGGCCGGAAGCGCTCGAGGAAGGCGTGGACGTCTGCGTCTCGTCGTGGACGAGGATCGCGCCCAACACCCTGCCCGCCATGGCGAAGGTGGCTGCGAACTACATGAACTCGCAGCTCATCAAGATGGAGGCCACGCTCAACGGCTACGCCGAAGGCATCGCGCTCGACGCCAACGGCTACGTCTCGGAGGGTTCCGGCGAGAACGTGTTCCTGGTGCGCGACGGCAAGATCTACACGCCGCCGCTGGGGACCTCCGCTCTGCCCGGCATCACTCGCGACACCGTCATCACCCTCGCGCGCGAGGCGGGGCTGACGGTGACCGAGCAGGTCATTCCGCGCGAATGGCTCTACATCGCCGACGAGCTCTTCTTCACCGGCACGGCGGCGGAGATCACGCCGATCCGTTCGGTGGACAAGATCAAGATAGGCGGCGGCCGCCGTGGTCCGACCACGGAGAAGCTGCAGCGGGCCTTCCAGGCGATCATCACCGGCGAGGTCGACGACCGCTTCGGCTGGCTCAGCCCGGTCTAGGCCGGACCCGCTCAAGCGTAAATCAAAGGGATGCGCCGGCCGGCGCATCCCTTTTCGTTTTCGTGCCGCTCCGCGCCTGGTTGTGTAAACTGCGGTGGTGCTGCAGGTTGTTTCCAAGGGCGAAGTCTTCGATGCGGTGGTGGTGGGGTCCGGCGCGACGGGCGGCTGGGCCGCCAAGGAGCTCACCGAGGCGGGCTTGAAGGTCTGCCTGCTCGAGGCCGGCCCGAAGGTGACCGAGGCGGACTTCACCGAGCACGCCCAGCCCTACGACGAGCGCTATCGCTTCATGCATCCGACGCTCTCGCCCCGCCAGCCGATCCAGCGGCTGTGCTACGCCTGCAGGGAGTCGAACAAGAGCTGGTTCGTCGACGACGTCGACAATCCCTACACCTTCCAGAAGGATCGCCCCTTTCATTGGATTCGGATGCGCGTGCTGGGCGGACGCTCCCTGTCTTGGGGGCGACAGAGTTATCGCCTCAGCGACCTGGACTTCAAGGCAGCCAGCCACGACGGCTTCGGCGTCGACTGGCCCATCAGCCTCAAGGAGGTCGAGCCCTACTACGAGAAGGTCGAGCGCTACATCGGCATCAGCGGGCAGGCCGAGGGGTTGCCGCAACTGCCGGACTCCGTGTTTCTGCCGCCCATGGCGCTCACCTGCGGCGAGACGCTGCTGCGCGACCGGGTCGGCGCGAAGATGAAGCGCAAGGTGACGATTGGTCGCGTGGCCGTGGTCACCAAGGCCCACAACGGCCGGGCGGCCTGCCACTATTGCGGCCCTTGCGAGCAGGGCTGCATCACCTACTCGTATTACTCCAGCCCCTTCACGACCCTGCGCGCCGCCGAGCAGACCGGCAACCTGACGCTGCGCACCGACGCCGTGGCCTCCCACCTGTTGCTGGACAAGGGGACCGGCCGGGCGACCGGCGTGGCCTATTTGGACCGGCTGACGCGCGAGGCGCGCGAGGTGCGCGGCAAGGTGGTGGTGCTGTGCGCATCGACGCTGGAGTCCACACGCCTGCTGCTGAACTCGGCGCCGGGCGGACTCGGGAACTCCTCCGGCGTGCTGGGACGGTATCTGATGGACCACGCCTACCGCGGCTATGCTCGCGGGGACTTTCCGGAGCTGCCCAAGGGGCAAGCCTGGTCCGGACCTCCGCGGCGGCCCAACGGCCTCTACATTCCGCGCTTCCGCAACGTGGATCGCGCCGAGACCAACGGCTTCATCCGCGGCTACGGCTACCAGGGCACGGCGTTTCCCGGCTTTGCCATGGACGCGCCGGGGTTCGGCAAGCGGTTCAAGGAGGCCGTCCGGAGCGAGTCCTCCTGGTCGATCGGCCTCAACGGCTTCTGCGAATGCCTGGGGCGCCGCGAGAACCACGTGGAGATCGACCCGCACGTGGTGGACGCCTGGGGCGTGCCCGTGCTGCGGGTGAACATGACCTGGAGCGCCAACGAGAAGAAGCTCTGGGAGGACGCCCGCATCCAGGGCGCGGAGATGCTCGAAGCCGCCGGGGCCAAGAACGTCGTCATGGACGGCGTGATGTCCGTGCCGGGCTTTGGCATCCACGAGATGGGTACGGCGCGGATGGGGTCCGACGCCAAGACCAGCGTCCTCACTCCGCTGAACCGCACGCACGACGTGGACAACATCTACGTGACGGACGGCGCGGCCTTCCCGTCGATCGGTTGCCAGAATCCCACTCTCACCATGATGGCCCTCACCGTCCGCGCCTGCGAGGATATCGTGCAGCGCGGCCGGCGCGGCGAGCTGGGCTAGGCGCCGGCGAAAATTTTCCAGCGCCCCTGTCGATTTCATACATCCCCGTTCGACGGAACGATGGAGGAACACCCTTGAGCAACACCAACGGCGGAGTCCGTGTACTCATCGGCACGCGCAAAGGCGCGTTCATTGCCACCTCGGATGGCGCACGCAAGCGCTGGGACCTCACCGGACCGCATTTCGCGGGTTGGGAGGTCTACCACATGAAGGGATCGTCGGCCGACCCCAATCGGATCTACGCTTCCCAATCGAGCGGCTGGTTCGGACAGTTGATCCAGCGCTCCGACGACGGCGGCAAGAGCTGGGAAGCCGTCGGCAACGAGTTTTCCTACCAGGGCCAGCCCGGGACGCACCAGTGGTACGACGGCACGCCGCACCCTTGGGAGTTCAAGCGAGTGTGGCACTTGGAGCCCTCGCTGACCGACCCGAATACCGTGTACGCCGGCGCGGAGGACGCGGCGCTGTTCCGCAGCACCGACGGCGGCGCTTCCTGGACGGAGTTGCCCGGGCTGCGCGAGCACGCCTCGGGGCCGCACTGGCAGCCCGGCGCGGGTGGCATGTGCCTGCACACGATTCTGCTCGACCCGTCGGACCCGGCCCGCATCTTCATCGCGATCTCCGCGGCGGGAGCGTTCCGCACCGATGACGGCGGCGCCACCTGGAAGCCCATCAACAAGGGCCTCAAGTCCAACGGCATCCCCGACCCCGAAGCCCAGGTGGGCCACTGCGTCCACCGCATCGCCCTGCACCCTTCCCGCCCCAACGTGCTGTTCATGCAAAAGCATTGGGACGTGATGCGCAGCGACGACGGCGGCGACAACTGGCGCGAGGTCAGCGGCAACCTGCCCACCGACTTCGGCTTCCCCATCGACGTGCACGCGCACGAGCCGGAAACCATTTACGTGGTGCCCATCAAGAGCGACTCGGAGCACTTTCCGATCGACGGTAAGCTCCAGGTCTACCGCAGCCGCAGCGGCGGCGAGGAGTGGGAAGCCCTGACTCAGGGCCTGCCCCAGAGCGACTGCTACGTCAACGTGTTGCGCGACGCCATGGCCGTCGACAAGCTCGACTCCTGCGGCATCTACTTCGGCACCACCGGGGGCCAGGTCTATGCCTCGGCGGATTCGGGCGACAACTGGGCGCCCATCGCCGAGCACCTGCCGCCGGTGCTCTCCGTGGAAGTCCAGACGCTGCCATGAGCGCGGTGAAGGTCGCCTTGCCCTACCACCTGCGCAACCTGGCGCAGGTGGACGGCGAGGTGGAGTTGGACGTCAACGGCGAGGTCACCCAGCGCACGGTTCTGGATGCGCTCGAGGCCCGCTACCCCAAGCTGCGAGGGACGATTCGCGACCACCGGACGCACGAGCGGCGCGCCTTCGTGCGGTTCTTCGCCTGCCAAGAAGACGTGTCACACCAGTCCGTCGATGAACCGCTGCCGGCGGCGGTCGCCGAGGGGCGGGAGCCCCTGCTGGTGATCGGCGCGATGGCCGGCGGCTAGGTCAAAGCCAAAGAAAAGAGGCTCCCCAACCGCGGGGAGCCTCACTCATTCCGGCGGCGGCCTCAGGCCTGCTGCGGCATGGCTTCCATGTTCATATACACCCACTCCCAAACGTGGCCGTCGAGGTCCTGGAACGACCGGCTGTACATGAAGCCGTAGTCAATCGGGTCGCTGAACGTCGTGGCGCCGGCGGCCACGGCCTGGTCGACGATCGCGTCCACGCCTTCCTTGCTCTCTCGGGAAACCGCATACAGCGATTGGGTGGTCTGCTTGGCGTCGCCGATTGGGTGCGGCGCGAAGCCCTGGAACTTGGGGTGGGTCAGCAGCATCACGTAGATCTGTTCGCTGAGAACCATGCAGGCGGCCGTGTCGTCAGTGAACTGCGGGTTGTTGGTGAACCCCAGCCGGGCATAGAACTCCTTGGACTGGTCGAGGTCCTTGACGGGCAGGTTCACAAAGATCATGGTGGACATGGGTACGGGTCTCTCCTTGCCCATCCGTCGCGCGAGGGGCTCCGCTTTCGACACGACGGCGGCGAAACTCGCCGCGTCCGCCTAGCGGTCCGGGGCGGCCAGCAGCATCCAGCGGTCGGCCGCCGCCCACTGCTGCTCGAATTTCTGGCGGTTCATGCGTTTGGGCCGACCGCGCGCCGGATCGTGCAGCCAGACGCGGCGGTCGTCGAAACCGCTCAGTACCACGTAGTGCAGGCCCTTGTGCTTGCCCGGTTGCAGCACGGCGATCAACGGCCGCCGCCGCTCGAGGTGCTGGACCACATCGTCCATACCGCCGCGAACGGTAAAGGCCCGAAAGCCGTGCTCGCCCAGGTAGCGCTTCATCTCGGCCAACGGCAGGCCGCCGTCGGCATCGGCTCGGACGGCGGCCTCGATCGCTGACGGCGCCGGCGTCTCCACACCGTCCATCTGCGTCGCCCAGTAGCGCATCACCATCGCGACGCTGGCGGCCCCGCAGCCGTTCTTGTCCTGCCGCACCAGGGGCGGGTCCAGACGCACCTCCGCCCCCAGAACGGCGGCGATCAGTAGGAAGAGAGGCGCTCGGACCGGAGGGGGCACGGAGCTCAGTTGAGCACCAGCACGAGCACGGCCGCGGCCAGCGCGATGACGATGTACGTCAGGTGCTGGTTGCTGAGGGCTCCGCCGGAGACCTCAGCGCCGGGCTGCTCGTCGCGAGCCTGCAACTCGGCCAACTCCTGCTCATCGAGCAACTGAGGCGCCTGCGGCGTCGGCTGGGAGGCCGTCACTTCGGACGACGGCGCGGAATCCGCCGCTGGGGCGGCTTGAGCAACAGGAGGGGCCGCCGAGAGGACGAGCGTAAAGGCGAGCAGAACGGGGAGCTTGCGGATCAAGTGGGACATACAGAAAAGATCTCCGGCGGGCGCCTTTTGTTCCAGTAGTCTATCAAGCCGGGGGCGTTAGATCCCACCGGCGGAGGGTCCGGTAGACGGCGCCTTGGGGCCCTAGCGTACTCTGAATCAGCGCGAAGTTCGTGGCGTCGATCGCTTCCAGGGCGGGCGCTTCGGCTTCTCGCAAAGCTTCCGCCAGACGGACTGCCTGCCGAACATCGCGCACGCGGCCGAGGGTGATGTGCGGCAGAAAGACCCTCCGCTCAGGCTCCATGCCCAGCGAGCGAGCCTGCTCTTCGATGGCCCGTTGTAGTTGGAGCAGTTCGGGGCGGGCCTCCAGCAGCAGGATGAAGACGCGGGGGCTCGCAGGCGTCGGCAAGAAGCGCAACCCCAGCGGCTGGAGCCGAAGGGCCGGTCCGGCCGGGATGGCGTCGAGGGCGGCGATCAACTCCGGCAGCCGCTGCTCGGGCCATTCGCCGAAGAAGCGCAGCGTGAGGTGCAGGCTCTCGGGCGGGGTCATCCGCACGGCCCCCGAGCGGGCATAACTGCGCTGGAGCATCCCCAGGGCGGCTCGCGCCTCCTGCTCCAATTCCACCGCCGTGAACAGACGCACCGCCCGCTAGCGTACTGCACCCTGAGCCCCGCCACGCGACGGACCGCCGCGATAGGATGGTTCCATGGCAGCCCAAGCTGACTTCGCCATCATTCCCACCGCCGAAGATTTGGCCGAGATCGAGCGCGAGCTGCGCTTCTTTCCCGTCGAGAACGGCTCGCCGCAGACACTCACGCGCGACCAACTCGACGACTACAACCGCCACGGCTACCTGCGCGGGCTGTCCATCTTCTCCCAGGAGGAGGCCGACGCCATCCGCCAAGAGTTCGACCGGCTGCTGGCCGAGTACACCGCTGCCGGCAAGGACAGCTACTCGATCTCGTCGGCGCACCTCAAGCACGCCGTCGCCTGGGACCTGCTGACCGATCCGCGCATCGTCAACTGCGTTCGCGACCTGCTGGGCGAGAACGTCATCGGCTGGGGCGCGCACTTCTTCTGCAAGATGCCGCGGGACGGCAAGAAGGTCTCCTGGCACCAGGACGCCAGCTATTGGCCGCTGACGCCAACGAAGACCTGCACGGTGTGGCTGGCGATCGACGACGCGGACCCGGAGAACGCCAACATGCAGTTCCTGCCGGGCTCGCACGTCTTTGGTCATTTGCCCTATGAGACCAGCGCCGCGGGTGAAGGCAACGTGCTGGACCAGACCGTGGCGGACATCGAGCGGTACGGCCGGGCCGTCGACGACGCGCTGCGCGCCGGCGAGATTTCGATCCACAGCGACCTGCTGCTGCACGGCTCCGAGGCCAACGATTCGGACCGTCGCCGCTGTGGCCTGACCCTGCGCTACTGCTCGGCGGACGTGAAGGCGTTCCTGGGCTGGCGAGAGAAGGGCGTGCTCGTGGCCGGCGAAGACGCCCTCGGCCACTGGGCCAATCGCCCGCGGCCGTCGGCGTAGATCAGGCGCCCAAGCGGTCGGCCAGCTCCACGAAATCTGCGGCCGTCCAGTCGAATTCGCCGGCAGCCGCCGGTTCGGCGGTGGATCCCGGTCCGTGCTCCAAGGGTCTGGGAACGAAGGCCGTCCGGAAGCCAACAGCCGCGGCCGCCCGCAGGTCGCTCGGATGGGCGGCGACCATCACCACCTCGTGCGGCTCGAGCCCCAGCAGATCCGCGGCTTTGCGGTACACCCGCGGATCGGGCTTGTAGCAGCCGGCCAACTCCGCCGAGAGGATCACGTCCCAAGGCAGCCCTGCTCGCTTGGCCATGTTGCTGAGCAATGACACGTTGCCGTTGGACAGCGTGGCGATCGCGTAGCGGCGCTTCAGCCGGGTCAGCCCCTCCACTGCGTCGGACCAGGGATCGAGCCGATGCCAGACCCTGTTCACGGCGTCGAGCTCCGCTTCCGAGAGCCCATTCAGCCCAAAGCGAGGCGCAAGCTCGTCCAAAATGCGGCGATGCAAGGCGTCGAGCTTGGTCCAAGGCAGATCGCCCCGCCGGACCAGATCCATCGCCGGCTGGTAGCCCGCCCGCCAGGCGTCGGCGAAGGCCGCCCAGTCGGCCTCGATCCCTCTGCTCAGCCCGAGCGCGCTCATCTCGCGGACGATGGTCCCGCGCCAATCGACCACGGTTCCGAAGACGTCGAACGTCAGCGCCCGGATGCCGTCCACGCGCTCAAGCCTCCGGTTCGGCCACGAAGCGGTAGCCCAGACCACGGACCGTGAGGAGATGCTTCGGCTTGCTGGGCTCGTCTTCGAGGTAGCGCCGCAGGCGGACGATGAAGTTGTCGACCGCGCGCGTGTCGGTGTCCTCGCGAACGCCCCAAACTTCCTCGAGCAGAGCCTTGCGGGAGACGGCCTTGCCCTCGTTGCGAATGAGGTAGCGCAGGAGGTTGGTCTCCATCAGCGTGAGATCCTGGACGGCGTCGCCATGGACCAGGCGCTGGGCGTCGAGCTCGACGCGGCGGTCTCCGAAGACGAACACCCGGTCGGGCGCTCCTTGCTGCTCGCGTTCGCGAACCCAATCGCGACGCCGTAGCAGGCTGTGAATGCGCGCCAGCAGGATGGGCAGGTCGAAGGGCTTGGGAAGATAGTCGTCCGCGCCGGCTTCAAAGCCCCGCAGCACGTCGTCGGCGCGGCCCCGGGCCGTCAGCATCAATACCGGGACGAAGCGGCCGCGGTCCCGCAGCTCCCGGACGACATCGAAGCCGTCGCGCCCCGGCAGCATCACGTCCAGCAGCACGAGGTCGAAGGCGGAGTCCCCTTCGAGCAATTCCAGAGCAGCCTCGCCGGACTCGACGGCTTCGACGGCATAGCCCTCCAGCTCCAGGTTGAAGCGCAGGCCTTGCGCCAGGTGCTCTTCGTCTTCGACGACCAGTATCCGACTCATGCCGCTTTGAGCGGGAGCTCGAGCGTAAAGGTGCTGCCCTTCCCCGCCCCCTCGCTCTCGACGTAGGCCCTGCCGCCGTGCCGCTTGGCCACCGAACGGACGATCGAGAGCCCCAGGCCCGTTCCCGCGACGCGCCGCGCCGGAGTCGCCGGCGGGATGCGGTAGAAGCGGCGGAAGACCCGCTTGAGCTCCTCGTTGGTAATGCCGATGCCCTGGTCGCGTACGTGGATGGCGACCTTGCGGGCCCCGGCGCGGGCAATTTCCACCGCCACGTGGACGCTGTCGCCGGAGTACTTGATGGCGTTGTCGACCAGGTTGCTGATGGCGGCCTTGAGCTCGTCGAGGTCGCCGGAGACCATCGCGCCGCTGTCGACGCCGAGGTTGTCGATCAACTCGAGCTGATCGGCCCCCAAGTGGTGGCGGCGGCCGGCCAGCGTCAGGCACTCGCGCACGATCTCGCCCAGGTCCACGTCGCTGAAGGCGATGGGCCGAGCAGCCGAACCGGTTTTGCCGGCGAGCAGCACCTGGTCGATCGTCGACTGCAGGCGCTCGCTGTCGGCCAGCATCACGTCGATGAACTCTTGCTGTTTGGCCCGATCGAGGTCGCGCTGCTGCAGCGTCTGCAGGAACAGCCGGATCGAGGCCAAGGGCGTCTTGAGCTCGTGCGTGACGGCGTTGATGAACGCGTCATGCTGCTCGTTGCGCCGGATTTCGCGAATGAGAAACACCGTATTCAAGCTCACGCCGGCAATCAACAGCATGAAGCACAGCACGCCGAAGAACAGCAGCAGCCCTGACCGCCAGTTCGCCACCACCCAACCGACGTTGAGGGCGACCGCCAGCGTAATCAGGGCAATGCCGAGCGCGCCGACAAGGAAGATCGACCGGTTGCGTTGACCGCCGCTGACCACGGCCTCTAGCATGCCAGACTTCTCCGCGGTTTGCCGCGCCCGCCGTGCGTCGAGCAGCCTCAGGCCGCGCGACGTTCGGCGATCGGCTGCTGCATGAACTCCAACTGCGCCTTCGCGGGCAACTTCACATTGGAGACGAAGCCGACGGCCTGCAACAGTCGAATGGTCATCCAAGTGACATCGACCTCATACCAGGCCATGCCATGCCGGGCCGAGGCCGGGTGGGCGTGGTGGTTGTTGTGCCAGCCTTCCCCAAACGTGAGCAGCGCCACCCACCAACTGTTACGCGAGTCGTCGTGCGTGTGGAACCGCCGCGAGCCCCACAAGTGCGTGGCCGAGTTCACCAGCCACGTCGCATGCAGGCCGAACACCACGCGGAAGAAGACACACCAGAGCAGGTAGGGCAGTCCGCAGAACGCCCACAAGCTGAGACCTAGCGCGGTCAGCGGAACCCAGTGCCACTTGTTGAGGGCGCGGTAGAAGGGGTCCTTCGCCAGATCCGGAGCGTACTTCTCGAGAGCCTTCGTGTTGGAGTGCAGGGACTCGCCGAACAGAGTCCAGAGCATGTGCGCCCACCAGCGGCCGTCGCGCGGCGTGTGCGGGTCGCCTTCCTGGTCGGACTTCTGGTGATGGATACGGTGCACTGCGACCCAGAAGATCGGACCGCCTTCGAGCGTCAACGTGCCGCAAACCGCCAGAAAGTACTCGAACCACTTGGGCGCGGAGTAGGAGCGGTGGGTGTGCAGCCGGTGGTAGCCCAAACCGATGCCCCAGCCGATGGCCAGCCAGTGCAGCGCCGCGGCCAGAGCGATGGCGCCCCAGTCCACGTAGAAGAATGCCATCACGGCCAGCACGTGGAAGATCGCCATCGCGATCAGAGTCACCCAGTTGACTTTTTTGCGGTTGTTGAAGGTGCGTTCAGAGACTGTCACAGAGGTTCTCGCGTGGTCTGAAGCTTTACGCTATCAACCCCATCGGTCCCCTTTGTGTAGGGAACTGTAATAGTTCGGTAATTTCGAAATCCAGGCCGCGAAGGGCCCTAGGAAAGGCCCCGGCTGTAGGCGCCGACGCCGACGGGTTCCGGCGCCCAGTCCCGCCGCCCGCTGGGCGTCTCGGCCCCCGCTTCCTGTTCTTCGCGCGCGATCCGCTGCTGCTCGAGCAGCGCGACGTTGTCGAAGCCGACGGCCACGGCGGCGAACATCATGACGAAGAAATCGTAGGCCACGGTCAAGAAGGTGGACGACACCAGGAAGGCGACCATCGAGGCGCTGAAGACGAAGCTGATGTTGCGCATCTCGATCTGGTTGCGGCTCGGGTTGGGGCCCAGTTGCCGATGCCGTCGGAGAGTCTTCCAGGCGGAGTAGATGATCGTCAAGAACAGAAAGAAGGCCGGTAGCCCGTTCTCGCTCGACATCTGCAAGTACATGTTGTGAGTACCCTTCCAAGAACCGCGATGATAGCCCTGATCCTGCGCCAGGGAGTTCTCCGCCACCATGAACATCCCAAAGCCGGAACCCAGCAGCGGGTGCTGCGCGGTCACCTGGATCGCCTGCTCCACCAAGTGCAGCCGTCCGCGCGCCGAGGCCGCGGCCGTCACGGTGAGGTCCTCTCCGCCCTCGGCGCCACCCTCTCCCTGGTCGAACTGAGCCGACATGAACTGCTCCTGCGACGGCTGCTGCACTTCCAGAAAGGTCGACAGCCGTTGCAGAGTCGCCCGCGGGGCGGCTGCGATGCCGCAAATCGCCAGGAAGACGGCGGCGACCACGGCGTTGATCCGAGCGGACCAGGACATGTGCAGCAGCACGAACACCGACATGACGCAGAAACCGAGGAGTCCGCCGCGGGAGCCCGTACCCACGAACCCCAGAACCGTAACGCCCAGCAGCGGAATCATGAGCAGCCGGAGCCAGATGGGGCGCGTCTTGTCCGCGATCAGATACAGCATCGGCGGCATGCCGAGCAATAACACCAGAGCGTAGTCGTTGGGGTTGCCGTAGGACATGTTGCCCGCCGCCATGCGCCCGTCCTGGGTCTGCCCGATGAGTTGCCCGTACGCGGCCGACATCCCCACGCCCAGGCCCACCATCACAACCGCCGTGCGGAGCCCCTGGAGAGTGGTCAAGAACGACGCCAGGATCAGAAACAGCATCAGGTTCGGCGGCCAGAGCTCGCGCAGTTGGTGCACGCTGCCGCCGGGCCACAGACTGAAGGCCGAGCTGAGCAGGAACAAGAACGTCAAACCCAGCACCCGCGCACCCTGCTTTGACAGCATGGCGTTGAAGATCCGGCCGGTCACAATGGCCGCCAGAATACCCAAGCCCAGAATCGCGAACGGCACCCGCAAGTGGGCCAGCACGTAACCGAAGTAGTCCGTGCAGCGGCTGACCCGCACCAGCAGGTACAGCAACGACGTCAAGTAGCCCACATAGACCATCTCTGCCTAGTTTATCGGCCGTCTGTGAGGCTCACAACCGAGAAATCCCGGCTCCGCGCCGCCACGCCGGAGCGTATGGCAAGATGGTGGCTGAGATGCCCTACAAGACCATTGATGACCTCAATCTGGCCGGCCGCAAAGTGTTCATGCGGGTCGACTTCAATGTCCCCCTGGCCGAAGATGGAACGACCATCACCTCGGATACGCGCATCCGCGCGGCCGTACCGACGATCCAGGCCGTACTGGATCGCGGCGCGTCGTTGATCTTGGCGTCCCACTTGGGGCGTCCGAAGGGTAAGCCGAACCCGAAGATGTCGCTCGCGCCGGCGTCGCAGCGCCTCAGCGAGATCTTGGGCATCCCGGTCCAGCAGGCGCCGGACTGCGTGGGCCCCGAGGTCGAAGCGATGGCGGCGGCGTTGCAGCCCGGCCAGGTGCTGCTGCTCGAGAACCTGCGCTTTCACGCCGAGGAAGAGGCCAACGACGAGGCCTTCGCCAAGCAGCTCGCCGGCCTGTGCGACGTCTATGTGAACGACGCGTTCGGCGCCGCGCACCGCGCCCACGCCTCCACCGAAGGCATTGTAAAGTACGTGTCCGAGGCGGCCGCCGGCCTGCTGATGAAGAAGGAGCTCGAGTACCTGGCGATGGCCGTCTCGAACCCACAGCATCCCTACGTGGCGATCGTCGGCGGCGCAAAGATCTCCGGCAAGATCGACGTGATCGAGAACTTCCTCAAGCTGGCCGACAAGGTGCTCATCGGCGGCGCCATGACCTACACGTTCCTGAAGGCCAAGGGCGTCGACGTGGGCGGTTCGCTGGTGGAGGAAGAGAAGCTGGACCTGGCCAAGGAGACCATGGCCAAGGGCGAAGGCAAGCTGCTGCTGCCCGTCGATCAGGTGATCGCCTCGGCTTTCTCGGTCGACGCCGAGACCAAGACGACGGCGACGACCGAGGCCATCCCCGCCGGTTGGATGGGTCTGGACATCGGTCCGGAGACCATCGAGCTGTATCGCAAGGAAATCGCCGCCGCGAAGCTGATCGTCTGGAACGGCCCCATGGGCGTCTTCGAGATGGAGCCCTTCGCCGCCGGTACGCTGGCGGTGGCGCACGCGGTCGCGGAATCGGACGCGGTCTCGATCATCGGCGGCGGCGATTCGGAGAAGGCCGTCAAGAAGGCCGGCGTGACCAAGCAGGTCAGCCACGTCTCCACCGGAGGCGGCGCGTCGCTCGAATTTCTGGCCGGCAGCCAGTTGCCGGGCGTGGTCGCGCTGGGCGGCTACTGATCGCGCTCCGAGAATGCGGAAAGGGCCTCCGGCTGCGCAGCCGGAGGCCCTTTCAATTTGATTCGGCGGAGACCGGTCGCGCCGTTAGTACTGCGGGACGTCCGGGTCCACGTCCTCGCTCCAGCGCAGGATGCCGCCGGTGAGGTTGGTGACCCGCGAGAAGCCCATGTCCTTGAGCAGGCGCTGCGCTTTGGCCGAGCGCATGCCGGACTTGCAGTGGATCACGATGTCGGCCGTGGAGTCGAGCTCCTCGACGCGGCGGGCCAGTTGGCCGAGCGGGATCAGGGTCGTGCCCTCGATGCGAGCGATCTCGTACTCGTGAGGCTCGCGCACGTCGAGCACGAAGATCGGCTCGCCCGCGTCCAGCTTCGCCTTGAGCTCCAGCGGTGTAATCTCCGACAATTTGCCCTCCTGTTCGGCCTCTTTGGCGGCCTGCTGCGGAATGCCGCAGAACTCTTGGTAGTCGATCAGCTCGGTGACCGTCGGATGGTCGCCGCACACCGGGCACTCCGGGTTCCGGCGCAGCTTCAGCTCGCGGAACTTCATGTTCAACGAGTCATACAGCAGCAGGCGGCCCTTCAGCGTCTCGCCCTTGCCGAGGATCAGCTTGACCGTCTCTGTCGCCTGGATGGAGCCGATGATCGCCGGCAAAATGCCCAGCACGCCGCCCTCGGCGCAGCTCGGAACCAGCCCCGGCGGGGGCGGCTCCGGGTAGAGGCAGCGGTAGCAGGGGCCATCCTCGTGGTGGAAGACCGTGGCCTGGCCCTCGAAGCGGAAGATCGAGCCGTAGGCGTTCGGCTTGTTGAGCAGAACGCAGGCGTCGTTGACGAGGTAGCGGGTCGGGAAGTTGTCGGTCCCGTCGACGACCACGTCGTAGTCCTTGATGATGTCGAGCGCGTTGGCGGACGTCAAAAACGTCTCGTGCTTCACGATCTCGAGGTACGGATTGATGTCTTGCATCGTCTCCGCCGCCGAGTCGATCTTCTTGCGGCCGATGTCCTTCTGGCCGTGGATGATCTGGCGTTGCAGGTTCGTGACGTCGACGGTGTCGAAGTCCACGATGCCGATGCGGCCGACGCCGACCGCGGCCAAGTACATCCCCAGCGGCGCGCCGAGGCCGCCGGTGCCCACCATCAGCACCTTCGCGGCTTTGAGCCGGCGCTGCCCTTCCATACCCACCTCGGGCAGGATCAGGTGCCGGCTGTAGCGCAGGATTTCTTCGTTCGTGAGCTCCGGCAGAGCCGCCGCCGGAGTCATCGTGGCTGTGGCCATTCGTTACCTCCCGCCGGCGATCGAAGGCACGATCGAGAGAGTGTCGTCAGCCTTCACCGGCGTCTTGTCCCGCTCCAAATAGCGGATGTCCTCATCGCTGACATAGACGTTGACGAAGCTGCGCAGGCGGCCTTCGTCGTTGAAGAGTTGCTTCTTCAGATCAGGGTGCAGCGAGACGAGCTGTTCGAGCGCTTCGCCGGCCGTCGCGGCCTCCACCTGGACGGCGTCGGAGCCGCCGGCGTACTGCCGCAAGGGCGTGGGAATCAAGATCTTCGCCATAGTTTTGTTCTGGGCCTCGTTCTGCACCTTATCCTACCAAGAAAAGGGCCATCTACTCATTCCCCATCGAGAATAGGGTGATAGTGGCTGTTGGTTGGATGCAGCGTGGGCGCGGTAGGTCGCAACGAGTATACTCGGAAGCTCGCGATGGCCGCTCCTTCGGGACTGTTCGTGGGTCTGAGCACGCTGGACCTGGTCTGGCGGGTGCGGGGTTACCCGCGTGTCAACAGCAAGAACGTGGTGTCCGAACGAGCCGTCTTTGCGGGCGGTCCATCGGCGAACGCCGCCGTGGTTTTCGCGGCGCTCGGCGGAGCGGCCCGGCTGAGGACGCCGATCGGCTGCCACCCTCTGGCCGCCATGGTGCGCCAGGAGTTGGAGGGGCAAGGCGTGGAAGTGCTGGACGCGGCGCCGGAGTTCGAAGGGTTGCCCCCGATGGCGTCGATCCTGGTGAGCGACCCGGGGGGCGACCGCACCGTTGTCTCCACAGCGGCGAGCGGTCTGCCGGACGTGGGGTTCGCCGAGGCGGACTTTGATCCGCCCACTGACGTCCTACTGATCGACGGACACTTGCTGCGGGCCGGAGCCGAAGCCGCCCGGGGAGCCCGGCGTCGAGGAATTCCGTCGGCCATTGACGCCGGGAGCTGGAAGGACGGGCTGGACGAGGCCCTCGCGACCGTCGATTTCGTGGTCTGCTCCGAGGATTTCTTCCCTCCCGGAATCGCCGACCACGACGCGTTACTGCGAGACTTGGCCCGGCGGGGCGCACCGCACCGAGCCGTCACCCGCGGCGGCTCGTCCATCCTGTGGGAGACGGCCGGCGCCGGGGGCGAGACGCCGGTGGAGCGCATCGAGGCCGTGGACACCCTCGGCGCCGGCGACTTCTTTCACGGCGCCTTTGCCTATGCAGTCGCTCTCGGGAAGGCCTTTCCCGACGCGCTGGCGTTTGCGGCCGACGTGGCGACGCAGTCGTGCCGAGAGTTCGGCACCCGCTCGTGGCTGGCCGGGCTCCGTGGGTAGTGCGGCGTCAGTCCGCTCGGCGCCGCTGGGTTGCGCCGCCGCCGACTACGCCCAGATCTACCAACGCCGCCAGGATCACCACCACCAGATAGATTCCCGAAACCTGCCCCGCTGAGTTGATGGCCCAAGCGTACGCCAGCAGCGTCCAGGGCATGAAGATGAAGCCGAGCACCGGCAGCAGCAGTCCGTCGAACGGTCTCTCGAAGAAGGTGGAGAACAGCGCGAACAAGACGATCGCCAGGCGAGGCCCCAGGAACAGGAGGATGAGAATGGCGCAGCAGGGCATAGTTGGATCTTAGTAGAGCGAAAGACTGATCCTTGGTACAAGCGAAACGTTTCCTTCTGAAACAATGGGCGGCATGAGCGAACAGATCGCGCCGACCGACAGGACCCGTTTGCGGCGGCTCCCCCAGCGCGGCGTCTTCGACCGCGCCGTGATCGAAGCCATCCTGGACGAAGGCCTCATCTGCCACGTCTCGTTCTGCGACGAAGCCGGACGACCGTGCGTCCTGCCGACCGGCTACGCGCGCGACGGCGGACGCCTGCTGCTGCACGGCTCGCGCAAGAACGCCGCGCTGCTGGCGGCGCTGTCGTCGGAGATGACGGTCTGCGTGACGCTGCTCGACGGGCTGGTGCTGGCGCGTTCGGCCTTCCACCACAGCTTCAATTACCGCTCGGTGGTCCTGTACGGCCGTCCCGTCGAGGTGACGGACCGAGCGGAGAAGCTGGCGGCGCTCGAGCGGATCGTGGAACACATTGTCCCAGGCCGCGCCGCGGGAAGCCGTCCGCCCAACGACAAGGAGCTCGACGCGACGCTCGTCGCGGCGCTTCCGATCGACGAGGTTTCGGCGAAGGTCCGCACCGGGCCGCCCAAGGATGACGAGGAGGACATGGACCTGGGCTTCTGGGCCGGCGTCATTCCGGTGCGGCTGGATGCGGCGCCCGGCGAGCCCGCGCCGGATCTACCGGCCGGAATCGAGCCGCCGGAGTATGTGCGCCGCTATCGACGCGCGATATCATGAGGAACTTCGAGGAGAGCCTGCAACCGTCATGATCCATCTGCCCATCCTGCGCTGGGGACAGCCCTACCGTTCGCTGGACGTCGACACCGTCGTTCACTTCGATACCGGAGAGACGATTGCGGAGTTCTCGCAGACCACCGGCATGATCATTCGCCGCGACATGCGGCACGCCCAGCGCGCTCGCGACGTGCTGCGCGAGATTCCGCCCAAGCAACTGGTGGCGATGTGCGCCGCCGCGGCGGACATCTTCATGAAGGACGAGCTGCCCATCGGCGACGACGGGCAGACGCCGGAGCAGTTCGTGCACTGCCAGTCCGCCACCACCGGCTTGCCGGAGCAGATGTGCCGCACGAACATGGGCAAGCTGGCCTTCGTGCTCAGCCACATGGGCGAGATCCTCGATTCGCTCACCCGCGGGCTCGACCTCGAGATCCTCTCCAAGGGCTACGGGTATGATTCGGCCGGGCGGCTGCTGAGCTACCAGGCGCAGACGGACGTGCTGGGCTGCGTGCTGCCGTCGAACTCCCCGGGCGTGCATTCCCTGTGGCTGCCGGTGATTCCGATGCAGATCGGGCTGGTGCTCAAGCCCGGCGCACAGGAGCCCTGGACGCCGTATCGCATGGCCCAGGCGCTGTTCAAGGCGGGCGTGCCGAAGCAGGCCATCTCGGTCTATCCCAGCGGTCCCGACGCTGGTCCGGCCGTGATGGGCGCCTGCAGCCGCACGATGATCTTCGGCGGCCAGCCGACGGTGGACAAGTACGCCGGCAACCCGGGCGTGCAGGTGCACGGCCCCGGCTGGAGCAAGATCATCCTGGGCGAGGACGCCGCCGACGATTGGGAACAGTATCTCGACGTGATGGAGCAGAGCGTGCTGCTCAATTCCGGCCGCAGTTGCATCAACTGCTCGTCGATTTGGACGCCGCGGCACGGCCGCGAGATCGCGCAGGCGCTGGCCGAGCGGCTGGCGAAGGTACAGCCGCTGCCGCCCGAGCACCCCGATGCACCGCTGGCCGCCTTCACGGTGGCGGGCGTGGGCGAGGCCATCTCGGAGCTGATCGACAACGAGCTCGATCAGTCCGGCGCCGAGGACCTCACACAGGCCATTCGCGGCGGGTCACGCGCCGTCACCCGCGAGCGCTGCTCGTACCTGTTGCCGACGGTCGTCTACGCGGGCGGCCCGGACTCGCCCATCGTCTCCAAGGAGTTCATGTTTCCCTTCGTGAACGTGGTCGAGTGCCCGCAAGAAGAGATGCTGGGCAAGGTCGGCTACACGCTGGTCGCCACGGCCATCACCGAGGACGAGTCGTTTCGGCGCAAGCTGATGGATTCGATCGACATCGACCGGCTGAACTTCGGGCCGGTGCCGACGACGAAGCTCGATTGGCTCCAGCCGCACGAGGGCAATATCGTAGAGTGGCTCTACCGCGCGCGCTCGTTCCAGAGCGCGGCGTAATAGAGCCCCCTCGCCGCCGGCCAGGCTATTCCCTGCCCCCGCAGCGTTCGGCGATCTCGTCGCGTAGGTCGAGATTGCTAATGAGCCTGTGCAGGTAGGTGCGGTTGATCTTGAGGATCTCCGCAGCCTCGCTGTATGAGCAGCGGGCGCGTTCCATGGCGTTGAGAATAATCTGCCGGCGCGCCTCGCGAACCTCCTCGTGATACCCGCCCCGCAAGTCGGGGTTCAGGGCCTCCGCTACGTCCTCAGGTAGATCTTCCAATTCTATCTCCGTCCCGGCGCGACGCCCTTCGGCCACTTGGAGAACTCTCTCCAGCTCCCGGGCGTTGTCCGGCCAGTCGTACATGGTCAAGGCCGCCATGGCCGAGTTGGTAATACCCATGAAGGGTCTGCCTGCGCGGTCGCTGAGCGTATGCGCGACCGCCGTCGCGATGGCCGGAATGTCCGCCGGCCGCTCCCGGAGCCCCTTCATCACCAGCCTTCGCTCGCTGATGCGCAGATAGAGCTCGTGGAGAAACTTGCCCGTTCGAGCCCAGTCCGTCAGCTCGAGGCGGGCCGCGACGATGGTGCGGAAGCGGACCAGCAGACGCTCCGTGCCGCCCAGGCGAAAGTATTCGCCGCGGTCCAGCACCTCCAAAAAGCGCGTTTGCAACTCCGGACCGAACCCTTCGATGCGGTCGAGCAGCAGCGTGCCGCCTTCGGCGTGCTCGAACGCACCGGGCTTAACGCTAACAGCGCTCTCCACGCCAAAGAGGATGCGCTCCAGCTCATCCTGGGTGTGCACCAGGCAGCGCACGTGCACGAACGGCCCCTCGCCGGAAGCGCTCTGCGTGTGGATGGACCGGGCCGCGACTTCCTTGCCGATCCCGGGCGGGCCCTGGATCAACACCGGCGATCCGCTCGCGGCGGCGTCCTCGATGCGCCTCCGCACCTCGCGTGCGGCGGCGCTGTCTCCGGCCAGCACGGCGCCTCCGAAGCGTTCCTCTTCCAGCAGCCGGGCGCGCAGCGTGAGACGCGTCTGGCGGTTGGCGTTGTCGATCGCAGCGGCGGTCACGGCGGCCGCCGCTGCGGCTAGGTTCAGATGCTGTCGATCGAGCTCCGCGCGGCCGTCCGACTCGACCGCGACGGCTCCCACACAGTTTCGGTTGACGATCAGAGGCGTCGTCAGGCGCCCCCCCTCAATTTGGGATCGACCTTCCAGCGCTTCCGAAACATCCAAGGCCCCGTCGTGGTCGCTTGGCAGCACATCCCTGCGCACGACGCGACCGGTTCCGGGCTCCGTGAGCACCACCATTCCGGCGCGGTAAGGCAGCGCCTTTTGCAGCGATTCGAGCAACCGCAGGGCGCTTTCGCCGGCCGGCAGCCTTGCCTGGAGCGCCAAACAGAGATCCAGCAGCACCTGCAAATCTCGTTCGGCGCGGCTTTCTCCAGGGGGCGCGCTGGGTAAATAGGCAGCCTTGGCCGGGTCGAGCACGACAGTGTGCATACGACTCAAAGCCACTTCGGGAGACCAATCCAGGTCAGTTTTCGTACTGTCGTCGCCGACGGAGAGCCGAAAACGCGCCAAACCAACTGTGATCTCGTCACCGTCGGAGACTTCGGATTCTTCGACTCGCTGGTCATTGACCAGGATGCCGTTGGCGCTGCCCAAGTCGGCAACCCACAGCGCTCCGCGCCGCAGAACGATCTCGCAGTGGTAGCGAGACACGGACGGATCGGAGATCGATATTTCGTTGTCGGGCCGGCGGCCTATCCGAATTGGAAAACGATCAAAGCCATACCACTCGCGACCCGTAGGCCCACGAAGCGTCAAAAGCGTCAATTTCATGTCGGACCAATAACAGAGGGACGAAACAAGAGGAGTATAAAACACCGTGTGGCGCGGAGGGCGAATGGTCGGGAACGAGCAGCCGATAAGAGGGGCTCGAGGACCCGATTCCGATGCTTGGACCCCGTAACGACGGCATTCGCGTTTTGATCGCTCATCCGCAAGCGCTCGTTCGCGCCGCATTAACGGCTCTTATGGCCGATACAACCGACCTAATCGCGGCCGACGAGGCGGCGTCGTATGCCGACCTGCTTACGAAACTCGGGCCCGTCGCTCCGCAGGCCGCCCTCGTTTCGCTGCAGTTGCTGGAGCCGCCGCCGTTCCGTAAGATCGCCGAACTGCTCCAGAGGCGGCCGGAGATTCGCATCGTCGCCCTCAGCCAGGGCGAGCCCGTCGATGACCAGGTGGCGGCGGTGCGGGGCGGCGCCAGCGCCATCGTGGGGCAACGGACGCCGGGCCCCAAGTTGTGTGAAGCCATCCGCTCGGTGAGCCGGGGCCTGCGCTGGTACGACCCCGCCGTGGAGCGCTACATGGATGAGCGTCGGACCACGACCTTGCCGGCCGGGGATCTGACGAGCTTGACCCCGAGGGAACGCCAGATCGCGGCGCTGGTGGCGCGCGGCGAACCCTATCGGCGCATCGCCTCGGAGCTGCAGATCAGCGGCCACACGGTGAAGAATCATGTGCGCCACATCTTCGACAAGCTCGACGTGAACAGCCGGGTCGAGCTGGCCCTGTTGGCGGCCGAATCCCAGAACTGACCGGCCCCGAAGGCGCGTGCTACCATGCGCTACTGTCTCGCGGCGCACGGACCGGAGACGTCCTGACGGGTAGCTCTCGCCTATCGTCCATGAACGCCGGTCTCCGCTGTCTGCTGCTGTCTGTGTTGGCTTGGCCCGTCTCGCTCGGTGCGGTCGAGATCGCCACCGGGTCGATGCTGGGGCCGCGCTACGACGAGAAGAGCTTCTACCAGCGCACGTCGCCGCGCGGGGAATGGACCCACACCTATCAGATCGGCCACTTCCGCAAGCAGGTCCGGGGCAAGCTGCTGGGCGTAAGGGCCACGTACGCGCTGTTCGATGATGAGTTTCTAGAGGACGAGTCCTTCACCCCGGACGCCAATACCGACCGCGCCATCGCCGCGCTGGAGAGGTACCACCGCTACGGAGTCACCGTCGTCGCCGTCAACCTACAGGGGGACGCCAAGCCCTACGACGGGCCGGAGGCCCGCAGCGGCCAGGCGCGAGACGGAAAGAAGCACGGCGCCCTGATCGGCGCCTTCCAGCCCGACGGGACGTTGATTCCCGCCTGGACCGAACGGCTGGCGCGGCTGCTGGAAGCCGCTAACAAGCTCGGCATCGTGGTCGCCCTGACGTACTTTACGCCGGACCAGGACGAGGTCTTCGAATCGCCGGAGGCGATCGTAGCCGCCGCGCGGAACATGACGCGCTGGCTGATCGAGCAGGACGCCCGCAACGTCATCATCGACATCGCCGACCGCTGGGACCTGGAAGCGGAGCTGTGGGATTTCGGCCGCTTCATCCCGCGCAACATCGGCAGCCTAGTCATCGACGTCCGCGACCAGTTCAACTCAGCGGCTTTCACGCTGCCCATCGGCGCGACCGGCGGCAACGCCCTCGCCTACCCCAGCTCGTTGGCCAAGCTGTGCGACGTGATCCTGCTGCGCGGCGGACAGTCCGAGGCCTCGTACAGGGCGCACGCTTTGGGGCAGCACGAAGAAGTAGAGCGGCCCGTGCTGCTGTTCGGCGCGGAACCGCTGGACGCCGCCGCGGCCGACCGTGCCGCCGGAGCCATCTTTTCGGCTCCGCAGGACGCCGGCGTCTACCCTTTCTCCTACGGCTCCGAACCGGACGAGCCGAAGTTTCAGCCCATCCTGCACAGCATCGCCAAGCTGGCTCTGAAGAAGCCGCCGGAATAGGCGGGTCGCGAAGCCCCGCTCCCGCCGCGTAGACTGTGGAGATGTTGAGCGCCATTCGCGCCGCCCGCCAGCGCCTGAGCCCCTATCTATCCCCCACGCCGCTGGTTCGCCGGGACGCCCTGTCGCGACGATTGGGGGCGTCCGTACACTGCAAGCTCGAGACCCTGCAGCCGACCGGCGCCTTCAAGGTGCGTCCGGCGTTCAACTCCGTGCTGGCGGGTCTGGACGCGGCCCGCTCGAACGGCGTCGTCACCTCCTCGTCCGGCAACTTCGCCCAAGCCGTGGCCTATGCCGCCCGCGAGCTGGACGTTCACGCCCGCATCGTGATGATGAGCAGCGCTTCGGCCTTCAAGCGGGACCGGACGCGCGCGCTGGGAGCCGAAGTGGTGGATTGCGCCGCGAACTTCGAGGCGCGCCTGCAGACGGTGCAGCGCATCCACGCCGAGACCGGCGCCCTGGTGTTGAGCGCCTACAACTCCCCGGAGACCGTGACCGGCGACGGCACGCTCGGGCTGGAGCTGCTGGATCAGTTGCCCGAAGCCTTCTGCGTGGTCGTACCGATGAGCGGCGGCGGGCTGATCTCGGGGATCGCGACGGCCGTCAAGGAGCTGCGGCCCGGCTGCCGCGTGATCGGCGTACAGGCCGCTGCCAGCCCGGCGTGGAGGGTGGCGCTCGACGCCGGAGAGATCGTGACGACGAGCCCGAACCCGTCGCTTGCCGACGCTTTGCAAGTCGCCGCTCCGGGCGACCTCACGTTCCCCATCGTCCAGCGTTGGGTCGATGACGTCGTGCTCGTCAGCGAAGACGAGATCGAAGCCGCCGTGCGCTGGCTCGCCGTCGAGGAAAAGCTCGTGGTCGAAGGAGGAGGAGCCGTGGGCGTCGCCGCAGCTCTGGCCGGAAGGATCGACCGCCAGGGCCTGGACCTCGTCTTCGTGCTCAGCGGCGGTAACATCTTGCCGTCCGCGCTGGCGCGGATTCTCACCACCTGATGCCGATCGACCTCACCCGCCGCCATTTTCTGACCCTCTCCGCCGCGCTCGCCGCGGCCTCCTGCGGCGAAGCTCCGCAGTCGCAACCATCCCCGGCCGCGGTCGGCGAGTTCGAGCTGGACGAGGCGACCTTCGACGACTTGCTGCGAATGCAGAGCTCCGGCGAGCGCAGCGCCGCGGAGCTGACTCGGCTGTACCTGGAGCGCATCGAGCAGATCGACCGCCAAGGTCCGGCCCTGAACTCCGTGATCGAGATCAATCCCGAGGCGGAAGCGATCGCCGAGGCGCTGGACCGCGAGCGGGCGGAGGGGCGTCTGAGGGGTCCTCTGCACGGCCTGCCGCTGCTGATCAAGGACAACATCGACACCGGCGACCGGATGCAGACCACGGCGGGGTCGCTGGCCCTGGAGGGCTCCCACGCCAAGCAGGACGCCGCCGTAGCGGCTGCGCTGCGGGAAGCGGGTGCGGTGCTGCTGGGCAAGACGAACCTGAGCGAGTGGGCCAACTTCCGCTCGTTCGATTCGACCAGCGGCTGGAGCGGACGCGGAGGGCTGACGCGCAACCCTTACGCGCTCGACCACAACACCTGCGGCTCGAGCTCGGGCTCCGGCGCCGGGGCCTCGGCCAATCTGTGCGCGGGGGCCATCGGCACCGAGACGAACGGTTCGATCACCTGCCCTTCGTCGATCAACGGGCTCGTTGGCGTCAAACCCACGGTGGGCTTGGTGAGTCAGGCCGGCATCATCCCCATTTCGCATTCGCAGGACACCGCCGGGCCGATGACGCGCACGGTCCGCGACGCGGCGCTGCTGCTGGGCGCCATCGCTGACCGCAGCGTCGCGCAGGCGTCTGCGGACTACGCGGCGGCGCTCGATGCGGGCGCTCTGCGTGGAGCCCGCATCGGCGTGGGCCGAGGCTTCGACGGGACCGGGGACTTGGTGCGGCCACTGTTCGAGGAGGCGTTGAAGGCCCTGCGGGCCGCCGGCGCCGAGCTGATCGAGATCGAAACCGGGCTGCCTCGCGAGCAGGCCGGCCGGGCGCCGCTCGACGTGCTGGAGTTTGAATTCAAGGACGGGCTGAACCGCTACCTGGCCGGGCTCGACCCCTCGATAGCGGTCCGGGACCTGGCCGGCGTGATCGACTTCAACAAGGCCCACGCGGACCGCGAGCTGGTTTGGTTCGATCAAGGCATCCTCGAGGAATCGCAAGAGAAGGGGCCGCTGACCGAGAAGGCCTACCTCGACGCGGTGGCCCTGATCCAGCGCCTATCGCGCGCATCCATCGACGGGCCGATCAGCGAACACGGCATTCAGACGATCGTCGCGCCCACGACCGGCCCATCTTGGGCCACAGACCTCGTCCGCGGCGACCCCAGCTCGGGCGGAAGCTCCTCGGCAGCGGCCATCGCCGGCTATCCCAACGTCACGGTTCCAATGGGCGCCGTGCATGGGCTGCCGGTGGGTTTGTCGTTCTTCGGACCGGCTTGGAGCGAACAGACCTTGCTGCGGCTGGCGTACGCCTTCGAGCAGCAAACGAAGGCGCGCCGCAAACCGGGGTTCCGGCCCACGGTCCAAGCCTGACCCTTCGCGACTTTCGGCCGCGGCGCGGCCCCGCTGCTTGGATACAATTTTGCCATGCGTTTGCCCCTGCTCCTCCTCGTTCTACCCCTTGCGCTGCTCGGCCAGGAAAAGTGGACCCCCGAGCTCTCGATGGAGGTGCGGACCATTGGCGAGGCCCTTCCCTCCGCCGACGGGCGCTGGTTGGTCTACACGGTCACCGAGGCCGTGATGGACGACCAGACGAGCGAGATGCGGACGCAGCTCCACCTGGCGAGCACCGACGGTCGGCGGAGGATACAGCTCACCCGCGGCCAGTCCAGCGCCTCGGAGCCGCAGTTTTCCCCCAACTCCGACGCCGTGTACTTCCGGGCCAAGCGCGGCGAGGGCACGGAGCTCTGGCGCATCCCCGTGGACGGAGGCGAGGCCCAGCGAGTCCTTCCCTGGAAAGGCTCGATCGCCGGCTTTGCCCTCTCGCCCGACGGCCGCCACATCGCGTTTCGAGGCCGCAAGAAGGACACGGACCGCGAGAAGGCCGTCAAGCAGAAGGCGGACTTTCGTATGGTGGATCACGACGACGGCAACTCCACTCTGTGGCTGGCGGAGCTGCGCGACGGCCTGGCGCAAGGCGAGCCGCGGGCGCTGACCGACGGCTCCGAGGACATCGTGGAGGCGGTCTGGTCGCCGGATTCCGCGAGCATCGCCGTCATCGCGCAAGAAAGCTCTCTGGCGGACGACTGGCGGACGGCCGTCCTGCGGGAGATCACGGCCGCGGACGGCGCAGCCCGGACGCTCGGCGACGGCCGCATCGGCGCGACGAACCCTCGCTATTCCCCCGATGGCGGCAAGCTGGCGTTCCTGTGGTCTCCGCAGCCCGCCCGCTGGGGCGGAGTCTGCACGATGTCCGTACTCACGCGCGAGGGCGGCAAGATCGTCGATCTGCCCGACACGCAGCCCGATGAGTGCGGGCGCGGGACCTCCCTGCTGGGCTGGTCAGCCGACGGCAGGCGGGTGCTGTTCACCGCAACGTCACGGGTCCGCAACGTGGTGCGCTCGATGAGCCTCGACGGCTCGCAAGAGACCGTGTATGCGCCGGAGGGCGCGATCTCGAGCTACGGCGGCGCCGCGCGGCTGGACGCCACCGGCAAGCGCTTGGGCTTTGCGCTGGAAAGCCTCACCGAGGCGCCGGAGGCCTACTGGGTGGAGTTGCGCGCAGGAGCGCCGAAGAAGCTCAGCGCCGTGAACGAGAAGCTCCCCAAGCCGGCTCTCGGGCGCAGCGAGGCGATCCGTTGGAAGTCTCCCGACGGCCAGGAGGTGGAGGGCTTGCTGACCTACCCCGTGGGCTACCAGGAGGGGCGGCGCTATCCGCTGATTCTGAACGTCCACGGCGGCCCGATGGGCGTCTTCCAAGAGACCTACGTCGGAGCGCGCGGCCTGTACCCGGTCGCGGCCTTCGCGTCGGAGGGCTTTGCGGTCCTGCGGCCGAACCCCCGCGGCTCGAGCGGCTACGGCCAGAAGTTTCGCCTGGCCAACGTGGACGACTGGGGCGGCGGCGACTACGAAGACGTGATGGCCGGCGTGGATCACGTGATCGAGATGGGCGTGGCGGACCCGGACCGCATGGCGGTGATGGGCTGGAGCTACGGAGGGTTCATGACGGCCTGGGTGATCGGCCAGACCGACCGTTTTCGAGTGGCCGCGGCGGGCGCAGCGGTGACGAACCTGTGGAGCTTCACCGGCACGGCCGACATCCCGTCATTCATCCCGGACTACTTCTCGGGCGAGCCTTGGGAGCAGTTCGAGGCCTACGCCAAGCACTCCCCCATGCGCTACGTGGACCGGGTGAAGACGCCTACGCTGGTGCTGCACGGCGAGTCCGACGAGCGGGTGCCGATCTCCCAGGGCTACGAGCTCTACACGGCCCTCAAGCGACGCGGGGTGGAGACCGAGATGGTCGTCTACCCGCGCCAGCCGCACGGCCCCGTGGAACCGAAGTTCGTGCTGGACGTGATGCGCCGCCACCTGGAGCTGGCGCGCAAACACCTCCGCCCCTAGGCCGAGGTCAGCGCCGGCAGCCGTTGGCGAGTCCAGCGGAGCATCTCTTCGGCGGCGCGCCGGGCTCCGCCGGCCTCCACCAAGCCGCGGCCCAGCTCCAGGCTCTTCTCGCGGAAGCTCGGGTCGCGGAGCACCTTCTCCACGGCCTCGCGCAGGTCGCGGGCCGTCGGCGGCTGCGGCAGCATCACGCCGCCCCCGGCGGCCGTGATCTGGTGCGCCATCAGATAGCCGTCCCAAATTTGCGGCAGGAAGACTTGCGGCACCCCGCAGATGAGGCCTTCGGAGGCGCCGGAGATGCCGCCGTGCGTGACGAACGCCGCCGAACGCTTGAGCAGGGAGACCTGCGGCACGTAATCGCGAACAAGGAAATTGGCGGGGGCCTCGAGGGCGTCGAGCGCCGCGTTCTGCTTGCCGCGGCACAGCAGCACCTGCACGTCCATGTCCCCGAAGGCCTCAAAACAGGCTTGGAAGAACTCCGGCCGGTCGTTGAACAGGGTTCCCAGGGAGACATAGATCAACGGGGCGCCGGTGAGCAGCTCGAACGGAAACGGCGTCTGCTCCTCGCGCTCCACGGTCGGCGAGCCGATGAAGCAGAAGCGCTCGTCGAACTCCTCGGCGAAGGGCTGCAACCGGCGCGTCGTGAACACCACGTTGAAGTCGGCGTGCATCAGCTCCAGCACCTTCTTGTACTCCAGCCCGTGCTTGCGGGTAGTCCGGCGGCGCTGCTGGAAGACCGTCCAGAGCATGGGGACGTCCGTGATCCGCAGGCCCGACCGGCCGGGCAGCAGCTCGCGCGGCATCACGCCGCGGGCGAACTTCTCCACCGAGCGATTCGCCAGGAAAGTCGGAAAGGTGGCCATGCGGGGAACGCCGATCAGCCGAGCGACCTCCGCGCCCCAGATCGCCAGGCAGTCGTGAATGATGTAGTCCGGGTTCTCGGCGACGGCGTCGGGCAGCTCGTTGTCGAGGATCGCCTCGGTCGCCCCTGACAGGATCGGCAGCATCTCCGGCATGCGGACGCTGGTGGAGGCCGGCATCTCCGGAAACTCCTTGTACGCCCTGTACTCGGCGCCCGTGGCGCGAATGGGGTCCGCGAACCGCTCGAAGCTGTAGTAGATGATCGACTCGCCACGCCGAACCAGCTCCGCGATGATGGGCAGAGTCGAGTAGGTGTGCCCCACCGGCGGGGATCCAAAGAAAATCGCTTTTGCCATCGGACGTTCCTGTCTCCGGGGCGTTCGGCGACCCTTCGGGCGCCGGCGCGGCCGCCCTGTTCCGGGTCGTCGCCGCTGGTTGTTTTTCCAGGTTAACCCAAGAACGGCTCAGCCCAAATTACAGCGGGTCCTTGGAGAACCGCGCGGCGTCGTGCGGGGCCGCCAGGAATCCCTCGGCCGTGTCGAGCGCTTCCTTGATGACCTGATCCATATTCAGGTAGCGGTAGGTGCCGAGCCGGCCGACGAAGGTCAGGTTGCCGCCCTCGCGGTCCGCCAACTCCACGTATTGCGCCAGGGTGGACCGGTCGTCCACTAGCCGCAAGGGGTAGTACGGCGTGTCGTCCGGCCCGCAGGCGGACGAGAACTCCTTGTGGGCCACGGTCTCCGAGTGGCTCTCCCAGGCGGCGAAGTGCTTGTGTTCGGTGACGCGGGTCCAGGGCACGCTCTCCTGGCAAAAGTTCACCTGGGACGTCCCTTGGTAGTCGCCTTCCTGATAGATCGCCTCGAAGCGCAGCGTGCGGTAGCGCAGCCTGCCGTGCCGACGGCCGAACCAGCCGTCGATGGGCCCGCTGTAGAAGACCCGGTCGTAGGAGGCGGCGTCGGAGGCCTCGAAGGTCTGTCCGAGACGCAAGCGGATTTTCGGGTGGTCCAGGATGCTGGCGATGAGCTGGGTGTAGCCCTGCTCGGGAATGCCCGTGTAGCGGCTGATGTGATAGTTGTCGTCGTAGCTCATCCGCACCGGCAGCCGCTGGAAGATCGAGGCGGGCAGCTCGGTGGGGTCCACGCCCCACTGCTTGCGCGTGTAGCCGTGGAAGAAGGCTTCGTAGAGGTCTCGGCCGAGCATCCGCAAGGCCTGCTCCTCGAAGTTGCGGGGCTCGGCGATGCTCTTGTCGCCCTGGGCTTCCAGGAAGCCGGGCGCGGTCTCGGCGGTCAGCTCCTCGCCGAAGAAGTCGTTGAGCGTCTTGAGGTTGATGGGCAGGCCGAAAACCCCTCGGGAGGTGATCGCCCGCACCTTGTGGACGTAGTCCCGGAACACGGTGAACCGGTTCACGAAGCTCCAAACGTCATCGAACTGGGTGTTGAAGATGTGGGGCCCGTGCCGATGGACCATCACGCCGGTGCGCTCGTCGCGCTCGGTGTGGCAATGCCCGCCGACGTAGGGCTCGGACTCGAAGACGTCGACCTCGAGACCCGCCCGCTCGGCCAGGGTGCGAGCGATGACAGCCCCGGAGAACCCGGAACCGACGCAGGCGACGCGCAAGGCGCTCATCGGGCGCCCCCCGGAGGAGCGACGACGGACACGAAAGAGGCGCCAAGCGACGGCATACACCAGGATCGCATGACCGCACCCTCCGCCGCCGAAGCTTCCGCCGGTTCGAGGCGCCGGATTTCCACCTTATCCCCGTTCCCTCATCCGGTAGATATAGGCGAGGATCTCGGCGACCGCGCGATACAGCTCGATGGGGATCTGCTGCCCCACGTCGGCGCCTTTGTAGAGGGCTTGGGCGAGAGGAGGATTTTCCACCAGCGGGATCTCGTGCTCGTCGGCGACCTTGCGGATGCGCAGCGCGAGGTGGTCCACGCCCTTGGCGAGCACGACCGGCGCGGGGTTTTCCTCCGGGGCGTAGCGGATGGCCACGGCGTAGTGCGTCGGGTTGGTGATGACGACGGTGGCCTTGGGCACGTCGGCCATCATCCGCTTGCGCATCATTTCGCGCTGCATGCGCCGCAAACGGGCCTTGATCTGCGGGTCGCCTTCGAGGTCCTTGAACTCCTGGCGGACCTCCTGCTTGCTCATCTTCAAGCGGTCGAAGAGCTGCTTGCGCTGCCGCCACAGGTCGTAAGCGCCCAGAGCCACCAGCGCCACCGAGGCCTGACTCAGCAGCGAGCGAATAGCTTCGAACACCACGGCGGAGCCGGCCTCGAGGCCGAAGCGCGGCAGCGCCAAGAAGGTCTCCATCTCGCGGCGGACGACGTAGTAGAAGACGGTCCCGGCCAAGGGCAGCAGCAGCAGAGACTTGGCCGCCTGGCCCAGGTTCTCCTGCGGCAACTGCTGGAGCTTCTTCATCGGGTTCAGGCGCTGCAGGTCCGGCTGCAGCCGTTGCACGGTGAAGGCGAAGCCGGTCTGGGCCAAGTGGGAGAGCAGCCCGATAGCCATCAGCACGGCGCCGAACCCCCAGATGAAGCTCAGCGGCCCGGTCAGCAGGTCTTTGCTCAGCCCCATCAGCCGGCCCAGGCCGACCTCGTCTCGAAAGGCGAGTTGCAGAAAGCCCCGGAGCATCGCCACCAGGCCGGCGAAGACCCCCGCGGCTGAGGCCGAGAGCATCATGACGGCGGCGGCGAACTGCAGCGCCGCCGTCAGCTCCTTGCTGGACGCAACTTGGCCCTCCTCGCGGGCCTTCTGTTGTCTTCGGGGGGTTGGATCTTCGGTTTGCTGAGAGCGTTCTTCCGCCACGGCCGCCCTCCTAACGCCCCAGCAGCGCCGTCAGGAGCTCGAAGCTGCGCTCGGCCAACTGATAGAAGACGCGCGGCGACTGCGGCAGGACCGGGTACAGCGCCGCCACGCCGGCAACGATCTTCATCGGAAAGGCCAGCGTGAGCAACTGCATCCGCGGCTGGGCCTGGTTGAGCAGGCCCAGGGTGAGGTCGACCAGCAGCAGCAGAGCCACCACCGGCAGCGCCAGCCGCACGGCCGAATCGAACATCATGGCGCCGAGGACGATGAAGGCGTTGGCGTCGCCGGGCTGGGTGGCGAACGTTCCCAGCGGGTGGGCCGTGAGGCTCTCGGCCAGAATGCGGATCAGGTGTAGATGGAGGTCGAAGGCGAAGAACAGCAGGTTCGCCAGCAAGGCCAAGGCCACGTTCAGAATCGAGGCGTCCACCTGGGTGGTGGGGTCGACCATGTTGACGTAGGAGTAGCCCGCCTGGAAGCCCAAGGTCTGGGCGGCCAGCGAGAAGGCCTCCAGCAGCAGCCGCAACGCCAGCCCCAGGCCCGCCCCCAGGACCAGCTCGGCCAGCGCCGCCCGCCCGACCAGCCAGACAGCCGCCGGCGCCGCCAGCTCCGCCGGTCCCAAGCCGAACCGCGCGCTCGGCGCGAGCAGAGCCGCCAGCAGCAAAGCCAAGGCGACGCGGGTTTGCGGCGGGGCGGCCGCGGCGCCCGGCAACGGGCTGAACACCGTGAGCGCCGTCATGCGCGCGGTCAGCAGCGCCAGGTTCAACAGCCAGGCCGCCGGAATCTCCCATGCAGACACAGGCATGGCGCTAATACCGGTCCAGCGATCCGAACACCGTCTCGGCGTATTGCAGCAGGCGGCTGGCCATCCAAGGCAGCAGCAGCATCGTGGCCCCGGCAAACAGCAGCAGCCGCGGAACCGTGTTGAAGGCCGGGTCCTGCATGGAGGTCAGCACCTGCACCACGCTCACCACGATGCCGCCCACGAAGCCGATGGCGAGCAGCGGGCCGCCGACGACCAGGGTCACCCAGAACGCCAGGCGGATCGTCTCCACCGCGCCGTCCACGGACATCAGCTCACCCCTCGCACCAACGAGCCGACCACCAAGTTCCAGCCGTCCGCCAGGACGAACAGCAGCAGCTTGAACGGCGTGGAGATCATGATGGGGGGCAACTGGATCATGCCCAGAGACAGCGTGATGGACGCCGCCAACAGGTCAATGATGAGGAACGGCAGGAACAACACGGCCCCGATCTGGAAGGCGGCCTTCATCTCCGAGAGCATGTAGGCCGGCGCCAGGACGGTGAGCTCGAGGTCCGCCGGTCCGCTCGGCCGCGGCCTGCCGGTGATGTCCAGAAACAGCGCGACTTCTTCCTCCCGTGCGAACCGCATCAGGTAGGCCTTCAGCGGCTGCTGCGCCTTGTCCAGCGCCTCCAACTGGCCGATCTCCCCGCGCTCGAGCGGCTGAATCGCGTCCCGGTACACCTGGTCGGCGGTGGGCTGCATGACGACGATCGTCAGGAACAGCGATAACCCCAAGAGCGTTTGGTTGCCCGGCGCGGTTTGGGTTCCGATCGCCTGCCGCAGAAAGTGCAACACGATGAGGATGCGCAGAAAGGGCGTTAGCGAAGCCAGCGCCGCCGGCAGCAAAGTGAGCAGGGTGAGCAACAACAGAATCTGGAGCGGGATGCTCAGATTCTGCGGCGCGCCGGTGATGGTGAGGCTCGGCAGGGATGGCGGCGTCGGCGGCGTGGGCCCCTGAGCCGCCGCAACCCCGGCCAGCGCACAAAGCAGCAGCAAAGCGGCCAGCGCCCTGCCGATCATCGAGACTCCCCGGCGGCGCGAGAGAGACTGCGGGGCTCCTGCTGCGGCGGCTCCGCCGGCGCCGTTTCGTCCCACTCCGCCCAACCCATTTCGCCCACGCGGACCACGCTCTGCGGCCCCACCCCCAACAAGAAGACGCGCCCGCCGGCGCGGACGGCCAGCAGGCGTTGCCCGGCGCTGAGCGGGAGCGAGCCGAGAGTCTGCAACGGGCTGCGCGCCGCAGCCGCCGGGCCCGCGCGGCGCAACCGCCAGGAGATCAGCGCCAGCAACAGGCAGATGCCAGCCGCCGGCAGCCACTGTTGCCAGCCGATCATTCCGCGTCCTCGCGCGGCAGGCGGTGCAGGTCGGTCAGGCGGACGCCCATCATGTCTTCGATCACGATGATTTCGCCGTTGGCGACCGGCAGCCCGTCGAGCAGCAGGTCGACGTTCTCGCCGGCCGAGCGGTCCAGTTGGACGACCATCTTCTCCCGGAACGACAGCGCTTGCGCGAGCGTGATCTTCTTGCGATCGAGCTCGATCCGCACTTCGATCGGCACATCCAGAAAGCGCTTGATGCGGGGATCGAGCCCCTCGTGCTCGTCCACGGGGGGCTCTTCGCCCGCGGGCAAAAAGATGTCGTTCGGCTCCAGCTCGGAATGCATGCCTGCGTCTCACCACGCCCGAAGCCCAGCTACCGCTTCAGGTTCAGCGCCTCCTGGTTGAGCTCGTCGGCTGTCGTGATCACGCGGGAGTTCGCCTGAAATCCGCGCTGATACGTCAGTAGGTCCGTAAACTCATTGGCAATATCGACGTTGGACGTCTCGAGCGATAGGCCTACGATGGCGCCCAGGCCGCCCGTACTGGCTTCGCCCACCAGCGGCTCGCCGGCCGCCGCCGATCGCAGGAAGGTGTTGTTGCCGTTGGCCTGCAGGGCCTGCTTGTTGGTGAAGCGGGCCAGGGCCAACTGCGCCAGCTCGAGCGTTCTGCCGTCGGAGTAGGTGCCGTTGATGATGCCGCCGTCGGCCACCGCGATCGAAACCAACTCGGCCGAGGCCGACCCGTTCTGCGACAGGTCGCTGACGGTGGAGGACGCCGCCACGCTGGTGATGCGCGGGATTCCGAGCGGATCCGTGAAGTTCCAGGTGACGTTCAGCGGTCCGGCGCCGTTCAGAAACGCGTAGGCCGGCGTGGTGGCGGTCATATCCAAGGTGGCGCTGGTGGGCGAAGCTCCGGAGAGCACGCCGTTCTGGTCGAACTCGATGGTCACCGCCGGCGCGACGACGTTGGGGTCCGCCAGCGGCGTCGCGTTGGTGTTGAGGTCGATCGTCTCGTTGGCCGGCAGAGTGGCCGTCACCACGTAGGCCGCCGAGTTGGTGCCGGTGGGCGCGGTCGGCGTGAAGGTCAGCGTCAAAATGTGCGGGCTGCCCAGCGAGTCAAAGATCTCGATGGGACGCGAGAACGGCGAGGTCGAGCCGGTCTGCAGGTTGGCGTTGACGCTGAGCGTGGTGGTCGCGGTGGGCTCGATGCGGTCGTTGCCCTGCAGGGTGATGGGGGCGGGCGGCAGGCCGGTGTCGAGGGTGTTGGTGGCGCGGTCGCGCACCCAGCCGAGGACGTTCTCGCCGTTGAGGGTCACCAGATTCTGGTCCTGGTTGAGCTGGAAGTTTCCCGCGCGGGTGTAGAGCGTGAGGTCGCCGTCGCGAACGATGAAGAAGCCCTCGCCCTGGACGGCCGCGTCGAGCAGACCGCCGGTGTTCTGGATGGTGCCCTGCTCGAACCGCCGCGATACCGTGATGGGCGCGGCGCCGATGCCGACCTGGGAGGCCACGCCGGAGCGCGATTGGCCGATCTGCTGGTAGAACAGGTCCCGAAAGTCCGAGCGGCTGCCCTTGAAGGCGATGGTGTTGAGGTTGGCGAGGTTGTTGGCGACGACCTCGACGGCGCGGGCGTGGGCGCGCAGTCCGGAAAGTCCTGTAAAAAATGGGCTTGGCATGCTGTCTCCTGAGTTGAAAGTGCAAAGAAGGGGATGAGAGCGAAAAGGTCTAGCCGGCGTCTCCCGCCGACGGGGTGGAAGCGGCCGAGGCCAAGGCGTCGACCGACTTTCGGATCTGAAGCAACTGCTCGAGCGAGCTGAAGTCCGCCAGTTGGCTGACGAACTGCGTCGGGTCCTGGGGATTGAGCGGGTCCTGGTTCTTCATCTGGGTCACCAGCAGCAGCAGAAAGGTCTGCGTCTGGTCCTCGCCGCTGAACAGGTCCTTGGTGGGGGCGCCGGAGCTCGGCGCGATGTCGGTTACGTTCATCGGATTCTCCAATTTCCTCGCAACGGCTCCCTACGACACGGGGGCGACGAAGGCCGCGCCTTGCCGCGCTCTGCGCTCGCGAGCGCCCTGTCGCGCCTGCCTCTCGCGCTCTTGGTCTTGCTGCTGATGCTGCTGTTGGCGACCGCCGTCCGAGCCCGACGAAGGCGTCCAGGAGCGGGCGTCGGTCTGGAAGCCACGCTGGAGCAACGAGTCGTAGAGAGCGGGCAGGCCTTGCTGCAGTTGCCGGGCCGCGGCCGGGTTCTCGGCGCGCAACATCACCTCCACGCCGCCGCCGCGCTCGGCCAACCGCAAGGCCAGCGAGCCGAGCCTGTCGTCCTCGACCAGCACGCGGAGCTGGGTGGCGTCGCCGGTGCGCCGGACTTCGGAGGCCACGACTTGGGTGGAGGGCTCAGCCGGCGCGGCCGGTTTCGGCTCCGCGGCCGGGGAGCCGGCCAAGGGCCGGGACGGGGTCGGCTCAGGCGAGGCGGCCGGGGCAGGAACAGGGCGCTCGGCTGGGCCAGCGTGCGGCGCGGCGGCTGGGGCTGCCTTCTCGGGCGGGGCGTCCGAAGACCCCTCGCGCCGACCGCTGGTCGCGCCGTCTCCGCCGCCCTTGGTCTGCACGGCGGCTACTTTCGCGTCGGGTGGGGCTGCGCGGACTTCGTCGGAAGCGTCTGAAGCGGACCGGTCGCGCAGGTGCGGCTCGGGCTCGGTCTGGCGGACGAAGGGTTTCGGCGGAGCGAGGGCTTCGGCGGGTTCGTCCGGCGTCGGTGCGGCGGCCGGGAGGTCGTGGCTCCGGGGCGACGGTTCATCCGGCTTGGCTCGCAACACGGGCGCCTGGGTCGGGAAATTCGGCGACTCGGCGCCGGGCTGGGGAGCGACGCTCGGGGAGTCCGCCTCCGGGGAGGTTTCCGGCGGCTTCCATGCGGACAGGATCGGCGTCGTCGTCGAGGGCTTGGGAGCGGGAGCGGCGACCGGGTCGGGCGCTTTCCTGGCGAGCTCGGAGGTGTCCTCAGTCCCGTTCACAGCCTGTGGAAATCTTGTGGGCGGGTTCGGCACAGGCGTTTCAAATTGGGACTGGGCGGGCTCCGCCTCGACCTTCGTCAGCTTGGCCGACCACGCCACCAGCGTGGGCTCGGGCCGGGAGTCACCGGCGTCGACGGGCTGGGGCGGGGTGAATCCGCCGAGGGCCGGTTCCGGCCGTTCGGCTTCCAGGGAGGCGGCTGGGTTTGCGCGGGCGCCGGGGTCGGGCGCTTGCTCCTGCGGTACGGGCCGCTGCGACTCGAACTGGCTGGTTTCATTGGTACTTGTGGAGAGTCGTGAGGCAGTCTCCGGAACGGCGGGAGCGGGGGCGAGACCCTCTGAAGGGGCGGAATCCGTCGGGGGAAGGACCTGCACGGGAGCGTGGTCCTTAGGCGCAGGAGCGTCGGGCCGGACGGGCTTTTCCCTGCCCTTGCCACGGTCTGTCTCCGGCCCGACGGCATCCGCGACCGGCCTGGTTCCATCGGCGCCGGTTCTGGGGAAAGAGTTTTCCACAGGCCCCTCGGCTTGCGCGCGGGCCTGGCGCACTGGAGCCGCGGAACGAGAGGAGCTGTCGGGACGATCTTCCTGCGTCTTCCCTCCGGATACTGTCTCGGTAGCGGATTCGTCGTCAGCAGAAGCCGCGACTTCCTGCGGCTGGGCCTCCGCTGGCGGACCGGTGCGGTCGTCAGTCGCTGCCAGGATGTTGGTCGGCCGCGCGACCTCCCCTTCGGCCGCCGCCTGCCAAGCGGAGTCGTCGACTGTCTCCGCCGGGTCGGCTTCGGATTGCCCCGTTCCCTTCGGCGACAGGGGCAGCACGACTTGGGATTGCGCACTATCCCCCGTCGGGCTCGCCTCGGCGGTCTCGGACCCAACCGCGGCCGCCGGGACGGCCGGAGCGTCGGCGCCGCCCTCCTTATTCCCTGCGGGCGGCGCGACCGAGGAGGCGGCCGTAGAGTCCACCGGAGTGCTTTCATCGCCCGCAGGCGCCGCGGCTCCCAGAAGCAGCAAGAACCACTGCGGCGGGCCGGCAGGCTGTTCGGCGGGAGCCGCTTGGGCCGCCTGCGGCGAATCCGCGGCGACGGCGGACTCCTCGGCGCCCTTCGCAGCGAGTCCGCCAGCAGCCAAGGCCAGCAGGCCCGCGAACACGGCGGCCCAGCCTTGCTGGTCGCGGTGGGCGGGCGCGGCTCCCTCAGCGGGAGGATTCCAGGGCGAGGACGCGACGGTCACGCCGGACCTTTAGCATCCATCCGGCCAAACCTCGCCGTTCCCATAGAATCATCGACTTAGCTCGTTGCCGCTCCGCCGCCCTGGTGACAGAAGTTTGTCGCAGTGACAAGAGACCGCCGCCACCGGCCGCCGCGGGTTTTCCCATGTTTTCAAGCGATTACGCCCTTACCCCTACTGTGGCCCCTCACGTGCTAATGAACTGGACGCATGAACCCAGCGATCCTGAGCGCGGCCTCCGGCATGGTGGCGCGGGGAGACTCCCTGCAGGCCTTGTCGAACAACCTCGCCAACACGTCGACCGTAGGCTACAAGGCCGACCTGGACTTCTATCGGGCCTTCCAGGGAGCGCTTTCGCGGCCCGGCTCCGACGGCCTGGGCCAAGCGTTGCCCTACGCCGAGGGCGCCAAGATCGACTTCCGCCAGGGACCCCTGATGGAGACCGGCTCGCCGCTCAACGTGGCGCTTCGCGGACCGGGGTTTCTGGAGCTCAACGGTGAGATCGGGCCGATGTACACCCGAGCGGGCGAGCTCACCGTGGCGCCGGACGGGACGCTGCTGGGGCCTGCGGGCCTCCCGGTCGCCTCCCAGGAAGGAGACCCCATCGTGATTCCGCCGAACGGTCCGATCTCCATTGACGAGATCGGCGTCGTACGCGCGGGCGAGACCATCGCCGGCAGGATCAAGATAGTAGAGTTTTCCGACCCTCCGCCCTTGGCGAAAGCCGGCGGACAGCTCCTCCGACCGCTCAGCGAAGACCCGCCGGAGCCTGCGGCGGAGACCACGCTCCAGCCCGGCTACCTCGAGGCGGCCAACGTCGGCGTTCCAGAATCTTTCGCGCGCCTGCTGAGCGTGACGCGCCACTTTGAGATGTTGCGCCGCACGGCGACTCTGGCTGGGGATGACATCGACGGCCGGGCCCTCGACACGCTCCCCAAGACATCCTAACCGATTGATCCATTGATCGAACACTACACGGTAAGCCTATGATTCGAGCACTTTTCAGCGCCGCCAGCGGCATGGTCGCCCAGCAGCTCAATATCGACAATGTGGCGAACAACCTAGCCAACTCGAACACCACCGGCTTCAAGCGCCGGCGGGTTCAGTTTCAGGACCTGCTCTACCAGAACCTGGTGTCGCCCGGCACTTCGTCGGGCCAGCAGACGGTGTTCCCGTCCGGGTTGCAGCTCGGCCTCGGCGCACGCGTCGTGTCGAACGAGACGATCTTCCAGCAGGGCGACTTTCTGGTCACCGAGAACCCCTTGGATGTGGTGATCGAGGGGGCGGGGTTCTTCCAAGTCGTGCTGCCCACGGGCAACCTGGCCTACACCCGCGCCGGGTCCTTTCACCTGGACCAGAACGGCAACATCGTCACCTCCACCGGCAATCCGATCGAGCCGAACATCGTCATCCCCCGCAACGCGCTCGACGTGACGATCGGCCAGGACGGGACCGTCTCCTACAACATCCAGGGCCAAGCGCAGGCATCCCAGGCCGGCGTCATCCAGATCGCGGCGTTCCAGAACCCAGCCGGCCTGAAGGCTCTGGGCGGGAACCTGTTCACGCCGACCACGGCTTCGGGCGATCCGATCCTGGGGCAACCCGGGCTCGACGGAATCGGGGCCGTCCGCCAAGGGATGCTCGAGAACTCCAATGTGAGCGTCGTCGAAGAGTTCATCCAAATGATCATGGGACAGCGCGCATACGAGGCAAACGCGAGGGTTGTGCGTGCTGCCGATGAGATGCACAGGGAGGCGAACCAGCTCAGCCAATGACGTTTCTGCGCTTCAGCTTGCTCTTGCTCTTGGCCGCGCTGGGAGCTTCCGCCGAGACCGCTCCCGTCGTCGAGATCCTGGGACCGCGGATCGAAGCGCGCGACTTGGCGGCGCTGCCCGGCTGGGAGCCCACGGCGCCGGACACGGACCTCGGCCCGAGTCCCCTGCCGGGCCGTCCTCGGCGGATCCCCGCCTCGCTGCTCGGGCGCTGGGCCGCCGCCTCCGGAGCCGCGCCGGTCGACTTGCCGCCCTCGGTGCTGCTCGAGCGGGCCTTGCTGGACTCCTCGCCCGCCACGATCGAAGCGATCGTACGGAGCGTTGTCGCCGCGCAGTACGACTTGCTCCCGGAGTCCGTGGAAGTCTCGGTACAGGTTGGGCCGGCCCGCTTCACGGCGCCCGCCGGCCCCCTGGAGTGGAGCATCTTGGGGCGCCCGCCCAGCGGCCCAGCCCCGGCCCTGCTGCGGTTGCGCTGGCGGGACAGCGCCGGCCGCAGCGGGGTCGAAGCCGTGGAGGCTTCCGTGCAAGCCCACGGAGCCTGGCTGGAGGCCGCCAGAGACCTGCCGCTGCATGAGGTCTTGCGGCCGGAGGATCTGGTCGCGAAACAAGGACTCCTGCCAATCTTGGACATCAGTTATCTCACACACTTGCCGATAGATGGCGATTATCACTTGAGGCTTCCGATGAAGGCCGGCGAAGCCCTGCGCGCGGATGCGATCGAATTACGCCCGGATGTCATGCTGGGCGACATCCTCGAGCTCCAGGTGCGCGCCGGCGCCGTGGTCCTGCGCACCCCCGCACGCGCCGAGGGAGAGGGCCGAATCGGTCAGACGGTTCCGTTGCGTAACCTCGAGAGCGGCCGCCGAGTGGTCGCCCGCATTCTTTCCGACAAATCCGCGGAGGCCGTTGTCCGATGAGATCCCTACTGGTTGCATGCATCTTGCTCGCTCCCTCCCTGGCGGCGCAATCGAGCGAGGCCGAGCTCGACGCCTACATCGAGCGCTCGGTAGCCCTGCGGGAGCAGAATGCGCCGTCAGCCGGCTCGCTATTCACCGAAACGGGCTTTCTGGCCGAGGTAGCTCGGGACCCGCGCGCGGGACGGGTCGGCGACCTGGTGACCGTGATGGTCTCCGAACAGGCTTCCGCGCTCACCAGCGGCAGCACCACGCAGTCCCGCGATTCGGGCTCGGACAGCTCGATCTCGCGGCTGCTCGGCGTGATGGGCGCAGGCCGGCCGCTACCGAACCTTTTTGGGCAGACCACCAAGACGTCCCTGACCGGACAGGCCAGCACCGCCCGCAACACCAACGTCACGGCGGTGGTGACGGCCCACGTGACGCAGGTGATGCCCAACGGCAACCTGATCATCGAAGGGGCCAAGGAGGTCTCGGTGAACTCCGAACGCCAGATGGTGTGGATTCGCGGCGTGGTGCGCCAGGCGGACTTGGCGCAGGACAACTCGGTGAGCTCCGAACGCCTCGGGCTGCTCGATCTGCGGGTGAACGGCAAAGGCGTGGTCAATGCGGCCATCCGGCGGCCGAACATCGTCTACCGCGTCTTCCGGGACTTGTTGCCGTTTTGAGGACCCCGCCATGCGTTTGCTGCAATTGACCCTGGCTTTGCTGGCCATCCTCTCACTGGCCCTCCCCGCGCGCGCCGTGCGGCTCAAGGAATTGGCCTCGATCGAGGGGGTTCGGGAGAACCAACTCCTCGGCTACGGGCTGGTCGTCGGGCTGAGCGGCACGGGGGACCGGCAACAGACCGTCTTCTCGATGCAGAGCCTGTCGAACCTGCTGCGCACGATGGGCGTCAACGTCTCGCCGACCGCCTTCCGCGTCCGCAACATCGCGGCGGTGATGGTGACCGCTTCGCTGCCGCCGTTCGCGCGGCCTGGTACGAAGGTGGACGTGACCGTGTCGTCTATCGGCGACGCCAACAGCCTGCGCGGGGGCTCGCTGGTGCTGACGGCGCTGAAGGCGGCCAACGGTGAGGTCTTCGCTACCGCCCAGGGGCCTCTGTCGATCGGCGGCATCACGGCCGGCGGCGCGGGCGCCAACGTGGCGGTGAATCACCCCACCGTGGGGCGCATTCCCGAAGGAGGGCTGGTGGAGAAGCCCGCGCCGAGCGTGGCGCCTTCGGCCGACGGCTTCCGCCTGACGCTGCGGCGGGCCGACTTCACCACCGCCTCACGCATCGAGCAGGCCCTGGCGAAGAGCTTTCCAGAGGCCGACGTCCGCGCTGAGGACGCCGCCAGCCTCTGGATCCGCATGCCGGAGAGCTTTCGGGAACGGCCCGTCGACTTCATCGCCCGGCTGGACGCCCTGGAGGTCGACGCCGACCGCAAGGCCCGCGTGGTGCTCAACGAACGCACCGGCACGGTGGTCATCGGCGGGGATGTGCGGATCTCGCCGGTGGCTGTGCTGCACGGCTCGCTGACGGTGCAGGTCACCACGAACTTCGCCATCTCGCAGCCGGGGCCGCTGTCTCCCGGAACGACGACGGTGGCTCCGCAGACCAATGTGCAGGTGGCCGAAGAGGCCGCCAAGACCGCGACGCTGCCCGAGGGGGCGACGGTGGAAGAGCTCATCCGGGCGCTTACGACGATCGGGTCCACGCCGCGGGACATCATCGCCATCATGCAGAGCATCGCCGCGGCCGGCGCGCTCGAGGCCGAGCTGGAGGTGATCTGACGCGATGGGCCCCGCCGATTCCATCACCAGCCTGCCGACTGCTTCCCCGGCGGAGGTCAAACGTCCGACGACGGTCCGCGAGGCCGCCGCGCAGTTCGAGGCCATGCTGACCAAACAGATGCTCGCCGCCGCGCGCGCCGCCGGGGAGCCCCTGGCGGAGGAGCGGGAGCAGACCGCCGAGAGCTATTTGGAGTTCGCCGAGAGCGTGCTGTCCGAAGCTTTGGCGCGCTCGGGCGGGTTGGGATTTGCACAAATGACGATCGAGGAGCTAAAGAAGTCGCCAGACGCGGCCGATAAGAGCTGACGAGGCGCGGAACTCGTGAAGATCGACGACAATCTGACTGCTTCCACTTACCTGCGTCCGGCGCAAACCGAACGGGTCCAGAACGAGCCGACGGCGCCGCCGTCCGGCGGACGACGGACCGAACAGGGAGAGAACGACTCGGTCTCGCTGTCTTCGTTGAGCTCGGAAATCTCGCGGGCGCTCTCGGAACCCTCTCCCGAGGAGATCACTCGGGTGGAACAGGCGAGAGAGGCAGTGCAAACGGGCCAACTGACCGCCGACCCGGGCGCGACCGCGGACTCCTTGATCAACGCTGCGATCGCGGACACGGGCAGCTACTCGAGCGTCTTCTCGACCTCGTCGGGCGGATAGCGCGAATGGCGACCGAAGTCTCGGCGGAAGCCGGCTGGACGGAGTTTCGGGACGAGCTGGCGCGGGCCGGAGACGCGCTGCGGGAGGCGCGTCTGGCGGAGTTTCCGGCGTTGGCGGCGAGCATCGAGAACCGCTTGGCGGCGCTGCGCGAGCAGCCGCCGGATGCGGCGTCGGCGCTGGAGCTGCGGCGTGAGCTGCCGAGGATCGCGGGCTTGCTGGAGGTCGTCTCGGCGTACAAGCGAGCGCGGCTGGCGCTGGCGCAGCCCGTGGGCGAGGCCTACGGCCCCAACGGCTCGCCGCGCTCGCAGGCTCGCGTGGGGCGCAGGGAACGCGCCTGAGCCCCGGGAGGAAGATCCGATGGGAGGCATCAACTCAGCAATCAACTCGACCCGGCAGAGCCTGACGGCCTACTCCGGGGCGTTGGCCGTCGTCCAGGAGAACATCGCCAACGCGGCGACGCCGAGCTACGCCCGCCAGAGGGTGAGTTTGGCCTCGATCATCGTGCCGGGCGCGGCGGCGCCGCAGGGCGTGGAGATCGAGGGCGTGACGGCGCTGCGCAGCGAGCTGCTCGACAAGCAAGTGGTGCTGGGCAAGCAGCGGCTGGGCGGACTGGAGAAGAAGTCGGAGTTCTTCGCGCTGGTGGAGCCGACGTTCCGGGTGGACGGCGAAAACAGCTTGGCCGACTCGCTCGACGGCTTCTTTCAGTCGGCGCAAGCCTTGTCCGTGAGCCCTTCCGATCTGAACCTACGCCGCTCGTTCCGGGCGGCCGCCGACGGCTTTGCCGCCACGGCCCGCGGGGCGTTCCAGGACCTGTCGGCACGGCAAGCCGACCTGGATACCGAGGCCCGGGCGACCGTCTCGCGCATCAACGCCCTGGCGGAAGAGATCGCGCAGCTCTCGTCGCAGCGCTCCGCCGACCCGAAGGTTTCCAACTCGGCCGTCAATACCCGTTTGCAGCAGACGCTGGAGGAGCTGGGCGGGCTGGTGGACGTTTCGACGCAGCGCCAGCAGGACGGCTCGCTGGCCGTGCTCACCGGCGGCACGCCGCTAGTGGTGGGCAACCGCGTCCGGCCGCTGACCTTGTCCAACGGGCCCAACGGCCTGCGGGTTTCCGACCACAACGGCGTCGACATCACCTCGCTGCTGCAAGACCAAGGCGGTCGGCTCGGCGGCATCCTCGAGGCGCGCAACAACATCCTGCCCAATCTGCTGGGCGAGGTGAACCGACTCGTGAAAGGCGTCGCCGATCAGGTGAACGAGCAATTGGCGCAAGGGACCGACCTCACCGGCGCCCCGGGCCAACCGCTGTTCCAGTACACGGCGAGCTACCTCGACGGGTCCGGCAGGACGGCCGGAACCGCCGGCTCGGCCACTCCCGCCAGTCCCACCGTGCAGGTGGACTTTACCAACGGCCTCAGCGGTACGATCACGGCCACGCTGGATTCCTTTCTAGTGGGAGGGGCGCCGCCTTCGGCCGTCCAGGCCGGGGACCGCATCCAGATTCGCCTGACCAGCGCCGACGGCTCGATCGACCAGACCTTGCAGACGGCGGCGCTCAACGGCGGCGAGACCGCGGCGGAGCTCGCGACGCGGCTGAACGACCAGATCGCGCTGACGCCTTCGCTGGCCGGACTGGTGAGCTTCTCCGACGCGGGCGGTTCGCTCAAGGCCGTGCTCTCGGACCAAGCCGGGCAGGGCTTCGACCTCGCGGTCTCCACCAACCGCCCGGGCTTCACCACCGGGCTGGAGCCCGGGGGAACCTTGGGCGGGCAGTCCGCCGAAGAGATCGCGGCGGCCCTCAACGCCCAAGTCGCCCTGGACCAGAACCTGACGGCCGCCGGCGTGCGGTTCTCTGCGGTCGGTGGCGAGGTCCGCGTCGACGGCGACCGGCCGTTCCAGTTCACCGCCACCGATTCCGACCCGGACGCGACGGGATTCGCCTCCGGCTTGGCGGGTGTGAACCAGCAGGCCGGCGGCGCCTTGGCCGCCAGCACGATCTTTGTGGACATCCCCCTGGCCGCGATTGCCGCCGGGGGCGCCAACAATCCGGCCGGCGGCGAGAACATTCTGGCGGTGGCTGCGCTGGAGGCCCGCCGCGCCCTCGACGGGCAGACCTTCAGCGACTTCTACGCGGGGCTCGTCAACGACGTGGGCACGGCGTCGGACAACGTGAACTTCCAAGTCCAGACGCAGCGGGAGCTGGCGGCTTCGGCCGAGAATCTGCGGGACAGCTACTCGGCGGTGGACATCAACGAGGAGGCTGTGCAGCTCCTGCAGTTCGAGCAGGGCTACAGCGCCATGCTGCGGGTGATGCAGACCCTGGGCCAGTTGACCGATGAGGTATTGAACCTGATCCGGTGATCCGCCCATGCGTTCCACGCTCATTAGCCGTCAACGCAACCTGCTGCTCAACATCCGCAATGCGCAGCAGGAGCGGGACCAGGCCAACTCCCGCATCGGGTCGGGATACAAGGTTCAGAAGCCTTCGGACTCGCCTGCGGACGCCGCCGGGGTGGTCCGTGCGCGGCATCAGATCGCCGCCATCCAGCAGTTTCAGTCGAACCTGAGCTCCTCCCAGGCGGAGCTGCGAGCGGTGGACGGAGCGCTGTTCGAGGCGACCAACGTCGTCCAGCGCGCGGCCCAACTGGCCGCCCAAGCCGGAAACGGGACGCAAACGGCGGCCAGCCGCTCCAATATCGCCAAGGAGGTCGACGGCGTCTATCGCCACCTGCTCTCCATCGCGAACACGGTGTACGACGGCCGGTATGTGTTTGCGGGCGGCAACGATTCGACGCCGGCCTTTGTGGAATCCAACGGCGGCGCGGTCTACAACGGGGACTCCACGCAGCGCTCGTTGATCTTTCCGGACGGCCGCCCCGCGCAGATCTCGTTGGCGGGAGACGCCATCTTCGCCACCCCGGACGTGTTGCAGGGGCAAGGCCGAACGGTTCCCACAGCCGCGGCGGCGCCGAATCCGCCGATCGGAATCGGCTTGGCGTTCTCGGGCGGACTGGACGCGGTCATCTCGGTCGACCTGCGAGGCCCCTTCGTGGCGGCTGCCCCGCCCTCGGGTGCGCTGGCGGGCGACACCCTGTCGGTCACTCTGACGGCTGATGATGGCTCGGTAGCCGGCACGCTCTCGCCGCCGGCCCTCTCCGGCGGGGAGGACGCCACAGCGCTGGCCGGACTCCTCAATGCCGAGATCGCCGCGAATCCGGCGCTGGACGGCAAAGTTTCGTTCCAGGACATCGGGGGCGCACTGTCGTTGGTGGTGGATGATTCCGCCGGGACGGGGTTTTCGTTCACGTCCATCTCTACCGGCGGTCTGGCCAGCGGCCTGGAAGCGGGCGGCTCCGCCGGAGGCTTTTCCGCCGAAGAGATCGCCGGGGCCTTGCAACAGGCCGCCGACCAGAACGCCCAGCTCAGCCAGGCCCGCGTGCGGTTCACGGCAGTGGACGGCGAGGTGCGGGTGGATAGCGATGTGGACGTGACGGTGACCGGGCTGGACTTTGCGCGCGGCTCCTCGTTCGCCTCCGGGCTGGCCGGAACGCACCGGGTCGGCGGAGCGAACTCCTCGGACGTCTTCGGCTCGATCCAACGGCTGGTGGACGCCTTGCAGGGCAACGACGAGGCCGCCATCCAGGCCGCCGTGCCGGAGCTGCAGCGGGCGATCGACCACCTCAGCGGCGCGCAAGGCTTCTACGGCGGGACCTTGCGGCAGATCGAGCTGACACTGAACAGCCTTACCCAGCAAGGCACCGTGCAGCAGGAGCGGCTCTCCACGCTGCGGGATGCGGACATCCTGGAAGAGATCTCCGCGCTGCAGTCGGCCCAGTCGGCGGAGCAGTTCGCGCTGCAAGTGGCCGCACGGCAGCAGCCGACGCTGTTGGACGTACTGGCCTGAGACGTCGCCCGGCTCTGTGGCGGCTCTGTCCGGTTCTCGTCGCCGCGCCAAGAAAGCGTCACCCAAAGCGTCTCTAACTGATTGATTCTACGAGCCGGGAAGCCCCTTCGAGAATGGCGCCGCACGTGCCTCCAAAAAACCGTGCTTCACCCGTTCGCTTCGCTCACCTCTCAACCGACCGCCTGGGGCGCAGCTTTCCGCTCGAGTCCCAGGGACCAGGCCCGCGCTGAGTTCGCGGCCATGCTGCGAGGGACGCCCACGCCGCCCAAGGCCTCCGGGGCGGCCAACGCCGCGCAGCCGCAGGCCACGGCCGCCCCGGCCCGAACCGCCGAGACGCTGACGGCGCTCGACGAGGACCCGGCGGAAGCGGTGCTGACCGAACCCGAGGAGCCCGCGACGGCGGCGGAACCGGAGAAGCCCTCCGGCCCGCCGCGCTACGCCACCGTGCCGGAGTCGGCGCAGTGGCCCGCGGGGCCGTACCGCCAGGCGCCCGCGGAGTTCGGCGGCGAGTGGTGGTACACCAGCCCGTTCACCGGCGAGCAGCCTTGGCTGAGCCAGGGCGTGGCGACGGCGGCGCAAGTGGCGCTGCCTCCGGGGGCGACCGAGGAGTTCCTCTCCGTGTTCGGTCCCCCGCCCCAGTTCGTCCCGTCGGGCAGCACGCTGCAGCAGTCGACGGACATGGCCCAGTGGCTGATCGACCTCGAGAACTTCCACGGGACCGGCGTGCCGGACGGGTTTACGCAAGACCAGCTCGACGCCGCCGACGCCGTATTCGAGAGCTGGGGGCTGGGCAAGCCGGTGTACTACGAGGGCCGCTACGGGTGGAAGGCCCGCTTCCCGGACTCGTCCATCCCGAACTTCGAGGCGGCGCCATTTACCGCCATCGAGACGCCGCACCTGGTGGTCGCCCGCTTTCAGGTGAAAGCGGCGCAACAGGGGCAAACGCCCCTGATGCAGCATCCGTTCGTGCCGCCGCAGGTGTTCGGCCAAGAGCCGCTCGACGTGTAGAGGCGCCCGGCGGGCGTACAATATTCGCCTGCGCGTGCCCCATCTGACCGTCATCGAGGATCTGCTCATCGCCCTGGCCCTGGGCCTTCTGGTCGGCCTGCAAAGGGAGTGGAGCAAGAGCCGCATCGCGGGCATCCGCACCTTTCCCCTCATCACGCTGTTCGGCGCCTTGACGAGCACATTGGCGCAGACGACCGGCGGCTGGATCGTCGGCGCGGGGCTGCTGGCCGTTACGGCCATGCTGGTGGTGGCCGACATCGCCAAGATGCGCTCGGGCGCGGCCGACCCCGGGCTGACCACCGAGATCGCCGCTCTGGCGATGTATGGCGTAGGGGCGGCGGTTGCGGCGGACATGGTCGTGCCGGCCATCGTCATCACCGGCTCGGTGGCCGTGCTGCTGCAGTTCAAGCAGCAGCTCCACGCCTTTGTAGCCCGCATCGAAGAGGCGGATCTGCGGGCCGCGGCGCGGCTGGCGCTGATCGGCTTGGTGATCTTGCCCGCGATGCCGGACGTGGCCTACGGTCCCTACGGCGTCTTGAACCCGTTTCAGGTTTGGCTGATGGTCGTGCTGATCGTGGGGATCAGTCTCGGGGCCTACGTCAGCTACCGACTCCTCGGCGCGGAGGCGGGCGCCTGGGCCGCGGGCTTGCTGGGCGGACTGATCTCGAGCACGGCGACGACGGCGACACACGCTCAGTCGAGCCGCCAGGAGCCGACCCGGTCGCCGCTGGCGCTGGCGATCGTCGTGACCGCATCGGCGGTCGTGTTCGCGCGGGTGCTGGTGGAGGTCGCCGTGGTCGCCCCGGCGGTCCTGACACATGCGGGGCCGCCGCTGGGCGCCATGCTGGCGCTGATGATTGGGCTGGCCTGGTTGTGCCAGCGACGGCTTTCCGGCGCCGCCGAAGCCGTGGCCACAGCCGGACCGCCCACCGGCCTCCGCTCAGCCATTGCCTTTGGCGCGCTCTACGCCGTGGTCCTGCTGGCCGTGGCGTTCGCCAAGGCGCACTTCGGCAATCAGGGCTTGTACGTGGTGGCGGCCTTGTCGGGCCTGACGGATATGGACGCCATCACGCTCTCCACCGTCCAGCTCATCCAGGCCGGGAGCCTCAAGGCGTCCGTGGGCTGGAGGCTCATTCTGGTGGGGGCTCTGGCGAACCTTTGCTTCAAGGCAGGGCTGGCCGCCGCCGTCGGAACCGCGTCGCTCGCCCGCGGGGTGGCGGCCTATTTCGGCGTGGCGGTGGCGGCCGGGGCCCTGATCCTGGCGTTCTGGACGAGCTGACCGCCGCCGCTACCGGTGGGCCTTGGCGTGGCTGCGGCGCATCAGACCGAACATCCGCAGGTTGATGGCGGCGAACCGAAACATCTGCCAGGGCAGAAAGGTTCTCCAAAAGAGCACGCCCGCCGTAGGGCGCGGCGCTCGCGATTGTCTGGGGTCTTGGCTCGTCATGGCCTTCACTCCGGGATCATGGCCCACCCGGGCCGCATCTTCGCTTTGTACAGAAACATGTGGTGCAGCAGGATCTTGATCCAGTGCCCGGCGAGCCCGATCTCGCCAAAGGTGTAGCGCGGGTCGCGGCCTGTGTCGGGGAAGCGCTGGAAGTCCGGCACGATCGGGTAGACCGTGATCGACGCGGCGGTTCCCGTGAAGGGGTTCGCGCCGGCGGAAGCCACACAGGCTGCGCCGGTTTCCGCCATCGAGGCCGTCGCCGTGGGACCGTCGCTGCGGCCGGACATCATGTCCGCAATGCTGCGCGCCACGGCCTTGCCCATCATGGCCGACGGCATGCCGGTCCGCGGGGGCGCCGGAGAGATCACGCGGCCCTCGGCGGTCTGGCGCGGCCGGGAGATCGCGTGCGGCGGCGCAAAGGCGATGCCCGGCGCGAAAAGGTTCGGGTAGACCGGGCTCTGGTAGGTCCGCGGCCAATCGGAGGCGCTCCACTGCTCGTAGGGCTTCTTGTCGTAGTTGGCGTCCACCTTCAGGAACCCGTTGGGCGCGAAGACCTTGTCGGTCAACTCGGCGCCGCTGCGGTCGTAAGCTTTCAGACCGACGCCGCTGAACGGCGGCAGGAGCATGGCCATGTCGAAGGCCACTTCGCGCTGCTCGCCGTCGAGCGTTTCGATGTGGGCCACGCCGGGGTCCACTTGCTTTACGTGGGCGCGGGTGATCCAGTCCAGCCCGCGCTCCACGAACAGAGACTCCGTGAAGACGCTGCTGGGGGTAACGTAGCCGCCGCGCTTCAAGAACAGCCCGTCGATGCCGAAGTCGCCCAGCTCGTACTCGTTGGTGACGAAGACGATGTCGGCTTTATCGCGAACCCCGCGCGAGCGAAGCTCGAACTCGAGGTTCACCACATACTCGAAGGCGGCGCCCTCGCAGGTGCAGGAGCCGTGGCCGGTGCCGACCAGGAAGCGCTGGCGCTCTCCGCGCCGCATCCGCTCGACCTTCTCCTCCAGGACCTTGGCGGTCTCGGCGGCGTGGTCGGCGGTGCAGACCGAAAGGCTGTTCTTGCCGGGGCCCAGACCAGGCGTCGCCTCAAAGTTCAGCTTCGGTCCGGTGGCGTTGATGAGGAAGTCGTAGCGCACCGACTCCCGCTCGCCGGCGCGGGCCGGAAGGGTCCACTCGATCTCCACGAATGGAGAGTCGATGTCGGCCGAACCTTCCGGGTGGATGGCGACGGCGCGCGCCTGCTTGAACAGGATGTCGTGGCGCTCATAGATGGGCGCCAACGGGAACTGGACCTTGGCCGCGGGCATCAGCCCCACGCCGACCCAAATGTTCGAGGGAATCCAGTTGTAGGTCGGCTGAGGCGAGATGACAACCACCTCGTCGCCTTTGCCCAGCCACTTTTGCAGGAAGGAAGCCGCGGTATGGCCCGAAACCCCGGCGCCTAGGACAACGACTCTTGACATGGCAGGGAGCGAGTTGCACGTCGGGCGCCATGCCAGGCGCCCGCGTCAACCGCTCTGCCGTTCTCCGCGAAAACGGTCGCCCTTGATGTCCTCGGGCGTCATGCCGATTACGATGTCGAAGCTGACGGCCAGCTCGCCGATCTTCGAGTCCGGGACCGGCTTGTACTCATGGATGAGCGCGGCGCGATCCTTGGGGTCGGTCACCTTCTTCAGCACGCCGTCGACGGCGTTCAGCGGCTCGCCCTTGGTGTAGAGCTGGGTGGTGAGCATTCGCTTGCCGCCCTGGTCGATCGCAAAGTGGATGTGGGGCGTGCGATTGTCGTAGGCCACGGGCCGGATGGTGCGGAAGCGGTACTCGCCGGTCGAGCCGGTTTCGAATCGCCCGAACCCCTGGAAATTCTTGTCGAAATCCGCGTGCCGTTTGGAGCCCGTGTGCAGATACGCGCCGCCGGCGTCGCACTGCCAGATCTCCACCACGGCGTTGCGTACGGGCTGGCCGGAGGCGGTGAGGATGCGGCCCGTGACGTGGGTGATACAACCCACCGCGGGCGTTGTGGAGTCCTTCACAACGATCAAGTCGTTGTCCTGATCGAGCGGCAGGTGATCGGGGTAGAACGGCCCCTCCGTCTGCCGCGGCGTGCGGTAGAGCTCTTCGGCAAATAGGCCCGGCGTGAAGTACAACGCGCTGAGGCCGCCCAGCAGCTCTCGGCGGCTCCAACGAGCGGGGTGGAAGGGAGTAGACATGGACCGCGCCTCCTCGAGAGCGCGCCGACGAGGGGCGCTCGCGGCTGAAGAGTAACATTCGACCGCGCCGCGCTCCAAGAGAAATCCTCTCGAGGCGCGACGAACCGGCCCTTCGTTTGCATCCAAGGAAGGAGGAGCCCAAAAGCGATGCTGTTCGAACTGGAAACCGCCAAGCCCCTGGAGACGATCGAGAAGGACCTGCATGAAGCAGCCGCCCGCCACAAGTTCGGCGTGCTGGCCGTGCATGACCTGCAACAGAAGATGCTCGACAAGGGCATCGAGATGGAGCGGCAGGTGCGCATCTACGAGGTCTGCAACCCGAGGCAGGCCAAGGAGGTTCTCGACGCCAATCCGCAGATCTCCACCGCGTTGCCCTGCCGGATCTCGGTCTACAGCGACGGCCCGGTCTACAAACTGTGTACGATGCGGCCAACGGAGATGATGAAGGCCTTTGGGGAGGAGACGGTCGCTTCCGTGGCGCAAAGCGTGGAGGAAGCCCTGATCGCCATCATGCGCGAAGCCGCCGCGTAGGTCCTCCCGGCTATTCCACCGTGATCGACGCGGCTTCGCTGCGATTGCCGTTCTGGTCCACGGCGCGGACCTCGTAGGCGGCGGGCGCGGGAGCGCCTGCGTCGGAAAAGGCCGGCGCGGTCAGCAGGCCTTCATGGAGCTTGCGGCCGTCCCGCTCCACCGTGTAGCCGGCCAAGTCCGGCTCGGACGACGACGACCAAGCCAGCTCCACCGATTGCGGCGCCCGCACGCCCCGTAGTCCTTGCGGAGGCCGGGGCGGAAACTCATCCCGCGGCGTGATCGCCACGCTCTCGGAGGAAGGGCCGGGAACGCTGCCGCTGGGCGACTCCGCCCTGCCCCGCACGCGGTACTCGTATGCGGTTCCGAAGCGGGCCGAGGAGTCGACGTAAGCAGGTCCGGCGGCGTTGCCCACGACCTGCGTGGCCGCGGACCCGGTCGAGCGCTCGATGAGGTAGCCCGCCGTGGCGCCCTGCGCTGCGGTCCACTCCAGCGCCACGCCGTCGGCCGTCGCCGTCGCGGCCAGGCCCGCGGGGGCTTCGGGCGGAGCCGTCAGGTCGAGTACGGCCAAGTTCGACCACAGCGACATCTTGCCCTTGGTGGTGATGGCGCGGACCGCGAACGCCGTCCGCTGGCCGTAGCGGCCGACCGCCGGAACCTCCAGCGACTCGCCGGTCGCCGGAACGTCCCCGACGGTCTTGAAGTGCGGGGCCAACGCCTCGGGCGCGGCGGGCGGGCCGTCCTTGGCAATCTCCACCGCATAGACGATGAAGCGGGAGAGGTTCTTGAGGGCGGCGCCTTCCGTGGTCAGCAGCGGGGCCGTCCAGCGGACGACCACGCGATCTTCCACTTGCTGGGCGCGAACGTTCTCCGCGCGAGCAGGGATATTCAGCAGCGGCGGCAGCGGCGCGCCGACCTGACCGCACGAGCCCGCCAGCAAGGCCGCGGCGGCCAGGGACACGACGACGAGCGGCCGCACGACATGCGCTTCGCTGTTCACGGCTCCGCGTTCCCGTCGCTAGAGGATGTAGCGGCTCAGGTCCTGATCCTTGGCGATCTCGGCGAGCTGCTTGCGGACGAACTCCGGGTCGATCTTCACGGACTTCTTCTTCATGTCCGGGCCCTCGAAGGAGATCTCCTCGAGCAGCTTCTCCATGATGGTGTGCAACCGGCGGGCGCCGATGTTCTCGGTGTCCTGGTTGATCTCCATGGCGATGCGCGCGATCTCGCCGACGGCTTCGTCGGTGAACTTGAGCTTGACGCCCTCGGTCTCCATCAGCGCCACGTACTGCTTGATCAAAGCGTTCTTGGGCTCGGTGAGGATGCGGATGAAGTCCTCCACGCTGAGCGACTTGAGCTCCACGCGGATGGGGAACCGGCCTTGCAGCTCGGGAATTAGGTCCGAGGGTTTGGAGACGTGGAACGCGCCGGCGGCAATGAACAGGATGTGGTCGGTCCGGACCATTCCGTAGCGGGTGCTGACGGTGGTGCCTTCGACGATCGGCAGGATGTCGCGCTGCACGCCCTCGCGGCTGACGTCGGGACCGCGCCCGCCCTCTCGACCGGCGATCTTGTCCATCTCGTCGAGAAAGATGATGCCGGCCTGCTCCACGCGCTCCACCGCTTGGCGGCTCACCTGCTCCATGTCCACCAGCTTGGACTCTTCTTCCTGGACCAGATAGTCGAACGCCTCGGCCACGCGCATTTTGCGGCGCCGCGGCTTTCCGCCGAAAAGGCCGGGGAGCATGTCGCGGAGATTGATGTCCATCTCCTCGACGCCGGTGTTGGTGATGATCTCGATGGGCGTGTTGCGCTCGCGCACCTCGAGCTCCACCAGGCGCTCGTCGAGCTTGCCCTCGCGCAGGCCCTTGCGCAGCTTCTCGCGCGTGCGGGCGATGCTCTCTTCGCCTTCGGGCTTCTCCGAATCCTGCGGAGGCATCAGCAGGTCCAGCAGCCGCTCCTCGGCGTTCGCCTCGGCGCGGTCGGCCACCATGTCGAGCTTCTCTTCGCGCAGCATGTCGATGGCGACCTCGATCAGGTCGCGAATCATCGAATCCACGTCTCGGCCGACGTAGCCGACTTCCGTAAACTTGGTCGCCTCCACCTTCAGGAAGGGCGAGTTGGACAGGCGCGCCAAGCGGCGGGCGATCTCCGTCTTGCCGACGCCGGTGGGGCCGATCATGAGGATGTTCTTCGGCATCACCTCCTCGGCCATCTCCGGGCTCAGCTTCTGCCGGCGCACACGGTTCCTCAAGGCGATCGCGACGGCGCGCTTGGCGTCCTTCTGCCCGACCACGTGCTTGTCGAGCTGGTCGACGATTTCGCGCGGAGTCAGCTCATCGAGCGGAGGAGCTTCCGAGTCGGTCGTTCCAGGTAGATAAATAACCATGAGGCAGGCCTATCCCAACTCCTCGAAGTGGAAGTTGTCGTTGGTGTAGATGCAGATTTTGGCTGCGATCTTCATGGAGGCCTCGGCGATCTCGCGAGCGCTGAGATTGGTGTGAGCGATCAGCGCGGAAGCCGCCGCCGTGGCGAAGGAGCCGCCCGAACCGACGGCCGCATAGGGCTCGTCGTGTTCGATGACGTCTCCGGTGCCGCTGATGAGCAGTGTGACCCGCTCGTCAGCGGTCAGCAGGACGGCTTCGAGATGGCGCAGCGACTTATCGGTGCGCCAGTCCTTGGCGAGCTCCACGGCGGAGCGGCTGAGGTTGCCGTTGTACTGCTGCAGCTTGTCCTCGAAGCGCGAGAACAGCGACATGGCGTCGGCGGTGGAGCCGGCGAAACCGGCCAGGATCTTGTCGTTGTAGAGGCGGCGGGTCTTGCGGGCGGACATCTTGATGACCTCGGAACCGAGGGTCACCTGACCATCCCCGCCCATGACGACCTTGCCGTCACGGCGAACGCACAAAACTGTGGTGGAACGAATCTTGGGCAGCGACATGGAAGCGCGAACTTTTCAGTATACCGCCTAGTCTCGTGCGAGCCGACAGCAGACCAGACCAGAGCCCTCTATCTTCGTGAACCCCTCACGGGAGGAGGGCGCGTATTTGAGTGCGAATGCCAGAAGGAGTTGAGTCTAACGCGATGCCGTTCCGCCACCCAAAGACGCGTCCGATTCTGAGCCTTTGTATGTTCGCAGCGCTGGCCGTGTGCGCCGGCGGATGCAAGAAGAAGGCGCCTCCCCCGCAACCGCCTCCTCCTCCAGCGCAAGCGGCGCGAGGCGTAGGAAGCGGCTCGGGCGGGGGCGTCGGACCCGGCTCAGCAAGTGGCATTGGAGGCGGCGCATTCCGCATGCCAGGCCGGGTCGCCAACACCGAAGAATACAGCGCCATCTCTGAAAAGAGCTTCCACGCGGTCGCCGATGATCCGCTCTCGACGTTCTCTGTCGACGTGGATACCGCCTCGTACTCCAACGTTCGGCGCTTCCTCCGTGTTGGCCGGATGCCGCCGGTCGACGCCGTACGGATCGAGGAGCTGCTGAACTATTTTCGGTACGACGACCCGGTCCCGGAACCCGGCGCCGAGCATCCGATGCGGATCACGACCGAGCTCGCAGCGTGTCCCTGGCAACCGAACCACAAGCTGGCGCGCATCGCGCTTCGCAGCCGCGCGATCGACTTGCAGGATCTTCCCGCCACCAGCCTGACGTTTCTGCTGGACGTATCCGGATCGATGAGCGACAGGGACAAGCTGCCCTTGCTGCAGGAGGCGCTGGCGCTGCTGACCGAGCAGCTCCGGTCGCAGGACCGCGTCGCCATCGTGGTCTACGCCGGAGCCGCCGGCGTCGTACTTCCCGCCACGCCGGGTTCGCGTAGAGCGGAGATCCTGGCCGCCCTGGAGCGTCTGGAGGCCGGCGGCTCGACTGCCGGGGCCGAGGGCATCCAGCTCGCCTATCGCCTGGCGCGGGAGAACTTTCTGCCGCAAGGCAACAACCGCGTGATCCTGGCCACCGACGGCGACTTCAACGTCGGCCTCTCCAGCCAAGGCGAGCTGGTGCGGCTGATCGAAAAGGAGCGCGACGCGGGCGTCTTCCTCACCGTCCTCGGCTTCGGCCAGGGCAACTTGGCGGATGCGCGCATGGAGCAGCTTGCCGACCACGGCAACGGCCAGTACCTCTACATCGACAGCGCGCTCGAAGCCCGCCGCGCCCTGGTGCAGCAGGTCGGCGGAACGCTGGCGACCGTCGCCAAGGACGTGAAGATCCAAGTCGAGTTCAACCCGACCCGTGTGGCGGGGTACCGCTTGATCGGCTACGAAAACCGTCTGCTGGAGGCCCAGGACTTCGAGGACGACAAGAAGGACGCCGGAGAGCTGGGCGCCGGGCACAGCGTGGTGGCCCTGTATGAAGTGGTTCCGGTCGGCGCCTCCGAATCCGGCGGAGCTCCGCTGCGCTACCAGGAGCGGTCGCCGACGGAGGCCGCCAAGGTTAGCGGCGAGCTGATGACGGTGAAGGTCCGCTACAAGCCTCCCAGCGGGGAGCAGAGCGTCCTGGTGGAGCAGGCCGTTCCGGACGCCGATCGCAGCATCGATGAGGCCGGCCAGGAAATGCGTTGGTCGGCGGTGGTGGCCGAGTACGGGATGCTGCTGCGCGGCTCGGCCCACAAGGGCGAGGCGACTTGGGAGTCCGCGGCGGCGCTCGGACAAACGGCGCTCGGCGCGGATCCGGATGGGCTCCGCGCCGAGCTGTTGTATCTGATCAAGACCGCGCAGGGCCTGCCGCCCGCGGTGAGCGCCTCGAATGGGCCTTAGATCTGCCCCATGCCGCCGTCGACCGGCAGCTCGGCCCCGACGATGTAGGTGGAGGCGTCCGAGGCCAGGAAGACGACCGGCTCGGCGATCTCCGAGGCGCGCCCCATGCGCTTGAGCGGCACCGCCTGAGCGATGCGGCCTTCCATGCCGGCCTTCTCGTCGTCGCTCAGCCCCATGCGGCCGAAGATCGGGGTCTCGATGGGGCCCGGGCTGACGGCGTTGACGCGGATGCCCTTGGGAGTCAGCTCCTGCGAGAGCGTTCGGGCCAGCGACCGCAGCGCCGCCTTGGTGGCCGAGTAAACGCTGGTGTCCGCCATGCCCTTGACGTTGACGACGGAGGTGGTCAGGATCACCGAAGCCCCCGGGGCCAGCAGCGGCAGAGCCTTCTGTACGGTGAAGTAGGCGCCCTTCACGTTGACGTCGAAGATCCGGTCGAAGAACGACTCGTCGGACGCCTCGAAGGGTCGGAACTCGGCGATGCCCGCGTTCACGAACAGCACATCGATGCGGCCCCACTTCTCGCGGACGGCGGAGAACAGGCGGTCGAGATCCTCGCCGCTGGTCACGTCGCCCACGACGCCAAGCGTGTCGCCGCCGACCTGTGCGACAGCCGCCTCCAGGGTCTTACGGTTGCGGCCGAAGATGGCCACCTGGGCCCCCTCGCGCCGAAAGGCTTCCGCGGTGGCCAGCCCGATGCCGCTGTTGCCGCCGGTGATGACTGCGACTCTGTCTTGTAGCTTGCTCATGATTGCATCTCCATGTTCAACCAGATGGTGTTTCAACACGGAACGATGCAAGAAAAATCGCCCTATTCGATTTCGGGGGCGTAAACCTTCTCGCACAGGGCCGACAGAGCCGCGGAATCCTCGTCGGTGAGGCGATCGGCGAGCGACGCCCACATGCTCTCGATGGCGGGGTCGAGCTCCCGCAGGACCTCTCGGCCGGCGTCCGTGATGCGGGTGAGGGAGAGCCGCCGATCTTCCTTGCAGCGCAGCCGCTCCACCAGGCCCCGCTTCTCGAGCCGGTCGACGAGGCGCGTCACGTCCGGGGCTGCGTCGATCATGCGGCCGGCGATTTCGCAACGCGGGTGGCCTTCGGGCTGTCCGCGGAGGATGCGCAGCACGTTGTACTGGCTGTCCGTCAGGTCCGCCGTGCGGCAGATCTCGCTGATCTGCCGGCGGATTGCGTCCGCGGCGACCAGCAGGTTGACCGCCGCCTCCATCTGAGGCGAACGAAACCCTTTCTGCTTGAGCCGCTCCAGGACCGCTTCTCCCATGCTTTCACTCCACGCCGCTACGGGGCCGGCTTCATGTTGCGAATTGCGCTGATGCGCCAACCGCCGTCAGTGCGTACGACGAAGAATGTGCTCCACATGTTCCGCTCGGGAGCGCCGTCCCGGGCTGCGATCACATAGCGGGCGTCCGCGATGGCCGCGTCGGGCCGGACGAACCGCACGGTCTCCACGGCGATGGTTCGGTCGCCGCTGTTGGTCTGCGAGCTTCGCATCATGCCGGGGACCAGGGCTTCCCTGCCTCTGCGCCACTCCCCGGACGACACCAGTTGGTCGGCGTCTTCGGTGAACAGGGCCCGGATCGCGGCCGGGTCCGGTTCGGCCGTATCCCGGGCGGCGGCGTAGCGATCGACCAACGCGCGCACGGCCTGCTCCTCGGGCTCGGCGGCGACCAGTGCGGCGGCCGCGACGAGTGCGAGAACCAACGGACGAAAAGCCATACGCTCCAAAGCATACAGCAGGCGGGCGCTTGTAAACTGTGGGAGCCTCGCCCCATGCCTACTCGACGCGACTTTTTGCAACTTTCCGCCGCTTCAGCCTTGGCCGGGATGGCCTCGGCCCAGAATCGCGCCGGCCGTTCCAAGCCCAACATCCTCTTTTTGATGGATGATCAGCACCGCGGCGACTGCCTGGGGGTGGACGGCAACCGCGCCGTGCGGACGCCCGTGATGGATCAGCTCGCGGCCGAGGGCGCCTACTTCCGCCACGCCTACTCTTCGACGCCGAGCTGCACCCCGGCCCGTGGGGGCTTGCTGACGGGCCTGTCTCCTTGGGGACACGGCCAGCTCGGCTACGGCAAGGTGGCCGAAGCGTACCCGTTCGAGAAGGCCAAGGCGATGAACGCCGCCGGCTACCACACCTACGCCATCGGCAAGATGCACTTCGCGCCGCAGCGCAATGCGCACGGCTACCAAGGGATGCTGCTGGACGAGTCCGGGCGCGAGCAGTCGATCGATTTCCGGTCGGACTACCGGTCGTGGTTCTACACGGAGGCTCCGAACCTGGACCCGGACGCGACCGGCATCGGCTGGAACGACTATCCGGCCGGCGAGTACAAGCTGCCGGAGCGGCTGCACCCCACGCGCTGGATCGGCGATTGCGCGGTCCGCTTTCTGGAGACCTACAACCGGCCCGAGCCGTTTTTCCTCAAGGTCAGCTTCGAGCGACCGCACAGTCCCTACGATCCGCCGGCGCGCTTCATGCGCGAGTTTGACGACGCGCCCATTCCCGAACGCGTGCTCGGCGACTGGAGCGATCGCTACCGAGAGCGCTCCAGCGACCGCGATGACTTGTGGCACGGCGACCTGGGCGCGGAGCAGGCGCGGCATTCCCGGCAGGGCTACTACGCCAACATCCAGTTCATCGACGAGCAGCTCGGTCGCATCCTCGAGGCGTTGCACAAGCGCGGCTGGTACGAGGAGACGCTGATCATCTTCTTCTCCGACCACGGCGATATGCTCGGCGACCACCACCTGTGGCGCAAGTGCTACGCCTACGAGCCGTCGGCGCGCATTCCGATGATTCTGCGCTGGCCTGGCGGTTTGGCGGCGGGCGAGCGCGGACAGGTTCGCGACGAGCCCGTGGAGATTCGCGACGTGCTGCCGACCTTTCTCGACGCGGCGGGCGCGGAGGCGCCGGAACACCTCGACGGCCGCAGCCTGCTCGATCTCGCCCGCGGCCGAGCCGACGACTGGCGGCGGCACATCGACCTCGAACACTCGATCTGCTATAGCCCCAAGAACAACTGGAGCGCGCTCACCGACGGACGCTGGAAGTACATCTACCACGCCCTCGACGGCGAGGAGCAGCTCTTCGACCTCAGCTCCGACCCGGGCGAGGAGAGCAGCCTGGCCGGCGAGTCCACGCACACGAAGACGCTGGCGGAGTGGCGCGGCAAGCTCGTCGACCTGTTCGAGCAGCAGGGACGCGGCGAACCCTTCCTGCGCAACGGCAAGCTCAGCCCGCGCCCGGGGGGCGTGCAGTATTCGCCGAACTACCCGACGTAGCGCCGCCGCTCAGGGCGCCTCCAGGGGAAAGCTCAGCACCCGGTCCAGCACGACCACGCTGATGGGCGAGAGCCTTTCGGCCATGGGCTGCGTGGCGCCGGCGCGCGAAATGATCGCCCAAGACCACTGATACTGGACCTGGTCGATGAGCTGGGCTCCCAGCGTCTCCGCCAGAACCCGCCGGGTCTCGTCGGTGATCCGGTACACGCCGTCGTCGGCGATCGCGCCCAGCACGACGGTTCCGCGGGGCAGGCTGCGGAGGTAGGTCTCCATGGCCGTCACGGCCGCGTCGCTGCCCCAGGTGTCGAAGGTTCGCACCGGGCTGATTTCGCCGGTGCGGTCGTTGAGGGTGAGGAAGTTGAAGCCGCGTCCGGGGCCGCCGCCGGTAGTCTCGAAGACGCTGCGGCCTTCCACCTCAAAACGCGCCAGGGGCGTGCTGCTGACAAAGCCGCCCGAGACCACGCGCAGGGCGATGTCGCCGCTGCCGGGCAAGACCGTCACGGAGAGCTTGCGGACGTTCACGGTCGCGGGCGCCGTGGAGAGGCCGGTGATCGTGATGGGCGCAGCGTCGACGCGCGCCGCGCCGGGTTCCGCCCAGACGGTGATGGGCAAGAACTGCCCGGGCAAGCCCACGGGGATGGTGGCGCGGACGCCCGCCGGCAGACCGGAGATCTGGAAGCGCACCACGTCACAGAACCCGTGGTTCGCCACCACCTCCACGTACGCCGTCTTGCCCTCCCCGCCCTCCTGCACGACCAGCGCGGAGGGTTCGATCTGGCCCAGCCCAAAGACCGGCTTCTGGGCCGAGTTGAGGACTTCGATCCGGTGAGGGTTGCTGAAATAGCCGTCGGACTCCAGCCGCAGCTCGGCCAGGCCGGAGGGGAAGTCCTCGGGGATCTGCACGTTCGTCTGGTAGACGCCCGCGGCGCCGGGAAACAGGCCGGAGTACAGCACGGGGATGTCGAAGCCGTTCAAGCGAGCGCGCGGCGCCAGCGCGGTTTGCAGGGGGCCGGGAGCCCCCGTTCCGGTGTCCAGCGGCGCGACGCCCTCGCCGAGGCCGCTGCCGTAGACCTCCAGGAAGCTGCCCGGCGGGACGCCGTTGTACTCATCCACAGGGCACGGCAGCCCGGGGCGAAAGACGCCGCGGTCGAGAACGCCAGGAGCGGCGCGGCGAAGCTCCACTGGCTCGGGGTTGCTGGCGACGCCGGCTCGATAGGCGATGGTCTGCGCCAGGCCTTCGTCCGCTTCCCACGGAGCTTGCGCGCTGAGCGCCGCCGGCTCGGCGCGAAACAGCGGCGCGTTGTAGCCGCCCACGCACAGGCTCACCGCGCCCAGCCGAGGAGGCAACGAGTCCGCCGCAGCAGCCTGGTACGACGACCCGCTCAAGCCTTCGCCGGCAACCGCCAGCAGACCGCCCCGGGCGACGGCGCCGAAGCCGCTGACGCCGTTGACGACGCCGCCTTGCGCCAACACCGGCGAGCCGACCGCGCTGAGCTCCGGCGGCGGCGAGCCCTTCCAGGCGGCCGCTAGCGTAAAGTACACCGGCCGGGGCTGCAATGAGTCGAACCCGTCGACGCCGGTGCGGACCGCGCGGAAGAGCCCGCTCCAGCCGGGGTTCCAGAATCCGTCCGGAGCGTCCGCCCGCGCCGTTCCGCCCGCTCCGTGCAGATCCGCCGCCCCGCCACGCCACCACTCGTCGACGTATCCGTTCCAGAAGGCGCCGGAGAGCAGAGTGGTCTGACTGCGCTGCTGGACTTCGATCTCGGCGGCCAGAGCGCCGCTCAGCTCGCCTTGGAGGGTGGGATTGGCCGCGCGGTCACCCTGATCATAGGCGTCCACGCCGAAGCCCGACAGGACGATCGCCTTGCTGGTGCGACCGCGCGCCTCACGCACGGCGCCGCCGATGGCGACCGAGCCGGACCGGTCCAGCAGCCACAAGGCCAAGTCCGGCTGCAGCACGTCCGTCGTCCCGAGGTTGAAGGCGCCGATCTCCGTCGGCTCGGCGACGCTCGCCGCCACCGCGACCGAGAGGCCCTCGTCGGCCACTCGGCGGGCGACCTCGGCCAGCAGGCTGTAGTAGTGTCGCCGCTCGCCGGCGAACTTCGCGCTGTAGCCGTCGCCCACCTCGTTGCCGAACGAGATCGCGACCAGGCGCGGTTCGCCGGCCCACGAGCGGGCGTATTCCAGAAAGTCGCCGGCGATCCGGTCGCGCAGCGCGATTCCGCCCGGCGCCTCCGGGTCCAGGCTGGCGGAGGGATCGAAGTAGGGCTCCAGTGGAAACGAAGCCAGCCAGTACAGGCCCGTATCCGCCAGGGCGCGGCGAAACGTAGCGTCCGCGGGGTCCACGCGCGAGGGGGTGCGGATTGCGTTGGCCCCCATGGCGGCGATCAACGGCAGATCGCGGGCATAGAGGCAACCTGCGCCGGTGAGTGTCGGTCCGGCCGTCCGACCGATCGGCGTGGGCGAGTACGTCACGCCGCGCAGGGTCAGCGCCGACTCTCCCACGAGGAGCCGTGGGCCGCGAATCAGAACTTGTGCATCGAGGAAAGGGGTCCCGAACGACGCGAGACTGAGCAAGAGGGCGAGTTGTTCGACGACTTTCCGCCCCGTTCGCTGCGACAGCATCTTGGGGTGGTGATTGAGAAATCCGAGATTGGGCCGATTATACTGCGGCGTACTGTTGAAGGGAAGCAGCGATTTCGTACGCCCGCGCCTTGCCGCAGCAGCGGCGGACTCGCTATCCTGCGGGCTCTCGCGCGGCAAGGGCCGCGTGAAGGAAGGACTCGACGATGCATTGGCTCGTATTTGCTCTGATGACGGTAGCTTCCTGGGGGCTCTACGGCATCCTGCTGCACAGCGGCCAGATCGGCATGGCGGACCCGGTCAACGGCCGCTACAAGGCGTTTCTCTTCGTGGGGATCGCGTACTTTCTGACGGCCGTGCTGGTGCCGCTGGCGATGCTCGTGGTGAGCGGAGCTTCGTGGGACTTCCCGATGAAGGGCGCGTCGCTGTCACTGGTGGCCGGCGTGGTCGGCGCCGTGGGCGCCTTCTGTGTGCTGCTGGCCTTCGGCGCCAAGGGAACTCCGGCGGCGGTGATGTCGATCGTGTTCGCGGGAGCGCCGATCGTCAACGCAGTGGTGGCGATGCTGATGCATCCCCCGGCCGGCGGGTTTGGAGCCATTCGATGGCAGTTCGTGGCGGGGATTCTGCTGGCGGCCGCCGGCGGATGCATGGTGACGCTGTACAAGCCGCCGCCGGCTCCGGCCGCGGCCAAGCACGCTCCCGCGGCTCCTGCCGGCGGGACGGCTGCCGCCAAGCTCTCGCGCTAGGCGGAGCCGCCGACGAGCACGGCGAGGGCGGAAATCAGCGGCAGGAGCACAGTGGCGGCCAAGAGCAGCAGCCCGGAAAGGATGCTCACGTTGGCCCAGGAACTGCCGGGCATGGCCGATTCTGTCCGCCGATTCTGATTCAAGATCAGCCCGCCGATGACGATCGGCGCAATTCCGAGCAGCATCGAAAGCCCCGCCATCGCCTGGATGATGGCCAGTGCGGTCTCGCGCTGCACCGCCCACATCCCGATGTAGGCCGCTGCGATCAACACGTCCAACACGGCGAAACCGGCCGCGGCGAGCGGCAGCGGCGGGAGCTTCTGCGCCTCCGGCCGCACCTTCGCTTCCGCAGCGGCGGCGCCCATCGGAGGCATCTCGACGGCATGCGCAGATTTGTCGGACATCGCTCTCTGTATTATCCGCCGCCGACAATGGTCCCACCCGGAACTCAGGGTTTATCTCCTGGAAATTAGGCGTTTCCACTGAGCCACCCCTTAGGTGGACGACCTCGCCAAGCGCTTACCTTTCCTCCCGCTCCAACACCATGAAATGGCCGTCCTCGAAGATCGGAGGCCCGAATCGGCCCGTCAGGAGCCGGCGCACGCGCCCTCCCATGGGGTTGACCGGTAGGACCAGGTAGCTCGGGTCGCTCTGCCCGACGATTTCGACGAACTTTTCTTCGAGGTCGGGCTCGAAGACGCCCTCGTAGCGAACGCAGCGGAAGCGCGCCGGGTCGACGGCATAGGCTGACGAACAGTTGTTGAGTGACAAGGCGCGATCCTCGGGTCCCATACGGCCGTTGAGGAATGCGATGGCGGGATAGTCCGCCATGGCCGCCCGAAGATAGCCCTCGCGATCGAGCCGTTTGGCGTACCAAGCCAGTTGCGGCGCGTTGACCTCCAGCATGAGAGTCGGCAGCAGCGCGAAGGCGAAGCAGTAGCCCAGGGTCAGGCGAGCAGCGCGCGAGCTTCCCCGCCCCTGGCCGGCCCAGGCGGCAAGGCGATCTGCCGTCAACACGGCGAACAGCAGCGCGGGGGCCAAGCCGTAGCGCAGAACGCCCCAGATGTAGGCCCAATATAAGTAGAAAACGAGCAGCACGAAGAGGACCGCGGCCTCGTTCGCGCTCGCCTGTCGCCGCCGATAGAGCGCCCACAGCGGCGCAAAGAACAGAAAGTAGAAGCCGGCCGGGCTCCCCGAAGGCGACTCCATCACCTTGACGCCGTCAAAATGCAGGTACCAGGGATAGAGCAGGTGCGTCGTCCAGCGGGACGGCGTGGTGCCGTCAATGGCCGGAGTCGTCGAGACGCTCCGGGCGGCCCCCGCCGGATAGAAAGGGTTGCCGGTGAGAACGTAGGCGCGCACGTGCCAGAAGAAGCCCGCCGCGAGAAACACCGCCGCCATCGCCGCCGCCAGCCGGAGGGGCTGCGCTCTGCGTCGCAGCTCCCACAACAGCAGGAGCCCGACCGGGAAGCTCACGAAGACCGCGGTGTGCTTGACCCCTACGCTCAGCCCCATGAAGAACGCTCCCGCCACAAGCCACTCGCGGCGCCCGGCTTGCTTGGCGGTCAGCGCGGCATACAGAGCGGCGAGTTGGAAGAGCGCCAGAGGGTAGTCATTCTTCGCGATGGCCCCGGTCCAGTGGGCGAACGGCAAGGTGAAGGCCGCGGCCGCTCCGACGATGCACGCTTCGCGCGACACACCGGCCAACCGCGCCACTGCGATCAGCAACAGCAGGCTGAGCGCGCAGGCCAGCGGCGCCACCAACTGCGCGGCAGGCTGTCCGCCCAGTCCCCACACGAAGGTCAGCAGCTCTTCAAACGATTGCGGGTAGTAGGAGTAGCCGACCGAGTGCCCCAGTGTAAAGAGCCACTTTTCGGAGAAGTTGGCGGCGGGCACGGGCAACGGCTCCAGGCGTCCGCCCTCGAGATAGTGGCGGGCCGCGGGCATGTGGTGCGACACAGGGTCGTACGAGATGGCGGGGGCGACGGCGGCGAGCGCGAAGGACGCGACGAAGGCCGGCAGAAAGGCCATCGCGACGCCCACCAACCGGGACTGCGCGGCGACCGTGTCGGTCCAGCCCTCCTCGAGAGATCGCAACAGCGCCGGGATCTCCGCGACGCGACGCCGCCAGAGGCCGCAGCCTGCGAGGGTCAGAACCCAGAACAATCCCGCCGAGTACAGCCCAGCCATCCCGATGGGAATCAGGAGCAGGACCAGGAAGCCGAGGCCGGCCGCTGCGGCCAAGCCCAGCCGGGCCGTTGGGCGCGGCGGCGTGAGCCCCAGTCGGTCCAGGGCCGCCGAACCGGCGCCGTAGCAGAGGCCGAACAGCAGCGCCGTAACGACCAGCGCCCAGGGCGAAGCCCACGCGACCATCGCGACGGCCAACCCGGCCAGCAGTCGCGGCTCATAGCGCCAGAGGCCCCTCTCGCGCAGGCGGAGATAAAGAGCGGCCCAACCGCAGAGGCCCAGCAGCGTGGCCCCGATCGCCCAAGCGAAGACGCTGCCCAAGCGCTCCCCGAAATAGGCGATGTGCTCGGCCAGCGGCTCGGCCGTCAAGGCCAGGCAGACCGCCACCCAGACTGAAAGAATGACCGCAGTGGCGCGTGGGCTCCAGCGAGCTTCGAAGGCGGGCTCCGCCGCAGAGGGCGTCATCGTCGCGCGGGCTCCGCCTCGCGCAAAGCCTCCAGCGGGACGTTCGTCCGCGTGGACCGGCTCCTCGGGTCCGCTCCCCATAGAGAGTCGACCATCTGGGCGTCGTACTCCCCGAGAAGCCGCCGCAGAGTCTCGAGCCGCTCCGGTTCACGGGCGGCCAGATCGGTCGTCTCTCCCAGGTCCGCCGCCAGATTGTAGAGCTCCAGCTCATGCGGACCGCGCTCGGCGTCGTACCGGGCAACCACCTTCCAGTCGCCCCGGCGCAGAGCGATCCGCTGGATGTAGCGCCAGAACAGGACGTCGTGGGGGTTCTCGTTGCGCTCGCCGGTGAGCCAGGGCGTCAGGTCCACGCCGTCGAGCCCGTCAGGCAACGGCGCCCCGGCGGCGGCCAGGGCCGTGGGCACGATGTCGAGAGAGCTGGCCGGGCGCGCGTCGATCTTCCCCTCGGGCCAGCGGCCTTTCCATTGCGCCAGGAAGGGGACGCGCAGGCCGCCCTCGTAGACCTGTCCCTTGCCCTCGCGCAGGGGAGCGTTGCTGGAGGTGAGCTCCTTGGTGGGTCCGCCGTTGTCGGAGAGGAAGAAGATGAGGGTGTCTTCGGTGAGCCCTTCGGCCTCCAGCTTGTCGAGCACTCGCCCGACGGCGTCATCGAGGTTCGCCACCATGCTGACGAAGATGCGCCGGTGGATGTCCTCGATGTCGCGAAACCTCTCCATGTAGGCGTCGGCAGCTTGCATCGGGCTGTGCGGCGCATTGAAGGCCAGATATAGGAAGAAAGGGTCGCGCTTGTTGCGGTCGATGAAGTCAACCGCCTCTCGCGCCAATGCGTCGGTCAGATATTCCGGTTCGCTGACGGGGTCGTCGCCGCGCCGCAGGGGATTTTCGAGATCGTAGGTCGGCTCGTCGGAGCCCATGTGGTCGGAGAAGACGAACGGCCCGACTTGCAGACGGTTCCAGGCGCCGTAGGGATTCTTGGCAATGCGGAGCCAGGTCCAGACGCCTTCGTACGGCTGCGGGACGTAGTAGTGCCCTTCGTTGAGGAAGCCGAAGAACTCGTCGAAACCTCGCCGGTGCGGGCGTCGCGTGGGATGGGCGCCCAGGTGCCACTTGCCGACCAGCGCCGTCTTGTAGCCAGCCGGCTTGAGCAAATCCGCCAGCGTCGCTTGGTCAAGGGGAAGGCCGATCTCGGCGTCGAGGTTCTGCACGCCGATCGCGTTGCGCTCGTGGCCGAAGCGCGTCTGCATGCGGCCGGTCAAGAACCCGGCGCGGGAGGGACAGCAGACCGGCGCCGTGACGTAGCCGTTGGTGAATCGTACGCCGCCGGCTGCAATCGAATCGATGCGGGGCGTGGGCAGATCCTTCGCGCCCTGGCATCCCAGCTCGGCGTAGCCGAGATCGTCAGCCACGATCAGGACGATGTTCGGCTTGGCGGCGAGCGAAGCGACGGCCGCCAGCGCCACGAGGCAGGCCCGGACGGGGGGCCGAAGGGGAGCACAGCGCATCGTTCGCCATGATAGCGGAAGCCTCCGCTCCCCTCCGGCCGGGCCGGTTGTATGCCGCCTCAGTTCACCGGATTCACCGCATCCGCGCCGATCCCTTGGAAGACCGGATTGATGGACCCGATGCGCATCTTGGCGGTCCCGGGCTGGATGAGCTCAGGGTTGATCTGATCCACGATGTCCGGATCAACCACCGGCAGGTGCGGGAAGTACGGGTTGTCGCCGTCCACCTGGTAGAAGGCGTTGGACTCGAACACGAAGGACTGGTAGTCCACGCCGTCGCCGACGTTGAGGAACTCCAGGTTGAGCGAGTTCGGGTAGACGAAGAGGTTGTGGTCGATCGTACCCTTCTGGTTCGGCAGCATGTTCTTGTTCTCCTGCAGGAGGCGACCGACGAACAGGGTCGGCAGATAGCAGGTGTTGTGGTGGAAGCGCGACCCGGTCTGCGTCGAGAGCGAGAAGCAGGCCAAGCCGCCGACCATGCGGTTTCCGTAGACCTCGATGTTGGTGGCCTCGAACTCGGCCGGGCCGCGGAACCGGCCGGCGTCGGTGCTACCGCCGATCTGGATCACACGGTCGCCGCCGTCCTGGAAGTAGTTGTTGCGCACGATGATATCGCGCGAATCGCCCTTGAGTTGCAGCGACGTCCGCTGGCGGTAGTTCGACAAACCGATGAACTGATTGTTCTCGATGAGGCCTCCCCACACGGCGACCGTGTCGATGGCCTCGTCGCCCCAGCCCTTGAAGGTACAGTTGCGGACCACGAGATTATCCATCTTGGCGACCTTGATATTGGCCTCACTGGTCAACGCCGCGGCGCTCTGGAAGAACACGTTTTCGAACTCCACGTCGTGTGGCAGGAACCCGAAGTTCGGGTAGATGTTCACGTTGTGGCCCGCGGGCGGGTTGGTGAATCGCACATCCTGGAACTTCACGTGCTGGGGGCTCTGCAGCAACAGGTTCCCTGTGATCGTCGGCGGACGAGTTGGATCCTGCGCCCGGAAGACGATGGGGTGGTCCGGCAAACCGAGCAGGCCGTAGTCTCCGGTCGTGAAGACTCCGTCCCGGCTGTAGGTCCCCGGCGCCAGCAGGTACTCCTCGCCGGGCGCTCCGAAGCGCAGGGCGTTGAGAAGCTCTTGCGCGGTTGAGATCACCACCTGGCGATCGTTGGTCGGCCGCCGCACCGAGACGGCGATGTTGTCCCGCACGTATCCGCCCCAGGTGTCCATGGCCTGCACGACGAAGCTGTCGCCGCCGGCGTAGCCCGGGTTCGGAGTATAGACCACGTTCTCCCCGCTACCCGTCAGCTTGCCGTTGTAGGGCTGCCGAATGATTGAGAACGTGATCGCGTCTCCGTCCGCGTCGGTTGCCCGGAGCGTGATGGCCACGGGTACGTCGACATCGGTGATCCAACCCGTCAGGTCGATGACGGGATTCTTATTTGGCGGCGCCGTCGCCACCGTCAGCGAAACAGTGGCTTGGCTCGTGCCGCCCCGGCCGTCGCTCACGGAGAAGATGAAGGCGTCCGGGCCCAAGTAGGTTCCCGTCGGCGTGTAGGTCACGTTGGGAGCTACGCCGGAGAGCGCGCCGTGCGCGGGGGCCGTAGCGATCGAGAACGTCAGGGGATCCGAATCCGGATCCGACCCCGTGAGCACGATCCCCAAGGAGCGTCCAGAATAGGCCGTCAGGCTCTGCGGATTCGCCGTCGGCTTGGCATTCTGGGCGCTGGAGACGCTGATGGAGACGGTCGCTTGCGCCGTGCCGCCCTGACCGTCATCCACGTGGAAGACGAAGGAGTCCGAACCGGAGTAGCCGGCGGCCGGGGTATAGGTCAGGCTCGGCGCCGCGCCGCTCAAGGAGCCGTGCGAAGGCGGCGTGTCGACGGCGTAGGTCAACGGATCTCCGTCCGGGTCCGTACCGCTCAGCGTGATCGGCAGCGCCGTCTGGTAAGCGGTCGTCAAGGTCTGAGGGTTGGCCGTCGGTTTCCGGTTCGGCGCCGGACCGACGGTGATCGAGACCGTGGCTTGCGCCGAGCCGCCCTTGCCGTCATCCACATGAAAGACGAAGGAGTCCGGGCCGCTGTAGCCGGCGTCCGGGGTATAGGTCAGCGTCGGCGCCTGACCGCTGAGCACGCCATGCGCCGTGGCCGAATCGACGCCGAAGCTCAGCGCATCCTGGTCCGGGTCCGACCCGGTGAGTGTGATCGCCAGAGCTGTCTCGAACGGAGTCGTCAGAGACTGCCCGTCCGCCGTGGGCTTCTGGTTGGGAGCCCCGCCGACGCCGATCGTCACGGTCGCTTGAGCCGTTCCGCCGTTGCCGTCGTCGACGTCGAAGACAAAGGAGTCCGGGCCGCTGTAGCCGGCGTCCGGGGTGTAGGTCAGCGTGGGCGCCTGGCCGCTGAGCACGCCGTGCGCCGGCGCGGTGTCGATCCCGAAGCTGAGGGCGTCCTGGTCAGGATCCGATCCCGTGAGGGTGATCGCCAAGGCGGTCTCGAACGGCGTCGTCAACGACTGGCCGTCGGCCGTGGGCTTCCGGTTCGGGGCCGGGCCGACCGTGATGGACACAGTCCCCTGAGCCACGCCGCGATTGCCGTCATCGACGTGAAACACGAAGGAGTCGGGGCCACTGTAGCCGGCGTCCGGGGTATAGGTCAGCGTCGGCGCCTGACCGCTGAGCACGCCGTGCGCCGTGGCGGTGTCGATCCCGAAGCTGAGGGCGTCCTGGTCCGGGTCCGACCCCGTGAGCGTGATCGCCAGGGCGGTCTCGAACGGCGTCGTCAGCGATTGCCCGTCGGCGGTGGGGTCCTGGTTCGGCGCGGCGCCGACCGTGATGCTCACCGTCCCCTGGGCCGTGCCGCCGTTGCCGTCGTCCACGTGGAAGACGAAGGAGTCCGGGCCGCTGTAGCCGGCGTTCGGAGTGTAGGTGACCGTCGGCGCCGATCCACTGAGGACGCCATGGGCGGGCGGCGTGTCGATGCCGAATGTCAACGGATCGCTGTCCGGATCGTTGCCTCCGAGGGTGATCAGCAGAGCTGTCTCATAGGACGTCGTGAGGGTTTGCGGACCGGCGGTCGGAAGGCTGTTTGGAGGCTCTTCGACGTCAATGTCCACCTTCGCCTGCGCCATGCCGCCCTTGCCGTCCTCGACGCGGAACACGAAGTTGTCCACACCGACGTAGCCGGGCTCGGGCGTGTAAACCAGGCGCGGCTGGTTACCAGCCAGAACGCTTTCGGCGGTCAGGATTGCCTCGGACGACGAGGCCTGATTCACCAACCCGTGCAGCGGAGGCGTATCAATCGTGAAGGTGAGCGGATCGAGGTCCGGGTCCGACGCCGTCAATACGATCTCCACAGTTGCGTCCCGATTCGTGGCGACGGTCTGCGGATTGGCTGTTGGCGGCTGGTTGGCGCCGGCCGTATTCGACGTCCAGGCGACATAGCCGACCAGCTCGCCGGCGTGCGCCCGCTCGGAGTCCTTCAGCTGATCCTCGTCGAAGGCGGTCCGCAGCTTTTGCTGCACTGCGTCCGGCCCGAACAGCATCGGCCAGCCACCGTCGCCGCCCGTCATCCCGGCGGGGCTTAGCACCGCGCCGGTCGGAGCGGACGCCAGGGTGATATTGTACGGGGGCGCGCTGCCGAAGCCGCCGATCCCGCTCGCCACGCCGGCTTCAATGTTGAGTGAGCCAAAGGCTCCCACGCCGGCCTCGAACACGATGTAACCGAGCGTCTCGCCGACGCGGCTGCCGTTCGGATCTTCGCCGACCATCTTGCCCAACCAGAGGTTCGATCCGTTCGGCGGGAACGTCGAATAGAGGCCTCGAGCCCAGAACGACGACCAAGCGGCGTCATTTGCGGTCATCACCTGGCCCACGACGACCGGGGAGGTGTAGGAGTTGGAGTAACTGACCTTCTCACCGACCCAGGAGCCGAGCCGATCCGTCACAGTCGACGAGTAGCGCTTGGCCTCCAGCTTCATACCGTGCTGCGCCTTGTTGTAGACGCCCTCCTCCACGGCCAAGCAGTAGGTCCGCGTCGCCGGCGTCGGGTCGGCCTTGCCGTCCAGGCGCGCAACCTGCAGCTCGAAGCCTGCGCCATCCAAATTGCGGATGCGCGCCACGCGCGGCGCAGCTCCGCTCGCATACTCCGGCGTGCAGACGACCACCGGGGACGCATAGGCGTTCTCCAGCGTGACCGTCTGCCAGACGCTGGTCGCGCCGGCGATGATGAGGCCTTCGGCCGTCGGCGCGTTGACCGTCACCGGCGCGCCGACGGTGATCGAGACCGTCGCTTGGCTGGAGCCGCCGCGGCCGTCGCTCACCGAGAACGCTAGGCCGTCAGGTCCCGAGTATCCGGCTGCCGGGGTGTACGTCACATTCGGCGCGGCGCCGCTAAGCGAGCCGTGCGCCGGCGAGGTCACGATGGCATACGTCAGCGGGTCCTGATCCGGGTCCGTGCCGGACAGGGTGAGGGCTTTGGGCGTCTGATAGGCCACATTCACGCTCTGGGGGTTCGCCGTCGGCTGCTGATTCGGTCCCGCCCCGACGGTGATGGACACCGTCGCTTGGCTGCTGCCGCCTTGGCCGTCGTCCACCGTGAAGGCGAAGCCGTCCGGCCCGGAGTATCCCGCCGTCGGCGTATAGGTGACGTTCGGCGCCGCGCCTGTCAGGCTGCCGTGCGCCGGCGAACTGACGATCGTGAACGTCAGGGGGTCTTGATCCGGGTCCGAACCGGTCAGTGTGATCGGCGTCGCCGTCTGATAGGCCGCCTGCACCGATTGCGGATTGGCCGTGGGAGGCTGATTGGCTCCGGGGCCGGTTGACGTCCAGGCCACATAGCCCACTTTCTCCTCGGAGTGGGCGCGCTCTGAGTCCTTGAGCTGATCCTCGTCAAAGGCCGTCCGAAGCTGTTGCTGGACTGCGTTCGGACCGAACAGCATCGGCCAGCCGCCGTCGCCGCCGTTCATCCCGGCCGGGCTCAGCACCGCGCCGGTCGGAGCGGACGACAGCCCGATCCCATAGGGCGGCGCATTGCCGAAACCGCCGATCCCGGTCGCAAGGCCCGCCTCGATCTGGAGCGAGCCAAACAGGGTTCCACCGCCGGCTTCGAACACGATGTAGCCGAGCGTCTCACCGGCGCGGCTGCCGTTGGGGTCTTCGCCGACCATCTTGCCCAACCAGAGGTTCGAGCCGTTGGGGGGGAAGGAGGAATAGAGGCCCCGCGCCCAGAACGACGACCAGGCGCCATCATTCGCGGTCATCACTTGGCCGACCACGACCGGGGAGGTGTAGGCGTTGGAGTAGCTGACCTTCTCGCCCGCCCAGGAACCGAGCCGATCCGTGACGGTCGAGGAGTAGCGCTTGGCCTCCAGCTTCATGCCGTGCTGCGCTTTGGTGTAGACGCCCTCCTCCACGACCAAGCAGTAGGTTTGGGTCGCCGGCGTCGAACCGGACAAGCCGTCCAGCCGGACCACCTGCAGCTCGAAGCCGGTGGCGTTGAGGTTCCGGATGCGCGCGACCCGCGGGGTCACGCCGGCGCCGTACTCCGGCGTGCAAACGACGACCGGGGAGACGTACGACCCGCCCAGCGTCACCCACTGCCAAGCGTCGGTCACTCCGGCCAGCGTGAGTCCTTCGGCCGCGGGACCGCTGGACACGACCGGCTCGCCCACGGTGATCGAGACCGTGGCTTGGCTGTACCCGCCTCGGCCATCATCCACCGAAAACACGAGACTGTCCGGCCCGGAGTATCCGGCCGCGGGCGTATAGGTGACGTTCGGCGCCGTTCCGCTGAGGGAGCCGTGCGCGGGAGGCGTCACGACGGCATACGTCAACGGGTCCTGGTCCGGGTCCGTGCCCGACAGGGTGATCGCCTTGGCCGTTTGATACGCGGCGGTGACCGACTGTGCATTGGCCGTCGGTTGCTGATTGGACTGGGTTGGAGTGACGATCCAAGCGGCGTACGCCACCTGCTCTGCGGCGTGGCCCCTTTCAGTGTCGGCCGCTTGGTCTTCGTCGAACACCGTCTGCAAGAGGTTGGGTTGCACCGCGTCAGGGCCCATCAAAACCGGCCAGCCGCCGTCTCCTCCGTTCATGCCGGCGGGGCTCAACACGGCGCCTTGCGGACTCGTTGCGATGGAGATGGGGTAGCTCTGGGTTCCGAACTGATACCCCGACACCCCAGTGCCGCGGCCGGTCTCGATCGACACGGAACCCAGGGCGCTCACGCCCTGCTCGAAGACGATATAGCCGACGGTTTCGTTCGCTCTCGTCGTGACCGGGTCTTCGCCCACGTGTTTGCCCGTGAAAAGGCTGTCCGAGCTTGGCGGGTAGGACGAGGTGGAACCGTGAGCCCAGAAGACCGACGGCTTCGCATCGTTGGCCGATATCACCTGCCCGAGCACGATGGGATTCGTGTAGGCGTTGGCGTACGTGCGGGCCGTCCCGACCCAGGAGCGCCGGCGGTCGGTGGTGGTGGAAACGTACTGAACCGCCTCCATCTTCACGCCGTGCTCGGTGAGGTTGTAGACGCCCTCTTCCACGACCAAACAAAACGTCCGCCGCGGGGCGAGCGGGTCCGTGAGCCCGTCGAAGCGCGCCAACTGCACCTGGAAGCTCGAGGAGCCCAGGTTGCGCACCCGGGGAACCTCCGGCGGCGTGGCGCTGGTGTATTCCGGCGTGCAGACGACGATCGGAGAGACGTACGTCCTCGTCAGCGAGACGGTGCGCCAGGTGTCGGTGAGGTCGCTCAGAACCACCGTCTCCGCCTTGGGCGGGGTCGGCCCGCCTGGTCCGCCGGTTGCCGCCTGGACCGTGAGGTTGACGGTCGCCTTCGCGAAACCGCCCCGGTTGTCGCGCGCCTCGAAGACAAAGGAATCCGGGCCGCTGTAGTCCTGAGCCGGCAGATACGTGCGGTTCGGACCCGTGCCGGTGACCGCGCCGTGGGCCGGTTGGGTTGTCACGTCGAAGCTGATCGGGTCGCCGTCGGCGTCATAGGCGAACAACGTCACCGGGACCGGCGTGTTGTGCGGAACCACGAGATTCTGGCCCTGCGGTTCGGGCGGATTATTCGCCGGGGGATTCGTCGTCGGGCGAAACGCGGCCAACGACGCCGCCAGATTGTTCAGGCTCTGGGCGTTGTCCGCGGCGGCCGGATCTCCCGAAGCCACGCCGCCCGGCGCGGTGGCGTTGTTCAACGTGACGTTGATGTTGGGATTCGACCACTGGTTCAACGACACGCAACCGCTGCAGCCGTTGGAGTAGGCCATGATCGTCTTGAACTTCGGGTCGGCGTCGTACTTGCGATAGCCGTAGGAGTAGGGATAGAACCCCGCCACGCCGGCGTTCTCGCGGTCGTGAGCGCTGCCCATGTTGTGGCCGGCCTCGTGCGAGAACGTGAAGCCCGGGCCGACGGCGAAGGGATAGGAGACGACGCCGTAGGCCGCATCCGCGAAATCCAGACCGCCCTGATAGACCCAGCCGATGCCCACCACGGCTCCGGAGGTCCCGTTGACCCAAACCGACACCAGGTCCGCGCCGTAGTAGTCGCGCAAGGCCTGAATGTCCGGCCGGCTGTAGGTCACATCCTCGATGTACTCGCGCGTGGGCGCCTCCGCGATACCCGAGCCGGTGTCGCCGGGCACTTCCACCATGCCGGCCAGGCGGAAGCTCAAGTTCACGTTGCTGTTCACGAAGCCGGCGTTGGCTTCGGAGATGGCGAGCAGGATCTTGTCTTGGACCGCCTGCGAGCCCCCGCGCGTCTGCCGCGTCAAGGTGGTGTAGCAGACGAGGACATCCAGGGTCGTAGGTCCGCCGGCGGCCACCGTCGGATTCACTTCAGCCTTGGCCGTCACCGACGAGCTTGCCGCCGGCAGATTCGGGACTAGAGCGTCTTCGGACGGCGGCAGGTCGATCAGCAGCTCCTGAACAATGTGCAGGTCGCCCTCCACGTGGCTGATCTGGAAGAACGCCTGCGGGGTGCTGAGGCTGCCGTTCACGCGTCCGTCCACCACGCTCAACACGGCCTGGGCCGGCTGACCGTCGGCCACGGAGCCGAACCATTCGAAGCCCTGGCCGGCATCCCGGAGATTGCTGACCGACGCGCTGACGTCGTAGCTCGAGTCCGGGAAGAAGTTGAAGCGTACCTCCGAGGGCCGGTTCGGGCTCTCGGGATCCAAGATCGACGAGTCGACCTGGACCATCCGAGACCGCACAAGCCGGAACTCCGGCGGCAGCTCGTCGCCCGCCGTCTGCATAGCGACGCGAGCCTGTCCGTCTACTTTGGTTGGGTCCCGAAACAGGTCGGGAATCTCTTGTGCGGCCCCTGACGCAACCGCAAGGGCCATGACAATCAGGTACCGAAGCGCCAGGACGCGCAAACCAAGGGGTAGTGAGAACGACGAGGTAAGCAAGGGAGACTCCTAGTCCTATGCCGGGACTCCCCCGGCAAGTCACAATTGTCCCCCCCCATTCGTGAACGAGTCAGCAAGGTTTATGCCCTATTCCTGTTGGTACTTCCGCCTCTTTGAACGACGGATTAGGCTAACCTATACGTCAGCCATGACCGCTATCCATCGACGCTCTTTCCTCGCCGCCGCGGCGGCGCTCCTTCCGGCTACCGCGGCTGCTCAGCAACGCGACTGGTCCGGTCAGCGCCCGACGCGCTATCCCGATCCGGACATCGTCTCGCTGGACAAGCGTTTCGATAATTACAAGTTGGGCAATACTCCCATCCAGCGGCTTCACGTCGGAACCCTGTGGGCGGAGGGTCCGGCCTGGAACGGCGTCGGCCGCTATCTGGTGTGGAGCGACATCCCGAACGACCGCCAACTGCGGTGGCTCGAGGAAGACGGCCACGTGAGCATTTTCCGGCAGCCTGCCGGAAACTCCAACGGTAACACTTTTGACTGGGAGGGGAGACAACTCTCCTGTGAGCATGGCAACCGGAGGGTGGTTCGCTATGAGCACAACGGCTCCTTGTCCGTGCTTGCCGACAAGTTCGAAGGCAAGCCCCTCAACGCTCCCAACGATGTCGTCGTCGATCCGCAAGGCAACATCTGGTTCACCGATCCCGGCTACGGCAGCCTGATGCACTACGAGGGCAACAAAGGCGACCTTTTACTCAAAGAAGCCGTGTACCGAATCGACGGTAAATCCGGCGCCGTAACCAAGGTAACGGATGAGATTTATAAGCCCAATGGCCTATGTTTCTCGCCGGACTACAAGAAGCTCTACGTCGCCGACACGGGCATGACCCACTACCCCGAAGCCCCCAGTGTCATCAAAGTCTGGGACATCAACGGCGCGGGGCTTCGCAACGGACGCGACTTCACGTCGATGAAGCTCGACGGCTTCGACAAACCCGGGCTCGCCGACGGCATCCGTTGCGATATTGACGGCAACATTTGGTCTTCGGCGGGCTGGGTGGGCGACGGTTATGACGGCGTCCACATCTTTGCGCCCGACGGCGACCGGATTGGACAGATCAAGCTGCCCGAAATCTGCGCCAACGTCTGCTTCGGAGGTCGCAAGCGGAACCGGCTCTTCATGGCCGGCAGCCAGTCCCTGTATGCGGTCTACGTCGAGACCCAGGGCGCTCACATCACGTAACAGCGGGGGGTAAGAACTCTATCGGCGCCGGCCGGGCCTTTCTATACGGCCGGCGTCAGATCGGGGAACAGGAAGCTGACGATCAGATAGACCCCGTACGCGCCGAGCAGCACGTAGCCGAACGGTCGCCGCATCTCTTTGCCCGACAGGAAGATTCCGATCCGGAAGACGAGCAGCACGAACAGCATCACCGGGAACAGCACGGCAAAGAAGTGCGAGTCGGCGATCAGTCCGCCGGGCGTTGCAGCCGCCGCCGCGCCGGAGACGAACAGCACGTTCAGAATGTCCGCGCCGACGACGTTGCCCACGGCGAGCTCGCCGTGACCGCGCCGCGCCGCCGTCACGCTCGTCACCAACTCCGGCAACGAGGTGCCGAAGGCGACCAGTGTCGCCGCGATGATGCTCTCCGGGATGGAGAAGCGCGTGGCGGCTTCGTCCACCGCCGGAATCAAGACCTGCGCCGAGAAGACCACGATCGCCACGGCGCCCACGAGTTTCAAGATCACCAGCCAAGTGGGCGCATCGTCATGCGCCAGCTCGTTCGGCGTCTCCACCGTCTCTTGCCGCGCCCAGCGGATCGACTGCACCAGGTACACGCCGAGGGCCGCCAGAAAGGCTATGCCGACCCATTGGGGCAGACGGCCGCCGGCGGTAAACGCCGACATCGGCTGCGCCCAAGGCACGGCGAACAGCACCAAGGCCACGCCGGCGAAAAACTGTATCCACCCCTGACGGTTGACGATGCTGCGGTCCAGCGGCAGCGGGGCGATCAGCGCCGCGATGCCCAGGATCAACCCGGTGTCGCAGATGACCGAACCGACCGCATTGCCCAACGCCAGGCCCGGCGCGCCTTCCAGCGACGCCAGCACCGATACAGCCACTTCCGGCGTCGTGGTCCCGAGGCTGACGATCGTCGCCCCGATGACCGTCTTCGGGATATTGGAGCGTTCGGAGACCTCTACGGCTTCATCGACGAGCCAATCCGCGGCCTTTCCCAGGACGTATAGAGAGACGACGATCACGAGGCCCAGAAGGCTCCAGTGAAGCTCGCCGAAGAGGGTCTCGAGCCATGCTTCCATTGAGGGGTGAGTCTTGGAGTATACCGATTGAGCGGCCTTCGCCGCACCTTCGCCGTTTGCCGCTACGCCCGCGCCGCCGATCCTTTATCGCCCAGATGCGCAACGGCTTGGGTGGCCACGAAGCCGACCCCAATCAAGGCCAAGGCCGCAACGACCTGCCCCATGGAGGGGCTGAAGGTCTCCAGCGGATAGTCATCCTCTTCCAGCTCGGCGATCAGCTCGGGCGTCATCGCGCGGCCCTTGACGACGTCGCCCTCGGACGGCCGGACGCCCTGCTGAAAGGGCCAGAGACCGAGGGCCGCGCCCAGGAGCAGCCCCAGCAAGAAGCCCAAGGTGGCTTTCTCAAACCGCGCCAGGAGGATGCGAATCAGATTGCTGACGCCCACCACACCGAGCACGACGCCGAGGCCGACCGGGATGAAGACGCCGAAGGTGGTTTGTTGCAGGACGGCTATGTCCGGGCCGCCGTCCGCGGTCAGGGCCTGCTTGGCGCGATCGATGGCGCCGAGGATGGGCAGATACTGTCCCAACACCAGTAGGAGATAGCCGCCGGAGACGCCCGGCAGGATCATCGCCGAGGCGCCGGCCAATCCGGCGACGAAGAGCAACGGCCAGGAGCCGTCTCCGCCCGAGGCGCCCGGCTTGACGAACGCCATGGCGGCCATCACCGCAAAGCCGCCGGCGCAGCCGACCCAGGAAGCGGCGGTGGCGGGCTTGAGCAGCCGCCACACCACGGGTACGCCGCCGAAGGTCAGCCCGATGAACAGGCTGTACATGGCCCAGCGATGGTCCACGACGAGGCCTTTGATCGTGCCGGCGCCCAGCAGAATGGCCAGCGCCGCGGCGCCGACGATGGCGGCCAAAAAGGCCATCGTGCGGGGCCGAAACTTGAGCGTGGTGATCTCGGCGATGCCGTCGATGAACTGCGGGTAGACGCCGGCCGCCAGCAGCATCGTGCCGCCGGAGATGCCGGGCACCAGGTTCGCCATGCCCATCAGCAGTCCGCCGAGGACGCTGCGGAGCAGCTCCGCCGGGCTGGGCAGAGCCTTCGAAGAAGACGGAGGAGTGGTCATGGGGTCGGGTCGGAGGGCGGAGGGGCCTGAACTTCGATTATGCCGCAGAAGATGTGGCGTGCGCCTCCGGCGAATCAGGTCGTTACGTACCGACGACCTTCGGCACTCTACGCATCACCGAACGCGTACAGCACCTAACCGGCTATGCTTCGCCGGAGGTCTCGGCGGCTCGGACCACCGCGAGGGCAGCGAACGCCAGCGGAAGCCAGAATAGGCTTCTCGCAAGAAGGTACCCCAGCAGAGATGGGAACCCAACTTCCTCCTCCGAGCAGCAGACTCGTGAGCTCCCCAGGGTTGTCAGTACCTCTAGCGAGAGTGCCACAGCCAGCCAAGCGAGTCCCGAACGCCAAAGGCCGCGAGCAACGCTTCGCTGTAGGGCGGGTACGGTGAGGAGGTAGCATAGGCCGTGACAACCCGCGACGAGCAACAGCCATACCCACACTATGAGACGCGCCTGGACATAGCCTTCCCAATCTCCAAACCACGTCACGCCGTATGGCGCACGCCAGTCGGAAACGTGTCCGGTGGCCGTAAACAGAGTCGTCAGGATCTCCATCGTCTCGGCTAGAAGAAACCACCGAAAGTTCCTTGATACCGAGGCCGTCACGTTGACTTGATCCGCTCCACAGTCGAATGGTTGGTCGTCGTAGTCTTGAGCCGATCATGCGGCCGAGGACCCTTCTACGTCTCGACTTACTCAGAATGTATAGGCCCAACGACCTACGCGCGCGTTACGAGAGCACCTCTCGCACCACCGCCCCCGCCGTATCCGTCAGCCGGTAGCGGCGGCCTTGGAAGCGGTAGGTCAGCTTCTCGTGGTCGATCCCCAGCAGGTGCAGAATCGTGGCCTGCACGTCGTGGATGTGGACGCCGCCCTCGGCCACGTTGAAGCCGTAGTCGTCGGTCGCGCCGTGGACGTGCCCGGCCTTTACGCCGCCACCGGCCATCCAGAGCGAGAAGCAACGGCCGTGGTGGTCGCGGCCGTAGTCGTCCGGTTTGGGGTCGCCTTGGGCGTAGGGGGTCCGGCCGAACTCGCCGGCCCACACCACCAGGGTGTCTTCGAGCAGCCCGCGCCGCTTCAAGTCCAGCACCAGGGCGGCCGAGGGCTGGTCGACGTCGCGCGCCGAGACGGGCAGCCGCTTCGGCAGGTCGCCGTGGTGATCCCAGCCGCGATGGTAGAGCTGGATGAAGCGCACGTCGCGCTCGGCCAGACGGCGCGCCAGCAGGCAGTTGGCCGCGAAGGTCCCCGGCTTGCGGGAGTCCGGCCCATACAGCTCATAGGTCTCCTCCGACTCGCCGGAAACGTCCATCAGCTCCGGCACGCTCGTTTGCATGCGGTAAGCCATCTCGTACTGCTCGATGCGCGTCTCGATCTCCGGGTCGCCCACGCGTTCGTAGAGCCGCTCGTTGAGCGCCGCAATGCCGTCGAGCATCGCCCGGCGCCGCTCACGGCTCACCCCCGGCGGGTCGCTCAGATACAGCACGGGGTCGCCGGAGCTCCGGAACTGCACGCCCTGGTGGCGGCTGGGCAAAAAGCCCGAACCCCACAGCCGCGCCAGCAGGCCCTGGCCGGCCGTGCCCTCGCTCGCCACCGAGCTCATCACCACGAACGCCGGCAGATTCTCGTTCAGGCTACCGAGCCCGTAGTCCAGCCAAGCGCCCATCGAAGGCCTGCCCGGGAGCTGGCTGCCGGTCTGAAAGAACGTGATCGCCGGGGCGTGGTTGATCGCTTCCGTGTGCGCGGAGCGGATCAGGCAGATCTCATCGACGATCTTGGCGGTGTGCGGCAACAGCTCGCTCAGCGCCACGCCGCTGCGCCCGTGCCGCGAGAACGAGTACTTGGTGGGCATCACCGGGAAGCGCGCCTGGTGCGCCACCATGCCCGTGATGCGCTGGCCGCCGAACACCGACGGCGGAATGTCTTCGTCGAAGCGGCCCTTCAAGAACGGCTTGTCGTCGAACAGGTCCAGGTGCGACGGGCCGCCGGACTGGAACAGGAAGATGACGCGCTTGGCCTTGGCTTGGAAGTTCGGGAACGTCGGCGCAGCTTCAGCCCTCGCGCCCAAGCTGTGGAGCGCCGCCGCACCCAAGCCGTAGCCGGTTCGGGCGAGCCAGTCGCGTCGAGACCAGAGGCGGGTTTGCTTGTCGCAGCTCATCCCTTGGTGATCACCTCATCCAGGTTCAGGATCATGCTCGCCAGCGCCGTGTAGGCGGCCAAGACTTTGGGCGGGACCGAGCCGTCGGCGGGCGACGCGCCGACCTCCAGCAGCGCGCCGGCTTCGTCGGAGTCTTCGAACGACCGCAGCAGCTCGTCGAACGACTGCCGCAGCAAGGTCGCCTCGGCCGCGTCGGGGTTGCGGCCCGTAGCCAGCCGGAAGGCCAGGGCGATGCGTCCGGCGGTCTCTTCCCCGCCCTCGCGCAACGCTCGTTCGGCCAGCTTGCGCGAAGCCTCCACGAAGGTTGGGTCGTTCATCAGCGTCAAGGCCTGCAGGGGCGTGTTGGTGGTGGAGCGCTGGACCGTGCAGAACTCACGATCCGGCGCGTCGAACACGGTCATCGCCGGATACGGCAGCGTGCGCTTCCAGAAGGTGTAGAGGCTGCGGCGGTACAGATCCTCGCCCTCGCTCTCCACCCAGGTGGTTCCGGGATAGGCCGCACCGACCACCACGCCGTCGTACAGACCCTTGGGCTGATACGGATGGACGCTCGGGCCGCCGACGCGATCGCTGAGCAGGCCGGAGACGGCCAGGGCTTGGTCGCGAATGACCTCCGCCGGCAGACGGAAGCGCGGCCCACGCGCCAGCAGCCGGTTCTCCGGGTCCTTGGCGCGCAGCTCGGGTGAGATCGCCGAATCCTGGCGGTAGGTCGCCGACAGAACCAGACTTTTCATCAGCCGTTTCACGTCCCAGCCGTTGGCGACGAAGTCCGTCGCCAGCCAGTCCAGCAATTCCGGATGGCTCGGCGGGTCCCCTTGCAGGCCGAAGTCGCCGGCGCTCTTCACCAGCCCCAACCCGAAGAGCTGTTGCCAAAAGCGGTTGACGACCACGCGCGCCGTGGTGGGGTGGTCGGGGCGCGTGAGCCATTGCGCCAGGCCCAGGCGGTTTTTCGGGGCGCCTGCGGGCCAAGGGCCCAGCAGATCCTCGGGGACTCCCGGCTGCACGGCGTCTCCAGGGGCGTCGTACATGCCTCGCAACAGCACGTGCGACTCGCGCGGAGTCTCCATCTCCTGCATCACCATGGCGGTGGGCAGGTTGCGGCGGAGCGCAAAGAGCTCGGCCCGCAGGCCCTCCAGCTCCTCGTCGGGCGCGGCGGCCCGCTGCAGCCAGTCGTGCGCGAGCGGCGCGTCCGAGTGAGCCTGGGCCCACGGCAGCGCGGCCGACTGGAACTCCCGCCGCACCTCATCGCGGGTCAGGGCTCGCCGCCAGACGGCCAGGCGGTCCAGGCTGCCCGCGAAGCGGCGTCCCTCGCGGCTGTTGTCCCATCCCAGCCGGTAGGGTGAGTCCAGCCGGGTGACGCCCGAGGCCATGTCGTCATTCAAGACCCGCGTCGCCACCTCGCGGCCGTCCACGAAAAGACGCACCCAGGCGGCCTCGGCGCGCATGGAGTCCTTGCCTTCGGAGCCCTCGTACACCGCGGCCACATGGCGCCACTGGCCGGGCTCGATCCCCGCGCCCTCGCTGCGCACGGTGATGGAGTAGGACGGAAAGCGCTTGGCGAGCCGCAGCTCGACCTCCGAGCCGGCGATGCGCAGCTCCACGCCCTGCCCGTGCTTGGCGGAAGCCTCGGCGGGCTCGTAGTCGCTGGCGGAGAACAGCGGCGCGTCCGGCTGCGCCTGGTCAGCCCGGGCCCACAGGCTCAAGGTGAAGGCGCCGGACTTCTCGAGCTTGACCGGTTCCTCGGGCTTTTCGGTGGCCCCGGCGCCACAGGCCGAACCGTCGATGCCCTTGCCTCCGTCGCCCGTTGCGCAGTCCAGCCGCAGAGCCGCTTCGGTCGGCGGCTCGGGCGTGACCAGTGGCGGAGCATCCCGCTCCACCGGCTTCCGCGCCCTCGTCCGCTCCGCGATGCGCCGCTCCAACGCGGCCATCCGCTCCTGCTGTTCCTGCGTCGGGGCGGGAATCATCGGGACGGCGTTGGCCACGCGGCCTGCCTCGCCGATCTCGGGGACGTTGTTGAAGAAGGCGTAGAAGCGGTAGTAGTCCTTCTGCGAGATCGGGTCGAACTTGTGATCGTGACAGCGGGCACATTCGATCGACAGCCCCACCCACGCCATTCCCAGCGTGCGGACGCGATCGACGACGTACTCCACGCGGTACTCCTCGTCGATGATGCCGCCCTCGGAGTTGATCACGTGGTTTCGGTTGAAGCCGGTGGCGATGCGCTGCTCGAGCGTGGGGTGCGGCAGCAGGTCGCCGGCCAACTGCTCGGTGAGGAAGCGGTCGTAGGGCAGGTTGCGATTGAAGGCGGCGATCACCCAGTCGCGCCAGCGCCACATCTCCCGGGCCGAGTCGTTGTTGAAGCCGTGGGTGTCGGCGTAGCGAGCCACGTCCAACCAGTCCATCGCCATGCGCTCGCCGTAGCGGGGCGAGGCCAGCGCGCGGTCCACGGCCTTGGCGTAGGCGGCTTCGCCGTCCCGCTCGACGTTTTGCAGGAAGGCGTCGATCTCGGCGGGCGTCGGCGGTAGGCCCAGCAGGTCCAGGGACATGCGGCGAAGCCAGACGGCCGGATCGGCTTCCGGCGACGGCGCGAGGCCCTCGGCGTCCAAGCGAGCCAGCACGAAGGCGTCAAACGGCTGCTTCGCCCAGGCCGGCTGCGACACCGCGGGAATCTCCGGGCGCTGCGGCGGGACGAACGACCAGTGCCTCTCGAAGGGAGCGCCCTGCGCAATCCACTGGCGGAGCAGATCGATCTCACCGGGCTTCAGTGCGTCATGCCCGAGGTAGGCGGGCGGCATGCGCTGCGAGGCGTCGGCGGTCTCCACCCGGCGCAGAAGCTCGCTGGCCGAGGGGTCGCCGGGCGTCACCGGAACCTTGCCCGAGGCGGCAGGCCGCAGCACGGCCTCCAGCTGATCGAGCCGCAACCCCGCCTGCCGGTTGGCGGCGTCGGGGCCGTGGCAGGCATAGCAGCGGTCGGAGAGCAGCGGTTGCACGTCGCGCCCAAAGTCCAGCGCCCGCACCGGAGCGCCGACCAGCGCCAGACAGCCAACCAGGAACCAGCGAACGTACCGCATCGCCCACCGTAGATCCTAGCAGCCGCAGTACACTGGAGGCCTCCGAATGTTCCTGCGTTTCTGCCTGACCCTCCTCCTCTGCCAGTCCCTGTTCGCCGTCGAGCTCGATTTCGCCACCTTCTTCGGCGGCGAGTACGGCGAGCAAGGGGCCGACGTCGCCCTCGACTCCGAAGGCAACATCTATGTGATCGGACAGACACGCGACGTGCCGGCCTCGCCCGGCGCACTGTACTCCGTCACGGGCACTTCGTATGACATCTTCGTGCTCAAGCTGAACCCGACCGGCACGCAGATTCTCTACCTGGCCGTCTTCGGCGGGACTGGACGCGAAACAGGCAAGGGCATCACGGTCGACGCCGAGGGCTGCGCCTACGTCACCGGCTGGACCTTCTCCGACGACTTCCCCGTCACGCCCGGCGCGGCGCAAACGACGTTTGGCGGCGGCACGCGCGACGCCTTCGTAGCCAAGCTGTCCGCCGACGGCTCGCGGTTCGTCTACGCCACTTATCTCGGGGGCTCTCTGTTCGAGGACGGCGAGGCCATTGCCGTCGACGCGGCCGGCCGCGCCGTCGTGACCGGAACCACGGCCTCGCCGGACTTCGTGACCACCGAGGGGGCGCTCGAGCTCGGCCGGCCCGGCACGAACCGTTCGGCGTACGTCACGCGGCTGAGCGCGGACGGGTCGACGCTGGAATGGTCCGCTTTGGTGGGCGGATCGGGGCAGGACCAGGCGCACGCCGTCACGCTGGACGCCGACGGCTCGGTCTGGATCGCCGGCTCGACGACTTCGGCGGACTTTCCCGTTTCCGCCGGCGCCTACCAGACGAGCCAGAAGGGCTCCGACGACGCTTTCGTGGCCCGGCTGAGCGCGGACGGCGCGACGCTGGAAGCCTCCACGCTGCTCGGAGGCGCTACCTGCGTGCGACCCCTGGCCGACAGCGCCTGCGACCAAGCCTTGGCGGTGACGCTCGACGCCGGGCGACCGATCCTGGCCGGCAATACGATTACCTCGGACTTCCCCGTGACGAACGCTTCGACGCAGGGCGGCGGCGTGGCTTATGGAGACGCCTTCGTGGCGCGCTTCGACCGGGACCTGCGGCAGCTCGAGCTATCGACGCTGCTCGGCGGGCCGTCGGAAGACCAGGCGACGGACGTCGTCACGGACCTCTCGGGGGCTATGTTCGTCTCCGGCACCACGGGCTCGCGCAACTTCCCCACGACGCCGGACGCCGTGCAGACCGAGTTCGGGCTGCTCGACGAGGCCTTCCTGGTGGAGCTCGATCCGACGGACGGGAGCGTGCTGTACGCGACGCTGCTCGGCGGACAGTCCGGCGACAGGGGCTACGCGCTGGCGACCGACGCGCGCGGAAAGGTCGTCATCTCCGGCGAGACCGGCTCCCGAGAGTTCCCGGTGACCCCCGGGGTGATCCAGCCGGAGCTGGCCGACATCCGCAACGAGGGCGGCGACGCCTTTATCGCCCAGCTCACCTTCGAGCCCAAGCCGCGGTTGACCTCCAACGGCATCGTGAACGGGGCCAGCCTGCTCGGCGGGGTGATCGCGCCGGGCGAGATCATCAGCCTCTTCGGCCGCGCCATCGGGCCGGAGGAAGCCCTGGGGCTGCAGCTCGATGCCGGCGGAGCCGTGACGAGCGAGCTGGGAGGCGTGCGTGTGCTGGTCAACGGGGTTCCGGCGCCGCTGCTGTACGTCGGCCTCAACCAGATCAACGCCGTCGTCCCGTACGCCGCGGCGGCGCTGCCGGTGGCGTCGCTCGAGGTGGAGCGCGACGGCTTTCGCTCGGCGCCGTTGACGCTGCGGGTGGAGCCCTCCGCTCCAGCGCTGTTCGCCTTGAGCGGTTCCGGCGTCGGCCAAGGCGCCATCCTCAACCAGGACGCCTCGGTGAACGGCCCGGACAACCCGGCCCGCCGCGGCGACATCGTGGTACTGTACGCCACCGGAGAGGGGCTGACCGAGCCGGCCGGCGTGGACGGCGCCCTCGCCGCGGAGCCGCTGCCGCATCCGGTCAGCGAGGTGCGGGTCTCCATCGACGGCCTCAACGCCGAAATCCTCTATGCCGGCGGCGCCCCGGGCCTGGTGGCCGGCGTACTGCAGATCAACGCCCGGGTTCCGGCCGCTGCGCGCAGCGGCGCAGCGACCCCCGTCTCGTTTACCGCCGGGGGACGGCGCAGCCCGGCCGGCGTCACTTTGGCGATCGAATAGCGCGGAAGAATTCGACGAACTCCGCCGGACGCGCGACAATGGACGAGACGGCCGGAGCGAAGGGCCCCGCCCAGCCGCCGCCCCGTTCGAGGGAGGCTTCGTCCGAGCCGAGCAGTCATGGGAGAGCAGCCGACCCAGAGAATGGAGCGCCGCGTCAACTGGTTCCTGTTGAAGGTGGCGAACGCCCTGACCCTCGCCCGGCTGTGCGGGGCTCCCGTGCTGATTTGGGTGCTGCTGCAGACGCCGCTCGACCGGCGCTTCGATTGGATCGCCATCGGGGTGATCCTGGGGCTCCAGACGACCGACGTGCTCGACGGCTGGCTCGCCCGCCGCGCCAAACCCGACATCCACGCCCGTGTGAACCCTACCGGCGAGATGCTCGACCCGGTGGCGGACAAGCTCTACATGAACGGCGCCTACATCACCTTGATGGCTCTGGGGCGGGTTCCGCTGTGGGCCGGCGGCTTCGTGGTCGCCCGGGATCTACTGATTCTGCTGGGCTGGATCGCCGCCTACCTGCGCTCGGGCGTGCGGCTGCTGCCGAACCTGCTGGGCAAGGCCGCTGATTCCGTGCAAGCTTTGGCATTGCTGATGGTGCTGGCCCTGCCGGACAACACAGTCTCCACTGCTTTGCTCGTGCTGGTGGCAGGCTTGACGGTCGTCTCCGGCGTCTCCTACGCCAAGAACGCGCTGGCGCCCCCGCAGCAAGCCTGAATCGAGCCATGGCAGACGCACCGCGCATCGTTCCCGCACGGGAAGGCTACGACCGCTGGGCGCCTCTCTACGACAACAAGGGCAACGCGGCGGTCGACTTGAAGAACCGCGAGATCCGGCGCCTGCTGGGGCCGGTGCAGGGCCTGGAGGTGGCGGACCTGGGTTGCGGCACCGGCCGCCACTCGATCGCACTGGCCGAAGCCGGCGCGAAGGTCACGGCCGTCGACTTCTCCCGCGGAATGCTGGCCCGCGCGCGCCAGCGGCCGGGGTCCGGCTCGATCCGCTTCATCGAGCGCGACTTGGGCGAAGCCCTACCGTTCGCCGACGACTCTTTTGACCGCGTGCTCTGCTCGCTCGCCCTGGAGCACGTCGAGCGCCTCGACGTGGCTTTCGCGGAGATGCGTCGCATCTGTCGGCCCAGCGGCTGGATCGTGGTGATCGAGATGCATCCGGCATTGCGGCTGCAAGACGTGGCGGCTGGGTTTCGCGACCCACGCACCGGCGAGGAGATCCGTCCGCGCAGTTGGGGCCACCAGGTGAGCGACTTCGTGATGGCCGCTCTCGGCGCGGGACTGACGCCGCTGGAGATGCAGGAGCCCGCCGATCGCTCCGCCCAGCCGGCCTGGCCCCTACTGCTGACGATGAAGCTCACGCCTTGAGTATCGAGGCGAACCCAGGGCGCCCCGGCGGGCTGGACCCTAGGTAGTAGAATGGCGGGCGATGCGCACGCTCGCCCTGTTGTCTTCCCTCGTCCTCACCACTGCCGTGCTGCTGTGGTGGACCTCCTCGGATCCCGCGCTGGCCCAGGCTGACGCCGTTGCGATGGATCTCGAGGCCCGCTCCTTCTCGCTCTCGCTCGGCGAGGGCTCGGCCGAGGCGGCCGACTGGTCCGGCCAAGTCAGCGTCCGCGGAGGACGCATTCTCGGCCCAAACCGTTGGCAGGCCGCAGCCCAGCGGACCACCAAGAAGGCCGATCGCGTCCACACGGTCCGCCCCGGCTCGGCGGCGTTCACCGTCGCCGGCGGCCGGGAGGCGGAGGTCTCCACGCCGCAGGGGACGTTTCGCTTTGCGCCCGGCGCCCTCGGGTTGGGGACGACCGCGGCGTTCTTGGACGGGAAGGCGCTGGTGCGACGGTCTCCGGTCTCCGCGGCTATCGCACAGACCGGCGAGGACGAGGACTTCCCGGCTTGCGCCGCCGCTGCGGATTCCTCCATCTGGTGCGCCTACGTGGCTTATGACCGTGGCGCTCCGGTTCGGACCGACGCGACGGCCAAGGGCGACTTTGGGAGCCTGCGGCCGACGGACAACGGGGACCAAGTGCGGCTGGTGCGCTTCAAGGACGGCGCCTGGCAGCGGATGGGAGGCGTCAGCAAGGAGCGGCAGGACGTCTGGCGGCCGGCCATTGTCTTCGGGCCGAGCGGCGGGCAAGTCCTCTGGTCGGCCCAGCAGGACGGCGACTGGAACCTCTACGCGCGGTCGCTCAACCCCGCCGACGGCTCGCTCGGACCGGAGCAGCGCCTGACGCAGACGCCCGGCGCAGACATCAACGCCGTGGCCGCCGCCGACTCCCGGGGCCGCCTGTGGCTGGCCTGGCAGGGCTGGCGGAACGGCAACTTCGACATTTGGCTCCAAGAGCTGGCCGACGGAGCGCAGCCCGCGCGCGTCTCCGCGTCCGCCGCCAACGACTGGAATCCCTCGATCGCGGCCGGGCCGGACGGCGCCGTGTGGGTCGCCTGGGACACCTATGACAAGGGCGACTATGACGTGTACGCCCGCCGGGCCGCCGCCGGCAAGCTCGACGAGCCGTTGCCCGTCGCCGCCTCGGCCCGCTTCGAAGCCCGCGCCAGCGTGGCCGTCGACAGCAAGGGGCGCCCCTGGGTGGCTTTCGAGGACGCCGGGGAGAACTGGGGCAAGGACTATGGCGACCGCTGGCCCGGCCGCCAGGCCGTCCCGTTCTACCAAGACCGCTACATCCGGGTGCGCACGCTCGAGGCCGGCAAGGCGTTCGAGACCAAGGCGCAGTTCCACATCGAGCCCGAGGAGACTTTTCGCGACGACCCCAAAAAGCCGACCATGCTGGAGCACCGCATCTCCATGCCCCGGATCGCCTTCGACCCGGCCGGCCGGCTGTGGATGCTCTACCGCCAGCACCCCTTGCGCAACGGCATGGGCGAGATCTGGGCTTCGTACGCGACCTGGTATGAAGCCGACCGCTGGGCCGAGCCCGTGCCGATTCCCGGCTCGTCGGGCTTGATCGACAACCGCCCCGCCCTGTCGGCGACCCAAGGCGGCTTGATGGCGGTCTACTCCACGGACAAGCGCGAAGTCAGCGTGCAGGACGCCAAGGACAACGATTTACACGCGGCCTTCCTGCGAAAGGAGGGCGCGGCGGCCCCGGCCGTGCTTCGCGAGGTCGACCCGCTGGGCGAAAGCCGGCCGATGATGCCGATCCACCCCGACGAGAGCGGCGACGTGGAACGCCTTCGCACGCATGAGATCACTGTCGGCGGCAAGACCTACCGCATTCTGCGCGGAGAGTTCCACCGGCACAGCGAGATCTCCAGCCACCGCGACTGGGACGGCCCGCTGGAGGAGGTCTGGCGCTATGGCCTGGACGTGGCGCAGATGGACTGGATCGGGCCGGGCGACCACGACTACGGACGAGAGAACGACTACCTCTGGTGGCTGACCCAGAAGCAGGGAGACCTCTACTACCACCCCGGCGCCTTCCTCACGATGCACACCTACGAGCGCAGTCAGGTCTACCCCTCCGGGCACCGCAACGTGATGTTCGCGGTGCGAGGCGTGCGGCCCTTGCCCCGCCTGGACGGCCGCGAGGCGCAGTTTGGGACCTACGAGGGCGGCTCGGATGACATCCGCAACTTGTACTCCTACCTGCGAGCCTTCGGCGGCATCTGCTCCTCGCACACCTCCTCCACCAACATGGGCACCGACTGGCGCGATGCGGACCCGGAGCTCGAACCGGTGGTGGAGATCTTTCAGGGGCACCGTCTGAGCGCCGAAGAGCCCAACGCTCCTTTGGCCCCCAGCGGCCCCGACGAAGCCATCCAAGGCTTCCGGCCGCTGGGCTTCGTGTGGGAAGCCTTCAAGCGCGGCCGCAAGCTGGGCTTTCAGTCCTCGTCGGACCACGTCTCCACGCACATCAGCTACGGCATGGTGTTGGTGGAAGACGCCACCCGCGAGGGCGTGATCGCCGGCTTCAAGAAGCGCCACTCCTACGCGGCGAACGACAACATCCTGCTGGACGTGCGCTCCGGCGAGCACCTGATGGGCGATGAGCTGACGACCAAGAGCCTGCCGCGGCTGGACGTCGTGGTGCACGGCACAACGCCGGTCGAGCGGATCGACATCGTGCGCCAGATCGAAGGCGAGTCGCCGGCCTACATCGCCGCCTTCGAGCCGGGGACGGCCCAAGTCAGCTTCTCGTGGACCGACGGCGCGGCGCAGGAAGGCAAGACGCAGATGTACTACGTTCGCGTGCAGCAGCGCAACGGAGCCCTGGCGTGGGCGAGCCCGCTGTGGGTGCGCTACGAGCCGGAATAGTCGCTGGCGGGGAACGGAACGAACGGAGGGGAAAGGAAGGGACCGGCCGCCGGCCGGCCCCTTCGGTTGTCTGCTCTACGCAGGCGTTTCAACGAGCTCCAGGGCGCCGTCGCGGCGCCGGAGCAGGACGCAGTAGCGGCCGCTGTCGGTGTCACGGAAGGTGACCTGATCGCGATCCTGATCCTCCAAGGCCAGGGCGGCCTCTTCCAGGGTCAGCGGCTTGCCGGCCATGCCGTTGCCACGGACGATGCGCGGCCCGGCGGCGGGCTCGGCGGGGGCGGGTTCCACTTCCGAGGTCGAATCCAGCGAAGCCTGTACGCTCACGTTCGGCTCATCGCGCTGGCGCGCCGGGCGCCGCCCGTCCACGAGCTTGTGCTTGTTGCGGACGGCCTGCTTTTCCAGCTTGTCCAGGGCAAGAGTCAGCGCGGCGAAGGCATTGGCGTTCTGTCCGGTCACCACCAACGTGTGTTGGAGCGCGCGCAACGTCACTTCCGCTTCGATGAAGTGACGCTGCTTCGAGAGGATCACGTGGGCCTCCAGTTCCTTGGAGGCGCCGAAAATACGCTGAACCTTCTCGAATCGGCGCATGGCTTTCGCCTTCTCCGCGTCGGTGATGTCGGCATGGCGGCCGGTGTAGTGAACCCTCATTGTGGTCCTCCTTTACTTCTTCCTGCGACGCCGGTGCGTCGAAGGGATGTTCAAATCCTCGCGATACTTGGCCACGGTGCGACGCGTCACGTGGACGCCCTCGGCGCGCAGCATCTGGCTCAGCTTGTCGTCGGTCAAAGGCTTTCGAGGATCTTCCTCCTCGATCATTTTCTTGACCTTGCGCTTGAGCAACATCAGCGGCATCGCCTCGCCGCTGGGGCCTTGTACGCCTTCGGTGAAAAAGAATCTCAACTCATAGACGCCGTGCGGCGTGAGAGCATACTTGTTCGCCACCGCTCGGCTGACCGTGGAGGGGTGCACGCCAATCTCCTCGGCCACGTCCTTGATCATCATCGGCCGTAGGTGGTCGATGCCTTCGGCCAGGAAGCCGGGCTGCCGCCGCACGACAGCGTCGCAGACGCCGTGGATGGTCTGCCGGCGCTGCTCGATGTTTCGCAATAGTTGGATCGCGGAGTTGTAGCGGTCCCGGATGTAGCTGCGCACTTCCGTGGTGGACTTGCCGCGCTTGAGCAGGCTCCGGTAGCTGCGATTGATCCGCAGGTCGGGCATGTCGTCCTCGTTCAGCACCACCCGGAACCCTTCCGGCGTGCGAACAAATTGGACGTCCGGCTCGACGGTACGGGTTTCTGAAACAGCGTAGCGCTGCCCCGGCCGAGGGTCCAGCCCGCGGATCACGTCCATCGCGATCTCGATGTGCTCCAGCGGGCGCCCGAGGGTCTTGGCGATCTCGTCGAGATCAGCCCCAGCTTCGATCCGGTCCCAGCATTCGCGCACGATGGCGCCGGCCACACCTTCGTCGGCGTCCTCGGCGCGGAGCTGGATCAGCAGGCAGTCCTGCAGATCGCGCGCGCCCACGCCGAGCGGGTCCATCTCCTGCACCAGTCGCAGCGCCTTTTCGACCTCCTCGGGAGTGGCGCCGGACTCCAGCTCGATTTCGTCGAGGTCGGTGGTCAAATAGCCGTCCTCGTCGAGGTTGCCGATGACGGCCTCGGCGGCGGCGGAGATCTTGGTGGGGGCTGCGCTCACGCTGAGCTGCCAGAGCAGGTGGTCGGTGAGCGTGGTCGGCTTCGAGAGGAAGGTCTCGAAGGATGGCTTGTCGATGACCTCCGGCGCGGGGCCGCGAGGGCCGGGGTCGAGGTAGTCGTCAAAGAACGCCCCGAGGTCGATTTCAGAGAAGGCGTCCGCTCCGTCGGGCGCATCGGCCGCCTCGGGCTTGTCCGGTGAGCCGTCGCGCTCGGAGGGGTCGGCGCCGTTGCGCTCGGCGGTTTGCGCGATCGCCTCATCGAGCGACGCTTCGCCCATGCCGTCGGAGGCTAGCTCCAGCACGGGATTCTCGTTCAGCTCCTGACTGATCTCTTCCTTGAGCTCGAGCTTGTTGAGGGCCAGCAGCTTGACGAGCTGCCGAAGACTCTGGGTGAGCACCGGCTTCTGCGCCAGTTTCAAGCCCAACCTTTGCTGCATCAACATGAGTTCGGACGTCCGGAGGCGACTTACCTTGCAATCAGCGTACCACTACGCGCTCAACGCTTCTGCCTCTTGCGCCGGGTTGACGCCGCGACCTGCTCCACGGGTTCCGGCGGCGGTTGCGCCGGGCGGGCGCCCTCGCGCGCCACGAAGTTGGCCGGCAGCTCGAAGTGCTCTCCCAGGTAAACTCTCCGCACCTCCGGATCGCCCTCCAGCTCACGCGGAGCCCCGGAGCGGAAGACCGTCCCGTTGTGGATGATGTAGGCGCGGTCGGTCACCGAGAGCGTTTCGCGCACATTGTGGTCGGTGATGATGATGCCGATACCCGACGATTGCAGCCCGCCGATGATGCCTTGCAGCTCGATCACCTGCTTGGGGTCGATGCCCGAGAACGGCTCGTCCAGCAGCAGGAACTTGGGTGAGATCACCAACGAACGAGCGATTTCCACGCGGCGGCGCTCGCCGCCGGAGAGCTGGTAACCGGCGCTCTGCCTTACGGTTTGCAGGCCGAGGCCTTCGATCAGCTCCTCCAAGCGTTCGCGGCGCTCCCGGCGGGACATCCGGAGCGTCTGCAGGATGGACAGGATGTTCTCTTCGACGGAGAGCTTGCGAAAGACCGAAGCCTCCTGCGGCAGGTAGCTGATGCCGAGCCGAGCCCGCTGGTACATGGGCGTCTCGGTGATGTCCTTCTCACCCAGGAAGACGCGGCCCGCGTCCGGGGCGATCAGGCCGACCACCATCCGGAACGAAGTGGTCTTGCCGGCCCCGTTGGGACCCAGCAGGCCGATCACTTCGCCGCGTCCCACGGAGAGAGAAACGTCGCTGACGACACGTCGGCCGCGATAGCTCTTGGAAAGCCCTTCGGTGCGCAATATTTCCATGGACAGCCGGATCTTTCCCCTACCGCTCCCGGCGTCGGAAGGTGTATGCGCGCTCGTCCCCACCCACCACGCGAAGGCTATTATCCCCCGAAAACCAGGTCAATTGTTCGCCGCGCGTCTCTTCGCCCGACTCGTTGTAGGCGCGAGCCGGCTTTCCGTACAAGACCACGGTCTCTCCGCCCGGCGCCATCTCGGCCGCCTCGGCCTCGGCGCTGCGGACGCCTCCGATTTCTCGAATGCGAACGGCGCCTTCAGCCCGGGCCGATTCGAGCTCGGCCGCGCCGTCGGCTCCCGCGGGACTGAGCTTGGCGGTCAGAGCGTCGCTCTCGACGTGCAGTTGTCGGCGCTTCATGCGCACGGCGCCGGTGTACACGGCCCGCCGTTCGCCTTCGTCGTAGCGCAGCCGCAGGGCCGCGATCTCCACCATCTCGGGCGCCGTTCCCGGCTCGCCGCGCTCCTCGAGCAAACTCAACACCTTCCCCTCCGCGTCGAGAGTCTTGCGACGCCTGTCGATGGTGATGCGGTCGGCTTCAATTCGGTTTCGTCCCTGCCACAGCCGGGCCTCGCCCTCATAGACGATCAGCCCGTTTCGGCCGTCGGAACGCATGGTGGAAGCCGTTGCATAGACAGGCTCATCGTCTTGAAACAGGCCCGTCTCGACCTCCGCCACGCCCTGTTTGCTTTCGCCCACGAAGACTGACGTCACGCCGCCCTCGGCTTCCAAGCGGTCGCCGCCCTCGACCAACACGACCCGATGCGCTTCGATCGTGCCGGAGCCGTCGGCGACCTTGGAATGGCCTTCCATGGTCAGCACCTGCTTGCTGGGGTCCCAGACAGCGGACTCCGCCGAGCCCTTGCGCTCGATCTGCTCAAACCGAAAATGCCCGGTCTGGACCAGCTTCTCGAGCTCTCCGGATTCGGGTTCGAGCCGCGCCTCCAGCGAGTCGCTCCAGCTCTTGAGCGGCTCGCCCTGCGCCGGGCGGCTGTCGAGCTGCACCTTGCCATGGCCTTCCAGGCGTTCGAGCCGGCTGCGGGGGCCATAGAGGGCCTTCACGCGTTCGGCCACCAGGGTCCTGCTGGAACCGCCGGCGCCGTCGGTCAGATCCACGCGGCCCGGCTCCATCGTTTCCAGCGCCTCGATGTCGCGGCCGTCCGGCCGCATGGCCAACCGAATCACCTCGGAGGTCACCTTGCGGCGGGCCTCGCCGCTCTGCTTGGGACGGGCGTCGACCTCCGCCTTGCCGCGCAGATAGGCTTCGTGCAGCAGGCTGTCTCCGCCGGCCGGGTCGGGCTCGTAGAGCAGCTCCACGCGCTCGCCCACGGCGCGCATGGTGGAGCTGGCGGAATCGGCGCTCAGCTCGGAATGGCCCTGCCCGACCACGCGCTCCAGTTGCTGTCCAGCGCCGTAGTAGGCCTCGAGATTCGGCGTCCGGAAGGTCGTCTGGCGGGCCTCGCCCTGGTCGCCGCCCACGGCGTTGGTCGCCAGGATGTTGCGCAGCTTGCCTTCTTCCAGGCCCACCACGGCGGAATCAGCCTCGATGCGCCGCAGTCCCCGGACCAGGCTGACGCCCTCGCGCAGGTCCACGCGGTCGGAGTCTTCCTCGTAGACCAGCCGGCCGGCGCGGATGTGCGTGGTCTCCCCCCCGGGCGAGCTCGCGAAACGCTCCACCTCCACGTCGGACTTCATCTCGAAGTAGCCGCGGGAGGAGTCGTAGAACGAGCCGATCGACCGCGCCTCGCCGCCCTCGAAGAAATAGCGGGTCGCCGAAGCGGTCTGCGCCGCGCCGCTCTTGGTATCGAACAGGGCCTCTTGGGCGATGATGCGCGTCAGCCGCGGGTCGTCGTCGCCCTGGTCGTCGTCGCTGTGGACCCCGAGCGTGATGTGCGTCTCGGTTTGGCTGCGAAGCTGGTTCGCATCGACGTCGAAGACCGCCTTTTCGGTGTGGATGCGGTCAAAGACTTCGGAGTCGCCGTGGTAGATGTTGAGCTCCACGCCCTGTAGCTCGATGGCGCCGTCCTCGCGGCCCTGACTGAAGCCGTCGGCCGAAACCAGCAGCCGGGACGACTCCCCGGTGGACTGCTCGTAGTGCCAGCGGCTGGAGCGGGAATTGAGGGCGCCGGAGAGAGCCTCGGGCGTCACGCGCGCGGCGGCGTCCCGCACCACGCGGGCCTGCTTGTAGTCGCGGTAGACGTAGAAAGCGATGCCTGCCGCGGCCAGCAGCAGGAGGTAACGCAAGGCTCGCATGGCCTGGAAAAAGCTGGAAGGACCCTACCCTTCGGGATCATACCAGACGAACCCGGGAGCGCCCGGGGACCGTTTGGCCCCGAGCGCTATGGACGTATCGAAGAAACGAAGGGTTCCCTACCCCAGGTCGTCGGCGGCGTCCTTGACGCCGGACTTGATCTGATCCATCGTCTGGCGAGCCCGCGCCGCAAAGCGGTCCCAGGCGTCCTGCCCCTGGTCCGCCATCGAGTCCAACTCCCTCTGCAACTCCTGGGTCTGACCCTGGAGCTGGTCCACGGACTGGTTCCACTCCTGCTTCGCCTCGCCGCCGGCCTCCGAAGCCTTCTGCTTCAGCTCGGCGATCTGGCGATCCAGGGCGTCGAGCTGCTGCTTGATCTCGTCCCTGGCCTGTCGTCGAGCCGACTCGATGGACTCGGCCGCTTCCGACTGCCGCCCGGCGTTGTCCGCCGATCCCGGCGGATTGCTTTCGCAGGCCATCAGCAGGCCGGCCGCGATGGCGGTCCAAGCCAAAGTCTTTTTGTGTCTGCCAAGCATCTCATGCACCTCCGGGCGAGAACGACCGCAGCCTGCGGCGCTCCCGCTATTCGGTGGAGACCCGGGCCCGGGGGACTGTTACCGGGCGCACCCCGGCTTGCTACAGGAGGAGCGCGCCTTCATGCCGCAGCAGCCAGCGCTTGCGCTCCAGTCCGCCGGCATACCCGGTCAGGTGGCCGCCGGCCCCGATCACGCGGTGGCAAGGCACGACCACGGCCACCGGATTGCGGGCGTTCGCCAGACCCACGGCGCGGGAAGCCGCGGGCTTGCCCAAGCGGGCGGCCAGCTCGCCATACGACGTGGTGCGGCCAGTCGGGATCTCGCGCAGCAGGCGCCAGACCTGCTTCTGAAAGGCCGTGCCCGCCGCGTCGACCGCGATGCGGTCAATCGCGCCGAGGTCGCCGCCGAAATAGGCCCGCAGCAGATCCGCGAAGCCGCCGAACCCGGGACGCTCTTGGGCCTCGACCGGCGCGTTGGGGTCGAACAGCAGCTCTTGCAGGGCGTCCTCTCGGCCCACCAGCCGCAGCGGCCCGATGGGAGTCTCGATGGTTTCGGTATAGAGGGTCATAGCGGTAAGGGGGTCCACAGATGCATGGCCGCGTAGGCTCGCCAGGGCCTCCAAGCCTCGGCGGCTTGCAGCAGCTCGGCGTCGGAGCCGCCGAAGACCCGGCGCAGCCCCAGGTCCTTGGGCGGAAAGGCGTCCGGGTCGCCGCAGGCGCGCAGGGCGATGTAGTGAGAGGTCCAGGGCCCCACCCCGGAGACGCCCTCGAGCGCCTCCCGGATCGCCTCGACCGGCCCGTCCAAAGGGATTCGCTCCGCCTCGAAGGCCTCGGCCAAACCGGCCAGGGCGCGGCGGCGGGCGCCGGTCAGGCCCATGCCCGAGAGGTCCACGCCGAGCAGTTCCTCGGCCGTAGGAAACAGCCGTTCGCCGTCCGGCGTGGCCGGGCCCGCCAGGGCGACCAGCCGGCTCGTCAGGGTCGCGGCCCCCTTGGGCGTCACCTGCTGTTCGAGCGTCGCACGCACGGACATCTCGAAGGCGTCCCAAGCGCCGGGCAGTCGCAACCCGGGCCGCGCGGCCAGGCGTTCGGCCAGCGCCGGGTGGCTCTGCAATCCGTCGGCGATGGCGAGGGGGTCGGCGTCCAGGTCGAACAGCCTCCGCACGCCGGCCACCACCCGCGGCAGGGCCGTCAGAGACTCCAGCGCCATCTCGACCTCTACGGAGTGTTCCCCGGCCACCGGGCGCAGGCGCAGACGGCCCTGCACGCCGCCCACGCGGAACGTCCGAGCGTAGGAGTCCTCGCTAACTTCCTCCACGCCGGCCACAGCGCGCACGCGGAAGAAGTCCAGCATCGCCGGCCAGTCATACGGCGGCCGGTAGGCCAGCCGCAGCCGGATGGCCTTGCCCTCGCCCGCCTTGCGGCGATCCAACGGGCCCAAAGCCTCCCGAAACCGCCGCAGGCTCCCAAAGCCGGCCGCCGCGGAGACGTCCGCCGTCGGCAAGGCGGTCTCCCGCAGGAGCTTGCGGGCCAGCAGGACCCGCCGCGTCTGCGCCACCGCCACGGGCGTCGCGCCGAAGGTGTCGAGAAAGATGCGGCGGAGTTGGCGCTCGCCCAGGCCCACGCGGGCCGCCAACCCGGCGACGCTGCCGCCGTCAAGGGCCCCCTCTTCGATCAGACGCAACGCCCGCCGAGCGGCCGCGGACGTACCGTTCCAGGGAGAGCTGCCGGGGGCGGTCTCCGGACGGCAGCGCAGGCAGGGGCGAAAACCCTCGCTCAAGGCCGCGGCGGCGCTGGGGTAGAAGCGGCAGTTGCGCTGGAGAGGCGTGCGCGCCGGGCAGACCGGGCGACAGAAGATTCCGGTCGAGACGACGCCGGTGAAAAAGCGGCCGTCGAAGCGGGCGTCGCGCGCTTTGAGGGCCTCCCAGCAGATCGTGGCGTCGAGCTTCACGCCCTCTTTGTAGCAACGCCGCGGCGTCTCCGGCGGCGGAAAACGGACATGAATGGCGCCGGCTAAGCCAAGATGGCGGAAAGCTCGCCGGAGCTGTCGGCAAACCCCTCGCTCTCCGCGCCGCAGCGCTGCAACAACGTGACGAACAGATTCGCCAAGGGAACCTCGTCGCCAAAGCGCAGATAGCGGCCGTGGCGCAAACCGGCCGCCTGACCGCCCGCCAGCACCAAGGGGTAATTTTCGTTGACGTGCGTTTGGCTGTTGCTGCTGCCGAACAGGACGATCGTGTTGTCGAGCAACGAGCCGTCGCCCTCGTTCGTCTCCCGCAAACGCCGCAGAAAGTACGCCAGTTGCTCGGTCAAGAAGCCCGTCCAGCGGCCCAGGGGCTCCGCGCCGGCGTCGCCCTTGCGGGCGTCGTGCGCCAACGTGTGCATGCTGTCGGCCATGCCCAGCAACTGCGGGAACTTGCCCGCGATGGACGTGGCCCCGTTCATGTTGCCGAGCTGGTACGTCGCGTACCTCGTCGAGTCGGTCTGGAAGGCCAGGAACAGCAGATCGTACATCGTCTGCATCAGCTCCCGCGGCGTCGAATCATCGGCGTCCAGGTGTAAGCCCGAGGCGTCCACCGTCGGCTTCGGCACGTCCAACCAACGCTCCGAACGCTCCACCCGCAGCTCGATTTGCCGCACGGCCGTCAGGTACTCGTCGAGCTTGCGCTGGTCCACTTGGCCGAGCTGACCTCGCAGCGAGCGGGAGTGCTCGAGGACCAAGTCCAACATGCTGCCGGAGTTCCGGAGCTGCTGCCGCTGGCGGCTCAGCGAGTCCGAATTCACGCCGAACAGCCGATCGAAGACCAAGCGCGGCTTGTTCTCCGCCGGGATGGGCTGGCCGGTCCTGCTGAACGACAGCGTGCTCGCGCGCGTCGGTTCGCCGACGCCGCCGTCGGTGGACAGCGTCAGCGAGCTGAAGCGCGTCTGTTCGCCGAAGCGGTCGGCGAGCAACTGATCGAGCGAGATCGTGTTGTCGAGATGGCCTTCCTTGAGCTCGGCGCCGGTCAGCCAATTGTCAGCCGTGTCGTGGCCGCCCATCTTGCGGCCCTTGGGGTGCGACAGCCCGCCCAGCATGGTGAGTTCGTCGCGCAGGGGCTCCAGCGCGGCGTGGCTGCGGCGGAAGCGGAAGTCCAGGCCCTCGCCCTCCGGAAACCAGTTCCATTCCGCGAACTCGGTCCCCTCCTTGCGCTGCACGATGCCGTAGGGAAAGTAGACGGCGCAGAACCGCTTGGGCGCCGCCTCGGCGCCGGCGGCCATCGCCTCCATCCAGGGCAACGCCAGCGAGACGCCCGCGCCTCGCAGGAACGTCCGTCGGTTGAGTCTCCAGGATTTGGTCGCCAATCCGCTCTTCCCCTCAGCGCCCCTGGAAAGGGTCGCCGGCCACGATCATTGTAATCAGATGCGGCAGCCGATAGCCGCCTTCCGCGAACCGCTCAGTAAGCGCATCGACTTCCTGTTCGTCGTCGAGCTCCAGCGAGCGGCCCAGCGCATAGCTGAGCAGCTTGGCCGTCAGAGCCCGCGCAAAGTCGTTCGGACGCTGATCGTGCAGGTAGTCGATCAGGTCATTCACGCCGTCCACGTGCGTCCCGTCGGGCAGCACGGCGGCGGCGTCCACCGGATGGCGTTCCTCGCGCTCTCCGGACCGACGCAGGATCGTATCGCGCACCAAACCCACGGCGTCCAGCCCCTCCAGGGCCACGCCCCAAGGGTCGATCGAGCGATGGCATTGGGCGCAGGCGGCGCTGTCCCGGTGCCGTTCGAGCTGCACCTTCAGCGGCAACAGCTCCGAATCCTCGCTGGCGTCCAAGTTCGGCACGGCCGGCGGCGGAGGAGGCGGCGGATCGTCCAGCAAGGCCCGGCGCACCCAGACGCCCCGCTCGATGGGATGAGAGTCCTCGCCGGTGGAGTTGGCCAGCAGCACGCTGCCCTGGCCGAGCAGGCCGCCGGGCCGTTTGCCGTCCAGCGCCACGCGCTCGAAGGCCCCGCCGCGAGGCCCGCGCAGCCCGTAGTGCCGCGCCAGGCTCTCGTTCAGCATCGTGAAGTCGGCCCGCAACAGCGTCAACGCGCTCAGATCGTTCCGCAGAACCTCGGCGAAGAGGCTCCGCGTTTCCTGCCGCATGTCAGCCTTCAGTGTGGGGTCGAAGTCCGGGAAGTAGGTGGGATTGACCGCCACGCGGTCCACGCCGTTCAGGTCGAGCCAACCATCGCAAAACTGCTCCACGAAGGCCCGGGAACGGTCGTCCCGCAGCAGCCGCACCGTCTCGGCGCGCAGCACTTCAGGCTGATGGAGGCGGCCGGCGTCGGCCAGCGCCCGCAGCTCGTCGTCGGGCGTCGTGCTCCACAGGAAGTACGACAACCGGGAGGCCAGCTCGTGGTCGCTGAGCCCTTTATGGTCATTCGGACGGGTCTCCACCTGGTAGAGGAAGTCCGGCGACACCAAGGCCATCGCGAAGACATCGCGCAGCGTCCGCTCGAAGCTCCCCGCCGAAGGCCGCAGCAGCTCGAAGTAGCGCATAGACGTGGCGACGTCCTCGTCGCGCAGGGGGCGCCGGTAGGCTCTCGGCAAAAAGCCGCGCAGGGCCGCTCGAGCCGCCGAGCCTTCCTCGGCCGGCGAGGCCGGCGTCGCCGGAACCAGCCGGCGATGATGTTCCGGCGGCCAGGAGACGTAGACGGGAGCCTTGAAATCGAAGGACTCGACGACGATGCTCGGGAACGTCGGGTCCTCGTCCCACTTCCAATGCGTGACGGTCTTGCCGTCCGCCTGCTCCTGCACCTTGCGGCCTTCCGGCGCGGGCTTGCCGTCGCTGTAGACGTTGCGCGCCCAGACGAGGAGCCCCGGGTACTTCGACTGCGTGCGGCTTTGCAGGGGGAACTCCTCGATGCGGCCGCGGAACTCGAAGGTCTGGGCCGCTCCACCCTCCACGTCCACCACGGCGACGCGCTTGGAGGGCGTCTGCGTGTCGGCGCGGTAGCCCAGGGTGACTTCCATGCGGGGATAGGCGGAGTCCGGCGTCGGTAGCTCCGCTCGGGCGCGGATGCGCAGCACGAACTCGCCCTCGTCGGGGAATTCCGGGACCCGCGCCACGAAGGCGCCGTTCCGCCCGAGGCGATTGGACCAGAGGATGTTGGCGTCCTTGTCCTGGACGGTCTCCTCGGAATGGTGGGCGAAGACCGGCGGAGCGGGCCCTTCCACGATCGCCCGCGCCAGGCCGCTGCGGGCGGCCTGCAGGTAGTACTCGAGCTGGAGGGCGGACATCCGCAGGGCCGCGCCGTTATTGGCGAACCCTTCGCGGCTGCGCTCATCCGGCGGCAGGTTGCGGACGTAGTCCACGTCCAGCCCCAGCAGGTCGCGCAGGGTGTTTTGGTACTCCACGCGGTTCAGGCGGCGGAGGGCGACCTCGCCGCCGTTGGCGCGGCGGGCGGCGGCAGTCCGGCGCAGCTCCTCGGTCACCCAATCCACCACGGCGCGCCGCTCGTCGTCGGAGAGCGCGGGAGCCCCGCGGGGAGGCATTTCGCCTCGGTTCAGGGCGTTCAGCACGTCGTGCCAGGTCTCGGCCGCCCGGCGGTCGCCGGCCAGGTCGCCCGATAGGGTGTCCAATCGCACGCCGGCGTTGGCGATCGCCTCGCCGTGGCACATCACGCAGCGCTGCTGAAGCACGGGCCGCACACTGGTTTCGAAGCTCTCCGCGGCCCACAGCCCCGCTGACGCCGTAGCCAGCAGCAGACCCGCTCTGATCAGCGCTTTCATCGCTCCGCACTCCAGCATAGCGAACCGTTTCCCGGGGCTCCGTTCGCGAAGGGTAACCCCTTTCCGGTCTGGCGCGCCGTCATCACTACAATAGGAGCGAGTACGGAGATCGCAGCCGCATGCCAGAAACCACCGCCAAATCCAACGACCAAACCTCGATCGGCAGCTATTTCGTCTCCAACTACCCTCCCTACAGCTTCTGGAGCGCGGAGCAGGTGCGCGAAGCCGAGGCGGCGCTGGATCGGCCGCCCGCCAACGAGGCGCCGCTGGGCGTCTACCTCCACATCCCTTTCTGTCGCAAACGCTGTCGGTTTTGCTACTTCAAGGTCTACACGGACAAGAAGGCGGACGAGATCGGCGGCTATCTCGATTCGGTGATCGAGGAGCTTCGGCTGCTGGTCGCCAAGCCCGCCGTCCAGGGCCGCCGTCCCAAGTTCATCTATTTTGGGGGCGGCACGCCGTCGTACATTTCGACCACACAGTTGCGGCATCTCACCGATTCAGTGCGCGCGCTGCTGCCGTGGGACCGCGCCGAGGAGGTCGCCTTCGAGTGCGAGCCCGGCACCATCACCCGGCACAAGCTCGAAGTGCTGCGCGACATCGGCGTGACACGCCTGAGCCTGGGCGTCGAGAACTTCAACCAGGAGATTCTGGAGGTCAACGGCCGGGCGCACGGCGCCGCCGAGATCGACCGGGCTTACGGCTTGGCGCGCGAGGTCGGTTTTCCGCAGATCAACATCGACCTCATCTCCGGCATGATCGGCGAGACCGACGAGAACTGGCGGGACTGCCTAGAGAAGACCGTTGCGATGGCGCCGGAGAGCGTGACCATCTACCAGATGGAGCTCCCTCCCAATACGGTGATCTCCAAGGAGATGCGGATCGGCGGCAAACCCGCCCCGGTGGCTCACTGGACCACCAAGCGGCGCTGGCACCGCGAGGCCTTCGAGCATCTCGAAACGGCCGGCTACACCATCACCTCGGGCTACACGGCGGTCCGCGACGCCGATAAGGCGCAGTTTCTCTACCGCGATCTGCTGTGGTCCGGGGCGGACATGCTGGGGCTCGGCGTGGCTTCGTTCTCGCACATGCAGGGCGTGCACTACCAGAACGAGACCCGCATCGAGACCTACCAGCAGCGCATCGCCGAGGGAGAGCTGCCGCTCTACAGGGGTTTGCGCACGACGGCCGAGGAGCGGATGCTGCGCGAGTTCATCCTGCAGATGAAGAAGGGCCGCGTGGACAAGCGGCACTTCGTGAACAAGTACGACGCCGACGTCCAGCAGCGCTTCGAGCCCCAACTGGCGCAGCTCGAAGGCGAAGGCTTGCTGCACACCGATGCGGACCGGATCGCCCTGACGCGCGACGGGCTGCTGCGGGTGGACGAGCTGTTGCACCGTTTCTTCCTGCCTGAACACCGGGCGGCCGCCGCCTAGACTGAGAAACACCGTGAGCCACGCATACGACGCCATCGTGATCGGAGGCGGCCCCGCCGGCTCCAGCTCCGCCGCGATCCTAGCCGAGAAAGGCCGCCGCGTTCTCGTGCTGGAGCGTGAGAAGTTTCCGCGCTACCACATCGGCGAGTCGCTGATTCCCTACTGCTACTTCTCCCTGGAGCGGCTGGGGATGATCCCCAAGCTCAAGGCTTCGCACTTCGTGAAGAAGTACAGCGTGCAGTTCGTAAGCCGGGCGGGCAACCTTTCGCAGCCGTTCTACTTCTCCGAGCACCTCAAGCATGAGGCCGCTTGCACTTGGCAGGTGTGGCGCAGCGAGTTCGACCAGATGTTGCTCGACAACGCCCGCGAGAAGGGCGCGGAGGTCCTGGAAGAGACCAAGGTGGTGGACTTTCTGCAGGACGAGCAGGGCCGCGTGGTCGGCGTCAAGGCGCTGGCCAAGTCCGGCGAGCCGCTGGAGTTCCAGGCGCCCATTACCATCGACGCCACCGGGCGGGACTCGTTCGCGATGCTGCGCAACGGCTGGCGCGTGCGGGACCCCCAGCTCAACAAGATTGCTCTGTGGACCTACTACGAAGGGGCCTTGCGGGACTCCGGCCTCGACGAGGGCGCCACGACGGTCGCCGCGCTGCCCGATCGCGGCTGGTTCTGGTACATTCCCCTGCCCCACAACACCGTCAGCGTGGGCGTGGTGGCGGAGAAGGAATATCTGTTCCGAGACACCCGGGACCTCGAAGACATCTTCGCGCGGGAGATCGGCAACAATCAGTGGATCGAAGAGCACCTGGCGCCGGGGCGGCGCACAGAGCCCCTGCGAATCACCGGCGAGTTCTCCTACCGCTCGCAGCATTGCGCCGCGGACGGTTTGGTGCTGGCCGGAGACGCCTTCGGGTTTCTCGACCCGGTCTTCTCCTCCGGCCTCTTCCTGGCCCTGCGCAGCGGCGTGCTGGCCGCCGACGCCGTCGATGAGGCCCTGACCGTCCAGGACGTCTCCGGAGCGCGCTTCGACGCCTACGGCCGGCAAGTTCGCGGCGAGATCGAAGCCATGCGACGGCTGGTGTACGCCTTCTACGACAACAACTTCAGCTTCGGCAAGCTGCTGATGGTTCACCCGGAGTTGCAGGGCGACGTGACCGACTGCTTGATCGGCCACCTGACGCGGGACTTCGAGCGGCTGTTCCAAGCCGTGGGCGAGCTGGTGGAAGTGCCGCCGAACCTGCCCTACGGCGCGCCGTTGACGACGGCGGCGTCCTGATCGTTTAGGGCCGCGGCGTCGCCGACTCTTCGACGACCAGCCCGCTGCGGTCGGCGTATTGGCGCCAAGCCGCAGCCAGCCGCTCCACGAGCTCGGGATGATCCTTGGAGACATCCCGGGTCTCGCTGCGGTCTTCGGCGAGATTGTAGAGCTCCCAGGCGATCTCCCAGGGCATGCGCTTGCCCCAGACCAGCTTCCAGTCGCCTTCGATCACCCCGCGAGCCTCCTGGTGCTCGAAGAAGATCTGCCGCTGGGCGAGCTCCCGGCCCCGGAAGGCCGGTAGCAGGCTGACGCCCTCCTCCGGCTGGATCGCGTTGCCGTGCAGCGTGGTCGGGTACGACGCCCCTGCGGCCTCCCGCAGCGTGGGCATCACATCGATGATGTGGCCCTTCTCCCGCACCCACCCGCCGGTCTTGGAAATTCCCCGGGGCCAGTGGGCGATGAACGGCGAGGCGACGCCGCCCTCATGCGTGAAGTGCTTGTACAGGCGAAACGGCGTGTTGCCCAGGTTGGCCCAAGCGCTGCCGTAGGAGTGGTGTGTGCCGGGGCCGCCCATCAGCCGCAACTGCGGGCCGGTGTGCAGCGTGGTCAGGCCCTTGCGGCTCACGCCGTCAAAGCCGTAGGGCCCCCACTCGTAGCAGGCGCCGTTGTCACTGAGCAGCAGAAACAGCGTATTGTCGAGCTGGCCGGTCTTCTCCAAGTGCGCGACGATCTTGCCGACGCCGCGGTCCACATGCTCCACCATCGCGGCGAACAGCGCCATGCGCCGCGCCAAGTCCATGCGGCGGTCCTGGTCCACGGTCTCCCAGGCGGGGTTCTGTTGGCCTGAGAAGCCGTTGGCAATGTCGTCGCGGTCCACCGGCACGATCGAACGATCGGTCAGCGTCCAGCGCTCGCCGTCCACCAGACCGATCTGCTTCATGCGCTCGAAGCGCTCTTGGCGCAGGACGTCCCAACCCCTCAGATAGGTCTGAAAGTACTTGTCGGCGTCCTCGGGAGGGGCCTGCACCGGGAAGTGCGGCGCGGAGTGACCGAGGAAGAGGAACCACGGCTTGTCCTTTTTCTGCCCCTGGCGGATGAACTCGAGGGCGTACTCGTTGAACACGTCGGTGGCGTAGAACTCTCCCTGCGGGCGGTCGATCTCCTTCTTACGGCCCTTGGGCAGGCGTTCGTAGTAGGCCGCGTCCCACTGGTCGTGGGAGTGATCGAAGGTGAAGCCGAAGAATTCGTCGAAGCCGCGCTCGATCGGCCCCGTCTCGTTGTGCAGGTGCCACTTGCCGACGTAGTAGCAGGAGTAGCCGGCCCTGCCGAGGGTCTCGCCCAGCGTGGCGCAGCGGTCGTTCAAACGGCCCAAGTAGGCCGGACCCTTGGGGCTGGGCTGCCGCGTGGTGAAGCTCGCGATGCCCGCTTGCGGCGGGTAGAGGCCCGTCATCAGCGAGGCGCGGCTTGGGCAGCATCGCGCGGAGTTGTAGAACGATTCGAACCGCACGCCGTTGCGGGCGAGCTTGTCGATGTTCGGCGTTTGGATCTCACCGCCGTAGCAGCCGAGATCCGAGTAGCCCAGATCGTCGAACAGCAAGACGATCACGTTGGGGCGTTCGGCCGCCGCGAGCGAGACGCCGCAGAAGAGTGTCAACAGGGCCAGCTTCTTCATGAGACCGCCCAGAGTCTAGCATGTAAACGTTTGCTGGGACAGTCGGCCAGGCCGTCGGCCGGTCAGTTCTTGACGCCGGACGGGTCGATCCCCAGAGCCTTCATCTTGCGGTAAAGGTGGCTGCGCTCCAGCCCCAGCGCCTCGGCCGTGCGCGTCATGTTGCCGGCCTGCGAGTCGAGCGTCCGCAGCACGTAGTCGCGCTCGTAGGCCTTACGGGCTTCCTCGAGCGTCGGGAAGCCGTCGGAGTCGCCCTTACGGCGGTCCTGCCGGCGGACGGTGGGCAGCGGCAGGCGACGCTCGTCGATCTCGTCCTGCGGATGCAGGATCACGATCCGCTCCATCACGTTGCGCAGCTCGCGGACATTGCCGGGCCAGGGATACTCCCGCAGAGCTCTCTGGGCGGCGGGCGTCAGGGACTTCGACCGGCGCCCGTAGCCGCGGCAGAAGTCTTCGAGGAAGTGTTTTGCCAGGACCGGGATGTCCTCCAGCCGCTGCCGCAGCGGCGGCACAAAGAACGGGATCACGTTGAGCCGGTAGAAGAGATCCTCGCGAAAATTGCCGCGCCCGATCTCCTCTTCCAAATCCTTGTTCGTCGCGGCGATCACGCGCACGTCCACCTGCACGGCCTTGCCGGACCCGACCGGCTCGAAGCGCTGCTCCTGCAAGGCGCGCAACACCTTGGCCTGGGTGTTCAGGCTCATGTCGCCCACTTCGTCGAGGAAGAGCGTGCCGCCGTCGGCCTGCTGGAATTTGCCGACCTTGTCCTCGCGAGCGCCGGTGAACGAGCCCCGCACATGCCCGAAGAGCTCGCTCTCGATCAGCTCTTCCGGGATGGCCGCGCAGTTCACCTCCACGAACGGCTCGTCGGCCCGCAGGCTGCGGGCGTGGATGGCGTGCGCGATGAGCTCCTTGCCCACGCCGCTCTCGCCGTAAATGAGCACGCGGCCGTCGGTGGGGGCCATCAGTTCGAGCTGCTGGCGCACGGCCTTCATCGGGACGCTGTCGCCCAGGATGCGGTAGAGAGGTTCCACGCGCCGGCGCAGATCCTCGTTCTGGCGCAACAGCCGGCGATGATCCAAGGCGTTGCGGACAGCCAAGTTCACCTTATCCAGCGAGAGCGGCTTCTCGAGAAAATCCAGCGCGCCGAGCTTGGTGGCGCGAACGGCCGTCTCGATGTTCCCGTGGCCGGAGATGACCAGCACGACCGGCCTCCGAGCAGGGTCGAAGTCCCGAATGCGCTCCAGCGTTTCGAGCCCGTCGATGCCGGGCAGCCAGATGTCGAGCAGCACAAGCGAGTACGTCGCTTGCTCGAGGGCTTCCAGGCAGGCTTCCCCCGTACCGACGGTCTCGACGTGCAGCCCCTCGTCCTCCAAGACCTCCTTGAGAGACTGCCGGATGCCGGGCTCGTCATCGACGACCAGGATGCGCGGTGCGCTCACGCCAGGGCTCCGACGGGCGCCGGGTCCGCCACGGGCGCCTCCACGATGAAGCGGGAACCCGACGGCCGGTTGTCTTCCACGCGGATGGAACCGCCGTGCTCAGCGACGATGCGGCTGACGATCGCCAGTCCCAGGCCTGTTCCGCGGCTCTTGGTTGAAAAATAGGGCAGGAACAATTTCTCTTTGTCCTCGGCTGACACGCCCGGACCGGAATCCGAAACGACCAGCTCGACCGACTCCGGGTGAGAGCCCGGCGCCGTCTCCACCACGATCTCGCGCACCCAGCAGCCCTCCAGGGCTTCCGCGGCGTTGTCCACCAGATTCACCACTACGCGCTTGAACTGTTCGGGGTCGATCCACGCCGCCGGCAGGTCGGGATCGAGCCGCGCGCGCAGGCTCACGTCGGCCAAACGGCCCTCGAAGACGTGCAAAGCCTCTGCAACCACCTGGTTGAGATCCGCCCGCTCGGGGCGCGCTTGCGGGAACTGGGCCATTCGGGCGAACTCGTCCACGAGACGCCGCAGCGATTCGACCTCGCGGCGAATCGTGTCCGTCGAGCGCAGAAAGCGCTGTTGCAGGTCACGCCGGTCCTCCGCGGAAGAGGCCGCATCGAAGCGCTCCATCAACCGGGCCATGCGCTCGGCCGACAGCGCGATCGGCGTGAGGGGGTTCTTGATCTCATGCGCCACCCGGCGGGCCACTTCGTTCCAGGCCGCCGTCTTCTGGGCCCGCAAGAGCTCGGTGGTGTCCTCGAGGACGACCACGAAGCGCGACGGGCGCCCGGAGCGGTCCGGCGTCTGGCGCTCGAGGGCGGAGACCGTCACGGTCAGGTGGACGATGCGACCGTTGCGCTCGATCTCGAAGTCCCGGCTGGCCAGCCCGATGCGGCGCGCCCGGTTGAGCAGGTAGCGCATCTCCTGCAGGTCTTCGCCTTGAAACAGCTCCAGCATCGACTGCACGGCGCCCAGGTCCGGGAAGATCTTGGCGGCCGAGGAGTTGCTCTTGAGGATCTCGCCCTGCTCGGTGACCGACACGACGCCGGGCGTGATGTTCTCGAGGATGGCGTTGATGAAGCGGCGGCGCGACTCGATCTCGGCGTTGGCCTGGCCGAGGTCGCTGTTGCTCTGCTGCAGGGCGCGCGTGCGCTCTTCCAGATCGCGCGTCATCTGGTTGAAGCTCACGATCAGGCCGCCGATCTCGTCGAGGCCCGAGGCTCCGATGCGGTAGTCCAAACGACCCTCGGAAATAGCCGAGGTGGCCTCCAGCAGCGCCTCGATGGGCGTGCTGATCTGCTTGGAGACGTACAGCGAGAGCCAGACCGCCACGAACAGCACGAAGACCGTGATGAGCGCGAGCATGCCCAGGTAAAAGTAGCGAATGTCGCGCCGCTCGCCCTCGTAGAAAGCCCACAGATCGAGGTTGCTGGCCATGTACTGCTGGCGTTCGAGGATATCGCGCGGGATGGGCCAGCCGACGATCACGCGGCCGATCTGGCGTTTACCGTCGAACACCGGCGCCGCGGCCCAGACCATCTCCTGGGCGATGCCGGACACGGTTCCGTCGCTCGGCTCGCTGGAGGGCAGCTTCCATGCCACGGGGCCCTTGATGAGCGCCGTGCTGCGCACTTCCCAGACCGGCTTGGTGGAATCCACCGGCAGCAAGGCGACGTACTCGGCCCCAACGCGCCGTACGGTCTCTTCGAGCCGCTCCGGGCGGTCGTCCTCCGCCGTGTCCGCCCCCAGGGCTCGCGCGGCGATCGGCAGCGAAGCCAGCCAAGCGGCGTCCGTCTCGGTCTTGTGCCGCATGATTTCGTTCAGCCGCTCGGAGACGGCCTCGGAGCTCTCGATGATCTCCTTGGTCGGGTAGCTGAACCACTTGTCCAGGGTTCGATTGAGGACCTTGAACGAGAAGATCACCATGCAGATCACGGGTAGGAGGGATAGCGCCAGAGCGCCGCCCACCAGACGCGTCTTGAGCTTGGAGCCGGCCAGCCCCCTGCGCCGCTCGATGTAGAGCTTGAGCAGCGTGCGGAAGAGCAGGAATCCCAGGGTGAGGACGCCCAGGATGACCAGGGTGGAGATGCCCCACAGGACAAAGGTCACCGTGGGCGAACGCGGTCGGAAATCGCCGAAATCGAAGGACGTCTGCCAGAAAGACAGGCCCAGCAGGACTACGAACAGCAGCCCGGAAACGGCCAACGAAAAGTTTTGACTTTTGCGCTCCAACGAAAACCGGACCGCGAATCGGTGGAGTTGATTTTATCAGAGCGGAAACCGGCGGCCGAAGCGCCCGTTGCTCTGATTCCGACGATTCCGGTTCGGGTCTGGGCCGGGGCCGATGTTGCTCGTGCCGCCGGGGCTGCGGAGGGCGTTCTCAAAAGTGAGCTCGTCTTCAGTGAAGCCGAGGTCGCGGTCGAGCACCATGTCGAGTTGCGCGCCGCGCTCCAGAATGGCGTCGGGACCGCGCGTGAGCAGCACGCCCGCCAAGCCGGCCGCCGCTCCCGCCGCGCTGCCGATACCCAGGCCCATGCCGGTGCTGCCGCTGGCCGCGCCTGCGATCACGCCGATGGAGGCGCCGGCGGCCGTCGATTCGCCCACGGTGCGGGCGTCCCGGCCGGCCGAGCCTTCGCTCTGGATGCGGCCTTCTTCCCGGTCAAAGCTCTCCGGCGAACGCCCGTCGAGCGCGCCCACCCGGCCGACCAGGTCGCGGATGACGCCGTTGGGCAGAATCATCTGTTCGAATCGCAAATACAGCTCACCCTTGCCCTTGACCTTGCCGGGCCGCTTGGAGCGCGTCACGCTGCCGGAGACGTACGTCCCCGGGGGAATCACGACGCGGCCGGCCACCACCACCGGGTAGACCGATTCAAGGTAGACCAAATCTCCCGGTGCGGCGTGCTTGGTGCTGACGCTGTTGAGCAGCATCAGCGGCACGCGGGTGCCGCGCGGGATGACCATCTCCTCTTCCGCCGGGGAGGCCTCCTCGGTGGGCGTTTTCTCGTCAACTGTTCGAAAACCCTGCTGCGCCGGCAGGGACAAGCATCCCGCCAGCAGCGCCGCCGAAGTCAGAAAGAGTCGCATTCAATATCACCGAAGACGGCCAACGATCTTTGAAGACAGTCCGTCCGCGCCTTCGCCCTGATTGTACATCCGGGCTCCCATTAGCCCTAAGTACGAATCCGAACACGCGAAGGTTTCGCCGCTTCGTTAGGGATCGGGCGACGGCTCCACGGCGACCTCGACGCCGACGGGGCTGCGGACGCCGTCCACCTCGACTATCGCCGTCACGTCGCCTGGCGCCAAGTCCTCCGGCAAGAGGAGATTCACTTGGTACAGCCCCGCGTAACCCGTCGTGACGCCGACGTAGAGCACCCGTTCCGGGGCGACCTCGACGTCATTCAGCAGAACCTTGGCGGGCAAGGCAATCGGTTCGGGGGCGCGGGCGATCTGGCCGTTGTCGGTCAACACCTTGGTCGGGCCGAAGCCCGCGCCGAACAGCACGATCAACTCTCCCGGATGCGCCGGCCTCAGCCCCTCCCCACGACCGACGATCGAGAAATCCTGGTGAGCGACGACGGGGAACAGCCCCGGGGCGGCCGGCCGGATCAACAACGGGGCGGAAGCGCTGGCCTCGTTGCTGTGCAACACCAGCAGTTGATAGGGGGCGTCCCGAGGACGCAGGTTCCCGGGGACCTGGCAATTCACCTGGTTGGGGGAGACATAGTAGAGCGGGGCGAGTTGCTCGCCGATGATGACCGAGACGTTCGCCAGCGACAAGGGCAGCCGGAGCCCGGAAATGTCGTCCGCGCGGACGGCTTGGGCGCGCCCCGCCAACTCCTCGCCGAAGATGGCGACGATGGAGCCGGGCGCTACAAAGCCGCCGGGCCCGTTGTCGAAGCCGGCGGCGTTTACCACGCCTCCGTCCGCCACCCGGGGAGCGGCTTTGCGCTCGGCTTCGGCCGCGAACAGCGTCGCCGCCGCCGTCCACACGACGGTCGCCCTCAGGGCGAGCCGGTGCATCGAGATTCGACTAGTTTAGCGCGCCGCCGCAGTCATCGGGACGGACGTCATCGCGGGAATGGGATAGCCGCGCTGCACGGCGACCCATGCCTCCCAGTCCTCCGCGCTGCGCCCGGTGGACAGCCAAGCGGACCGCGCCTCCGCCAGCAGCGCTTGGTTACGGGGCGGTTCGAGCTTGCCCCCAAAGGCCGGCCGCAGCCGCACTGCCGTCCGATACTCCTCGAGAGCTGCGTCGGTTTCGCCTTGGGCTCGGAGCGCCCGAGCCCGGCGGGAATGCAACTCCAACTGAGCGGAGGCATAGGCGGCGGCGGTCCCGCGGTCCTGCCTGCCGGCCGGCGGCGCGGCGCCCTCCAGCTCCCGCAGGGCGGCGAGCCAGCTTGGAACGTCTCCGCTCGCCTCGGCCGCGTCGGCCTGCAGCAGGGCCGCTCTCCAGCGAAGCCGCCGGCGGCGCTCCCCCAGCTCGCCCGACGGGTCTCCTCCCCGGGTTTGCTCCACCCGATCCAGACGCTGCAGCTCCGCCTGCAACCCGTCCTCGGCCAAACGGCCCACGCGGTCCAGATCGAGACCGTGCCGCAGAAGCGCCCGCGCCTCCAGGAACGATAGATTCTCCGGGAAGTACAGGCCGCTCGGGACGGCCGCAATGGCCTCGGCCCGGTCGACGGCCTCGCGCACCGCTGTGGGATCAGCTCGCCCGACCCCGGCCAGAGCCTCCAGCCGGGCTCTCCAGGCGAACTCCTGCCGGGGCCAGCGGGCCACCCAGGCGGCGCTGGCCTCCGCCAGGGCCTGCTGGTAGGCCTCCAGCTTCTCCGCCGTCACGCCCTCTTCGCCGGGCAGCAGCCGACGAAAGCGCCCGCGCTCGGCCTCGAACTGTTCCAGCTCAGCCAGTACGGCGGCGGACGGCCGAACTTGGCCGCTCGCGGAGGGACCCCAGGCGAACAGGGCGACCCAGCACCCAGCCATCGCCGCAATCCGCCGCATTCCGCCGTTTCCCATCCCCATTGTCGCAGCGCCTTCCAAATCCTCCGTAATTCGGTGCGACCGCAACCTGTTCCGCAGGCGTTACAATGGGGTCCCAGGAATTGAATCCATGAAAGGCGATCCCAAAATCATCGACCGTCTCAACGAGACCCTCCGCGCCGAGTTCACCGCTATCCATCAGTACTTCATCCACGCGGAGATGCAGGAGAACTGGGGCTACGGCAAGCTCGGCTCTTACGAAAAGAAGCAGTCGATTGGGGAAATGCACCACGCCGAGTGGGTCATTGAACGCATCCTTTTCCTCGACGGCGTGCCCAGCATGGGCGAGCTGAACCCCATGCGCGTCGGGCAGGACGTGAAGGCGCAGCTCGAGAGCGATCTGGACCTGGAGCTCGAAGCCGTGAAGCAGCTCAACGCCGCCATCGCGGACGCCACGGCGATCGGCGACAACGGCTCGCGCGAGCTGTTCGCCAAGATTTTGGTGGATGAGGAAGAGCACGTGGACTGGCTGGAGGCTCAGCTCCAGGCCGTGCACGATCTCGGGTTGGGACTCTATCTGTCCCAGCAGTTGTCGGCCGGAGACGACTGAGCCCCGGGGCCGTAGCGCTCCAGCCAAGCGGCCGCCTCGGGGGGCACGTCGCCGCCGTCTCGGGCTTCCCCACCCCCCAGAATCTCTCGAATCTTCAGCGGCAGATCCGTCAGGCTCTCTCCGCGGCGCACGGTCTTCACGCCGTCGGGGATGGCGTGCGCGCGGGTTTCCACCAGCGCCACCACGCGTTGCAGCGGGAGCTCTTCGCGAACTCGCGCCAGGACTTCCTCGCCCCGGACCGAGGGCGACAGCAGGTCGACCACCAGGATCGTGGGGTCGATGGCGCCGACGGCGGCCACCACGGATTCCGGGTGGGCGACCAGCGTGAGCGTCGCAAAGACAGGCTCCAGGGCCGTGCGAATGCGGTCAAAGACCAGGGGATGGTCGCTGACCACCAGAACCGTGGGACGGGGCATGCTCTGCTGGGAGCAGGCAGGGCGCCAAACCAGCGGAGAACACCGCAAGTTCCGGAGAATCTATCAGATAGAAGGGATGACAACGGCCGGGTGTCGCAGCCGTCCGAAGGCCTGCAACGTCTCACGGCCGTCTCACTGAGACAAACGGTCGCCTCAGCGTCTCCGGCGAAAGAACTCCCGCAGCCGCTCCACGCAGTCGGCGGCCAAGACCCCCTCGACGACTTCGATGCGGTGATGTAACAGATCGGAGTCAGCCAGCCGAAACTTGCTGCGGACCGCCCCAAAACGCAGGTCCCGTGTGCCGAACACAAGGCGGGCGATGCGGGCATTCACGGCCGCGCCGGCGCACATTACGCAGGGCTCCATGGTGGCGTAGAGCGTGCACTCGTCCAGCCGCCAATGGCCCAGTCGGTCGGCGGCGGCGCGCAACGCGACGATCTCGGCGTGAGCGGTCGGGTCGTGGACGGCGATGGGACGGTTGTAGCCTTCCCCGATGATCTCTCCGCGCAGGGCCACGACGGCCCCTACGGGCGTCTCCTCTTCGGCGGCGGCTTGATCGGCCAAATCGAGCGCGCGCCGCATCATGCGTTCGTCGAGTTCCAGCAAAGCCGTCACCGCCGGCGAGAGGGCCCTAGCGCCGAGCCGGCGCCGGCGCCGGCGGCCGTTCCCGCCACCAAGAGGCCAACGTCGAACCCGTGATGTTCATCCACGTGCCAAAAATCGCCGGGCCCAAGGCCGCCGCGCTGCTCTTGAGGACGTCCAACGCCAGTCCCACGCCCATGCCGCCGTTCTGCATGCCCACCTCGAAGGCCACCGTCCGCCGGTCCGTTTCCGGCAGTCCCGCCAAGCCGCCGAGGAAGTACGCCAGCGCGTAGCCTGCCACGTTGTGGATCAAGGCCGCGAACAGCAACAGCAGGCCGATGCTCAGCAGCTCGTTGCGCGAACCCGAGGCGATGATCGCGATGATGAAGCAGATCGCCGCCATCGACACGATCGGCAAGATCCGGTCGAACAGCTCCCGGTTGCCGGCCAGCAGAACGTTGAGCAGGTAGCCCACGACCAGCGTGACGGCCGCCAGGATCAAGGCCTCCTTCGCGAGGCCGTCGGCCACCGGTTGGCCGGCCAAGGCTCGGCCGCCTGCCGTCACCGCCGCCACACCGCCGGCGATCACCACCGTCAGGGGCGCGATCAGCCGCAGAAACTCGCCCACCGGACGCCGCCGCTCGAGGATCTTGTTGGCGATGAGCCCGCCGGCGATCGGGATGATCACCATGTTGATGATGGAGAGCATCATGGCCCAAAAACTGATCTCGATCATACGGCCGGCTAGTAGCTTCATCGCCAGCGGCGTCATGATCGGGGCCATCAACGTCGAGCAGGCCGTCATCGTCACCGACAAGGCCACGTTGCCCCGCGCCAGATAGACCATCACGTTGGAGGCCACGCCGCCCGAACAGGCGCCGATGAGGATGATGCCGGCCGCCACCTCCGGCTCGAAGCCGAAGCCCGTCGCCACGGTCCAGCCCACCAGCGGCATGACCGTGAACTGCAGGAACATGCCGATCAGCACAGCCTTGGGCATCTTGAGGGCGGCCAGAAAGTCGCCGATGCTCAGGCTGGCGCCCATGCCGAACATGATGATCTGGATCAGAGGCACGTTCAGGCGACTGAGCTTGAAGCCTCCCCAGGTGTCGAACAGCGCCGGGTAGAACATCGCGGCGGCCACACCCGCCAGCACCCAGAAGGTGAAGGTGAAGACCTGCCAGCGGGTGTTCGTTTGGCAATAGATGGCGAACAGCGCCAACGAAGCGACCATCGCCGGGCCGATCACGGAAACGGGCCCGCCCAACAGCCAACAAAGGACCCAGACGGCGCTGCCCAAGCCGCTCAGGCCGAGCAAGATCGGGTTCCCGGCCGAGGACGCGGGAGAGGATTGCTTCATCGTCGAATCGTGTCCTGAGAGCCACGCGGCTCGAACGCGGCATCGTAGCACAACGCCGGTTGAGCGGGTAAACTGGCAGGAGTGAAACATCCTTCGCTAGTGGTGTTTCTAGCCGCATTCGCGGCGATAGGCTGCGGGCACAAGCCTCGCGTGGTTCTGCCGGCGCCCACTCCGGCTCGTCTGGGCGCGGTCGAGCGCGGATCGGCGAGCTGGTACGGCCTGCCCTACCACGGCCGCCGCACCAGCAATGGCGAGGTGTACGACATGGACGGCTTGACGGCGGCGCACCTTTCGCTGCCGTTCGACACCGTGGTCCGCGTCCGTAACCTCAGTAACGACCGTTCGGTGGACGTGCGCATCAACGACCGCGGCCCGTTCGTGCGGCAACGGCTGATCGACTTATCCCGCGAGGCCGCCCGGCGCATCGACATGATCGGCCCCGGCACGACGCTGGTCGAAGTGACGGTGATCGCCACGCCCGCCATGACCCGGGCGCAGCCGAGCCCGCCGGCGACCGTGACCGTCGCCGAGACGCGCGATGAGCTCCCTGCCCCTCCCGTCCCGGTTTCGGGTTCCGGCGACGTCGGCGCAAGGGTGCCTGAGTGCTTCTTGGTTCGCGGCCATTCCGTCCAGGTCGGCTCCTTCAGTGAACGGTCGAACGCCGAGGATCTCGCGGCGCGCGTGGCGGGCTCCAGTCCCGTCGCCATTCAATCGGCTGCCGTTTCAGGCCGGCCGGTGTACCGAGTTTTGGTGGGCGCGGAGCTGGGTTTGACCGAAGCGCAGGCCCTTCAATCGGACTTGGCGCGCAAGGGCGCCGACGGTTTCGTGACGCAGCTCGATGGCCCTTTCTGCCAACTGTACTAGCGCTTTCTTCACAGAATCTTTAGTTAAAATCCGCATAACGAAACGCTATCCAAGTCCAATTCCCAGACTAATCTCTCTATACTTACGGACCTAGGCGCCCGCCATGAGAGAAGCATCAGGAAACACAAACCGTCGCCAAGCCTATGGCTTAATTGGAGCTTCGGAGGGGATTCGGAAGGTTCGCGAAACCATTCGGAAACTCTCTCGTGATCAATCGCCGGTCCTGATTACCGGCGAAAGCGGTGTGGGGAAAGAGCTCGTTGCCCGCGCACTGCACCAGACAAGCGAGCTATCGAGTCGCGTGTTCTTGCCCATTGATTCAGCCTCGCTGGTCGGCAGACTCATGGAAAGCGAGCTGTTTGGGTACCAAAAGGGGGCGTTCACCGGCGCCGCCGACAACAAGATCGGGCTGGTCCGCGCCGCCGACGGCGGCACGCTCTTTCTGGACGAGGTCGGCGAGCTGCCGCCCGACATCCAGGCCAAACTGCTGCGGCTGTTGCAGGAAGGCGAGATGCGACCCATCGGAGGCGTTCAGCCGGTGCGCGTGAACGTTAGGATTCTGGCCGCAACCAATCGCGACCTGGAAGCCGAGGTCAAATCCCGCACATTTCGCAAGGATTTGTACTACCGGCTCAACGTGATCCACATCCACGTGCCGCCCTTGCGGGAGCGCCGGGAAGACATTCCGGAGCTGGTTCAGCACTTCATCGCACGGCACGCCATCCACCAGGTGGTGATGTCGAACGACGTGATGGAGCTGTTCCAGTACTATGGCTGGCCCGGCAACGTCCGCGAGCTCGAGAACACGGTGCGGCGCGTGGTCGCCCTGAAGTCGAACCCCCTGGTCAGCCTCGACGACCTGCCCACGCCGCTGCTGCGAGCCGCAGAGGGACGGAGCCGGTCGGTCGAGCCAGTGTTGCCGTTGGCGGAGCTGGAGCGGCGCCACATCCTGCGCGTCATGGAGCTCACCAAGGGCGACGTGACGTCGGCGGCGCACATGTTGGGCGTGGGTCGGACCACGCTGTATCGGCGTCTCAAGGACTACCGTTGCGGCGTCATCGCAAACCATTCGGACCAGCAGGACACGCCGCCCGAGGCCTCGATGCTCAGCACTCAATAGAGCGGTGGCAACCCGGCGCCGTGGTGCGGCATGCTGGGTCAAGATGCCTGCGACGGCCTCGCTCACCCGGGAACAGACGCTGGCCGCCCGCTGCCTGGAAGCCCTGCGGACGGGCGAACGTTGGCTGGAGCCGGCCGAAGCGCTGCTCCAACGAGCCGCGTCGGGTGAAAATTCGATTGCCGAACCGGCCTCGCGCGCGCTGTTCGGCCGCGTCGTGGAACCTCTGGCGGACTCGTTCGATCCGTCGCTGAGCCCGGTCTATCGCGAATTCTTTGGCTGGCTGCTGCTGGCCTGCCGCCCTCTTCCCGGGTTCGAGCCGCTGGACGACGCCCTGACCGCAGTCGGCATTCGCACCGTGGAGGATTTGCTGCGGCGCTCCGAGGCGGCCGTCGCTGTGCGGCCTACCCTGCCCTCCGGTGGCCCTCGCTGCATCGTGTTGCCGTCCCGCGTGACGCTCGGGGCGGACATCGCAGTGGTCAGCGTCTTGATCGCCGGGCTGCGATGGCGCTTCCCACAGGCGCACGTGCTCTTCGCCGCCGGTTCCAAGAATCTCGACCTCTTCTCCGGCGCCTCGGCCGTCGATGCACTCGCGGCTCCGTACCCCCGCACCGGATCGTTGCGAGACCGTTTGGCGGTCTGGCCGGCGCTGCTGCGCCTGCTGGACGCGGAGCTCGCGGGCGTTGCCGACGACGAGTTGCTCTTGGTCGACCCGGACTCGCGCATGACGCAACTCGGCCTGCTGCCGCTACGTTCCTCCGGCGCGGACGGCGTCTCTTTCGACAGCCGCGCTTTCGGCGGCGACTCCGACCGGCCCCTGGCCCAACTCAGCGCCGACTGGCTCGACGAGGTCTTCGGCCCCTCCGACGTCCGTCCTCTGCCCTGGACCACCTTTCAGCCCCGCCGCGACTGCCGTACGCCGGGGCAGCCGCTCGTCGCCGTCAGCTTCGGCGTGGGCGGCAATGCCTCCAAGCGGGTGGGCGATCCCTTCGAAGCCGGCGTCCTCGACCTGTTGCTCGACCGCGGTTGGCGAATCGCCCTCGACAGGGGCTTCGGCCCCGCCGAGCAAACGCGAACCGAGGCTTTGGCGGAACGGGTTCGGCAGAGCGGCGGCCTCGTTCATGACGGTTCGTTCCGAGGGTTCGGCGAGATCGTGACCGCCGCGGACCTGTTCGTGGGCTACGATTCCGCCTTCGGACACCTGGCGGCGGCCATGGGGGTCCCGGGCGTCACGGTGTTCGCCGGCGCGGTCTCTCCCCGCATGCTGCAGCGCTGGAGCCCGTTCGGCCGCGGCCGCTCAACGGTTCTTCCCGTCACCGAAGGGGATTCGCCGGACGCCGTGCTGGAAAGGGTGCGGAAGGCGCTGCCGTGAGGATCGGCCTGGACGCCACCTATTCCCTCGGAGCCGAGCCGACCGGCATCGCCGAGTATTCCCAAAAACTGATCCGAGGGCTCGCCGAGCAGCAGCCCGCCGACCGGTTCGTGCTCTGCTATCGCAGCCACACTTGGCGCAAGGCCTTGCGCCAACCTCCGCCCACGGCCAACTGCACCCGTGCGCCGCTGTGGCTGGGCCGCTGGACGGATCTGTTCCACGGTTTGAACCAGCGCCTGCCGCCGGGTCGCTTTCGCCGCGCCGTCGCCACGTTCCATGACCTTTTCGTGATGACGGCCGAGTACTCCACGGCCGATTTCCGGCGGAAGTTCACGGAGTTGGCGCAACACGCCGCCCGGCGGTCGGACTTGATCCTGGCCGTGTCGCAGTTTACGGCCGACCAGACAGCCGAGCTGCTCGACTTTCCGCGGGACCGCATTCGCGTCGTTCCCCATGGCGTCACTCCGCCGCAGCCGGTCTCGGCGGAAGGGGCGGCGCGTTTTCGCCGGGAACGCGGCTGGGACGACTGTACGGTCTACCTGCACGTGGGGGCCTTGCAGGCCCGCAAGAACATCGTCCGGCTGGTCGAGGCCTTCGAGGCCTTGCCCGGAGATCCCCTGCTGGCGCTCGCAGGTGGGGACGGCTACGGCGCCGAGGCGATCCACGCCCGCATCGACGGCAGCCGCGCCAGGGCCCGCATTCTCCGGCTGGGCTACGTAGACGCCGCCACCCGCGCCCTGCTGTACGCCTCCGCCACGGCGCTGGCATTTCCGTCTCTGGACGAAGGTTTCGGCATTCCGCTGCTGGAAGCCTTCGCGGCCGGGCTCCCGTCGCTGACCTCCGACCGCTCCGCCCTGCCGGAGGTCGCCGGCGGCGCCGCCCTGCTGGTCGATCCCTTGGACGTGGAAGACATCCGCGCAGGGCTGCGGCGGGTCGCCGACGATCCCGTTCTCCGCGACCAACTCATCCGCAAGGGACTCGAACGGGCGCGCGAGCTCACGTGGGAGCGCACGGCGCGGCTCACCTGGCAAGCCTACCAGGAGCTGCTGCGCTGAACTAGTCAAAGAAAACCTTTGGAAACAGCAAGATCGAGTGGTAGCGTCATAGGCGCTATGATTCGCGCCGCCCTCGTCGCCCTGCTCGCGACTTCGGCGTCTGGGCCTCTGGCGGCCCAAGGCGTCGTCCGCTCGGCCAAGAACCCCACGTCCGCGCAGACCATCCAAGAGCTCTCTCAGCCGGCCACAGACACTCCCGCCTACGTTTCCGGCGGCGTGATGATGCAGGACGGCTCGCAGGTTCCGAAGGAAACCATCGTCGAGCTTCGTTGCGGCAGCTTTGGGCGCGGCACGAGCCGGGTCAGCTCCAAGGGCGAGTTCGACATCGACCTCACCGGGAACCTCGAAGGCGTCCAGGACGCCACACAGGCCTCGGGACGCTCCAACGATCTTCCGGGACGCAACCAGCTCGGCATGATGAACCTTTCCGGCTGCGTGGTGCGGGCGGACCTGCCGGGCTACCAGTCCTCGGAGATCGCACTGGGGATGATCTCCGTGTTTGACAACCCCGATGTCGGCGACCTGCTGCTCTCCCCTCTGGAGGGCCTGACGGGCGACGTCATCAGCAAGACGTCGTTGGAGGCTCCCAAGTCCGCCGCGAAGCTCTACGAGAAGGCAAAGAAGGAGAGCCAGCGGCCCGACGGTAAGCTCGACAAAGCAACGGAGTGGCTGCAGGAAGCCGTCGGAGAATATCCGCGGTTCGCGGCGGCCTGGACGCTGCTAGGGACCCTCCAACTGGGTCTGCAACAGGACGATGCGGCGCGGGCGGCTTTCGCCAAGGCGGTGGAGGCCGACCCACAGTTCATCGACCCCTATGGGCCGCTGGTGCGCCTGACCGCTCAGGCCGGAGACATGGACGGCACGGTTCGGTTGGGCGAAAAGGCCTTGCAGCTCAATCCGCACCAGCACGAGGTGCGCTTCTTCGTCTGCGGCGCCCATCTGCGCGCAGGACGCAACCAGCAGACGGTGGAGTGCTCGCGGGGCATGATCGCCGTGGGAGCGGCCGACGAGTTCCCGCAGGCGTATCAGTTGCTGGGGGCGGCGCAAGCCAATAGCGGGGACTTTCCAGGTGCAGCCGACAGCTTTCGGACCTTCCTGCAGCGGTTCCCGAACGCCACGGCCGCGGACCGCATCCGGGCGCAATTGCAGGAGTGGGAAACGCTCGGCGTGATCGAAAGGACAGAGGCCCCGTAGCGGCCGGCTACAGCACCTGGAAGAAGTCCGTCCAGAGCTCGGGCGTCAGGCGCGGGGTTTCGCCTTGCGGCGGGCCGATCTGCACGGCCGGCGGCTGGGCGTTGCCCGGACCGCTTTGGATGCGTTCGGCCTGGGTCGGAATCGCACGCGCTCGCCGCGCTTCCGGATAGACCTCGGCCAAATCCGCTTCAGGAATGAGGAAGTCGAGTACGAGCGACATGGCTTTTGTATCAGGATGCGCAGTCGGGCCAAGGTGTTGCAATCGGTGGACCGTGGCAGGAACCGTTTCGCAATCGCCCTAGCACCGACCAGCCCCTCCGGACTACCCCCTTCGACGCCGCCCGCCGCGCCGCGCTATAGTCACAGATTCGGCCAGGAACCCAGAAATGAGAGCTCTCGTCCTCGAACAGTACAAGCAATTCACGCTCGCCAACGACTATCCCGAGCCCCAGATCGGCCCGCATGAAGTCCTCGTTCGCGTGCGCTCCTGCGGCATTTGCGGCAGCGACGTTCATGGCTTCGACGGCTCGTCCGGTCGTCGCATCCCGCCGATCATCATGGGCCACGAGGCCTCCGGCGAGATCACCGAGGTCGGCTCGGCCGTGACGGCGTTCAAGCCCGGCGACCGCGTGACCTTCGACTCGATGATCTCCTGCGGCAAGTGCTTCTACTGCCGCAAGGGCAAGCCGAACCTGTGCGACGACCGCCAGGTGCTGGGCGTCTCCTGCGACGAGTACCGCCGCCACGGCGCGTTCGCGGAGTACGTGAACGTGCCCGAGCACATCGTCTACAAGATGCCTGACGGCCTGTCGTTCGACCACGCCGCAATGGTGGAGCCGGTCTCCGTGGCCGTGCATGCGGTCAACATCACGCCGCTCGGGCTGGGCGATACGGCCCTGGTGGTAGGCGCCGGGATGATCGGCCTGCTGACCCTGCAAGCCCTGCGCGCCGCCGGCGCCGGCACGATTGTGATCGCCGACTTGGCGGACGATCGCCTGGCCCTGGCGAAGACGCTCGGCGCGGACATCGCCCTCAACCCGAAGACCGACAACGTGCCCGCGGCCCTCAAGGAGTTGACCGGCGGACGCGGGGCGGACGTGGCGCTCGAAGCCGTCGGCGCGACCCCGACCGTCAAGACCTGCATCGACAGCGTGCGCAAAGGCGGCGCCGTCACCCTGATCGGCAACATCACGCCGACGGTCGAGTTCGGCCTGCAGCCGGTCGTGACCCGCGAAATCAGCGTGTTCGGCTCCTGCGCGTCCGCCAACGACTACCCGGCCTGCCTCGAATTGCTCGCGCGCGGCGCCATCCAGGTGGACCCAATGATCTCGGCCAAGGGCTCGCTCGACGAGGGCCCGAGCTACTTCGACCGGCTCTACAGCCACGAGCCCAACCTGACCAAGGTCATCCTCAACCCCTAAGCCCGCAAGGACCGGAACCCATGAACACTCACGAAGAGCTCCTCGCCGCGCTCGACGCGTGGAAGAACGCGATGATTTCCAAGGACGCCGCGGCGCTCGACGCCGTGCTGCATCCGGACTTGGCCTACAGCCACTCCGACGCCAAGCACGAGAACAAGGACGACGTGATCTCGAAGGCCTCCCGCCCGGGCGGCGCGCAAAAGATCGAGTTTTCGAATGTGGTCGTCCGCGACTACGGCAACGCCGGTTTTGTGAAGGCCGACGTGGATTACACCAACCGCAAGGACGATGTGGACTCGATCGCCTACCTCAATGTGCTGCACGTGTTCGTGAAGGACAACGGGGCTTGGCGCATGGTGGCGCGCCAAGCCGTCCGCCGGCCTCACTAGCAAGTCTTGGCGGGGACGGACATTCGTGTCCGTCCTTCTCCTACGATCAGTCGTTCGGATCGTCCGGTGAACCAGCCGGCGGGAACTCTCCCCGAATCATCGTAAAAACCCCCGAGCTGTCTCGATCGGCGAACACGAAGAACCCCTCCGGCCGGTCGCCCTGGGCGCGATAGCGCCACATCTCATAGGGCGCGGCCGGCGGAAGGTTCACCGGCGGATTCCCTCCCCCCGAAGGATGCGCCTCGATCTCGTCGGGCGGGCCTAGCAGAATGTAGATCCGGCCCCGCTCGGTGCGCCAACCGCCGCGCGGTTCCTCGTCCTTGTAGCGATCGTTGACGTAAGCGATCCGGCGGTAATGTTCGGTTTTGAATTCATTCTCGGGCGTCCCCGGCGTCGGATCACGATCGGCCCAGAACTTCGCAATGAATTCGTCGCGCTCGGCGTCCGACGGCAGCGCCTCGAACGCTCGCCGCTCCTCCAAAGGGAGGAGCCAGACAACATCCTCCTTCAGCCACTTCTCGTGCGCCGCGCTCATCGCCGATTGCGCCGTGGCCGGCGTCGGCCAAGCCGCCAGCAAGGCCAGCCCGCCTGCCAGCAACACCCCAGCCATCGCCGAAACCGGCGTCGCTGACCTCGCAGGCTCCGCCGCGCCGACGATCCGGCGGATGCGCCTTAACAGAGAGCCGTCAGCCGCTCCCAGCGCGAGCGCGGGCGCCGCCCGCAGCCCCTCCAGTCCGGCCAAGGCGCGGGCATAGGCCAACGGTTCCCCGGAGGCCGCCACCGCCAAGTCGTCGCAGCAGTTCTCCCGCTCCTCGGCGATCACCGACGAGGCCCACCAGACGGCGGGGTGGTAGAAGAACAGCCCCTCCGTGAAGCGGCACAGCAGGTCGATCCAGTCGTCGCGGCGCCGCAGGTGGGCCAGCTCGTGCAGCAGGATCAGCTCGATCTGCTCGGCCGGGCACGCCGCCAGCAGCCCCAGCGGAACCAACACGACCGGCTTCCAGTAGCCCAGCACGGCCGGAGAGTCCACACGGCTCGACTCCAGGAGGGCGACCCCGCGATCGAGGCCGAGCTTTTCGCCCAAACCGCGCAACCGCTCCTGCCAGTCCGGGCTCGCCGGCAGGGCGCCGACGGTCCGCAGCCGCCGCGCGGCCAGCCAGGTCCCAAGCTGCCAGAGGTTGAAGCCCAGCACGCCGGCCAGCCACCAAGGCACGATCCGGGGCGCGGCCTTCTCGAGAGTTGCGACCCAGGAGGCTTGCTCCATCCAGGGAGCGACGCCGGAGCCGGCCGTCTCCGCCGCGCCGCCGGCCAGAACGAAACCGGCGTCGCCTCCGGCCTCCCCGCCGGGCGTTAGGCTGATGGCGAACGTCCCGAGGAACAGCGCCGGCATCGCGACCAGCGCGGCCAGAGCGAGATCGTGACGCAGCCGCGCGGACTCCCTGCAACGCCACAGGGCCCCAGCCAGCAGGGCGGCGACGGCCGCCCCCTGCCACAGGGAATGCAACAGGGCGGCGCCGAGCGCCTGCGCAAACGGGGTTTGCACCCAACCTTCGAGGCTCATCACAGCTTCTTCCTCCCGGACTCTTTCAACTTGGCTTCGTGCTCATCGAGGACCTTGCGGATCTCGGCGAGCTCGTCGGCGGTGGCTTGGTGAGACGACAGAGCGCCCAGCAGCAGGCTCTTGGCGGAGCCGCCGAAGGCGCGGTCGATGAGATCGCCGGCCAGTTGCCGCTGGGTCTGCTCCCGCGGTACGGCGGCTTCGTAAATGTGGGCGCGCTGTTTGACGTTGCGCCGGACCAGGCCTTTGTCGGCCATGATCTGGAGCTGCTTCAGCGTCGTGGTGTATTGGGCCGGCCGCCGCTCGACGATGACGTCGTGGACGTCTCGCACGGTGCTGGGGCCGCGGCCCCAGAGCACCGAGAGAATCTCGAGCTCAGCGTCGGTGGGGCGAGGCGGGTTGCTTGCGGTCATCTACGAAGAGGATCGTAGTACGATTCTCTTCGTAGGTCAAGCCTCGGCCGCTATTCCGCGGTGAAGATCTTCACACCGTAGTTCGGACCGCCCGGTCCGACCGTGATCCAAATATCGTTCTCGCCCAGAGACTGTTGGGTCCTCGGAATGCGCGCGTTGACCTGCATGACCCCTCGGGTCGGAACGGCCGACGTCCGTTTCCACCACAACACGCGGACCCGGGCCATTCCAGCGACCGGCTCCGTACTCGTCGACGTCTACATTGACCGGAGAAGAAAACGGCACGACGCCGCCGACTTGGCCGGCGGACACGTACAGGAGCGGGGCCGCGACGCCATCGAACAAGATCCGCGTCCCGGCCAACCGGGTTGGCAAGCGATTTCCGGATTGGAGGGTCGCCGTCTGCAGGCCGGCCGGACCGAGCCGCAATCCGAACAGTGTGAACACGGAGCCAGGCGCCACAAAGGAATAGTTGGCGCCGTTGCGCGGGCCGCTCACCGCCGGCAGCGCCCGGGGCCCCAAGCTCGGGCATTCACCGGCCCTTGTCACCCGTCGCACGCGCCGATTGCGGCTGTCGCTGATGTACAGCGCGCCGTCGGACGCCACCATGAGGCCTCGCACAGAATCAAGAAGCGCGGCGGGAGCCGGTCCGCCATCGCCGGCAAAACCAACGTCTAGTCCTCCGGCAATCGGGTCGGAAATCAGCCCTTCCGTGTATCGACTGACCGCGGAAAGGGACACGTACGGGTTGGCGGCGTAGATCGCACCGTCCGGCGCGACGCTAAAGGCGGCAGGCAAACCCGCGTAGGAGCCCAGGCCTTCGTATACCGTTTGTTGGCCATTCGGCTCCACGATATTCCAGGTTCGATAAGGGATGTGGATGCGCCCCTCGAAATCCACGCGCAAGATCTGTGCCTCGACCTGTAGGCCTCGCCAAACCAGCAGCCCTTGCGCGTCAACCTTGATGAGATAGCTCGAGTTTGGCCTCTCGACGATGGCGTAGACGTTTCCGTCTCCATCCACGTCGAACGATGGCACCCGCAGAATCGGCATTCCAGCGGCCGAGACCCCTTCGGCACAAACGGGCGGGGCGCAGCCACTCGCGCCGAGGGAGCCGACGAATGGGCTTCGCGTCCCATCCGGCGTGATCTTGTCGATCGATAGGCCGCGGCTCACGAACAGGTTGTTCTCTTTGTCGACGGCAAAATCCGTGACCGGACCGGAATAGGCAGTCGTGATCATTCCGTCCGGGGCGATCCGCCGGATCTGACGCAGGCCAACGTCGGCGACATAGATGGAGCCGTCCGGCCCTTCCTCCAGCCGAGCAGGGACCGACAGAAAGGCGTCCGTCGCCGGGCCGCCGTCCCCGCGCTTCGAGGCCGCGCCCAGACCGGCCACCCGCACCGGCGGATTCCCCAGCAACACTACCTCGTTGTCGGCCGCCAGCACCATCCGCCCGTCCAGCTGCACGGAGAGGACCCCGTCCGAAGGAAGGTCCGCCGCAGGGTAGAGGACCACCAGCTCGTCGTTCTCGTCGAAGCGAACGACGCCCGCCGTGGCGTCGAGAATCAAGGACTGCCCGTCGGACTCCACTCCGCGGACACTCAGTCGTATCGTCTGCCGCTGAGTGGACGACGACGATCCGCTCAAGCCGGAGACGTACGTCTCGATGGTTCCGTCTGACAGAATCCTGCGAACCGAGTACACGCCGGCGATGTAGAGAAGACCGTCCGGCCCGATCGCGACGTCCCGCGGGCTGTAGACGCGAGCCTCCGTGGCCGGGCCGCCGTCGCCGTCGTCGTACTTCGAGCCTCCGAGCTCGATGCCCGCAATGGTCGAGATCGTCCCGGACGGGTCCACGCGCCGGATTCGATTGTGGGTCTGGCTGGCGATGATGAGGCCGCCGTCAGGATCGAAGACAATCATCGTCGGCGCCAGGCCGGCATCTTTGGCGGGGCCGCCGTCGCCGGAGAGCTCCTCGCGGCCGTTGCCGGCGACCGTCTCGAGAATTCCTGCGCTGCTGATGCGCCGGACCCGGAGCCCCTCTACGAAGTAGAGCCCGCCGTCCGGCCCGAAGGCGATAGACCGGGGCAAGACCAGAGCCGAGCCCGCTGCCGGAGCGCCGTCGGGCGTGAACGTCCCCACGCCGGTCCCGGCAATCGTCTCGATCGTTCCATCGGCCCGAATGCGGCGAATCCGGTGGTAGGCGGTATCGGCGATGTAGAGCAGACCGTCGGGTCCCTGCCGCACCTCCGTGGGGAAGAGCAGCTCGGCTTCAGCGGCAGGCAAGCCGTCGCCAACCGAGTAGGAATCGCCGCCGGCGAAGGTGTCGATGATGCAGGGCTGCTCCTGGCCCGCCGCCGCAAGACAGAGAAAAACACTGAGCCCTAGGCAGAAACCGCGCAAAAATAGCATGTGGATCAGCATGGCCGGGTCGGGCAGCTTCCTGCAACAACCGCGGCCCGAACTGCATCAACAATGTGAAAGAGGAATCCACCATGACGGCTACTGAAAAACTCCAACTCAACCTCACCAAGAACGACCTCCCCGAAGATGTCCGCCTCGACATGATCACGTTGCTGCAGGGAGCCCTGGCTGACGCGCTCGACCTGCGCATGCAGTCCAAGCAGGCTCACTGGAACGTGAAGGGTCCCAGCTTCATCGCTTTGCACGAACTGTTCGACACGGCGTCCGATGAAGCCGCGACCTATTCCGACGATCTGGCCGAGCGGCTGGTCCAGTTGGGCGGCGTGGCGGACGGCACGGCGCAGACCGTGGCACGGACGACGACCTTGCCCAAGTACTCGACGGAGATTCGCTCCGGCAAGGAGCACGTCGACGCCTACGCCGCCGCGCTATCAACCTTCGGCAAGCGCGTGCGCCAGTCGATCGACAAGGCTGACGCCGCCGGTGACAAGGATACGGCGGATCTGTTCACCGGCATCTCGCGCGGCGTCGACAAGATGCTCTGGTTCGTGGAAGCCCACAACCAGTAAAGCGGCTCTGTCTCGGGCGGCTCCCCGGCGGGGCCGCCCTGCATCATACTGTTGTGCCGAAAAGGGCTCCGACGCCCGCAGTGACGGCCATCGCCACCGCGCCCCAGAACATCACCCGCGCCGCGCCCACGGCCACTCCGGCGCCGCCGGCCCGAGCCGCCAATCCGCCCAACACTCCCAAAAGCAAGAGACTTCCGACGGAAACGGATGCCGCCAGGTACTCCTGCGGCGCATAGATCGCCAAGACCAGCGGCGAGGACGCCCCTACAGCGAAGGTGACCGCCGAAGCCATCGCCGCCTGAATCGGGCGGGCTTCGTGAATTTCGTTGAGGCCCAGCTCGTCGCGCGCATGAGCCCCCAGCGCGTCCTTCGCCATCAATTGCTCGGCGACTTGCTTCGCGAGCTCCGGGTCCAAGCCTCGCTTGACGTAGATTCCGGCCAGCTCTTTGTGCTCGAACGCGTTGTCGGTCTCGAGCTCCTCGCGCTCTCGGGCCAGATCCGCCTTCTCGGTATCGGCCTGCGAGCTCACCGAGACGTACTCGCCGGCGGCCATTGACATGGCTCCCGCCACCAAACCGGCCACCCCGGCGATCAGCACGTCTCCGCGTTCGGCATGAGCCGAAGCGACGCCCACCACCAGGCTGGCCGTCGAGAGAATGCCGTCATTGGCGCCGAGTACGGCAGCCCGCAGCCAGCCGATGCGTTCCGCGTAGTGCCGTTCGGCGTGCTTTCGCGCCAATGCAAGCCCCTCCCCCGATGCAGCGGCTAGAACCGCATGCCGGTGAAACCGCCGTCGACGTAGATCTCCGCGCCGGTGATGAACTGACCGGCCTTGCGGGCGCACAGCAGCAGCGTCGCTCCGACCAGCTCCTCGGGCTCGCCGAAGCGCGCCATGGGGGTCTGCGCCATGATCTTCTCCACGCGGTCCGGCGCCAGGATCTTGCGGTTCTGCTCCGCCGGGAAGAACCCCGGGCAGAGAGCGTTCACGCGAACGCCGCGGGTGGCGTACTCACGCGCAACGTTCTTGGTGTAGTTCAACACCGCCGCCTTGGAAGCCGAGTAGGCGAAAACCTTCGACAGCGGTAGGTGCGAGGTGACGCTGCCGATGTTCAGGATCGAGCCGCCTTCGGCCTGCTTGGCCATCACCGGGGCGAAGAGCTGGCAGCCCAGGTGGGTCGCGGTCAGATTCGTGTTCAGCACCCGCTCCCACTTCTCATCGGGGATCTCTTCGTAGGGCGTAGCGTCGTTGACGCCGGCGCAGTTCACCAGCACGTCCACGCGGCCGTGGCTCGCCAGCACAGCGTCCCGAAGGCCGGCGAGGGACTCCCGGGAAGTCACGTCGACTTCCTGGAAGCTGGCCTGCCCGCCCAGCTTCTCGATGGCGGCGACGCGTTCCAGCCCGCGGTCGGCGGAGCGGCCGGCCACGACGACGTGCGCTCCGGCCTGCGCCAGGCCTTCGCACAGCGCTCCGCCCAGAACGCCCGTGCCCCCGATGACGACGGCGACTTGACCGTCGAATCCAAACAGTGCGTGCAGATAGTCCTTGGATGCCATGAACCCGCGATTGTCTCACCCTGACGGCGGCCCCCGCCACCTGCCTCAGTGCGTTGTCCCGCCGCCGGAAGCCGGGATATACTTGCCGTCAGCGAGGAGCGCCCGACCCGAGTCGCCGAGCGCCCCCTCGTGTGTTCCCGCGCGCCCCGCAATTTCCGGCGTGACCTTCCGGAGACCTTCCCTTTGAACCTCGGTCAATTCGCCCTGACGCTCGGCTCGACTCCGTTCTTTGCCACGCGCCTGTTCGGAACCACGTTCTTGCTGGCCCTGCTCGCCTGGGCGCAACAGGAAGGACGGTTGGCCTTCCTCAAGGGCGGACTGCTGGACGTGGATCTGGCCTTCCAACTGCCCGGCTGGATGACCCACCCGGTGACGCTTTGGGCGCTGGGAATCTTGGCTACGCTCGAGTGCCTGAAGGAGAAGAACTCCGAGATCCGCGGCCTGTTCGAGACCATCGACGCGCCGGCCAAGACGTTCGGCTCGATGGTGGTGAACTCCGGCCTAACCGTGCAGGCGGGCTTGGCGCTCGCCCAAGGCGACGGCCCCTACTTGGCCGCCTTCGGCCTGCAGACGCTTTGGGTCGCCGTCCCGGCCTTTCTGGTCTGGACCTTCACGCGGCTGCGGGCGGCGATCTTCAACTTTTTGGGCGAGCTCGACCCGGATGATGATCTGGGCGTCCAGAGGATTCTGAGTTGGGCCGAGGAGGGCTGGGTCGTCTCGGGCGTCCTTTTCCTGGTGGTGCTGCCGGCCGTTGCGCTGGTGCTGGCGGGGCTGACCGTCGTCGGCCTATTCGTGGGCGATTGGTACGCCCGCCGCCGGGAGGAATCCCTCAAGACGCCCTGCCCCGGTTGCCAAACTCCGTTGCACGCCTCGGCGCTGGAGTGTCCGTCGTGCCGCCGGCAGTTCGCCCAACCGCGCAAGATCGGCTTCTGGGGACAACCGAAGGCGGCCGCCGTCACGGACCTGCGCAAGCACCAGTTGCGACTGCTGGCCAAGAAGCGCTGTCCGGCCTGCGCCACGCGGCTGCACGATCAAGCCATCCAGCAACGCTGCAAGGGCTGCCGCCGTACGATTTTCGGCTCGAAGGAAGCCGCCGAGGCCTATCTCGATGATGTGGGCCTGCGCATGCCGCTGACGATGCTGATCGCGACCGGACTCAGCGCCATCCCGTTCGTCGGCATCGTGCCGGGCATCGTGTATTACCGGATGAGCCTGCTGTCGGCCATCCGAGGCTACGTTCCGGGCTCGCGCACCATCCTGCTGCGCTGGGCCCTGCGCCTGACCACGGTGGTCTGCTTGGCCTTCCAGTGGATTCCCGGCCTCGGCGCGCTGTCGCTGCCGCTGATCTGCATCATCCACTACAAGGCGTACCGCGGCGCTTTCGTCCGCGAGTGCGACCGCCGGCTGATCGAGGCGCGCGCTTAGAAATTGTTGGTCAGCCAGACGAACTGATAGGGCTGCAGCTCGATCATGCCGTCGAGATCCTCGACCCAGTGGCCCGTCGTCAGGTCGATCCAGGAATCCGTGCTGATCAAGTTCACGTCTTCCAGCGAGATCCGTTGCACCTCGTTGCTGACGTTGTGGAGGGCGAAGATCGACTGATCCCGGGCGATGCTCTGCCTCCAAATGGCAAAGACTGATGGGCCCAGGTGCAGCGTGTAGTGCGTGGCATTGGGGTGGAAGGCCGGCTGCTGCCGCCGAATGCGAATCAGCCGGCAGAGGGTGTCGAAGACCTGCCCGTGGTGCGAATCGCGATCATCGAGCAGTTGCGAGAGCCGGTCGTAGTCCCAGTTGCGGCGGTTGATGGAGCGATTGTGGCCGGTGCGGTCGAGCTTGGCATAGTCGTTGCCGCCGGCCATCAGGCTGTGGAAGTAGAAGGTCGGAATGCCTTCCAGCGCCAGCATGATGGCGTGGGCGCAGACGAAGCGGGCGGTCTGGTATTCGTCCGGCCCGCCGGAAGCAGTGCCCTGCAAGGCGTCCCACAGAGCTATGTTCAGCTCGTAGGGCTTGTCGGTTCCGTCCGGGAGCCGCCGGGTGGAGATGCGCCCGCCGAACTGCTCCATCGTCTCGATCAGGCTGCTGAGCTCCTCGTCGGACAGCAGGCCTTCGGCCGGCCGCAGCCCGATGCCGTCGTGAGAGGCGATGAAGTTCAGGAACGCCGTGCCGAGCTGAGCCGGCGGCATGCTCGTGAGCCAAGTCATCAGATGGCGCGTATTGCCGCTGATCATGGTGTGCAGCAACAGCGGCGCCAGCGAGAAGTTGTAGATGACGTGCGCTTCATCAGCCCCGCCGAAGTACGACAGGTTCTCGCGATTGGGAACGTTGGTCTCGGTGATGATGATCGCTTGCGGCTCGCGGTACTCGATCAGCGTCCGCAGCAGCCGGATGATCTCGTGGGTCTGCTTGAGGTGGATGGAGGGCGTCCCCGGCTCCTTCCACAGGAACGCCACGGCGTCCAACCGGAACAGCCGTACGCCCTCCTGCAGGTAGTGCCGAATGATGCGCACCATCTCCAGCAGCACGTCCGGGTTCTTGTAATTCAGGTCGACCTGGTCGAAGCTGAACGTGCACCAGACGTGCTTGACGCCGTCGACCGTCTCCACGGGATTCAGCAGCGGGGTGCTGCGCGGCCGCACGACCTGCGAGAGGTCGTCGTCCGGGTCGGCCGTCATGAAGTAGTCCTTGCCCGGCGTGAGACCCTTGCGGAAGTTCTCGAACCACACCGACTCGCTGGAGACGTGGTTCATCACCAGGTCCGCCATCAGGTCGAACTCCCAGGCGATCTCCCGGATGTGCGACCAGTCGCCCAGCGCCGGATCGACCTGGTTGTAGTCGATCACCGAGAAGCCGTCGTCGGAGCTGAACGGGCAGAACGGCAGGATATGGACGCCGCTGGCTACTCCGGTGAGCCGCTCGCCCAAGAACCGCCGCAGCGTCGCCAGCGGAGCTTCCGTGGGGTGTATGACGGAGTTGCCGTATGCGATGACCAGCACATCGTCTTCGCTCCACTTGTTCTGCCGCGGGCGCGGCCTCACGCAGCGCGCTTTCAGGCCCATCGCCGTCAGCAGGCGGTCGGCGAGGGCGTCGTGGTCGGCCTCGGGGTAGAGCCAGCGCAGGTGGGCGACCACCTTCTGTTTCAGCTCGGCAAGAATGGCTTCGTGATCGTGCAGCGACACTTCTTTTACGACAACCTCGGGCTCAGGCTGCGACGGGGGAATGGTCGCGGTAGTCCGCCTCGACGGCTTCCGCGATGCGCTCCAGAATATCCGGCACGGCGCTCACAACGCGGTTCCAGCTCGGGATGAAAGGCGTTTCCATCGGGTTCTCCAGGAAGTGGTGCCCGGCGGCCATGATGTTTTGGGCGAACAGCTCCACGGCCTGCTCCTCGGCGTGCCGGTCGTAGGCCAAGCCGTTCATCGCCGCGTCGTTGCCGTAGGCTTCGATGAAGTCGAGGGCCGTGCGGTAATACGACGCCTTGATCGTGCGGATCTTTTCGTTGGTGAACGTCTCGCCGTTGGAGGCCAGCTTGCGGTAGAAGGCCTTGGCGATGTCGAGGCTCATCTTGGCGAGCCCGCGCGTTGCGTCTTCGGGCGACAGCGGCTGGTGCTTGTGATCGTAGGAGTCCGCGATATCGACCTGGCAGATGCGGTTGGTCGAGTAATCGCGCTGCATCTCTGACAGGACGCCGATCTCCAGCCCCCAGTCGCTCGGAATGCGGACGTGCGCCAGCACCTCGGTCCGCATCGAAAACTCTCCGGCCAGGGGATAGCGGAAGCTGTCCATGTATTCCAGATACAAGGACTCTCCGCAACAGCGCCGAAAGGCCCGGATCAGCGGTGTGACGAGCAGCCGCGTGACGCGGCCGTGCATCTTCTCGCCTGAAACGCGCGCGTAATAGCCCTTGCAGAAATAGTACGACGAGTTCGGATTGGCGACGGGATAAATCAGACGCGCGGCGAGCTCCCGCGTGTAGGTCACAATGTCGCAGTCATGCAGCGCCACGGCGCGCGCCTTGCGGGTCGCCAGCACGTAGCCGAAGCAGTACCAGACGTTGCGGCCCTTGCCGTGCTGCGTCGGCGCCAGACCGCGCTCCTGCAACATTGCGTCGATCTCGAGCAGGCGCGGGCCGTCGTTCCACAGGATGCTGTGATTCTGCGGCAGGCGGCCGAAGTACTCGATGGCGTGGCGGTACTGGTCGAGATTCGCCCGGTCCAGCCCGATCACGATTTGCGCCAAGTACGGCGCGCTCTGCAACTCGTCGAGAATGTTCGCCAGCGCCGGAGCTTGCAGCTCGGAATACAGCGACGGCAGCACCAAGGCCATCGGGCGCTGCTTGGCGAACTCCAGCAGATCCTGCTCGAGCGCCTCCACCGGCCGGCGCGACAGGTTGTGCAGCGTAGTAATGATCCCGTTCTGGTGAAAATCCACCTACTCTGTCTCCCCTCTCCCGGCCGGTTCCCGGCAGCCGTAGCCGCCGAGCACTTGCTCCATCGCTTCCTGCCAACCTTTGGGTCCGGGTTGCGCGGTGCGGATCACCCTCTCCGGCCCGTCAGGCTGAATCGAGTTGGAACGACGCGACCGGATGACCACGGCGACGTCGGCTGCATCGAGCATGGCGGCGTCGTTGGGACTGTCTCCCAGGGCGACCGTGCAGCGTGGACGGCCGTCGGCCTCATAGAGCTCCCGCAACCAACCCAAGGCTTCCGCCTTGTCGAAGCGACCCATCAGGTGCAGAAACCGACCACCCTGCACCAGCCGCAACCCGGCGGCGTCGGCTCGCTCCTGGAGATAGTGTAGCGACGCGGAGTCGCCACGCCACAACACGGGCTCCGAACAACACCGTTCGAGCGCCCGCGCGGCTCTCTCCCGCGGCAGCGAGGCGACCTCGCTGAGCTGTTCCGGCGTCCAGTCGTGAAAGCCTTCGAACTGATATCCCTCTTGGCGCAGCTCGGCCAGAAGCTCCAGCGCCTTGCTGCGCGGGGCTCCAAAGCGGCGAATCAGGAAGTCCCCTTCCCGCTCGAGCTTGCCTGGCTCGAGCCGATCCCCCAAGCCCGGAAAGTAGCCCTCCGGAACGTAGACGGCCGCGCCGTTCTCCACGATGAACGGGTGGGAGTTCTCCATTTCGCGGCGTAGGCAGAGCTGTTCTGCCTTGGTCTTACTGGAGTTGAGGACCACCGGGACGCCCCGCCGGCGAAGCTCCTCGAGAGCCGCGGCGGCGGGTTTCCAACTGTAGGTGTCGTGATCGAGCAGCGTGCCGTCGAGGTCGGTAAAAACCAACAGCGGACGCGCGACGGGGGGGACGGGCGCAACCTGCATCAGCGCCCTTATTGTAGGCGCTGGCACACATCGTCAGCGACCGCCGCCGTCGAATTTCGCCAAAACTAATGCGCGCGGAGCTTCAAAAGCAGGGCTCCGGACGAGTCCAACAGTTGCAACTCCCCGTTCGTTACGGAATAGTTGCTGACCTTACTCAGTAGGTCCAGAAACTGCGATTCCACCTGCCCGCCTTCTTCCAGGCAAGCCATCTTGGTCGAGAAGATCTGCCGGAACTCGATGCTGTCGCGGCCGACCACATAGGAGCCTCCAAAGCGATTGCACCCGGCGTATCCGGCCATGCGGTCTCCCTTGGCGGGAAACTCCAGGAACGGCGCTGTGGCCCTCGCAGGGATCGGATTGCCCTCCAACGCCACCAGGGTCCAGCGGCCCACGAGCGACGGCGGGGGCGCTTCGGACACGGCTTCCGATCCGGTCTGGGTGCAGCCGTTCACGTTGATCGACCCCGCCTCGAGCATTACCTCCCGGCCCTTGTTCCACAGAGTGGTGTAGCCGTCGGAGAACCGCGCGCCCGAGCCGGAGATCACTTGCGGCAGCACCAGTTTGGGCTTGCCTTCCATGCGCACCACGGCTCTCGCGGTCTTCGCGCCCCGCGGCGTGGTCTTTTCCGGCAGGTACGTCACGTCGATCACCTCGCCGGCGGGACAGGCGTACCGCGCTTCCTGCCCCCATAGCGGAGATGCGACCGCTGCCAGAGCCAGCAACACGAGTTGGGATTGGTTCATCGGGTCCTCGTCGGCCCCGCTTGGGGCCTGGTGTCTAGAACGTGGGCGCCAGGGTCCCGGTTACCGCCGGACCGGCCGCGGCTGGGCAGAATCTTCCCAGACGGGCGCATCTTTCCGGGTTTCTCGGATGCGATTCGGGGACGAACGGCCGGACGAGAGACGCTTATCTTACTGATTCCACAGCTTCCGCCGGGCAGACACGGGAGATTGGCGCCCTCCTTGCTTCCATTCGAGGCGAACAGGAGTTAGCGACCCATGAGAATCACTCCCACCTTCCTCCTCTGCGCCGTGGCGGCTTCTACGGCTCTGGCGCAAGAGCCCAATCCGACCCAGCGGCCCGATCCGACCGCGCAATCCGCCGACGGTTCGACTCCGCTCTATAAGGTGAACGTGGTCGCCCGGACCACCAAGGCGGTCAACTACGGCCACCGCGCCCAGCCCACCAAGATCGACTTCGGCGGCACGATCCTACAGCCTGACGCCAAGGGCGAGGCGAAGATCGAGGCCGAGAAGGGCGTGGTGGACGTCCGCGCCAAGTTCAAGGATCTCGACGACCCGCAGAAGTACGGTCCTCAGTACCTGACCTACGTGCTGTGGGCGGTGACCCCGGATGGGCGCGCCACCAACCTCGGCGAGCTCATCACCAACAGCGGCAACGATTCCAAGATCGACACCGCCACCGAGTTGCAGACCTTCGCCCTCGTGGTCACGGCCGAGCCCTACTACGCCGTCACGGCGCCGAGCGACGTGGTGGTTCTGGAGAACAAGGTTCGGCCCGACACGATCGGCCAGGTGGAGACCGTTGACGCCAAGTACGAGCTGCTGAAGCGCGGCGAATACACGTACGACCTCGATGCGGCCAAAAACCGCAATCACCGCAACGACTCAGGCCGCAAAGTCTCCCAGAAGGAGTACGAGTCGCTGGTGGAGCTCTACCAGGCTCGCCACGCGGTCCAGTTGGCCGAGGTGAACGGCGCCGAGACCCACGCCGCGGATACGCTGTCGCGGGCCAAGGCCAAGCTGGCGGAAGCCGAGCGCATGTACTCCTCGGAACCCAAGAGCCGCGCAGTGGTGACGCTCGCGCGAGAGGCCACCCAGACGGCGGAAGACGCTCGGCTGATCGCCACGCGCAAGGCCGAACGCGAGCAAAACGGTCGGCTCAGCTCCTCGCTGAATAACTAGTCTCGGTCGGTCGAGTCCGGCCCGTCTTCACGGGCCGGACGGGCGTCATCCGCACGAATACATCCCGCGCTTGTCGAAGTATTGCTGGTGATACTCTTCGGCGCGCCAGAACGGCCCCGCTTCGTTGATCTCCGTGACGATCGGTTTGCCGAAGCCGGCTTGCAGCGCCGCCTTGGACTCCTCCGCCAGCCGCCTTTGTTCCTCGGAATGGTAGAAAATCCCCGACCGGTATTGCGTCCCGAAGTCCGGCCCTTGCCGGTTCAGCGTCGTGGGATCGTGCATCCGCCAAAACGCGTCGAGCAGCTCCGTGTAGGAGACGCGCGTCGGATCGAAGGTCACCTCGACGGCTTCAGCGTGCCCGGTCCGGTCGGTGCAGACCTGCTCGTAGGTCGGATGATCTATGTGTCCGCCGATATAGCCGCAGGCCGCGTCCTGCACTCCCGGAACCTGCCGGAAGGCGTGCTCCACTCCCCAGAAACACCCTGCCGCAAAGGTCGCCTTTTCCATCCCCTCATTATCCGCGGGGCCGCCCCTCCGCTGGACCGCATTTGACCGCCCGCCGCCGAAACTCCGATCATCTGGAGTACCGAGAGGACCCAGAACCATGGAAATGTTGATTGCCGGCCAGTGGGTCGGCGCCGCCAAGACGCTGGATGTGACCAACCCCTACGACAACTCGGTCGTGGACACGGTTCCGCGCTCCACCGCCGAGGACGCCGACCGGGCCTTCGCCTTCGCCGCTGAAGGGGCCCGCAAGCTCCGCCGCGTTCAGGGCTACGAGCGCTACGGCTGGCTGATGAAGGCCGCCGACTTGATGGAGGAGCGGCTGGAAGACCTGGCCCGCACCATCACCATGGAGGAAGGCAAGCCCATCGGCGAAGCGCGCTTCGAGGTGAGCCGCGCCAAGGAGACGATCATCGGCTCGGCCGAAGAGGCCAAGCGGCTCGGTTCAGAGGTCGTGCCGCTGGACGGCGCGCCCGGCACGGAGAACCGCTTCGGGTTCACGCTGCGCGTGCCTTGCGGCGTCGTGCTGGCGGTCACCCCATTCAACTTCCCCCTCAACCTCGTCTGTCATAAGGTGGGCCCGGCCATCGCCGCCGGCAACGCCGTGGTGGTCAAGCCCGCCACGGACACGCCGCTCACGGCCCTCAAGTTCGCCAAGCTGCTGCTCGACGCCGGCTGCCCGCCGGAAGCCATCCAGGTGATCACCGGCACGGGCGGCGAAATCGGCGACATCCTGGTCTCCGATCCCCGCGTCCGGAAGATCAGCTTCACCGGCAGCAAGGACATCGGCGAGCGCATCTGCCGCACGGCCGGCCTCAAGAAGGTGACGATGGAACTGGGCTCGAACTCTCCCGTGATCGTGATGCCCGACGCGGACCTCGAGAAGGCCGCCACGGCCATCGCCGCCACCGGATACGCCAACGCCGGCCAGGTTTGCATCTCCACCCAGCGCGTGGTCGCGGACCGCAAGATCTACGCCGACCTGCTCGACATCCTGAAGCCCAAGGTGGAAGCCTTGACTGCGGGCGACCCCTTGCAGGACGGCGTGAAGCTGGGGCCGATGGTCAAGGAGTCCGAAGCCAAACGCGTGGAGGAGTGGGTCGAGCAGGCCCGCGCCCGCGGCGCCCGCGTCCTCACCGGCGGCTCGCGCTCCGGCGCCGCCTACGCCGCCACCCTACTGGCTGACGTCGACAAATCCATGCGCATCACCTGCGAGGAGCTCTTCGGGCCGGCCGTCGGCGTCACTCCCGCGGAAACCATCGACGAGGCGATCGCCATCGCCAACGACACCAATTACGGCCTCTCCGCCGCCATCTTCACCGAGTCGCTCGACAACGCCATGCGCTTCGCCCGCGACGTCGATTCGGGCAACATACACATCAACTGGGGCGCCCAATGGCGCGCCGATCTGATGCCGTACGGCGGGCTCAAGGATTCCGGGTTCGGCAAGGAAGGCCCCAAGTACGCCATCGAGGAGATGACCGAGACTAAAATGGTGGTGATGCATCTGCGCGGCTGAGAAGTCGCCGGACGCCCAGGCGCGGTAGCCAAACGGGAAGGCCGAGGCTCGCAAAGCCTCTATTCGCCGGTTCGACTCCGGCCCGCGCCTCCAATTCTCTTCCGTCAGATCCCCAGGCCGCCGCCGACGCGCATTTCCACGTCGAGCTGCATCCGGGAGCGCTCCTCGGCCGCCTCTTCAAAGGCCGCCTTGGCTGCGCTGTCGGTGTAGTCGCCGCCGTCAGCGCTCCAGGTCGGAGCAACCTCCACGGGAATCGGGCGGGAGTGGTGGATCAGGTACCCGCCATAGAGCGGATCGTGCCGCAACGGCTGCATGCGCCCCGCGGCGGAGATGGCTCGTGACATCAACTGGCAAGGCCCGGGCTGCGCCGGCCGCCAGGAGTATTGCCACAGGGTCCAGGAGTACGGCGCGGTGATGCCCGTCAGCTCCGCGCGCGCCCAGCTCCGGCCGCCGTCGGTGCTGATCTCCACGGCCTCCACGGGATCGGGGCCCGCCCAGGCCACGCCGACCACGCGGTTCAACCCTACGCCGCAGCGCTCTCCTTCGTGCGGGCGCAGAATCTCGGACTTCGGCTGCATCTCGCCCACGACCTCGCTGCACACGCCGCTGCCGGTCCGCCGGCGCACGGTGTACTTCACGCTCTGGTAGTAGCCGTGGAACATCTCGTCGGTCAGGTGAATGCTCTCCAGCCACTTGACCGAGGCCACGCCGTACCAGCCGGGCACGATCAGCCGCACGGGATAGCCATGCGCCGCGGTCAGCGGCTCGCCGTTCATCTCGATCGCCAGCAGGGTGTCGTCTTCCAGGGCCTTCTCGACCGGCAGGCTGCGCTCGAAGGCCATCACCTCCGGGTGGTCCGGCTCGGTTCCGCGGTCAGCGCCCACAAAGATCGCCTCGCGGGCCTGCGCCTGGACCCCGGCGCGCTCCAGCACCAGGCGGAGCGGCACGCCCACCCATTCCGCGTGACCGATCGCCCCGGCGCCCCACTGCACGCCGTGAACGGGCTTTTCGAGGAACGAACGGCCGTTGCCGGCGCATTCCATCGTGGCAAAGACGCTCCGCGTCGGCAGGGTGGCGATGGTCTCCCAGTCCAGCTCGAGCTCACGCTCCACCAAACCGGTCACCCGCAGCCGCCAGGCGGCGCGGTCGATCTCCGGCGTCTCGAAGTGGTTGCGGACGAAGAACAGGCGGTTCGGCGTCACCCAACTGCGCAATTCCCGCAAAGGGGTTTCGCTGTTTTCCGGCTGGGCGACGATGACGCGGCGTTCGAGCTCTGCGGTGGCCATGGGCTCCAGTCTGCCACGTTCGAACGCCGCTGGCAAACGGGCAAGTCCCGTCTTTTCAAGAACTTAAATCACCCCATATCCGATCGAGAAAGGGGCGATTCTACATCACCCCAATCGCGTTCAGAAACACGCACACAATGCCCACCGGCACGATGAAGCGCAGCAAAGTGAGCCAGGCGTTGTAGGCGAAGCGGTACTTGCTCCCGGAGAGGAAGTGGTCATGCCGCAACGCCTCGTCCATCCGCCAGCCGGCGAACAGAGACATCCCAATGCCGCCGACGGGAAACATCAGGTTCGAGACCACCCAGTCCAGCTTGTCCAAGAACTCCGGGAGGGCGCTGCCTTCCACATAGCTCAGCGCCGAGGGGATACCGTACAGCGTGATCACCGCTCCCGCCAGCGCGGCGGACTTGCCCCGGCTCCAGCCGAACTGGTCGATCAGGAACGACACCGGGACCTCCAGCAGGGAGATCGCGCTGGTGAGCGCCGCAAACACCAGCAGGAAGAAGAACGTCGCCAGCAGAACGCCGCTAAACGGCATCTGGATGAGACCGGTGGGAATGCTGGCGAACAGAAGGCCCGGACCTTGGCCCGGCTCGAGGCCCGCAAAGCTGAAGATGATGGGGAAGATCACGGCCGACGCCGCCAGGGCGACGATCGTGTCCAGGGCGCAGATCTGGATCGACGAATCCATGATGTCGTCATCCCGGTGCAGATAGCTGCCGTAGGTCAGCATCGTGCCCATGCCGATCGACAGGCTGAAGAAGGCCTGTCCCAGCGCCGCCAGCAACGATTCGGGCCGAAACTCTTCCGGACGGATGCCGAACGCGAACTCCAGCCCCTCGCCGAAGCCCGGCAGAAAGGCGGCCCGCACCACCAACCCAGTGAGCATGATCAGCAACGCCGGCATCAGAATGCGCGACCAGCGGTCAATGCCCTTCGCGACGCCGCCCAGCACCACGCCGACCGTCAACGCCATGAAGGCGATGTGCCAGAACAGATTCAGCCCCGGCGAAGCCACCACTTGGCCGAACAGCGACTGAACGCCTTCCACGCCCGACCCGACCAGCTCTCCATTCAGCGAGATGTAGGCGTAGTGCATCGCCCAGCCGGCGATGACGCTGTAGTACGAAAGCAACGAGCCCGCGGCAAACACGCCCAACCAGCCGAACGACACCCAGAACGAGCCCGGATGCGTCAGCTCGCGGAAGGCAGCCACCGGAGACTTCTGCGTCGCCCGGCCGATCAGGATCTCAGCCGACATGACCGGCAGACCGACCAGCACCACACAGCACACGTAGGCCAGGATGAAGACGCCGCCTCCATTCAGCCCCGTGATGTAGGGGAACTTCCACAGATTGCCCAACCCGACGGCCGAGCCCGCCGCCGCAAGAATGAAGCCGATTCGAGATCCCCACTGTGCTCTAGGCGCCTGCAATGCTTTACCTCCGGGAAAAGGCAAAGATAGCACAGCGACCGGCGGCGGCCTAACGGTCCAGAGCGGCCCGCAGCGCGCCTTCGAGGTTCGGATGCGCGAAGGGATAGCCCAGCGTCATGGCGGCCGACGGCAGGACCCGTTTGCTCGAAAGCAGCTCCGTGGCGAAGCCTCCCAGCAGCAGCTCGAGGGCGATGGAGGGCGCCGGCAAAAACGCCGGCCGGTGCAGCACTTTGCCGAGCGTTTGAGAGAACTCCCGCTGCCTCATGGGGTTGGGCGCCACGCAGTTTAGGGGGCCGGAGAGGTCCTCTTCCTCGATCGCGAATCGGATCATCCCCATCAGGTCGTCGCGGTGTATCCAACTCCACCACTGCGTGCCCGGGCCCAACGGCCCTGACAAGCCGAGCTTCGCCGGCAGCAGCATTTGGCCCAGCGCGCCGCCGTCTTTCGCCAGCACGATCCCGGTCCGCAAGCGGACCACCCGCATGTCGAGGTCTTCGGCTTGGCGGGCCTCACGCTCCCAGGCGATCGCCGTCTTGGCCAGGAAGTCATCGCCCGGTTCCGACGTTTCCACCAAGTCCTCTTCGCCGCGGTCGCCGTAGTAGCCGATGGCGCTCGCCGAAACCAAGATGCGGGGGCGAATCGAACACCGCCGCAGCCCGTCGACGAGGTGGCGCGTGCCCATGACGCGACTGTCCGTGATGGCCCGCCGCTTGGCGTCCGTCCAACGGCCGACCACGGATTCGCCCGCCAGGTGAACCACCGCGTGTACGCCGTCGAAGGCCTCCGGCGGCGGCGCTTCGCCCGCCGTCCAGTGGAACGCCTCGGAGACGCGCGGCAGCGAGAGCTTGGCCTTCTGCGGCGAGCGCGAGAGGATGTACACCTCGGAGCCGCCGGCGATCAACGAGTCGCACAGAGCGCGGCCGACGAAGCCGGTGGCCCCGCTGAGCAGTATCCGCATTCGGACTCAGTGTAGCGTCCGACACGGTTTTGGCGGACTATTCCGCCGGATGGCTCGGCAGGGTCGCGCCGACGTGCTCCGGGTGAGCCCGCAGGGCCGCCTCGATGCGCTCCTGCACCAGAGGGCCGGAGTAGGGGCGCACGAGCACGTCGGAGATGAAGGTGTTCGGCTTCTTGGACTCGGCAAACAGCGCCTTGCCGCCCACTTCATCGGTACAGATGAGGAACGCCGAGGCGATCTCCTTTTCGCGCGCAAAGCGCGTCAGCTCCCGCCAGCCGGGGCCGCCCAGCCGCTCGTCCACGACCACGGCGCCGTAGGGGCGAGCCATTAGGCGTTGCTTTGCGGTGTCCACGGTTTCCGCCCAGTCCTGGGCGGGCGGATGCTCGAGCTTGCTCAGGAGGCGGTTCTTCTCCGTCTCGGCCATCACGAGCAGAATGCGAGGTTCGTCATGAGCTCCCATGCCCTGTGGATCGCGCGGGCGGCGGGAGCGTTTCGCGGCCGGTCAGGCTAGGACCTTGTTGACCACGTTGCCGTGTACGTCGGTCAGGCGGAAGTCGCGGCCCTGGAACTTGAACGTCAGCCGCTTGTGATCGACGCCCAGGCAGCGCAGCATCGTCGCGTGCAGGTCGTGCACGTGGACGGGATCCTCAACGACGTTGTACGAGAAATCGTCGGTGGTCCCCACCGTCAAACCCGGCTTTACGCCGCCGCCGGCCATCCAGACCGTGAAGCAGCGCGGGTGGTGATCCCGGCCGTAATCGTCCTCGGTGAGCACGCCCTGGCAGTAGACGGTGCGCCCGAACTCCCCGCCCCACACCACCAGCGTTTCGTCGAGCAGGCCGCGCTCGGAGAGGTCCTGCACCAACGCCGCCGAGCCCCGGTCGGTGTCCTCGCACTGCGTCTTGATGTCCTTCGGCAGCTTGGTGTGCTGGTCCCAGCCGCGGTGGAAGAGCTGCACGCAGCGTACGCCGCGCTCGGCCAAACGTCGCGACAGCAAGCAGTTGTAGGCGAAGCTGCCGGGCTTGCGGGCCTCGTCGCCATAGAGCTCGAAGGTGTGCTCCGGCTCGTCGGAGAGGTCGGTCAGTTCGGGCACCGACGCCTGCATGCGGTACGCCATCTCGTACTGCGCGATGCGGGTCGAGATCTCCGGGTCGGCGAACTCCTCCTGCTGCATCTCGTTGAGTTGCGCCAGATCATCCAGAAAGCGTCGCCGGTCGTCGCGATCGAAGCCCTCGGGATTCGACAGGTACAGCACGGGGTCGCCGCCGGAACGGAACTTCACGCCCTGGTAGCGGCTCGGCAGGAAGCCCGAACCCCACAACCGGTCATAGAGCGGCTGGCCCTTGTTGCCCGACACCATGACGACGAAGGCCGGCAGATCCTCGGCCTCACTGCCCAGGCCGTAGCTCAGCCAAGCGCCCAGGCTGGGGCGCCCAGCGAGTTGAAATCCGGTCTGGAAGAACGTGATCGCCGGGTCGTGGTTGATCTGCTCGGTGTGCATCGAGCGGATGAAGGTGAGCTTGTCCGCCACCTTCGCCGTGTACGGGAGCAGGTCGCTGACCCAAGCGCCGGACTGGCCCCTCTGCTCGAATTGGAAGATCGACGGCGCGACCGGAAACGAGGTCTGCGTGGCCGTCATCCCGGTCAACCGCTGACCGTTGCGGATCGAGTCCGGCAGGTCCGTGGCCCGCAGCTTCGCCAGCCCCGGCTTGTGGTCGAACAGGTCGATCTGCGACGGCGCGCCGGACTGAAACAGGTAGATCACCCGCTTCGCCTTGGCCGGGAAGTGCGGTGCGCCCAGGGTCCCCTGCGAAGCCCCCAAGTCCCGCCCGAGCAGTTGCGCCAACGCCGCCACGCCAAGCCCGGTCGCGGAGCGCCCGAAAAAGCGTCGGCGGGTCCACAGTAGGCTCTGTTCTTCTGGCGTCATGGCGGTACTCGGTAAGCAGTATAAAGCTTTAGGGGCATGGGGCGCGGGGATTGCCGTTGGAAACGCCCACGACCTGGGAATATACTGGCAGCGTGCCGGCCCAAGCACGGGATATTCGCGAATACCACATCTTTTTGGCTTCGCCGGGTGACGTAAACGCCGAGCGCCAAGCCGTTCGTGCGTTTTTCGAGGAATTCAACATCACGACGGCTGGGCATTGGGGCGTCCGCTTCACTGTCGTCGACTGGGAGAACTACGCGACCGTCGGCGTGGGGCGTCCGCAGGAGCTGATCACCGAGCAGACGCTGAAAACCTACAAGGACTCGCTGGCCCTGGTGATCGGGCTGATGGGGCAGCGCTTTGGGACGCCGAGCGGGGCGGCGGAATCGGGGACGGAGGAGGAATTCGAATGGGCGCTGGCGCATTGGCGGCAGCACCAGCGGCCGGAGATCAAGTGGTATTTCCGCAAGATCGACCGCTTCGAGGCGCCCGCTTCCCCGGACGAGATTCAAGCCGCGCTCGGGCAGTGGGAGAGGGTGCGTGCGTTTCGGCGGCGGCTGGATGAGGGCGAGCCAAGGGTGTTTGCCGGGGAGTACGCCAATGCCGCGGCGTTCCCTGAGGTGTTACGGCGCGACCTGCGTCTTTGGCTCGAGGACCCGCAGCGGCAGTGGGCTGCGAAGCCCGAGCCGACGCCGGATGCCGGGAAACCTGAGGCCCCCGCGGCAGCCGAGCCGAACGGGAACGGGGCTTGGCTGATCCGGGCCGCCGTCTATCTGGCGATCTTCGCGGCCGTGGCGTTCGGGACTTGGCATGAGTGGGACGATCTGGAGCGCCTGCATGCCGCGCTACCGGTTGGGATGCTCCTGTTGCCGGCTCTCGCGATCGCTTTCGGGGAGCTCGGGCCGGGCTGGAAGGCGCGAGAGCGCAGGAAGGAGCTGCATCGGCGAGGGGCGCGGGGCGGTACGACGCAGCCGGGATACTTTCGCTTGCGGCCGTACGAAGACGGCGAAGCGCTGACTCGGGCGGACGGGGCGCACCTGGAGACGCTGCACTGGATTCAGCGGGCGAAGGCGCCGCTTCTGTTCCTGACCGGCGTGTCCGGCGCGGGCAAGAGCTCGCTGCTGAATGCGTCGGTGTTGCCGGGATTGCGGGCCGAGGGCTGGACGGTCGTCGCGGCGCGCAGCTTCGGCGATCCCACCGAGCAGCTCGTTTCGGCGCTGCTGGAGCCGGATCGGATCTGGAAGAAACCGCCGGGGGACGCCGACGATCCCCGGGCTTTGCTGGAGCGCGCGGCCAAACGCTCGGGCCGCCTGTTGGTGGTGCTGGACCAGTTTGAGGAGTTTTTGATTCTGCATGAGGAGTCGTCCGCAGAACGCGAGCGGCTGACGCGTCTGCTGGAGTCCATCACGGCCGAGCCGATTGCCGGCCTCACCGTGCTGTGCGTCTTTCGCTCCGACTACAAGGGCGCGTACATGCAGACCGGGCTGCCGCCGCTGGCGCAGGACGGCAACTGGGAGGAGATCGCGGCGTTCTACCTGCCGGCGGCCCGGAGATTCCTGGAGGACTCCGGGATGCAGATCGACGCGGACCTGCTGGAGCGCGTGATCGACGAAGCGACCGCCGTGGAGGAGACGAAAGGGCTGATCCGGCCGATCACGCTGAACATGTTCGGGCTGGTGTTGCAACGGTACGGCGGGCGGCTGCCGGAGGACGTGGCGCCGGGCAGGCTGCTGCGCTCGTACTTGGAAGAAGCGATCGGGCGGGGGGATCTGCGCGAGACGGCGCCGGGGCTGTTGCGGCCGATGCTGACGGACGCCGGAACGAAGCGGCCGCGAACGGTGGAGGAGCTCAGCTTGGAATCGGGCGCTCCGGCAACGCAGGCTCGTGGATGCCTGCTCGGCCTGGAGGAGCAGGGCTTGGTGCGGCGGCTGGATCGCGCCGGGACGACGTGGGAAATCTCGCACGACTTCCTGGCGCGGATGCTGGGACCGATTCTGGCTGGATGGCGGGAGAAGCTTTGGCGGAGGGCCCGGCCGGCTCTGGCGCCGGCGGCCTTGGCGGTGGGTCTGGCGGCTCTGGTTTGGGGTCCGGTCGCGCAGTGGGCTATGGCCAACGGTGCGCTTGCCGAACTAAACAACCTCTATTGTCCCGCGCGCCTTGAGCCGGACAAAGGTTATGAAGTCAATTGCACCGACGCGATCGAACTAGAAAAGGCACTGCTGCTCCTCCACCAACTCCCCCAAGAGCTCCACCTCGACCTGTCGGGTACCGAAGTCACGGACCTGTCCCCCCTCCAGGGCCTCTCTTCCTTGGCCTCCCTCGACCTGTCGGTTACCGAAGTCACGGACCTGTCACCGCTCCAGGGCCTCTCTTCGCTGACTTCCCTAAGCCTGTCGAGTACCGAAGTCACGGACCTGTCCCCGCTCCAGGGCCTCTCTTCGCTGACTTCCCTCAAGCTGTGGGGTACCGGAGTCACGGACCTGTCCCCGCTCCAGGGCCTCTCTTCGCTGACTTCCCTAAGCCTGTTGGGTACCGAAGTCACGGACCGAGAGATCGAACAGCTAAAACAGGCCAAGTCCGACCTGCAGATAATCAGATTAAGGTAAGCGTCCTAAACCGTGCCCTATAGGTGAATCGGCCCGTCGCCGTCGCCGCGGTTCAGGTGGGCGCGGTCGAGCGAGGCTTCGAACGGCTCCAGAGCGGAAGCCAGCGCCCGGCTGCCTCCGAACAGGAAGTTCGAGGGGCCTTCGAGGAAGCCGGCGGCCTCCAGACCAGCGACCCAGGCTTGATGGGCTTGGTTGGAAACGATCAGGTCGACGCCGCGGTTTTGCAGGAAATCCGCAGCGGCTTGGATGACCGCTGAGGCGTCCTCGGGCTTCGCGAAGCCGTCGATCAGCGTCCCCAGGCGGAGATTGCCGAAATACTGGTCGTCCCGCATGGCTGTGTCAAAGCAGACCATCCAGCCCAGGTCGCGGCCATCGCGACGAACGCGCAGGCGGAGGAAGCGTGCGTCTTCAACCGGATAGAGCAGCGACAACACGTCGCGGCTGCGAACTTGGGTGAAAGCGTAGCCTTCCCTGCCCTGCCGCCAAACGTCGTCCGCCCAGTCGCCAAACTCCGGAACTTCGACCGCCTCGCAGGCCCCTGCCGAGCGCTTCTTCCAGCGCTGCATCGCGCCGATTGCCAGCGCCCCGGTCCCCGTCATGGCCCCGATGTCCGCCGCGAGCCGCCGCAGCGGGCTCGTCCGCAACGGTCGAATCTCCCGCAGAAACCGCCCCGCGCGGCACACCCGAAAGCGAAACGGCACCAGCCGGAATCTCCACTTCATCGCCTGGAGCATCTTCGGCAGGGGGTTGTTCCAGCCGCCCATGCCCAGGCAGAACAGCTCCGGCGAGCGCCGCACGGCGTCGCGCAGCAGTTGCACGGCCGCCATGGCGTAGCGTTTGTCCCACAGGCCCTCGGTGACCGGGGCGTAGAGGAAGCCGATCTCTCGCTCCTCACCTCGCACCAGAAACGGCAGCCGCCGCAGGATGTAGCCGCCGCGTACGTCTTCACCGTCGAACGCCAGGTAGTAGTCTTCCCAGACGCTGTGGCCGCTGCCAGGGGCGAACCGCCCCGCCACGGGCGCCTCCGCGACGCCGAACTCCTTGCGGGGACTCGACGCCTGCAAACGCTCGTTGAAGGCGAGCGCGGCCGGGATGTGTTCCGGTTGGTAGGTCTCGAAGCGGATCGGCATCAGGCGGCGATCACTCGCCCTGGGCGCTCTCGACGATCTCGGCCAGGTCTTCCAGCGTGACTCCGCCGCCGATCTGCTCCGGGTCCAGCTCGATGCCGTACTGCTCTTCGATGGCAAGGACCAGATTCAGGTGCTGCACGGAATCCCACGAATCGATGGTTTCCGGGGAGGCCTCCGGAGGCAGCTCCTCCAGATCCACCTCCAGAATGTCGGCGGCCAGACGCCGCAATTCTTCAATGACGGTCACGTTCGTTTCTTTCCTGAGCGTTCTGCGAATCAGTCGCCGACAGGCGCCGGCGCGACGACCTGGACCCAACTCGGCGCTTCAAGAGCAGGATCGGCGACCAGGTCGAGCTCCCATAGTACGCCCGCCTCGCCGCGCTCGATTTCGCGGAAGCCGTGGTCCTGGTAGAAAGTCTCACACGGCTTGTTCTTCTTGGTGGGCGCAAACAGACCCCGGAGCTTACGGGCGCCGTCTTCACGCGCTTGCCGCGCCAGCCAAGCCAGCAGAGCGGTCTCGACCGTCCGGCCGATCACGCGGCAACTCAGCAGCAGCGTGTCGATCTCGCAGACGTGGCCCTCTTGGCGGGTGATCGCCACGCCGGTCAGCCCGTTGTCGCCAAAGCGGTCCCGCACTGAGAGCGACCAGACGCGCACGCCCGGCTGGGCGGCCAGGGCTTCCAGTTGCGCCTCCGAATAGCGCCGGGTGGTCAGGTTGAACTGGTTGGTCTTCTGCGTCAACTGCGCGACGCGGGCCAGAGTCATGCCGCTCAGCGGGGCGATCTCGATCTCTTGTTCCAGGGACCGCAGAAAGTCCTCCGGGCTGGCGCAGGTCTGCTCCAACTGCTTGCGCTCGCGCTGCTCCCCGTACATCGCTCCACGTCGGGAATCTTCCTCGGAGAGTTGCAGCCGCTGGAAGACCGGCGCGTCGCGAACCACAGCAGCATAGCCGCTCGGGTCCGTCGGCAGCTCGATCACAGTCGCTTCCGGCAGCCGCAGGCGGACATTCTGTCGCTCCGCAGGGTTGTCGTCGATGAAGGCCAGCGCGTCCACGCCGATGTTGAGCTCGGCGGCGATCTCTTCCAAGTTCTGCGCCTTCTCCTGCCAGTTGATGCGGAACGCCGCAAAATGGCGTGGCCGCAGCAGCATCCCGGGGTGCTTCTCGAGCGCCTCCAGAGCCTCTTCGGGGTTGTTCTTGCTGCAGACCGCGAGCAGAATCCCCCGCTCCGTCAGGTCCAGCAGCGCCTGCTGCAGCTCGCGATGGAAAGCCCCCGGCAGCCCGTCGTCGAGCTTCACGCCGTCGAGCCCGTCCTCGCCGATCACGCCGCCCCACAAGGTGTTGTCCAGATCCACCACCGCGCACTTGGCGACCTTGCCCGCCAGCGGCTGCACGAACCGCATCCACTCGCCCACCAGCCGAGACATCTGCGCCGAGGCCATCGGCAGCCGCACGCTCACCCACTTGCGAGCGTCGCGCCAAGCCTCCGCGCCGGCTGCGGCCACCACGGCGTCGTAGTCCAACACGTACACCCCGCGCACGTCGCGCACGGTTTCCCGCAACCGCCGATTGAGGGCCTGCACGGCCTCCCTCTCCGACGCGTCGGACTGCGCGTCGAACACCCCGCGCCGCGGCCGGGCCGGCACGGCTCGGTTGTGGACGATGACGGCGGCGGCGCTGTGCCTGCGAAAGAAGTCCAGAGCGCCGAGGATCTCCGAGGGGTCGGGCTCTTCGAGCGCCAGGATCACCGCGTCGGGCTCAAAGGAATACAGCGGGCTGGAGGCGTTGTAGATGTCCTGCGCCCAGACATTGAACTCCCCCACGTGCGCCGTCAGATCGAGACCGGCCACAAACGCCTCTGCCCGCAGCAGAGGAATCAGCGGCTCAACCGTGTAGGAGCGGAGGACCGCCAGTCGAAACGACCGCAGCGCAAGGCTCTGCCGCCAGGATTCATAGCGCTGGATGAGGAACCGCGCCGACCCAGCCGTTGGCTCCTGCAACCACAGGCCATTGAGGGCGACGGCGGCTTCCGTGAAGCGCCCTGCGTCGGCGAGACGATCGATCTCGGCGCGAAGCTCGCTCGCCCCCATGGCCCCAGAATATCACGGGGATTCGGCGATCTTCGTTGCCCTTCGAGGCGGCTTGTCCTAGTCTGAGCGCGAGCGAATGAGCATCGCCCGCAACCCGTTCCGCCGGCCGCTGGCCGCCCTCGCGCTCGCCGTGGGCGCCGCCGCGTGCCTGCCGGGCCAATCGGCGACCGGCTCGTCGGGGCCGGACTTCGCATCGGTCGAACAGGTCTCCCTCGGCGCCGACGCCGCGGGGCGGCGTGCGCTGTGCCGAGAACTCGCTGCTGCGAAGTCCATCCGCCGGCTCCTCGTGCACGGCCCGGACCTGCTGCTGGACTGCCCCGACGCAGCCGCCAAGCATCTGACGATTCGCTCGAACCCGCCGCCCGCCAACGCCCTCGCAACGCTCTGCGAGATCGCCCGCAAGCCCGCGGGCCTCGTCTATACCGCCATCGGCCCGATCGCGTTGCGCAGCGGAGCCGCGCCCCTGGCCGGCGTCGATCTGGCGGAGCGATTGGAACCCTTGGGCGTCCGTTCCTTCGGGGACTTGCTGTTCGTCTTCGGCTTCGACAGCATCGCCCTCGCAGGGCCCGATCAGGCCCCCGCCGCCGAGGCGCCTCTCCACCAATGGAAGGGCTCCTGTTCCGGTTGACACCTTAGACCCGTCTCGATACGATGGGAAGTTGACAATAACTTAGTCAAATAGGCTTAGTACAAGTTCCGTTCCGGGCGGTTCTCATCTTGAACTCGCCCTGTTTCACCCAGCAAAGGACCCCCAGGAGGAAGGCAGCAGTGAACCTTAGACCGCTCCATGACCGCGTGATCGTGAAACGCCTCGACGAAGGCGACCAGAAGTCGGCCGGCGGGATCATCATCCCCGACTCGGCGAAAGAGAAGCCGCAGCAGGCTCAAGTCGTCGCCGTGGGCCCCGGCAAGCGCAACGACAAGGGCGTGGCCACGGCCCTCGACGTCAAGGCCGGCGACAAGATTTTGATCGGCAAGTATGCCGGAAACGAAGTGAAGATCGACGACCAGGAGCTCGTGATCCTGCGCGAGGACGAGATCCTCGCCGTGATCGACTAGCTGGCGCCAACGAAGCAGGAGTTCAATCGATATGGCAGGAAAGAAGATTGTATATGGAGAGGATTGCCGGCAGGCGATCCTGGCCGGCGTCAACAAGCTGGCCGACACCGTCAAGGTGACCCTCGGCCCCAAGGGCCGCAACGTCGTGCTCGAGAAGAAGTTCGGCGGCCCCAACGTCACCAAGGACGGCGTGACCGTGGCCAAGGAGATCGAGCTGGAAGACAAGCTCGAGAACCTGGGCGCGCAGATGGTCCGCGAGGTCGCTTCCAAGACCTCCGACGTGGCCGGCGACGGCACCACCACCGCCACGATTCTGGCGCAGGCGATCTACCGCGACGGTCTGAAGTCCGTGGCCGCCGGCGCGAACCCGATGGCGATCAAGCGCGGCATCGAAAAGGCCGTGGCCGCGCTCACTGAAGAGCTGCACAAGATCGCCAAGCCGGTCGAAGGCGAGGCCGTTTCGCAGGTCGCCGCCATCTCCGCCAACTCCGACATGACCATCGGCAACATCATCGCCGAGGCGATGGCCAAGGTCGGTAAGGACGGCGTGATCACCGTGGAAGAGGGCAAGGGCATCGAGACTGAGCTCGACGTGGTCGAGGGCATGCAGTTCGATCGCGGCTACCTCTCCCCCTACTTCGTGACCGACCAGGAGTCCATGGAGGTTTCGCTCGAGAAGCCCCTGATCCTGATCCACGAGAAGAAGATCAGCTCGATGAAGGACCTGTTGCCCGTGCTCGAGCAGAGCGCGCGCGCCGGCCGTCCGCTGCTGATCATCGCCGAGGACGTCGAAGGCGAAGCCCTGGCGACCCTGGTGGTCAACAAGCTGCGCGGCACGATCTCCGCCGCCGCCGTCAAGGCGCCGGGCTTCGGTGATCGCCGCAAGGCCATGCTGGAGGACATCGCGATCCTCACCGGCGGCAAGGCCATCATGGAAGAGACCGGCATCAAGCTCGAGGGCGTGCAGTTGGACGACCTGGGCGAGGCTGAGCG
>WGMB01000013.1 GCA_016125275.1 Acidobacteriota bacterium | reverse complement strand
TGAGCTTGTCAGCCACCTTCATGATGCTGACGTCGCTGAGGCTGGCCCGGCCGGCGCGGGATTCGCGTCCCGACGAGCCCGCCTGGTAGGTCGCGGTCTGGCTGACCCCCCAGCTGAACGAGAGAATGTCGATCGCGTCGGCCTTGCTGGGGCTGTTACCCGGGCGATCGGCGATGATGCAGTATGCGTTGACGGCCATGTCTTGATCTCCTTCACCTGGATAGGCGACGCGGCGGGGCCGATTCCCTCAGGGTTTTTAGGCCCTTTCAGAAAGATCGGCCCCGCTCGTAGTCCAGCCTATGCAGCCGGCGCCGGCAGGTCCGCCACCAGGCGCAGGGACACCGTCAACTCATCGAGCTGGAAGTGCGGACGCAGGAACGCCACGGCGCGATAGGCGCCGGGTTTGCCGGGCACTTCCACCACGTCCACCCGAGCCTCGCGCAGCGGACGCTTGGCCTTGGTGGCCGGCGACGCCGAGTCGTCGGGCGTGACGTAGTTGGTGATCCAACGGTTGAGAAACGCGGAGGCTTCGTCGCGCGACATGAAGCTGCCGATCTTGTCGCGCATCATCGCCTTGAGGTAGTGGGCAAAGCGCGATACCGCCATGATGTAGGGCAACTGCGTCGACAGGCGGGCGTTGGCGTTGGCAGCGTCCGAGTCATACAGCTTGGGCTTCTGGCCCGACTGCACGCTGAAGAAGGCGGCGTAGTCGGTGCCCTTGCAGTGCACCAGCGGAATGAAGCCCAGGTCGGCGAGCTCCTTCTCGCGGCGGTCGGTGATCGGCGCCTCGGTGGGGCACTTCATCACGATCTCGCCGTCGTCGGTGTGGAAGTTGTGCACCGGCAGGCCTTCCACCAGACCGCCGCCTTCCACGCCGCGGATCGAAACGCACATGCCGTGGCGGGCGAACGAGTTCGTCAGCCGCGTGCCCATCGAGTAGGCGGCGTTCATCCACAGGTACTTGGAGTGGTCGGTGCCGTCCACGCTCTCTTTGAAGTTGAACTCGTCAACCGGCTTGGTCTCCGGCCCGTAGGGCAGTCGGCCCAGCGTGCGCGGCAGGCAAAGGCCGACGTAGCGCGAGTCCTCGCTCTGACGGAACGACTTCCACTTGGCGTACTCGGTCGTGTCAAAAATCTTCGCCAAGTCGCGCGGCGCGTCGATCTGCGTGTAGCTGGGCAGGTTGAACATGCTCTCGTGCGCGGCGCTGAAGAAAGGAGCGTGGGCGGCCGCGGCGACGTTGGAGATGCGCGAGAGCAGCTCGATGTCCTGCGGGTGCTTGCCGAACTCGAAGTCCCCGATCAGAGCGCCGAAGGGCGCGCCGCCGAAGACGCCGTACTCTTCCTCGTAGACCTTCTTGAACAGTTGGCTCTGGTCGAACTCCGGGGCCTTCTCCAAGTCGCGCAGCACTTCGCGCTTGGTCGCGTTCATCACGCGGATCTTCAGCAACTCGCCGGTCTCGCTCTGGTCGACCAGATGCTTCAGCCCGCGCCAGGAGCCTTCGAGCTTCTGGAAGTCGGGGTGATGCATGATCTCGCTGAGTTGCAGCGAGAGCAGATGATCGATCTGCGCGATGCGCGCGTTGATCATCATCTCGGTGTCTTTGGCGACGGTGATCGAGCCGTCGAGCACCTGCTTCACGAAATCGGAGACGAGCTCGCGGCCGCGATCGCGATCGTCCTTCTCGCTGCCGAAGCGACCTTGCTCGACGATCTGATCGAGCAGACCGAGCTCGGTGGTGGTTTCCGCCGCCGCCGCTTGGGGCGCTGCTTGTTCCTTCGCCATGGGACTACTCTCCTTCCTTGCCGATTTCCTGCTTGAGCTTGCCCAACTTGTCGTTGTTATTCACCGCGTCGAGCAGCAACTCGTCGAGCTCGTCGTTGCCCTGCAGCTTGCCGCGCAGATCCGACAGTCTCGTCCGCAGATCCAGCAACTCCTTGAGCGGCTTCACCTGCTTGGCGACGTTGGCCGGCTCGAAGTCTTCCATCGAGCGGAAGCGGAGGTCCACCTTCAGGTTGGCCGCTTCGGGATCGTCGCTGAGCTTGTTCTCGACCGAGAAAGCCAGATGCGGCTTCATTCCGTCGAGGACGGAGTCGAAGTTGTCCGGATTGATCTCGACGAACTTGCGCTCTTTGAGCTTCGGCAGAGGCTGCTCGGGCTGACCCGTGAAGTCGCCGAGAACGCCCACCACAAAAGGAAGCTCCTTGATTTCAATAGCGTCGCCGATCTCGACGTCGTAGGTGATTTGCACGCGAGGGGCGCGGACCCGATCGAGTTTGTGCTGAGTGCTTTCTCGTCCCACAGTTGTACCTCCAGAATCGACCGCTGCCGGCGCCGGCGGGCGCGGGCAACGGCCATCGTAGCAGACGGACCGCCGGCCAAAAAAATGCGCTGGGATATCTAAAACAATTCGGTTTCTGGATGTTCGGAACGGTAATCGCGCCCAGCCGCGACGGCCCCGTGATCCCCCGTCGCCGGCCCTAGACAGGGCGTTGAACGGGCCTGACTGCGGTGAGAGTGTATCACAGGGTCTGCGCCAAACCCATGGCCTAATTCGCCCCTCCGGGAGCGCAGGGAAGGTCTGCTACGATGGGGCCGCTGGGCCATTGGCTCGGAGGCTGATCGTGACGCTGACTCCCCCCTCTCCCGCCGCCGCCCAGAAGCTGCGCGACCTGTTCGCGAGGGCTCACTTCGACCGCCAGACCATCTCGAAAGTGATGGGGCGGGACCCGGCCGCCTCCTTCCGAAAACAGAATCTGCCGCTGTTGCAAGGCCGCGCCGAGCAGGCCACCACGCTCAACACCCTGCTCCGCTGGCTGCTGCTGGCGATGCCGGTGGATTCGGCGACGGTCCGCGCGACGATCGAGCCCGAGGAGCTCGAGATCCTGCTCGAGACCGGGCTGGTGCGGCAAGCGGATGAAGGGTATCGTTCCGACCTGCTGGTGACGATATTCGAGGACTTTTACGCGGTTTCCGACCATTTGCGGGAGCTGGAATCGGGAACGAATCCCGACGCCGTGCTGATGGTCAACCGTACGACCTGGCGGCTGGGGCAGTACCTGCTGCGGGAACCCGTGGAGGACGCTCTCGAGCTGGGCACCGGCTGCGGTGCGGTAGCCCTGCTCGCCGCGCGCTACTGCCGCCACGTGGTGGCCACCGACCTGAACCCGCGCGCCATCGAGTTCGCGCGCTTCAACGCCGCCCTCAACGGCGTGGAGAACATCGAGTGGCTGGTGGGCGACGTCTGGCAGCCCGTGGAGGGCCGCAAGTTCGACCGCATCTTCACCAACCCTCCCTTCTTCATCTCGCCGGGCAACGACATGATGTTCTGCGAGAACCCTTACGAGCTCGACGGCTTCTGCCGCATGCTCGTCCGGGAGGCCGGCGACTACCTGCGCGACGGAGGCTTCTATCAGATGGTCTTCGAGTGGGCCGGGCTCGAAGGGCAAACCTGGAAGGATCGTCTGGAGGAGTGGTTCGACGGGATCGGCTGCGACGCTTGGGCCGGCAAGGGCTACACGGTCGAGGCCGACCGCTACTCCTTGCAGCGCATTTCAGAGACTGTGGAAGGCAGCGCCGCCCTGGAGCATCGCTTCCCCGAGTGGAGCAAGTACTTCGCCGGGCTCGGCGTGCGTGAGATTCATGGCGGCGTAATGACCTTGCGCAAGCGATCCGGTGAAAACTGGACGCACTTGCGGGAGATTCCGGAAGGCTTCGACAACGCCGGCGAGCCGCTGCGCAATCGCTTCAACAGCCTGGACTACGCCTACGGGACCGACGACGAGACCCTGTTGGACAGCAAGCCGAAGCTGGCGGACAGCATCGAGTTGCGGCAGCAGTTGAAGTTGGAGGACGGGCAGTGGAAGCTGACCGTAGTCCAGCTCGAGCTGCGCGACGGCATTCCGGACCGGCTGCCCACGGACCCTTCGGTGTTGCCCATGCTGGCCGCGCTCGACGGCCGCCGGACCCTGCGTGAGATCGCCGCGGCGGTCGCCCAGCAGGCCGGGCAAGACCCGGAACGCACCGCCGCCGAGTGCGCCGCCATGGTGCGGGCTTTGGCGGTTCGGGGTTTCGTCTCCGGAGCCGCGTAGACCGCCCAAGCGGCCGTTCTTGCCGCGACGGGGCGCGCCGCTCCATACTCAGGGTTCCCCTGTCACAGGGCTTGCCTCCACCCGCAAGAGATGGCTGTCCACATCCTCGGTCTCTCGGCCTACTATCACGACTCGGCCGCCGCGCTCGTGCGAGACGGCGAGATCGTGGCGGCGGCTCAGGAAGAAAGGTTTACTCGCAAGAAGCACGACCACGCCTTCCCATCTCACGCCATCGAATATTGCCTGCGCGAGGCCGGCGTCGGACCCGACGGGCTCGATTGCGTCGTGTTCTACGACAAGCCGCTCCAGAAGTTCGACCGTCTGCTGGAGACTTACCTCGACTACGCCCCTTCCGGCATTCGTTCGTTCCTGCAAGCGATGCCCCTGTGGCTGCGCGAGAAGCTCTGGATGCGGGAGGACATCGCCAAGCGGTTCGGTGAGTCGACGAAGGTGCTGTTCACCGAGCACCATGAGTCGCACGCGGCCAGCGCCTTCTTCCCGTCTCCATTCGAGTCGGCCGCCGTGCTGACGATCGACGGTGTGGGCGAGTGGGCCACCTCCGCGTTCGGCCACGGCCGCGGCAACGAGCTGCACCTGATAGCGGAGACGCGCTTTCCCCACTCCATCGGCCTGCTCTACTCCGCCTTCACCTACTACACCGGTTTTCGGGTCAACTCCGGGGAATACAAGGTGATGGGCCTGGCCCCTTATGGGGAGCCCAAGTACGTCCAGAAGATCCTCGACGAGCTGGTGGACGTGCGCGAGGACGGCTCGGTGCGCCTCAACATGCGGTACTTCAACTACTGCCAGGGGCTGACCATGACCAACCGTGCCTTCGACGCCCTGTTCGGCGCCCCGGCCCGCAAGCAGGAGTCGCAGTTGACCCAGCGCGAGATGGACCTGGCGCGGTCGGTGCAGGAGGTCGTCGAGCTGGCCATGTTGCGGATGGCGCGGCACGTCCACGCCCAGACCGGTGAGAAGAACCTGTGCCTGGCCGGCGGCGTGGCGCTCAACTGTGTGGGCAACGGGCGGCTGTTGCGGGAAGGGCCGTTCGAGGAGCTCTGGATTCAGCCGGCGGCGGGCGACGCGGGCGGAGCCCTCGGCGCGGCTCTCTCGGTTTGGCACCAGTATCTGGATCAGCCGCGCGACGCGGCCGCCATCCGCCGGCGCGGTGACGCCATGAAGGGCTCCTACTTGGGCCCTTCCTACGACAACGACGCAATCGAGGCTGCCCTGGAGGCGCTCGGGGCTCGCTACCGAAGAGTGAGCCGGGCGGAGCTGTTGCGCGAGGCCGCGCGAGCGCTGGCCGACGAAAAGGTCGTCGGGTGGTTTCACGGCCGCATGGAGTTCGGGCCGCGCGCCCTGGGCGGACGCAGCATTCTGGGCGACCCTCGCTCTCCCAAAATGCAGTCGGTGATGAACCTGAAGATCAAGTACCGCGAGAGCTTTCGGCCGTTCGCGCCGTCGGTGTTGCGCGAGCGCGTCGCCGACTACTTCGAGCTCGACGCCGACTCCCCTTATATGTTGCTCGTGGCTCCCGTGAAGCAGGAGCTGCGAATCCCCATGACCGAGCGGCAGGAGGAGCTGTTCGGGATCGAGAAGCTCAACGTGCCGCGCTCGACGATCCCGGCCGTGACCCACGTGGACTACTCCGCGCGCGTCCAGACGGTGCGCCCGGACGTCAACGGCGTCTACTACGAGCTGATCGCCGAATTCCACCGGCTGACCGGCTGCCCCGTCGTGGTGAACACCTCTTTCAACGTGCGCGGCGAGCCCATCGTCTGCACCCCCGAGGACGCTTACCGCTGCTTCATGCGCACCGAGATGGACCTGCTCGTCTGCGGGGACTTCCTGATCGAAAAGCAGGCCCAACCGCAAACCGCCAAGGACACGGCCTGGCAGGAGGAGTTCCAGCTTGACTGAAGCTTCCCCCGGACAGGCCCGCAAGTCGACCCTGCTGGTCGGGGTGGTGTTTCTGGCGATCGCCGCCTGGAACTACTATCGCGACCGGCCCGCGCTCTGGATGGGGTTTGGCGCCGCCGCCGGGCTCCTGCTGCTGACCGGATTGCTCTTCCCGGCCGGCGCCCGGGCTTTTCACGCCGCCTGGATGCGGTTGGCCGGCGTCTTGGGAGCGATCAACAGCCGCATCATCCTCTCGGCGGCTTTTTATCTAGCGCTGGCCCCGCTAGGCTTTCTCACCCGCCTGTTCGGCCGGGACCCCTTGGATCGACGGGGACCGGCCCGTGATAGCTACTGGATTCCGAGGGAGAAGACCCGCCAGACGAAGGAAGGGTTCGAGCGCCTCTTCTGAGCGGGATGGGGGAGCGGGGAACGAGCCGAGGATTTCGGGCCCGTTCCCCTGCCGCACCTCTACTGCAGCAGTATCCGCACGGCGTTTGAAGCAACGCCGTCCGCCACCAGTTGAACCGTGACTTCGCCCGCGCCGGCGAAATCTCCGGGGAGTTGTACGTTCACCTGATCCAGGCCGACAAACTCGCCCTGGGGACCGGCGAATAGCACCGGCGCCGAGCGGCCGTCAACCAGCGCCTGCACGTCGGTCGCGCCGCTGATGCCTGTACCGAACAGCTCTAGCACGCTCTCGTCGGCGGATGAGACGTCAATCGCCACCAGGTCGACACCGCCTTGCGCGTTCTGCATGAAGATCGGGTCGTTGGTCACCGTCGTTCCGCTCCGTTGGGCGATCAGGGCCGCGGCGGGACCGCTGCCGCTCATATCCGCCGAGAACAGACCCGGCGCCACCGCGCCGACCTGCACGAAGCCCCGCGAGACGACCGCGCCGTTCTTGACCACTTCCACCTCGTAGCGCTCCGGCGCCAACCCTTCCGGAACCAGAAAGTTCACCTGGCCGGAGGAGACGAAGAAGATCTCAGCGGGCGTCTCGTTGTCGAACTGGTCCACCAGCCGGACTTCGATGCCGCCCAGATTGGTCGGCAGAGGAAGCGCCGTGGCGCTCTCGTCCTGCGCCGCCAGATCCGTGCCAAAACCGGTCACGATCGAGCCCGCGGTGACGGCTCCGGGCCGGAAGCTGGCACTAGACACGGTCGTGAAGGCCGCTTCGCCCTCCGAAGGCGAGACCCGTACCAGGAAAGCCTCGGCCGGCGGATCTTCTAGCGGGTTCAGGTCGTCCTCGTTGAAGGTGTTCTGGTAGGCGTCGTCGGTGAGCGGGAAGTTGTTCGAGCGGGTGTAGCCGGCGACGTACAGACGGCCGTCGCTCGAGAGGGCGAGGCCGCGGGCTTCGTCGTCGTTCTCCCCGCCGTAGTAGCTCGAATGCAGCACGCCGACTCCGGCGCCTTCCCATTGCGCCACAAAGGCGTCGAGCTTGCCTCGATACTCGGGCAGAACGGCGTTCTCGGTCAGGGAGAAGTTAGAGGAGTCGGTGGCTCCGGCCAGGAAGATTCTGCCGGACTCATCCACGACTACGTCGTTGGCAAAATCACGGCCGTCGCCGCCCAGGAAGGTCGCCAGCATCGGCAGCCTGCCGGTCGGGTCGAACATCGCCACGAAGGCGTCGCTGTCGCCGCCGCCAAAGACGTTCTGGATCGGCTCGATCGTCCGGGGCAGGTCCGCCGAGCCGGCTTCGCCGACGAAGTAGATGTCTCCCTGAGGGCCGAGCGTGACGCCCAGCGCCAGATCCTCGGCGGCGCCTCCGAACAGGCTGCTGTAAGCAATGCCCGCGCCGTCGGCGTTCAGCTTGGTCAGGAAGGCGTCTCGGCCGCCGGAGAGGATGTTCTGGTAGGCGTCGTCGGTCACCGGAAAGTCCGTCGAGGTCGTGTCGCCGACCAGGTAGATCACGCCGTTGGCGTCGATCGTCAGATCGTTGGCCGTGTCATCGCCGATGCCGCCCACGAAGGAGCCCCAGGCAAAGCCCCCGCCGTTGGCGGAGAGCTTGACGACGAAGGCGTCTCGACCACTGGACTTGTTGGACTGATAGGAACCGTCGGACACGGGGAAGTCGACGGACTTGGTGTAGCCCGCCACGAAAGCCGCCCCGGCGTCGTCGAGCGCGATGGCGTTGCAGCTATCCTCGTCGCCGTGGCCGAGGTAGGTGGCGAAGGCCAGCGAAGCTCCGTCCGGGTTCAGTTTCGCCACGAAACAGTCCGCGTTGCCGGCATACTCGGTCTGAAATCCGTCGACTGGCAGGTTCTGGGATTCCGTCCAGCCCGTGATGTAGACCTCGCCCGCGCTGTTGACGGCGATGTCGTTGGCGAAATCTGTGCTCTCGGAACCGTAGAAGGTCGACCAAAGGATCTGCGAGCCGCCCGCGTCGAACTTCGTGACGAAGGCGTCGGCTTCGTCGCCCCCGAACTGCGGCAGCAGCGCGCCGCTGGAGACCACGAAGTCCGAGGAATCCGTGCGGCCGGTCAGGTATGCGGCGCCGTCTTCACCGACGGCGACGGCGTTGGCGAAATCATCGTCGCCGGCGCCGAGGTAGCTGGAATAGTCCACGACCGGGTCGATGACGAGCTCCGCGTCGGGGTCGTGGTCCTCCACCCGAAAGCCGAAGCGGTTCGAACCCAGAGAGACATACTCGACCGGGACTTCCGAGCCGCCTTGAAACGCGCGCGGCGCCTGCTGCAGGATCTCGGTGTTCTCGCCCAGGATGCGCAGGGCGCCGCCGTCGGCCTCGATCGTCGCGGCTCCGGAGACCTCGAAGCGCACCAACTCCAGGCTCGCGCCCGGTTGCAGGATGTAGTCGTACTCCAGGCGGCCCGCCTTCTCGTAGAAGACCAGGTCCACGCCGGGATAGAGGTTCTCGTACCGAATCCGGCCGAACGTCGGGATGTCGCTCACCGCGCCGGACGCCCTGAGGTAGTTGCGCTTCTCGATACGCCGGTCATCGCCGGAGATCCGCACGGCGGACGAGCCGTCCAGAAAGCGCAGAGTGATCGTTTCCGCCGGCTTCGACCGGGGCGTCAGCCGCAACACCGCACGGTCCGGCGTGAAGGCGGCCCGGACCGCCGGTCCGCGGGCGACGAAGCGAGCCTCCGTCGGCGCCTGGCCCAGATTCTGCTCGAACAGTAGGGACGGTTGGAACGAGGGAGCCGCCTGGGACCCTGGCGGCAGGAAAGCGGAACAACACAGCGAAGCGGCAAGAAGAAACGTTCTCTTCATCGGGGGAACTCCTGGATCTCGTGCGGGCGCACGTCGGGGCGTCGGTAGCGCCCGCTGGGAGGTAGAGGGCTGCAAGGCGGCCGGGTGTTTCAGCGCCGTTTCACAACGGCGCCGGGCGGCGGCTCCCGCATGTACGATGAAGCACCTTGGATGTCCCTCACGAAACGCCGGCGTGGCGCGCCCTCATCCCGACGGATCTGCCGATCCGCTTCTGACCGGAGCGGTCGGACTTGACAGCCCGGCTTACGCTGGAAGCAGAGGCCGGACCGATGTCCGGCCTCTCGTCATTTTTGGAGGATCCCCACGATGTCCGCACCCTTGCCGCCCCTCTCCGCCGCGCAGCAGCGCGCCCTCGCCCGACTCCTCGACGCCCCGTCGGTCGCCGAGGCGGCCTGTAGCGCGGGCGTTCCCTTGGAGGAGTTGTTCGGCTGGCTCGAGTCCGACGAAGCCTTTCAATCTCGCCTGGAGGGCGACGCCGAAGACGCCTTCAACCTCGCGGGCCTGCAGTTGCTCCACCTGACCGTGCAGGCCGCCCGAACGCTGGCCGACGCGATGGCAGGCGCTGCGCCTGAGCCCTGGGCCGGAGCCCGGGTGCAAGCCGCCCACGTGGTGTTGCAGCAGGCGCGCATCTATCGCGCCGCCGACGGGCTCGAGGGCCGCATCGCGCGGCTCGAGAAAGCGAAGGATGCGATGGAGAAACGCGCCGCCGAATGCGTCTGTGGCGCGGCTCACCTGGCCTGATCAGGCCTGCGCACGCAGCAGGTCTGCAATCTCGGACTGGCCGGCGTGCAGCGCCCAATCCAGGGGAGTCCCGCGGTAGATCTTGTCGCGAATGTCCAAGCGGGCTCCCCGTTCCAGGAGCAAGGTTACGACCGTGCCACGGCCGGCCAGGGCGGCCTGATGCAGCGGCGTGGAGTGCGCGTGGAAGCCCTCGGGGTTGTACAGGTTGGGGTCTTCGCCGGCGTCGAGCAACAGCCGCAAGACCTCGGCTTGGCCCAGTTGGGCGGCCAGGGCCAGAGCGCACCGCCTCTCCTCGGCGTCCGCGTCTCCCAACAGCCGAACGGCGGCATCGATTCGCCCCAGGCCGGCGGCCGCAGCCAGTTGATCAACCCTCGCGCCGCGGCGCGCCAGGGCTTCGGCGGCGTCGGCATAGCCGAAGGTCAACGCGGACAGTAGCGGCGACTTCCAGCGGGTCTCGCCCACGCCGTCCACGGCGGCGCCGAAGTCGAGCAACGTTTCGATCAGCTCGACCTGCACGCCGGCCTGTGCGGGATGGCAGCTCGACGCCAGCAAGCTCATCGTGGTGCATGGGCTGCCGTAGAAGCCGGCTAGGGCGTCGACCTCCGCGCCCGCTTCGAGCAGAGCCCTCGCGACCGCCACGGCGTTGGCCGGGGTTCGCTGGCGGCGCCCCTCCACCCCATTGGCTCCGATGTAGTGCAGCAGAGTAGCGGCATGGACGGCTGGGTCGAAGGGCGTCCTGCGGGTGGAGCGTTCGCGCACCAGTCCGGGACGCCTGCGCAACCACCCCTCGAGCGCCGCCAGGTCGCCGCTGACGACGGCTTCCACGGCGGATTCAAAAGGAAAGACTGTGGACTCTTCGCGCGCGACCGCCTCGACGAGCTCCGCGAGGGCCGGCCAGTCCTGGAAGTCGTACCAGCGGGCCAGGGCCAGCCGCGCATCGTCCGGGCCGAGATCCGCACGCTCGATCGCACCGTCCTCCAACCGTTGCGGAAGCCAGGGGACTTCAGGGTCGAGAAACCGCGGATGGCAGCGGCGCAGGATCTCCACGGCCCAGGCGGCGCCCGCCCTATGGCCTGCGAGCAGCGCCTCCGCTTGCCCCTGATAGTCGATCAGAGCGGAGCGAAACGGAAGCGGCTCGAGTTCCATGCGAGTTGGACCGGGAGCTACTCCAAGATCCGCAGATCCCGGCCCGACATCTCAGCCGGCAGATCCACGCCCAGCAGTCCCAGGATCGTTGGCGCGATATCGCGCAACGAGCCGTCCGTCCGCAGCTGGCCGGCCCAGTTCGACGCCAGAATGAAGGGCACCGGGAAGGTCGTGTGATACGTGTGCGGCTCTCCGGTGTTTGGATCCACCATCAGGTCGGCGTTGCCGTGATCGGCGGTGATCAGCCAGGAGAAGTCCTTCGGCTTCAAGGCCTCTTCGATGCGGCCTAGGCAGGCGTCGACGGTTTCGACCGCCTTGACCGCCGCCGGGATCACGCCGGTGTGCCCCACCATGTCGCCGTTGGCGAAATTCACGATGATGAGGTCGAAGTCGCCCTTCTCGATGGCCTTGACGACCACGTCGCACACGCCCGCCGCGCTCATCTCGGGCTGCAGATCGTAGGTCGCCACCTTGGGCGACGCAACCATCTCGCGCTCCTCGCCCCGGAACGCCTTCTCGATCCCGCCATTGAAGAAGTACGTCACGTGCGGATACTTCTCCGTCTCTGCCGTCCGCAGATTGCGCCATCCCTCGGCTTCGCAAACCTGCCCCAGCACGTGCTCCGGTAGGAACTTCGAGATCACGACCGGGAACGTGTAGCTCTTGTCGTACTCGGTCATCGTCACGTAGTGCAGATTCTTGGGGGCCTTCTCCCTAGATGGCCGTTCGAGGTCCGGCGACGTCAGCGCCAAGGTGATCTGCCGGGCCCGGTCGGCGCGGAAGTTGGCGAAGATCACCGCATCCTCGTCGCGGATGCGGCCCACCGGCTCGCCGGACTCGTCCACGATCACGATCGGATCGACGAACTCGTCGGTCAGATACTTACCGTCGGAATCCTTGGTCTCGTAGGACTGCTTGAGCGCCGCGACCGGATCGCCGGCGCGGCGGCCTTCACCCAGCACGATCGCGTTGAACGCCTTCTCGGTGCGCTCCCAGCGCTTGTCCCGGTCCATGGCGTAGTAGCGGCCGATGACTGTGGCGATCTTGCCCACCCCCAGCTCGTCGAGCCTCTTCTGGACCTGCTCCAGGTAGCCGGCGCCGGAGGTCGGCGGCGTGTCGCGCCCGTCGGTGAAGCAGTGCAGGAAGACCCGTTCGACGCCCTGGGCCTTGGCCATCTCGACCAGACCCAGAATGTGCGTGAGTTGGGCGTGCACGCCGCCCATGCTGCACAGGCCCATGATGTGGAGCTGATGGGAGCGCCCGTGCGCCATGGCGCCCTGGAGCGCCGGATTGTCCTTGAGCGTCCCGTTGGCCACCATGTCGTCGATGCGTGTGATGTCCATCTTGATCACGCGGCCCGAGCCGATATTGAGGTGTCCGACCTCGCTGTTGCCGAACTGTCCGTCCGGCAGGCCGACGAAGTGGCCGTCGGTGCGGATGTCGGTCGACGGGAAAGTCTTCCAATAGCGGTCGAGGTTGGGCTTGTGCGCCATCGCGACGGCGTTGTTCTTCGGGTCGGGGTTGTGACCGACGCCGTCCATGATGGTCAGCACGACGGGTTTGGGACGCGACATAAGCCCTCATTATTGCAAGGGGGGCGATTTCGCTCGACGCCTCCGCTGCATTGCGGTTACGATGGCGCGGTGATGGAAAGCCCCCCGTCGGAAGCAACCCCGCCCTTTGCGCCGCCGGAGCAAGCGGCTCGGCCGAGTGCCGGCGAGATGTCGCCCAGCGAGGTCTACCCGGAGTTGCTGCGCGTGGGCTGGCTGATGGCTTGGCGGGGCGCCGCGATGAACGCGTTGCTGGCGTGGCTGGCCCTGCCGGTGCTGAGCCTAGGGTTCACGGGAATTCTCTCTTCGATCGGGCTGTCGAGTTGGGTCCCGTGGATCGTACAAGGCGTCGGCTTCCTCATCCTGCCCATCGCCATCCATTTGCTGCTACTCCAGATGGCGCTGACCAAGCAGTTCCGGGGATTTCACTTGGAGACCGTCGCCGCTGACGGGCGAGCCGAGGATTGGTCCTTGCGCGAGAGCGTGCTGCCGGCGCTGACGCTGACGGTCGTCGGGCTGGTGGGCTCCGTCATCGTGGCGATCCCTCTCGGATTGGCTTCAGGCTTTCTACTTGGAGCCCAAAACGGCGCGATCGCCGGCATGATCTTGGGCGCGGCCGGCAGCGTGATGGTGAGCTACCCGGCCGCCGTCTTCCTGCTGCTGCACGTGCGTTTTCACGGCCGGCGGCTGACGCTCGTGCGAGGCGGGGAGTTGGCGATCGGACCGGAAGGAATGCGGCTGAGTTGAGGGGCGCCTTGGGCCGCTCCCGCTCCCACGCCTAGCCCCGCTACGAAGCCCAGGTGCCGCGATACTCCGGAAACAGCGTCAGCCCGCCGCAAGCGAAGATCGTCTGACCGGTGATGTAGGACGCCTCGTCGGAAGCCAGGAACGCAAACACCGCCGCGATCTCTTCCGGCGCACCGGCGCGACCCATCGGAATGTGACTCTCGACCTGCGCCCGCAGCGCCGGATTGTCGATCCAGGAGCTGTTGATCGGGGTCACGATCGCACCGGGCCCCACGGCGTTCACGCGGATGCCCCGACCGGCGTACTCGAGCGCCAACGTCCGCGTCATGTTCTCCATGCCGCCTTTCGAGATCGAGTAGCTGGCGTACTGCGGCTTGGGAATAATCTCGTGCACGCTCGAGTTGTTGAGCACCACACCCCCGCCGCCGCGCTCGAGAAAGTGCCGAATCGCGGCGCGCGCACAAAGGAACGCCCCGCGCAGGTTCACGTTGAGCACCCAGTCGAACGCGGCCATCTCCGTCTCGTCGCTGGGGGACTGGGTCTGCACGCCGGCGTTGTTGACCATCACATCGAGCCGCCCGAAGCGCTCCACCGCCGCCGCCACCATCGCTTGCACCTGCGGCTCCACCGAGACGTCGGCTTGGAACGGCAGCGCCGCCGCATCCTCGACGCCGGCGGCCACATACGCGGCGCGGCATTGCGCCGCCGTATCCGCGACTTCCCCCTCCTTGTCGCGATAGTTGATGGCAACGTTGGCGCCCTCGGAGGCGAAGCGGACCGCGATCGCCCGGCCGATGCCTGTGGCCGCGCCGGTCACCAGAACGGTCTTGCCGTGGAAACGTGGTGTGCTCATGGTCTGTGCGTGAGACCTCCGCCGACCAGCGTATCAACCGCCTCCTGCGGCGTGTGTGAATGTTCGGCGCCAGGCCTCTTCTCGATTCTACAAATAAGGTATCCTTATGTTTGGACCACGTCACTATTGCTCATCTGCGAGTGTTCCGTGATATCGCGCAGTCGCGCAGCATCTCCGAGGCGGCCGAGAGCAACCGCATCAGCCAGTCCGCCGCCAGCCAGAGTCTCAAGAACCTGGAAAAGTACTGCGGCGTGAGCCTCGTCGACCGCCGCCGCCGCCCCTTGCGGCTCACCGCGGCGGGAGAGATCTATTTCGACGCCTCGCGCGACATCGTGCGCCGCTTCGAAGAGGCCGAAGCGCAACTCGAAGCCATGCGGCAAGGCTCGCTCGGCGCGGTCCGCGTCGCCTCGATCTATTCGATCGGCCTCTACGAGATGACGCGCTTCAAGGAGGAGTTCGAGACGCGCCACCCCGGCGCGCATGTTCACCTCGACTACATGCGCCCGGACAAGATCTACCAGGCGATGGAGGAAGGCCGGGCGGACTTCGGCTTCGTCAGCTATCCCCAGCCCACGCGCAACCTCAGAGTCCTCGACTGGCGCCTCGAGCAAATGGTTCTGGTCTGCCACCCGGACCATCCCTTGGCCAAGCGTTCGCGCATCGCTCCGGCGGATCTGGCGCGCAAGGACTTCATTAGCTTCGATCGCGGTCTGCAGATTCGCCGCGCCCTCGACCGCTTCTTTCGCGACTACGCCGTGCACCGCGAGATCGCTCTGGAGTTCGACAACATCCAGATGATCAAGGAAGCCCTGTCGATCAACCAGGGCGTCAGCATCCTGCCCGAACGCACCGTGCGCCAGGAGGTGGCCGAAGGACGCCTCGCCGCGGTGCCGATCGACGCGCCGGGGCTGCTGCGGCCGGTCGGCATCCTGCTCGACCGCAAGAAGACGCTGGGTCGAACCGCCGAGCTCTTCCTGGAGTTCTTGCAGGAGCGCGCCAAAGAGAACGGCTCGTCCTAGCGACGGCTGGGTATAATCGCGCCTGGAGGACGAATGATGCGGAAACTCTGGTGGACGATTCCGATGGCGGCCCTGCTCGCCCTGGCCGCTTGCGGCGGCTCCGCTCCCCCGGCCGAACAGGCCGAGGCTCCGGCCGCAACCGAGCATCACGAGGCCGCGGCGACCGAAGCGACGGAGATGGACGTGGCCGCCCTCAAGCAGCGGCTCGACAACGGCGAGGACATCTTCTTGCTCGACGTGCGCAACCCGGGCGAGTTGGTGGAGCACGGCATGATCGCCGGGGCCGTCAACATCCCGGTCGATCAGCTCGAAGCCCGTTTGGCCGAGGTGCCCAAGGACAAGCCGATCGTCACCTACTGCATGCGCGGCGGGCGGGCCTCCCGCGCCGCCGAGACGCTGCGTGAGGCGGGCTACAACGAGCCGATCGAGTTCGGCGGAATCACGGCTTGGAAGGAAGCCGGCTACGAAGTCGTCCAGCCGAAGGGCGAGTAGCCGCCGACCTCATGCAGCGGGTGAGCGCCAAGGCGAAGCTGTCGGAACGACGCTTCCTCACCGGTCCCTTCGTGGAGACGCCGGCGCCGGAGATGGTCGAAGCCCTGGGCCTGGCGGGCTTCGACATCGCCATCATCGACTGTGAGCATGCCGCCTTCTCCGGCGAGCAGGTCCGTCACCTCCTCCGCGCCGCCGTCGTGGCGGGCCTCGCGCCGCTGGTGAGGGTGCGGGAGAACGCTCCCGGTCCGATTCTCGAGGCGCTCGACCTGGGCGCGACCGGCCTGCACATCCCTCAGATCGCCAATGCGGCCGACGCGGAGCGCGCCGTGCGCGCGGCGCGGTTCCCACCGCTGGGCGAGCGTGGCTTCAACCCCTTCGTACGGGCCGGGCGGTATGGCTCGCTGCCGGTGGCCGAGCTGCGCCGCGAAGCCGCCGACGATACCCTGCTGGTGCTGCACATCGAAGCGGAAGCCGCGCTGGAGCACATCGACGAGATCCTGGCCGTACCGGGCGTCGACGTGGCCTTTCTGGGTCCGTACGACATGTCCCAGACCCTGGGCGTACCCGGCGAGGTCACGCATCCCAAGGTGCTGCAAGCGTTGCGCGCCGTGGTCGAGGCGGCTCGCCGGCGCGGCGTCGTCGTTGGTTGCTTCGCCTCTCGCCCGGAGCACGCCGCCCTCTGGCTGCGCGAAGGCGTGACCTACCTGGCCTATTCGGTGGACTCCTACCTCTTCCTCGAAGCGGCTCGGGCGGCCCGCACCGCCATCGAAGAGGCGCGCTTTCCCGGGTCGGAGGCATGAGCGCCCGACTGGCCGAGGTGGCCGTCCGGTTCCTCCGCCTGGGCGTCGTGGCCTTCGGCGGTCCGGCCGCACACATCGCCCTCATGGACGACGAGTTTGTCGAGCGCCGCCGCTGGGTTTCCCGCGAGCGCTTCCTGGACCTCCTCGGCGCCACCAACCTCATCCCCGGCCCCAACTCCACCGAGATGACGATGCATCTCGGCCACGATCGAGCCGGGCTGCCCGGCATGGCCGTCGCCGGGGCCTGCTTCATCCTGCCGGCGGCGCTGATCACGGGGGCCATCGCCTGGGCCTATGTGGAGTACGGCGCCCTGCCAGCAGTGGAGCCCTTCCTGTTCGGCGTCAAACCGGCCGTCCTCGCAGTGATTCTCGGCGCCTTGTGGAAGCTCGGCAAGAAGGCCCTGCCGCATTGGCGCGTGGCGCCCATCGCGGCGGCCGTGTTTCTGGCCGTGCTGGCCGGCGTGGGAGAGATCCCGGCGCTGTTCGCCGGCGGCTTGCTGGGGATGCTTTGGCTGCGGTGGGCGCGCCCCGGCGCCGCGACGGCCGTGTTGCCCCTGAACCTGCTGCTTCGCAAGCAAGCCTGGGCCGCCGCCCACGATCTCGGCGCCGCCACGGGATACTCCCTGTGGAAGCTGGGCTTGTTCTTCTTGAAGATCGGCTCGGTTCTCTACGGTAGCGGCTACGTGTTGATCGCCTTCCTGCAAGGGGGCCTGGTCGACGACTTGGGCTGGCTGACCCGGCAGCAACTGCTCGACGCCGTCGCCGTCGGCCAGTTCACGCCCGGTCCGGTGCTGACCACGGCCACCTTCATCGGCTATTTGCTCGGAGGCTGGCCGGGCGCCGCCGTCGCGACGCTGGGCATCTTCCTGCCTTCCTTCTTCTTTGTCGCGCTTCTCAATCCGGTGATCTCCAAGCTCCGCCGGTCGGACTGGACGGCGGCGTTTCTCGACGCCGTCAACGCGGCCTCGGTCGCCTTGATGGCGGCCGTTACTCTGGAGCTGGCGCGCACGACGTTGGTCTCATGGCAGGCCGCGGTGATCGCCGTTGTCGCCGCCGCGCTCACGTTCGCCTGGAAGATCAATCCGGCGTGGCTCGTTGTGGCCGGGGCCATCACGGGACGGCTGCTGACCTAACCGCGGCGGTAACGGAAAAGGCCGACAGGCGCTCTCCCTCTCACCAGCGGCGGCTCACCGGCGCGGCGCTGGAAAAGGAGGTGAACGTGAAGTATCTAGTGGCTTGGCTCCTGGGCGTTCCCGGGTTTCTGATCGTGATCTGGTGGATGCTCTCGTAAGCTCTCTCGCAGGAGGCGCCTCTAGCCGACTTGCACCAACCCGTAGCGACGCTGCCATCTGTCGCGGATGTAGCTGACCAGTTTCTCCAGCTCTTCGCGGCTGGGCGGCGTCTCCACGAAGGCCGTCGCCTCATTGCGGGCGATCTCCAGAGCTTCCCGGTCGCGCACCAGGTTGGCGACCCGAAACTCCGGTAGGCCGGACTGCTTGACGCCGAAAAACTCGCCCGGCCCGCGCAATTGGAGGTCGATGTCGGCGATCTCGAAGCCGTCTTGCGTACGTTCCATGGCCGCAATCCGCTCGCGGGCCGCCTCGCCCGCCCCGCCGGTCAGCAAAATACAGTAGCTCTGCGCGGCCCCCCGGCCGACGCGACCCCGCAACTGGTGTAACTGCGCCAGCCCGAAGTTCTCAGCGTGCTCGATCACCATCACGCTCGCGTTGGGAACGTCCACGCCGACTTCGACAACCGTAGTGGACACTAGCACCTGCGTCTCCCCGGACTGGAACGACTCCATCGCCGCCTCCTTGTCCGACGGCGTCATGCGGCCGTGCAACAACCCGACCTTCAGCTCCGGAAAGACCTCTTCGGAGAGCTGCCGCCAGGTCTCGGTCGCCGCCTTGGCCGTCTTCGACTCCGACTCCTCCACCAACGGGCAGACCACGTAGGCTTGCCTTCCTTCGCCCACCTGCTGCGCGACGAACGAGTACACGCGCTCGACGTGATCGTAGTCGCGAGCCCGCGTGACGATCGGCGTCCGCCCGGGCGGCAACTCGTCGATCACGGACACGTCGAGCTCGCCGTAGAGCGTCAACGACAGCGTCCGCGGGATCGGCGTCGCCGTCATCACCAGCACGTCCGGGTGCAGCCCCTTGCGCAGCAGCTCCAGCCGCTGCAACACGCCGAAGCGATGCTGCTCGTCGATGACGATCAGGCCGAGCTTGTGGAAGTCGACATCCTTCGAAATCAGCGCGTGGGTCCCGACCACCACGTGCGCCAGCCCGGAAGCGATCAGCCGCTTGAGCTTCGTCTTGGCGCTCTTGGCGAACGAGCCCGTCAGACCCGCCACCACGTAACCGGCCGGCTCCAGCAGCTTGCGCAGGTTGTAGTAGTGCTGTTGAGCCAGGATCTCCGTCGGCGCCATCAGCGCGACCTGGTAGCCGCTCTCCAGCGCGATCACGGCAGCCTGCACGGCGACGATGGTCTTACCCGAGCCGACGTCGCCCTGCAGCAGGCGGTTCATCGGCGTCGGCTTGGCCATGTCCTGCGCGATCTCTCCCAGAGCCCTCTTCTGGGCGTTGGTCGGCTTGAACGGCAGAATGCGCTTGATCCGGTCGCGGGCGCGGTCGTTGAGCTCGAAGGCGATGCCCGGAGCCGCACGCGCCTTGCGGCGCTTGAGCGCCAGCCCGCACTCCAGAAAGAAGAACTCCTCCATGATCAGCCGGAACTGCGCCGGCGTGCGGCAGGCGGCCAGCAGGCGCAGGTCGGTTCCTTCGGGAGGGAAATGCGCGTCCCACAGCGCCCGGGCCCGCTCCGGCAGCGCCATCCGGCGGCGTATGGCCTCCGGCAGGGGGTCTTCAGGGAACGCGGCGGTCTCCAAGGCGCGGCCGATCAGGCCCCTCAGCGCCCGCGTGTTGATCTTGCCGACCGCTCGATAGATGGGCGTGATGCGGCCCAGGTGCAGAGCCGCCTGCTCGTCGTCGGCGCTGAGGATCTCGTACTCGGGGTGCAGGATCTCGACGCCGTTCTCATACCGGTTCCACTCGATCTTGCCGTACAGCGCCACCACCTGACCCGGCTCGAAGATGCGCTGCAGGTAGTCCCCCCGGAACCACTTGGCGGCCATCGTCGCGCCGGAGGCGTCGCGTACCCGGACCTCAAAAATCCGGGCGCGGCTGGAGCGGCTGCCGAACGAGCCCGCCGAGCGCACCTCTCCGACCAGGGTCGCCGTCTCGCCGGGCGCGAGCTGAGAGATCGGCTTGAGGTTCGAGCGGTCCTCGTACCGAAACGGCATCGTGTAGAGCAAGTCCTCAACGGTAAACAAGCCCTTGCTCTCGAAGACTTTCGCCCGGTTCGGGCCGACGCCCTTGAGGTAGGCGATGGAGGTGTCCAGATCCATCAGCTCCGCCCGCTCAGAGCGCAAAGTGCAGGAACACGTCGTCGAACGCTTCGTCCGGCAGCCCCGCTTGGGCGCGCAGCTCGACGGGCGTTCCAGAGGCCGCGACGACCCCTTTCTTGAGAATCGTCACGCGCCCGCAGACGCGCTCCACGAACCCCATGACGTGCGAGCTGAGCACCACCGCGGCCCCATCGGCGGCGCGCGCCTCCAGCCGCAGGCGGAGCCGACGCATGCTCTCGGCGTCGAGCCCGTTGAGCGGCTCGTCCATCAACAGCAGCTTCGGGCGACCGACCAGCGCCGCCAGAATGCCCGTCTTCTTGCGCATCCCCAAAGAGTACTCGCCGATGAGCTCGTGGCGGCGCTCGTAGAGCCCGAAGTAGCGGAACTCCTCCTCCACCGCCCCGTCGCATTCGACCTGTTTGAGGCCGCAAACCAGCTCCAGAAACTCCCAGCCGGTGAGCCGTTCGTAGAGCCGCAGCTCTTCCGGCAGATAGCCGATCCGCCGACGGGCCTCGAGCGGCTCCCGCTGGACGTCGAGCCCATCCACCTGCAGCCGGCCGGAGGTCGGCCGCACCAGCCCCAGGGCGCACTTGAGCAGCGTGGACTTGCCTGCTCCGTTGGCGCCCAGCAGACCGAAGATCTCGCCGCCCGCCACCGACAGGCTCACGTCATTCACGGCCGTGGCCTCCTCGTGGTAGCGCTTCACCAGCCGCTCCACGTGAAAGACCGCCTCGCCGGGCGCGGCGCTCATTCCTGAGCCCCCAGCCGGGCGGTGGTTTGCTCGGCTCTCTCCTTCAAGGCGTGCATGAGGTAAGCGTACAGAAACACGCCGATTGGCCAATGCTCCGGCAGCGCGTAGAAGGCGCACAACGCCATCGACACCAAGCCGCCCAGCAGCAGTCCCAATATGGGACTGGCCGCGATCTCGAACGACAACAGCCCGATCATTGTCCCCACCGTCAGCCAGCACAGCCCCAGCCGCGCGGCAAAGATCGCCAGGTCCGCCCCCTGGAGGCCCAGCGTCGGTCCCAACGCCAAGCCGATGGCCGCGGCCGGCGCGGACACCGCCAGCGCCAGCAAATTCTTGGCCGTCCACAGCGCCTCCGGAGCCGCGCCGCTCGACAGCTCGAGCCAATGGAACGGCAACTGCCGCACCAGCAACAACGGGGCCAGCGCCGAAAGGCTCAGGCACGCCAAAGACACGCCGATCTGGGCGGCCGGCGCTCGCCAAGCCTCCTCCAGGCGCTGGCCGCTCAGAAATCCCCCCGTGACGAACAGGGCGGCCAGTGCGATCGAGACCGTTGTCGACGGCGCGAAGCCTCGCAGCGTCAGGCGCAGGTCGCGCACGAACAGCGCCGCGGCCGGCCGCCCGAAGCGCGGCGGAATGCGCCGCTCGAGCCCGGCCAACAAGCGTCGCCGCTGGGAGAGCGCCTGTTCGGCCCGCTCCCGGTCCTCTTCCCGCCAGCGCGCGTACAAGGCCGCCGCCAGCGCCAGCGCCGCCAGGGCCGTACCGGCCTGCGCAGGCCACCCTCCCAGGCCGCCGACCGGACCCGCGCTACGGCCGAGGGCGTCGCCCAGCAAGTTCCCGAAGTACGTCGCCAACGGCGCTAGCGGGGCCGACGCCCACAGCGCCGCCGGATAGGACCGCACGGCGGCGGCCAATCCCAGCAGCCCGGCGCCCGCGGCCAGTAACCGCCCCGAGGCGAACAGCCCGACCCGCAAGGCGACCATGCCGCCAACGATCTGCAGGAAGGCCGTCTCGAGCAGCGCCAGGCCCAGCAGGGCCGGCGACGGCGCGATTCCGCCCGAAACCTCCGCCAGCAGCCCGAAGCCCAGCCAAATGGCGAAGAACACCGGCGCGTTGCGGGCCGCCTGGGTCAGCGCCAACAGGACGAAGCGCCAGCCCGGCGCCACCGGCAGGGAGTCCAGGGCGGCGTCGGGCGTGCGGATGCTGAAGGTTTCCCGCAGCGCCGAGGGCAGCCCGGCCGCCAGCAAGGCCGCCACGAGTGCCAGCCCGACCGCCGTCAGGTCCATCGCCGAGAGCTCGGCGGCTGCGGCGCGCGTCCAGCCGGCGGCCCGCGTCAGCGTGGGCTCCAGCACCCACCAGAACCCTCCCACGATCAGGGGGCCCAGCACGAAAACCGTGAAGGCGCTCTCGGCCAGCGCGCGTCGCGCGATCCGAAGCTTGGCCAACAGGAGAACAGCCGGAACGGGTCGCAAAGGCCCAGGCTAGCACGAGGTTCCGAGCCGAGCTTTTCCGTACACGGCCTAGGGTGAAACCGGGAGCTTTCCCAGTGTCCGCCGTAGAGGGGCGCTGATAAACTCCTCTCAGAATCACCAGCAACGCCGTGGTCCCTGGGGCGCGCGAAGTCTTCTCTCTCCAACCTCCTCTCTCCCGAACCGTTCTCCTCCGCTTCGCGCCCCAGGGAGCCGGCGTTTCTTCCAGTCCTCGACCGAACCGTATCTCTCTGCTATACTTTTGGTTTCAGGTCGCAGCCTCGCGGCCGACGGCGCCCAACAGGACCTTTTCTCCAATCGGTCGCGCCGATCTCGCACCCCAGACCCTTCTCTGTTGGACTGGTCCTGACTAGGACTGCGCCGCCCGTGTATCTCGGGTCCGGGCGCGGTCAAGGATTCTTTTTCTTGAGTTCCGTTACTGAACATCAGTTCATCATCGACTTTTCCGAGCTGCAGCTCCCGGCGCCGATTCGGCGCGGCGTGGACGAGCTCGGCTTCACGGAGATGCGGCCCGTTCAGGCCGCCACGATCCCCGCGGCGTTGGACGGCCGCGACGTACTGGGCTTGGCCCAAACCGGTTCCGGCAAAACGGCCGCTTTTGCCCTGCCCTTACTCTCCCGTCTGCTGGCCGGCAAGCGCGGCGCCGACGCCCGCGCGCTGATTCTGGCGCCCACCCGCGAGCTCGCCTTGCAGATTCATAAGGAGATTTCGGCTCTCGGCAAGTTCACTAAGCTCCGCAGCGCCTGCATCTACGGCGGCGTGCCCCAGGCGCGCCAAGAGCGGGACATGCAGCGCAAGCCGGACATCCTGGTCGCCTGCCCCGGGCGGCTGCTCGATCTGGTGGGCCAGCGCATCGTGCGGCTCGGCTCGATTGAGACGCTCGTGCTCGACGAGGCCGACCACATGTTCGACCTCGGCTTCCTGCCCGACCTGCGGCGCATTCTGGCCGCGGTGCCGGAGAAGCGCCAGACGCTGATGTTCTCGGCGACCATGCCGAAGGAGATCCGCTCGCTCGCCGACGAGTGCCTCAACGATCCGCACGTGGCCGAGCTGGCCAACGCGGCGCCGCCCTCGACCATCGAGCACGGCCTCTATCCGGTGCTGTCCACGCGCAAGCTGGACCTGCTGGAGCTGCTGCTCAACGGCGAGGGCATGACCTCGGCGATCGTCTTTTCGCGGACCAAGCACCGCGCCAAGCGGCTCGCTGATCAGCTTACCCGCAGCGGTCACAACGCCGTCGCGCTGCAAGGCAACATGTCCCAGGGTCAGCGGGACAAGGCCATGAACGGCTTCCGCCAGGGCCGCTTCAAGGTGCTGGTGGCGACCGACATCGCCGCCCGCGGCATCGACGTGGCCGGCGTCTCCCACGTCATCAACTTCGATATGCCGAGCACGGCCGACGCCTATACGCATCGCATCGGCCGTACCGGCCGGTCCGAGCAGAGCGGCAAGGCCTTCACCTTCGTCTCCGAACAGGACATCGACGCCGTGCGCGGCATCGAGCGCCAGCTCGGCAAGCCCCTGGATCGGCTGGAGGTCGACGGCTTCGACGGGCAGTTCCCGCTGCCGTCGGCGGCCGCCCGCCCGACCGGCGGTCGTCGCCGCGGCGGACCTCCGCCGAGACGACGCTCCGCAGCCTCCTGGTAAGGACCAGGGAACAGTCAACAGTGAGTCGTGCAGGCCCCGGGAGACCGGGGCCTGTCCGCTTTTTGCGGCTTCCCGTCTCTCCGCTACACTCACCTTCATGGCCTCTTGCACACACCTCGACCAGATCGATTCCGACGCCAAGCCGTCCGCCGAGGGCTGCGAGGACTGCCTAAAGATCGGCGGGCGCTGGGTGCACTTGCGGATGTGCCTGACGTGCGGCCACGTGGGCTGCTGCGACTCCTCTCCCAACCGCCACGCCACCAGGCACTTCCACACCAGCGGGCACCCGCTGGTGCAGTCCTTCGAACCGGGCGAGGACTGGATTTGGTGCTACGTGGACGGAATCGCGATGGAGCCCTGAGCGTTCCAGGGTGGAGCGCTCAGCTCTCCCGCAGGTCCTTCAGGTTCAGCCGCCAACCTCCGGAGTAGTCATCCCACTCCACCCCAAAGGCAGCCTCCAACGCGGCGCCTGAGCGAATCGAGGAGGCGATCGGGGCCATCCGCCAGCCGATGGCCGTCATCACGGTTCCGGCTTGCCGCAAGCGCAGCTTCAGGTGCTTGTCCTTGAGGATGCGCGGCTCGCCCAGCAGTTGCAGATCCCGCGCATAGAACACCGGCGAAGGGTTGCCGATGCCGTGCGGCGCCAGTTGTTCGAGCGTCTGCATCAGCCCGTCAGTGATCTCGGCGAACGGCAGCTCGCCGTCGAGCATCTGGATCGGGATAAAGTCTTCCGGCCCCAGCACGTTGGCGGCGAAGTCGTTCAGTCCGCGCCGCAGCGTCTCGATGCGGTCGGCCCGCACGGTACAGCCGGCCGCCTGGGCGTGGCCCCCGAAGCGCTCGAAGATGCCGTCCATCGACGACAGCGCCTCGGTGAGGTGAAAGCCTGGAATGCTGCGCCCCGAACCGGTCGCCAGGCCCGTCGCGGGGTCCACGCTGAGCACCAGCGTCGGGCGGTGGAACCGTTCCACCACGCGGCTCGCCACGATGCCGATCACGCCCGGATGCCAGCCCTCCCCCTCCACCACAAGGAACGGCATCACGTCCGGCGGCGGAGCGTTCTGGAGCTTCTCCAGAATGGCTTGCACCACCGACTCCTCAGTGGCCTGCCGCTCGGCGTTGAGCGCGTCGAGCTGCTCGGCGATCGGCCGAGCGGCGGCTTCATCCACGGCCCCAAAGAGCTCCACCACCGCCCGGGCGGTATCCATGCGTCCAGCGGCGTTCATGCGCGGCCCGACGCGAAACCCGATGTCGCCCGCCGACGGCTGTAGTTTTTCGCCCAGCCCGGCGACGTCCAACAGCGCGCGCAACCCGGGATTCCTCGCCTGATACAGTCCGCGCAGCCCGATCGACGCAAACACCCTGTTCTCGCCGGCCAGGGGGACCAGGTCGGCGATCGTGCCGATCGCCACGATCATCAGCATCGACTCGAGCGTCCGCCGCAGCTTCTCCGCCGGCCAGCCCAGGCTGGCCAGCAAGGCGTGGCTCAACTTGAAGGCGATCCCCACGCCGCACAAGTTCTTGTCCGGATACGGACATCCGGGCTGGTTGGGATTGATCACGGCCAGCGCCGGCGGCACGGCCTCCTCGGGCAGGTGGTGATCGGTAATGATGCAGTCGATGCCCAGCGCTTGCGCCTGCTCGACCACATGCCGCTCGCGGATCCCCGTATCGACGCTGATCAGCAGCTTCACCTGGTCCGCCGCCGCCCGCTCGATCACGTCGGCGCGCATGCCGTAGCCTTCCCGCAACCGGTGCGGCACGTGGTAGTCGGCCCGACCTCCGGCCAACTCGATGGCCTTGCGCAGCAGTACGACGGATGTCGTGCCGTCTACGTCATAGTCGCCGTAGACCAGGATGCGCTCGTTGCCGGCAATGGCTCGGCGAAGCCGCTCGACGCCTTGGGAGAGGCCCAGCAGGCCCGCGGACGGGTGCAACCCGTCATGCAACGCGTCCAGAGAGGGAGAGAGGAAGGCGGCGGCCTGATCCGGAGACCGGACGCCGCGCTGGGTCAGCAAGCGCGCGACGAGCGGCGCGGCGCCGAGCTCGGCCTGAATGCGGGCAGCGGCCTCCGCGTCGAATTCGCGCTCGACCCAGCGCCGCCTCATTCGGTCATGACGAGCAATTCACCGGCCGCGTCGAGGTCCCGGGCCGCCGGCGTTACGATCGTCTTGCGGTTGATGTAGAGCTTCTTGCCCAAGGTCCGGGCCCGCCGCACATCGTCCTCGCAGACGAAGCCGACGATGTCGAGCTTGGGGGCTGGCGGAGCTGCCGGAGCCGGAGCCGCTTCCGAAACCGGGGCCGCGGCGGGCTCGGCGGCGACAACCACAGGGGTGGCCGCTACAGGTTCCGGCATCGAGCCGCAACCGCAACTCGGAGCCGGGGCGGCGGCCGGAGCGGCTGCGCGCTTGCCCGCCAGAAAGCGATCCACGACGGCCGTAGCAGCCTCGCGCCGCGAAGGAGGCGCGGGCGCCAAGGCGGCGGCCGCGGGAGCGGTTCCGGCGATCCCCCGGCGCGACAAATAGCGATCCACGGCGCTGGCGATGCTCGATTGGCTCACAGTCGGCTCCGAAGCGGACGCCGCCGGCTTCGGCGCCGGCAGGGCAGTCCCCGCAAAATACGCCTTCGCTTCCGGGCTGGTGAAAGCCTGCTCGGCTTCCCGCACCTTGAAGGCGATGCGCTTGATGTTGATCAGGTGCAGCGGTCCGACGTTATCGCTGGTCGAGTTGCCCGCCATGGCGCCGCAGCCCAGCGTCATCGCCGGCGCGACGCTTGTCGTAATTCCCGTGGAGCCCTGCGGCGACGGCGTGTTCACCAGCACGCGGAAGGCCGGCATCCGCAGACCGTACTTCTTCACGTTCTCGCGGGAGCTCGAAAAGATGACGCAGGTGTGCCCGCGCCCGCCATAGTTCAAAACTCCTGCGCAGGCTTCGATGCCGGCCTCGAAGCTCGGCACGAAGTACACCGCCAGGACCGGCGAGAGCTTCTCCGCCGAAAGCGGATGCTCGCGCCCCACACCCTGGATCTCCAGGGCCAGGATGCGCGCCTGTTCCGAGACCTGAAAGCCCGCCATCCCCGCGATCTTCTGCGGCGACTGTCCCACGCACTCCGGATTGATCTTTCCGTCATGCGTCAGCAGAACCTTCTGCAGCGCGGCGGTCTGCTCGGCCGTGCACAGGTGCGCGCCGTGCGCCGCCAGCGAGCGCCACACGACCTCGCTGTGCTTGGCCTCCACCACCACCGTCTGCTCGCTCGAACAGACCGTGCCGTAGTCGAAGCTCTTGCCCGCCACCACCTGCGCCAGCGCCTCGTCGATGTTCGCCGTCGAGTCGATCAGCACCGGCACGTTGCCCGGACCCACGCCCAGCGCCGGCTTGCCGCTGGCGTAGGCCGCCCGCACGATGCCCGGACCGCCGGTCGACAGGATCAGGCCGGTGCGCTTGTGGCGCATCAGCTCGTTGGTGCCCTCGATCGTCGCCTCGTTCACGCACTGGATCAAGCCGTCCGGCGCTCCGGCGGCCACGGCCGCCTCGAGCAGAATCCGGGCCGACTCGCAGGTGCAGCGACGAGCCCGCGGATGCGGGCTGATGACGATGGTGTTGCGCGCCTTCAGCGCGATCAGGGTCTTGTAGAAGACCGTCGAGGTCGGGTTGGTCGTCGGCAGAATGGCCGCGATCACGCCCATCGGCTCGGCGACCTCGATCAGGCCCTTCGCCGCGTCTTCTCGGATGATCCCGGCCGTCTTCATCGGCCGAATATAGGTGTGCAGCGCGTCCGAGTTGAGCAGGTTCTTCGCGATCTTGTCGTGAACGTTGCCGTAGCCGGTCTCTTCGACCGCCATCTCGGCCAGCCGCACCGCGTTGGCGCGCGCCGCCGCGGCGACAGCGTCGACGATCCGGTCGACCTGCTCCTGCGTGAAACTACGGTAGGTTTGGAAAGCCTGCCAAGCCAGGTCGACTTTCCGGCGAACTTCCTGGAGCGAGCGAAGGTCCTTGTCTTCCAGCATGGCCGGCCGTCAGCCGCTCTTAGTCGGCCTGCGAGACGAGGTTGCTGGGGACGACGATTTCCGTCTCTTCGTGCGGGCCCGGAATGACGTGCACGCTGACGAGCTCGCCCACCCGGCGCGCCGCGGCGGCGCCGGCGTCCGTGGCGGCCTTCACCGCTCCCACGTCCCCGCGGCAGGTGACCAGCACCAGCGCCGCGCCGACGTATTCGCGGCCTTCCAGCGTCACATTGGCGGCCTTGACCATCGCGTCGGCGGCTTCCACCGCGCCGATCAAGCCCTTCGTTTCGATCATTCCCAGCGCACGCATCACGGCTGTCCTCGCTCCTTGTAGTAATGCTGAAGGTAGCACAGTCGTTTCCGGCTTCTCAAACAGCGGCCGGGAGCTTCCGGGCTCGATCCCACGCAGCGGGCCGCGCGTCCGCCCGGGCCCCTAGCGCTACTCCGGAAACGACACCTGGTCATCCTGCAACGGCAGTTGCCGCTCGCGCCGGCCCGGGCTGTCGCCGCTGAGCAACTCATAGGAGTCGAGCAGATACGGGATCCCTTGCGAGCCCAGCGGAGAAGGCCCGTCGCTGACGTGGAAATGCAGATGCGGTTCGGTGCTGTTGCCCGAGTTGCCCACCAAGCCCAGCGCTTGACCTCGCTTCACCGCGTCCCCCGGCTTCACCCGCAGGCTGCCCGGCTGAAGGTGGGCATAGAAGGCGTAGCGATCGCCCGGCAGCCCCAGAACCACGAAATTCCCGCCCAGGGTCTCCAGAGTCATCGGGACGGCGCGCGATCGTGGACCCGGCTCGTTCTCCGGGATGCCGTCCTTGGTGGCGATCACAGTGGCGTCGGCGACCGCCAGCGCGTCCTCGCCGTAGGCGTGGAAGTTCTCGTTCCGTTGCCGATCTCCCTCGAAGGACTGTTCATCCGCCCCCAGCTTCACCCAGTCGATGGCGAAACGCTGCGCAAGGCGCGCCTTGCCTTCCACCGGCAGCAGGGCGCGCCGATGGATGGAGTCGTTCGCCGGCCCGTTGCCGGCCAGCCACCCCGAGCCCCGCAGCGGCGGGCCGAGCACAAGCGGCTTCGCCGTGGAGACCGAGGCCTCCCCGCCGTCGACGGTGAGGCCGTCAGCGGTGATGCGGTGGCGCAGAGACCTTGGCGCCGCAGCCCCGTCCTCGATTGTGATCCAGAGATAGGCGACCGCCCGCAGCCCGGCGCCGAGGGCCCGCCTGTCCTCCACGCCCGGCGCGCCCGGCCGCGCCAGCAGACCGTTCAGCTCCGCCCCTTCGAAGCTCGCCAAGGGGGAGTCGCCGGCAAGCACCTCGATTCGACTCAGCAGCGCCTCGCCGGCGCTCCAGTTCGTGATGTGCAACTCGTAGCACAGATGCGTCCTGCCGTCTGCCTGGAACGGCGTCGGCGCGAACCCCACATCCAGGACCAGCGGAAGGCCCAAGGGATGGGCGCCGCGCTTCGGCGGTTCGGCAGCCGTTGCCGGCTCGGCGGCTTCGCCCGTGCGCTCGAACACCAACGGAAGCGGCTGACCTTGCGACCATGTGCCGCTGATCTTGCTCTTGTCGGCATTCATGGTTCCCTCGAACGAGCCCTTCACCGCCCGCGCTTCGAACCGTACCTGGTCGCCCTCGCCCTCGATGCGGTCGATTGGAATCCTCGCGCCGCCCTGATCGATGCTGACCAGCGTCCCCAGGTAGATCCCGTCGCGGGTCTTCGACACCTCGAGCTTCACGCGCAGCGTGTTGGGTCCGATCGCGATGGCGCCCTGCCAGGTCCCGGCCAGCCCTTCGGGTTCCTGAGCCTGAATCCAGCTCGCCCCGCCCAGGATCAAACCCGCCGCCACGATGCATGACAACCGGCGGACCGCCTTCTCGAGCCTCGTCATTCTTCGTCCTCCTTCCAGATCATTGCCGCGTGTTTCCGAGCCCCCGCGCCCCGCGCCTCGCGCTCCATTTGGTCCAGCTCTTCGATGGCGCGCCGGTACTTGCGCTCCTGGCTTCGCCGGATGACGACCATCGCCAGCGCCCAGGAAACCAGCAGCGCCAGAAAGGGCGACGCCTTCACGAGCAGCCCTTTCCCCCCAACCGCAATCACCAAAGGACCCAGCAGCGCGCCGAATGCCGAAAGCAGCGGCCCTACCAGCCACACCAGCATCCCGCGCTCGAACCGTATGCTCCGTTCGAGCTCCCGCCGGCACGAATCCAGGCTGGTCCGCAGACCCGCCTCTTCCGGCTGCGACGCTTCTCCCCGCGCGCGCTGCAGGAAGTACTGTCCCAACAAGGCCCACGCCGCCGTCGCCAAGAACCACACACGAACCGCAGACGAGGCGGTCCAAACGCTGCCGTAGATTGAGCCCGCGGCAACCAAGCCGCCCAGGACGACGCTGTTGAGCGACTCGCGGCGGCTCTTGGCCTGCAAGTCCTTTGCCCTCTGCCGCAGAAGCTGCGTTCCGATCTTCAGCTCGAAGGGCTCGGCCGACTGGCGCCAGATCGCTCTCGGATCGTTTTCAGAAATATTGTCAGGCATGGCTGCTACCTCCCGCCGTGGAACCGGCGCGCCAAGATGTTCTTGATCCGGTGAATCCTCATCGCCACGCTCCCCGGCGAAAGGCCTGTGATCTCCGCGATCGAGGCGGCGTCCATATCTTCGAGATACGAGATGATCACCTGCCGGTCGAGCGGCCGAAGCTGCCCGATCAGGCGCTCCAGGCGGTCGAGGTTCCTGCGCCGGTCCGCGTCCGCCTCGACGTCGGTCGGGTCGGCGTCCGGAATCGTCTCCATCTCTTCCAGACTCAACAGCGTCGAGAACCGGCGGCGTTCGCGGATCACGTGGGACGCCCCGACATGGTGGGCGACGCGATAGACCCAGGTCCGCAGCGAGCAGCGGGCGTCGAACGACGCGAAGCTCCGCCACAACTGGAAGTGAATCTCCTGGAGCAGGTCGCGACGCTTCTCGGGGTCCATCTCATAGCCGCGCGCGACCCGCCCGATGGCGGCGCCGTACTCGCCGGCGGCGTCCGCATACAGGGCCTCCTGGGACGGCTCTCCAAGCAAGGTCGAATCAGCTCCCACAATCAAGGTAGTCGCTGGGGCCAAAGGTTTCTCACGGGTTTTTCGCGAAGCGGCCCTCTGGGTCCGATAGCCTTGGAGCATCGCCGTGTACCCAGACCACAGAGAACGGGCCCGAACGGTATTCGAGGCCGTTGCATCTCAATGCAAGTTATTGAACGCCAGTTGGCGCGAGAGTGATCCCGAAACACCTGTCGAACTGGAGGTCTCCTTCGGCGTTCAGCCGGGTCTCGTATTTGCTGTCGGAGCGAACCTTCAAGGCGATCTGCTGTGCCTGTGGGTTGGCGATAGCTTCTTCTGCGAATGGTTCCCCTGTTCCGACAGCGACGTGGTGGAGAAGTTTCAATCCTGCTTCCAAGGCGTCCTCTCCGGTCAGGTCAGGCTGATCGAATTCGTTCGAGACGGCCGTACGATCAAAGCTCAATTGCAGGATTGCGCAAGTGGAAGATGGCAGACCGTTGCGACCTGGACCACGTTGAGATGGCCGTCACTCCGAAATCCTGACGTGCGCGTGTCGCGAAACATCCACTCACGGGGTCATGCCCGCGTTGAATTTGACAAGGGCCTGATTGCAGACCTGACGGATGAGGCACTGCCCGGCGGGGACACATACGTCAAGGCGTGCGAGGCAATCCGTCGCGAAGCGAGACAAGCCGACCTACCGCTGCTTCGTCCTTTGCTTGGGGACAGATCAGCGCTTGTCCGAGAGGCGGCGGCTTGGCCGATTGCTGACTTGGAGGGGCTATCGGCTTTGCGGGACTTGTTGATCGCGTACCAGCGCGGCATTGACGACGGGTGCGACAACGACGGTTTCACGGCGCTTCTCCTCGATCTGGTCGCAAGGGATTCAGAGGACGCCAGAGCCCAGTTGCAGCGCCTAGCGCACGATGCAATTCCTCAGGTCAGGGAGAATGCGCTGTGGTTGCTCGCTCACTGCGCCGCCGCCGGGGATCGCTAGTCCTTGCCCTGCAATCTTCCGAGGTGAGCCCGCCCAAGACCTTTCGTCCTTTGCAGCGGAGCTCGCCTTCCGCTACTCTGTCTGCGGCCAACGGCGTGGGCCGTAGGTGAGAGGAGGGTATTTCTTGTGAAGCACAGCTACTTGCCGTCTCGGCGGCAGTTTCTCGGCGCGGCCTTCGGAGCGACGTTTCTCGATCGGTTCCAGCGGCTGGCCGCCGCCGAGACCGGGCGCGTCAAGATTCGCGACGTCCAAGTCATGCTCATGCAGGGCGGACGGACCTACACGTTCGTCAAGATCGTCGCTGACGACGGGCTCTACGGCATCGGCGAGGCCTACGGCAGCCCGGGCGTCGGCGTCAAACAGCAGGTGCTGGCCATGAAGGACTTCCTCGTCGGCCGCGACCCGCTCGAAATCGACACGATCTACACGCTCTCGGGCGAGGGCTCCAACAGCCTGAGCGGAACCCGCACCGACGGCTCCGCCCACAACCTCATGCGAGCGGTGTCCGGCATCGACATGGCGCTGTGGGACCTGGCCGGCAAGATCCTCAAAACGCCCACCACCGTCTTGCTCGGCGGCAAGTTCCGCGACAAAGTGCGGGTCTACGACCACGCGTCGCCGCGCAACCTGCTCGACAAGGCCTCCTGCCGCGAATGGGCCGCCAAGGTGAAGGCCGACCCGGCCGGCTTCTCGATGCACAAGTTCGGCTTCCGCCACACCGACCCGGCCAAGGACCACGCCCGCGACCCCAACAACCGGATCTTGACGACGCTGGAGCTGCGCCAGATCAAGGAAGGGTTCGAGAACTGCCGCGAAGCCGTCGGCTGGGAGCATGACATCGCCGTGCACTGCCACTGGGAGTACGACGTGCGCACCGCTCTGCAGATCTCGTACGCCGTGGAGGACATGGCCCCAATCTTCCTCGAAGACCCCTTGCTGGTGGACTACTCCGAATCCTGGACGCGGCTCACGGCCGGCTCGCGCGTGCCCATTTGCATGGGCGAGAACCTCACGCGGCGCCAAGGCTTCCAGCCATTCATCGTCAACCAGGGCGCCGACATCCTCCACCCTGACCTCCGCAACAGCGGCGGATTTACCGAGACCAAGCGGATCGCGGACCTCGCCGAGCTCTACGGCATGCCGATGGCGACCCACAACACCGGCAGCCAGCTCAACACCTGGTCGACCTGCCAGTGGGCGGGCTCAATCCGCGATTTCGTGGCTTGCGAGACCGTCACAGGCAAGGGCGACTGGATGGACAAGGTGTTGCTGCTCGACGGACCCTACATCGAGAACGGCTTCCTACGAATCAACGACACGAAGCCCGGCCTCGGCGCGGACCTGAATCCGGACGTGGTCCGGGCGCACTTGGCCGAAGGCGAGACTTGGTGGGGATAGGGCGCCGGCCCGCCCCTCGCAGCTGCCGTCCGTCCGACGCGGCGCGCCTCCCAAGGCGCGCCGTTTCGGCTTCTCAAGGCTTGGCCGGCTCGCCGACGACCGAATCGATCCAATCGTTGGCGGAGGAGACCCTGGCGAGCGCGGCGACCGCCCCATAGCGGATCTGACGGCTCAGCGCGCCGGACACGATCCCCGCCAGCCGCCACTCCCCGTCTTCTTCCAGAAACACTCCGCCGCCGCTGTCGCCTTTCGAACCTCCGATCTCCAGCGGCAGCGGCTCGGGCGAGCCCATCCGGTTCGCCTCGGCCGCCCCCGGGCCGTCGAAGTCGAAGGCCAGCACATCGGACGAAAATTCGCGGCCGTCGAGCTCTCCTCCGGCCGCATCGATCACATTCTGGCCGGCCAGGCGCATCTGGGTGGGCGGCGCCTTCATGCCGTCCCTGCCATTTCCCACATAGCCGTAGCCGACTTTGGTCACGGTCGCGCCGACCTCGGCTCGACCGCGGTAGCGAACTGCCGGAGCGACATTCGCCACGGGACGGTCCAGCTCGACGAGCGCCAGGTCGAAACCGCTCCACTGCGCCTCGTGAGGCCCTTGGCCGACCCGGGGATGCCGGACCACGCGGACCGCGTGGTACACCTCCTTGTCGCCGAACGTCCAAGTCGACTGCTCGCCCAGGAAATGCGAGGCCGTCAGCACCCAACGCGGTGCGACCAGGACGCCTCCCGCAACGTCGTCCGGGTCGGCCGCGTCCGCGTATCGGCCGACGCTCCGAAAGGCGGGCTCCGCGGCCAGCCGAACGTACTGCTCGAGCTCGACGTCATGCCGAATGATGCCGCCGCTAGCGACGAAGCTGCCGGCGGCCAGAGCCGCTCCCAAGGATGCGAGGCGAAGGCCCTTCCGCCAATTGCGATTGTGCATGCCGTGCATACGAAGCTGCACGGACGTTTGTTCGCCGCAGAGAGCCGGCCCGGCAGCGATTCAGCGCGAAAACCACTTTGGCGGCAGGGGCTCGGCCGGCGGCGCCTCCGCCAAGTCCAGCGCCTCGACCGGGTCGCGGGCCACGGCGTAGAGCTGCCGATGCTCGCTGCGCGCGAATCGGCGCTGGTAGAGCTCTTCGAACAACGCCAGCAGCGGGTCGAAGAAGCCGGCCGTGTTGAGCAGCACGATCGGCTTGTTGTGCGCCCGGAGCTGGCGCTGCGTGATCGCCTCGAACAGCTCCTCCAGCGTCCCAAAGCCGCCCGGCAAGGCCAGAAAGGCGTCCGCGCGGCGCTCCATCTCGGCCTTGCGCGCCCGCAGGTCGGGCGTCACGACCAACTCATCCACCCATTCGGCGGCGATGCCGACCTGGCGGATCGCCTCGGGGATCACGCCGTGGACCTCCGCGCCGGCTTCGCGCGCCGCCGCTGCGACGGCTCCCATCAGCCCTACGTCGGTCCCGCCATAGATCAGCCGCCGGCCTCTGCGCCCGATCTCGGCGCCCACCTCGCGGGCCGCCTGGAAGTAAGCCTCGTCGACGGCGCCGCTCGAGGCGCAGTAGACGCAGATCGAAAGAGTCGCCATCGTCGTTCCAGCGTACAGCCTCTCAGCGGCCGGCCTCGGCGGGCTCGAACGGCCACTCCCCTTGCGTCTTCGCCGCCGCCAGATACACCGCCGTCCCCAGCAGCAGGGTTCCCACGCCGAAGGCCATGAACCGCGGCCCCAGGCTGACGAAGACGTAGACGTACCCGACCAGCGAGATCAGCGCCGGCAAGGGATACAGCGGCATCCGGAAGGGCCGCTCGATGTCCGGCCGCCGCGCGCGGATCAGAAACAGCGCGATGGTGTGGCCGATGAACTGGATCAGGATGCGCGCCGCCATCAGGGCCTTGATCACGTCCTCCAAGCTCCAGAAGCTCGCCGCGATCGCCCCGCCGCCGATCAGCAGCAGCGACCGGTGCGGGAAATCCTTGGTCGGGTGCAACTCGCCGAACCAGCGGAAGAAGATCCCGTCCTGCGCGGCGGCGTACGGCGCCCGTGAGTAGCCCAGCAGCAGAGCGAGGATGGACCCGAAGGCCGTGAAGACGATCAGCCCGGCCAGTAGTTGCGCCGCCCAGCTCCCATAGATCCTCTCCACGAAGGTGGCGCCGAGAAACTGCGACTCGATGGCCTCCCGCCACGGCACGACGCCGATGAACGAGAACGAGATCGCGATGTCGATGACCGCCACCGCCAGGACCGAATAGATCACGGCGCGAGGAATCGTCCGGCCCGGGTCGCGCACCTCCGCGCCCAGGTAGCACACCTGGTAGTAGCCCAGGAACAGGTACAGCACGTCCGCCGAACCCTCGCCCAGGCCGAGAAAGAAGCTCCCGTCGAGCTTCCAGGCGTCGGCCGGCAGATCGAACGCCAGCGCCGCGTCGAAGCTCAGCAGGCCGCTCACTATCACCCATCCGGTGGTGACGAGCATGGCGCCCCAGAGCCAGGCCATGATGTGGGCGATCGAGCCGATCCGGCGGTAGAGCGCAAAGATCAGGAAGACGCCGATCCCAGCCGCCAGCAGCTTCGTCTCGAGCGGCGTCATGCCGGGCCAGAAGACTTGCAAGTACTGCACCAGGCCGATGTTGCCGCTGGCGATCTCCAGCGGGCCTGCAAACAGGATCTGCCATACGAACAGAAACGCCAGCAGCCGCCCCCAGCGCCGTGGTCCGAACCCTTCCCGCAGGAAGACGTAGGTGCCTCCGGCGGCCGGTAGGGCCGCGCCGAGCTCGGCCACCACCAAGCCGTCCGCGATCGCAATCAGAGTCCCGGTCAGCCACGCCGCATAAGCCTGCGGGCCGCCCAAGGACTTCAGGATCAGCGCGATCATGATGAACGGCCCGATCCCGACCATGTTGGACATGTTGATGGTCGTCGCGTTGAAGACCGTCAACCGGCGCTGCAGCTCGGGCGTGGACATCAGGAGCCCGCAGGTTATCAGGTTCCCCGCCCGCCCCAGCGCCTTTCCGCCCAGGGACGGGTGTTGCCCACTTGGCAACCGTGTGTGCTACACTCAAGGTGCTTTTGACTCGCCATCCGTGTGCGGCGGCGCAGTTCTGCAACTTGCCGCACTCTACGACCAACAGGCAAAAGTAAAACCACCAAGAGCTAGGAATCTCCGCGTCGGAATGGCCTACAACATTTACTTCGGCAACCTCCCTGAATGGGTGACTGCGGATGACATCAAGTCGTGGCTGGACAGCAGCGACCTGGTGTCGGATGCGATCCGGGTGATCCGGGACTTCGAAACCCAGGAGTCAAAAGGCTACGCCTTCGTTGAAGCTCCCAACGAAGAGGAAATGCAGGCGATCATTCGCCGTTTCAACCGCGCGCCGATCGACGGCAAGCTGTTGCGCGCGAAGGCCGCCCACCCCAAGGGCGAAAAGGGCCCCACCCGTTCGGCGCGCCGCCGTGCGCGACGGGCGAAGGCCGAGGGTGACGATCAACAGAGAGGCTCGCGCACCGATCAAGTCGGGACGCTGGGCGAGGCTCTCCAGAAGGCTCTCTAGCCTCGTATCCATCCAAAGATTTTGCGGCCGCGTTCCCCCGAGAGCGCGGCCGTTCTCATTTTTGTGTCCGGCCCAAACGCAAAACGGGGCCGGATTTACGAGAATCCGGCCCCGTCTGGATCGTTTGCGGAAAGCCTCAGACGCGCTGGCTCTGCAGCCGGCCCAAGCGCTCCTCGATGGGCACGAACTCGCGCTCGTTGGGTCCCAAGTAGAGCTGCCGCGGCCGGGCAATGCGACGTTCCGGGTCCTCCATCAGCTCTTCCCAGTGCGCCAGCCAGCCCACCGTACGGCCGATGGCGAACAGCACCGTGAACATCTCCGGCTTGAAGCCCATGGCTTCGTAGATGATGCCGGAGTAGAAGTCCACGTTCGGATACAGCCGGCGCTTCACGAAGTAGTCGTCTTCGAGAGCGATCCGCTCGAGCTCCTTGGCCAGCTCGATCTTCGGGTTCCGGCCGGTGATCTCGAAGACGTCGTCGGCGATCTTCTTGATGATCTTCGCCCGCGGGTCGTAGTTCTTGTAGACGCGGTGGCCGAAGCCCATCAGACGCCGCTCGCCTTCTTTGACTTCCTTGATGAACGACGGGATCCTCTCCATCGAGCCGATCTCGTCGAGCATCGTCAGGACCGCCTCGTTGGCTCCGCCGTGCAGCGGGCCGTAGAGGGCGCCGCAGGCGCCGGCCAGCGACACGTAGGGGTCGGCGTTCGAGCTGCCGATCGTCCGCATCGTGCTCGTCGAACAGTTCTGCTCGTGGTCAGCGTGCAGGATGAAGAGCACGTCCAGAGCCTTGGCCAGCACCGGGCTGGGCTCGTACTTGGGCTCGGCCCGCCGCCACAGCATGTTCATGAAGTTCTCCGTGTAGGAGAGCTCGATGTCGGGATAGATGTACGGCAGGCCCTGGCTGTGGCGGTAGGCGTAGGCCGCCAGCGTCGGCATCTTGCTGATCAGCCGCAACTGCTGCAGGCGGCGATTGGTGCGGCTGCCGATGTTCTTGGCGTCGGGGTAGTAGGTCGACAGCGCCGCGACCGTGCTCACCAGCATGCCCATCGGATGGGCGTCGTAGTGAAACCCGTCGATGAACTTCTTGATGTTCTCGTGGACCATCGTGTGGTCCTTGATTTCCTTGTTCCAGACCTTGAGCTCAGCGGCCGTCGGCAGCTCGCCGTACAGCAGCAGGTAGGCGACCTCGGTATAGGTGCACTGTTCCGCCAACTGTTCGATCGGATAGCCGCGATAGCGCAGGATGCCCTTGTCGCCGTCGATGAACGTGATGCGGCTCGTGCACGAGGCCGTATTGGTATAGCCCGGATCGTAACTCAACATCCCGAATTCTTCGGGATTCTCCTTGATCGGACGCAGGTCGAGAGCGCGGACGGAGCTGTTCTCGATCGTGAGCTCGTAAGCCTTGTCCGTGCGTTGGTCAGTGATGGTGAGCTTGGGGCTTGGCAATAGGGGACTCCTGACGGATTTCTGAGACGGGCCGGGGTACCCCGCAGGATAGCAAATCCGTCCCGCCTCGCCGCCGCTTCCAAAGGCTGCTACGGCAGCGCGCTCGCAGGGCGATTCACGACGCCCTCCTGCGCTTCGGCCATCGAAATATCATTGGCCGCCAGCGTCTCTCCGGTCGCCCGGTCGAGCTCGATCTTGGCGATCACATAGTTGTTCATGGCGGCGATTTCGGCGGATTTCGCCAGCGCCAGATCGCGCTGCGCCTGCACAACGAGGAAGATGGTCGAGGCGCCGAGGTCGAACTTCTTCTGCTCGGCTTCGAGCGTCCTCTCCTGCAGCTCGCGGCTCTTTACCGTCGTCTGGAAGCGGGCCCGCGCCTGCTCCACGCCGATGACGGCGTTCTGCACCTGAGCGCGCACCGAGTTCTCGGTTTGCCGGATCTGGATCTCCGATTGGCGCTGCAGCAGCAGCGTGGCCGCCAAGTCGGCTTGCGCCTGTCGATTGCGGATCGGGATCGTCATGTTCACGCCGACGGAGTAGTCCGGAAAGTTACGCCGGAAGATCTGACCGAGGGCGTTCCCCATGCCGCCGAGGAAGAAGGGGTTCGCCGCGTCGGTGCCGACGAAGTGATCGTTGATCTGGCCCGCCAGGCCGTTGTTCGTCACATCGACGGCGAGAGTGAGCTGCGGCAGCCGGCCGTTGCGGATGGCCTTGAGGTTGATGTCGGCGTTGCCGAGTCGCACCCGCGCCTGCTGCACGTCCACACGAATCCGCACGGCCGACTCCATCATCTCCTCGATGCTTCCCAAGTCCTCGACCGGCGGGACGGTGATGCGATCGGTGGGGATGATGTGAGCCTGCAACAGCGACGGCGAGGCCAAGCCGTTCTTGCTCAGCGCATTCTTGATGAGGGTTTCCTGCACGCGGACCTGCGTCTCGGCCACCGTCAGGCCTTCTTCGCGAGTGGCGACTTCGGCTTCGGCGCGGACGATCTCGATCGGCGCCAAAGTGCCGATCTCCACGCGCCGCTTGTTGTCCTCATAGAGCTTCTGGGCCAGCCCCAGCGCCTCGCGCTGCGCCTCGGCGTTCGCGCGCAGGCTCACCAGATCCCAGTAGAGCTGCTGCACCCGCACCACGATCGTGATCAACTGGTCCTGGAACGCCAGGTCGGAGATCTCTTGGTTGCGCTTGGCGACCACGATGTTGCGGCTATTGACCGCCAGGCCGAAGCCGCGCATCAAGGGCTGCCGAATGCTCAAGGTCACGTTGCTGCGAATGTTGGGGTCGAAGTTGTTGCGGCGGGAGTTGGTGGACAACTGCGTGTTCGCCCACGTCAAGCTCGCCGTCGCGCCGGTCAGGAAGCCCTGGCGAATGCCCAGGTTCGAGTTGGTCTGCTCGTTGACGTAGCTGTTCGTCCCGGTGACGAAGTCCGAGGTCTGCGGGCTGGAGAAGTGGCCCCAGCTCAGATTGCCGAACAACTGCGGGTCCAGGCTCACTGCTTGCGTGCCGAAAAAGCTCGACGCGTCGCCCGTGGAGCCGCCGCCGCCATTGTCGCCGCCGCCGCCGGCTCGTTGCGTGATGCCGGTGACTTGGTTCTGCTGGGCGCCGCCGCCGCCGCCGACCGAGTTGCCCGTCGACAGCGTCGAGATCTGCGTCTGGACGCCGCGGAGCTGCTGACCGGACTTGGCGCGTAAGACGTCCGTCGCGGCCACCAGGGGGTTGTAGCGGGCGAGCTCCAGATCCAGGTTGTTCTCGATGGCCAGCGCCAGCGCGTCACTCAACGACAGGTACAGGTTCCCGTCGCGGAGCAACTGCTCCAAACGGTTCGAGTTCGCCAGATTGACCTGCGGAACATCCGGGATCTCGAAAGCTCCCATGAAGTTCGGCCACGTGTCCGCTCCGCTGCTGTAGTCAATCTTCGAACGGTGATACTCTTGCGCCGTCACGGCCAGGGGCTGGACGAAGAGCGTGGTCGCCAAGGCGACCGCGAGAGTCTTGTTGAAATGCATCAGGAGATGTCGCTCGCAAAAAGGGCGCTCGCCCGAGCGTCGCAAAACGGGCGGCAGAAGCGAATTGGCGTGGCGCGCGGCTCAGCGGTTACTCTCCGCGGCAAGCTAACGGCCCGCCTCCTCGAATAGAGCAAAGGCGAACAAGTCGGTCGCCGTTGCGATCATGACGTACTGCTTGCCGTCCACCGCGTAGGTGATCGGCGAGGCGTAGATGTCGGTCCCCATCTGGAAGTGCCACAGGTCCTTGCCCGTCTTGGCGTCCAGCGCGACCAGGTGACCGTCGTCATCGCCGGAGAAGATCAACCCGCCCATGGTCGAAACCGTGCCGGCCCACATGACCGCCGGGCCCGGCATCTCATACTCCCACGCGAGCTCGCCGGTGTTCGGCTGCAGGGCGCGCAGGTAGAAGGTTCCCGGCTCGGCGGGGACCTGTTCGCCGCCGGTGCCGCGAAACCCCGTCGAGGGGACCGGCTCTTGGGCCGAGCTGGTGTAGATGTCGCATTTCTCGAGCGTGACCACATAGAACAAGCCCGTCTCCGGGTGGTAGCTCGGCGACATCCAGTTGCTGGCGCCGCGCACGGACGGACAGATGCGGTTGCCGCCGGCCGTGGGGCGCTTGTCAGGAATCTCCAGCGGCCGCCCGCTCACCTCGTCCAGGCCTGAAGCCCAGTTGAGCTCGTTGATGAACGGGCGCCCCATCAGGAACTTACCGGTCTCGCGATCGAGCACGTAGTAGAAGCCGTTGCGGTCGGCGTGATACAGCAGCTTGCGCATCTGGCCCTTGAATTCGCGGTCCACCAGGACCATGGTCTCGTTGGCGTCCCAGTCCCACTCGTCGTGCGGGGTGAACTGGAAATGCCACTTGAGCTTGCCGGTGTCGGCGTCGAGCGCCACGACGGAGTCCGAGTAGAGGTTGTCGCCGCGGCGGCGTCCGCCATAGAAGTCGGGCCAGGGGTTGCCGGTGGGCCAGTAGATGGTGTTGAGCTGCGAGTCGTAGGAGCCGGTGGTCCAGGTGGGGGCGCCGCTCCACTTGGCCGGAAAGCCGCCCCAGGTCTCCGAGCCCGGGTCGCCCTCGGCGGGGACGGTCCAGAAGCGCCAAACCTCTTCACCGGTGTCAGCCGAGAGAGCCGCGACGAAGCCGCGCTGGCCGGAGCCGCCGCCGGCCGTCCCGACCAGGATCTTGCCCTTCACCGCCAGCGGAGCCAAGCTCGACCAGTAGCCTTCTTTTTCCCAGGAGGCGAACTCCTTGTCCCAGATGACGGCGCCGTTGAAGCGGTTGAGCGCGACCAGGTGGCAGTCGGAGGTGATGAAGTAGACCCGGTCGCCCCACAGAGCCACGCCGCGGTTCTGGCTTTGGCGCTTCACCCAGTCGGCGGCGAAATGCCAGATGACTTTGCCGTTCCGGGCGTCGAGCGCGTAGACCTCGTTGGTATTGGTCACGTACATGACCCCTTCGTAGACCAACGGAGTGGTTTCGAGCCGGTTTGCGTCGGGAATTTGCCGCACCCAAGCCGGGACGAGCTTGTGCACGTTGCCGGTATTGATTTGGGTGAGAGGGCTGTGGCGCCAGGAGGCGTAGTCGCCGCCGTAGGTGACCCAGTTGTCGGCCGAGCCGGCCCGAATTTGGTCTTCGGTGAGCTGAGCCGCCAGCGGAAGAGCGGCGAAAAGGACGAGCAAGAGGGTGCGCATGGCCGTCCTGCAAGATAGCCGGACCGCGCGCCCAGCGCAAGCCGGCGGGAGCAGGCTGACGACCGAGAGTGCCGAACGCGATCCATGAAGGCTCGTCGGCCTTCGTAGCATCCGTAGCGCCAAACCGCCGGAGGCCCGATTCCAAGGGACTTAGGCGGTAGGGAGTTAGCGCGATCGTCCGGTAGCGGGATGCGTCAGTCCCAGGAATGGGACGTCAGCTCAGGCGGTTGTTCTTGGCTTTGGGGGAGGAGAAGGAGAGGCGGGGCTCGGCGACGACGCCGTAGCCGGGGGAGTTGCGGGAGGGGCTGAGGAAGTCGCGGGCGGGCGGCGGGGCGTTGTGGAGGGGGAGGAGCGGCGCGTTCTGCGGTTGGCGGAGGTGGTGGGCGAGGACGGGGTCGATTCTGTCGGGATTCGTGGGAGATTGGCGGCGATTGGTGGGAATGTGCGGCTGCGGCGTCGGTTCCGGCGTGGAGGGGGGCCGGCGGAGGGGCTCGGGGTCGTCTTCCGGGAAGGATTCTTCACCTTCGACAGGGGCCATGAACTCGGCGTATTCGGAGGGCGTGAGGTCGAAGGCGAAGGTTTCGACGTGGGTTCCGTAGTTGATGGAGGAGATGGTGTAGCCGCCGCCTTCTTCGTTGCCGAAGACGCGGATGGTGACCTCGGGGCGGTCGAGCAGGGGCGGCAGGCGGCGCTCGAGGCGTTCGATGCGTCGACGGAGGCCTTGGTTGGGCAGGGTGACCATGGGACGCCTACTGGTTCGGGGAGAGGGTGGCGGCGGAGTTTTCGAGACGGGCGAGGCGGTCGGCGAGGTCGTCGATTTCAACGCCCTGGTGGGCGAAGCGGAGCAGCAGGTGAAGCGCTCGGACCTGGGTGGAGGGGCCTGCGGCGGGGTTGTCGAGGATGGCGGCGAGCTTGGCCGGAGCTTCGAGGGCGAGCTGGTGGAGGAGCGAGTTGCTGATGCAGAAACGCTCGCGGCGGGCTTGCTGGAGGGCGTCTCGGAAGGGGCGCTGCCGCAGCCAGCGGTAGACGGTTCGCTCGGAGACGGAGGCGGCCTGGGCGGCGGCCTTGAGGGTGTGGTGGTCGAGCAGAGCGGCGATGAAGCGGTGCTGGCGCTCGGTGACGGGAGGGTCTTGACGGGTTTGGGCGCGGGCGTAAATGTCCGCTTTTGTCAGTTTTGGTTGCATTTGACCTGACACGCGAGGGTGGAGGAGTGGAATTTGCCCCGCGATTCCAGGGTAACTTGGGTTACCAAACTTTCCGGCGGGGTGGGAGGGGGATGTTGTTGATGGGACGGGGGTTAGGGAATTGGGAAATTCGGGATGGGGTGGCGCCGCGCCCCTCCGGGGCGCGGAAGAGGGTGGGCGGGGGGGAAGGCACCCAGGGTTTCACCACTTCACCAAACGATGGCGCTTAGTGGTCTTGCGGCTGTGGGTCGGCCGGGAAGCGCCGCTCAGATACACTGGCCGCATGGGCCGAGGGGGTGAACGTCGAGCTGTGGTCGGCCGGGAAGCGCCGCTCAGATACACTGGATCTTGACCTTCTGCTTCGCCACCGGCTGTGGTCGGCCGGGAAGCGCCGCTCAGATACACTCCAGCAGGCTCAGCGGAATCGTGCGCAGGGGCTGTGGTCGGCCGGGAAGCGCCGCTCAGATACACTCCCAAGCCCCCTACCTCGACCAGCGCGACGCTGTGGTCGGCCGGGAAGCGCCGCTCAGATACACTATGAGCTGCGGCCCTTGGGCGTAGGTCGCTGTGGTCGGCCGGGAAGCGCCGCTCAGATACACTCAGCTCCTCGACGCCGGTCTGTGCCAGGAAGCTGTGGTCGGCCGGGAAGCGCCGCTCAGATACACTCGAGTCGTGCATGAGGCCGCAGCTTTGCGCGCTGTGGTCGGCCGGGAAGCGCCGCTCAGATACACTCTAGCGGCACTTTTGTGAGCGCTTCGAGCAGCTGTGGTCGGCCGGGAAGCGCCGCTCAGATACACTCAGCGCTCCGGCGTGGTCTCGAAGGTGCAGGCTGTGGTCGGCCGGGAAGCGCCGCTCAGATACACTACCAAGGGTTCAACACGCCGAACGGCTGCCGCTGTGGTCGGCCGGGAAGCGCCGCTCAGATACACTAGCACCAGGAGCGCACCCTGGCCTACCGACGCTGTGGTCGGCCGGGAAGCGCCGCTCAGATACACTGCCGATGCGGATGCGCGCCGCGTACGAGCTGCTGTGGTCGGCCGGGAAGCGCCGCTCAGATACACTAGCCTGCTGGTGGGGTTGATCGCGCTGGCGCTGTGGTCGGCCGGGAAGCGCCGCTCAGATACACTAGTCAACGATTACAACATCCGCAAGGAACCGCTGTGGTCGGCCGGGAAGCGCCGCTCAGATACACTAGGCTCCCGCCAAATTACTGATTTGGCGGGAGTAGCGCTTCCTTGGACCGGCTAGAAGAGCATCCGCTGGGCTGGCTGAGCCTCGGTAGGCCGTCGTTTTCGGCCGATGAAGCATTCCATCTTCTCGAACTGTCGATCCGTGACTCCAAGGAGCCGCACTTGTCCGTCATCGGGAAGCGCCGCCCGAACCCTTCGGCGAAAGGCGCGTTCTGCGTCCTCGCTAGGCACGAAACGGGCGTAGACCGAAAACTGCAGCATCACGAACCCTTCCTTGAGCAGCGTCTTCCGGAAGCGCGCATACTCGCGACGCGCTTCGCGGGTGTCCACGGGCAAGTCGAACATCGCAAAGAGCCACATGGTCCGGTACGCTGACAGCATTTTGATCGCCGCCCCTGAGCGAACGCTCTATCCCGCTTTCTCTTTGGCTGAATCACGCACGCGGCCCAGACTTTTCTTAGGTGGGGCCTCCTGTGCGGGCTGCAGTTCCGGCACGATCAGGTCTCGGCGATCCCCTGAACACACAGCGACGAGGCATGATGTAAGGCGAGAGAGCCAATCGAAGAGCGTCCGAGACTCATTCTGAAAGGAGAAGCGGCCCAGCAGGCCATCGAGCACGTCGGCCTTGCCCGCTTGATCGAGGTTCTTGGAACCCCATTCCAAGACGGATGACGCCACGGCTTGGTCGACCAAGGGCCGATATGGTTCCATCAAGTCGTCCGCCAGGGCGAACGCGTTGTAGCGATTCGAATGGTGCAGCCCGAAGGTCGGATGCAGTCCGGCCGCGACGAGGGCGCGCGCCACAAGGGCGCGCAGGACTCCGTAGCCATAGTTCAAACTCCGGTTCTGGTCGTCGGCGTCGCGTTTGCGCCGGAAGCCGGGATCGTCGAACAGCAGCGGCCAATACCGCTGGGAAGCCTGAGCCTCCAGGTTGTCCGGGTCCCCGAGCTTTACGCGCTCGGCCATTTGGCGAAGCCCTGCGTCTTCACCATGGAGAGCTTGGAGCGTGCGGCCCTGCGCGCGAATTTTGGCCTGCACCAATTGTCGCCACAGGCGTTTCCGCGTGGGAAGCGCCAGTGCAGTCTGCTGTCGGAAGCGCTCAGCCTGCACGCAGTGTCCTTCCAACGGCAGAAGCATCGCCGTCGGCATCTGCCGTCGATCACAAACGACAAAAACAGCGCCGGCGGCAGCGAGGCCCGCCAAAACAGCCTGCGAATAGCGCACATGCGGGTGCGCCGCGCAAACCGCAGCGATATCCCCCAGCGGAACCGTCACGGTCTCGAGGTCGGGTCGCTCAATCACGAGTTGTTCCAAGCGGACGCTCAGCTTGACGGGACCGTTGGAGAAGTCGAGTATCCGGTCAGTCATGAGCGGGAAACACCTCGCCGACCGGGCTGACGAGAACTTTGCGGCATCCAAGCTCTCCCAGAGGATTGACGGCCCGCTTTCCCCAGGCGTTTGCGGTCTTGATGTCCTTCTTGAGACGGGCATCGCGAACGTCCACAAATTCGACGATCGGCGCCGGCCGCCGGCCCCCTGAAGTTCTCTCCTGGCTGATCGAACGGACGATATACAACCGGGGTTCGCCTTGGGGTTCCTGCAACTCTATCGTCTCCCCGGGAGCCAGTGAAAATTTGAACTTTGTCCTCTTCCCGTGGTCCTTTTCGACAACAGCCACATCGGAACCAATCTTCCGGGCTCGAACACGCGCCATCGCTTCATACATCGACACCAGCCGTCCTTGCCAGCGCATCTCATCGCCATCGTCGTCGAGGTTGGCATAGACCTCCAGGTGGTGATTGGCGGCCAGGGCCACATGACGCTCGCGGGGTCCTTTCCCAATCGTTTGCACGGATTGAGCTCTCTCGATCCTCGCCGACCGGATGGGCGTGCGCCCACCTTTCTTGTTGGGCAGGCTGGGCAGATTTGAAGGGTCGTGGAATTTCTTAACGTCGCCGCCGAGCTCCTCCAACTTCGCCGCCACAGCCGCTCGGACGGCAGGATCGACGATCGACCCAATCTCCTTCGGCGACATGTTCTCCAACGGTTTGCGGACACGCCGCATTTCCACAGGCTTGCCTTTCCGCGTCCGCTGGTAAGCCTTGCTGTAGAGCGTATCGTCGTGAATCTTGGCCTGTACCCTTCGATCGACGCGGTGCGAGACCACGATCTGATCGACCGCTTCTCGAACGTGTTGGACGAAGTTGGGCCACGGTGCGGCGAGATCCAACCGTCGTCGATGCTGCTCTTCGGCCCGTTCGGCCGCTCGAGCCATTTGTTGGATCGTCCTCTCTTCGGTCAGAGCGATCACGAGCGCATCCACCGCATGGTGCCGATGATCATCCCTAGTCTTGATATCCCTGCCGCCATTTTTGGTGTCGCCGTCGTCAAGCAGACCGTTGAGTCCCCACTCGGCGCGCAGTCGGGCCGTCAAGCCGCCCGCACTCACTTGGACGCGCTTCTTATTGCCAGGGTCGACCCGTCCGCCAAACAGCAGACCCAGATAGTCGCCCGCAAGCTTGGAGGCGTAGCGGGTGTCGTTGAGCTGGCGTTCAGTGAAGTCATCGAGCTGCACTTCCGGACTCTCGAATCGGGAGAGCTTTGATCTGGCGGACAACCCTTTGAAGCGTCGCACCCGCTGCAGGATCTCTTCCCACCGGACCGGATCGGACCCAAAGGCCTCCCAGGGGGTCTTGTTGCGTTTGTCGCGGTTGGCGTCGCGATGGCACAGGGTCTTGTTGTTGAACGAATCGTCGAGGGAGCGACTGCGCGGGATGATGTGCTCGACTTCGAACTGCGGCTCGGGGCCGAAAAGGTCACGGAGGCTGATCGAGAATCCGGTGTAGGGACAGAATCCTCCACACTCTTCCCACAGCAGATACGCTTCGATCTCCTTGCGGTTGGGTCTGGGGTTGCCGGTCTCTTTCTGAATCTGGGCAAACGCTTTGGCCCGGGTCTTCTCATTGTCGAGGCGGCGCTTGTTTAGCCGCGCCCGGAGGTCCCGAGGATTTTTGAGATCTCGGGCAACTTCGACGTGAACGCGGTCCGGCTTTCCGTACTTGCGGAGAAGGCAGTTCACCACTTTGCGCAGCTCGGCCAGCGAGCGCTCCACGGCGGGGTTCCGGAGAGCCGCAAAGACATCGTCCTCTCGTACGCCCCTGTGCCTGCGGACCGGCGGCAACAGGTCGACAGCCGGGCCGGCATGGGCCGAAGCGCCGTATACTTTGGCGCGAGCGGCTCCGAAACGCTCGCCCGCCTCGACGCACGGCGACAGTTTCCGGATGGCCTTCAACGACAGCGCGGCGTAGCCTGGCTCCAGCTTCGTACGGGCCAACGCCAAGGCCTGGTCTCGCTCGAGCCCCCAGCGTTGCGCGAGACCGAGGGAGAGAGCTGGTATGTCGTCGTCAGCCTCGAGTAACTCGGTCACAATCCGCTCCTGCCGGCTTGGCGTCAACGAGTCCCAGAGCTCCCCGATTGCCTGCCGCATGTGTTGCGCCGTGCGGTCTCCCACGAGTCTCTTTTCGCCGCCCTCCTCTAGGTTGAACTTCATCTTGTTGCCGACCCCGATCAAGCGCCGCGCTCGGGCCATCGTCACGTCGCCATGCGCCTCCAACATGTGGAGAATCGCATTGCGTTGGTCCTGGGTCAGGTCGATGTCTCGTCCGAGAGCCGGCCGAAGCGCCAAATTGTTAACCGCCTGGATCATCCGGATTCGCTGCGCCGCGGGATGGGCCAACGGAGCGCGGCGCTGGTCGGGCTCAAGCTCGCATCGACCCGGCAGGACCTTCTTGAGAGGGCGCTGAAAGAACATGGCCTCGCGGAGGTCTGCCACCAACGCATCAGAAAGCAACTCGGGCTGGTGGGCGTTCTGGGCCTTGCAGATTTCGTCAAACTCGTGGGCGTACATATCCCTGGCAGTCCAGAGGCCGCGAATGCGCTGCTCACGTTCCGTGGGATCCAGGCTGCTAAAGTACTCCCCAAGTGTTCTAGCTCCTGCTGTGGCCATCCTTTCCCGAAGGGTCTCAATTCCGGCCTGCACCTTCCCTTCATCTTCTTGCTCCTCGGGCGTATAGGCGGCCTTACGGCCCGACTTGAAGCCTCGGCGTTGAGCCAGATGAAAGAGCGCCCGTCCGAGCTCGTCAGGTTCCAATTTCTCGTCGAGGCCCCGAGCCCGCAGCCCGTAGAGCCAAGTCTGAGCATCCGCGTGAGGGGACGCCCTATTTTTCGGAGACTTTGACCGCAGCGTAGCGTCGAGTTGCAGCAATAGGTCGTGCCGCTGTTGGGGATCGCCCGCCGGCGGCAACAGTCCATGGCGCCCCAGCAGGTTATAGACCTTGCGCAGCCGACGCGCACGCCGCTCTGACTGCCGCCTCACCTGGCGAGCCTGTCGGCGCTGAGCGTTCCGCGGCTCTTCCTTCCCTTTCTCGATGTCTCCCTGGACCCCGGCGTCGAAAATCCGAGAGCCCATTGCGATGATGCGGTTTCCGCCGACGATCGCCCACCCGACAGAGTTCGTTCCGAGATCAATTCCAAGCCTGTAGCCGCCCGATCCGTGGGCCATAGCAAGATACCTCCCTTGACATCCGAAAAATTACCGGCAAATAATAGCGCACAGTGTATCTGAGCGGCGCTTCCCGAGCTGATCATAGTAAGGGTTTTGCCACGCGAGGCTCCGCTGATCCGGATTGACCGGGCTTCCGCGTCCTCGACAAAAAAACGGCCCCTCTCGCGAGGGGCCGTTTCTATGTAATGGGGCTGAGTTGCAGCCCCAGACTGAAGTCCGGGGCTTTTTGGTTGCCGGACCGACGCTCTCAGCCTTTGCGGGGCGGTTCTTCGTGGTTTTGGCCGTCGCCTTCGTAGCCGGGGCGGTCGGCTTTCGGCTGGACTACGCGTTGGCGGGAGGCGTCCCAGGCCAGCATTTTGCCTTCGCGGTAAGAGTCGACGCCCATCTTGATGGCCGTCATCACCCGGCATCCGAAGTCGGCGTTGAAGACCGGTTGCTCGCGGCTGCGGACAGAGGCCAGGAAGTTCGCGATGTGATCCGCCGACACGTCCTTCTGGTCGACCTCGATCACCAGCTCCTCGCTCTTGCCGGTGGCTTCCTGGAACTTCTTGCGGAACTGATACTCCGGGGTGACCAGGACGGCCCCGTTGACGAACCGGATGGTCGCCTCGTGGCCGTAGACGACCGTGGGCAAGTGCTGCGTGCCGGCGGCGTTGCCCATCGAGGCCGAGAGGGTGGCGTACCAGTCCTGGAACTCGACGGTGGTGGCGTAGGTGTCGGGCACCTCGCGGTCCTTGTGCACGTAGATGCCGCCGTGCGCGCTTACGCGGGTGGGGTAGTCGATGCCGGCCATCTGCACCAGCGGCGCGAGGCGGTGATAGAACAGGTCCGTGGCGATGCCGCCGGAATAGTCCCAATACTTCCGCCAACGGAAGAAGCGGTCCCGGCTGAAGGGCCGCTTGGGGGCCGAGCCCAGGAAGGCCTTCCAGTCGATGTTCTCAGGCGTCCCCTCGTCGTCGATGTGGTAGTTCCACTCGCCGTAGACCGAGTTGCGGGAGTAGGTGTTCTGCGCCCACAGGACCTTGCCGATCCAGCCCTTCTCGATGACTTCCCGGGCGCGGTGGTACCGGAGGTCGGAAGTGTGCTGGCTGCCGACCTGCAGGACTCGGCCGGTGGCCTTCACCTCGGAGGCCAGCTTGTGGGCCTCGTCGATGGTGAGGGTCATGGGCTTTTCGAGATAGACGTCCTTGCCGGCGCGCATGGCGTCGATGGCCATGGGGGCGTGCCAGTGGTCGGGCGTGGCGATCCAGACGGCGTCGATGTCGGGGCGGGCCAGCAGCTCGCGGTAGTCGGGATAGAGGCTCTTGGATTCGACCTTGGAGCGCTCGCCGGCTTCAGTGAGGCGCTTGGAGTAGATGTCGCTGATGGCGACGACCTGGATGTCGCCTTGCTCCTGGATGCGGGCGGCGAGCTGGCGCTGGTGTCCGCGGCCCTTGTTGCCGACGCCGATCATGCCGATGTTGATGCGGTCGTTGGAGCCGGAGACCTTGGCTCCGGCGGCGGCGCGAAGCTGGGTCGCGGCCGACGCGGCGGCGAGGCCGGCTGCGGTCCGGCTGAGGAAGTCACGACGAGAGGCGCCCGATGGATTGTTCATGCCGATGTTCATTGTGACTTTCCGCGCGCGCGGCATCAAGCCGGGGGAGCCGCAGGCCGATCCTGCGGGGGTTGTCGGTCCCGGATCCGGCTGCGCTTGCCGCTGCGGCCATCGTTGACAATATGGGTTGTTTCTTAGCACCCATACGCCCATATCACGGCTGCCTTCGAGCTGGTAGGCTCAAGGACATGAAGACCACCATCGAGATCGCGGACGGTCTCTTCGACGAGGCGAAAGCCAGGGCGGCCGCCACCAACACGACGCTCCGGGATCTCGTGGAGAGGGGGCTCCGGGCCGTTTTGGCCGATCCCCTGGAGAGGGAGCCCTACCGGCTGCCGGATGCGAGCGTGCGCGGAGAGGGTCTCGCCCCCGGCGTGAGTTGGGAGGAATTGCTCGACTACGCCTACGACGAACCCCGGCCATGATCGCCGTCGACACCAACATCTTGATCTACGCCCACCGCGCCGATTCGCCTTGGCACAGGCAGGCGGAGCGGAAGTTGCGGGAGTTGGCGGAGGGCGGTCAGCGCTGGGCGATCCCTTGGCCTTGTCTGCACGAGTTCTTGGCGATCGTGACCCATCCGCGGGTCTTTCAGCCGCCCAGCACGCTGGCGCAGGCGCTGGCCCAAGTGGATGCATGGACCGCGTCGCCCGGTTTCGAGGCGCTGGCGGAGCGGCAAGGCTATTGGGCGCGGCTGCGGGAGACGTTGGCGAAGACGCAGACGGTCGGTCCGCGCGTCCATGATGCGCGAGTGTTCACCCTTTGCGCAGAGAGCGGCGTTCGAGAGCTCTGGTCCGCCGACCGGGACTTCAATCGGTTTCGCGGGGTCCGAATCGTCAACCCGGTGGTCTGACGGCAGTCTTCAGGCCTTGCGCGGGTCCAGATCGCCGAAGTAGTAGGGGTAGTCGTCCCAGGGCGATTCGCCGCGGCTGCGCGGGTCGCCCGTTTGCGCCAGGTAGGCGTCGAGGCGGTCCGCCAGCTCCTTCTTGCGTTCGGCGTGGGCCGGGTCGTCGGCCAGGTTGCGGGTCTGCCAGGGGTCCTGGACGGTCTGGTAGAGCTCCTCGGCCGGGCGTTTGCCGCAGCAGAGCTCGAACTCTCGCGGGAACTTCTCCCGGTTCGCCAGCAGAAAGGTCTTCGAGGCGCCGTTGTCGATCTCGCCGTAGACGCCTTGGTGCGAGGACTGGAAGTCCGGGTCGCCCGACGGCCAGCGTTCCGGCTCGTAGTTGCGGATGTACAGATAGTCGGGCGTGCGGATCATGCGGGAGGGGTAGAGCGCACCCTCGGGGCGGCACCAGGCGTGGCGCTCGATCGCTGTGACGGTGAAGTCGCTCCAGCCCGGATCGCGGGCGTCGGGATCTTCGAGCAGCGGCAAGAGGCTGCGGCCGGTCATAGCCTCCGGCACGGGGAGTCCCGCGGCTTCCAGGAAGGTCGGCGCGAAGTCGGTGTGGTGCACCAGCGAGTGAACCGTCTTGCCCGCCGGGACCTTGGCTCCCCAGCGGATGGCCAAGGGCATGCGCACGCCCCAGTCGTAGAGCGTCGCCTTGGCCCGGGGGAAGGGCATGCCGTTGTCGGCGGTCACGACCACGATGGTGTCGTCGAGCTCGCCGGCTTCTTCGATCATCGCCAGCATCTTGGCCAAGTGCTGGTCGAACCACTCGATCTCCATGTAGGAGTCGAGGATGTCGCTGCGAGTCTCGTCGGTGTCGGGCAGGAACTCCGGCACGACGACGTCCTCGAGCTTCTTGCCGGCCGCGAGGCCGGAGCCCGGCTGATACTTGCGGTGGGCCTCGGTGGCTCCGTACCAAAAACAGAAGGGCGCGCCGGCGGGCCGAGCGGCGAGGAAGTCCCGGAAGTTCTCGGCATAGTTGTTCAGGTTCATTCCGTCGAGAACTTCGCCGGGCTGGTAGCGGCGCTTGTTATAGGGCTCGCCGCAGGGGCTGGCGGTGCGGCCGCCGGGTTCCAAGACGCCGGGCGCCCAGCCCTTGGCCGTGTGGCCGACGTGGTAACCGGCCGCTTCGAGCAGGAGAGGGTAGACGTCGATGTCGGCGGGAAACGTGCCGAACAGGCAGCCCGCCTCGCGGAGCCGGTAGAGTTGCTGGCCGGAGAGGGCGCAGCTCCGCGAAGGCGTGCACGACGGCGCTCCGGTGTAGGAGTGGTGGAACAGAGCGCCTTCGGCCGCCACACGGTCGAAGGCCGGCGTGGACAGGCCCTTGGCCCCGTAGGCGCCCATGTGGGGGTAGGAGATGTCGTCCGCGTAGGCGAGCAGGATGTTCGGGCGTTTTGCCGGCGGGTCTTCCCGGGGCGTTCCGGCGCAGGCGGCCAGCGCCGCCGCTCCGGTGGCTGACAGAAACTCTCGACGGGACGTCCTGGTCAACATCGCGCCGATTCTAGCGCAGGAGTCGCTGCGAGCCGGGGGTCGCGGCTATTCGGCGAAGACGGGCTGGGTCCAAGCCTTGCGGCCGTTGGAGTCGATCACCTGCGCCCGCACGTACGGCTCGCCGCCCTTCAGGCGGTACTCGGCCGGGTTCTCGAAGGTCTCCAAGAGCGTCTTGCCGCCCTTGCCCAGAAAGCGCACCGTGTACTTTTCGGTCTCGCGGGTCTTGATCTCCAGCGACAGCCGCCCGGCGCCGCGATCGAGGGAGACGAGCTCGACGCCCGTCGAAGCGTAGAAGTCGCCTTTGTCGATCGCATCGAGCAGGGCCTTCTCGCTGAGCTCGCGGGCGTGCACCTGGATCCAGCCGCGGCCGGGGTTGGACAGGTCGGGGCTGAGCTGCTTGAACGAGTGCGCGTCGTCCACGGCGATGCCCCACATGCGCTTGCCGGCGCCGAGGACGTGGTCCCACATGGCGTCCAGGCTGGGCGATCCGCCGCCGCCTTGCTCGTTGGTGGTCGGATGGCCGTTGTAGACCTCGAAGAGCTTGAGGTTGTTGACCCGCGCCAGCTCGTCCTGCGAGACGGCCCAGTGGAAGTTGGGATGGTTGAGCGACGGCATGGCGCCCTGGGCGCGAATGTGGTCGACGTTCTGCTGCAGGGTCTCGAAGATCGTCGGCAATCGCAGCGGCTCGATCGTCTTGCTCAGGCCGAAGGCGTTGATGTGCACCGAGGCGGTGACCTCTTCGCCGCGCAGCAGCAGAAACTTTTCCTTGGCCGCCAGAAAGGAATTGAGCCCTTGCGGGTCGGTGAAGTAGTTGTGATCGGTGAGCGCCAGGAAGTGGTAGCGGTGCTCCTTGTACCAGCGCGCCACGGCGTCCGGCGAGCTGTCGCCGTCGGAGTTGATGGTGTGGGTGTGAAGGTTGCCTTTGTACCAGTGCAGCTCGGCGGTAGGCGTCTGGAGAGCCGAGGCGGCGGTCCAGGCCAGGGCGGCCAACGAAAGCGTCGCGACTCGCAGGAGGGCGGCTGAACCGGTGCGTTGCATCTCGCGCCCAAGCTAACATAGCGCCAAGGCCTGACGCCTTCACGGTTTTGTGATATTCTCAGAGGGTTAGCGCTCGATCTGCGCTCAACCGCGGCCTCTGCGCCGCCCTCCTGCCAGTTCTGGTCTGTTTGTAGTGACTGGGGAGGCTTGCGCTCGAGACATACCGACGAGAGGTCGAGAAAGACATGGCCAAAGTTTGCGCAATCACCGGAAAGCGCCCGATGTCGGGCAACAACGTCTCGCACGCCAACAACAAGACGCGGCGCGTGTTCGAGCCCAACTTGCAGTGGAAGCGGTTCTGGGTTCCGAGCGAGAAGCGATTCGTCCGTCTGCGGTTGACGGCGAAGGCGATCAAGATCATCAACAAGCGCGGCATCGAGAGCGTCGTCGCTGAGATGCGCGCCAAGGGCGTCAAGCTCGGCTGAGCTCCGTCGGCGCAGCGTCGTCGTCGCGCCGCCCCTTCGATATCAATTATTTCCGCCTCCCGCCCGGGGTCCTCAATGGGGATTCTCGGGCGGACGTGCGTCTCGAGACTCGCCGAGCCGGCAAAAAAAGAGGCTTACCGGGGAGGGTAAGCCTCGTAAGAGCGGGTTGTCGGATGGAGGGATTCGACGGCCCCCAGAGCATCGCTCGCGCGAAACGCGCCAGTCGCCATCGAATCGATGAGACGAGCCGGATGTTCCAAACCGGCCCGCCTCACCAAGACGGTACCACAGGACAGTACCCTTAGTACCAACAAAAACGCGGACCTTTCGATCTGTACTGGGCGCGTCAGCGGTACGGCAGGTCGTTGCGTTCGGTCCAGTCGTCGCCCGTCTTCTCGAACCAAGCCATCGTCATCGCGTCGAGCTCGGCGCGCAGCTCGGCGTGCTCAGGATTGTCGACGAGGTTCACCTTCTGGAAGGGATCGGCCTCGTCGTCGTAGAGCAGCCAGGGCTGGTTCTGCTGGCGGGCGTAGGTGTAGCGGGCCGTTCTGACGCCGCGCCAAGGCGGAAACTCGTCTTGCTCGGTCGGCGTGTAGCTCTGCAAATAGACCGATTCGGGCTCGTCGGCGGCCGCGTCGGGGCCAGCCAGCAGGTAGCTCGACAGATCCCGCCCGTCCATCGAATCCGGGACCTCCACGCCCGCCAATCCGAGCAGCGTCGGCGCCATGTCGACCTGGGAGAACAATAGGTCGGAGCGGTCGGCGGGCTTGATGGCGGCGGGGTAGCGCAGGATGCCCGGGATGCGGATGGACTCCTCCCAGGGCTTACGCTTCAGCCGGGTGCCCTGCGAGCCCAGCATGTCGCCGTGGTCGGAGGTCAGCAGCACGATGGTGTCGTTGGCGCGTCCCGTCTTGTCGAGGGTTTCTAGCAGGCGCTTGACCTGATCGTCGATGAAGGTGATGGCCGCGTAGTAGCCGGCGAGATCGCTGCGGGAGCCGGTGCGGATGCCGTCCACCCAGTTCTCACGCATGGTCAGCCCGTCGGGGTCATAGAGATTCATGTACTCCGGCGGCGCGACATACGGGTTGTGCGGCGGGCCCCACTCGACGAACAGGCAGAAGGGCTTGTCGGACTCCTGTTCGAGAAAGCGGACCGCCTCGTCGGTGAAGGTCCGCGCCGAGTAGCCCGGCATGGGGATGGGCTCCGGGTCGTCCCGGAAGTACTGCATGTCCCAGTAGTCGTGACTGCAGATGTTGGCCGCCCAGAATTCAAAGCCCTGGCGACGCGGACCCGGCGGCACGAACCCCGGCATCCGCTTGCCGCCTTCGAGGTGCCACTTGCCGACGAAGCCGGTGCGATAGCCGCGCTGCTGGAGGATCTCCGCGATGGTGACCTGCTCGTTGGGCAGCGGCGCGTCGTTGACGTCCACGCCGTGGTGGTGGGCGAACTCGCCGGTCAGCAGAGTGCCGCGAGCGGGGCAGCAAACCGGGCAGTTGGCGTAGGTGCGAGGCAGCAGCGCGCCTTGCGCGGCGAGGGAGTCCATGGTCGGCGTCCGCACCTCCGGATTCCCCATGGCGCCAATGTCCATTCCTCGAAACTGGTCGGGCAGCAGGACTAAGATATTGGGCGCGGTACGGGCTGGGCGACGCGAACAGGCCGCCCAAGAGGCTGCGGCCGCGCCGGCCAGAAACCGGCGTCGATTCATCATGGGGCATAGAATGTCATCCCGTTTGGAAGGGTGTCAAGGCGGGGAAACCATGACGGAGACGGCAGTTACAGCCCCTTGACAGCGCCGGACCGAGGCGCCGACTATCCTTGGAAAATGCCCGAAGAGCGGAGTCAGAGCCCACTGAGCCGTCCGTCGACGAGCGCCCGATGACGGACGCGCCCGATCCCGCACCGGCCCGCACGGGGCTGCCGGTCACGGCCCTATCAGCCGTCCTGGCGGTCGGCGTAGCCGTCACACGGGGCGGCAACCAGGTCGCCATCAAGGTCGCTCTCACGGCCATGGCGCCACTGTGGACGGCTTTCTGGCGGATGTTCATCAGTTGCCTCACGATCTTCGTGTGGTCGCGCATACAGGGCGTACAGCTCTGGCCCGAACGTCATCAGTGGCGGCATCTTTGTATGCTTTCGCTGATCTTTTTCACACAGATCGCCATGCTCCATACCGGCGCGGACTGGACATCGCCGGGCTACGCCACGGCCTTGATCAATACCGCGCCGATCTTTGCCAACCTCGTCTCGCCGTTCTTCGTGCCGCAGGATCGGCTCACCTGGACCCGGGTGGCGGGTTTGGCGATCGCGTTCGGCGGAGCCTGCGGCGTGCTGCTCGGACGGCCCGATGCGGGCATCGCCTCGCGGCCCCTGCTGGGGAACGTGCTGGTGACGATCTCGGGGTGCTTGGTCGGGGCGCGTAGCGTCTACATCCAGCGCATCGTGCAGAACATGCCTTCGTCACGGGCGATGTTCTGGCAGATCGGGATGGCTTTGCCCGGCTTCGCGCTCGGGGCTTGGCTGATCCCCGATCCGGTAGAGCGCCAGCCGCTCTCGGCCGCTCCGCTGCTGGCGCTGCTCTATCAAGGCGTGTTCGTGGGCGGGCTGGCGCTGATTGTTTGGGTCTACCTGCTCAAACGCCACACGCCGGGGTCGATCACGGCCTTTTCGTTCGCCACGCCCATCGCGGGTTTGGTGATGGCGGCCTGGCTGTTCCAGGAGAGCTTGGGGCCGCGGCTGCTGCTGGGGCTGCTGGCCGTCCTGGTGGGCATCGCGCTGGTTTCGCGGCCCACGGACCGGCCGCAGCCGTGATACGATCTTCGCCATTGAAGAATCGATTCTTGAATCGTAGGCATTTCATGGCCGCCGCCGGCGGTTGGGCTGCTGCGTCCGCGCTTCCGGCGCAGGAGGTCGAGCCGGTTCGCGTCGGCCTGGTCGGCGTGGGCAACCGGGGGAGCTCGCTGCTGCGCACGATGTTGCGGATTCCCGGCGTGGAGATCCGCGCCGTCGGCGACATCAACGAAGAGCGGTTGGCCAAGGCCCAGCAGCAAGCGACCGAAGCCGGCCGGGAGAAGCCCGAGGGCTACTCGCGCGGCCCGGAGGACTTTCGGCGGCTGGTGGAGCGCAAAGACCTCGACGCGGTCATCAACGCGACGCCCTGGCACTGGCACACGCCCATTGCCGTGGCCGCCATGAAGGCCGGCAAGTACGCCGCCACAGAGGTCCCCGCGGCGACCACGCTGGAGGAGTGCTGGGAGTTGGTCGAAACCTCCGAGAAGACCGGCAAGCCCTGCATGATGCTCGAGAACGTCTGCTACTTCCGCAACGCTCTCGCCGTGCTCAACATGGTGCAGCAAGGGATGCTCGGCGAGATCGTGCATTGCGAGGGCGGCTACCAGCATGACGTGCGGACGGCGCTGATCGACGAGCACGGGGACTTGAAGTGGCGCGGCGTGTACCAGACCGAGCGACGCGGCAACGACTACCCGACGCACCCGCTGGGGCCGATCGCCTGGTGGACGGACATCCACCGCGGCGATCGTTTTAGCTACCTCACGTCGATGAGCAGCAAGGCGCGCGGCATGAACACCTACGTGCGCAAGCGCTCCGGAGCGGACCACGCGAACGCTACGCGCCAGTTCGCCAAGGGCGACGTGAACACCTCTCTCATCCGCACTGAGAACGGCGTGACCATCACGCTCTACTACGACACCGTGCTGCCCAGGCCGTACGACCTGATCCTGCGCATCCAAGGGACCGAAGGCATCTATTCGGGCACGCTCGACAAGATCTACCTCGAGGACCGCAGCCCCAAGCCGCACGAGTGGGAGTCGATGGACGGCTACTACGAGCGCTACGACCACCCGCTGTGGAAGGCCCTGAACGAACGGGCGAACGGCATGGGCCACGGCGGCGCGGACTACCTGACGCTGCACCAGTTCCTGCGGGCCGTCCGCAAGGGGACTCAGACGCCGATCGACGTGTGGGATTCGGCGGCCTGGAGCGCGATCATGCCGCTGTCGGAGATGAGTGTGGACGCCCGCAGCGCGCCGGTGGACTTTCCGGACTTCACCCGCGGGCGCTGGCAGGAGCGGCGGCCGATCGACATCGGCCTGGACTGAGACGCCGAAGGGCCGAAGCGCACGCTTCGGCCCTTCGGGTCTCTCGTGCGGCGCGCCGGCGCGCCTACTTCTTGTCGAACTTCTTGCCGTCGATGTAGACCGCGTGGATCTTGCGCGTGTTGCGGATGTCGTCGAGCGGGTTGGCGTCGAGCACGATGAGGTCGGCGTTCTTGCCCTTCTCGAGGGTGCCGAATTGCTTGTCCACGCGCAGAGCCTTCGAGGAGTACTTTGACCAGGCCTCGATCACCCGCATCGGCTTGACGCCGGCTTCCACCAGCAGCTCGGCTTCCCAGTGTTCGAAGTAGCCGGGAAAGCGACCGGCCGGCCCGGAATCCGTCCCGAAGGCCACGTTCACGCCGGCGTCGACGAGCCGTTTGGCGTTCTGCATGGCCATGGCCAGGTCGTCGTGGCCCTGCTCGACCACTTCTTGGGAGGCTTGCGCCTTCTTCAGGTCGGTCTTGATGGCCTCGATGGTCGCCGCGTCGACGGACTTGGTGAAGAACGGATCGGTCAGCCAGGCGGGAGGCGTATGGTAGACGAAGGTCGACTCCTCGCGCGTGATGGTGGTGGCGTAGTAGACGTCGTTCTTCTTCATCATGTCGATGAATTCCTGGTCGACCGGGGCGTCGCGGACGCTGTGGCCCAGGATGTCGATGCCGGCGCGCACGAGGCCCTTGGCGTCGCCGAGCTCATAGACGTGAGCGAAGGCGGGCAGCTTGTTCTTGTGGGCCTGCTTGATGATCACGCCGTAGAGCTCGGGGCCGAGCTTGTCGAAGGCGCCGTGGTGGCTGTCGACCCACATCTTGATCAGGTCCGCCCCCTTCTTGGCGGTCTGGTCAACCCAAACCTTGGCCTGGGCGGCCGAAGCCACCTCCTGCGCCACGCCTTTCACGCCCGGGGCCGTGGTCGGATAGCCGCCCACGGTGGTGAAGCCCTGCAAGGCGGTCAGCACCCGCGCGCCCTCGAAGCCGCCGCGATTGCGCTCGTCGCGGATCTGGATCATCAGATCCTCGTCGGTGCCCATCGAGGTGGTCATCGTGACGCCGTAGCTGGCGTAGGTCTGGAGATTGTCGATGACGTTCTCGCGGGTGAAGAACTTGCGGTCCTGGTTGACGCCTTTGGTGTTGCCGACGTGGCCGTGGAGGTTGATGATGCCGGGCACGACCGTCTTGCCGCTGTAGTCGATCGTCCGCGCGCCGGCGGGCTTGCTCACGCTTGCCGAAGGACCGATCGCCTGGATTTCGTGACCTTGAATGACGATCGCCGCATCCTGGACCGGAGGCCCTCCGGCGCCGTCGATCAAGGTGACGTGATCGAGGACGACGGTCTGGGCCGACGAGGGCCGCGCGCCGGCCAAACACAAGGCGCTCAACAGCAACAGGGCAGGGAAATGACGCATATCGGTGGGATTCTAGCAGGATCGCGCCGGCATGGGACCGGCCCGGGGCGGGGCGGAATGATAAGCTGAGCGGTTTCCGATGCTGCGCGGCCTTCTCATCGCTGTGGCGCTCTGCGGCTTGGCCTGCTCGTCGGGCCCGGGCGGCGGGGACAAGCTCGCCGTGGCGGCGGCCTCCAGCCTGCGCTTCGCGATGGGAGAGATCGAGACGGCTTTCGAGCAGGCGCACCCCGCCATCGACTTGGAGCCGACATACGGCTCTTCCGGCGCATTCTTCGCCCAGATCGAGAGCCGGGCGCCGTTTGATGTGTTCCTGTCGGCTGACGCGGACTACCCGCAGGCTCTGGAAGCCAAGAACCTGACGCGCGGCAGGGCGTTTCGCTACGCCTCCGGGCGGCTGGCGGTGTGGGCGGGCGAGGATTCGGCGGCGGTCGGCGCCGTGGACGCGGCGGCCGCGTTGGGGGACTCGGCGGTGCGGCACGTGGCGATTGCCAACCCGCGTCTGGCCCCCTATGGGCGGGCGGCCGAAGAGGCCTTGGCCCACCTGGGGCTGACGGAAGCGGTGCGGGACAAGCTGGTGCTGGGCGACAACGTGGCGCAGACGCTGCAGTTCGCCGAAACCGGCGCCGCGGACGTGGCGCTGGTGGCCGAATCGCTGCTACGCGGTTCGAGCGACGCCCCGGAAGGCCAGAGCTGGCCGCTGCCGGAGGGATCGTACGCGCCGATCGCCCACGCGGGCGCGATCTTGACCGGAGCGAAGGACCCCGCCGCAGCCGAGGCTTTCCGCGACTTCTTGCTGAGCGCCCCGGGCCAGGCGATCTTAGCCCGCTACGGCTTCGGCCCCCCGGAGTCCTGAGGGTGGACTGGCAGGCGATCGGGCTGAGCCTGCGGCTGGCGGCGTGGACGACCGTGGCGTTGGCGTTGCTGGGTGCGCCACTGGCCGCTTGGATCGCCTTTTCGCGCCGGCGCTGGAAGTTCTTGGTCGAGGCCGTGGTGGCCTTGCCGATCGTTCTGCCGCCGACGGTGCTGGGCTTCTACGTGTTGCTGGCGCTGGGTCCACGCAGCCCGGTCGGCAGGCTCTATGAATCGGTCAGCGGCGGGTTGCTGCCGTTTTCGTTCGAGGGACTGCTGGTCGCCTCCATCCTCTATTCCCTGCCCTTCGCCGTGCAGCCGATGGCGGCTTCGTTCGCGGCCGTCGACCGCAGCCTGATCGAGGCCTCGTGGTGCTTGGGGGCTTCGCGCCTGCGGACGTTCCAGCGCGTGGTGCTGCCGTTGTCGTGGCCGGGTCTGGTGACCGGGGCGACGCTGAGCTTCGCCCACACCATGGGAGAGTTCGGGGTGGTGCTGATGGTGGGCGGCAACATCCCGGGGCGGACGCGCACGGCGTCGATCTCGATCTACGACGAGGTGCAGGCGCTGGACTACGCCGCGGCGGGAGAGACGGCCGCCTTTCTGCTGGTTCTGTCGTTCGCGGCGCTGTCGCTGACCTACGGGCTGCACCGCCGCGCTTGGAGCCCATGGCGAATGAGCTGAGCTTCGACGCCCGGATCGAGTTGCCCGGCGGCGGGACGATCGAGGCGGCGTTCGACTGGGACGCGGCCTCGGCGCCCATTGCCGTTCTGTTCGGACCTTCCGGCGCGGGCAAGACGACGATCCTGCGCGCGCTGGCGGGACTGGAGAGGCCGGCGGCGGGCCGCATCGTTTGGCGCGGGAGACCTTGGTTCAATGCAACGGACGGCGTTTGGCTGGCGCCGCAGCGGCGGCGGGTCGGCTTGCTCTTCCAGGACTACGCCCTGTTTCCGCACCTCTCGGTCGCGGACAACATCGGCTATGGGCTCGCCGGGCTGGACCGCCCGGAGCGCCGGAAACGGGTCGCCGAGCAGTTGGCGCTGTTCGGGCTCGAAGCGTTAGCGGATCGCAAGCCGCGCCGACTCTCCGGGGGCGAACGCCAGCGCGTGGCCTTGGCGCGGACGCTCGCGCCCAGGCCGGAGCTGCTGCTGCTCGACGAGCCCCTCTCCGCCCTCGACGCCCCCACGCGGGAAACCCTGCGCGCGGAGCTGCGGTCGCGCCTGCTGGCGGCGGGCATCCCGGCCCTGGTCGTCACTCACGACCGCAACGAGGCTTTGCTGCTGGGGGACCGGATGGGCGTCCTGATCGACGGGCGGCTGCGCCAGATGGGGCCGATCGCGGAAGTCTTCGGGCGGCCGGCGGGCGCCGACGTGGCGAAGGCCGTCGGGGTGGAGACGGTCGTCCCGGTCCGGGTCGTCGGCTGTGAGGCCGGCCTGGCGACGCTCGACGCCGGCGGGGCCAGCATCATGGCGGTGGTCGACGGCGCCGTGGAGGGCCAGCGCGGGTTGGCCTGCATACGGGGCGAGGACGTCTCGCTCTCCATCGAGCCGCCACAACGCGACAGTCCCCGGAACCACCTGCGCTGCACGGTGGTGGAGGTTCAGCCGGAAGGGCCGCTGGTAAGGGTGCGCCTGGACGGAGGGTTCCCGCTGACGGCCCTGGTGACGCGACCTTCGCGCGAGGAGCTGGCGCTGGAGCCGGGCCGAGTGGTTTGGTCAGCGATCAAGGCGCCGGCCGTCCACTTCGTGCCCCACGTCGCGACAAAAGTAGTACGCTGATGTTTCGCCACGAGGCGGCTGGGAGCGGGCGGACCCCTCCGGCCGCCTCGTCCGGCTTTCGAGGTCGTTTTGCGAAGGCTCAGCTTCTTCCTGCTCCTGGCCGCCGCGCTCTCGGCGCAGCAACCCGATCCCCCGCGCGTCTACGCCATCGAGAAGGCCCGCATCGTCCCCGTCGATGCGCCGACGATCGACGTCGGGGTGATCGTGTTGCGCGACGGCCTGATCGAGGCGATGGGGCCGTCGGTGGCGATTCCGGCGGACGCCTGGACGATCGACGGCTTCGGCATGACGGTCTACCCTGGGTTCATCAACGCCCGCAGCACGCTGGGTTCGCCGCCGCCGCGGCAGGCCAGCGGCGGGCCGCTGTCCAAGGGGCCCGAGGATCGCCCGGCGACGACGCCGTGGCTGCGGGCGGCCGACGTCTTCGAGGCCTCCGCCGAGAACATCGACAAGTGGCGGGCGGGCGGCTTCACGTCGCTGGTCGTCACACCGCAGCAGGGGATCTTTCCGGGTCGCCTGTCCGTGCTGAACCTGGGAGAGGGCAAGCGCGAGGCGCTGGTCGTCGAGCCGGAGGTCGCCTTGGCCATCCGGATCCCTGAGGCGAATGAGGCTTACAGCGGCTACCCGGGAGCCCTGCTCGGCCGCGTGGCCTACGTGCGCCAGATCTTTCTGGACGCTCGCACCCAGCAGCAGGCGCTGCGGGTCTACCGGGAAGATCCCGCCGGGCTGGAGCGGCCGCCGTACGACCGGGCGCTGGAGCCGCTGATCGAGCTCCTCGAAGCCGGAAAGCCGGCCCTGTATCCGGCGAACACGGCGATCGAGATCGGTCGCGCCGCGCGGCTGGCCGCCGAGGAGGCCTCGCCGAAGATGATCGTCTACGGCGCGCAGCAGGCCTACGAGGAGGCCGCCGCCGAAACCCTCGCGCAGCGGAAGATTGCGGCGCTGGTGGATGTTTCATGGCCGAAGGCGGCCAACGACCCCGACCCGGAGGCCGAGCCCTCCCTGCGGACGCTCGAGTTTCGCAAGCGGGCTCCGGAATCTCCGGCCGCGCTGGCCCGCGTCGGCGTCCCGTTCGCCTTCTATGCCGAGGGCGCCAACTCGCCGGACGATCTGCTCGACGGAGTGCGCAAAGCCGTCGAGGCCGGTCTCTCCGCGCAGGACGCCCTGACGGCGCTGACGCTCACGCCGGCCCGGCTGTACGGCGTGGACGACCGCCTGGGCTCTCTGGCGGCGGGCAAGATCGCCAATCTGGTCGTCTACAAGGACGATCCTTTCGAGAAGAAAGCCAAGCCGGAGATGGTCTTCGTCGACGGCCGGAGGTACGACGCCGAATGAGACCGCTCGTCCTGGCCCTGCTGACGGCCGCCTTGGCGCCGGCCGCCACGCTGATTCAGAACGCCACGCTCGTGACGGTCTCGCATGGGACGCTCGAAAAGGCTTCGTTGCTCATCGAAGGGGGCAAGATTGCGGCGCTGGGGCCGGACGTGACGGCGCCGGCCGGCGCGACGGTCATCGACGCTTCGGACCACTATGTACTGCCGGGCATCGTGGACTGCCACTCGCACTTGGCCGCGGACTCGATCAACGAGAGCTCCGTGGCGGTCTCGTCGATGGTCTCGATGGAAGACGTCTTGAACCCGGAGGACATCTCGATCTACCGGGCGCTGGCGGGAGGCGTGACCACGGCCAACATTCTGCACGGCAGCGCCAACCCGATCGGCGGACGCTGCACTGTGATCAAGATGCGCTGGGGCCGAGACGCCGAAAGGCTGCTGTTCCAAGGAGCCAAGCCGGGCATCAAGTTCGCCCTCGGCGAGAACCCCAAGCGCGGCTCCAAGCCGGTCCATCCGGGATCGCGCCAAGGCGTGAACGACGTGATCCGCGAGGCGTTTCTGCGCGCCAAGGCCTACCAGGCCGCCTGGAAGGACTACGACGCCGCCCGGCAGGCCGGCCGCCGGGCGCTGCCGCCGCGACGGGATCTGCAGCTCGAAGCCTTGGCGGAGGTGCTCGAAGGCAAGCGCCTAGTGCACGCCCACTGCTACCGCGCCGACGAGATCCTGGCGCTGATCCGGCTGGCGGATGAGATCGGCTTCAAGATCCGAACCTTGCAGCACGTGCTGGAAGGCTACAAGGTGGCCGACGAGATCGCCGCGCACGGCGCCGGGGCGTCGACGTTTTCCGACTGGTGGGGCTACAAGGTGGAAGCCTACGACGCCATCCCCTACAACGCCGCGCTGATGACACGCCGGGGCATTCTGGTTTCCATCAACTCGGACTCCGACGAAGAGATTCGCCACCTGAACCAGGAGGCCGCCAAGACGATCAAGTGGGGCGGGCTGAGCGAAGACGAAGCGCTGGCCCTGGTGACGCTGAATCCGGCCAAGCAGTTGATGATCGACGACCGGGTCGGGTCGCTCGACGTGGGCAAGGACGCGGACTTGGCGATCTGGGACGGACCGCCGCTGAGCGTCTACTCGAAGGTGCTGACGACCTTCGTCGACGGCGAGATCTTTTTCGACCGCGAGCTGGACCGGCAACGCCGGATCGAGCTGACGCTCGAGAAGCAGAAGCTGCTCGAAGAGCTCGAAGGCAAGAAGCCGAGCGCGGAGAAGGAGCCGGCCCGATGATGCGTCCAATCGCCCTGCTGGTGATGGGGACGCTGGCGGCTTCGGCGCAGACGATCCTTATCCGCAACGCCACGGTCCACACCCTGGCCGGCGAAGCGCCGCTCGAAGGCGCCTCGGTGCTGATCGACAACGGCAAGATCACCGGCGTGGGCCGCGGGCTGCGCGCGCCGAAGGGCGCCGAGATCATCGAGGCCAAGGGCAAGCATCTGTACCCGGGGATGTTCGACGCCTTCTCCGTCCTGGGTTTGGCCGAGATCGGGGCCGTCGACGTGACACGCGACGTGAGCGAGAAGGGCGACTTCAACCCTCAGCTCGAGGCCGTAATCGGCGTCAACCCCGAAAGCGAGCACTTGGCCGTGGCCCGCGCCAACGGTATCACCCACGCCGTGACGGCGATGACCGGCGGCGTGATGGCCGGCCAGGCGGGCGTGATCCACCTGGACGGCTGGACCTGGGAGGAGATGGCGATCGAGCGCGGCGGCCCGCTGTTCGTCGAATGGCCGGCGATCCGCGTGTACTCGCTTTCCCCGGGTCAGAGCGCGGACTCCAAGCGCCCGACCACCTTCAAGGCGGCGAAGGAGAAATACGACAAGGAGGTGGCCGAGATCGTCGCTTGGCTCGACGGCGCCCGGCAGTACGCCAAAGCCAAGCAGGCCGGTCTGAAGCCGGGCGAGGTCGACCGCAAGCTCGAAGCGCTGCTGCCCTACCTCGCCGGCGAGCGGCCGTTGCTGGTCCACGCCGACCGGGAGCGTGAGATCCGCGACGCCGTGGCCTTCACCGAGGAGCAGGGCCTCAAGATGATCCTGCTGGGCGGAGAGGACGCCGCCAAAGCCAAGGACCTGCTGGCCGAGAAGAGCATCCCGGTGATCCTGGGGCCCACTCAAAGCCTGCCGCCGCGTGAGGACGACGCCTACGATGCGGTGTACGCCCAGCCGGGCGAGCTCGCCGCCGCCGGCGTGAAGTTCGCCTTCGCCACCTTCACCGCCTCCGACTCCCGCACATTGCCGTACGAAGCCGCCGCCGCCATCCCGTTCGGCCTGCCCAAGGACGAAGCGCTGAAGGCCATCACCCGCTACCCGGCGGAGATTCTGGGCCTGGGCGATCGGCTCGGCACGATCGAGGAAGGCAAGATCGCCAACCTGATCCTGACCGACGGCGATCCGCTGGAGATCACCACGCAAATCGAGGGTTTGTTCATTCAGGGCAAGGCGGTCTCCACCGACAACAAGCAGCGGCGGCTGTACGAGAAGTACCGCGCGCGCCCTTAGGGTTGTGCGAAACTCGTCGGCGATGCAGTCCATGCTGACCCGTCGCGCCTTTCTCGGCTCGGCCGCCGCTCTGGCCGCCTGCGGAGGTTCGCCGGAGCCCGCCGCGGAGGCTCCCGTCCCGGCCCAGAAGCCTCGGCTCGGCCGCGATCGCGTTTGTTTCATCACCGACGAGGTCAGCTCCGAGCTCTCCGAAGCGATCGCCTTCGCCAAGGAGTTCGAGATCGGCTGGGTGGAGATCCGCAACCTCTGGGACAAGTACGGCATTCTGCAGGACGTGGAGACCATCAAGAAGGCGCGGGGCATGCTCGACGAGGCCGGCCTGAAGGTCTCGGCGCTGTCGACGCCCCTGCTCAAGTGCATCGCCCCGGGCGTGAAGCCGATCGAGCGCGTCGAGCTCGATATCAAGATCTCCGAACGGGTCTTTCCGATCCCCAACGAGGAGCAGTTTCCGCGCTCGGCCGAGTTTCTGGAGAAGTCCATCGAGGCGGCTTCGATCCTGGGCTGCAATACGATTCGCTGCTTCTCGTTCTGGCGGACCGAGGATCCGGCGTCGGCCTATCCGCTGCTGCTCGAAAAACTCGAGGAGCTGGCGCCGATCGCGCAGAAAGCCGGCATGCGGCTGGCGATGGAGAACGAGCACGCCTGCAACGTGGCCGACTGCGGCGAGGCGATGCAGGTGCTGGCGAAGGCGCCGGCCGGCGTGGGGCTGCTGTGGGATGTGCTCAACGGAGTCTCGACGGGCGAGCAGCCCTATCCCGACGGCTACGCCAGGCTCGACAAGTCGCGGCTGTACCACGTGCAGCTCAAGGACGCCGATCTTTCGCAAGGCGTCGAACGCTTCCACTACTGCCCCGTGGGGCAGGGCGCGATGCCTTACACCCAGATCTTCGAGGCGCTGGCGGCGGACGACTACCCCGGTACGGTCTCCATGGAGACGCACTTCAAGGTGGACGGCTCGTCGCTCGAAGCCAGCCGGCGCTCGATGAAAGGCGTGCTGGCGGCGATCGACGCGCAGGCCTAGCGGGTCGCGTCTGACCCAGCCGCGCGGGGTTCTAAGGCGAATCCGGACGCGGGCGACGGCTCGATTCGGCGACGAGGTCTAAGCGAAAGGGCTGATTGTCGCCCTTGGGAGGCGGACCTAGCATGAAGAGGCGACTCCCCGATGACCTCTCGTCCGCTGCTCTCGCTCGCGATCCCCGTGTACAACGAGGAAGAGGTGCTGCCGCTGTTGCTGGCGCAACTGCGCGAGCTGCTGGACCGGCCATCGTTCCCGTCCACCGAGATCGTGCTGGTCAACGACGGTAGCCGCGACGCGACGCCGCGCCTGCTGGATGAGGCCGCCGCGCGCGATCCGCGCCTCACCGTCGTCCACCTCTCGCGCAACTTTGGGCATCAGGCGGCGCTGACAGCCGCGCTGGATCACGTTCACGCCGACGTGGCCGTGGTGATGGACGCGGACCTACAGGATTCGCCGTCGATCATTCCGCGATTTCTGGAAAAGCACGCCGAAGGCTACGACGTGGTCTACGCAATCCGCGCGTCACGTCAGGAAGGGCCGCTGCTACGGTTCTGCTACCGTGCCTATTACCGGCTGCTGAACATGGTGTCGGAGTCGCGCGCTCCGCTCGATGCAGGGGACTTCGCGCTGCTCTCCCGGCCCGTGCTCGACCAATTGCGCGGGATGCGGGAGCACAACCGCTACCTGCGGGGACTGCGCCACTGGGCCGGCTTCCGGCAGATCGGCATCGAGGTCGACCGGGACGCGCGGGCCGGCGGCCGGTCGAACTACTCGGCGCTGCGGCTGTTCAAGCTGGCGATCGACGGGATCTTTTCGTTTTCGGTGGTTCCGCTGCGGGCCATGGCGGCGTTCGGCGCGGCGACGGTCTCGGCGGCGGTCGCCTATGCGGGCTATACGATCTACTCGAAGCTGGTGTGGGGCGACCCGCCGCAGGGCTTCGCCGCTCTGATCTCGGCCATCGTCTTTCTGGCCGGGGTGCAGATGCTGTTCCTGGGCGTGATCGGGGAGTACGTGGGCCGCATCTACGAGGAAGTGAAGGGCCGGCCGATCTACATCGCCGACCGCGTGGTGAGGGGCGACCGATGGACAGAGAGTACGTTCAGGTCTACAGCGAGCTATACAACCGTCACTGGTGGTGGCGAGCCCGTGAGGAGCGGCTCCTCGACCTGATCCGGCCGGCTTGCCCGCCCGGCGGCTACGGCCCCATTCTCGACATCGGTTGCGGCAGCGGTCTCTTCTTCGACCGGCTGCGGGAGCTCGGCGAGCCGGAGGGCGTGGAGTCCGACACGAGTTGGCGCGAGTTCGGCGTGCAGGGCCCGGGCCGAGTGCACTATCAGCCGTTCGACCGGAGCTTCCAGCCCGAACGGCGCTACGGCCTGATCCTGATGCTCGACGTGCTGGAGCATCTCGAGGACGCCCGCGGCGCGCTGTCTCACGCCGTGAGCCTACTGGCTCCGGGCGGCAAACTGGTGGTCACCGTGCCGGCCTTCCGGAAACTGTGGACCTCCCACGACGACCTCAACCACCACGTCACTCGCTACACGCGCAAAGACTTCCGCGATTTGGCCGGGAAGGCCGGGTTCCGCCTCGATGAGCTGCGCTACTTCTTCCATTGGCTCTTCTTCGCCAAGGCGGCGGTACGAGCCAAGGAGGCGCTGCTGAAGCCGTCGAAGCCGGAGACGCCGAGCATCCCCGCTCCTTGGCTCAACCGGCTGCTGGCGCGGGGATCGGTGATCGAGAGCAACCTACTGGGCCCTCTGTCGCTGCCGTTCGGGGGATCGCTACTGGCCGTGGGAGGGCGTGGCGGAGGCCTCGAGCCCGTCCGTGGCGTCGAGGGGCTTCGGCTCATAGACGAAGACGCCGTCGAGCAGCGGGCCGTCCACGTGGGCGGCTAGTGAGTAGCGGCGGCGGATCACATCGAGCTGGCTCGCGGGCAGGGAGGGCAGCTCGGGGTTGGCGACCAAGCCGCCCGGGCTGGTCAGATCCTGATAGAGAATGACGGTTCGGAAGGCGCCGGTCTCGAGATCCCTTTCGACCGGTTGGGAAGGGCTGACGCCGGCTTCCACCAGGATCGTGTAGATCAACGGCTCGACCTCCATGGGCCGGCCGGCGTGCAACAGCGGATCGATCTCCACGGACAGGAGCCGCCCGCGCTCAGGAGCCGTCCACTCGGCTAGCGCCATGTTCTCGTGCTGAGCAAGCTGTTCGCGAACCGCGCGGTTCATGCCGGACTGCACCGCGACGCCGGTGTTGAGAACCAGGTGCAGCAGGAGAGGGATCTGCAGCAACGTCACCCAGCCCGGATCGCTGCGCGCCAGCAGCTCGAAGAAGCGCAGGCGATCGAGGGAGACGGCAGCGGCCAGGCAGAGCGCGAGCGTCGGCTCGATCTGGTAATTCAGGTCCGAGCCGACTTTGGGAGAGGTCAGCAGCCAGATCGCCAGCGAGAAGGCAACGTACAACTGCAGCGGCAGGCGGAAGGTACCCCGGCGAGCCAGTCCCGCGGCGGCGACCAACGCCAAACCGCCGCTGGCGAGGGCGAAATAGCGCAGGTGGTCGTAGAGCTTCGACCAAGCGAAGGGGTTCAGATTCGCCAGAACCGCGTTGGCGAGGTAGCCGCCGTCCGTCACGGCGTTCAACACGGCGACGACCGCTGGGCCGAAGGCAGCCAGAGCCCCTGCAAAGGCCAGGCCGCGGCGCGGCTCCTTGAGGAGGAGCGAGACCGTGACGGCGGCGCCCGCCGCCAGGAAGCTCTGCTTGGTGAAGATGGCGAGCGCGATGCAAAGGCCCGCGGCGACCAAGGGCGCCCACCGGCGCTGCCGCTCGTAGGCCGCAAAGCGTTCGAGCGCGGCCACGGAGAAGAACAAGGCCAGTCCGTCGGACTGAGCGACGACGCCCCAAATGCCGAACGCGCCAGAGCAGGCCAGCAACGCCAAGCCGGTCCTGCGTTCGAGCTCGCCCACGCCCCAGGCGCACAGGATTCTCCAGAACAGCCACAGCGTTCCCAGCAGCGCGGCGATGGAGACCAACCGGCCGCCCAGCAGCGCCGCGACGCCGCAGCGCTGCGCGAGCGCCGACAGGCCATAGAAGATGGGGCCGTACGGCGAAACGGTGAAGGGGTAGCGATCGAGCTCCAGGTAGAGGCCGCGGCCGGCCGCCAATCCGCCGGCCTGGATGCCGATGATGGGTTCGACCTGTGTGAGCGAATACTGCGCCCACAAGGCGACGGCGATGTGGCTGAGCAAGGCCAGCGCAGCCACGCCCAGGGCGGCTGTGACGGCCCAGCGCAGCCCACGCGGGGCGGTAGCGGTGGAGGCGGCGGTCATGCGGCTCTTCTCTAGAATCGGCTTTCGGGGGCCGGAACCGTCCATACAGCGATCGCCTCATTCGCCGAGACCCAAACCTGTAGAATGTCGGTGGCTATGCGCGCAACGTTTCTGTTCTGCCTATTCGCGGCGGTCTCCATGGCGGCGGAGCGGCCGGTGGACCCCACCTTCCTCTACCGCAACACGAACAAAGCCGCCTTCCAGCCCAGCGACGTCTCCACGCCGACCTGCGGCTATCGGCCGCTGTTCGGAGAGGGCGACGAGCAGACCTCGATCGTCAAGGGCGTAGCGCGCTACGGCGAGATCGTGGTCCAGCCCGGCGGACAGTGCAAGACCGTGTCGCACGAAGGCGAGGAACAGATCTACTACGTCCTCGAAGGGGCCGGTTCGGTCAGCTACCGGGGCGAGTTGGCGGCGGTGCGGAAAGGCGACTTCATGTACTTCGCCCCGACGACCGAGCACGCCGCCGGAAACCCTTCCGGCGAGCCCCTGCGGCTGATCGTGATGGGCTTCAAGACGCCCAAGGACCTCGAAGACTTCGGCGCGCCGGTCAAGCTGCCGATCGCGCATGAGAGCGAGGCCAAGAAACAGGTCGTCGGCAACCATCCGCCGTCTACGCTGTATCAGCTCCTGCTGGGGGCTACCAACAGCCGGCGGGACCTGCTCTCGGTGGGGCACACCGTGACCAGTCTGTTCATCATGGAGTTCACCCCGGGCGGCACGAACCAGCCGCACCATCACGCGACCGAAGAGGAGGTCTACCTGTTGCTCGAAGGCAGCGGCGAGATGGTGGCGGGAGGCGGCATGGACGGCGTGGAGGGGCGGCATCCGGCGCAGCCTGGCGACGCCTACTTCTATCGGCTCAACGCCACCGTGGGGTTCTACTCCGACGAGGGCGCCTCGGCGGGCAAGGCGCGGATTCTGGCGGTGCGCTCGCGCTACCCCGGCTTGGCGCGCTGAGAGGGATGTCGAGGAGTTAGGCGGCGATCTCGCGGGCGCCGTCCGCGCTCGAGCAGACGTACACGGCCGGCTCGTGACCGAAGCGCCGGCAATAGGCCGCGCTGATTTTGCGGCGGAAGCTTTCGACCGAGCCGGGGCGGACGAGATTGACGGTGCAGCCGCCGAAACCGCCGCCGGTGAGACGGCAACCGACGACTCCGTCGATCGCTGCAGCCGTTTCGACCAGAAAGTCGAGCTCGAAGCAGCTCACCTCGTAGTCGCGAGCCAGGCTGTGGTGGGAGTCCCGCATCAGCCGTCCGAGAGCGGTAAGGTCCCGCCTCTCACAAGCGGCCACGAAGTCCAGCACGCGCTGATTCTCATACACCACATGACGCGCGCGCCGCCGGAGGGGCTCCGGCAACGCCGACTCGGCGTCGGGCCACTCGGCGATGCTCACGTCCCGCAGGGAGCGCCCGAGAATCCGCACGGCCGCCTCGCATTCGCGGCGCCGCTCGTTGTAAGCGGTTGAGGCCAGCTCGTGCCGCACGCCGCTGTTGACCATGACCAGCTCGACCTCGGCGGGCAGGGGGACGAGGCGGTGCTCCAGGGTCCGGCAATCGAGCAGCAGAGCGTGCCCGCGACGACCGAAAACCGCCACGAACTGGTCCATGATGCCGCACTGCAGCCCGACGAACTCGGCCTCGGCCTGTTGGCAGGCCTTGGCGAGCTCTGCGCCGCCGAGAGTCCGCCCGCTGTAGGAAACCAGCGCCATTCCCACGGCGACCTCGAGCGCCGCCGACGAGCTCAGGCCGGCGCCGAGGGGCACGTCGCTGCGAATGGCCAGGTTCAGGGCCGAGACCTTGATTCCGCGCCGCTCGAGCTGCTGCGCCGTCCCCGCCACGTAGTCGGACCAATCACCGCGAGGCCGCGCTGAGGGGATCGAAAGAGTTTTCCAGAAAGCGCTCGAATTGAGGTTGAGAGCGCTTGCATTCAGGAGCGCGTCAGTGCGTCGGGAGGCGCGCACTTCACAGAAGAGATCGAGGGCGGCCGGCAGGACGAGACCTTCGTTATAGTCGGTATGCTCGCCAATCAGGTTGACCCTTCCAGGCGCGCGAAAGATCCGATCCGCCATTCGTATTCCTATGATTGCATCCTTGGGCCGCCCGGCGGGACAATGGGCGGGCGATGGCTATGCCGCTCCGCTTGGGACCGTCCCTCCTCCTCTTGGTCGGCCTGTTTGCGGGGTGCTCATCGACTCCGGACGCCGCCCAACTGGCCCAACAGGAAGAGGAATTCGAGAAATCGATGCGGAATGTCGTTCTCGAGGGATTTTTCACGGTCACGGGAAAAGGGGATGACTCCAAACTTCGGCAGGAGAGGTATGAAGTCGAGAAGGCCGTGAAGGTAGCCGGCGATCTGTGGACGATCCACGCGCGGATTCAATACGGCGACCACGACTTTACGGCTCCGGTTCCGGTGCGGTTGTTGTGGGCGGGGGACACCCCCGTGATATCGTTAACGGACGTTGAGCTTCCCGGCGCCGGCGCGGCCTTCACGGCGCGCATCGTGTTCTATCGCGACCACTACTCGGGAATGTGGTGGCACGGCGAGACCGGCGGCAATCAGTTCGGACGCATCGTACGCAACGCGCCCGTCGCCCCGTAGCACGGCAGGCAGCCGGAGAGGGACTGCTTTTTGAAAGGGAGTTGAGCGAACAGGATGACACGGCGAGGACTGTATCAAGGGGCCATTTTCGTTTTGGGCGGGCTGATCGGGGCCGGCCTCGGCGTTCCGGCGGCGGCGTATCTGCTGCTGGGGCAGAAGAAGGATGAAGACGCCGAGGGCTGGATTGACGCCGGCCCGCTGCAAGCGCTTCCCCTAGGGCAACCGACCCGGCTGATTCTGGAGCGCCAGCGACAGGACGCTTGGCGGCGCGACGTCGAGAAGGCTCCGGTCTGGGTGATCCGCGACGGCGACGCCATTACGGCCTTCTCGCCCAAGTGCCCGCACCTGGGCTGCGGCGTGAGCTGGTCGAGCGAAGAGAAGGTCTTCGAGTGTCCGTGCCACGACTCCACCTTCGCGCGCGACGGCAAGGTCGAGGGCGGCCCGTCGCCACGCGGGCTCGACACCCATGAAACCCGCATCGAGGGCGACCGCCTGTGGCTGGGCCCCATCCATGAAGGGGAACCGGCCTGATGCTCAACGATCTGTTGGCTTGGATTGACGACCGCACAGGGCTCGTCAGCGCCCTCCATGGCTTCTTCGAGGAAGAGATTCCCGCCTCGAGCGGCTGGCACCAGGTTTTCGGCAGCGTGGCGATGTTCGCCATCGTGACCCAGTTCGCCACCGGGCTGCTGCTGGCCATCAACTACGCGCCGCAACCGGGCGAAGCCTGGCTGAGCCTGCAATATATCGTTACCGAGGTCACCGCCGGCCGGCTGATTCGCGGGCTGCACCACTTCGGGGCCAGTCTGGCGGTCATCATCGTTGTGCTGCACATGGTGCAAGTCGCTCTCTGGGGCGCTTACAAGAAGCCCCGGGAGGCGACGTGGTTGGCCGGCGTCCTGCTGCTGCTGCTGACGATGGCTTTCGGCCTGACGGGCTACCTGCTGCCGTGGGACAACCGCTCCTACTGGGCGACGGTGGTCACGTTGCAGATCGCCAGCCTGCCGCCCGTGGTCGGCGACTGGACCCTGCGGGTGCTCGGGAGTCAAGACGGCGCCGTCGGGGCGGCGACGTTCTCGCGCTTCTACGCCGCGCACACGATGCTGCTGCCGGCGATCACGACGGGGCTGATGTTCTTCCACGTCTACCTGGTGCGTCGGCACGGCGTGGCTCCCCAGCCCGGCGACGAGGCCCTGCCCAAGAAGAAGTTCTGGCCCGAACAGGTCTTCAAGGATACGGTCGCCGTTTTCGCCGTCTTCGGCCTGCTGTTCGGCTTGGCCGCCCTGGTGGACGTGCCGCTGGGCCAGTTGGCTGACCCGACCGACACGTCCTTCGTGCCGCGGCCGGAGTGGTACTTCCTGTTCCTGTTTCAGATGCTCAAGTTCTTCGAGGGATCGCTCGAGATCGTCGGGGCCGTGGTTCTGCCGGGGCTGGCCGTGACGGCGCTGGCGCTGCTGCCCTGGATCGACCGCGGCAAGGCGCAGCGGATCGGCAAGCGGGTGACCGCGATGGGGATCGTCGGCTTCTGCGCGATCGGCTGGACGGCCCTGACGGTGGCCGCCATCCGCTCGACGCCGCCGGAAGCCGAGGCTCCGGCGATGGCCGGACCGCCGGGAGGCGGGGATTGGACCGCGCTGGCGCCGGCGGAGTTGGCCGGCTACGCCTACTTCGAAGCCAACAACTGCTCTTCCTGCCACAACTTGGCGGAGGGCGGGCCCAAGTCCGGGCCGACGCTGGCGACGATGAATCCCGCGCCGGAGGAAGACGCCACCAAGAAGCACGTCGCCGAGCACGCCGAGCTGAGCTCGGCCCAGCGCGACGCTCTGGCGACCTTCTCCGCGAACCTCGAGCCGGACATGGTGACGGCCCTGGAAGTGGCTCCGGATTTCGCCAAGCGGGGCGCACAACTCTACCAAGAGAACCAATGCGCGATGTGCCACATCGTCAACGGCTCGGGCGGCGAGCTCGGACCGGCGCTGGATTCCATGCGCGGCCGTCACGACGCCGATTGGCTGGCCGGCCACTTCCGCGATCCGGCGGCGTTCGTCGAGGGCTCCACGATGCCGCCCTACCCCTTCGAGGAGGCCGACATGAAAGCGATCGTGGAATACCTGCTGTCGCTGTAAGGCCGCCTCAGGACGAAAGGGCGGCCTGCAGCATCGCCTTGGTGTAGGCCACGTTATAGATCTGGGCGACGGTTCCGCCGCCGCCCGGATACTGATTCCGGATGCCTCGCTCGCGGTCGATGTCGATCGCTCGGGGATGCTCGGGATAAATCCCGCGCGGATACTTCTGGCGCACCAGCTCCTTCATCACGGCGAACATATCCACCTGCCCTTCGTCGATGAAGACCTCGGTGTAGTCGACCAAAGGCCGCCGGACGATCACGTTGCGGTAGTGCACGTGGTTGATCCGGTCGCGCTCGCCCAGCCAACGGCAGACCTCCACAGGGTCCGCCCCGGTCTCGCGGGTCACGCCGCAGTCGAACGTCATGCCGTTGGACGGACTCTTCACCAGATTGAGGTACTCCTTCCAGTTCTCAAAGGTGGCGAAGAGCTGCTCGCTGCCGCGGCTCATCTTCACCGGCGGGTCGTTGTGGTGCAGAGCCAGGCGGACGCCGGCTTTCTCGGCCTCGGGCACGACGGCCTCGAGAAAGTGTCGGGCGCGATCGAGCTGCTGGGCCCGCGTGTGAGTCCCCACGTCCTCTTTCGGCGGCAAGTTCTTGGAGAGCTCGTAGTCGTAGGCGGTGTAGCCCGCCCCGCCGCGTCCGGTCTCCTCCTTGTAGCCCTCGATCAAGCGATGGGCGTAGAAGTTGTACTCGATCACCGGCAGGCCGACCTTGCCGGCGGCCCGGATGGAGGCGATGATCTTTTCGATCGCCTGGTCGCGGCCGGGACGACCCCAAACGATGTCGTTCATCCCGCCGATCATCATGTTGATCACTTCGACGCCGCCGGCCCGGTAGCGCTCGAGGATCGGGCGCAAGCTCGCCTCGGTCCAGGGCAGCTCGCGGGGTCCGCCCATCAACACGTGGTCGACGCCGACTTGCTTCCACTGCCGAATCTCTTCGGGCGAAGCGGTCGGGCTCGAGCCGACGCAGATCTTCGGCGTGCCGGGGCCCAGCTTCGGCGGCCACTCAGCGGCGGACGCGGAAGCCAGCCCGGCGGCTCCGGCGACGAGGCGCAGGAGGCTGCGGCGGGAGAGGCGATCGTGCATGGATGGTTTCCTCCGCCCACATCCTAGGCCCGCCGCACCCGGGAAACAAGGACTTCCGACGCTACAGCGCCGCCAGCATCAAGCCGGCGCGCAAGCGCTTCTCGATGTGCGCCTCCAGCCGCTGCACCAGATAGCGGCGCAAGTCGTCGGCCGTGTGGGCCGTCCAGCCGGCGGCGGGGACTTCCGAGAGAGGCCGCTTGAGCATCTCCTGGGCGAGCCGCCGCGAGGCGGGCGAGAGTAGCCAGGAGCTCGACGTTTTTCGCTCCGCCCGGAACAGCCCTTGGCTCGAGCGCTCGAAGTAGGCCGGCTCGTCGGGTTCGAGCTCCTCGCCGGTCTCCAGGCAGACGCCGAACGGAGGCAGCAGGCCGGCCAGCCGGAGGGTCCAGAGCTGGAAGTAGGTCAGCGCGCGCTGCACGTCCGGGGAGGGGCCGGATCCCGGGTCAGGGGCGGCGGCGACGACCCGCTCCAACACGTGCGTCAGCAGACGGAAGTGCGCGTCTTGCGGCTCGTGCTCCGGCAGCAGCTCGTCGGAGATCTCGGCGATCAGGTCCAAGGCGACGCTGGCGCCGTAGTCGACGCGCATGGTCGGCGCGGGGCTGAGCAGTTCCCCGCGGTCAATGCGAACGAGTTCCAAGTTGTCCTTTTGGAAGTAGCTGATGCGGGAGTGGGAGAGGCGTTCGAGCGAGGCGCCGAAGCGGCTCTTGGGACGCCGCACGCCGCGGGCTATGCCTCGCAGCTTGCCCAGATCGCGGCTGAAGAAGCTCACGATCAGGTCGGCCTCCCGGTAGGGATAGCTGCGCAGAACGAACGCTTCGCTTTCACGGGCGGGCATCGGCGACCGCTGAATCGGGAAGGGGGCGGCTGAAAGAAATGCGATCCGCGGCGCGGAATTCTTGAGCCTATCATGCGGGGCACACAGCAGCCGCGGTCGCTTTGCGCGATCCGGGCCTTTGGGGCGTGCGGCCGAATCTTTATCCCACGCGCGGGGGCGGGAGGGTTTAGGATAGGGCCGAGGAGAGCCCCCATCGCCGTCCGAAGTCCGTCCGGGTCCCCCTGGTTGCGATCCCTCGAGGTCGCTGAAAATGTCGTTGTTTTTCGGCTGCGCCGGCCGAATTCAGGCCCGATTCGAGCCGCTCTGCTGGCCGATACGCACGTGGGGCTCGATCCCCTGGCGGCGTTCGACAGCGGCCACCAGCCCTTCGCCAACGCCACCGTGGCGGCCTCGCAGGCCCAGGAGAGCGAGCCGGAGATCGTCTGCTTTTTGGGCGACTTGGCCTGGGGTTCGGGGGAAGACGGCGACTACGGCCGTTGGCAGCAGGTGTTTCATCCGCTGATGGCGGCGCGGCCGGCGGTGATGCTGCCGGGCAACCACGATCGCCGGGACCGTATGCTGCGGCGCTTCGCACCGGACGCCCCTGTGGCCGCCGAGCGCATGGTCTCGGTCGTCGAGACGCCACAGTTGCGGCTGATCGGTTTGGACTCCCTGTTCCGCACCGACGTCGTACCGGGCCTGCTGGGCGAATCGCAGCGGCGCTGGCTGGGCGAGTTCCTCGACACGCATGACCAGCGCCCCACGGTCATCATGGTGCATCACCATTTGGGAGACGACGACCAAGCCTTACTCGACGGCGATCGCTTGCTGGCCTTGCTGCAGGTGCGTCCGCAGGTCAAGGCGGTGATCAGCGGGCACCAGCACGTATTTCGTTGCGACACGGCCGGGCGGCTCCATCTACTGGCCTTGCCGGCGATCGGCATGCCTTTCCATCCCGACGAGCGGCTGGGCTGGCTGGAGAGCTCGCTCGACGAGCGCGGCGCGACCCTGCGCTTCCGCGGCGTGGCCGGGGCGGAGGACGGCGCGGAGCAGCGGCTGACCTGGCGCCCTTAGGATTGAGGTAGATGTTGTGGCGCTGGATCTGGCTGGCGACGCTGGCGAGCGGAGTCGCGGCGGCGGCCGCGCCGGAGAGCTGGGTTCCCCTGCGCTGGGAAGGGGGTCCGCTCGAAGTTCAGCGACGAGCCCGGCCGGATTTCGAGGCCGCCTCGCCGATCGAACCGGACCTGCTGTTGCGGGACTATGAGCCCGAAGTCCTGGCGCTGTTCGAGAAGACTCCCTTCAACTGCCTACTGCTGACCTGGAGCCTGGGCGACAAGAACGAGGCCGACGCGGCGCAGCGCCAATCCGTCACGCGCTTCGCCGAGGCCGCGCGGGCGAAAGGCCTGGCCACGCTGGGCGTCATCTACCCCGGCGCCGATTGGGCCGAGGCGGTCGAGGCCGCCTCGAAGGCAGGTCTCGACGGCGTGGCCCTCAACGGCCCGTTCCGCCCGGAGCAAAGTCGCCAAGCCGCCGCCGCTCTGGGCGAGGGGGGCGTAGCGGTCACCCTGAGCGGCTGGCGAGAGGCCCTGCAGTTGGCCGACCCGGCGATTCGAGCCGGCTCCGACGGCGTCTGGCCCGCTTTGCTCAGCGCCGAGGACGCCTCCGAGGCCTTCAACGCCGGGCCGACCACGAACCCTTGGGTCGTGGCGAACGCTTGGCGCGTGGACGCGCTGCGAGCCGACCGCACGGGGCGTCCGGTATGGGCCGGCCATCGGCCGAAACGCTACCGCGAACAGCCCTTCGTCGCTGCCGACTACGTGCGGGCGATCGCGGACACCGCCATGGCCGGCGGTCGCTGGGCGGTCTCGCTCGACGGCGAGTGGCAGGCCGGACTGCTGCAGCGGCAGGCCGAGAAGCTGGCGGGTTGGAAAGAGATCGCGGCAACAGCGGCCTTCTTTGAGGAGCATGCGGACTGGCGGAAGCTGCCGCCCCAGCCCGCCATCGTCGTGGTCCACGATCCGGCGACGCCCGATGAGTTCTCGCTGGGAGAGACCTTGAACTTGCTGGCCGTGCGGCACGTGCCGCACCGGCTGACGCTGCGGGCGGCGTTGGCGGCTCAGGGCGTCCCGCCGGGCGCGCAGGCGCTGACCTTTGACTTCCCGCCTACGCCGGCCGAGCGCGACGCCTTGAAGGCGTTCGCCGAGAGCGGGGGGATCGTGTTCACGGGGCCGCAGTGGGCCCGCGCCGGGATCGACCTGGGAACAGCTCCGGTCGTCGCGGGCGGGGGCGGCGTGCTGGCCTACCCGGACGCCGAGCTCGACGAGGACCGCTTTGCGACCGATCTGCGGCGGAGACTCGACGAAGGGGGCCGCACGATCCGGCTGTTCAATACCGGCACGCTCATGTCGTTCTACACCGAGAGCGACGCCGGCGACCGAGCCGTCCTGCACCTGACCGAGTACAGCGACTATCCGACCGACAACGTAACGGTCCGCCTGCCCAAGCCGATCCAAAAGGCTGTGTGGGTTCCTTTGTCGGGCGAGCCGGAGGACCTCCAGGTGTACGATACCGAGGGAGGCGGCGAGATCGTGATCCCGGAGGTTCCGGGGTACTGCGCTGTCGTCGTCGACTTCGAGACGGAGGCCCATTGAAAGCGATCGAAACAGACGCCTGCGGGCGCGCCGGGCGGCGGCCTTGCTGGACGCGCCGACAGTGGCTGCAGACGGCCGCGGGAGCAGCGGCGGCCGCAGCGGGCTCGGCCCGCGGCGCGCGCGCGGCGACCGCGCCGGCGGCGCCGGTCGCCATCGAACGCTGCCAGAGCTACCGGACGGCGGAGCTGAAGCCCCGCCTGGAGACGCTGTTCGATCAGTTGGGAGGGCTTTCGGGCCTGGTGAGCGGCAAGACGGTGACGGTCAAGCTCAATTTGACCGGGAGCCCCGCGCAACGCTTCGAAGGCAAGCCACTGGGGCTGACGCACTACACGCACCCCAATGTGGTCGGCGTCGTCTGCGGGCTGCTCGACGCCGCCGGCGCGCGCCGCATCCGGTTGGTGGAGAGCGGCTATGTCACGGCCATGCCGCTGGAAGAGTACATGCTCGAGGCCGGCTGGCCGCTGCGGGCCCTGCAGACCGCCGCGAAGTCGATCGAGATGGAGAACACCAACTCGCTCGGCAAAGGCTCGCGCTATGTGCAGATGGACGTTCCCGGCGGCGGCTACATGTTCCCCTCGTTCATGCTGAACGAGGCCTACGACCAGACCGACGTCTTCGTTTCGCTGGCCAAGCTGAAGAACCACGCCACGTGCGGCGTCACCTTGTCATTGAAGAACTGCTTCGGCATCACGCCGTCGTCGATTTACGGGTCCGACGCGGGCGTCGACGAGCCCAACGAGAGCCCCGGCAGCGGCCGCGGCCCCCTGCACTTCGGCGACCGGCAGCCGTCGACGATCGCGGCGCCGGAGAATGATCCCGACAGCCCGCGCGATTCCGGCTACCGCGTGCCCCGGATTGTGGCGGATTTGGCGCTGGCGCGGCCCATCGATCTGGCGGTCATCGACGGGGTCGAGACCATGGTCGGCGGAGAGGGCCCCTGGGTCGGGTCCGAGAATCTGCACTGGGGCAAGCCGAACCTTTTGATCGCCGGCTTCAATCCGGTTTGCACCGACGCCGTCGCGACGGCCACGATGGGATATGATCCGCGAGCCCTGCGCGGGGAGTTTCCGTTTCGCGCTTGCGACAACACGATGCTGCTGGCCGAGGCGCACGGCATCGGCGCGGCGGAGCTCTCCCGGATCGACGTGCGAGGGCTGTCGATCGAAGAGGCAAAGTACCCATTCCAACCCGCCCCGGCGGCGGGCATCGCGGGCGTAGCCCGCGGCTGAGCGAAGTTCGCAACAAGGAGCCCATGAACGCAAGCGAGAACAAGATCACCGCGAAGGTGCTGATCGTCGATGACGAGGACGACCAGCGCAGCGGGTTAGCCAGCCTGGTTTCGTCGTGGGGGCATGAAGTTCGAACGGCCCGCGACGGCCAGGATGCGCTCGAGAAGCTCAGCGAAGAGCCGGCCCACGTGATGGTGACCGACCTGACGATGCCCCGCATGGACGGCTTCGAGCTGTTGCGGCGCTTGGCGCTCGAAGGCGGCGGCCCGGTCTCGATCGTCTTGACGGCGTTTGGGTCGATCGAGAACGCCATCAAGACGGTCCACGACCTGGGCGCGTTCTGGTTTATCGAGAAGCCCATCCAGGCATCCGCCCTCAAGACGCTGCTGGCGCGCGCGGTGGCGCAGGGCAGGCTGCGTGAAGAGCGCGAGTCGCTGACCCGCGAGCTCAGCTACGGCGGCCGGCTGGACAGTCTGGTGGGCCGTTCCAAGGCGATGCAGGAGATCTTCTCGCTGGTGCGCCAGGTCGCCCCCAGCCGCGCCGCGGTGCTGGTGACGGGCGAGAGCGGTTCCGGCAAGGAGCTGGTCGCGCGCGCCATCCACAACCTGAGCTCGCGCAAGGACAACCGCTTTATCGCCATCAATTGCGCCGCCTTACCGGAGTCGTTGATGGAGAGCGAGCTGTTCGGGCACGAGAAGGGGGCCTTCACCGGCGCCTTGCAGCGTCGCCAGGGCTGCTTCGAGCTCGCCGACGGCGGCACGCTGCTGCTCGACGAGATCGGCGACATGCCCATCGGCACCCAGGCCAAGCTGCTGCGCGTGCTCGAGGACAGCCAAGTGCGGCGCCTGGGCGGCGATCGCGAAACCCACGTGGACGTGCGCGTGGTGGCCGCCACCAACAAGAACGTCGAAGACGCCGTGGGCGAGGGCGAGCTGCGCGAGGACCTGTTCTATCGCCTGAACGTCTTCCACATCCATCTGCCGCCCCTGCGGGAGCGCAAGGACGACGTGCTGCCGATCGCCGAGGCGTTGATCGAGTCGCACAACCGCAAACATGAGTGCCGGGTCGTGGACATCCACCCGCAGGCGGTGGAGAAGCTGCTGCGGCACTCCTGGCCGGGCAACGTGCGCGAGCTGCGCAACGTCCTCGAGCGCGCCGTGATTCTGGCGGGCGAAGGGACGATCCTGCCGGCGCACCTGCTGGGCATCGACCCCGAGGACGCCCGCCCCTCGACGGCCGCCGTCGACCCCGACGCCGTCTCCCTGCGCGTGGGAACCACCGTGAAGGACGGCGAGAAAGCGTTGATCCTCAAGACCTTGGAGCACACCGGCAATAACAAGACGCGAGCCGCCAAGATCCTCGAGATCAGCCTCAAGACGCTGCACAACAAGCTCAAGGAATACGGCTCGCAGTAGCGCCGATTCGGGCGATGTCGCTGCGCACCCGACTGCAGGCCTCGATCGTCGCTCTCGCCGGAGCGATCGTGGTGGTGCTGTCGCTGCTCTACCTGCGGGCCACGATCACCGACAGCTTCGAGCAGGCCCGGACGATCGCCGACAGCAACACCAGTCAGGTCGAGTCCTACATCGCCAGCATCGCCCGCGCCCGGCTGGCCTCGGTGGAGGTCAAGCCGACCACGGCGGACGAGCTGGTGGACGTCTACGTGCGCGCCGCCGAGCAAGACGCCCAGTTGAGCCTGCTGCTCGAGCAGTTGATGGCCAACTACCCGATCATCGTGGAAGGCTTGGTCACCGGCCCCGGCGAGCGCATCGTGGCGGCGTCCATCCCGAGCAAGCGAGGCCAGCGGCACGCGCCCCTGCCCTCGCTCGAGGAGTTCGAGAGCAAGTCCTTGCTGGAGCGGCTCGAAGAGGTCTTTTCGAGCAATCAGGACTACGAGGTCAGCCGGGAGCTCGGCTTCCAGCTCGAAGGCGGGCAGCGCAGGGTGCTGACGATCCGCATGATTCTCTCGCTGGTCTTTCTGCGGGAAGTCGTGTTGTTGCCACGGTTGCAGCCGCTCGCCATCGTCTCCGGGCTGGCGTTGCTGCTCTCGCTGGCCGCGGCCGGAGTGGTGGCGCAGTTGGCGGTGCGCCCGCTCGGCCACATCGGGGAGCTGATCGACCGGATCGCCAGCGGCCAGCGCGACGAAGCGGCAGCCGCCGAGCGGGAGCGGGCCGGCTCGCGCGAGGTTGCCGCCGTCGAATCCAAGCTGAGCCTGCTGGGCGAGCGGGTCCGTGGCGCGCGGGACGACGCCGAGCAACTGCGCTCGAACATCGACCAGTTGCTGACCCGCCTGGAGGACGCCGTGCTGCTGTTCGGCCGCGACGACCGGCTGGTGATGGCCGGCGGCGCCGTGGACCGGCTGGTGGAAGGCGGGCGCTGGGCCATCATGGGCCGCACGATCGACGAAGTGTTTCCGCTGGCGACCGAGCTAGGGGCCTTCGTGCAGAGCGCGATCAGCGTGCGGCGAAACTCGCGGAACCTGCAAGTCGTCCATCGGGGCAAGGACGGAGAGCCGGTGTCGCTGTTGCTGTCGATCGAAATGCTGGAGGAGTTCCCGAGCCGGGATCGGATCGGCACGCTGGTGACGTTGCGCGAAGCCGAGCCGCGGCGCCAGATCGAGTCGCGGCTGGACCTTTCGACTCGGCTGGCGGCCATCAGTCGATTGACCAGCGGCGCCGCCCATGAGATCAAAAATCCGCTGAACTCGATCGCTTTGCACTTGGAGGTCCTCAAGAACAAGCTCGAGGGCTCGGACGTGGGCGCGGCCGAGATCGAGGTGATCTCCCGGGAGATCCGGCGCCTGGACCGCGTGGTGCGGTCGTTCCTGGACTTCACCCGGCCGGTGGAGCTCGAGATCGGCGAGTGGGACCTAGCCGCACTGCTCGATGAGCTGGTGAAGCTGGTCTCTCCGGACGCGGCCGAGCAGGACGTGGAAGTCATCCGCTCGGGCGCCGCTTCGGCGTGGACGCGCGGCGATCGCGACCTGCTCAAGCAGGCCATTCTGAACATCATCATGAATGGCATCCAGGCCATGAGCGACGGCGGCCGGCTGGATGTAGAGCTGGGCCGGGCGGGAGAGTCGTGGCAGGTCGCCATCCGCGATACCGGGCCGGGCATTCCCCCTGAAAATCAAGAGAAAATCTTCCAGCTTTATTTCACGACCAAGGCGAAAGGCTCGGGCATCGGATTGGCGATGACCTTTCGAGTCGTGCAGTTGCACGGTGGTACAATCGAGTTTTCGAGCGAAACCGGCGTTGGAACCGAGTTTCGCCTGCAACTACCGATCGCGGAAGAATCTCAAGGGGCGAATCCTACCCGCAAAGGAGCGGAACTGGCCCAATGACCTACGCTGACGCCGTAGAGAAGTTGTCGATGGCGCCGGCGAGTCCCGCGACGGCTTCGAGGGTGACCCTCGTGGTCTTGGCGGCGACCCTTCTGCTGTTCTCGACGGCCTGCATCAAGAAGAGGACCGCCGCCGGACCGCCGGTGACGGCGCCCCAGCCGACGCCGGCCTCTGTCCCGGCCCCCGCGCCGACGGCTCCGTTGTCCGCGCCGCAGACGATCGTCCAGTTGCCGCCGGAGCAGCCGATTCCCGACGGGGCCGTGCCGCGCCCGACCGCTCCGGCGCCCAGCGCCAACCCCGCGCCGAAGCCCAAGCCCACGCCGACGCAGCCGACCGCTCGCCCGGCGCCGACCGTGGCCGGGGCGGAGCCCGAACCGGCGCCGCCTCCCGCCGAGCCCAGCGCGACGTTGCCGCAGCTCTCGCCTTTGATGACGCCGGCCGAGCGCAAGACCACCGAGCAGGAGCTCGACCGCAGCCTCGAGGTCACGCGGGGCCACCTGCGCTCGTTGATGGGCCGCTCGCTCAACGGCGAGCAGTTGGCGGCGGTCAAGCGCATCCAAGCCTTTCTCAAGCAAGCCGAGGAAGTGCGCGGCCAAGACCTGAATTTGGCCCGGAATTTGGCCCAACGCGCCCAAGTGCTGGCGGAAGACTTGGTACGCTCGGTGCGCTGAGCTAGATTGGCAGCAGGAGCCGAGCCCGCCATTTCCGTCCTCTCCAACCCGTTTCGATCCCGAAAGTCGGTTGTGGGCCTTGATATCGGCACCGCCATGATCAAGGCCGTCGTTCTGGAACGTCGGCACGGCAGCGTGCTCCTCAAACAGGCCGCGCTGGCGGGCACGCCGGCTGGCGTGCTGACCTCCGGCGCCCTCACGGACGGCATCTCCATCGCGCGCAGCATTAAGGCGCTGTGCATCGACTACGAGATCGCAGCCAAACGCTTTGCGTTGGCGGTGGGCGGCGAGAAGGTCATCTGCCAGTCCGACCGCGCGCCGGCCGGGGCGGCGCAAGATCTCGAAGGCTTCGTTCGCGACGAAGCGGCCAAGCAGTTGGCCTATCCGCTCAGCGCCGCCTGCATCGGGTGGCAGCCGGTCGAGGTGATGATCGACGGCGCGGTGCTGTGGACCTCGACGCCGGTGGAACAGGTGGACTGGGTGCGCGAGACGGTGTCGCTGGCGGGCCGCACGGCGGTGTTCGTCACTCCGCAGGCCTGCGCGCTGGCCAACGCCTACAGCTTCAACAGCGCACCGACCTCGCAGGAGACCGTGCTGCTCGTCAACATCGGCGCGCGCTGCCTGACCCTGGCGCTGATGCGCGGCTGGGCCATCGCCTATGCTCGCGACATGGTGGTCACGCGCGAGCGGCTCGACGCGCAGGAACCGTTGACGCAACGCGTCCTCAAGGCCGTCGAGAGTCAGATGTCCCAGCTCGAGAAGCGGGCGCTGCCTCACAAGATTCAGAAGATGCGCCTGTCGGGCGGCTCGGCCCGCATCCCGGAGTTGCAGGAGGCGTTGACGCAGCGACTGGGCTGCCCGGCGGAGGCGGTCGATCCGTTCCACAAGGTCAGCTACTCGCCGTCCTCTGCGTCGGGCCGCTTGATCCAGGAGCACGGCCCTTCCCTGGCCATCGCGGCGGGCTTGGCGCTGAGCGCCCTCGAGGAGTCATGATCCGCATCAATCTGCTCGAGCACCTGCCCGCGCCGACGGAGCGACTCCAGGCGATGTTGAATCCCGGGCGCTCCGGGGGCTTCATCTCGCGCCGGGAGGTCGTGCTGGGCGGCCTGTTCCTGGGCCTCGCGCTGGCAATTCTGGGAACCCAACTCTGGTTCCGGCAGGAGGATCTGGAGCCCGAGGCCCCCAGCCTCGAAGCAGCCGTGGAGACTCCCGCGCCGCGACCCGCCTCGCCCCCCGCAGCCCCGCCCGCCCAGGCGCAGCCCGACCCGCTGCCGGTCGCCGAGCTCATCGTGGAGGCGCCGCCGGCCGAGCCCGACCCACCCGCGAGGGAGCCCTCCGAAACCGCGCGACCCGCGACGGCGGGCGCACCGCTTCATGTGACCGCCTTGCAGCTCACGCCGTTGGCCACGGGCCTCGACGTGTTCGTCAGCATCGCGGGCGCGCCCACCGTGCGCTCGTTCCGCGTCGACAATCCCAACCGCGTGGTCTTCGACATTCCCGGCGCGACGCTGGACATTCCGGACGCGCAACGAAATCAGGTCGTGGACGGCGAGCTGGTGCAGCGCGTGCGCATCGCCCAGAACACGCTCGATCCGCCCTTGGTGCGACTGGTGCTCGAGACGCCAGTCTTTCCCGCCGTGGAGATCTCCTCCAACGACGCCGGCGTGTCCCTCCGGATTCGGCAGCCGTGAGCGAAGCCTCCGCCAGACTCCGCCGCCTGCAGCGCCGGCTCGACCGGGAAGGCGTGGACGCGCTCTACGTCTCGGCCTTGCCCAACATCGCCTATCTCACCGGCTTCCGAGGCAGCGCCGGGCACCTGCTCGTCCCGACGACGGGACCGGGGACGCTGTTCACCGACGGCCGGTACCGGGTGCAGGCCGCCCAAGAAGCGCCCGAAGCCGAGCTGGTCGTCGCGGAGACGGACCCGCTCGGGGCCTTGCTGGGCTCGCTGCCCGGCCGGGGAATCCGCCGGATGGCCTTCGAGGCGGATCGGCTCTCCCACGCCGCCTGGAGCAGGCTCTGCGCGGGCGCCCCGGAGACGTCGCTGACGCAGGCCCTGGGGTGGGTGGAACGGGAGCGCTGGGTCAAGAGCGCCGCCGAGATCGAAGCGATCCGGCAAGCGGCGGAGTTGGCGGCCGCCTCGCTCGACGCCGTGCTGGGACGGCTCGACGCCCAATGGTCCGAGCAGCGCCTGGCGGCCGAGATCGACCACGAGATGCGCCTGCGGGGCGCCTCGGGCCCGGCGTTCGAAACCATCGTCGCCGGCGGAGCCCACGGGGCCCTTCCGCACGCTCGCCCCCGGCCGACGCCGCTGCCGCGCCGCGAGCTGATCGTCATTGATCACGGTGCTATACTTGGCGGATACGTTAGCGACCAGACTCGTGTGATTTCCCTAGGAGATCCCGGGCCTCGGGCGCGCGACTTGGCGCAGGCCGTGCAGGCTGCGCAGCAGGCGGCAATGGCCGCCATCCGAGCCGGAGTCGCCGCAAAAACGGTAGACCGTGCCGCACGAGAGAGCTTGAAAGAACAAGGACTCGACTCATTGTTCATCCACTCGACCGGACACGGCCTGGGGTTAGAGATCCACGAAAGTCCCAAGTTAGGAAAGTCAGAAGACGCTCGGCTAAGGTCCGGAATGGTTCTGACCGTAGAGCCGGGCGTTTATCGTGAGGGTTTTGCCGGAGCTAGGATTGAAGATATTGTGACAGTCACGTCACAAGGCTATCAGCGGCTGCTTCCCGCAACGCCGGGCCTGCTGATTCTGTAGAAGGTAGCTCCCCGCATTCGTCGCACGCCATGAATCTCGACGACATCAAAGAACTGTTGAAGGCTGTTACCGACAGCGACGTGACGGAGCTCGAGGTCGAGCTCGATGAAGCGAAGGTTCGCATTCGGCGCGGTGCGCCGGAGCGCGAATCCGCTCCACAACCGCCCTACGTGGTGGTAGCTTCCGGGGCGATGCCCGCCGGCGTGACGGCGCCGGCTCTGGGCCCCGGTCCCGTTCCTCAACCCGGTCCCACGCCGAAGGCCTCCCCGGAGACGCCGGAAGCGAGCGAGGACGACGGACTGACCTTGGTGCCCTCTCCCATCGTGGGCACCTTCTATGAATCCTCGGCGCCGGGATCTCCCTCGTTCGTCGAGGTCGGCGACAAAGTCGCCGTCGGCCAGGTGCTCTGTATCATCGAAGCGATGAAGCTGATGAACGAGATCGAGTCGGAAGTCGCCGGCGTCGTCGTCAAGCGCTTCGTGGCCAACGCCCAGCCGGTCGAGTATGGTCAGTCGTTGTTCGCGATTCGGCCGGTAGGAGCCTGAGCCCGGCGCTCTCGAGGTCGAAAGTATGATCCAGAAGATCCTCATTGCCAATCGCGGAGAGATCGCGTTGCGAGTGATCGCGGCGTGTAAGGACTTGGGGATTCGTACGGTGGCCATCTACTCCCAGGCCGACCGCGAAGCGTTGCACGTGCGCTACGCCGACGAGGCCCTCTGCATCGGGCCCCCGCGCAGCGCAGAGAGCTACCTCAATGTGCCGGCGGTGATCAGCGCCGCCGAGATCACTGACGCCGAGGCGATCCATCCCGGCTACGGCTTCCTCGCTGAGGACGCCGCCTTTGCCGAAGTCTGCGAGGTCTCCGGGGTCAACTTCATCGGGCCTCGCTCGGACGTGATCCGGTTGATGGGCGACAAGGCGCGGGCGCGCAAGGCTGTGGCCGCCGCCGGCGTGCCGGTGCTGCCGGGCTCGGAAGGCCCGGTGGAGACCGAAGCCGAGGCGCGCAAGGAAGCCGAGCGGATCGGCTATCCGGTCATCATCAAGGCCGCCGCCGGCGGCGGCGGGCGCGGCATGCGGATCGTCCGCAACGCCCGCGAGTTGGAGCAGTCATTCCACCAGGCCCGGCACGAGGCTTCGGCGAGCTTCCAGTGCGCCGACGTCTACCTGGAGAAGTACATCCAGCGTCCGCGGCACATCGAATTCCAGGTGCTGGGCGACCAGCACGGCCGCGTGGTCTCGCTCGGCGAGCGCGAGTGCTCGATCCAGCGGCGGCATCAGAAGCTGCTCGAAGAAGCGCCGTCGCCGCGCGTGGACGCAGCGATGCGGGCCGAGATCGGCAAGGTGCTCGAAACCGCCCTATCGCGCGTGGGCTACTCCAACGCCGGCACGGTCGAGTTCCTCATGGACGAGGACGGCAAGCTGTACTTCATCGAGATGAACGCCCGCATCCAGGTGGAGCATCCGGTGACCGAATCAGTCACCGGCATCGACTTGGTGAAGGCCCAGATTCGCATCGCCGACGGCGAGCCGCTCGACGCGATCCTGCCCGAGAAGATCGAGATCCAGGGTCACGCCATCGAGTGCCGCATCAACGCCGAGAACCCGGAGACCTTCGCGCCTTCGGCCGGCAAGGTCACCAAGTTCCTGCCGCCCAGCGGCATCGGCGTCCGCGTTGAGACGGCAGCGTACTCGGGCTGGTTCGTTCCGCCCTACTACGACTCGCTGCTGGCGAAGTTCATCGCCACGGGCCGCGACCGGACCGAAGCGATCACCCGCATGAAGCGCGCCCTGGAGATGTCGGTCGTGGAGGGCGTCCACACCACGATCCCGCTGCACAGCCGGATCATGTCCGACGAGGACTTCGCGCTGGGGAACTTCGACACCCGCTTCATCGAACAGTTGCAGCAAAAAAAAAAGGCGGCTAGCACGGTCGGCTAGCCCCGGTGAGCTAGCGGTTCCGCAGGACCGCTAGTTCACGCCGCCCATCTGCTTCTTGATCAACGGCACGGCCAACATCACCAGGAAGCCGATGCCGATGTTGACGGCCGCAACGGCCCCGAAGAGTTGATCGAGCGGTAGTTTCTCGAAGTAGCTGGCGATTTCGCCCCCCATGTAGTTGCCGATCGAGGCGGCCAGGAACCAGACGCCCATGATCTGGCCGGCGATGCGTTGCGGAGCCAGCTTCGTCATCGCCGACAAGCCGACCGGGCTGAGGCAGAGCTCGCCCAGGGTGTGCAGCAGGTAGGTCAGCACCAGCCACATCGGGCTCACCATGTAGTCGCCGCCATTGGAGAGAACGGCCGCCCATACCATCACCAGGAAGCCCGCGCCGACCCCGTAAAGGCCGTAGGCGAACTTCATGGGACTGGAAGGCTGCTTCGAGCCCATGCGGATCCACAGCACCGAGAACAACGGCGCCAGCGAGATGATGAACAGCGAGTTCAGCGACTGGTACCAGGTGGACGGGAAGTCGTAGCCCAGCAATGTGTTGGCGGTGAAGCGATCGGCGAAGAGGTTGAGGCTGGAGCCGGCTTGCTCGAACCCGGACCAGAACAGCGCCGCCACCCAGAACAGCACGTAGATGCTGATGCCGCGCCTCTTTTCGACCGCCGTGAAGTTTCCCCCGACGTACAGAGACACGATGAAGATGGTGCTGCCGACGGCGAGCAGTCCGAAGCTCTGCAGCGGCTCCAGATCGAAGACCAGCGCGGAGAGGATGACAGCGGCGCCGAGCAGCCACAGCGAACCACCGGCCGAGAAGCCGGCGCCACCGCCCACGTCGCCGGACTTTTCCGGCTTCGCGCCGGCTTCGCCCAGCCGGCCTCGCGTCATCGAGAACTGGATCAGCCCGATCACCATGCCGACGCCGGCCGAAGCAAAGCCCACGTGCCAGCCGACGACCTGCCCGAGGGTGCCGCAGACCAAGGGGCTCAGGAAGGCGCCCACGTTGATGCCCATGTAGTAAATGGAGAAGCCGCCGTCGCGCCGGGGATCGCCCGGGGCGTAGAGTTGGCCGACAATGGCGGAGACGTTCGGCTTGAGGAGCCCGGTCCCGATCACAATCAGGCCCAGGCCGGCGTAGAAGGTGGTCAGACCGGGAATCGCCATGCAGAAGTGGCCCGCCGCGATCACGATGCCGCCGAGGAACACGGCCTGCTGCATGCCCAAGATGCGGTCAGCGATCCAACCGCCGGGCAGACCCGACAGGTACACGGCCGCCGTGTAGAGGCCGTAGATGCGGGCCGCGTCGGCCGCCGAGAATCCCAGGCCGCCGGCTTCCGGGGTCGCCGTCATGAACAGAATCAGCAGCGCCCGCATGCCGTAGTAGCTGAAACGCTCCCACATCTCTGTGAAGAAGAGCGTGTTCAGCCCGCGCGGGTGGCCGCCGAAGCCGCTGGTGTCGTGGCTCACTGCGTCGTGTCGGGTGGATTGGTGTTTCATCGCACTGCGGTGGTTGAAGCCCCGATTATACGCGGGGTCCGGCTCGGCGCCCGCATTCCCGACAGTCCCATGCCACAATGGAGCTTCGTCGAAACCCGAACCGCCCCGTCGACGGCTCCTTCGCATCGCAACCGATGAGCGCTCCCGTCCAGCCGCCACCGCCTGTGGACGCACCGCCGCCGAGTCTGCTGTCCAAGACCTTCCAGGCGTTCACGTACCGGAATTTCCGGTTGATGTGGACGGGCGCGTTCACTTCGACGACCGGGTCGTTCGTCCAGGAAGTGGCGCAGAGCTGGCTGGTCTACCAACTCACCAACGATCCGTTTCTCCTGGGCGCCGTCTCGTTCCTGAACAACGCCCCGATCCTGCTGTTCTCGCTGATCGGCGGCGTGGCGGCCGATCGCATGGACCGTCGGATGCTGCTGATCGGCTCCCAGCTCACGCAGATGTCGGCGGCGCTGGCGCTGGCGACCTTGATCTGGACCGACCAGATCCAGATCTGGCACATCCTGGCAGCGGCGTTCGTGACCGGCATGGGCCAAGCCTTCGGCGGGCCGGCCTACCAGGCTTTGATTCCGTCACTGGTCGACAAGAAGGACCTGCCGAACGCGATCGCCCTAATGTCGATTCAATTCAACATGGGGCAGGTGGTGGGGCCGGCGATCGGCGGCGCGGCGTTCGCCGGGCTTGGCGCCGGCTGGTGCTTTTGTATCAACGGGCTGTCGTTCCTGGCCGTGATCGGCACCCTGCTGATCTTGCCGTCGACGTTCGTGCCAGCGAAGCATCAGACTCATGTGCTCGAGAGCCTGAAAGAGGGTTTGCGCTTCGTCTTCCACAACAAGGCGATGTTCTCGCTGGTGGCGCTGGCGGTCTCGACGGCTTTCCTGGGCGTCCCGGTGCGCATCCTGCTGCCGGCGTTCGCTGAAGACATCTACCATGTGGGGCCGGAGGGCTATTCGCAACTGTTGTCGTCGTTCGGCCTGGGCGGCGTGCTGGGCGCTCTGGCGGTGGCGACGTACGGCAACAAGCCGCGTAAGGGCTTGCGGGCGTTGATGATGCAGCTTGCGCTGGGCGCTATTACGCTCGGGTTCGGGCTGATGACGAAGTTCTGGGGCGGAGCGCTGCTGTTGTTCGCCACCGGCGCCTCGGTGCTGTTCGTCTTCTCCTCGATTACTTCGCTGGTGCAGTTGCTGGCGCCGGAGAACATGCGCGGCCGCATCATGAGCGTCTACAACACGGCCTTCCGGGGCTCGATGGCGCTCGGTCCGCCCGTTGCCGGGTACTTGGCGCGTTCGCTCGGCGCTCCGGCAATCGTGGCGGTCAACGGGGCGCTGCTGGTCCTCGTCGCCCTCGTCTTTTTGACGAAGAACAAAGAAGTTCGAGCGCTCTAGCAACCCCAAAGGACGGTATGCTGGGGACCGTCATGCGCCGGCTCACCCTTGCCTGCTCCCTCCTGCTGCTTTCCTGCGGCGGCGGAGAACCCGCCCCGGAATCCGCCGATTCCCTGCGTCGACTCTCGAGCGAGCGATTGGCGCAACTGGAAGGATCGGCGGACATTCCCGGGCTGCAAGCCCCGGTCGAGATCCTGCGCGACGAGTACGGCGTCGCGCACATCTACGCCCAGAATCAGCATGACCTGTTCTTTGCGCAGGGCTACGTCGCCGCGCAGGACCGCCTCTACCAAATCGAGATCTGGCGGAGGACCGGCGCGGGAGAGCTGGCGGAGGTGTTTGGGCCGGACTACGTGGACCGTGACCGCATCGCCCGGCTGGTGCGCTACCGCGGCGACCTGGACGCCGAGTGGGCCAGCTACGGACCGCAGTCGAGGCAGATCGCCGAGGCGTTTACCTCCGGCGTCAACGCCTGGGTCGACGCCCATCGCGACCGCCTGCCGGTGGAGTTCGAGCTGCTCGACTTCGAACCCGGTCGCTGGAAGGCCGAGGACGTCCTGTTGCGCATCGCGGGCCTGCTGATGGTGCGCAACATCAGCCAGGAGATCGCCCGCGCCGAAATGGTGGCCAAGCTGGGCGTCGAGATGACCGAGAAGTACTTTCCAACCGACCCGGTCGTGTCTCTGAAGCCCGATCCCGACCTCGACCTGGCCGGCATTGACGCCGCCGTCACGGCCGCCTATCGCGAAGCGGTCTCGATTCCAGAGCTCGAACAGGCCCAGGGCAGCAACAACTGGGTGGTGGCCGGGCGGTTGAGCGAGACCGGCTCGCCGCTGCTGGCTTCGGACCCGCATCGGCCGGTCATCCTGCCGTCCCTGCGCTATCTGGTGCACTTGAACGCGCCCGGGTGGAACGTGATCGGCTCAGGCGAGCCGGCGCTGCCGGGCGTCGCGATCGGCCACAACGAGCGGATCGGGTGGGGCTTTACGATCGTGCAGTACGACCTGGCCGATCTGTTCATCGAGCAGCTCAACCCGGCCAACCCGGACGAGTACCGGGTCGGCGAGGGGTTCCAGCCGTTCGAGGTCGAGAAGGAGACCGTCGCCGTCCGCGGCGGAGAACCCGTCGAGGTCGAGCTGCGCTTCAGCCGCCGAGGCCCGATCATCTGGAGCGATCCCGCGGGCGGCCGGGTGGCGGCCCTGCGTTGGGCCGGCCAGGAGCCGGGGACGGCGGGCTACCTGGGCTCCCTGGCGCTCGACCAGGCGCAGAATTGGGACGGCTTCGTCACGGCGATGCGCGCCTGGAAGGTGCCGTCCGAGAACATCGTCTACGCCGACGTGGACGGTCACATCGGCTGGATTCCGGCCGGCCTGCTGCCGATTCGGCAGGGCTGGCGCGGTCTGCTGCCCATGCCCGGCTGGAAGGACGAGTACCAATGGACAGGCTTCCGCACGGTCGATCAACTGCCCCGCATCGCCGATCCCGCCCAGGGCTACGTCGCCACGGCCAACCACAACATCCGGCCGAAGGACTATCCCTATGACCTCGGCTTCGATTGGTCGAACCCGTATCGCTTCCGGCGCATCGACGAAGTGCTCGCCGCCGGGGAGAAGTTCTCCATCGCCGACTTTCAGAAGCTGCAGCACGACGAGACTTCGCTGCCGGCGCGGGCGCTCGTGGGGATGCTCGGCGAACTGCCGGAGGGCGGCGCCGCCGCCGAGGCGCGAGCGATGCTCGCGGACTGGGACTTGGTGCTCGACAAGGATTCGGCCGCGGCGGCTCTGTTCGAGCTGTGGGTCCGCAAGCTCCCCGGCAAATACGTCATGTCGCAGGTCCCGCCGGCCGCCCAAGGGCTGGTCGAGCGCAACCTGATGACGCCGGAGCTCATCGCCGGCCTGGCCCGCATTTCGGATTCGGAACGGCGGCTGGTCTTGCTGGAGACTCTGGACGAGGCTTGGCAGGAGGCGCGCAAGCTGCTGGGCGAACAGTCCTCCGGCTGGCGCTGGGGCGCCCTGCACAACATTGAGTTTCGGCACCCTTTGGCGAACACCGCGGCGCGGCGGCAGGTCTTCAACGTCGGGCCCTTCGAGCGCGGCGGCGACGCCAACACGCCGAACGCGACCCCCGGACCGGGCTTCAGCCAATCCAGCGGCGCCTCCTACCGGCACATTCTCGACGTCTCGGACTGGGACCGCTCGGTCTACACCTCCACGCCCGGTCAATCCGGCATGCCCGGCTCGCCGCACTACGCGGATCTGGCGCCGCGCTGGGCCGGTCACGAGTACCAGCCGCTGCCGTTCAGCCGCCAAGCCGTGGAGGCCGCGACCCAGCACAAGCTGGTCCTGCAGCCCGCGCCGTAGTCGAAATTTCGAGGGGATTCCGGCGTTCGGGCGTCATACTGACCCCATGCGACGGTCGATCCCCCTGCTGTTTTTCGCTCTATTGCTGGCCGGCGAGGGCGCGGCGCAAGTCTCGTTGGGCGACGTCGATTTCCGGCAGGTCGCCACGGGATTCTCGTTCCCGGTCGGCATTTCGAACGCCGCCGACGGCTCGGGCCGGCTGTTCATCGTGGAGCGCAGCGGCAGGATCTGGGCCCTGGACCGAAACTTCGAGCGGCCGTCCGAGCCGCTGCTGGACATCCGCGACCGGGTGGCGACGAGCCAGTCCTTCACCGACGAGCGAGGGCTGTACAGCGTGGCCTTCCCGCCGGATTTCGCGACGTCTCGGCGCTTCTTCGTCAACTACAACGCAGACTCGGGCTCGGTGATCTCGAGCTTTCTCGTCACGGCCCAGAACTCAGACCGCGCGGACCCGGCTTCGGAGGAGATCTACCTCACCCAGCCGCAGCCGTTCTCCAACCACAACGGCGGCGACATGCATTTCGGCCCCGACGGATACCTCTACGTCGGTTTTGGCGACGGCGGCTCCGGGGACGACCCGGGCAACCGGGCCCAGGATCTGTCGACGTGGCTGGGCAAGATGTTGCGGCTGGACGTGAGCCAGGGCGCGCCGGCGCGGGCCGCCCCCTCGAACCCACTTGCCGGCCAGGCGGGAGCTCGGCCTGAGATCTGGGCCTACGGGCTGCGCAATCCCTGGCGCTTCAGCTTCGACCGGGGCACCGGCGACTTGCTCATCGGCGACGTGGGCCAGGGGCAGCGGGAAGAGATCGACTTCCAGCCGGCCGGTATGGGCGGAGCGAACTACGGCTGGCGGAGGATGGAGGGCGCCCGCTGCAACATCCCGGACACGGGTTGCGACGACGGCTCCCTGACGCCGCCCATCCTGGAGTACACCCACGCCTCGGGAGGCTGTTCGGTGACCGGCGGCTACGTCTACCGCGGCGCCGCCTACCCGGCTCTCGACGGGCTCTACATCTTCGCCGACTTCTGCCAGGCGGCCCTCTATGCCGGCTCTTTCGAGGGCGGCGCCTGGCGTCTGCTGGGCCCGCGCCCGGTCGGCATCGAGATTTCAGCCTTTGGCGAAGACGAGGGCGGCGAGATCTACTTCGCCAACCTTCGCAACGGCGCGATCTACCGCATCGAGGGCCCGCAACCGACGCCGACGGTGTCAGAGAACGGGGTGGTCAACGCGGCGAGCTTTCTGGCCGGATCGGTGGCGCCGGGCTCGATCGCGTCGGTATTCGGGGTGGGGCTGGCGGTCGAGACCGCGTCGGCCGACGCCACGCCGCTGCCCACGACCCTTGGCGGCGGCTCGCTCACTCTGGGCGGCGCTCCGGTCCCGCTATTCTTCGCCTCGTCGGGTCAGATGAACGTCTACATTCCGCGCGAGCTGGAAGGTTTGCGCGGCGCTCAGCTCATCACCACGCGGGACGGCGTGGAAGGGCAGGCGACCAGCGTCGATCTCACGCCGTTCGCGCCGGGAATCTTTACATTGGACCAGAGCGGCGCGGGACAGGGAGCGGTGCTGATCGCCGGGACCGGGCTGCTGGCTGCGCCGGCCGACGGACCTCCCCACGGTCGGCCCGCACGGATCGGCGAGGCGCTGGAAATCTTCGCGACAGGGCTCGGAGCGGTGTCTGCCGACGCAGCCGGCCTACAGGCCACGGTACAGCAGCCGACGGTGCGGATCGGCGACGCCGAGCCGGCACGGGTTCTGTTCTCCGGGCTCGCGCCGGGCTTCGTCGGGCTCTACCAGGTAAACGTCGAGTTGGTCGGCGACTTCCCCTCCGGCTCGGCCGTCCCGCTCCAGATCTTTCAAGGCGAGGCGGCCTCGAACGAGGTGACCATCGCGATCGAATAGGCCCAAGATCAAAAGGACGCGCTACGACGAACATTCTTTGGCTACAGTGGAGCCATCGTGAACCCCGTTTTGCGTTTCCTCCTCCGCCCCCGCTTCGAGGACATCCTGCGGGTCGATCCGGAATCCAAGCCCAAGGTCTACCTGCAGATCTTCGACGGTGCGGATATCTCGAACGTCAACTACTGGCTGGAGCTGTTCCTCTCCGCCGGTATCGCCACGCTAGGCTTGGTGCTGAGCAGCCCGGCGGTGGTGATCGGCGCGATGCTCGTCTCCCCGCTGATGGGGCCGATCATCGGGTCGGGACTGGCGTTCGCAGCCGCGGACCTCTACTTGGGCATCAAGTCGGCGATCCAGTTGGCAATCAGCATCGTCGGCTCCATCCTGTTCGCGGGGACCTTGGTCTGGCTGCTGCCGCTGGATACGGCGACGCCGGAGATTCTGGCCCGCACGCGGCCGAACCTGTTGGACCTGGGCGTGGCGCTGTTCTCCGGACTGGCCGGATCGCTGCTGGTGTCGCGCAGTTGCAGCCCCACCGGCGGCGGAACGAGCGCCCTGCCTGGCGTGGCGATCGCGGTGGCTTTGATGCCGCCGCTGTGTACGGTGGGCTTTGGGCTTGGCTCGAGCTTCGACACCGAGATCATGGGCGGCGCGATGCTGCTGTTCCTCACGAACCTGGCCGCCATCGTGGCCAGCGCCTTCGTGGTGTTTTCGGTGCTGCGCATGGACGCCCCGGAGGTGCGGCTCGGCATCGCCCAGCCACTGCTCGAGCGGGCCTCCAAGGACTCGATCTATCACTTTCTCGAGAGCAAGACGGCCATCTCGCGCTCGTTCGCCAACATCGGCAAGCTGCGCTGGCGCGTTGCGATGCTCGCGCTCACTTTGGGGGCGGTGCTCTACCCGCTGAGCAAGTCGCTGATTCAGCTCGCCAACGAAGCGGTCGCCCGCGACGCGGTTCAGCGCGCCGTCAAGCTCATCACCCAGGACGACCCCGACTCGGTGGTCACCCAACAGTCCAACGTGCTCGGCGACACCATTCGCGTCAGCCTCATCGTCACCAATGCGGTGGACAACGAGCGGGTGGCCGACGCCGAGCGCATGATTCTGATGCGGACGGGCAGGGAGGCCCGCTTGAGCGTTCGACGGGTGACAGGCGAAGAGGAGTTCGAGCGCCTGCGCGAAGGCCTGATGGCGCAGCCCGCGGCGGCGGCGGCCCGCCCGACGGACCTCACGGTCTTGCAGGCCGACCTGCTGGCCCGCGTGCAGCGGCCGCTCGACGAGCTGTGGCCGTCGAGCCGGGCCTGCCTGCTCTCCTATGAGATCGGCTTCACGCCGGCAGGCCTCGTGGTGCGCGTTTCCTACGAGGCCGACCAAAGCCTGGACGACGGCGCGCTCGAAGTGCTGCAACGCGGCCTCGAATCCCAATTGGGCGTGGACGAGGTCGTGCTGCGGGCGTTCAACGAGAGCGCCCCGCTGGAAAAATAGGCTCGGCGTCCGGCAGAGGCGTCGTCAGACCTCCAGCAGCCGGGCTACGCCCGCCTTCACCCGGCGGGTTGGGGCCGGCGACGGGTTCAGGCTCCATAGCCGGTCGTTGGCCGGCGACTTGTCCCACTCCGGCGTGGGCTCGAAGTATCCCGGTTCGTAGAGGTGCTGCTTGATCACCTCGTCGACCAGCTCCACGCCCAGCCCCGGACCGTCCTGCACCGGCGCGAAGCCCTTGTCGAACAATGGCTTGCCGGCCTTCCCGGTGGTCTTGACCATGTCGCCCCACCAGGGCACGTCCACTGAGTGGTTCTCGAGCGCCAGGAAGTTCTCCGTGGCGGCGGCGCAGTGGACGTTTGCCATGAAGCTCACGGGCGTACCGGCGAAGTGCATTGCCATTGCCACGCCGTGCTCTTGGGCGTAGTCACCGATCTTTTTGGTCTCGAGCAGTCCGCCGGAGCTGGCCAGGTCGGGGTGCACGATGTCGACGGCGTGCATGTCGATCAGCTTCATGAACTCTTCCTTGAGGAAGATGTCCTCGCCGGTGAGGATCGGGATGTCGACGGCGTCGGTGATCTGCTTCATCATCTCCGGGTGCTGCCAGGGGACCATGTCCTCGAGCCAGGCCATGTTGTACTTTTCGAGGGCCTTGCCGAGCCGTATGCAGGAGTTGAGGCCGATGTGCCCAAAGTGGTCCGCGGCCAGGGGCACCTCCATGCCGACCTTCTGGCGCACCACGGAGACATAGTTGGCCAGGTAGTCCACGCCGGCCGGCGTGAGCTCTTGCCCGGTGAAGAAGTGCATCACCCGGCTCTGCTCCCACTGGGTCTTGGGGCCGAGGGGCTGGGTCAGATACTTGGAGGAGTCTTCCGGGAACAGCCGGGTCCCCAGATCCATCTTCAGGAACGTGAAGCCCTTCTCCTCCTTGCGGTCATAGAGGCGCTGCGCGAACTCCTCGGGGTCCTTGGAGATCGTGGTGTCGGAGTAGCAGCGCACGTGGTCGCGGAACTTGCCTCCGAGGAGTTGATAGGCGGGGACGTCGTAGGCTTTGCCGGCGATGTCCCACAACGCCATCTCGACGCCGCACACGCCGCCGGCTTGGCGGGCGTGGCCGCCGAACTGCTTGATCTTGCGGAACAGCCGGTCGACGTCGCAAGGGTTCTCACCCAGCAGGCGCGGCTTGAGCATCAGGGCGTAGCGCGGGTCGGCGCCGTCGCGCACCTCCCCGAGGCCGACGATTCCCTGGTTGGTATAGAGCTTGATGAGCGGACAGCGCATGGGCGCGTCTTTGACGTGCGCAATGCGCAAGTCGGTGATCTTGAGGTCCGACGGCCGGGACATTTGCGGAGCGGCCTGCATGGCCGCTTCGAGGTCTGCTTCGGTGACCCAACTGCCGGCGGCGATCGCGGCCCCCGCTCCGGCGCTGCGTCGGAAGAACGAGCGGCGGTCGAGCAGTGTTTCGAGCGATTTCTTCATGGGTGCTACCTCCTGTCGATGGCGAAAACTGGCCGTTACTCTAACTCACCGGGGATTTCCGGGCCGCCGGCCGCGGCCTCCTGCTCGTCGGCCAAGCGGCCTTCGGCGGCGCGAAATAGCCGATCCCACACCGCCTCTCCCAGTCCTTGTCGAGCGGGCCCGCGGGCCAGGATGATCTCGACGCCGCGACGGTCGAGCTCGCGCAGCCCGGCGAAGAGCCGACGCGCCGCCTGCTCCGGCTGATCCACTGGCCCCAACCCGTAGATCTCGACCGGGAATCGGCTCCAACTCTCGAGCTCTTCGTCAAAAGCCAGCACGCCGACCCGGCGAGCCCGAGCAACGCCTTCGGCGGCCTCCAGCATTCGCGCGGCTGTCTCCGGACCCGTGCCGCGGAACAGCCACAGCGCGGCCTTTGGCGAGTAGTGCTTGAGCAACATGCCCGGCGACGCGGCGGCCTCGCCGCTCAGCGGCAGATGCTTGGGTCGAAAAGCGACTTGCGGCAGGACGGCTTCAAGCGCCTCCAGAGGGGTCCCGCCCGGGCGCAACACCAGGGGCAGGGGACCGGTCAGGTCGAGCACGGTGGATTCGACGCCGATCGGCGCCGCACCGCCGTCGAGGACCATGTCGATGCGGCCATCGAGGTCTTCGAGAACGTGGGAGGCCGTCGTCGGGCTCGGCCGCGCGAAAAGGTTCGCGCTGGGGGCGGCGATGGGGACTCGTGCTGCTTCCAGCAAGGCCTTGGCGACGGGATGGGCGGGGACGCGGACGGCGACGGTGTCCAACCCGGCAGAGACCACCGCCGGAATCGAGGCGCCGCGACAGAGCACCAGCGTCAGCGGACCCGGCCAGAAGCGCCCGGCAAGTTCCATTGCAATCGGCGGCGGCGCCTGGGCGACCTCCCCGAGCTGAGCCGCCTGGGCGAGGTGCACGATCAGAGGATCCGACGAAGGCCGCTGCTTGGCCTCGAAGATTCCGGCGACGGCCCGAGCGCTGGTCGCATCGGCGCCGAGGCCGTAGACGGTTTCGGTAGGGAAGGCGACCAAGCCTCCCCGGCGGATGACGGAAGCGGCGCGTTCGACGGCTGCAGGGTCCGGCCTCTCCGGATCGACCTGGATCGTTTCAGTTCGCATGGCGGCGGAAGACTTCCAGCCTAGCGCTCGTTTTTTGGCAACGCACGCGGCGTGCCAACAGTCTCAAGGATGAGAGAGAATCTCTGCCATGCGATCGACCTTAGCCTTTGCCGCCGTATTCGGATCCTTGACTCTGGCTCCCATCCCGTCCGAGGCCGCCGAAAAGCTCACCGGCCTGATCGCCTACGCCGACTGCGCCGAGGACGGCAAGATCACTGAAGCCGAGCACGCCAAGTGCGCACAGGGCAAGAACCGGGACGATCAGGTGCTGGTCTTCGTGCCCGAGAAGAACCCGAAGAAGGTGCTGGAGTTGCTCTTTGAAGACCCCGCCGACCCCTACGTCGGCAAGATGGTCGAGGTGGAAGGCGTGGTGGAAGACAACTTCTTGGAGATCCAGAAGATCAAGCCCAAGAAGTAACAGCCGCTCCTCGGGACGAGCCTCGAGCCGACGGGGGACAGCTTCACCCGTCCTCGAAGAGTGCCGGCCCTAAACCCGATCGAGGAGCGGCGTCCCTCCCCGGCTGCTACGCCCTGAGGCGATAGAACCGGAAGAAGAGGCTCTCGATCGGCAGGATCTCCACCGAGTCAAATCCCGCTTCCAGGGCGTATTCGCGCAGAGTGTCCGGACGCATGCAGGTCCCCGTGCCCTTGGCGGGCGGGTCGACGAGCCCTACCGGCAGGCAGTGGAGCATGCTCCAGCCGTACATCATCCAGTCGACATCACCGCCGTCGGCCCGAAACTTCTCCGCTACGCATTCGTCGGCAATGAGAACGGCGCCGTCGGGGCCGGCGAGCCGGCGCATCGTCCGCAGGGCGCCGACCGGATCGCCCATATCGTGTACGCATTCCAGAGCCATCACCAGGTCGTAACGACCTTCGAAGGAAGGGTCGCCGGCGTCGGCCTGCAGGGTGCGGACGCGATCCTCCAGACCGTGCGCGGCCACATTCCGGCGGGCGTCCGCCACCGAAGGGGCGTCGAAGTCGAAGCCGTCGACCTGCACCTGAGGAAAGCACTGGGCCACGCCGATGGCGGACCAGCCGCAACCGCAGCCGATGTCCGCCACACGGGCGCCGGGGGCGGAGGCTAGTCGAGCCAGCACATCCGGCATGGTCGGAATCCATTCCTGCCCCAACTGCTGGAGGAACATCGCACGGTTGATGCGCGATTGTCCCGTGCGCAGCTCTTCCCCGTAGGCCTCGAAGGGAATGCCTGCGCCGGTGCGGTAGGCCTCCAGCAACCGCGGCAGCGGCTTCGAAGCGCCGGCCAAGAGTTGACCCAGCGGCGCCATGAAGTCGAGGCTATCGGGGTCAGCCAGCACAGCGCGGTGCGCTTCCGGCAGGCTGTAGCGGCGCTCCGCCGCGGGCCGATTCTCGTCGTCGACTTCCAGGACTCCGGCCGTCGTTTGCTGCTCCAGCCATTCGCGGGCATAGCGCTCATGGGTCTGGGTGGCGTCAGCCAACCCGGCCGACGTCAGCGCTCCGGCGGCGGCCAGCGCCTCGTAGTAGCCGAGCTGGTCTCCGAGATAGACGCCGAGCAGGCGGAAGGCGCCGCCGAGCGACTCGAGCAGCTTCGCCTGGAAGGCCTCGCGGCGCGCTCTGTACCGGTCGACGGGGAGGGTGGGACTCAGGGACATAGCTAGTTTCCGCTCAACAATCAGTGCGCAGCGGCGGCGGGGCTCCCGACATGCGGGCCTGACGAGCAAACATTTCGCGCTCGAACTTCGTAGCAATGGTAGCCATGATCACCACCACCACACCCACTGTCGAGGGCCGGCCGGTCCGCGGCTACCTCGGCATCGTTGTCGGCGAGGCCATTCTGGGCGCGAACATCTTCCGCGACCTGTTTGCCGGGCTGCGCGACATCGTCGGCGGCCGGAGCGGCTCCTACGAGAAGGAGTTGGCGAAGGCTCGCCAGATCGCTCTCGACGAGATGTGCGATCACGCGGCCTCGTTGGGGGCGGACGCCGTCGTCGGAGTCGACCTCGACTACGAGGTGCTCGGCGAGAACAACGGCATGCTGATGGTGAGCGCCAGCGGGACCGCCGTGAAGCTCAGCTAGCTCCGACATCCGTCGGAGAAGGCAGAAAGTGCGCTTCAAACCGGGTTCGGCCCTGTTACGGGAATGCTAAGATGAGAGTCCGGCAGTGGTCCAGCCGGAACGGATGAAGTTCGGCGTCGTCATCTTCCCCGGTTCGAACTGCGATCACGACGCGCTCTATGCGCTCGAGAGCAATCTCGGCCAAGAAGCGGTCCCGATCTGGCATCAGTCCGAGGATCTGCAAGGCTGCGACGCGGTCGTGTTGCCGGGCGGCTTCTCCTACGGGGACTACCTGCGCGCCGGGGCGATCGCGCACTTCTCGCCGGTGATGAAGGCGGTCAAGCGCTTTGCCGACTCCGACGGCTTGGTCATCGGCATCTGCAACGGTTTCCAGGCCTTGACCGAAGCGCATCTGCTGCCCGGGGCGTTGGTGCGCAACGCCAATCTTCACTTCGTCTGCAAGACGGTGCATTTGGCCGCGGGCACGAAAGATTCTCCGTTCACCTCCCATTGCCCTTCTACGCCGCTGGCGATCCCGGTGGCGCATGGAGAGGGGCGCTATCACGCCGATGCGGCCACGCTCGACGAACTCGAGCGCGCGGACCGTATCGCCTTCCGCTACTGCGACGCCGAGGGCAAGCTCACCGAGGCGGCCAACCCGAACGGTTCGGCGCGCCATATCGCCGGCGTGCTCAGCGAAGGCCGCAATGTGCTGGGCATGATGCCGCACCCGGAACGCGCCGCCGATCCCGTGATGGGCTCGACGGACGGTCGCTGCATCTTTGAGTCGATGATCGGGGCCCTGAGCCTCGCTAGCTGAACCATGTCTGAAATTACCCCTGCCGTCGTCCGCGAACACGGGTTGACAGCAGAAGAGTACCAGCGTGTGCTCGATCGGTTGGGCCGCACCCCGACGTTGACCGAGCTCGGCGTCGTCAGCGTGATGTGGAGCGAGCACTGCTCCTACAAGTCGTCGCGGCTGCACCTGAAGAAGCTCCCCACCAAAGGGCCCGGCATCTTGGTCGGGCCCGGCGAGAACGCCGGCATCGTCGACATCGGCGGCGGCTGGGCGGCGGCCTTCAAGATCGAGTCGCACAATCACCCCAGCTACATCGAGCCCTTCCAGGGCGCGGCCACGGGCGTCGGCGGGATTTTGCGGGACATCTTTACGATGGGCGCGCGGCCCATCGCGGTGCTGGACTCCCTGCGCTTCGGACCCCTGGACGATCCGGAGAACGGCGCGCGCAACCGGCACATTCTGGAAGGCGTGGTGGGCGGCATCAGCCACTATGGCAACTGCTTCGGCGTTCCGACCGTCGGCGGCGAGTGCCTGTTCGACCCCGGCTATTCGGGCAATCCTCTCGTCAACGTGTTCGCCCTGGGGATCTTCCGTCACGACCAGATCTTCTTTGGCCGCGCCACCGGGGTAGGGAACCCCGTGATCTACGTCGGCGCGAAAACGGGTCGCGACGGCATCAAGGGCGCCTCGATGGCGTCGGAAGAGTTCAGCGCGGACTCGGAAGCCAAGCGGCCGAACGTGCAAGTCGGCGACCCCTTCCTGGAGAAGCTGCTGCTCGAAGCCTGTATCGAGGCGATGCAGACAGGGGCCGTGCTGGGCATCCAAGACATGGGCGCCGCGGGGCTGACCTGCTCTACCTGCGAAATGGGCGGCCGTTCGGGCGCGGGCATCGAGATCGACCTGAAGCTCGTGCCGCAGCGGGAGACAGGCATGACTCCTTACGAGATCATGCTGTCGGAGTCCCAGGAGCGCATGTTGCTGGTGGCGGAGCGGGGCCGCGAGGCTGAAGTCTTTGCGGTGTTCGAGAAGTGGGGGCTGGACGCGGCCGAGATCGGCACGGTGACCGACGACGGCCTGCTGCGCGTGAACAACCACGGCGAGACCGTGGCCGAGCTACAAAACTCCTTTCTGACCGACGACGCCCCGCTGTACGATCGGCCGCACACCGTTCCCGCCCGCTCGGCGCCGCTCGATGGACCACCTGTGGCGGACGTCGATTCGGCCCAGGCGCTGGACGCCTTGCGCAAGCTGGTCGGTTCGGCCGATCTGTGCTCCAAACGCTGGATCTGGGAACAGTACGACTACCAGGTCCGGACCAACACCACGGCCGGACCGGGCGGCGACGCGGCCGTCGTGCGGGTGAAGGAAGCCGGCGTGTCGCTGGCAATGGCGCTGGACGGCAACAGCCGCTACTGCGCGCTCGACCCGAAGGCCGGCGCGATGCTGAATGTGGCCGAGAGCTGCCGCAATCTGTCGGTAGTGGGCGCGCAGCCGCTGGGCGCGACGAACAATCTGAATTTCGGCAACCCGGAGAAGCCCGAGATCATGGCCCAGCTCGTGGCCGCCATCGAAGGCATCGGCGAGGCCTGCTCGCACTTCGGCGCCCCGATCACCGGGGGCAACGTCAGTCTGTATAACGAAACGCTCGGCAAGGGGATCAACCCTACGCCGGTGCTCGGTGTGGTCGGTTTGATTCCCGGAATGGAGGCGCCTCCTTCGAGCGTCTTCCCGGCTGAGGGGCTCACGCTGCTGCTGCTGGGCGGCTGGATGCCCGGGGCCGAGGATGCGCTCGATCGGCGATTCGGCAGCTCGCAGTATGCGCGCGTTGTGCTGGGTCAGACCTGGGGGCTGCCGCCGGCCTTGGATCTGGACTTCGAGAAGAAGGTGCAGGATCTGACCAGGAGCTTGGTCCGCGAAGGGTTGGTCGAAGCGGCGCACGACCTGAGCGACGGGGGCTTGGCCGTGGCGGCGGCGGAATGCTCGTTCGGCCCGGCCGGCATGGGCGCTTCCATCGCCGCGCCGGGCGATCTGCCGGCGGTGTACGCATTGTTCCACGAATCGCCTTCCCGGGTCTTGATTGCGGTACGAGCGGAGACTGTCGAACGCGTCCAACAGGAAGCGGCGGCCGCCGGCGTGCCGGCGCCCGTGGCTGGAAGGACCGTGGCCGGCTTCTTGGAGCTCAAGGTGGGCGATCGGACGCTGATAGCGGCGCCGATCGAGGGGTTGTACGAGGCGTGGGACGGCGCTCTGCGGCGCCAGCTCGAGGGGGAGTGACCATGGCTGACTGCAAGAAGGCTCTTCGTCAACATCTCATCCAGTCCGGGCTCGGACCGGCGGAACCTTGGTCGATTCGCATCGCCGAGCCCGACGACCACTTCCACGACGAGTGCGGCGTGGTGGCCATCTACGGTCACCCGGAAGCCGCCAACCACGCCTACCTGGCGCTGCACGCGCTGCAGCATCGGGGGCAGGAAAGCGCCGGCATCGTCACCAGCGACGGCGAGCGCCTGCACTCTCACAAGGGGATGGGCTTGGTGCAACAAATCTTTGAGCGCGACGTGCTCGATCAGTTGCCCGGCTACGCCGCTATCGGCCATACCCGCTATTCGACGTCCGGGCAGAGCGCCACGCTCAACGCCCAGCCGTTCTTCGTCGAGTGCAACAAGGGTCAGCTCGCGGTCGCCCACAACGGCAATTTGACCAACGCGATCGAGCTACGCCGCGAGCTGGAGATGGCCGGTTCGATCTTCCAAGCCACCAGCGACACCGAGGTGGTGTTGCACCTGATGGCCCGGTCCCGCGAGACGACCTTGCGGCACGCGCTGCGTGAGTCGTTGTTGCGGCTGGAGGGCGCCTTCTCATTGGTGCTGTTGGCGCGCGACCGGCTGATCGTGGCACGCGACCAGAGAGGGTTCCGGCCGCTCTGCTACGGCACGATGGAATCCCGCCTTGGTACGGCGCACGTATTCGCCTCGGAAACCTGCGCCTTCGACCTGATCGGCGCCAAGTACGTGAACGACGTCGAACCAGGCGAGATGATCACGGTCACCGCCGACGGCATCGCCCGCGAGCGCTTTGCGCCGGCATTGCCGCCCTCGCACTGCGTCTTCGAGCACGTCTACTTTTCGCGGCCGGATTCGATCGTGTTCGGCAAGTCGGTGGAGCACTCCCGCGAGCGGATGGGCGAGATCCTGGCCACGGAGAGTCCGGTAGAAGCCGATTGCGTTATCCCGGTGCCCGATTCGGGCGTCTCGGCCGCTTTGGGCTACGCCCGCAAGTCAGGCCTGCCGTATCGGCCCGGGCTGATTCGCAACCACTACGTGGGCCGGACCTTCATCGAGCCGAAGCAGTCGATTCGGTCGTTCGGCGTGAAGCTCAAGCTCAATCCCGTGCGCCGGCTGATCGAGAATCAACGCGTCATCCTGGTGGACGATTCGCTGGTGCGCGGCACGACGAGTCGCAAGATTGTGAGCCTGATGCGGGAGTTCGGAGCCCGCGAGGTGCACCTGCGGATCTCCTGCCCGCCTACGATCTCTCCGTGCTACTACGGCGTGGATACGCCCGATCGGACCGAGCTGATCGCATCCAATCATTCGATCGAGGACGTTCGGCAGTACACCGGCGCGGATAGCCTGGCTTATCTGTCGCTGGACGGACTGCGGTCGGCGACGGGCGCCCGCGAGCAGGAGTTCTGCTACGCCTGCTACACGGGCGACTATCCGACGGATCTGGTGGGTATCGAGCAGTTGGTCAACGGCCGCCGGAACGTCGATCGTTCCTGAGGCGTGAAGTACGGCGTCGCCGGCGCTAGTCGGCGACGCCGTACTTTGCTACCAGCCTTTCGGCGTAGAAGTTTCGGACTTCCGCCGCGCTACGGGACGCCTCAAGCAGGGCGGCCTTGAGCATCTGGTCCTTCCGATTCAGCAGGGTTTCGCGAATCGTCTGTTGGACGCGCGGATCGGAATAATCCCGCTGCCCGGCGGGCTCCCGTGCGATCAGCTTGATGATGCGGAATTGGCCGTCGGTCTCGACCACCGGCGACACCTCGCCCGGCGAAAGCGCCGCCACGACGCGCCGCAAGACGATGTCGGCCTTTTCGAGCGACGACTGCGGTACGAAGCCCAGGTCGCCGCCGTTTGTTGCCGTCACCGGGTCCTCCGAGTAGTCCTCAGCCACTTTGGCGAAGTCCTCTCCGCCTTGCAGCCGCTCGGCCAGCATCTCGATCTTGGCCTTGGCCGCGGCCTCGTCCGTGGCGTCGTCGTTGAGCAGGTTCGGCACCGGCGTTTCGGGAGTGTCCGTGACCAGGATCTGCGCCAGATGGAGCTGCTGCTCGGCCAGGGCGAAGCTGGTGCGGTTCTCCTCGAAATAGGACCGCATTTCGGCGTCAGTGATCTTGATCCGTGAGGCGATCTGCCGATTGAACAGCTTGTCGATGGTGAGGTTGCGGCGGATCTCCGCGCGCAGGTCCTCGAGGCTCATGCCGCGGTCGCGCAGCGAGGCCAGGAAGCCGTCTTCGTCGTCGAACGGCGCCCGATACTCCTGCAGGCGCTGATTGACTTCCTCGTCGACCGCCGTCAGCCCCAGCTCCTCGGCCTTGTGGAGCAGGATCTGCCGATCGATGATCTCGCTCAAGATGCTGAGCCGCATCATCTGGGCCTGGTCTTCGCTGGGCGGCGCGGACTGGTCCTGGAGTTGGCTCTGGTAGTAGCGCTCCAACTCCTCGTCGGTGATCCGGTAGCCGTTGACCACGGCGGCCACGCCGTCATTGCCTGCACGATCACAGGCCCCGGTCGCGAGAACGACCAGGGCCAGCACAACGGCGCAAATCGCCGTATCAAAGCGGAATCGGATGCGCCTCAAAGCTTAACTTTCGGCGGCTTCGCCCTGCTCTTCCTGTTCCTTGATGCGCTCTTCCCGGCGCTTCTTGCGCTCTTCGGCCTTGCGCTTGATCTCCGAACCGAGCAGTTCGATCAGCGCCTTCTCGGCGCCATCGCCCTGCCGCGGTCCCAACCGCAGAATGCGGGTGTAGCCGCCGGGCCGTTCCGAAAACCGGGGGCCAAGCTTTTCGAAGAGCTTCTTGAGGGCTTCGGGCGAGTTGAGGAACGAAGCGGCCTGACGCCGCGAGTGCAAGGTGTCGCGCTTGGCCAAGGTGATCATGCGCTCAACGTGCGGCCGCACGGCCTTCGCCTTCGTCACCGTGGTCACGATCCGGTCTTCCATGATCAGGCTCGTCGTCAACCCACGCAGCAGTGCGCGCCGAGCCGACCCGTCGCGTTGCAGCTTGAAGCCGCCAACCCGATGTCGCATGTCGTATTCTCCGTTCCTCTCTTTCCGTTGAAACTAGTCTTCGTCCGCGCCGTCTTGCGCGATCAGCCGGCCGTGCTCGTCGAAGCGCATGCCCAGGCTCAAGCCGAGCCCGGCCAGGATCTCCCGAATCTCGGTCAGCGACTTGCGGCCGAAGTTCTTCGTTTTGAGCATGTCGGACTCGGTACGCACCACCAAGTCGCCAATCGTCTGGATGTTGGCGTTCTTGAGGCAGTTGTACGAGCGCACCGACAGCTCGAGCTCTTCCACCGAGCGATTGAGATGCTCGTTGTAGCGATCGGCCTGCCCCTCTCCGGCGGGCTCGTCGCCGACGGCGTCTTCTTCAAAGTGAATGAAGATCGCCATGTGGTCCTTGAGCAGCTTGGCCGCCAAGCCCACCGCATCCTGCGGGGAGACGGCGCCGTTGGTCCACACTTCGATCCCCAAGCGGTCGTAGTCCGTGATCTGCCCCAACCGCGCTTGGTCCACCGTGAAGTTTACTTTCCGAACGGGCGAGTGGACCGAATCGATCGGGATGTAACCCAGCGCCAGGTCCTCGTCGAAGTTGGTTTCGGCGCTCACGTAGCCCCGGCCGACCTTCACGCGCATCTCGATGTCGAGGATGCCGCCTTCGCCGACGGTGGCGATGTAGACGTTCGGGTCGAGGATCTCGACCTCGGAGTCCGCCTCGATCCGGCCGCTCAGGACTTCGCCGGGCTCGGTCGCGCGCAGCCGAATGGTCCGCGGACCTTCGCCGTGGAGCTTGATCGGGATCTGCTTGAGGTTGAGGATGATGTCGGTCGCATCCTCGGTCACACCGGGCAGCGGGCTGAACTCGTGAGAGACGCCCTCGATCCGGACCGCCGTAATGGCGGCGCCTTCGATCGAGCTCAACAGAGCGCGACGCAGCGAGTTGCCGATCGTGGTCCCGAAGCCGCGCTCGAACGGCTGCGCGGAAAAACGCCCGTAGGTCAACGTCAGCGAGTCAGGCTCGACGGCCAAGTGCTTGGGTTTTTGGAATCCCCGCCACATGTGCTTTCCTCCTGGTTCGCCGTTAGCTGGCGTCTTCGCTTTCGGGACCGATCAGACGGCCGCGCTCATCGAAGCGCATGCCGAGCCCGAGCCCCATCGTCGCGAGGATGTCCTTGATCTCGTTGAGCGACTTGCGGCCGAAGTTCTTCGTCTTCAGCATGTCCGCTTCGGTGCGGACCACCAAGTCCCCGATGGTCTGGATGTTGGCGTTCTTGAGGCAGTTGTAAGAACGAACCGACAACTCCAGCTCCTCCACCGAACGGTTGAGGTGCTCGGCGAACTCGTCGCTTTCCTTCTCGGCCGGCGCTTCGGTCGCGATCGCCTCTTCCTCGAAGTTGATGAAGATGCCCATCTGGTCGCGGATGACCTCCGCGGCGTGGCTGATCGCGTCCTGCGGTGCGATCGCGCCGTTGGTCCAGATTTCGAGCTGAAGCTTGTCGTAATCGGTCATCTGACCGAGGCGTGCCTCGTCGACCACATACTGCACCCGGCGAACCGGCGAGTGCACCGAGTCGACGCGGATGAAGTCCGTCGCCAGATCCTCGTCGTCGTTCTCTTCCGCACTCACGAAGCCGCGGCCCAACTTGACGCGGGCCTCGACCTCGAGCGAGCCGCCCGGCTCGATCGTCGCGATCAGGATGTTCGAGTCGAGCACCGCCAGCTTGGCGTCGGTCTCGATCTGACCGCTGTAGACCTCGCCGGCCGCCGTCGCCTTCAGGCGCAGGGTCGCCGTCGACTCCCCGTGCAGCTTCAGGGGAATCTGCTTGAGGTTGAGAATGACGTCTCCGGCGTCTTCGTTCACGCCGTCCAGAGCGCTGAGCTCGCTGTCAGCGCCTTGAATCCGAACCGCCGTAATGGCGGCGCCTTCGACCGAGCCGAGGACGGCCCGACGCAGCAGATTTCCGATCGTATAGCCAAAACCCCGCTCGAACGGCTGGGCGGTAAACCGCCCGTAGCCGTCGGTGAGCGTGTCAGGATCTGCGATCAGCCGCTTCGGCTTTTGAAAACCTTTCCACATCAAACGATTTCGCTCCCCTTCGCGCCTGGCGCGTCTGGGCGCAGCCCTATCGCGAGTAAAGCTCGACGATCAGCTGGGCGTTGATCTGAGTCTGTTCGATATCTTGCTTGCTGGGCTCGCCAACAACCTTGCCCCGCAGATGCAGCGGATCCACTTCGAGCCAGCCCGGCAACAGGCTGTGCAGCGGCGTGTCCACGGCCAACTGAATGCCGCCGTGGGCGCGGCTCTTCTCGCGGATCTCGATGATGTCGCCGACCACCACCTGGTACGACGGGACGTCGACCTTGCGGCCGTTGACCTGAACGTGACCGTGATTGACGATCTGCCGGGCCATGCGGCGCGTGGTGGCGAAGCCGAGCCGGAAGAGCGTGTTGTCGAGCCGCTGCTCGAGCAACGTCATCAAGTTGTCGCCGACGACGCCCTTCTTGTGCGTCGCCTTCTCATAATAGCGACGGAACTGCCGCTCCAAGACGTCGTACATGAACCGCGCCCGTTGCTTCTCCTGCAACTGGATGCCGTAGTTGCTCTGCTTGCGCGGCCGCCGCGACTTTCCGTGGTGTCCGGGCGGGTAGGGGCGCTTGTCCAGATTGCGCTCGGACTTGGGGTCCAGCGCCAAGCCCAGCCGCCGGGACTTGCGAAGAAGAGGTCCTCGATTTCTCGCCATCGTCGTCTAACTCCTCAAACGCGCCGCTTCTTCGGAGGCCGGCAGCCGTTGTGCGGGATCGGCGTCACGTCCTTGATATGCCGCACCATGATTCCAGCGGTCGCCAGGGCGCGGATCGCCGATTCCCGACCGCCGCCGGGACCCTTCACGCGAACGTTCACCTGCCGCAGGCCGTGCTCTTTGGCGGCGTTCGCCGCCGTCAGGCTGGCCTGCTGCGCCGCGAACGGCGTCCCCTTCTGCGACCCGCGGAAACCCAGAGCGCCGGCGCTCGACCAGCTCAACGTGTTGCCCTCGACGTCACTGAAGGTGACGATCGTGTTGTTGAACGTCGCCTGGATGTGGCAAAGCCCGTTCTGGACGTTCTTTTTGACGCGGCTCTTGAACTTCTTCTTGCCTTTGCCCTTTGCTGCTGTCGATTTCGCCATGGTGATCCGGTTCCCGCTTCAATTCCTACTTACTTCTTCGCCGGCTTCTTCTTGCCCGCGATGGCGCGACGCGGTCCCTTGCGGGTGCGCGAATTGGTCTTCGTGCGCTGTCCGCGAACCGGCAGGCCGCGACGATGGCGCAGTCCGCGATAACAGCCGATCTCCATCAGCCGGCGGATGTTGAGCGCCACCTCCTTGCGGAGATCGCCCTCGACGGCGCCTTCGGCTTCGAGCAAGTGGCGCAGCGCGGTGATCTCGTTGTCGTCGACGTCACCCATCTTCTTCTCGAAGGGGATGCCGGCGCGATAGAGCAGCGAACGCGCCCGCGCGCGGCCAATGCCGTAGATGTACGTCAGCGCGATCTCAGCGCGCTTGTCGTTGGGCAGATCGACGCCTTCCAGTCGTGCCATGATTCTATCCCTGCCGCTGCTTGTGCTTCGGGTTCTTGCAGATCACCCGAACCACGCCGCTACGGCGAACTACCTTGCAGTCCTTACAGAGCCGTTTGACTGACGCTCGTACTTTCATGCTTGCACCCGCCGGATGATCCTGCCCCGCCGCCGATCTTGCGGCGAGAGCCGAACCTCCACCTTGTCGCCCGGCAAGAGCCGGAGAAAATCGTTTTGCCGCCGATCCGACACATGCGCCAGCACCGTCGACCGGTCGGCCAGCGCCAGGCGATACAGATCGCTCGGCAGTTGTTCCACCACGACAGCCTCGAGAACTCTTCCCGAAGCCGTCGAGCCGCTCACTTCACCGTCAACACCCACGGGCCGTTTTCCGTGATCGCTACGCAGTGCTCGAAATGCGCTGCGCGCGAGCCGTCCTTGGTCACCGCCGTCCAACGATCCGACAGGACCTGCGTCTCGGGCCGGCCCGCCGCCACCATGGGCTCGATCGCCAGCACCATTCCTTCCCGCAGGCGCGGATTCTTCACCTTTGGGTCGACGTAGTTCGGAACGTGCGGCTCTTCGTGCAACTTCGCTCCGATCCCGTGACCCACGAACTCGCGCACGATCGTATAACCGTGCGACTCGACGTGTTGCTGGACGGCCCCGCTGATGTCAAAGAGCCGATTTCCGGCCTTTGCCTGCTCGATGGCCAACTCCAGCGACTTCTTCGTCACCGCCAACAGCCGCTCGGACTCCGGGCTGATCGGGCCGACGGGAACCGTCGTGGCCGAATCGCCGAAGTAGCCGTTGAGCTGCACGCCGATGTCGATTTTCACGATGTCGCCTTCGAGAAGCTTCCGTTTCTTGGAAGGAATCCCGTGGACGACCTCTTCATTCACCGAGGTGCACAGCACGCAGGGAAACCGTCTCCCCGCCTGCGGCACGTAATACCCTTTGAACGCCGCCTTCGCCCCGGCGTCGTTCACCATCTTCTCCGCCACCACTTCCAGGTCGAGCGTGGTGACGCCCGGCTCGACCATCCCGCTCAGCACGTCGAGAATCTCCGCCACCAACCGTCCGCTCGCCCGCATCTTGTCGAGCTCGGATGGGCTCTTGCGAATGATCATTCCCGACCGTCCTGCGCCTGCTTCCAATCGTCCGGTCTCCTCAAGCGAACGACCGCCGTCCCTTGATGCGGCCCGCCCGCGGCGTGAATCCTTCGTAGTGCCGCATCACCAACTGGGCTTCGATCTGGTTGACGGTGTCCATCGCTACGCCCACGATGATCAGCAACGAGGTGCCGCCGAAGTAGAAGTTCACATTGAGGCCGTCGAGGAACCAGCGCGGCAGATTCGCGTCCGCCCAGGTCCCGATCAGCGGCAGGTGGTGAAGCTTCACACCAGCGATCAGGAAGTCCGGGATGATCGAGATCAGCGCCAGGTACAGGCCGCCCACCAAGGTGATCTTCGTGAGGATATTGTTGATGTGGTCCGCCGTCGGCTTGCCCGAACGAATGCCCGGAATGAAGCCGCCGTACTTGCGCATGTTGTCCGCCACTTCGTTCGGGTTGAAGATGATCGACACGTAGAAGAAGCAGAAGAACACGATGCCCGTGATGTAGAGCAGCTCATAAAGCGGCTCGCCGTAGGAGATCGTGCTCAACAGGTTGGTCAGATACGGGCTGTCCTTGACGATCAATGACAGCGTCTGCGGGAACGACAGGATGGACGAGGCGAAGATCACCGGGATCACGCCGCCGGAGTTGACCTTCAGCGGCAAATGCGTCGATTGGCCGCCCATCATGCGGCGCCCCACGATGCGGCGCGCGTACTGCACCGGGATTCGGCGCTCGCCGCGCTCCACCAATACGATGAAAGCCACCACAGCCACCATCGCCAACAGAATCAACACCAACTGCAGGATGTTCCACTCGCCGGTGACGAAGACGTTCTCGTACAGGTTCTGCACCGCGCCGGGCAGACCGATGACGATGCCGGCGAAGATGATCAGCGACATGCCGTTCCCGATGCCACGTTCGGTGATCTGCTCGCCCAGCCACATCACGAACGCCGTGCCGGTCGTCAAAGTAATGACCGTCATCAGCGTGAAGCCGATGCCGGGATCATAAGCCAGCCCCGATTGTTGCACGACGCCCGAGAACGCAATCGATTGCGCGATCGCCAGGATGATCGTCAGGTAGCGCGTCCACTGGGTAATCTTGCGACGGCCCAGCTCGCCTTCCTTCTGGAGCTTTTCGAGCGTGGGCACCACCACGGTGAGCAACTGCAGAATGATCGACGCCGTGATGTAGGGCATGATGCCCAGGGCGAAGATCGTCAGCTTGCTCAACTGGCCGCCCGAGAACAAGTTCAGGAAGCCCAGGGCCGTGCCCGACGCCTGTTCGAATAGGCGCTGCAGTTCGGCCGTGTTCACGCCCGGCGTGGGAATGTGCGCGCCGATGCGGTACACGGCCAGCATCGCCAGCGTGAACAGCACGCGATTGCGCAGATCCGGAATCCGGAACACGTTCGCGAAAGCTTCGAAGAACTTACCCATTCGTTCTTACCTGACCCAATCGAATCTTCGAGGACCGTCCTAGTCCTTGGCGGCCGCAGCCGCTTCGATGACGACGGCCTTGCCGCCGGCCGCCTCGATCTTTTCCTTGGCCGAGGCGGTGAACTTGTGCGCATGCACCGTGATGGCCCGTCCGATCTCGCCGTCGCCGAGGATCTTGAGCCCGGCCTGCAGCTTGCGGATCACCCGCGACTCCAGCAGCGCCTGCGGCGTGAACTCCGAACCCTCGAGCTCGTTGAGCCGGTCCAGATTCACGATCGCGAACTCCTTGCGGAAGATGTTCACGAAGCCGCGCTTGGGCACGCGCCGAATCAGCGGCATCTGGCCGCCCTCGAAGCCGCGCTTACCCTTGTAACCCGAACGCGAGCGTTGACCCTTTTCGCCGCGAGCGGCAGTCTTGCCGTGACCGGAGCCGGGACCGCGACCGACGCGCTTGACCTTGTGCCGAGATCCGGCCGGAGGCCTCAGATCGCTCAAATTCATTGTTGCACCTCCACCAGATGCGGAATCTTGGCGACCATGCCGCGGATGGCGTCATTGTCCGGCCGCGTCACGACCTGGTCGATCTTCCGCAGCCCCAAACCTTCGGCGACCTTCCGCAGCTTCGCCGGCACACTGTTGGTGCTGCGCACGAGCTTGATCTTGATCATCTCCGCCATCCTCGATTCTCCCGCCGCGCTCACAGATTCGCTACGTCCACGCCGCGAATCTCGGCGATTTCGGCCTTTTCGCGCAACTGCAGCAGTCCGTCGAAGGTCGCCTTGATCACGTTCTGGGGATTCTTGGAGCCGATCGACTTCGTCAGCACGTTCTGAATCCCCGCCGCCTCGACGACCGCGCGCACGGCGCCGCCGGCAATGGTTCCCTTACCTTGCCGGGCCGGCTTGAGCAGCACTTGACCCGAGCCGAAGGTTCCCAGCACCTCGTGCGGAATCGTGTGCTCGAGCACATGCACCCGGATCAGGCTCTTCTTGGCCTTCTCGATCGCCTTGCGGATCGCCGAAGGAACTTCCTTGGCCTTGCCCTTGGCGTAGCCCACCACGTGCTTGGAGGGATCGCCCACCACCACGAGCGCCGAAAAGCTCAGGTTCTTGCCGCCCTTGACGACCTTGGTCGTGCGGTTGATGGCTACGACCTGCTCTTTGAGGTCCAAGTCCGTCGGGTCGATGATTTCGCGATGTACGGGCATGTCTGCTCTTTGCCTAGTCCTTGCTCAATGTCTCGAATCCGGGCCTTAGAACTTCAGCCCGGCTTCTCGCGCGGCGTCGGCCAGCGCCTTCACCCGGCCGTGGTAGCGATGCCCGCCACGGTCGAACACCACCGTCTCGACGCCGGCCGCCTTCGAGCGCTCGGCCAGCAGCTTGCCGACCGCCTTCGCCGCATCGATGTTGCCGCCGTACTTCAGCCCCAGATCCTTCTCCTGAGTGCTGGCCGACGCCACCGTCCGCCCGGCGATGTCGTCGATCACCTGGGCGTAGATGTGCTTGAGCGAGCGAAAGACGGCCAGACGCGGCCGCTCTGGCCCGCCCCGCAGGGTGCGGCGGATCCGGGCGTGCACGGTCTCGCGAATTTTCTTGCGATTTGGCGGCGTATACATGGCGTCGTCGCTCCCAGCTCAGGCTACTTGGAGCCCGTCTTTCCTTCCTTCTTCAGCAATTCCTCGCCGGCGTAGCGGACGCCCTTCTGCTTGTAGGGGTCCGGCGGGCGGAGTTGGCGAATCATCGCCGAAATCTGTCCGACCTTCTGGCGGTCGGCGCCGGAGACCTCGATCTTGGTCTGCGCGTCCACCTTGATCTCGATGCCCTCGGGCATGAGGACCTCGATGGGGTGCGAATAGCCCAGGCTGAACACGGCCACGCGACCGGCGACGGCGGCGCGATAGCCGATGCCGACGATCTCGAGCTGCTTGGTGAACCCTTGGGTCACGCCGCGCACGGCGTTGGCCGCCAGAGCCCGCGCCAGTCCGTGCTTGGCCGCGTCGAGATCGCTTTGGCGCGTAAACTCGAGCTTGCCGTCCTCGAGCTTTGCTTCGATTCCCGCGGGGATCGGAGCCGTGAGCTCGCCCTTCGGCCCTTTCACGCGGATCTGGGCGCCGACGATCTCGACCTGCGCCCCCGAGGGGACGGCAATCGGGTTCTTTCCTACTCTTGACATCGCTTCAGCCTCTTTCGTCGCTTGCGGCCTTCGTTAGTAGATCCGGCAGAGCAGCTCGCCGCCGACGCCCAACGTCCGCGCCTGGCGGTCGGTCATCACGCCGCGCGAGGTCGTCAAGATATTGACGCCCATGCCGCCGATCACCTTCGGGATCTCGGTCGAGCCCACGTACACACGGCAACCCGGGCGGGAGATGCGCTCCAGCTTCGTGATCACCGGACGGGCGTCGGGCCGGTACTTCAAGTACACCTTGATCGTCCGCTTGCCGTCTTCCTCGGCCACGCGATAGTTCATCACGTAGCCCTCTTCCTTGAGGATGCGAGCCATCTCAATCTTGAGCTTCGAAGCCGGCATATCCACGCGCGGCTTCCCGACGGCGATCCCATTACGGATGCGCGTCAACATGTCTGCGATCGGGTCGGTCACCATGATCTGTCGCGTCCTCTCGCTCTACCAGCTGCTCTTGACGACGCCGGGCAGCTCGCCCAACAGGGCCAACTGGCGCACGCAGATGCGGCACATCTCAAACTTCCGGATGAAGCCCCGGGGCCGTCCGCAGCGCCGGCAGCGGTTGCGGAACCGAATCTTGTACTTGAGCTTCTTCTGCTCCCGAGCAGTCTTTGCCGTCGTCGCCATACGTAGTTCCTCTCTTGCCCCTCAGCCCTAGCTCGTCGCCTGATTCCGGAACGGCATCCCCATCAGGCGCAGCAGGCTCAGCGCTTCCGGATCGGTCTTCGCCGTGGTCACGAACGTCACGTTCATGCCCTTGGTCTTGTCCACCTTCGAGAAATCGATCTCGGGGAAGATGACGTGCTCCCGCACGCCGAGGGTGTAATTGCCCCGGCCGTCGAACGACTTCGTCGGCACGCCGCGGAAGTCACGCACGCGCGGCAGCGCGATCGAGATCAGCCGGTCGAGGAACTCGTACATGCGATCTCCGCGCAGGCTCACGCAGCAGCCGATCGGCATCCCCTCGCGCAGCTTGAAGGCCGCGATCGACTTCTTCGCCTTGGTGACGACCGGGCGCTGGCCGGCGATCGCCGCCAGCTCTTCCACCGCCGCGTCCATCAGGCGCGAGTTCGAGATCGCCTCGCCCAGACCCATGTTGATCTTGATGCACGCGATCTTCGGGATCGCCATGGGGCTGGAGTAGCCGAACTCCTTCTGCAGAGCCGGCGCCGCCTCGTCGAGATACTTCTGTTTGAACCTGCTGGCCATGGTTACTTCGCCGTCCGCTTCTTCTTCTCTAGCGGCTGCTCGCACTTGCGGCAGATCCGCGTCTTCGATCCGTCCTCGCCGACCAGCATGCCGATCCGGACGGGGCCGCACTGCGGGCACACGATCATCACGTTCGAGATGTCGAAGAACGCCTCGCTCTCGGCGATGCCGCCCTTGACCTGCCGCTGCGGGTTGGGCCGTACGTGCTTCTTGACGACCATCGCATGCTCGACGAGGATGCGCCCCTTCTTGCGATCGATGTCGAGCACGCGCCCGCGCTTGCCGCTGTCGCGCCCGGCGATCACCTCGACGGTGTCGTCGCGCACCAGCCGGGTCTTGGTCCGTTCATTTTGCTGGGCCGTCATCGTCCCTTACTCCTCAGAGCACTTCCGGCGCGAGCGAGACGATCTTCATGAACCGCTTGTCGCGCAGCTCGCGCGCCACCGGCCCGAATACACGCGTCCCGATCGGTTCGCCGATATCATTCACCAGCACCGCCGCGTTCTGGTCGAAGCGGATGTAGCTGCCGTCCTTGCGCCGCGTTTCCTTGCGCATGCGCACGATCACGGCCTTCACCACGGCGCCCTTCTTGACGTTGCCGTCCGGCGACGCTTCCTTCACCGAGGCGGTGACGATGTCTCCCAGCCCCGCTTTGTCGCCGACGTTGCCGCCGCGCGGCAGAATACATTGCAGCCTGCGGGCGCCGGAGTTGTCGGCGACCTCGAGCCGTGTTTGCATGCCGATCATGGTTGTCTAGGTCTCCCCTTTCCCAATTTCCGGCTAGTCTTCGGCGCGCTTGGCGCGCAGCACCACCGCTTCCAAACGCCAGCACTTGCGCTTGCTCAGCGGCCGGCACTCCACGATCCGGACGCGATCGCCGGTCCTGGCTTCGCCCGTCTCATCGTGCGCCAAGAACTTCTTCTTCCGCTTCATGATCCGGCGGTACAGCGGGTGAGCGACGCGGCGCGTCACCTCGACGACGATCGTCTTGTCCATCTTGGTGGACACCACTTCGCCGACCTTACGGTTCTTGTGCGGGACCGTCTTCTCGGTCGCTTCACTCGCGTCCGGCGTCCCTACCTGTTGAGTATCCGCCATCTTCAGCTCGCCTGCTCTCTCTCGCGTTGGACCGTCAACAACCGCGCCAAATCCTTCTTGAGCGCACGATATTTCCGCAGCCCGTCGGTCTGCCCCATCGCCAACTGGAAGCGCAGCCGGAACATCTGCTCGCGCATCTCCGCTTCCTTGGCTCGCGCCTCGGCGCCGTCCAAATTCCGTAGCTCTTCGGCCTTCACAGCAGACCTCCCGACTCGCGGCTCACGAAGCGGACCGGCACGGAAAGCTTCTGCGCCGCCAGCTCCATCGCCCGCTTGGCCACATCTTCCGCCACGCCCTCGACCTCGAACAGGATCTTGCCCGGCTTGACCACGGCGACCCACTGCTCCGGCGCGCCCTTTCCTTTACCCATGCGCGTTTCCGGCGGCTTCTTCGTGATCGGCTTGTGGGGGAAGATCCGGATCCACAGCTTCGCGCCGCGCTTGACGTGACGCATGATCGCGATACGCGCCGCTTCGATCTGACGGTCGGTCACCCACGCCGGCTCGAGCGCCTTGAGGCCGAAATCGCCGAAGTCCAAGCTGGACCCGCGCCAAGCCTTGCCCTTGCGATTGCCGCGCTGCACCTTGCGGTGCTTTACCTTCTTCGGCATCAACATGGTCGGTTTCTCCTCTCAGACAGCGCCTAGGCGCCGCCCTCCGGTCCTCCCTCGGATCCGCCGGCCGTTCCCGCCGGGCCCGCCTGGACGGGCGGGGTTTGGATGGGCGCGGCCTGCACCGGCGCTGATTGCACCGGAGCGGCCTGCGCCGGTGCGTGCGCGACCGGGGGCGCGATCGCAGCGGGCCGGACTTCCGGACGCGGCCGGCGATCTCGCGCAGCGTCGCGCGCTTCCCGCCGGCGAGCCGGCTCCGGCTCGTCCCGCCGCGACTGGTTGTCCAAAAGGTCGCCCTTGTAGACCCAGCACTTCACACCGATCACGCCGTAGGTCGTGCGCGCCTCGCAGAAGCCGTACTCGATGTCGGCCCGCAGAGTCTGCAGCGGCAGACGCCCTTGCAGGTGCCACTCGCTGCGCGCGATCTCCTTGCCGTTCAGGCGGCCGGCGACCATGATCTTGATGCCCTTGCAGCCGAAGCGCAGCGCCGAATCGACTGCCTTGCGCATCGCCCGGCGAAACGCCACGCGCTTTTCGATCTGCATCGCCACCGATTCGGCCACCAACTGGGCGTCGAGCTCGGGGCGGTGGACCTCCTGGATATCGATGTAGACGTCCCGCTTGGTCTTGACCTGCAGATCCTGCTTGAGCTTCTCGATCTCCGAGCCGCGACGGCCGATGATGATGCCGGGCCGGGCGGTCCGAATCGAGATCCGCAGCTTGTTGCCCGGACGGTCGAGCTCGATCGAGCTAATGCCCGCCGAACGCAACTTCGAGCGCAGGGCTTCCTTGAGCTTGAGGTCCTCGGCGACGAGGTCGGCGTAGCCGTGGCCGGCGTACCAGCGCGACCGCCAGCCCTTCGTGTACCCCAGGCGGAAGCCGTAGGGATGTACTTTCTGCCCCATCGTTAGTTTTCCGTCTCCTCGTCTTCGAGCTCGATTCCCTCGTCCCGGCCGTCGGAGACGCGGATCACAATGTGCGCCAAGCGATGCACGTAGCGGTAGGCGCGACCCATCGGCGCGGGCCGGATGCGCTTGAGGCGCGGGCCCTCGTTGACGTAGGCCTCGGACACCTTCAGGTCGTCGACATCGACGTCGCCGATGTCCTCGGCGTTGGCCACCGCGGACTGCAGCAGCTTCGCCACCTTGGGCGCAATCGCCTTGTTGGTCATCTTCAGCGTCGTCAACGCCTGCTCGACCGGCAGCCCGCGGATCAAGTCCACGACCAGCCGCGCCTTCTGCGGTGAGACTCTGACGTAGTTCAACTTTGCTGTCGCCGTCATCGCCCTTTAGCCCTTCTTCGCGCCGCCCGAGTGACCCCGGAAGGTGCGCGTCGCCGCGAACTCGCCCAACTTGTGGCCCACCATGTTCTCGGACACGAACACGGGGATGAACTTCCGACCGTTGTGCACGGCGATGGTCTGATTGACCCATTCCGGCAAGATGGTCGAGCGGCGCGACCAGGTCTTGATCACCTGCTTCCGCCCCGATTCCACCGCCTGCTGCACCTTGCGGTCGAGGTGCTCGTCGTAGAACGGTCCTTTCTTGAGTGAACGACCCATGTCTTATCTTGCGCTCCGCCTACCGATTCTTCTTGCCGCGCTTGGTCTGGATGAACTTGTCCGTCCGCGGGTTGTTTCGCGTCTTGTAACCGCGGGTCGGCTGACCCCACGGGGTCACCGGATTGCGACCGCCCGAGGTGCGACCCTCGCCGCCGCCGTGCGGGTGATCGACCGGGTTCATGGTCACGCCGCGGTTGTGCGGCCGGCGACCCAGCCAACGGCTGCGGCCCGCCTTGCCCAGGCTGACGTTGGAGTGGTCGACGTTACCCACGCGACCCACCGTCGCCATGCACGTCGAGTCCACCTTCCGCACCTCGCCCGAGGGCAGGCGCAGCAAAGCATAGCCGGCTTCCTTCGACACCAGCCGAATCTCCGCTCCGGCGGCGCGACCCATCTGGCCGCCCTTGCCCGGCCGCAGCTCCACGTTGTGGACGAGCGTGCCCGGAGGAATATTCTCGAGCGGCAGCGCGTTTCCGACCAGGATGTCCGCTTCCGGCCCCGACAGGATCGTCATGCCGACCTTCAGGCCCACCGGCTGCAGGATGTAGCGCTTCTCGCCATCCTCGTACTTGAGCAGCGCGATGTTGGCCGAACGATTCGGATCGTACTCGACCGAGACGACTGTCGCGGCCACGCCGCGCTTGTCGCGCTTGAAGTCGATCAGGCGATAGCGGCGCTTGTGGCCGCCGCCGCGGAAGCGCACCGAAATACGACCGACATTGTTGCGTCCGCCCGTCTTGGTCAGCCCGCGCGTCAGCGACTTCTCCGGCGTCTGCCGCGTGATCTCCTCACGCGTCACCGTCGTCTGAAAACGCCGCGTCTTTGTCGTTGGCCGGTATGTCTTGATCGGCATCTTGAGCTCTTACGCCTCTTCCTCTTCCGGTTCGCTCGCCTTAGATCTGAGCGTACTCGACCATTTTCTGGCCGGCCTTCAGCTTCACGTACGCCTTCTTCCAATCCGGGCGATACCCGGCGTACCGACCCTTCCGCTTCATCTTCCCGGAGTAGTTGATGGTGCGGACATCCTCTACTTCGACCTTGAAGACCTTACGGACCGCGTTGCGGATATCGGTCTTGGTGGCGTCCTTGTGGACGCGGAAACACAGCGTCTTCTCTTCGGCGCGAATGGTTTCCGACTTCTCGGTCACCAGCGGCCCGCGGAGCACTTCGTAGGGCGTCATGCCGCAGCTTCCTCCTCGCTCGAAGCGGCGCGGCCGCCGGCCAGCGCCTGGGCGCACTGATTCGCGGCGCCCTCCGACAGAATCACGTTCTGGTGAGCCAGCAGGTGATAGGTCTCCATCTCCCGGCTCGTCACCAGGGTGACTCCGGGTAGATTGCGACTAGCCAGCAGCAAGTTGCGTCCCTGTTCGTTGTCGACCAGCAGCACCTTGCCCGCCTCGGTCAGCTTCGCCAGGATCGCCTGCAAGGCCCCGGTCTTGTGGCTGTCCGGCTCGAGCGAGCGAACCACCTTGATCTCGCCGTCGCGAAGCTTCGCCGTCAGCGCCGAGCGCACCGCGCCGGCCTGCATCTTCTTGTTGAGCTTGAACGAATAGTCCCGGGGCTGCGGCCCATGGACCGTACCGCCGTGGCGCCACAGGGGCGAGCGCACCGAGCCCATGCGGGCGCGACCGGTGCCCTTTTGACGCCAAAGCTTCTTGCCCGAGCCCGAGACTTCGTGGCGAGCCTTGGTCTTGTGGGTGCCCGCGCGACGACCGGCCAAATAGTGCCGAACCGACTCGTGCATCAAGCCTACATTGACTTCGACGTCGAAGACGTCCGGCGCCAGCTCCATCGAGCCGACCACGTTGTTTCCGAGATCGTAAATATCGATGGTCGGCATCTTACTTCCGCGACCTCCTCACGACGACGTAGGACCCGTTGGCGCCCGGCACCGCCCCGCGGACCAGAATCACGTTGTCATCCTCGATCACGCGCACGATCTCGAGGCCCACCGTCGTGATCCGCTTGTTGCCCGTCTGGCCGCCCATGCGCGTCCCGCGCAGCACGCGCGAGGGATACGAGGACTGACCGATCGAGCCGGGCACGCGGTGCGTCATCGAACCGTGGGTGTCCGGACCGCCGGCGAAGCCGTGCCGCTTGATGACGCCCTGAAAGCCCTTGCCCTTCGAGGTGCCGACCACGTCGACCTTCTGCTTGGGCTTGAACTCCGACGCCAGCACCCGATCGCCCGCCTTGAGCTCGGCGTTCGGGTCGTCGTCGAGCCGCAACTCGGAGAGAAACCGCGAAGGCTCCACCCCGGCGCCCTTAAAGCGACCCGCCGACGGCTTGTTGACGTGACGCTCGGCGACGAACTCCACTAGTCCGAGCTGCACCGCCTCGTAGCCGTCCTTGTCGCGGGTCTTGCGCTGCACAACCACGCACGGACCCGCTTGCAACGCCGTCACAGGTACGACTCGCCCTTGTTCGTCGAAGACCTGCGTCATGCCGATCTTCCTGCCGAGAATGCCTGGCGCCATGATCCGTCCTTCCTACTCGATTCCTCGCGGTTCAGCCCTGACTACTTGCCGAACGCCTTGATCTCTACGTCCACCCCGGCCGGCAGGTCGAGACGCATGAGAGCGTCTACGGTGTCCTGCGTCGGCTCGAGGATGTCCAGCAGCCGCTTGTGCGTCCGAATCTCGAACTGCTCGCGCGACCGTTTGTCGGTGTGCGGCGAGCGCAGCACCGTGTACTTGTTCTTCACCGTCGGCAGCGGAATCGGCCCCGCCACTTGCGCGCCCGTCCGCCGGGCTGTATCAACGATTTCGCCCGTCGACTGATCGAGCACGCGATAGTCGTACGCTTTGAGGCGGATCCGGATGCGTTCCTTCGGCATAGACCTATTCCTTACTCAACGATGTCGGCGACGGTGCCGGCGCCGATGGTGCGACCGCCTTCGCGGATCGCGAAGCGCAAGCCCTTCTCCATCGCGATCGGCGCAATCAGCTCGATCGCCAGCGTCACGTTGTCGCCCGGCATCACCATCTCGGTGCCTTCCGGCAGCGTCGCCACGCCCGTCACGTCCGTCGTC
>WGMB01000019.1 GCA_016125275.1 Acidobacteriota bacterium | reverse complement strand
CGGTTCGTACGTGGATTGAGCGCGCCCGGAGGCGTGCGCTACGACCCACACAACCGTAGCGCGAAGCCCCAGCGCAACCACTGCTCACTGCTCACTGCTCACTGCTCACTGCTCACTGCTCACTGCTCACTGCTCACTGCATTCCCATGATCCACCGACGAGGCCAAAACCTAGGCGGCCGTTACAACCGGCTGACCAAGCATTTCCGCATCCCCGAGGAAAAGCCCATCATCGAGATGATCTGGGGCCCGTCGGACAACCCGCACTTCGGGCTGACGGTGTTTCCCGACGACCGCCCGACTCTGCCCTATCCCCTCAGCTACCCCCACCTGAACCCCGCGCTGGGCCTGCCTCCGCCCTGGCTGGACGATGACGACGAGGACGAAGAGTCCGTCCAGCCGGAACCCCAGCCCGAGCCGGAACCGCCTCCCCCGCCCAAGCCCCCGCGCCGCGTCGCCGACCCCGTGCTCTACCACCACTTCCGCAAGTACCAGGAGCCCCTCCTGGACCCGCCCCTGTGGGAGACCCACTCCACCCACCCGCTGCACCCGCCCGAGCCACCCCTGCTGGACTCGGCCGGCCGCCTCCCCGCCGGCTCCTCCCTCGACGAGCTCAGCCCCTACCCCTCCGACCGCCTCTTCCACTGACCGCCCGCGGCCGTCGGCGCGCCCGTGGATTCCTCCGCACAGCCCCCGCTTCGGCGCGTTGACAGCCTCCGGGGCCTTGACGACAATGGTCGGGCCATGTCCGCCATCCGCCGTCTCTCCGTTCTGGCTCTGCTCCTCGCCGCCGTCGTTCAGGCGGCCGAGCGGCCCAATATCCTGTTCATCTACAGCGACGACCACTCCTACCGCACCGTCGGCGCCTACCCGCAGTCCTACCCCTGGGTGCGCACGCCCACCATCGACAAGCTCGCCGCCGAGGGCGTCCGCTTCGAGTACGCCTACATCGGCTCCTGGTGCATGCCTTCGCGCGCGACGCTGCTCACCGGCAAGCACCAGTTCGCCGTCGAGTCCATGCGCATGGAGGGCCCCTACCCGGGCAGCGAGTACGACCCCGCCAAGTCCCCCTTCTGGCCCAAGGTCTTCCGCCAGAACGGCTACTTCACCGCCCAGATCGGCAAGTGGCACACCGGCACGGACACCGGCTATGGCCGCGACTGGGACTTCCAGATCGTCTGGAACCGTCCCAAGCACCCCGAGACCAGCGCGCACTACTACTACGACCAGCCCGTCACCTACCAGGGCGGCAAGACCGAGATGCTGAAGCGCTACTCCACCGACCAGTACACCGACTGGGCCGTGGACCTGATCAATGGCAAGGACCGTCCGGCCGACAAGCCCTGGTATCTGTGGCTCTGCTACGGCGCCGTACACGGGCCGTTCACGCCGGCGGACCGGCATCTCGAGGAGTACAAGGGCATCGACTTCGACACGCCTAAGGACGTCTTTGCGCCGCGCCCCGGCAAGCCCGAGTGGGCGCAGAAGGTGAACCACTGGGAGCGCGGCCCCAACGGCCAGCCGTTCTTCAAGGGCCGCTCGATCATCTCCTGGGTGCAGCAGTATCACCAGGGCGTGCTGGCGCTCGACGAAGGCATTGCCCGCGTGATGGACGCGCTCGAGAAGAGCGGCCAGCGCAAGAACACCTTGGTCATCTTCACCTCCGACCAAGGCTTGGCCTGGGGCCAGCACGGCTTCCGCGGGACGAAGATCGCCGCCTACGACGCCAACATCCGCTCGCCCATGATCATCAGCATGCCCAGCCGCTTGCCGCAGGGTACGGTCGTGGAGAAGCCGGTGAACGGCGTGGACATCGTGCCCACGATCTTCAGCTTCGCCGGCATCGAGCAGCCCTGGAAGTTCCAAGGGCAGGACCTGACGCCGCTGCTCGAGAACCCGGACGCGCCATGGGAACGCCCGGCGATGCTGGTCGCCACGGGGCAGAAGTTCGGCTCCGATACCAACGTCATCCCGAAGGGCGCCGGCGCCTTCCACAGCGACGTGCCCTGGTACGTAATGATCCGGCACGGCAAGTACAAGTACGTCCGCCCGCTGATCGAGGACCTCGAAGAGCTCTATGACCTGAAGGCCGACCCGGACGAGCTCGACAACTTGGCGGTGAAGGCGGACTTCCAGGACAAGCTCAAAGAGATGCGCGCAATGGCGATCTCGGAGCTGCGTCGCAACGGAGCCGGCTTTGTGGACAACATGCCGCAGGTGAAGAGCGGCCTGTAGCGGCGGACGCTATTCGCCCGGCATCGGCTGCACGCGGCCGCCTTCGGGCATGGCGAGCTTGGACTCGTCGAACGGCTGGGAGTAGGAGATGTTCGTGGCCCAGGCCTCGTTCTTGAACTCGCCCTGCTTGCCGTCGTCGAACCAAAAGCCGTTGAAGTGCTGCGGCGTCTTCAATCCGTCGGCCGTGGCGTAGTCCTCGTAGTAGAACAGGGTCTCGCGCGGCGGGCCGGCGGCCTTCTTGCCGGCCGGGCGGGCGCCGCGGCCGAAGGTGACCGTGTAGCGGATGGCTCGGACCATCTGGTCGGCGGGATCGATGTAGAGGATGTAGTGGTCGCCCGGCGCGTCGCCCACGCCGGAGCCGAAGGTGCATTTGACCATCGAGTAGGTCTTGCCGTCGAGCTCTTCGTCGGGCAGCTTCTCGTAGCTCACGCCGGGGTCGGCCAGCACGAACGGTATCTGCGAGAAGTAGAAGCCGGTGAGGGCCCAGAACCGCGGGTTGACCTTCGGCGTGTCAGCCGGGAAGATCCAGGCCTGCTCGCCGTCCCAGGCGAAGGAGCCTTCGTAGGGCTGCGGGTCGTCCGGGGTTCCCAGCGCTTCGAGGTCGTGATAGGCCCGGCGGGTCTGGTTGTCGACCGTCATGCAGGAGCGGAACCGCATCTCCGCGCCGGGGTTCGAGTACTCCCAGCAGGCGGAGCTGGTCGGGGCGGCGTACCAAGTTTCCAGGCCGCCGTGAGCCTCGATCGCCGCCAGCACGAGCCGGCCGCCTTCGGAGGCTTCCAGGCGGGCGCGGGCTTCGGCGGCCTTCTCTGCGGCGGGCGAAGGGGCCGGAGCTTCTGCGGCCGGCGGCGCGCCGGACCCGCAGGCCCAGCACAAGAGGGTGACGGCAAGGAGCAAGGTGCGAGCGGCAGGCATGATGTTCCCCCCATGCTGCCGGGCGAACGCGCCGTTGTCGAGGGTTTTTGCCAAAACGTAACAAGGGGCTGCGTCGCCGCAGCCCCTTGAGTTTGGTTCAGACGGAATGTGCGCTCGGCTTAGAAGTCGATGCGCAGGCCCATCGTGATGACGCGCGCGCCCTGGTTCGGCGAGGTCGCCCGGCCGAAGTTCGCGTTGAACAGCGTGGTGTTCACGTTGAACTGGTTGCGGTTGAACAGGTTGAAGAAGTCCGCCCGCAACTGCAACTGCACCGGCTGATCGCCGTTGGGAACCAACGTGATCTTCTTGGACAACGACATGTTCTCCTGGAAGTTGAACGGCTGGCGGAAGGCGCGGTAGTAGAACGAGCCGGTGCCGAACGAGAACTCCGACGGCAACGCGAACGCGGTCGCGTTGAAGTAGCGGTTGTCGTTGGCCGGGTCCAGGTCGTGGTGCGCCACGCCGGTCAGGATCGACTGACCCGTCGGGTTGGCGTAGCGCTGGCTGTTGAACAGAGTGTTCGCCAGGGTGTTGCTGACCGTCGCCGGGGCCACGTTGCCGGAGAAGTAGCGCTGCGCCGCCGAAACGGTCCAGCCGCCGACAATCGTGTTGACCACGCCGCCCTTGTTGAGGAAGCGGCGTCCCTTGCCGACCGGCAGGTCGAACGAGTTGAGGATGTTGAGCACGTGCGGCTGATCGGTCTGCGCGATCGTCCGCTCGCCGGACAGGTCGTAGGCGTTCTGCGGGCCGGGCTGGGAGAAGATCTGCCGTTGGTGCAGCTTCACCAGGGACTTCGAGAACGTGTACGAGGTCATCATCTGCCAGCTTCCGAAGCGGCGCTCCAGCTTGGCCTGGAAGGCGTCGTACCAGACCGCGCCGTCACCCGAGTTGCGGCTGGAGACGTTGCGGAACTGCGGGTAGGGCCGCAGGGCCTGCGCCAGGGTGGCGCCGGCGCCGTACAGAGCCGAGAAGCCCGCGAATGGCTCCGTGAAGCCGGCCGCCTGCACCTCAGGCGAGTTGATGTTCTGGCGCAGGAGCGGGCCGAGGCTGAGGTACTTCGGATCGACCTGGTTGAGCGGAATGGTGGAGTTGAGACCAGTGCCGCGATTGGCCACGTAGGCCACGTCGATCAAGAAGTTCTTGACCGTGTGCTGCACGTTGATGCTCCAGTTCTGGTTCCGCGGCGGCGCTCCGAAGTTCGCTCCCAGGTAGTCCACGTCGCGGCCGTTGCCGAAGGTGGGGTCGATGAACGGCGGGCGAGCCGTGTTGGCCGGCACCGGGATGCCTCCCGCGAAGTTGAAGGCGCCGTTGATGCCGTCGGAGACGACCTGCGTCGGCGCGCCGGCGAAGCCCAGCGTGCAGCCGCAGCCGCCGTTGCCCAGCGTCTGGTAGAACATGCCGTAGCCGCCGCGCAGCACCGTCTTGTCGGTCAAGCGGTAGGCGAAGCCCGCGCGAGGTCCGATGGCGGTGTAGTCGGTCGGATAGAACTTCGACGTGCCCGTGCGGCCCGCGCCGGGACCGGCGAACTGCATGGCGCCCGGCAAACCGCCCGCGGCGGCGTTCGGGATCGTCAGGTTCACCGACGAGAACTGGTAGTTGGCGAAGTGGAAGCCCACCGGAACCTCATAGCGCATGCCGAGGTTCAGGGTCAGGCGGTTGGTCAGCTTCCAGTTGTCCTGGAAGAAGCCGGAGTAGTACTCGTAGCGGATCTGCACGTCCGGAACGGGCAGGGCCGCGGTCTCGGCCGAAGTCGGCGCGCCGAGCAGGAAGCTGGCGAAGGAGTTGCCGGTGCCGCCGGTGTTGGAGGGCAGAGCGGTCTGCGCCCGCGCGAAGCGGTACAGGCCGTTGGTGCCCGCGGCGTCCATCGCGACGGTCGACAGGTGGCGGATGTCCCAGCCGAACTTGAACTCGTGCTTGCCCTTGATCCAGGTGATCGCCTGGTTCCAGTGCCACGTGATGTTGTTCTGGAAGCCGTTGGCGACCTTGCCGTCCTGCACGCCGAACGCGGTCAGGTTGTCGTTGGAGTCGAACAGGATGCGCGGCGTGGCGTCGGTATCAGCCGGCAGCCCGACCAGCGAGGCGAAGCCCGCCTGCGCGGGGTTGTCCCAGCCTTGGCGCGTCTTCGACAGGCCCCAGGTGGTGTGGATCAGCAGCGACGGCGTGGGCGTCCAGTCGTGGTTGGCGCGGAAGTTCTGCGGCCGCTGGAAGCTCGAGCCCAGGCCCTGGCCCAGCGGACCCGGCAACGCCGTGACCGCGCGGGTGTCCTGGTTCTGCATCGTCTGCGAGTAGCTCACCCGGTGCTGCTCGTTGAAGGCGTGGTCGAACTTCAGGCTCCAGTGGTAGTCGGTGAGGTTGGAGACGTTCAGGAAGTTGTAGTTGTCGCCGACCTTGTTCAGGTTCGCGTCCGGGATGTACGGCAGAATGTTGGCGGCCACCGTGTTGAAGCGGCTGCGGGGGATGATCGCGTTGGCGAACAGGTCGCGGCTCTGGCCGGCGGTGGTCAGCGGGTCATAGATAGCCCGCCCGATCTCCGAGAAGTCGCCCTGCCGCATCAACGCGGTCGCGACGGAGCTGGTCGTCGGCGTAGCGGTCGCCGGACGCTCGTCCCGCGAGTAGGTGAAGAACCAGAAGGTCTTGTTGCGGCCGTCGTAGACTTTCGGAATGTAGATGGGGCCACCGACGCCCACGCCGAGCTCGTTGAAGCGCTCTTTGGGCTTGTGGCGTCCGACCGTGTTGTTGTTCCAGCCGGCGGCGTTGAGGGCGTCACGGCGGAAGTTCCAGAAGCCTGTCGCGTGAAGCTGGTTGGTGCCGGACTTCATGGTGAAGATCTCGACGCCGCCGCCGAAGCGGCCGTACTCGGCGCTATAGGTGCTGGTGACGAGCTTGAACTCGCCGAACATCTCCGCGGCGGGGAAGTTGAAGACCACGCCGCCGGACTCGGGGATCGTCAGCGAAGCGCCGTCGATGAGCACTTCCTTGGCGCGTCCGCCGGAGCCGCCGATGGACTGGTTGCCGCCGCCGCTGTTGACGCCGGGCATGTAGGTGACGAAGGCTTCCGCGTTGCGGATGCCGCCGGTGAACAGCGGCAGGGAGGTCATGAACTTCGTGGAGAAGCTCTGGCCGCGCTCGGAAGTATTGGCTTCGAGCAAGGGGGCCACGGAGGTCACCTCGACCGTCTCGGTCACGGCGCCGATCTCGAGCGTCAGGTCCATGGCCAGGCGCTGCGCGATACGAACCTCGATATTGCTGCGGGTAAGGCGCTTGAACCCGTCGGCCTCGGCCGAGACTTCGTAAATACCCGTGGGCAAGCTCGGAAACACATAAAGGCCGGCTTCTGAAGAAGCGGCCTCGTATTCACGGCCGGAAGCCGTGTCAGTGGCTGTGACCGCGGCTCCGGGAATAGCGGCGCCGCCGGGATCGAGAACCGATCCGCTGATCGAGCCGGTATTCGACTGGGCTGACAGGGCCCCGGCCATTGCCAGCCACAGGAATGCGGCCCCAATGGACTTCAAACCAAAGCGATTCATCAAAGAAAGTACCCCCTCGCGTGAAAGCGAGCCAATGCTTGGCGCGCCGCGAAGTTGCGGCGCACCCTATCGGACAAGTTTCAGGCAGCGCCCGTCTGCTGGGTAGCCCCGCTCCGGGCGGAAATGGGGTCGGAAATTTGGAGCATGAAGCTCCAACCGAATGGGCTGTTTGGTGACGCCAATTTGGCAGTTCTTATCGTGAACGGTTTGGCCGGACGCCGCTGGCAAAGGGTTGTTGCAGGCCAGTTGAGAGAAAACGAAACGGGGGGCGCCCGAAAAGGCGCCCCCCGTTGGCTCTTGGCCGGCGGCTGAAGATCAGAACTCCAGTCGCAGACCCATGGTGATGATACGAGGCTGTTGGTTGGGCGAAGTGGCCCGTCCAAAGTTCGTGTTGAAGATGGAAGTGTTCACGTTGAACTGATTGCGGTTGAACAGGTTGAACATATCCGCCCGCAACAGCAACTTGACCGGCTGATCGCCGTTCGGCACCAGCGTCATCCGCTTGACGATGGAGAGATTCTCCTGGAAGACGAACGGCTGGCGCAGGTCGCGATAGAACGGAGCCGCGGCGCCGAACGCATATTGGCCCGGTTGCGTAAACGCGGTCTGGTTGAAGTAGCGCTCGTTGTTGTCCGGGTCGAGCGCGCTGCGCGCCGTGCCCGTACGGATCGACTGCCCGGTGGGATCGGCGTACTTGACGGCGTTGAACAGGATGTTCGACAGGGAGTTGGACGCCGTGGTCTGGGCGACATTGCCGGAGAAGTAGCGTTGCGCCGACGAGATCGTCCAGCCGCCGAGCAAATAGTCGCTCCAACCGCCGCTGTTGAAGTACTTGCGGCCCTTGCCGAACGGCAGGTCGTAGGAGTTGAGGATGTTGAGCACGTGCGGCTGATCCCAAGGAGCAATCGAGCGCGTGTTCGACAGGTCGTAGGCGTTCTGCGGACCCGGCTGCGAGAAGATCTGGCGCAGGTGGTTGGCGCTGAGGGACTTCGAGAAGGTGTACGAAGTCATCATCTGCCAGTTGCCGAAGCGGCGCTCCAGCTTGGCCTGGAAGGAGTCGTACCAGATCTTGCCGTCGCCGGAGTTGCGGCTACTGACGTTGAGGAACTGCGGGTAGGGCCGCAGCGCCTGAGCCAGCGTGGCGCCGGCGCCGAAGAGGTCCGAGAAGCCTGCGAACGGCTCGCTGAAGCCGGCCGCCTGGACTGCCGGCGAGTTGATGTTCTCACGCAGCAGCGGCCCCAGGGTCAGGTACTTCGGATCGACCTGATTGATGGGCATGGTCGAGTTGAGGCTCGTCCCGCGGTTGGCGACGTAGGCCAAGTCGATGAGGAAGTTGGCGACCTCATGCTGCAGGTTGACGCTCCAGTTCTGGTTGCGGGCCGGGCGGCCGTAGTTCGGTCCCAGGTAGTCCACGTTCAGGCCGTTGCCGATGGCCGGATCGAGGAACGGCGGGGTGGCCGAGGCCGGTTGCGGCGGCAGACCGTTGTCGAGGTTGATAGCGCCCGAGAGTCCGTCGGACTGCACCCGCGTCGGGTTGCCCCGGAAGCCGAGCGTGCAGCCGCAGCCGCCGTTGCCCAGCGTCTGGTAGTAGACGCCGTAGCCGGCGCGCAGCACCGTCTTGTCGGTGAGCTTATAGGCGAAGCCGGCGCGCGGGCCTAGCGAGCCGTAATAGGTGGGGTAGAAGCGCGACTGGCCGATGCGGCCCGCGCCCGGACCGGCGAACTGCATGGCGCCGGGCAGACCGCCGGCGGCGGCGTTGGGCAGCGCCAGATCCACCGATGAGAACTGGAAGTTGGCGAAGTGGAAGCCGATCGGCACCTCATAGCGCATGCCCAGGTTGAGGGTCAGGCGGTTGGTGAGCTTCCAGTTGTCTTGGAAGAAGCCCGAGTAGTAGTCGTAGCGGATCTGCACGTCCGGCACAGGCAGCGCTTCGGTCTGGGCGTCGTTGGGTAGGCCCAGCAGGAAGCTCGCGAACGAGTGGCCGGTGCCGCCCGTGTTGGTCGGCAGGGCAGTTTGGGCGCGGGCGAACTCGTAGCGGCCGTTGGTGCCGGCGGCGTCGATGGCCACCGTCGCCAAGCGGCGGATGTCCCAGCCGAACTTGAACTCGTGCTTGCCCTTGAGCCACGTCATCGCCTGGCTCCACTGCCAGGTGATGTTGTTCTGGAAGCCGTTGGCGACCTTGCCGTCCTGCACGCCGAAGGCGGTCAGAATGTCGTTGCCGTCGAAGATGATCCGCGGGGTAGCGTCGGTGTCGGCGGGCAGGCCGATCTGCGAGGCAAAGCCCACCTGCGCGGGGTTGTCCCAGCCCTGGCGGGTCTTCGAAAGGCCCCAGGTGGTGTGGATGAGGAACGACGGCGAGGGGATCCAGTCGTAGTTCACGCGGAAGTTCTGGGGCTTCTGGTAGTTGGTCCCCAGGCCCTGGCCGAGCGGTCCGGGCAGCGCCGTGGTGTTCTGGACGTTCTGGTTGATCAGCGCGTGCGAGTAGCTGATGCGGTGCTCGTTGTTGAACGAGTGATCGACCTTCAGGCTCCAGTGGTAGTCGCTGCGGTTGCTCGAGTTGTTGAACTGGTAGTTGTTGTTCAGCGTCGAGATGTTCGGGTCGGGGATGAACGGCAGGATCTTCGACGCGACCGAGCTGAAGCGCGACTGCGGAATCACCAGGTTCGGGAACAGCTCGCGACTCTGCCCAGCGGTCGTCAGCGGATCGTAGACGCCCAGCGAGGCGAACTGCGAGAAGTCGCCCTGCTTCATGAGCTGGGTGGCGACGGAGCTGACCGTGGAGGTCTCCGTCGACGGGCGCTCGTCGCGCGAGTAGGTCATGTGCCAGAAGGTCTTGTTGCGGCCGTCGTAGACCTTGGGGATGTAGACCGGACCGCCGACGCCGAAGCCGACTTCGTTGAAGCGCTGCTTGGGCCGCTCGCCGGTGGTGCGGTTGATAGCCCAGCCGGCGGCGTTGAGCTTGTCGCGGCGGAAGTTCCAGAAGCCGGCGGCGTGCAGCTTGTTGGTGCCGGACTTCATGGTGAAGATCTCGACGCCGCCGCCGAAGCGGCCGTACTCGGCGCTGTAGGTGCTGGTCATCAGCTTGAACTCGCCGAACATCTCTGCGGCGGGGAAGTTGAAGACCACGCCGCCGGACTCGGGGATCGTCAGCGAAGCGCCGTCGATGAGCACTTCCTTCCCGCGTCCGCCGGAGCCGGAAATCGATTGCTGGCCGCCGCCGCTGTTGACCCCGGGCATGTAGCTCACGAAGGCTTCCGGGTTGCGGATGCCGCCGGTGAACAGCGGCAGCGAGCTCATGAACTTGGTGGAGAAGCTCTGGCCGCGCTCGGACGTGTTGGCCTCCAGCAGCGGCGCGGCGGCCGTGACCTCCACGGATTCACTGACCGCGCCGATCTCGAGCGTCATGTCCAACGCCAGGCGCTGGGCGATGCGGACTTCGATGTTGGTGCGAGTCAGGCGCTTGAAGCCGTCGGCCTCGGCCGACACTTCGTAGACGCCCGTGGGCAGGCTGGGGAAGACGTACAGTCCCGCCTCCGATGCGCTCACCTCAAAGACGCGGCCCGAATCTGTTTCGGTCGCGGTGACCTGGGCGCCGGGAATGGCGGCGCCGCCGGGATCAAGGACGGAGCCGCTGATGGACCCGTTGTTGACCTGCGCGAACCCAGTCGCGCCAAGGGTCAGCAACAGGGCCGCCAAAAGCCCCGAGAAACCTAAGCGATTCATTGAAAAGTACCCCTAACTTCACAAACCGAGACATGGCGACGATCCCCCTAGACCCCGGGGTGGGTCGCCCTCTCTGGATGCGTATAGGTATAGGGTCAGAATGACTCTAAATCTATACGTAGTCCTCGCCAAGTTTACGAGGTAAATGCATCACCGGTCAATGGGGTTTCCGAATCCGATTCCGGTGGGTTGACTGACCGGCAAAGCCTTTATTTTCAATTCAGAAGGCCTGTTTTTAGATTCAAAGTGTAGGCGGGGATACAATGTAAACTAGATGAGGTCGGTTCCGCGGCGCGCGACATCCCGAATAGAAAGGGGGTGTGGGGCATTCGCGCGAGCTATAGTCGCGTTGGGATGATCGGCGTCTCCATGGAAGGCTTTCCCGTGCTCGAAGGAGATCGGGTGCGCGTGCGTCCCTTGCGCGGTGGGGATCAAGCGGACTTGCTCGCGTTGCGCGGTGACCCGCGCACCGCTGTCTACCAGAGCTGGACGCGTTTCGAGGCCGCCGATGCGGCCAAGATGATCGACGAGGCGGGCCGGTCTCCCCTAGACGCCCCGGGCTGCTGGTCGCAAGGCGGCTTTGCGACGATCGACGACGACCGCCTGATCGGCGACTGCGCCTTCCACTGCCCGGCGGAGGACATCGCCCAAGCCGAAATCGGCTTCAACCTGACCGCCGGCCTGCGAGGGCGTGGTTACGCCTCCGAAGCCGTCGGACTGCTGGTCGATTGGCTGTTCTCGGCTCGCGGCAAGCGTCGCATCTTCGCCGTGACCGACCGACGCAACGAGCCTTCGCGGCGCCTGCTGCGGCGGTTGGGCTTTTGCGCCGTTCCCGCCGCCTACCGGCTGGTCTACTTCAAGGGCGAGTGGGAGGGCGAGGCCGTCTATGAGCGGACGGCTGCGCCCCACGCGGCCGGCGTCAGCGGATGAAGTATCCGGCGACCCGCCAAGAGCCATCGGAGTCCTTCATCGGGGTGATCCGCTCCACCGCTTGCTTCTTGTGGGCGAAAGCGGTCTTGTACTCGAGGATGACGTACTCGCCGTCGGGCGCTCCCGGCGCGGATGTGGTGGGCTGCGAGCCGGCGAGCTGGCGCGACTCGACCGCTCCGAGCGGTTGGCGCACCTGCCCGGCCATCTGTTCCCAGCGGTCCTTGGGAACCCTCTGCCTGAAGGGGGACGCAGCAGTCTCCCAACTGGCGGCGTAGTCTCCGCCGTCGATCAGGGCGAGCCAGGTTTCGGCGGCCTGCCGGGCGCCCTTTTGATCGATGCTTTCCGCGGCGAGAGCCAACGGAGCGCCGCCCAGCGCCAGACAGAACGTTCGTCGATTCAGCATGGAAACACCTCCTGGGATGCTTACGATACCGCCTCCGCATTTCTTCCCGACAAATCAGGTGCGGTAGAATCCCCCTCGGTTCATGTCCCTCGATCGCCGCCAATTCTTCCATGCCGCGGCCGGCGCGGCGTTCGCCGGCTGCGCCCAGCCGACCTCGGACGTTCCGTCGTATTTGGCGGGCTACGAAGAGCTGTATCGGCGCGATCCGCGGGCGGCCACCAAGAAATGGTTCGACGAGGCGCGCTTCGGCCTGTTCATGCACTACGGCGTCTATTCGCAACTGGCTCACGGCGAGTGGGTGCAGTTTCGCGAGAAGATCCCCGTGGCCGAGTACGGCAAGCTCAAGGATTCCTTCGACCCCAAGGCCTTTGACGCCGAGGGCATCTGCGACATGGCCGTGGCGGCCGGGATGAAGTACGTCAATCTGACGGCGCGCCACCACGACAGCTTCTGCCTGTTTCGGACGAATCAGAGCGACTTCACCAGCCTCGACTCGCCGGCTCGCCGCGATCTGGTCCAGGAGCTGGCCGACGCCTGCGCGAAGCGCGGATTGGGCTTGTGCCTGTACTACTCCTACGCGCTCGATTGGCGGCACCCGTACTTCTACTCGCGGGAGGCCTCGCAGCAAGGAGAGGTGCAGTGGGACAGCGCCCGGCCGGCCTACGACGAGCCCCAGCCGGAGTACAAGTACGAGAAGGAAGAGGACTTTACCAAGTACCTGAACTTCGTCCACGCGCAGATGGAGGAGATCCTGCACCGCTATCGGCCGGCGGTGCTGTGGCTCGACCCGATCATGGGGTACTACTCGCGGCCGGACCTGTTTCCGATCGAGCTGACCTACGAGATCATCCGCAAGGCCGACCCCGGCGTGCTGATCTGCTTCAAGCAGGGAGCGAACGGCGACGAGGACTTCGTGGCGCCGGAGCGGGAGCCGCGGGCGCACACGCAGGGCGGCAGCGTCGCGCTGGCCGCCTGGGAGAAGAACAAAGGCAAGAAGATCGAGATCTGCGAGACCTTGCAGCCCAAGGTTTGGGGCTACGACGAGCGCGACCACGGCCAGCACCGTACGCCGGACGACGTGATGCGGATGCTGGAGCATTGCGACGGCTACAAGGCGAACCTGCTGCTCAACACGGGGCCGCTGCCGGACGGCTCGATCCATCCCGACGACCGCGCGACGTTGCTGGAAGTGGGCCGCCGCCTCCGCGCCTGAAGATAAAAAGACGCCCAGGGCAATCCGGCGCCGGCCTCCGTTTCGTACCACCAGGTAAGCGTGGGCCCGCCCCGAGTCGGTCGGCCGCGCGGAGCGGCCTCAGCCTCCGACGCTCCGCCGTGGTCCTCGGGGGAGAGGCGCAAGGGATCGAGCCGGGGGGCGCGATCGCCGAGGTCTCTGCGAGGGCCCACGCACTTGTTTGGGATCAGTTGTTCCCGGCGCCTGCGGGCGCCTATGCTGGCGTAGATGAAGCTCGATCACCTGGGAGTGGCCGTGCGCTCCGTGGACCAAGCGCTGGAGCTCTACCGCGACGGCTTGGGTTTGGCCGTGCGCCACCGCGGCGTCGTGGAGCATGAGGGCGTCGAGGTCGCGATGCTGCCCGCGGGCGACGCCCGCATCGAGTTGCTGGAGCCGACCACCCCGGACTCCGCCATCGCTCGGTTCTTGGAGAAGCGGGGCGAGGGTCTGCACCACATCGCCCTGGAGGTGGACGATCTGGAGGCGGCCGTGGGACGGCTCCGAGGGCAAGGCCGGCGCCTGGTCACCGAAGAGATCCAAATCGGCGCCGAGGGCTACCGCTACGTCTTCGTCCACCCGTCGAGCGCCGGCGGCGTGCTGCTCGAGCTGATCGAACGATGACGGTTGCGCGCCTGTACGCGGACGCTGACGGCGTGACGCACTTCGGCGCCGTCGAGCTTCCGCTCGAGACGAAGGACTTCACCCCGCCGGCGCCGCCGATCGACATTTCGGCCTTCCAACCGGCCGCCCGGTACGCGTTCTTGACGGTTGCGCCGGGTTGGAACGGCATCGAGCACCCGGCTCCGGTGCGCTCGCTGTTCGTGTTTTTGGGCGGCCGCTGGGAGATCGCCGTCGGCGACGGCGAAGTGCGGGTCTTTGGTCCGGGAGAGACCCTGCTGGTGGAAGACACCGCCGGCCCGGGCCATTCGACACGGCTGCTGGACGACGCGCCCGGCTCGGCCTTGCTGATTCAACTTCCTGACTAGATTCGGGTTACACTGGGGATTCGGTCCGGCGCCCCTGTCGCTGCGCTCGTCCCAGGCGTTTCCCCGCCTCCTCTGAAACGCCCTCTTCCGGACCCGGCTCGCCACGAGCCACCGATACGGCCAGAGGCCCATGAACCGATCTTCGTTCTCTGCGCGGCGCGCTCTTGCGGCCGCTGTTTTCGTTCTATTGGCGGGCTGCTCCGGGGGCGGCTCGGCGTCCGAGTCCACGGCGTCGGACTCGATCCCGGTCGGCGTGCTGCATTCGCTGACCGGCACGATGGCGATCAGCGAGATCCCTGTGCGGGACGCCACGCTGCTGGCGATTCAGGAGATCAACGCCGCCGGCGGCGTGCTCGGCAAGCCGCTGGAGCCGATCGTGGAAGACGGCGCATCGGAGCCCGCGACCTTTGCGCAGAAGGCTCAGAAGCTGATCCAGCAGGACCACGCCGCGGCCGTCTTCGGCGGTTGGACCTCGGCCAGCCGCAAGGCCATGCTGCCGGTGTTCGAAGCCAACAAGGCTCTGCTGTGGTACCCGGTGCAGTTTGAAGGCAACGAGTGCTCGCCGAACATCTTCTACCTGGGCGCGCAGCCGAATCAGCAGATTCTGCCGGCGCTGGACTGGTCCTTCGAGCAGAAGCTGACCAAGATCTACCTGCTGGGCTCCGACTACGTCTTTCCGCGCACGGCGAACCTGATTCTAAAGAAGCACATCGAGGATCGCGGCGGCGTGGTGGCCGGCGAGGACTACGTGCCGCTGGGGGGCACGGATTTCTCGTCCGTGATCAACAAGATCAAGGCGGCGGGCCCGCAGATCATCTTCAACACGCTCAACGGCGACTCCAACGTGGCCTTCTTCAAGCAGCTCCAGGCCGAGGGGCTGACGGCGGAGGCTTTGCCGGTGATCTCCTTCTCGATCGCCGAGCAGGAGGCCAAAGCCATGGGCCCGTCGCTGGTGGCGGGCCACTACGCCGCCTGGAACTACTTCCAGAGCCTGCCCGGCGCTCCCAACGAGAAGTTCGTGGCGGCCTACCGGGCGGCCTACGGCGCCGATCAGGTGGTCGATGATCCGATGGAGGCCGGCTACGTGGCCGTCTATTTGTGGAGACAGGCCGTGGAGAAGGCCGGCTCGACCGACCCGGAAGCGGTTCGCAAGGCCGCTTGGGGATTGACGATGGACGCGCCGGAAGGACCGGTCGGCATTGCGGACAACCAGAGCCTGTCCAAGGCCGTGCGCGTCGGCAAGCTGCTGCCCGACGGCCAGTTCGAGGTGATTTGGGGCACCGACGCGCCGGTCGCGCCGGAACCCTATGACCCGCTGGCGTTTCCGGGCAAGAGCTGCGGCTGGGGCGGCGGCGCGTGAGCGATCTGGCGTTCTACCTGGGACAGGCCTTCAACGGCCTGAGCGTGGCGGGCATTTTGCTGCTGGCCGCGCTGGGGCTGTCGCTGAGCTTTGGGTTAATGCGGGTGATCAACCTGGCGCACGGCGAGCTGCTGATGCTGGGCGGGTACCTCGCCTTCGTGGCGCAGCGGGCCATTCCGGGCGACGTAGGCTTTCTGGCGGCCTTGCCGCTGGCCTTCGTCGGCGCGGGCGCTTTGGGCGCGGCGCTGTACCAGACGGTGATTCGGCGGCTCGAAGGCCGTCCACTGGATACTTTGTTGGCTACTTGGGGCGTCAGCCTGATCTTGCAGCAGGCGGCCCGAAGCGCGTTCGGCGCCACGGGCGTCGAGGCGGTCTCGCCAAGGGCTCTGCAGGGCGCCTGGACGCTGTCGGGCTCGCTGCAAGGGCTCACGATCTCTTGGCTGCGGCTGTTCATCATCGGCCTGGCGGCCCTGACGCTGGCTGGCGTCTGGCTGTTCTTCCAGCGGACGCGGCTGGGCCGAGAGGCGCGCGCGGTGCAGCAAGACCGCGACATGGCCCAGGCCCTGGGCATTGACGCCGAACGCGTGAACCGCACGGTGTTCGCGCTCGGGGCCGGGGTGGCCGGGTTGGCCGGCGCCTGCCTGGCGTTTCTGGCGCCGGTGACGCCGACGGTCGGCATGAGCTACGTGGTGGACGCCTTTCTGGTGGTGATCGTCGGAGGAGTGGGCAGCGTGGTCGGGGCCGCCTTGGCCGCCCTGGCCGTGGGAGGCCTGTCGGCGGCGGCGCAAGCCGTCACCAGCGCCAGCGTGGCCAAGACTCTACTGCTGGCGGCCACCATCGCGCTGTTGCAGATTCGGCCGCAGGGGCTGTTGCCCCAGAGGACGCGCGAAGGCTGATGCCGAAGGGATGGTCAGGTTGGCTCGGAGTCGCCGCGGTCGCCGCCGGCGCCTTGGCGCCGCTGGTCTTGTCGGCCTATGACCTGTCGCTGGTGGGGCGCTTTTTGGCGCTGTCGATCCTGGGGATGGGGCTGGTTCTGGTTTGGGGACGCGGCGGAGCGCTGAGCCTGGGGCACGGCGTCTTCTTCGCCCTGGGGGCCTACGCCCTGGCAATGCATTTGAAGCTCGCGGCGGAGCCTCTGCCGGACTTCATGCAGTGGAACGGCGTGGAGACGCTGCCTTGGTGGTGGCGGCCGTTCTCGAGCCCCTTGTTTGCGCTGCTGATGGTTCCGGCGGCGCCCGCGCTGGCCGCCGCGGCCCTGGGCTGGCTGGTGTTTCGGCGCAGGGTGGCCGGGGTGTACTTCGCGCTGATCACCCAGGCGACGGCCCTGGCCTTTTCGACCCTGCTGGTGAGCCAGCAGGGGCTGACGGGCGGCTTCAACGGGCTGACGAACTTCCAGAGGGCTTTCGGCTGGGCGCTCGCCGCGCCGCAGACGCAGACCGCCCTGTACTACCTGACGCTGGCGCTGGTCGCGGGCTCCTACTTGCTGCTCCGGCGGCTGGAAGCGACCTGGTTCGGGCGCGTGCTGCTGGCTTCGCGATCGCGCGACAGCCGCCTGCGCTTTCTGGGCTATTCGGTGGAGGCCTACCAGACGGCGGCGTTCGCGCTCAGCGGCGGTCTGGCGGGAGTGTCCGGCGCGTTGTTCACGCTGCACGCCGGGGTCATCTCGCCGGCGATGGTGGGCGTCGCGCCGTCGATCGAGATGGTGGTGTGGGTGGCGCTGGGCGGCCGAGAAAGCCTGGCCGGCGCGGTGGCGGGCACGCTGCTGGGGAATATGGCGAAAGACCGCCTGTCGAGCGCCTTCCCCGACCTGTGGCTGCTGGCGCTGGGCGGGGTCTTCTTGCTGGTGACGGCGGTGCTGCCGGAGGGCTTGGCGGGCCTAGTCGGAAAGCTCCGCGGCCGTGGAGAGCGCCTGCCGGCCGGCGACGGCGGCATCCCGGTCGCTGCCTCCAGCGATTCGGGGGACGGGAGCGAGACCCTTGCCTGAGCTGCTCCGCATCGACGATCTGGTGGTCGCCTACGACGGCTTTCGGGCCCTGGACGGATTGTCCTGGGCGGTGGGAGCGGGCGAGATCCGCGTGCTGATCGGACCGAACGGGGCAGGAAAATCGACGCTGCTCGACGCCATCGTGGGCAAGGCGTCGATCGCCTCCGGCCAGGTCGTCTTCGAGGGCCGTCGGCTGCGCGGCCTGCCCGAGAGCCGCATCGTGGCCTTGGGCGTGGGGCGCAAGTTTCAGGCGCCGGGCGTGCTCGAAGACCTGTCGGTGGCGGACAATGTCGCGCTCGCTGTGCGGCGGCGTAAGGGCTGGCTGGCGGCGTTCCGCGGCTCCCTGGAGGCGGGCGAGCGGGAGCGCGTGCGGGAGCTGCTGGCGCTGGCCGAGCTCGACGAACGGCCGGGGCGCAGGGCCGCTGAGCTGTCGCACGGGCAGAAGCAGCGCCTGGAGCTGGCGATGGTGGTGGGCCTGTCGCCCCGCCTGATCCTGCTCGACGAGCCCACCGCCGGCATGACCCGGCGGGAGACCGAGCGGACCGCCGAGCTGCTGCGCTCGCTGGTTCCGCGGCACGCTGTGGTGGTGGTGGAGCATGACATGGACTTCGTGGAGCGGCTCGAAGCGCCCGTGGCCGTACTGCATCTGGGACGGCTGCTGACCGAGGGGCCTCTGGCCCAGGTGCGCGCCGACGAACGCGTCCGAGAGGTCTACCTGGGACGCCGCAAGGAGCAGGCCGCATGATGCTGGAGGCCAAGGGGCTGACGGCCTCTTACGCCGGCGCGCGCGTACTCTGGGACGTGGACCTGCGGCTCGCACAGGGGGAGGCCGTGGCGTTGCTGGGCCGCAACGGCGCCGGCAAGACCACGTTGCTGCGGGCTTTGATGGGCTTGCACCGGTTGGACGGCGGGACGCTGTCGATCGGCGGCGCGGACGCTCGCTCGCTGCCTGCCCACGGGCGCGCGGCCCTAGGCGTCGCCTATGTGCCGCAGGGCCGCGGCGTCTTCCCCAAGATGACCGTGGCCGAAAACCTGCGGCTGGCCGCCGGTGATCCCGGTATCGCCTATGAGACTTTTCCAAAGCTGAGCGCGCTGCGCAACCGTCTGGGCGGCAACCTCAGCGGCGGCGAGCAGCAGCAGCTCGCCGTCGGCCGGGCGCTGATGACGCGTCCGCGCCTGCTTATCCTCGACGAACCCACTGAAGGCGTGCAGCCCTCGGTCATCCTCGAGATCGAAGACGCGCTGCGCCGCACGGCTCGCGCCGACAAAGCCCCGGCCGTTCTGCTGGTGGAGCAGTACCTCGATTTTGCCTGGTCGTTCGTCGACCGTTACGCCGTTCTCGACAAGGGCCACATCGTGGACGAGGGCTCGCCGGCCGAGGCCGACAGGGCGGCCGTGGAGTCGCTGCTGCACGTCTGAGGCCCCGTGCCGCGAGCCTCGAAAGCCTCCCCGGAGACGCAGTTGACACCTTCCCGCAGCGATCGAGAGAATCGAACATCCCAGGAGGCGCATTCATGAACCGCAGAGAGCTCATCGGCGCTTTCGCCGCCGGAGGCCTCGCAGCCGGCTGCGCGCCGTCCGCTGAAAAATCTTCTCAGGAGGAGTCCCCCACCTTGATTACCGAGCTCGCAGGCATGCCCCTGGCCGACCTGCGCGACCTGTACCGCCACGACCTGTTCGACGACTATCTGCCTTTCGAGGTGGAGCACGTCGTCGACAAGGAGTACGGCGGCTTCATGTGCAACACCGACCGCGCCGGCAACAACCTCTCCACGGTCAAGAACACCTGGTTCGAGGGGCGCGGCATCTGGGTGCACTCGTTCCTGTTCAACCATTGGGGGCGCGAGGCGGATCTGGACATCGCCCGCAAGTCGGTGGAGCTGACCTTGCCGCTGCGTCCCGCGCCCGGCAAGCTGTGGCCCGGCGCGATGACGCGCGAAGGCAAGCCGACCGGCCATCGCGAGTCGGACATCTACTGCGGGCTGTTCGTCGCCAACGGCCTCAACCAGTTCGCGCAGGCTTCGGGCGAATCCAAGTATCGCGACCTCGCCAAGGAGATCCTGCTGGATCACCTGGCGATCTACGACGACCCGGGCTACCAGTACCCGGCCACCTACGCGCCGGACGGCTTGCCGAAGATTCAGGGGCCGCGGGTGCTCGGCCACTGGATGGTGCTGTTGCGGCTGGCGACGCAGATGCTGGAGGTTGCGCCGGACCCTGAGATCGAGGAGATCGCTCGGCGGTCGGTGGCGGCGCTGCTCGACCAGCATCAGAACCCCGAGTTCGACCTGATGAACGAGGTGCTCAACCACGACCTGAGCCGCCCGGGCGACGGCTGGGACCAGTTCTGCTACATCGGCCACGCCATCGAGACCCTGTGGATGGTGATGTTCGAAGCCGGCCGGCTGAAGGACAAGGCGCTCTACGAGCGCGCCGCGACAATGTTCAAGCGTCACGTGGAGGTCGCTTGGGACGACGTCTACGGGGGCTTCTTTCACGGGATCGACAACGTGAACCAGAACGTCTGGCAGGACGGCAAGGTGCTGTGGCTGCAGGAAGAGGTCCTGGTCGGGACGCTCTACATGATTCACCACACGGGCGACCCCTGGGCCGTGGCCTGGTTCAACAAGCACTACGCCTATGTGCGCGAGAAGTGGCCGCTGGCGCAGTATGGCTACCCGATTTGGATTCTGTCAGCCGATCGCAAGGTGACCTTCGAGGAGAAGGCCACGCGCGTGGGAAACTTCCACCACCCGCGGCACCTGATGATCAACCTGTTGATGCTGAACGATATGGTGGAGCGCAAGGGCGCGCCGACGGGACTGTTCGCCTGACGGACGCAGTTCTCGGCCGTCCGGCGCCCGGTTAGTCGGCGGAGCGGGCGAAGGTCTCCAGCAGTTGCGCCTCGGGCAGCAGCAGGCGTTCGCCGCAGCCCTGGATGCAGCTCAGGCTGTAGGCCTTCTGCTCCGACTCGCGCCGAAACACCATGGGCGAACCGCACTTCAGGCACGTTTTGCCGGGGAAGGGCTGCCCGATCTTCTCCGACAGCGCAGCGTGCATCTTGCGCAAGGCGATCATCGAGTCCATTTGTTGTTGGATCTGCGTGCGGTGTTCGGCGAGCTCTTGGTGGTGTTGCGCCAGCACCCGGGTCATGCCGGCCTGCTCGCGCTGGATGGCGTCGACGTCGCGCTCCAGAAAGTCCAGGCGCGCTGAAAGGCCGCCGGTCAGCCAATCCACCAGTCCGCGAACGATGCCAGAATCCCGCCGCATAGGCAGAACTCTCATCGGTCGCTACAAGGGAAAATCTAGCCCCGGCCCAACAGCTTCGCCAGAGCCTTGCCCGGCTCGTCCTGCTTCATCAGACTGGTGCCGACCAGAAAGCCGCGGTAGCCGACGTCGCGCAGCCGCGCGATGTCGTCAGCCGTGCGGATGCCGCTCTCGCTCACGGCCAGCGTGCCGGCCGGCAGGCGCTTGGCCAGCTTCACCGAGGTGTCGAGCGAGACCTCGAGCGTCTTGAGGTTGCGGTTGTTGACGCCGATCAGCTCCGCGCCGACGGCGACGGCCCGGTCGAGCTCCCCTTCGTCGTGAACCTCGACCAGAGCGTCCAAGCCCAACTCGGCCGCTTGATGCAGCAGGTCGGCCAGTTGGGTGTCGCCCAGCGCCGCCACGATCAGCAGCACGCAGTCCGCGCCGTGCACCGCCGCCTGCAGCAGGTGGTAGCCCTCGAGCGTGAAGTCCTTGCGCAACACCGGCAGGCTGACCGCCGCACGGGCCGAGACCAGGTCGTCGATCGTTCCGCCGAAGAACTGCTTGTCGGTGAGGACTGACAAGCAGGCTGCGCCGGCTTCTTCGTACTGCCGGGCGATCAGCATCGGGTCGAAGGAGTCGCGAATCTGGCCCTCGGAGGGCGACGCGCGCTTCACCTCGGCGATGATCGCCGGCGCCTTCGCTTCGAGCGCGCGGCGAAAGCCGCGGCGCTTGGGCTGCTTGCGCTGCAGCAGCTCCGCTTCCGGATGCAGGGTCTTGTCGGCGATGAGCTCGGCGCGCTTCCGGGCCAGGATCTGGTCGAGAACCGAGAGCTCTTTGGCGAGCGGGGTGTCAGACATGGGAGGAGGTGTGGAGGCGCGGACCGGAGTCGAACCGGCGAACGGAGTTCCGCAGGTCTTGCGGTCTTGCCTCTATGTCATTGAATCTTAATGGCATATCACTTGTGTTCGGCCCCAGGCTGGGATCAGCGAGATTCTGCCTGAATTTTACAGAAAGATAGAAGTCTGCGTTGTAGACCGTCGTAACGTTCGAGTAAAATCTCGAAAATCAGTTCTCGCCTGACGCTCCTGCGTTATTGCCTGCAAGGTCTGATGTGTTTGATTCCACTACGCATGATGGAATCAGTGAGCCCGGAGAGCAAAGCATTGTACACAATCACGATCACGATTGACGATCGTATTCATCATCACACTGTTTCGACAGGATACCAACCGGAGGAGCCGCCAAGCGTCAAGAAGTTCTCGGATGGCCAGTTGATCTTTGGGGCCGGCTCCAGCGCGCCCCAGGCGTTCGTCATTCTGTCGGGTTCAGTCCAGATGGAGTCCGGCTCTGTCAGCCGGACAGCCGAAGAGGGAACCCTTATTGGTGAGGAGGCGTTTCTTGACCAAGACTACGAATTCACCGCTGTAGCGGTCGGCGAATGCACCGTGGAGGTCATCAACACTAAAGCGACCATGGTCGCTCTAGGGGAGCGTGGCTCTAACCTCGTGAAGGCGCTGAGCGAGACCTGTCAAGCCCTGATGGCGGAGCGCCACGGGGTGCAGTTCTCGAACCTGAAAGTCCGTCTCTCCAACTTGATCGAAAAGCTGATGGACCAGGAGGGGGAGGAAATCGGCGAAGGTTGGTGGCGCATCAACCGGCGCATTAAGCACGAAGCCATCGCTAGCATGATCGGAGCGAGGCGCCCGACTGTCTCTGCCTACCTATCCTCGCTTCGCAACGAGGGCATTATGAGGGAGGCGGAGAACGGGTGGCTGGAGGTCAATCGGAGAGGCATGCGGGGATTCTTTGTTCGCTCCTGAACGCCATGAAAGCCGTGGGGACGGATTCCACGAAGAGAGGGAATTGTGAGCTTGTGTCCGCAATGGAACTGTTCCGCGGGACCAAATCCGGGACCAAACCTGGTCCCGACAGCCCTCATGGGACCCCTTGAGATCATGAAGGCTCCGCCGGAAGTTTTCCGCAAGGCCTTGAAAAAGTTGATTTTACGGGTGTTTTTATTGGAGGCGCGGACCGGAGTCGAACCGGTGTACGAGGTTTTGCAGACCTCTGCCTAGCCACTCGGCCACCGCGCCTTCGAGTTGGGAGAGCTTCGACATACGAACGGCCCCAGCCGATGGGCCTGGGGCCGTTCGTCGAAACTCATGGAGCGGGAGACGGGACTCGAACCCGCGACATCGACCTTGGCAAGGTCGCACTCTACCAACTGAGTTACTCCCGCGACCTTCTCGTAGAGTACGCAGAGCGCCGAGTCCGTGTCAAGCAGGGGTGCGGCCCGGTTTTGCGCCTCGCGCCGGGAAATTTTCCGCGGCGCCCGCCGGCCGGGCCTCGACCCGTTGGCTCAGGGCTCAGCGCCGCTGCTCCAGCGTCACCTTCGTCTCGACGGTTTCAGAGCCGCGCAGCAGGGTCACCGCCACCACGTCGCCCACCTTGCTGTCCCGCAGGGCGTAGGTGAAGTCGTAGAGGTTCTGGATGGGCTTGCCGTTCCAGCCGGTGAGGATGTCACCGGCCTGGATGCCGCCCTTCTCGGCCGGGGAGCCCGGACGGATGTCTGCGAAGCGCACGCCGTTGGGGACCTCGGCGAAGTCCGGGATGGAGCCGAAATAGGGGCCGTAGCCGCCTCCGCCGCTGCCCGACGGCGCCGAGCCCCCGTGCGGGTTGCCGGAGTCCTCGGCGGCCTTGGAGAACTGCGGGCGGTCGCCCTCGTCGCGGATCTCCACGGCGATGCGCGCGATCATGTCGAGCAGCTCCACGGCCTGGGGCGCGTTGATCTTGTCCCAGGTGTCCGACGGCTTGTGATAGTCGCCATGGAGGCCAGAGAAGAAGAACAGCACCGGGATGCGCTTGGCCGTGAACGACGTGTGGTCGCTGGCCGAGTAGCCGCTGTTGGAGAAGTCCACCTGGAACTCGGTGTCCGCCGCCGCTTGCTTCACCAACGCGTCGAAGCCCTCTGCCGTGCCCACGCCGCCGACGTAGACTTTGTCCTTGGCGATGCGGCCGATCATGTCCATGTTCAGCATGGCCACGGCTTTGTCGAGCGGCTTGGTGGGGTTCTCGACCCAGTGCTGCGAGCCCAGCAAGCCGATCTCCTCGCCCGCAAAGGTCAGAAACAGCAGGCCGCGCTCGCCGCGCTCTTGGCCGGAGAAGCGCCGCGCGAGCTCCAGCACGCCGGCCGTGCCGGAGGCGTTGTCGTCGGCGCCGTGGTGGACCTCGCCGATCTTGTCCGGCGCCAGCGAGCTCTCGTCGCCCAGGCCCAGGTGGTCGTAATGCGCGCCCAGGACGACGTATTCGTCGGTCTTGCCCGGCAGATAGGCGGCGACGTTCTTCACGGTGGCTTGCTTACGCTCCACATCCACCTTCAGGTGCAGCTTGAAGTTGTCGGCCAGCGCCAGTGACAGCGGCTCGCCTTTGCCGTCGATGTCGCGCTGCAGCAGCTTCAGGGACTTGCCGGAGCGACGCAGCCAGCCCTCGACGATGGAGCTCTTCACCTGGATCATCGGGATGCCGGCGTTGTCCGGCCCGGCGGTCGAGCCGAACTGGATCAGCTCGTCCTCGCCTCCGTTGGGACGCTTGCCGTTGACCAGGATCACGGCCTTGGCGCCGCGGTTGCGGGCGTTGATGGCCTTGGCGATGAGGTTGGCGTGGTGGGTGTACTGGCGGCGCGCCTGCTCGGTCTTCTCCTTTTGGAAGGTGGCCGGCTCGTAGCGCAGCACGATCACGATCTTGTCGGCGACGTCGAAGTGGAAGTAGTCGTCGTAGTCCATCTCCTTGGCGGAGATGCCGTAGCCGGCGAAGACGACCTCGCCCTCGACCTCGCCCGAGGAGGAGAAGTTGATGGGGACCCAGTCCTTGCCCGGCGTCAGTTTCTTCTCGCCGTTCAGGTTCTCGGCGGTCAAGGAGTTGTGCGGCCCCATCTCCGCGCCGGTGGTCACCTGGAAGGGTTGGAAGTAGCCGTGCTCGCCGGCCGGTTTCAGGCCCAGGCGCTCGAACTCCGCGGCGATGTAGTCGGCGGCGCGGTCGAGCTCCGGCGTGCCCGCGCCACGCCCTTTCATGTCCGTGGCGGCCAGGACCTTGACGTCTTCGAGGTAGCGGGCGGCGGAGGCGGCGTCAGCGGCGCTCGCGTGGACGGCAAAGCCGAGCGAGAGCAGGAGTCCGGCGGCCAGGCGCGCGTGGGTGGGGAAGCGCATACTGTGCTTTAGTATGCCCTTCGCCGCCGCCTCGTTACGAGGATTCCGGCCGGGCTATTTCGGAAACTCGAGGTCGAGCGCGCAGCCGCAGTCGTCCCCGGCGTTCTTGGCGACCTTCTGGTATTCGAGCTCGTAGTCGATCACGGCCTTGAGCTGCTCCCACTTCTGCGAGCCCGGCAGTTGGCGGCCGTTGACGAACAGGGTCGGCGTGGAGGTGATGCCGAGCACGCGGCCCTCGCCCAGAGAGGCTTCCACCTCAGCCGCCGCCGACTCGTCTGACAGGCAGCCGGTGAGCTTGAGCGGGTCCACGCCGTGGCCCTTGGCCTGCTCCACGGCCTTGTCCTTCAAGTTGTCCTTGGTGATGGCGCCCTGGTTGTCGAAGATCCAGTCGTGATAGGCCCAGAAGGCCTCGGGCTCCTGGCGCTGGATGCAGCGGCCAACGATGGCCGCCTCGCGCGCCCATTCGTGCATGTCCAGGGGGAAGTCGCGAAAGTAGACGCGCACGCGGCTGCCGTACTCGTTCATGAGCTGGCCGCGCAGCACCTTGGCTTCCTGCGCGCAGTAGGGGCACTGAAAGTCGCTGTAGGCCACCACGACCACCGAGGCTCCCTCCTGTCCGAACGACGGCGCCGAGGTCGTGTCGATCGTCTCGTTGACCTTGTAGTAGGGGTTCTTGTCGATCTCGTAGGTCTTGCCTTCGAGCAGGTGCTTGCCGTCCTTGGAGACGAAGAACTGGTGGTCGCGGGAGCGGAGCTGGTAAGAGGCCGTGACTGTCGTCTCGAGCAGCCCGGGGATCTCGGACTCCTTGTACTCGCCGACCTCCACGTTGATCTGAGGCCCGTAGACGTACAGATGCCGCACGTAGAAGGCCAGGTCGGCCTTGTCGAGCGCGTTGGTCGGCGGTTGCGGCCCCGAAGGGGTCGCGGAGGGGGTCGCCTCGAGGGGAGACAAACCCTGAGCGGCGAGCGAAACCGCGGTCAGCCCGACCGCCAACAGCATCCGAAGCATGGTCGTATTGTACGACGCAGGCCGAGCGAAACCGTTTGCTACAGCGAGGCGGCCAGGAGCTGGAACAACTGCTCCAGGCGCGGCAGGATGGAGGCGTCTTCGGTCGCCAGCGCCGCCGTCACTGCGTCGCGCGTCTCCACCAGCGTCTTCAGCCTCCGCTGGTCGTCGGCGTCCTCGCTCGATTCCGCGGCCTGGGCGGCGTCGTCGTACAAGGGGCCGGAGAGCGTCTTGGCGGCCGCGAAATCGCCGCTGCGCACAGCCGCGGCCAGCAGCCCGAGGCGGCTGTGGATGCTGGAAATTGCCAATCGCGAACGAGCCATGCCGAGCTCCGCCTGCAACCTCTCAGCCTGGGCCGCGGCTTGCTGTTGTGCGTCGCGGAGCTGGAGGTAGAGCGGCGCCGCCGTCACGAGCGCTCCCAATACGAAGGCGATCAAGAGGTTGCGCGCTGTCTTCATGGGGCCGTTTCGACCCACGATAGCAGCTAGCCGCTCTTGCGGATGGCCGCGACGAGCTCGTCCTTGCTCATCTTGCTGCGGCCCGCGATGTCGAGCTGCTTGGCGCGGTTGTAGAGCTCGTCCTTGGTTCGGCTGTCGAGCTCGCGATTGGGGTTGCCCGTGCCTTGGGTGGTCTCGTTGGGCGTTTCGCCGTGCTCCCGGCGGGTCTTGTTCACCGTGCGGGCGGCGATCTCCTTGGCTCGCCCTTTGGCCTTGCCCTGCTTCTCCAGGCTCTCCTTGATGTGCTCGTACTGGCGTTCGCGACGATCGCTCCATGTGCCTCTAGGCATGACGGAATGTCCTCCAGCGAGGAGATCGCCGGCCGGCGGAGAATGTTTCAGGGCGGTGCAGCGGGCTCGAGCTTAGCTGGATTCGCGCTTGGCGGCGAGCCGCTTCCGAACCCAAGCAAACACGCCGATCGAGAGGCCAATTGCCGCGCCGGTGATGGCGTCGCCGCCCATATCGATCAGATTGAATGCAGACCCACGACTCTCGCGAGCTTCCGAGAGCAAGTCCGGCGGATTCGCCATGAGGACCGCATTCGCCCATTCGGCGCCGGCTTCTCTGGTCCAGTCCAGGTCTGCCTCTTTGCCGTTCGCGTACAGAAACAGGACTTTGCCTTTCACGTGAGCGAGCGTTGCCGTGACCACCGCGACGGACTGCTTGGGCTGACCTTGGGCGTCGTTCGCGGTCATGTTGACGTGCATCGAAAAGGCCAGCAATCGCTCCGTCTCTTGATGCGGCGGCATCGGGACCATCTGGGCGATCGAAAGGGCCAAATCCACGTCGTACTCTTCGGCGACATCCTTGTTGGCCTTCTCCATCATCTTGGCCACCGAGGCGTTGATCTTTTCGAGCAACGATTCGTTTTGGGCTCTGATCGTATCCTTGAGCGCTGAAAAGTTCGCTTTTGAAATGTCTGCGTCGATGGCCTTCTTGCTCGACTGCACCGAGAAACCTCGTGACAGGTCCGGCAAGTCGCCTGCCAGCGCCGTTTCTTTGCCGGCTTGCGGAATGAAAGAGAGAAACAGCTCGTTGTTGGGCGAGACGAACTTCTGCTGCAGCTCGACGACCGACGTCATCTCGTTAGTGACGGCCGTGAAGCCCGTCGGCGCGGGAATCTCCAGCTCTACGCTGCCCACCGAAATCGTCTCGGCCCAGCAAACGGCGGGCGAGACCGCCAATAGAAGTAGCGCCGATTTCCTCATCGCTCTGCTGTGACGGCAGTCTATGCGAAGCGCTACGGTAGCCGCTACCCCCGCGGCAACCGCAGCGCCGGCCAAATGCCCAGCAGCGGCGCCAGCGCCACGCCCCACAACACCGTTTGCAGTCCTACCTGATCGCCCAGCCAGCCGATCAGCGGGATGAAAGTGATGCCCGCCATGCCCCAGGCGAAGCCCATCATCAGCGAGGTCACGATGCCCGCCTGCGAAGGCACCAGCTCCTGCGCCATCACCACGTTCACCGGAATCGTCAACAGCAGCATCAGGCCGCCCAGGAACAAGCAGGCCAGCGAGATCCAGCCGTCGGTGAGCAGGAAGCCGCCCAGGAACGGCGCCGAAGCGGCCATCGAGAGCACCGTCACCGCCCGTCCGCCAAAGCGGTCTGACAGGGAGCCGCCTACGAACGATCCGGCCGAGGCGGCCAGGAAGAACATTGCCAGCACCAGGCTGGCCGACTCGATCGAGTAGCCGCGCTCGCGCGTGAGGTAGAGCGTAAGGAACTGGCTGGTGCCCAACTGCACCACTGAGCGCAGTACGACCAGGATGTAGAGCTGCGTCAGGGGCTTCCACTGGGAGCCCAGCGCCGCCCAATCGATGCCTTTCGGCCCGGCCGTCACATCGCCCGGAGGCGGCAGCTTCCACAGCAACAGCCCGCACAGGACCAAGGCCGGCAGCATCGCCAGATAGAAACGGTCGAAGGTGAATGCCGAGATGACGGCCGAGAAGTACAGCGGCCCCAACGCCAGCCCGAACGTGCCGGCGGTAATGAATAAGGCGACGCCGAAGCCTTTGCGCTCTCCCGACAGCCGCGCCGCCTCTTTGGTCGACTGCGGATGGAAAGCCGCTACGCCCATGCCGCCCAACGCCGCCAGCGCCAGCAGCATCGCGAAGCCGTTGGCCAAGCAGATCGACGACAGAAAGACCGCCGCGGCCAGCGGACCCAGGATGCTGAACATCCGCGAGTGCAGCCGGTCGCTCCAGATGCCGAAGGGCAATTGCATGATCGCCGACGCGAACATGAAGACGCCGCTGGTGACGCCGGCCTGCGTCAGCGACAGGTCGAAGCGCTCGCCCAGCACCGGCTGCAACGTCGCCACCGTGCTCGAGAACAGGTCCGTGACGGCGTGCGCTCCAGCCAGCAGCAGCATCCCCGCGCTCAGCAGAGTGGACTTCGACCGGCCCGCCATCACGGCGGGCGTTTGGGCTGTCGCGCTCAAGTTGGAGTCGACCGATCGGCCGCTCCTTTCATCATACGGCGTGAGCCCGGCTCTCCCGGCTTAGAATAGAGAGCTTATGAAAATCGTCGATATGCGGGTGCACTCCCTGGCGATTGCCGACCCGCCGCTGCGCTCCTCCTACGGCCTGCACCAGCCCTATGCCCTGCGCAACGTCCTCGAGCTGGTCAGCGAGGACGGCATCGTGGGCATCGCGGAGACTTACGGCGGCGACGAGCCCGCCAACGCCCTGAAGGCTTTGCGGGATCGCGTGGTCGGCGCTGACGCCTGGCGGCTGACCGGCCTACTGATGGACTTGGTGGAGGGCGTGGGCGACGGCCTGGACCGCTCGCACACGATGCATACGCCCGGCGAGAACCCTCTGGACGAGAGCCCGCGCACCTACTCGGCGATCGAGACCGCCTGCCTCGACCTGATCGGCAAGGCGACCGGCGTGCCGGTATGCGACCTGCTCGGCACGCGCGTGCGCGACGCCGTGGAGTTCTCCGCCTACCCGTTCTACAAGCACGCCGGCGGCGGCGGGGAAGGCTCCGACGCCCGCGAAGACAAGTACGGCGAGTGCCTGACGCCGGAATCGATCGTCCGCCAGGTGCGGATGATGAAAGAGGAGTACGGCTTCCACGACATCAAGTTCAAGGGCGGCGTGCTGGATCCGGAAGTCGAGATCGAGACGATCAAGCAGCTGAAGCAGGCCTTCCCGGACTGCCCGGCGCGCATCGACCCGAACTCGGCCTGGACGGTCGAGACGTCGATCAAGGTTGGCGTCGCATTGAAGGACGAGCTGGCCGACGGCGGCTACCTGGAAGATCCGGCCGCCGGCATCGACGGCATGGCGGCGGTCCGCAAGGGACTGCTGGCGCTGGGGATCGACACGCCGCTGGCTTCCAACGTCGCCGTGACGGCCTTTCAGCACATGCCGGAGTCGATCCGGAACGACGCCGTCCAGGTGGTGCTGTGCGACCACCACTTCTGGGGCGGCATGCGGCAGGTGCAGCAGCTCGGCAAGCTCTGCCAAACGTTCGGTATCGCGCTGTCAATGCACTCGAACTCCCACTTGGGCGTCAGCCTGATGGCGATGACGCACGTGGCCGCTGCGACTCCGAACCTGACCTACGCCTGCGATACGCACTACCCGTGGCAGTCGGCGGACGAGATTGTGGCGGGCGGCCGGGTGAAGATCGAAGGCGGCAAGGTGGCCATCCCGGACAAGGGCGGCCTGGGCGTGGAGCTCGACTACGATCAGGTGGCCCGGCTGGCGGAGCTCTACACGAAGATTCCGTACCGCAAGCGGGACGACCAGGCGGAGATGCGCAAGTACGTCGACCCGGCCTGGACGCGTAAGCTGCCGCGCTGGTGAGAGAAGGAGCCCCGCACTTGCCGCGCTACGCGATCTCGGATCGGTTAGCCCCGGACTTCAGTCCGGGGTAGATGAAAGAGGAAGGTATCGGAAGTAGATGTTTTGGGGCGGGCCACCTAGTCTAGGTGGCCCGCCCCAAAACAAAAAAACGGGGCCGCCAGGCGGTCCGGACCCCGCACTGAAGTGCGGGGCTGGAAGTGCCAAGACCAAGCGCGTTTTCACCCACTTCTGCGGTTCACTGTTCCCGGCTCGAGGACCTCAAGCCAATTCCGGAATCCGGTACGGCTCACGCCCCGGCCGCTCCAAAATCTGGTTCGCCGCGCCATCGTCCAAGATCCGACCGGTCAGCGGGTCCGGACGCATCACCCGCCCCAGCCTGTAGCTGGCATTGGCGTAGTGCACCAGCGCCGCCGCCGCCACGCCTTCGGCGATGTCCGCGTGGAGAACCTTCGGGTCCCGGGCGCGCACGCCGTCCAGAAAGTTCTGCATGTGCGGCTTCGGGTCCCAAACCTTCTCTTCCTTGTTCTTCTCGTCGACGGTCTTCTCGTGCTCGTCGCCCATAAAGACCTGGAAGCCGGTCGGGTACACGATCATGAACCCTTCCGACCCATAAAATAGGTTGCCGACCATCGAGCCCTGCAAGGGGATCTGCGACTCGGTTCCCGTATTCAGGTTGCGGACATCGAAGACGATCTCCTTGCCGCGATAGGAGTACGAAGCCTGCTGCGTGTTCGGCGTCTCTTGCTCGTCCTGCCAGACGAACTTGCCGCCGGTGGAGACCGCCATCTCCGGTTCTTCGTCGGCCTTCAGTCCCAAGCCCCAGCGGCAGATGTCCATCTCGTGCACGCCCTGGTTGCCGATGTCTCCGTTGCCGGTGTCCCAGAACCAGTGCCAGTTGTAGGCGAAGCGGTTCTTCGAGTACGGGCGCATCGGCGCGGGCCCCAGGAACAGGTCCCAGTCCAGGCCGGCCGGAACCGGCTCGACCGGCGTCGTGCCGATGGACTTGCGCCTCCGGTAGCACAGCCCCCTTGCCATGAAGACTTCGCCGATCACTCCCTCGTGCAGCATCTGCATCGCCTGGCGCTTGTGCGCGATCGAGCGGCTCTGTGAGCCCACCTGCACCATCCGGCGATGCTTGCGGGCGGCGGCGATCATTTGGCGGCCTTCGTAGAGGTCGTGGCTGGCGGGCTTCTCGCAGTAGACGTCTTTGCCGGCGTGGCAGGCCCAGATGGTCGACAGAGCGTGCCAGTGGTTGGGCGTCGCAATCGAAACGGCGTCGATCTCCTTCGAGTCGAAGGCCTTGCGCATGTCCGCATAGACCACCGGGTCATGCCCTTGCAGCTTGCGCACCAGCGCCTGCGCGCGCTCTTGCGCGGGCTGGTTCACGTCGACCACGGCCACGATCTTCTGATCGGGCAGCGCGGAGAAGTATTCGATGTGATCGGTCCCGCGGCCCCCCACGCCGACCACGGCGAGATTGATGCGGTCGTTGGCCCCGAGAATGGGCCGGGCCTGGGTGGCGGCGGCGAACACGGCCGCGTTGCGGACGAATGTACGACGGTTCATGTCAGGCTCGATCCTAGCAGAACGAGCCCGTGCGGACGGCGGTCCGCCCGCGCGCTCAATGCACGCCGGGCGACTCGACCGTGGCTCGGTAGACGTAGCCGGTCACGCGGTCCATGTCCGAGCTCGACAGGTACAGCGAATGGGCGTCGTCATTGCGTCCGAAGGCGGCGTTCGTCAGGGCTTTCTGCTCGGTGGTCACGCGCTCCAGGACCTCGCCGGTCGCCGGGTCGATGCGGTGCGCCGTGCCGTAGGAGTAGCAGGTTAGCCAGACGTGGCCGTTCGCGTCGACCGCCATGCCGTCGGCCACGCAGGGCTCGAGCTTGGCGACGACTTCCTTGGGACCGGCCGCCGAGCCGTCCTCGGCAAGCGGCCAGCGGATGAGCTCCGAGCCCGATTCGCTGACGTTGTGCGCGACGTAGAGCGTGCGGTCGTCGGCGCTCAGAACGATGCCGTTGGGGCCCACGACGGAGTCGTCGAAGACGCTGACCGAGCCGGCTGCGTCGATGCGGTAGACCGTCCCCGGCGCGGACTCGCCGCGGTAGCCGTTGGGGTCGGTGAAGTAGACGACGCCGGCCTGGGAGACGGTGATGTCGTTGGGACCGGTGGCCGTGGCCGGATCGGCCTCGAAGCCCTGGGCCAGGGTGGTCAGCGTACCGTCCGGCGCCAGCTTCTGCACTTCGCGCTCATTGGTCGCGGTGAGGTAGATGTTGTCGGCGCCGTCGATCCAGAGCCCGCCGGGGCCGGCTCCGGTGGCGACCGGGGCGTACTGCGTGGGACCGCCGGCCGGGGTCCAGCGCACGATGCCTTTGAAGGTTCCGCGCGAAGTGAAGTAGAGGGCTCCGGTGGAATCGACCGCCGGGCCTTCGGTGTTGCCCCAGGAGCCGTCCGTGGCGATCAGCTCCGCGGCCTGCGTCGGAACCGAGGGTGCGGCCTCGGCGGCGGGCCGCTCCGGCTCGGGCGACGAGCAGGCGGCCAGAAGCACGACGGCGGCCGTCAGGGCCGAGCGCGAAGACAGACGGAGTCCCAGCATGGGCACAAGCATATCACCGGGGATCGGCCGAGATCATCGGCCTGGGAGCGGGCTATCGCGCGGCGGCCGGCGAGGGCTCCAGCATCCAGATGTTGCCCGACTGCTTCAGCAGGGGAAAGACCAGCTCGCCGGGGCCTACCGAGAGCTCGAACTCGTTGAGGCTGAGGCCTGAGAGCGACAGATCCATGCTGTGGAAGTGCGCCACCGCGAACGATTCGTCCTCGGGCTGCTTCTTGGCCGGATCGAACCGCCGCGCCCACACGCAGCGGAAGCCGTCGCGGTCGGAGGTGAAGTACACCAGCCGCCCGTCGGGCGAGAAGCGCGGCAGGTCGTCCCAATGCTCGCCGTTGGAGATCTCCGCCCACTGTGCGGGGTCGAGCGGCAGCTTGTCCGACACCTCGGTGACGAACACGCGGGTGCGGTTGTCATCCAGGTCGCCCTTGAAGGCCAGCCAGCGGCCGTCGCGCGAAAGCGAGCCGGAGTACAGGGGCAGGGGCGTCTTGCTGAACATCGGCTCGGATTCGCCGTCGGAATGGAGCAGCAGGAACGTGGAAACGCTGTCCACGAAGGTCTGGTAGATCAGGTCGCCGGAAGGCGTCCAAGCGATCGGGGCGCCGCAACTGTCGCAGAGCTTGACCGTGGCGCCCTTGCCGGTGGAAGCGATGGCGTAGATCGCGCGGCGGCCCTGCTCGACCACCGAATAAGCGACGCGCGAGCCGTCCGGCGACAGGCGCGGAATGCTCTCAAAGGCGCCGTTGGCGGTCAGCGTCGCCAGTTCGCCGCCGGGTAGCCGCTTGGACCAGATGTCGATGAAGCCGGAGCGGCTGGAGCGGAAGATGAGGAGCTTGCCGTCGTGGGAGACGACCGAGCTGAAGTCCGCCGCGGCGGATTGGGTGATCTGCGCGGGCGCTCCGGCCGGAGCGTCGCCGGTAGGGTTTAGAGGCAGGCTCCAGACGTTGATGCGACGGTCCCCGGCCATGAACGCGATCTTGCGGCGAATCGGCGCCGCCGCGTCGCGCTCGTCGCGACCGAGCGTGAGCCGCCGTGCCGGTCCCTCGGGGGTTCCTTCGCCGGAGAGCCGCACGCTCCATAGATTCACGCTGTCTTCTCGCACGGCGGAGAACAGCAGCGAGCCGGACTCGGCGTCCCAGGCGTCCAGCGAGGTCAGCCGCAGCCCTTGGCGGCCCAGCGCGGCGGCCAGTCCTGTCTGGAATGGCTCCTCGTCCGGAGAACCGGCCGGCACGATCCAAACGTCCTCGCTCTGCCCTTCGCGAGCGCCCCAGAAGGCGATCCGCCGCCCGCTCTCGATCCAAATGGGCATGGCCGCCACAACAAAACCTTGGGCCAGCGCACGCTGCTGGGTGCCGTCCGCCGAGGAGACGAAGCAGTGCGAACCTCGGATGGAGCTAGGCGGAGCGGTATAGAAGGTCAACCGCGCGCCGTCGGGCGAGAACCGCGGGCGGCGGCCTCCCGCCGCGGCCAGGCGGGCTTCGCCGCCGAGCGCGGGGATCAGGAAGATGCCGCCGCCGGCCCGCTCCGAGCGGAAGGCGATGCGGCTGCCGTCGGGCGAAAAGTCCGGGCTATGGTCCGCGGCCGGGTCGGTGGTGAGCTGCACCGCGCCGCCGCCGGCCACCTGCTGAATCCATAGGTTCAGCGCGCCGGGCGTGCCGCGGTCCGAAGCATAAGCGACCAGGTTGCCGTCGGGCGACAGCGCCGGCGACATCGTGAGGCCGGCGTCGCGGGTGATCTGGTTGAGCTGAAAGCCGGAAAGAGGGTCCGCCGGAGGCTCCGACAACCCCTGCATCAGCAGCAGCGCCGCGGCGGCCCCGACGGCGGCGGCCAACGGAAGCCACACGGCCAGCCGCGGCTTACGTTCCTGCGCGGCCGACCGCAGCGGGGTCCGCGCGATCGCCGTCGGCCGGCTCGTGGCCGGATCGAGCGAGCGGGTCAGCGCTCGCAGATCCACCATCAGGTCGGCCATGCTCTGGTAGCGCTCTTCGGGAGCCTTTGCCAGAGCCTTGTCGAGAATGCGGTCGATCTCGATCGGCAGGCCCGCCCGCAGGGCCGTGACGGGCTCGTGGTTCTCGTTGACGAGCGCGTAGGCGATGGCTTGCTCGTACTCGCCCTCGAACGGGATGCGGGCCACCAGCATCTCGTACAAAGCCACGCCGAGCGCCCAGATGTCCGTGCGCTGGTCGACCTTGCCGCCGAAGGTCTGCTCGGGCGACATGTAGCCGACCGTGCCCACGGTGGAGCCTTCGCGCGTGAGGCTGGAACGCCGCGCCAACCGCGCCACGCCAAAGTCCATCACCACCGCGTGCAGCTCGGCGTCTCCGGCCGACGTGAGAAAGATGTTGCTCGGCTTGAGGTCGCGGTGCACGATGCCCTGGGCGTGCGCCGCCTGCAGGCCGGAGGCGCACTGCAGCGCGATCGCCAAGGCGTCCTTGAGCGGCAGCGGTCCGCGGTCGATCCGCGTGGCCAAGCTCTCGCCCGGCGCCCAGGCCATGGCGATGAAGAGCTGGTTGTCGATCTCGTCGATCTCGTAGATCGTGCAGACGTTCGGATGGTTGAGGACGGCGGCGGCCTTCGCCTCCCGCTCGAAGCGCTTGCGGCTGTCGTCGCTGCGCAGGGCGTGATCGTGCAGAAACTTCAGCGCAACGGTGCGGCCCAGACGCGTGTCCTCGGCCTTGTACACCACGCCCATGCCGCCCTCGCCGAGCTTCTCGACGATCCGGTAGTGGCTGATGGTTTGGCCGATCATGATCCGTCCAGACGCGCTGTCGCCATGGGGTTGGATGGTCTCGACGGAGATCGCCGTCTCGCGGGCGGCTGGGAGGGGGCGCCCGGGCCGACTTTGCAATAGTATGCGGCTTTCCGGCGCCGCTCAGCAAGAGACCGGGACCGGACTATCGGCCGGTTCGGTCCGCCAGTTGATCCTTGACGGGCTTGACCGTCGCGCGGTGCTCCGCGACACGCCTGCGAATGGCTGCGACGGCTTCGGGATGCTCGGCGGCCACGTCGTACTTCTCGCCCGGATCGGCCTCCAGATCGAACAGCAGCGGCGGTTCGTGGTCGAGTTGCGGGTCTTTGAGGTAGCCGGATTTCGTCTTGAAATGCGCCTTGTAGCGGCCGACGCGCGCGGCCCACACGTCCGTGCCGCGGTAGTAGAAGATCTCGTTGCGCGGCGACGGCCCGGTTCCGCGCAGGACGGGCGTGAGGTCGTAGCCGTCGAGCTCGCGGTCGTCAGGCGCCTTGACGCCGGCCATGGCGGCGAAGGTCGGCAGCAGGTCGAGCGTCGCGCCCATCCCGTGCACCACGCCGGGCTTGACGGTTCCGGGCATCCAGAACAGTCCCGGCTCGCGCATGCCTCCTTCCCAGGTGGAACCCTTGCCCATGCGCAGCGGCCCGGCCGAGCCGCCCTGCTCGTCGAAGGTCAGCCAGGGGCCGTTGTCGGAGGTGAACACGACCAGCGTGTTGCGCTCCAGGCCGAGCTCTTCGAGCGTGTCGAGGATGCGGCCCACCGACCAGTCGATCTCCTCCAGCGCGTCGCCGAACAGCCCCCGGCGGCTGTGGCCCTCGAACTCCGGCGAGCGGAACAGCGGCACGTGGACCATGGAGTGCGGCAGGTAAAGGAAGAAGGGCTGCTCGCGGTGGGCCCGGATGAACTTGACGGCCTCGTCGGTGTAGCGCTTGGTGAGCGTGGGCTGGTGGGCCGGCCGCTCGATCTCCTCTTCGTTGCGCATCAGGGGGACGTTGAAGTACTCGCTCTTGGACTTCTCGCCCCAGAGCTGATCCCGGGGCGGGGCCGGAGAGATCCTCGACATGTCGTTCGAGTAGGGGATGCCGAAGTAGGAGTCGAAGCCCTGGCTGGTGGGCAGGTACTGCGGCAGGTGGCCCAGGTGCCACTTGCCGACGGCGGCGGTGGCGTAGCTCTTCTGCTTGAGGACCTCGGCGATGGTGATCTCGGAGGGCGGCAGGCCGCCGGTGGAGTCGGGGAACAGGACGCGGCTCTTGTAGGACATCATGCCGCTGCGGATGGGCAGGCGGCCGGTGATGAGGCCGGCGCGGCTGGGCGTGCAGACGCTGGCGGCCACGTAGAAGTCGGTCCAGCGCTGGCCCTCGGCGGCCATGCGGTCGAGGTTCGGTGTGTTGATGGTGGGGTGGCCGTAGGCGGCGAGGTCGCCGTAGCCCAGGTCGTCGGCGAAGATGACGACGAAGTTGGGCGGGCGCTCCTGGGCGAAGAGGCCCGGCGGCGTGGAGAAGGCTGCGGCGAGGCAGAGGACGGCGAGAATCGAGCGAACCGACATGGGGTCGCTGATTTTAGCAGGGTTGCGGAAGGGAGGGGAGCCTTGGTTACCGGAAGAGGCGGTCGGTGGGGTAGGGGCTGAGCTCGTCGAGGGAGGAGCCGGCGGGGAGGCGGCCGGCCGAGTCCAGCAGGGGCGGCTCGGGCGGGTGCGGCGGACGGGTGGAGTGGGTCTCCCACAGGGGCGGGTCCAGGATGGGCTCCTGGTATTTGCGGAAGTGGTGGTAGAGCACGGGGTCGGCGACGCGGCGCGGGGGCTTGGGCGGGGGAGGCGGTTCCGGCTCGGGCTCCGGCTGGACGGACTCTTCGTCCTCGTCGTCGTCGTCCAGCCAGGGCGGGGGCAGGCCCAGCGCGGGGTTCAGGTGGGGGTGGCTGAGGGGAGAGGGGAGGGTCGGGCGGTCGTCGGGAAAGACCGTCAGCCCGAAGTGCGGGTTGTCCGACGGGCCCCAGATCATCTCGATGATGGGCTTTTCCTCGGGGATGCGGAAATGCTTGGTCAGCCGGTTGTAGCGGCCGCCTAGGTTTTGGCCTCGTCGGGAGATCATGGGGGTTTCAGTGAGCAGTGAGCGGTGAACAGTGAGCAGTGGGTGCGCTGGGGCTTCGCGCTACGGTTGTGTGGGTCGTAGCGCCTGCCTCCGGGCGT
>WGMB01000011.1 GCA_016125275.1 Acidobacteriota bacterium | reverse complement strand
GCTCATGCGATTACCAGCAACAACAAGGAAGTCTATCTGATCGTCCTGTTGATCGACGAGCGGCCGGAAGAAGTGACGGACATGCAGCGTTCGGTCGACGGCGAAGTCGTCAGTTCCACCTTCGACGAGCCTGCGGCGCGCCATGTACAGGTGGCCGAAATGGTCATCGAGAAGGCGAAGCGCCTAGTCGAGCAGAAGCGCGACGTGGTCATCTTGCTGGATTCGATCACGCGCCTCGCGCGCGCCTACAACACGGTAGTTCCGGCTTCGGGCAAGGTGCTCACCGGCGGCGTGGATGCCAATGCGCTGCAGCGCCCGAAGCGGTTCTTCGGCGCAGCGCGCAACATCGAGGAAGGCGGGTCGCTCACCATTATCGCCACTGCGCTGATCGACACCGGCAGCCGCATGGACGAGGTGATATTCGAAGAGTTCAAAGGCACCGGCAACTCAGAAATCATCCTCGACCGCAAGCTCTCCGACAAGCGCAGCTTCCCGGCGATCGACATCCACCGCTCGGGCACCCGCAAGGAAGAGCTGCTGCTGGCGCCGGACGTGCTCAACCGCGTGTGGGTGCTGCGCAAGGTGCTCAGCCCGCTGGGCGTGACCGAGGCGATGGAGCTGCTGCTGGACCGTATGTCAAAGACCCGCAGCAACGTCGAGTTTATGCAGTCGATGAAGGGCTGACCGGCAAACCCCGGGGGCCGTCAAACGGCTGCAACACGGGGGCGGTATCCTGCGATCAAGCCACTGTGCTTGCGATCAACCCACCGTGAACGAGAAGCCGCAGAAGATTGCCCTCATCACCGGCGCCGGCCGCGGCCTGGGCTATGAGACGGCCTTGGCGCTGGCCGAGCGCGGCTACCTGGCGCTGGTGAGCGCCCGCCGCTGGGAAGACGCCGAGCGGGCCGCCGCCAAGCTCCAAGAGAAGGGCTACGCCGCCCGGCCCTACGCCCTCGACGTGGTGCACATCGGCAGCATCATCGCCCTGGAGAACGCCCTGACGGCCGATCCGGCTCGCCTGGACGTGCTGGTCAACAACGCCGGCGTCTACCTCGACGAAGACGAGGGGCTCTTCGAGGTCTCCGAGGCCAAGTTCCGAGAGACCTTCGAGACTAACTTCTACGGCCCCTTTCACCTGATCCGGGCGCTGGCGCCGCTGCTGCGGCGGAGCGAGGCCGGGGCCGTCGTCAACGTCTCCTCGGGCTACGGCGCCCTCAACGGAATGGGCGGCGGCAGCGCCGCCTACCGCGTCTCCAAGACGGCCTTGAACGCCTTGACTCGGATCGCGGCGGCGGAGCTGCGCAAGGACGGCGTGAAGGTCAACGCTGTGTGCCCGGGCTGGGTCCGTACGGCCATGGGCGGATCGCTGGCGCCGCGAGGAATCCGCGAGGGCGCCCAGAGCATCGTCTGGGCGGCCACGCTCCCCAAGCACGGGCCCACCGGCGGCTTCTTCCGCGACGGCAAGGCGATTCCCTGGTGACGCCGGCCTCCACGGCAGCCCCTCAGTTCAACTGGAAGCGCACGTCCACTTGGGTCACCACGCGGACCGGCTTGTTGTTGAGCAGCGTCGGCCGGTAGCGCCACTGCTTGACGGCTTGGATCGCCGAAGGGATCAGCAACGGGTGGCCGCTGAGGACCCGCAGCTCGTCGATCGAGCCGTCTTCGGCGATGATCGCTTGGAGCTTGACGACGCCTTGAATGCGCGCTTGGCGGGCCAGAACCGGGTACGCCGGGGCGACCTTGCGCAGCAGCTTGGCGGCTTGCACATCGCCGCCCACGACGATCGAGCTGGACGTTTCGGGCTCGGGCTTGGTTTTCTCGACGACCGGCGGGGGAGGAGGCGGCGGCGCCACATCGGGAATGCTGTTCACGATGCCGGTGATCACGTCGTCCCCGCCGCCGGGCTCGCCGGTCGCCCCCTCCACGCTCGCCCCGGCCGCCTCCGCCGGCGGCGCCTCCTCCACGATCATGGCGACCCGGTCAGGGATCGAGCGGGGCTGGGTGAGCTCGGATTGGAACCTCTCCGGCGCCACGGTTTGGACCGGCTGCTGCTTGGGCGGCGCCTTCGCCGCGGGCGGCTTGGGCGGAGCCAAGAAGACGGCCGTCCAGTCATGCAACGGCAGACCCGGGCCGGCGGCCACCGACGCCAGCGCCAGAGTCGAGATCACGATCCCCTGGCAAATCAGGGAAGCGGTGAAAGTCCAAGGACGGCGGGAAGCTCTTCCCCCGTCCACGAAAGTCAGGTCGAACATTACGTTTTCCTCCTCCAAAGGGAGCGGAAAACGGCCGGCTGTTTTCGCGCTGTTTCCTGGCGGATATGGACACCGCCGGGAGCGCGAAAGTTCCGTATTTTGCGGCTCAGGGCTGCGGTTGGGGCATCGGCGCGTTCGTCAGGCGGCGCCATTCGGCCAGCTTGTTGCGCATCTCCTCGGCGCGGGGCCGGTCGACTTCGGCGAGGTTCTGTCGCTCGGAGATGTCCTCGGTCAGGTTGTACAGCTCGACCTCGCCGGTCTCGAAGAACTCGATCAGCTTGTAGTTGTTCTCGCGGATCGCGCCGGCCGGAGTGGTGCGCCAAGCGCCCACCTCGCGGCGGCCTTCGAGGTAGCCCGGAAAGTGCCAGTAGATCGGCCCGCGCGGCCGGTCCCTGTGGCCGTCGCGCAGCGCCGAGTAGAAGCTCACGCCGTCGATTTCGCGATCCATCGGGCCGGGCGTTCTGACGATGTCGAGCAGGGTGGGGAACAGGTCCACGCACATCACCGGCTCGCCGGTGACGCTGCCGGGCGGCGTGACGCCGGGGTAGCGCACGATCAGCGGCACCCGCACGCCGCCCTCATAGAGCATCCCCTTGCCGCCGCGCAGAGGAGCGTTGGAGGTGACCTCGAGGTTGGCTTCCACGCCGGCTTCGGCGTAGCCGCCCACGCCGCCGTTGTCGGAGTAGAAGATGACGACCGTGTCGCGCGTCAGGTCCAGGTCGTCGAGCGCCGTCAACACCTGGCCGATGGCGCTGTCGAGCGTCTCGACCATGGCGGCGTAGGTGGGGTTGCGATGGCCGCCGACCGGCTCCTTGGCTTCGTACTTGGTCACCAGGTCCGCCTTGCCCTGGATCGGCGAGTGTACGGAGTAGAACGGCAGGTAGAGCAGAAAGGGACGCTCGCGGTTGAGCGTCATCCACTTGACGGCTTCGGCGGCCAAGCGGTCGGCCAGGTGCTGGCCCTTCGGCGCGTCGGTGGGCATCTGCGGGTTGTCCCACGGCGCGAAGTAGCCGCCCTTGGGGCTGCCGGTTTGGTTGCCGCCGACGTTGAAGTCGAAACCCTGCTTCTCCGGCGCGAACTCGCCCGTGCCCATGTGCCACTTGCCCATCACGGCGGTGGCGTAGCCCGCCAACTGCAAGGCTTCGCCGAAGGTCACCTCCGACAGCGGCAGGTTGGTGACGTTCGGCGCCGGGATCATCTTGCGGAACTTCGCCAGCCCGCGCTCGCCGGTATCCACCGTATAGATGCCCGTGCGTGGCGAATAGCGGCCGGTGAGCAGCGCCGCGCGCGTGGGGGCGCAGTTGGGATTGGCGTAGGCGTCGGTGAATCGCAGCCCCTCGCGCGCCAGCCTGTCGATGTTCGGCGTCTCGTAGTAGCTGCTGCCGTAGGCTCCGGTGTCGGTCCAGCCCAGGTCGTCGGCCATCAGCAGCACGATGTTGGGCGTGTCGGCGGTCCGCGCCGGTTGCGGAGAGGCGCAGCCCGTCCAAGCCGCGAGCGCCAGAGCCACGGCTAGAATCGGCAAGGCGCTCGATGCCCGGCCGCCCGGTGACGCAATCGTACGGCCCATCGTTCCGGCGTAGTGTACCAAGGGCCGGCGGCCCCTCCCGCGGGCCCCGCCTGTCGTCTTGTCCGGATTCACGCTAAAATTCAATATGGTCACGTCGCCGCTTCCCGAAGCCCTCACTTTTGACGACGTTCTGCTGCTGCCCGCGTACAGTGACGTGCTCCCCGCCGAAGTCGATACGGGGACGAACCTCACACGCACCATCCGCTTGAACATCCCCATCGTCAGCGCGGCGATGGACACCGTCACCGAATCAGCCCTCGCAATCGCCCTGGCCCGGCAAGGCGGACTGGGGTTCATCCATCGCAACATGTCCATTGACCGGCAGGCCGAAGAGGTCGACCGCGTCAAACGCTCCGAGTCCGGAATGATCGTCGACCCGATCACGATCTCGCCGTGGAACAAGATTCAGGAAGCGCTCGACCTGATGCAGCGCTACCGCATCTCCGGCGTGCCGGTGACCGAAGACGGCCGCCTGGTAGGCATCCTCACCAACCGCGACCTGCGCTTCGAGCATGAGTTCGACCAGCCCATCGCCAACGTGATGACGAAGGAAAACCTCGTCACCGTGAGCGTCGGCACCACCCTCGAGGAGGCCGAGCGCATCCTGCACCGGCATCGCATCGAGAAGCTGCCGGTCGTGGACGAAGCCGGTAAGCTGCGCGGACTGATCACAGTCAAGGACATCCAGAAGAAGCGCGACTATCCCCTGGCCGCCAAGGACCCTCAAGGCCGCCTGATGGTCGGCGCCGCCCTCGGCGCCAGCGGCGACTTCTTGGAGAGAGCCCAGGAGCTGGCCAAGAAGAACGTGGACGTGGTGGCGATCGACACCGCGCACGGCCACAGCATCCGCGTGATGCAGGCGCTCAAGACCATCAAGAGCAAGATTCCCGAGCTGCAGGTGGTCGCCGGCAACGTCGCGACGGCCGACGCCACCAAGGACCTCATCCAGCTCGGCGTGGACGCGGTCAAGGTCGGCATCGGCCCGGGCTCCATCTGCACCACCCGCATCGTCTCCGGCGCCGGGGTGCCGCAGATCACCGCCGTGGCCGAGTGCGCGGCGGCCGCCAAGGGGTCTGACGTGCCGATCATCTCCGACGGCGGCGTCAAGTTCTCCGGCGACATCACCAAGGCGATCGCCGCCGGCGGCCACGTCGTGATGATCGGGAGCCTGCTGGCGGGCACCGAAGAGAGCCCCGGCGAGCGCGTGCTCTACCAAGGCCGTACCTACAAGACCTACCGCGGCATGGGTTCGCTGGGCGCCATGACCGAGGGTGGCAGCGCGGAGCGCTACGGCCAGAAGGACGTGGACCCTGGCAAGCTGGTGCCGGAGGGCATCGAGGGGCGGGTGGCCTACAAGGGGCTGCTGGGAGACGTGATCCACCAGCTCGTCGGCGGTCTGCGCTCCGGCATGGGCTACTGCGGCTGCCATACGATCGACGAGATGCGCGAGAACACGCGCTTCGTAAAGATCTCCCCGGCCGGCCTGCGCGAAGCGCACGTGCACGACGTGACGATCTCGAAAGAGGCGCCGAACTACCAGATCGAGCGGTAGCGGTTGTCAATCGGCGGCCTGCGTCGTCGATTGACTTTGCCTGACGGCCGTCGGTAACGTTGGGCATTCTTCCCCCGATGGATGTTGAATTTCGCCTCAAGCGCCTCGAAGCCGAGAACCTTCGGCTGCGGCGCGCGGTCGAGGAGCTGTCGGTTCTCAACGAGGTGGCGCTGGCCGTCTCCTCGACTTCGGCTCTCGACGAGGTCGTCGACCTGATCGTCCAGAAATGCGTCAAGCACCTGCGCGTGGAGCAAGGCGCGGTGCTGATGCTCGACGAGCAGGAGGCCGGCGCACCCTTGCAGACGATGGTCCGCAAGGTGCAGGCTGATTACGCCGGAATTCCCTATCGATTGGGCGATCAGATTACCGGCTGGATGCTGAAAAACCAGCAGCCGCTGGCGATCAACGACCTCGCCGCCGACGGCCGCTTTCGTCTGCCGCCGGAAGCCTCCAGCGTCAAGTCGCTGCTGTGCGTGCCGCTGCGGCTGAAGGGCAAGATGGTCGGCGTGCTCAGCGTCTTCAACAAGCGCGGCGGCGAGGAGTTCGGCGAGTCCGACCAGCGCCTGCTCACGATCATTGCGGCGCAGTCGGCACAGGTGATCGAAAGCGTTCGGCTCTACGAGGAAGAGCTGAAGATGAAGCGCATCGAGCAGGAGCTCGACACCGCGCGCGACATCCAGGTGAAGCTGCTGCCCAAGGGGGCTCCGCTGATTCCGGGCTACGACCTGGCGGCCCGCTCGCAGGCGGCGCGGCAGGTGGGCGGCGACTCCTACGACTTTCTCGAAGCCGGTGAGGGCCGGGTGGCCCTATGCTTGGCCGACGTGTCGGGCAAGGGTATTTCGGCCTCGCTGCTGATGGCGAACGTGCAGGCGACGATCCGTACGTTGAGCCTGACCGAGGAGGGCGTGGCCTCGCGCCTAGCGCGCGCCAACAAGCTGCTGCACGAGAGCACCGATTCCGACAAGTTCGTCACGATGTTCTACGGCCAGCTCGATTCGCGCCGAAACGAGCTGGTCTTCTGCAACGCCGGTCACAATCCGCCCGTGCTGGTGCGGCCTTCGGGCAGCGTCGAGCGCCTGGAGATCGGCGGACCGGTGCTGGGCGTGCTGCCGAGCTTTCACTTCCAGGAGGCGACGGCCGCGCTCGAACCCGGCAGCCTGCTACTGATCTTCAGCGACGGCTTCAGCGAGGCGATGAATCCTCGGCTGGAGGAGTTCGGCGAGGAGCGGCTGATCGAAACCGCCCGGCTCCGGCGCGACCGTCCCGCCGCCGAGACCGTCGAGTTGCTCTTTCGGCAAGTGCTGGAGTTTTGCGGCGACGCCCCGCAGACCGACGACATGACGGCCATGGTGCTGCGCCGCGTGGAGTAAGGGCTGAGGCTACGCGCCCCAGTGGCGACGGACATTCCTGTCCGTCGAAAGTTCCCGAATTGCCGAGAGGTGCGGCCCCGTAGGGCCGCACCTCCGCCGGATCGGCTTGCGTTTTACTTGCCGCCGGTCACTTCGAACGGAACCGAGGCCGAGTACAGCCGGCCTTCGGGAACCACCAGCCAGCCTTCCACCACATAGGTCCCCGCGGGCAGCGGCGTGGAGCCCGCCAGCAGCGGCACGTCCACCTCGAAGACCCTTTCGCCCGGGCTCAACGCGAGCTCGGTGATGACCGCCGGAAACAGCTTGTCGGCCGACCAGAAGTACACTGTCTCCCCGGCCGCGTTACGCACTTCCAGATCGAAGAACTGCGGCGAGGGGAAGGTCAACGACAGAGGCAGCGGGCTCCGGTTGGCGATCGTCAACCGGACGCGCATCGACGGAGTGACGCGGTTGGGATCGGTGACCGGCGGCTCGACATCCGGCGAGTACGACGGCCGATCGATCTGGATGGAGAAGCTCAGCCCCGGCGCCTCCACCGTCCGCCCGCCGACCTGCGCCCGCGTGAGCTGCCAAGTCAACGGACCCGCGATGGTGGTTTCGGTGCGTTGGAGCAGTCCGACTCCCGGCGCAAAGATCTCGCTGACCACGCCGGCGTCCGCGCAGGGCGAGCCTTCGTAGTGGATCTCCAGAGCGCCTTCGAACGTGCCCGCCGGCGTCTCGACCTTGGCGTTGCGGTCGACGACGGAGGCCTGCCCGGTGCATTCGTCGCCGGTTTCCGGCGTCCAGGAGGCCCGGACCGGGGCGGCGAAGTCATACCAGAGCTTCTCGGCTCCGGTTTCCTGATCGAGGGCCACGAGCTGGCCTCTCGAGTTGAGCCTGATCAGCGCCGAGCCGATCGTCGGCCAGCCCTCCAGGCGGTAGTAGGTGACTCCGTTGCGCTCGGCGGTCTCGGAAATCACAATCGAGCGCGCCTCGTCGCCCGCCGTTCGGCCTTCCAGGACGTAAGTCCAGGAGTCGCCGACATGGAGCGGGAAATGATCCGAGGCGGCTGACGCCACCCGCGGAGCAAACGGAGCGGACCGGCTGCGCATGGCTGTCTGAGCGCCCGCGATGACCGGGATGAGAAGAGTCGTCGCGAACGCGGCGACCAAGAATCGTGATGACAAAACAAGTCCTCCCTGTGGAACAGGTGCGGACGGGCGAAGCTATAGTATCGTACGTTTCGCGCCTCCCGCAGGTTTCGGGCCGAACTGGGAGAATAGGAATTTCATCCCTTCCGCGAGGAGTCAGGTTGTGAGCATCAAGGTTGGAATCATCGGCGCCGGATTCATTTCGGGCATCCATCAACGCAATTTGGCGCTGGACCAGCGCGTGGAGTTGGCGGCCATCTACGATGTGGACCGCGAGCGCGCCGGCGCCCTGGGCGTCGACAGCGTCGACGAGCTGTTCGCTCGTTGCGATGCCGTCTACATCGCCTCGCCCAACACGACGCACGCCGATCTCGCAGTCAAGGCCATCGAGGCCGGTAAGCACGTGTTTTGCGAGAAGCCCATGGCGACCACCGTGGCCGACGCCCGCCGCGTGCACGCCGCCGCCGAGAAGGTCAAGACCGTCTTCCAGGTCGGCCACAACCGTCGCTTCGCCCCGGCCTACCGCCGCGTGGCGGAGCTGCTGCACGGCTGCGAGGCGCACTGCGCCCACATCAAGATGAATCGCGGCGAGCTGCTCAATCCGCCCTGGACGGCCGACGCGTCCGTCACCGGCGGCTTCTTGTTCGAGACGCCGATCCACATGTTCGACATGATGCGGTTCCAGTTCGGCGAAATCGTCGGCCTGGACGCCCGCGAGGGCCGCAAGGATGATTTTTCCTGCCTGATCGAGTTCGAGACCGGCACCTACGCTACTTTCGTCACTTCGGCCGACGCTTCTTGGTTTTTCCCGTACGAGAGCCTGGAGGTTTACGGTGCCTACGCCACCATCCAGACCTTCGAGATGGAGTCGATCGAATACCGCATGGGCCTGGATAAGCCGACGATGAAGGAGCACTACGCCAACCTCGACGTACCGGCCAAGTGGGGATTCGCGGAAGAGGACCGGCGCTTTATCGACGCAATCTCACAAAAAGCCAAGGCGGCCGTCACGTCCTACGACGGCTTGCGCTCGGTGGAGATCGCCTGCGGCTGCTATTTGAGCGCCGCCGAGAAGCGCCGCGTGGACCTGGCGCCGCGGCCATGACCGGCGCTCTGCCATGAAGATCGCCCTCAAGGAGTGGGCGGCCGTGATCCGGGCTCTGGAGCGCGGCCGTCAGATCTTTCTGCTGCGCAAGGGCGGCCTGGCCGAGACCAAACGAGGTTTCGAGCTGGCCCATCCGGAGTTCGTCTTCTATCCCACTTGGGAGCACCAGCAGCGCGCCCAACTCCAGCCGGCCTACCAGCCCTGGTTCGACGAAACAGCCCCGACCGACGAGACCTCCGTGCATGTGACGGCCGGCGCCCGGGCCGCCGAGATCATCGAGGCTCCGCCGGACCCCTCGGCCTGGGAGGCCGTCCGCGATCGGCATGTTTGGAGCGACGACTACATCCGGATGCGCTACGACTATCGGCCGGATTTGCCGCTGCGGATCGTGTTGCTCCGGGTATTTCGACTCCCCAAAGCGGAGGAGATCCCCTACGACCGACGGTACGGCGGCTGCCGCTCCTGGGTCGAGTTGTACGACGACGTCGAAATCGTGAAAGCACTGCCAGTGTTGGATGAAGGCGTTTTCATGCGCGAGCGGTCCGCGCTGCTCGAAGGGCTCGGTCTGCAGGCGAAGACCTGACGGGCAACTAGCCACTACCGGGTGGTGGTGCTCTTATCTCCTTATTTTTGTGCAGAGTACGTGTTGCGGTGACCCATTTCGTTCCGTGATAATAAAAACACGGACGGAATTTCGAGGAGATCAATTTGGGTCGCGCCAACGTATCAACCACCCACGATCGAATCACACTGGTCAACGCTCTGGCGGATTTGAGCCAGGGCTTCCAGAAAACGCAGGCGAAGGACTTTCTCGAAGGCCTGTCCAGGGACGAGCTCAGCTACATTGCAGATTTCTTCGGTGCGAGCGTTTTGGATCCGGATTTGAAGCCGGGCGAGACGCGCGCCGCGGCGGCGTTGTGCGTGGAGCGCTTCCAGCGCGGCTACTCGGACGCGTCGGCCTCGTGCGCCTGCATGCATAAGATGATTCTGCTGCTCGAGTTCCTGTCTCTGAGTCAGCTGCCCGGCGCCTTTGCTACGTACGGCGGTCGCGCCTGAACGGCCGGCCGATATGGTAATCTTTCGAGAGCGGCAGCCGGCCTTCCGGCCGTGAGCTAGCTCTCCGCCTCCTGCCTCATGTTGCGACCGTTTCGCGGCCGGCAGCCAGCCGTACCGGCCTCGGCTTATGTGGACCCCAGCGCCCAAGTCATTGGCGACGTGACGCTGGGAGAGCGCGTCAGCGTGTGGCCCAACGTCACCATCCGCGCCGACATCTGCTCGGTCGAGGTGGGCGACGAGTCCAACATCCAGGACAACTCCGTCCTCCATGTGGACGGCGACAAGCCGGTTCGCATCGGCGAGCGGGTGGTCGTCGGCCATTCCTGCACCGTGCATGGCTGCACGATCGAGGACGACTGCCTGATCGGCATGGGCTCGACGATCCTCAACGGGGCGCGCGTGGGGGCGGGCTCGATCGTGGCCGCCGGCTCGTTGGTGCTGGAGCGGCAGGAGATTCCGCCGCGCAGCATCGTCATGGGCTCGCCGGCGAAGGTGCGGCGCGCGACGTCCGACGAAGAGCTCGAGCGCACGCGGCGCAACGCGGCCCGCTATGTCGAGCTGAGCCGTGAGTACATGCGGGAGTCATGATGGAACCGACTGCTTCTGTTTCCCTGGATTTTTTGGGAGACCTGCGCCGTACGCATCGTTGCGGCGAGCTGCGCCCTGACCACGTCGGCCAGAACGCCTTGCTGATGGGCTGGGTGCATCGCCGCCGCGACCTGGGCGGACTGATCTTCATACACCTGCGCGATCGCGAAGGCATCACGCAAGTCGTGTTCAATCCGGAAGTCGACCCCGCCGCGCACGCCCGCGCCGAGCAACTGCGCAGCGAGTACGTGGTGGCCGTGGAAGGCCCCGTGGTGCGGCGCGACGCCGACACGATCAACCCCAACCTGGCCACCGGCGAGGTGGAGATCTCAGCGCGCAAGCTCCACGTGCTCAACGTGTCGCAGACGCCGCCGTTCCCGCTCGAAGAGGACCCTTCGGTGGGTGAGGAGATTCGCCTCAAGCACCGCTATGTGGACCTGCGCCGGCCGCAGATGCAGCGCAACCTGATCCTGCGTCACCGGGTCAGCTTCGCCGTCCGTGAATCGCTGAACAAGCTGGGCTTTCTGGAGATCGAGACGCCCTTCATGACGCGCTCGACGCCGGAAGGCGCGCGGGACTTTCTGGTGCCCAGCCGCATCCAAGCCGGCAACTTCTACGCTCTGCCGCAGTCGCCCCAACTGTTCAAGCAGTTGCTGATGGTGGCCGGCTATGACCGCTACTTCCAGATCGTGCGCTGCTTCCGCGACGAGGATCTGCGAGCCGACCGCCAGCCGGAATTCACCCAGGTCGATCTCGAGATGTCGTTCGTGACCGAGGACGACGTGCTCGGCGCCCTGGAGGCCATGACGGTGGAGACGGTCGCCGCCGCCGGCCACCCCGCGCCGAAGGCCCCGTTCCAGCGGCTGCCCTACCGCGACGCGATCGTGCAGTACGGCTCGGACAAGCCGGACCTGCGGCTGCCTCCGCTGACGACGGTCAACGACCTGTTCCCGGACCTCGACGGCGGCCTGCCGCTGGTGGCCGTTCGCATTCCGAAGGCGGGCCAGCTCTCGCGCAAGGAGCGTGAGCAGTTCCGGCCGTTCGGCATGGAGCGCGGCATCAAGATCTTCGACGACCCCAAGGGTCTCGAGAAGAAGTTCCCCGAGGCCATGGCGGCGCTGAAGGAGCGCGCCGGGCTGGAAGAGGACGACCTGCTGCTGCTGGCCACGCTGGCGGAGAAGCCGAAGACGCCGAAGCCGGAAGAGCAGACCTACAAGGCCGTCGGCGCGCTGCGTCTGGAGGCCGGCCGGGTCTTCCGCGACAAGCACAACCTGCTGGACCCCAACGACCTGCGGTTCCTGTGGGTGACCGAGTTCCCGATGTTCGAGTGGGATGAGGAGGAAAGCCGCTGGATGGCGGCGCACCACCCCTTCACCTCCCCCGTGCAAGAGGACATGGACAAGCTCGAGTCGGCGCCGCACGAGTGCCGCTCGCGGGCCTATGACTTGGTGCTCAACGGCGTGGAGCTCGGCTCGGGCTCGATTCGTATTCATCGCCGCGACATCCAGTCGCGCATCTTCCAGGCCCTGGGCTTTAGCGAAGAGGATGCCAAGCACCGCTTCGGCTTCTTCCTCGACGCCCTTGAGTACGGCACCCCGCCGCACGGCGGCTTCGCCATCGGTCTGGACCGCTATGTGATGCTGCTGGCCGGGGAGTCGTCGATTCGCGACGTGATCGCCTTCCCGAAGACGGCCAAGGGCACCGACTTGATGTGTGAGGCTCCGAACACGGTGCCGAACCGCCAGTTGGCGGAGCTGGGCATCGCGCTACGCCGCACGACGTAGATCCGCGGGGCTGTTCACGGCCTCACGGCTCACGGTTCACGTCTACAATAAACGCTCGGATGCTGGGACGCGTTGAAGCCTCGCACCTGGTCAAGGAGTTCCGCGGCTACAAGCGGCGCGAGGGGGCGTGGGGCGCGGTCCGCGACCTGTTCCAGCGCGAAGCGACCACGTTGCGCGCCGTGGACGACGTCTCCTTTACCGTCGAACCCGGCGAGATGGTGGGCTACATCGGCCCGAACGGGGCGGGGAAGTCCACCTCGGTCAAGATGCTCACCGGCATCCTGACGCCCACCTCCGGCAGTGCTCGCGTCAACGGCTTCGACCCCTACCGCGACCGCATGGCCTATACGCGGACGATCGGCGCCGTGTTCGGTCAGCGGACGCAGCTCTGGTGGGATATTGCAGTCGTCGAGTCTTTCCGGCTGCTCAAGCAGATCTACGAGATCTCCGATGCCGACTACAAGGCGCGGATGAAGCGCTTCGACGAAATCCTGGAGCTCAATCGCTACCTCAACCAGCCGGTCCGCAAGCTGAGCCTGGGCGAGCGGATGCGTTGCGACATGGCGGCGGCCCTGCTGCACAATCCTCCGCTGGTGTTTCTGGACGAGCCGACCATCGGACTCGACCTGCTGGCGAAGGAGAGCATTCGGCGCTTTCTGCAGGAGATCAACGCCGGGCTCGGCACGACCATGTTGCTCACCACGCACGACTTGGCGGACATTGAGCAGCTCTGCAACCGGCTGATGATCATCGACCACGGCCGAGTGCTCTTCGACGGACCGCTGCACAGCCTGAAAGGCATGCTCTGGCGGGAGACCCAGGTGCGCTTCGACCTCAAGGACCCCGAGCACGCCGCCCCTCTGCGGACTCTGGAGTTCGAAGGCGTGCGGCTGGAGGAGACCGACCCGCTCACCTGGCGGGCCTCGTTCGACCGCGAGCAGTACGCGCCGGGCGAGGTGATCCGGCAAGTGGTGGCCGCCGTCGACGTGCGCGACATCGCCATTGAAGAGGAGTCGATCGAGACGATCATCCGGCGGATCTACACCGGCGGCGCGATCCCCTCCCTGGACAAGGCGCGCACGCGATGAGCGCCGTCGCTCAGACGGCTCGCCACTACGGCGAGTTCGCGCGCATCGGCTTCGTCAACATCCTGGCCTTCCGGCTGCGCTACTACACCGGCATCGTCACGTACCTGATCAACGTGACGGTCTACTACTTCATCTGGAAGGCTCTGTACGCGGCGGACGCGAACTTCGCGCAGGGGTTCGACTTTGCCGAGATGGTGACCTACGTGGCCGTCGGGTGGGTGATCCGGTCGGTCTATTTCAACAACATCGACGCCAACATCGCCACCGACGTGCAGAGCGGCAACATCATCCTAACGATGCTGAAGCCAACAACGGTGCTGGCCCGCTACTTGGGGCAATCGCTGGGCGAGGCGGCCTTCCGGCTGGTGCTGCTGACCGCGCCGACGGCGGTGATCGTGGCGCTGATCTTTCCGCTGCAGGCGCCGGCGAGCCCGTTGCACGCGGCGGCTTTCCTGGCGTCGCTGGCGGGCAGCGTGGTGTTGTCGGGGGCGCTGAACTTCATCGTCGGGGCGTTTGCGCTGGAGATGAAGTCGATCCTGGGGCTGCTGCGGGCGAAGTTCTATGTGCAGGAGCTGCTGTCGGGCCTACTGCTGCCGATGACGATGTTTCCTCCGGCTCTGCAGAGCGTGCTGGCTTGGCTGCCGTTCGAGCATGTGGCGTACACGCCGCTGCGGATCTACCTGGGCAAGCTGAACGGCGCCGAGCTGTGGACGGCCCTGGCGGCGGAGTGGGCCTGGGCGGCGGCGCTGCTGTGGGCCGGGAGCTGGTTCTGGGGCTGGATGGCCCGTGAGACGACGATCCAGGGGGGGTAGTTGGAATCAGGGCTTGGGCGACCCGTAAATGTAGTGGTCGTGCTCGCGCGCCCCGTCGGACGGGATCTCTTCATCGAGGCCGGCCATGCTCGAAGCCAGCTCTTCCCATAGAGGCCCCGGGCCGACTGGCGGGCTGAGCGTGACCGTCATCTGCGCTAACTTCAGCCGCTTTCAAGTTCGCTGTCTCGCGGCTGGCGCGGCCTAGCTCGTCGCCCCTCGTTGATTCTCGATTCTCCGCTGCGAGTGCATTTCAGCGTACAATGCCCAGATGCAGCGTCGGGACTTCCTCTCCAACTCCTTTGCGGGCTCTCTGGCGGCGGCGGCCGCGCCCCCACAAGCGCCGAGCGAGCCCTCCGGCGGCGGCGAGGAGAGCGTCTCCTACCGCGTAGAGAAAATCATCGAGCGGCGGGTCTCCGGCAAGCCTCACAAAGGAAAGATGTTGGCCGCCATCCAGCCGCACTGCGACGACATCCCGATCTTCGCCGGCGGAACCATCCTGAAGCTCATCGACGAGGGCTATGAGGGCATCCTCATCACCATGTCCGACGACTCGATGGCCGGCAACCTCAACTCCAAGCTCTCCCAGACCACCAAGGGCGACTCCACCATCGGCGAGATCGTGCTCGCCAACGAGAAGGACACCATGGAGGTCGGCCGGCGCCTGGGTTTGAAGGAGTCCCTCTTCCTCAACTACCCGAACCACAACATGGACGCCTGGCCCATCATCGAGATGCGCGCCCGGCTGATCTTCCTGTTCCGCCTCTATAAGATCGACACGCTGTTCGTCTACGACCCCTCGGGCCTCTACGAGCGCAACCCGGACCACTACGTGACCGCCCGCGCGGCCGAGTCCGCTTTCTGGATGTCGAAGTCCGAGTGGGACTACCCGGAGCACTTCAAGGCCGGGCTGACCAACCACGGCCCGAACGAGGCCTACTACTTCGCGCGCGGGCCGCAGCTCGTGAACCGCGTGGTCGACATCTCCGACTTCATCGACAAGAAAGCCTACGCCAACATGGCCAACGTGACGCAGGGCCCGGCGGGCGACCGCGGCGCGGTGCTGCGGGAACGGCTCGCGGCCCAGGGCAAGAAGCTGCCGTTGTTGGGCAATGACGACGAGACCGCCAACCGCGAATACACCAAGCACTTCGCGCTGTCGCGGGACCGCGCCATCGGCCAGCAGAACGGCCTCGAGTGGGCCGAGGCCTACCACTACGTGGGACCGGGCGAGTCGAGCCTCGACAAGTACATCCAAGAGCACGCCCAGCCGCTGTAGAAACGGGCTCCGGACCCCTCCCGGATCGCTACAATAGCGGCGCCATGATTCGCTCTTTCTGGTTCGGGCTGCTGCTGGCGGCCTCGGCGGCGGCTGCGCCCCTGTTTGAAAAGGTCGATGTGTTCCAGGCCGGCACGGGGGGCTACGCCCACTACCGCATCCCCGCCATCGTGGTCACGACCCAGGGGACCGTGCTGGCCTTTGCCGAAGCCCGCAAGAACACCGGCGGCGACTGGGGGCCGATCGACATCATGCTCCGCCGCTCCACCGACGGCGGCAAGAGCTGGGAGCCGCAGCACGTTGCCGTCCAGGTGGAGGGAAAAATCCAGCAGAACGCCGTGGCCCTGGAGCAAGGCTTGGCCAAGCCCGGCGAGGTGACCTACAACAACGCCGCCCCGATCGTGGACCGCGAGACCGGCCGGGTCCATCTGCTGTTCTGCGTGGAGTACGCCCGCGCCTATTACAGCTACAGTGACGACGACGGCAAGACGTTCTCCAAGCCGGTGGACATCACCGCGACCTTCGAGCAGTTCAAGCAGGACTACCCCTGGCGCGTGATCGCCACCGGGCCGGCGCACGGCATACAGCTCCAGAACGGACGCCTGCTGGTCCCGATCTGGATGTCGAACGGCACGGGCGGCCATGCGCACCGGCCCTCGGAGGTCTCGGTGGTCTACTCCGACGACCACGGCAAGACTTGGCGGCGCGGCGACATCGCGGCCCGGCATCCTTACCTGCAGAACCCGAGCGAGACGATTCCGCTGGAGCTGGCCGACGGGCGCGTGCTGCTGAACATCCGCAGTGAATCGGCGCCGCACCGGCGGGCCTACTCCTATTCCGACGACGGCGCCCACGGCTGGACGACGCCGCTGCTGCACCCGGAGCTGGTGGAGCCGGTTTGCATGGCTTCGACGATCCGTCTGTCGTCGAAGCTCGGCGGCGCCAACCACAACCGTGTGCTGTTCGCCAACCCGCGGAGCTTCGAGCCGCGCGACCCCGCAAAACCTGAGGGCAACTGGAAGCGCCAGAACGTCTCGGTGTATTTGAGCTACGACGAGGCGGATACTTGGCCGGTGGTAAAGGCCGTGGAGCCGGGCGTGAGCGGCTACTCCGATCTGGCCGTGCTGCCGGACGGGACCGTGTTGCTGTACTACGAGCGCGCGAGCCCGGACGGCGTGCGCGACACATATACGGGTTTCCTGACCGTGGCGCGGTTCAATCTGGAGTGGCTGACCGATGGCAAAGACAGCTTGGAGTAGCTCGTTCCTCAGTGGGGACGGACATTCCTGTCCGTCCAACATTCTCATCGCAACACTAGGCCTGGCGTTCGCCCTGACCGCCACCGCCCAGCACATCCCGCGTCCGCTGATCGTCAACCCGGACCACCACGGCTTCCCCACGCAGCCGAGCTTCGACGTGCAGTCGGACGGTTCGGTGCGCTTTGTGTGGAATACGTACGCCAACCACCGCGAGCGGCTCTATACGACGTCGTTCCGCGACGGCAAACGCTCGCGGACGCAGATTCTGTCACCCGAGGACGGCGTGTACTGGATGCCGCAGTATGTAGCGGACGGCGTCAATTCCGGTTGGGCTGTCTGGCAGACCCGCCGGGACGGGGTTTGGCGGATCGAGGGGCGGCGGCTGGAGGATGGGTTTTGGGAACCGACGGAGTTGCTGTCCACCCGTGGGAGCGATGCCCTGACGCCTGACGCGGTTGTTACGAGCGCTGGCTTGCTGACGGCCTGGGAGGACGTCTCCGTCCAGCCACAACGGATCGCCGTGCGGCGCGAGGACGGCCGCGTCGAACACGTCTCCCCGGAAGAAAAGCCCTGCTACCGGCCGGCGCTGGCGGATCGCGGCGGAAAGCTCTGGGTCTTGTGGGACTGCTACGAGGGGCTCGACTACGCGGTCTACGCCCGGAAACTGGACGGCGGTGCGCCGACCAAGCTGTCCGGCGACTCCAATGCCATGGATGCGGTCGTGCTGGCGCTGGGCGACGGTCGCCTCGTTGCAGCTTGGGTCGCCGAGGACGGCGTTCTGGGTAAGGGCGCCATCGACCAGCGCCACCGGATCGAAGTGGCGACGCTCGAAGGCGGGCGCTGGAGCGAGCCGCGCGTCGCGGCGGACTTGGCGCACAGCCTGCTGAGCCGCGTGGAGCCGACCGTCACTGCGATCTGGGGCTTTGCGGGGCATCGCCTGAGCCCGATGCTGATCGAGCAGAGCGGCCGGCCGTGGCTGCTGTGGGAGCGCAAGTTGACCTCGGAAGGGCGTAGCACCGATCCCGGCGCGCTGCTGGGCATGCCGCTGGACCGCGCCGACGCGCAGCCCGTCCGGATCGACAGCGGTCTGGTGCAATACGACGCCGCGACGCCGGGTGCTGAATTGCTGGTCGCCGGCTTTGATCCGACGCACAATCTGGTCGTCCAACGGGCCGAGCTGGGGGACGCCCAGCCCGTCGAACCCTTCGACGTCACCGGCTGGCAACCCATCGACCTCCCGCTGCCCCACTGGGGCTACGAGGTCGGCTCCCGTCCCTCGATCGAGATCGACGGCAAGAAGCATTTTCTCTATTGGGGAGACCTCCACGTCCACACGACGCTCACCGCCGACGCCGAGGGCGAGGTGGACGAGCTGATGCACTACGCCCGCGACAAGGCCAAAATCGACGTGGTGGTGATGCAGGAGAACGACGCCTCCTCCTGGCTCGACGCCAACGACCAGGGCGCCTACCGCAACCAGGTGCTGACGGATTCCGAGTACGCCTTGTCCGTCTACTTCAGCCGCAAATACACCGAGCCCGGCCGCTTTGTGGCGCTGCCCGGCTGGGAGTGGTCCGACCGCACTGACGACGGCAACGCCAACCACCGCACCGTCATCTTTGCCGGAGATACGGCGCCGATGATCCGTCATCCCGAGGAAGACGACTTCGAGGCGCTGTGCGATATGGTGGAAGCCGCCGGCGGCGTGATGAATTCGCAGCACCCGACCTTTCGGCTGGTGCGGCGGCCCTGCGAGGGCAACATCGAGGTGGCCGCCGGCTGGGGCGTCTATATCAACGATCCGGCCAAGATCCACTCCGACCTCTCCGCCGGCTTCAAGGTGGGCTTTGCCGCCACCAGCGACGGCCACCGCCGCAATCCCGGCGTCGGCGGCGGGCTGACGGGTTTCTGGGCGCCGGAGCTGACGCCGGCGGCCATGCTGCAAGCGCTGAAGGAGCACCGCATCTACGCCACGAACGGCTCGCGCCTGGTGCTCGACGCCCGCGCCAACGGCGCCTTTATGGGAACCGACATGGAGGCTGCGGGTCCGGTGGAGCTGACGCTGCATGCCCGCTCCCCGCAGGCGAAGATCGTGAAGGCCGTGCTGGTGCGCGACGGCGACGAGATCTTCTCGGCCCCGGGCGACGGACTGCAGTTGGACTTGCGCTATGAGGATCAGCCGGGCCAGGGCTTCCATTGGTACTACTGGCGCGTGGAGCTCGAAGGCGAGTCGCCGGACTATCCCGGCAACATCAAGGTCGCCGAGGGCCACTTGGGCTGGACCAGTCCGCACCGCGTGACGGTCCGCTAACGCACGATTTCACAAAGGCTTCACAACTTCGTCGTCACCGCTCGGGGCCGGCGCGCGTCCGAAGGGTGATGCGCCGGCCCGCCCGCCTTTCCCTGTTCCTGCTGCCCGCGGCCCTGCTGTATGCGGGCTCGTTCTGGGAGGGGACGGACTATTCGGCCTGGACCAGCGCGCAGGTGGAGGAGATCCTCAACGACTCGCCTTGGGCGCGGGAAGGTTCGGTGCACGCCTCCACCGGCGGCGGCGCCATTGGTTTCCCCGGCGGCGGCTCCACCACAGGCGGCGGCGTGGGCTTGCCGGGCAGCGCCGGACGGCGCACGCCGGGCGGCATGAGCATTCCCAACGGCGGTTGGGGCGGCGGCTGGCTGGTTTCCCGGTACGCCCAGCAGCAGTTCGATTCCGGCGACAAGGACGTGGTGGTGCGCTGGAGCAGCGCGCTGCCCATGCGGCAAGCGGCCCTGCGGCTGCTGGACGGCGCCCCGGAGGCCGAGCGGCGCGTCGCTGCCGAACAGCTCGCCCGGCAGCCGGACTACTACGTGATCTCGTTGACCTCGCTGCCCGCCGCCGGGGCTTGGCTGGCCGAGAACCCGGAAAAGCTGCGCCAAGCTTGCCGTCTGACGCGCAAGGGCAAGCCGTCCATCCGCGCCCGCGAGATCCAGATCACGCCCCACCCCGGCGCGCCCGGCGTCATCCTGTACTTTCCGCGCGACGAGGATATCTCCCTCGACGACAAGACGGTCCAGTTCGAGATGACGCCGGGCGAAGTCGACGTCGAAGCCAAGTTCAAGCTCAAGGACATGCTCTACCGCGGACGGTTGGAGCTGTAGTCAAGCTGTGGCGAGCAGACCCAGGGCTTGTTCGACGCCTTCCCCGTAGGCTGGGTCGGCCTGGCGGAAGTGCTCGACCTGGCGCTGCTGGATCTCCCGCGGGACCGAACTCATCGCCTCGGCGAGCCGCCGGCACAGCCGCTGCTGATGGTCGGGGTCGAGCAGGCGGAACAATGCGCCGGCCTGCGAGTAGTCGTCGTTGCCTTCGCGGTGGTCGTAGCGGTCCACGGGGCCGTCGAGCGCGAGCGGCGGTTCCTGAAAGCGGGCGTCCTGGCGCGGGCCGCCGAAGCTGTTGGGCTCGTAGTTGACCGAGCCGCCGCCGTTGCCGTCGAAGCGCATGGCGCCGTCGCGGTGATAGCTGTGCATGGGGCACTTGGGCGCATTGACGGGCAGATGCTCGTAGTTCACCCCCAGGCGGTAGCGATGCGCGTCGCCGTAGGAGACGATGCGGAACTGCAGCATCTTGTCCGGGCTGTGGCCGATCCCCGGGGGGACGTTGGCGGGCGAGAAGCCGGACTGCTCCACTTCGGCGTGGTAGTTCTCCGGGTTACGGTCCAGGCGCATCTGGCCGACCTCGATCAAGGGATAGTCGGCGTGCGGCCAGACCTTGGTCAGGTCGAACGGATTGTAGGGCGTCCGGGCGGCGTCGGCCTCGGGCATCACCTGCACTTTCAGCGTCCACGACGGGAAGTCCCCGGCCTCGATCGCGTCAAACAGATCTCGCTGGTGGCTCTCCCGGTCCTGTCCGACCAGTTGGGCGGCTTCTTCGTCGGTGAAGGTCTGAATGCCCTGGTTGGTCTTGAAGTGGAACTTGACCCAGAAGCGCTCCCCGGCGTGATTGATCAAGCTCATGGTGTGCGAGCCGTAGCCGTTCATGTGGCGGTAGCTGCGCGGGATGCCGCGGTCCGAGAACAGGATGGTGACCTGGTGCAGGGACTCCGGCGACAGCGACCAGAAGTCCCACATGGCGATCGGGTTGCGCAGGTTCGTGCGCGGGTCGCGCTTCTGGGTATGGATGAAGTCGGGGAACTTGTAGGGGTCTCGGACGAAGAAGACCGGCGTGTTGTTGCCGACCAGGTCCCAGTTGCCTTCCTCGGTGTAGAACTTGACGGCGAAGCCCCGCACGTCGCGCTCGGCGTCGGCTGCGCCGCGTTCGCCGGCCACGGTCGAGAAGCGGACCAGCAGCGGCGTCTGCTTGCCGACTTCGGAGAACAGCTTGGCCTTGGTGTAGTGGGTGATGTCTCCGGTGACGGTGAATGTGCCGAACGCGCCGGACCCTTTGGCGTGAACCACGCGCTCGGGGATGCGTTCGCGGTTGAAGTGGGCGTGCTTCTCGAATAGTTGCCAGTCCTGGACCAGCAAGGGGCCGCGGGGGCCGGCGCTGAGGCTGTTCTGGTTGTCGCCGACGGGGATGCCGGCGGAAGTGGTGAGTGTGGGTGGCTTGTGGTCGCTCATGGGATGTTGGCGTCTCCTTTCTTCGAATTCTGGGCGACCTTGACTTCGTTGTAAAATGAATTGTTTCTACGGATGTGATTGATAATATCAATGACTCTGCAAGATCTGAAGTACCTGGTTGCTCTGGCTGACCTGGGGTCCTTCCGCGAAGCGGCGGAGCGGTGCTTTGTGACGCAGCCCACGCTGAGCACGCAGCTCAAGAAGCTGGAGGCGCACCTGGGTCTGCACTTGGCCGAGCGCACCAACAAGAGCGTCCGGCTGACGCCGGAAGGGGCGGCCGTGGTCGAGCGGGCCCGCCGGATGCTCGAGATCGCCGACGAGATAGAGGAGTTGGCGAAGGAGCTGCGCGACCCGTTCTCCACGCCGGTCCGCATCGGGATGATCGCGACCCTTGGCCCGTATCTGCTGCCGCACCTGCTGCCGGCGCTGGAGGCGGAGTTGCCGGAGCTGAAGATCGTGTTGCAGGAGGGGCTCACGGACGACCTGCTGGCGGCGCTCGAGGACCATCGGCTGGACTGCGTGCTGCTGGCGCTGCCGCTCCGGCGCTCCGGTTTGGAGGCGCGGGCGCTGTTTGAGGAGCCCTTCTGGTTCGCTTGCCGCGCTGACCATCCGCTGGCGGCTCGGGCCCGCATCCGCCCGTCTGACTTGGCCGGGGAGCCGATGCTGCTGCTCGCCGAAGGGCATTGCCTGCGGGATCAGGCTCTCTCGATCTGCAACTCAGGGCAGGGGACCGAGCAGGCAGACTACCGGGCCACCAGCCTGGAAACCTTGCGCAACTTGGTGCAGGGCGGGTTCGGCAGCACCCTGGCTCCGCAGTTGGCCCTGGGGGCCTTGCAGGGCCTCTGCGCCGTCCCGATGCAGGCCGGCGCGGCCTCGCGCACGGTGGGCCTGGCGTGGCGCAAGTCCTCTCCGCGGGCGGAGCTGCTGCGGCGGATCGGCGACCTGATCGAAGCCGGGGCGCCGCGCTGGCTGCGTGGTCAAGCGCTGCGAGCGGCTTCTCCGGCGAACTTGGTACCCTGATTTCGATGGCTCGCACACCCGTTCTCGCCGGCAACTGGAAGATGTTCAAAACGGTCCAGCAGACCGTGCAGTTCTTTGACGAGTTCAAGCACTTGGTGGCGGGCGCCGCCGGCCGGGAGATCGTGCTCTGCCCTCCGTTTCCGGCGCTGGCGGCGGCCTCGGAGGCCGTGCGCGGCACGTCGATCCAAATCGGCGCGCAGAACCTGCACTGGGAGGCCGAAGGGGCCTTTACCGGGGAAGTATCGGCCGGCATGCTGCTGGGTTGCGGGTGCAGCCACGTGATCATCGGCCACTCGGAGCGCCGGCAGTACTTCGGCGAGACGGACGCGACGGTCGCCAAGCGCGTGGACGCGGCTTTGGCGGCGGGCCTGACGCCGATCGTGTGCGTGGGCGAGACGCTCGAGGAGCGCGAGGCGAGCCGCACCGAGGACGTGCTGGCGACCCAATTCAGCGGCGGCTTGGGACACCTGTCGAGCGAGAGCTTCGGCAAGATCCTGATCGCCTACGAGCCGGTATGGGCGATCGGCACCGGCAAGACGGCTACGCCGGAGATGGCTGGCGACGCGCACGCCTTTCTGCGGGCCAAGGCGGCGGAAACCTTTGGGGCGGAAGCGGCCGCGGGCGTGCGCATCCTCTACGGCGGCAGCGTGAAGCCGAACAACGTGAAGGGGTTGATGGAGCGCGAGGACATCGACGGAGGCTTGGTCGGCGGCGCCAGCCTGGACCCGGAATCCTTCGCGGCGATCGTACGCTTCGACAGCTAACCGCGAGGCAGCCGCAAACGCTACAGCCCTGCTAGGATAGAAGTTTATGCTGATTCTGCTCACGGTCATCCACGTCGTGGTGTGCCTGTTCCTGATCATCGTGGTGCTGCTGCAGAGCGGCAAGGCGGCTGACCTGGCCGGCGCGTTCGGCGGCATGGGCTCGCAGACGGCGTTCGGGCCGCGGGGCGCGGCGACGCTGCTGTCGAAGTCGACGACGGGCGCGGCAATCCTGTTCATGGTCACCTCGATTACGCTCGGCATCATGCAGGGCAACCGAGGGGGCGTGGCGGGGCAGTCGGTGATCGAGCGGACGGGGCAGACGGCGGGCGAGGCTCCCGCGCCGGCTCCGGTTCCGGGCGCGGGCGTGCAGGATCTGCCGATTCCGGCGCCGGGCGAATCGTCGACGGTGAACGTCACGCCAGAAGCGGTGGTGACGCCGACCGAAGAGGCTCCGGCGACGCCGCCGGCGGGCGAGGCCCCGCCGCAGCAGTAGGGACGCCAATCCTGCGCGAAATTCGCGTACACTAGAAGCTTGGTCCGGCGACGGACCGCAGCCCCTCGTGCGGAGGTGGCGGAACTGGCAGACGCGCTAGCTTGAGGTGCTAGTGAGAGCAATCTCTTGGGGGTTCGAGTCCCCCTCTCCGCACCAATCCTTTCAATAAGTTACGGCGGTTTGGCCGACTGCGCAGATTCATCCGCGCCGCAGGCTGCAACGGTTCTGTTAGCGGTTGCCATGGTAGCCTTCCGGCATGTCACGGTGTGGACACGATGTTCAAGCGCTGAACATAGGCACGAGAGGCCGCTTCGGATCGCTTGGGCCACGGGAACCAGAGACCGAATGGAAGGCGGCGCGGCGGCGAGCCGCCGCGCCGCCGCCTCAGTCGACGTCGAGCGTCACAAAGAAGTAGCCGGCGCCTCTCTCGACTTGGAGCACAGCCGGCTCGTTCGGCGTCAGCGCCTCCAATCTCTCGCCTAACTGACTCACGCTGATGATGGCCGCGTCGTTCAGCGACACGATGACATCGCCGGGCTCCACCTGACTCTCGCCCGGAATCGCGCCGGCGAGCCAGGCGGCCACATAAACGCCATGGCTGGACCGCAGGCCCATGTGCACTGTGGAGTCGACATTCTTCCCGACCACGCCCAGCCGGGGAATCGAATCGCGTTCCGGATTGAGGCCGCTGTCTCCATAGGCGCTGGTTTCCACCGGAACCACCGGTAAGCGGAAGCTCAGCGTCTTCGCCCGGCGGAGCACAGTCAGCTCGAGCGGCGCCCCGGAATCGTGCAGATGCATCGCTGCTGCGAACCAAGGCACTGTCTCCACCGGAGCACCGTCCATCTCGAGAATGACATCGCGCACCTTCAAGCCGGCCCGTTCGGCGGGGCTTCCCGGAGCGATGTCGGATATCACAATTCCATAGTCCCGACCGAGTCCGAGACCTCGGGCGAGGTCAACGGTGATCGTCTGAACGTAGATCCCGATCCGGCTGCTTCGGACGGAACCGTGGTTTCTCAGCTGGTCGTAGACCCCTTTGACGACGGCGGCGGGGACCGCGAAGCTCAGGCCTTGGCTAGTCCCCGAATTGTCGAGAATAAACGTGTTGATCCCAACTACTTTGCCTTCGACGTCCAGCAAGGGGCCTCCGCTGCTGCCCGGGCTAATCGCGGCGTCCGTTTGGATGTACACCATCGGGGCGTCCGGGTGGGGCTGGCGCCCGACCGCACTCACCATGCCGAGCGTCACGGTGTTGTCTAGACCCGCAGGGCTGCCGACGGCGATCACGAGCTGGCCTGGGCGAACGGGTTCTCCCTCATAGATGGGGAGCGTGGGCAATCCCGACGCCTCCACCTTGAGCAGTGCGAGATCGGTGGGGGCATGCACTCCAACGACAGTGGCCTCGAGCAGCGTTCGCGTCCCCGGAGGAACCAGCGCGGCTCCGGCCGAACTGTCAACAGGGGTTAGCATCACCCGAACGCGGCGGGCGTTGTGCACGACGTGCTCGTTCGTAATGATGTAGCCGGAAGGATCGACGATGACCCCGGAACCGACGACGCTGCCGGGGCTCCAAACTTCGCCGCGGGCGCCTTCCCCTGTCACCCAAGCGGAGACTTGGACCTGCACAACCGCCGGCGAAACCGTCGATGTGAGCTCCTCGAGCGATTGGCTGAACTGCGCCAGCGGGTTGCTACTCAAACTCGTTTGCGCGTTGAGCGCCGCCGCCAAACAAAGCGTCCACAAGAATCTGGTCAAACTCTTCATCACTGACCTCCCGTCCCGACGCCAGGCGTGCCGGCGGCAAGTGGCGTTGCGCCCTGCCGCACGTAGTCGAAATTCTCGATCTTGATCTGCATTTGCTTTTCCGGCGCTTGGATGACCGTACGTGCGACATAGCTCGGACCGTTGGGCAAGACGCGGTAATCGGCGACGACGGACACCGGGTCTCCGTCCAGGTTCGTCTCTATTCGCGCTTGGAGCGGCTTCTTGGTCTGCGGATCGATCGTCAGGGTGAGTGCGTCGCCGGGCTTCACCAGGTTGCTGACCTCGATTCGGATCACGGGATCCGTCGGACCTTTCCCTTGCCAGAACTCGCCCGTCTGGAACAGCTTTTGGATGCTCGGCTGGCTGGGCGTCAGATATCGACCGGAGAGGGACATCAGCCGCTGGATGTACTCCTGCTTGTCCTCGACTTTGTTGTCGATCATCTTCTGCCGGCGCCGCTTCGGGCGCGGTCGGATGCCCGCAGCTTCCTTACCCTCAGGTGGCCCGGTGAGGGCCGTCCGTTGAGGATTGCCGTCAATGTCGAAGCGCACCTGATCGAGCCTGACGCCTTTGACTTCGCCCTTTTGCTCGATCTCGGTCCGCATCGTCCAGACGTACTGCTTGAGAAGCTGCGCATTCTGCTTCGTCGACTGCGCGATCGCCTGCATCCTCCGCTGGTTCTCCGGTTGCGGTTGCTGGGCGGCGGGCTGCGCCCAGGCCACAGCCGACAGGCATGTCGCGACGAAGATGACGGCTGCGCGCCGAGTCTTGACTGCTTCGCTGCTTGGTTTCATGGCTTTTTTTCTCCTTACGTCCTTGGGTTCTCGATTTGAAGTCCTTTCTAGCGGCGGCGTCCCGCGCCTGCGAGTCCGTTCGTCCTACGACGCTCCGTGGGCGGCGTCCAGCCGCTCTCGGATTGCCGTTGCGAATTGCGCCATGGTCTTCTCGACTTCCTTCCACGAGGTTTTCTCTTGCTTCTGACCGGTCGCCTTGTCCTTCTTGGCCCCCTGCCGGAACACTACGACGGCGAGGCGATCACCAGTCCGGGAGTCGAGGAGCTCGGCCTCGACCGTGGCTTCGACCAGCGATATATTTCCGCCCAACGCGGACTTGAGCCCGTAAACGCCCAGCCCGGCCGGAGTGAGCTGCCACGGCTTCAGGCTCTTCCGCTTCATGTACACGTCAGTCAAGGCGAAACGCAGCCGGAAGACGCCCGGCGCAGGCCGGCTGACGAGCGGATAGCCGCCTTCGAGCTTCGCGGCTACGATTTCGTGAAACGTCTCGCTCAGCGCTTTCAGCTCGTCCTGGCTGACGCCCTTGTGCGGAGAGCTCGGGGCGATGAGGATCTCGGGCTGGTCGAGCATCACCGCCGTGTACTCGGCGATGTCCAAGCCCGGCTTGACCCACCGGAGGGTGTTCTTGGCCTCGGGAACGGGCTCGAGAGGCGGGTAGCTTCCGAGGAAACCGGAGAATGTGCGGCCGAGCTCCGTCGCGTTGACTGCAAGGCCGCCGACGAGCAGCAGGACGAGAAACATCAGGCGAGCCGCACTGGCCAAGGAGGCGTTGATTCCTCGGCTCCTCGGCGGGGTTCGTTGGCTGGGCATAGGTCTGGGCCTCCTAGATCTGAATCTGCTCCGGCTACGGCTTCAGCTCGGGCGGGTACTTCTTGAAGGCTTTCTCGACCGCCTTGTTGATCTTTTTCTCTAGGTGCTTGGGATCGTTCACCGTGTCGGTGCAATACGCGCGCCAGGCGAGACGTCCGGTCTTGGCGTCGACGATGTCGATGACGAGAGTTCCCTCGCGGTGATTGCGAACCATGACGTCGCCCCACCCGGCGCGCCACAGGGGCGCCGCGGCGTAGCCGAACGTGTCGATTTCGGTCCTTTCCCGCTGCCCAACGAAGAAAGTGACGAAGAAGTCCGGGGCCTGCGGGTCTTCCCTCATCCCTTTCGCGGTCAACTGGCCGTTGACCGCGTTGCGAACCCGTTCGACGACCAGGGTGTTGTTCGTGATCGGGTTTTCCGGAAGCGGCGCGCCGCTTTTCCAGGCGAACGTGCGGTACTTTGCGAAGTCCGCGTCGGGGTCGAAATCGGTCTTGACCGTTTGCGAGAATGCGCTTCCCGCCAGTAGCAGCAAGCCGACACTCGCGATGTGGAATGTCTTCATGGTGTTTCCTCCAGAGTCGGGTTGGTTCGTTGGATTTGCCGTCCAACAAGCTCAACGATAGCCCCGGATCTGCGCCGTGAAGAGTAACGGTAACCGTAGCGGCTACCGCGTGGTCACCGTGCGATAACTGCTATATGTAGCTGAAAATATGGATGTTGCGAGAGGGCGGGCCAGGAGCGCCCGACCTACGGCGACAAGTTCATTCGTTCCAGCAGGGAATGGAAACGGGGGTCGGAGCGAAGTGAATCCAAGGCAGGACTTACACGCAGAAATGCCAACAACGGTTCACGCTCGACGTACGCGCTCTCCAAAGCGGCGAAGGCCAGGTCGGTGTTTCCCAAACCGGCGTGCATGACAGCTTTCGCGAGATGTTTGTGGCGCTCCTGAGCCGGATGCCGCTCGAGCTCGTTGAGGCAGGCCTGAGCCTGGTCCCTGTCGCCATGCAATCCATAGGCGAATCCGAGCCATGCCAGGGCCTCGGTGCTTCCCGGGGAGAGCGGAACCGCATCGCGAAGAGTCTCGATCGCTTCCTCCAAGCGTCCCGTCGCGATGTAGACCCGGCCGACGAACTCGCGCGTTCGAAAGCTGTTCGGATACAACGCAAGTGTGGAGTCAAGCTGACGCAACGCCTCGTCGTATCGCCTTGCGTAAAAGAGTGTGATCGCGAGATCGCCGTTCCGTAACTCTGACAGGGGATCCAGTTCGAGAGCGGCTCGGAGCTCCGGGAGAGCTTCATCGAACCGGCCCAAGGGCAATAGGAGGTTCATTGCGTACTGCGTGTGCGCCGCCGGACTGATTGGCGCGACTTCAAGGACTCGCCGGTAAATGCGCTCGGCCGCTGTCCAGTCTTTCCCGATCAACCCTTGCACCGCGGCCAGTACGAGTTGCGCATCGACCTGGTCGGGATCCAGGGCGAGAGCTTTCCGCGCCGCTTCCACCGCCTTCGGGATCGCCTCGGCCGGTGAGAGTACGCCGAACCTCGCCAGAAACGCGTAAGAGCTGGCAACGCCGCCATGTGCATCGGCATAGGTGGGATCGACCGCCGCGGCTTGTTGGAAGTGCTCGCGCGCAAGGCGGGAATCCTCCGGCGTTCGGCGGTCACGGTGGTGGAGTCCTCGTATGAAGTGGTCGTAGGCCTCGGCGCTCACGGCGCCCCGCTCGTTGACCCTAGCCTGCTCGACGCCTGACAACTCCGCTTTCAGCGCCGCAGCCACCCGCAAGGCGACAACGCTCTGGAAGCCGAGCGCGTCCCCCAGATCCCCGTCGAAGCTCTCGGCCCAGAGGTGCTCGTCCGTCTCAGCGTCGATGAGCTGGGCCGTGATCCGCACGCGGTCGCCCGCCCGCCGGACGCTCCCCTCGAGAATCGTCTCCACGCCTAACGCGTCCGCGATCTGCGGTAGGGGCGTCTCCGTGCCCTTGTAGCGCATCGTCGACGTCCGCGAGATCACCTTGAAGGCGCCAATCTTGGCGAGCTGAGTGATGATGTCTTCCGTCACGCCATCGCTGAAGTACTCGTCTTCGGGATCGCCGCCAAGGTTCGTGAGTGGGAGAACGGCGACGGAGCCGTATGTTCGCTGGACGACCGGCGCCGCCGTTGCAGACGGGGACTCGGGTCCGGGCGCCCCGCCGTGGTAGGTCAACCAGCCCGCCACCAGCATCGGCGCGACGACGACCGCTGCCACGGCGAAACGACGGTGGCGCCGGCTACCTGCCGCGGACGCGACGCTCGACGAACCGGCGCCTGCGGGAGGTTTCGTCCATTGAGTCTCCGCGCGAAGCTCAATCAACTCGACGAGCATGGAGTCGACATCGGCGTGGCGGTCGTCCGGGTTCTTCTCCAGAGCTGTGTCGACGATGGTCCGTAGCCGCTCGGGCACGTCCTCGCGCGCTGCGGCTAGCGGCCTGGGCTCGGTGTTGAGGACGGAGTACATCACGACCGCATCGTGCTCACCGGCGAACGGCCGCGCGCCCGTGAGCATTTCGTAGAGCATCGCCCCGAGCGCCCAGACATCGGCCCGCTCGTCAACTTCCCCTCCGACCGCTTGCTCCGGCGCCATGTAGGCGGCTGTGCCGAGCACTGTTCCGGGCTTCGAGATCGAACCGCCACCGAGCTTAGCCAGACCGAAGTCGAGAATCTTGAGACCGCCGTCGTCAGTCAAGAAGATGTTTTCCGGTTTGATGTCGCGGTGGACGACGGAGCGTTCGTGAGCGGCGGAGAGACCATGGGCGACGTCGATCGCGATGCCGACCGCATCCGCGACCGGCAGGGGCCCCTCGTCGATCCGGGCCCTGAGCGTCCGGCCTCGATAGTAGGCCATGACGATGAAGAGCTCTCCGGCTTCGCTCTCTTCGACCTCGTGGATCGTGCAAATGTTGGCGTGGTCCAGCGTCGAAGCGGCTTTGGCTTCACGGATGAAGCGGCGCTTGGCCTCTTCGTCTTCCGCGAACGCGGGGGGCAGAAACTTCAGTGCGACCAGACGTCCGAGCTCGAGGTCTTGAGCCTTGAAGACGACGCCCATGCCGCCGCCGCCGAGTTTCTCGAGGATCTTGTAGTGCAAGATGGTGCGGTCGATCATTTGCAATTGGTGCCGCGCCTCGCCGGATCCCGCTCAACTGGCCGGAAGACTCAACTTGGCCTGCAGCGCTGCGAACCCGGGATCGGATCGAAGTCCGTCGAGGAGAGGATCGACTCCGATCAGGTGCACCCAGTAGCTGCGCTCCTCGAAAGCCTTTTCGAGCCATTCCACAGCTTCCGTCGGTCGGCCCAGGGCGGCGTGCCACAACGCCAGCGCGTAGGGCGGAAGACCCCGCTTCTTCCCGCGCTTCCTGACTCCGCCCTCCCATCGGTTCGATTCCGCCTCGTCGCCGGCCTTCGCGAGAGCGTGTCCTAGCTCCAAGCCGACCATGCCGGCCGGCCCGGAAAGCGAATCGGCCTCGCGCAGCTCTTTGATCGCACGCTCGTACGCTCCTATTGCCAGGTAGGAGCGGCCAAGGTAGAGCCGACCAAGGTCGAAACTCGGGTCCAGGATGGCGGTTTTCTCGAGTTGTTCGACCGCTTCATCGTAACGGCGCGCGAAGTATAGCGCCGCCCCGATTCCAGTGTTCGCATGCGCGGAGAGCGGATCGAGATCTCGGCCGAGCTTCATCTCGACCAGCGCCTCGTCGTGGCGCCCGACCGCGGTCAAGAATTGACCGTACCATTGGTGGGCGGTCGGATAGTTCGGGCCCAGGGACAGCGCTCTTTGGAACTCTTGCTCCGCGAGGTTCCAATCCCACTCATAGAGGAAGGAGACGACGCCCAAGGCCGTGTGGCCGTCGGCGAACGAGTCGTCGATCTCAATAGCCTTCAAAGCCGCGGCCTTTGCCGCCGGCATGAATTCGCCGGGCCGCCTGTCACTGTAGAGCTCGAGGAATCCGTAGAGCTGCGCCATCAATGCGTAGGCGGCGGCAAAGGCGGGATCGTCTTGGACGGCGTTCTCCAAGCTTGCGATCCCCTCCTGTAGCCCTCCTTCGGAGCGCTTGGCCCAGAAACTCTGCGCTTTGACATACAGGCTGAGCGCCTTGAGGTTCGAAGTCCGCTGGCGAACCAGCGACCTGCGTTCCTTAGGCTTGAGCTTGAGCTTGAGGACATGGACGACCGCTTGCGCAATTTCGCTTTGGATGACAAAAGCGTCGTTCGATTCTCGGTCGTAGGCCTGAGACCAGAGCTGGACGTCGCGAGTGACGTCGATAAGCCTTGCAGTAATTCGCAGCCGCTCGCCTGACTTGCGGATGCTACCCTCTAAAACCATCCGCACATTGAGCTTCTCGCCGATCTCGCGAATATCTTGCTCGCCCGGTCGAACTGCGGAAGCCGAAGTCCGCGAGGTGACTCGCAATTCCTCGACACCAGCCAGTGCGTGGATCAGCTCCTCCGTCAAGCCGCTCCCAAGGTGGCCGGTCTCGACATCCGAGGTCATGTTCACGAATGGAAGTACGGCTAGCGAGCTCGCCGGCCGGCTCGATTCTGTCGCCCTTGCCGGTGGCGTCGCCTCGCCGCCCATTCCGTCGAGCCCTGCCTGCTCGGCCTGCGGGGATCGAGCTCGAAAGACGGGCACGTAGGCGCCCTTGGGGAGCTCGATCAGGATCTCGTCGCCCTTCCCCTCGTCTTCGTAGTAGCTTTCGAGCTTTGCGCGAAGGCGGCGGGCCTGGACTCTTACGATGGGATCGATCCTAGGGTCATACGATTCGTTCCGCCGGAACACCTCGAGACCGAGGTAGTACTCCTTGAGCGCAGCTCCTTCTCCCTCGAGCGTTCGCTCGACCACGAAGCGCAAGAATGCGCTGAGCAATCCGGCGCGGGAGAAGGCGTTACTCGAAAGGATTCTCTCGAGCTCCGCCTGGACGGACTCCGTCGGAACCTCACTCGGAGCGTGGTGCGAAGAGTGTGCTGCCATTGACGGCGCCCCATTTTAGCACTCGCCGTACACGGTATCGGCCACGGTTACGTTTACTGCCGCCGGCCCGGAGCATCGCCCTACGCTGAAGTCGGTTGCTCGGTATGAACGCCGTGAAGATCATTTCGCTAGCCCTCGGATTCCTTCTGGCCGTTGCCGTTCCCGGCGCCGCTCAAGAGCGCTCGGTCCGGATCGGCGTTGCCCTCGATGGCCCGTGGGATCGCAACGAGGACCTCCTGCAGACTTTTGAGCGGGAGACTGTCGCCCTCCTTCGGGAATCCGGTGTGAGCTTCCCGCCCGACAAGCGCATCGAAGCCGACTGGACAGCCGCAGGCGTCGCAGGCGTCATCGATCGCCTGCTCGAGGACCCGGACGTAGACTACATCCTTGCTCTGGGCGTGCTCAGCTCGAACGACGCCGCGCGCCGCCCCGTCCTGGGCAAGCCCGTGATCGCTCCGTTTGTCCTCGACCCCGAGCTGCAGGAAATCCCGTCTCAGGTTCGACAGAGCGGCGGCCCTGCAGGCGCGGGCGAGCGCATCCACGTCAGCGGCGTGGAGAATCTCAGCTACGCGACACTCGGCGTTCACGTCCTAGAGGACGTTTCGGCGTTCCGAGAGCTGACGCAGTTCTCGAAGCTCACGATTCTCAGCATGCAAGCGCTCGCGGAAGCTTCTCCGCGGCTGGCCGCCAACGTCCGAAAGCAACTCGAACCCCTCGGTCTGGATATCACGACGGTCCGCGTAAGGGCCTCGGTGGAAGAAGCGCTTGCACAGATCCCGAGCGATGCCGAAGCCGTCTATATCACGCCACTCTTCCAGCTCAGCAACGCGGACTTTGACCGTCTTTCTGAAGGCTTGATCGAACGCCGGCTTCCTACCTTTTCTCTGTGGGGTCGGAGCGAAGTTGCGCGGGGCGTGCTGGCGACCCTGGCGATCGATCTGGACCTGGACCGGCTTGCTCGCCGAGTCGCCCTGAACGTTCACCGGATCGTGCGCGGCGATCGCGCGGAAGACTTGCCGGTCGACTTTCAACGAGACAAGCGATTGACCATCAACATGGCGACGGCGCGAGCGATCGGGTTCTACCCAAGCTGGGCCCTGCTCACCGAGGCCGATCTTCTGAACGAGGCGAGGACCGGAGCAGGGCGGACCCTGTCTTTGGCGCACGTCATCCGCGAGGCCGGCGAGGTCAATCTCGATCTGGCTGCCGCGAACCGCACCGTGGCCGCCGGTCTCCAGTCGGTGCGTGAAGCTCGCGCACGGCTTCGGCCGCAAGTGAGCGTGTCGGGTCTGGGCAGCTTCATTGACAGAGATCGCGCCGAGGCCGGCTTGGGCCGGCAAGGGCAGGCTCAAACCGCCGGCTCGCTGGGCGTGAGCCAGCTGATCTATTCGGAAAACGTCCGTGCGGGCTACGACATCGAAAAGCAGCTCCAGACCACACGGGAACAAGACCGCGCCCAGCTACGGCTCGACGTCATTCTGCAAGCTGCGGAGAGCTACCTGAACGTGCTGCGTGCGAAGACAGCCGAGGAGATTCAGCGAAGCAACCTGCGGCTCACGCGCAATAACTTGGATCTGGCCAAAGCGCGCCGAGACATCGGCTACAGCGGGCCGGGCGAGGTCTTCCGCTGGGAGAGCCAGATCGCTGACAACCGGCGGGGCGTCATCGACGCGAGCGCGCAACGAAACCTGTCGGAGATCGAAGTCAACCGCGTGCTGAATCGGCCCCTCGAGCAGTCTTTCCTGACGCAGGAAGCTTCTCTAGGCGACCCGGAGCTGCTGGTCAGCTTCGAGAGGTTGCGCCCGTACATCGACAATCCACAAAGCTTTCGCGTGTTTCGACAGTTCATGAGCCGCGAAGCGCTCGAAGGCTCCCCCGAGCTGCGCCAACTCGATGCCTCGATCCGCGCTCAGGAGCGAGCCCTGCTCGCCGCCAAGCGCGCGTTCTATGTGCCGACCATCGGAGTCTCGGCGGACCTAACGGGTTTCAAGAACGGCGGTCCGGGCAGCAGCGCGCCTAGCCTGCCCGGAGGACTGGCGCAAGAGGATTTCCTGACGACGCCAAACGCTTTGAACTGGACAGTCGGCGCCAGCGCGACGTTGCCGCTCTTCCAAGGAGGAGCGTTGCGGGCGCAACGAACCCGCGCCGAGATCCAACTCGATGAGTGGACCGTCCAACGAGAGGCGGCCCGGCAGCGCGTCGAGCAGCGCATCCGATCTGCGCTGCATCAGGCCCAAGCGTCTTTCGCGGGCATCGGGCTGGCCCAGGACGCCGCCGGCGCGGCGCGCAGCAACCTCGATCTGGTCACGGATTCGTACTCGCAGGGAGTCGTCGACATCGTCCGCGTGCTGGACGCACAGAGCCAATCCCTTGTTGCGGACCTCGCCGCCGCCAACGCCGTCTATGACTTTCTCATCGACCTGATGAACGTGGAACGGGCCGTCGGTAGGTTCGATTACTACCGGTCTGCCGAGGATCAAGAAACGTTCCTGAAGAGACTGGCTGATTTCTACCGAGACGCAGGCTTCGACATCCGGCCGTAAGACATGAGGACCAAAATGACTGCCACAACAACCATCCCACTAGCCGTCGCGGTTCTCTTCTGCGCATGTGACAAGCGAGTCGAAGAGTCCTCCCCGGAGCCCTTGAGGCCGGTGGCGTACACCAAGGTTCAGTCGCGAGGCGGCGTCCGCACGCGAACCTTCTCCGGAGCCGCCAAGGCGGGTACGGAATCCACCCTCAGCTTCAAGGTGGACGGTACGCTGCAAACTCTCCGGCTGAAGATTGGCGACGACGTCCGCAAGGGGCAACTCATCGGCGAGCTCGACCCGACCGAGTACGAGCTGCGGGTGGAAGACCTGGAAGCGTCGGTCGCCCAGGCGCAAGCGCAAGCGGTCCGGGCAACGGCGGATCTGGAACGCGTTCGCGGCCTCTACGAGAGAAGCAACGCGTCAGAGGCTGACTTCGATGCCGCTCAAGCGGCGGCCGATTCCAGCGCTGCCAATGTGGAATCGGTGAAGAAGAAGCTCGAGGCCGCACGCCTCCAGGTTCAATATTGCCGTCTGGAATCTCCGAGCTCCGGCCGAGTCGCGGAAATTCCGGTGGGCCTCAACGAAAACGTGCGCAAGGGGCAGGCGATTGTGACCCTGACCGCGGGCGCTCTCTCGGATGTCGAGGTCGCCATCCCGGAGACGTTGATTCCTGAGATTCGCGTGGGACAGTCGGCGCAGGTCCGCTTCGACGCCTTCCCGAGCCGTCAATACAAAGCCCAAGTCAGGGAAGTCGCCCCGGTGGCGAGCGAAGGTCTTTCCACCTACGCGGTGACGATGCGGCTGAACCGGAGGGACCGAGATGTTCTGCCCGGCATGGCTGCGGCCGCGACATTCGAGCTTGGCGCGGCAGACGCTCGGCCGCGCTTTTGTATCGCGCCGCACGCGGTGGGCGAGGATCGCGACGGTCGGTTCGTCTTCGTGGTCGCCCGCCACGGCGACGGGCTGGGAGTGGTCGAACGTCGAGGCGTACGGATCGGCGAGCTGGTCAGCGACGGGCTCGAGATCTTCGACGGCCTCGACAACGGAGAGTTGGTCGTCGTCTCTGGGGTCGCACGCATCACCAACGGCCAACAAGTGCTCCTCTCCGACCAGCAGCCCTAACCGGCAGAGAACCCGACCATGGACATCACACGTTTCGCCATCGAAAACGACCGAATCACTCTTCTTTCCGTCGCCTTGCTGGTCATCGCGGGGGGAGTGGCTTTTCTGAACCTCCCCCAAGCGGAGGACCCGGGCTTCACCGTCCGAACCGCAGTCATCCAGACGCAGTTCCCAGGGGCCAACCCGGAACGCGTCGAGAATCTCGTGACCGACAAGATCGAGAAAGCGATTCAGGAAATGCCCGAGCTCGACCATGTCCGCAGCGTTTCAAAGACAGGGCTCTCGGTCGTCTACGCCGACATCAAGGATTCGTACAAGGAGATGCGGCCCATCTGGGACAGCCTCAGGAGGAAGGTCGACAGCGCGAAGCCGGAGTTGCCGAGCGGCGTCATCGGTCCCGTGGTGAACGACGAGTTTGGAGATGTCTTCGGGATCATCGTGGCCGTCACCAACGGGCGGACGGCGGACGGGCGGCCGCAAATGGGCTACGCGGCGCTGGAGGAGATCGCTGAATCCGCGAGAGATCAACTGCTGCGTTTGTCAGACACGGCCAAGGTGCAGATCTACGGCGCGCAAGAGGAACGAGTCTTCGTGGAGTACAACGACGCCAGGTTGGCCGAGCTTGGTCTCTCGGTCACGCAACTCCAGCAGATCCTCGAGTCACGCAACATCATCATCCCCGGAGGCAGCGTCACCACGGGGACCGATCGCATCGAGCTGGAGCCCTCGGGAAACTTCGATTCAGTCGAGGATCTCGCCCATACGGTCATCTCCGTTCCGGGACGGCCGGAGCTTCTGCTTCTCGAGGATCTTGCCGAGGTTCGGCGAGACTACGTCGACCCGCCGCGATCGAAGATGGGCTCTCGCGGTGCGCCGGCGCTCGGTCTGGCGATTTCGATGAAGCAGGACGGCAATATCGTGTCGCTCGGGCGGCAGGTCCAGGAACTGGTCAAACGCTGGAACGAGCGTTACCCGATCGGAGTTGACTTCGAGATCGTCGCCTACCAGCCGGCGTCCGTCGAGCGAAAAGTGGACGAGTTCGTGGGCAATGTGGCGCAGGCGATCGCCATCGTTCTGGCGGTCATGCTCGTCATGCTGGGCATGCGCACGGGGCTGGTCGTAGCGACGTTGGTTCCTACGGCCATGCTTGCCTCGCTGTCCATCATGCAAGCGCTCGAGATCACCCTGAACCAAATGTCGTTGGCGGCTCTGATCATCGCGCTCGGCATGCTCGTGGACAACGCCATCGTCATGTCGGAATCGATCATGGTGCAGATGGCTGAAGGCAAACCGCGTGTGGAGGCGGCGGTCGATTCCGCTCGCGAGCTCCGCATACCGCTGCTAACCTCTTCGCTCACCACGGCGGCCGCGTTTCTCCCCATTTACCTGGCGGAATCAAGCACGGGAGAGTACACCGGCGTGCTCTTCACCGTCGTGACCGTGACGTTGCTCGCCTCGTGGGTCTTGGCGCTCACCATCATCCCCCTCCTGTGCGTTCTCTTCTTGAAAGTCGAACCCCAGTCGGATTCAGACGCCTACAACACCGTCTCCTACCGGCTGTATCGGCGCGTGCTGCTCGGCCTGGTTCGGACGCCCGTGCTGTCATTGACGGTCGTCGTGGCGTTGTTCTTACTGTCACTCCAAGGGATCAAACTGTTGCCGAACATCTTCTTCCCACCGTCAGACACGCCAATGTTTACGGCGGAACTGGAGCTGCCGGTCGGAGCGGCAGTTGAAATGAGCGAGGAGATCGTTGGCAGGGTCGAGGACTTCGTCGAACGAGAGTTGCTGGTCAATGACGAACGGCATGAAGGCGTAACCGGATGGTCGTCGTTCGTCGGGCGGGGCGCGCCGCGATTCGTCCTGCCCTACAATCCCAAACCCCCCAGCTCCGAGTATTCGATCCTGATGTTCAATGTCACCTCGCACCAGGCGTTCTCCGACATTTTCCCTCGGCTCGAAGAGTTCTGCCGATCGGAGCTTCCCGATGTGGTCGCCACCATCAAGCCGCTTCAGTTGGGCTCCCCGATCGACCATCCCGTGGCCGTATGGATATCGGGCGACAACGCCGAGACTCTGTTTCGTCTGGCAGACGAGGCGAAGGCCAAGCTCCGCGAGCTGCCCGGCACGAGAAATGTCGGCGACGACTGGGGGAGCCGGACAAAGAAGCTCAACGTCAACATCAACGAGGCGCGCGCACAACGGGGCGGCATGAGTCACCAGGACATCGCAATCTCGTTGCTTTCCGGCTTGAGCGGCTACGCAGCGACCGACTATCGCGAAGGAAACAAGGTCATCCCGGTGACGTTGCGCTCCGCGGTCTCCGACCGTCAGGACATCGGCAAGCTGGAAAGCATGAACGTGTACTCCCAGATCACCGGCCGCTCGACTCCGCTCAAACAGGTTGCAGATCTGGAAATCCAGTGGCAGCCTTCCAAAATCTATCGGCGCGACGGCTTGAAGAGCGTTCAGGTGTTCGCGGATATCGACTCACCCGTGACGGCCAGTGAGATCACGGACGTACTCGAGCCGTGGCTGAAGGAGCGTCAGCGCGAATGGCCCCTCGGCTACTCCTGGGAGCTCGGCGGCGAGTATCGCACGTCCGGCAAGGCGAACCAGTCGATCGTGGAAAAGGCGCCGATTGGGGCGCTGATCATCGTGTTCCTCCTGGTCGGACAGTTCAACTCGTTCCGCCGGCCCTTGATCATTCTGCTGACCATCCCGCTCGGCATGATCGGCGTCATCGCGGGTCTGCTGATCACCGGCTCTTACTTCGGTTTCATGACGCTGTTGGGAGTGATTTCGCTTGCGGGCATTGTGATCAACAACGCGATCGTTTTGATCGACCGCATCAAGATCGAACAGGATGAATACGGCCGCGAACCGGCTCGCGCCATTGTGGAAGCCGCGCAGCGCCGTCTACGGCCCATCGTGTTGACGACGATGACCACCATCGGCGGGCTGGTTCCGTTGTGGCTCGGGGGCGGCCCGATGTGGGAGCCGATGGCGATAGCAATCATCTTCGGCCTGTTCTTCGCAACCGTCCTCACGTTGGGCGTGGTCCCGGCGCTCTACGCGCTGTTCTTCCGGGTGAGCTTCGCTCGGTTTCGCTATTGAGGACGGCATGCGGTGTGGCGTTGGGTCGCGGCCGCCTCGATGATCGGTTTCCGAGGCGGGACTCGGCCCGTCTCCCGGCTCGCCCGCGTCCAGCCGCCAGACTTCGACCCGCTCTCTGGCGTCGGCGACGTCATGGAAGATCTCCACGTTCAGGCGCCCGTCTCGGAGCCGCCCGTTGAAGCTCTCGATGAAGGCGTTCTCCACCCCGCGGCCTCGGCTTGCCGCAAACGCGGCGATGATCTGTTCCTCGGTGATGCGCTTCTTCGGCATCTCTTGGTACTCCGCAGCTTGCGTTCAGAGAACCATCTTCGCCTCCGATCCTCAACTTCCTGCCGGCTCAGCTTCCGGATATTGGGTCACGGCGGTTGCCTCAGAACGCTCCAGCGCCCAGTCGCCGACTTCCCCGTCACGTCATTTCGTTGACCAGCGATGTGAGCGCGCCACGCGTGCGAAATGCCGTAAACGCTCCTGAATCCATCGATTCAGAATCCGCATAACGATTTGGTTTCTTTTCAATCATAACCAGCCGCCAGGCCCCCACTATGCGGGACTCGAATCAACGAAGAGACCTGCTCTCCTCATTGTTGGCCCCTTGCTTGCTTGGTGAGGGGAGTCCGCCTCGCCGGCGGGCGCCGCCTTACCGACAGATGTTTCACGGAAAAGGAGTCAAGAATATGAGCACAATCACGACCGCTGACGGAGCGCAGATTTTCTATAAGGACTGGGGATCCGGGCAACCCGTGGTCTTCAGTCATGGCTGGCCGCTGTCGTCCGACGCCTGGGACGGCCAGCTCCTCTTCCTCGCCCAACACGGCTACCGCGCGATCGCGCACGACCGCCGCGGCCATGGGCGGTCCACGCAGACGTCGCAGGGCAACGACATGAACGCCTACGCCGACGACTTGGCCGCGCTGTTCGAGACGCTCGACCTGCGCGACGCCGTGCTCGTCGGGCACTCGACCGGAGGCGGCGAGGTCGTGCGGTACCTCGGTCGCCACGGCTCGAAGCGCGTTGCGAAGGTCGTCCTCATCGCGGCGGTGCCGCCCATCATGCTCCAGACGGACGCCAATCCGGAAGGGCTTCCGATGAAGGTGTTCGACGACATCCGAGCGGGGTTGGCCGGCGACCGCTCGCAGTTCTACAAGGACCTGGCCGTGCAGTTCTACGGGGCCAACCGGCCGGGCGCGCAGGTCTCCGCCGGCACGCTCGAGCAGTTCTGGCTGTGGAGCATGCAGGCGGGGACGAAGGCCGCCTACGAGTGCGTCAAGGCGTTCTCCGAGACCGACTTCACCGCGGACCTCGAGACGATCGACATTCCGACGTTGGTGCTGCATGGGGAAGACGACCAGATCGTTCCGGTCAAGGACTCGGCCAAGAAGTCCGCTCGGATCATCCGGGGGGCCAAGGAGATCTACTACCCCGGCGCGCCCCACGGCGTCACTGCGACGCACCAAGACCAGGTCAACAACGACTTGCTGGCCTTTCTGCTGCGTTGACCCCTCGTGCGGCTCCGCCGTAATCACGGAATCTCGCGAGGAGTCGAAGACGGCGGACCGGAGCTCACGACATGGCGTCGGCGGACGAGAAAGCCGCCGACGCCGGGTCGCGGCGAAGAGGCCTTATCCAAGAGCGTTCGGTTCCAGCGCAAGATAAGCCCGGGGTTTGGACTGCGGGTTGCAGAAGACAGAAACCAAGGCAGGAGTCAGCCTTTCCGACTCTTTCCCCTTACGCCCCTTGTTGTTTCACAAAATGCACCGAAACAGGAGATTCAAATGAACAAGAAGATCGTCATCATCGGCGGGAGCGGGCTGATCGGCTCCAAAGTCGCGAAGCGCCTCGGCGAGCGTGGCTACGAGGCGTTCGCCGCCTCGCCCGCCACCGGCGTCGACAGCGTCACCGGCGAAGGCCTGGCTCGAGCTCTGGCCGGCGCCGCAGTCGTGGTCGATGTCTCGAACTCTCCGTCCTTCGAGGAAAAGGCGGTCCTGGAGTTCTTCCAAACCTCCACGCGCAACCTGTTGCGGGAGGAGGCCGCGGCGGGCGTGGGCCATCACGTCGCGCTGTCCATCGTGGGGACCGACCGCATGGCGAACATTGCCTACATGCGGGCGAAGATCGCGCAGGAGAAGCTGATCAAGGAAGCTTCGATTCCGTACTCGATCGTCCGCGCGACGCAGTTCTTTGAGTTCGTCGGAGCCATCGCCGACTCGGCGACGGTGGGCGACACGGTCCGGTTGCCGCCGGTGTCCTTCCAACCGATCTCGTCCGATGATGTCGCTCGACTCGTCGCCGACGTGGCGATGGGCTCGCCGTTGGGCGACACGGTTGAGATCGCCGGGCCCGAGCGAGCGCGGTTCGACGACTTCGTTCGGCGCAGTCTGACTTTGCGGAAGGACCGGCGCAAGGTGGTCGCCGATCCCCACGCCGGCTACTTCGGAGGCGCGGTGAGCGATCTCTCGCTGGTTCCGACGGGCGAGGCGCGGCTCGGCGAGATCTGGTTCGAGGACTGGCTCAGCCCCGCGCTCGTCTGAGGGCTCGGCCCCACCAAAGGCCGCTCCGCCCCCCTCCGGGGCGGCCGCCCTCGTCGATCCCCGGCAACGTTCGAACAGGAGAACCGCATGAAAATCGTGATCATTGGTGGCGCTGGGCTGATCGGCTCCAAGATCGTCCGGCGTCTCACCGAGCGTGGGTACGAAGCGGTTGCTGCTTCGCGCCGGACCGGCGTTGACAGCTTCACAGGGAAAGGCCTCGCCAAGGCGATGGCGGGAGCCCAGGTGGTCGTGGACGTCTCGAAACCCTCGACGCACGGAGGGCGGGCGGCGCTGGAATTCTTTGAGACTTCGACCCGAAACCTACTGAGCCGCGAGGCGGCCGCGGGAGTTGGGCATCACGTTGCCTTATCGGTGACGGGAGTCGAAGGAATCTCCCATATCGGTTGGATGCGCGCGAAGCTCGCCCAGGAGAAGCAGATCCGAGATGCATCGATTCCCTACTCGATCGTCCGTTCAACGCAGTTCTTCGAGTTCGTAGCAGCCATCGCCGATTCGGCGACGGTGGGCAACGCCGTCCAACTGCCTCCGGTCTTCTTACAACCTATTGCTGCGGACGACGTCGCCGACGTGGTCACGGAGGTTGCGATCGGCGCTCCGTTGAACGGGTTCCTCGAAATTGCGGGTCCCGAGCGGTTCCGACTCGACGCGGTCGTCGGGCGGGTTCTGCGACGCCGCAACGATACGCGCGAAGTCGCCGTGGACTCGCGGGCCGGCTATTTCGGTGGAAGCCTGGGCGAGCTTTCGCTCGTTCCCGGCGGCCAAGCGCGGCTCGGCAAGATCCGGTTCGCGGACTGGCTGAGAACCACGACGGCTCGAATAGCGGCGCGTGGCTGCGAACAACAACTTTCGGAGGTGACATCATGCAAGGACTGAAACGTTTGCTCGGGTCAGAAGTGCGCGCCGAGGGCCTGCGAATTGGCGTGGTGGACGATTTTCTCGTTGACGAGTCGACCTGGACCATCCGCCAGGCGATCGTTCGCGGGAGCACGCGGTTGGCGGCGCCCATGGATCGCCTTCAGATGGTCGACGCCGGCGCTCGGTCGCTCGAGTTGAGCTCGACGTCCGCGCTTTGCGGAGACCCGATCGGCGGGTTGAGAGGCGTCAGGGAGATCATCGGGCGCAGCGCCAGTACGCCGACTGGGCCCTGTGGCATCTGCGTGAACCTTCTGGTTGACACCGAAAGCTGGGCCGTCTGCTACTTGGTTGTGAACACGAAGGAGTGGTTTCCGCAGCGGCAGGTGCTGGTTCCATCGGCTTGGGTGCGGGACATCTGCGGAGAGGCGTCGCGCATCGAGATTGCCGCGAGTCTTTCGGGACGGGCGCTGCGCTTCACGCCGGTCTCTCACGACATTGCGGAAGCGCTCCCGAATGGGAATGCCGGTCGACCGCGCATCGCAGCCGGCCCGGACCGGTCGGCCAGCCCGGTCGGGATGCCGTCCGGCGCTGCTCCGATTCTTCGATGAAGAGTCCCCCGCTCCCGTACAATGCGAAGGATGCAGAGCGCGTCCGACGACGGCCTTTCGGCCTTTTCCGCCGTGCGTCCGCGCTTGTTCGGCATCGCCTACCGCATGCTCGGGAGTGCGGTCGAAGCCGAGGACGTCGTCCAAGACGTCTGGCTGCGTTGGCAATCGACCAATCGGACAGCCGTTCGAGATGCGCCCGCGTTCCTCGCCACCACGACGACGCGCTTGGCCATCAACCTCGTGCAGTCGGCGCGTTCTCGACGCGAAGCGTATGTCGGCACCTGGCTTCCCGAACCCGTGGACACCTCCGCTGACCCGGGGATCGGAGCGGAGCGCGGCGAGGCGCTCGAGCTCGCCGTGCTGCTGCTGCTCGAGAAGCTTTCGGCAACCGAACGCGCCGCCTATGTCTTGCGGGAGGCCTTCGACTACGGGTATGCCGAGATTGCGGAGATCGTGCAAACGAGCGAGGCCAACGCGCGCCAACTGGTCACTCGGGCTCGGGCGCACATTTCGGAAGGGCGGCGCAAGCGAGTCGACGCGGCCGAGCAGCGGCGCCTGCTCGACGCCTTCATCTCCGCCGCCCAGCAGGGCGATCTCGCCGCCCTCGAAGGCCTGCTGGCATCGGACGTCGTCTCGTACTCCGACGGCGGCGGCGTTGTGCGCGCCGCCCAGAAGCCGGTCGCCGGTCGCGACCGCGTGGCGAAGTTCGTCGCCGCGGTCGCGTCACACTTCTGGTCAGGCGTGACGGTCGCGACGATCGAAGCCAATGGCCAAGCCTGCGTCTGCCTTCTCCGCGACAACGGCGTCGGCTCGCTCGCGACCATCACTGCGTCGGAGCAGGGCATCGACCAGATCCTGTGGTTCATGAGGCCGAGCAAGCTGGGCGGAATTGCTTCGCCGCCGTCGCAAGCGACGCCTGGGACTGGCGCCTAAGCGCTTTTCTCCACTGGTGACGACGAGCGTGGACGATTTTTTCCGGATCTCGTCGAAAACAGCTGTCACAATCGCGTCCCCTTCCCGGTCACAGCGTATACCGAAGCTGGAGGCCGGCGGTCGTAGCGCCTGAGCTTCGGTCCTCCGGCGTAGATGAGCCGGCAGACAACCCGACTCTGATCTCAGACGCGAGACCTCGACGTATGACATCCGACACCGCCAACATTCGCTTCGCCGGCTCCACCTTCGGCGTCCATCGCCACGTTTGCGCCTTCTTTCACAGCGAGGAGGACAAGTACGGCGCGCTGCTACCGTTCATCAAGGAGGGGTTCGACCACGGCGACCGGGCTCTACACGTCCTCGATCCTTCGCGTCGGACGGATCATCTCAGGAGACTGAGAGCGGCCGGCATCGATACGGAGCGAGCCGAGGCGACCGGACAGCTCAAGCTCCATAGTTGCCGTCCGCCGATCGACGAAGCCGATGCCTCGATCAACCCGTACCCAATCATCTCGCTGATCGAACGAGAACTAGGGCGGGGCCCCGAGCTGGGTTTTCGGCTGACTCGCTTGATTGTTGAGATGGAGTTCGCGTTGGACGATCAGGACGGCATCAAGGATCACGTCGAGTATGAAGCGCGCTTGAACTATGTCCTGCCCAAGTATCCTGACCCTGTTGTTTGCGTGTACGACATCGCCAAGTTCAGCGGCGAAGTAGTCATTGATATTCTCCGCACCCATCCGATGGTTGTCATGGGCGGGATGCTTCAGGAGAATCCGTTCTTTGTCCCGCCCGGAGAATTTCTCAAGCAGTTGGCGGACAGGCGCGCCGCCGGCGATAGGCCGCACGCGCTGAACGGTTCGGCGATGCGTTTCTAACTTCGATCGGGGATTGGGATGAGGGCGCGGGATTGGATCGAGACCCGGAGAGATTATTATGACGTCAATCCAAGTCGCAGAAACGCAAGAGAGCATCGAAGTAAAGCAACTCAAGGATTTTATCAACGACCTCGTTGGCGTCGTAGCCCTTCCCACGCTTTGGAGCGGCGCCGCACCATCGGAGATTGTTCGTACTCTGCTTGACGCCCTGGCAGGCGTAATGCACTTGGACTTCGTCTATCTGCGGCAGGCGACGCGAGTCTCGTCGCTTCCTGCCCTGCGCGTCGCCGACCCGTGCAAGTCCATTCCCGTGGATGAGATCGACCGGCTTTTCGAGGGCGGGTTTGACGGAGCGGCGGAGGAATGGCCCGGGATCGTTTGCAGTGAGGTGGGCGGCGAGGAGATAGCGATCCTCGGTCTTCCGCTGGGGCCCCAAGGCGACGCTGGCTTGCTGCTGGCCGGGTCGCGCCGGCCGGGCTTTCCGAGCCGAGCTGAGCGGCTGCTTTTGGGCGTCGCAGCGAACCAAGTGGCGGTGGCCCTGAAGGCGGCGTGGCTCCTCCGAGAACAGGAACGGCTGGCCGACGTGCTGGACCGCGAGGTCGCCGAGCGAACCGAGGAGCTTGCGGCCGCCAACCAGTCGCTGCAAAGAGAGGTCGAGAAGCAGCAACTGCTTGCGGCGGAGAATCGACAAGCCTTCGACGAGATCGCCGACTTGAAGGCGAGACTCGAGAGCGAGAACGTCTACCTGCAGGACGAGATTCGCTCTGAGCACAATTTCGAAGAGATCTTGGGCAACAGCCCCGAACTGCTCAAGCTGCTGACCCGGGTCGAGCTAACCGCCTCGACGGATGCGAACGTCCTGATCAACGGCGAGACTGGCAGCGGAAAAGAGCTGATCGCGCGGGCCATTCACAGCCGGAGCTCGCGAAAAGACAGCCCTCTGGTCAAGATCAACTGCGGTGCGATCCCGGCCGGCTTGGTCGAGAGCGAGCTGTTCGGCCACGTGAAAGGCGCCTTCACGAGCGCCTCCGAGCGCCGTGTGGGACGCTTTGAGCTCGCCAACAATGGCACGCTCTTCCTCGACGAGGTCGGAGAGCTGCCCCTCGAGACGCAAGTGAAGCTTCTGCGCGTGCTTCAGGAGCAAGAGTTCGAGCCGGTCGGCAGCAATCGGACGGTCAAGGTCAATGTTCGGATCATCGCCGCCACCAACCGTGACCTGGAAACCGCCGTCCAAGCCGGCGCGTTTCGGTCGGACCTGTACTACCGTTTGAACGTCGTTCCCCTGCGCGTGCCGTCTCTGAATGAGCGCCGGTCCGACATTCCGGAGCTCGCTCTCGCGTTTCTCCGGCAATCGGCGAAGAGGATGGGGAGGCCGATTGAGTCGATCTCGCAGAAGACCATGAACCTGCTGATCGACTATGCGTGGCCCGGCAACATCCGCGAGCTCCAGAACGTGATCGAACGAGGGGTGGTTCTCTCCCAAGGCTCGATTCTGCACCTAGGGCCGGATCTGCTGCCGATCGAAGGACCGGCGGAATACCCTGGTGAGGCGCGCACGGCTGAGGGGCAGTCTTCGGAGTCCCTTGATGAGGTCCAGCGCCGTCACATCCTGCGGGTGCTGGAGCAGACCGGCGGGGTGGTGAGCGGTCCCAACGGCGCCGGCGCGATCCTCGATCTCCACCCCAACACCCTGCGGAGCTTGATGCAGCGGCTCGGTGTTCGCCGTACTTCGCGTGCACGCGGCGGACTTCCAGCGAGCCCTTCGAGGGGCACGGGGACCGCGTCCGGCCCTACTCCTCGATTCCGCTCGGCCGCCGCGCCTCGATAGCTCCCTTCCTCGGGGGACCGCTGCGCCGGCAAGGCCGCGGTCCTTGTTCCTGCAACTCTTCCAGATCTGGGCTGACGGTGCGAGCGAGAGCTTCGCCCGTCCGTCCGTGCGCGGGTCGTTCCGAACGGCTCTGACGCCGCGCGTCTTCGCTCCGCCTCCTCGGCCCTGAGCGCCACTCACGTGATCTCGTGAGCAAGAGGAGCTGTGCGGGCCTCGCTCACGAGATCGTGTCGATCCCGGGTCCGTCTCCATGCCCGCGTCTGATGGCTAAGTGTTGAGTTTCCAGGCGTGTTCGCCAAAACATCGCGACCGGAGCGCCTTTGGACACCCGGGTGCACTCATGGCCGTGAACCGACGCTGGGCGCAGAACGCCACAGGACGGTCGGAGGGCTACTTTTCACAAGGAGAACAACGATGCAAGACACACTCATGCTCGACCCCGCAGTGGAAGCCAGGCGCGACGAGCTGGTTCCGTCGCGCTACGCGCTGCAGGTCGGCGACATCGACGTGCTGGTCGTCAGTGACGGCGTGCTGCCGCTGCCAACGACCATGTTGGGCGCCAACATCGACCCGGCGGTCCGAGAGGCTTGGATGGACGACATGTTCCTGCCGTCGGACGCTTTCGACTGGGCGCTGAACGCGGTGGTGGTGCGCAGCGGCGACCGGACCATCCTGATCGACGCCGGGATCGGGGCGGACCCGGGCTTGAACCTGCCGCGGGCCGGGAAGCTGGTACAGCGCCTGGAGGCCGCCGGCATCGATCTCGGCTCGGTCACCGACGTGGTGCTGACCCACATGCACATGGATCACGTCGGCGGGCTGCTCGTCGACGGCGTGAGAGAGCGGCTGCGGCCGGACCTGGAGATCCACGTTGCGGCCTTCGAGGCCAAGTTCTGGGCCGGGCGGCCGGACTTCTCCCGCGTCCACATGCCGCCAGGATTCCCGGACGCGCTGGAGCGGACGGCCAAGCGGTTCTTGAACGAGTACGAGAGCCAGTTGCGGCCGTTCGACAAGGAGTACGAAGTGGCGCCGGGCGTGCTCGTGCAGCGCACCGGCGGTCACACGCCGGGGCACAGCGTGGTCCGGCTGGCGTCCGGGGGCGACAGGCTGACGTTCGCCGGCGACGCGGTGTTCGTGACCGGATTCGACCATCCGGACTGGCAGAACGGCTTCGAACACGATCCCGAGCAGGCCGCCCGAGTCCGCGTCCGTCTGTTGCGGGAGCTGGCGGAGGCCGGAGAGCCGCTGGTGGCCACGCACCTGCCCTTCCCGTCCGTCGCCCGCGTAGCGGTCGCGGGCGACGTCTTCCGTTGCGTGCCGGCCTTCTGGGACTACTGACCCCTTGTGGGGCGAGGGCCGAACCAGGCGCCGGGGTCGCGAGGGCGGCCCCGGCTCGCGAGAGGCGCTTCGGCAGGGACAAGGTATCCATTCGAGGAGAAGAACGATGGAAAGACTATCCAACAAAGTTGCGGTGGTAACAGGCGGCAGCAGCGGCATCGGCCTCGCCGCCGCCAAGGCGTTCGCCGCGGAAGGGGCCGCGGTGCTGCTGGTGGGGAGACGGGCGGAGGCGGTCGACGCTGCCGTGCGGACCATCCCGGGAGCGCACGGCTTGGTCGCCGACGTCGCCGACGTCGACGCCCACGACCGTGTCCGCGATGTCGTCCGAGAGAAGTTCGGTGGCGCGGACATCTACTTCGCCAACGCCGGCGTCATCCGGATCACTCCGTCGGATCAGGTCGCAGCGGAAGAGTACGATCAACAGTTCGCCATCAACACCCGCGGCGTCTTCTTTGGCGTGCAGAAGATCGTCCCGGTGCTGCGGCCCGGCGCCTCGATCATCCTCACCAGCTCGATCGCCAGCCAAAAGACGGTTGTGGGCCACGCAGTCTATGCCGGCGCCAAGGCTGCGATCGAGGCGTTTGCGCGAGTGTGGGCGATTGAGCTCAAGGACCGTGGCATTCGAGTCAACGTGCTCAGCCCCGGGCCGGTCGAGACACCCATCCTGTCGAAGCTGGGGCTCTCGCCCGAATCGGCCTCGGCCCTTGAAGCCGAGATGGTGCGGATCTCGCCGCTGGGCCGGCTCGGTCGGGCCGTCGAGCTGGCCGACGCAGCCCTCTTTCTGGCATCCGATGCGAGCAGCTTCATCACCGGGGTCAATCTTCCCGTGGACGGCGGCATCCGGCTGGCTTGATCGACGCGGAGGGGCGCATCACCGCGCGAGGCCATGAAATCGACTCGCTGCTCGGTCAGGTCGTCGAAGCCGGCGGCCCGTACCTAGACGGGCGACGAGCCGGTGGTCCCGCCGGCTCGCGGAGGAAAGGAGAACCAATGATGTCCAGACTCAATAGACAGTTCGCCGTGTTGTTCCTCATGACGGCATCCGCCACCGCGCAGGACGCTTCGGTCACGTCCCTTCTGTCCAGAGACCTGCCCGAGCTTCCGGGCAAGGAGGCCGCCATGATCGAAGTGGAGTACGCACCCGGCGCGCGGGACCCGGTCCATCGGCACGACGCACATGGGTTCCTCTACGTGCTCGAAGGCACCGTCATGATGCAGGTCCAAGGCGGTCAGGAAGTCCGGCTGACGGTCGGCGAGACTTTCTACGAAGGCCCCGACGATCTGCACGTTGTCGGCCGGAACGCGAGCGAGACGGAGCCGGCTCGGTTCCTCGTGTTTCTGATCAAGAAGAAGGGCGCGCCGATCTTGACGGTCGAAGACCAACGGAAGCAGCGGCCCTGACGCACTGGCGAGGCTGCTTGGGTCTCGCCAGACGCCCCGCCAGAGCCGTTCCGAGCTGCGCGTCGGCGTTCTGCCTTTGCTCGACCACTTCCCTGCGCCGCTGGGCGGATCTGCCACCGGCCTCCTCGTGGGCCGTGCTAGCCGTGTCAAAAGTGCGGGGAAACCTGACTCACAGGCTCAGGAACCTGCCAGCGCCGCGCGGCGGATTCGGAATGGAGGGATGCCCGCAGGGCACTGCAATACCGTGGTTGGTCGCTGGCGGCGAGCAGCTTCGCGTGAACTCGCCGAGCCGCCGATTCCGGTACGCTGTACCGCGGGCAGCGCCCGGCGCCGCCCGCGGCGAATTCTCAGCACGCCGGGTTCGTCTTTGATCAGTAGTCGGATCGTCACCCTGCCCAGGCGCACTGCCTGGCGAGATCGGCTATAGAATAGACATTTCCTTCCTTGATGTGGACCTCGGGTCCTCTCTAGTCGGCCTTCGCCACCTGGGCGGTCTGCGGGTGGGCAAAGGTCGGCAATGCGGTGCGGGCGCTGCGGCGAAGACGGCGGTTGTGGTAATCCTCCCTCAGTAGCTTACTGAAAAAAAAGACATCTACGACACCGAGTTCCGCCCTCACCGCCCTGTATCCCAGCTAAACTTCGCGGTCCCGCCACGCTCTGGGGGGCAGTCTGGGGCAATGCTAAAGGCCCGCTACGACGCTCCAAGAACGTTGTCAAGTACCTAGAGGCGCGAGTGAGAGCGATCTCTTGGGGGTTCGAGTCCTCCTCTCCGCACCAATCCTTCCAGTTGCCTACAGACGGCGGCTCAGCCTCATCGAGGCTGTTGTTGCAGAGGGCTCGGCCCTGACTCGGGAGCCGGCGATAGGCCGAAGCTCAGCCGTTCAGCCGCCGGCCCGGCGAGCCGCTCGCGCACCGCAGCTTCGTCGGCCCACACCTGCCAGGAACGCCGTTGCTGACAACCGACACCCCGGTTGCAGCTACCATGGAAAGCCATCGCCCCTGTCTGGGAAGCCTCGGACTCCCCGAGGATGTTGTTACCATCGGCCGCGTCGCTGAGAGATCACAGGCGGTGAAGACTCCGGAGCAAGGACCATGAGGACGAGCGCAGCGGCAGATTCGCCCTTTGGCGGGCTGCGAGTGGTGACCCTGGAAAGCCGGCGGGCGGACTTGGTGGAGAAGTTGGTGCGGCAGGAAGGCGGCGAATCCTTCAATGCGTCGTCCGTCCGCGAGGTTCCGCTGGAGGAGAACCTGGAGTGCCGCCAACTGACCCAGGACCTGATCGGCGACCACTACGACGCGCTGGTGCTGACGACCGGCGTCGGCGCTCAGTGCCTGATCGACGTCGCGGAGACGATGAAGCTGAAGGAGCCGTTGTTGAGCGCTCTGGACCGCGTCTGCGTCGTCTCGCGCGGCCCCAAGCCGGCGGCCGTGCTGCGCGCCTACGGACGGAAGGCCCGGATCAGCGTTCCGGAGCCGAACACCTGGCGCGAGGTGGCCGACGCCATGCGCAGCCTCCCGGCGCACACCGTGGCGGTGCAGGCGTACGGCGTGTCCAACCCGCAGCTCGTCACGTTGCTCGAGGAACGCGGTTTCTTGGTCAACGAAGTGCCTGTGTACCGCTGGACGCTGCCCGAAGATGTGGGCCCGCTGGAGGAGGCGGCTCGACGCATCGCCGCCGGCGACTGCGACATTGTCCTTTTCCTCTCCTCGGTTCAGCTCGTGCATCTGCTGGAAACGGCGGAGCGGTTGGAGATCAAGGACCAAGTACTCGAGCGCCTGCGCCGTGATCTCGTGATCGCCTCGATCGGGCCGGTGATGAACGACGCCCTGGCGAGGGAGGACCTCCAACCGGACTTCGTGCCCAAACATCCCAAGCTCGCCATTTGCATTCGGCAACTGGCCGAACAGTCCCAGGCTTTGGTGAGCGGAAAACGCCGCGGCGCCGCATAGATTTCTTCAATTCGACCGATTTTCCGGACTTGGCCCCTTGCATCGGTCGCGAGCCTCCGGTAGTCTCTAAACGTAAGCAGCGGTGTTCCACACTGTCTGCCCTGCCTAGCCGAACGGGAGCCGGGCGAAATTTGCAGCAAGTCTTTGGCTTGCGGTGATTTTCGGGCCCCGTAGCCTCCCGAGATCCAAACATCGAAATTTGCTGTTCCGCGTGCGCAAAGCCGCAGGCCGGAGCTGTTCGTCTCAGGTTTGTTCGAGACGGCCCAGCCCGCCCGCGTTTTGTCGCGCCGTGGGACCGGGCGGCCCCGTAGCCGCTCTCCAGGATCCCTGTCGCCCAGCGAGCGGCGGAAGAGGACCTTTTGTGGTCCCCAAACGAGGAGAGGCATGGCGAAACCGGAGCGGTTAGCGGTCATCGGCAACGGCATGGCGGGCGTGGCCTGCGTGGAGCAGGTTCTGCGGCATCAGCGGAAATTCCAGATCACGATCTTCGGCGACGAGACGCACGTCAACTACAACCGGATTCTGCTGTCGTCTGTGCTGGCCGGCGAGCGCAACGTCGATGAGATCACGATCAACGACTGGGACTGGTACCGTTCCAACGGCATTGAGCTGCGCGCCGGCGTGCGCGTCGTCGGGATCGACTCGCAGGCGAAGGCGTTGACCGGCGATGACGGCAGCGTCACGGAGTTCGACAAGCTGATCATCGCCACGGGGTCTTCTCCGTTCGTGCCGCCCATCGACGGCGTGGACAAGGACGGCGTCTTCACCTTCCGCAATCTCGACGACACCCGGGGCTTGCTGGAGCGCTCGCGGCCCGGCGCCAAGGCCGTCGTCATCGGCGGCGGGCTGCTGGGGCTCGAAGCCGCCAGGGGTCTGCAGGTCCAGGGCTGCGACGTCAGCGTGGTGCACTTGGCCGACTGGCTGATGGAGCGGCAGTTGGACGCCGCCGGCGGCCGCTATCTGGCGCACAAGATGGAAAACCTGGGCGTCCGAGTCCTGTGCGGCGCCAACACGGCGCGGCTGCGCGGTAACGGCCGCGTGGAGGGCGTGGAGCTGCGCGACGGCCGGGTGCTCGACGCCGACTTGGTGGTGGTGGCCGCCGGCATTCGGCCCAACGCGGCGATCGGCAAGACGGCCGGCCTGGAGGTTCGGCGCGGCATCGTGGTCGACGACTTTCTGCGCACCTCCCATCCGGACATCTTTGCCGTGGGCGAGTGCGTGGAGCACCGCGGCCAGTTGTTCGGCCTGGTCGCGCCGCTGATCGAGCAGGGCAAGGTGCTGGCGGCGACCCTGGCCGGCGCCGAAACGGCCGCCTTCGAAGCCTCGGTTCCGGCGGCCAAGCTCAAGATCATGGGCGTCGACGTGTTCTCCGCCGGAGACGTCCGCGACGACCAGGAAGGCGTGGAATGCGTGCGCTACGAGGACCCCGCGCTGGGGATCTACAAGAAGCTCGTGCTGCGGGACAACCGCTTGCAGGGCGTGGTGCTGGTGGGCGATGCGGCCGATAGCCGCCGCTACGCCGACTGGCTCAAGACCGGCGAAGACCTCAGCGCCCAACGCCGCAGCCTGCTGTTTCCCGAACCGCTCGGCGACGGCGGGCTGGACGTGGCCCAGATGCCCAACGCCGAGACCGTTTGCGGTTGCAACGGCGTCTCCAAGGGCGACATCATCGAGGCCATCCACGCCAAAGGCGTCAATACGCTGGCCCAGCTCAAGGAGTGCACCCGCGCCGCCACCGGCTGCGGCAGTTGCACAGGGCTGTGCGAGAGCCTGCTCAAGGCCGTGGCGCCGGAGTTCGAGGAGGAATCGAAGAAGGTCCTTTGCGGCTGCGTGCCCTTCAGCCAGGAACAGCTTCGCGAGATCATCCGCACCCAGCGCCTCAAGTCCGTGCAGGAAGTGCTCGACGTCTACGGCAACGGCTTCGGCTGCCAAACCTGCAAGCCGGCGCTGAGCTACCTGGTCGACGTGATCTGGTGCGGCGACCATGCGGAAGACCGCTCGGCGCGGTTCATCAACGATCGCGTCCACGCCAACATCCAGAACGACGGAACCTTCTCGGTGGTCCCCCGCATGCGCGGCGGAGTCACTTCGCCGGCCGAGCTCCGCAAGATCGCCGATGTGGCGGAAAAGTACCAAGTCCGCATGGTCAAGGTCACCGGCAGCCAGCGGCTGGATCTGCTGGGCGTGAAGAAGGAAGATCTGCCGAAGATCTGGGCCGAGCTGGGCATGCCTTCGGGACAGGCCTACACCAAGGGCGTCCGCATGGTGAAGACCTGTGTGGGGACGGATTTCTGCCGCTTCGGTACGCAGAATTCGATCGACACCGGCATCGAGCTGGAGCGGCGCCTGGAGAACCTCTACACGCCGCACAAGTTCAAGATGGCCGTCGTCGGCTGTCCGCGCAACTGCGCCGAGGCCACGGTGAAGGATGTCGGCTTGATCGGCCAGGAAGGCTCCTGGCAAGTGGTGGTGGGGGGCGCGGCCGGCAAGGGCGTGCGCAAGGCCGATCTGCTGATCACCGTCGAGACGACGCCGCAGGCTCTCGAAGCCGCCGAGCTGTTCTTCCAGTACTACCGGGAGAACGCCAACTACCTGGAACGCAGCTACGACTTCGTGGAGCGGCTGGGCATGGAGAAGGTCCGCAAGGAGACCGTCTACGCGCCCGAAGGCAAGCAGCAGGCGCTGCTGGAACGCCTGCGCAAATCGAAAGAGCGATCCTACGACGCCTGGCTCGAACGCGACCGGCCGTCCGATCCGACTCAGTTCGTCCAGATCCAACCGCTCGAGCAACCGATGCCGCAGGAGGCGACCGCATGAAGTGGCTTCGCGTGACGCAAGTCGAGAACATTCCCGTCCGCCAGGGCCGCGTGGTCCGCTTCGGATCGCTGGAGCTGGCGATCTTCAACCTCGGCGGCGCGTTTCGAGCGGTCGAAAGCCGCTGCCCGCACAAGCAGGGGCCGCTGGCTGACGGCATCGTCGCCGGCGACGACATCATCTGCCCGCTGCACAACTGGCGGATCTCGCTGGACTCGGGCTTCGTGAAGCAGCCCAAGGAGCACGCGGAGACCTGCGTCAAGAGCTTCCCCTGCCGCGTCGAGCAGGGCGTGGTGATGGTGGCCATCCCCGAGGACGTGCTGCGGGAGGCTGCGGCCTGACATGACGTCGTCCCTCGTCCAGATCGAGCCGCTTGCCAACCCCTTCCGCACGCCGCCTCCGCCCGGGCCGTCGCGGCAAGCGCGCGGGCTGGTGGGCGATTCGCCGCTCATTCCCGCCATCCCGCTGGAGGACGGCCAGCAGTACCGCTTCCACTTCGACATGTCGAAGTGCATCGGCTGCAAATGCTGCGAGGTCGCCTGCTCGGAGCAGAACAACAATCCGCCGGAGATCTCGTGGCGGCGCGTGGGCGAGGTGGAAGGGGGCGTCTACCCCAACACGCAGCGATTGCACCTTTCGATGGGCTGCAACCACTGCGTGGACCCGGCCTGCATGAAGGGTTGCCCGACGCAGGCCTACGCCAAGGATTCCGAAACGGGCATCGTGCTGCACAATGCCGAGGTCTGTATCGGCTGCGAATACTGCATCTGGAACTGCCCCTATTCCGTGCCGGTCTTCAACGAAGAGCGCGGCGTGGTGGGCAAGTGCGACATGTGCCACGGCAGGTTGAAGGACGGCGACGCGCCGGCCTGCGTGAACGCTTGCCCGTCGGAGGCGATCAAGATCGAGATCGTCGACATCGAGGCCTGGAAGAGGGAGTACGCCGGTTCGGCCAACGCTCCGGGCCTGCCCAGCGCGGCGGACACGATCTCGACGACCCGCGTCACGCTGCCGGCCGCCCTGCCTCTGGACGCCCAGAAGGCCGACTATCACCGCGTCCGGCCGGAAAAGCCGCACGGCTCGCTGATCGGCGTGACCGTGCTGACGCAGCTCTCGGTGGGCGGCGTCACGGCCGCCTGGCTGCTGAGTTTGCTGACGCAGCAGCCCGTCCGCATGGCGGCCACCGTGGCGCTGCTCTTGGGGTTGGCGTCGCTGGCGGCGGCTCCGCTCCACCTGGGGCGGCCGGCGTTCGCGCCGTTGGCGATTCGAGGCTGGCGGACGTCCTGGCTCAGCCGGGAAATTCTTAGCCTGAGCGCGTTCGGCGGGGCGGCCGGCGCCTACGCCGCGTCGCTATGGCTGGCGCTGCCGGGCTCGGCGCTGTTGGGCGCAGCCTCGGCGCTGCTGGGCGCGGCGGGAATCTACGCCAGCTCCAAGATCTACCTGGTCCCTGGCCGCCCGGCTTGGAACATGGGCCACACGATCGCGGAGTTCTTCCTGACGGGCGCCGTCTTGGGGCCGCTGCTGCTGACGGCCTTCGGCGTCGACAGTCCGGGCCTACTGTCGGCCGCCGCCGTTGCGGCGATCGGCCAGTTGCTCAACCAGAGCCTCAAGTTCGTCCGCCTGATCCGCTCGGAGGAGTTCGAGCGGCAAGCCTCCGCCCGCCTGCTCTCCAACGAGCTCTCACGGGGCTTCCTGGCGCGGATCGCGCTGACGGTGGCCGGCGGCGTGGCCCTGCCTCTGGCGGGGTGGCCTCTGGCCGGCTTCGTTCTGGCGCTCGCCGGCGAGACCCTGGGCCGCTATCTGTTCTTCGTCAGCGTGGTGCCCAAGAACATGGCGATGAGCTTCTTCTCGCGGCAGGAGGCGGCATGAACATCAAGCGCCTGCTCGGCATCGACACGCTCCAGGACAAGTACAGCTACGGCCACGACCCGCGCTTCGGCTATACCTCGGCGGCGAAGATCCCCGACCGCTGGGTTCCGACCACCTGCGGCTACTGTTCGGTCGGCTGCGGCATCGAGATCGGCGTGAAGGACGACCGCGCCGTCAGCGTGCGTGGCAATGAGGGGCATCCGGTGAACAGCGGCAAGCTCTGCCCGAAGGGCTTGGCGGAGCACCACATCCTGGAGGCGGAATCCCGGGCCGTCCGGCCGCTTCTCAAACACAGCGGACGCCTGCAGCCGGTGAGCTGGGACGCCGCGCTGGACCGCATGGTGGACGAGTTTCGCAAGGTTCAGCAGAAGTATGGACCGCGCGCCTTGGGCGTGGTCTCCACCGGGCAACTCGTCACCGAGGAGTTCTACACGCTGGGCAAGCTCGTCCAGCTCGGCTTCGGCACGAACAACTACGACGGCAACACGACGCTGTGCATGGCCAGCGCGGTCTCCGGCTACAAACGCTCGTTCGGCTCCGACGGCCCTCCCGGCGCCTATGACGATCTCGAGCAAGCCGACGTCGTGTTCCTCGTCGGCGCGAACATCGCCGACAACCACCCGATCCTTTGCTACCGGCTGGAGCGCAACCCGGCCAAGACGCTGATCGTGGCCGACCCGCGAGTGTCCAAGACCGCACGGATGGCCGACCTGCATCTGCCGCTGAAGCCGCGCACGGACATCGCGCTGCTCAACGGGATGGCGCACATCCTCATCCGCTCCGGGCTGATCGACCGCGACTACATCGAACGGCACACCACGGGGTTCGACCAGCTCGAAGAGCATCTCGCCAAGTACACCCCCGATCGCGTCGCCCAGGTGACCGGCCTCAGCGAGGAGACGCTGTACCGCACGGCGATGCTGTACGGGCGCGCCAAGGCCCCGATGATCGCCTGGACCATGGGCGTCAATCACTCCACGCAGGGCGCTGAAACCGTCAACGCCATCAACAACCTGGCCCTGCTGACCGGCAACATCGGCAAGGCGGGGGCGTCGCCGTTCTCGATCACCGGCCAGTGCAACGCCATGGGGACGCGGGAGACCGGCGGCACGTCCAGCCTGCCCGGCTACCGCAAGTTTGAGGATCCCGACGACCGCCGCGAGCTCGCCCGGCTCTGGCGGGTCGACGAATCCGAGCTGCCCGCCGAGCGCGGTCATGCCTACCCGGACATCATCGAAGCGTGCGTGAAGGGCGAGATCAAGGCTCTTTGGATCATCGCCACGAATCCGGTCGTCTCCTTCCCCAACGTCGACGTGCTGACCCAAGGGCTGGCGAACCTCGACTTTCTGGTCGTGCAGGACGGCTTCCACCCCACGCCGACTACGGAGCTCGCCGACCTGGTCTTGCCGGCGGCCATCTGGGGCGAAAAAGAGGGGACGTATACGAACTCCGAGCGCCGCGTCAGCAAGGTCAACCGGGCCGTCAGCCCGCCCGGCGAAGCGCGTTCGGACTTCGACATCTTCCTGGCGGTGGCCGAGAAGATGGGTCTGAAAGAGAAGCTCTACCCCGGCTGGTCCGGTCCGCGGGACGCCTTTGACGAATGGCGCAAGGTCTCCGCCGGCCGGCTCTGCGACTACTCCGGCATCAGCTACGAGATGCTCGACAGGCACTTCGCCGTGCAGTGGCCGCTGACCGTCGAGCAGGCCGCCGCCCTGGACGGGGCCGCGCCGCCGACCAGCCGGCTCTACGAAGACGGCCGATTCCAGACCGACGACGGCCGAGCGAAGCTGTTTTCCATCGAGTGGGAGCCTTTCCCGGAGCAGCCGACGACCGCTTTCCCGATGGTGCTCAACACCGGGCGGACGGTCGAGCATTGGCATACCCGCACCAAGACCAAAGAGGTGAAGATTCTGGAACGGCTTTCGCCCACGGCTTGGCTCGAGATGAACCCGCGCGACGCCCGCGGGCTCGGGTTGCGGCAGCATGACCGCGTGTCGATCGTCTCGCCGCGCAGCCGCGTGGACGACGTCGAGCTGCGGATCACGGAGATCGTGGGGCCTGGACAGGTGTTCATGCCGTTCCACTATTTCGAGAGGAATTCGAACCTGTTGACGCAGAGCGCGTTCGACCCGATTTCACGGGAGCCGAACTACAAGCAATGCTCGGTTCGAGTGGAGAAGACCGCCGCGGCTCGAGCCTAGGCGGTCCGGTTCGACTGCAAGCGGCCTTCCCCTGTCGAGGAGGCCGACACATCCGCTGAAATCGCCGAACGGGAGCGAGATTTGGCCCACTACGACGCTGCCCAAGCTGCGCGGCGCCCTCGGGGTCCCTCGTCTCGGGCCCATCTCGAACGGCAATCGCCGAGGCTCGGCTGTGCGCCGACCACGGGAGAGAAGACAAAGTGGATTTCAAGCACAAGGCGACGAAGATCGAGCTGCTCAATTTCAGCTCGACACCGATGCGGACCTTCCACATGGCGTGGCTCGCGTTCTTTCTCTGCTTTTTTGGATGGTTCGGCATCGCGCCGCTGATGGCCGTGGTGCGCGAAGACTTGGCGTTGACCAAGGAGCAGGTCGGCAACACGATCATCGCCTCGGTGGCCATCACCGTCGTCGCGCGGCTGTTCATCGGCTGGCTCTGTGACAAGATCGGCCCGCGCATCGCCTACACCTGGCTGTTGATTCTGGGTTCGATCCCGGTCATGACGATCGGCCTGGCGGACAGCTATGAGACCTTTCTGCTGTTTCGGCTCGCCATCGGCGCGATCGGCGCTTCGTTCGTGATCACGCAGTACCACACGTCGGTCATGTTCGCTCCGAACGTGGTCGGCACGGCGAACGCCACGACCGCCGGCTGGGGCAACCTGGGCGGCGGCGTGACGCAGATGATCATGCCGGCGCTGTTCGGCGCGGTGATGACCTTCGTCGCCGAGGAGACGCTCGGCTGGCGCGTCGCCATGGTGTTTCCCGGTCTGGCGCTACTGGGGATGGGTTTGCTGTACGGCCGGGTCACCAAGGATTCGCCCGACGGCAACTTCGCCGATCTGCGCGCCTCGGGGGAGATGGAATCGTCCGACAAGGTCAGCGGCGCCTTCTGGAAGGCTTGCAGCGATTATCGCGTCTGGGCCTTGTTCGTCGTCTACGGCGCCTGCTTCGGCATCGAGCTGACGCTCAACAACATCGCGGCCCTCTACTTCCACGACTATTTCGATCTCGGGCTGGCCGCGGCGGGCGTGGTGGCCGGGCTGTTCGGGCTGATGAATATCTTCGCCCGTACGCTGGGCGGAGTGGTCGGCGATCGTTGGGGCCTGCGGTGGGGGCTCAGGGGCCGGGTTTGGTTCCTGGGAATGATTCTCTTTCTGGAAGGGATCGCGCTGATGGCTTTCTCGCAACAGACCGTGCTGCCGGCGGCCATCGCGATGCTGATCGTCTTCAGCCTGTGCGTGCAGATGTCCGAAGGGGCCACGTTCTCGGTCGTGCCGTTCATCAACAAGAAGGCTCTGGGCGCGGTGGCGGGCATCGTGGGCGCGGGCGGCAACGCCGGGGCCGTGGCGGCGGGCTTCCTGTTCAAGACCGAGGCCCTGACCTGGCCGCAGGCCTTGCTGATCTTGGGCGCGATTGTGACGGTCTGCTCCGGGCTGGCGTTCGTCGTACGGTTCTCCGAAGCCGACGAACAGGCGGTTCGTGAGGAGATGCAGCGGCGGCGCAAGGCCCCGATCGCGATGCCGGAGGCCCGGCCCGCCAGGGCTTACGCCCGCGAGGCCGTCGGCGGCTGAGCCGGGAGATCACAGCCATGAAGACGACTACGCTGCTTCTGCTGGCGTCGGCGGGCGTGTGGACGATCGGGCTTCGGGCGGCGGACCCCGCCGACCCGCAGCCCGCGTCCGCCGCAACCTCGGCGTTCCTACTGGAACGGCCTGCGACCGCCGCTCTCGGCGACGACCTACCGGGCTGGTTCACGCTGAGCGGGGAGATCCGGTTTCGCTATGAGGATCGCCGAGGGCTCGGCTTCCAGAGGGGCGCCGACGACGGCTACGGCCTGGCGCGCACCCGTGTGAACATCGGTCTCAAGCCAACGTCCTGGCTCGAATTCTCCTTCCAGGGACAAGACGCCCGCGCCCCGGGAATCCGCAACGCCGGGGCGGGCAACAGCATTTACCGGGACGCCTTCGACGTGCGCCAGGCCTACGTGAAGATCGGCGGCGGCGAGGCTTCGCCCGTAGCCGTCACCGTCGGCCGCCAGTTGCTGCTCTACGGCGACCAGCGGCTGATCGGTCCGCTGGACTGGACCAACACTTCGCGCAGCTTCGACGCCGTGAAGCTCGAGCTGCAGGCGAGCAAGGATGTGAAGCTGGACTTCTTCTCGGCCTCAGTCGTGCAGAACGATCCCAACCGGCGGCTCGATCAGTCGGCCGAAGGCAACAACCTGCACGGCTTCTACGGGAGCGTCAAGAACGTCATCCCCAAATCCACGCTGGAGCCGTATGTCCTGTGGCAAACGACTCCGCTGGTCTCGAACGAGCTCAACCTGCGAGGCGATTTGGACCGCTACACAGGGGGAGCGCGGCTGTGGGGTAAGGGCATCGGCCCTTGGGACTACAACCTGGCGCTCGTCCGCCAGTGGGGCCATGTCGCCGGCGCGCAGATCGCAGCCTGGGGCTCCTACGTGGAGGTCGGGTACTCCCTCCAGGTCCCGTGGAAGCCGCGCTTCTCTACCGAATACACCTTTGGCTCCGGCGATTCCGACCCAACGGACGGCCGAGCCGGCGGCTTCAACGACCTGTTTCCCACGGCGCACCTGTGGTACGGCTACAACGACCTGGTCGGCTGGAGGAACCTCAAGAATGTCCGACTGGGGGCCCAGATCCAGCCGCTCGAGAAACTCGGTCTGCGGCTGGACTACCACTCGTTTTGGCTCGCCAACCGCCACGACGGGCTCTACAACGTGGCCGGCGTCCGGACCGTGGCGGCCCCCGTGCGTGGCGCGGTGGCAACCAAGATCGGGGATGAGGTCGATCTCACGGTCACCCTGCCTCTCACGCCGATCCTGACGCTGGGAGGCGGCGTCGGCTACCTGGCGCCGGGCGGTTTTCTGAAGGAGCGGACGCCCGGCCACGGCAACACCTTCACGTACCTGTTCGTGGCGTACAAGCTGTGACCCCGGGAGGAATCCGTATGAAGCTGCGACTGAAGGGCGATACGATCCGGCTCCGCCTGACCCAGGGCGAGGTCGCGCGTTTGATGGCGGAAGGCTGCGTCGAGGAGTCCACCCGCGTGGGCTCTTCGGCGCTGCGTTACGGGTTGCGGCGTGATCCGGACCTGACCGTGCTGGAGGCGGACTTTCGCGACGGTTGCATTGAAGTCCGCGTACCGGCCGCGCAGGCGTCGCGATGGGGCGAGTCCGGAGAGGAGGGGATCAGAGAAGCCGTTCGGAGCCGCGACGGTTCGGTCACCAAGGTGTTGATCGAGAAGGACTTCGCCTGCCTGAAGCCGCGAGGGGGCGAGGACGAGGATTGCTTTCCCAATCCGGCGGGCGCTTGTGCGAGTTTTTTGTCGAAAAGTGAGCCAGAGTGAGCCATTCTGAGCCAAAGTGAGCCATTTTCGGCTCAGGTTGGCGGGCTTGGCGGGGGGTGTGGGTCGAAATTTGTCGGCCGGGCGCTGGTCGATGCGATTTCGAGTGCGGTGGTCCCGGCGGCTGACATGGGTGGGCCTGGCTGGTTCTAGGGTAGCGCGGGGTGTCAAGCCTTTCGGCTGCCCGGTTGTGGGGCCGATTTGGGTGGGGAGCCGCCGGGAGATCCCGGCGGCTCGATGCTTTGGGTCGGTTGGGGTTGGGCCGTGGGTTCGTGGCAGCGCGCCCAGCTGAAGCCGGGCGCGCGTTTTGTGCGGCGGCTCAAGTGCGGTCGATGCGGGTGCGAATCATCCTGCTGAGCTCATGGCGGGCTCGGGCCTCCACCTCTTGTCCCGCTTTCTCGAGGACGATGGCGTAGGCCTCCTGGATCGTCGCATTGTAGGGAGCGCGCTGGGCCGCCGGCTCGATCAAAGGAAGCGCCTCGGCCGCCCGGTTGTCCTCGATCAACTGCCAAGTGATGCGACAAGCGTCCGCCAGACTCGTTAGCTCGACCTCGCTGGCTTGGAGGTCGACATGCACCTCTCGGACCGACAGGATGCTGCATTGGCTGTAACGAAGCGCACGCGTGGTGACTGCGTCGAGCCGTTCGGGAAACAGCGGGGCGAAACCCCGACTGCCGATGACGAGCATCCCTGCCTCGTCCGCGGCGTCGAGAATGCGTTCGGCCGGATTTCCCGTCACCACGTCGACGGCGACGCGGAGCCCGTCCAAGTCGTGCTCGGCCAGCATCTTCTCCAGATCCCGGCGCGCCTCGTCGACCGATGGCCCGTCGCTCGGCGATCGGTCCGATAGGACGGTCAAGACGCGGAGAGGCGCCTGGAAGAGCCGAGCCATCCGGACGGCGGATGCGAGCCCGAGCTTGGATGGCGAGTTGAGGTTGATCGGGCAGAGCACGGGCCGATTGTCGGTCCCCTCTCCACGGACGACCCACACCGGGACGACCGCGGTGTGGACGATCTCCTCGACCGTCGAGCCCACGAGCCATCGCCGGATGGTAGCCGGCCGACCGCCGCCCGTGACAATGAGCTGAGCGCTCATGCGCAGGGCCGTGTTGATCGCAAGGTCGGAGGGAACGCCGATCTCCACCACCTCCTGAACATCCAGCCCCGCCTTCCAGAGCGGTTGCAGCCGCAGACCGAGGGTCTGTTTTGCCTTGGCGATACGGTTGGCGGCGCTCGGTTCGCTCTCCAGGCGGCGCCTGCCGAGCGCATGGACTACGACCAAGGGGCACTGGAGCCGTCGGCCGAGCTCCAGCGCCGTAGCCAACAGGTCATCGGTTTGGTGGTCGAGGGGCAATGCCACGACGACCGGCTTTGGGTTGGTCATCATTCAACTCCGCGTTCTCTTCTTTGGATTAGTGTTCGCCGTGACCTTCACTGAAAGGAACATTCGTTTCGTCGCGAAGGAGCTCGCGTCCGTCCGAAATGCGGCCGAAGATGTAGTACAGACCCGGGATCACCAGCACGCCGAGCACAGTGCCGAGAAGCATGCCGCCGACGCCCGTGACTCCGATGGTCCGATTGGCAATTGCGCCGGCGCCGTGGGCGACGACCAGCGGAATGAGACCTGCGACGAAGGCGAAGGAGGTCATCTGGATGGGCCGGAAGCGGAGTTTTCCGCCTTCGATCGCGGCGTCCTTGATCGATGCGCCCTCGTTTCGACGCTGGACCGCAAACTCTACGATCAGAATCGCGTTCTTGCCCAACAGACCGACCAGCATGATCATGCCGAGCTGAGCCCAGACGTCATTCGCCAATCCGAAGGTATATAAGAACCAGAATGAGCCGAAGATGCCGACCGGCAGCGACAGAACCACCGCCAGAGGAATCAGGAAGCTCTCGTACTGCGCAACCAACACGAGGTAGACGAACACGACCACGATCAGGAAGATGTAGACCGCCGCGTTGCCCTTCTTCGACTCGTCCCAGGACAGGCCTTCCCAGCCCAGGGCATATCCGCGGGGCAAGGTCGCGTCGGCGACCTGCTGCACGGCTTCAATGGCCTGACCGGTCGAGTAGCCCGCGGCCGGCACGAGCTGAATAGCGGCCGAGGGGTACAAGTTGTATCGCGTGATCTCGTTCAGGCCCTGGGTTTTCTTCATCTCCATGAACGCCGAGTAGGGAACCATCTCCCCGCCCTCGTTCTTCACGAAGAGGTCGCCCAGATCCTTGGGAATCCGCCGGAACTGCGGCCAGGCCTGCACGTACACCTTGTAGAACTGGTTGAATCGAACGAAGCCCTGCTCGTAGGTGCTGCCAATGAGGATGTTGAGGTTGTTCAACGCATCGAAAATCGACACGCCCTTCTGCATGGCCACATCGTTGTTGATGACCAATTCGTACTGCGGGTAGTCGGACGCGTAGAACGTGAACACACTGCCGATTTCCTTGCGTTCCTCCAGGGCGGCGATGAACTGGTCGTTGATCTCGCCGAGCAGCTTGTAGTCGGCCGTACTCGATTGCGTTTGATCCAGCACGCGCAAGGAGATGCCGCCTGCTGCGCCGAAGCCGGGAATGGCGGGCGGCTCGAAGAACTCCAGCTTGATGTTCGTCATCTCGCTGGTCTTTTCCTTGAGATGCGCGATGATCTCGGACGACGTCTCGGAGCGTTCGGACCAGTCATCGAGGTTGATGATGGCCGTACCGGCGTTCGAGCCGCGACCTTCGGTCAGCACCTCGTAGCCCGCCACCGAAGTGACGCTGCGAATGCCCTCGATTTCCTCAGCGATCCGCTCGAGCTCTTGCGCCTTGGCGTTGGTATATTCCAGCGTCGACCCGGGCGGGGTCTGAAGAACGGCGTAGATCATGCCCTGGTCCTCACCAGGGATGAAGCCTTGCGGGAGGATGCCGCTCGTCGTGATGATGCCGTACGCAAAGGCCCCGATGACCGCCATGGTTACGAACCGGAGCGTGACGATCGGCCGCAGCATGCGGAACGCGTAGATATCGGTGACTTTGTCGATGGCGCGGCTGAACGGCCCTTGGATCAAGGGCACGAGGACCAGCAGGAAGCCGAGGCGTCCCCAAAGCTCATAGGCGAGATAGGTGATGCCGGCGAGGATCGGGAGGCCCACGAGGATGTACCCGAGCAGCGTCCGGATCTTGACCCCTCGAAGCTTTCCGAGCAGGCCTTTGTGCGTCGTCTCTTCAGCGTGCTGGTGCTGATGAGGCTTCAGGACCATGGCGCACAGCACCGGCGTGAGGGTCAACGCGACCACACCGGAAAGGATGATCGTCGAAGCCATGGTCACGCCGAACTGGCGGTAGAACACGCCCACCGGGCCCGGGACGAAGGTCACCGGAACGAACACGGCGGTCATGACCAGTGTGATTGCGATGATCGCGCCGCTGATCTCCTTGAGCACTTCCATGGTGGCCCGATAGGGTGCAAGGTGCGTCTCGGCCATTTTGGCGTGGACGGCCTCGACGACCACGATGGCGTCGTCAACGACGACGCCGATGGCCAAGACCATGGCGAACAGCGTGATCAGGTTGATGGAGAAGCCCATCAACTGCAGTACGAAGAAGCTGCCGATCAGCGATACAGGCACCGCGAGGGTCGGAATGATCGTGGAGCGCAGGTCGCCCAGGAACATGTAGACCACCAGCGACACGAGGATGAACGCTTCCAGGAGCGTGTGGAGCACCTGCTCGATGGAGGCCTCGACGAACCGGGAGACGTCGTACGCAATCTCGTAGTCCATCCCGGGAGGGAACGACTTCTTGAGCTCTTCGAGCGTTGTTTTGACGCTCTCGATGACCTCGGCGGCGTTGGAGCCCGTCGTCTGTTTCAAGACGATGGAGGCGGCCGGACGACCGTTGACGTCGGAATAGATGTCGAAGAACTCCGAGCCGAGCTCGACACTGGCGTGCTCGACGCCGCTCGCTTCCTCGCCCCCGGCGCCGTCGGGGATTGGCGGCACGCAGACGTCTTTGAGTCGGAGAATTTCGCCTTCCGGCGTGGCCTTCAAGATGATGTTGGCGTACTGCTCCGGCTCATTGAAGCGGCCGATGTAAGTGAGCACGTACTCCTTTGACTGGGAGGTCATGCCCGTCGCCTGACCGAGGCGGCCCGGCGATCCGATGATGCTCTGCTCGGCCAAGGCCTCCATGACGTCGTCGACCGATACGTCGTAGGCGCGCATGCGCTCCGGATTGAGCCAGACGCGCATGGCAAACGTGCGGTTGCCCAGGTTGACCGGGATACCCATGCCCTTGATGCGCTTGAGCACCGGCATGACGTACACGTTGGCGTAGTTGAAGAGGTCCTTCTGATCGGTGTTTGGGTCCGTGCTGTACAGGTTGAGGTACATCAACATGCTGGGCACGACCTGGCTGACGAGAATACCTTCGCGGACAACCAGGGGGGGGAGCCGACTCAACATGATGTTGACGCGGTTCTGCACGTTGACGACGTTGATGTTGGGGTCGGTGCCCGGCTCGAAGAAGATGCGGATCGTCGCCTCTCCGGCGCTGGTCGCGGCGGAGACCATATAGCGCATGCCTTGGACGCCGTTGATCGACTGCTCGAGAGGAATCAGAACGGAATCGGTCAGCACCAGGGCGCTGGCTCCGGGATACGCAATGCCTACGTTGACGGTGGGGGGTGCGACGGCGGGAAACTGGGCGACCGGGAGGGTCGTAATTCCGAGCCCCCCCAGAAACACAATGATGATCGACAGGACGATCGCCAGAGCGGGACGGTGGAGAATCTGAGTAAACATGATGGCTCTCAGCCGCCCCTACTCGGCGTGGTGTTTGAGGTTGCTGACCGCTTCCTCGGGCGAAACAGTCTCTGTGTGCTCCAGGCGCTCGCCATCACGGACCTGGCGGACTCCGTCGAGCACGAACGTCTCGTCGGCGGAGAGGCCGGTGTTGAGGACGAAGATGTCTTCGAGCTCTTGGGCGATGGTGATCTGGCGTTGGTGCGCGACTTCGTTCTCGTCGACGACGTAGACGTACTGCCGGTCGAGGATCTCGAAGGTGGCCTGCTGCGGGATGACCAAGGCTTTCGGGATCTTCCGGTTGATCAGCAGCGTGCCGGTCTGACCGTGGCGCAGGAGGCGTTCCGGGTTGGGGAAGTCGGCGCGGAACTCGATGTTACCGGTGGCTCTGTTGAACTCGGATTCGATGGTCAGCGTCGTGGCGGCGTTCTTATCGTAGATCTGCCCGTTCGCAAGTCGAATCTGGATTGTTGCACCGGGAAGGTCGAGCGTCCGAGGTGAGTCGGGACTGCTTGCGCCCGGTAAGGCCTTGAATCGCAGGTAGTCGGCTTCGGGGACGTTGAAGTAGACCCACATCACCAGGTTGTCGGACATGGTCGTGAGGGTGTCGCCCTCTTCGATCAGGCTTCCCTGCTGCATGAGTTGGCGACCCACGATGCCGTCGAACGGAGCGAGGATGCTCGTGAATCCGAACTCGGCCGTGGCGCGGTCGACATTGGCTTGCGCTCGGGCTCGCTCGGCCTTGGCCCGGGCCAGCTCCGGGGCTGACACGAAGCCTTTGTCGGCGAGTCGTTGCGTGTTCTGCAGATTGATCTCGGCGAGACGCAGCTCGGCCTTTTCGGCCTCGAGCCGAGTGCGATACAGGACCGGATAAACGTCGTAGAGACGATCCCCGGCCATGACTGCCTGGCCCTCTTGAATGCGGATCTCTTCGAGGTACCCCTCATTCAAGGCGCGGATTTCGATGTGGCGCCGGGAGTGCAGTCGGCAGACGTAGGACTGCGTTGTGGGCACGTCCATGATCTTGGGAGTGGTCAGTATGATGGGGTGCTCCGCCTCTTCATGGGCGCCCTCTTCGGTCGGCTGCTCCCTCGAGCAAGCGCCGGTCAGGAGGCCTAGGCCGGCTACGATGAGCGCAGCTCGTAGATGATGCTGCAGCTTCACGGCCGCACCTCCGGGGTGAATTGATGATCGGCGTCAGTTCCGTCTACAGGCGTTAGACCGGTGTCGCGCCAGCCGCCGCCAAGGGCTTGATACAGAGTTACGGTTGCAACCATCTGCCGTTGCTTCATTTCAACGAGCTCCTGCTGTGCCTCGAGCAATTCACGCCGAGCTGTAAGCACTTCCAGGTATTCGGCTCGATTCAAATTGAAGAGTTCAGTCGAGATATCGACCGCTTGGGCGAGGCGGCCGACCTGTTGTTGCTTCAGCCCATAGCCCTGGCTGAGATTTCGTGTGAGGCTCACGCGGTTGCTGACCTCGACAAAAGCGATCAGGACGGCTCGCTCGTAGTGGAGCACCGCCTGCATCTCGCGGGAGTTCGCCGAGTAGTAGTCGGCCGTGATTCCCTTCCGGTTGAGCAGGGGCGCAAACGCTCTGCTGAAGGTGCTGTAGAGCAGCGAGTCGGGCGTGTTGACCAGCTTGGCCAAGGCGAACGACTGGTAGCCGACGACCGCTTCGATCCCGAGAGTGGGATAGAAGGCTTTTCTGGCCGCCTCAACGTCGAGCCCCGCTGCCGCCAGCTCGAGCTCCGCCTGGCGAACGTCGGGACGATTCGCCAGAAGCTCGGAGGGGACGCCCACCGCCATGGCGGCGGGCTGCAGGTCGAGAAACTCGTTGGTCGACCGATCGATCGGCTTGGGGAAGCGACCGGCCAGGAAGTTGAGCTGGTTCTCGGTCTCGATGATCCGCTGCTGGATGGAGTACTGCGAGCTCTGCATGGCTCGGAGGTTGGCCTCGAACCGCGCCGGGGCCGCCAAGGTAGCGCGACCCGCCTGGAACTGCGCGCGTGCGAGCTCGAGCGACCGCTCCTGGAGTGAGATGTTGTTGGTGACGACCTGGAGCTGCCGGTCGAGCGCCAACAACTCGTAATAGCTGCTGGCGATCTCGGCGACCAGACGCGTCACCATGAAGTTCCGACCTTCGATGCTCGCCAGGTATCGGTGGGACGCGGAGCTGGCCAGGTTTCGGAGGCGCCCCCAGATGTCGATTTCCCACGACGAGTAGAGCCCGGGCTCGTAGTCCTGGAGATTCGGACCGATGTCGGCCATCTCGTCGCTCTGCCCCTGGCTGGTGAACTTTCCGACGTGTTCGTTCCCGGCGCCGACGCCGAAGCCCGCTTTGGGCTGGTACTCGCCAATCCGAGCCATGATCTCGGCGTTGGCGACCAACGTCTCCTGGATGGAGATGTTGAGCTCCTGATTGTGCTGGAGGGCCTCCTCGACGAGCGCCACCAAGTGGTCGTCCTCGAAGAAGTCTCGCCACGGGATCAGACCCGAATTTCGCGTGTCGCTCAGCCCGGCGAAAGTGTCAGGTACTTCACGGATCGGGTCGCGCGCCATCCCCGCGGGGGGCTTTGGAATGCACCCGACCCCCATCGTGGCAACGAACGCAAGTACTGTCGCGGCAAGCGCGCGCCCTCTCCACCCGGCCTTGGCTGTAGACTCTGTTTCTGAAATTTCGATCATTGGCATGCAGCTTGCTCGAGACCCTCCGCCCATCCGAATCCTTATCGGCCGATAGACTAGCGCGTCACCATCGGTCATGGTTCGGCAGTCAGGACATTTACGCAGTTCCCTCCCACATCCAGCGGGGGATGAGCAATAGGGAATCAGCTTGCTGCCGTTAGTCCGGCAGTACCAACAGGAGGTCGCGTAAAACTAGGCTGAAGGGGAGCCGCGGCTTGCAAACGCGCGCAGCCGAAAGCGGGTTTCCGCTCGATCGGCCGACGAATCGTAGAGGCCTGTGGGGCTTTCGAAGCCGGCTATGCCGAGTCGTAGGAGGTAGTGCTTGGTCCGCTCGTCGTCATCCGCGGGTTCGGCGAGTTCGACCACCTCTTCGAGGAGGTCTTCCGCACAACGGACGCCGACGGGGAAGACCGGCGTAGCGGTTTGGTTCGGCGCTTCAATTTGCTCGACGCGATGGTCAATCTGTCGAGTCAGCCGGTCAGTGCCTGTCAGCTGAGCTGAAGAGATGCCGCTGAGGAGAACCATCACGACACAAGCGAAGACGATCAGCGCGCAGTGAAATGCGCCGTGACCGCTCAGCCTGTGGGATCGGCTGTCCACAATGCCGACTGTAGCACACAAATTTTTCGCGTGGCAAAGCAGTACAACATGCGGTCTGGCGTCGCGTTCGGTCGAGGACGGGGTGTCAGGGGCTTTCGGAGCCGTGCGGTTGACCGGATGGAGACAGGCCGGAACGCCGCCGTGGGCGGCCTGGGGAACCGCCGGGATTTCCCGGCGGTTCGAGGCTGTAGTTCGGTTGGGGTCCGGTTGTGGTTCGCGGCATCGAGCACCCGGCTGAAGCCGGGTGCTCATTTGATTTGTGGGGCGGCGAATTGTCGGGATTTTCCGGCGGTTCGATGCTTTGGTTCGGTTGGGTTTGGGCCGTGGGTTCGCGGCATCGAACACCCAGCTAAAGCCGGGTGCTCATTGGTTTGTGACTTGGTTGCGTCTCGGGGGTCTTAGCGCGTGCTGAATCGGTATTCCGTGGTGGATTTGTAGAGCTCGCCGGGGTAAAGGGCGGCCGAGGGGAAGGCTTCTTGGTTGGGGGAGTCCGGGTAGTGCTGGGTCTCCAGGCAGAGGGCGGCGCGGCGTTGGTAGGCGACGCCGGATTTGCCCTTGACGCTGCCGTCCAGGAAGTTGCCAGTGTAGACCTGTACGCCTGGTTGCGTCGTCCAGACTTCCATTACGCGGCCTGAGGTCGGTTCGTAGACCGTGACGGCGTGCTCGAGGTCGTCGGCGTTGCGGCGGCGCAGCACGTAGTTGTGGTCGTAGCCGCCGCCGAAGCGGATCTGCTCGTCGTCGGCGTCGATGCGCTCGCCGAGCTTGTGCGGCTCGCGGAAGTCGAAGGGCGTGCCCTCCACCGGCTCCGGGCGGCCGAGCGGAATGAGGGTTTCGTCGACAGGCGTGTAGTGGTCGGCCTCGATTTGGACTTCGTGGTCGAGGACAGGGCTTCGGCCGGCGTCTTTGAGGTTGAAGTAGGCGTGGTTGGTGAGGTTGAGGACGGTGGGCGCGTCAGTGGTGGCTTGGTATTCGAGGCGGAGGGCGTTGTCGTCGGTGAGGGTGTAGCGCACCTCGACGGCGAGGGTTCCGGGGTAACCCTCTTCGCCGTCGGCGCTGATGTAGCGCAGCTTCAGGCCGACGCCGTCGGCGGCTTCGAACGGCACGGCCGCCCAGACGCGTTTGTCGAAGCCTTGAATGCCGCCGTGCAGGGCGTTGGCGCCGTTGTTGACGGCCAGCGTGTAGAGGCGGTCGTCCAGCGGAAAGACGCCCTTGGCGATGCGGTTGCCGTAGCGGCCGATGAGGGCGCCGAAGTAGGGATGCACGCCCAGGTAACCTTCGAGCGAATCGAAGCCGAGCAGGACGTCGCCGCGGCGGCCGGCCTTGTCGGGGACTTCGAGCGAGACCAGAATGCCGCCGTAGGTGGTGACGCGGAGCACGACGCCGCGGCTGTTGGCGAGGGTGTAGAGCTGAACGCGCTCGCCTGACGGCGCCGCGCCCCACTCTTCGACCGCGATGGAGCGTTGGCCGGGCAAAAGGGCGGGCGACAGGGCCAACAACAGCAGAACGGCGGCGGTTTTCAGCGGCATGGTGGGGCGATTGTAGGCGTTTGCAGGGAGGGTTGGCAACGCAGGCTGTTGCCGCCGGCGCCCGCCTTCCTTGATCCTGAAGAGTCCCATGCCCATCGAAATCCTCGACCTCGTTGTCCGCGATATCCGCTTCCCCACCTCGCAGCACCTGGACGGCTCCGACGCCATGAACCCGGACCCGGACTATTCCGCCGTCTACGTGGTGTTGCGCACGAACCAGCCGGGGCTGGAGGGCCACGGGCTGACGTTTACCCTGGGGCGCGGCAATGAGATCGTCGCCGCGGCGGCGCGCTCGCTGGCGCGTCTGGTGGTAGGGCGGACGCTGGAATCGTTCAGCGAGAACATGGGCGCCTTCTGGCGGCACATTACCGGCGACAGCCAGTTGCGCTGGACCGGGCCGGACAAGGGCGCCACGCACTTGGCGACGGCCGCGGTGGTGAACGCGGTGTGGGACCTGTGGGCGAAGGCCGAGGGCAAGCCGGTGTGGCGACTGGTGGCGGAGATGTCTCCGGAAGAGCAGGTGCGGCTGATCGACTTCCGTTACCTGACGGACGCGCTGACGCCGGAGGAGGCCCTGGCGCTGCTGCAGGCGAAGGCGCCCGGCAAGGCGGCGCGGCTGGCGGAGATGGAAGCCGTGGGGTACCCGGCGTACACGACCTCGGCGGGATGGCTGGGCTACCCCGACGACAAGCTGCGGCGGCTGAGCCGCGAAGGCGTGCAGGCCGGCTGGACGCATCTGAAGATCAAGGTCGGCCGCGATTTGCAGGACGACATTCGCCGCTGCCGCATTCTGCGCGAGGAGATCGGCTACGAGCGCAAGCTGATGACCGACGCCAACCAGGTGTGGGAGGTCGGGCAGGCGATCGAGTGGATGCAGGCGCTGGCGGAGTTTCGTCCGTGGTGGATCGAGGAGCCGACCTCGCCGGACGACGTGCTGGGGCACAAGGCGATCCGCGAGGCGCTACGGGAGCTGGAGCACCCGATCGGCGTGGCGACGGGCGAGATGTGCCAGAACCGCATCCTGTTCAAGCAGTTCATTACGGCGGATGCGATCGACTTCGTGCAGATCGACAGCGCGCGGCTGGGGGGCGTGAACGAGATTTTCGCTGTGATGCTGATGGCGGCGAAGTACGGCAAGCCGGTGTGTCCGCACGCCGGGGGCGTGGGGCTGTGCGAGTACGTGCAGCACCTGTCGCTGATCGACTACATCTGCGTGAGCGGTTCGCTAGAGGACCGGATCGTGGAGTATGTGGACCACTTGCATGAGCATTTCCGGTATCCGGTGGTGATGAAGGGGGGGCGGTACATGCCGCCGACGGCGCCGGGGTATTCGATCGAGATGTTTCCGGCGTCGCTGGAGGAGTACGAGTTTCGTGGGTGAGGGGGGCTGTCCCGCCGACTCAGGAAGTCGTTGCGGGATGCGGCAGGCCCTGGGCGGCTGCGCGCAGCTTTGCGTTCGGCGCCGGCGGGCTTTCGAGTAGCTCCAGCGCCAGTAGGGTGTCCCGCTCGGAAAGTTGGACGCGCTCGGCCTGGTCGATGACTTGGCGGGCGGCGCGCAGGACGTGGCGGAGCACGAATTCCGTGAGGTCCGTCTGCTCGATGGCGGCGGCCCGGATCAGTAGCGCTTTGTCCTCGGAGTGGATTCGCAGGGACATGCGGCTGTTGTCTTCGCTGGCGGCTCTCACCATGGGTCCCTTTGTAGTGTACGTGTCGTGTGCGGCGGGGGGCTTCCGTGGTCGCGGGCTCACGCCCGCGGCTCTGTGTCGCCGGTTGGTGCGGAGGCGGGCTTGTCGCGGCAGTGGCGGTAGGGCGCGGCGGCTAGAGGCCCAGGAACTTGGCGTGGACGCGGGCGACGCTGCCCATGTAATGGGCCGGGGCGTCTTTGGCGGCGGCGGCGATGTATTCGCGCTCCTTGGCGGAGTCGCCTAGGGCGGCGTAGTAGAGGCCCAGGTAGAGGCGGGCGTAGAGCAGGGCGTCCGGCGAGCCGTCTTGCTCGGCGCGGGCCATGACCTGCTCGGCTGTCGCTTCACCGCGAAACAGCTTCCAGACCTCGGCCATGGGGATGCGTCCGTCGCGGCCGATGGGGAGGGCGCGTTTGCGGGCTTCGTCGACGCCTTCGGCGCGGGCGAGGCAGAGGAAGTGCCAGGCGCCGTTCTCCACGTCGTTGGGGTTGACGGTTTGGTGCAGCTCGAACTGCTGGTAGCCCTTGCGGTATTCGCCGACGTAGTAGTAGCTGATGCCGCGCTGCCAGAGTTGCGGGGCGACGGCGGGCTGCAACTCGGCGGCGCGGTCGAAGTCTTCGATGGAGCCCTTGACGTCGTTGGCGACGAAGCGGGCCATGCCGCGGCGGACGTGCAGCTCGGGCGTCGAGCCGCCGTTGCGGATCGCCTGGGTGTACTGTTCCACCAAGCCGGACTGGGCGGCGGCCGCCGTGGCGAGGACGAGGAGGAGAGCAAAGCGCAGCATCGGCCTCTTAGAATAGACCGCGATGCAGCCTTTCGTCGTGGGCATTGGCGGCGGGTCCGGGGCGGGGAAGACGACGCTGGCGCGGCGGCTGGCCGAGCGCGTGGAGCCGGGCCGGCCCGCGTTGCTGGTGGAGCTGGATTGGTACTACCGCGACCTGGGCGGCCTGTCGCTGGACGAGCGCGCTCGGACGAACTTCGACCATCCCGATGCGCTCGACTGGCCGCTGCTGCTGGAACAGGTGGGGAGCCTGCGCCAAGGGCTCGCCGTGGAGCGGCCCGCGTATGATTTCGCTTCGCATACGCGGCTGGCGCAGAGGGTTCCGGCGGAGCCTACGCCGGTGATGGTGGTGGAGGGGCTGCTGGCGCTGCACGATCCCTCGCTGCGGGCTTTGCTGGACCTGAAAGTGTATGTAGACGCCCGGCGGGACGTGCGGCTCTCGCGGCGCCGTCGGCGGGACGTGGAGGAGAGGGGACGCACGCCGGAGTCGGTGACGGCTCAGTTCGCGGCGACCGTGGACCCCATGCACGCACAGTACGTGGAGCCGAGCCGAGCCTCGGCTGATTTGATCGCCGACGGCTGCCTGGACGTGGATCGCGTCGTGGAAGCCGTCTTCGGTCTACTTCAGCGGTAGGGGCCGGCCTCCTGCCCGATGGAGCTGTCCGAGGGCGGACTGGTCTTCATCGGGGCGTCGGTGGGCACGGCCGTGGTCTCCTGCTGCACCACCGAATCGTTGACCGCATCGATGATGATCGAGACGCCGGCGAGGAAGCTCACCACCGCCAGGATGATCATGCCGACGCTCGAGAGGGTCTTTCGCGTCTTCGGTTCCATGCCCGGTAGAAACGCGCGGGGGAGCGGTTGTTACGGGCTGGTTTCGGGGGCTTGCGGGGGTTGTTATAGTCTTTCCATGCGACTTCCGGCGCTGCTGTTCACCGCTTCCCTTTCCGTGTGTCTGGCCGCTCCGAACGGGCAATGGGATCGCTTTCGCGGCCCCAACGGCTCGGGGTTGAGCGAGGAAGTGGGGATTCCCACCGAATTCGGTCCCGACAAGAACGTCGTTTGGAAGACGGCTTTGCCGGAGGGAGACTCCTCGCCGGTTTTTGGGACGGACTCGATCTTCCTGACCGGCTTCGAGGGCGACAAGCTCTTCACGATCTCGCTGGACCGCAAGACGGGCCGGGTGAAGTGGCGGCGCGAGGTGCAGCGCACGCGGGAAGGCTTTTTGCGCGAGCCCAACAATCCGGCGTCGCCGAGCCCTGTGACCGACGGGCAGAACGTGTTCGTGTTCTTCCAGGATTTTGGGATGCTGGCTTACGGCCCGGACGGCAACGAGCTGTGGCGGATTCCGCTGGGGCCGTTCAACAACCCGATGGGCTTGGGCTCGTCGCCCATTCTGGCGGCGGGCAAGGTGATTCAGGTTTGCGACTCCGAGACGGACTCGTACATCCTGGCGGCCGACCCGAAGACCGGCAAGATCCTGTGGCGCAAGGAGCGGCCGTTCGCTCTGCGCGGCTTCTCGACGCCGGTGCTGTGGCAGCCGCCGAAGGGCAACCTGCAGGTGCTGATTCCGGGCTCCTACGAGCTGAAGGCCTATGACGTGGAGACCGGCGAGATCGTGTGGTACGTGCGCAGCCTGACCTGGCAGCTCAAGCCGACGCCGGTGATGGACGACGACACGATTTACGTGGTGGGCTGGGCCGGCGAGTCGGACCTGGGCGAGCAGGAGGATCTGCCGACCTTTGACGTGGTGCTGGCCGAGCACGACGCCAACAAGGACGGCAAGCTCGACCTGGAGGAGCTGAGCCACTTGAAGGGGCCGGAGGAGGCCAAGCGCGTCTTCTTCAACGTGGACCTGGACCGCAGCGGCTTTGTGGAAGACCGCGACTGGGAGCACCATCGCCGCAAGAAGGCCGTGGTGAACGCGGTGCAGGCGATTCGGCTCGGCGGCGAGGGCGACATGACCGAGTCGGCGGTGAAGTGGCGCTACTACAAGACCCTGCCCAACGTGCCCAGCCCGTTGCTGCTGGGCGATGTGCTCTACCTGGTGAAGGACGGCGGCATTGTGACGGCGCTGGACAAGAAGTCCGGCGAGGTCACCAAGCAGGGGCGGCTGCGGGAGGCGATGGACCGCTACTTCGCTTCGCCGGTGGCGGCCGACGGAAAAATCTTCATGGCGGCGGAGACGGGCAAGATCTCGGTGCTCGAGCCGGGGCCGCAGTGGGAAGTGGTCCACGTGAACGATATGGGAGAAGAGGTTTGGGCGACGCCGGTGCTGACGGATTCGATGATCTACGTCCGCACGCGGTCGGCCCTCTACTGCTTCGACGAGTAACCTCGCGCGGGCGTGGCGCGTAGAACCCTCAGATGGCCGCGAGTCTGCTCCGGGTCTGGATCGTGGCGATGCTGCTGGCCGCAGTCACCGCGCACCCGGGCGTGCGCCGCACGGCGGCCTGGGGGCTGAGCTTCATTCTGCCGTTCGAGTTGGCCGTGCCGTGGCATCCTTCCGAGCGGGAACGGCAGCCGGCTTCGGCTCCCGTGCGCCACGGGCTGGCCTGCCTGCCTCAGTGCGCGAAGCCCTGGTACAGCGCCTCCAGGTCCGGCGAGCCGTCGTAGATCACCACCCGATATTGCAGTGTGAGGGTCCCGCCGGCCGGGATCGTGTAGCTGCCGTCGGCCGATTCGTCTCCGGTGAAGTCGCCGAGGCCGAACGGGTTGGCGGCGTTGAGGCTGTAGTTGCGGGCGTGCCAGCGGGTGGGGTGGCGCAGGTTGCGGGGATGGTCGAACAGGGCCACGCCTGCCAAGCCGCCGTCGATCATGGCCGAGTAGTCCACCCAGCGGGCCGGCTTGCCCCAGATGTTGTCGGCGCCGTGGAGCCCCTCGGCGTTGCGCAGGATGCCGCCCATGTCTTCGCGGAAGGCGTCGGAGAGGCGGAAGGCGAAGCCGCCGTCCTCGGTGTCTCCCAGGGTCAAGGCTTCGCCCTGATCGGCCAGGACCTCGATCCGGGCGTCGATGGTACGCAGGTCTTGCTCTTGCCCGAAGGCGAACGTCTCGGAGATGGAGCCGAGCTGCTTGCCTTGGGGCGTCCGCATGAGGAGGGTGGCGCTGAGAGCGTTGCCTTGGACCGTGGGCTCGCCGGCCGGGACGAGGACGGCCGTCTGGTCGCGGCCTTTCTCGCGCCAAAAGTCCTCGCCGTTGATCTCGCCGTGCCCGAACCAGATGCCGCGATGCCAGATGTGGTCGGTGTGCTCCCCGGGCCGGTCGGCGACGGGGTAGCCGCGCGAAAGCGTTTTGCCGGAGGGGGTGACGATCGGGTAGAGGAACGGCTTGTCCCACTTCTCCTCGTAGTGGAAGGCCGTGAGCGGAGCGTCGCCGTAGAAGACGTCCACCCGGCCGGGAGCCTGCTCGAAACGGATGGACGGCCCGGACGATTCCGCCGACTCCGAGGCCTCCGGAGACGACGGCGCCGAGCCGCAGCCGGCGAGCAGGGCGAACAGCAGCAGTGTGGGTCTCATTGCGCTTTCCTCCAAATCGGGTTCACGTACGCGCCGTCCGCGGCCACGTCCCAGACGGCCACGCGGGCCCAGTCCCAGGACGGCGCCGGCACGGACCACTCGAACCGCTCTTGGCCGTGAGCCTTGGTGGCGGTGAGCGGGATGGTTTCGCGGTGCACCTCGTCTCCCGAGCCCCAGACGATCTCGGCGAAGGTCAGAGGGAGGGTCCAGCGGACCTCCGCCTTCACGCGGACCGTGTTGGGGTCGCCGACGCCGATCTCGACCTCCGGCAGCAGCACCTCTCCGGTGGTCACGAAGAACTCGTTGTCGAGCAGCGGCTGGAGGATCTGGTCGTAGTGATCGAAGTCCGGAAGGCGGTCGGCGCGTACGTAATTGATGTTCATGTGAGCATAGAGCTCATGGGTCGTATCATTCTGGAAAACATCGACTTCGCCGAGCGCTTTTTTGTGGAGTCCCCAGCTCTGCATGTCGTCGAGGAGCTGGAAGACGCGGTCGCCCAGGCGCGGCGAAGAGGGGTCCGACGGCAGGGCCTTGAAGCCGGCGCCGAACCAGGCGTCGTCACGGAACCAGGGCTCGTCCTTGATCTTGTCGGGGTAGCCGGTGGAGCCCTTGGTGCGGGCGTGGGTCTGATACATCCAGCCCCTCTCGCGCCGCGCCAGCTCCAGCAGCTCTTCAGCATTCGCGGCGGAGTAGACTTTGCCATATTGCGGATGCGTGGTCTCGAAGGCGCCGCCCTCGGGGCGATCCATAAACCAGTAGACGGGCTTGGGGAAGACCATCGCCCAGTGTCCGCCGAAGTGTACGTTGGCCTCCTCGGAAGGGATCAGCAGGAACTCGTCGTCGGACTGCGAGCGGCAGGCGCGGAAGAAGGCGTCGAGCTCGCGGAGGCGCAAATCCGTCAGGTCGCGGGGATGACCATCGCCGTGGAAGTCCATAATAATCGAGGCATCTACGCCCAAAGTCTCGAGTGATTGTTTAAATGGAGGCGTCCAGTCGGGGCCTTGCTCGAGGGCCTGGATGGTGTAGGCCAGGTGCCAATGGCTCGACAGGGTCTTGTAGCCGTCGAGGGCGGGAAAGCGGTCGCCGTGGGTGTAGGCGAGGACGTCTTCGAGGGCCGCTTCCGGACCCTGGGTCGAGAGCTGCAGGAACAGCCGTAGATGCTGCTCGGTTCCGGGCGGGGCGTTCATCCAGGGGTAGAACTGCCAGCCGGTGTCGGCGATCTGGCGGATGCCCAGGCCGATGCGCCCGCGCCAGGCTTGATGCCAAAGGTAGCTCAAGTTGGACGTGAAGTCCCGCGGGAAAAAGTATTGATGAGGCGCGGGAAAGACGGCGAGAGATCCTGCTCCGGTGCGAGCGGCCAGGGTGCGGTGGCGGACCTTCTCCGGGATTCTCTCGGGCTGGAATCCGTTCTCGTGGTGGCGGACGATTTCGCCGGCGGTGTCGTACCAGACGAAGTCCGAATCCATGTTGCGGCCGACGGTCTCGTCGCCGGGGGCGGCGAAGGTGAGGCCGGTGTCGTAGTAGTAGGCGACGTCGGCTTCGTAGGTGCGGACGCGAGCCTCCTGCTGGAAGAGGCGTCCGCCGGGGTAGAAGGTGTACACCACGGCGCCGTCGAACAGGCCGAGCTTCAAGCCGTCGAAGTGCAGCTCGAGGCGGTTGCCGACAGTGACGGCCTTGGCGGCGCGCAGGGAGAAGTCGCCGAGGCCGACGCGGGTGCCGTCGGGGTGGGTCGGCGGATTGTCAAAAAATGCGTTCCAGCCGCGGCGGCGCTTGCCGGTCTCGACGCGAAACCAGGGCCGACCGTCGGAGAGCAACTCTTGGCCGTCGGCCCGGATGGAGGTCAGCAGCGGGCGCTTGGGGTCCAGGGAGAAGCGGGCGGTCCAGTCGACGCCGGCTTCGTCAGGCCATTGCGCCTCGAGAGAGCCCTCCGAAGCCGTCAGGCGGACCAAGCCGGGCTCGTAGGCGGAGAGGTCCACGGGGACGCTGCGCTCGGTAGGGGCGGTCTGCGCCGCCAGCAAGAAAGGGGCCAGCAGCCCGGCGAGGAGTGTTTTTTGCAGCACGGCGAGCATTAAGATACCGCAATGCCCCTGCCGGCCCTGCTCGCGATCGCCGAGCCGATGACGACGTTCACGGACTTCGCGCTGGCGGCGCTCGGTTTCTACTGGGGCGGCAAGCTGCTGGCGGGCCGAGGGCGGCGGGTGCGAGCCGTGCGGGCGTGGGGTTTGGCGTTCCTGGCGCTGGCTCTGGGCGCGCTGCTCGGCGGCGTGACGCACGGCTTCGGGCCGGGGCTGGGAGAGACGGCCCGGACCGGGCTTTGGAAGGCCACGGTGTTCTCGATCGGCGCGGTGTCGTACTGGGCGCTGACGGGGATGGCGCGGACGCTGCTGGCCGGGGCCGCCTGGAAGCTGGTGCGGGCCGCGGCGCTGGTGAAGCTGCTGGCGTATTGGGCCTGGATGGCCGGCCACGACGAGTTCCGCTACGTGATTCTGGACTATGCCCCGAGCCTGCTGCTGGCGGCCGTGGCGGGGCTGTGGCTGTGGCGGCGCAGGGGCCGGCCGGCGGGGGCTTGGATTGCGGCCGGCGTGTTGGTTTCGTTCGCCGGCGCGGGCGTGCAGCTCAGCGGCTTCGCGCTGCACCCGCAGCTCAACCACAACGACCTGTACCACGTGATCCAAATGGCGGGCTTGTACCTGCTGTATCGCGGAGCCGAGGGGCTCGAAGACGATACAATCGAAGGCTAATGTCGGTCACGGAAATGTTCCCCGCCGAGCTCGTCGAGCGAGCTCGCAAAATCAAGCTCCTCCTCATGGATTGCGACGGCGTGCTCACCGACGGGAAGATCTACTTCCTGCCGATGCCCGACGGCTCGACCAGCGAAACCAAGTGTTTCGACTGCCAGGACGGCATAGCCTTGCAGTGGGCCTGGAAGAACGGCGTGGAGACGGGCATCATCTCCGGCCGCGGCGGGATGGCTGTGAAAGAGCGCGCCCGCTCGGCCCACATGCGGTATCTGTTCGAGGGCAACACCGAAAAGCTGCCGCTGCTGGAGCAGGTGATGAACGATTCGGGGCTGACGGCCGACGAGATCGCCTACGTGGGCGACGACGTGACCGACATTCCGCTGCTCAAGCGGGTGGGTTTGGCCGCCGCGCCGAGCAACGCCCGGGCGGAAGTGCTCGATCTGGTGCACTACGCGGTTCCCCGCGCCGGCGGTTCGGGCGCCATTCGGGAAGTGATCGAGCTGATCCTCAAGTCCCAGGGCAAGTGGGACGCCATCTGGGCCAAGTACGACGTCTGAGGCGCGCGGATGGGCGCCGGCAAGAAGAACAAACGCGCGAGCCGGGCTGAGGACGCTCCGTCGGAGGCGGGCCCGCAATCCGCAGCGGCGGCGCCGCCGAGCTTGCCGTGGGGCTGGCTGTTCGCCGGGGCGGTGTTCGTGCTGGCTCTGCTGGTTTACGCGCCGGCGCTGAAGGGTCCGTTCGTGCTGGACGACTATGACCTGCTGGAAGGCGCCAGCGTCGTGCGGACGGCCGATCCGGGGCAGATGCTGCGTTCCCTGCGGCCGGTCTTGATGCTGACCTACATCGCGAACCACCGGCTCGCGGGCGGTTTCGAGCCATTCGGCTTCCATCTAGTCAATGTTTTACTTCATGCCCTCAATGCGCTGATTCTATGGCGGTTGATGGCTGCATTGTTTGGCCGCATCGAGCTCGACCGGCGGATGGAGGCGTTTCGTCCGCTGTTCGTCTACGGGCTTCCTCTGCTGTGGCTGCTGTCTCCGATTCAGACCGAGTCGGTCGCCTACATCTCGAGCCGTTCGGAGGTGTTGGCCGCCACGTTCTACCTGGCGGGGCTGTGGTCGTTCGTGGCGTGGCGCGACCGTTGCCGTTGGGCCACGGCGGGTCTGGTGATGGCCTGCTTCGTGGGGACGGTGCTGACCAAGCAGGACAAGCTGACGCTGCCGGTGGCGATTGTGCTGCTGGATTACCTGCTGCTGTCGCGGTGCGACTGGCGCGGACTGAAGAAGAGCTGGCCGACGTACGGGCTGTTTGGTCTGGGCGTGGTGGCGGGATTCCTGGTGGTTGTGAAGCCGGTGCTCAGCGCCAAGACGGCTGGGTTTGGGCTGGACTGGCGGGAGTACTTCTTCACGGAGCTGCGGATGTATTTCCGCTACCTGGGCCAGTTGGCGTTTCCGTTCGGGCTGAATCACGACCCGGACATCGCGCCGTCGGCGTCGCTGGGCGACCACTTCTCGTGGCTGGCGTTGCTGGGCCTGCTGGCGCTGGTTGGGGCGGCGGTGTGGTTCCACCGGCGGGCTCCGCTGGCGGCGTTCGGCGTGCTGTTCTTCCTGATCGCCTTGGCGCCGACCTCGAGCTTCGTGCCGGTGGCGGACTTCGCCGCCGAGCGCCGGATGTATCTTCCTTCGATTGGATTTTTCCTTTTGTTGCTATGGGTTATGGCGAGACTCTTTGAGTATCGCTCGAAGGCTCCGTATCTGGTCACCGGGGCGCTGCTGTGCGTCTACGCCGGCGGGGCCTGGGCGCGCAGCGCGGTCTGGTCGGACGAGCTTCGGCTGTGGCAGGACGCCGCTTCGAAGTCTCCCGACAAGGAGCGGCCTTGGACCTGGATCGGGCGGATCTACAGCCAGAGGGGCCAACGGATGCAGGCCGAGCAGGCTTGGCAGCGGGCGGCCGAGCTGGTGAAGCCGGGCTCGGAGGAGGAGGCCTTTTTGTTGAGCAACCTCGGCTTGGCGTCCGCCCAGGCGAAGGACTACGACAAGGCGATCGCGTATTACCGCAGGGCGCTCGACATCTTCGAGCGGGCGCCGCAGATCTGGGCCCAACTTGCCGTGGCTCAGATCCACTCCGGGCGGACCGAGGAAGGCTGGCAGAGCTTTGAGAAGGCGATGACGTACAAGGCTCGGCTGGGGCCGGAGGTCTTCAAGCTGCGGGGGCAGGAGCTCTACCAGGCCGGCCGCTACGCCGAGGCCGCCGACGACTTCCGGCGGGCGCTGGAGTTTACCCCCGACGACGCCGACGCCCAGCAGAACTACCAGATTGCGCGCAAAGCCGCCGGGCAGTGAAAGACGAAGCGGCTGTTAGGGCTCGGCGGGCCGCTTCTCCGGGTCGGGCTTGGAGTCCGCCTCGGCGCGGCCGGCATTCTTGAGCCGCTGAGCCAGGGCGGCGAGGCTGCTCGTCCGCCAGTCTCCCACCACCGCGCGCCGGTTGATCTCCTCGAGCTCGTTGCGGCGAATCTCCACGTGCTTGGGGGCGATGACGCCAATCTTGACCTGGCCGTTGCGCAGGCCCAGGATGCGGACCTCGATCTCGCTCCCCAGCAGTATCGACTCGCCGACCCGCCTCTGCAGGACGAGCATGGCGTCAGAGCCCTTCCAGCCGCAGCAGGCTTGGGTAGTCGCTGCCGAGTTGGAGGCACTGCCGGCCGATGCGGGTGAGCGGGTGCACCAGGATCGGGGCGAACAGGTTGCAGGCGGCCACGCCTTCCTGACTGTCGAGCACCAGCACGACCAGCTCGAGCAGCTCCGGGGACGGACCGTCCTCGGGTAGGCCCAGCGCGCGGCGATCCTCGGGCGCGAGCGTGGGATGGTAGTCCGGCGAGATAGCGCGCGCCGGCACGACGGGCAAGCTGACGCTGGCGTCCGACAGGCTCTGCAGCAGCAGGATCGGGTCGAGATCTTCGGGCCGGAGCAGCACCGAGCGCTCCATCTGGGGAAGCCCGGGCAGCCCGTTGGGGATGGTGATGACGCTCTCGGGGGGAGCTTCCACGCTTTCGATCATTCAAGGAACGTATCGGCCAACTCGGAGGGGGCCGACAGGGCTGCCGGACGGACTCGCAGGTCAGCCGGATTCAGTTATCCGGAACAGCCTGTAATAGGGAGTTGAGAATAGGTTGATCGATACCCGTGAATTCGGTACTCTTGGGGGCCTTTGTCTGATCCGTTTTGGAGGTCCTCGATGATTTCGGAAGGAATCCGCAGTCTTTTGCGGCGACTGGGTTCGCCGCTGCTGTTCTTCTCATGGGCGGCCCTGCTGGCGGCGACGGCGCCCGCGCTGCGCGCCCAGGTCGATACCGGCGTGATTTTGGGGGACGTGACGGATACGTCCGGCGCGCGGATTCCAGGCGCGGAGATCACCATTACGAACCTGGAAACCAACGGCGTATACATGACCGAGTCCGACGCCACCGGGCACTACCGCTCCCGGCCGCTGCAGGTGGGCCAGTACTCGGTCTCCGCCGAGGTGACGGGCTTCAAGCGAGCGATCCAGACGGGGATCTTGCTGCGGATTCGGCAGGAGGCGGTGATCGACCTGATCCTCGAGGTGGGGACGGTCTCCGAGGAGGTCACCGTGACGGCCGATGCGCCGCTGTTGCAGGCGACCGAGGCGTCGCGGGGCGAGGTGATCGACAACCAAAAGATCGTCGACCTGCCGCTCAACGGGCGCAACTACCTACAGCTCGGACTGTTGACGGCGGGCACGAACACGCCGCCGCCGGGCGCGCGCTTCGGCGGGTTCAGCGCGTCGGGCATGCGCGTCAGCCACAACAACTATCTGCTCGACGGCATGGACAACAACAGCAACCAGCATGCGGGGCAGAGCCGTACGGGGGAGGTGATCCGGCCTTCGGTGGACGCCATCCAGGAGTTCAAGGTGCAGACGTCGAACTTCTCGGCGGAGTTCGGCCGCAACGTGGGGGCGGTTGTGAACGCGTCGATCAAGTCCGGCTCCAACGACTTTCACGGCGGGCTGTTCGAGTTTCTGCGCAACGAGAAGCTGGACGCCCGGAACTTCTTCGACGACCCGACCATCCCGGTGCCGCCCCTGAAGCGGAACCAGTTCGGCGGGCTCATCGGCGGGCCGGTGATCAAGAACCGCACGTTCTTCTTCTTCGACTACCAGGGGACGATCGAGCGCCGCTCGGGCACCGCGCAGGTGACGATTCCGACGCCGTCGGAGGTCGTGGGCGACTTCTCCAACTCGATCTACAACAACGCTCCGGCGCAGATCTTCGACCCGGACACCTACGACGCCGCCACGGGGATGCGGGACCCCTTCCCGAACAACATCATTCCGCAGTCGCGCATCGATCCGGTGGGTTCCAACGTGGCGGCGCTTTATCCGACGCCGAACCGATCCGGGGCGATCAACAACTTCTTCTCGAACCCGCTGACGCACGAGGACACGCATCAGTTCGACGTGCGGGTGGACCACACCATCGGCGCCAAGGACACCGTCTACGGCCGCTACAGCCAGCAGAGCTACAAGGAGCTGAACCCGCAGAACCTGCCGGGCCGGGCCTTCACCGGGGGCGTCAAGCACGTCAACGACGGCTACTCCGGCGTCTTCACGCACACGCATGTGTTTTCGCCGAGCCTGATCCACACCTTCAAGGCGGGCTACAACCGCCTGTATACGCTGCGCACGCTGCCGGTGGACGGGGACATCAACCAGGAGCTCGGGATTCAGGGCACGGCTCCGATCGACGGCATGGCGTCGTTCAGCATCACGGGCTTCCAGAACTTGGGCTTCGCGAATACGCCGCAGGACGCGGACTCGCAGACGCGGCAGTTGACGTCGGACCTGTCGTGGACGGGAGGCCGGCACTCGATCAAGACCGGCGCGAACCTCAACTGGATCCAGGCGCCGCACTTGCAGGCCTTCCAGTCCAAGGGCGTGTTCACCTTCGACGGAGGGTTCAGCCGGCAGTCGTCGAACAACAAGTTCGGGGTTCCGTTCGCCGATGTGCTGATCGGCTACCCCACCCAGACGCAGATTTCGACCGTGGCCCAAGGCAACCAGCGCCGGCGGCTGTATGCGATGTACGTGCAGGACGATTGGCGCGCCAGCGACAAGCTGACGGTGAACCTCGGCCTGCGCTGGGAGTACGTGGGGCCGTGGTTCGAGAAGTACAACCACTACGCGAACTTCGACTACGACACAGACCCCTCGAACCCGCAGCTCGTGCTGGCCTCCGACGGCGGCATCAAGCAGCGCTCCACGCTCAACCCGGACTACAACAACTTCGCGCCGCGGGTGGGGCTGGCCTACAAGCTGACGGGCAAGACCGTGATTCGTACGGGCTTCGGCATCTACTACGGCGGCGTGACGCACATCGGCGACCGCTACCTGCACGCCAGCCCGCCGTTCTACTTCAACTCGCCGATCAGCACGGACCGCATCACGCCGTCGGTGATTCTGCGGACGGGAGTGCCGGCGGGGGCGACCACGTCCAACGTGTCAAACCTGCAGACGATCACGCAGGTACGCAACAACCCGACGCCATATTCGCAGCAGTGGAACTTCACCATCCAGCAGCAGGTGTCGCGCGATCTGATGGTCGAGATCGCCTATGCCGGGACCAAGGGCACGCGCTTGACCCAGCGCTACGACGGCAACGCGCCGCTGCCGGGCCCGGGCAACATCAACAGCCGGCGGCCCTACACTTCCGTGGATGTTCCGGGCTTGGGCGTGGTGACACCGCTTTCTGACAACTTCCGCCGCGAGTTCAGCGCCAACTCGAGCTTCCACTCGCTGCAGGCCAAGGTGGAGAAGAGGCTTTCGGCGGGGCTGAGCTTTCTGGCGACCTACCAGTTCTCCAAGACGATGAGCGACGCCCGGGGCGGAGCGGACGCAGGCGGCACCGCGCCGGTGGGCGTCCAGAACCCGTACGACCTGCAGGCCGAGCGGTCACTGGCCGACGAGCACTTTCCGCACCGCTTCGTCAGCAGCCTGAACTACGATCTGCCGTTCGGCCGCGGCCGTTCGATGATGGCGAACGCGCATCCGGTGGTGGATGCGATCTTGGGTGGCTGGGCCGTGGGCGGCATCGTGACGCTGGTTTCGGGCCAGCGCGTGAACCTGGGCGTGCAGGGCAACCCGGCCAACACCGGCGGGCGCAACCCGAACCGTCCCAACGTGGTTCCGGGGCAGGAGCTGATGCTGAGCGACTCCGAGCGGAGCCTGCAACGCTGGTTCAATACCAACGCCGTCGTGAAGAACGATCCGTTTACGTTCGGCAACGCGGCGCGAAACATTCTGCAGGCGCCGGGCACGACGAACTTCGATTTGGCGATCTACAAGCTGTTTCGCTTCCAGGAGACGATGCGAGTGCAGTTCCGGGCGGAGTTCTTCAACGCCTCGAACACGCCGAAGTTCAGCCCTCCCGGCAGCACCGTCGGGACGGGCCAGTTGGGCGTGATCAACAGCGCCGCTCCGGGGCGCATCTTGCAGTTCGGCCTGAAGTTCAACTTTTAGGGCGAAGAGGGACGGACAGGGGGTGTCCGTCCCCGTCCGCTCTTCTAGATGAACGCGATGGAGCCGTCGGCGCGGAAGCCCGTGGATCGCTTCCAGGAAACCGGCGGGTAGTACTGGAAGGCTTCCTCGTTCAGCTCGACGCCCCAGCCCGGCTTGGTGGGGATGTCGACGTAGCCGTCCTTCACCATCAGGGGCTCTTTCAACACGTCTTTATAGAAGCCGTCCGTGGGCGCCTTGTACTCGAGGATGAGGAAGTTCGGGGTGGAGGCGGCGAAGTGCACGTTGACGGCGGTGGCGAGCGGGCTCATCGGGTTGTGCGGCGCCACCATCATGTACTGCGCCTCGGCCATGGCGGCGATCTTCTTCATCTCGAAGATGCCGCCGCAGACGCAGATGTCGGGCTGGACGATGTCGACGGCCTGGATGTTGATGATGTCGCGGAACTCGTACTTGGTGTAGTTGCACTCTCCGGAGGCCAGGGGGATGTCGACGTGGTCGGAGAGCTTCTTCATGACGTCGAAGTTCTCCGGGCGGATGGGCTCTTCGAGCCAGAAGGGATAGTAGGGCTCGATCTCCTTGGCGACGCGGATGGCGCGCTGCACCTCGAAGAAGCGGGCGTGGATGTCGACGGCGATGTCGACGTCCGGGCCGACGGCCTCACGCACGGCGCGGACGCGCTGGCCGGCGATGCGGGTGACCATGTTATACGGCATCTGGTTGTCGCCCGGGTTGTGGGGAGACATCTTGAAGGCGGTGTAGCCGTGGCGCTCGCGGAGCGCAAGAGCGTTCTCGGCGGCCTGCTGCGGGCTGGAGCCGCCGCAAGACTGGTAGACGCGGACCTTCTGGCGCACCCGTCCGCCGAGCAGAGCCCACACCGGCAGCCCGGCCGCCTTGCCGGCCACGTCCCACAGCGCGTGCTCGATGCCGCTGATGGCGGCGTTCATGACGGAGCCGCCGGGGAAGCGGGTGGTGTTGTACATCAAGTCCCACAGGTACTGGATGTTGCGCGGGTCTTGCCCCACCAGCCAGGACTTGAAGTCTTCGACGACCTCGACGGTCGCCAGGTCGGGGCCGACGGAATAGCATTCGCCGATGCCTTCGATGCCCTGATCGGTCAGGATCTTCACGTAGAGAAAGCTGCGTCCGCTGATGTTGCCGGAGTTGCCGCGAGTCTCGTCAGAGCGCTGACTGCCGACCAGGTAGGTCTTGATGTCAGTGATGGTGAGGGCCGGCTTGTCGCCCATGGGGGCGGGGGCTTGCGGCATGGCGCTGGCGGCGGCTGCGGCGGCGAGGGTGGAGCTGCTGAAGAAATCACGGCGTCTCATGGCCTCGCCATTATAGGGCAGGCGCCGTCCGGAAGAGTTTGCATTCCGGGGCATCTTTTTGCCAACAGATCGGGCGCGGCTCCCGTATCGTTGGGCAATGCGTTTGCTGCATCCCTTGCTGTTGCTGGCGGCGTTGGCGGGCTGCGCCTCGCAGCGCGGACCGGACCCGCTGGCCCGTTTGGAGCCTTGTTCGGCCGAGGACGGGCCGCGAGGCTCGTACTGCGGCGGGCTGACCGTCTACGAGAATCGCGAGGCGGCGGCGGGCCGTCAGATCCGGCTGCGGACGATCGTGCTGCCGGCGTTTGCGAACGATCCGGCGCCGGACCCCTTGTTCTTCCTGGTGGGAGGGCCGGGACAGGGTGCGGCGGCCATGGCCAAGGAGCTGGCGCCGCTGGTCGAGCGCGTCCGGCGGCGCCGGGACGTGGTTCTGGTGGACCAGAGGGGGACCGGCGATTCCAACGGCTTGCAGTGCGAGCTCCAAGAGGACCCCTTGGTCGAACCGGTTCCGCCCGCGCGGCTGATCGAGCGGCTGGGGGAGTGCCGGGCGGAGTGGGACGCCGACGTGCGCTTCTACACCACGGCGCCGGCGATGGACGACCTGGACGACGTCCGCGCCTGGCTGGGCTATGAGCAGGTGAACCTTTACGGCGGCTCCTACGGGACCCGCGCGGCGCTGGTCTACCTGCGGCGGCATGAGGACCACGTGCGCTCGGTGGTGCTGGACGGAGTGGCGCCGACCAACATGGCGCTGCCGCTGTACTTTGCGCGAGACGCCCAAAGAGCCCTGGACGCGCTGCTGGAGGCCTGCCGCGCCGCGCCTTCGTGCGAGGAAAGGTTTCCGGAGCTGCGGGCCAAGGTCGACGGGCTGCTGGCCCGGCTGGACGAGCCGCGCAAGGTGGAGGCGACGCATCCGCGCACCGGCCAGGCGATCGCGCCCATGCTGTCTCGGGCCGACGCCGCCGGAGCGCTGACGGGCATGCTATTCGCCTTGGGTGTCGTCGCTGGGGCCGCTGGCGATCGACCGGGCGGCGGCGGGCGATTTCGGACCATTGCTGGCGCTGGCGCTCGCTCAAGAAAGGGTCGGCCGGCAGATGGCCGCCGGCATGTTCTTCGCGGTGACTTGCAGCGAAGACCACCGGCTGGTCAACTCCGAAGCCATCGAGCGCGAGACGGCGGGCAGGTTTCTGCGGGACTCGCTGTTCCGGACGCGCTGGGCGGCCTGCGACTCCTGGCCGCAGGGCGATGTGCCGGAGAGCTACTTCGAGCCGGTGCGGTCGGAGAAGCCGGTGCTGCTGCTCTCCGGCGGGCTCGACCCGGTGACTCCGCCGTCGTGGGCGGAGCAGGCCGCGGCGACGCTGCCGAGCTCCGCGCAGTTGGTGGCGCCGTCGGTGGGCCATGGCGTGGCGGCGGTGGGTTGCGGCATGAATCTGGTGGAGCGCTTCTTGGAGGACCCTCGGCCGGAGCAGACGGACGGCTCGTGCCTGCAAGAGATCGAGCGGCCGCCGTTCTTCGTGACGCCGGTGAGCCCGATGGAGCCCTCGACGGAGGCCCGGCCATGATCGAAGCCGTCGATTTGCACAAGAGTTTCGGCGCGACGATGGCGCTCGACGGGCTCTCGTTTCGGGCCACGGACGGAGCGATCACCGGACTCCTCGGCCCCAACGGGGCGGGGAAGACCACGGCGCTGCGGATCCTCTACGGGCTGCTGCGGCCGGATAAGGGGTCGGTGAGCATCGACGGCGTGGCCGTGGCGGAGCGCCCGACGGAGGCTCGTGCGCGGCTGGGCGTGCTGACGGACATCCACGGGCTGTATCCCCGGCTGACCGCCCGGGAGCACATCCGCTTCTTCGGCCGCCTGCACGGCCTGCGCGGCGCGGCGCTGGAGCGGCGGACCGACGAGCTGATCCGCGCGCTCGACATGCAGGGCATTGCGGACCGGCGGGCGGCCGGGTTCTCTCACGGCGAGCGGATGAAGACGGCGCTGGCGCGGGCGCTGGTCCACGATCCGCAAAACCTGCTGCTGGACGAGCCGACCAACGGGCTCGACGTGCCGAGCGTGCGGGCCGTGCGCAAGATCTTGCGCCGGTTGCGCGACGAGGGACGCGCGGTGATCTTCTCCAGCCACGTGATGCAGGAGGTCTCCGCGTTGTGCGACTCGGTGGCCGTGGTGGCCGCCGGACGGGTGGCGGCCGAGGGGTCGCCGGACGACATTCGGCGGCAGGCGGGCTGCGAATCGCTGGAAGAAGCGTTCGTGTCGCTCACCGGCGGCGAGCCGGCCGAGGAGGAGCTGTGAGCGGGAGACTGTTTGGGGTGATCTTCGCGAAGGAGCTCATCGACCACCTGCGCGATCGGCGAGCGCTGTTCTCGGCTTCGCTCGGCGTGATCCTGGGGCCGATCATGCTGGGATTCGTGCTGGGGGAGATGGCCAGCGACCGGCGCGACCTGGAAGACATCAGCATCCCGTTCGCCGGGCGGGAGCTCGCGCCGGAGCTGGCGTCGTGGCTGGAGCAGCAGAACGGCGTGACCGTGGCGGAGGCGCCGGACGCGCCCGCAGCCGCCGTGCGCGCCAACAAGCGCCTGGTGGTGGTACAAGCCGAGCCGGAGTTTGCCGAGGACTTCGCGCAGGGCAGGCCGGCCGGAGTGCGCATCCTGTTCAACGGCAACGATTCCAGCGTGCGGGGCAAGGTGGGACGCGTTCGGCGACTCCTCAATCTCTATAGCGAGCAGATCGCGCAGTTGCGGCTGATGGCGCGGGGCGTGAGCCCGCAGGCCGTGAAGACGCTGGAGATCGAGGAGCTGGAGGTTTCCGCCGGCGACGGCCGGACGAAGGCCTTGCTGGGCTTGCCGCCGTTGCTGATCCTGCTGGCCGCGTTCGCGGCGGGCATGTCGGCGGCGGCGGACTCCACGGCGGGCGAGCGGGAGCGAGGCTCGTTGGAAGCGCTGCTGGCGAACCCGATTTCGCCGCTCGATGCGGCGCTGGGAAAGTGGAGCGCCGCGGCGGTGCTGGCGATGCTCGGGGCGCTGGTGAGCCTGGGCTTGAACTTGTGGATACTTTCGCACTCGCCGTTGTATGAGCTGGGCGTGCGTTTTCGGGTGGACGCGGCGGGCATTGCGGCGATGACGGCCGTGCTGGCGCCGGTGGCGCTGTTCGCCTCGGCGTTCGAGCTGCTGATTGCGCTGTTCGCGCGCTCGTTCAAGGAAGCGCAGAGCTACTTGGCGCTGGCGGTGATCCTTCCCACGCTGCCCATGGCGCTGATAAGCTTTGGGGCCTTGCAGGGAGAGGGGTGGCAGATGCTGCCGGTGGTGGGGCAGAACGGAGCGCTCACGAGCCTGCTGGCCGGCGAAGCGCCGACGCTGGCGCAGACTTTGGGGGCCGGGGGCGTGACTCTGCTGCTGGCCGCGGTCTGCGTGGCCGGCGTCGTGCGGCTGTTGCGCAGCGAGCGCATCGTGTTCGGCCGCTAGGGCGTGTGGTTCAATCGCAAGGATGGTTCGGGAATCGACGTTGTGGGGCGCGGCGGAGACGGCGCGGCGGATTCGGGCCGGCGAGGTCTCGGCGAGCGAAGTCGTCGAGGCTCGCATCGAACGCATCGAGCGCTGGAACCCTTCGGTCAACGCCATCGTGGACGCGGACTTCGAGAGGGCCCGGCGGGAGGCGCGGCGGGCCGACGAGGCGCTGGCCGCCGGGGGTGACGTGGGACCGCTGCACGGCGCGCCGCTGACGATCAAGGCTTCGATCGACGTGGAGGGCTTGCGCTGCGAGTGCGGCTCGCGGTTCCGCGCCGGCCGCGTCGCCGGCCGAGACGCCCCGCTGGTGGAAAGACTGCGCCGGGCCGGAGCCATCGTGCTGGGCGTGACGAATACGCCGGACATGCTGATGGCCTATGAAACGGACAACTATATCTACGGCCGCACGAACAATCCCTTCGACCTGAGCCGCACGGCCGGCGGATCGAGCGGCGGCGAGGCGGCGGCGATCGCGGCCGGGTTCTCGGCCGGGGGCATGGGCAGCGACGGCGGCGGCTCCGTGCGGGCGCCGGCGGCGTTTTGTGGTGTGGCGGGCCTGAAGCCGACGCCGGGGCTGATTCCGCGGACCGGCCATTGGCCCGTCTGCATGGGGCCGGGGGCCTTCCTGGGCCTGGTGGGGCCGATGGGGCCGACGGTTGAGGACTTGGACCTGCTGCTGCGGGCGACGGCGGGGACGGAACGGCACGATCCGTCGTGCGCACCGGTGGATCTCGGACCGGCGGCGGCGGTCGAGGTTGGCGACCTGCGGATCGGGTACTACGACTTCGATGGGGCGACGCCGGTCGACGACGAGACGATTGCGGTCTTAGAAGACGCCGCGAAGGCCCTGCGGTCCGAGGGGTTCCGGGTGGAGCGGGTGGAGCTCGAGAAGGTTCGGGAGGCGATCGAGACGTGGCGCATCCTGTTCTCGGTCGCCGGAGCGACGCTGACCAAGCCGCTGATCCAAGGCCGCGAGGAGGAGCTGCATCCGCTGTCGCTGGGCCTGTTCGCGGATCCGGCCGAAGAGACCGCGATGACGTACGAGCGCTTCTTGCAGGCTTGGGTGGACCGGGACCGCGCCCGGTCGCGGCTCCTCGGGCTGATGGAGACCTACCCCGTACTGCTGGGACCGGCCGCGGCGACCCCGGCCTTTCCGCACGGCCGTCGGGAATGGGTGATCCAGGGCCAAACGGTGCGCTACCCGCAGGGGTTTACGTACTTGCAGCTCTATAACCTGACGGGGAATCCGGCCGTGGTGGTGCGGGCCGGAACGAGCGCCGAGGGGCTGCCGATCGCGGTGCAGATCGCGGGCCGGCCGTTCGAGGATTCGACGGCGTTGGCCGTCGCGGCGAGGCTCGAGAAGGCGCTGGGGCGGTTCGCGGCGCCGGGGCTGCGAGACGGGGTCTAAAACAAAAAATGGGTCGATGTTTCGGCCCATGCTGCGGTACCATTACGGGTGCGAGGACGATCCATGGCCGGCAATCTCAGCGCGCCGTCGCTCGACGGCTTGCTCGACGAAGACAATCATGACGTGGAAGCGCTCGAACGTCTCGAAGCGCGAATCTTGGAGATGGTGGAGCAACTGCGGGAGGCGCGCCGCAAGCAGTTATCGGCTGAAAAGGAGACGGTGCGGCTGAAGGACGAGCTGGCCGAGAAGGAGCGGACGATCGAGAAGCTCCAGGCGCAGCGCGATGACGGCCAACAGGGCCGCAAGGTCGTGCGGAGCCGCATCGAATCGCTGCTCGACCGGATCGAATCGCTCGAACAGTCCTGACGAGGGGCGACGGATGCGTTCATTGAGAGGTGTGCAAGTGCAGATCTTTGGGCAAGTCTATAACGTGCGTAGCGCGTCGGACCCGGATCGCACCCACCGCGTCGCGGAGATCGTCGACGAAAAGATGAACGGCATCGCGGACCGCGGCGGCTCGCCGGACAGCTACCGGGTGGCGGTGCTGGCGGCGTTGGAATTGGCCGATGAGCTGCTGCGGCTGAGGGACGAGCACGAGCGCTACCGCGGACGCATCAACGCCAAGCGGGACCGCATTCAAGCGCTTTTGGAGGAGGCCGGGGGCTCGCGGACGGCGGCCCTCTTTCCGGCCGCCGACTGACCCATTGAACCCAAAACTTTTTTTGGGGTGGACGTTCACAAGAGTCTTGCGTGCATCCGCCCTTGTCTGTTAGTTTGGATAAACGCAGGGATAGTCCGGACGTAAGAGTGCTTCTTACGGCCGGGCGGCTCAATGTAAGCACTGTTTGGGGAGGAATGAAAATTCAATGAAGAAAGCTCTTATGACGCTGGCTTTGGCCGCAGCTTTCGTGCCGACCGGTTCGGCTGCGACGCTGTGCTCGAGCCTGATTGGTTCTGACATCACCACGATCTCGGCCTGCACGGCCGGCTTCGTGACGTTCAGCGACTTCGACGTCGACTTCGGCATCTTCGATCAGCCGCCGGCCAGCAGCGTTTCGCTGACGGGCGTGACCGTGGATAACGGCGGCGCGGACGTCTACCTGAAGTTCCAGATCAGCCACTCGCCGAGCCCGGCGACGACGGCTGGCGACATTCTGATCACCTACACCGCCGTCAGCGGCGGCGCGTTCCGCGGCTTCGACGTTGGCCTGGGCACGACCGTTCCCCCGGTGACCATCACGGAGAACATCTGCACGCCCGGCGTGAACCCGCTGTTGAACCCCTGCGGTTCGATCATCGGCGAGCTGCAGGTGTACAACAACCCCGGTTCCAACGACAAGCTGACCGACCAGACGTTCCTGACCCCCGGCGGCAACTCGATTGCCGGCCTGGGCCTGCACGAAGTGTTCCTGCAGAAGGACATTCAGATCGGTCAGAACGCTTCGATCTCGGAGTTCACGAACAGCCACCACGTTGTTCCTGAGCCCGGCACGGTTCTGCTGATGGGTTCGGCGCTGATCGGCCTGGCCGCTCTGCGTCGCCGCAAGCAGCAGTAAGCCGTTCGCCAACCTTCCGAGCCGCCCGCTGTCGTATCGCGACGGCTAGGCCGAAGCGAAAAGCACATGCCCGCCGGAGAACTTCCCCTCCGGCGGGCTTTTTCGATTTCTCCCCCCGCCCTATGTCCTTTGAGGCTTGGTTCAGCGTCGTCAGCGTAGTTGTCGTCATCGCTGCATTACTTTCCAATCGGCTTCCGGTCGAGCTGGCCATGCTGGGCGGCTTGATCGCGAACGTGGCGGTGGGCAGCCTGACGCTGCCGCAAGCGCTGGCCGGCTTTTCCCATCCGGCCGTGGTGCTGATCGCGGCGCTGTTTGTGGTCGCCGAGGGACTGTCCGAGACCGGTGCGACGAGCCGCATCGCAGCAGGGCTGCTGGGCCGGCCGACCTCCATCGCCGCCGCGCAGTTGCGGCTGATGGTCCCGGTGGGCATCCTATCGGGCTTCATGAACAACACGCCGATCGTGGCGATGTACATGCCGATCGTGAGCGACTGGGCTCGCAAGATCCGCATCAGCCCCTCCAAGCTGTTTCTGCCGCTGAGCTACGCCGCCATCATGGGCGGCCGCCTGACCGCCATCGGCAGCTCGTCGAATCTAGTCATCCTGGGCCTGTACCGCGACCAGACGCCGGCCTCCGAGGCGCTCTCTCCGGCGCTGCAGTTTTGGGGGCCGGCCGCGTTGGGCGCGCCGACGCTGCTGCTGGGCATCGGGTTCGTGGTGCTGACGTCCCGCTGGCTGCTGCCTGAGCGGCGCCCGGCGGCGGCTTCTACGCTGGACGCCCGCCGCTACGTGGTGCAGATGGAGGTGGGCGCGGACTCCCCCATCGTGGGCAAGAGCATCGAAGCCGCCGGGCTGCGCCACCTGCCGGGGCTGTACCTGTCGGAGATCGAGCGGGGCGAGCAACGCATTCCCGCGCCCGGGCCGCAGTGGATCCTGCGCGCCGGGGACATTCTGGCTTTCGCGGGCATTCTCGAGTCCGTGGTCGACTTGCGCAAGATCCGGGGCCTGGCGCCGGCCACCAATCAGGTGGACAAGCTGCGGCCGGGGCAGGGGGACCGGACGCTGGTCGAAGCGGTCGTCTCCCATAACTCCCCGCTGCTAGGGAGGACGGTCCGGGAATCCCGCTTTCGCACCACCTACAACGCCGCCATCGTGGCCGTGCACCGCAACGGCGAGCAGATTCGGGCCAAGGTCGGCGACATCCGGCTGCGGGCCGGCGACACGCTGCTGCTGGAGACGCATCGCGGCTTTGTCGACGGCTACCGCAATAGCGACGACTTCTACCTGGTCTCGGCGGTGGCGGGCTCTAAGCCGGTGCGGCATGAGAAGGCGACGCTGGCGCTGGGCATATTCGTGGCCCTGGTTGCGGCGATGGCGTTCAGCGGCATTCCGCCGGTGGTGCTGGGACTGTCCGCGGCGGTGCTGATGGTGTTCTCAGGCTGCGCGCCGATCGGCGTGGCGCGCGCCAGCGTGAACTTACAGGTGATCGTGGTGATCGCCTGCGCTCTGGGCATGGGCGGCGCCATCCAGCACTCCGGGGCGGCGCACTACCTTGCGACCGAGCTGCTGCAGGCCTGCGGCGCGCTGGGGTTCGGCCCGCAGGGGATGCTGTTCGTGGTGATTCTGCTGGCCGGCATTTTTGCGCAGGCGCTGACGAACAACGGCGCGGCGGCGGTGATGTATCCGGTGACGGTGGCGACGGCGCAAGGGCTGGGGGTTTCGGCGACGCCTTTCGTCTTCGTGCTGCTGTTGGGCTGCGGGCTGAGCTTCGCCACGCCGATCGGCTACCAGACGAACCTGATGGTGTACGGCCCCGGCGGGTATCGCTTTGCCGACTTCACGCGGATCGGTCTGCCGCTGACGCTGCTGCTGGCCGTGACCGGCGCGCTGCTGGCGCCCTTGTTCTTCCCGTTCTGATGCGGCTCGAGTTGGTATCCTCGGAGTCTTGACGCCGCTGCGCCTCCGAGCCCGCAGGCTCCATCCCGACGCGCGCCTGCCGCGCTTCGCCCACGGTCCCCATGAGGACGCCGGCATGGATCTACATGCCGTGGATTCTGCCGTGATCCCCGCCGGGGGCTGGGCCTCGGTCGGCACGGGGCTGTCGCTGGAGATTCCGCCGGGGTATGAAGGGCAGGTGCGGCCCCGCAGCGGCCTGGCGGCGCGCCACGGCGTGACCCTGCTGAATTCGCCCGGAACCATCGACCCGGGCTACCGCGGGGAGGTGCGCGTGCTGCTGGTCAACCACTCGGACCGGGACTTTTCGGTGCAGCCGGGCGACCGCATCGCGCAGCTCATCGTGGGTGCGTATGCGGCGGCCGAGTGGGAATGGGCGGAGGCGCTCGACGAGAGCGACCGCGGCGACGGCGGATTCGGCTCCACGGGCGTTTAGCCGAGCGGTCGCGCCAGTCGGCCTCCCGCCGCCCGTAGCCGCAAGGCGGCCTGCCAGATGCGCGGCCAGGCGATCAATAGCTCCCCAAAGCGGCCGATCGCGGCCTGTGTTTCGGCCAGGGGATCGTCGAAGGGTAGATCCCGGGGCTCCAAGTACGAATCGCAGGCCACGGCTTGGCGCAAGACTTCGAGCTGGCGCTGCCGCAATCGGGCGTAGAACTCGGGCATCTCCGAGGCTTCGCCGGTGCGGTCGAAGGCCAGCCGAGGCGCTTCCTTGCGCAACTGTTGCGCGCGCAGCAGGCCGCGGAAGGCGCTCTGCGGCAGGCGGCCCACCTCGCGCAGCCGCTCTCCCAGCAGAGCCAAGCCCTGGGCCGGCGACAGGCTGCCCGGCGGCGGCGCCCAGGCGTCGATGAAGGACCCCAATACGTCGGGAAAGCGCAGCCGGCGCACTTGGTCCCAGTACTCCTCCAGGCTCTGGCTGCGCCCGTGCGGAGGGTCGTGCAGCGCGGCCACGTCGAGATAGCCGCGGCAGGCGTCGGGGAAGCACTGCCGGAGGGTGCGGCCGAGCAGACCGTCGGAGTTGCGCTGGATGGGGCAGAAGGGCGGCAGGAGCGCGGCGGCGTCGAGCCCGAGGTTGCCGGCCATGGTGATGATGCCGTCCCCGAGGGTTGGGCGGCGCGCCACGCGGAGGCTTTGGCGGTTGCGAACGGCGTCGTGGTAGAACTCCTCGGAGAGCGTCAGGCGGCGGCGGGCCTCGGGCGAGGTGAATAGATGCGCCGTGGCGCCGATGCCGGAGTCGCCGATGACGCCCGCCATGCTGGTGCGCACGGTCACCGGGCCGCGCCGCAGGCGATCCTCGAAGTCCACACTCATCAGCTCGAGTGAGGGCTCGGCGCCGTTTGCGCCCAGCAGGTCGCAGGCCGAGCGGCCCAGCAGGCGCTCGTGTTCGCCGAGCACGTCCTTCTCGACGAAGAGCCCCTGCGCGAGCATCTCGTCGCGATTGCGATAGAACCAGAAGTCCGTCGCGTCGTTGCGGGAGGTGATCTCGAAGCCGTCGAGCGGCTCGGGGCAGGCGGCCAAGCGGGCCACGCCGTCGTCGTCGGCCAGCACGTAGGGCTCGCCGGCCGAGTCCAGCAGCAGGCTGTTGCGGGCTGAACCGGTAGTCAAGGGAAAGCGCGGGTCGCCGCGCAGCGCGAAGCTGACGAGGGAGGGGGCGGCGTCGGCTTCGGCGGCCAGGGCCTGGGCGTAGGCGTCTCGTTCCCGGGGGCCTGCGAACCGGACGGCGACGCCCTCGGCGACGAGCTCCGCGAGGGCCTCGCGGGTGGGGCGCTCTTCGTCTTCGGAGCGCGAATCGTCGATGACCGTGAAGGCGACGTCGCGGCCGGACGGGGCTGCGTTGGCCACCCAGCTCCGGATGGCGCGCTGCAACAGCTCCGGGCGGTTGCGCGTGGTGAAGCCGACGGTGCGAATGGGCGGGGGCGCCGCGGGGGCGCCGTGCCGGCGGGCCTCTTGGAGGAAGCTGGAGCGGGAGACCAGCAGGCCGCTCTCGACGAAGGCGATCAGCGTCGCACGGACGGCGTTCATCCGTTGCGGGTCCGGCTTGACGGTCTGCTCGGTGCGCCGGACGGCGGCGCGCAGCCAGCGCGGCCCCTTGGCGGTGAGACGGCGGGCGGACGCCAGCTCACGGCTGCGGGCCTCGTCGGCGGCGATGCGGTCGAGCGGGCGGAAGAAGCGGCAGCTCAGCAGCAGGTCGGCGTCTTCCTTGCTCGCTTCGAGCGCCCGGCCGGTGCGCAGCGCCACCAGCAGCCTGCGGTCCCCGCCGATTGTGTGCACTTCCGCCGGTCCGGCTCGAAATTGCTCCGCCATGAGATCGAGAAAACCGAATTTAGCACGTCTTTCCCGGAGAATTGACGGTACACTGCGGCTGCGATGCGCCGCCGAGAGATCCTGGCCCTCCCTCTGCTGGCGGCTCGCCCGTCGCCGGCGGCCTCTCCGCTGACCTCCACACTCGAGGAGCTGGTCGCCGAAGGGGCGGTGGTGGGAGCGCAGGCCGTCTACGGCCAGGGCGCGGAGGCGAGCGAGATCGCGATCGGCCTGGTGGAGCCCGGCGGCGCCCGGAAGGTGGGCGCGGCGACGCAGTTCTGCGTGGGATCGGTCTCGAAGCCGCTGGCCTCCGCGGCCATCGTGGGGTTGGCCGACGAAGGCAAGCTGGACCTAGACGCCAAGGCGGACGCCTACCTGCCGGCGTACTCCCATCTGCGGCTCGCGTCCGGGGAGTCGGCCGAGGCGCCGACGCTGCGTCAGTTACTGGCTCACCGGGGCGGGGTGTACTCACAACACGCCGGTCCCATGAGGCCAAGCCAGAAACGCTGGATTCGGGACTTCCGGCTGACGCTGGCCGAAGCCGTCGAAGGCATCGCCGGCGAACCCTTGGCTTCCGCGCCGGGTTCGGCCTACGCCTACAGCGGGGCGGGGTACTGCGTGCTCGGCGCGGCGGCGGCCGCCGCTGTCGGGGAGCCGTTCGAGCAAATCCTACGCCGGCGCGTGGTCGAACCGTTGGCTCTGGAACGGACCGGCTACTTCCCGGACCCGGCGGAGAAGGACATCGCGGCCGGAGCGGACCCCAGGACCGGCAAGCCGCACCCGGAGACGCCGCACCTGCTGGGCGCGGAGTTGCGGCTGGCGCTGGTGGGCGGCTCGGTCTATTCCACGGCCGGGGAACTGGCTCGCTTCGCCCGCATGGCGCTGGCGAAGGGCGCGGCCCCGGGCGGGCGCCGGGCGCTGAGCGAGAGGGCCTGGCGGGAGTGGACGCGGCAGCCGTTCCCCGAACAGCCGTACGGCCACGGGTGGGGGCTGCTGCTCGATGCGTCGGGGCGCGTGCGGCGGCTGCGCCACAACGGCGCCCTGGCGGCCAGCCGGGCGATCCTGCAGGCGGACTTGGATAGCGGCGGCTACGCCGCCGTGACCTACACGGTCGCCAAGCTCAACGGAGAGGCCGAGAAGCGCCTGGGGGCTGCCGTGACGCGGACGCTCGACTACTTGTAGGCCTTGGGGCCTAGGCGAGTCCGTCCGCCGTCGATCACGATCGTCTCGCCGGTGAGCGCGGTGGCCTCGGCGGCCAGGAACAGGGCGGTCTGGGCGACCTCTTCGGCCGAGGCGATCTTCTCGAGCGGCGTGGAGGCGCGAGCCTTGTCAAACGAGTCGGCCGGCCAGCCGGCGAAGCGCGTCTCGACCATGCCGGGCGCGAAGGCGTTGACGCGGATGTCCGGCGCGAGGGCGCGCGCGAGCCCCATGGTGAGGTTGACGAGGGCCGCCTTGGAGGCCGAGTAGACCAGCGAGCTGCCTGCGGCGTGGAAGGCCGACGCCGAGGTGTTGTTGACGATGGCCCCGCCGCCGTTGCGGCGCATCAGCGGTACGGCTTGGCGTACGCAGTAGAAGGCGCCGCGCAGGTTGATGTCGAGGGTGCGGTCCCAGATCTCGTCGGTCAAGAGGTCGAGCTGCGGGTGCGGCGTGACCTGGCTCCAGCCGGCGTTGTTGACCAGCACGTCGAGGCGTCCCCAACGCTCGTCGATGGCGGCGATCATGGCCTGGACCTCGGCTTCGACGGAGACGTTGGCCTGCACGGCGAAGGCTTCGCCGCCGGCGGCCTTGATGGCCGCGACGACCTCGTCGGTCTCCTTTTGGGAGGCGCGGTAGTTGACCGCGACGCGGGCTCCCTCGGCGGCGAACAGGGTGGAGATGGCGCGGCCCATACCGGTGCCGCCTCCGGTGACGAGCGCAACTTTTCCTTCGAGTCTCATGGGGTGTGGGGGCCGGCAGGGTCGCCGAACCGAGGCCCATTGTAGACGATTCCGGGCTCGGGCCGGATCAGCGCGCGGCGGCCAGCGGGGCGGCTTGCAGCTTGTCCAGGGCGGCTTCGGCCATTGCGACGACCTCGGGCTCCTGGGAAGAGGCGGCGGAGCGCATCCAGCGCGTGGCGGCTTCCAGATCCAGCTCCAGGCCCAAGCCCTTGGCGTAGAGAGCGCCCAGGTCATACTGCGCCCGCGCCAGGCCGCTGCGCGCGGCCCGCAGGCACCAGCGGGCGGCCTCGGCGTAGTCCTGCTCCACGCCCAGCCCTTCCATATAGAGCGACGCCAGGTTGTATTGCGAGCGCGCGTGGCCCTGCACAGCGGCCCGGAAGTACCACGTGGCGGCCTCGCGCGGGTCGGAGGGACCTCCGCGGCCTTGCTCGGCCAGCAGTCCCAGCGCGTACTGCGCGTCCTGGCTGTTGGCTCGGGCGGCCTTGTGGAGCCAGCGACGGGCTTCCGCGACGTCGGGCGGGGCGCAGCGGCCCTCGAGGGCGAACAGCCCGAGGTTGTGCATGGCGCGGGCGTCTCCCTCGGCGGCGGCGCGCTCGAGCCAACTGCGTGCGGCCAGGTCGTCGCGGGTCACGCCGAGACCTCGGGCGTAGAGGTTGGCGAGCGGGAAGTAGGCTTCCGCCTTGCCCTTCTCGGCGAGCCGCTGGAAAGTGGCGGCGGCCTTGCTGTAGCGGCCTTTTTGGTAGTCCTGCTGGGCTTGCTCGAGGTCGCCGGCAGCCATCAAGGCGGGGAGCGCGAGCACCAGCAGAGCCCATTTCATGGGGGCGACTGTAACAGCAAAGTCACCGAATTGCCACAAAATCTTAATCAATCCTTAACTGGCGCCGAAGGCGCTCGGCGACGTCTTGACGGTGGCTTACAATGGGGCGGCGGGGAGGATCCAAAGAGATGGCTGGGCAGGGATCGGCGGGCAATGTGATTGCGGCTCTGGCGAGCTTCTTCATCCCGGGGTTGGGACAGCTTCTGCAAGGCCGGCTGGGCATGGCCGTCATCCAGTTCGTGCTGGCCGCCGGGCTGTGGATCTTCCTGCTGGGCTGGATCATCCACCTGTGGTCGATCCTGGACGCGGCGCTGTGGAAACCGAGGGGGTAGGGGCCCCAACGGGCGCGCTGCGGCGGAGCCGGGGCGCCGGCTCGTCCTTGACTTTGGCGAAAGCGGTGTGCGATCTTTCGTCTTCGTCGGCGCGGCCCAAGGCCACTCGAGCTCGGTAGCGCCACTGCCTACGAATACGGCCCCACGCATGGCGGATCCCAGAAGCCTCGAGCTCAAACTCGAAAGCAAAGTGGACAGCGTTGATGCGGCGGAACTGATCGTTCAGGGTCTGGCGCGGGAAGCGGGGCATCCGGAAGACGAGATCGACCACCTGGGCATGGCTGTCCGGGAATCGATGGTCAATGCCGTGACGCATGGGAACGGGTACAGCGCGGAGAAGTGGGTTTACTTCTCGGCGCGTGTTGAGAAGGACGGCGGGCTGAGGGTAGGGATCAGGGACGAGGGCGAGGGGTTCGAGCCTCGGGGCGTTCCCGACCCGACCGCGCCTGAGAACTTGTTGAAGACATCGGGTCGGGGACTGCTTCTGATGCGCGCCCTGGTGGATGAGTTCTCCGTCGAGCGGGCGGAGCCTCGTGGCATGCAGGTGACGATGTTCAAGAAAGGGCCCGGCGCCAAAAGGGGCTAAAGGAGGAAGAACAGATGAGTCTGAACGTGGGAGTGCGCGAAGTCGACGGAGTGACGATCGTCGATCTGGCTGGTCGGATTACCTTGGGCGACGCCTCGTCGGGCAAGCTGCGGGAGACGGTCCGCGAGATCCTGGGCAAGGGGGCCAAGAAGGTCATCCTGAACCTGGGCGACGTCAGCTACATCGATAGCTCCGGTTTGGGCGAGCTGGTCTCGACCTACACGACGGCGTCGAACCAAGGGGCCAAGGTGAAGCTGCTGAACGTACAGAAGAAGGTCCAGGACCTGTTGCAGATCACCAAGCTCTACACCGTGTTCGACACCTTCGACAACGAAGCCGACGCGGTTCTGAGCTTTTCCTAAGAGCCACGGCGCGGCGCGCGTTACGGCCGCATCGAAAATGAAAGAGGGGCGCGGATCGCGCCCCTCTTTTGGTTTTCCGGTTCCGCGGTTTTCTGGTTTCCGCGGCGGGCTCCGCCTGAGCTACATGTAGCCGCCTTCGCCGCCGGCCTTCTTGTCGCCGGCCGGGAAGGCCGCCCGAATCTCCTTCCAACCGCGCAGCAGCACCGAGGCGTCAGTGGCGCAGGTGAGGAAGCGGGCGCCGTGGTCCTTGCACTTCTGCAGCATCTGGGCGTTGCCGGCGTGTACGCCCGGCGCGACGCCGTTCTTCTCGCAGGCTTCGACCATGCGATCGAAAGCGGCCCAGAACTTGGGATTGTCGAACTCGCCGGGGATGCCCAGGGACACCGAGAGGTCGAAGGGGCCGACCATGGTGGCGTCCACGCCGGGGATGGCGGTGATCTCGTCGACCTGATCGACGAAGTTCTGCGTCTCCATCTGGAGAATCACCATGGTCTCGTCGTTGGAGGAGTCCATTTCGCCGCGCGCGCCCTTGAAGTCGAGATCGGTGACGATGGAGCGCAGCCCGTAGCCGCGGTTGCCCAGCGGGGGGAACTTGATGCAGTTGACGATCCGGCGAGCTTCTTCGATCGAATCCACACGCGGACAGATGACGCCCATGGCGCCACAGTCGAAGGTGCGGGCGATGAAGGGGTACTCGTTCCAGGTGACGCGCACGAGCGGAATCACATCGGCGGCGCGCCCGACCCGCACCAGCGTCTGAATGTCAGAGAAGCTGGCTCGTCCATGCTCGGTGTCGAGGAAGAAGTACTCCATCCCGGCGGCCTTGAGGATGGTGACAACCTCAGGGCCGACGTAGTCGGTGATGCAGGTGCCGAGGACCGAGCCGCCGGCCTTGAGCTTGTGCTTGATCGTGTTGTGTTGCATGGGATTCTACGGGGAAGCGATCCACAGTTGTACCACAGGAAGTGAACAGTGAGCGGTGAGCCGTGAGCAGTGCGCGCCTGACGGCGCGGGATGCCGGATGGCCGAACGCAGGACCTCTTCCCACTGTTCACCGTTCACCGCTCACTGCTCACCAATTCCGGCTCGCCCCTCATCTGTGTTAGCTTGAGCTTTCCCCCCATGGACGACGCACTTCTCAAGACTCCTCTCAATGAGGTGCACCGAGCCTCCGGTGCGCGCATGGTGGACTTCGGCGGCTGGGACATGCCGGTGCAGTATCCGGCGGGCATCGCCGCCGAGCACATGGCCGTCCGGACCGGCGTGGGCCTGTTCGACGTCAGCCACATGGGCGAGATCGAGGTGACCGGGCCGCAGGCGCTGGACCTGCTGGAGAAGGTCACATGCAACCGCGTGGCGAACCTGCAGGACGGGCAGGCGCACTACACCGGGCTGCTCAACGAGCAGGGCGGCTTCATCGACGACCTGCTGGTGCACAGGGTGGGGGAAGGGCACTACTTCCTCTGCGTGAACGCCTCCAACCAGGACAAGGACTACGCGCACATCGCCGCGCAGGCCGAGGGCGACGTGAAGGTCGACTTCGTCAGCAAGAGCTGGGCGCAGATCGCCGTGCAGGGGCCGAAGGCCGTGGCGACGGTGCAGAAGCTCACCGACGCCAACCTCGAGGCCATTCAGTACTACTGGTTCTCGCAGGGCGTGGTGGCCGGCGTTCCGGGCATTCTGGCCCGCACCGGCTATACGGGCGAAGACGGATTCGAGCTCTACGTGCCGGCTTCGGCCGCCGTGGAGGCCTGGAACGCCGTGCTCGAGGCCGGCAAGGACGCGGGCATTCTGCCCTGCGGGCTCGGCGCGCGCAACACGCTGCGCCTGGAGGCCGCCATGGCGCTCCACGGGCACGAGATCAGCGAGACCATTACGCCCTTGGAAGCCGGCTTGGCCTGGATCGTCAAGCTCGACAAGGGCGACTTCATCGGCCGCGACGCGCTCGTGCGGCAGAAGGAGCAGGGCGCGCCGCGCAAGCTGATCGGCTTCGAGATGCGCGACCGAGGCATCGGCCGCGACGGCTATCCGGTCGTCGTCGGCGACAAGCAAGCGGGCGTGGTCACCAGCGGCGGCCCTTCGCCGTACCTGGGAACCAATATCGGCATGGCCCTCGTCGAGCAGCCGGCGCCCGGGATCGGCGAGCCGATCGGCATTGAGATCCGCGGCAAGAAGACCGCGGCCGAGGTCGTCAAGCGGCCTTTCTACAAACGCGATCGCGCCTGAGCAAAGAGGAGCACGTACCAGGGATGTATCCGAAAGAGCTGCTTTACACCAAAGAGCACGAGTGGGTGAAGGTCGACGGCGACACGGCCAAGATCGGCATCACCAGCCACGCCCAGGACCAGTTGGGCGATATCGTCTTCGTCGAGCTGCCCAAGGTCGGCGACAAGGCTCACGCGACGCAGTCGTTCGGCACCGTCGAATCGGTCAAGGCGGTTTCGGACATCTATGCGCCGGTGAGCGGCGATATCGTGGCGATCAACGAGGATCTGATCGACGCGCCGGAGAAGATCAACGAGGATCCGCACGTCGGCGGGTGGCTGATCTCGGTGAAGATCTCCGACAAAACGGAACTCGATACACTGATGACAGCGGACGACTACGCGGCCTACGTGTCAGCCGAATCGGAGTCCTGAGTCACCCTTGCGCTACCTTCCAAAATCACCCCAAGAGCGCAGCGAAATGCTGGCCGCGCTCGGTTTTTCGTCTGTTGACGAGCTGTTTCAGCATCTGCCTCAGAGCGCCCGCATCGAGAACCCGCTGGCGATTCCGGCGGGCCGCTCGGAGTACGAAATCATCGAGTACTTTCGGGCTCGGGCGCGGGAAAGCGGCGAAGGGTACGCATGCTTTCTCGGAGCGGGAGCGTATCGGCACTTTCGGCCGGTGGTGGTCGACTCGATCGTGACCCGCGGGGAGTTCCTGACCTCTTACACGCCCTACCAGCCGGAGATCTCGCAGGGCATTCTGACGACGATCTTCGAGTTCCAGACGATGGTAGCGCAGCTCACCGGCATGGACATCGCCAATGCGTCCATGTACGACGGCTCGTCGGCCACGCCCGAGGCGGCGATGATGGCCGTGCGCATCACCCGGCGCGAGAAGATTCTGGCCGCCCGCACGGTGCACCCGGAATATCGCGAGGTGATGGACGCCTACCTGGAGCGCCAGGGGCTGCCCGTTGAGACGGTGGCCTTCGACGAGAAGACCGGCCGGGTGGACATGGAGGCCCTGGAGAAGCAGCTCGACGACAAGACGGCCGCCGTGCTGATCCAGTCGCCGAACTTCTTCGGCGTAATCGAGCAGTCCAAGCAGATCGCGGAGCTGGCGCACAAACACGGCGCGCTGCTGATCGTGATGTTCACCGAAGCCGTTGCGATGGGGCTGGTGGAGCCGCCGTCGGACGCGGACATCGTCGCCGGCGAGCTGCAGTCGTTCGCGCATCCGCCGAGCTACGGCGGGCCCTACTGCGGCGTGCTGGCGACGCGCAAGGAGTACATCCGGCAGATTCCGGGCCGGTTGGCCGGGCAGTCGGTGGACCAGGACGGCGAGAGGGCCTTCTGCCTGACGCTTTCCACGCGCGAGCAGCACATCCGCCGCGCCAAGGCGACCTCGAACATCTGCACGAACCAGGCGCTGGTGGCGCTGATGGCGACGGTGTTCATGTCGATCTACGGCAAGGAAGGACTGCGGGAGCTGGCCGCGCAGAACGTGGCGAAGTCCCGCTACCTGGAGCGGTCGCTGGCGGACAAGGGCGTGGAGCGCGTGTTCAGCGCGCCGTACTTCAACGAGCTGGTGGTGCGGGCGAGCTCTTCGAAGCTCGAGTCCGGCAACGCCAAGGCGCTGGACGACAAAATCGTCGGCGGCCTGGACCTGGGCCGGTTCAACCCCGATTGGCAAGGCTGGATGCTGGTGTGCGCCACGGAGATGAACACGCGCGAAGAGATCGAGCGGTACGCCGCCGCTTTCAGCTAGGAGCTCGGTCATGATCAAGAAAGTTCGATCGCACATCGTCCAGAACGAGCCCCTGCTCTTTGAGCGCTCCTCGCCGGGCAAGAAGGCGTATCAGCTCCCGGAGCTGGACGTGCCGGAGGTGAACCTCGCCTCGGAGCTGGGCGAGGAGAACGTGCGGGCGGAGATTCCGGGCTTTCCGGAGGTGAGCGAGGTGGAGGTCATCCGCCACTTCACGCGCCTGTCGACGTGGAACTACGCCATCGACCTGGGGCTCTATCCGCTGGGCTCCTGCACGATGAAGTACAACCCGCGCGTGAATGAGCACGTGGCGCGGCTGGAGGGGCTGGCCTGGGCGCACCCGTATCAGCCCGAAGAGCTCTCGCAGGGCGTGCTGCGGGTGATGTGGGACCTGGAGTCGTTCCTGTGCGAGATCTGCGGCATGGATGCGGTGACGCTGCAGCCGGCCGCGGGCGCGCACGGCGAGCTGACCGGCATTCTGGCCGTGCGGTCCTATTTGGAGTCGCAGGGCGACGCCCGCAAAGTGATTCTGGCGCCGGATTCGGCGCACGGCACCAACCCGGCGACGGCGCAGATGTGCGGCTATGAGGTCCGCGAGATCCCCTCGAATGAGCGTGGGCTGATCGACCTCGAGGTGCTGGACAAGGCCGTGGACGATTCCGTGGCCGCGCTGATGGTGACCAACCCCAACACGGTGGGCATCTTCGAGGAAGACATCTCGAAGGCGGCGGATCTGCTGCACGCCCGCGGGGCGCAGCTCTACATGGACGGCGCCAACATGAACGCGCTGGTCGGCTGGGCTCGGCCGGGCGACTTCGGCGTGGACGTGATGCACCTGAACCTGCACAAAACGTTCTCCACGCCGCACGGCGGCGGCGGACCGGGCGCGGGGCCGGTGGCAGTGAAGGCGCACCTGGAGCCCTTCCTGCCGAAGCCGCGTGTGGTGGATACCGGCGGCAACGGCTACAAGCTGGATTACGACCGCCCGCAGTCGATCGGCCGGGTGCGGGCGTTCTACGGCAACTTCGGCGTGCTGGTGCGGGCGCTGAGCTACATTCTGGCGCACGGCGGCGAAGGCCTGCGCAACGCCACGGCCGACGCGGTGCTCAACGCCAACTACATTCGCCAAGGGCTGGCGGACCGCTACCACTTGCCGTACCAGGGCCGCTCGATGCACGAGGTGGTCTTCTCGGACCAGAAGCAGACCAAGCAGGGGATCAAGACCGGCGACATCGCCAAGCGGCTGATCGACTACGGCTTCCACCCGTATACGGTGAGCTTTCCGCTGATCGTGCACGGGGCGCTAATGATCGAGCCGACCGAGACCGAGGGCAAGGGCGAGCTGGACCTGTTCATCGACGCAATGCGCTCGATCGCCGACGAGGTGGAGAGCGCGCCGGAGATGGTGAAGAACGCGCCGCACTCGACGCGGACTCGGCGGGTGAATGAGACGCTGGCGGCCCGGAACCCGATTGTGCGGTGGGAGCCGGCGGTCGAGGCGGAGGCGGAGAAGCCGGCGGCGGATTGAGGAAGGGGCAGGCGCGCCTCTCGAACAACGGTTCTTGCCCGCCCACCGAATCCAGGTCTGCTACCGTCTCCCGGATCGTTGAACCTGGTCGGCGACGAATCGAGCGAACGGGCGAATATCCTGTTCGATGCTGGCGCTGTCGAGCGTGGTGAGATAGCGCGTCCTGCCGTCGACGCGAATCACGGTCCAGGGATAGCCCCCGGAGGCCAGCATCGCATTCATCAGGAACCGGGCCATGCGTCCGTTGCCATCGGGGTACGGGTGAACGTAGCCGAACAGCCAGTGCCCGAGGACGGCCCGGACGCCAGGCTCCGGTTCTTGCTCGAGAAGGTCGAAGAGCGCTCCCATGGCGTCGCGGACGACCTCCCACCGTGGCGGGACGAAGCGCGACGTGCGCAAGTAGACGGCTTCGTTGCGGTAGCCGGCCAGGGCCGATGCGTTGATTAGCCCTGCCACCACACAAGGCTGGAAAAGCTCCCGATACCACGCGCGGTGGCTCTTCCGGACGAGGTCTGCCGGTTCGGCTCCGCTAACAATCTTCACGACGTCGTCCTGGACGAGCCGAAAGGCCTGCCAGTATCCCCGCGCCGCGAGGGCGTCCCGGCTTTCGCGATCCGCCTCGCTGTCTTGCGGATCCCAGCCGCCTGACGCCACGCGCTCGATCAAAGCCGGCGAGACGCGGTAGCCCTCGATCGAGAGCGAGTGATAGGCGTCGCTTTGGTAGATGTCTTCGACGAAGCCGAGATAGGCGCCCTTGTCCGTAGGAAGGCCCGGCGGATCGGGGAAGGCTTCCAATACATCCTTCCGCAGCGCGCTCCACATGGCTCGCAGGCGACTGACGATCGGAGGCGCGGCGTCCGGCAGGGCGCCGGCCGGCTGCTCCGGCGCGAACGGGTCGTTTTCCCGCACGTCATGTCCGGCAGCTTGCATGGTTTGGAGGATCTCTTCCGCTACATCTGCGCGTTCGATCCTTCGGAAGGCGCCGGCCAGGCGGCCGGCTACGACGGAGTGACCGCCCGTCAGCAGACGGCGTAGAATCTCGGAAGCGTCGGCTACGCTCGCAAGCGCCACCTGGGTCTCGACCGGATTGCGACGGATGAAGCTCTCCGAGACGCGAACCAGAGCGGCCGCGGGCGAGAACAATCGGAGGCCGTCACGGACGGTCAGATCCGATGCGGGGGGTGTGCGAGAGTCCTTCAAGTCATAGAGCGACGCGCCGAACGGCAAATCGATCTTGTTGTTCGCGCCCTTCGGGCTATGCACGACGACTTGGGCGGGGACGACCGTGTTCTCCGCATGGAGCAGGATCGATTGTTCGGGGGAAAGGCGCCACTCCCGCTCGAACCGCGCTTCACAGTAGCGAGCGCAGAACTCCCAGAACGAGGCGTACCACGGGGTGCTGTCGCCCTCGCGCACGCCCGGACCCGAAAAGATCAGCCAACCCTTCATCACCTCCTGCAGAAAGCCGTTCTGGAGCAGGCGTTTGCGGTGAAGGCGGCTGAACTCGCCGGACTCGAACACGCGTCGGCCATCCTGCTGGAGTCTCCGGAGGACGTCGAGGGAGGCGGCGAGTCTTTCGTTGGGCGTGGACATCGGTGTGGCCCGGCGATTCACGGCGACTCTCGGACGAGTACAAGTACGTAGCGACGTACCATTACAAGTATATAGTGCCGTATGGTCGCAAGTGTATTCTGTCGAAGGCTCGCTGGGGAAGCCGGCAAGCGGAGCCCCGAGCGTCCAACGCTGATCGGGCGATCCCGCGGGTCCTGGCGATCCCGCCCGCCGTTCTTCCGTTTCGATACTTGAAACTGGCGTGCAGGTCCTGCTGGTGCGGCGTACGCTCTGCCACAGCCGATGCTCCGGCGGCCGGCCGCGTGATTGACATCCAGTTGCAATTACATCTAGGATTGGTCGCAAGGGGGCACGCGACGGACGCGGTTTCGCCGTCGCAAAGCGTCCCTTGTTTGGTTTCTAGAAATGTAAGAGTTGGGCCTCCGCGGACGAACTTTGGAACGGGACATCCGCGAAGGCCCCCGATCGACAGCCGCAACTGACGACCGACCCTATTGTAGGCGACTCGGCTGCGGCTTTGCGTCCGGATGCAGGTGCGTCCGGACGGGAGGAATTCGCCCGAGATGCCAAGTCTATCTTGCTGTTTCCTGTCTGGGCTTCGTCCAGGCTTTCGCCGCTCCGTCGGCTCCGGACTGTCTAGCCGCGGACCGTCGGTCCTTGCGCTGTTGGCGCTGTTTGCCGTCTCCGCGGCGGCTCAGAACGCCGACCTGTCGGGGTTCGTCAAGGACGCCGGCGGCGGCGTGATCCCGGGCGCTACGATCTCCGTTCAGCAGGTGTCCACCGAGGTCCGCACGCAGACGACGACCAATGCGGCGGGTCTCTACTTGTTCTCCTCGTTGCAACCAGGCGTCTACCGGGTTACCGCCGAGGCCGATGGTTTCGAGAAGCAGGTGATCGAAGATTTGACGCTCGACGTGGGCGCCAAGATGACCCGCAACATCTCGTTGGCGGTGGGCAGCGTGTCCGAGACGGTGACCGTGACCGACAGCGGCCTCGACGTGAACACCGTCAACGGCGCGGTGAGCACTGTGGTGGATCGGCAGTTCGTCGAGAACATTCCGCTCAACGGCCGCAGCTTTCAGTCGCTGCTGACGATGACGCCCGGCGTGCTGGCCGTGCCGTCGTCGGGGACGGGTTTTAGCGGCGAGCTTTCGGTGAACGGGCAGCGCACCGAGGCGAACTATTACATGATCGACGGCGTGAGCGCCAATACCGGCGCGCTGACGATCAACAACAGCAGCGGTGTGGGCCGCGGGTCGGGCTTCTCCGGCTCGACGCCGATGCAATCGGCTATCGGGACGACCCAGTCCCTGGTCTCCGTTGACGCCTTGCAGGAGTTTCGGGCCACCACGTCCACCTATTCCGCCGAGTTCGGCCGGACGCCGGGCGGGCAGTTCCAGTTCGTGACCCGCTCGGGCACGAACCAGCTCCACGGCTCCGCCTTCGAGTACTTCCGTAACGACAAGCTCGACGCCAACAACTGGTTCAACAACCAGACGGGCCTGCCGCGCCAGGCCGAGCGGCAGAACGACTTTGGCGGCACGCTGGGCGGACCGGTCTGGATTCCGGGCCTGTACAAGGGCAAGGACCGCACGTTCTTCTTCTTCTCGTACGAAGGACTGCGGCTGCGGAATCCGCAGGCTTCGCGGACGTTCGACGTCCCGAGCCTGGAGCTGCGCCAGAGTGCGCCGCCCGAGCTGCATTCGCTGCTCAACGGCTTCCCCCTGCCGAATGGCCCGGCGACGGGCGTCGACGGCCTGTCTTCGTTCACCGCCAGCTACTCCGCGCCGAGCGACCTGGACGCCACCAGCTTCCGCCTGGACCATAGCTTCACGGACTCGTTCAAGGTGTTCGGCCGCTTCAACTATTCGCCGTCGAGCACCTCGAGCCGACAGCTTCCGAACTTGGCGAATGTCTCGTCGGTTTCGATCGACGTGACGACCCTGACGCTGGGCGCGACGAACATCCTGAATCCGCGCGTGAGCAACGAGTTTCGCTACAACTCCACCTGGAACAATTCGCTGGGCAGCTTTACGCCGGATGATTTCGGCGGAGCGACGCCTTTTGAGATCAACGATCTGCCGGGGCTCCAGGACCCCAACGCCAACCTGTTCTTCTATTTGAACTTTGGGCTCCGGCCGGTCATGCGGATCATTCCGCGGGATATCGACCAGACCCAGTTCAACTTCACGGACACGCTGACGGCTTCCGTGGGTCGCCACATGCTTCGCTTCGGCGTGGACTACCGGCGGGTGGGGAATACGCATCCGCTGCCGTCGGTGTATGAGTACCCGGTGTTCTCGAACGCCAACCAGGTGCGCGCCAACCAGCCGCAGTTCGTCACGCTGTTTCGGTTCAGCAGCGCCTCGGCCGCGCCGGTCTACACGAACTTCTCGTCGTTCGTGCAGGACGAGTGGCGTGTGAATTCGCGGCTGAGTGTGTCGTTGGGATTGCGCTGGGATGTGAACCCGGCGCCGGGCGACGCGAAGGGCAACCTGCCCTACAACTTGGACCAGGTGGACGACCTGGTGACGGCCAAGCTCTCTCCGCAGGGCACGCCGCTGTGGAAGACCCGCTACTTGAACCTGGCGCCGCGGTTCGGCTTTGCCTACCAGTTGCGGCAATCGTCGCGGTACCTGACGGTGCTGCGGGGCGGGGCGGGCCTGTTCTACGACACGGGCAACAACCTGGCCTCGATGGGCTATTGGGGCGTGGGAACCGCCAGCAGCCAGACGCTGACGGGCATTGCCGCGCCAGCCACGCAGGCGCAGATCGACGCCACGCCCGGTCCGAGCACGGCGACTCCGTACGAGAACACTGTCTACGCCTATGACCCCAAGCTGAAGCTGCCCTATACGACCCAGTGGAACTTCTCGATCGAGCAAGGTCTGGGCGGGCGCCAGACGCTGACCGTCAGCTACGTGGGCGCCGCCGGCCGGCGGCTGCTGTTGCAGCGGCGCTACGTTCCGGGTTATCTGGGCAACGAGAACTTCAAGTCCAACGACCAGTTCGGCAACACGGCTTACATCACCACGAACGGCTCGGATTCGGACTACCATGCCTTGCAGACGCGGTTCCAACGGCGCCTGTCACACGGCCTGCAGTTGCTGGCTTCCTACACTTGGTCGCACTCGATCGACACGGCTTCGACCAACTTCGATGTGGAGCAATTGCTGCGGGGCAGCTCGGACTTCGACATTCGGCACAACTTCCAGCTCGCGGCCACCTACGACCTGCCGCGGCTCCAGTCCGGCGGCGTTGCGAAGGCGATCGTGAACGGCTTTGCCGTGGACGCCCGCCTGTCGGCTCGTTCGGCCATGCCGGTCGACCTGATCGGACGCCGCGCGGTGAGCCCGGACTCGGGCTCCTCGTTCCCGTACGCTCCGAACCTCGTGCCGGGGCAACCGCTCTACATCGACGACGCCTCAGCGCCGGGCGGACGACGCATCAACTTCGACGCGTTCGAGGCGGCTCCCGAGGGCGTCTACGGCAACGCCGGCCGGAATCCGGTCCGCGGCTTCAGCGCCTTCCAGACGGACTTGGCGCTGCGGCGGCACTTTCGGCTCTCCGAACGCCTTGGGCTGCAGCTTCGCGCTGAAGCCTTCAACGTGTTCAACACGCCGATCTTTGGGGCGATCTACAACGACCTGGGCTACGGGGCCAGCCGCTTCGGCTACGCCTACAGCACCCAGAACAGCCAGTTGGGAGGGCTGAGCTCGATCTACCAGACCGGCGGGCCGCGATCCATCCAACTGTCGCTCCGGCTGCGCTTCTAGCCCCGAGGATCCGAATGACGGGGGCTTGGAGGCAGTTCGTCCACCGGCCGCAGGCGCTCCGCCTGCGGTGGTGGATCTTTCAGATCCATCTGTGGGCGGGGATCATCCTCGCCCTCTATCTCATCGCGGTCGGGCTGAGCGGGTCCATCTTGGTGTTTCGCGAAGAGTTGACGGCTCTTGGGAACCCCTCGCTGGTGCGGTCGCCACACCCGGAGGCCCCATTGGCGCCGCTGGAGGCGGTGGAGGCTGAGCTACGCTCCACCTATCCTGAGCACGCGGTCAACACGATCCAGCTTCCGTCGCTGTACACGGAGAACTTTCGCGCCTTCCTGTCGGGCCCTTCTTCGCTGACGGCTTACTCGGACAGGGCTTCCGGCGAGGTCTTGGGGGTGATCGAGCGCGACGGCTACTGGATCACCTGGATGCAGCAATTGCATTTCTACTTGCTGGCGGGCAAGCCGGGGTTGATCGCCAACGGAATCGGCGGATTATTCCTGTCGTTGCTTTGCTTGACGGGCATTTTCCTGTGGTGGCCCGGCGTGCGGCGCTGGGGCCGTGCGCTGGTGATTCGCTTTCGATCCAACTGGAAACGGTTCAATTGGGATCTGCATAGCGTGGGCGGTTTCTGGAGCCTGCCGCTGGTGCTGATCTGGGGCGTGACGGGAGCGTATTTTGCTTGGCCTCAGGAGTTTGCGGCGGCGGTCAACGTGTTCTCGCCGGTGATCTCGGTGGCCCCGCCAAAGCTGTCCGTGAAGGAGCTTCCGCAGGACCAGCCGGCGCCGGCCATCGATGTGGCGGCGCTGGTCGCGCTGGCGCAGGAGCGAGAGCCACAGCATCGTGTTTCCGGTGTGATTTTCCCCACAGCGCCCACGGTCCCTTTGCGCGTGATGATGGCGCGCGGCGAGCTTTGGGATACGCGTTCAACCAACTATCTCTATTACGACCCCTATCGCCGCGAATACCTAGGAACCTGGGAACGCGGGGTGAACAAGACGCTGGGCGACGAGATCGTCTTCCTGATGGGGCCGCTGCACTTCGGCGTCTACTGGGGCTTCGCGCTGAAAGCGCTGTGGGCGACGCTGGGCTTGGCTCTGCCGGGCTTGGCGGTGACCGGGTGCCTGATGTATTGGAACCGCTCGCTCAGCGGCGTCTGGCGGCGTCTACGCAGCCGAAAGCAGGCCCGTTGACGACGCTGACGGCCTTCGGGCGGAGATCGGCTGCGCGGAGAGCGGGGCGGAGGACGGCGCCCTCCCTAGGCCCCGGGCGGCGCCTCATGGCGAAAACCAAAGTTTGCCTTCCACGGTGATCGAAGTGGATCATCGGTACCGCCGCGCCGTCGGCTCCCGCCTGTCTCGACCGGGTTCAACCCAGTGCCATCAGTGTGATGGCGGCCCTGAGATGGGACCCTTTGCTGCCGCCAGGGGGACGGGAAACGTACGGGGTCGCATGCGGATTTCCCTTGAAATCATGCCGATTACAGGCCTCTATCGCGCGCTCGCCTAGGGCCTCGACCTTAGCCGAGTTGTTGGTTCGAAATGCGACGATCTCTGCTGTCAGTTCTGCTGCTCTGCGTGAAAAGATTGAGTGTGACTTCCTGAACCAAAAGGCTTTACGTCTCGTCAGATTTTGCGTTGATCGCCGAATTCGGTCTCTGCGATTTTGGTCTCGTGGGGCCCGTAGCGCGCGCTGATGACGCTTGTGTTTCCGCGAAATGTGGTTGTTGACAAGGTCCGTGGTACCTGGTACCAATTGACTTGAGGAGGCGTTCCGCAGGGTCGTTTCTGCGGAACCGAAGGGGCGGTAGCACGTCGTGAGCGCGGCAAGTTTCCCGCCTCTGCTCTACCGAATCCTATCCGTTTTAGTGACGGGTAAATTTCGAGATCAAGCGCCCTGTGGGAGAAACGTTGGTTGAATATGGTCATAGTACCTTAGTTCAAGCAACACAATCGAATCTCTGTGATTTGTTCGTGATTCGATTCATTTGAGGAGTGGTTGCTCGCATGGTCGCGCCCATGATGGTCACTGCATAGCAGCTAACTGGTTTCGAGTCGCCAACGTTTGCGAAGGGACTCGGTCAATGCGAAGCGTTCGGGATTATTAGCCTGACGATTTCGCAAGGAGCTTTCGTTTGATGAATGCGGCCTGTTCTGAATTGGCGTGGTTTGCAGTGCACGTGCGCTCGAATCAAGAAAAGTTGGCCGCCCTGCTGCTTGCCGACAAGGGGATTCCAACGTTTCTTCCGTTGCGGCGCGAAATGAGGCGCAGGCGGGGCAGTACCAAGGAATTGGAAATCCCACTCTTCCCTGGGTATCTCTTCTGCCAGTTTCCGCCGGAGAATCGCGGGCCGGTCGTTACAGTGAATCCAGTGGTTCGCGTGGTTGGAGTGGGACGGACTCCGCTGCCGGTGGAGCCGGGCGAATTGGATGCCGTGAGAACGATCGTGGATTCCGGCGAATCCTATGAGCCTTGGCCCTATTTGACGGTTGGAGAGCGGGTGAGGGTCGTCAGCGGGCCCTTGTTTGGATTGACGGGCATCTTGACGGGTGAGCGAGGCGTTGATCGGGTTGTCGTCTCGATTGGTCTCATTCACCGCTCGGTGGCCGCGGAGGTACAGCGGTCGTGGATCGCGCCCGCTCGGACCCATCGCACATCAACGGGAGCCCGCAGGGGGGTAATGCGGAGCGCCGCGGCTTTTAGCTCTTGATCGGCCCTTCGGCGACCCCTAAAGTCGAGAATGTTGGAAGGAGAGGATGCGCCTACTATGAGAACGATGCTTCATGGGTTTCTTTTTCTGGCGCTCACGATCTCTCTTGCCCTGGGAAACGGACAGGCCCAATCTGTTCCCACGTATCAGCCGGCCGCAGAGGCCGTCGCATTGCCCGCCGTTACGACGGGCGGTGCGGGGAATTGGGAGGCGTCAGGAGTCGAGCCCCGCTCCGACCTTTCCTATCGGCTGGGCGTAGGCGACGAGATTACCGTGTCAGCGCTCGAATTGAAGGATCTGCAACTGCAGCAGATGCGAATCGGCAGCGACGGAATTATCGGACTGCCCCTCATCGGGCGCGTCCAAGCGGCCGGCTTTACCGTACAGGAATTCTCCACGCTGCTCGAAGACCGGTTGAAAGAGTATGTTCTGGAGCCTCACGTCGCCGTCAACGTCGTGGAGTTTCGGAGCCAGCCCATCTCGGTCCTAGGGGCTGTGAATTCGCCGGGAGTGCATCAGTTGCAGGGCCAAAAGTCCCTGGTCGAGATTTTGTCGCTGGCCGGCGGCATCAGCCCGGATGCAGGATACCAACTCCGAATCACGAGGCGCATGGAATACGGTGAGTTGCCGCTGCCCGGCGCGCACAAAGACCCCACCGGCGAGTATTCCGTAGCCGAGGTGGATCTGGATGATCTGACGGAGGCGCTCAATCCGGCCACCAACATCCAGATCATGCCGCACGACGTGGTATCGATTCCAACCGGCAAGATGATCTACGCGATCGGCGCTCTGCACAGGGCCGGCGGGTTCGTGCTCAGTGAGCGCCAGGAAATGTCGGTGCTGGAGTTGTTGGCATTGGCAGGAGGGGCGGCCGGCAGCGCATCGAAACGCGGCGCCATGATCCTGCGGCCCAAGCCGGGCAGTTCAGGCCGAGAAGAGATTCCAGTCGATCTCAAAGAAGTAATGAAGAACGAGGGGGCGGACTTGCCGCTTTACGCCGGCGACATCCTCTTCGTTCCTGAAAGCGGCAGCAAGGCCTTGTTGAAGGCTACTGTTGCCGCGGGTATCGGTGCTGGCTCCGGCATCGCGGTGTGGCGGTTGCGCGGGACTCGCTGAGCGCTATGAATCACCTCGACAAAGATCTCGCGCCGCTGGGGCCCAGCGCGCCTCCGGCTGCGGTCGAATGGGCGGGCGGCCGTGGCCGCTACGGCATGCAGGTCGACGACTTCGATGCCGACCCGGAGCACGCCCCCCTACACACCTACTGGCGGCTGCTCACCAGGCACAAGGGCGCCATCGCGCTGGCGGCGGTTTGCGGCGCCATTGTGGGCGTTTTGGTGAGCCTGCCGCAGACCCCGGTGTATGAATCCGAGGTCAGCATTGAGATTCAGGGCCTGAATCAAGGCTTCTTGGGGATGGAGGACGTCAATCCCACCCAGGACAGTCGCGGCGGCTTACAGAGCGCGGATCTGGCGACGCAGGTCGAGATCATCCAGAGCCGCACCTTGGTCTCCGCGGTGGCGGACAAGCTCCAGGAGGACTACCAGGAAGGTCCGATGGAAGCCGCCGGCGGCCGCCTCGGCGCCTGGATGCAGGCCCTGGGACTGCGGGAAGACAAACCCAAGGCCGACACGAGATGGTCGCCTGCCGTGGCGATGGCCGCGCACAGCGTGAAGGCCACGCCTTCGAGAAACTCGCGCATCGTCAGGATTCGCACCGAATCCATGAATCCTCAGCTAGCCGCCAAATTTTCAAATACCCTGGCGGAGCACTTCATCACGGAGAGCATCGAATCCCGGTGGGAGGCGACGCAGTACACAGAGGATTGGTTGGATCGTCAGCTCGATGACCTCAAGATCAAGCTCGAGGAATCAGAGGATCGGTTGCAGGCGTCGGCCGACGCCAGCGGCTTGATCTTCACTTCGGAAGCCTCCAACGTCGTGGAGCAGGAGTTGGAGCAGGTGCAAGCCTCTCTTTCCGACGCCAGGGCGGATCGCATCGCCAAGCAGTCGAGGTATGAGCTGGCTTCGAGCAGCCCACCGGAGTCCCTGCCCGACGTTTTGGACAGCCAAGCGCTGGCCGGTTACCAATTGGAGCTGAACCGGTTGCGGCAGGAGTTGGCCAATCTGCGGACGACGTTCACCGATTCTTATCCGGACGTGAAGCGGCGCAAGGCGGAGATCGCCGAGCTCGAAACCGCGATGCGCCGCGAGAGCAAGAACATCATCGAGCGCATCCGCAACGAGTACGATGAGTCCGTCAGGCGCGAGAAGCTGCTGCAGGCGGCCTACGACAGCCAGGCCACGGCCGTTTCGGACCAAGCGCGCAAGTCGATCCAGTACAACATCCTCAAGCGCGAGGTCGAAACGAACCGGCAGCTCTACGAGACCATCTTGCAGAAGGGCAAGGAGGCCCGCCTGGCAGCGGCGATGAAGGCCAGCCCCGTACGCGTGGTCGACGAAGCCGTGGCATCGCGATTCCCGGTGAAGCCCAATCACGTTCGGAACTCGCTTCTGGGCGCTGTGGGCGGATTGTTCCTGGGCGTCGTCTTCGTGGTGGGACGCGAGCGAGTGGACCGCACGATCAAGAATCCCGGCGACGCCGAGTTCTATCTCGGCGCTTCTGAGCTCGGCTTCATTCCGGCGATTACCGCGCCTTCCAGCAGTAGAAAGGTGCGCGTCCGGCTGCTTCGTGGCGGGTCGTCGTCCGACTCGAAAGGCCGGCCGGAGGCGAAGAACGGGAATGGAACCGGGAAGGGGCATGGCCTGGGCCTGCAGCCGATCCGCAGTACGCCCGCTGCGCCGGAGAAGCCGCAGTTGAGCCCGGAGCTCGTGGCTTGGAATGAGCAGAATTCCTGGGCCACCGAGTGCGTCCAGGCGACGCTCACGTCGATCCTGTTCTCGCCGAGCAACGGCAACGGGCGCGGGCCTCGCCAATTGGTAGTGACGAGCGGTTCGCCGGGCGAAGGGAAGTCGACGGTTGTGTCGAACCTGGCGGCTGCCATAGCGGAGATCAACCAGACGGTGCTGGTCATCGACGCGGACATGCGCCGCCAGCGGCAGCACCGGATCTTCGGCGTCGAGAATGAGCAGGGCCTGTCGGACCTGCTGCGCCATCCGGCGAAGCTGGACGCGGACATGTTGAAGTTGTTGGCCAAGCAGACGCCTCTGCCCGGCGTGATGCTGCTGCCCAGCGGACCGGGCGCGAGCAGCGTTTCGAACCTGCTGCACTCGGATCGCACGCGCGAGTTGCTGACGATCGCCCATGAGAACTTCGACTGGGTGTTGATCGACACGCCTCCGATGATCCAGCTTGCCGACGCCCGGCTGCTGGGCCGGTTGGTGGACGGCGTGGTGCTGGTGGTCAAAGCAGGCTCTACGACGCGCGACAGCGTGTCGGCGTGCCAGGAACGGCTGCGGAAGGACGGAACCAAGCTGTACGGATCGGTGCTGAACCACTGGAATCCGAAGGCCAGCGATCCGGGCTACTACGGGCAGTATTACCGCTACGAAGACTACTATCGGCGGCCGCAGGCTAGTTGAGGCGAACCGCCGGGACCTCCGCGGAGGTTCCGGCGTCCGCCGGGCGCCTCGCCGCTCCGCTGTCGCCTCCTTCGGGCGACGAGCTTAAGGTCTACTTTCCGCTACTTGAACGATTCGGCCCTCCGAGAGGCAGGGCGACACGGGTTCCGTGGGGCGACGGCGTCGTCTTGGGGAGAGATGACGAGGATGCGCGTTCTTCTGACAGTTGGAAGTTTCACCCCGGAGTATGGCGGGCCGGCTTGGTCCGTTTCGCAGCTCGGCGTGGCCCTTTCTCGGGCCGGCGCCACCGTGGCGCTGTGGGCGCCTGACGGCTCGGCGAAGACTTCTTCGGTGATCGCGGACGACGCTCCTGTGACGAGGCTGGACGGTACGATCGACGCGGCCTTGGCCGCCGCCTCCCCGGACGTGGTCCACGACAACGGCGTCTGGATGCCGTTCCATCACGCGGTCGCCAAGCGTTGCGCCGCACGGGGCCTGCGACGGGTGGTGAGCCTGAGAGGAATGCTGGAGCCCTGGGCGTTTGCCTATAAGCCAGTACGGAAACGGATCGCTTGGCTCGCTTATCAGCGACGGGATTTGGCCGTCGCCGACGTGATCCATGCGACGGCGGATTCCGAGGCGGCCAGCTTTACGAGGTTTCGGCTTCCGCCGCCCGTCCGCGTCATCGCCAACGGCATGGACGTGCCGGATCATCCCATCGAGAAGAGCCGCTCGGCGGATCGGACCCGGGTCGCACTGTTTCTGAGCCGCGTTCATCCCAAGAAGGGCTTGCCGATGCTGGTGGAGGCCTGGGCGCAACTGCGTCCGGAGAATTGGCGGCTGATCATCGCCGGCCCCGAGGAGCTCGGGCACGCCGCGGAGATTCGGGCGCTCGCGGCGAGCCGCGGGCTTGGCGACGCCGTTTCGCTCGTGGGGCCGCAGTTCGGCGAGGACAAACGCCGCCTCTTGCAGGAGGCCGACCTCTTTGTGCTGCCGACGCACTCGGAGAATTTTGGAATGGCCGTGGCGGAGGCGCTCGCGGACGAAATTCCGGTGCTCACCACCACGGGCGCTCCTTGGGCGGAGCTGGTGAGTGAAGACTGCGGCTGGTGGGTCTCGCCGACGACCGAGGCGATTGCCGCCGGACTGCGGGACGCGCTGAGCTGCAGCGATGAGCGGCGCGCGGAGATGGGAGCGCGCGGTAGGGCTTTGATCCGGAACAAGTACGGGTGGGAGCGGATCGCTCAGCACATGCTTTCCGCCTATGAAGGCGGGACGCGGACTCCGGGGATGAACCCGGTCGCCTCGGCATGACGGACGCCAACATCAGGCCTGCGTCGGGACCTCGTCTCGGCTCGTACTCGTCCGGAGACTTTCGACGGGGCCGGTCGGCGCTCGTCGAAGCGCTGTGGCTCGTGGCGCAAGCGGTGATCATGCGCGGGCCGTTGCCTGGTTCTTCGCTGCGCCGATCGGTCCTGCGCCTGTTCGGCGCGCAGATCGGCCAGAACGTGACAGTGAAGCCCGGCGTGCGGGTCAAGTTCCCCTGGCGTTTGAAGATTGGGGACAACACTTGGATTGGCGAGGATGTCTGGATCGACAACTTGGCCGACGTAGAGATCGGCGACAACTGCTGCCTTTCCCAGGGCGCGTACTTGTGCACCGGCAGTCACAACTGGTCTTCGGTCACCTTTGATCTAATCGTCAAGCCGATCAAGGTGGACGAAGGCGCCTGGGTGGCTGCTCGCGCCTCCGTTGGCCCCGGAGTGACCGTGGGCCGCGGCGCTGTGTTGGCGTTCGGCGCCGTCGCTTCGCACGACCTCGACGCCTGGACGATTTATGCGGGCGCTCCGGCCAAAGCGATGCGCACTCGACAGATTACGGAAACCTTGAACCCCCGGTGACTTTGTTGAAAGCCCATCCGAAGATCTCGGTCGTCACGCCGGCCTACAACCCCGTCGGCGACGACTTGAACGTCGTCGTCGCAGCGCTGAACGCGCAGACGTTTCGCGATTTCGAGTGGGTTTTGGTGGATGACGGCTCGGCCGCCGCCCACCAAGCGGCGATAGCCGGGGCCATAGCCGCTTCGAAGGCTCCCGCGGTGGTCCTGCGGCAGCAGATCAACGCCGGCCAGGCGGCCGCCCGGAATGCGGGCGTGCTGGAGGCCCAGGGCGACTATGTGAAGTTTCTGGATGCGGACGACGCCCTGGACCCGACGCATCTCGAAAACCTGCTCCGGGCGGCCGAATCGGCTCCGGCGGACGTGATCGTCTTCGCCCCCACGCGCCACGTGTTTCTGGACACAGGTCGCGAGTTCGTAAACACGGCCTACCAGGTCGCCGGCGAGACCTCGGCGGAGCAACTGGCGTCCCAACTCGCGGCGCCGTTCCTGCATCACTGCGGCGCGTTGTTTCCGCGGTCGTTGCTACTCGAGCTGGGTCCGTACGACACGAGCCTCTGTACCGACGAGGACGGGGACCTGCTGATTCGCATGCTGCAGTCGGGCCGGCGCTTCCAGGCCGTCCCGACATCGAGCTACGTCTACCGGCACCAGGGATCGAGAATCCGAGTGTCTCGTGACGACAATCTGGACAAGCTCAAGGCGCGTCGGCGGGTCAGCGAGAAGGTGCTCGAGAGCTACGAGGCCCGCAACAAGGTCGTGCCGCCGACGGTGCGCCGGGCCGTGGCGCGGCGCCTGGACGACCTGGCGGTCAAGAGCTGGACCACGCACAGAACCTTTGCCGATGACCTGCTCGGGCTGGCCGCCCAGGTGGACCCTTCGGCGCCGCCCAGCGGCTCGCGCGTCGAGCGCGCACTGCGGCGCTCGTTGGGAATCAGCGGCTCCATCGCCGTGATGGCCGCCCTGCGACGGGTGCGGGGGGTGATGTTCTCATGAGCCGGTCCGGACTCCGCATTCTGGCCCTGAGCGAGCACTACCGACCACGCGTGGGCGGCACGGTGAACTATGTGGTCGAGTCCTGCGCCGCGTTGGCCGGCATGGGGCATTCCGTGCGCCTGCTGGTTCCCGGTTCGCCGGGACTGGGCTCGGAACTGGTGGAGGGCATGAGCGTCGAGCGGCTGGAGACGACTTTTCCCAGCTCCGGGGACCCTTCCCGCGACACGCGCTACCAGTTTTGCCGGGAAGCGGAGAGCGCGATCTTGGAGAACATCCGCCACGGCGAGGCCGATGTCGTCCACGTAATGTTCGGCCTCTTCTTGATGGAAGTGCTGAACACGGAAGCGATCCGCAAGGCCGGCGCTCCCATCGCAGCGACCGTACACAATGTGCCACCGATGGAGTGCGGGCGTTCCTGGCAGGGAGAGCCCCTGCACCGGCGGCTGAAGGACGCTTTGCGGCTTCGCGCCGTCGCCAGAATGAACGCCTACCGACTGCGCCGGCATCGCTACGACGCCTACGTGACGCCCAGCGATCCCGTGACGCGGGCCCTTTCGGCGATCCTGCCCGGCGCTGATGTGACGACCATCGGCCACGGCATCGGCGCGGAGTTGGCCGGATTGATGAATCCGCCCGACGAACGGCGTCCGCAACCCGGCGCTCCGCTGCGGCTGCTGACCGTCGGCGGCTGGGCGCCGCACAAGCGCCAACACTTGCTTCCGGCCGTCGCGGAGCGGCTGATGGCAGGCGGCCTGAAGATCCACTGGGACGTCGTGGGGCCCAGCGGCCGACTGGCTGGCTACTTCGACGCCGTGCGCTCCGAGATCGCCCAGCGTGATTTGGGCGAGTCCGTTCTTGCGCGGGGAGCGGCCGAGCAGGGCGATCTGGCTCGCCTGTACGACGGCGCCAACATCTACGTGCAGCCGTCGACAGAAGAGGGCTTCTGTTTGACGGCCTTGGACGCCGCCGCCTGCGGCCTGCCCGTCATCGCCTCTCCGGCCGGCGCCCTGCCGCGATTGTCCGCCGATAGCGGAGGCGAATGCGTGGAGAGCGATCCGCAGGCCCTGGCGGAAGCCATCCTGCGATTCGTGCGGGAGGATCGCTGGGCCGGCGATCCGCGGAAGACGGCTGAAGCCATTCGCCAGCGCTACTCGTGGAGCGCCGCGGCGACGGATCTGACATCGACATACCAGCGGCTCCTGCGGGCCGGGACCGCCGCCCACAGCTACGCGCCCTCGCTGGCCTCCAGTGGAGATTGATGGGCAAGGCCACTGCCAAGCAGTGAATTGATGAACACCTCCAACCACAACGACTCTTTGATGTCTTGGGCGAAAGGGCCGCAGAGCTATCGGCGTGAGATCGACGGCCTGCGCGCGATCGCGGTGATTCCCGTCATCCTGTTCCACGCGAAGCTGGAGGCGTTCGCCGGCGGCTTCGTGGGCGTGGACATCTTCTTCGTCATCAGCGGCTACCTGATTACGCGCATCTGCCTCGCGGAGATGTGGCAAGAGCGCTTTTCGCTGATGCACTTCTACGAACGGCGGGTTCGGCGGATCATTCCTGCGCTCTTCGTGGTGGTGGCGGCTTGTATTCCCTTTGCCTGGTTTCTGATGTTGCCGGACCCGCTCGAGAACTTCGGCCAGAGCATCATTTCCACGGTGCTTTCGACCAACAACATTCTGCTGTTCCTGACGACCGGCTACTGGGATCTGGCGGCGGAGTTCAAGCCGTTGCTGCACACCTGGAGTCTCGGCGTCGAGGAGCAGTACTACCTGCTGTTTCCGTTGGCGTTGTGGATGATGTTCACGGCGGCGCCGCGCTGGATCGTGCCGACGCTCTCAGTGACCGCACTGGCAAGCCTGGGGCTCACGCTGTGGCTGCTGCATTGGTCGCCGGCGGCGAATTTCTACCTGCTTCCGACGCGCGCTTTCGAGCTCCTCGCCGGCTCCCTCTGCGCTGCGGTCGGACCGCTGCGGCGAGGGCGATTCAGCGGGTTACTGGGGGCGGGCGGGCTGGCGATGATCTTCTGGTCGGTGGCGATGTACGACCGTTCGACGCCGTTTCCGTCCTTGTACACCCTGGTTCCGGTGGGCGGCGCAGCGCTCGTCATTTTGTTCGCTACCGAGGAGAACCTGGCGGCGCGGTTTCTGTCCTGGAAGGGGTTCGTCGCGGTTGGTTTGATCAGCTACAGCCTGTACCTTTGGCACCAGCCGCTCTTCGCCTTTGCTCGCATTCTGAGCAGGGAAGAGCCGGGCGCCGCGGTGTTCGTGCCGCTGATCGCGCTTTGTGTGGGCTTGTCATACCTGTCGTGGCGGTTCGTGGAGAACCCGGCCCGAGACCGCAAGCTGGCGCGCCCGGGCGTGTTCTACCCCGCGATGGCGGGGGCCGGCGTTGCGCTGTGCGCCGTCGGGGCGGCTTTTCACTTCACGGGCGGAGCGCCCTCGCGCGTGGACGTGCTGTCCACCGCCGCAGGAGGCCACATCGCCTACAACGAGCGTATCCGGTCCTATGAGGCAAACGCCTTTCCGGAAAACGGTCAGCGAAACGTGTTGGTGTTGGGCAACAGCTTTGGTCGCGATGTCTCCAACATGGCGCTCGAGAGCGGCTACTTGGCGGACAAGAATCTCATCTATCGGAGCGACGTCCCCTCGTGCCTGTCGCCCGAAACCAACATCGCCGGCCTTATCGAGGCCGCGGATGAGGTCTACTTTACTTCGGGCAACTACCCGACCGACTGCCTCCGCAAGAATCTGGAGATCGTCCAGAATCTGGGGGCGGTTCCCGTGGTTTTCGGGCCCAAGGCGTTCGGATACAACCTCAACGTCTACAAAGACACGCCGCGTGAGACTCGCGCTTCGGTGTACAACCTGGTGGATTCACGAACGTTGGCCATCAACGGGCGCCTCAAGAAGGTGGTTCCGCCCGGCCAGTATGTGGACCTGATCGGGGCCCTCAGCGCGGACGGAAAGACTGTGCGCGTGTTCGATGACCATGGGTTTCTTTTGTCTGCCGACCGGGTCCACTTGACGGACGCCGGCGCGCAGTTCTTGGGACGTATCGTGTTTGGAGCGCCGCCTCATCCCCCCAGTGCGGCGCTTGCTGACACCGTCGCTACACCACGTATGTTAGGAGGAGGGAACGAGCTATGATCTGCGTGTGAACTTATGCCTTTTGGGTTTAGCGTACTCGACTATGTCGGATTCGCGCTCTGTCTCATCTACGTTGGCTACGAGCTCTTGTATCGGCCGCAACGCCTTCTCTACGCGTTGCCATTCATTCTGACCTTCTACGTCATCGTTCCGTTCGGCACTCTTTTGACGCCGAGCCGAGTCGTACCGCTCGTCCTGCTGGCTTGGATGGTGATTTCGGCGCGAGGAGAGCCGTTTCGTCGGCATCTCGATGTGTTTCTGGTCGTCATCACGTTGTCCATCGTAAGCGTCCTGGCAGCGCTGATGATCGCGGATTCCGGTAGTAGGCCGCTGTTGCGGTTCTTGAACTACGCCACTCTACTGTCAATCTTCGCCTTCGCCGCCTACGGGTGCCGCACCCCCAAAGGCCTGACCATGGCCATGTGGGGACTCGCGATTTGCGCGGGCTTGCACGGGGCGTACGCGCTCTATCAGATCGTCGCCTTTGAGACCGGACTGCCGTTTCGAGCCATCGTCCGAGGCCTTTCGGGACGCTTTGACGTCGCGCAAGCGTACGGGCTGTTTCGTGTGAACGGGCTGGCGTCCGAGCCGAAGCGACTTGGATATGTGCTGTTTGCCGGCGCTTTGGCGTCGATCTATCTGACCAAGAGCGTGAGTCCGGGCCTCCACAGAACGGCCCTGCGGACGAATGCGATCATATCGTTCGCGCTGTCTTTTCTTACGATGTCCGCATCGTACTTCGCGGCGGTCGCTGTCTCCATCGGTGGGATGCTGCTGATGAGCTCCCGGTTGTGGAGGATCGTGCCCGTTGGCGTTGCGGTCGTTGGGCTCGCATTGTTCGCTTCGCCGGACTTGGCTTCGCGCGTCACCGACCTGTTCGCCGACACGGTGGAGGATCGGTTCGAAGAAGTCAGCGCGGGCTTGGACGCCGTGCGTGTCTACCGCCAGGAGTTCTACGCCGAGGATTATGCGAAGGCCCACCCTCTGTCGCTCGTCACGGGTCTGGGGATGGGGCGCTACAACAACGTTCTGAACGAGGAGTACGGAGAAGGCGTTGGGCTCGTCGGCAACATGCTGCTGCCCCTGAACTCGCAGATCTTCGAGATCGGCTTTGATCTTGGTCTGCCGGGGTTGCTCATCTTGTACGGCGGCAGCGTAGCTTTGATCCTGTCGCTCAAGACGGACCGAAAGCTATCCTTCTTCCTCAAGTTCCTGGTCCTCTGCGTGGTTGCGCAGAGCGTGTTTGTGCAGTCGCTCTACTTGGGTTCGTTCATTCTGGGCATGGCGGTGGCATACGCGAATATGCCCCGGGGCGCTTGGGCCCCTCCCGATCCGATGGGCCGGACCGTGATGCCGCGAAAGCTGACGATCTGAACGGGCCGCGAAGGCCCCGGCCGACTGAATCTCCGCGCCGCCTGGCGGCGGAAGTTACCGTGAGAGTCTTATTCATCAACCAGTTCTTCCTCCCCGATGGAGCCGCCACGGCTCAGTTGCTAGGCGACGTCGTCGCGGCGATGTCGGGAGAGGTCGGCGTCGTCTGCGGCCAGGTCGGCTATGCCGGCGCGCAGAACGGCGGCAGCATCGCCTCCCAAGGGCCTTCCCTGGCGGTTTGGCGCGTGGCGGTCCCCGCCTTTGGACATGGCAAGGGCCGCAAGCTCTGGAGCTACGGAGGCTTCTACTTGAAGGCCCTGGCGACGGCGCTGGCGCGCTCGCCTCGGGGCGGCGTGGTGGTCACCATGACGACGCCGCCGCTGCTGGGGCTGATCGGTTTGGCCCTGCAGCGATTGAGGGGAGCGAAGCACTACATCTGGGAGATGGACATGTATCCGGATGTGGCGACCGAGCTCGGCGTCTTTCGCCGAGGCGGCTGGACGGATCGCGTCGTCGGCTGGCTGGCGGACTGGCCCCGTCGCAATGCCACGGGCGTCATCGCGTTGGGGCCTTGTATGGCCGAGAGACTGGTTCGGCGGGGCGTTTCGCTTGCGAAGATCCACATCTGCCACAACTGGGCGGACGGTCAGGCCCTAACGCCCCGCGAGTTCGTCTCGGATGGAACGCTGAAGGTGCTCTATTCGGGGAATTTTGGGCTGGCGCATGACTTCGAAACCGTCGCAGGGGCCTTGGAAAGCCTGGGGGCGGATCCGCGCTTCTCCTTCTTGTTCAGCGGCGGAGGCCCGCAGTGGGCCCAGCTCAAGGCGCTGTGCACCGAGCGCGGCTACACCTCCTGCCGTTTCCAAGAGTTCCAGCCGCGCGAAGCCCTGAACGATCTGCTGGGTTGGTGCGACGTCGGACTGGTGACGCAGAAGGACGGTACGCAGGGAACCGTCGTGCCGTCCAAGACCTACGGACTGATGGCGGCCGGGCGCGGAATCTTGTTCGTGGGGCCTGAGGATGCGACGCCGTCGAAGGTGATCGACGAGCACGGAGCCGGCTGGCGGATTCGGAACGGTTGCGCGGATGACTTGGTCGCCGTATTGCTCCAACTGCAGCAGGACGCCGCCCTGTATACGGAGGCCGGCCGACGCGCTCGGCGATCGTTCGAGCGCGAGTATGACCAGCCGGTGGGCGTTCGGCGGGTGATCGACGTCTTGGGGCTCCCGACCGGCGAGGCGATTTGACCTTCTGGTTTGTCCTAACCCACAAGATCCTGCCGCTGCTGGTGATGCCGCTCGGACTGGCGCTCGTTTTGATCGCCTGGGGGGCGATTCGCCGGTCGAGAGGGGCAATGATCGCCGCCGGCGGCATTCTGTGCCTGGGCAGCACGCCGGTCACGGGAGAGTCCGCCCTGCGCTACCTGGAGAGCCGATATCCCAGACTGCGTATCGAGAGCGCGCCGTCGGCCGACGCCGTGGTCGTGCTGGGCGGGTTCGCGTCCGAGGACGAAGGCGCGGACATCGAGGCGTGGAATGACGCCGTCGACCGATTCGAGGCTGGTCTGGCGTTCTATCGCGGCGGGCGCGCGCCGCTACTGGTCTTGAGCGCGGGAGCGCCCAAGGGGCCGGATGCGGAGACCCAGGGGGCGTGGCTGCGCCGATTGGCCGAGAGCCGCGGCATCCCATCGGAATCCGTGCTCGTGTTTGGGAACGCCGTCAACACGGCGGCTGAAGCGCGCATGATCCGTGAACTCAGAGATCGATACGGGTGGACCCGTATCTTGCTGGTGACGTCGGCGTTCCACATGCCGCGATCCGTGTTGCTGTTTGAAGGCCAAGGGCTCAGCGTGATCCCGGCGCCGGTGGATCATCGCGCCGGCGACTGCGGGCTGAATGCTCCTTCGTTGAGTCTTAGTTGTTTCATTCCAGACGTTGATTCGCTCGCGCGATGCCAGATTTCGATTCGAGAATTGATCGGATACGCGGTCTACTGGATCTCGGATTTCGTGACGTGAGTCGGATTAAATCTGCGTGACTTGTTTCACGTGAGCGCTTGAGAGCGGTACAATCGGGTGAGTGCGGACGCACTCAGACGTCGTTCGTTCAGTTGCACCCCGTCGAGAACGTGCAATCTGACGTCGTCAGCAGGGTTCACCTTTGGGCCTTCGCGCCCCCAAAAAACGAGGTGTACGAGTGTTTTCCCTGTTTGTTTTAGCGATCTGTTCCTTCGTGTTCTCGTTGGTTCTGACGCCTTTTGTGCGGAAAATAGCGATTCGGGCTGGTTGGGTCGATCATCCCGATGGCGGCCGGAGACTGCATGGACGCCCCGTCGCAAGAGCGGGCGGTATTGCGGTGTTCGGCTCATTCCTGGGCGCCCTCGGCGTCTTAATGCTGTTTCCTTTGCAGGGTGGAGCCGTGCTGCGTGGCGGGTGGTCGATGGCGATCACCATCTTGCCGGGGATTGTGATGATCTTTGTCGTCGGAATGCTCGACGATATGGTCGAGCTGAGGCCCTGGCAGAAGCTGGTGGGGCAGTTCGTCGCCTCCGGATTGGCGATTTGGGGCGGCGTGCGGCTCGACGGCGTCTTCGCGCACCACTTGGATCCGTGGCTCAGCATCCCTGCGACTTTCGTGTGGCTGGTCGGCTGCACCAACGCCTTCAACTTGATTGACGGCGTGGACGGGTTGGCGGCCGGGACCGGCGCCTTTGCGACCTTGACCATCCTGATTGGGGCGCTGGTGACGGACAACTTCGGTTTGGCGCTGCTGGCCGTGCCGCTGCTCGGCTCGATCTTGGGTTTCCTGCGCTACAACTTCGATCCGGCCACGATCTTTCTGGGGGATTCCGGGAGCTTGGTCATCGGCTTCGTGCTCGGATGCTTCGGGCTTCTTTGGAGCCAGAAGTCCGCTACGGTCCTCGGCATCACCGCGCCCATCATGGCGCTGGCGCTGCCCTTGGTGGACACGACCGTGTCCATCGGCCGGCGGTTCATCAAGCATGAGCCGATCTTCGGCGGCGATCGGGATCACATCCATCACCGGCTGCTCAAGAGCGGCCTGACGCCGCGGCGGGCGGTTTTGCTGCTGTACTGCGTTTCGGCGGTCGGCGCCGTGTTCTCGCTGCTGGGCACGGTGGTGAAGAGCGGGCAACTGCAGGGCTTGGTGGTCTTCGCGTTCTGCGTCACCGCTTGGTTCGGCATCAATCGGCTGGGCTATCACGAGTTCGGCGTGGCCGGGAAGATGCTTCTCAACGGCACTTTCCAGAAGCGGATTCGCGGAGAGCTGGAACTGCGCCGGTTCAGCGAGCGCCTCGGCACGGCTGAAGCTCTCGAGGACTACTGGTGCGCGGTGCGGGATGAAGCGCGCTCGCTCGGCTTCCGCTCGGTGGAGCTCGAGTTCGGTACGGCGCTGTTCCGCGAACGGTTCGACAACGTGAAGGGCAAAGGGCCGGGCTGGACGATCGAAACTGTGGTGAACGGCGGGGGGCTGATTCGGCTGGAGCGTCCGTACTCCGCCACGCCGCTGCTGGCGCCGGCCGAGGCCTTGGCCATGACCCTGAACCGCGGCGTCAGCATTACATCCAATCGCCGGCCGAGGGAGTCGGCTCCCGCCCGCCGGGAGGAATCCGAGCTGGCGCAAGAAGCTGCCGGCGGCTCTCCCGTCTAAATGGGACCCATTGTCCGCCTGGACCTGCGACCCGGTGCAACGGGTTCGCAGGTCGGCGGAACACTGAGCCATCGGAGATTCAATGGAAGTAGCGAAACGATTCAAGAGCGAGATCGGGCTCCGGCTCCGGCGGGTCCGCTACGGCTCGCCCAAGGCCAAGGTCTTTTGCATCGGGTTCCAGAAGACGGGCACCACGTCGTTGGGCTACGCCCTGTCACTGCTCGGCTACCGCGTGGCGGGCATGTTCGACGTGATGACGTTCAACAGCAAGGACGAGACGTTGGCGAAGGCCATTCAGCTCGGCCGGCGGTACGACGCCTTCCAGGACAACCCGTGGCCGATCCTCTACCGGGAGCTCGACCAGGCCTTTCCGTCGGCCAAGTTCATTCTGACGGTGCGGGATACCGAAGGCTAGTACCGTTCCGTCGTGAACCATTTCGGCGAGACTGAGACGCCGATGCGCCGCTGGATCTACGGCGCTGCGTCGCCCGTCGGGCAGCGGGAAGCTTACGTCGGTCGTTACGAGCAACACTACGCGGATGTGCGCTCGTACTTTGCCGACCGTCCGGGCTCGCTGCTGGAAATGAACCTCATCGGCGGCGACGGTTGGCCCCAGTTGTGTGACTTTCTCTCCAAGAAGGGGCCGAGCGGTTCGTTCCCGCGATTGAACGTCGCCGGTCGGGGAAAGAAGAAGTAGGCTCAAAACGACGCGCGCGTTACGCCGCTGATTCCCACTACATTTACTTTTGACATTCGAAAGCCCCGGGGCCGCAAGGCTCCGGGGCTTTTGCTTTTTGGGCCTATGCGGGGCCGAAGCGGTACAATCCGGGTGGATTCTCGGGCCCGGCATGCAACGCAGATCGTTCGGACTTGCTTTCTTGGCCGCTTCGGCCGGCGCGGCCGCCGCCAGGGCGGCGTCCACCGGCTCGTCGGCTCCGCCTGCGGCTTGGGCGGATGATTTGCGTGAGATCGATGCGGCGGAGTGGACCTATGAGCGCGCCGCGCATTTGGCGGAGAGGGCCGGCTTCGGTGCTCCGCCCGAGGATGTTCGGCGGCTGGCGGAGATGACGCCGCGCGAGGCCGTCGCGACACTGGTCGACTATGAGTCGGTGGACGCCTCGATGCTGCCGGCGTTCGAGGAGTCCGGCGTGTGGGAGCCGGGGATGGACCCGTTTCCGCCCAGCCGAGCCGAGGCCGTGCGGATTGCGCGCGAGAAGGGCTCCGCGCTCGGCGAGGAGCCGCTGCCGGAGGGCTCATCACGCCGCCTGCAGCCGGTGGTCGACAAGTTCTTCTACAGCCTGCGGGCCAATACGCTCGAGAACGAGCGGCTGGCCCTGTGGTGGGCTGACCGGATGGTGCGCACGCCGCGGCCGCTCGAAGAGAAGCTGACGTTCTTTTGGCACGGCCACTTCGCCACCTCCGAGACCAAGGTGCGCGACTACCGCATGATGCTCGTGCAGAACCGCATGCTGCGCGAGCGCGCCTCGGGCGGCTTTCGCGAGCTGCTGCTGGGCATCATGCGCGACCCCGCGATGCTGGTGTATCTGGACAACGGCGAGAACATCAAGGGCCACCCCAACGAGAACTTCGGGCGGGAACTGCTGGAGCTGTTCACGCTCGGCGTCGGCAACTACACCGAGGAAGACATTCGCGAAGCGTCGCGTGCGTTCACCGGCTGGACGAACGACGTGCTCGAGTTCCGCTTCGACCCCGAGCTGCATGACGCCGGCCGCAAGCGCTTCCTCGGGCGCGAGGGCGCCCTCAACGGCGAAGAAGTGGTCGACATCATTCTGGCGCAGCCGGCCGCGGCGGAGCGGATCGCGACGAAGATGTACCAGTTCTTCGTGCGCGAGGAGATCTCCGACGCCACGCGGACGGCGCTGGCGAAGGTCTTTCGGGAGTCGGGCTACCAGGTGAAGCCGCTGCTGCGGGCGATGTTCCTCTCGCGCGACTTCTACAGCGAGCCGTCGGTGGCGACGCAGATCAAGAGCCCGGTCCAGTTGTTCGTCTCCACCTACCGCAAGCTCGGCCTGCAACAGGCGCCGACGGCGCCGGACTTCAATAAGCTGACGACGCCGCTGGGGCAGACCCTGCTGTATCCGCCGAACGTGGCCGGTTGGGCCGGCGGGCGGGTGTGGATTACGCCGGCGACGCTGCTGGAGCGCGGCAACGCCATGCGGGACATCCTGTTCCCCCCGGATCTGGCGAAGTACGGCCATCCGGACCGCTTCATCCCGCAGATCTACAACCGGGTGGGCCAGCGGCTGGCGCAAGGGATGAACATCACCCAGGCGACCTACTCGGGCGACTCGGCGATGAGTCAGATGCTGGACGCCGACGAGGACTTCAACACCCGCTATGGCGTCTACCGAGGCTACGTGCTGGCGCATGAGCGGGTGAAGCTGATTCCGCGGCGGACGGCTGAGCTGAGCTTGGCGGCAATGGCGCGGGCCGACGGGGCCGAGACGGCCGCCGACGCCGTGGACGGCCTGTCGCGACGGTTACTGCGGGCGCCGTTCCAGCAGGAGGACCGGCAGGCGCTGACGGCGTTTCTGGAAGAACGGCTGGGCGGGGCCAAGCCCGTCGACGACGCGGCCGAGGAAGCCTTGCGGAGCGCTCTGTACGTGATCTTGAGCTCGCCGGAGTACCAACTGGGGTGACCAAGCCATGAGCCGGACTCTGTTCCACTGCAATTGTTCCCGGCGCGAGCTGTTTCGCAAGGGTTTGGGCGGGCTCGGCGTCTCGGCCGGCCTGCCGGTGATGCTCTCGCGCGCCTCTGAAGCGTTGGCCGCCGAGCCGCGGCGCTCCGAGCGGATTTTGGTGGTGCTGGAGCTCTCCGGCGGCAACGACGGCCTGAATACGGTCGCGCCGTATCGCGACGACGAGTATTACCGGGTGCGGCCAACGTTGGCGATCCCGAAGGACAAGGCGATCGCGGTGACCGACGAGGCCGGCTTCCACCCTTCGCTGATCGGCTTCGAGAGGCTCTACAAGGACGGGCTGATGGCCGTGGTGGAAGGCTGCGGGTACCCGAACCCGAGCCTGTCCCACTTCTCGTCGATGAGCTACTGGCACACCGGAGTTCCCCACAGCGGCGAGGCCCTGGGGTGGGCGGGCCGCTTCGCCGACGCCTACGAGGGCGAGACGGCGTCGAACGCCATCATCAACATCGGCAGCTCGCAGTCGCTCGCCGTGCGCAGCGGCAAGCATTCGCCGCTGGTCTTCGACGACCCCGCGCAACTGCGCCGGGCGGGGTCGGACGCCGAGCGCGCCGTACTGGGCCGCTATGCCGCGGATCGCGAGACCCCCAACGCGAACCTGGCCTTTCTGCGTTCGACGGCGCGGAACGCGGCCGAGGGCGGTGCGCTGGTGCGCGACGCCTGGGCTTCGTATAAGACCCCTGTGGACTACGGTCTGGCCGTGGGCGTGGCGACGGACCTGCGCAAGGTGGCGGCGCTGATCGCGGCCGACCTGCCGACGCAGATCTACTACGTGAGCTATCGCGGCAACGCCTTCGATACGCACGTCCACCAGGCCGACCTGCACGAGCGGCTGCTGATGTACACGGCGGACGCCGTGAACGCCTTCATGAAGGACCTGGAGCGGATCGGCCGGCGCAAGGACGTTGGCATGATGATCTTCACCGAGTTCGGCCGGCGCGTGGAGGAAAACGCCAGCCAGGGGACCGACCACGGCACGGCCGGGCCGATGTTTCTGGTGGGCGAAGGCGTGCAGGGCGGCTTCTACGGCCGTACGCCGAGCCTGACCGACCTGGACGACGGCAACCTGAAGATGACGACGGACTTCCGCCGCGTCTACGCCACGATGATCGCTGAGTGGATGCAGTATCCCGACACGGCGGCGGTGCTCAAGGGCCGGTTCGAGCCGCTCAACGTCTTCGCATAGGCCGCGCCGCGGCTCCTTCCCTTCCGCTCGTGCGTTGCATCGACGCGCCGCGCTGCATCGCGGCGTCCGGGCGCCGATTCTCCCTCGATTGCAAAAACAGCGGTTGACTTGCGCGCCGCTGGTTGTCTACATTCGTCCGTAGTGCAATTCAGTTGCAAAACGGTGCCGGAGTGACGGGTCGAACGCCCTGGCTGCAGTCTTTCTGGCGCGAGCCGCAAAAGACTCGTCTGCGCTACTGGACCTTCCAGATCCACTTGTGGGCGGGCGTCGGCGTGGGACTGTACATCCTGGCGATCAGCTTGTCGGGCAGCGCGCTGGTCTTTCGAGAAGAGCTGGAAACAGGGTTTTTAACCGGACCCCGGCGGGTGGAAGCCGCCGGGCGAAGGGCCTCGCTGGAGCAAGTGCGGCAGTTGGCCGCGGCGGAGTTTCCCGGCTACAAAGTTGCATGGATTCGGGACCCGGCGGAGCAGGACCTGGCGCATGACGTGTGGGTCGAGAAGGGCGAGGACGCCCGTCTGGCTTGGGTCAATCCGTATGGGCCGGCCCTGGTGGAGGAGGTCGGCGCGACGACGTCGGTCTGGACGTTTTTGCAAGACCTGCACTTCTACTTGTTCGCCGGCCGCGTGGGTTTGCTGGTGAACGGCGCGGGCGGGTTGCTGCTGGGCGCGCTGTGCTTGACCGGGCTGATCCTTTGGTGGCCGGGGCCGCGCAAGTGGCGGCGGGCCCTGAAACTGCGGAGCGGCAAGGGCTGGAAGCGCCTGAACTGGGACCTGCACAATGCGGGCGGCTTCTGGACGTTCGCCTTCGTGGCGATGTGGTCGTTGACGGGCGCGTACTTCGCTTTTCCGCAGCCGTTCGTGGCGGCCGTGCAGGCGGTCCTGCCGCTGTCCGCGCCGCCGCCGAAGGTGGCCGAACCGGTCGAGGGCCGGCCGATGGCGCCGGTGGACGCGCTGGTCCAAAAGGCTCTGGACGCCGCGCCGGGCATGCGGCCCGACTGGATCGGCCTGCCGCACCACGACGACGAGCGCCTGGCGACGATCTACCTGGTTCCGCGAGACGAGCGCGACGGACACGAGTCCACCTACGTCCACATGGACCCTTACCGGGCGGAGGTCTTGCGGATCGACCGGCCGGAGGACCGGACGGCCGGCGATCGAGCCTTGGCGCTGTTCGCGAGCTTGCACTTCGGAACCTTCGGGGGCTGGCCGGTGAAGGTTCTCTGGGCGGTGTTGGGGCTGACGCCGGGGCTGTTGTTCGTGACCGGCTTCTTGATGTGGTGGAATCGCGTGCTCAGCAAACGCTGGCGGCGTTGGCGGCGGCGGGCCCGAGGCGGCGCCGAGGAGGCGAGCGGAAGAATTGGCGCGGTCGAGTGGACCGCCCGAAACGAAGAAGTTTGAGAAGGCGGGTCGGACGGAGAACTGTGGCGCAGCGCCCGTCCGACCCTGCGCTCATCAACCGGAACGGCCGAGGAGCCCCTCCATTGTAGGTTCCCCGGTTTGTTTTCCGTCGAAGGCGTGTATCGCCGACGGCGCGCGGGATTGCGCGGCCGTCCAGGACCCGCTGCGTCCGAAACGAATGAGGAACCCAATCAAATGCAATATGTTTTGACTCCAAGGTCGAGCCGACTGTATCCCCTGTTGTGTCTGTTGTTGTTGACGCTTCCGGCCGCGGCTCAGACCGGAACCATCACAGGAAAGGTCCTGGATGCCTCGGGGGCGGCCATACCGAACGCGGCCGTTCGGCTGATCGGTCCGGGCGACGCGGCGATCGCCGAGGCGACGGCGGCGGCCGACGGCGGCTTTCGCATCGAAGCCGTGGAGCCGGGCTCGTATGAGCTGGCGGCGGCTAGCCCGGGGATGGCCGAGACGCGCCAAGGCGTGCGGGTGTCGGTCGGCGGGACAGCCGAGACGACGATTTTTCTGCGGCCGTCGGGGATTTCGCAGCAGGTGGAGGTGACCGCCACCGTCGACGCCGTCTCCGGCGCGGTGACCAAGATGGACATACCGCTACTGGAGACCCCGCAGGCGATCGCGATCATTCCGCGGGAACAGCTCGAGGAGCAGAAGCCGCTGCGGCTGCAGGATGCGATGCGCTATTCGGCCGGCGTCGCGACGGGCCTCTACGGCCAGGACGCCCGCGGGGACTGGATGTCCATGCGCGGGGCGGAGGACTCGGGGCAGTACCTCAACGGGCTGCGGATGCTGTTCAACTACTACAACAACGTACGTCCGGAGCCGTTTGCGCTGGAGCGGATCGAGGTGATGCGGGGGCCCTCGTCGGTGCTGTTTGGGCAGAGCGGCTTTGGCGGTGTGATCAACCTGGTCTCAAAGCGCCCGTTGCAGCAGCACCACCGCGAGATCGAGGTGCAGTTGGGGAGCTACCGCCGGCGGCAGGTAGGGTTCGACGTGACCGGCCCGATGGGCGACAGCCGGCACTGGTTCTACCGCTTCGTGGGCGTGGCGCGCGACTCCAACACACAGGTGGACTACGTTCCCGAGGACCGGCTGCTGCTGGCGCCGTCGCTGACCTGGCGGCCTCGGTCCACAACGTCGCTGACGTTCTTGACGAACTTCCAGAAGGACGAGACCGGCTCGTCGGTCGGCTTCTTCCCTTGGCAGGGCACGCTGCTGCCGAGCGCGTTCGGGCGGATACCCACGAACACGTTCATCAGCGAGCCGGGCTTCGATGAGTACAACAGTGAGCAGATCGCGCTCGGGTACCTGTTCGCGCACTCGTTCTCGAACGGCTGGACGATTCGGCAGAACGCCAACTACACCGAGAGCAGCGTCAGCTATCAGTCGCTGTACACGGCGTTCAACCCGCGTCCGACGTTTCTGGAGGACAACCGTTCGGTCGAGCGGAACATCTACGTCAGCAAGCCGAAGATCCACAGTCCGGTGATCGACACACAGGCCGAGAAGCGGCTGCGCACGGGCTCGGTGCAGCATACGTTCCTGGCCGGAACGGGCTACCAAGGGGCCGTGCAGAACGAGGTGTGGGGCTACGATCTGGCACCGGCGATCGACGTGTACGCACCGCAGTACGGCAACTACACCGTGCCGACGCTGTATCCCAACCCGGAGAGCCGCCAGAGCCAAGTAGGTGTCTACGGGCAGGATCACCTGAAGCTGACCGAGCGGCTCTCGACGACGCTCGGCGTGCGCAAGGACTGGGCGCGCTCGAAGAATGAAGGCGACCCGGACAGCCTGAACAAAGACGGCGCGGTAACGGGCCGGGCCGGCGTGGTCTACGCCGCCGGAGGCGGGCTGGCGCCGTACTTCAGCTTCTCGCAGTCCTTTCAGCCTTTGGCCGGCACGGACATCTACAACAAGCCCTATAAGCCGACGCGGGCGCGCCAGTTCGAGGCGGGCGCCAAGTATCAGCCGGGCGCGAGCCAGACGCTGCTGACCACGTCGGTGTTCGACATCCGCGAGAACAACCGCCTGACGCCGGACCTGTCGAACCCGCTGAACAATCTCCAGGCGGGCGAGGCGCACATTCGGGGCTTTGAGTTCGAGAGCCGCTCGAAGCCGTTCTGGGACGTGAACCTGATCGCCAACTACACGTTTCTGGACGCTCGGATCTCGGAGAGCAACGACGACACGCAGGGCAAGCGAATTCCGGTGACGCCGAAACACAACGCGTCCGTGTGGGCGCTGAAGAACTTCGAGCTGCCCGACGTGCCGGGCGTGTTCGGCGCGGGCGGCGGCGTGCGGCACATCGGCGCGACGTTCGATGGGCTGGATGCACTGCGGGTCCCGGCCTACACCGTCTTCGACTTGACGGCCTCGTACCAGCGGCAGAGCTGGCGCCTGGCGGTGAACGCGGCGAACCTGACGAACAAGACGTACGTGGCCGCCTGCCTGGCGCGCGGAGACTGCTTCTTCGGCGTGCAGCGGATGGTGACGGGCTCGATCAGCTATCGCTTCTAGCCTGGGGGGAGGAGAGCGGAGGCCGCCTCGGGCTACCGGGGCGGCCTTTGGCTTTGGGCGACCGCCTCGGCGATGGCGGCCTCGGCCAGCGGGGCCATCGCTTTGTAGCCGGCGGCGTTCGGAACCAGTCCGTCGTCGGTGAGGTCGCGGCGGAACTCCCGGCCGTCGGCTAGGGCCCCGTAGAAGTTCAGGTAGACCAGGCCATGCTCCTCGGCGTACTCCTCGAGCCAGTCGTTGACGCCGAAGATCTTGCCGCGCGGCCGCAGGGCGGTCTGGTTGGTTCCGCAGTCGCAGATCGGCAGCAGGGAGGCCAGCACGACTTGGATGCCGTGGGCCTGGGCGAGCTCGATCATCGACTGGTAGTTCTCGATCATCATGCCCTGGGTGCTCGGGCCGGTGAGGCTGGCAATGTCGTTCATGCCGCCTTGCAGGATGACGACAGCGGGGTCGAGCTTGATGACGTCCTGGCGGAAGCGCACGAGCATCTGTGGCGTGGTTTGGCCGGCCACGCCGCGGTTGAAATAGGGCTTGCCCGGGAAGAACTCGGCCCGGTCGTCCCAAAGGTCGAAGGTGTCGTCGCCGAAGAAGACGACGCGGGTTTCGCCGGGCCGCCGCTTGGGGACCTCTGTGTTCTCGCTGCCGTAGCGGATCAGGCCGCCCCAGTCGTGCAGCAGCTTGCGGTCGGCTTCGACGCGCCGCTCGAGCGCGTCGAGACGATCCTCGTGCGACTGCGCCCAGGCGGCGCTGGTCGCCAGGCAGAGGCCGAGCAGCAGCGCGCGCGGCCCTAGCGTGGGATTCCGAAGCACCAGACCGTCCCGTCGAACGTCGGCAGATAGACGCGGCCGTTGGCGAGCGACAGGCCGCTCCAGTGGTTCCAGGAAGTGATCTCGTCGCCGCTGGACCAGAGCTCCTCGCCGGTCTTGCCGTCGAGCACGTAGAGCACGGCGTGGGTGGAGCCGGCAATGCGCTCCTCGGCGGTGTTGGTGAGACCCACGTCGGGCATTGCCTGATGCGTGTCCTCGCCGTTGCCGAAGGCGAAGATCAGGCCGTTGGCGATGACGGGCGGCTCGGCGCGGTTCATGTCGCGGGAGATCCAGGCGGGCTGCAGCCAGGCCTTGCCGTCCGGTTTGGTCTCGACCTTGAAGGCCACGACGGCGCCGTTGACGACTTCGCCGTTCTCGATGGGGGCGTGGAACTTGGAGTGCTTGGGCCCCCAGATGGGCGTCAGCACCCAGCGGACGCCCTCGTCGTCCTCCCAGGTCGCCATCGAGCCCCAGATGCCGGCCGAGGCGAAGTTCACCTCTTCGTTGCACAGCAGGGGCGTGCGGTACTCGGGCGTACGGTGGTCGTCACCGCCGATGGACTCGGTGTCCATGAGGTAGATGCGGCACTCCTTGCCGGCGTCGACCATCAGCTCGCGACCCTTGTAGTCGAAGATGGCCGGGGTGACCTGCATGTCGAGATCGCGTTTGAACAGCCACTCGGCGTTGGAGGGGCCGTAGTAGTCGACCAGCTCCATGGCCTTGGTCTCGGGGTTCTGCTGCACGCCGATGATGCCGTTGCCGAAGACGCCGAACTCGGGCTCCCAAGGGCCGTCGCCGGTGCCGGTGTAGAGCACCTTGGACTTGCTGATGGCCGGACCGGTGCGGCCCCACATGCCGCCGCCGGCGGGGCCCCAGGTGCCGACCTTATCGGTGGCCAGGTCGTAAGCGTAGACCATGTTGGGGTTGCCGCCGCAGTGCTGGGCGCTGTGGGTGTAGATGACGTTGTCCACCAGGTTGAGGGCGTAGGGCTTGCCGTCGGGCGGCATGAAGGGGGCCGGCGGCGCGACGTCCTTGCCGTCGGCGACGTTGAGCCGGTGCAGACGGCCGTCCCAGGAGGCGGCGTAGATGGTGTACTTGCCGGGCTTGTCGGCCGGCCCGATGACGGGCGTGGCGGTGATGCCTCCGGGGCAGAGCACGTAGTGCGGGCGCGCGCCGGCCGGCGGTGTGAAGGTGTTCTCGAAATGCCTCTTCCAGAGCTGTTTCCCGGTCTTGACGTCGACGGCGTAGAGGTTGTCGGAGACGCCGGTGACGATGGCGATCTCCTTGGGCCCGTCGGCGGTGTCGACGCGTTCGACGATGAGCGGCGGGAAGAGCGAGTGCATCTGCCGCGGCTCGTTGTCGAGCTGGAGCTTCCACAGCAGCTTCATCTTGGAGACGTTTTCGTGGGAGAAGACCGTCTCGTTGCGCTGCCAGGCGGTGCGCTGCACGTCGCCGCCGTCGGTGAGCCAGTCGCCGCCCCAGGCCAGGGAGCAACTGAGAGAAAGGGCCGTCAATAGGCTGGGAATCCGCATCGTGGGGAAGACCTCGTGAGAAAAGGTTTCTACAGTGTAGGCTATATACGCAGGGTGGGACGGCGCCTTGGCCGGCCCGAGTGGAACAGAAGCGACGGGTGAGCCCCCAGGCCGTGGCGTTCACCCGGTGAGGAGATGCAAGGAATGAGAAGACTCGCCGCGTGGAGCGCAGCGCTTTCGATGATGGCGCTGCCGGCGCTGGCCCAGGACTGGACCACCATCGGCAACGACGCCCAGCGCTCGTCCTGGTTGCGTTCCGACTCCAAGATTACGCCGACGACCGTCGGAACCCCGGAGTTCCAACTGGCTTGGAAGATGCAGCTCGAGAACGAGGTGCGCGGTCCGCATGCGTTGACGCCGCCGGTGCTGCTGGACTTCCTGATCAGCCACCAAGGTTTCCGGTCGCTGGCCTTCTTGGGCGGTAGCGAGGGCGCGGTGTTCACGATCGACACCGATCTGGCGCGGAAGGAGTGGGAGCGGCGCTTCGGCATGGAGATGCAGTACCCGGCGGTGACGGCGGAGTGCCCCGGCGGCATGACCTCCAGTCTGTCTCGTCCGACGACGACCGCCCTGCCGGCGCTGGCCGGCATTTCAGGCTTTGGATCGCGGCGCAGGGAGCCGGGCGTGAGCGACGTGGGCCAGCCGGGCCAAGGGGCCGTGACCTTGGCGGCGCGGCCGGCGGCCCCGGTGGTCTCGCCGGAGGCGCCGAAGCGCAACCCCCGCAGCCAGGCCGCCCCGCGGCGCAGCTTGCGAGGCCTCACGCTGGTCTACGCGCTGACCGGCGACGGCGACCTGCGGAGGATGCTGGCTTCGAACGGCTATGACTACGAGCCGCCGATCCCGTTCCTGCCGCCTAACGCCAACGCGCAGGGGCTGATCGTGGTGGACGACGAGACCGCCTATGTGGCGACCTCGAACGGCTGTGGCGGCGTGGCGGACGGCGTGTGGGCGCTGGATATCGAAAGCGGCAAGAAGACTTCCTGGAAGTCCGGCGCAGGGACGGTGGCGGGCGCGGTGGGGCCGGCGATGGCTCCGGACGGCACGCTCTATGTGGCGACCTCCGACGGGCGCGTGGTCGCGCTCGAGCCGAAGACGCTGAGCCAGCAAGCGGTGCACAAGGCCTCCGGGCAGAGCTTCGTGACCGCTCCGGTGCTGATCGACCTCAACGACAAGGACTACATCGCGGTGGCCGCCCAGGACGGCTCGGTGCATCTGCTGGCCGGAGCGAACCTGTCCGGCGCAGAGGTCGCCAAGACGCCGGGCTACGCCGGGGCGCAGAAGTTCGCGCCCGGGGCTCTGGCGACATGGCGGGATTTCTCGGGTTCGACCTGGCTGCTGCAGCCGATCGGCGGGGCGCCGCCGTCCGGCGCGGGGCTCAGCTCGAACGGCTCGGTCTCGCAGGGTGCGATCGTGGCTTGGAAGATCGTGGAGAAAGACGGTGGATACGCCTTCGAGGGCGGCTGGGTCTCGCCGGATCTGGGCTCGCCGCTGCCGCCGATCGTGGTGAACGGCGTGGTGTTCGCGGCTGACGGCGGCGATTTGGCGAGCGGCCGGCCGGCGAAGCTCTACGCGCTGGACGGCGTGAGCGGCAAGGCGCTGTGGGACAGCGGCCGGACGATCACGGCGCCGGCGCCGACGGGCGGCCTGTCAGCCGGCGGCGGACGCGTCTATCTCGGAGCGCACGATAATACGCTCTATGCTTTCGGATTCCCGATCGAGCACTGACGGCATGTTGATTCGCAATTTCTCACTCCATTCCATGACCCGCGTGGCCGTCATGGCGGCGGCTTTGGCCGTGACGGCGTTCGGCGCCGAGAACGAGCTGCTGCCGGACGGCGACGGCAAGACCGAGGTGGCCCAGAACTGCGCGACCTGCCATGACCTGGGCAAGGCGGTTTCGGTGCGCCAGGACCGCGCCGGTTGGGGCGCGACGCTGCTCAAAATGGTCGGCTTCGGCATGAAGTCGAGCGACGAGGAGCTGCGCACAATGCTGGCTTACCTGGAGACGCACTTCCAGCCGGAAGAGCTGCCGCCGGTGAACGTGAACACAGCGCGGGCGATCGAGCTCGAGAGCCGGCTGACGCTGAAGCGCTCCGAGGCGTCGGCGATTCTGAAGTATCGCGCCGCGCACGGGAAGTTCGAGTCGATCGACGACCTGCTGAAGGTGCCCGGCATCGACGCGGCGAAGATCCAGGACAAGCGGGACTGGATCACGTTCTAACTCGCTAAAAGCTGTAGCGCAGCGCCAGGATGGCGTTGGAGTTGAGCCGGTACTGGCCGATGAAGTCGTTCGCGGCGCCGCGGACCAGGCTGAAGCTGGCGCGGGCCTGCCAGTGCGTTGAGAGCGTCTGGGTGTACTCGCTCTTGATCCAGGCGCCGTCGCCGTTCTGGCGGATGGCGGCTTCGGCGTAGATGGAGCGGTTCGGGTCGATCGTATACTGCGCCCGCATTAGAAAGGCCCGGCCCAGGCCCCGGTCAGGCGCGAAATCCTGGGTGGTGCGGCGACGGGTGACCTGCTCGCCCGAGTAGCCCCCGACAAACAGCCATTCGCCCACGGGCCGTTCGAGCTGCACCACGTAGAGGGCGTAGCTGTCGGCGTAGTCGCTCTCGGTGGTGAACAGTCCGCCTTCGCCCTTGATGGTGAACCAGCGCAAGGGGATGGCGCCGGCCATGCCGTACATGCGCATCTGCGCAAAGCGGTTGTAGAGCTCGATGCGGTCCGAGAGCTGGCGGCCGGCGACCTGGGGCAGATGGTTGTTGCCCTCGTAGAAGGCCAGCGTCATGTCATACCCGTCGCCGCGGTAGCTCCAGCGGGCGCCGGCCTGCACGCCGCCGGGGATGTAGGGGGCGCCCTGGCTGACGGGCGTGGGGCCTTGTTGCAGCTCCTGCGGCAGCACCACCCAGCGCTGATTGATCAGCGGCGTACGGCTGGGGGTGAAACGCGGCTGCAGCACCAGCTCCACGGTATGCGGCCCTTCCTCCACGGTCAGCCGGGCGGCGAGCACGCCCAGAAAGTCGTTGTCGGTGACGTTGAGGAAATCCCTCGGCGCAAAGCGGTCGAGCGGGTTGAGGATGTCTGTCTTGCCCCAGCGGATGAGCTGCTTGCCGATGTCGAAGGTCACCGGCCCCTTGTAGGCGGTGGCCGAGAAGCGGCGGAAGGAGAAGGTGGGGCGCTGGAAGCCTCGGTCCTGCCAGTCGAAGCGCAGGCTGCGCTCGGTCTGATGGTGCGAGTCGGTACGGGCGTCGAAGGCCCCGTTCACGCGCAGCCAGGGCGTGAGCTTGGAGGAGGCCTCGTAGCGGAACAGGCCGTCGCCGATGACTTGGCCGGCGTCGTTGGGCGCGGTCTGGGGATAGAGCGTCGTGCGCAGGTCCAGGTAGCCGCGCTGGTCGAAGCTCTGGCCGGCCAGCGCAGACGCCAGCAGCAAGGTGAGAGCCGCCGTTCTCATTCGCCTCGCCGCAACGCCTGGAGCGTGAACGACTCGTCTTTCAAGGGTGCGTTGTACTGCAGCTTGTCGAGCTCGAGGATCGTGCGGCCCTTGCGGCGCAGGTCGGTCATCTCGAGCTCCAGCGACGACCAGACGCCGTCGACCTGCTGGACCTTGCCGTGGTGCAGCTTGCGGACCAGTTGGCCCTTCACGTACATCTCGTACTGCACCGGGAACTCGATGTCCTTTCGGATCCACAGCACGGTCCGGTCGTATTGCGAAGACTTGCCCTTGCGAGGCGTCGACTCGATCTTCCAGCAGGCCTGGCCGTCGACGGTCTCCTCGCCCAGGAGCTTGTAGTCACTCTGGTCCACGTCGCGCTCCTCGAGGTCTTCGTAGCTGAAGTCCGTGCCGAAGAAGCGCGTGGAGCGGTCCTGGAGGGCGACGCGGCGGTCACGCTGCAACTCCGGCAGCCACATCCACTGGTCGCTGGCCTTGTCCGGGTGGTTGACGATCAGCAGCGCCACGCCCTTGACCTCGGGCGGGCTGACGAAGCGCAGCAGGGCCTTGCTGGCGCCGTAGTCGCCCAGGCGCGAAAACTTCCAGCGCTTCTCGCTGTTCTTACCGTTGGGGTTGAAGACCTTCAGGACCCCTTCGTACTGCTGGGAGTCGGAGCGATGGCGGGACTGGGAGCGCTCGACGATCTGGCGGGCGTCCTGGGCGAACGCAGTCGCGGCGAGCAACAACAGAGGCAGCAGCCTACTCATATTCCAACGCCTCCACCAGGCTGCCGCGCACGGCCTGCTCGGCCGGCCCCAGCGCCGCGAACAGCGCGGCCCCCAGGATGACCGGAAAGAGGCCAGCGGCCATGGTCCAGGGGTAGCTGTAGTCGAGCCGCAGCCCGGCGATGTCGCGAGCGGACATCTCCAGGCTATACCAAAGAGCGGCGGCGCCAAAGCCCCAGCCGATCGCCAGTCCGATCACGCCGATGGCGGCGGCTTCCATCCAGATCGTCCGGCGGACTTGGTTGCGCAAGGCCCCCACGGCCTGCAAGACCCCGAGCTCGCGGCGACGATCGGTGATCGACACCGTGAGCGTGTTGATGATGCCCAGCACGGCCACCAGCACGGCGACGGCGAGCTGGATATAGGTGAGCCCGAACCACTGGTCGGTGATCCGAACGATATAGGCCTTCAGGTCGGCGTTGGCGAACAGGAAGAAGCGCGTCTTGCCGGCCAGGGTCTGCTCGATGCGGCGTCGGAGCTCGGGAGCGGTCACGGCGTCGTCCTTGTAGATCCGGACGAGGTTCACCGAGTCGTCGTTCCAATGCTGTTTGTAGACTTCGCGGTCGATGAGAACCGAGCCCTTCTGGTCGCTGTAATCCCGCACGATGCCGACCACGGGCAGCGTCAGCGGACCGTCGGGGGCGTTGAGAGTGAGGGGCTCGTCGTAGCCGACGTGGTAGAGCTCGGCGAAGTTGTCAGACACGATGCAGCCCCGGCCTTCGGCGGCCAAGCGGTACATGGCGGCGCTGTCGCCCTGTACGGCCGGCAGAAAGGATTCGGGCCGGAGGTTGCCGATGTCGATGGAGATGAGCATGACGGGCGAGCCCTGGTAGGCCACGCGGGTGTTGCGGACGACCTGGGTGTAGGCGACGCCTGGAATCTCTCTCACCTGCTCGGCGAAGGAGGCGGGGAAGCGGAAGGCGCGGTCGGTGATGTTCTGGGTGGGGGCCAGGAACATATCGGGATTGAAGGCGATGCGCATCCACTCGTCGATGGCGTTGTAGCTGGCGCGGGCCATGCCGCCGAGCGAGATGACCAGGGCGATCGACAGGGCCAGGGCGGAGACCGCGCCGGAGGTGCGGCGGGGCGCTTGGATGAGGCTGTCGGCCGCCAGCGCGCCCTCCACCGGCCGCAACGCCTTCATCACGGGGCGCAGCGCCTTGCTCAGCGCCAGGGCCATGGCTGGAACCAACAACAGCCCGGCGGCCACGGCCAGAAAGTAGCCGGTGTAGAACACGATCCGGTTCTGCGAGAAGAACAGGCAGCCCAGCACTACCGCAAACAAGGCCAGCGCGATCCGCCGGCGCAGGCGGTTCTCGCCCTGCGAGAGCGACTGATAGCCGCCCTTCTGTAAGGCCCGCACGGGGTCGATCGCGGCGGCCGCGCGGGCTGGAATCCAAGCCGCAATCAAGCTGGTGACGACGCCCATGCCCAGCGCCCCCAGCAGCAAGCGGGGATCGGAAGAGACCTCGTCGGCCTTCTGGGCCACGCCGTAGACCTCGCCCAAGAAGTCGCCGAGCGAGGCCGAAATGGCCCGGGCGATGAGCAGTCCGCACAGGACGCCGATGGCCGCGCCGAGGAGCCCGAGAACGGCGCTCTCAGCCAGAAACAGCGTCTGGATCTGTCCTCGGCCGGCGCCCAAGGCGCGCAGGACGCCGATCTCGGTGCGGCGCTGGGTGACGGCGATGGCGAACGAGTTGTAGATGATGAACATCCCGATGAAGAGCGCGAACAGGCTGGTGATGTTCGCCAGCATGCCGTAGACGCTCGACAAGGATTCGAATTGCTTGCCGCGGGCGCTGGGGGGCTCGACCTCGAAGCCCGGGCCCAGCTCGGCGCTCAGCTCGGCTCGCAAGCGGTCGATCGGCACGCCTTCGGCGGCGGCCAGGTCGATGCGGTCGAACTTGCGGCCCCGCCCAAAGACCATCTGGGCGGCGTAGATGTCCATGACGGCGAGGTTGCCGCCGAAGGCGCTGGCGAGGCCGCTGGACTTCATGATGCCGCGGACGGTGAAGGTGCGCGGGCCGTCCATGGCGTCGAGGGTGAGCCGGGAGTCGATTTGCAGGTTGTTGGCGGCGGCCAGCTCGCGGGTGATCATCAGCGAGTCGGGCTGGGCGATAAAGATGAGCGGGTCTTCGATGAAGGCGTCGTCGCCGTCCTCGAGGTCGTAGTCGCGCAGGCTGCGGTCGCCGGTCATGTCGACGGCGAGCACGAGGATGTTGCCGCCGGAGCTCAGCCCGAGGTTGACGACGGCTTCGATGACGGGCACCGCCACGCGGACGTCGGGGTTGGCCTGGACGCGTTCGAGGACTTCCTCGTCGAAACCCGATTCGCCCGCCGTGATCTGGAGCTGGGTGGCGCCGGCGATGCGGTCGACGGTCTTGTTGAAGGCCGTCAGCACGGACTGGTTGGCCGTGTGCATGCCGACGAAGACGGCGACTCCGAGCACGATGCCGGCCATGGTGAGCGCTGTCCGCAGCAGGTGCTTGCGGACGTACTGCCAACTGATGAGCCGGAGCAGAATCATGCGCGCTCGTCCTTGACGATGCGGCCGTCCTTGAGGGCTATGCGGCGCGGACAGCTCTCGGCCACGCCGCGGTCGTGCGTGACGATCAAGATGGTGGCGCCGAGCCGCTCGTGGAGCTCCCGGATCAGGCCGAGGATGTCCGCCCCGGTGTGAGAGTCGAGGTTGCCGGTGGGCTCGTCAGCGAGCAGAATCGGGGGATAGACCGACAAGGCCCGGGCGATGGCGACGCGCTGGCGCTCGCCGCCGGAGAGCTCTTCGGGCAAGTGGTCGAGGCGCTTGTCGAGCTTGACGAGCGCCAGCAGCTCGCGGGCGCGCTCGCTGATCTTGGCCGCGGGCCAGCCCCTCAGGTGCAGGGGCAGCGAGACGTTTTCCAGGCACGAAAGCGTCGGCAGCAGGTGGAAGAACTGGAAGATGAATCCGATCTTGTCGCGCCGGATGCAGGTGAGCTCGTTGTCGGAGATGCCGCGCAGCAGCACGCCGTCGACCGAGATGTCGCCTTCGCTGGGCCGGTCGAGGCCCCCGATCAGATTCAGCAGGGTGGACTTGCCCGAGCCCGAGGGGCCGACCAGCGACACCATCTCGCCCTTCGCAATGCGCAGATCGACGGCGTCGAGCGCCGACACCTGACGTTTGCCTTCGTAGCGCTTGGAGACGCCTTGGAGCGTAATGATATCGGGGGTCATCGGCGAAGCGTCTCGATGCGGACTTGGCCGGCGGCGGCCCGGTCGGCGGCGTGCGAGAGGGCGTGCAGGCGGAGCAGGTAGAAGCCGGATTCGGCCACGGGTTCGGTGCGGCTTTCGGGTTCGGCGATGGGATGCCAGAGAGCCGGAAAGCTGTCGCGAGTGTACAGCGTAAAGTAGACGTCGTGCTGGGCTAGGACGGCCGGCGGAATGTGGAAGGCCAGCGCCTCGCCGCGCTTGACGGCGCCGTACTTGAAGACGGTTTCCGGGTTGCCCATGGGCAGCAGCTCAGGCTCGATGAGCCAGCGGGGGGCTCCGACCCGCAGGAACGTGTAGATGTAGAAGTGCAGGCAGAGGTAGAACAGGCCGCGGCGGCGCGGCAGGTCGAAGTAGAAGTCGTTGGTGCGCGGGTCCACGGGACGGCCGGCGATGGCGGGCTCGCCGTCGATGCGGATCTCCGGCAACGCAATGGTCTCGGCGCGGCGATAGAGGCGGGCGACGGCGTTGTAGGTTCCGGGCGGCAGCTCGAGGGTCCGCCAGCGGTCCTCGAAGGGGCCGTCGATGGAGCCCAGCATCCCCGCGAAACGCTGCCAAGGGAAGGAGTAGAGAACGACGGTCCAGGAGCCGGCGGAGGCTTGCAGGGCGGCCACGTCGAAGCTGATGGTCCGCTCGACGTGGAAGGGTCCGGCCCCGCCGATGATGGCATGCGTGTTCCAACGGGGCGCAGTGGTCATCAGTGCGGGCAGCGCGATCTTCAACTGCAGCGGCTCGGCCGAGACGACGCCCCAGGCGTAGCCCTTGCGGCCCTTCATGTGCGAGTTGAGCATCACCAGGCAGCGCATGATGACCCGCATGACCTTGTAGAAGACGAACGAGGCCAGCGCGAACGGAATTTCCCAGACGGCGTCCATCAGCGGCTTACTCTCTCCCGCACTAGTTCCAAAATCAGGGACGCCAGCTCTTCGGGAGCTTCGAAGTGCAGATTGTGGCCGCCTGGCAGCGTGGTGTGGCGGGCGTTGGGCCAAGCCGGGCCGCCGTCGGAGCCGTAGGCCACCACCAGCGGACCGGCGAAGCGGGCTAGGCCTTGCTGCAGCACGTCAGGGCCGAAGGCCAGGGCGTCGAACCCGAGCCCGGCCCGGGTACGCAGGCGGGCGTCCCAGCGCCAGCGCAGGCCGCCTTCGCACGGTTCGGTGAGGCGCTGGGCGGCGCGGCGAGCCAGGGCTTCGGGCAGCGCCGGGGCGCCGCGACGGAGACGGTCGGCTGCTTCGTCGAGGCCGGCCAGCGGCGGATGCGTCTGCGGCCGGACCAGGTAGTCGAGCTGGGTGGCGAAGGCCTCGGAGAGGTTTGCGGGCGGGGCAGAGGGCGGCTGGGGCTGCTCCGCCAGCAGCAGCGCGGAGACGCGGCTCGGGCGGGCGACCGCGTAGAGCCCGGCGATGGCTGCGCCCATGGAGTGTCCGACGAGAACGAAGTCGGCGAGGCCGAGCGCCTGGACCAGGGCGTCGAGGTCGGCCACGAAGTCGGTGACGTGATAAGAGCCGCCGGGGCCGACGTGGTCCGAGAGGCCGTGGCCGCGCAGGTCCGGAGCGATGACGCGGAAGCCGGCGGCAGCCAGGGGACGGGCCACCAGGTCCCAACTCAGGGCCTGCTCCAGCATCCCGTGCACCAGCACGATCGGCGGCCCGGACGGCGGACCCCAGGCGCAGACGCCGAAGCCCACGCCGCGCGCCTCGACGCGAAAGTCTTCACAGGGGGGCTCGGCCGTTTCGCCCGGCTCGGGGTCTCGCGGCAGCTCGTAGCCCAGGCGGCGGGCCAGGGCGGCGGCCGTCGGGGACAGAGGGCGGGGCAGCTCGATCGTCCGCCAGACGTCGGCCAGCGAGGCGTCGATCGCGTCGTGCGTCAGGAACGCCGGGTCGCCGATCGGCAACGACCGGGCGTGCACGCCGTCGGCCATCCGAGGGCCGGAGTAGGGTTCGAGCAGAGCGGGCTCGAAGGGGATCTCGAGGAAGCGGCACAGCGCCTCCATCTGCTCGCGGGGCCGGCCGGCGAGGTCCTCGTAACGCACCACGTGACAGCGCTCCGGCCCGACCTCTTCCAGCAACCGCGAAAGGTTCTGGGTGGAGGCAAGCCAAACCTGCTCGCCGGCCTCGAACGGGTCGAGATCGTCCCATCCGAGCAACTTCTGCATGCGATTGCGGGCGAAGGATTCGATGACGGCGTAGGGATGGCGCAGCAGCAGCACGTAGCGGGGACGGTCGAACAGCGCCTCCGCGCGGCGCAGGGTGTCCGGGCTGCCGGCGTAGGAAGGGGACTTGTCGACCAGCAGGCGCGGGCCGGCCAGCCGCTGGAGCTCGGCGTAGACCTGCTGGACCGGACGATCCTCGGAGATCCAGGCTTGGACGCGATCGCCGGCCTCCTCGGCGCCCAGGGATTCGAGCTCCATCAAGGCGCGCTGCAAACCCTGTGTGAGGTAGGCGCCGCTGAGCGCCTGCTCCCAAGCGGCCATCGAGCCGAAAGGCAGCAGGTGCAGCTCCGGCGGGCTGAACAGGCCGGGGTGGCCGGCCAGCATCACCCGCAGCAGGGTGGAGCCCGAGCGAGGGCTCGAGAGCAGGAAGACCATGCTCGGGTTGCGCCGCTCGGGATCGGCGGCCGGCAGAGGTGGGGCGAGCGGCGCGGGGATCGGCGCTGAGCGCAGCTCGGGCGCCGCACCCGTGGAGCGGTCGAGCTCCAGAGCCAGGTAGTCGGCCAACGCCCCGAAGGTGGGGCGGGAGTAGATTTCTCGGGGGTACAGGGTGATGCCGAGGTCCCGGCGGCAATCGTTGAGGACCTCGACGATCATCAGCGAGTCCATGCCGAGGTCGAGGATGTTCCGGTCGTCCTCGATGCTCTCCTCGGAGCCTCCGACGGCCTTGGCGATGCGTCGGCCGAGATAGGCCTTGACGGCGCTCAGCCGCTGCAGCGGCGCCAGGGCCAGCAAGTCCTGCCGCACCGACGACGCGGGCGCGGGGGCCTTGGCGGCGGGCAGCAGCTCGGCCAGTAGGGGCGGGGCGGCGCCGGGGGGCAATGCCTCCGCAAAGCGCGGCCAGTCGACGGGTAACGCCGCGACGGCCCCGGCGGGGCCGCCGAGCAGCTCGTCGAGCGTCGCGAAGCCGGATTCGGCGGTGAGCAGGCGGACGCCGTCGAGGGGGCGGCGGCCGTGGTTCATGCCCACGTCCCAAGGGCCCCAGGCGACGCTGAGGGCCGGCAGGCCGAGGGCCCGGCGGTGAGCGGCCAAGGCGTCGAGAAAGGCGTTGGCGGCGGCGTAGTTGGCTTGGCCGGGCGTCCCGAGCAGACCGCTGACCGAGGAGTAGAGCACGAAGAAGTCGAGCGGGACGCCGAGCGTCTGGCGGTGCAGATCCCAGGCTGCGCCGGCCTTGGGGGCCAGCACGCGCTGGAAGCGTTCGCGGGTTTGGCGCAACAAGACGCCGTCGTCGAGAACGCCGGCGCAGTGGAACACGCCGCGCAGGCGGTCGCCGGCTTCGGCTAGGACCGCGGAGACGGCTGACGCGTCGGCCATGTCGGCTTGCCGCGCGACGACATCGGCGCCCGAGGCCGTCAGGGCCGCGAGCCGGGCCGTTTCCGCGGAACCGGGGGCGCTGCGCCCGGTGAGCAGGAGCCGTCGCGCGCCGCGGCGCACCAGCCATTCGGACGTCAGCAGGCCCAGCGCCCCCAGGCCGCCGGTCACTAGGTAGACGGCTGTGGGGTCGAGGGCCGGGACGGGGCAGGCCGGCGCCGTGTAGCGGGCGAGGCGGGCCGCCCAGAGCGCGCCGTCGCGCTGCTTCCACTGGTCTTCGGAACCGTCGGCGCCCAGCACGCGCGCCAGCGCCGCCCCTGAGGCTTCCGGAGAAGCCTTGGGGTCGAGGTCGAGCAAGCCGCCCCAGTGCGCGGGATGCTCGTGGGCGAAGACGCGGCCCAGCCCCCACACAGCCGCCTGGGCGGCCTCGCCGTCGTTCGCGCCGCGCGTGGCCAAGAAAAGGCGCACGGAAGCGCCTTGGGCGTCGACGACCGCGCGCATCAGATCGAGAATATCGGCCGCCCGCGCGGCCAAGGCGTCCACGAGGGCGGCGCCCGCGAGGGATGGGTCGCTCGCCCAGTCCAGGCGGCGCAGGTCTGCCACGTCCCAGGCTTGCGCGGGGTCTTCGGCCAGCGCCGCGCGCGCCTGATCGACGGTGGAGACCGTTTGGGCCGTTGGGTCCGCCGCCGTGAAGGCTGCGGCTATCGCTTCGGCCGCTCCACCGGCCTCGGTCAGGAGCAGGCGGCGCGCCGCGGAGCTTCCCTGGGCTGGTTCGGTGCGTCGCAATTCGATCGTGTAGAGAGGAGCGGCTGGGCGCGCGGCTGGGCGCTCGCCGATCCAGAAGCGCGAGCGCTGGAAGGCGTAGCCCGGTAGGGCCACGCGGCGCAGACCGTAGGGCGCGTCCAGAGCCTCCGCGTCGATGCGGCCGCCGGCGCAGTAGAAACGGCCCAGGCTTTCGAGCAGTTGCCGCCAGTCCGGCGTTCCCTTGCGCAGCGAGGGCAGCGCCAGGACGGGGGCGTCCGGCAAGGCTCTCTGCCGGAGGTTCAGCAGCGTCGGCTGCGGACCGATCTCGACCAGCGCGTCAAAGCCTTCGTCGGCCAGTGTTTGCAGGCCCTCGGCAAAGCGCACGCGCTCGCGAATCTGTTCCACCCAGTAGGAAGGCTTGGAGAGCTCGTCGGGTGCGGCGAAGCGTCCCGAGCGGTTGCTGACCAGGGGAATCCGCGCCGGGCCGTACTCCACGCGGCCGGCTTCCTGCCCGAACGGCCGCATCACCGGGTCCATCAGGGCGCTGTGAAAGGCGACGGCGCTGGGCAGGTCGCGGGTCTGGAGGCCCTGGGCTCGGCAGGCGGCCAGCACGGCGGCGAGCTGTTCGGCCGGGCCGCTCAGGACGGTTTCGGCCGGACCGTTCTCGGCTGCCACGCCGACCTGGGGGGCCTCGGGGCCGAGCAGCGCGCGCACAGCCGCGGGGCCGGCAAAGACGGCGGCCATGGCGCCGGGCGGTGACAGCTTCTCCATCAGCTCGCCGCGGGCGCTCACCAGCCGCAAGGCGTCCTCGATAGAGAAGACGCCGGCGACGCAGGCCGCCGCCAGCTCTCCCAGGCTGTGGCCGAGCAGGGCCTCGGGCTCGACGCCCCAGCTCATCCAGAGCCGCGCCAAGGCCCATTCGAGCGCCAGCAGAGCGGGCTGCGCGAAGGACGTCCGCCGCAGCTTCTCCTCGTCGCCCAGCAGCTCCGGCAACGACCGGCCGAGGATCTGGGAGCAATGGTCGAGGTCGGCACGGAAGGGCGGGCAGCTCTCGTACAGCGAGGCGGCCATGCCGGCGTACTGCGATCCTTGCCCGGTGAACAGGAAGGCGACTTTGGGGCGCTGAGACCCGGAGAACCCGCCGTGCAGAGCGTCCCCGGACGCCAGGCGCTGCCGGGCCTCGGTCCAATCCGCGGCGACCACGGCCAAGCAGCGGTTCCAGTGGCCCCGGCCCGCCAGAGCGGTGTGGCAGGCGTCGGCGAAAGAGGCCGACGGAGGCTCGGCGGCCTGGAAGCGTCGGGCCAGGGCGTCGAGGGCGGCGTCGGACTTGGCGGACAGCGCCAGCAGGTGGAAAGGCCGCCGGGGCGGCGCGTCGGCCGTCTCGCCCGCGGGAGCGCTTTCGAGCACGACGTGGGAGTTCGCGCCGCCGAAGCCGAACGAGCTGACGGCGGCGAAGCGCGGCCCGGCGGCGTTCCAAGGCGTCGGTGCGGTGGGGATCTGGAAGCGCGTGCCTTGCAGAGAGATGTTCGGGTTGAGCCGCCGCAAGTGCAGGTTGGCCGGGACCTCGCCGTGTTGCAGGCAGAGGACGGCCTTGATGAGCCCGGCCACGCCGGCGGCGGCCTCGAGGTGGCCGATGTTGGTCTTGCAGGAGCCGAGCAGGCAGGCGGAACCGCCCGCGGCCGGAGCGCCGTAGACCTCGGCCAGGGCCTCGACCTCGATGGGGTCGCCGAGGGACGTGCCGGTGCCGTGGGCTTCGATGTAGCCCACCTGCGAGGCTTCGACCTTGCCGTTGGCTAGGGCTTGGCGCAGCACGGCCTGCTGGGCGAGCAGGTTGGGCGCGGCGAGACCGTTGGAGCGGCCGTCCTGGTTGATGGCGGCGCCGCGCACCAGGGCCAGGATGGGGTCGCCGTCGGCCAAAGCGTCCGAGAGCCTTTTGAGCACGACGACGCCGGCGCCTTCGCCGCGCACGTAGCCGTCGGCGCGCGAGTCGAAGGTCTTGCAGCGCCCGTCGGCGGCCATCATCTGGGCCCGGCAGAAGATCATGGTGGGCTCGGGCGCGAGGATGAGGTTCACGCCGCCGGCGATCGCCAGCCGGCACTCCTCGCTGCGCAGGCTCTGGGCCGCCAGGTGGATGGCCACGAGCGAGGAGGAGCAAGCCGTGTCGACCGCCATGCTGGGGCCTTGCAGGTCGAGCAGGTAGGAGAGGCGGTTGGCGAGGATGCTGTGGGCGCTGCCGGTGCCGGCCCAGGCGTCGATGGAGGCGCCGTCAGCGAACTGGAAGCGGGCGTAGTCGCTGCTGCAGGCGCCGATGAAGACGCCGGTGGAGCTGCCGGCAAGCTCTTCGGGTGACAGCGCGGCGCGTTCCAGGGCTTGCCAGGCGACCTCCAGCAGCAGCCGCTGCTGCGGGTCCATGCTGTTGGCCTCGCGGGCGGAGATGCCGAAGAAGCCCGGGTCGAACAGGTCCACCCCGTCGATGAAGCCGGCCCAGCGCGAGTACATCTTGCCCGCCGCGGCGGGGTCGGGATCGTAGACGGCTTCGAGGTCCCAGCGGTCGGCGGGCACTTCGCGAATGGCGTCCACGCCGTCGCGCAGCAGCCGCCAGTAGGCTTCCGGGTCGTCGGCGCCGGGGAAGCGGCAGCCCATGCCGATGACGGCGATGGGCTCCGTGCGCGCCTTGGTGACGGCCTGGAGCTTGGCCTGCATCCGCTCGAGCGCCAGTAGGGCGCGTTTGACGTCGGGCGTGGAGCTCATTGCAGGAATTCGCTCTCCAGGGCGGCGAGCTTTTCGGCGAGCAGGTCGGCGGCGTCCTGGTCTGACAGCTCGTCGATCTCGGCGGCGGGCTCCGGCTCGGGCTCGGCCGCAGGCGGCGCGGGCTCGCCGACGGCGTCCTCCAAGGGCGCGTCCATCTTGGCGGCCAAGTGCGGCGCGAGGGCGGCGATGGTGGGGTGGCTCCAGACCATGGTGGCCGGCAGACCCGCGCCGAGGCTGCGCTCCAAGCGGTTGCGCAACTCGAGGCCCATCAGGGAGTCCAGCCCCAGGGCGTTGAACGGCGTGTCCTTGGTGATGCGGTCGGGCGAGGTCCGCAGGACCTGGGCGATCTGCTCGGCCAGATGGCGCTCCAGCAGGGCCCGGCGCGCGGACGGCTTGGCGGCCAGCAGCTCGGCGCGGAACTTCGACGACTCCTGGCGGCCTTCCTCCTCGCTCGACAAGCCCTCCATCAGCTCGGCGTATAGCGGCAGGCCCGCCGCCGCCGGCAGCACCTGACGCCAATGCCGCAGGTTGAACGGCATCACGGTCGCCTGGGCCGCCCCGGACTGCATCAGCCGTTGCAAGGCGTCGAGCCCCTGCTGTGGGCTGAGGCTGCCGATGCCCATGGCGGCCAGCCGTTCGCCGCGCTTTTCGGACTGGGCGGCGAGGCCCACTTCGGCCCAAGGGCCCCAGTTGACGCTCAGCGCGGACAGGCCCTGGCTGCGGCGATGCAGGGCCAAGGCGTCGAGGTAGGCGTTGGCCGCGGTGTAGTGCGCCTGGCCCGGCGAGCCGAGCACGGCCGCGGCGGAGGAGAACAGCACGAAGTGGTCGAGCGGTGCGGACTGGGTGAGCTCGTGGAGGTTCCAGGCGCCGCCGGCCTTGGGGGCGAAGACGCGGGCGACCGAATCCGGGCTGATGCGCGACAGAACGGCGTCGTCGAGCACGGCGGCGGCGTGGAAGACCCCGCGCAGCGGCGGCAGCTCGGCGGCGATGCGGGAGAGCATTGCAGCGACTTGACCGCGGTCGGCGATGTCGGTCTGGCTGACGACAATGTTCGCGCCGAGCGAGCGCAGCTCAGCGAGGCGAGCCTCCGCGGCGGCGTCCGGGGGACGCCGTCCGGCCACCACCACATGGCGGGCGCGCTGCTCGACCAGCCATCTGGTGACGGTCAGGCCGAGGCCGCCGAGCCCGCCGGTGACGAGATAGGAGGCGTCGGGCCGGATGGGCGACTGCGCCGCGGCGGCTTCGATGGGCGTGGCGGCGGCGTCGGGCGTCGTCAGGACGATCTTGCCGACGTGCTTGGCCTGGGCCATGGTGTGGAAGGCTTCGGCGGCCTGGGAGATCGGGAAGGCCGTACAGGGCAGCGGCCGAAGGCTGCCTGCGGCGAGCTCGGCGGAGATCTCGCGCAGGAGCTTGGAGACCGCGGCGGGCCGGCGCACGGTCATGCCGGCCAAGTCCACCGCCGAGAACGTCAGGCTGTTGCGGAACGGCAGCAGCCCCAGTTTGTGGTCGGAGTAGATGTCGCGCTTGCCGATCTCGAGAAAGCGTCCGTAGGGCGCCAGCACGGAGACGCCCTTCTCGATGGCGGCGCCGGCCAGGGAGTTCAGCACAATGTCCACGCCCTGGCCGCCGGTGATCTCTTGGATCTGCTCGGCGAAGGCCAGCGAGCGGGAGTCCATCACGTGGCGGATGCCCAGGGAGCGCAGAAACTCTCGCTTGGACTCGCTGCCGGCGGTGGCGAAGATCTCCGCGCCGCAGCGCTGGGCGAGCTGCACGGCGGCCAGGCCGGTGCCGCCGGAGGCCGAGTGGATGAGGATGCGCTCGCCGGGTTGCAGGCGGCCGACCTCGATCAGCGCGAGCCACACCGTCAGGAAGACGGCCGGGACGGCGGCGGCCTCCTCGAAGCTGAGGTTCGCGGGCTTGGGCGCGGCGAAGGCCGAGCGGGTGGTGACGTAGCGCCCGAAGCAACTGGGGCCGATGGCGAGCACGGCGTCGCCGGGCCGCCACTCCTCGACCCCTTCGCCCACGGCGACGACCACGCCGGCGCACTCGCCGCCGAGCATCACGGCGCTGCCGTCGGGCTTGAGGCCCATGGCCGAGAGCACGTCCAGAAAGTTGAGGCCGGCGGCGCGGACCTCGATCTCGACCTCCCCGGGGCCGGGCGGAACGCGGGAGGTTTCGCGCAGCCGCAACTCGTCGAGAATGCCCGGCTGGTCGATCTCCAGGCGAAAGGCGGCGTCGCCGGCGGGTCGCACGGAGGTCGCCGAGGAGGGCGCCCAACGGGTCAGGCGGGCGACCCGGCGCTCGGCGCCGCGCAGGGTCACCTGCCCTTCGTCGCCGCCGCGCAGCAGTTCGTCGGCCAAGCGGACGGCGTCCTGGGGGCCGGGTTCGGCGTCCAGGTCAATGCAGTGCAGGCCCAGCTCGGGATGCTCCAGCGCGGCGGTTCGCGCCAGCCCCCACAGCGCGGCATGGGCGGGCGCGACGGGCGCGTCGCCTTGCCGCAGGTCGCCCTGGGCGCCGCGGGTGGCCACGAACAGCCGCGGGAGGTCGCGCAGGCCCGCCTGCAACAGCTTCTGGATCACGCCGAGCAGCGCCACGGACTCTGCGAGAGCCGCCTCCGCGGATTGGGCCGGACCGGCGGCCAGAAAGACGATGTGGCTTATCTCGGCCAGCGTATCGGGCCAGGCGTCCAAGCAGCGGGCGCCGCGGCTTGCAAGAGCGGCGGCGAGGCCATCGGGGCCGTCGCCCAGCAACAGCCAGGCGCCCGCTGCCTGGGGTTCGCTGATTTGGGGCTGGGCGGGCTGAGGACGCCAGGCGACCTCATAGAACAACGAGGCGTCGGCGTCCGGGGCGGCCGACGCCGCCAGCCGCTGGAGCGCGAAGCCCTGGGTCTCGAAGACCACGCGTCCCTGCTCGTCGGCCAGTTGCAGGTCGCCCTCGACGGGGTCCGCGCCCGTGCGCCGAGCGTAGGCCCAAAGCTCTTCGGCGCCGTCGCCCAAGCGGCGAACCGTCGCCGCGCCGACCGGCAGGTAGAGCCCCTCGTCGGCGCCGGACAGAGCCGCGCCCAGGGCCTGGAAGCAGGCGTCGATCACGGCCGGGTGCAGCTCTCGGGCGCCGAGGCCGGCCGGCGTGGCGATACGCGCCAAGGCCTCGCCGTCGCCGCGCCACAGCTCCGCCACGCCCTGGAAGGACGGGCCGTAGCCGAGTCCGGCCGCGGCCAGAGCCCGGTAGAAGGCAGCCCCGGGGATCCGCTCGGGGCAGCGGGCTCGGATGGCGGCCAAGTCGAGCGGATTGGGCGCGGAGGCGTTCGCCGCCTGCTCCACCCGGCCCGCGGCGTGGGGCGTCCAGGCGTCGCCGTGCAGGCTGGAAAACTGGAACTCGGCCTCGCCGGCGGAAAGCCGCCGGACGGTCAGTTGCAGCGTGACGGCGCCTTCGGCCGGCACGGTCAACAGTTGCTGGAAGACCGCGTTGCGGACCGCCACCGGCCCTTCGAAGACGGTTGCCGCCGCCTGCGCCGCGACAGACAGGTAGAACGCGCCGGGAACGACCGCCGCGCCCTCGACCTGGTGGTCGGCCAGATAAGGCAGGCGTTCGAGGCTGAGCTCGAGATCCCAGAGGTGAGTCCCGGGCTGGCCCGAGTAGAGCCGGTGATCCCCTAGCAAGGGCTTGGGGCCCAAGCCGCGCCAGGAGTCAGCGGCGGCTTCGACCCAATAGCGGCGGCGCTGCCAGGGGTAGCTGGGCAGGGCGATCGGGCGTCCCGCCGGCGCCAGGGCGCTCCAGCGCAGGCTTTGGCCGCGAGTGTAGAGGTCCGCCGCCGTTCCCAGCAGGGTTTGCAGAGAGGGTTCACTCCGGCGCAGCGACGGCAGCACGGCGCCGTCGAGCCCCAGGGCGCCCAGGCCGTCGACGATCGAAGGCGCCAGGACGGGGTGCGGGCTCAGCTCCACGAACAGGCGGTAACCGTCCGCAGCCATGCTTTGGAGAGCCTGCCAGAGCTCGACGGGCTCGCGCAGGTTGGCCACCCAGTAGCGCGCGTCGCAGCGCTCGCCCGGCTGCGCCGAGCCGCTGACGGTGGAGTAGAAGGCGGCCGTCGCCGGGTTCGGCTGAACGCCGGCGAAGGCTTCGGTGAGCTCGGGAACCAAAGCGTCGATCTGCGGCGTGTGCGACGCTGTCCCGATCTTGACCCGGCGGCCGAAGACACCCTGGTCGGTCAAGTGCTGCAGCAGGGCGTCGAGCGCCGTCTCGGGGCCGCCGAGCAGCGTCGTCCGCGGCCCGTTGACGCCGGCGATGCAGAGCTCGTCGTGGCCGGCGATGGCCTGACGGGCTTCTTCGGCGGAGAGATCGGCCAGCAGCAGGCCGGCCCGGCCTTCCACGCGGCGCAACAGCAGGCTTCGGCGACAGATGATGCGGGCGGCGTCAATGAGCGAAAGCGCTCCGGCGACGTGCGCGGCGGCGATCTCGCCCATGCTGTGGCCGCAGACGGCGTCGGGGACGACGCCCCAACTCTTCCACAAAGCGGCGAGGGCGACCTGAACCGCGAACAGGGCCGGCTGCACGCGGTCGATGCGTGTCGTCCAGCTCTCGTCGTCGCCTTCGAGCAGCGCGCGCAGGGACCACTCGACATGCGGTCGGAAGGCCTCCTCGGAGGCCTCGATCGACTGCCGAAAGACCGGCTCGGCGGCGAGCAGGTCGCGCGCCATGCCGGCGGACTGGCTGCCCTGGCCGGGGAACAGGAAGGCGATGCGCGGACGCTGTCCGGGGACGACCGAGCGCGTCGGCGCGGCGGCCAGGGCCGTGCGCAGCTCATCGGGAGTGGAGCCGACCACGGCCAGCCGCTCGCTGTGATGGCTGCGGCGCAGGCTCGCCGTGTGGCACAGGTCGGCGAGGTTGGGGTCGTCCGCCAGCAGCTCTTCGTAGCGGGCGCGAAGCTGCTCGAGGGCTTCGGGTGAGCGCGCCGAGATGGGCAGCAAGCAGGGCTTCGAGACGGCCGCGGGGGCGGGCCGAGTGGCGGCCGGCGGCGCTTCTTCGAGGATCACGTGCGCGTTCGCTCCGCTGAGGCCGAACGAGCTGACGGCGGCCATCCGCGGGCGGTCGCCGGCGGCCCAGGGCTGGGCCTGGGTGGGGATGCGGAAGGGCGTTCCGTCGAGGTCGATGCGCGGGTTCAACTGCCGCAAATGCAGGTGCGGCGGGACCAGCCCGTGCTTGAGCGCCAGGATGGACTTGAGCAGGCCGGCGATGCCGGCGGCGGCTTCGGCGTGGCCGAAGTTGGTCTTGACGGAGCTGAGGTAGCAGGGCTCGCCGTCCGGACGCGGCCGGCCGTAAACGGCTCGCAGGGCTTCGACCTCGATGGGGTCGCCGAGCGACGTGCCGGTGCCGTGCGCTTCGAGGTAGCCGACATGGGCGGGGTCGACGCCGCCGTCTTCGAGCGCCTGGCGGATGACGGCCTGCTGGGCCAGCACGTTCGGCGCGGTGAGGCCGGTGGAGCGGCCGTCCTGGTTGACGGCCGAGCCGCGAATCACCGCCCAGATGGAGTCGTCGGCGGCCAGGGCGTCCGAGAGGCGCTTGAGGGTCACGACGCCGCACCCCTCGCTGCGCACGAAGCCGTTGGCGCGCGCGTCGAAGGTCTTGCAGCGGCCGTCCGGGGCCAGAGCCTGCAGGCGCGAGGTCAAGATCGTGCTCAGCGGCGACAGGATCAGGTTCACGCCGCCGGCCAGGGCCATGTCGCACTCGCGGAGACGCAGGCTGTGGCAGGCCAGCGAGACCGTGACCAGCGACGACGAGCAGAGCGTGTCCACCAGCATGCTGGGCCCTTGCAGGTCAAAGGAGTACGACAGCCGGCCCGCCGCCACGCCGACCGAGTTGCCGAGGGCTGCGTAGATCTCGTCCTTGCTCTGGAACTGCTGGTAGTCGGTGTTGTAGATGCCGACGAAGACGCCGGTGCGGCTGCCCGCGATGCGGTCGGCGGGCTGGCCGGCGTCTTCCAGAGCCTCCCAGGCGACCTCCAGCAGCAGGCGGTGCTGGGGGTCCATGAGCTCGGCTTCGCGCGGGGAGACGCCGAAGAACTCCGCGTCGAAACCGCCGGGATCGGGCAGAAAGCCGCCCCAGCGGGTGCACATCTTGCCGGGTTTGGAGGGGTCGGGATCGTAGTAGGCGTCGATGTCCCAGCGGTCCGCCGGCACCTCGCTGACGGCGTCGACGCCGTCGCGCAGCAACTCCCAGAGGCGCTCCGGCGAATCGGCGCCGCCGGGGAAGCGGCAGCCCATCCCGACGATGGCGATGGGCTCGGCGCGCGCGCCCTCCAGCGCCTGCAGCTTGGCGCGCATCTCCTCCAGAGCCATATAGGCCCTCTGCAGAGGAGTCATTCCCGCAAAACGATCAGCCGTGCTCATTGTTCCAGCCTCTTCAGCAGAAGGGCTTCCATTTCGTCGTCAGACAAGTGTGCGATTTCCTCGGCCACGGCGTCGAGAGCGTGGGCGCCGGGGGCCGCCGGACCGGGCTCCTCAGCGGACGGAGCCTCCTCGAGCGTGAGGCCCAGGCGGTCGGTCAAGTGCTCCGAGAGAGCCGCCAGCGTCGGATAGGTCCAGGCCATCGTGGCGGACAGGCGCAGGTCGAGGCCGGCTTCCAAGCGGTTGCGAATCTCGAGGCCCATCAGCGAGTCGAGCCCCAAGTTGCCCAGCGGCACGGCGGGGTCGAGCGTCGCACCGCTGATGCGCATCACCTGGCCGAACTGTTCCTGCAAATAGGCCAGCAGCAGGGCCCTGCGCTCTTCGGGCCGGGCGGCTTCGAGCGTCTTGCGCATCAGCCCGACGGGGCGGCCGGCCTGGAGCTCTTGCTCTTGCTCGCGCAGCTCGGCCAGCAGCGGCGCCTCGGCGGCGGCCGGGTAGAATTCGCGCCACTGCCGCAGGTTGAAGCTCATCACCCCGACCTGGGTGAGGTCCGAGCCGAGCAGCAGCTCGAAGGCCTCCAGCCCCAGCTCCGGCGAGAGGCTTTCCACGCCGCGCAGGGCCAGCCGTTGGCCGCGGTTGTCTTGGGCGGCGGCCTGGCCGACTTCCGACCAGGGGCCCCAGTTGATGCTGAGCCCGGGCAAGCCCAGGGCGCGCCGGGCGTGGGCCAGACCGTCCAGAAAGGCGTTGCCGGCGGCATAGTTGCCCTGGCCGGGCGAGCCCATCAGAGAGGCCAATGAAGAGAACAGCACGAAGAAATCCAGCTCCCGGTCGAGCGTCAAGCGGTGCAGGTTCCAGGCGCCGGCAACCTTGGGCGCCAGAGCCGTGCGGAAGCGCTCGGCGGTCTGCTGCAGCAGGATGCCGTCGTCCAACACGGTGGCGGCGTGGATGACTCCCCGCAACGGCGGCATGGTCTGCTCGATCCGGGCGAGCGCGCCGGAGAGCTGCTCGGCGTCGGCCACGTCGGCGGCCACAACGCGGATGTCGGCGTCGAGGTCGGACAGCGGGTTCTCGCGGACCGAGCGGCCGAGCAGAGCCAGGTGACGGGCGCCGTTTTCGACCATCCAGCGAGCCACCTTCAGGCCCACGCCGCCGGCGCCGCCCGTGAGGAGGTAGGTGGCGTCGGGGTGCAAGAGCGCCTGGGGGGCGGCCTTCGCCGGCTGCGCGCGGGTCAGCCGCAGGGCGTAGCGCCGCTCGCCGCGCAGGGCGAGCTGGTCTTCGGAGGGTTCGGCCAGCAGCTCGGCGGCGAGGCGTGCGGGCTCACAGCCGGCGTCGAGGTCGATTCGAGTGCAGGCCAAGTCCGGGTGCTCGATGGCGATCGTGCGGCCGAGTCCCCACAGGGGCGTCTGCGCCACGGCAACCGCCTCGCCGGCGGTCGTCGCCTGGGCTCCGCGGGTGAGCAGGAACAGGCGTGGCGGATTGCGCCAGCCGCCCTGCGCCAGGTTCCGCACCAGACGGACGGCGCTCCAGCAGGCCGGGTCGTCCGCCGACGGCTCGGCGGCGTCCAGCGCCGTGCAGTGTACGACGCCCCGGCACGGCTCCTTGAGCAGGTGCGGGGCCGGGTCGGGGGAGTCCAGCAGGACGCAGCTCGCGCCGGCGGCTTCCAGCTCGGCGGCGAGGGCCGCGCCGAAGCCCGCTGCGTCCGGCAGGATCAGCCAACGGCCGGGCGCGCCGGACGGGGATTGCGCCGTCTGTTGCTCGCGCCACTCGAGCTGGTAGAGCCAGCTCTCGGCGCGGCGCGACCCGCCGAGGGCGGCGCGAGACACCCGGCGCGCCCGGAAACCCTCCACCGTGACGACCGGCCTGCCCTGCTCGTCGAAGACGCGCAGGTCGACCACGACCTCGTCGGCGCGGGCCGGGTCCGCTTCGCGGGGCGCGGCGTGGCACCAAAGAGGCCCTTCCACCGGCCTGTGGAACAGTAGGCGGTCCATGCCGACCGGGACGGTGATCGCCCGCCCGTCCGTGAAACGAGCCGCCGCGCCGGCGCCCACGGCGGCGCCGCTGAGCTGGAGAAAGGAGTCCAGCAGGCCGGGCTGGATGCGATAGCGGCCGGACTGCTCGGCGGGCTCGGCGGCGCGCAGCCGGCCAAGGGCTTCGGACTCTCCCAGCCAGAGACTTTCAATCCAGCGGAAGCGCGGGCCGAGCTCGTAGCCGGCGTTCCAGAGAGCCTGGTAGAGCTCTTCACCCGAGGCCGATCGCAGGCAGCGGGCTCGCAGAGCCGGCAGGTCCGCCGGCTCCGGCTCCGGCGAGCCGCCCGGGTCGAGGAAGGCGGAGGCGTGCAGGGTCCATTCCGAGCCCGTGTCGCTGTGGACCCGGCAGAGGGTCCGGCCGTCGCTCTCGGGCGTGAAGCAAGCCTGCACGGGTCGCGTTTCACCGTCGGCGAGGACGAGCGCCTGCGCCAGCTCGATCTCACGAAAGCCGGCGGCCTCGGGCGCGGCGGAAGCCAGCAGGGCCAACTGCGCCGCGCCGGCGACCACGAGCCGCGAGTCGATGCGGTGGTCGGCGAGCCAGGGCAGGGCGGCGAGGCTATAGTCGAGGGCGAAGACGCTCCCGGTGAGCGACGGGGAGCGCAGCCGTTCGCCCGGCCAGGCGGCGGCCGAAGGCCGAGCGCCCCGTTGCGGCGTCTCCAGCCAGTAGCGTTGGTGGTCCCAGACGTAGGCGGGCAGCGCCACGTGCCGGCCGCCGGCGGGATAGAGGGCCTCCCAGCGTGGTTGGATACCCTGGGCGTAGAGCGCCGCCGTCGCCTCGAGCAGCGCGCGGCGTTCGTCCTCGTCGCGGTGCAGCGAACCCGTCGCCAGCCCGTCGACGCCCGCTTCCCGCAACGTGTCGCGCACGGCTGAAACCAGCACCGGATGCGGGCTCACCTCCACGAAGGTGGTGTAGCCGTCGGCGGCCATGCGCTCGATCGCGGGGGCGAACCGCACAGTCTCGCGGAGGTTGCGGGCCCAGTAGGCTGCGTCCCAGCGGGCGCCGTCGAGCGGGTCCGCGGCGGCGGTGGAGTAGAGCGGAAGCTCGACGGCCTGCGGCGTCAAGCCCTGGAGCGCTTCCATCAGAGCGGGCAGCAGCGGCTCGACCTGGGGGCTGTGCGAGGCGACGTCGATCTTGATGCGGCGGGCGAAGACGCCGTCGGCTTCCAGCGCTGCGAGGACCGCTTCGAGCGCAGCGGGATCGCCGGACAGCACGGTCGCGCGGCTGCCGTTGAGGCTGGCCACCGACAGCCGGTCGGCATAGGGCGCCAGCGCCTGCAGGGCCTGCTCGAGCGAGAGCTCGGTCTGCGCCATCGCGCCCAGGCCGCGGAGCTGACGCAGCAGCTTGCTGCGCGTGACGATCACCCGCACGGCGTCTTCGAGGCTCAGAACGCCCGCCACGTGCGCGGCGGCCACCTCGCCCATGCTGTGACCCACGACGGCTTGCGGCTCGACGCCCCACGAGCGCCACAGGGCCGTCAGCGCGGTTTGGACCGCGAACAGGGCGGGCTGGATGACGTCGATGTCGTCGAGCCGTGCCGCCCGCTCGGGCTCGGCCAAGACGTCCAGCAGCGACCAGTCGACGAAGCGGCGCAGGACGGCGTCGCACTCCTCGATGGCCTGCCGGAAGACGGGTTCCTGGGCCAGCAGGCCGCGCCCCATGCCGATCCACTGGGAGCCTTGGCCGGAGTAGACGAAGGCCGTCTTGCCCGGCGACGCCGGAAGCGAGGGGCTCTCCAGCCAAACGGTCAGCTCGGCGGCCAGACCGGCGTTGTCGGCCGCGACTACGGCCAGACGGCGCTCGTGGTGGGCGTGACGGACGGAGGCGGTGTAGGTGATATCCCCGGTGGCGGCGGCGGACCTCGCCAGCCAGTCGCGGTAGCGGGCGGCCAGGGCGCGCAGCGCCTCCGGCGAGCGCGCCGAGAGCGGCAGCAGGCAGGGCTGCGGTTCGGCTGCTGCTGCGACCGGCTCGGCGGGCTGCGCGGGCGCCTCGGCCAAGATCACGTGAGCGTTGGAGCCGCTGATGCCGAAGGAGCTGACGCCGGCGACGCGACGCGGCCCGGACGGCTCCCAGGGGACCCGTTCGGCGGCGACCCGGACGGCCAGCGAATCCCAGGGAATGTGGCGGTTCGGGCGTCGGAAATGGAGGCTGGCCGGGATCTCTCGGTGTTGCAGCGCCAGCACGGTCTTGATGAGCCCGGCGACGCCCGCGGCGGCTTCCAGATGGCCGATGTTGGTTTTCACGGAGCCGACCAGCAGAGGGTGTTCGGCGCTGCGGTCTTTGGCCAGCGCGGCGGCGGCGGCGCGCAGCTCGATGGGGTCGCCCAGCGGCGTGCCGGTGCCGTGAGCTTCCAGGTAGGAGACCTCCTCCGGCGCGACCGAAGCGGCGGCGAGCGCTTGGCGGATCACGGCCTCCTGGGCGGAGCCGTTGGGGGCCGTAAAGCCCGCGCTGCGGCCGTCTTGGTTTGTCGCCGAGCCTGCGACCAAAGCCAGAATCTCGTCGCCGTCGGTCACGGCGTCCCGCAGGCGCTTGAGCACGACCAGACCGCAGCCCTCGCCCCGCACATAGCCGTCGGCGGCGTCGTCGAAGGTCTTGCAGGCCCCGTCGGGGGCCAGCGCGCGGGCGCGGGAAAGGAAGATGGACGTCGCCGGCGAGAGCATCGCCTGCACGCCGCCGGCCAGCGCCAGATTGCATTCGCCGCTGCGCAGGCTCTGGCAGGCCAGGTGAACGGCCACCAGCGACGAGGAGCAGGCGGTGTCGATGGAGACGCTGGGCCCTTCGAAGCCGTAGACGAACGACACCCGCCCGGCGGCGGCGCTGGAGGTGTTGCCGGTGCCGAAGTAAACGTCGATGTCGGCGGCGTCGGCCGAGCGCATGTGGGTCTGGCCGTAGTCATTGCTGCCGATGCCCACGAAAACGCCGGTGCGGCTGCCCACGAGCCGGTCGGGAGATTGGCCGCCGGCTTCGAGCGCTTCCCAGGCGACCTCGAGCAGCAGCCGCTGCTGGGGGTCCATGCCGGCGGCCTCGCGCGGGGTGATGCGGAAGAAGCGCGGGTCGAACTGGTCGATGCTCTTCAGAAAGCCGCCGTGCTGGGAGTAGGTCTTGCCGGGCGCCTCGGGGTCGGGGTCGTAGAGCGCTGCGTTGTCCCAGCGGTCGGGCGGGATCTCGCTGACGCAGTCCACGCCATCGCGCAGAGCCTCCCAAAACGCCTGTGGATCGACGGCGCGGCCGGGGAAGCGGCAGCCCATGCCGACGATGGCGATGGGTTCGTCGTCCACCCGGGCGACGGACTCGCTCTCTCCGGCGTCGGCCGGAAACAGCTCGGCGGCCAGGTAGCCTGCCAAGCCCGCGATGTTGGGATGGTCGAAGACCACTGTGGCCGGCAGCTCCGGCAGTTGCAGCGCGCTGAGCAGGCGGTTGCGCAGCTCGACGGCCATCAGGGAATCGAGCCCGAGGTCCAAAAAGCCCTGGCGTACGTCAATGGGCTGCGCCGGGTCCAAGCCGAGCACGGCAGCCACTTCGCCGCGCAGGTAGGCCGTCAGCAGCTCGCCGCGCCGGGCCGCGGGAGCCTTGGCGAGCTGCGAGCGAATGGCGGATGGGGCCGACGAGGACGAAGCGGCCTGCCGCGCCGCAGGGGCTTCCACCGGCAGGATCAGCACCTGGGGGGCGTCTCCCGCTCCCATTTGCAGGAACGCCGCCGCGCCGACCGCCGGAGGAATGGCGCCGACGCCGGCGTGGAGCTTGCGGTCCGCGCTCATGCCGACTTCGGCCCAAGGACCCCAGTCGAGCGACGCAGCGGGCAGGCCCCGGCCGCGGCGGAAGGCCGCCAGCGCATCCAGAAAGACGTTCGCCGCGGCATAGTTGCTCTGTCCGGCGGTCCCCACCACGCCGGACGCCGAAGCGCAGAGAGTGAAGAAGTCGAGTGGGTCGGAGGCCGTCTGGACGTGCAAGTTCCAGGCGCCCAGGACTTTGGGAGCGAAGACGGTCTCCCAGCGCGGCCAGCTCTGCCGCAGCACGACGCCGTCGTCGAGCGCTCCGGCGCAGTGCACCACGCCGCGCAGGGGCTTGCCGGCGGCGCGGAGGGTCTCCAGCGCCGCGGCCAAGTCCTCGGGGCGCGCGACGTCCGCCTGCAAGACCTGCACGGAGGACGGCAGGGCGTCGAGACGGGCTTGCTGTTCGGGCGTGGGCGCTCGCCGGCCCAGCAGAAAGAGGTTCTTGGCGCCGCGGGCGGCCAGGGCGGCGGCGAAGGTGAGACCCAGCCCGCCGAGCCCGCCGGTGATCAAGTAGGCTCCGTCGGGGTCGACCGGCAAAGGCTTGGACGCGGCTTTGTAGGGCGCGGCGCGCAGCGTAAACGCTTGGTCGCCGCGCAGGGCCCACTGTCGGGCCTTCGCGTCGGCTTCGGGAACGCTGCCCAGGAGCTTGGCGAGCGAGGCGGCGGCGTCTTCGGGCGAGGCGGTTGGGTCGAGGTCCACGAGCCCGCCCCAGTGCGACGGATGCTCGTTGGCCAGCACGCGCCCCAAGCCCCACAACGGGGCTTGGGCGAGCGCCAGTCCCGCGGCCTCCTCGGGCCGGACGGCCTGCGCTCCCCGCGTGACGATCCACAGCCGCGCGTCGGAGACGGTCGACTGGGCGACGGCGAGCGCTCGGCGGCAGTTCTCCTGGACGGCTTCGATCACGTCCGGCGAATCGACACCGCCGGCCGCGTCAACGGCGCTCAAGTCCACCACCGCGCCGCCGGGCTGGAGAGGCGGAGGAGCGCTGGCGGGGACGATGACCGTCGGCGCGAGGGCTTCGAGGCGGCTCGCCAGCTCTGCGGCGAGGGGGCCGCCGGAGGCCAGGATCGTCCAGCCGGTCGGCGGAGCTTCTGCGGGGCGGGTCTCGACGGGTTCCCAGGCCAGCCGGTAGGTCCAGTCCGCCGGGACGGAGACCTCCTTCGACGGCGGAGCTTCTCGGTCGAGCCAGCAGCGGACCCGCTGGAAGGGGTACGTCGGCAGGGAGACGCGGCGGCGCGGGTAGGGCCGGTCGAAGGCCGCCCAGTCGACGGCGCCGCCCGCGGCGTAGAAGCGCGCCAAGCTTTCGAGCAGTTGCTCCCAGTCCCCGGAACCGGGCCGTAGGGACGGCAGGCTCAGCAGCTTGTGGTCGGGCAGAGTGCGGCTCAGAGCGCCCAATAGAATCGGCCGGGGCCCACACTCCACCAAGGCGTCTACCCCTTGGCGCGTGAGCGTGGCGAGACCGGTCTGGAAGCGCACCGGCGCGAAGATCTGCCGCACCCAGTACTCCGGGCGGCTCATCTCGTCCGCGGAAGCGAAGGCGCCGGTGACGTTGCTGACCAGCCCGATGCGCGGCGCGGAGTAAGCGACCTTGGCGGCTTCGGCGGCAAAGGGCGCGCGGGCTTCCTCGAGCAACGGCGAGTGGAAGGCCACCGCGCCGGGCAAGGGTTTCACCGTGACGCCGGCGGCCGTGAAGGCGGCGGTGACGGCCGCCACGGCAGACGGCTCGCCGGAGATGACCGTCTCCGTTGGAGCGTTGAGGGCGGCGATGGAGACCGTGCCGGGGGCGGCGGCGAGAGCGGCGCGGACGGCCTCCTCGCCGGCGAAAATAGCCGCCATGGCGCCGGCAGGCGTCTGCTGCAGCAGGCGGCCCCTCGCGATGGCCAGGCGCAGGCCGTCCTGCAGCGAGAAGACGCCCGCCACGCAGGCGGCCACGAGCTCGCCCAGGCTGTGGCCGAGCGCCACGGCGGGCTCCACGCCCCAGCTCCTCCACAGGGTGGCCAGAGCGTACTCCAGCGCGAACAGGGCGGGTTGCGTGAAGGCCGTGCGGCCGAGCGCGTCGGCGTCGCGGAACATCGTCGCCAGCAGCGGCCGTTCGAGCAACGCGTCGGCGATGGCGGCGCACTCGTCCAGGGTGGCGCGAAACGCAGGGTGCGTCTCATAGAGCTCGCGGCCCATACCGGCCCACTGGCTGCCCTGGCCGGTGAACAGGAAAGCGGTCTTCAGACGAGCCCCGACCGGGGCCACGCCCGCAAAACGCTTGCCGCCGACGAGGGCCAGGCGATGCGGCAGCGGATTGCGGCCGGTATTGGCGCTGAAGCAGATGTCGGCCTGGGCGGGGGCGTCCGGCTGCGCCCGCAACCGCTCGTAGCCGGCGGCGAGCGCTTCGAGGGCGGCCTCGGAGCGGGCCGAGACGGTGAGCACATGCAACGGCCGGTCGGCTTCGGCGACGGGCTGCTGCTGCGGCGCGGGCGCCTCTTCGACCACGATGTGGCTGTTGGTCCCCCCAAAGCCGAACGAGCTGATGCCGGCGCAGCGCGGGCGGCCGTCGTCGGGCCAGGGCGTGAGACGGTCCGGGATGGCGAAGGGCGTCTCGGCGAGCGCGATGTTCGGGTTGATTTCTCGGAAGTGCAGGTGCGGCGGAATCTGCTTGTGCCGCAGGGCCAGGATGACCTTGAGCAGGCCCGCCATGCCGGCGGCGGCCTCCAGATGGCCGATGTTGGTCTTGGCCGAACCGATCAGGCAGCGCGCGCCGGCGGGGCGCTCGGCCCCCAGCACTGCGGTCAGCGACTCGATCTCGATGGGGTCGCCCAGCGGCGTGCCCGTCCCGTGGGCCTCCACGTACCCGATGCGGTCCGGGGAGACGCCGGCGTTGGTCAGGGCTTGCCGAATGACGGCCTGTTGCGCCAGCAGGTTCGGCGCCGTGAGGCCTGCGCTGCGGCCGTCCTGGTTGATGGCGGAGCCGCGCACGACGGCCAGAATGGGGTCTCCCGCGGCTACGGCGTCCGACAGGCGCTTGAGCACCACCACGCCGCAGCCCTCGCCGCGCACATAGCCGTCGGCGCGCGCGTCGAAGGTCTTGCAGCGGCCGTCGGCGGCCAGCATGCCCCACTTGGCCAGCGACATGGAGCCTTCGAGCAGCAGCGTGAGGTTGACGCCGCCGGCCAACGCCAGCGTGCTCTCGCCGTTGCGCAGGCTCTGGCAGGCTAGGTGGACGGCCACCAGCGACGACGAGCAGGCCGTGTCGATCGCCATGCTCGGTCCGCGCAGGTTGAGCATGTAGGAGACGCGGTTGGCGGCCAGACTGTAGGCCGTGCCGGTGCTGGCGTAGGCGTCGATCTCGTCGCGGGCGGAGAAGTGGTGCAGGGCGTAGTCGCCGGAGCAGATGCCGACGAAGACGCCGGTGAGGCTGCCGGCCAGCGAAGCCGGCGCCAGCCCGGCGCTCTCCAAGGCTTCCCAACTGGTCTCCAGCAGCAGCCGCTGCTGAGGGTCCATGCCGGCGGCTTCCTTCTGGGAGACGCCGAAGAAGGCCGGGTCGAACTGGTCGATGTCGTCGAGAAAGCCTCCCCAACAGGCTCCGGACAGCCCGGCGGCTTGGACGCGGGCGATCTCGTCGGCGCCGAAGCGCTTGGCCCCGGTGGTGATGGCGTCGACGCCTTCGCTGAGCAGGCGCCAATAGGATTCAGGGTCGGAGCAGCCGCCGGGGAAGCGGCAGCTCATGCCGATGACGGCGATGGGCTCGCGACGGGCGCGCTCGACCGAGTCGAGCTTGGCCTGCATCTTCTCGAGCGCAAGCAGAGCGCGCTTGACCGGGGTCAAGGCGTCGCCGCCGTGGGTGTCTTGGTTCGCCATCGTTCGCTTCAGTCGTCGAGATTCAGGCGGGCCAGCCGCTCGGCCAGCAAGGCTTCGGCGTCATCGTCGGAGAGCTCCGCCAAGTCCACGGCCCGGGCCGGCTCGGGCTCCGGAGCGGGCGCGGCGAGCGGCGCTTCGGTCGGAGCCCCCGCCCCGTCGAAGGGAATCCCCATCTTCTCGGCCAGGAAAGGGGCCAGGGCGCTGAGCGTCGGGTAGGCGAAGATCAGCGTTGCTGACAGCGTCACCCCAAAGCCAAGCTCCAGGCGGTTGCGCAGCTCCAGGCCCATCAGCGAGTCCAGCCCGAGGCTCGTCAGGGGCGTGCCGGGGTCGATCTGCTCCGCGGGCATGCGCAATACGCGGGCGAGCGTCTCGCGCAGCATGGTCTCGAGCAGGGCCGGCCGCAGCGCGGACGGAGTTTCGAGCAGGCGCGTCCGCTCCGGGCTTGGGGCCTGCCGGCCGGCGTCGCCCAGGTTGCTCTCGCGCATCAGTTCGGCCAAGAAGGGCGCCCGCGTGGAACCGGGGAAGAGCTGCCGCCAGTGCCGCAGGTTCAGCGGCATCACGGCGACCTGCGGTCCGGGGTCCCGCTCCAGCAGCCTGTCCAGCGCGGCCAATCCTTGGCTGGGCGAGAGGCTCGCCATGCCTTGGGCGGCCAGCCGCTCCCCGCGGTTGGCTTGCGCGGCGGCGAGTCCGACTTCGGACCACGGCCCCCAATTGATGCTGAGGCCCGGCCGACCCTGCGCGCGCAGGCGATGAGCCAATGCATCGAGGTAGGTGTTGGCGGCGGAGTAGTTCGCTTGGCCCGGCGAGCCCATCACCGAAGCGGCCGAGGAGAACAGCACGAAATGGTCGAGCGGCGCGGAAGCAGTCAGCTCCGCCAAGTAGCGCGCACCGTCGACCTTGGGCCGGCGGACGCGGTCGATCTTTTCGGCGTCCAGCCGCAGCAGGGTGGCGTCGTCGAGCACGGCGGCGGCGTGGAAGACCCCGCGCAGCGGCTTATCCGCCGGAGCCAGCGCCAACGCGGCGGCCAGTTGCTCGCGCTGCGCGACATCGGCCTGCGCGGTGGTCACCAGAGTCCCGGCGGAGCGGATCTTGTCGACGACCGCGGACGCCGCTTCTCCCGGAGCGCTGCGGCCCAGCAGGATCAGATGGCCCGCGCCGCGCTCGGCGAGCCGTTCGGCCAGCACGAGGCCCAGCCCGCCCAGGCCGCCGGTGACGAGGTAGCTGCCGTCGGCCCGGAGCGCGAGGCCGTCGCCGGCGGGCGGTGCGATCGGCGTGGCGGCGCGGGCTTCGGTGGTCAGCACGAGCTTGCCGACGTGCTGCGCATTGGCCATGGCGTGGAACGCCGCCACGGCCTCGCCGATCGGCCGCTCTTGCACCACGACGGGCCCGAGCGCGCCGTCCGCGTACAACTGGACGACCTCGAGCAGCATCTCGCGGACGAAGGCGGTGCGCTCGGGGATCATCCGCGCCAAGTCGATGGCGAAGTAGGACAGGTTCTGATGGAACGGCCACAGCCCCAGCCGGCTGTTCTGGTAGATGTCGCGCTTGCCGATCTCGAGAAAGCGTCCGTAGGGGGCCAGGGTGGAGAGGCTGGCCGCAACGGCGTCGCCCGTCAGAGAGTTCAGCGCCACGTCCACGCCCCGTCCGCCGGTGGCGGCGCGGATCTCGTCGGCAAAGGCGAGCGAGCGCGAATCCATGACGCGCTCGATGCCGAGCGACTGCAGGAAGGCGCGCTTCTCAGGGGTTCCGGCGGTGGCGAAGATCTCGGCGCCGAGGTGTTGGGCGATGTGTACGGCCGCCAGGCCGGTGCCGCCGGAGGCCGAATGGATGAGCACGCTTTCGCCGCGCCGCAGACGCCCCTGGTGGACGAGGGCGTAGTAAGCGGTGAGCGAGGCCACCGGGATGGCTGCGCCTTCGGCGAAGCTGAGGGCGTCCGGCTTGGGGACGACGAGCGTGGCCTTGGTGCGCACGTGCGTGCCGAAGCAGTAGGGCGCGATGGCGATGACCGGGTCGCCGGGCCGCAGACCTTCGACGGCCGACCCGACCGCCGTAACCACGCCCGCGCATTCGCCGCCCAGGGCGATCGGGCCGTCGACGTTGTCCGGGCGGATGCCCATGGCGGCCAGCACGTCCAAGAAATTCAGCCCCGCCGCGCGGACCTCGATCTCAACCTCATCGGCTTCCACGGCCTGCCGCGTGGTCGCCCGCAGCGTGAGGTTTTCGAGGATGCCGGTGGCGTCGATCTCCAGCCGAAAGGCTCGGTCGCCGGCGGGCGCGAGCGGCGCCGCGACGGAGGTTTTGGCGCGCGAGGCTCTCTCCAGCCGGGCCACGTAGCGTTGCCCGTCGCGGTAGGCGATCTGGTCCTCGGCGTCGGCGGCGCACAGCTCCGCACCGAGCCGCTCGGCGGCTTCCGGGTCGCCCGGCTGCAGGTCGACGCGGGTGCAGACCAGCTCCGGGTGCTCCAGCGCCAACGTCCGGCCCAGGCCCCACAGCGGCGCCTGATCGAGCCCGTCGACCGCCTCGGCCGGGTCGACGGCCACGGCGCCGCGCGTCACGAGGTAGAGCCGCGGCATGTCCCGCCAGCCGGACTGCGCCAGCGCCTGGACCAGCTCGACCACCGGCAGCAGCTCGGGATGCTGCAACCCCGCTAGGTACAACACGCCGCGGCAAGCGGCTCCTTGCGCGGCAAGCTCGGCCACCGATTGCCGCGAGCCGAGCGTGGCGCGCTCCCCGCGAGCCTCCAGCGCCGCCTTTACCGCCTGCGCCAGCCCGTCCGAATCCGGCACGATCAGCCAGACGCCCTTTTCCGCCGGGGCCTGTGCGGTTTCCAGCGCGGTCGGGCGCCAGCCGATCGTATAGAGCCAGTCGTCGATCTCGTCGCGGCCCGACGAGGGCGCCTCCAGGCTCTGGACCCGAAAGCCCTCGGCGCGCAGCAAGACCCGGCCCTGCTCGTCGAGCAACGTGATCTCGCCTTCCATCTCGGCCGTCCGGCGCGCCCAACACAACGCCTCGCCCGGGATCTCGGCGTCGATCTCGAGTCGGCGGACGCCGACCGGCAGGGCCGGGCCGCCGAGGTCGGCGAAGGCCGCTCCCAGCGCCTGGAAGCAGGCGTCGAGCAGAGTGGGATGGATGGCGTACTTGCGCCGGTCGGCCTGTACGGAAGCTGTGGCTTGCAGCCGGGCCAGGGCCTCGCCGTCGCCCTTGTGGAGTTCGGCGACGCCTTGGAAGGCGGGGCCGTAGGAGAGCCCCGACAGCGCCAAGGCCTCGTAGTAGGCTTCGCCGGAGACGGTTTCTCGGCAGCGCTCGCGGATCGAAGCCGGCTGCTCCGCTGTCGGCAGCCCCGGCGCCCTGCCGAGGCGGCCCGTGGCGTGGATCGTCCACTCCGTGGCCCCTGCGGCGCGACTGGCGAACTGGAAGGCGTCCTGCTCGAGCACCAATTGCGCCTGCGGAGCGGCCTCGTCGGGCAGCGCCAGTAGTTGCCGGAACTGCAAGTCTTCGAGACTTGTCACGGGCCGGTCGGATGCCGAGCCCGCCGCGGCGAGCGCGATCGCGATGTAGGCCGCCGCCGGAACCACCACCAAGTCCTCCACGCGGTGGTCGGCCAGGTAGGGACAGCTCGCCCGGCTCAGGTCCAGGTCCCAGATCGAGACGCCCGGGCGGTCGGCGACCTCGCGGCGCTCGCCCAGAGCCGACCGCGGACCGCTCGGCTTGGAGCCCTGGCGTGACGTATCGAGCCAGTAGCGCTCCCGCTGCCAGGGGTAGGACGGCAGCCGAACGGGCCGTCCGCGCTTGCGGTACACGCCGCTCCAGTCGACGTGGTGGCCTTGGACGTAGAGCGCCGCCAGCGCTTCAAGGATGACGCGGCGGTCGTCCTCGCCCCTCCGCAGGGAGGGCAGGACGAGGCCTGGGAGATTGAGCGCGCGCAGCCCGTCTTCGATGGAGGCGCTCAGCACCGGGTGCGGGCTCAGCTCCACGAACTGGCGGCAGCCGCTCGCCACGGCTTCCTGGAGGGCTTTCCAGAACTGTACCGGCCGGCGCAGGTTGGCGAGCCAGTAGTCCGCCCCGCATTCCGCGCCGGGCAGCAGCGCGCCGGAGACGGTGGAGTAGAGGCGGACCTGCCCGGGCTCGGCGCGAAGGCCCCGCAAAGCCTCGGCCAGAGCCGGCGCCAAGGGTTCCACCTGCGCCGTGTGCGCCGCCACGTTCACTTGTAGGCGGCGGCTGAACACGCCGTCCCGCTCGGTTCGTTCCCGCAGCCGGTCGAGCGAATCCTCGGGGCCCGCCACCACCGTGCTGCGCGGACCGTTGGCGGCGGCGATGGAGAGGCCGGGCACCGATTCGATCGCAGCGGAGGCGTCTTCGGCGGAGAGCTCCACGAGCAGCATCGCGCCTTGCCCACGGACGTCCTTGAGCAGGGCGCTGCGGCGGGCGATCACGCGGGCGGCGTCGTCCAGGCTCAGCACGCCGGCCACGTGGGCCGCGGCGACCTCGCCCATGCTGTGCCCGAGGACCAGATCGGGCGCCAAACCCCAACTGCGCCACAGAGCGGCCAGCGCGACCTGGACGCCGAACAGGGCTGGCTGGACTTGGTCGATGCGGGACAGCCAAGCGTCGTCGTCGCTGTGAATGAGCTCCACCAGGGACCAGTCGACGTACGGACGCAGGGCGGCCTCGCAGGCTTCGACGGCTTCGCGGAAAACGGGCTCCCGGGCGAAAAGCGTACGGCCCATGCCGAGGCATTGGCCGCCTTGGCCGGGGAAGACGAAGCCCAGCTCCGGCTTGCGCCCGGCGGGCGTGAGCCGGATTGGCGCGGGCGCCCGCAGTGCGGCGCGCAACTCGTCGGCAGTCGCGCCGGTCGCCGCGGCTCGCTCGTCCCAGTGGCTCCGCCCCAGGGCCGCCGCCGTGCAAACGTCCTCCGGGGCGACGCCCGGCCGGCCCAGCAGGTCGTCATAGGACGTCGCCAGCGCCTGGAGGGCCGCCGGCGACTTGGCGGATAGCGGCAGGATCTGAAAACCCGGGTCGGACGCGGGGGGCGCCGCTTGCTGCTGCGGAGCCTCCTCCACCACCACATGCGCGTTCATGCCGCTGAGGCCGAACGAGCTGACCCCGGCCAGCCGGGGACCATCCTCCACCGACCAATCGACGCACTCGGTCGGGATGTCGATCTTCGTCTGCGCCCAGTCGATATAGGGGCTGCGGGACCGCAGGTGCAGGTGCGGCGGAATCTTGCGGCGCCGCAACGCCAGGATCGTCTTGATGAGCCCGGCCATGCCGGAGGCCGCTTCGAGGTGGCCTACGTTGGTCTTGGCCGAGCCGAGCCGGAACGGGTGCGTGCGGCCGGGGCCGAGCACCGACCACAAGGCGCGCACCTCGATGGGGTCTCCCAGCGGGGTGCCGGTGCCGTGCGCCTCGACGTAGCCGATCTGCCGCGGGTCCACGCCGGCGTTCGCCAGGGCGGCCCGTAGCACGGCCTTCTGGGCCTCGACGTTGGGAACCGTCAGGCCCGCGCTGCGGCCGTCGTGGTTGATGGCCGAGCCGCGGATGAGGGCCAGGATGTCGTCGCCGTCGCGGACTGCGTCGGCCAAGCGCTTGAGGACGATTACGCCGCAGCCCTCGCCGCGCACATAGCCGTCCGCGGCGGCGTCGAAGGTCTTGCAGCGGCCGTCGGGGGCCATCGAGCGGATGCGGCAGGAGTAGATGGTGGCTTCGGGCGTGAGAATGGCGTTCACGCCGCCGGCCAAGGCGAGCTGGCACTCTCCGGCGCGTAGGCTCTGGCAGGCCAGGTGGGTGGCGACCAGCGCGGACGAGCAGGCGGTGGCGACCACCATGCTCGGCCCTTGCACGCCGAGCACATAGGAGAGGCGTCCGGCGGCGAAGCTGTGATCCACGCCGCTGCCGCTGTAGACGTCGACGAGCTCGGGATCGTAGCTCGCCATGTTGAGCAGCGAGTAGTCGGTGGTCATCAGCCCGGCAAAGACGCCCACGCGGGCGCCGGTGAGCTGATCCGGGGGCGTGCCGGCGTCCTCCAGAGCTTCCCATGCGACCTCCAGCAGCAGCCGCTGCTGAGGGTCCATGGCGGCGGCCTCGCGGGGCGCTATGCCGAAGAAGCGCGGGTCGAAGCCGTCGATTTGGTCGACGAAGCCTCCCCAGCGGGTGTACATCTTGCCGGGCGCGTCGGGGTCTGGATCGTAGTACTCGTCGATGTCCCAACGGTCGGCGGGGACTTCGCTGATGGCGTCGCGGCCTTCGGCCAGCATTTGCCAATAGGCCTCGGGCCCGTTGGCGCCGCCGGGGAAGCGGCAGCCGACGCCGACGACGGCGATGGGCTCGGCGGCGGCCTTGTCGGAGGCGGCCGACTGGGCGCGCCGCAGCTCGAGCAGGGCCCTCTGCTTGGGCGTCAGGTTGGCGATGCGCCCGCTTAGATCACTCATGGTCACCCTGCATGCGATGCGCGAGCTCGCTGTCGATGGCGTCCTCGGAGAGCGCCTCGATCTCGGCCAGCAGCGCCGCCAAATCTTCATCGTCGGCCGCTTCGGCGGCGGGTTCGTCGAGCTGCGGCGGGAAGAGCAGCTCGGCCAGATGCGCCGTCAGGGCGGCCAAGGTTCCGTGCTCCAGCGCCAAGGTCGGCGGCAGGCTCAGCCCCAGGCTCGTCTGCAGCCGGTTGCGCAGGTCCAGCGCGGTCAGCGAGTCCATGCCGATCTCGAAGAAGGCCTGGGACGGCTGCAGCGCCGACCCCTCGGCTAGGCCGAGCACCGCCGCCGTCTGGTCGTGGACGTGCGCGGCCAGCAGGGCCTCTCGCCGGGCGGCCGGGGCGGCTTCCAGCTCCGCCCGCAACGCCGACGGCGGCGCCGCCGGCCGGTCCAGGAAGCGCAGCCACTCCGGCGCGACCGTCGCCACCTGCGGCCGTCCGCTGAGCAGAGCCTGCTCCAGCAGGTCGAGGCCGTGTTCGGGCGACAACGGCGTCAAACCCTGCGCGCCCCAGTTACGCCGCAGCCCGTCGTTGCCGGCGGCCATGCCGACCTCGGCCCAGGGCGCCCAGTTGACGCTCACCGCCGGCAGGCCCTGCGCCGCGCGCCAGTGGGCCAAGCCGTCGAGATAGGCGTTGGCGGCGGCGTAGCCGGTTTGGCCGGGAGAGCCCAAGGCCGACGAAAGCGACGAATACAGCACGAAGAAGTCCAGCGGCAGTCCGGCGGTGAGCTGGTGCAAGTTCCAGGCGCCGGTCGCCTTCGGCGCCCAGACCCCCTCGAAGCGCTCCCGGGTTTGCTGGCGGAGCACGCCGTCATCGAGCGCGCCGGCGGCGTGCAGCACGCCCCGCAGCGGCGGCATCGTGTCGGCCAGGGTTGCAAGGGCTTGGGCCACTTGTTGCTCCTGCGCAACGTCGGCCCGCAACCCGACGACCTCAACGCCCTGTCCGCGCAGCCGCTCGATGAAGGCGACGGCCTCGGGCCCGGGTTCGCTGCGGCCCAGCAGCGCCAGGTGGCGCGCGCCGCGTTCCGCCAGGCGTCCGGCCGCTTGCAGACCGAGGCCGCCGAAGCCGCCGGTCAGCAGATACGTCGCATCAGGGCGGAGTCGCAGCTCCGCGCCGGGCGCGGTCTCGACGGGCTCCAAGCGGGGGACGAAGCGGCGTCCGGCGCGCAGCGCGGACTCGCGGGCCGGCGCCGGGGCCAGCGCTTCCGCCAGGATGCCGGAGACTTGGTCCGCCAAGGCGGTTGCCGAGTCCAGGTCGATCAAGCCGCCCCAAATCTCCGGCTGCTCCAGTGCGGCGGACCGTCCCAAGCCCCACAAGGCGGCGGCCGAGGGTTCCGCTGACGCCGCCTCGCCCACCGGCTGGGCGCCCCGGGTGATGAGCCAGACCGGCGCCGGGGAGGTTTGCAGGACCGCCAGGGCTTCGCCGAGGCTGGTCGGCTCGATGTAGAGCAAGCCCCGAAAATCTCCCTGCGGCCGGTCCACAGAGGCGTCGACGGGGATTCCCTCGCCACCTCGCTCGCCCAACGCCCGGCAGAGCGCTTCCCGGGCCGCGGCGTCCGAGCAGGCGACCAGCCAGCGCCCTGCCGGTGCGTCGCTGACGCTTTGCGGCTCGGGCTCCCAGACCGTGCGGTGCAGCCAGGTGTCGTTCGAGACCGGCTCCAGGCGCAGCAGCTCCGGCGGAACTTGGCGCAATTGCACGCCGTGCATCTCGAGCACCAGGCCGTTCGCCCCGTGAATCCGGACCAGCCCGGCCGCCGTGGCGTGGCCCCACAGCTCGCCTTCGGGCGGGCCGAACAGTTGGATGCGGTCGACGCCGACGGGGATCGTCGCGAGGCGCTCGTCCGGGGCGGGCGAGGCGGCGGCCACGAGCTGAAAGCAGGCGTCGAGCAATCCCGGCGGAACCGGCCCCCCATCGGCCGTGGCGGGCCCGGCCAGTCGCGCCAGGGCCTCTCCCTCGCCCTGCCACAGTCGCTCGATCCAGCGGAAGGAGGGGCCGAACTGGAGCCGCCGTTCCGCCGCTCGGGCGTACAAGGCTTCGCCCGAGACCTCGACCGGGCAGCGAGCGCGGGCCGCCTCCGGGCTTTCGATGGGTTCCGCGGCTTCAGCGGGTTCTCCCACGAAGGCTCGGGCGTGGAGGGTCCAGGGTGCGTCGGCGTCCGCATCCGCGCCGCGGCTGTGGATCTCGATGGCCGTGCGGTCGCCGCAAGGGCTCGCGATCACGTGCACGAGGCGCTGCTCGTCGGCGGGCAGGACCAGCGCCTCGGAGAGCAAGAGCTCCTCGATGGCCCCTCCGCCGGCCGCGTGCAGGGCCTGGACGGCGAAGCCCGCCGCCGGGGCGATCACGGTCCCGTAGACCTTGTGGTCCGCCAGCAGCGCCGGGGCCGTAGCGCTCACGACGCTCTCGAAGACCGTGGATTGCAGGGCGGGCGAGCTGAGCCTGCGTCCGGTCAGCGACGCTGACGGGGCCGGGCCCGCCTTGGGCGGCGCCGCAGGCTGGATCCAGTAGCGCTCCCGCTGGAAGGGGTAGGTGGGCAGCGCCAGCCTCCGGCGCGGAAAGTCTCGGTCGAAGCCCCGCCAGTCCACTGCGCCGCCGGCGGTGTAGAAGCGGCCCAGGCTCTCCAGGAGCTGCTCGAAGTCTTCGCGGTCCCGGCGCAGGCTGGGCAGCCACAGTGCGGTCTCCTCGTCGTCGGCGCGGCGCCCGGCGGCGATCAGCACCGGGTGCGGCCCCATCTCGAGGAAAGCCGTGTAGCCGGCGGCGCGCAAGCCCGCCAGAGCCTCGGCGAAGCGCACCGGCTCGCGCGCCTGGCGGCGCCAGTAGGCGGCGGCCGTCAGGTCGGCGGAGGCGTCGCCGCTGAGGCAACTGAAGACCGGAATCTCGGCCTCGGAGAATTCCAGCGCCGCGGCTTCGCGCTCCAGCTCGTCGAGCGTGGGGTCCAGCAGCGCCGAGTGGAAGGCGTACTGCATCGGCAGCCTGCGGGTCTTGACGCCCTCGGCGGCGAGGCGCTCCAGGGCTGCCTCCACGGCTTCGGCGGACCCGGCGATGACGGTCTCGGTGGGAGCGTTGAGCGCGGCGACGCTGACGCCTTCGCCAAAATCCCTTGGCGGCGCGAAGACGGCGGCCATGGCGCCGCCCCGCGCGGACTCTTCCATCAGCCGTCCGCGGACCGCCGCCAAGCGCAGGGCGTCCGGCAGGCTCAGCGCGCCGGCCACGCAGGCCGCCGCGATCTCGCCCACGCTGTGGCCCAACACGGCCGCCGGCCATACTCCCCACGATCTCCAAAGCTCGGCCAGAGCCCACTCCAGCGCCACGATGGCGGGCTGCGCATAGCGCGTCTGCTCCATCCGGCCCCCGTCGAAGAGCAGCTCCGTCAGCGGGGCGTCGAGCAAAGGCTCCAGCAAGGCGGCGCACTGGTCGATGGCGGCGCGGAAGGTCGGCTGGGTCTCATACAGTCCGCGGCCCATGCCGGCGTACTGCGCGCCCTGCCCGGTGAACAGGAAGGCGACCTTGGGCTGCCCGACGGCTGGGGCCGGCGGCGCCGCCACGAACAGCTTCTGGCGGGCGGCTTCCGCCGTTCCGGCCACTACGGCCAAGCGATGGGCGAAGTGCGTCCGCGCCGCGTTGGCCGTGTGGCAGACGTCGGCGAAGCTCTGCTCGGGATGCGCGGCCAAGTGGTCCGCGTAGCGCGCGGCGAGCTCGCGCAGCGCGCCGGCGGAGCGAGCCGACAGCGCCAGTAAGTGGAGGGGCCTGTCCGTTGAGGCGGGCGCGTCCGGCGCGGTCGGAGCCTCTTCGACGACCACGTGGGCGTTGGTGCCGCTGATGCCGAAGCCGCTGACGCCGGCCAGGCGCCGCTCGTAGCTCTCCGGCCAGGGCGTGAGCGCCGTGGCGACCTCTACCGGCAGGCGGTCCCAGGCGATGTGAGGATTTGGAGTGACCAGGTGCAGGCTGGCGGGAATGCGTCCCTCGCCCAGAGCCAGCACGGTCTTCATCAAGCCGGCCACGCCGGCGGCGGCTTCCAGGTGGCCGACGTTGGTCTTGATCGAACCGACCAGCAACGGTTGTTCGCGCCCTTCGCCCAGCACGGCGCTGAGCGCCTGGATCTCGATCGGATCGCCCAGCGACGTGCCGGTCCCATGGGCTTCCACGTAGCCGACCTCCGCCGGTTGGACGCCGGCGCGCCGAAGGGCGGCCCGCAGTACGGCCTCCTGCGAGGGGCCGTTGGGCGCGGTCAGGCCGTTGCTGCGGCCGTCCTGGTTGACGGCCGAGCCGCGCACCACCGCCAGCACAGGGTCTCCGTCGCGAACGGCGTCGGACAGACGCTTGAGCACGAGCAGGCCGCAGCCCTCGCCGCGCACGAAGCCGTCGGCGGAGGCGTCGAAGGTCTTGCAGCGCCCGTCCAGAGCCATCATGTGGGCCTGGGAGAAGTTGATGAGCGCGTCGGGCGTGAGGATGGCGTTGACGCCGCCGGCCAGCGCCAGCTCGCACTCGCCGAGCCGCAGGCTCTGGCAGGCCATGTGGACGGCGGTAAGCGACGAGGAGCAGGCCGTATCGAGCGCCACGCAAGGCCCTTGCAGGCCCAGCACGTACGACACTCGCCCGGCGGCCACGCTGATGGCGTTGCCGGTGCCGAAGTACAGGTCGATCGCGCTCGGGTCGCCGGCCTTGAGCTGCAGGGTGCCGTAGTCTGTGGTGGAGAGGCCCACGAAGACTCCGGTGGCGCTGCCATTGAGCGAATGCGGGGCGATGCCGGCGCGTTCGACCGCCTCCCAGGCGACCTCCAGCAGCAGCCGCTGCTGCGGGTCCAGGCTGGCGGCCTCGCGCGGCGAGATGCCGAAGAAGCTCGCGTCGAACAGGTCGATCCCCTCGACGAAGCCGCCCCAGCGCGTGGACATCTTGCCCGGCGTGGCGGGTCTGGGGTCGTAGTACTGGTCGATGTCCCAGCGGTCGGCGGGAACCTCTCGAATGGCGTCGATGCCGTCGACGAGTAGCCGCCAAAGCTGTTCGGGCGAGCTCACCCCGCCGGGCATGCGGCAGCCCATGCCGAGGATGGCGATGGGGTCGTTGGCGGCCAAAGCCGTTACGGCGGCCGGCGCGGCGGAGGCCGGGGCTTCGCCTTCGCGCAGATGCTCGATGATCGCGCCGACGGTCGGGTAGTCGAAGACGAGCGTCGCCGGCAGAGGCCGGTCCAGATGGCGCGTGAGGCGGTTGCGCAGCTCCACCGCCATCAGCGAATCCAGGCCCAGCTCCTTGAGCGGCAGATCCAGGGGCACGGCTTCCGGCGCCAGGCCCAGAACGCCGGCTGCGGCGGCCAAGACGGTCTCCGCCAGCGGGCGCCCGGACTTGGGCTTGGCCGCGCCGGAGCCGGTTTGGGCCGCCGGAACCAGCTCGCGCAGTAACGGCTCGACCGGGCCCGCCGCGCGCAGCCGCCGCCAATCCGCCGCCAGCGCCGTCACCTGCGGACGCCCCGTGCGCGCCGCCGCGGCCAGCGTCGGCCCCAGCAGCTCCGGCGGAATCAGGTCAATGCCGGCGGCGGCCCATTGCGCCCGCATCTGCGGCCCCATCCGGGCGGCCAGGCCGACCTCCGCCACGGGACCCCAGTTGACGCTCAGCGCGGGTAATCCCAGCGCGGCCCTGAAGTGGGCCAACGCGTCCAGAAAGGCGTTGCCGGCGGCGTAGGCGCTTTGCCCCGCCGAACCCAGCACCGAGGCGGCCGAGGAGCAGAGCACGAAGAAGTCCAGCGGCTGCTCGCGGGTGAGCTCATGCAGCGCCCAGGCGCCTTGAATCTTCGGCGCCAGCACGGCTTGGGCCCGCTCCCAGTTTTGCGACTCGATGAGGCCGTCGTCGATGACTCCGGCGGCGTGGATGACGCCTCGCAGCGGCGGAAGCTTGGCCCGTAAGGCTTCGAGGTCGGCCACGTCGACCGCGATCGTCGTGACGTTTGCCCCGGCCTGCTCGAGCTCGCCGATCTGGGCCTGCTGGGCCTCGTCGGGAGCGTTGCGCGAAGCCAGGATGAGGCGGCGCGCGCCCTGCTCGACGAGCCAACGGGCCAGCGCCAAGCCTACACCGCCGCGGCCGCCGGTGATCAGATAGGCGCCCTCGGCGTGGACCGGCAGAGCGTGGCTGCGCCGGTCGGCGGCGACGTCGGCCACTAGGGCCAGCTTGCCCACATGCTGCCCTTGCGCCATGGTTCGGAACGCCCGGACGGCTTCGGAGAGCGGGAACGTCTGGACCGGCAGGGGCCGCAGCCGTCCCTGCTCGAACAGCGCCAGGGTCTCGCGCAGCCAGCCGCCCACCAGCGCCGGCTCGGCGGCGGCCTTCTCGAGCAGGTCCACCACGTGATAGGAAACGTCGGGGCGCAGCGCGGCGACCTGCTCGGCGGTCCAGATGCCGCGGCGGCCCAACTCGATGAAGCGCCCCCCGGGCTTCAGCAGGCGCAGGCTGCGCTCGATGGCGTCGCCGGTCAGGGCGTTGATCACTACGTCGACGCCTGCGCCGCCCACCGCCTCGCGCATGTCTTCCAGGGAAGGAAGCTCACGGGAGGAGCCGATCCATTCGACGCCGAGCGTTTCCAGCAGTTCTCGCTTGGAGTCGCTGCCGGCCGTGCCGTAGACCTTCGCCCCCGTCGCCTGCGCCCACTGCACGGCCGCCAAGCCTACGCCGCCGGCGGCGCTGTGGACCAGAACTGACTCGCCGGCGCGCAGCCGGGCCAGGGTTTGGAGCGAATAGTGGATCGTCAGGAAGACGACCGGGATACAGGCGGCGTCGACCGTGCGCAGCCCGGCCGGAATTTTCGCCGTCAGGGAGGCCTGTGCGACGGCATAGCTGGCGAAGCACTCCGCCGCCACCGCCACCACGGGGTCGCCCACCGACAGATCATCAACGCCGGGTCCGACGGCTACGATCGCGCCGGCGCACTCGAAGCCCGGGGCCGAGGAGTCGGGCAGCAGCCCGAGCGCCTTCAGGACATCCCGAAAATTGAGGCCGGCCGCCTCGACCCGAATCTCCACCTCGCCGGGGCCCGGAGCGCGGCGCTCGAGTGGAACCAACCGAAGCTGATCGAGCTCTCGCGAAGGTCCGGGGACGACGCGCACGGGCTGCTCTTCGCCCGCCGGCGGGGCCAACCGCGCCAGCCGCGGCGTGTAAAGGGTTCCGCCGCGCAGCCTTTGCCGGGTCTCGCTGCGGTCGCCCGCCAGCAGGCAGGCCAGCAGAGCCGGGCCGGACGCCTCGGCGGGCAAGCCGGGGTCGAGGTCGATCGAGATCGACCCGAGCGCCGGGCGCTCGCGCGCGGCCACCGCAGCCAAACCGCCGAGGGCGCCTTGGTAGGGGGCCTGGTCGGCGCCGCGGGTCACCCACCACAGCGTCGGCGGCTTCTCTTGTCGCAGCAGCGCTTGGGCGAGAGCGAGAGGCTCGCGTACGCAGGCTGCCGGCGTATCGTCCAGAGCGCCGAGGTAGACGGTCGCGTCGACGGGGCCGGCCTCGTCGAGCGAGTACGCCACCTGTTGGCCCAGCGCGCGAAGCCGCTCGGCGAGCCAGTCCCGGAGGGCGCCGGGGCCGCCGGCCAGCAGCCAACGGGACGCCGGCGGCGTCTCGGGGAGCGCCGGTAGAGGTTGCGGCCGCCACTCGACCGCGTGCAGCCAGCGGGCGGGGTCCGGGCCGGAGGGCGAAGCCAGCGCCGCTCGGCCCAGCGCCAAGCCCTCGACGGTCAGCGTCGGCCGACCCTCGGCGTCATACACCGTCAGGTCGCCGGTCAGCAGTTGCGACCCCGGTTGCGCCTCGCGCAGACGGGCGTGCGCCCAGCCGGAGCCCTGCGTCTCGCCCAGCCGCTGCAGGCGCCCGATGCTCAACGGCAGGTAGAGTCCTTCGGCCGTGGAGGCCACGATGCCGAGCAACTGGAAGCAGGCGTCGAGCAGCTCGATCTCGTCGCCCTCCACCCGGGCGATCGCTTCGCGGTCGCGGCGGCGGATCTCCGAGAGCCCCTGGAACCGCGGGCCGTACTCCAGACCATGCCGCGCGACCTCTTCGTAGAACCCCTCGGCGGACGCCTCCTCGACGCAGCGTGCGCGGACGGCCTCCAGAGGCTCCGGGGCCTCGGCGGCGTCGGTCGTGGCGGGCAGGGCGCCTTCGGCGTGCAGCTTCCAGCGGTCTCCGTCGAGGCTGTAGAGCTGGAACGAGGGGTTTTCGCCCGGATGCAGGACGAGCTGCGTGGTCAGTGACCCGTGCTCGGGGACCGCGATGGGCTCGCGCAGAACCAAGTCTGCCACGGCCGGAAAGCCTGCGCCGAAAACCTCCGCGCCGGCGTTGCGCGCCAGCACGGCGATCGCCGCGGCGGGCAGCAAGGCCGCGCCGCGCACCCGGTGGTCGGCCAGCCAGGGCAGCGCCTGCAAGCTCAGTTGCGACTCGAACAGCGCCTGCGGCAGCGCCGACCGCAGCCGCGAGCCCAGCAATGGATCGACCGCCGTGCTCCCGAAGCCGCCCGCGCCCACGCTTTGCATCCAGCAGCGCTCGCGCTGGAAGGGGTACAGGGGTAGGGAACCCAGCCGACGCCGTCCGGGCCCGTGAACCGCCGCCCAGTCCGGTCGGAAGCCGACCGAGTACAGCGCGCCGAGGCTCCCCAGCAGAACCTTGCCGTCCACGGCGTCCTTGCGCAGCGAAGGCAGCCAGAGCAGCTCGGGGTCCGGCAGCGTCTGCGGGCCCAGCGAAGCGAGCGTGGAGTGCGGGCCGACTTCCAGAAAAGCTCGGCAGCCTTGGGCCGCCAGACTCTCGAAGCTGCGCGTCAACTGCACCGTCCCGCGCAGGTGTCGCCGCCAATGCGCGCCGTCGAGCACGGCGCCGGCGGGCAGGATCTCGCCGTTGAGGTTGGTCGCCAGCGGAATCGTCAGGGGCCGGGTCGGGACGCCGCCCACGAGCCGCTCGAAGGCGTCCAGGATCGGGTCCATCAGCGCCGAGTGCGCGGCCTGGGAGACGGCCAGCCGGCGAACTTCCACGCCTTGGCTGGCGAACTGCGCGCAGACGGCGTCGACCGCCACGCTCGGGCCGGTGACGACCGTGCGGCGCGGGGCCAAGTTGGCGCCGATCGAGACCGAGCCGTCCAGCCGCGCGAGAGCCTCGCTGACCGTGGGGGCGTCGGCGTAGATGGTGGCCATGGCGCCGGTCTCGGCCACCGAAGCCATCAGCTTGCCGCGCGCGATGATCAGCGGAATGCAGTCTTCGAGCGCCAACGCGCCGGCCACGCAGGTCGCGGTGTACTCGCCCAGGCTGTGCCCGAGCACGAAGTCCGGCCGCACGCCCCAGCTCAGCCAGACCTGCGCCAGAGCCCATTCCAAGGCGAACAGCGCGATCTGGGTGTAGGCCGTGTCGTCGAGGCGCCGGGCCGCGTCCTGTTCGAACAGCAGGTCGCGCAGGGAGGCCCCCAGCAACGGGTCGGCGATGGCGGCGCAGCGGTCGAGCGCTTCGCGGAACGGCGGTTCGGTGTCGTACAGCGCGCGGCCCATGCCGGCGTACTGGGCGCCCTGGCCGCTGAACAGGAAGGCCAGCTTGGGCGACAGCTTCGCCGCACGCCGCACGGCGATCTGGTCCGGCTGCGCGGCCTGCGCGAGCTGTGCGACGGCGTCCGCGGGGGATTCGGCGGCGACCGCCAGCCGATACTCCAGCTCGGCGCGACCGGCTTGCGCGGTGTGGCAGACGTCGGCCCACGGGGCGTCCGGCGTGGCCTCCAGACGGCGCCGGTAGCGCTCGGCCAACTCGCGCACGGCCCCTTCGCTGCGGGCGGTCAATGTGAGCAGACTCGGCCGTGGCGCGGCGGTTGCGACGGGCGAAGCCGCGGGCGGCTGCTCCACGATCAGGTGCGCGTTCGTGCCGCTGATGCCAAACGAGCTGACGGCGGCATAGCGATGGGTCAGCCCCTCCGGCCACTCCCGCAGCCCCGCGGAAATCTCGAACGGCGTCCCCGTCAGCGAGATGCGCGGGTTCAACTGCCGGAAGTGCAGATGGGGCGGGATGCGGCCGTGGCGCACGGCCAGGATCGCCTTCATCAGCCCGGCCACGCCAGAGGCGGCTTCCAGGTGGCCGAAGTTGGTCTTGGCGGAGCCCAGCGCGCACGGAGCGCCGGAGGGTCGCGGCCGGCCGTAGACGCCGGTCAAGGCGTCCACCTCGATCGGGTCGCCCAACGCCGTGCCCGTCCCATGCGCCTCGATAAGGCCCACCTCGGCCGGGTCGACCCCGGAGGCGGCCAGCGCCTGCCGCATCACGGCCCGCTGGGAGAGGGCGTTGGGCGCGGTGAGTCCGGCGGAGCGGCCGTCCTGGTTGACCGCCGAGCCCCGCAGCAAAGCCCAAATCGGGTCGCCGTCGGCCTGCGCCTGGGACAGCCGCTTCAGCGCCAGCACGCCGCAACCCTCGCCCCGCACGAAGCCGTTGGCGGCGGCGTCGAAAGTCTTGCAGCGACCGTCGGGCGACAGCGCCAGCAGCCGCGAGGTGATGATCGTGGACGACGGCGACAGGATCAGGTTCACGCCGCCCGCCAGCGCCAGCTCGCATTCGCCGGCGCGCAGGCTCTGGCAGGCCAGATGCACCGCCACCAGAGACGACGAGCAGAGGGTGTCCACGAGCACGCTGGGGCCCTGCAGGTCGAGCGCGTACGAGAGCCGCCCCGGCGCCACGCCGAGTGAGCTGCCGAGCGCGCTGTGGGCGTCGGCGGGGGCCGCGCCGAGCTGCAAGTGGGCGTAGTCGCTGTTGTAGATGCCCACGAACACGCCGGTGCGGCTGCCCGCGAGCTTGGGCGGGGCGATGCCGGCGTCTTCGAGCGCCTCCCAGGCGGTCTCGAGCAGCAGCCGCTGCTGGGGGTCCATGGCGGCGGCTTCGCGCGGCGAGAGCCCGAAGAAGGCCGGGTCGAACCGGTCGATCCCGTCCAGGAACGAGCCCCAGCGCGTACACATCTTGCCGGGGACGGAGGGGTCCGGGTCGTAGTAGGCGTCCACGTCCCAGCGGTCGGCCGGGACCTCGGTCACGGCGTCGACGCCGTCGCACAGCAGCCGCCACAGGCTCTCCGCATCCTGCGCGCCGCCCGGAAAACGGCACCCCAGGCCGACCACGGCGATCGGCTCGGTGCGGCCCGACTGCAACGCGTCGACCTGCGCCTGCAACTCGCGAATCATCGCGAGGGCGCGTTTGGCCGACGATGCGTTTTCGGGTAAGCCTGCCATTCCCTTATGCCTTCACGTCCCTACTGTACTGCGCCAAAAATCACGACCATTATGCCGCCCGCCGGAGCCTCCCCGGGCGGCGTTGTCAAGGCGTCCGGCGCCTCTCGAAGGCCTCCAGCTCCAGCTCGAGCAGCCGCTCGGCCTCTTCGTCGGAGAGCTCGTCGAGAGCCTCGTCCGGCGCCGGGCCCGACGCCGGGTTCGACGGTGCAACGGGCGGGGCGGCGGCCTCCTCGACCAGCCCCAGCGACTCGGCCAGCCGGAGCGTCAAAGCGTCGAGCGTGGGGTAGCTCCAGACCAGGCTGGCCGGCAGCGTCAGCCCCAGGGAGCCCTCCAGGCGGTTGCGAATCTCCAGGCCCATCAACGAGTCGAGCCCCAGCCGGCCGAACGGAATGTCTCCCTCGACCTCTTCGGGTTCCAGCCGCAGCGACTGGGCCACTTGTCCTCGCGTGTGGCCGCGCAGTTGGTCGAGGGTCTCGACAGGAACGCGCTGGGCGGACGGGGCCGCTCCACCGGCCTCGGCCATCAGGTCGGCCAGCCGCGTCGCGCCGGCGGCGGCAGGATGGAACTCGCGCCACTGGCGCAGGCTGAACGGGATGACGGCGCGCTGGGCCTCCGGCTGGAGCAGCAGCGCCCCCAGCGCCCGCAGTCCTTGCTCGGGCGAGAGGCTGCCGATGCCCTGCGCGGCCAGCCGCCGGCCCCGGTTGTCTTGCGCCGCCGCCAGCCCGACCTCGGCCCAAGGGCCCCAGTCGATGCTGAGGCCGGGCAGGCCCAGGCTGCGGCGGTAGTGCGCCAAGGCGTCCAGAAAGGCGTTCGCCGCCGTGTAGTTGGCCTGGCCAGGCGAGCCGAGCAGGCCGGCGGCCGAGGAGAACAGCACGAAGTGGTCGAGCGGACGGCCCAAGCAGAGCGTGTGGAGATTCCAGGCGCCGTCGATCTTGGGCGCCGCCGCAGTCCGGAAACGTTCCGGCGTGAGCTTGAGCAGGATGCCGTCGTCCAGCGCTCCGGCGCAGTGGAAGACCCCGCGCAGGGGCGGCATCTCGCGGTCGACGGCCTCGAACACACCGGCCAGCGCTGCGGGGTCGGCCACGTCGGCCGTCGCGGTCAGGATCTCCACTCCGAGAGTGCGCAACTCGTCCAGCGCCTCCCGGCCGGCGGGCGAGGGCTCGCGGCGCCCGATGAGCGCTATGCGGCGTGCGCCGCGTTCGACCAGCCAGCGGGCCAGCGTGAGCCCGATGCCGCCGAATGCTCCGGTCACCAGATAGGCCCCGTCGTCGCGGAAGGTCGGCTGCTCGAAGGAGTTGTCGGCTGCCCGGACCAAGCGCGCGGCATGGGTTTGGGAGCCGCGCAAGGCCAGCTCCTGCTCGGGGCCGTCGACGGCGATCAGGGCCGCCAGGGCCGACGCTTCGCCGGCGGGCGCGGCTGGGTCGAGGTCCACGAGCGTACAGCGCAGCTCGGGGTGCTCCAGCGCCGCCGTCCGTCCGAAGCCCCACAGCGGCGCCTGCTCCAGCGTGGAGCCCTCGTCGGCGCCGACCGTCTGCGCGCCGCGCGTCACCAGGTAGAGCCGCGGCGTGGCGCGCCAGCCCGACTGAGCCAGCGTCTGCAGCAGCTCCAGCGCGCCGCCGCAGCCGGATGCCAAGGCGCCGCGGAGAGAGGCCAGCGTCGGCGGCGCGGGGTCCGTGCACAGGTAGACGATCGCCGCGCAGGGCTGCAATTCCGGCAGGCAGGGCAGTCCCGCCGCTTCCAACTCGATCCGCAAGGCGGTCCGCAGCGCCTCGTCGCCGCCCAGCAGCACGCAGGCGCCCGGGGCGGAAGCCGGCGCGGCGGGCGCGTCGTAGGGCTGCCATTGCAGCGCGTAGAGGTTGCGGCGCAGCTCTTCGTCAGCCCGTCGGTTCGCGATTCGCCTGGTGCGCAGGCCTTCGAGCCGCACCAGGACGGCGCCGGACTCGTCGGTCAACAGGAGGTCGCCGGACGGCGTGTCGCCCTCGCGCAGGCGGGCGTGAACCCACAGCTCGACGCCGGAGCGCGACGCCGCCGGCGGCAACGAGGCTTCCACCGCGTCGAGCGCTACCGGCACGTGGGTTCCGCCGTCGGGCTGCGCGGGCAGGGCGGCCGCCAGGGTCTGGAAGCAGGCGTCGAGCAGCGGCGTTAGGCGGCCTGTGGACCGCAGCCGAGCCAGCGCCTCGCCCTCGCCTCGCCGGATCTCGACGGCTCCGCGGAACTCGGGCCCGTAGTCCAGCCCCTCTTCGGCCAGCGCGGCATAGAAGGCCGCCGTGTCCACCGGCTCAGCGCAGCGCGCTTGGACGGCGGCGAGGTCCAGGGTCGGGAGGGGCCGGGCGGGCGCCACCCGGCCGGACGCGTGCAGGTCCCAGGCGCCCTCAGGCGTCCGCCGGAGGATCTCGATACCGGCCGACTCCTCGCGCAGAACGAGCTGAACCGGCCCGGGGGCGTCCGCCGGCAGAGGCAGCATGCGTTCGAACGACAGCGACTCCAGCCGAGCCGGCCCGCCGCCTTGCGCCTCCGCCGCGGCGGCCAGTGCCATCTCGACATACCCCGCGCCGGGAAAGACCGCTTCGCCCAGCACGCGATGGTCGCCCAGAAACGGCCACGACGCCAGGCTCAGGTCGGTCTCCCAGACCTTCATGCCGCTCTGAAACGCCAGCTCGATCCGCCGGCCCAGCAGCGACCCCGTCGCCGCGGCCGCCCGGCGCGGAGCGGGAGCTTTGTCTTCCAGCCAGAAGCGTTTGCGCTGGAAGGGGTAGGCCGGCAGCTCGACCACCTCGCCGCCCTCGGGGTAGAGGCCCGCCCAATCGACCTCGTGGCCTCGCGTGTAGAGCGCGCCCAGGGCTTCGAGCAGTACCCGCCGGTCGTCTTCGCCGCGGCGCATCGAGGCCAGCACGGCGCCGCCCTCCACGCCCACCGTGCGCAGACCGTCCTCGAGCGAGGGGCCCAGAACGGGGTGCGGGCTCAGCTCCACGAAGGTGCGAAAACCGTCGGCCACCAGGGCTTCGACCGCCGGCCAGAAGCGGACGGGCTCGCGGAGATTGTCGATCCAGTAGTCCCGGCCGCAGAGCTCTCCGTCGCGGATCGCGCCGTTGACGGTGGAATAGAACGGGATGGAGCCGGCGGCGGGCTCGATCTCCTCCAGAGCGGCGGCCAGGGCCGGTTTGAGCGGGTCCACCTGATGGGTGTGGGCGGCGATGCTCACCTGCACCCGGCGGCAGAATACCGAACGCGCCTCCAGGCGTTGCTGGAGTGCGGCCAGCGGCGCCTCGTCGCCGGCGACCACGCTGGTGCGGGGGCCGTTCGAGGCCGCGATGGAGAGGCCTGCCACGCCGTCGATCGCCGCCTCGGCCTCGGCCTGGGTCAGCTCGGCGACGAGCATTGCGCCGCGTCCACGCAGCGCCTTGAGCAAGTCCGAGCGGCGACAGATGATCCGGGCGGCCTGCGCAAGCGACAGGATGCCCGCAACATGGGCCGCGGCGACTTCTCCCATGCTGTGGCCGACCACGGCGTCGGGCCGGACGCCCCAGCTCCGCCACAGCGCCGCCAGAGCGATCTGTACTGCGCAGACCGCCGGCTGGATCTTCTCGATCTCTTCGAGCCAGGCGTCGCAGTCGCCCGTGAGCAGCTCCGTCAGCGACCAGCCGGTGTGGACCCGAAACGCCGCGTCGCACTCCTCGATGGCCTGTCGGAAGGCCGGCTCCTCGGCCATCAGCCGCCGCGCCATGCCCAGGCGCTGGCCGCCCTGCCCGGGGAACACGAACACCGTCCTGGCGGAACGAGCGCCGCCGGAGCGCCGCCGGAGATTCTCCTCGAGCGACAGGGAGAGCTCCGTCGCGTCCGCCCCGACGGCGGCCAGCCGCTCCTCGTGGTGGGTTCGGCGGACGGAGGAGGAGTAGCAGAGGTCCCGCAGCGAACCGGCGTCGGCGAGCCGTTCGCGGTAAGCGTCCACGAGGGCGCCGAGGGCGGCCGGCGAAGCCGCCGACAGAGGCAGCAAGTAGGGCCCCCTCTCGGGCCGCCGGGGCGTCTCCGCGGACGGGGGCGCCTCTTCCACGAGGATGTGGGCATTGGTGCCGCTGAAGCCGAAGGCCGAGACGCCGGCGATGCGGGCGGCGTAGCCCGTCGGCCAGTCTTCGAGCACGGTCGGAACGCGGACCGGCAGCTGCTCCCAGGGGATGTGCGGGCTCGGTTGGCGGAAGTGCAGGCTGGCGGGAATGCGGCCATGCCGCAGCGCCAACACCAGCTTCATCAGACCGGCTACGCCGGCGGCGGCCTCGAGATGGCCGAGGTTGGTCTTGACCGAGCCCACCAGCAACGGCTTCTCGGCCGAATGGCCTTCGCCCATGGCGGCGCTCAAGGCCCTCATCTCGATCGGGTCGCCCAGCGCCGTGCCGGTTCCATGAGCTTCCACGTAGCCGACCTGGGACGCCTGAACGCCGGCGCGCGCCAGAGCGGCCCGCAGGACGGCCTCTTGGGCGGGGCCGTTGGGGGCCGTCAGTCCGTTGCTGCGGCCGTCCTGGTTGACTGCCGAGCCGCGCACTACGGCCAGAATGGGGTCTCCGTCGCGCTGAGCGTCGCGGAGCCGCTTGAGCACCAGCATGCCGCAGCCCTCGCTGCGGACGTAGCCGTTGGCGGAGGCGTCGAAGGTCTTGCAGCGGCCGTCCGGCGCCATCACGCCGAGCTTCGAGAAGTACACCGCGCCGTCCGGGTTGAGAATGAGGCTGACGCCGCCGGCCAGGGCCAGGTCGGACTCGCCCAGGCGCAGGCTCTGGCAAGCCAAGTGGACCGCCGTGAGGGACGACGAGCAGGCGGTGTCGAGCGCCATCGCGGGGCCCTGCAGGCCGAGCGTGTAGGACAGGCGGCCGGCGGCCACGCTCAGCGAGTTGCCGGTGCCCGTGTAGGGGTCGATGGCGCCGAGGTCGTTGCGGGAGCTCAGGATCTGTCCGTAGTCGGTGGTCGAGATGCCGACGAACACTCCCGTCAGGCTGCCGCCCAGTCGGCGCGGCGGGATGCCGGCGCGTTCCAGCGCTTCCCAGCTCGCCTCCAGCAGTAGGCGGTGCTGCGGGTCCATGCTGACGGCTTCGCGCGGCGCGATGCCGAAAAAGGCCGCGTCGAACCGGTCGACGCCGTCCACAAAGCCCCCCCAGCGGGTATTCGTCTTGCCGGGAGCGGACGGGTCAGGATCGAAATAGGCGTCGACGTCCCAGCGCTCGGCCGGGGCCTCCTGAATGGCGTCGACGCCGTCCGCGAGCAGCCGCCAGTACTCCTCCGGCGTGGTCACGCCTCCGGGCAGGCGGCAGCCCATGCCCAAGATCGCGATCGGCTCGGAGAGAGCCGCGTCGGCGGGCGCGGCGGAGGCGCCAGCCGCGGGCCGGGCGAAGTCGCCTTCCAGGTGGGCGATCAAGGCGGCCGTGGTGGGATAGTCGAACACCAGCGAGGCCGGCAGCGAGCGGCCCAGCCGCCGCGCCAAGTTGTTCCGCAGCTCGACCGCCATCAACGAGTCGAGCCCGAGCTCCCGCAAGGGGCGATCGAGCGGCGGGGCCGTGTCGCCCGGAAGCCCCAACACGGCGGCCACGGCCGCGCGCACCTCGGCCGCGACCCGAATCTCGGCGGAGCCGGAGCGTTGCGGCGCGGATTTGGCGGCGACCGGGCGCTGTTGCGCAGCCGCAATGTGAGCCGGCGGCAGCACGGCAACCCCGGGCGCCCCCAGTTGCACGGCGGCTTGCAGGGCCGGACCGAGCGCGCCGGGCGGAATCAGCTCGACGCCGGCGGCCTTCCACTGCGCCTGCACGGCGGGTCCCAGCCGCGCGGCCATGCCGACCTCGGCGACAGGGCCCCAGTTGATGGCCACGGCGGTTCGTCCGGCGCGCCGCCGGCGTGCCGCCAGGCCGTCCAGGAAAGCGTTGGCGGCGCCGTACGCCGCTTGACCGGCGCTGCCGAACAGGGCTGCGGCCGAGGAGCACAGGACGAAGAAGTCGAGCTCCCGGTCGGCCGTCAGGCGGTCCAAGTGTTGCGCTCCAAGGGCCTTGGGGGCCAGCGCGGACAGCGCTCCGGGCCAGCTCTGCTGGAAGATCAGCTCGTCGGCGGCGACGCCCGCGGCGTGGATGACGCCGCGCAAGTCGCGGGCCTCCGGGCGGGCCAAGACGGCGGTGAGCTGTTCGAAGTCGGCGACGTCGGCCCGGAGCGCATGGACCTCGACGCCGCGAGCGCGCAAGGCTTCGAGCCGCAGCTCCTGCTCCGGGCCGGGCGCGCCGCGCGACAGCAACAGGAGTCGGCGCGCCCCCTGGTCGGCGAGCCAATCCGCCAGCGTCAGCCCCACGCCGCCCAGCCCGCCAGTGATGAGATAAGCCCCTTCCGGGTCGATGCGCCAGGGCTTGGCGGTCGGCGGACGCACGAGCACGATCTTGCCCACATGGCGGCCTTGGGCCATGGTCTTGAACGCCTGCGGAGCGGCTGCAAAGGGATCGGTCTGCACCGGCGGCGGACGCAGCTCGCCCGCGCTGACGGCGGCCAGCAACTCCTCGAGCCAGAGGCGTGTCACGGCAGGTTCGGCGACGGCCTTTTCGGTGAGATCGACGACGGTGTAGCGCACGTCCGGCCGCACGGCGGCGACTTGCTCGGCAGTCCAGATGCCCCGCTTGCCCAGCTCCAGGAATCGGCCGCCCGGCGCGAGCAGGCGCAGGCTGCGCTCGATGGCTTCGCCGCTGAGGGCGTTGAGCACTACGTCCACGTCGCTGCCCACGGCTTGGCGCAGCTCTTCGAGCGACGGCTGTTCGCGCGACGAGCCCACGACCTCTATGCCGAGGGCTTCCAGCAGCGCCTTCTTGTGGGAGCCGCCGCAGGTGGCGTATGGCCGCGCGCCGACTGACCGCGCCCACTCGATCGCCGCCAAGCCCACGCCGCCGGCGCCGCTGTGGATCAGCACCTTCTCGCCGGGCCGCAAGCCGCCGATCTCCGTCAGGGCGTAGCGCGCGGTCAGGAAGACGATCGGCAGTGACGCCGCCTGCACGGCGTCCATCTTCCGGGGCATCAGGCAGGCGCGTTCGGCGGCTACCGTCACGTGCGTGGCGAGGCAGGCCGACGCCATGGCGACCACTCGGTCACCGGGAGAGAACCCCGCGACGCCCTCGCCGACCGCTGTGATCACGCCCGCGCACTCGCCGCCCAGGGGTTCCGCGGAGGCGCCCAGCAGGTTCATGCCGTTGAGCACGTCGCGAAAATTGAGACTGGCGGCCTCGACCTCGATCTCCACTTCGCCGGCGCCGGGCGGGCGGCGCTCCAGCGGCTGCCAGGCGAGCTGGTCGAGCTCGCCGGAAGCGCTCGGCGTCAGACGGGCCGGCCGTTCGTCCGGGCGAACGGCTCGACGCAGCTTCGGCGTGCGGATCAGCCCGCCCCGCAGCAGGCGCGGCCGTAGGAAGCTCTCGGGCTCTCCCGCAACCCCCGCCGCGATCGACTCTGCGACCGACGCCGCGATCGACGCCGCCAGGGCCGCCACGCAAGCCTCGGGCGGCAGGCCGGGGTCGAGGTCGAAGCAGGCCGACCGCAGCTCCGGGTGCTCTCGCGCCAGCGAAGCGGCAAAGCCCCACAGAGCCTGCTGGCCGGGATCGGAGTCGGCTCCTCGGGTGATCCACCACAGGCGGGGCGCGGCCTTTTGGGCGTGGAGGGACTGGACGAGCGCGAAGGGGTCGCGCACGCTCGATTCGAGCGCGCCGTCGAGGCTGCGCAGATAGACCACGCCCTCGCAGTGCAAGTCCATGTCGTCGAGCGGCGCGTCCGGCGGCGCGATCTCGCCGGGCAGGGCGGCGGCGAGCGCTTCGGCCAAGGGGGAGCGATCCGCCAGAATCAGCCAGCGGCCCATTCCCTGGAGCGGCAGCGACGGCAGCTCGGGCAGGGGAGCGGCGCTCCACTCGATGGTTTGCAGCCAATCGTCAAACGGCTGCTCCGCCCGGCCGGCGGGCGCCAGGACGATTCCGCGCAGGGTCAGGACGGGTCGGCCGGCGGCGTCAAAGACGTCCACATCGCCCACCTGCATCTCTGCGCGCGATTCGCGCAGCCGCGCATGGGCCCAACCCCGGCCCTCGAAGGCGGCCGGCGCATCCAGCCGTTCGATGCTCAGCGGCAGGTAGGCCGTCGCGGCTTGATCGCCGGGGATGAGCGCGGCGAGGCTCTGCAGGGCCGCATCGAGCAGACCGGCCTGGGAGGGGTTCGGCGGCGCCTGCAAGGCGCACAGGCCCTCGTCGCCGCCCGTCCGAATCTCCTGTAGCCAGCGGAAGCTCGGGCCGAACTGCAAGCCGCGCTGCGCCGCGCCGTCGTAGAAAATTTCCGGCGACAGCGACTGCGGGCAACGTTCGCGCACGGCGTCGAGATCGAGGTCGGCGGCCGAGGCTTCGGCGGGGGCGCCCGTCTCGCCGCCGCAATGCAACGTCCAGCCGTCGCCGTCGCGGCTGAAGACGCGGAAGCCTGAAGCCGACAGGGCCAGTTGCAGCTTCCGCGTCTCGCCGTCCGGCACGACCAAGGGGCGCGAGAAAGTGACGTTCTCCAGCGGCCGTTCGGAAGCGGCCAGCGCCATCGCCAGGAAGTGCGCTCCGGGCGCCAGCGCCGAGCCCTCGAAGCGGTGATCGTTGAAGTAGGCGGGCGCGGAGGCGCTGACGGTCGTTTCGTGGAGCGTTTCGTCGAGCGCCGTCTCGATGGGCGCGCCCAGAATGTCCACTGACGCGGCCGTCCGCCCGGGGGCCGGTTCGCCTCCGTCGACGGCATCGACCCAGTAGCGGCGGCGCTCGAAGGGGTAGGTCGGCAGCGAGACCCGCCGCCGGGCCGCGCCCTGGTGAAAGCCCTGCCAATCGATCTCCGCGCCGGCGGTGTAGAGGCGTCCCAGGCTGTCGAGGGCGGTCGCCGAGTCGTCGCGGTCCTTGCGCAGGCTGGGCAGCCAGAGCGCGCCGGAGTCCGGCGCGAGGCGTGCGCCGAGGCCGGACAGCGTCGGCTGCGGCCCGATCTCCACGAACAGTCGGAAGCCTTCGGCGAGCAGCGTGGAGACGCCCGCGGCAAAGCGCACCGGAAAGCGGGCCTGGCGCCGCCAGTAGCCTCCCGTGGCGGCTTCGAGCCCTAGCGCCGGTCGACCCGTCAGGTTGCTGATCAGTAGCCGCCGAGGGGCGGAGAAGCGCAGGCCGGCGGCTTCGGCCTCCAGCTCGTCGAGCACGCCGTCGAGCAGCGCCGAGTGGAAGGCGTACTCGCCGCGCAGACGCCGCGTCTTCACGCCGGCCGCTCCGAGCTCCTCCAGGGCGGCTTCCAAGGCGGCCGGCTCGCCCGAGAGGACGGTCTCGGTCGGACCGTTGAGCGCCGCCAGCGAGAGCCGAGGGTGTTTGGCCAGCACGGCCGTCGCCTGCTCCTCGGACGCGAACACGGCCGCCATGGCCCCGCCGCGCGCCGCCTTCTCCATCAGCCGGCCGCGCGCAACGGCCAGCCGCAAGCCGTCCTCCAGGGGCAGCAAGCCGGTGTTGCAGGCGGCGGCGAGCTCGCCCACGCTGTGGCCCAGCACGGCGCCTGGGAGGACTCCCCAGCTCTCCCACAGTGCGGCCAAGGCGCATTGCAGCGAGAACAGGGCCGGCTGGGTGTACTGCGTACGGTCGAGCAGCGCGGTCCGCTCCTCCGACCCATAGAGCAGCTCCAGCAGCGGAACATCGAGCCGCCCCGCCAACAGCTCGTGGCAGCGGTCGAGCGCTTCACGAAAGATCGGCTCGTCGTCGTAGAGCCCCCGACCCATACCCGCGTACTGCGAGCCTTGACCGGTGAACAGGAACGCGATCTTGGGTTCGGCGTTCTCGGGAACCTCTGCCGCCGTCTCCTCCGCCGAGGCCAGTTTCTCGATCGCCTCGGCCGCCGATTCGGCCGTCAGCGCCAGCCGATGCCGCAAGTGCGTGCGGCCGACGTTGCTGGTGAAGGCCGCGTCGGCCAGGGACTGCGCGGGGTCGGCGGCCAGGCCTGCGCGATAGGCGGCGGCCAGCCGGCGCAGCGAAGGCTCGGCGGCGGCCGATAGCGTCAGCAACTGCCGACGGCGGCCCCCCGGCGCTTGCGAGGCTGTCGCCGGGGCCTCCTCCAGAACCACATGCGCGTTGGTGCCGCCGAAGCCGAACGAGCTGACGGCCCCCAGGCGCGGCTCGCCGGCCGACGGCCAAGCCCGCAGGCCGGTCGGGATATCGAACGGCGCGCCTTCGAGCGAGATATTCGGGTTGAGCGCGCGGAAGTGCAGGTGCGGCGGGACGGCTCGGCGCGCCAGGCTGAGGGCGACCTTCAGCAGGCCTGCAATGCCGGCGGCGCTCTCGAGGTGGCCGATGTTCGTCTTCACCGAGCCCAGCGCGCAGCGCTCGCCGGCCGGGCGCGGGCCGCCGTAGACCGCGCGCAAGGACTCCACCTCGATCGGGTCTCCCAGCGGCGTACCCGTGCCGTGAGCCTCCAGCAGCCCTACGCGCTCCGGACGCACCGCGGCGTTGAGCAGGGCCTCCCGAATGACGGCCTGCTGGGCGAGCGCGTTCGGAGCCGTCAGCCCGTTGCTGCGGCCGTCCTGGTTGACCGCCGAGCCGCGGATCACGGCCAGAATCGTGTCGCGGTCCTCCTGCGCTTGGCTGAGCCGCTTGAGCGCGATCATGCCGCAGCCCTCGCCGCGCACGTAGCCGTCGGCGTCGTCGGAGAACGTGCGGCAGCGCCCGGAAGGCGACAGCATGCGCGCCTTGGTGAAGGTGATGTAGGCCTCCGGACGCAGAATCAGGTTCACGCCGCCCGCCAGGGCCAGGTCGCACTCCTTCAGCCGCAGGCTCTGGCAGGCCAGGTGGACCGCCACCAGCGACGACGAGCAGGCCGTGTCGATCACCACGCTGGGGCCTTGCAGGTCGAGCAGGTACGACAGCCGGTTGGCGATCATGTTCTGTGCGATGCCCGAGCCGGCGTAGGCGTCAAGCTGTTCGAGCGAGGCGAACTGCCACTTGCTGTAGTCCGAGGCGCAGACTCCCGCGAAGACGCCCGTGCGGCTGCCGGCAAAGGCGTCCGGCGCATAGCCCGCGTTCTCGAGCGTTTCCCAGGCGACTTCCAGCAGCAGCCGCTGCTGCGGCTCCATGCGCCGGGCCTCGCGGGGCGACACGCCGAAGAATTCCGCATCGAACTGGTCCACGCGGTCGAGCAAGCCGCCCACGCGGCAGTTCATCTTGCCGGGCGCGTCGGGGTCTGCGTCATAGAGCGCGTCCACGTCCCAACGATCCGGCGGAATCTCGCGGATGGCGTCCACGCCGTCGCGCAGCAAGTTCCAGAAGGCGTCGGGCGAGTCGGCGCCGCCGGGGAAGCGGCAGCCCGCGCCGATGATGGCGATGGGCTCGGAGCCGGCGCCGCGCAGCTTGTCGAGCTCGGTCTGCAGCTCGTAAGCGAGCAGCGCCAGGCGCTTGGGCGACAGCCCTGCGATGCGTGCGAGAAAGTCGCTCATCGCGCCCCCTTCAGCAACTTCTCGGCGAACAGCCGCTCGACCTCTTCGTCGGAGAGGTCGCCGATGCGATCCAGCGCGTCACCCGTTTCCACCGGCGTCTCCGGCTCGGCCGGGCGGTCCGGCGCCGGCGCATCCCCCTCGGCCCGAGCCGGCGCGGTCAGCTCGGCCAGGTGGGCGGCCAGGGCCTCCACGGTAGGATGCTTCCAGACCAGCGTGGCCGGCAGCCGCAGCCCCAAGCCCGCCTCCAGCCGATTGCGCAACTCCAGGGCCATCAACGAATCCAAGCCGAGCGTGTTGAAGGGCGTGCGCGCGCCAATGCGGTGCGCAGGCAGCCGCAGAACGGCCGCAAGCTGCTCGCGCAAGTGCTTTTCGAGCAAGCCGGGGCGCTGGTCGGGCTCGGCTTCCGCCAGCGACTGGCACAGAGCCTCGTCGCGCCGGCCGCCGCCGGACTGCTTTCCGGCGATCAGATCGGAGAGCAAAGGCGTGGCCTGCCGCCAACTCGCCCAGCGGAACGGCAGCACCGCGGCCTGCGGCTGAGACTGTCGCAGCAGCCGCTCGAGCGCCTCCAAACCCTGCGCGGGCGTCAAGCTGCCCATGCCGCCGCCGGCCAGCCGTCCTACTTGGGAAGCCACCATGCCGACCTCGGAGAACGGGCCCCAATTGACGCTCAGGCCCGGCAGGCCGAGCCCGCGGCGATGATGGGCCAAGGCGTCCAGAAAGGCGTTGGCGGCGGCGTAGTTGCCTTGCCCGGGCGTGCCGAGCAGCCCGGAGCCGGAGGAGTACGCCACAAAGAAGTCCAGCGGGCGGCCGAGCGTCAGCTCGTGCAGGTTCCAGGCGCCGTCGACCTTGGGCGCCATCGTCCGGCGCAGGCTTTCGCGGTCGAGCTGCAGGATGGTGCGGTCGTCGAGCACGCCGGCGGCGTGCAGGATTCCCCGCAGCGGCGGCAGGGAGGCGTCAATGCGCGCCAAGGCGGCCCGCACGTCCTCGGGCCGGCTCACGTCGCCGCGGATCACCTCCACGCGCGTTCCGCCGGCGCGCAGCTCGTCGATCCGCCGCTGAGCGTCCGGTGAGGGCTCTCCCCGTCCCAGCAGCGCCAGCCCGCCGGCGCCCTGCTCGGCCAGCCGGCCGGCGGCCGAGAGGCCCAGCCCGCCCAGGCCGCCGGTGACCAGGTAGCTGCCGTCCGCGCGCACGATCGGCGCCGGGGCCGGCTCGATCTCGGTGGTCTCTGCGTTCTCTGTCGACAGCACGAGCTTGCCGATGTGGCGCGCCTGCGCCATCTCGTGGAAGGCCTCCGAGGCCTGCTCGATCCCAACGACCCGGCGCTCCAGCGGGCGGAAGCGGCCCGCGGCGATGTGCTCCATCACCTCGCGCAGCACTGCCGAGCACAGCGCGGGCTTTTCCAGCAGCATCCGGGCCAAGTCGATCAGCGAGTAGGTGAGGTTCTTGCGGAAGGGGAACAGCCCGAGCCGATGATTGCCGTAGACGTCCTTCTTGCCGATCTCGAGGAAGCGGCCGTAAGGCGCCAGCAGGTCCAGGCTGGCGACGAGCGCGTCGCCGGTCAGCGAATTCAGCACGGCGTCCACGCCGCGTCCGCCGGTCGCATCGAGCACGCCCTGGACGAAGCCCAGGTTGCGCGAGTCGAAGACGTGTTCGACGCCCAGGCCGCGCAAGAAGTCCCGCTTCTCTGCGCTGCCGGCCGTGGCAAAGACCTCCACGCCGAGCCAGCGCGCGATCTGCAGAGCGGCCAAGCCCACGCCGCCCGACGCCGAGTGAATCAGCACGCTCTCGCCCGGTTGCAGGCGGCCGACGTGCGTCATGGCGTAGTAGGCCGTCACGAAGGCGATCGGGATGGTGGCGGCTTCCTCGAACGAGACGCCCTTGGGCAGCGGTGCGACAAAGACGGCGGGCGTGGTGACCGACGTCGTGAAGCACGACGGAGCGATCGCCGCGACCGCATCGCCGACCTGCAGTCCCTTGACGCCTTCTCCCACCGCCGACACCGTGCCGGCGCACTCGCCGCCCAGCCGGATCGCGCCGGCGGGCTGGTCCGGGCGCACGCCCATCGCCGCCAAGACGTCCAAGAAATTCAGGCCGGCGGCGTGGACGCGGATGCGCACCTCGCCGGGACCGGGCGGGCTGCTGTGGAAGCCCCGCAGCGTGAGCGCGTCGAGGATGCCGGGCTGGTCGATCTCCAGCCGGAAGTCCCTGTCGCCGGCCGGCGCCCGAACCGCCGTTTCGGCTTCCGGCTGAAAGCGGACCAGCCGGGCCACGCGGCGCTCGCGGCCTCGCAGCGTCACCTGGTTCTCGCCGGACTCCTGCCAGATCTCTTCGCACAGCGCGTCCAGCTCGGCCGCGTCGGGCGCAGCGCTCAGGTCGACGCAGAGCGAGCGCAGCTCGGGGTGTTCGAGCGCGATCGTGCGGGCCAGTCCCCACAGCGGCGCCTCCGCCAGGGCCGGCGCCTCGCCTTGCGCGCCGCTGGTGACGATCGCCAGCCGCGGCGGACGCGCCTGACCGTTGCGCTCGATGGCTTGGACCAGCGAGACCAGCTCGAACGCGGCCTCGACGGGCGTCGCATCCACGGCGGGCGCATAGAGCACGCCGGCGTGGGGCGGCCCGTCGGAGTCCAACGGCCCGTCGACCACTGCCGTCGCTCCGCGCGCTTCCAGCCGCGCGGCCAGCAACGGCGCCCAGACGCGTCCTCCGCCTCGCAGCACCCAGCGGCCGGCGGCCGTCGCCGCGGCGGAGGGGCCCAAGGGCAGGCTCCGCCACTCCACCCGGTACAGCCAGTCTTCGAGAGAGCCCTCGGCGCCGGCGTCGCCGCCGAGCTGCCGAACCCGGAACCCTCTCGCCTCGAGCACGACGTTTCCATCGCCGTCGCGCAGCCACAGATCGCCCCGCACGGCTTGGTCGGCGGCGTCGCGCCCGACCAAGCGGCAGTGGACGGTGAGCCCGCCGCGCGCGGGCCCGCGCCAGACCAGCGAGTCCAGGCCCACGGGCAAATACGGCGCATCCCCAGCCGCGGGCGTCGCCGGGATGTCTTCCCAACCCGGCAGGGCCGCGCCCATCGCCTGAAAGCAGAGGTCCAGCAGGGCCGGGTGGACGAGATAACCCGAGGAGTCCGCCGGCGGCTTCAGCCGTGCGACCGCCTCGCCCGGGCTGCGTCGAAGCTCGACGATGCCGCTGAAGGTCGGGCCGTAGGCCAGCCCTTGCGAGGAGAGGCCTCGGTAGTAGTCCTCGCCCGCGATGCTCTCGCCGCAGCGCTGCAAGGCTTCCTGTGTCGAAGGCGCTTCCGAAACGGCCTCCGGCGCGGCCCGCAACGAGCCTGCGGCGTGCAGCGTCCAGCCTTCGGACGCTCCCGCGGGGCCTTCGGGCCGGCTGTCGATGCGCAGCGCGGCGCCTTTCGCCGAATCCTGCGTGGCCGAGACCTGCACGGCGACCGGGGAGTCCTCGGGCAGCACCAGCATCTTTTCGAACCGCAGGTCCCGCAGCTCGAAGGGGCCGTCGCCGTAGAGGTCGCGCGCGGCGCCCAGGGCCAGCTCGGCGTAGCCTGCGGCCGGGAACACGATCAGCTCGCCTAACCGATGCTCGCCCAGATAAGGCGTCCCGGCGACGCTCACCGGCGCCTGCCAGATGCGCCTGTCGGCTTGGTCGGCGGGCTGCACGGCCGGCCCCAGCAGCGGGTGGGCCGAGGGATCCCGGCGCGTCGCCTTCGGCCGCGCCGAACGCTCCAGCCAGAACCGCTCGCGCTGCCAGGGGTAGCTCGGCAGCGCGACGGCGGGCGCCGGGCGCCGGTACAGCGCTTCCCAATCCACGCTGTGGCCGAGCTCGTAGAGGGCGCCCAGGGACTCCAGTAGGGCGGCCCGTTCCGGCTGCTCGCGGCGCAGCGAAGCCAGCGCCCGCCCCCGTCGCTGTTGCTCCAAAAAGCCGTCTTCCACGGCGGGCAGCAGCACGGGGTGCGGCCCGATCTCCAGAAACAGGTGGTGGTCGTCGCCGAGCAACCGCCGCACGGCGTCGGCGAACAGCACCGGGCGGCGCAAGTTGTCGAGCCAGTACGGTCCGTCGAGCTCCCGGCCGTCGGCCGGCTCGCCGGTGACGGTCGAGTAGAACGGAACGGTCGCCGTGCGCGGCGCCAAGCCCCGCAAGGCCTCGTGCAGGTCGGCCCGCAGCTCGTCGACCTGGGGGCTGTGGGAGGCCACCTCGACCTTCACGCGGCGGCAGAACACGCCTTCGCGCTCGAGCGTAGCCAGCAATTCGTCGATCGCCGAAGGGTCGCCGGAGAGCACCGTGGAGCGCGCGCTGTTGCTCACCGCCACCGAGACCCGGTCCTGCAAACCGTCCAGGCGCAGAGCCGCCTCCGTGCGCGACAGCTCCACGATCGCCATCGCGCCGCGCCCGCTAATGCGGCGCAGCAGGGCGCTGCGGCGGCAGATGATGCGGGCGGCGTCGTCGAGGCTCAACGCGCCGGCCACGAAGGCCGCCGCCGCCTCGCCCATGCTGTGCCCCACGACGGCGTCGGGCTCGATCCCCCAACTCTTCCACAGCGCGGCCAGCCCAACCTGCACGGCGAACAAAGCCGGCTGGATGCGCTCGATGCCGTCGAGAGCGCCGCTTTCCAGGCACTGGAGGACGGAGCCGCCGAAGTCGGCCCGCATGCTCCGGTCGCAGGCTTCCACTGCCGCCCGAAACGCCGGCTCGGCGGCTAGCAGTTCGCGCCCCATGCCTTGCCACTGCCCACCCTGGCCGGGGAAGGCGAAGACGACCTTGGGCCGCCGTGGCGCCCCCGCCGCGGACTCCGGCGGAGTAGCCAGAAAGGCCTCCAGCGCCTGGTCGAAATCTTCGGCCGAGGAGCCCACGATCGCCAAACGGCGCTCGAAGTGGCCGCGCCGCAGCGCCGCCGAGCGGCACAAGTCGTAAAGCGAAGCTTCGGCCAGCGCGGGCCGCACGCGGGCCGCCATCTGCGCCAGGGCTTCCGGGCGCCGCGCCGACAGCGGCAGCAGATAGGGGCCTTCGGGCCGCTCCTGGGCCGGATCGGGCGCGCTCGGCGGCGCCCCGAGGATGACGTGGGCGTTGGTCCCGCTGATGCCGAACGAGCTGACGCCGGCGATCCGCTCGGCCTCGGGCGTCTCCCACGCTGCGGCCTTGGTGGGCACGGTGATGGCTAGGCGGTCCCACTGCAGGTGCGGGTTGGGAGTCCGGAAGTGCAGGTGCGGCGGAATCACGCCGCGCCGGATCGCCAGAGCCGCCTTGATCAGCCCCGCCACGCCGGCGGCGGCCTCCAAGTGGCCGAAGTTCGTCTTCACCGAGCCGACCGCCAGGGGCCGGTCAGCCGGGCGGCCCTCGCCGGTCACGGCCGCCAGCGCCTGCAACTCGATCGGGTCGCCGAGAGGCGTGCCGGTGCCGTGAGCCTCCACCAAGCCGACCTGCCGCGGCTCGACGCCGGCGCGGCGCAAGGCTTCGCGGAGCACGGCCTCCTGGGCGGCTCCGTTCGGCGCGGTCAGGCCGTTGCTGCGGCCGTCGTTGTTGACCGCCGAGCCGCGGATGACCGCCAGGATGGGGTCGCCGTCGCGCTGCGCCGCCGAGAGCCGTTTGAGCGCCACGACGCCGCAGCCCTCGCCGCGGACGTAGCCGTCGGCGGAGGCGTCGAAGGTCTTGCAACGGCCGTCGGGCGCCAGCGCGCGCAGCCGACAGAGGTAGGCCGTGGTGTCCGGCGTGAGGATGAGGTTCACGCCCCCGGCCAGCGCCAGGGAGCACTCGTTGGCGCGCAGGCTCTGGCAGGCCAGGTGGACGGCGGCCAGAGAGGACGAGCAGGCCGTGTCGATCGCCAGGCTGGGCCCGTGGGTCTTCAAGAAGTACGACAGGCGCCCGGCGGCGACGCTGAAGGTGTTGCCCGTGCCGGTGTAGGGGTCGATTTCGGCCAAATCGCCGCCGGACAGCGTGGCGTAGTCATTGCCGCTGATGCCGATGAATACGCCGGTCTGGCTCTCGGCCAAGCGCTCCGGGCTTTGGCCCGCGTTCTCCAACGCTTCCCAGGCGACCTCCAGCAGCAGCCGCTGTTGCGGGTCCATGCGCTCCGCTTCGCGCGGCGAGATGCCGAAGAACTCGGCGTCGAAATCGCCCACGCGGTCCAGGTAACCGCCGAAACGGGCGTAGAGCTTGCCCGGCGCGTCGGGGTCCGCGTCGTACAGGGCCGCCGGGTCCCAGCGTTCGGGCGGCGTCTCGGCGATGGCGTCCACGCCGCCGCGCAGCAGCTCCCAGTAGCTGTCCAGGTCCGCCACGCCGCCGGGGAAACGGCAGCCTGCGCCGACAATGGCGATGGGCTCGGCCGCCTCCGCTTGGAGTCTCTCCAGCTCCGAGCGGATTTGCTTGAGCGCCAAGGCGGCGCGCTGCAGGGGCGTGAACTGGTCCGCGGCGCCGCTCATCGCGAACCCTCCTTGTCGCCGAGCTCTTCGAGCAGGTAGGCTTCCAGCTCAGCGTCCGAGAGTCCCCGCACCTCGCTCAGCAGAGCCTCGCGCCCAATCTCGTCGGGCGAGAGCGCTTCTTCGGCGGTTTCTCCCGCGCGCAGCTCCTGAAGCAGAAAAGCCCCCAACGCGGCGACCGTCGAGTGCGTGTAGACCGTCGGAGCCGGCACGTCCAGCGAGCGGGCCAGCTCGGTCGCCATCAGCGAATCCAGGCCGAGCTCGCGGAAGGCCCTGTCGTCGTCGAGTAAGTCGGCGGCCGTCAGCCCCGCCACCCGCCGGACGCTCTCGCGCACCAAATCGCGGGCGGCGGCGGCGCGCCGAGCGGCCGGCGCGGCCAGCAGTTGCTCCCGCACGCTTGCGCGGCGCGGGCGCGCGGGCTCGGCGGCGGCGAAATGCGTCAGCAGCGGCGGCGCGGGCGCCGGCGCCAAGGCTGCGAGCAGTTGCGGCCAATCCACCGGCAGAACGGCCGTTTGGGGCGGAGCCTTGGGGCTCAGCAGCGCCGTCAGGATGCGCAAACCCTCCGCCGGAGCGATCGAGCGAACGCCCTGGGCTTCGCGGCGGCGCTGCCGCCGCTCGTCGAGCGAGGCGGCCATGCCGGCTGACTCCCAGGGGCCCCAGTTGATGCTGACGGCCGGCAGGCCGCTGCCGCGACGTTCGTGCGCCAGAGCGTCGAGAAAGGCGTTGGCGGCCGCGTAGTTCGCTTGGCCGGGCGTTCCGAGCAAGGACGACATCGAGGAGAAAAGGACGAAGAAGTCGAGCGGCCGATCCTGCGTCAAACAGTGCAGGTTCCAGGCGCCGGCGACCTTCGGCGCGAAGACCGCTGCGAATCGTTCCGGCGTCTGGCTCCTCAGCGCGCCGTCGTGGAGGACGCCGGCGACGTGCGCCACGCCGCGCAACGGCGGACCCTGCCGCTCGATACGCCGCAGGGCCTGCTCCAGCGCTCCCCGGTCGGAGACATCGACGGCTTCGACCGTCACCCGCACGCCTTCGCTCCCGAGCCGGGCCAGCGCGGCGCGGGCCTCTTCGGAGGGGGCCTTGCGCCCCAGCAACGCCAGATGGCGCGCCCCCCGCGCGGCCAACAATCGAACGACTTGCAGGCCCAAGGCGCCCAACCCGCCGGTGACCAGGTAGGTTGCCTCTGCGCTCAGGGCCGGTCCCTGGCCGTCCTGCGGCGGCGTCGTCTTCACCAGCCGGGCGACCTGGCGGATCTCGCCGCGCCGCCGAACTTGATCCTCCGGGCCGTCGGCCAGCAACTCGTCGGCCAAGGCGCCGATCGGGGCGTCTGCGTCGAAGTCCAGCAGCGTACAGCGCAGCTCGGGCTTCTCCGAGGCGGCCACGCGCGCCAGGCCGGCCAGCGGCGCTTGGGCCAGGGCGGATTGGCGCGGATTGGTCACCAGCCAGAGCCGGCCGGACGCAGTCCCCATCGCCTGCAGCCACTGCAGCGCGTCCGAGCACTCGGCCAGCGCGGCCGGCGGGACGTCCGCCTCGGAACCCAAACCCTCCGGCCCCAGAGAGAAACGAACCACCCCCCGCCACGGTCCGTCCTCCACGGCTTGCGGGTTGTCATCGACGACGCAAACCGCGCCGCGAGCTTCCAGCTCACGAGCCAGCTCCAACGCCCGGGGATCGCCATGGCCGGCGATCAGCCACCGTCCCTCTGCAGCGCCGCCCGGTGGCGGCCCGGGCTGGGGCTCCCAGCGCAGCTCATGGAAGAGGTCCGGCAAGGCCTCCTCGGCGCGATAGGCGGCCGGAAAATGCTGCCGCTCGAAGGGGTAGGTCGGCAACGCGAGGCGGCGCCGGGCGTAGGGAGCGTCAAACCCCGCCCAGTCGACCGCGCCGCCGTCCCCATAAAACGCGCCCAGGCTCGTCAGCATCTGGCGCCAGTCATCCTGACCATTTCGCAGGGAGGCCAGCCAGACGCCCTCGTCCGCGGCTACGCACTGGCGGGCTGCGTTGAGCAGCACGGGCTGCGGACCGATCTCCACAAAGCGCCGGTAGCCCTGCGCGTACAGCGCCTGCACCCCGGCGGCGAAGCGGACCGGCTGGCGGGCGTGGCGGCGCCAGTAGCGGCCCTCGGTGACGGAGCCGCTCTCGACGGCTTTGCCGGTCAGGTTCGAGATCAGCGTCAGCCGCGGCTCCCGCAGTGGCATCGACGCCGCCAGGGCCTCCAGCGGGTCCAGCGCCGGGTCCATCAGGGCGGAGTGGAAGGCGTGGCTGGTGTTGAGCACGCGGCTCTTGACGTCCGCGCGCCGCAACCGCTCCAGCACCGTCTCCACGCTCGCCCGCCCGCCGGAGACCACCGTCTCCGAGGGGCTGTTCAGCGCCGCGATCGAGACGTCCCCGTAGAGTTCCCCGATGGCGTCGACCACGGTCTGCTCCCCCGCGAAGACCGCCGCCATCGCGCCGTCCGCGGCCGTCGCCTGCATCAGCCGGCCGCGCTCGGCCACCAGCCGCAGGCCGTCTTCGAGGCTGAACGCGCCGGCGGCGCAGGCGGCGGAGTACTCGCCCAGGCTGTGGCCCAACACCGCCGAAGGCGCCACGCCCCAGCTCTTCCAAAGCTCGGCCAAGGCGTAGCCGAAGGCGAACAAGGCTGGCTGGGTGTACTGCGTCTGATCGAGCGGCGAAGGCGCCTCGCCCGAAGGATACAAGACCTCCAGCAGTGGCCTGTCCATCAAGGGCCGCAGCAACTCGTCGCAACGGTCCAGAGCCGCGCGAAACACCGGGCTGCCGTCGTACAGCCCGCGGCCCATGCCGACCCGCTGTGAGCCCTGGCCCGTGAACAGGAAGGCGACCTTGCCGCTGCGCGCCGCAGGCCCACCGTCGCGCGGCTCGGCCAAGAACGAGGCTAGCCGCTCCCGAGCCTCCGCCGCCGACCCGCAGACGATCGCCAGACGCTGCGAAAAGTGCGAGCGGCCGGCGTTGGCGGTGAAGCAGACGTCAGCCAAGGGCGAGTCGTCGGACAAAGCGTCGTGGTAGCGCCGCGCCAGGGCGTTCAGCGCCGTCTCGGTCTTGGCGGACACGGTCAACAGGTGCAGCGGGCGCTCCAAGGCGTTGGCGGGGCGGACCGTCGGCGGGGCCTCGCTCAAGACGAAGTGCGCATTGGCGCCGCCAAACCCGAACGAGCTGACGGCGGCGCACCGCGGCTCGGGTCCCTCGGCCCACGGCTGCAACTGGGTGGGGATGGAGAACGAAGCCGGGTCGAGGGAGATGTTGGGGTTGAGGCGCCGGAAGTGCAGGTGCGGCGGAACGGCCTTGTTGTGCAGCGCCAGGACCGTCTTGAGCAGTCCCGCAATCCCCGCTGCGCCCTCCAGGTGGCCGATGTTCGTCTTGACCGACCCGATGGAGCAGCGCCCGCCCGGCCGCCGTCCCGCGCCGTACACGGCCCGCAGAGCCTCGACCTCGATGGGGTCGCCCAACGACGTGCCGGTGCCGTGGGCCTCCACGTATTCCACCTGGTCCGGCCGAACCTTGGCGTTCTCCAGGGCCTTGCGGATGACGGCCTGCTGCGCTAGCAGATTCGGCGCGGTCAGCCCGTTGCCGTAGCCGTCTTGGTTGACCGCCGAGCCGCGGATCAGCGCGTAGACGGCGTAGCCGCCCTTCACCGCGTCGGACAAGCGCATCAGCAGCGCCACGCCGCAGCCCTCGCCGCGCACGTAGCCGTCGGCGGCGGCGTCGAAGGTCTTGCAGCGGCCGTCCGGCGCCAGCATGTGCCCCTTGGACAGAGCAATGCTCGCCACCGGCGAGAGGATCAGGTTCACGCCGCCGGCCAGCGCGTAGTCGCACTCCTTCTGCCGCAGGCTCTGGCAGGCCAAGTGGGCGCTGACCAGCGACGACGAGCAGGCCGTATCGAGCGTCAGGCTCGGCCCCTGGGCGTCGAGCAGGTACGACAGCCGGTTGGCCAGGATCGACGGCGCCGCCCCGGAGCTGGTGTGCAGCTCGATCCGCGTGGGGTCCGCGAGCTGGAGCAGCGCGTAGTCGTAGGCGCACAAGCCGATGAAGACGCCCGTCTTGGTGCCCGCGAGCGCTCGCGGCGACTGTCCGGCGTGCTCCAGCGCTTCCCAGGCGACCTCGAGCAGCAACCGCTGCTGCGGGTCCATCTGCGCCGCCTCGCGCGGCGTGAGGCCGAAGAAGCTCGCGTCGAAGCGGTCGACCTGGTCCAGAAAGCCGCCGTAGCGGCTGTACATCTTGCCCGGTGCGTCCGGGTCGGGGTCATAGTAGCGGTCGATGTCGAACCGGTCCGAGGGCGTCTCCGAGATGGCGTCGACGCCGTCTCGCAGCATCTTCCAGTACGCCTCGGGCCCAGCCGCCCCGCCGGGGAAACGGCAGCCGACCCCTACGACGGCGATCGGCTCGGATTGCGCCTGCCGCACGGCTTCGAGCTCGTCGTGCAGCTCCAGCGCCAACAGCGCCAGTCGCTTGGGAGACAGCGCCAGGATCTGGCTCAGGAAGTCGCTCACTGCGAGCCTCCTTCGCGGGCGCGAACCCGGGCGGCGAAGAGCCGCTCGACTTCCTCGTCTGACAGGTCCGCGATGCGCTCCAGCGCGGGCGCGGCTTCAGCTTCCGGGACGGGCGCCTCCTCCCGTTCGTCCGCCGCGGTGGGAACCGGCAACTGCAACTCGGCGAGCAGATGCCCGGCCAGCGCGGCCACGTTCGGGTAGCCCCACACCATCGTCACCGGCAGCGTCAGGCCCAGGCCGGCCTCCAGCCGGTTGCGCAGCTCCAGGGCCATCAGCGAGTCCAGGCCGAGGCTCTGGAACGAGACCGTCCTCTCGATGGCTGCCGGGTTCGAGCGGACGACGCGCGCCAACTGCTCGGTCAAATGCGCTTCGAGCAGCGACGGCCGCTCCGAGGGCGCCGCCTCGGCTAGGGCGGTGCGGACGGGCCCGGCTTGGCCGGCGTTGGCGTCCGGGTCCAGCTCGTCGAGCAAGTGCTGGAACAGAGGCGTCTCGGCCAGCTGTGGGTACGACTGGCGCCACTGCCGAAGGTTCAGCGGCAAGACCCCCGCCTGCACGGGATTGGCGCGCAGCAGGCGTCCCAGCGTCGCCAGGCCTTCCGCCGGCGGGATGCTCGAAAAGCCGCCCTGCGCCATCCGCTCGCCGCGGTTGGCCTGCGCGGCGGCCAAACCGACCTCGGCCCAGGCGCCCCAGTTGATGCTCAGCGCGGGCAGACCCCGGGCGCGGCGCAGGTGCGCCAGAGCGTCCAGAAAGGCGTTGGCCGCGGCGTAGTTGGCCTGGCCCGGCGCGCCGAGCAGAGACGATCCCGACGAGTACAGCACGAAGAAGTCCAGCTCCCGGTCCTGGGTCAGCGTATGCAGGTTCCAAGCCCCGGCGACCTTGGGCGCGGCGACCTTGGCGAAGCGGGCGGCGCTGAGCTGCCCGATCAAGCCATCATCGAGCAGACCGGCCGAATGGACAACCCCCGCCAAGGGGGGCAGCGTCTCATCGAGCGTCTGCACCGCCGCGGCCAAGCTCGCGGCGTCGGCCACGTCGGCTTGCAGCGTCGTCACCGCGGCGCCCATGTCGCGCAGGGCTTCGATCTCCGCGGCGGCTTCGGGCGAGGGGAGGCTGCGTCCCAGCAAGGCCAGGTGGCGCGCCCCTTGCTCTACCAGCCAACGCGCGGTGAGCAGGCCCAGGCCGCCCAGGCCGCCGGTGATGAGGTAGCTGCCGTCGGCGCGCGCCAGGGGCTCGTCGGACGCGACCAGCAGCGCGGCCTCGCGGCCCTCCCACGAGACGACGATCTTGCCGATGTGACGCGCCTGCGCCATCCAGCGGAACGCCTCCGGCGCCTCGGCGGCCGGGAACGAGCGGTAGGGCAGGGGACGCAGCGCGCCCTGCTCGAACAGCGCCAGCAGCTCGCCCAGCAGCGCCTTCACCGCCCCCGGCCGCTTGAGGATCATGCCCCGCAGATCCACCAGCGACAGCGACAAGTTCCGCAGGAACGGCTGCAGGCCCAGGTTGCGGTTGGCGTAGTAGTCGCGCTTGCCGATCTCGATGAACCGTCCGTGGTCCCGCAGCAGCTCCAAGCCGGCGTCGATGAACTCGCCGGAAAGCGAATTCAACGTCACGTCAACGCCTTCGCCCCCGGTTGCGGCGCGCACTTGCTCGACGAACGCCAGCGAGCGCGAATCCATCACGTGGGCCACGCCGAGGGCCCGCAGCCGCTCGCGTTTCTCCTCGCTGCCGGCCGTCGCGAAGATCTCCGCGCCCAGCAGTTGCGCGACCTGCACGGCGGCCAAGCCCACGCCGCCGGCCGCGGCCTGAATCAGCACACGCTCTCCGGGCGCCAGCCGCGCCACGTGGCGCAACGCGTAGTAGGCCGTCAAGAAGGCCACCGGAATGGTGGCGGCCTCTTCGTGCGACAGGTTCTCGGGCTTGGCGACGGTCAGCTCGGCCGGCGCGATGGCGTGGGAGCCCATCGACCACGGTGCGATGGCCAGGACTTCCTGCCCGATCTCCCAGCCCTCGACGCCTGCTCCGAGCGCCGTAATGCGGCCGGAGCACTCGCTGCCCAGCGGCATCCCTTCGCCCGAGCCGACATCGTTGGGGATCGCGCCCAGCGCCAGCAGGACATCCAGAAAATTCAGGCCCGAGGCGCGCACTTCGATCTCGATCTCGCCCGGCCCCGGAACGCGGCGCTCCATCGGCCGCAGAGCGAGCCCGTCGAGCACGCCCGGCGTTTGCTGTTCGAGGCGGAAGGGGCGGTCTCCGGCCGGGGTGACGCGCTCCTCCTGCGCCTGCGGACGCCACCGCCGCAGGCGCGCCGCCCAACGCCGGCCGCCTCGCAGGGCGATCTGGTCCTCGCGATCAGACGCGGTGATCTCGGCCGCCAGGCCCGCGATGTCCGCGCTCTGGGGATCGAGATCCACCTTCGTGCACAGCAGCTCGGGATGCTCGTAGGAGAGCGAGCGCCCAAAGCCCCACAGCGGCGCCTGTCCCACCGTCGGCGCCTCGCCCGGAGCGGCCGGCTGGGCGCCGCGCGTCACCAGCCACAGGCGCGGGGCGTCGCGCCGGCCCGCGGCGGCCAGCGCCTGCGCCAGATGCAGCGCGCCCATCAGACCGGCGTCGTGAACGGCCGCGTCAGCGTCGAGCGCGCCCAAGTACACGACGCCGCTCCACCCTTCGGGACGGCCCGCCAGGGTCCGCAGCGCGTCCGCGTCGTCAGTCGCAAAAACCAGCTCCACCGCCTCGCCGCGCGCCCGGAGGGCTTCGGCCAGGGCGGCGCCCATCCCGCCACGGTCGGCCACGAGGAGCCAGCGGCCCGTTCCGTCTCCCTTGGGGGCCGGCTCCGGCGTCGGCCGTTCCTCCCAGGCCAACTCATACAGCCAGTCGTCGGAGGCGTCCTTGCCGGCGTCGTCGGCTCGCTCCAGGGCCTTCACGCTCAGCCCTTGGACTTCCGCCACCACCCGCCCCGACTCGTCGAGCAGCCGGATATCGGCCGTGAGCTCGTCCGCGTCGGCGATTTCACCCGAGGGCCGCAGCACGATGTGGCTCCAGCGCGTCGCGGCCGGGTCGCCGTGGATCTCCAGGGCGTCCAGCGAAGCGGGTACGAACACCCTGCCGCCGCCGTCCGGGCCGATGGCCATCCCCATGCCGTGGAAACAGGCGTCGAGCAGCGCCGGGTGGACGCCCCGCCGGCCCTTCGGCAGCTCCGCGCCGCGCGGCGGACGCACCAGGCTCAAGGCTTCCCCGGCGCCGCGCCAAAGCTGTTCCACGCCCTGGAAAGCGGGGCCGTAGCCCAGGCCGCGGGCGGCCAGCGCGGCATACAGCTCCGCGCCGGAGCAGACCTCCGGACAGCGCGCCTGGATCGCTCCGATCGACGCTCCGGCCGGCGCCGCGCCCCGAGCCGCTCGGACCCTGCCGCGCGCGTGCAGCGTCCAGCCGTCGGAGGCGCTGAGGATCTGGAAGGCGGCATCCCCGGCAGCGCCCGTGATCGCGAGCTGGACGCGCCGCGAGGCGTCTTCCGGGAAGAGCAGCATCCGCTCGAAGCTCGCCTGCTCCAGCCGGACGCCGTCGCCGAAGGCTTCCTGCGCGCCCGCCAGCGCCAGGTCCAAGAATCCCGCCGCCGGGAAGGTCGCCAGCCCCTCGACCTTGTGATCGGCCAAATAGGAGACCACCCGCGGGCCGATCTCCCGCTCCCACAAGTGCGTCCCCGGCTGCAGCGCCGATTCCAGGTGCACTCCGAGCGGCGACTGCGAGCTCGCCGTTGCAGCCGCAACCGCGGCCTCATTGGCAGGGGCTTCGTCGGTGATCCAGTACCGCCGGCGGTCCCAAGGGTAGGTCGGAACAGGCGTGAAGCGTCCGGCCGGGTAGACCCTCGCCCAGTCCACAGCGTAGCCTTGGGCGTACAGCGCGCCCAAGGAGGCCAGCAGGCTGCCTCTCTCCGGCTCGGCGCGGCGCAGCGAAGCCGCGGCGCGGGCCTCCACGCCGGTATGGCGGATGTTGTCCTCGATCGCCGGCAGCAGCACCGGGTGGGGGCTGATCTCCACGAACAGGTCGTGCTCGTCGGCCAGCAGCCGTCCCACGCTTTCGCTGAAGCGCACCGGCTCGCGCAGGTTGCGCACCCAGTAGGCGGCGTCCATCCCGGCGCCGTCCACGCGCTCCGCCTCGACGGTCGAATACAACGGGATGGACCCAACGGAAGGCTCCAGGTCCGCCAGAGCCGCCAGCAGATCCTCGCGCAGCTCGTCGACGTAGGGGCTGTGCGAGGCCACGTCCACCTTGACCTTCCGGCAGAAGACCCCGCGGGCCTCCAGCCGCTCGAGCAGCGCTTGCAGCGCCGCCGGATCGCCGGCCAGCACGGTCGAGCGGGGGCTGTTGCTGACGGCCACGCTCAGCAGCCCGCCGGATTCCTCCATCGCCTGCCGGGCTTCGTCGGCGGAGAGCTCCACGACGGCCATGGCTCCGCGCCCGGACACCCTTCGGAGCAGGCGGCTGCGGCGGCAGATGATCTTCGCCGCGTCCTCGAGCGTCAGCACGCCCGCCACGTGGGCCGCGGCCACTTCTCCCATGCTGTGCCCGACCACCGCGTCGGGCTCCACTCCCCAGGAGCGCCACTGCGCGGCCAGAGCGACCTGTACGGCGAACAGCAACGGCTGGACGACCTCGATCTCGGCCAGCCGAGAACTCTCCTCGGCCGCTCGCAACTCTTCCAGCGGAGACCAGCCGGCCTCGGCCCGCACGGCCGCGTCGCAGCGCTCGAAGGCTTGCCGAAAGGCCGGCTCGGCCTCGAGCAGCTCCCGGCCCATCCCCAGCCACTGCGAACCCTGCCCGGGGAATACGAACACCGTCTTGTGCGACGCGCCCGGTACGCAGACGCCGCCGGAGGCGCCCGCAGCCAGGCCCCCGTCCAAGTAACGGGTCAAGCCCTCGACGAGCTCTTCGGCCGACGCTCCGACCAGCGCCAACCGCCGCTCGTGGTGGCTGCGGCGCACCGCCGCCGTGTAGGCTATGTCGCGCAGCGGCGCGTTCGGCGCGGAAAGCAAACGCCGGTAGCCTTCCGCCAACGCCCGCAGGGAGTCCTCGCTGCGCGCCGAGAGCGCCAGCAGCTCCGTACGGCCGGCTGGCGTGTTGTCCGTCGCGACGGCGGCGGGTTCCGGCGGCTGCTCCAGAATGGCGTGGGCGTTGGTCCCGCTGTAGCCGAACGAGCTGACGCCCGCCAGCCGCCGGCGGCCGTTGGGCCAAGGCGTCAACGCCGAGGGAATCCGGATGGGCAGCTCGTCCCAACGAATGAACGGATTGCCTTCCCGCAGGTGCAGATGGGCTGGAATCTCCCCGTGGCGGACGACCAGGGCCGCCTTGAGCAGGCTCGTGACGCCGGCGGCCGATTCCAGGTGCCCGATGTTGGTCTTGAGCGAGCCCACCAGCAAAAGCTCGTCCGGCGCCCGGCCCGCGCCGAGTGTGGCCCCCAGCGCTTGCAGCTCGATCGGGTCGCCCAGCGGCGTGCCGGTGCCGTGGGCCTCCACGTAGGAGACCTCCTCGGGCCGCACCCCGCCGCTGGCCAAGGCCTTGCGGATCACGGCCTCCTGGGCCGGGCCGTTGGGGGCCGTCAAGCCGTTGCTGCGGCCGTCCTGGTTGACGGCCGAGCCGCGAATCACCGCCAGAATGGGGTCCCCGTCACGCAGAGCGTCGCTGAGGCGTTTCAGCGTCGTCATGCCGCAGCCCTCTCCGCGCACATAGCCGTTGGCGCGGGCGTCGAAGGTCTTGCAGCGGCCGTCCGCGGCCAGGGCGTGCAGCCGGCAGGAGTAGATCGTGTTCTCGGGCGAGAGGATCAGGTTCACGCCGCCGGCCAAGGCCAGGTCGCACTCCCGATTGCGCAGGCTCTGGCAAGCCAGGTGGATCGTCACCAGCGACGACGAGCAGGCCGTGTCGACCGCCATCGTCGGGCCCTGCAGGCCGAGCACGTACGCCAGGCGGCCGGCCGCCACGCTGAAGGTGACGCCGCTGCCGGTGTAGGCGTCGATGGCGGCGGAGCGGCGTTGCAGGTGGTAGTAGTCGTAGGCGGAGATCCCGACGAACACGCCGGTCTGGCTGCCTTGCAAGCGGTCCGCGGCTTGTCCGGCGTTTTCCAGGGCTTCCCAGGCGGTCTCCAGCAGCAGGCGCTGCTGCGGGTCCATGCTCAGCGCTTCGCGCGGGCTGACGCCGAAGAAGGCCGCATCAAACCCGTCGACCGGGCCCAGAAAGCCTCCCCAGCGGGTGTACATCTTGCCTGGCGCGTCGGGGTCCGGGTCGTAGTATTGCTCGATGTCCCAGCGGTCGGCGGGAACCTCGCGGACGGCGTCGGTCTCGTTGCGCAGTAGCTCCCAGAAGGCTTCGAGGTCGTTGGCGCCGCCGGGGATGCGGCAGGCCGCACCGAGGATGGCGATCGGCTCGGCCCCGCCATAGGAGGGCGCGGCGGCCGCCACGGGCTTGGCGGGCGCCGGGGCCTCGCTCGGCCAGTCGGTCTTCTGGAGGTAGCCGGCCAAGGCCTCGATGGTGGGATAGTCGAACGCCAGCGTGCTCGGCAGCGAGCGGCCCACCACCTGCGAAAGGCCATTGCGCAGCTCCACGGCCATCAAGGAGTCCAAGCCGAGCGCCTGTAGCGGCTCCCGCGGTCCCAGCGCCTGGGCACGGTCCAGCCGCAGCACCTTGGCGGCCTGCTCGCGCACCAGCGCCAGCATCAGCCGCGAGCGGTCGGCCGGCTGCGCCGCGGCGATGCGCGCACGCCAGCTCCCGGCCGGAGCCGCCGGAGCCTCGGCGGCGCTCGCCTCCGCCGCCAAGTCTTCCAGAAACGGCGGCGTCGGGCCGGGGCCGAGCCGCTCCAGGTAAGTCCCCCAGCGCACCGAAAGCACCGCGGCCTGCGCGCCTTGGCCCGGCAGCAAAGCCTCCAGGCAGTCGAACGCGGCGGCCGGCGGCAGCGGCCGGAACCCCATCTCCTCGAGCCGCTTGCGAGCCGGAGCGCTCAGCTGTGCGGCCCGCCCGACCTCGGCCCAAGCGCCCCAATCGACCGCCAGCGCCGGAAGGCCCGCGGCCCGCCGATAATGCGCCAGAGCATCCAAAAAAGCGTTGCCGGCGGCGTAGGAGCTCTGTCCCGGCGCGCCCAGCAGGGCGCTGGCCGAGCCGAACAGCACGAAGAAGTCGAGCGGCAGGCCCTCGGTGGCGCGATGCAGGTTCCAAGCGCCGGTGAGCTTCGGCGCCAGCACGCCCGCGAAACGCGCCCAGCTCTGCTGCGCGAGCATGCCGTCGTCATAGGTTCCGGCGGCGTGCAGCACGCCCCGCAGCGGCGTCGGCTCGGCGCCGAGCCGGGCGAGCAGAGCGTCGAGCTGATCGCGCCGTGAAACGTCGACCGTCTCCGCCGTGACGGTCGCGCCGAGGCTTCGCAGCTCCTCGATCACCGTTTGCGCGGCGGCGGAGGGCTCCTTGCGACCGCATAGGATCAGGCGGCGGGCGCCCTTCTCCACCAGCCAACGCGCGGCCGCCAACCCCAGCCCTCCCAACCCGCCGGTGACCAGATAGGCGCCGTCGGCGCGCAGCGTCAGCGGCTCGGCCGAAGGCTTGGGGCGCCGCACCAGCCTCGGCGCCAGCACAGCGCCGTCGCGCAGCGCCAGTTCCCGCTCGGCGCCGGCTCCGTAGATCGCCGCCAGCAGGGCCTCGGCCTGGGCCGCCGGTTCGACCCGCGGGTCCAGGTCCGCCAAGCCGCCCCAGCTCTCCGGTAGCTCGTTCGCCGCCACCCGGCCCAGCCCCCACAACGTCGACGAGGCCAAGCCGCCCGCTGTGACCGGGCCGCCCGCCGGCTGCGCGCCGCGGGTGACCAGCCAAACCCTGCCGCCGCCGTCGTCGCGCCGCTCGGAGAGCTGCTGCACGACGTCCAAAGCGCTGCCGCAGAAGCTCGGCGGAGCGGCCGAATCCAGGGCCGCCAGGTGGATCACACCCAGGCAACCCTCCGGAATCTTCGCGGCGCCCTGTCCGGCGGGCAGCCGGCGCGACGCCTGCCCGCGCGCAGCCAGCAACGCGCTCAGCCGGCCCGCCAAACCGTCTCCGTCGCCCACGATCGCCCAAGCGGGCCCCTCCGGAGCCACCGGCCGGGTGACGATCGCCGACCAGGGCGAGCTTTCCGTGCGGGACGGGTCGGGCAGCGCATCGGCCGCGCCAAAACCCTCCTCGGTCAGCAGCCGGAGCCAGTCTCGGGCCGGCAGCAGGGCGTGCTCGGGCCGCAGCTCGCGGTCCTCGAACAGCCACCAACCCTGGGTCAGCCCGAAGATCAGGTCCGTTTTGCGCTGCGGCGCTGTGCCTTCCAGCAGCAGCAATCGGCCCGTCGGAGCCAGCAGCCGGCGGACGCGCCGCAAGGTCTGGCGCAGGTCGCGCGTCGCGTGCAGCACATTCGCCGCCAGTACGATGTCGAAGGAGCCCTCGGCGAACCCCTGCTCCACGGGATCGCGCTCGATGTCGAGCAGCTTGTAGTCGACGAACCCGTAGTCGCGAAACTTCTCGCGGGCCTTGCGCAGAAAGAGCTGCGAAAGGTCCGTGAAGACGTACTCCACGGCCTCCGTCGGCAGGTGTGGGAGGATGCGCTGCGTCGTGCCGCCGGTGCCCGCGCCGATCTCCAGAATGCGCAGCGGCCGATCCGGCGGCGCCTCGGCCAACGCGGCGTCCACGGCCTGTTCCAGCACCGCGTTGCCCGCCCGCGCGAAAGGCTCCTCCGCATAGGCCTGTTCGAGCAGCGCCAGCGAGCCCTCAGGAAACAGGACCGGCAGCGCGCCGACCTTGCCCTGCAGCACGTCCGCCAAGTGCAGGCCGCAACGCTCCAGCAGCGTCAGCTCCGGGCCGCACGGCGGAAAGCGGGCCGCCAACTCCGCGCGCAGGGCGAGCGGGTCGGCGTCGGCCGCTCGGCCCAGGCGATCGTCCTCGGCGAGCATCGCGACCATCCGAGTGAACAGCCGGCGGTGCTCGGGGGCGACGCCCAGCTCGTCCGGCGTCTTTCCGGGGCTCCAGCCCAGCTTGTTCAGCGCGGCCCGCGCCCAAGCGCCCGAGAGGGCGTCGAGCTCCGGCAGCAGCGCCTCGTAGGCGTCGAGCTGGAAGCGTTCGCGAACCGGCCCAAGGTCGACGGCAAGCCCTGGCGACGGGACCTCCGCCCCAGCAGATCTGATGGCGGGCGCGCTCGGCTGAATCTCCCGCCACTCGACGCCGTAAAACCAATCCGCGACGTTCGCCGCGGTCTCTCCGGCGGAGCGCCGCAGCGCGGCCGACTCCACCCGCTGCACGCGCACGCCCAGGGCTTCGGCGACGACGGCCCCTTCCTCGTCGAAGATCGTCAGATCGCCGCGAATCGCCCGGTCGCCGGAACCCTCGGCCCGGGAATCCCGCCGCAGCCGTGCGTGGACCTGCAAGCTCGCCCCCGGCGTCCGATGCAGCCGCAGCTCGGCGACGCCCGCCAGCACGTAGCTGTGGTCCGTCGCCTCGTCTTCCACGTCCAGCAACGCCGCGCCCAGCGATTGCAGGCAGGTGTCGAGCAGGGCGGGGTGGAACTGGTAGCGCTCCGCCTCGGCCGCCAGGGCCTCCGGCAGGCGCACCCGCGCCAGGACTTCGCCCGCGCCGAGGTTGAGCTCGGTCAAGCCCCGGAACCGCGGCCCGTAGTCGAGCCCCAGCGCAGCCAGCCGACGGTAGTACGCCTGCGGGTCGAGCGCCTGCGGGCAGCGTTCGCGAACCGCGTCCGGCGGCTCGGCCGAAGGCGTGGCCGGGTGCGCCGCGAGCCGGCCGCTCGCCAACGTCCGCCAGGCGCCGCCGGGGCCGGATTCGGCCGGCGCGCGCCGAAACACCTGGAACGCATCGGAATCCGGCGAAAGAACGGTGTCCAGCGCCTCGCCCTCGGCGGCCTGTAGCGGCAAAGGCTCCTCGAAGCGGATGTCCAGCAAGGCGCGCGGCCCGGGCCCCAGCGACTCCACGGCAGCTTCCAAGGCCAGCTCCAGATAGAGCGCCCCGGGCGCCACGGGCAAGCCCTGGATGCGATGGTCGCTCAGGTAGGCCGGCGCGTCGGCGAAGAAGCGGCTCTCGAACACCTGCTCCCGCAGCGGCAGCGTCAAGCGGCTGTCGAGCAGCGGCTGGCGGCTCGCGTCGCCTCCGGACCGCGTCGCGGCTCGCGACGGAGCGGGCCAGTAGCGCTGGCGGTTAAAGGGGTACAGCGGCGCGTCGACGCGCCGCCGGTCGCGGCCTCGGTCCAAGGCCTCCCAGTCCACGTCCACGCCCTGCGCGTAAAGCGCCCCCAGGCTGTCGAGCGCTTGCTCCCAGTCGTCCTGGCCCGGCCGCAACGAGGCCGCCCCAAAAATCTCCCGATCGGTCAGATTCTGCTGCGCCAACCCCAGCAGCGTCGCGCGCGGGCCGATCTCGAGCAGCGTCTCGCAGCCCTCGTCCGCCAGCGCCCGGACCCCGTCCGCGAAGCGCACGGCCGAGCGCGTCTGCCGCACCCAATAGCCCGGCGTGCACAAATCGTCCTCTTCGGCGCGGCGGCCGGTGAGGTTCGAAATGACCACGAGTTGCGGCGGGGCGTAGCGGACCTCGGCGGCGACCGCCTCGAAGGCGCCGAGCATCGGCTCGAGCAGCGGCGAGTGGAAGGCCTGGGAGACCTGCAGCGGCTTGGTGCGGACGCCCTGCGCCTGCAACGCCGCCAGCGCCTGCTCGAGCGCCGAGCGTTCGCCGGAGATCACCACCTCGGCCGGGCCGTTGACGGCGGCCGGCGACAGGCGGCCGGCAAACGGCTCGATCGCGGCGGTCACCGCGGACTCCGGCGCGAAGACCGCCGCCATGGCGCCGTCGGCGGCCAGCTCCTGCATCAGCCGGCCCCGGGCCGCCACGAGCCGCAGTCCGTCCTCCAGGCTGAAGACGCCCGCCAGGCAGGCCGCTACATACTCGCCGATGCTGTGCCCCAGCAGCGCCGCCGGACGCACGCCCCAGCTCTGCCACATCTGCGCCAGGGCGTACTCCAGAGCAAATAGAGCGGGTTGGGTGTAGTCCGTCCGGTCGATCAGCCCGCCGGCGTCGTCCGCGAACAGGACTTCGAGCAGGGGCCGGGCCAGCAGCGGCCGTGCGATGGCGTCGCAGCGCTCGAGCGCCGCCCGGAAGACCGGCTCGGTCTCATACAAGCGCCGGCCCATGCCGGCGTACTGCGCGCCCTGCCCGGTCAGCAAAAAGCCGACCGAGGGCGGCTTGGCGTCCCGGCGCTCGCCGCCGCGGACGCCCTTCGGCGTCTCGCCGGCGAGCCACTGGAGCAGCTTGCGGCGGACGTCTTCCGGCGACACGCCGGAGACCGCCAGCCGGTGGGCCCAGTGCGCCCGGCCGGCGTTGGCTGTGTAGGCCAGGTCGGGCAGGGAAGCGCCGGGCTGGGCCAGCTTTTCCGCGTGGGCCTCGGCCAGTGCGCGCAGGCTCTCCGGATGGCGGGCTGACAGGGCCAGGATGTGCCGCGGCCTCTCCGGGGCGCTCGTGGGCGGCGCCGGTTCCTCCGGCGGGGCCTCCAGCACCAGGTGGGCGTTCGTACCGCTGTAGCCGAACGAGCTGGCGCCCGCCAGCCGAGTCCCGGGCCAAGCGGTCGGCCGCGTCGGGACGGCCATCGGCAGCCGCTCCCACGGAATGTGCGGGCTCGGGTTGTGCAGGTGCAGGTGCGGCGGAATTTCCCCGTGCCGCAGCGCCAGGGCCGCCTTCAGCAGCCCGGCCACTCCGGCCGCCGTCTCCAGGTGGCCGAAATTCGTCTTCACCGAGCCCAGCAGCAGCGGTTTATCGCTCGATCGGCCCCGGCCGAACACCGCTTGCAGCGCCTCGACCTCCATCGGGTCGCCCAGCGCCGTGCCGGTCCCGTGGGTCTCGATGTAGCCGATCTCGGAGGCGTCCACGCCGGCGTTGGCCAGCGCGGCGCGAATCACCTCCTGCTGAGCCAGTCCGTTGGGCGCCGTCAGGCCATTGCTGCGTCCGTCCTGGTTGACCGCCGAGCCGCGGATCACTGCCAGAATGCGGTCCTGGTCGCGCTGGGCGTCCGCGAGGCGCTTGAGGACCACCACGCCGCAGCCTTCGCTGCGTCCGTAGCCCGCCGCGGCGGCGTCGAAGGTGCGGCAACGTCCGTCGGGCGCCAGCATCTGCGCCTGCGAGAGCGCCACGGTTCCGTCCGGCGCCAGGATCAGGTTCACCCCGCCGGCCAGCGCCAACTCGCTCTCGCCCGTGCGCAGGCTCTGCACCGCCAGATGCACCGCCACCAGCGACGACGAGCAGGCCGTGTCGATCGCCATGCAGGGCCCCTGCAGCCCCAGCGTGTAGGAGAGGCGGCCCGCGGCAATGCTGTGGGCGTTACCGCTGCTGATGTAGGCGTCGAGCTGCTCCGGCCCGCTGAGGTGATGGCGCAGGTAGTCGTTGCTGCAGATCCCCACGAACACGCCGGTGCGGCTGCGCGCCAGCTTTTGCGCCGGAATCCCGGCGTTCTCCAGCGCCTCCCAGGCGACTTCGAGCAGCAATCGCTGCTGCGGGTCCATGCTCACGGCCTCCCGCGGCGAAACGCCGAAGAAGGCCGGGTCGAACCGGTCGACGCCGTCGAGGAAACCGCCGCAGCGCGTCGCCATCTTGCCCGGAGCCGTCGGGTCGGGGTCGTAATAGGCGTCCACGTCCCAGCGCTCGGCGGGAATCTCGGTGATGGCGTCCACGCCGCCCTGCAGCAGCCGCCAGTAGCTGTCGAGGTCCGTCACGCCGCCGGGGAAGCGGCAACCGGCGCCGACGATGGCGATGGGCTCGCGCTTGGCCGACTCGGCGCTGTCGAGGCGGGCGCGCAGCTCCTGCAACGCGATCAGTGCGCGCTTGAGCGGCGACAACGGCTCCGAGCCGGGATTCACGATGCCTTTCCCCTGATCCATACCAGCCGGCCGCTTAGAAGTTCAGCGCCTCGAGCTCCTTGAGCAAGAGCGCCTCGGCCTCGTCCTCGGAGGCCTGTTCCACCAAGGCTCGATCCGGCGACGGAACGCCGGCCTCGGCCGCTGCTTCGGCTGCCGGCTCGCTCGGCGCAGCCGGCTCCTCGGGCTCGGCGAAGCGCTGGGATAGGTAATCCGTCAGCGCCTCTACGGTGGGGTAGTCGTACAGCAACGAGACCGGCAGCGCCTCGCCGAATGGCGCGCCTAAGGCGTTGCGGATCTCGACCGCCATCAGCGAATCCAGCCCGAGCTCGCGGATCGGCTGGGCCCCATCGATCGCCTCCCCGGCGCCCAGCCCGAGCACTTGCGCCACCCGCCCGCGCACAAAGCCTTCCAGCCGTTGGCGACGTTTCTGCGGCAGCGCCTCCCGCCGCAGCTCGTCGAGCAGCGTCGGCGCGGCGGATTTGGCGGTCCCTTGGGGATTCGCCGAAACCTTCGAGCGGCGCAGCTCGGCGTAGAGCGGCGGCGCCTGCAGCGGTTCCGTGTACTGCCCCAGAAAGCGTACCCAGTCGATCGGCAGCACCGCCGCCTGCGCAACGCCGGCGGCTAGCAGCTCTTCGAGCGCCGCCATGCCCTGCTCGGGCTCGATCATCGCGATGCCCTGCTCGGCCCAGCGGCGCCGATCCCGCGCCGAAACCCGCGCGGCCATGCCCGCTTCGGCCCAGGCGCCCCAGTTGACGCTCAGCGCCGGCAGCCCTTGCGCCTGCCGTGCGTGGGCCAGGGCGTCCAGGTAGGCGTTGGCCGCGGCGTACGCGGACTGCCCCTTGGTCCCGGCCAGGGCGACGATCGAGGAGTACAGCACGAAGAAGTCGAGACGCCGGTCGCGGGTCAACTCGTCCAGCCAGCGCGCCCCGAGCGTCTTGGGCGCCAGCGTCTGGGCAAAGCGTTCGCGGGTTTGCTGCGGCAACAAGCCGTCGTCGAGCACGCCCGCCGTATGCAGCACGCCTCGCAGCGGCGCCGGGCCGGCGTCGATCGCGGCCAAGACCGCCTCCATCTCCGCCCGGACGGCCACATCGGCGGAAAACACCCGCACGTCCACGCCGGCGGCGCGCAGCTTCTCGATCGCGGCTTCCGCCTCTGCGCCGGGCCCGCGCCGCCCCACCAGCGCCAGATGGCGGGCGCCGCGCGCGGCCAGCCGGCGGGCCGCATGCAGCCCCAGCGCGCCCAGTCCGCCGGTGATGAGGTAGGTCGCGTCGGGCTGAATGCGCGGCGGCTCGGCGACCTGGGCTTGGACGACGAGCTTACCGATCTGGCGCGCCTGCGCCATGAAGCGGAAGGCGTCCGCCGCGCGGCCCGCCGCGAAGTTCCGCTGCGGAAGCGGCTCGAGGCGTCCTTCGCTGAGGTCGCTGACGATCTCCTCCAGCAACTCTCCCACGAGCGCCGGCTGGGCCTGCATCAGCTCTCCCAACTGGAACGCTGTGTACTCGGCGGCCGGGTTCACCGCCGCCGCCTCGGCGGTCGTCAGAATGTCGCGCTTGCCGATCTCCACGAATCGGCCGCCGGGCGGCAGGATCTCCAGGCTCCTGCGGATGTGTTCCGGTCCGAGCGAGTTGAGGACGGCCTGCACCCCGGCCCCGCCGGTGACCGCCAGAATCTCGTCGCCGAACGCCGTGGAGCGGGAGTCGAACACGTGGCGCACGCCTTGCGCTTGCAGGAAGGCTCGCTTCTCGGGGCTGCCCGCCGTGGCGAACACCTCCGCGCCCAGGCGCTGGGCGATTCGCACGGCCGCCAGCCCCACCCCGCCGGCGGCGGCATGGATCAGCACGCGCTCGCGCGGCTGCACCCGCGCCAGCGTCCGCAGCCCGTACAGGGCCGTCAGGAACGCGATCGGGACGCCTGCGCCGACCTCCGCGGTCAAGCTCGCCGGTCGCTTCACTGCAAACGCGGCTTCGGTCGTGACGAAGGTCGCAAAGCTGCCTGAAGCCAGCGCGATCACCTCATCGCCGAGCCGCACGCCCTCGACGCCCGCCCCCACGGCGACCACCGTTCCGGAGCCCTCGTCGCCCAGCGGCCCGGCCTCGCCCGGGTAGAGGCCCAGGGCGTTGAGCACGTCGCGGAAATTGAGCCCGGTGGCGCGCACCCGAATCTCGATCTGCCCGGGGCCGGGGGCGACTCTTTCCACAGGGCGGAAGGCGAGCCCGCTCAGCACGCCCGGTTGGGTCTGTTGCAGCCGAACCGCGCCGGCTTCGGCGGCCTTGGCGCGCGGAACCAGCCGCTCCACCCAGCGCACGCCGCCGCGCCAAGCGATCCGGTCCTCGGCGCTCGCCGAGCGCAACTCGGCGGCCAGCGTGCTGGCCAAGTCCGCGTCCGCAGCCGGGTCCAAGTCCACGCGCGTGCAGCGCAACTCGGGGGATTCCGAGGCGACGGTCGCCCCGAAGCCCCACAGCGCCGCCTGCTCGACCGACGGCGGAACCTCCTCCGCGCCGGTCGTTTGCGCCCCCCGCGTAACCAGCCACAGCCGAGGCGGCGACGGCCGGTCGCCGAGCGCCTGGACCAGCGTCAGGGCCTCCGCGCAGACCTCCAGAGCCGACCCGGCGTCCAGCGCTTGCAGGCTCACCACGTCGGAGCAGCCCGCCTCGGCCGCTTGCTCCGCGCCCAGCCTCGAGCAGCGGTCTCCAGATGCTTCGAGCGTCGCCGCCAACCGCGCCGCCAGGCCGTCCCCCTCGCCCACAATCGCCCAGCTCCGCTCCCCGTCGCCGGCGGCCGGAAGCGCCTGCTCCCGCCAGACCGTCTCGTAGAGCGCTCGCCTTGAGTCGGTTGCCGGCACCGCAGACGCCTGGTCGCGCACCTGCTGGACGCGCAGACCCTGGACCTCGACGAGCAGCTCGCCGGAGTCATCGAGCAACTGAGCGTCGCCGGCGACGCCTGAGCCGTCCGGGTTGCGGCGGACGACGGAGTGGCTCCAGACCGGCCCCTGCGGCTTGCGATAGACGCAGTAGCGCTCGACGCCGATCGGGATGCCCGCGCCCTGGTCGGCAAAGGCGTCGTCAACCCCCGCCGCCATCGCCTGCAGCGCGGCGTCGAGCAGGCACGGGTGGCAATGGTGGCTTTCGGCCTCGGCCGCCTGTTGCTGGCGAAGCTCCACGCGCGCCACGGCCTCGCCGGGGGCGCGCCGCAGGCTCTGGAGCGCCCGAAACGCCGGGCCGTACTCCAGCCCCCGCCGCCGGAAGCGCTCGTAGTAGTCCTCCGGCGCGATCTCTTCCGGACACAGCGCCTGGAGCGCCTCGATCGACTGCGGGGCCGCGGGCGCGAAGGGCTCGCCGGCCTTCACTCGGCCCAGCGCGTGCAGCCGCCAGTCCTCGTCGCCGGCGCGCCGCCGAATCTCAAAACGCATCTCGCCGTCGCCGTCCGGCGTCAGCACCAGTTGCACGGTCTCCGCTTGGCCCTCGCGGAAGACCAGCGGCTCGCGGAAGCGCACGGACTCCAGCGCATGGGCGCCCTCGCCCCACACTTGGCGTGCGCCCTCCAGGGCCATTTCGAGATAGGCCGTGCCGGGCAGGACCGCCGTTCCGCGGACGCCGTGTTCGGCCAGGTAGGACGGCGCGTCCGCCCGCAACACGCTCTCAAAAACCTTCTCCCGCAGCGGCAGCGCCACTCGACGCTGCACCAGCGGGTGTAGAGCCCCGGTTTCGGCCGCTGCGCCCGTCGCGGCGGAGGCGGGGCGCGCCCGCTCGGTCCAGAAGCGCGTGCGCTGGAAGGGATAGGTCGGCAGCGCCAGCCGCCGCCGGGGATAGCCGCGGTCGAAGCCGCGCCAGTCCACCGGAACGCCGTGCAGATGCAGCGCCGACAGGCTCGCCAGCAAAGGCTTCCAGTCGTCCTGATCCTTGCGCAGCGAGGCCAGCCAGAGCGCCGGGGCGTCCGGCAGGACCTGCCGCCCCAAACCCGCCAGGCTCGGCCGCGGCCCGGCCTCGACGAAGATCCCAAATCCCTGCGCGTGCAGCGCCTCGACGCCCGCCATGAAGCGAACCGTCCCTCGGGCATGGCGCCGCCAGTAGTCGCCGCCCTCCAACTCCGCCGGACGCAGCTCCGCGCCCGTCAGGTTCGACAGGACCGGGAAGCGCGGCTCCTGGTAGCGCACTCCCGCCGCCAAGCGCTGAAACTCATCGAGCATCGGCTCGATCCGCGGCGAGTGGAAGGCGTGGGAGACGCTCAGCCGCTTGGCCTTGACGCCGGACGCCTCGAACTCGGCCAGAACCTGCTCCAGGCGCTCGGCCGAGCCCGACAGAACCGTCTCCGCCGGCCCGTTGACGGCGGCGATCGATAGCTCGGCCGGATAGGGCCGGATGGCCGCCATTGCCTGGGCCTCGCCCACGAAGACCGCCGCCATGGCGCCGTCGGGCGGCAAGGCCTGCATCAGCCGTCCGCGCGCCGCCACCAGGCGTAGCCCGTCCTCCAGGCCCAGCATGCCGGCCGCGCAGGCGGCGGCGTACTCGCCGATGCTGTGACCCAGCGCCGCCGCCGGCTGCACGCCCCAGGCGCGCCACAGCTCGGCCAGAGCGTATTCCAGGGCGAACAGCGCCGGCTGCGTGTAGGCCGTCTCGTCGATCGGCGAAACCTCGCCCGGCGGCGGGTAGAGCACGCTCAGCAACGGCCGCTCCAGCAGCGGACGCAGGATCTCGTCGCACTGTTCGAGCGCGGCCCGGAAGGTCGGCTGCGTCTCGTACAGCCGCCGGCCCATGCCCACGTACTGCCCGCCTTGCCCCGTGAACAGGAAGGCGACCTTGGGCCGCTCGGAGCGCTCCGTGCGGCGCGAGGCGACGCCCGTGGCCTCCTCGCCGCGACCGTAGGCCGCCAGCTTCTGCTGCGCCTCGGCGGAATCTCCTGCGACGACCGTCAGGCGGTGGGCGAACTGCGCGCGGCCGGTGTTGGCCGTAAAGCAGACGTCCGCAAAGTCCGCCTCGGGCCGCTCCCGCAGGAACTCGCTCCACTGCGACGCCATCTCCAGCAGCGCCTGCGGCGTCTTGGCGGAAAGCCGCAGCAGGTGCAAGGGCCGTTCCGGCGCAGGCTCCGACACAGACACCGGGACCGACATCGGCGGCGCCTCGCCCACCACCACGTGTACGTTCGTGCCGCTCATGCCGAAGGCGCTCACCCCGGCCACGCGGCGCGCGCGCGGCTCCGGCCAAGGCCTTCGCTGCGTGGGGACCTCGACCGCCATGCGCTCCCAAGGGATGTGCGGGCTCGGCGTGGCGAAGTGCAGGTGCGGCGGAATCTCGCGGCGATCGAGCGCCAGCGCCACTTTCAGCAAGCCGGCCACGCCCGAGGCGGCCTCCAGATGGCCGATGTTCGTCTTCACCGAGCCCACCAGCAGAGGGTTCTCCGGAGTCCGGCCCGCGCCCAGCGCCGCCTGCAAAGCCTCCAGCTCGATCGGGTCGCCCAAGGCCGTGCCGGTGCCGTGGGCTTCGATGTATTGCACCTCTTGCGGCTGCACGGCGGCGCGCGCCAAGGCGTCGCGCAGCAGAGCCTCCTGCGCCAGCCCGTTCGGCACCATCAGCCCGCCGCTGGGGCCGTCGTGATTGATCGACGAGCCGAGGATCACGGCCAGAATGGGGTCCCCCGCGGCCACCGCGTCCGATAGCCGCTTCAGCGTCACCATTGCGCAGCCTTCGCCCCGGCCGAAGCCGTCGGCGGCGGCGTCGAAGGCCTTGCAGCGCCCGTCGGGCGACAGCGCCCGCAGCGCTGACATGCCGACGGCCACCTCCGGCGTCAGGATCAGGTTGATGCCGCCGGCCAGCGCCAGGTCGCATTCCCTCGACCGCAGACTCTGGCAGGCTAGGTGGACGGCCGTGAGCGCGGAAGCGCACGCCGTGTCGATGTTCATGCACGGCCCGTGCAGCCCCAGCACGTACGAGATGCGGCCGGCCCCGAAGCACAGGCCCGCGCCCGAGCAGGTGTAGGCGTCGATGTCCGCCAGGTTGCCGCTGCGCAAGTGGAACTGCGCGTAGTCGTCCACGCTCATGCCCACGAACACGCCGGTTTGGCTGCCCGAAAGCTGATCCGGGGCCAGGGCGGCGTTCTCGAGAGCCTCCCAGCTCACCTCCAGCAGCAGTCGCTGCTGCGGGTCCAGGCTCAGCGCCTCGCGCGGAGCGATGCCGAAGAACTGCGGGTCGAACCCGGCGATGTCACGCAGATAGTTGCCGGAGCGCGTGAACATCTTGCCCGGGGTGTAGGGCGCCTCGTCGAGCAGGGGCGCGGCGTCCCAGCGGTCGGCGGGCAGCTCGCCCGCCGTGTCCACGCCGTCGCACAGCAGCCGCCAGTAGGCCTCGGGACCGTCCACCCCGCCGGGAATGCGGCAGCCCGCGCCGAGGATGGCGATGGGCTCGCGTTGCGCACGGTCGGCGGCGTCGACTTGCGCTTGCAGCTTCTTGAGGGCGACGACGGCGCTTTGGAGTCGGGCTCGATGCAGATCCTGGGGTTCACTCAACGGGCGCTACTCCCTCCGCGCCGAGGACCTGCGCGAGCTCGCGGTCCAACAGGGCGGCCAAATCATCCTCGGAGAGCCGGTCCAACCCCTCGTCCGGCGTCTCTTCCGTGCCGCTCGGGGCGGCTGTCTGCGGCCGGACGTCGAGGTCCAGGCCCAAAATCTCACGAGCCACGAAGCCCGCCAACGACTCGACGTTGGGGTAGTTCATGGCGAAGGTCGCCGGCAGGGAGCAGCGCAAACCGGTCTCGATGCGGCTCTTGAGCTCGAGCGCCGCCAGCGACTCCATGCCCATGTCGAAAAAACCCTGGCGCGTATCGAGCGCCGTCCCCGGCTCCAGACCCAGCACGGCCAACGCCTCTTCGCGGAGGTAGGCCGTCAGCAGGTCGAGCCGCGCTTCCCCGTTCGCAGCTTCGACCGATTGTCTCACCGGCGATGCGTCTTGCAAGGGCTTGGCTGCTTCTCCTTCGGTCGAAGCCGTCCCGACCGCCGCCAGACGGCGCTCGTCGGGCAGCCAGTGGCGGCGCCGCTCGAAGGGATAGACCGGCAGCGAGACCCTGCGCCGCGAGCCCGGCGCGTGCAGCGCGGCCCAGTCGACCGCCGCTCCCGCCACGAAGGCCCGAGCCAACTCGGCCGGAGAGGAACCGGCCGGCGCCGCTCCTGCGCCCTCTTCGGTCCGGCCGTATGCCACGCGGGCGTCCTCCCGGCCCGCCACAAAGCTCGCCAGGGCTTCGCGCACCTGTTCCACCGAATCCACCAGCAGCGCCAGCCGATAGCCGAAGTGCGCGCGGCCAACCTGCGAGGTGAACGCTGCGTCGGCCGGAGCGACGTCCGGGTGGATCTCGAAGTAGCGTGCATAGCGCGCCGCCAAGGCCCGCAAGGCGCTCTCGGTCTTGGCCGACAGCACGAACAGGTACGGCGGCTCGCCCGCCGCCTGCAGCCCGTCCGGCGAGGCCGGGGCTTCCTCCAGCACCATGTGGGCGTTCGTGCCGCCCATGCCGAAGGAGCTTACCCCGGCCCGGCGCGGATGCTCGCCGGCTTCCCAGTCCCGCAGCGCCGCGTTCACGAAGAACGGGCTCTGGGCGAAGTCGATCTCCGGGTTCGGCGCCTCGAAGTGCAGGCTTGGCGGCAGCTTGCGGTAGTGCAGCGCCATCACCGTCTTGATCAGGCCGGCCACCCCGGCGGCGGCGTCCAGATGGCCGATGTTGCCCTTGATCGAGCCCAGCGCGCAGTACCCCTTCCTCTCCGTACCGCCGCGGTAGGCCTGGGTCAAGGCGGCTACCTCCACCGGGTCCCCCAAGGCCGTGCCGGTGCCATGAGCCTCCACGTAGCTGATCGAGTCCGGCTCCACGCCCGCCATCGCCAGCGCCTCGGCCACCACCTCGGCCTGGCCGTTCACGCTCGGCGCTGTGTAGCCCACCTTGGAGGCGCCGTCGTTGTTGATCGCCGTCCCCCGGATGACGGCGTAGACGTGGTCGCGGTCCTCCAGGGCGTCGGCCAAGCGCTTGAGCACCACCACGCCGGCGCCGTCGCCGAACAGAGTGCCCTGGGCCTTGGCGTCGAACGGTCGGCAGCGGCCGTCGGGCGAGGCGATGCCGCCCGGCTGGTGAAAGTAGCCCGGCGTGGGCGTCACCTTGATCGAGACGCCGCCGGCCAGGGCCATGTCGCACTCCCCGATCAGCAGGCTCTGGCAGGCCAAGTGCGTCGCCACCAACGAGGTCGAGCAGGCCGTCTGGATCGTCAGGCTGGGGCCGCGCAGGTTGAGCTTGTAGGAGACGCGGGTGGAGAGGAAGTCCGCCGCGTTGCCCAGGAACGTCGCCAGCACGTCGCCCTCCAGGCTCCCCAGCCGTTGCGCGTAAGCCGCCAGATAGCTGTTGATGGCGGTCCCGGCGTAGACGCCGATGGCGCCGTCGTATTGATCCGGGGCGTAGCCGGCTTCCTCCAGGGCCTCCCAGGTGCACTCCAGAAAGATGCGGTGCTGCGGGTCCATCACGGCGGCTTCTTTGGGCGTATAGCCGAAGAAGTCTGCGTCGAACCACTCCACATCGGCCAGCCGAGCGGCGGCCTTCACGTACAGCGGATCGCGTAACAGGGCGGGCGGGGTTCCCGCCGCGGTGAGCTCGTGGTCCTCGAAGAAGCGGATCGACTCTCGCCCGGCGCACAGGTTCTCCCAGAACTGCGCCAGGCTGTTCGAGCCGGGGAAGCGTCCGGCCATGCCGATGACGGCTACGCCCTCAGGGGTCATTGCGGGGTCCTCCCGGGCTGGCCCCTACGGCGCTGCTGGCGCTGCGCCAGAGCCTTGCGCATCTCGGCGCGCGATTCGCTGCGGTCCAGCGCCGGGCCGCTCTGCGCCGGATCGCCCAAGTAGGCGGCCAACGAGGCCACCGTGGGATGCTGCAGCAGGGCCGTCGTCGGAATGTCCGCGCCGAACAGCTCCCGCAGCTTGTTGCGGACCTGGATCAGCCGCAGCGAGTGGCCGCCGAGGTCGAAGAAGTTGTCGCGCGAGCCGACTCGTTCGAGCTGCAGCACGTCCTGCCAAATCCGCGCGATCGTCTGCTCGGCGCCCGCGCTGGGGGCCGTGAAGGTCGGCTGTTGCGCCACGGCCGCTCCGTCGGGCTTGGGCAGAGCCCGCCGATTGACCTTGCCGTTGGGCAGGCGGGGCAGCTCGTCGAGCGCCACGAAGGCCGCCGGCGTCATGTACTCCGGGAGCCGCTGGCGCACCGCCTGGCGCAGCGCCGGAACCAGCGCGTTTCGGCGTTGCGCGCGCAGCGGATCGTTGGCGCAGGCGGACGGCGGTCGCGTCGAAGCCCCCGACGGCCGGCGCGGCGGCGCGTCCGAGGCGAGCCAGTCGCCGGTTGCGCCCTGCCGGGACCAGTCCACGAAGCCGCCCTGCTCAAAGGTCTCCTCCGGGTCCGAGCCCTCCAGCGGCAGGGCCCGCAGCGCCGCCCTCGCCTCCCCGACTGTGGTCGGGCCGCCCTCGCCGTCCAGCCAGCCCAGCAGCATCCGCTCGGCGTGCAGCCGGGCGTTCCGGAGGGGTTCGCCCCCCGTTGCGGCCGTCGCGGCATGGCCGCGGTGCAGCAGCGCGTCGAATCGGAACTTCGTCATCTCGTTGTCGTACCGTCCGCGACGCGGCAGAATCTCCACCGAAGTGATCTCCGGAACCAGGTCCCGCAGGCCCAGGAACAAGTCCGGATCGACGGCGAGCTCTTCTTCTTGCGCCAGCATCTTCCCAATGCGCAATTTCAGCTCTTGGAGCGTCACGTCGTCCGTGGATTGGTGAAATTGCACCGAAGCGTGGAAGGCCCGCAGCAGCGGCATGCTCCGCACGTCGCCCACCACGACCGAGCCGCCCGGCCGCAACGCCCGCGCCGCCCCCTGCAGAACGCGCACCAGGTAGTCCGGGTCCGGAAAATACTGGATCACCGAGTTCACCAGCACCACGTCGAAGGCGCCTTCCGGCGTGGCGCTGGAGTCGTCGGCGGCGGCGCGCGCCAGCTCCACCTTGGGCCGTACGTCATCCGGCAGATGGCGGGCGATGTAGTCCAGCGAGCCTTGCGAGAAGTCCACGCCGCGATAGAGCTCGCACTCCGGCGCCAGCCGGAACAGCAGCATGCCGCTGCCCGAGCCGATCTCCAAAATGCGTCGCGGCTGGAGCGACCTCACCCGCCGCACCGTCTGCTCCAGCCAATCCCTCATCTGCTCCGGTGGAATCGGCAGGCCCGTGTAGCTGCTGTTCCAGCCGGTGAGGTTGAGGCGGGGGTCGTCGGCCTCGGACGGCCGGGAGTAGGTCTCTTCCCAGACCGCCTGCCACTGCGCCACGTGCTCCACACGCCAAGAGGCGTCGCGCTCCAGGTTGGGGACCACGTAGGCCACCAGGCGCTTGTCGCCGGGAACGTCCTCGCGGGCCGTCACCACCACGTCGCGGACCGCCGGGTGGGCCGCCAGCGTCGCCTCGATCTCGCCCAGCTCGATGCGGTGGCCGCGCAGCTTGAGCTGATGGTCGTTGCGGCCCAGGAACTCGATGGAGCCGTCGGAGCGCAGCCGGCACAGGTCGCCGGTACGGTACAGCCGCTCGGCGGGGTAGAACGGGTGCGCCACGAACTTCTCCGCCGTCAGCTCGGGCCGCTTCCAGTAGCCCCGAGCCAGCCCCAAGCCGCCGATGTAGAGCTCGCCGGGAACGTTACGCGGCGTCGGCCGGCGGTTCTCGTCAAGGATGTAGACCTCTGTGTTGGCGATCGGGCGGCCGATGCTCACCGGCCCCTCGCCGGGTGAGACCTTCTGGATGGTGGACCAGATGGTCGTTTCGGTGGGGCCGTACAGGTTCCAGACGGCCGCGCCGCGGGGCAGCAGCTCCGAGGCCAGCCTGCGCGTCAGCGGCTCCCCGCCGCACAGGATCGTCAGCCGTGGGTCGCCCCGCCAGCCTGCCGCCAGCAGCAACTGCCAGGTCGCCGGCGTGGCCTGCAGTATCGTCGCCTGGTGGCGGCGCAGCAGCTCCATCAGCCGGACGCCGTCGGCGGCGTCGTCGCGGCTCGCGATCGCCAGCTTGCCGCCGCACAGCAGCGGCAGAAACAGCTCCAGCCCGGCGATGTCGAAGCTCAGCGTGGTGACGGCCAGCAACGTGTCGTCGGCCGTCATTCCCGGCGTCTCGCGCATCGAGCAAAGGAAGTTGACCAGAGCCCGATGCGGAATCTCGGTCCCCTTCGGCCGCCCCGTGGAGCCCGACGTATAGATCACGTACGCCAGGTTCTCGGCCGTAGCGAGGCGCGGCGGCTCCTGGTCCGGCTCGGCCGCGATCGAATCCCAGTCGGCGTCCAGCCGAAGGATTTCCGCGGGATGATTGCCCAAACGCTCGACCAGCGCCTGCTCGGTCAGCACCAGCCGGGTTTCGGTGTCTTCCAGGATGAAGCGCAGCCGGTCGGCCGGGTCCGACGGAGCCAGAGGCACATACGCGCCGCCCGCCTTGAGTACGCCCAGCACGCTCACCAGCATGTCGAGCGACCGCTCCACGCAGACGCCCACCAGAGCGTCCGGGCCGACGCCCTTCTTGCGCAGCGTGTGAGCGAGCTGATTTGCCTTGGCGTGCAACTGCCGGTACGTCAGCGTTTGGTCGCCGAAGGCGGCGGCGACGGCGTCGGGCGTTTCGGCCGCCTGGGCGGCCAGCAGCTCCGGCAGCGTGCGGTGCGTCGGAAAGTTGCGCTGGGTCTCGTTGAGCTCCACCAGCGTCTGGCGCCGTTCGGCCGCGCTCAGTAGCGGCAGGGCCCCGATTGCGGCGGAAGGCTCGGCGACCGCGCCTTCGAGCAGCGCCCGGAAGTGGCCTTCGAAGCGCTCGATGGTCTCTCGGTCGAACAGCGCCGTGTTGTACTGCAGAAAGCCTTCCAGGCCCGCGGCCGTGTCCATCATCATGATGTCCAGGTCGAACCGGGCCTGCCGCAGGCGCAGCGGCAGCGACTCCAGCCGCAAGTCTCCGAGCTGCATCCGACCGCCGGGCTGGCCCAGCATGAACGGCACGGACTCGGCGGCGCGCTGCGGCTGTTGCAGCACGAACATCACCTGCACCAGCGGCGAGAAGCCCGCATCGCGCGAGGGGTGCAGCCGCTCGACCAACTGCGCGAACGGAAAATCCTGGTGGTCCAGCGCGCCCAGCAGCGCCTGGCGCACCTGTCCGAGCAAGTCCCGGAACGGCAGCTCGGCCGAAGGCCGCGCCCGCACCGCCACCGGGTTGACGAAGTAGCCGGCCACATCGGTCCACTCGGCCTGCGCACGGCCGCTGGTCAGCGTGCCGAGCAGCATGTCGTCCTGGCCCGAATAGCGGTACAGCAACGCCGCGAAGGCCGCCAGCAGCGTGGTGTGCAGGGTGGCCCCTTCCGTCTTGGCCAGGGCCTTGAGCCGCGCCGCCAGCTCCGGCTCCAGCGTGAACACGTAAGAATCGCCCTCGTAGGTCTGGACCGCGGGCCGCGGACGGTCCGACGGCAGCTCGAGCAGCGGCGGCTCGCCCGAGAGCTGCTCTTGCCAGTAAGCCCACAGCCGCTCCGCCTCCGGCCCCGCCAGCAGCGCCTGCTGCGCCGCCACCGCGTCGACAAAGCTCGCCGGGGGCTCCGGCAGAGCCGGCGGCGGAGCTCCCCCGTAGAGGCTCTGCAACTCGTCCACGAACATCAGCAGCGACCAGAAATCCGCCGCAATGTGATGCACCGCCAACTGCAACACCGACTCTTCCGGCCCCATACGGAACAGCTCCGCGCGAAACACCGGCCCGTTCTCCAGATCGAACGGGACGTGGAAGGCTTCCTCGGCGGCCTTCAGCGCGTCGGCTTCCGAGCTCCCCGACAGGTCGGACACTCGGAAAGAGACGGCTTTGCCCGGCGAGAAGCTCTGGATGGGCTCCTCGCCCTGCATCGACATCGTCGCCGTCAGCGCCGGATGGCGGTCCTGCAGCGCCTGGAGCGCCGCCAGCAGCCGAGCCTCCTCCACCTGGCCCCGCACCCTGGCCGTGAAGCCGATGTTGTAGGCCGGGCTCAGCGGGGCGGCCTGATAGAGGAACCACAGCGAGCGCTGGCCTTGCGAGAGCGGGCAGGAGCGGGGCGCGGCGACCGGTTTCGGGCTCTCAATGGCGTCCCGCTTGGCGGCCAGCCGTTCGGAAACCAATGCCGCCAGCTCCGCCACGCTGGGCCCTTCCAAAAACTTCACCATCGGGACCGTGACGCCGTAGCGCAGCTCCACGCGGTTGCGCAGCTCCACGGCCATCAGCGAATCCAGTCCCAACCGATTCAGCGGCTCGTCGGCGTCGAGCCGGGCGAGCGGCAGTCCCAGCGCCTGCGCCACCTGACGCTGCAAGAACGTGCGGGGGGACTCCGGCGCCTCCGCCTCGGCCGGCGAACCCGCTGCGGCGGTCGCCGCCGGAGGCAGGGCAGCCACCTGTGGCGACGCTCCGTGCAGCATCCGCCCCAACAAATCGAGCGCCCGAGCCGGCTCGATCGCGCCGACGCCCCGGGCCTCCCACTGCGCGAGGCCGCGTCCGGCGCCCGCCGCGGCCATGCCGACTTCGGCCCAGGGGCCCCAGTTCACGCTCAACGCCGGCAGGCCCAGCGCGCGGCGGTGGTGCGCCAGCTCGTCCACGGCGGCGTTGGCTGCGGCGTAGTTGGCTTGCCCCGCCGCGCCCAGCAGGCTGGCGGCGGAAGAAAACAGCACGAAGCAGTCGAGGTCGCGCCCTTCGGTGAGCCGGTGGAGGTTCCAAGCTCCCTCGGCTTTCGGCGCCATCACGGCCCGAAAGCGTTCGGGCGACTGCAGGGCCAGCACGCCGTCGTCGAGCGCGCCGGCCGCATGGAACACGCCTCCCAACGGCGCCGCCGCGGCGGCCAGCTCCGCCAGCAGCGCCCGCAGCTCGCCTTCGCTCGTCACGTCCGCCGTCGCCGCGTGGACCGCCGTTCCGGTTCGCCGGAGCTCTTCGAGAACCGCTGCAGCCGCGCCGGAAGGAGGTCTTCGGCCGCACAACGCCAGACTGCGAGCGCCCTGCGCGACCAGCCATCGCGCCACTTCGAGCCCCAGCGCGCCGAAGCCGCCGGTGATCAGATAGCAGCGCTCCGGCCGCGGACGCCAGGCGGCCTCCGGCGCCGCCCAGGGCGCCAGCCGCGCGACGCGCCGGCCGTCGGCGTCCCAGACGATCTCGCGCTCGCCGTCCGGCTGCAGCAGCTCCGCCGCGGCCGTCTTCGCATCGAGCGTCTCTACCGCGAGCAGGCCACCCCACAGCTCCGGAGTCTCGAGGGCTGCCGTGCGGCCCAGGCCCCACAGCGCTCCCTGCCGGCTGGTGGGAAGCAGCCACAGCCTGCGCGGCTCGGCCTGCAGCGCTTGCAGGGCGCGGCCGAGGTCCTCGGCGCCGCCGTCCGCTACGAAGGCCACCCGCCGCCCGTGCAACAGCTCCGCCGTCGGCGCCGCCGCGATCCGCGCCGCCAGCCGCTGCGCCAGCCGTTCCGCAAACTCCCCTCCGGCGGAAACAACCACCCAATCCTCGGCAGGCTCCGCTGACACCGCCGCGCCCCGCGGCTTCGGCTGCCATTCCAGCGTGCAGAGCCCGTCGCCCCGCCGCCCCGCCAAGGCCGAGCCCCGCGCAGCCCGCCGAAAGACCACTTCGTCGCAAACGAGCAGCGCCCGGCCCGCCTCGTCGAAGACCCGCACGGTCCCCACGAGAGAGCCGCCCTCGGAGCGCAACTCGGCGTGGCACCAGCCGGAAGTCCACGCCGACCGCTGCAGCGTCAGCCGCCCGATGCCGACCGGCAGGTACAGCGCCTCGCCTCGCTCGGGCGCGGCGGCCAAGAACACTTGCAGGCAGGCGTCCAGCAGCGCCGGGTGGATTCCGTACCGCCCCGCCTCGCCGTGCAGGGCCGCCGGCAGACGCACCATGGCGCAGGCCTCGCCGTCGCGTCGGCGCAGGCCCTCCAAAGCCTGGAACGCCGGCCCGTAGTCCAGCCCCAGCCGGGCGCAATCGGCGTGGAAGGAGCCGTCGGGCTCGCAGCGCCCCTCCACGGCCCCTCTCTCGGCCGCCTCTTCTTCCGGCTCCGGCCCCGCCTCCAAAAAACCTTCCGCGTGCAGAACCCAATCCTCGCCATCGCCTTGGCTGAAGATCTGCGCCTTCGCCGCGCCCGCTTCACCCGGGCTGACGATGCACTGCAGCTTGCGGTCGACGCCGGGAGCCGTCGTCAATCTGCGCCGAATCTCGAGATCCCGCAACGTCGTCAGCCCCGCCGGGGCCGCCGCCAGCGCCATCTCCGCAAACGCAGCCGCGGGAAACACCGCCTCGCCGTCCAGCCGGTGCTCGGCCAGATAAGCCGGCGCGTCGGCGCGCACCGTCGCCTCGAACAGCGTCGGCCCCAGCGCCGTGGGCTGCGCGCGCCCCAGCAGCGGATGCCCGCCCGCGGCCGTCCGCGGCGCTGTGGTCGCCTCCTCCAGCCAGTAGCGCTCGCGCTGCCAGGGATAGTGCGGCAGGCGGACCAAGCTTCCCCCGGCCGGCTGCAGCCGCCGCCACCGCGGCGAAAATCCCAGCGTGTAGAGCGTCCCGACCGAGCCCAGCAGCACGCGCCGGTCGTCCTGCTTGCGCCGCAGCGACGCCAACACCGTCCCGTCCAGGCCCCGGGCCTGAAGGCTCTCCTGAATCGCGCTCGCCAGCGCCGGGTGCGGGCCGATCTCTAGGAAGAGGCTGAACCCGTCCGTCAGCAGCGCGTCCACCGCGCCGGAGAAGCGCACTGGCGCCGACAGGTTCCGCGCCCAGTAGGCGGCGTCGAGAGACCCCGCCGGCGCCGCCGTCACCGTGGAGTAGAACGGCGCGCTCCCGGGCCGCGACTCCAGCTCCCCGACCGCGTCGCGGAGCTGCGCCCCGAAGGGTTCCATCTGCGGGCTGTGGAAGGCGTACGCGCCGGGCAGCAGGCGCGAGCCCACGCCCTCGGCCTCGAGCTTGGCGAGAACCGCCTCAAGCGGCCCTGCGTCGCCCGAAAGAGTCAGCGACTTGGGGCTGTTGACCGCGGCTACTGCCAGTCGGTCGCTGTGGCCGTTGGCGAACCGTTCCAGCTCGATCGAGCCCAGCTCCACGGCGGCCATGCGCCCCAGCCCGGTCGCCCCTTGCATCAAGCGGCCCCGGTGGTAGACCACCCGCACGGCGTCTTCGAGCGACAGCAGGCCGGCCGCATGCGCCGCCGCGATCTCCCCCACGCTGTGCCCCACGACGGCGTCCGGCTCGATGCCCCAAGACCGCCACAGGGCCGTCAGGGCCGTCTGCAACGCAAACAGCATGGGTTGGGCGCGGTCGGTACGGTCGTGCCAGCCGCCGCCTTCGTCCGAATGCAGCTCCTCGGTCAGCGACCAGCCCGCCAACTCGCGAAACGCCACGTCGCAGCGCTCGAAGGCGAACCGGAACTCCGGCTCCGACGCCCACAGCGAGCGCCCCATGCCGGACCATTGCGGGCCCTGGCCCGAAAAAACGAAGGCGATCGGCGGACGCCGCCCGCTGGTCGCTCTACCGCCCGCGAGTCCCGATCGGGATTCGCCGTCCAGCAGCGCCTGGAGCAGCTCCGAAGCCTCCGCCGCCGATCCGGCGACGAGCGCCGCCCGGTGCGCCAAGTGGCTGCGCCTTTCGCAAGCCGTATGGCACACGTCGCGCCAGTTCGGCTGCGGCGTCCGGGCGAGCCAGTCCAGCAAACCCCGCGCCTGGTCCTGCAAGGCCGCCGGACTCTGCGCCGAGAGCGGCAGCAGTTGCGGCGCTTGTCCTCGCCCTCCGCCGCGGACGCGCGCCGTCGCCACCGAGCCCCAGTCCACGCTTCCGCCGCGCACCCACAGCCGCGCCAACGACTCCGAGAGCGCCAGTCTCTCCCCTTCATCGCGCCTCGTGGAGGGCAGCGCCAAACCCCCTTCCGCCGCCAGGTCTTCCAAGCCCCTGCTCAGCACCGGATGCGGGCTGACCTCCACGAAGCAACGCCGGTCCGGCAAGCCTTCGATCGTTTGCAGGAACCGCACCGGCTCGCGCAGGTTGCGGCTCCAGTAGGCCGCGCCCAGCTCACGGCCGTCGATGCGCTCGGTCGTCACCGTCGAGTGCATCGGCGTGAGCGTCGGGCCTGGCCGAAGGTCCGCCAGGATCTCGCCGAGCTCAGCGCACAGCGGGTCCATCTGCGGACTGTGCGAGGCCACGTCCACGTTCACGCGGCGGCAGAAGACTCCGCGGGCTTCGAGCATCGTCAACAGGCGCTCGATCGCCTCGGGCTCGCCGGCGGCCACCGTGGAGCGCGGGCTGTTGACGGCCGCGACAGCCAGCGCTCCGCCCACCGAATCGATCGCCGCCTGGGCGTCGGTTTCCGGCAGGTCCACGATGGCCATGGCGCCCCGGCCGCTGAGCGCTTGCATCAAGCGGCTGCGCCGGCAAATCACGCGGGCGGCGTCGGGCAGGCTCAGCGCGCCCGCCACGCAGGCCGCCGCCGCCTCGCCCATGCTGTGGCCCACCACCGCCGAGGGCTCCACGCCCCACGAGCGCCAGAGAGCGGCCAGCGAGACCTGCACGGCGAACAGCAGCGGCTGGACCACCTCCACCCGCGCTAGGCGCGACTCGCCTTCCCGGGCCATCAACTCGGCCAGAGGCGACCAACCCGTCAGCGCCTCGATCGCTTCGGTGCACTCCTCGAACGCCGCCCGAAACGCCGGCTCGGTCTCCAGCAGCTCCCGGCCCATGCCCAGCCATTGCCCGCCTTGCCCTGGAAAGACGAAGACCGGCGCCGGCGGTTCGGCGTCCGCCCGGCCGGAGTAGACGCCCGGTCGAGTCTCCCCCGCGGCGAACGCTTCCAGCAGGTCGGCCAGCTCGACGGAGGACCGTCCCACCGCGACCAGACGGTGCGGCAAGCCGCCGTCGGGAGCGTCCAAGGGCTCCTCGGCCCGCAACTTGGCGACGGTCTCGCGCGCCAGCTCCCGCAATTGCTCGGAGGACTCCGCCGCCAGCGGTGCGGAAGCCGCCGCCGGAACCCGTCGCTCGGTCACCACCACGTGGCTGTTCGTGCCGCCGAAGCCGAACGAGCTGACGCCCGCAACAGCCGGCTCCTCCGGCTCCGGCCATGGCTCCAGCGCCTGCGGAACCCTCAGCCGCAGCCGCTCGAAGTCGATGTGCGGATTCGGCGTCTCAAAATGCAGGCTGCGGGGAATCGCCCGATACCGAATCGCCAGAGCCGTCTTGATCAGGCCGGCCATGCCGGCGGCGGCTTCCAAGTGCCCGATGTTCGACTTGACCGAGCCGATGCGCAGCGGCCTCTCTGGCGCCCTCTCCAGGCTCAGCGTCGCGCCCAAGGCGTTGGCCTCGATCGGGTCGCCCAGAATCGTGCCCGTGCCGTGAGCCTCTACGTAGTGCGCGCGGGCCGGAGGCAGCCCCGCGTCGGCGTAGGCGTCGCGCAGCACCTGCTGTTGCGCGCGGGGGTTGGGGGCGGTCAGGCCGTTGCTGAAGCCGTCGTTGTTGATGGCGCTGCCCGCGATCACGCAGTAGATCGGGTCTCCGGCGGCCACCGCGGCCGAAAGACGCTTCAGCACGACCACGCCGCCGCCCTCGCCGCGCACATAGCCGTTGGCCCGCGCGTCGAAGGCCTTCGAGCGGCCGTCAGGCGACATCGCTCCGAACTTCGACATCGCCACCGTCGTCTCCGGCGCGAGCATCAAGTTCACCCCGCCGGCCAGGGCGATCTGCGACTCCCCGGCGTGCAGGCTGCGGCACGCCAAGTGGACCGCCACCAGCGACGACGAGCAGGCCGTGTTCACCGCTAAGCTCGGCCCTTCCAGCCCCAGCGCGTAGGAGACGCGCGCCGGAATGATGCTCGGGTCCTGCCCGGTGGCCGTGTGCTGCACGATGCCGCCGGCGTCGCGCAGGAGCTTCGCGTAGTCGCTCCACATGGCGCCCACGAACACCCCGGCGCGCGTCCCCTTGAGCCCCTCCGCCGGGATTCCGGCGTCTTCCAGCGCCTCCCAGGCCAGCTCCAGCACCAGCCGCTGCTGGGGGTCCATCTGGATCGCCTCACGCGGCGAAATCCCAAAAAACTGTGGGTCGAACCCGTCAACGCGGTCCAAGAATCCGCCCCAACGGGTGCTCATCTTGCCGGGAGCCGCCGGGTCGGCGTCAAAGAGCTCGCTGAGGCTCCAGCGTCCTTCCGGAACCTCTCGGATGGCGTCCACGCCTTCGCGCAGCAGCGCCCAGTAGGCCTCCAGGTTGGCGGCCCGAGGGAAGCGGCAGGCCATTCCCACGATGGCGATCGGCTCCACGCCGCCCGCGCGAGGAGTTGCTACGGCCTGCGGCGTCTCCGGCTGAGCCTCACCCATCAGGTAGGCGGCCAGGACGTCCACGGTGGGATTGTCCCACGTCAGCGTGGAGGGCAAAGGGCGATCGAGCAGGGCCGCCAGGTCCGCAATCAGCTCGGCCGCAAGCAGGGAGTGCAGGCCATAGCGAGAGAACCGCTCCCGCGTATCGATGTGCCGCGCGGAGACGCCGACCAGTGACGCTAGTTTCGAGACGAGCCAAGCTCGAATCGATTCCCCGGTTTGGCCCTTCATTCCGAAAACTTACCCTATATACGCGATCCTGGGAAGAGTCCCGACATCCTTTGGGCGGGCGTCGTGAATCCTAGTGTACTGCGTCTAAAATCGTACATATTATGGCTGGAGAGAGCCCGCCGGCTCCTTGGAAACTCATCCGATGCGAGTGGCCGCCCCGATCGTTCTGACGCCCCCGGAACAGCAAGCCCTACAGGCGCGCCTCGACGCTTTCCGCTCCTCGCCGCGGACGGCCGAAAGAGCCCGCATCGTGCTCCTGGCGGCCCAGGGTTTGCAAGATAAGGAGATCGCGGAAGCGCTAGGCGTCAGCGCCCAAAAAGCGGCTCGTTGGCGGTCTCGCTTCCTGGCCCAGGGCGTGGAGGGCTTGGAGCGCGATGCCCCACGGTCGGGGCGCTCTCCCATCCCCGCCAAGACCGTCGAGAAGATCCTTTGGATGACCGCGCATCAACAACCCGCCCGGGCCCCGCGCTGGTCGACGCGGAGCATGGCCGCGGCCGTCGGGTTGAGCGAAGCCAGCATTCGCCGGATCTGGCGCAAGCACGGGCTCAAACCCCATCGGAAGCGGCCGTGACCGGCGGCCGCTCCGCCGCCCTCGGGCCGTTCTCCAGCAACTCCTCGGGTTCGATCGTCTCCCAGATCTCCAACGGCCGCGCGGCGTCCCGGTAGGCTACGGCGGCGCGGTACTCGGGGTGAATGGTGAGATCGTGCAGCATCCACGAGCGGGCCTCGGCCGCGTCGCCGTCGATGTGCACGAAGCGCGCCGGCTCCCCCGGCAGCAGCGAGACCCGGAAGCGGTCCAGCGGAGCATAGAGGCCCTGCCCGATGGCTTTGATGTAGGCCTCCTTACGCGTCCACAGCGAGAAGAAGCCTTGGTGGAGCAGGCGAGGGGGCAGGGAACGCAGCTCGGCGGTCTCTTCCGGGCAGAACGCGCCGGCCGCGATTCCGAACAGATCGTCCACCGTGCGCATGCGTTCCACGTCCACGCCAAGCTCGCATTCCGGCGTAAAGGCGAACAGCGCCAGCTCGCCGGAGTGTGACATATTGAACTGGTGATCCGAGCCGGCCAGCGACGGTTTGCCCTTGACGCCGTACCGAAATTCAACGCGCTCGGGGCGAATATTCAGGTAGCGGCCGAGCAGGATGCGCAGCCCGCCTGTCGCCAAAATGTAGCGCACCCGCAGATGGTCGAAGCAGTACTTGGCCGCGTGGTTGCGTTCGCGCTGGGTCAGCGTCGCGGCCAGCTCCGCGACGACCGCTTCGGGCGCCTTGGTGCGCATCGACCGCACGTGCACGGTCCGGCCGGTCAGCTCGAAGGAGCCGCGCCCGGACGCGCCGCTGTCGCCGGCCGAATGCTGCATCGCTCCTCCAGAATCGCATGAGCGCCTGGTTTGTCCCCGCCCGGCCGAATCCTTCGGCTCGGGTTCGACTCATTTGTTTCGCGCACGCCGGCGGCGGAGCCTCGGGCTTCGCGCGCTGGCCGCTGTTCTTGCCGGGCGAGATCGAGGTGGTGGGCTGCCATCTGCCCGGCCGCGAAGCCCGTTTTCGCGAAGCGCCGATCGAGCGCATGGAGCCGCTGCTCGACGCCATTACGCCGGAGCTGCAGCCGTTGCTCGATCGCCCCTACGCTCTGCTCGGCCACAGCCTGGGCTCCTGGGTCGCCTTCGGCGCGGCCCGCCGGCTGCGCGCCCTGGGCGCGCCGGCGCCCGTTCGGCTGTTCGTCTCCGGCTGCCGTGCGCCGCACCTGTCCAGCCGCTTCCCGCCGATCCATCAGCTGCCGGCCTCGGCGATGGTGCATGAGATCCAGCGCCGCTACGGCGTCCTGCCGGCCCTGATTCTGGAAGACCGCGAAGTGCTCGAGATGTTCACCCGGGTCCTGCGGTCGGACCTGGCGCTGTTCGAGACGACCAGGTTTCCGCCGGACGAGCCGCTCGCGTGCCCGATCTCGGCCTACGGAGGCCGCGAGGACGTGATCGTGTCAGCCCCCGATCTCGAAGCCTGGGCCGAGCACAGCGCCGCCGGAGATTTCGAGTTCCGGTCGTTCCCCGGCGGGCACCACTACATCCGAGACCTCCCGGAGGGTCTGCTGCCGGGCGTCGCCGCCGCTCTGGGGTCGCCAGCCGAGGGTCGCTGAACGGTTCCGTCGCAGCCCTCCCCCCGCTTGGGCGGCTTTCGCTCGGCGTGCGGCTGGATTAGAATCATGCTGCCTGGATGAGTTCGCCCATACAGCTCCCGGCCTGGAAGAAAGCGCTGTTTGCAGCGGTGGCCTTCTTGGGCTTTTTCGGCTTGCTGGAAGGGACTTTGGCCGTGCTGGGCGTCAGGCCGCGGCTGGCCTTTGACGACCCCTACGTGGGGTTCGCCAAGACGATTCCGCTGTTCGTCCGGCAAGGCGACGAGTACGTCAGCTCGCCCGCCAAGGCCGGCTGGTTCAATCTGCAGCGGTTCCCGGTCAAAAAGCCCGAGGGGACGTTCCGGATCTTCAGCGTCGGCGGCTCCACGACCTACGGGCGGCCGTACGACGACAAGCTGTCGTTCAGCGGCTGGCTGCGGGAGCTGCTGCCGGCCGCCGACCCCATCCGGCGTTGGGAGGTCATCAACGCCGGCGGCGTCAGCTACGCCAGCTACCGCGTGGCGGCGGTGATGGAAGAGCTGGCGCAGTATGACCCGGACCTGTTCCTGATCTACTCCGGCCACAACGAGTTTCTGGAGCGGCGCACCTACGAGGGACTGATCGACGCGCCCGAAACCGTGACCGCCCTGGGCGGCCTGCTCAGCCGCACGCGCATCTACTCCGCCGGCGCGCGCCTGCTCGACGCCGCGCCCAAGCGCAAGGCCGACGAGGAGCTGCTGGCCGAAGAGGTCGACACGATGCTGGCGCACTCGGTCGGCCCCGAGGACTACGAGCGCAATGACGAGTTTCGTAGTCAGGTGCTGGCGCACTACCGCTTCAACCTGCGCCGCATGGTGGACATCGCCCGGGCCGCCGGGGCCGAGGCCGTGCTGATCACCCCTGCCTCGAACTGGAAGGACTGCTCGCCCTTCAAGAACCAGTCGCGCGACGGCCTCAGCCCGCAGGACGCCGCCCAGGCCGAACGCTTGCGCCGGGAGGGCGCCCGACTGCGCCAGGCAGGCGAGGCGGCCGAGAGCTTGGCCGCCCTCGACGAGGCGCTTGCCCTCGACGACCGCTATGCCGAGACTTACTACGAGCGCGGACGCGCACTGCTGGCGCTCGACCGCCCGGCGGAAGCCAAGGCGTCCTTCGAGCGGGCGCTCGACGAGGACGTCTGCCCCTTGCGCGCCTTCCCCGCCATGACTCAAATCGTGCGCGACGTGGCCCGCCAGACCGGCGCCCCACTGGTGGACTTCGACGCCTACGTGCAGAGCCGTGAAGACGACGGCATCCCCGGCTCCAAGCAGTTCCTCGACCACGTTCACCTGAATGTGGACGGCTACCGCGAGCTGGCCCTGCTGCTGGTGGACGAGCTGGAGCGCGAAGGCCGCCTGACCAAGGCTCCGGGCTGGGACGAGAGCGCCATCGCGGCGGTGCGCGTCCGCGTGGAGGCCGGCCTGGACCGCAAGGAGCGGGCTCAGGCGCTCAAGAACCTCTCGCGGGTCTTCGGCTGGGCCGGCAAGATGGAAGAATCCGCCCGCATCGCCGAGCAAGCCCTCGACGAGCTGGGCAGCGACCCCGACGCCTTCAATACGCTCGGGCGCACCGCCGCCGCGGCGGGCCGCCGTGACGAGGCCATCGACTGGTTCCGCAAGGCTCTGGCCGTCGACCCCAGCCACCCGGACGCCAACACGAACCTGGGGGCCGAGCTGTTTGCCCAAGGCAAGATCGAAGAGGCGATTCCGCACTTCCAGGCCTCTTTGCGCGCCAACCCGGACTACGGCGAGGCCCATCTGGACATGGGGTTGGCGCTTTCGGCGCGGGGCGACGCGCCCGGCGCCGAGCGGCACTTCCGCCTGGCCCTGAAGGCCGACCCGCGCTCCTACGAGGCTCACAACAACCTCGGCGTCGAGCTGGTGGGCATGGGGCGCGTGGAGGAGGCCGTCGAGCACTTCCGCCAGGCCGTGCGCTGGCAGCCTCGCTATGCCGACGCCTACTCGAACCTCGGCGACGCGCTGGCCCGCCTGGGCTGGCTGGAGGAGTCCGAGAAGCAGATCCGCCAGGCGCTGGCCCTCGGTCCCGAAACCGCCGCCATGCAGTACAACCTCGGCGTGACCCTTCAGCTCAGCCGGCGCATGGAGCCGGCCATCGAGTGCTACACCCGGGCGATCGCGCTGGACGCGAACCTCGGTGACGCCTACCACAACCGGGCCGTGGCGCTGATGGCCCTAGGGCGCGACGAGGAGGCCGTAGCCGACCTGCGCCAGGCCATGAACGTCGACCCCGAGTTCAATCACAAGCACCCGGAGATCAGTGCGATCTTGGCGGGCGCCGGCCCCGCCGAGGAGTAGCGAGCGAATCAATCGGCGGCCCGCTCGTCGAGGCCCCGTGAGAAGGCCTCCGCCGCAAACAGCAGCGGGTACAGCCGCTCGAAGTACCAGAGCTTGGCGAAGTAGAAGCCGATCGGCGAAGGGTCCGTGCGGCGGCCTTCGTCTGTCGCCGAAACCAGCCAGTCCAGCCCCTTGCGGACGGCGGCCTTCGTCGCCTCCGAGGGTTCCCGAAAGCGGTTGTGAGCGGCCAGCGCGGAGACCGCCAGAGCCGTCTCTTCGATCGACGGGCGGACGCCGGCGGCCCCGCCCCAACCGCCGTCGGCGCCCTGCGCTTCGACCAGCCATCGCACCGCCCGGCTTTCGGCGGGGGACTCCTCCGGCAACTCGGCCAAAGCGGAGAGGACCCGCGCCGTCCCGTAGGTCAGGTTCAGGTCGCCCTCGGCGTGCTGGCTGCCGAACCAAAGCGGCTCCCACGACCCGTCGGGGCGCTGGGACTTTTCGAGGTAGCGGACGGCTCGCCCGACGGCGCGGTCGACCCGCGCGCCCAACTCGAGGGACAATTCCGGGCGCCAAGCCCGCCAGGCGCGCAAGGCATGCGCGGTCAGGTCGGCCCCGCTGCGGTCGAACGGCAGCGCCCCCCAGCCGCGGCAGAACGTGGGCATGCCCCCGTCGGAGTTCTGCAAGTCCAGCAGCCACCCCACGCCGCGTTGCGCCGCCTCCGCCGCCTGCGGTCCGCCGCCGCCCATCGCCCGCACGGCCAGCAGCGCTCCGGGCGTATCGTCGGCGTCGGGCACGCCGCCCGGCAGGTCCGTCCAGGCCCACGCGCCCGGGGCCGCGCCGGTGTAGGGATGCGTCTCCCGGTATTGCTGCCCCAGCAGCCAAGCGCCAACGGCCGTCGCCTCGGCCTCTGGGAGGCAAGGCTCCCCGCCCGCGTCCAGCGCGTTCACCGCCAGCGTCGTCACCCAGGTCGCCAGGTTCGTATCGATCGGCCAACTCCCGTCCGCCCGCACGGAGCCTTCCAGGAACTCCAGCCCGCGCCGGACCACCACGTGCTCCCCCTCGCCGGCCACGATCAGGCTCATCGTCACGAAGCTCGTCAGCGGCGTGGCCTCCAGAAAGCCGCCGTTGGAGGGCTGAATCGCGTCGAGCTTCCGCAAAACGCGGTTCCGCACGGCGTTCCGAAAGCCGCGCGTCACGGGATTGCGGCTGGGTCGCTTGCGGTGGCGCGCCAGTCCGATCGCGATCAGCGCCGGCAAGGCGTAGCTGACCACAGGGAGTTGCAAAAAGGCGTACCAACTCTGCGGAAACGCCGCCAGCTCGAACGGAAGCTGCGGCACGCGGCGCCAGCCCGCCGCGCCTTCCCCGAGCAGCCCGGCGATCGCCAGCACCGTCAGAATCGGCACGGAAAACGTGTGGTCCTTGCCGTAGCGGCGCTTGATGGCGACGCTCAGCGAGTCCGGGTCCAGCCCGCCCGCATGGGCTTCCATGTACGCCGCGGCCGGTTGTAGGACCTCCGCCGAGGCTTCGCGGATGGTCAGCGCGGCCCAGCACAGCGCCGTCGTGCTGATGTTGCTCAGGCTCAGCGTGGTGTCGCCCCAGCCGCCGTCGTTGTTCTGCGCGCCGATCAGCCACTGCGTTCCGCGCGCGGCCAAGTTCTCGAAGCGCGGGTTCGCTTGGCGGCGATGCGCCAGCGTCAGCGCGATCGTGGCGGTCGCGGTCGATAGCGCCGACGACGACAGCTCGCCCTCCCAGTGGTCCCCGGCCCGCTCGGCCAGCAGGCGGCCGCGCAAGGTCCGCAGTGTGGAGTGGAGCCGCTCGGCGCTCATCGGCTACAGGCTCAGGTGCCCCAGCGCCAGCAGGCCGTAGTAGGTGTACTCGCAGTCCTGTGCGTCGTCGCTCCAGTGGCCGTAAAAGCCGCCCTGGTTACTCCACAGACTGTCCACGAAGTCCAGGCAGGGCTCGCGCAGCGTCTCGAACGAGACTCCGGCGCCGCTGAGCGCGTGCAAGGCCGTGGCGGTGGAGAGCAGGTCGGGCAGCGGCGCTTGTGGGGCCGCGAAGAAGCCCCCTTCGGGCAAGCAGCGCGCCAGAAGCCACTCCGCCGCCGAACGCTCGACCGGGCGCCCCAAGGCGCGGCTTACCGTCAGCGCGGCGGCGGTCGGCGGGGTCAGTCCGACCGGGGCGCCGGGTTGGTTGGCGTAGCCGCCGTCGGCGCTGCGCAGGGAGTCGATGCAGTCGAGCAGCCGCTCGGGCTCGGGCGGCAGGGTTCCGAGATCCTGATACGCCCCCAGCGCCAAAAAGCAGCCGTAGGCCGTACCGTGGGCCGCGCCTTCGGAGGGATGGTAGCCGCCGTCCGGGGCGCGGAACCCCTCCAGCCGCGCCGCGATGGCCGCGGCCGGAGCCTCGCCGGCCAGCCCCAGATTCGCCCAGCAGCGAGCCAAGCAAGCCGCATGCACGAAGTCCAGGCCGTCCCCTTCGCCGAAGGCGCGCAAATAGCCGCTGACAGCTTCAGTCGGAAGCTCCCGCCGCAGCGCGCGCAGCCCCTCCAGCCCGAACACCGTGTAGTAGAGGTCGCTGGCGCCCTGGCGGTCCTGAAAACCGCCGTCCGGGTTGATGCGACTCGAAAGAAACTGCGCCGTCAGGTCCGCCGCTTCACCGAGCGACTTCGGCGACAGCCGGGCGACCTGCAGCATTTCGAGACTCAAACTCACTGCACCAGCCTTCGATCTCCACGCTGAAGATCTTGCCCACCACGCGCCGCAAAAGGCCCTTCAAGCTGGCGTGATCCAGATCAGCGATGGACCGGACGGCCTCCTCCTTGTAGCTCTCCAGAAGGCGACGGCCGCGCTCCACGGCGTCAAAGCGGTCCATGGCCGCGCGCACCTCGCCGGCGCGCTCGCTCATGCCTTCCCGGCGGCGCCAGGCGGCTTCGAGCAGCGGACGCAGCGCGGGCTCCTTCTTGGCATGCTCGTAGGCCAGGGCCAACGGCAGCGACGGCCGCAACGCCGCCACGTCGTCGGCCCCGTCCTCGCCGGTCTCCAGATCGTCGAGATCGTCGCGAATCTGGTACGCCACGCCCAGCGCGTCGGAGTAGCGCCGCAGCACCTCCTGCACCTTGGGCCCCGCGCCGGCGCACGCCGCGCCGATCTCCAGCGACACGCCGAACGCCGGCGCCGTCTTTTGCTGGAAGATCGCCAGCACCTCGTTGGAGCTCAGCGGCTCCGGGTTGCGCATCCAGGCGATCTCGGCGCCTTGTCCCAGGCACAGCGTGCGGTGGCCGCGCGAAGCGATCCGCACCAGCTCGGCCCGCACGGCCGGCGCGAAGTCGCACTCGGCCAGCAGGCGGTAGCCTTCGCCCACCAGCAGGTCGCCCACGTTCAGCGCCGTGGCCACGCCGTGCGTGGCGTGCAGCGTCGGTTCGCCGTAGCGCAGGTCGTCTTCATCCTCGATGTCGTCGTGCAGCAGCGAAGCCTTGTGGAAGCACTCCACGGCCACCGCCGCCTTGCGCACCGCGGCCGGCGGCTCGGAGTGCGGATCGTCCTGCAAGGCCTGGTAGGCGCAAACCGTCAGGAAGGGCCGCCAGCGCTTGCCGGCCTGCGCCAGCATGGCGCGCGCCAGCGTCTCCGCCTCGCCGTTGGCCGGCGCGCCGAAGATCTCGTCCAGTGCGTCCGGACGGAACCAGCCGTCCACCTCGACCCGCAATGCGTCCAGGTCCATCCGCCGCGTGCGGTCGTCGCTGGTCAGGTGGATGAAGTCCCACACCCACTCCACGTCGACGGCCGTGTCCTTGCAGTCGTCTTGCAGCAGCGGGATCGCGATGCCCGGCACGGCGGCGCTCTCCATGTGCGGAAAAGCCTTCTCCAGCACGGAGAGGCAGCTCACGCCCACAATGGCGTCGATCTTGCCGGTCTGGATCAGCGCCATCACCAGCGCCGAGCCTTCCGCCACCAGCACGGCGTAGCCCAGCCGCTCGGCCTCTTCCTGCAAGTCCTGGATCGAGCACAGCCCGCACTGCTTGCACAGCAGGCCGAAATCGTCGAACGGCGCCGGGCAGCGGTCCTCGATGCGCAGGCACTTGGGCAGCAGCAGCAGCCGGCGGTCGAACGGCGTGGACGCCAGGTGCTCGCGCCAAACCTCGTTGTTGAGCAGCACGCCCACGTAGTCTGCGTACTTCGGCTCCAGCCCCGCCAACAGCGTGGCCTCCTCGGCCCGCCGGCGCAGCTCGTCGCCCAGCAACGGCGGCGTCAGCTCGCCCCGGCGCTCTTCCACGTAGGCCGCTACAAACCGCTTCAGGGCTTCGCGCTGGGAGCGTTCAGCCGGAATGTTTTCCTGCGGACGACGCTCGATCTGCTGCGGGACCGGCCGGGGAATCGTGAGAACGGGGAGCTGTTGTTGCATGCGTTCGTCTCGTCTCAACTGTAGGCGCCGAATCCGAAGAACCAGTGCTTCTTGGCGATGCGGTAGGCCCAATGCTCTTCAGGAATCTCGTTGCCCGGATTGTACTGGCTGTTGCGGCCCGTCAAATTCTCCAGCTCGACGAACGCGGTCTGCCGCTGGGTGGTGTCGCGCGCCCCGTGGCGCTCCACGAGCTCTCGAACCAAATCCGGCCTCTCCAGCACGATGCAGCCGCGCGTCGTCTTGGCGGCCGTCTCCCGAAAATCCCGCAAGAAGCCGGACTGGGTCATCGTCTCATACAGGCTCGGCCGGTCGTGAATGGATTCTTTGGCGAACTGGATGATCGGACAGGGCTCCACGTCGCCGTACGGGCTGATGTGGTGGCTCACCCCTGTGGCCATCGGGCACAGCGCCTGTCCCTCGTCGTCCCAATAGGCGTCGACGATGGCGATGGGCAGCTTGGCGCGGGTCTCGACGATGAACCGCCGCACTCGCAACACCTGCTCCGGCGTCAGCGCCAAATGGCCCGCCGGCTTCGGCCCGACCACCCGGTAGGTGTGGAACCAGGCGTAGTGCACGCCCATCTGGATCAGCCGCCGCAGCCAAGCGTCGTTCACCAGATCCTCGATGTTGGTCTGGCAGACGCTGGTCGCCACGCCGGTAATGAGCCGGTGGCGGCGGCAGGCTTCGATGCCGGCCAGCGTCTTGTCGAGCACGTTCGAGCGGCCCCGCCGCTCGTCGCTCACCATCACGTCGCCCTCCACGCTGATCAGTGGGCTGGCGTTGCCCACGCGGCGCAGCTCCGCGGCGCGGGCGTCGTCGATCAGATGGCCGTTGGTGAAGATCTGGAAGTAGCAGTCCGGGTGCCGCCCGAGCAGATCGAACAACTGCGGGTGCAGAAACGGCTCTCCGCCCAGAATGCCGAAGTAGCTGTTGCCGCGCTTCTTCGCGTCGGTGACGATGCGGTCCAGGTCGTCGAGCTCGATGCGTTTGCTCTCCGACGCCACGTCCACCCAGCAGCCCTGGCAGCGCAACTGGCAGCCCGAGATGATCGACAGGAACAGGAACGGCGGAAAGTACTCGCCCTGCTTGATGCGCTTCTTGAACTTCTGCACCGACCACATGCCCTTGACGCCGAAGTTCCACACGAACTTCCGCAGGGCCCGCGGATCGGGCTCGGTGAGCATGCGTTTGGCGAATCCGGCAACCATGTCTACAGCTTCGCTCCCGAGCCGTTGACGGCCGTCGACTTCTCTTGCGCGGACTTCGCCTTGGCCTGAATCTCTTCCAGCGTCGGCAGCGAGGCGAACACCTCGGCCGGAATGTCCAGATCGTCCTGTAGCTTCGCCAGGCAGCGCATGCGTTCCTTCAGGGCCCTGTCCTCGTCGCGCTCCTTCGAAAACCGCGACTTGGCCTTGGCGCTGCGGTCTCGCAAGGCCTGGTAGATGTCTCCGCCCAGCAGCGCTGAGATGTCCACCTTCATCGCCTCGCGCCGCAGGTCGTCGGCCTGGATCTCGCCGCCGTGGATGGGCCCGTGGCGGTACTTGGGGAACAGGATGGCGACCTCCGGGCACACCCGCGAACAGGCCGGGCAGTCCGTCTTGCAGTTGTCCTGATTCTGGACCTGGATCTTGCCCTCCTTCGAGGCCCCGTAGACGTCGAAGAGGCAGAAGCTCAGGCACTGCATGCAGTTGGTGCAGCGGTCGTAGTCGATCACCGGGAACCAGGGCTTCCAGCCGCCCGGTTCGCGCAAGCCGGCCTCGGAGCGGATCCCTTCCACCAAGCCCACGGCCTGCTCCGCGCTCAAGCCCTCGATGTTACGGATGAAAACTTGCGTCTCCCCGTCCTGCGCCTGCTCCGGCTGGGCGTCCTCGAAGCGGCCCAGCGCCGCCAACGCCGTCCCGTCGGAGGAGTGCGCCGCCCCGCTGCCGTTGGTCACGCGCGTGACCCGGTAGCCCTTGTCGAGCAGCGCCTGCAGCAGCTCGAACCGCTGAGCCGGTTCCAGCGCACGCGCGCCGCGGCCCTCGTACAGGGCCACCCGCAGCACCGGCAGATCGAGCCCGCCCTTCACTGTTGCGTCTCCGCCAGGGGCAAGATCTCCCGCACGATGGCCTCGGCCGGCTCCTCGCGCATGTTCAGAATGCGTACCTTCTCCGGGTCGAGCGGAAAACCGGCCCCGGAGAACAGCCAGCGCACCGCCCGCGGGTAGCAGGCCACGATCGTGGCCGAAGGCTGGGCGGCGATCTCACGCAGCCGCTCGTCCTTGCGGGCCGACATCTCGCACAAGTCCGGCGCGGCGTCGAAGTCGAGGTTCGACGCGCTCAACGACTCCAGCACGGCGTCCTTGACTTCCCGCGGCACCACCCGCGCGTAGGCGCAGCGACAGTAGACAATCCGCGTCTCGGGCGCTGCTGTGTTGGCTGCTTCGTTCATGCAGTTCGTCGCGCTCAAACGGTCGCCATGCGATACGTCGGCGTGGGCTTGGCCGGCCGAAACCGTTCACTGTGCCGCACCTCGGCCCGTCGCCCCTCCGCGGCCGCCGCCCAGGCTTCCACGGCCGCCATCGCCGCCGCGTGCAGGGCCTCCGGATCGTCCTCGGCGCGCAGATTGATGATCAGCTCGCCGGAATCCATCGGGGCCTTGAGGGAGTGGGCGAGCTCATGGCGGGTATCGTTACGCACTAGATTGAGAACGCCGATATCGCCGGCGTCCTCGTCGGGCGTCAAGGTCATCTTCAAGTGCGCGATGTCGCCGCCGGTGACCGCCGCCGCGATGCTCCGGGCGATCTCCTCCATGGCGGCATTGCCGTCGATCTCTTCCGGCGACGTCAGGTGTACCGTCGCATTCATCCAGCCCAGCAAGGCCTCGCCTTCGGCGTAGGTCTCGTAATCCACGTCCGGCGCCGCAAAGAGCCCCATGTCCTCGCCGGCGATCCGTTCGAACCACGCCTCCAGCCCGTCGCCGCGGCGCGCCGAGGCCTCCAGCACCTCCGCCTGCCGATACTTCGCCGCCAGCGCCTCGCGCAGCTCGCGGAGCTGCTCGGGCTCGAGCTGGTCCACCTTGTTGATCACGATGTAGTCGGCCTCGGCCAACTGCCGGTCGTAGACGTAGAGAACCTTCTCCGAGAACGAGCGGCCCTGCTCCAGCCCCAGCACCCGGGCGGCCCGCACCGGGTCCACCAGCACGCTCAGCGGCGCAATCGCGTAGTCGTCGCCGTAGATGCGCCGCAAGGGGTAGCTCACCGCCGCCCGCAGGTCCGTGCAACTGCCCACCGGCTCGGCGATGAAGACGTCCGGCCGAGACTCCTCGCTGAGCTTGTCCGCCGCTTCCACCAGCGAGTCGAAGCGGCAGCAGAAGCAGCCGCCGGTGATCTCTTCCACTGAAAAGCCCTGCGAACGCGCCATGGCCGTATCCACCAGCCCGAAGCTCTGGTCGTTGGTGATCAGCCCCACCGACTTGCCTTGCTCGCGCAAGTGACGCGCCAGCCGCAGAACCGCGGTCGTCTTGCCGGCTCCCAGAAAGCCGCCGATCATCACGTATCCCGCTTTAGGCATCCGGATCTCCTTCCCCTCGACTCGCCAACATGCGGTCGATCGTTGCATCCAATACGTTCACATACTCGTGAACGTTCAGTCCGTCCGGCTCGGGCTCGCCGTCCACGGCGTAGAGCCAGCCCGCCCCATAGGGCTCGGATTCTAGCAAAGTGATGTCGCCGGCCAGCGCCTCGTTACCCCCCGCAAAGGCGCCCGAGGCCACCGCGTAGAGGTCGGAAACCGCCTTGAAACCCTCGATCCAGCCGATCTGCTTTCCCACCTCGACGGCCGATCCCGGCGCGGCCGTCAGCTCCAGCTCCACCAAGTCGCCCAACATGCGCGTGGCGAACTTCGTCAGCCCCACCCGCCACAGCCCGGCCGGGTCGCGATGCAGCCAGTAGTGCGAGCGCGTGTAGATGCGGTCCACGGGCAGGCGCGTGGAAAACCGCGAGCGCTTGTAGCGGACGATCTCTTCCCCTGGGCTCATACCTTGGCCTGCCGAAGCGCTGCGACGAGAGCCTCGACGTCGGGCGGTTCGGACAGATGGCACCATGATAACCGGACCGCCCCGGCCAAACATTCGGCGGGCAATCCCATGCCGCTGAGCACGTGGCTGCACGTATAGGACTGCGACGTGCACGCCGCGCCGTCGGAGATCGCCGCCAACCCTTCCCAGGCTTCGATCACCTCCTCGGCCTCCAGCCCGGGAAACGACAGGTTCAGGATGTAGGGCAGCACCCGGTCGATCGCCCCGTGCAGGGTCGGTTCCAGCGGCGCCAGCCCGGCCAGCAGTCGCTGCTGCATCTCCAGCGCCGCCAGCCGGCGCGCGTCGCACTCCTCGGCGGCCAGCTCGGCCGCTTCTCCCAGCGCCGCCGCCAGGGGGACCGGCACGGTCCCGGGCCGCAGACCCATCTCTTGGCCCCCTCCGACCGCCAGCGGCTCCAGCGGCGGCCGCTCGCCGTTACGCCGACGGCAGATCAGCGCCCCCACGCCCTTCGGCGCGCAGAGCTTGTGGCCGCTCAGGCTGATCAGGTCGATGCGCTCGTCGCGCAGGCTCTCGAGCTCCTTGCCGAACCCCTGGGCGGCGTCCACGTGGAAGAACGCCTCGGAACCCCGCAGCGCCGCGGCGACCTCCCCGATCGGCTGCATCACCCCGGTCTCGTTGTTCACGTGCATCAGCGAAACGGCCAGCGTGTCGTCCCGGACCGCCGCCCGCACGGCCGCCGGGTCGACCCAGCCGCCCGGTCCGGGCGGCAGCAGCGTCAGCTCGAAGCCGCGCCGTTCCAGCAGCCGCAGCGGCTCCAGCACCGCGTGATGCTCGATCGACGAGCTGACGAGGTGCATCCGCCCGCGCTCGCGGCCGTGCGCCTCCAGCCCCAGCAGGGCCAAGTTGTTGCTCTCAGTAGCGCCGCTGGTGAAGACGACCTCGCCGCGCGCCGCCCCGGCCACCCGCGCCACCTGGTCGCGGGCGTGTTCCACCGCGCGGCGGGCCCGCAGCCCGTAGCCGTGCGTGCGGCTGCCGGCGTTGCCGAAGTCTTCCCGCAGGCAACGCAGCAGCACGGCCTCCACGCGAGGGTCCAGCGGCGTGGTGGCGGCGCAGTCCAGGTAGACCGCTCGCTCGGCTCGGTTCGGCTGCCGCGTCATGCTTTTCTATACTCTCATTGGCCGGCCTGTCGCCCTTGCGCATCGAAGCATATCGAAAGCTCGCGCCCGAAGACGGACTGGCGGCGGAGCTGCGCCGGCTCGAAGCGCTCGACCAGGCGCCCTCGGCCGAACCGCTGCCAGAAACGCTGCTGTTGTGGGAGTCCCCGACCGTCTGCGCCGTCCTGCCGCGCGGCGGCTCGCCCGCGGACCACCTCTGCCGGCCCGCTGAGCCGGGCCTGCCCGTGCTGCGCAGGGTCTCCGGCGGAGGCTCGGTGCTGCTCGGTCCGGGCTGCTTGAACTACGCCTTCGCCCTCTCGCTCGAGCGCCGTCCGGAGCTGCTGGACGTAGCCGCCAGCTACCAAGCCATCCTGGGCGCCTTGGCCGCGCTGCTGGCGCTGGAAGGCGTCAGCGCCCGGGGATCGGACTTGACCTGGGGCGACCGCAAGTTCGCCGGACACGCCCAGCGCCGCACCCGGCGCGGGCTCCTCCATCACGGAACCCTGCTGTACGGCTTCGACCTCAATCTAGTCAGCCAAACGCTGCGCGAGCCCGCACGGCAACCGCCCTATCGCGCCGGGCGACGGCACGAGGACTTCCTGACGAACGCGCCGGCCTCCCTCGACGCCCTCCTGGCTGGGCTGACCCGGTTGGCGGGCCGCCTCACGGCCGAACGCGAATAGGCCGCAGCTCAAGCCGTGTCCAGAAAGAGCTTGCGCTCCTCCGGCGACGGCAGCCGGCACTCGCGGATGCGGCCCTTCCAGCGGTGCCGGTTGGCCGCGAACAGCTTGTAGACCCCATCCCGCAGCCACCTCGGAATCGCGCGCAACGGATAGGCCAGCGGGCTCAGTCCGCGCAGCTTGCGGGCGATACGCAGCACGGCCGTCGAGTGGGTGTAGACCTGTCCGTCCTCCAGCAGCACGATCGACCCCACCCCGTCGCGCGGCAGGCCCGCCCGCTCCAGCAGATCACGGCCGACTTCCGTCTGCGAGGGGCAGAAGCGGAAGTGCCGTTTCGGGTCTCGATCGAGGATAAAACGCACCGAGGCGTTGCAGAAACTGCACTCGCCGTCGAAGAGGATGATGGCCGGCTCCCGCATGCGTCCCTCTGATCATAGGATATGCCGCGGCGGGGCCCAACGGTCGAGGCCGGGACCGTCCGGCTGGTATACTACCGGGACCCGGCCCACCAATGCCCGTTCATTCCACGGCCGTCATTTCCCCTCGTTCCGACGTCGCCAAAACCGCCGAAATCGGTCCATTCTGTGTGATCGGCGACGACGTCAAGATCGGCGAACGGACCCGCCTGCTGGCGCACGTTTACGTGGAAGGGCCCACCACGATCGGCGACGACAACGTCTTTCAGCCGTATTCCACGATCGGCGTGGCGCCGCAGGACCTCAAGTACCACGGCGAGCGCGCCGAGACCCGCATCGGCGACCGCAACCTGATCCGCGAATTCGTCACCATCCACCGAGGCACCGAGGGCGGCGGCGCCCTCACCTCCATCGGCGACGACAATCTGCTGCAAGCCTACGCGCACGTCGCGCACGACTGCCACGTGGGCTCCCAGTGCATCCTCGCGCACGGCGCCACGCTGGGCGGACACGTCGAGGTAGAGGACTTCGCCGTCGTCGGCGCCCAGAGCGGCGTGCACCAGTTCTGCCGCATCGGGGCGCACTGCTACATCGGCGGCTACAGCGTCATCACGCAAGATGTGATGCCGTTTTCGGTGGTGGTCAGCGAGCGTGGCGCCAAGGTCTACTCGGTCAACAAAGTCGGCCTGGAGCGGCGCGGGTTCTCCGCCGAGGTGGTCCAAACCCTGCACAAGGCCGTGCGCATTGTGACCAAGTCCGGCCTCAACACCGACCAGGCCCTGGAGCGCATCGCCGCCGAGGTCGAGCCGAACGAGTCCCTGGACCGTCTGCTCGAGTTCATCCGAACCTCCAAGCGCGGCTTCGTCAAGTGAACGGGTTCCCGCAGTGAGACGCGCGCTCGCCGTCGCCCTGGCCCTCGCCCTGGCCCTCGGCGTCGCCGCCTGCGCCGCCCGCCAGTCCCCGCCGACGGAGATCGCCGCCGTCCAGCGCACCGAGCAGGACCTGGGCTACGAGCCCACTGAAAACTTCGAGCAGCATCAAGCCAAGCCCGGCTACCGCATCTGCTACTGGACCGGCCCGTTCGAGCTGCCCGTCGACTACGCCGGACTGCAATACCGGGAAGGGAAGTGCCCCGCCAAGGCCGCCGGCCAAGACGTCTTCCTCTACGAGCCCGAGGCCCTGGCAGGACGCCGCGCCCCCGTGACGGCCGCCCTGGCCGAGGCGCCGGAACCACGCCAAGCGTTCGTGACCGCGCACGAGGATTTCCATGACCAGCCCGGCGTGCGGCAGCTCGAACCCGCCCGCAAGGAAGCCTACTCCACGCTGGCCGGCCTCCTCACGGCGGCGGAGACGGCCGGCCGCGAGCACGGCGAGGATTCGGAGCAGGCGCGGGCGGCGCGGCGCGAGCTCGAGCTGTTCCGGACCAAGAGCCGCCTGGTGAACCAAGCCCACGCCGAGCTCGGCCGGCTCTACGAGCGCGTTCGCGGCGGCGATCTCAGCCCCGCCGACGGCCTGCGCCGGAAGGCCGCTGCGTTTGCCGACCTAGCGCGTGAATGCGCCGCCGCGGACCCCGCTCCGGCCGCCTTCGCCCTGTGTCCGGCCGTGTTGAACAACGCCGGACTGGCCTTCGATGCCACTTATACTCGCCGCTTCGAGGAGGCCTGGGCGCTCTACGAGGCGGCCGGGCGCGACGCCGCCGCGACGATCGCGGCGCTGCGATCCGCCGCCGAGGGCTGCCCCGCCTGTTGAGCGCCTCCGCGCCCCGGGGCTACAATGTGGGCGGTGCTGAGGGCGCTGGCTCGTCTGAGTCTCCTCTGCAGCCTGTCCTCCGCGGTCTGCGTCGCCCAGACCGGCGGCGATTGGGAAGAGCGTGCGCCTCTCCCTGTCGGGCTCTCCGAAGTCTCCGCGGCGGCGATCGGCGAGACCCTCTACGTCACCTGCGGCCTCGCCGCCAACGGCCTGCGCTCGAACCTCCTCCACATCTATGACCCGGCCGCCGACTCCTGGCGACAGGGCGCGCCGCTGCCCATCGACCGCGGCGCCGAGCGCTGCAACCTCGTCGCCGTCGACGGCTCGCTTTACTTCGTCGGCGGCCTGCGGGTCGGGCAAGGCTTCCTCACCAACCGAACCCTGCGCTACGACCCGGCTCCCAACCGCTGGACCGAGCTGAGCCCCATGCCCACGCCGCGCGGCGCCTCCGGCGTGGCGGCCCTCGGCCGCAAGATCTACGTGGCCGGCGGCGAGGGCGCGCAGGACGCCGCCTCGGCCCTGGAGATCTACGACATCGACCTCGACCGCTGGAACTCCCTCGCCCCCCTGCCCGACGGCGGACGCACTCGGCTCACCGCGCAGGCGGTGGGCGGGCTCTTCTACGTTTTGGGCGGCCGCCGCGGAAGCTCCGGCGGCCCCGAGGCGGGCGTCTTCGCGTTCGACCCCGCCGCGGGCGTCTGGACCGCCAAGGCGCCGTTGCCGACCGCCCGCAGCGAGTTGGCCTCCGGGCTGGTCGATGGGCGCATCGTCGCCTTCGGCGGAGTCGCCGGAGCGGGGGCCGTCGCGGCGGTGGAAGAGTACGACCCGGTTGCGAACCAGTGGCGCTCGCTCGCTCCGATGCCCCGTCCTCGGCAGGGTCTCTCCGGAGCCTCGGTGTCGGTAGGCTCCGACGGCCCCAGGATTCACTTGGTCGCGGGCGGCGCGGCCGGCGGGCTCAGCGTGTCGCAGGTCCACGACGTATTCTTCGCCCAGCCCGATCAGGCGCCCTTGATCTCGGCGGCGGCTGTGGTCAACGCCGCCTCGGGCGAACCCCGCCTCAGCCCGGGCGCCGCGGCCAGCGTGTTCGCGGCCCGCTTGCCCGCCTCGGCACAGTCGGCCCAAGTCTCTCCGTTGCCCACCAAGCTCTCCGGCGTGGAGATCCTCCTCAACGGGCAGCCCGCGCCGCTGTTCTTCGTGGGGGCGGGACAGGCGAACTTCCAGGTTCCGTTCGCCCTGTCGGGGACGGTCGAGGTGCGCGTCAGCGTTCGAGGTTTGAGCAGCGCGCCGGCGCTGGTCACGCTGGAGGCGGCGGCCCCGGGCTTGTTCTCGCTGGGGCAGTCCGGCCAAGGGCAAGGCGCGGTCCTGATCGCCGGCACGGGCCTCGTGGCGGGGCCCCAGCGGCCGGCCCGCCGCGGAGAGGTTCTCGAGATCTACGGCACCGGCTTGGGGCCGATCCCTGACGCCCCGGCGGCGGGCGCGCCGGCCCCGACCGACCGCCTCTACCCCACGCCCTCTCTGCCGGTCGTACGCTTGGCTGGCGCCGCGCAACAGACCCTGTTCTGCGGGCTGGCGCCGGGGCTGGCGGGCGTCTGGCAGGTCAACGCGCGCGTCGGCGAAGGCGTTCCCTCCGGCCCCGACGTCGCGCTGGAGGTGGAAGTGGGCGGTGCCCGCAGCAACACCGTCACCGTGGCCGTCCGGTAGCCCCCAATAGGCGCCGCGCCGGGCCAGGCGGTAGAGTCAAGACAGGAGCGCGCGTAGGTTTGCCGCAACGCGAGAGGGGAGACGCCTGGATCATCGGCTTGGCTTTGGGGCTTGGGCTGACGGCCGTCGGGACCCCGATCGCGCTTCGCTTCCTGCTGCCGCCTCAGACCGCTGCCGCCGCTTCCTCCACCAGCAAGGCGTCCCGCTCGGCCGGCCCCGGCCGCATGGAAGACCTCCGCAGCCGCCGGTTGGCTTTCCCCGGCGGCTGCGGAGCCAACGAGTTCAAGGACCATCGCGGCATCGAGGCCCAGATTCGGCGCAAGCTGCAGATCAACCGTCTCAGCGGTCTGCAAGTCTCCGTCAGCGCTGACTGCGTAGCCACCCTGCGCGGCGTGGTGCGATCGCCGGCGCAACGCGAGCTGGCGCTGCGCGCGGCGTCGCACCCTTGGACCGTGCTCGATGCTCGCGGCCTGCGGATCTACGAAGAGCCTACTTCTGAGACCGCAGCACCCGCTGCGGGCCGAACGGAGGCTCGATGAGCTCCGGGCTCCCAAAGCCGGCCTGCTGAAACATCTCGTCGTACTCGGCGTAGGTGTAGGCGTCGCCGGCGGGCGTATTGGCCAGCATCGTCAGGCTGAACGAAGCCGCTTCCGGCGGCGAGACCCGATCCGGGTTGGGAATGAACTCCAGGGTCAGCGCCTGTCCGCCCGGCGCCAGCGCCTCGCGAACCTTCTGGATCAGCGTGACGCAGCCGGCCGGGTCGAAGTGGTGCAGAATGTTTGTCAGCAGAATCAGGTCATACGGTCCCCCGAATTCCGTGGCGAAGGCGCTGCCCGGCAGCAGATGGTGCTGCTCGGCCACACCGGCCTTCACGGCGTTCTGGTGAGCCACGGCCAGCACCGCCGGCCAGTCCAGCGCCGTCACGTCCACCTGCGGGTACTTTCGGGCGAAGGCGATGCCGAACAGCCCATGGCCGGCCGCGATGTCGAGCACCCGGTACGGCGCGTCGGACTGCGGCGCCGTGAGCCCGGTCAGAAACTCCGCCATCGGCGCCATCATGCCGGCCATCGACTTCGCGAAGTCGATCCACATGGGGTGCTCGGCGCCCAGTGCGTCGGGCCGCTCCGCCGGAATCGTCCCCCGGCGAATCGTGTCGGTGAGCTCCCAAAAATTCTTGCGCTGTCCCTCGTGCAGCAGAAAGCCCGTCATCGCGCCGAGGTAGGCCGGCGAGCGTCTGTCCAGGAACATGGCCGAGTCGGCCGTCAGCGCATAGCGGCCGTCGGCCTTGGTGAGGAAGCCGCTCACCGTGAGGTGGTCAGCCAGGATGCGCAAACCCCGCTCGGAGGCTTGGCAGCGCGGCGCCATGGCCGAGGGCGTGTCCGCCCCCTCTCCGATGGCCGTAAAGACGTCCAGGTCGATCGCAGCGCGGATCGCGGCGCTGCGTTGGTAGGCGGTCACGTGTTCCCAGAACAGGGAGGGGTTGGGCGGACGCGTCGCAGTGGTCATTCGGCTAGGATATCGCCGCCGAAGCGACGCCGCGCCTAGGGCCTGTGGGCGAGATCACGGATGGTCGCGGCGAAGTCGTCGGTCAGCCCGAGTCGGCGGCGCAACCCTGCGCCCGCGCGGGTTTCGAGCAGCACGCGGAAGCGCCGCTCGGCCTCCGAGCCGACGTAGGCGCCCGGCTGCGCGCCGTGTACGAACGGCGCTCGGGCGATGCGCAGCATCACGAAAGCCAGGTAGGCGTCGGCGGTGCGCTCGATGGCGCCCGGCGTCGCGCCGCGGTGCAGCGTGTTGAGCAAGGCCGCCGCGTCGGCGTCGCCCTGCGCCCGCATCTGTTGGATCTGCTGCGTGCAAACGTAGTGCCCTCCGCCGAGCCCCGCGTCGACGATGTGCCCCATCTCGTGCAGCAGCGTCTGGTTCAAGGTCTGGTTGTAAGGCTTGCCGAACGATTCGGCGCTGAGCCGAATCACGCCGCCGGCCGGGTCGTGACCGCCTCCATGCGCGGGCGCTTGGCCGGCCCGCCGCGCCTCGATCAGGCGTAGCAGGCAGAGGTGCTCCAGCGGGATCACGTCCAGAGTCGCCCGCAGAATCGCCATCTGGCGCGCATTCGGCGGCCCCTGCGGACCTCCCCAAAGGCGCAGCCGAACGGCGTACGGCAGAACTTCTTCGGTGTACTGGCTCATCGACGAGGCCTCCATACGGAAGAGCGACATCGGGGCGCTGACTGTTTCATCCCTGCGTGAAAATGCGAACCGCCGGCCACGAAGGGCCGGCGGTCGGGTTGTCTTGGGTGACTGGAGGGTTCGCCTCAGGCCAGCTCTTCCATCACCTCGTCCAGCGCCGCCTTGCCGGGCCGCAGCTTCGACTGCGGCATGTGCGCCAGCGGCGTCGGGGCCAGATTCAGCAGATCCAGGAATGACGGCTTGGATGTCTCCACGTAGAAGACTCCGGTCAGCAGGTGCCCCTCCTGCGAGGCCTCGTGCAGCTTCGAGATCGCCCGCACGCGGTCGTTGGGGTCGTAGTCCTCTTCGATCTTCTTCAGCAGCAAGTGCGAACCGTCGTGCAGGGTCACTTGCCGGACTTCGCCCGGCTCGGGGTCGTCCTCGAGGTGAATCTCCTCGAAGAACGGCACGAAGCCCACCTGCTGCAGATCCTCGCGATGATCCTGCACGTACTCGTAGCTCTTGGTCGAGCCGCTATGGTCGTTGAAGGTCACGCAGGGCGAGATCACGTCGATCATCGCCGTACCCTTGTGCGACATGGCGCCCTTGATCACCGCCTGCAACTGCTTCTTGTCGCCCGAGAACGAGCGCGCCACGTAGGTCGCGCCGAGCTCGATGGCGAGCGCACAGGTGTCGATCGGTTCCAAGTCGTTCACAATGCCCGACTTGAGCGTGGACCCGATGTCGGCCGTGGCGGAGAACTGCCCCTTGGTCAAGCCGTAGCAGCCGTTGTCCTCGATGATGTAGACCATCGGGACGTTCCGCCGCATCAGGTGGACGAACTGCCCGATGCCAATCGAAGCCGTGTCGCCGTCGCCGGTCACGCCCAGCGCCTTCAGCGTCCCGTTGGCCAGCAGCGCGCCGGTGGCGACCGACGGCATGCGGCCATGCACGCTGTTGAAGCCGTGCGACATGCTCAGAAAGTAGGCCGGGGACTTCGACGAGCAGCCGATGCCGCTCATCTTGATGACCTGCGTCTGGTCGACGCCCATCTCCCAGAAGCACTCGATGATGCGCTCGGAGATGGAGTTGTGTCCGCAGCCGGCGCAGAGCGTCGTCTTGGCTCCGCGATAGTCCAGGACGGGCAGTCCCAGCGAATTTTCCTTACCCTTGCGGGCTACTGTGGCGCTCACAGTCCCTCCTGCTTGATCAGCTCGTCGGTCACGGTCCGGGCGTCGAGCGGCATGCCGCCGTAGTAGCGGATGCTGCGCAGCTTCTCCGACGGCAGGTCGGGATAGTCCAGCCGCATCAACTGCCGCAACTGTCCGTCGCGGTTCTGGTCCACGATGTAGACCCGGTCATGGGCGGCCACGAACTCCTCGATCTTCGCCGAGAACGGGTAGCCGCGCGTCCGGTAGTACGACGTCTTGATGTCGTACTCGCGCTCGAGCTGATCGCGGCTCTCTTCCAGCGCGAAGTGCGACGTGCCGCAGCCCACCAAGCCGATCTTGGCGCCTTCGGTCATCACGATCTCGGGCTGGGGCATCTTGCTGCGCGCCGTCTCGAACTTGCGCAGCAGCCGGTCCATGTTCTGGGTCCAGTCGTCCTCGCGCTCGGAGTAGGTGGCGCGCGGCGTGTGGCCGGTGCCGCGGGTAAAGTACGCCGCTTTGGAGTGCTGCGTGCCGGGCAGCGTGCGGTAGGGCACGCCGTCGCCGTCCACGTCCGCGTAGCGGGCGAAGCTCCCCACCCGGTCCAAATCTTCCTTCGTGAGCACCTTGCCGCGGTCGAGCGGCTTTTCCGGATACTCGAACTTGTCGGACATCCAGTAGTTCATGCCCAGGTCCAGATCCAGCAGCACGAACACCGGCGTCTGCAGCTCTTCGGCCAGATCGAAGGCCTGGCCCGCCATGTCGAAGGCTTCCGACGGCGTGGAGGGAATCAGCAACGGGTGCCGCGTGTCGCCGTGCGACAGCGTCGCCGCCGACAGCAGATCGCCCTGCGAGGTGCGCGTCGGCAGACCCGTCGACGGGCCCATCCGCTGCACGTCGAACAGCACCACCGGAATCTCGGCAAAGTAGCCCAGACCCACGAACTCGCTCATCAGCGAGATGCCCGGTCCGGCCGTCGTGGTCATCGAACGCGCGCCGGCCCAGCCCGCGCCGATCGCCATGCCGATCGAGGCCAGCTCGTCCTCGGCCTGCACGATCGCGAAGGTCGCCTTGCCGGTCTCCGGGTCCATCCGGAAGCGGCGGGCGTAGTCGCCCAGGTTCTCCGCCAGCGACGACGACGGCGTGATCGGATACCAGGTGACCACCGTCACGCCCGCGAACACGCAGCCCAGGGCCGCCGCCGAATTGCCCTCGATGATGATTTTGCCCTGGTTCTCGTTCATCCGCTCGACCCGGTAGGGGTCGATCTTCGGAACGTTTTCCTTGGCCCACTCGAACGACGCTTGCGCCGCGTTCCAGTTTAGCTCCGCCGCCTTCGGCTTGGTCGAGAACTGCTTGTAGAGGGCGTGCCGGATCTCCTCCATCTCGATGCCGAGCAGGTGCGCCAGCACGCCGTCATAGAGCATGTTCTTGACGAGCTTGCGCAGCTTCGGGTTCGGCGCCAGCGGCTTCACCAGCTCGTCGAACGGGCAAGGGTAGAAGAACAAGTCCGAGCGCAGCTCGTTGAGCTTGAGCGGCTCGTCGTACACCACCGCCGCGCCGGGCTCCAGGTTGAGCACGTCCTCCTGCGCGGTCTCCGGATTCATCGCGACCAGGAAGTCGATCTCTTTCTTCCGGCCGATGTACCCGCGCTTGTTGGTGCGGATGGTGTACCAAGTGGGCAGGCCGGCGATGTTGGACGGGAAGAGATTCTTGCCCGACACCGGAATGCCCATCTGGAACAGCGAGCGCAGCAGGACGAGGTTCGCCGTCTGGCTCCCCGACCCGTTCACGGTCGCTACCTGGATGCTGAAATCATTGACCACCTCGCGCTTCTCGGCGGTGGCGGATGTCGCGGCCGAAGCCGTTTCTAGGGTCGACATGGGAGCGAAGTCCGATCAATTAGCCGACACGGGGGAGGCCGGGCAGGGCGGCGCACTCGGCGGCAAGGTTAAACTCGTAGTTTACCACCGGCCTGCTGCGATGACGAATCCGTGTCAACGGTTTCGATTGCCCCAAGCAGAGCCGCGCTGGTTGCAGTGCGACTCAAGCTTTCGGTAGAAGGGGACTTGCGGGCCGGTTCGCGCCTGCGGCTTCCCCGACGAGGACCATCGATGTCTCATATCCCTCCGCCGCGCGCGACGCGCGACTACTTGCCCGAAGAGGCCGCCGCCCGGAGGTACGCCGTCGACCGCTTCGTCGAGACCGTCGAAGCCTACGGGTTCGAGCCGATCGAGACGCCCATGTTCGAAAAGGTCGAGCTGTTCTCCGCCCGCTCCGGGCCGGAGATCAAGGCCTCCATGCTCACCTTCCACGCCGACCACGAAGAGTTCGCGCTGCGGCCGGAGCTCACCGCGCCGATCTGCCGCGTCGTGGCCGCGGGCGCCTTGGACGACGCCCCGCAACCCTACCGGCTCTACTACACCGGCTCCTGCTTCCGCTATACCCGGCCCGGCTCGGGACGCGTCCGCGAGTTCACCCAGGCCGGCCTGGAACTGCTGGGCGATTCTTCGCCGGACGCCGACGCCGAGATCATCGCCACCGCCCGGCGCTTCCTGCGCTCGGTGGGCGTCGACCACTTCCGCCTGCGGGTGGGCACGGTCGGTATCTTCCGCGCCCTGCTGCCGGCGGACATGGACCCCGAGGACCGCACCACCGTCATCGGCCACCTCGACCTGCTGGCCGGCATCCGCGAGCGGGCTGAGGCGGTGATCGCCGCCGGCGAGCGCGCCGTGATCGAGGAGCTCAAGATCGACCGCGCCGAGATCGCCGCCATGCAGCAGCGCTCGGAATACAAGGGCGAGTACGCCGTCGAGAAGGCGCCCGACCTCACCGGCGCCGAGCTCGCCGAGCGCGTTCCCCTGGAGGCCGAGGCGGCCTTCCGCGACGTCTGGAGCAAGGAAGGCCTCGCCCCCGACGATGTGGCGGAGAAGCTGCTCACCCTGTCGCGCATTCGCGGCCCGATCGCCGACGTCGTGCGCGAGGCCGAACCGCTGGTCGGCGACGGCCCGGCGCGGGCGGGCCTGGCGAACCTGGAGGCCGTCTGCGAACGCTTGGCCGCCTACGGGGTCTCCGACCTGGAGGTCACCCTGGGCCTCGGCCGCGGGCTGACCTTCTACACCGGCGTCGTCTTCGAAATCTTCGATCCCAAGCCCGGCAGCGGCAAAATGTATTGCGGCGGCGGTCGCTACGACGGCTTGCTCGAGCTGTTCGGCGGCGAGGCGCTGCCTTCGGTGGGCTGCGCCTTCCGGTTCGACACCTTGCTCGAAGCCGTGGCGGGGGGCTCCCTGTGGCGCCGCCGCCCGGCCACCGACATCTACTTCGTGGTCACCAACGAGTCTGACCGCAAGCTCGCCACGACGGTCGCCGAGGCCTTGCGCGACCACGGGGTGCGCGTCGGCGTCGGTCCGAAATCTCCCGGCTCGGGCCGCAGCGCCCGCACGGCTACCGTTGACGGCGAGGCCATCCTGTTCGAGGACGGTCGCACCATGCCCCTGTCGGTCGAGACCCTGGTGGAGCTGTTGGTCGGCTGAGCGCCGCCGATGGACGCATTCGAAATGACCGGCCTTGATAGGATGGAACGATGAGCACGGTTCGATTGGCCCTGCCCAAGGGCAGCCTCGAAGGCAAGACGCGCGCCTTCTTGGAGGCCGCCGGCATCGACCCCAAGGGCTACGGCGACGGCAGCCGCAGCTACCGCCCGGAGCTGGGCATCCCCGGCGTCGAGGTCAAGATCATGCGGCCGCAGGAGATTCCCTACCTGCTCTCGGCTGGCTTCTTTGACATCGGTCTGTCCGGCCTGGACTGGTACCTGGAAACTGGCTGCCAGTCCAACGTCGAAGATCTGCTCGACCTGGGCTTCGGCCGCGTGGACATCGTGCTGGCGGTGCCGGACGCGTGGGAGGAGGTCAACTCGGCCGCCGACCTGTTCCACCGCTTCGCCAACACCACCGGCGCCAAGCCCCTCCGCATCTGGACGGAGTATCTGAACCTGACCGAGAGCCTGGTTCGGCAGCACACCGACCTCGAGCCCTCGCTCTATACGCCCTACGCCCGGCTGCACGTCGAGCGGCGCTCCTCCTCGCCGGTGGCGATCTTCCATTCCTTCGGCGCGACCGAGTCCAAGCCGCCCGATGACGGCGACGCCATCGTGGACAACACCGAGACCGGCCGCACCCTGCGAGCCAATGGGCTGAAGATCATCGAGCGCGTGCTGCCCGATTCCACCGCCCGCCTGCTGGTCAACCGCCGCTCGCTGCGCCATCGCGACAAGCGCCCGCTCATCGAGCAGGTGCGCGCCGCGTTCGCCGTCGGCGCTCCGACGCGGCGCAACGAAGAGCCCGTCTTCGGGCACGTCTAGCCGCGAGCCTCGGTGCGGCCGGACCGGAAGGTCCGGCCGCTGCGCTTCACCCGTATGTCTCCATCCCTTTTGCAAGGCAAGACGGCTTTGGTCACCGGCGCCGCCGGCGGCATCGGCCGGGTCATCGCCGTCGAGCTCGCCAGGCGCGGCTGCGACGTAGCCGTCAACGACTATAAGGATTCCGACGGAGCCGAGCAGACCGCCGAGCAGGTGCGGGCGCTGGGCCGCCGCAGCCTGGTCGCCATGGGCAGCGTGGGCGTCGCCAAGGACGTCGACGCCATCTTCGGCGCCGTCTTCCAGGCCTTCGGTCGGCTCCACATCCACGTCAACAACGCCGGCGTACAGACCTGGAAGCCCTTGCTCGAGCTGCGCGAGGAGGAGTGGGACCGCGTGCTCGACACCAACCTCAAGGGGACCTTCCTGTGCACCCAGCGCGCCGGGCGGCACATGAAGGAGCACGGCGGCGGCCGGATCATCAACATCGGCTCCGGCTGCAACAAGGTGGCCTTCCCCAACCTGGTCGACTACACCGCCAGCCGCGGCGGCATCGAGATGTTCACGAAAGTGGCCGCCGCCGAGCTGGGCCGCTACGGCGTCACCGTCAACTGCGTGGCGCCGGGCGCCATCGAGACCGCCCGCACCAAGCTCGAAATGCCCGACTACGCCGGAACCTGGGGCAGCCTCACGCCGGTCGGCCGCGTGGGTCGGCCGCTCGATGTGGCCTCGGCCATCTGCTACTTCGCCTCCGACGAGACCGAGTTCATCACCGGCCAAACCCTTTTCGTCGACGGCGGTTTGTTCGCCCGCGGACCCTGGCCCCACGCCGAGTGAGCCGGGACCGCTCGCGGTCCCTTATCCTAGTTCGGATGCTTCGCTTTGCGCTCGCCCTCCTGCTGGCCGCGATTCCGCTGGCCGCCCAGCTCTCCGACGCCGCCAAGAAACTCCACGCCGACGCGCTCGTCTTCGACGGCCACGTCCATCTGATCAACCGGCAGTTCTACGAGGGCGGCTCCATGGGAGATCGCCACGACAACGGCCAGGTCGATCTGCCCCGCATGAAGGAGGGCGGCGTGGACGCCTTCTTCATGTCGATGTTCACCTCCGAGGGCTACTACGTTTCGCGCTTCGAGACCAAGCAGACCCTGCGGCTCATCGACCAGGCCTACCGCCAGCTCGCCCTCAACAAGGACAAGGTGGAGCTGGCCCTCAACGGCGCCGACATCGACCGCATCACGGCCTCCGGCAAGATGGCCGCCGTGATGGACTTGGAGGGCTCCTTCGACCTCGACGGCGACCTGGCCGTGCTGCGCATGCTCTACAAGCTCGGGCTGCGCTCGGCGCAACTGCCGGCCCACAACTGGACCAACAACTACGCCGACTCCTGCTGCGCGGAACCCAAGTGGAGCGGCCTGACCGAGCACGGCAAGGACGTCATCCGCGAGATGAACCGCCTCGGCATGGTCATCAACATCTCGCACTCTTCCGACGAGACCACCGCGCAGGCCATCGCCACCAGCGAGGATCCCCTGGTCGCCACCCACCACGGCCTCCGCAGCGTCAACGACATTCCGCGCCTGATGACCGACGAGAACCTCCGCGCCCTCGCGGCCAAGGGAGGCGTCATCGGCTTCCACATCGGCAACTCCTTCCACAACCCCAAGTACCACGCCTGGCGCACCAAGCGCTCCGGCCGTGCTTTTTGGGATACCTCGGGCGTCTTCGACCGCTACCGCGACAAGACCATCGAAGAGGTCGACAAGATGGCCGGCAAGGGCTACTCCGCCGGACCCAGGGCCCCCGACGACGTGCGGTTCGCCGTCGGCGACTGGATCGCCGTGGTCGAGAAAGCCATCGATCTCGTCGGCGAGGACCACGTGGCCTTGGGCTCGGATTTCGACGGCGGCCCCACGCCCCCGAAGCCGATGGAGACCATCTCCGATCTGCCCTGGCTGACCCAGGCGATGCTCGACCGCGGCTGGTCCGAGACCCGCATCAAGAAGTTCCTCGGCGGCAACCTGCTGCGGGTCTTTCGGCAGGTGACCCGGTAGGCCCCGGCCGCCGGTAGGACTCGAACGAGCCGGGCTGATATGATGGCGGCGCCGCTATGAGACTCCTGCTCCCCACCCTCTTACTGGCCCTTCCCGCGGCCGGCTGGGCCGCGGACCACCCGCGCCTCGAGAACCCCATCATCTTTCAGCGCCAGGAGGTCGTCGGCGGGTCGCCGGAGAGCGCCCGGCGCGCCCCGGCCCAGGGCGCCAACGGCAAGCTGTGGGTGATGGAGGGAGACGGCTCGAACCTGCGGCAGTTGACCTTCGGACCCAGCTACGATGAGCACCCCTCACTGTTCGCCGACCAGGAGCACGTGCTCTACTCGGAGTTCGATGTCGGCTTCCTCAACGAAGAGGAGGGCGGCAAGCTGGTCAAGCTCAACATCTACACCGGCGCCCGCGAGGTCGTGGACGCCGAGCAGGGCTGTGCGCTGCACCACGCCTCGGTGTCTCCCATCGGAGACAAGATCGCCTATCACTACAACTGCGGCAAGCGCTTCGCGCAGGCCATGGACCTCGGCAAGGACCGCTTCGAGACGCTCTTCCAGGCCACCAACGGCGTGCGGACCTCCGACGGCATCATCGCGATGCACGAGAAGAAGAGCGCGCCCGGCAGCCGTGAGGTGGCGCTGATCCACATCCGCGGTCGGGGAGCCGAATCCACCGCCGAAGCGCTTACGGACTCCAAGGTGCTGCACCGCCGCCCCGCCATCTCGCCCGACGAGAAGCTGCTGGCTTGGCAGACGAACGCGCCCGACGGCGGCGAGGACGAGATCTACTTGGCCGACATCGACGGCTCCCACGCCCGCAACTTGACGAAGGCGAAAGGCAACGACGGGCACCCCTGGTTCTCGCGCGACGGCCAACGCATCGTCTTCGAGTCCGACCGCTCCGGCCACTGGGAAATCTGGGTGTACGACCTCAAAACCGGCAAACAGACGCAGCTCACCGACGGCAAGGGCCGCTACGAAAGCACGCGCGCCAGGATGTAGCCCGGACCGGTTGGTTTACACTCGAAAGAGGCTGGACCCGTAGCTCAGATGGATAGAGCGGCCGCCTCCTAAGCGGCAGGCCGTGGGTTCGAATCCCGCCGGGTCCACCACTTCTGACCGCATAGCCTTACAAAAAAAGCCCCCGCAGCGGTCCGCGCTCCGGGGGCTCTTCGTTTGGAGGAAGGTCAGGCGCGACGCGGCGCTAGCGAGTCAGTCGGATCACGTTGCTGCGGACGCGGTCGAAGGCCGCCGCCAACTCGTCCGCCGTCGGCGCGAAGATATACTCGCCTTCCGGACGCGAGGCGGGATCGAACGTCGGTGAAGCGTCGTCGTTTGACACCCGCAGCAGAAACTCCTCGTTCTCCGTCAAGCCCGCGACGCCCAGCCCCAAGCTGTAGATCGTGATGGTGCCTAGCGATTCGTCCGCCCCGGCGGTCACGGCCACGCTCTCGGCCAGATTGCGCGAGGACTCCGCCCAGCGAGCGCCACGGAACGAAGCCGAGCTCGTCGTCGAGAACATCTTCGAGTCGCAAGGCGAATAGCCGCCGTAGGGGCCCGGCACGATGTCGAACGTCTTGTTGAAGGTGCTCCCTCCGCAGTTCACGCAGCCGTGCGATGCGTCGTATGCGGCGTCCCACGTCGACGGCAGGCACGACGCCGGATTCAGCAGCAGCTCGACTTTGTTGCCGTACGGGGTGTCCAGCTTCTGGCAGCCGGAGACCGGGTAGAAGTCCGCTCCCCAGCCGCTGGCCGGCTGCACTTTCGGCGGGCCGGCGATGTACTTGTTGAATCCCCCCAGGTCGCTGAAGCCGGAGAAGGTCTGGATCACCGCTTCCTTGTAGCTGCTGCTGCAGGTCGGGTTGTTCGAATCGCCGTTGCGCGGACTGCCGGTCGTGTGGACCCTCCACCGTCCGGGCATGCCCGTCGGCTGACCGTCCGTGAAGAACACGATCACGTTCAGCGAATCCGAGTCGTTGATGCGCAACAGCTCGCCGTAGGCCAGCCACAGGCCCAGCGCCGAGTTCGTCGCGCCGTTCGACTCCATCAGCGCGATCTGATTGGCGGCGTAGTTGCCGTCCTTGAAGCCGCTGCGCAAGGTGACGTCGACGTTCGCCCCGGTGCCGAACGACACCAGCCCGACGCGGTCGCCATTGTTGTCGAAAAAGTCCAAGAAGGTCGTGGCTGCCTGCTGCACGTCGTCCCAGGCGCCGGCCGACGCGAGCGACGAGGAGCGGTCGAGCACCAGCATCACGTTCGTATCCTGCCGGGCGGCGATCGCCGAGGAGCGCACTGTCAGCGAGGTCACGCCGAAGGCGCGGGCGAAGAAGGTCGGCACCGTCGCCGTCCCCGTCACGCGCAGCTCCCGCACGCCGGGCGTGAGGCTTGGGTCGGTCATGAAAGGCGCCGGCGCGCTGGTCGGAATCGTTAGGCCGTAGAGCGTGGGAGGCGTCTCGAAGCCGACGTTTTGCGTCATCAGGAAACCGTTGGGGAAGTTCGTCGCGAGCATCAGGTTCGCGATGCGGTTCATCGAGGCGCCTTGTTCCTCGAACGTCGCTCCGCTCGACAGGCCGCGCATCGCGGACAGGGCTACGGCGTCGATCGCCACGCCCAGGTAGTGCTTCACGGAGTATGCAAACACCAAGTCCACGGCCAAGCTGGCCAAGGAAACGATGAATCCCAACATCAGGGCGACCATCACGATGACCTGCCCTTTTCGACTCGACCGAGCCAAATGCCGCATTCCTCGACGCCTCCTACGGGTCCTGATCAATTGTCCGTTGGGAGCGCCTGCAAATTGACATAGGGAAGTGTCGCTCTTCTCTTCCAAAAGGACACCTATGACCCGAGGTACGGCAGGCGTACTTCAGTCCTGGCCACTCGGACTATGCCGACGGTGGTTCGGCGATCGCCATGCCTCGAAACTCGGCGTTACGCTCGACCAGCTCATCGTAGGCGCCCACATCCACGAGCCTGCCGTCGGTCAGAAACAGGAGCCGATCGCACTCGCGGACGGTTGACAGCCGGTGCGCGATCAGGATCAGCGTCTTGCTTCCGCGCAGGCCGTTGACCGTGTCGGAGAGCGCCTTTTCAGTGCGGTTGTCGAGCGCCGACGTGGCTTCGTCGAAGATCAGCGCGCTGGGCCTTCTGTAGAGCGCGCGCGCGATCGCCACGCGCTGGCGTTCGCCGCCGGAGAGGCGGACGCCGCGTTCGCCCGCGTTCGTCTCCAGGCCCTCTCGCAGGTCCGCCAGCAGCGGCGCCAGTTGCGCCGCTTGGACGGCCTCTCTCAGAGCCGCTTCGTCGATCGCGGCGTCGTCCACGCCCAAGGCGATATTGCGGCGCAGCGTGTCGTCGAGCAGGTGGACGCTCTGCGGCACATAGCCGATCGAAGCCTGCCAGCCGCGCGGGTTCTCGCGCAGGTCGCGCCCGTCGACCGCAATGCGGCCCGCGGTCGGTTCGAGCAGCCCGGTCAGCAAGTCGACGAGCGTGCTTTTGCCGGCCCCGGTGGGGCCGACGATGCCGACCGACTCCCCGCGGCGGATCTCGAATGAGAGCTCGGCGAGGGCCGGCTCGCCGTCGTCCGAATAGTGGAAGGAGACGTTCTCGAAGCGCAAAGCCTCGCCCAGGGGCCACGGTTGCGCTTCCGGCGGCGTGTGCGACTCCTCGCTCCAGTCCGCCGCCACGGCCTCCACCGCCGGACACGTCTGGCTGATGCGGTTGGCGTGATAAACGATCAAATGCATCGAGGGCAGCACCCGCAGGGCGCCGTAGCCGATGATGCCCAGCGTCGTCGCCAGCGTCTGGTCGCTGCCGTCGTTGGGCAGCGCCAGCAACACCGCCAGCCCCAATACGAACAGCGTCTCGGCCCCCAGCCGCGGGACGTGCTCGAGCGTCAGCCGAGAGCTGTTGGCGGCGCCCAAGGCCCTCAGGATGCGGCGGCTGCGTTCCACGAAGAACGCCTCGCGGCCGAACGCCTTCACCTCCTTCACCCCGCCGAGGCTTTGCTGCAGAGCCTTCTGCTGCGCCAGGCCTTGGTGGTGAATGCGTCGGCCGAGCGTGGTGTGGGCGCGCTGGCTGAGCAGCAGCATCAGCGCCAGCAAGCCGCCCAGAAAGCCCGTCACGGCCAGCGCGCCCGTCGGAGCCACGAAGGCGAGGATCGCCACGACGGCCAGGGCGACCAGCGATTCGGAGATGGCGGCCAGCGTCGAGCTCAGCGTGATCCACACCACGTCGCTGACGCGGTCCTTCGCCACGTGGATCAGCTCCGCCGAGTGCCTGCGCAGATGCATGCCGTAGGGCGCCAGCAGGTAGCGCTGCAGCAAACCCGCCGAGAGGGCTTCGTACGCTTGCGCCCCGACCCGAAACCGCAACCAGGCTTCGCCGAAACGCAGCGAGTTCTTGAAGACGAAGAAGACGGCGCAGGCCGCCGCCGCCTGCCGCGTCCCGAACCCCATCGCGCCGAGCGTCTCGCCCACCACCGGCAGCGCCCGCTCGATCGGCAGCGACGGCTCCCCGACCAGCCGGATCAGCGTCAGCACCAGCGCCGCGCCGACCGCTTCGAGCAGCGCCGCCGCCAGGCCCAAAGGCAGCAGGGCCAGGTACTTGCGCCGGATGGGGCGGGGCAGTAGACCAAAGGCCGTGAGGACGTAGGCGATCATCGTCAGTGGGTCGGCTCGGCGCCGGCGACTGTCGGCGCGACGTACTCAAAGAGCCGAATGGCGCCCGAAGGCGAGTCGTACACCGAGCGGTAGTCGCTCAGCGCTTCCAGCGGCACGCAACTGCGGGTCGGGTCCAGCCCCACGATCTCGAGCGGCTGGTCCGGGCGCCGCGAGACGTACTCCACGGCCGCTTGGTAAGAATCGAACCGGCGTTGCGAGACCACCGTACGAAAAGTCGCCCCGCCCTGGCCCTGCTGTTCGCGGTAGGAGATCACGGTCGGGGCGCTGTCCCCGTCCACCGCCCGCCCTCCGAACAGAAACAGCCGCGCCAGCATGGATTGATAGTACGCCGGATAGTACACCAGCAAAGGCTGGCGTCCTCCGTCCGGAAGCGGCCGAAAGTAGACCCGGGCGTAGTCCTTCAACTCGCGCTCTCCCCACACCATCATCCCCAGGAACCGCGCGTTCTGGGCGCCGAACTGCTCCAGCCGAACCAGCGGGAGCTGCGAGTCCACCAGCACGTACCGCGCGCGAAGCTCCTCGAGCAGCTCCGCCGCGACTGCCGGGTCAGTCTCGGTGTAGAACCGTGAGACCGCCCGCACGCCGGCCTGCGTGCCGTTCGACACCGGGATGCGGCGGGCCATCTTCTCCATCCAATAGCCCTGGTCCCACCAGTTCAGAACGCCGTATGCCGAGGGCGGATGCCGGTACGCCTCGCCGTCGGCCGGATGAGGGAAAATCGCAAAGTAGGCCTCCGGGTCGCCGAACGGCTCCGGCGTGGCTTGTCGGAGCCGGCGGAGCGCCTCCCGCCACTCTTCGTTGGGGCCTCTCTGGAGCTCCGCCCCGGCGATCCCGTAGCTCAGGTTCGGCGCATAGAACGCCAGCGCCAAGCCGGCCAACGCGAACCCGCGCGCCGTGCCGCGGACCCTCCCCAGCAGGCTGGAACCGACCCAGCCGACCAGGATCGCCACATGGGGCGCCAGATACACGGAGTTGCGATTCTGTGCCAGCGCAAAAGCCAGAACGACGCAGGAGGCCGTCACGAACAGCAGCCGCGCCGGCTCCGGCTCGCGCAGCGTGCGCCCCGTCAGCCAAGCCAGCGCGAACGCCGCCGCCACGCCGCCCAGGGTAAATTGCACGAACCCCGCCATCCAGGTGAACTTGCCGTTGAGCTGGAACAGCGGCAACAACTCGCCCACGGTCTGGATCGAGCCCTCCTCGAACAGCCCCGAGCCGTAACGAATCACAAAAGCCCACTGCTCGGGCGCCGCCAGCCGCACCAGCGCCAGCAACCCGGCCCCCGCCGCGGCCGAGCCAAGCCACCACGCCGCCGCCGGCCGCGCCGTCCGCCGCGCCAGCCGCGACAACGCCTCGGCCACCGCGACCAGCGCAACCGACGCCGCCAAGGTCAGCAGCGCCAGATCGCCCCACTGCAAGCGTCGAACCGGCCAGAACGCGAGGGCCGCCAGCGCAAAGCCGGGCAGCAGAATCCGCCCCCAGCGCGACCGCTCGCCGCGCGACACGTCCGCGCCCGTCTGCAGCGCCCCCCAACAGGCGAACAGCGCCACGACGAAAAAGGCCCCAGGCCGGTTGAGCAGCACCAGCCCCAGCGCCCCGCCGAAGCCCGCCGTCCAGCGCGCCCGCCGCGACGGTTCATCCGCCCCACTCGCCTCGAGCAGGCAGCCCAGGCTGAGCAAGTAGCACAGGCTCTCGGTCACGTGATGGTCGGTCAGCCCCAGCACGCTGTAGCTGAGAAAGACGCCCGGCAGAATGGCGATCAATGCCGCCGCCAGCAGCCCGGCCGTCCGCCCGAACAGCCGTGCGCCGATCCAGTACACGGGCAGGGGAAACAGCGCGCCCAGCGCCGCCGGAGCCAGCGCCCCGATCGTGTCCACCAGCTCCGGCTCGGGCTTCCCCAGGCCGAGCAGCCACGCCGGAAAAGCGATCAGATAGTCCAACAGCGGCCCCGTCGTCACCGCCTGCCCGCCGGGAATCAGCGCATACGGGTCGAACGACATGCGCCTCGGAAAGTTGTGCGCCAAGTGCTCCGCCGTACGCATGTGAAACCAGGAATCCACTCCCTGGAACACCACGCCATCCGGCTGAAAGACGTTCCCCCAGGCCGGCAGCGCCCGCAGCGCGAAGGCCGCCGCGCAGCAGCTCGCCAGCGCCGCGCCCACCCACCGGTTCGATGCGCTCCCCCCGCCGGCGGACCGCGGCGAGGGCTCCTCGAGTGGGGGCCCGTCAGGGCGGTCCCGTCCCCGGCCCCATGCTGCAATAGAGGAGTAACCCACGGGCCCTTCGATTCGAAAGCCCATTGTATGCGTTGCCTTTCTTCCGCGTCTTTCGTGGTAGAATCGGCCCCAGGCTATAGATGGAAGCAGATCTAGCGCTCATACGAAAGTTACAAAAGTCCGACTCCCGTATTGCCCAATTGGAGAAAGAGCTCGAGGAGCTCCCTCGGCAGGTCGCGGCCATTGAGCAGAAGCTCAAGGCCCGCCAGAACGAGTTAGCGGCTCTCAAGAAATCTCTCGCGGACACCGACGCCATGCGGCGCAAGCTCGAAGGCGAGGCCGCCGCTTGGCGTGACAAGGACCAAAAGCTGAACCAGCAGGTCAGCGAAGCCACCACCAACGATCAGTACCGAGCGTTCCGTAACGAGATCAACTTCGCGCGCAAGGCCATCAAGCAGACCGAAGACCGTATCCTCGAGCACCTCGAGGCCGCCGAGGAGCTGCAAGCCAAAGTCGCCTCCACCGAGACCTCCGTGCAGGAAGAGACCGCCAGCGTGGAGCAGGAAGTCGCCCAGACCCGCGAGCGCTTCAGCGGCGACCAGCAGGCGCTGGCCGCAGCCCGCAAGGAGCGCGCCGAAGTCGCTCGGGGCGCCGACCCCAAGCTGATGCGGGCCTACACCCGCGTCTACAAGAAGCTCGGCGCCGAGGCCATCTCGCCCATGATCGACGGCCGCTGCGGCGCCTGCCGCACCACGCTGCGCCCGCAGTTGCAGCAGAACCTGCGCACCCACTCCGGTCTGGTGACCTGTGAGTTCTGCGGCGCCATCCTCTACGTCGAGCCGCCTCCGGGCGAAGGGCTCGAAGATCCCGCCGGCGACGCGGGCATCGCCTAGCTCGTCATGCCTCCGCTGAGCCTTCTCTCCGAAGACGAGAAGCTCTTCCAGTCCACCGTCCTCGCCTTCGCCCGCGAGCGCATCGCGCCCCTGGCCCGCTCCATGGACGAGGCCGCGGCCCTGGACAAATCCCTCCTCGCCGACCTCTTCGAAATCGGCCTCATGGGGATCGAGATCCCCGAGCAGCGCGCCGGCCAAGGCGGCGCCTTCTTCGACTCCATCCTCGCCGTCGAAGCCTTGGCGCAGGTCGACCCCTCCGTCGCCGTCGTCGTCGACGTCCAGAACACGCTGGTCAACAACGCCTTCCTCCGCTGGGGAACCGACGAGCAGCAGGCCCTGTACCTGCCTCGGCTCGCCGCCGGCGCCGTCGGCTCCTACGCTCTATCCGAGGCCGGCTCCGGCAGCGACGCCTTCGCATTGCAAACCCGCGCCGAGCCGCGCGACGGCGGCTACGCCCTCACCGGCCGCAAGCTCTGGATCAGCAACGCCGCCGAGGCCGAGCTGTTCCTGCTGTTCGCCACCATCGACCCCCAAGCCGGCCATCGCGGCGTGACCGCCTTCGTGGTCGAGCGCGGCGACGAAGGCTTTCGCGTCGGTCGCAAGGAAGACAAGCTCGGCATCCGGGCCTCCTCCACCTGCGAGCTCATCCTCGACGGCGTCTTCGTCCCCCCGGCCCGCATCCTTGGCGAAGCCGGCAAGGGCTACAAGGTCGCCATCGAGACGCTCAACGAAGGCCGCATCGGCATCGCCGCCCAAATGCTCGGTCTGGCGCAGGGAGCCTTTGACCACGCCTTGGCCTACGTCCGGCAGCGGCGCCAGTTCGGCCGGCCGATCAGCGAGTTCCAAGCCGTGCAGTTCGAGCTGGCCGAAATGGCCACGCAGATCGAAGCCGCCCGCCTGCTCGTGTATGAAGCCGCCCGCCTCCGCGAAGCCGGCGAGCCCTTCCTCGAGCGAGCCGCCATGGCCAAGCTCTTCGCCTCCGAGATGGCCGTGCGCGTCGCCGCCCAAGCCGTGGACCTGTTCGGCGGCGTCGGCTTCACCAAGGACTACCCGGTCGAAAAGCTCTACCGCGACGCCAAGATCGGCACCATCTACGAAGGCACGTCGAACATGCAGCGCCAAACCATCGCCAAGGGCCTGCTCGGCCGCTAGCCCTTCGCCGGCTTCCGCCCCAAATCCACCGCCCCCGGCCACTTCTCCAGTAGCCGGAACAGCGCCAGCGGCGACCCGATCGAAGCCGCCGCGGCCGCCAGCACCACCGCCCCGTACAGCTCCGGCGGCACGTACTTCGGCCCCATCTGGTTGCCCGTCTGCATCACCAGCAGCGCAATCTCCGCCCGCGGAACCATGCTCACGCCCAGCAGCAGCGCCGGCTCCAGCCCGCTGCTCACCGCCACCGGCGCCCCCACGCCCAGCACCTTCCCCAGCACCGCCGCCACGAACACGAACAGCCCCAGCGTCGCCGCCGAGCCGAACACCGTCGGGTCGAACCCATACCCGATGTTGATGAAGAAAAACGGCGTGAACAGCGCATAGATCGTCCCAAAGCCGGCGTCCACGTTCACCGCCTCCTGGTCCCGGCTGAACATCAGCCCGGCGAACAGCGCTCCCACCGCCACTGAAAAGCCCAGCCATCCCGCCAGCGCCGCAATGCCGAACCCAAAGCCCACAATCGCCAGCAACGGCTCCGGCGCCTTGCGAAAGCGCGCGAAGTAGCCCGTAATGCGCGCCTCCAGGTGCAGCGAAAACAGCCAGCAGCCGGCCGCAAACAGCGCCAGCTTCAGAATCACCATCCCCGAAGCCTTCAGCACCACGGCCGCCATGCCGTCGGCATGGCCGGTCGCAATCAGCGCCGGCGCCACCGCCAGCGTCACCACCAGCAGCACGATCGCCGAAAGGTCGTCCAGCTCGGCCACATCCAGCAGCAGCTCGCCCATCCGCGACTGGATCGCCTTGGCCTCCTCCCACACGCTCACGGAGACGCTCACGCTCGTGGCCGACAAAGCCGTCCCGGCAAACAGCGCCGGAACCACGTCGAACCCCAGCAGCCGAGCCCCCCAAAAGCCGATCGCCGCCGACACGGCCACGTCGCACACCCACACCACCGAAGCCCGCGGAAGCTGCTCCAGCAAGCCCGACAGGTCGCTGCGCAAACCGACGTGGAAGAGCAGGGAAACGACGCCGAGATCGGCAAAGAAGTTGAGCGTCCAGACCGACGACTCGTCTAGAAAGGCGTACTGCTGATTGAGGTACCGCAGCCCCAGCCCGAGCGCGATGTAGCCGACGACGGGCGGCAGCTTCAGCCGATGCACGCCCAGCCGAACGGCAATGGACGCCAGCACGAGCAGGCTGACGATCAGCAGGAAGGGCGGCTTGGTAACAAGGTCTTCCGGCATCAGACAGGACCCGGAGCCCCTATCCTACCGAAGCGCAACCCGGACGGCATCAGCCCCGAACTTCCGTCCGGCGAAACCAGGGCAACTCGCCAAGCGAGAGCCCGTTGGAAGCCCCGAAGGGCCGGCGTAAGTAATAGCCCAGGGCGTAGCCCTGGGTAGAGCCGTTTCTCACAATGCGACTCGCAAAGCGAGAGCCCGTCAAAGCCCCGCAGGGGCGGCGTAAGTAATAGCCCAGGGCGTAGCCCTGGGTAGACCCCGGAGCGCCCACCCCGTTTCTCACAACGCGACTCTCGCAGCGAGAGCCCGCCAGAGTCCCGCAGGGACGGCATTCTCCTAGCCCAGGCCGTAAGGCCTGGGTCAACCGCGACGTCCCACTCCACTCCTCTCCCAACGCGATTCGCGCAGCGAGAGCCCGTTCGAGCCCCGGAGGGGCGGCATCCCCCTAGCCCAGGCCGTAAGGCCTGGGTGAACCGCGACGCCCCACTCCACTCCTCTCCCAACGCGATTCGCAAAGCGAGAGCCCGCCAGAGCCCCGGAGGGGCGGCATAAACAATAGCCCAGGGCGTGAGCCCTGGGTAGATGACCGCCCAACCGATTCCCTAACCCACGCGATTCGCGAAGCGAGAGCGTGAAATTCAACAAAATCCTTCCCCTAACCTCCCGCCCCGCCCCCTTCCTCGCCCTCCTCGATCGGGATGGACATCACGAGCGCCCGGAAGGCCTCGTCCTCCGGGATCGGGTGGATCTCGGAATCAGCTAGCTCGGCATCCCTGACTGTCCGCCCTCCAAGTCGGAATGCCTCACGGAGACGCTCTTCCGCCTCCTTGGCGTGACCTAGCAGAAACTCAATGTAGGCGAGGTTGCCCAGGTTGAAAGCGTCCTCGCCGTAGCCAGCCCTCTTGACCGCATCCTCCCTCGCCCCTGCAAGCAAGTCCATCGCCCTCGTTTGATCGGCCCAGGCGGCTTTCGCCGCCATGAGCCCGGAGAACGCCCGATTCAATCGTGCACTGGCGACCGCCTCCAGCAGCGCGGGGGAGTGGGAGTCGCCGAATCGCGAGACGACCTCGCCATAGGCCTCCAGCGCCTCGTCTTCCCGCTGCAGCGTCCGCAAGGAGAAGCCGCGGTTGACCAGCGCCAAGGCGACCTGCTCTTGAAGCGCCGGCGCGTCGGAGTCGCCGAATCGCGAGACGACATCGGCATAGGCCTCCAGCTCCTCGTCTGCCCGCTCCAGCTCTCCCAAGGCTACGCCGCGGTTGAACAGCGCCATGGCGACCTGCTCTTGCAGAGCGGGCGCGCCGGAGTCGCCGAATCGCGAGACGACCTCGCCATAGGCCTCCAGCTCCTCGTCTGCCCGCTCCAGCTCTCCCAAGGCGACGCCGCGGTTGACCAGCGCCCTGGCGACCTGCTCTTGCAGAGCCGGCGCGTCGGAGTCGCCGAATCGCGAGGCCACCTCGCCATAGGCCTCCAGCGCCTCGTCTGCCCGCTCCAGCTTTCCCAAGGCTACGCCGCGGTTGAACAGCGCCGAGGCGACCTGCTCTTGCAGCGCGGGGGAGTCGGAGTCGCCGAATCGAGAGACGACCTCGGCACAGGCCTCCAGCTCCTCGTCTGCCCGCTCCAGCGCCCCCAAGGCGACGCCGCGGTTGACCAGCGCCCTGGCGACCTGCTCTTGCAGAGCGGGCGAGTGGGAGTCGCCGAATCGAGAGACGACCTCGCCATAGGCCTCCAGCGCCTCGTCTTCCCGCTGCAGCGCCCGCAAGGCGACGCCGCGGTTGAACAGCGCCATGGCGACCTGCTCTTGCAGAGCGCGGGAGTCGGAGTCGCCGAATCGCGAGACGACCTCGCCATAGGCCTCCAGCGCCTCGTCTGCCCGCTGCAGCGCCCGCAAGGCGAAGCCGCGGTTGACCAG
>WGMB01000003.1 GCA_016125275.1 Acidobacteriota bacterium | reverse complement strand
GCGATCGAAGAGTTCAAGATCCAGACCAACGCCTACTCGGCGGAGGTCGGCTTCGGCGGCGGCGCGGTGACCTCGATCACCATGAAGTCCGGCACCAACCAGCTTCACGGCACGCTGTTCGAGTTCCTGCGCAACGACAAGTTCGACGCCGAGAACTACTTCCTCAACTTTGAGCTCGCGCCCGGCACGGCCCGCGCCCCGAAGAACAGGCTGCGCCGCAACCAGTACGGTCTCGTGCTGAGCGGTCCGCTGATCAAGAACAAGACCTTTTGGGCCTTCAACTGGGAGTCCCGGCGGGAGATCGTCGGCGACGTGCAGACGACTCAGTGGCCCTTCCAGGAGTGGCTCAAGGGCGACTTCTCGGAGTTGCTGACCGGCACCGTCAACCCGTCGACGGGCGCTCTGTACCGCAACCCGATCATCATCTACGACGTGGACAACGGCACGCCGTTCGCCAACAACATGATCCCGTCGTCGCGGCTCCACGCTGGCGCCCTGAACCTGCTGAATCAGTATGTTCCGGCCGCTCAGTTCCGGCAGTCCGACCCGCTCGACTTCAACGCCCGTCAGTCGGTGAACCAGCCGATCAAGCCGAACACCTACTTCGGCCGCATCGACCACTACTTCAGCGAGAACGACCGCATCTTCGGCCGTATTGCCATTGACGACTCGTCGGTGCAGTCGATCAACATCAACCCCAACCTGCCGGTGACGCGCACGTCGAACGTGTACAACTTGGCCACGTCGTGGGTGCACAACTTCAGCCCTACGATGATCAACGACGCCCGCTTCGGGTTCAACATCTCGAACGACGACACGCTCAACCCGCGCACCAACGACGAGACCTTCGACATGAACGCGCTCGGCGTGGGCAAGTACACGATCCCGACCGACGGCAACCGCACGCTGACGCCGCGTGAGCACGGCATCCCGCGCATGACGGGTCTGCCCTTCACGCTGCAAGAGCTGACCAACGGCAACGGCTACGACCGCATGGATACGTACCAGTTCGCCGACCACCTGACCTGGACCCGCGGCCGCCACAACATCAAGATGGGCGCCGAGGGCTACTACGTGACCATGGAGCGCGGCGCGGCCAACCTCGAGGAAGGCCAAGTCGACTTCAACGCCGCTCAGAGCGGTCTCGCCGTCGCCTCGTTCCTGTTGGGTCGTCCCAACCTGAGCCAGACGCCGGAAGGCTTGCCGCTGACCTACCCCCGGTCCCTGCGTCAGGGCTACTACATCAACGACGACTGGAAGGTGACCGACAAGCTGACGGTCAACCTCGGCATGCGCTTCGACTACATCGGAGTGCCGAAGGACGCCCAGGGCCTGTGGCGCACGCTCGACCTGCCGGGCTCGAAGGACATCGTGGACGGCCGCGGCGTGGGCTACACCAAGCCCGACGGCACGGTGATCCCCGTCGTGTTCCCGAGCACGGTGGACAAGAACGGTGCGGTGAAGATGTATCACCAGGACGTTCGGTTCTTCATGCCGCGCGTCGGTATCGCCTACCGCGCGACGGAGAAGACGGTCCTCCGCATGGGCGGCGGTTGGTTCGACAACATCAACCACATGAACACGCTGACGATCTTCAACCTGATGCCGCCGAAGTCGGGCAGCGATCTCTACCAGAGCTTCACCAACATCGCGCAGACCATCCCGGTGGTCGGCGCGGACGGAAAGACTTACAACATCCAGACCCGTCAGTACCAGCCGGGCTCGAACGTCATCACCCTGGACGATCCTCTGTTCACCCAGGGCGGCGCCAACGCCACCAACCGCGCGGTCAACGTGCTGATGATCCCGCCCGACTACAACGACGGTGCGGTCTACAAGTGGAGCTTCGACATTCAGCACCAGATCACGAAGACGATGGTTGCCACCATCGGCTACGTGGGCACCAAGGGCCAGAACGTCGGCAACAGCATCGGCAACTGGAACAACCCGGGTACGCCGTCGTCGAACACGAACGTGCAGTCGCGGCGCCCCTACCAGCAGTTCTACGATCCGGCTCTGCCGTCGCGCGGCATCCAGACCCTGGGCAACGTGCGCTACATCGACAGCTTCGGCAACAGCTTCTACCATGGGCTGCAGGCGAAGGTCGACAAGCGCTACTCCAACGGTCTGGCGATGGGCGTGGCGTACACCTTCTCGAAGGCGAACGGAGACGGCGAGAACGGCGGACAGGAAGGCGTGTCCTGGCAGGATCCGAACGACCGCTTGGGCAACCGCGGCCTGTTCCGGTTCAACCAAACGCACAACTTCGTGGCGCACTTCGTCTACGAGTTGCCGGGTAAGAACCTGACCGGTCCGCTCAAGTGGGTGGCCGGCGGCTGGCAGACCAACGGCGTGCTGTCACTGCGCTCGGGCTTCCCGTTCTCGGTGACCCAGGGCGGCGACATCAACACGGGCGGCCCGACGCGTCCGGACCGGCTGGCCGACGGCTCGCTGGACAACCCGACCCGCAAGCTGTGGTACGACCCGCAGGCGTTCCAACGCGTCACCTGCAACATCGCCAACCGTCCCGACCTGTGCCACTTGGGCAGCGCCGGTTACAACATCCTCGAGTCTCCCGGTCAGCGCAATCTGGACTTCTCGATGTTCAAGAACTTCGAGTTCAAGGAGCACTACAAGTTGCAGTTCCGCTCGGAGTTCTACAACGCCTTCAACACCCCGTACTTCGGGACGCCGAACAACATCGGCTTCTCGTCGGCGACCGCGATCACTCCGGACGCCGCTCGTATGGGCGAGATCCGCTCGACGCAGACGTCGATGCGCATCATCCAGTTCGGTCTGAAGTTCTTCTTCTAGAGCTCAGCCCGAACCTGACCAACCCGGCGGCCGATCCTCGCGAGAGGGTCGGCCGTTCGGCTTTTACGCTCAATCTCCAGGGTCCCTCAGCCGATAGGATCAGTGAGCCCCGCTCGCGCAAAAGGCCGTGTTCGACCCTTCGCTCCATCAAGACCCTCGTCCGACGACGAGCCGGTTTGGCGCCAGCTTGGCGCTGCATGCGGCGTTGCTGGGCTTGCTGCTGGCTTGGCCGAAGGCCCCGAAGCCGCCGGCCCCGCCGGATCCCCAGCCCAGGACCCTTGTCGCGCTGACGCCGCTTCCGCCTCTCCCGCGCCCCCCGGCCAAAGCGCCGCGGCCGACGCCGAAGCCGCCGGCTCCAAGGACGATCGAGCGATCCGTGACTCCCCCGACTCGGCGAGAAACCCCGCCGAAGACGGCCGCGACGGCCGAGCCCGCTCCCACGATGCTCGTGGCTCCGGCGCAACCGACGGCCCCGACTCCAAGCCCATCGCTACCGGAGCTCGTCGCCCCGCCCCCTGCTCCGGCACCCAAAACTGCCCCCCGCCCGGCCGGCGAAACCTTCGGCGGCGTGCAGGCGGCCAAGGCCGCTGTTGTCGACGCGCGTGCCCCGGCTACGGGAGTCTTCTCCGCCGCGGCTGCATCGGCGGGCCGGCTTCAGGTGGAGCAGCCGCCCCGAGCCTCCGCGGGCTTTGGCAGCGCGAGGGTCGGCGAGACCGACGGCAAGCCGGCGCCGCCCGCCCGCGCCGGCAGCGCGTTCGGCAGCGCCCAAGCGACCGCGTCCGCCGCCACGCCGGCCACCAAGCAGTCCGTCCCCGGCGGGTTCGGGGCGGCGCGCTCGACGGGCTCGGATGCGCCGAACCTGGCCGTCGCCCAGGCCGGCTTTGGGGCCGCCAGCGCCCAGGCCCCAACGGCCTCGGCCCCCAAGCGCTCCGCGCCGCAAGCGTCGCTCGAGCCGGTGCGCATCCTCTCCAAGCCTGACCCTCTCTACACCGAGGAGGCGCGGAGCCTGCGCATCGAAGGCGACGTGCTGGTCGCGGCCCTGTTCACCGCGGACGGCCGGATCGAAGAGCTTCGGGTGGTCCGCGGCCTCGGCCACGGCCTCGACGAGGCGGCCCTGGCCGCCGCCCGCCGCATCGAGTTCGAGCCGGCCCGCAGAGAAGGCGACCCCGTTGACGCTCGGCTCCAGCTCACCGTGCGCTTCCAACTGGCGTACTAGCCATGAACGTACCCATGAAGATTCGTCTCCTGTTGCCGCTCGTGTTGCTGTCTCTGCCGACTCCGGCCGCCGAACCGCCTGCCAAGTCCGGGCAGGATCTCGTGGACAAGCTGCTCGATCGCATCGTCGCAGGCGAGCAGGCCTTTCTCGATCGCATGCGCTCCTACCGGCCCTTCATGGAGACCTACGTCCAGGCCGCGGTCGACGAGGCCTCGCCGGCCTCCGACGTGCGCGATCACTACCTGATGGGCAAGCTCCAGCTCACCGCCGACGGCGTCTACTGGGAGACCTTTACGGCCAGCGACGCTTTCCAGAAATCTCCCAAGTTCCGCCTCAAGCTCTCCGGTCAGGGCCGCTTCATCCCGGAGGGTTTCGCTCAGATGATCGTGCCCGATGTCTTCCAATTCGACCGGAAGACCTATGAGTTCGAGTACCTCCGCCGGGAGTTTCTGGGAGAGGTGCGGACGCTCGTCTTCGACGTGAGCCCACGCAAGGACATCGGCGGCAAGTTCGTCGGCCGGATCTGGGTGGAAGATCGCGACAACCGCATTGTTCGGGCCAATGGGACCTATACGCCCTACGCCAAGGACGAGGCCTACTTCCACTTCGACTCCTGGCGCCAGGAGGTGGAGCCGGGCTTCTGGGCGCCTGCGTTCGTGTATATTCAGGACGAGGATTTTACCGGACAAGTCGGAGCACGTTTCCGGGCGCAGTCGCGCCTATGGAACTACAACCGGGCGGCGAACGACAACCTCGATGAGCTCACCGCCATTCTGGTGGAGCAGCAAGACGAAGCCCGCGACGCCAGCGGCTCGACGGACTCGACGCCGCTCGAGAGTCGCCGGATGTGGGAGCGGCAAGCCCAGCAGAACGTGATCCAACGCTTGGAACGCGCCGGGTTGGTGAGCCCGCGCGGACCGGTCGACGAGGTGCTCGAAACCGTCGTCAACAATCTGCTGGCCTCCAACGGTCTGGCCTACGACGTCGAGTGCCGGGTGCTGCTGACGACGCCGCTCGAGACCTTCTCGATCGGGCAGGCCATCGTGATCAGCCGCGGCCTGATTGACGTACTGCCCGATGAGGCGAGCCTGGCCATGGCCCTGGCCGACGAGCTGGGCCACATCGTGTTGGGGCATCCCGTGGAGACCATGTACGCTTTCTCGGACTACACGATCTTCGATGACGCCGAGATTCTGGCGCGCATGCGGTTACAGCGGACGCCCGAGCAACGCGCAGCGGCCGGCCGCAAGGCCCTCGAGCTGCTGCGCCACTCGCCCTATGGCGAGCAGTTGGGCAACGCGGCGCTCTTTCTATCCGCGTTGCGTGATCGCGCGCCGATGCTGCCCAACCTGATCCAGAGTAACTTCGGAAACGCCCTGGGGTCGGCCGAGCGGATGGATCGCCTGCAGGATCTGGTCTCGAAGGCGCCGGAGGGCTCGGAGGCGCCAATCGCGGCCTTGCCTCTGGGGAGCCGCATCGAGCTCAACCCCTGGACCAACCGCATTTCTCTCAAGGAAAACAAGCCGGTCGAGCTGCGCGGCGAGCAGGACCTCATGCCGTTCGAGGCCGGGCCCTTCATGCCGTACTTGAAAAGGGCCCCCCGCTGAAGATACGCCGCGGGCGCCCGCCTTTCGCGCCGCGGTCCCAGAGCAACAGGCCGAACATGCCCAAAAGGGTGATGGCGCTGATCCCGCGGCAAGCCCAGAGCTCCGCCCCGCCGGTGTAGCGCAAGCGAATCGAGCAGTCTCCGTCGCAGCCCGGCTGCAGCCACATCTGCCCCAGGCCGTCCTTCTCGAGTCGCACCTCCCGGTCCCCCACCGTCGCCATCCAGCCGGGGTGATGGTTGATCTGCACCGCGACGATCTCGCCCGGCCGCACCTCGCCGGCGATGCGGACCTCGTTCACCCCTTCCCAGGAGAGCTGCAACCCGGGCATCCGCTCGGCCTGGAGCGCGGCGGCGAAGGGCAGCACGGTGGCCCAATCCTCGGTGGTCTGCGAGCCGGCCGGCAGCGCGTGGGCCAGCGACGTAGTCCGCAAGGGCACTCGGTACAGCGTCGTATCCTGATCGGCCCAAAGCTCCTCGAAGTGGCCCTCATACTTGCCGGGGTCCACGAAAGGCTTCCAGAACTCCGGGCTGTCGGGGCCGCCGACGACCACGCCGCTGACGCCGAACGAGCGAAACCACGCCATCGAGCGTCGCAGGTCGCCGACCTCCTGGTAGACGTCGTCGCGGGCGCGCTGCTGCGCCAGGTTGAAGGCGGCCGACCACGAGCCTCCGCTCCATTGCAGATGCTCGGAGAAGGCGTTGAGCCATTGCGCCGCCGAGCCGGGCAGAAAGACCTTTTCTCCGGGGGCCAGGTTCGCGTCAACGGCTTGCGCGATCCGCCACTCGATCGTCGCAGTGATGTCTCGCTCGACGATGGCCGTCTTGGCCCAGCGGCGCACGGAGACGGTCTGCTCCGCGCAGAACGCCAGCGCCGTCAGGGCCAGGGCGACCTGGAACGGCCGCGCCGGACGGCTCCACACCAACCGCAGCGCGAAGGCGGCGGTCAGCGACAGGCCTACCGCCAGCTCCATCTTGTAGCGACCCGGCAACGGGACGAACTGCCGTCCGCCGTACTCGAAGAGCCAGACGATCAGTAGGCAGGTCAGCGAGAACAGCACGAAGAACCGCAGTCGCGAATCCGCGACCCGCCGCATGAGCCAAGGCCGGACCACCGCCCAAGCCAAGGCGATCAGCGCCAGCGCCGTCCACGAGCCGACCGTCCATCCCTGGCCGTGGAAGTCCGAAGCCTCCCGGATCACGCGCACGAACGACGGCGGCAGCCAAGCGCATGCGCCCAGGTAGGTGAGCGCTCCCGCCAGCCCCGCCAGCGCCATGTTCTTCGGCGTAAAGCCCAGCGCGCCGAGGACGCAGACCGTGGAGATCGCCAAAATCGTCGCCCCGAAGGCGCTGGCGTAGACCATCGCCGACATCACCAGGACCCCTCCGGCCAGCCAGCTCCAGCGGCGCGTCTCGAACAGCCGAAACAGGCTCAGAACGGCCAGAGGCCACAACGCCAGCGCCGTCATGTGCGGTCCGTCGTCCCACTCGATCACCACGTAGAAGCGCTCGGAGTTGAACAGTTCCTGCAACCCAAAGCTCTGGTTCGGAGCCAGCAGCAGCGCCGGGGAGAACAGCGAATAGAACACCGCCGCGACGAAGCTCCACGTCGCCGAGCCGGTCAGCCGCCAGACGCCGAGGTACAGCAGCGTGGGCCCCAGGACGAGGATCAGTCCGAACACGATCTGGACGGCCCGCAGCTCGTCCACGCCCGGCAGGCGGGACAACAATGCCGCCGTTCCGGGCAGCAGCGGAGCGTAGGCGTACTCGAACGGCATGCCGCCATCCCAGTAGGGCCACCAGGTCGGTTCGAGCCAGCTCTGCCCGCCGAGTCGCGCCAAGGCTGTCCAGAACCCGTGCATGGAGTGCATGCGGGCGGTGGTTTCGATCGAGAAGAGCTCCCGAACGATGTAGAGGTTGAGCCAGGCGACGACGCCGGCGGCCAACAGCGGCGGAACCCAGCGGGTCACGGGGCCGCGATGCGCCCAAGAGCCGGACATGACGCTCCATGCTAGCAACTGCGAAGGCGCCCGCTCGCAACCACTTCGCAACCGCCGGGCGCTATCCTGTCAGGCGCCATGCGATTCTTTCTGCTGCTCCTGCTGGCGTTGCCCTTGGCCGCCCAACCCTCCAAGCGCGTCATCCTGATTTCGATCGACGGCTTCGCCGCCTATCACCTGACGAATCAGGAGCTGGAGCTGCCGAACATCCGGCGACTGATTCGCGACGGCGTGTGGGCCGCGTCGTCGGAAACCGTGTTTCCCTCGGTGACGCACCCGTCGCACACGACCATCCTCACCGGGGTGGAGCCCCGCCTGCATGGCGTTCTGTCGAACGGGTTGACCGATCGGGAAACCGGCGAGCGCTTCCACCCCACCAACAAGCCCCGCAAGGAGATCGTGCTGGTCCCGACCTTGTTCGACGCGGCCAAGGCCAAGGGGCTCACGACGGCTTCGTTCTTCTGGCCCGAGACCCGCGAGGATCCCTCGATCGACTTCAACATCCCCGAGGTCTTCACGCCGGAAAACAAGGGTGAGATCCGCGCCGTGCCGACCGCGATTCTCGACAAGCTGCGCGCCGCCGGCGTGCCGATCGACCTCTACTTCGCCTGGTACGGCTCCGACCGCATGATGGCCGCCGACCGCATCCTGGCCGAGGCCGCCGCCTACGCCCTGGAGACCGCCGAACCCGGCCTGCTGACCATCCACTTCCTCGTCACCGACGAGGCTCAGCATGAGCACGGGCCCCACCACTACCTCTCGCAGGCCGCTTTCACCCACACTGACGCGGCCGTCGGGCTGCTCATGGACGCTGTTGAAAGGCTCGGCCTGGCCGAGACCACCACGTTCGTCGTCGCCGCCGACCACGGCTTCCACTCCGTCTACCACAAGATGAACGTGCTGCCGGCTTTCGAGCGCGCCGGCGTGGCCGACAAGCTGGAGCTGGGCGGCTACGGTTGGACGCTCTCGATCAAGCTCAAGGACAGCTTCGACGCCGCGACCGACGCGCCCAAGCTCGAAAAGGCCTTCGCCGAGCTCAGCCGGCACCCCAACATCGCCCGCATCGTGCGGCCCGACGACCTGCACGCCCTGGGCCTGCCGCGCTACGAGGAGAGCAAGTACATGCGGGGCCAGTACATGGTTCTGCCTGACATCAACACCTTCCTGACCGTCGAGCCCGGCGGCAAGATGGAGCGGGTGGTGATGGCCAAGCCTTCGCATGGCCACGGCTATCTGCCGTCGCACCCCAGCATGTACACCTCGCTGGCTCTGTCGGGCGCGGGAATCAAGAAGGGCGTGACCATCGGCCACGTCCGCAACGTCGACATCGCCCCGACCGTGGCGCGGCTGCTGGGTCTGGAGATGCCGAACGTCTCGGGCCGGGTGCTCGAGGAGGCCCTGGCGCAGTAGACGCCCCCTACGGCGCGAGCAGGAACTCCCCGTACACGGGGTAATGGTCGGAGGGGTAGCTCGCGCCGCGGTGAAAGTCGATCGTCTCGAGCGACAGAGGTTTCAGCGCGCCTCGGTAGAGGATCCAGTCGATGCGTCGGCCCTCGGTGCGCCCGGTCCAGCCGCTGGAGGTCGTGGGCGGCCCCTTCTTCACGGGGGCTTTCTCCCAGGAGTCGGTCAGGTTCCTGGGATGACCTTCCTGTTTCAGGCCCCTTGCACGGCCATGCCGCGTACCCGTGCTATCGTCGCTGGATGCAGGCGAACTGGCGGCGGATCACCACGACCGAAGAGCTCGCGGAGCTCTACGGAGAGCCGATGGAGCTGTCCCTGCGCAAGGAGCTCCCGGCGCTGTCGGCCGGCTACCGAGCCTTCATCGAAAAGGCTCCGTTCGCGGTTATCGCCACCTCCGGTCCGGAAGGGCTGGACTGCTCTCCGCGTGGCGACCCGCCCGGCTTCGTGCGCGTGGCGGACGAGAAGACCCTGCTGCTGCCGGACCGCAGAGGCAACAACCGCCTCGATGCCCTGCGCAACATCGTCCGCGATCCCCGCATCTCGCTGCTGTTCCTGATCCCCGGCGTGGGCGAAACGCTGCGCGTCAACGGCCGGGCCGAGATCGTGGCCGACGCCGAGCTGTGCGCCTCGTTTGAGGAGCAGGGCAAGGCGCCCCGCAGCGTGATCGTCGTCCGCATCGAGTCGGTCTACTACCAGTGCCCCAAAGCTTTGATGCGCTCCAAGCTTTGGAACCCCGAAGCCCGAATCGACCGCGACGAGCTGCCCTCGGCCGGAACCCTGCTGCGGGAGGCCTGCGACGCGGAGTTCGACCAAGCCGCCTACGACGCCGCCTATCCGCAGCGCATCAAGGATACGATCTACTAACGAACCGCTTGAACTTGCCGATGCGCCGCCGAGACCTCCTACTTACAGCCCCGCTTGCCCTGTTCGGATGCGGCGATGCGCCGCCGCCGGCCAAGCCGCGCATTGCGGCCATCACCAGCGTCTACCGTCCCAACTCGCATGCCGACGTCTTTCTGCACCGCATTCTGGAGGGCTACCGCCTCAACGGCGTGAGCCACCAGTCGCGGCTCGAGATCGCCTCGATGTATGTCGATCAGTTTCCGCCCGAAGACATGGCGCGCGACTTGGCAGCGGAGTACGGTTTCGGCATCTACCCCACGATCGCCGAGGCCCTGCGCTGCGGCGGAGACCGCTTGGCCGTCGACGGCGTCGCCCTGATCGTGGAGCACGGCGACTACCCGGACAACGAGAAGGGCCAGAAGCTCTACCCGCGCTACGAGTTCTTCCGCCAGATCATCGACGCGATGCGCGCCGACGGCCGTACCGCGCCGATCTACAGCGACAAGCACTTCTCCTACGACTTCGAGAAAGCGCGCTGGATGTATGACGCGGCGCGCGAGCTCTCGATCCCGCTGATGGCCGGCTCGACCGTGTCGCTCACGTGGCGCTATCCGCCGCTCGAGCTGGCGCCCGAGACCGAGCTCGAGGAGGCGATGGTGGTGGGCTTCGGCCAGACCGACGCCTACGGTTTCCACACGCTGGAAGCCCTGCAGGCGATCGTCGAGAAGCGCCGGGGCGGGGAAGTCGGCGTCTCCTCCATCCAGGCGATTCAGGGGCCGAAGGTCTGGGAGCTGGCCGACGAAGGCGTCTGGTCGCGGGAGCTGCTGGAGGCGGCTTTGGCCCGTACGCCCACCCGCGTGGAGGGCGATCCGCGCGAGCTCGTCGAGAACCCCGTGCTGGTTCTGATCGAGTACCAAGACGGGCTGAAGGGCCGCATCCTCCTCTGCAACGGCCTGCTGCGGAGCTGGGTGTTCGCGGCGCAACCCAAGGGCGGCGGCGAGATCCTCTCCACCGACTGCCGCATCCAGCTCTACCTGCACGGCCACTGGGGCTTCATGGCCCGCAACTTCGAGAATCTGGTGGCTGACGGCAAGCTGCCCAACCCGGTGGAGCGTACGCTGTTGACCACCGGCATGCTGGCGTTCGCCTTCGAATCGCTGCACCAGGGAGGCAAGCGGCTGGAGACTCCCCAGCTCGCCATCGCCTACTCGTCGTAGGGGACGGGCCTCAGTAGGCCATCCGGTTCATCAGCCAGAGGATGCCGGCGCCGTCGGAGCGGTTGAGAAACTCCCATTGGCGCTTGGCCTTCTGCAAGTCGGCCTGGATCGGCTTGAGCGCCTCCTTGGCGGCCTCCCGCATGGCCGTCGTCAGACCGAGCTTTTGGTCGGCGTAGTCCAGCGCCACGCCCACCGCGATTCCCACCAGAATGCCGGCGGCGATCGGCGCCACGGCCGTGCCCAGCACCGCTCCCGCCAGGGCTCCGGCCACGAACCCGGCGGCTGAGGCAATGGCGGTCTTGGTCATGCCCATGAAGATGTCCACGCCCAGGTCGCTGAGCAACTCGTCGTCGGAGAGCAGGTACTCCACGATCTCGATGGCCGCCACGAGGATGAAGGTGATCGCGCCGCCCTTGGCTGCGCTCTGCGCCATTCCCTTGGTCCCGATCATCATGTTCGTCACGCGCAGGTCGTCGGCCAGATACCGCGGAAGCGTGAGCGACCTGCGCAGGCCGGCGTAGCCCTTGAAGATGATGTACCGCTTCCCCTTGATGACCTTGTAGTAATACTGGCCCTGGTTCTTGCTCACGCCGAACTCTTTCATCACCTGGATGAGAGTGGCGGTGTCGAGCGCCGAGCCGGTGAAGCCGAAGGTCGTCTTGGCGTATCCGAGTAGCACTTCCTCGCTGAACGAGTAGACTTCCTTGTCGTCCTCGATGTCCTCATAGATGCACACCGGGTCGTAGCCCGGCTCGAAGTAGTCGTCGGGGAGGCAGATCTGCTCCGAGAGGTCGTTGCGGCCCAGAGCGCCGGGGCTGTCAGCGGCCTCGGCGCAGACGTTGGGGTCGCCCTGATCTCGGATTCCGAGCGGGCCCGGTGTGTAAGCGGGGCAGAAGAGAGCTTCCGGATCCGTGCGGGCCGGACCGGGCGGGCGCGATGGCGGCATTCGGTTCTATTGTGCTCCAACTGGATCAGCGACGGATGCGGCTGCGCACCGTCATTTCGCTGTTGCACCTGGGCGCCCGGAGCCAGGCCGCTCCCAGCCCGGTGAGCAGTAGCGCCGCACTGGCCGGTTCGGCCCGGCGCAAACTAGTCTCACCCCCGGACTACGGCAATATGGCAAGGCGGCAATCGGAAACGGCCCTACGGCGCCTCACTCTCTCCGATCAGCCGCTGATACACTTCCCGCGCCCGGTCATAAGCCTTGCGGGCAGCCTCTTTCTCTTCGTCGCGAATCCGCGGCGCCTTCTGCGTCCAGCACTGGTTCACCGCCGCCAAGCACCACTCGGCGCTGCGTCGCGAAGCCCGGATCGGCTTGCCGCCCGCCACCAGGAAGAACGGATTGGTGTGCGATGAATACAGAATGCGCGCCGTGATCCAGCTCGAGCGCTCCACCGGGACCTCGAACTCCATCTCGCGAACCTCTCCATCCGCCCGCAGGTTCTTGCGGGCCACCGGCTTGCCGTTCACCACGATCTCCACGGGAACCTCCCGCGTGCCCTGGATCCGCGCGCGCTCCACGTCCCAGTAGGGTTTCTGGTCATAGCGCAGCCCGGCAAAGCTCGGGTCCGGAAACTCCGGCAGCATCGCCGCCGCCTTCAGCTTGACCTGCACCGTCTCGCCCGGCTTGACGCTGATCTCCGAGCCGTCCTCTCCCAACGCCCGGCCGTTGACCTCGAAGTCCATCAGGTGGCTCTTGCCGTCCGAGACATAGGCGGCGCCCGCCCGCACGCCCTCAATCCAGTTGCGGTAGCTCAGCTCGTCCAGCTTCACGTAGCTTCGGCCCAGCCCCACCTTTGCCTGATAGATGCAGGGAAAGTCTGTCTCGCCGGAGATCCGCGTCCGGAAGCCTACGTTCAGCGTGTGGTACCAGATGTTGAGTTCCCACACGGCCGGGGTATCAACGGTCGAGATGAAGTCGATCGTCTCCGGGTCGGTCACATCGACGACGTATTCGTTGGCTCCGATGCCGTCGAAGCCCGGCATCTCGTAGTTCGGCAACTCGTCGGTGCGGACCTCCAATCCCCAGCCCGAGTGCGAAAAGCCCGTGATGGCGTCCTGGGATTTGCCCCACTTCAGGACCGGCAGGTCCCAGGTGGGCCACTGCTCGATGCGGGTCGTGCCGGGATAGTCGTCTTCCTTCAGCCCCAACAGGATCAGGTGCCCGGCGTGCGCCGAGGGGAAGCCGGAAACCTCCACGTCGTAGTGCATCAGCCGGTCGGGCTCGGAGAGCTGGTGGTCCGTCCCGGAAAAGTACTGCTTCTGGTGGTACCAGCTCGGCCCCCAGGTCAGCACCGAGCTGATGTTGAGGTTCTCGCCCAGCGCTTGCCGCATCATCGCCTCGGGCTTCACGCCTTCGGTGGGGTTCTTGTAGTGGGCGCAGCCGGAAGCGTGCACGTGATGGTCGCCCGAATACCAGCCGTAGGTCGAGGGATCGATCCAGCGTTGGAGTTGCACGTCGACTTCCCCCGGGCCGTCCGCCGTGACCGGAAACTCCTTGGTGCGCGTAAAGTACTCCGGTCCGCCGGAAGCCTCCATCGTGTAGTAGCCCGGCGGCAGATTCAGCGTCTCGCCGTCGTAGCGATAGACCTGCGGCTGGAAGGGGAAATCCGGCTCCAGGCGCTTGGCAGGGTTCGGATACAGCCTTCCCTGGCGGTCGCGCACGATGAAGGAAGCCATGGCCGGCTCGCCGTCCTCGTTCTTCACCCGCAGGCGCAGCGTCGGCGCGGGCTCGGCGGTGAACAGCACCAGAATGTCGTTGCGAAAGCCGATGTCCTGCGTCCCTTGGCCGACGTTGAAAGCCAGCTTGGCGGAGCGCTGACCGGCGTCGCGCGAGTAGGCTTCGAGCACCGCGTACTCCACGCCCAAACCCGTCAGCCGCTCCCACATCGGCGGCTTCTGGTGGATGGAGAAACTGGCCCAGCGCTCGTTGACGTCCTGCCGGGTCAGCTCCATCTTGGGCTCGTGCTCCCCGCGCGAGCGCAGAAAGACGTCGCCGGAGTTGGGACTCTCCACGACCAGCGGCGCCGTTACGCCGGCCTGGTTGACGACCTTCACCAGGAACAGCCGCGTGCCGCCCTCGACCAACTCCGGCTTGGCCGGCCCGGGCAGGACCTTGACGCGGCTCTCCGGGTTGATCTCGACCTGCACCAACACATAAGGCTCCAGCAGATCCTGGATTTTCTTGACGGCGGCGGACTCGTTCTCCATCGCCATGGCCTGGTTGAGCGCCGCGTGGGTCTCTTCCGGCAAAGGCTGGCCCAGGTAGCTGAGGGCGTCTTCCAGTCGGCGCACTTGCTGCGCCAGGGGTTGCAGCGGTACGTCGACCGCCTGCCCGAAGGCGATGGCGGCGACCAGGAAGGGGAGGGCGAGGCGGGCGAGCATGCCGCCAGCATACCGCCGGGTTGGGCCGGGGCAAACTACAAAGTGCGCAGGAAGGCGATCAGGTCGGCTTTCTCTTGCGCCGGCAGGTCCAGACCGAACTCATGGCCTTTGACTGCGTGCGTCGGCGCATCGGCGGGCTTGAAGCCCGTCGGAACGTAGTCGTCGCGCAGCCGCGCCGCATCGAACCAGTCTTCCAGCGTCGCCACAGAGCCGTTGTGCTCCAGCGGTCCGCGATACCAGACGCCCTTCAGGGACGGCACCTTGTAGTAGCCGGTGCCCTTCTTGGTCTGCAACGCGTAGCGAGGGTCTGTGCCGACCCGCCGGTTCATTACGTTGAACTTCTTGCGATCGGCCTGGGAGGGTTCGAAGCCTTCCACCGGCGTCAGCTTGTTATTGGTGTACAGCGGCGCCGCGTGGCAGCTTCCGCATCCCTGCTTCTCGAAGACTTCCTTCCCTCGCCGAGCCGCATCGTCGAACGGATGCGGATTGGGCGGCGGCTGCAGCGAATACAGGTACAGCGCCAAGGCGTAGAGCTGGGCGTCGCTGTGGCGGGCGCCCTTGCCCGGCTCCGGCTTGCGCATGGGCTCGGCGTCGCCGTAGCGCGCGTAGCCCATCATGTCCTGCACGAGCGTGGAGTAGCGCATCAGGTCGGCGGGGCCTTGCTGGCGCACCAAGCCGGTGTGGTCCAGAAAATGCCGTTCCGCCACGCCGATCAGGTCGGGGATCTGCGGCGGCACGAACATGCTCGTGAATGCGCGCGCCGTCACCCCGGCCGGAATCGCTTGGCCCGCCGCGATCAGCTCGTCCAGCGACATCGTCCGCGCCCGCCGGTTCAGATCCTGCTTCAGCCCGGGAAGCTCGAACTGCAAGGCGAAGTTCCGGATCTGATCGAGAATCTTCTCGGGCCCCATGAACCGGGCGGCCTGCCCGAGCATCCGGGCGCCCTGCCGGTCCGCCGGATTGTTGCTGGGGGCCCCCGGAACCACCGTCCCGTCGTCGAGCACCCTCGTGTGGCAGGTATTGCAGCCCATCGAGCCCAGCTCCACCTTGCCCTTCTCGCGCACCACCCAACTCGCGAACGGGACCGTCCCGTCGGCGGCCACGGGCATACCTGTCGCCTCGAAGAACTTCGGGTCGCGCACCTCGCGCTCGCCGAAGAAGACCGGCCCGAATGACACCGGCGCGTGGAAGACCCGGTCGCCGGCAGCGATCCAGTCTTCGCGGGTGCGGAGCTGGGCCGGGTCGAAGGCGATCTCCGGCTCCCTCTCATGGAGCCATTGCCAGTAGCCCTCGGGCTCCCGATCCGGGTGGTAGACCGGATAGGTTCGGTACACCTTGCGCTCGGGGATGCCGTAGTAGTCGGCCTCGGAGATGTGCCGGGGCGACAGCTCCGTTTGCGCCAGGGGAACCTCGAGCTCGCGAACCGCCTCTTCGGTCCAGACCTTGGGGATTTCCGGCTGGAAGACCGTGGCGGCAAGCAGCAGGATGACGTCGATCGGCATGAGAAAGCTTGAAACCGTAGTCTAGTGCAGTCGCACGCCCATGAGCCGCCGGTTTTCAACCGGCGGTTCGCTGCTTCTGTCCGTGTTGGGGCAGGTCCATCGGTTCGCCGTATCGAACGCCGCCCAATGAGCCGCCGGGATTTCCCGGCGGTTCATTGCTTCGGGTTCGATTGGGGTTGGGCCGTGGATTCGCGGCATCGAACACGAATACCCAGCTAAAGCCAGCTACTCGCTCCGACCCTACAAATACGCGGAATCCCAATCCATCAGCGTCAGCCGAAACCGCTCGACCTCCTTCAACTCCGGCGCGATCCGCCACACCTTGATCGGCTCGACCGTCTCCGGCGTCAGGCCCGCGCGGCTCCAGCCCGCCAACGCCGGCTCTTCGCTCGACGCCGCCAAAATATCCGCACTGCCAGCGGCCGACGCCCGAGCCAGCGTTTGCGCCGCGCAGCCCAAGCGATACGCCGTTTCTTCATCCAGCCCGTTGGGCCCGTAGTCGAGCAGCCTCGCCCGCCCTTGGGTGTGGGCCAACGCAAAGTAGGCGACCGGCTTCTCCCCCCGCAGCAGCAGGAAGCACCCCGGGTCCTCGAACACCGGGCAGCCGAGCAGCCGCTCGATCTCCTCCGCCGAGCGCGCGCTGACGACCTCGCCCGGACCCGCCACCGGCCACAAAGCTTCGGGAACCTCCGCCGGCTCGACCCGCCGCACGCTCCATCCCGCCGACAGCGCCACGCCCGGACGCAGCCGCCGCCAGACGTTGCGCGCCACCCGCGCCGGAGTCTTCCAATCCAGGCCTCGAGCCAACGCCGGCTGCGCCCAGCGCAACGGTCGGCTCGCCAGTACGATGCGGTTGAACGGCTTGTAGCCGAAAATCGGCAGGATCTTCTGGGTGATCTCGCTGCCGCCCACGGAAAACACCGCGCCGCAGCCGCGCGTAAGCAACTTCAGGGCCTGCAATCCTGCGCCGGGCGCGTCAGCACGGCCCACCCAGTCGATCGTATGGGTGGCTTCCCACGCGCCGCCCTCCCCGGCGAGCCGGATCGGCCAACCGCCGCAGTAGGCCAGCAGCTTGTCGTCCTGGTAGAGCAGCACACCGCGGCTGCGCTCGGTCGAAGGGTGCGGCGACCAGCACTTCCAGTCGAACAGGCGGCGGTCGAGCGACACGGCGTCGGCTGGGACCTCCAGGGCCTCGACCATCAGCGCCGCGATGGCACGGTAGTCGGAGGGCTCGCTGGGGCGATGGGTGACCGGCACGAGTACCAGCTTAGCGAGGTTCCCGCCGGCCTACGCCGTCTCGCGGGGCCTGGGCGGCAGGGTTCCCAGGCGCCTCTCGCGGGCCGCGTTGAACTCGCAGCCCAGCATCACGATCACGCTGACCATGTAGGTCCAGATCATCAGCACCACCAGCGTGGAGAGGTTGCCGTACAGCTCCCGGTAGCGCGCGATCCGTTGCACGTAGAAGGTGAACAGGCCCGTTGTCGGGGCCAGCAGCGAGGCCGCCAACGCCGCTCCCGGCCAAACGTCCCGCCATCGTTGCCGCCGATTGGGGGCCACGTAGTAGAGGAACGACAGGATCAGCGTGAAGGTGGCCAGCGCAATCGTCCACCACGACAGCCGCGAGGTCTCCGCCAGCCAGCGCGCCGGCCCGAACGTCTGCGCCGCCCAGGCTTCGATCTGTCGCGAAAGGATGATGCCCGCGTTGGCCGCCGCCAGCGGAAAGATCGACAGGAAGACCAGCGCCACCGAGATCCAATAATCCTTCCACAGCGAAGCCCGGCGCGGCGCGTGGTAAGCAGCCCGAAAGCCCTCCATCAGGCTCCCCATCAAGTCCGCCGCGAAGATCACCGCCGCCAGCGTCGCCACCGTCAGCACCAGCCAGGAGCGCTCGGCCTCCACCGAAAGATACGCCGACAGCATGCTGTGCACCTGTGGCGGAAGCACGTTGCCCATCGCCTGCGACAGATCGCGCAGCGTCTCCGAGGCGTTGCCCCGGAACAGGATGGCGGTGAGGACGATCAGACCGGGAAACAGCGACAGCGCGGCCGAGTACGAAGCGGCCTTCGCGAGCAGAAAGCAGTTGTCGTGGATGGCCCCGTGCAGAGCCTCGCCCAATGTTGCAGGGATCTCTCGAAGGCGCAGCAAGCCGAACGCTCCCGTCCTCGATCCCTAGGATGGCACGCGCCGAAGCGTTTCAGCAGGCTAGCTGCTCGCGATCGATCCCCACGCCGCGCAGGTCTCCCAGCACGGCCGCCGCAATCCGCTCCTGCTGGAACCATTCGGCGGCGAGATCCCGGACCTCTTCGGCCGTGACCTGCTCGATGCGGTCGACCACCTCGTCGAGGGAGAAGGAGCGCTCGAAGTACTTCTCCTGCCGCGCCAAGTTCGACATGCGGCTGGACGTCGACTCCAAGCTCAGCATCAGGCTGCCTTTCAGGTGATCCTTCGCCCGCCGCAGCTCTTCGGCCGGCACCAAGTTGTCCTTCACGTCGCGGAACTCCCGCATCACGTACTCGAGCACCTTGGGCAAGGCCTCCAGGGAGGTCCCGGCGTACACGGAGAGATAGCCGGTGTCGGCGTACAGGTTCAGATCGGAGTAGACCGCGTAGGCCAGGCCCGCGCGCTCGCGAATCTTCAAGAACAGCCGCGAGCTGAAGCCTCCGCCCAGCAGCGTGCTCAGCACGTAGGCGGAGAAGCGCCGCGGGTCGGCCATGGCATGCGCGCCGACGCCGAGGTAGAGGTGCAACTGCTCGAGCGCCGGCTTGTCGCGCAGAGTAATGGACGGCGTGGGCGCCGGCGGCGGCGCGGCCGGTTCCACGACGCGCGGCGCCATGCCGCCGAAGCGTTCGTCCACCAGCTTCACGAAAGCGTCATGTTGCAGCCGGCCGGCGGCCGTCACCAGCAGGTGCGCGGGCTGAAAGGCCCCCTCGAAGAAGCGGCGCAGTTGCCGCTGCTCAAAGGCCTGGATCGACGATTTCGTCCCGATGATCGAACGTCCCAAGGCGTGCCCGCGCCAGAAGCTCGAGGAGAACAGGTCGTGGATGAGGTAGTCGGGGTTGTCCTCGTCCATCTTCAGCTCTTCGAGAACGACGCCTTTTTCCTTCTCGATGTCCTCTTCTCGAAAAGCCGGCCGCAGGGTCATGTCCGAGACGATGTCCAGCGCCAGCGGCAGCCGCTCGTCGAGGACCTTCGCCGTAAAGGCCACGCTCTCCTTGGTCGTGAACGCGTCCAAGTGTCCGCCGATCGCGTCGATCGAGCAGGCGATGTCCTCCGCTGAGCGTTCCTCGGTGCCCTTGAAGACCATATGTTCGGCAAAATGCGTCAGGCCATGGTCCTGTTCGTGTTCATGACGAGAACCCTGACCGACCCAAATACCAACCGCGACCGAACGGACGTGGGGCATCTCTTCACTGACGATGCGGAGCCCGTTTGAAAGCGTGGTCTTGCGGACGTTTGCGTCCGCGTGAGGGAGTAGCTCTTCAGTCATGGAACTTCGGGCTGGAACTCTGATGCTAGCACGGGACGAAAGCTGTTCCGGCTAGAATGAGGAGATGCGGGAAGCCCTTGTCGGGAAAGAGCTTAGCGACCTGGAAAAGGTCGTCGACGGCCTCGGGTCGAAGCCTTTCCGCGCCCGGCAGCTCTACCATTCTCTTTATCGAGAACGACTTGGGAGCATCGAGGAATCCACGACGCTGCCCCGGTCTCTGCAGGAGAGCTTGGCCCGGGACCACGATTGGGGCCTGCCGGCCACCGCTCAGGCCGTTCACGCCGCCGACGGAACGGTCCGGTACCTGCTCGGCTTGGCCGACTCCAAAACCATCGAGGCGGTCTTCATCCCGGAGCAGCGCCGAGACACCCTGTGCATCTCCTCGCAGGTCGGCTGCCCGGTGGACTGCAAGTTCTGCCTGACGGCCTTGCTCGGGCTGGAGCGCCATTTGACCGCCGGCGAGATCATCGGCCAAGTGCTGGCCTTGTGCCGCGCCCACGCTCTCGAGCCCCGCACGCGCCCCCTCAACATCGTGATGATGGGCCAAGGCGAGCCGCTGCTCAATCTCGACAACGCGATGAAGGCCGTTCGCCTGATGGCTGACGACAAGGGCGTCGGCATCCCGCTGCGCCGCATCACGGTCTCGACCTCCGGCATCATCCCGCGGATCGAAGAGCTCGGCCGCCACGAGATTCGCCCCAAGCTGGCGATCTCTCTCAACGCCTCCACCGAGGAACAGCGTTTGCGGCTGATGCCAATCACCAAGAAGTACCGATTGGCGGATCTGATCGACGTCTGCCGCGGCTACCCTGTGCGGCCCTGGGAGCGGCTGATGTTCGAGTACGTGCTGCTCAAGGGCGTCAACGACTCCGACGACGACGCCCGGCGGGTGGTCTCGTTGCTGGGCCAGCTCAAGGCCAAGGTCAACCTGATCGCCCTCAACCCCGGCCCCGGCATCGACTTCGAGACGCCTTCGCCCGAGCGCGTCGACAGCTTTCACCAGATCGTCGAGCGCTCCCTGCCGTGCTTCGTCCGACGGCCTCGCGGATTGGATATTTACGCCGCCTGCGGCCAGCTCAAGCGCTCCGCCGCCTGAGGCCCCCGCCCATGCGATACTGGGCCCGATGCGTCTGAATCCCGTCAAGAAGCTCGTCCGTGAAGGCGGCGTCGCGCTCGGCATCGGTCAGAACCAACTGACCACCACCGAGTTCCCTCGGATGGCCGCCGCGGCGGGATTCGACTGGCTGTTTTTGGACGCCGAGCACGGGCCCTTCACCACCGAGACGCTGCAGGAAATCACCAAGACCTGCCTGCAGACCCCGGTCAGCCCGATTTTGCGCGTCGCCGACTTCCAGTACGATCTGGTGGCGCGCGCTCTGGACGGCGGCGCCGAGGGCATCATCTTTCCGCGCGTCGAGTCGCCGGACGTACTGCGCAACGCCGTGAGCTGGGCCAAGTTCCCGCCGCGCGGCGTACGCGGGTTCGGTCTCGGCGCTCCGCAGGTGGGTTACCAGAACGTGGCGTTCGGCGAGATCATCCGTCACATGAACGACGAGACGCTGATCTTCGCCCAAATCGAGTCCGTGAAAGGTCTGGAGGCGCGCCACGAGCTGGCCGCCGTCGAAGGCCTCGACTCGCTGTTCATCGGCCCGGCTGATCTTTCGATCTCGCTCGGCGTGGGCGGGCAGTGGGACCATCCCAAGCTGCTCGGCGCCATCGACGAGGTCGTGCAGGCCTGCAACGACCACGGCAAGATGCCGGCCATCCACGTGCGCAACGCCGCCTTCGCGAAGGTCGCCATCGAGCACGGCATGAAAGTCGTGAGCTGCGCCGTGGACTTGGCGCTGCTGTGGGCCGGCGTGCAGGGCGTGGCGAAAGAGCTCCGCGGCTGAAGGCGCTAACCTCTCTCCAGCAGGTAGCTCGCATCCGCCAACTGCGAGCCCGAGCCGTCGTTGACCACGTACTGCCGCCGCTTCGGCGAATTGGCCGAGCGATCCCACAACGTCGCCGCGGCGTGCTGGCCGTCCTTGCGCAGGGCGTAGAAGAACAGGTCGAACTTCTCCAGCCGGGCGCGGTCGTTGTCGTAGTTGCGGGCGACGCGCCGGATAGCGTCGAGCACGGCCTCCTCGGCGCTCATGCCGTGGCGCATGTTCTCCACGATCGTGTGAGCGCCGCAGATGCGGATGTTCTCCTCGCCGCGCCCCGTGGAGCCCGCCGCGCCCACTTCCTGATCCACGAAGCAGCCCGCGCCGATGATCGGCGAGTCGCCTACCCGGCCCGGAATCTTCCAGGCCAGCCCGCTCGTCGTCGTGCAACCGGACATCTCGCCCTTGGCGTTCAGCGCCAGGCAGTTGATGGTGCCCGTCGGCGGGTTCGTCGCCACCTCCCGCGCCCAGGCGAACCACTCCGGCCGCGCATCGGGAAACAGCTCGCGCAGGCGGGCGTTGCCCTGGTCCGGCGGCGCGTCCAGCCCGGGGCCCCAGTCCGTGCCGAGCGATTCCTTCCAGGTCAGCCAAGCCAGCCGCGCGCGCTCGGTCAGCAGCTCCTCTTCTTGGAAGCCGTGCGCCTTGGCGAACCGCAGCGCTCCCTCGCCCACCAGCATCACGTGGTCGGTCCGCTCGAGCACCAACTTCGCCACCTTCGAGGGCGTTTTGATTCCGCGCAGCGCACCCACCGCTCCGGCTCGCCGCGTCGGCCCGTGCATCAGGCAACTGTCGAGCTCCACCACGCCGTCCTCGTTCGGCAAGCCTCCGTAGCCGACGCTGGTGTCCTCGGGGTCGACCTCCACCATGTTCACGCCGGCGACCACGGCGTCGAGCGTGTCGTGCCCCGCGTTGAGCATCTGCAACACGCGGTTGCAGCAGACCATCCCGTTGCTGCTGGAAATCGCCATGTTGCGAGGGCCGGACTGCGCCTGGGCGGCGCCGGCGGCGGCGGCCAAGGGTGCGCCGGCCAGGAGGGAGCGTCGAGTCATGGACCTATTCTAGGCCCGCCGCTCCCCGCTCATGAGGGACGATTTTGCGGTGGGCCGCCAGCCGCGCCAACCGCTCTTCCCGGTCGGCCTGCTGGGCCCGCAAGCGGTCGCGTACGGCTTCCAAGACAGGCGCGGGAGCCGTCTCCGGCGTCCCGCTCTCGAACGGCGGCGCCGGCGCGTACTCCATCATCAACTGGATGCCCTGCGCCGTCGGCTCGCCAAAAATTTCCGCCACGGCGCGCAGCGCGAAGTCGATGCCGGCCGTCACGCCGCCGCCGGTGATCGTGGCGCCGTCGACCACGACGCGCTCGGCCACCGGGATGGCTCCCAACATCGTCAGAAACTGCCTGGACGCCCAGTGGCAGGCGGCCCGCTTGCCGACCAGCAAACCGGCGGCGCCGAGCAGCAGGGAGCCCGTGCACACCGAGGTAACGTAGCGGGCCCCGGCTCCCGCCTGCGCCAGAAAATCCAGCGTCGCCTCATCGTCGAGCGCCGCGTTCACGCCGGGACCGCCCGGCGCGCACAGCAGATCCAAGGCGGGCGCTTCCGCAAAGATCGCGGTGGGTTCGATCGTCAGTCCGTGCTCGCTACGGACCGGCCGGCGGTCCCGGGCGATCAAGTGCAAGCGAGCCTCGGGAACTCGCCCGAAGACCTCATAGGGTCCCGCTAGGTCGAGCAGCGTCAGCCGCGGGAAAACGACGAACCCAACGTCAAAGGGCATGCCTTTCAGCATGCCCTATCGACGAAAGATCCTCGCCCCCTCGCTGTGGGGCGTTTGCGGCCCGTTAGTCGGCGGCGGCCACGCCCAGGCCGTGGTCGAACATCCGGTGGTGCAGCGCCAGCATGTCGCGGCCGAAGTCGCCGTCATAGTCCCGCCACACGGTGTGCGTGTGGTTGGCGTCGTTCTGCGTGTTGTCGTACTCGATCAGGAACGTCGGCGCCTGGATGCGGTAGTAGTCGCCGATGTCGGGCTTGGTCGCGCCCGCCCAGGCGAACATCAGTTTGTTCTTGGCGGTGGACTTGGCCTGCTGCATGCGCTTGGCGGTGATCTCGGCGGGCACGTTCGAGGCGTACTCCTCGATCAGCCCCAGCAGCATCTCGTACTGCTTGGCCGTCAGCTCGGAAGCGGGCAGGCCGGCCGGCTGATTCTCGAGCTTGGCGCGCGTGTCGGCCGCCGTCAGGATGTCCTTGTACGCTTCCTTGGCCACCAGCGCCTTGGCCTTCTGCTTCTCGTTCAACGAGCTCATCAGCGCGAAGCCGAGATCCTCTTCCGACGCCAACGGGCGCAGGCCCTTGCGCGGCTCAATGTCCACCTCGTGCGGGTTGGCGCCGTAGAAGGTCGGCGTGGTCGAGATCAGCTTGCCGCCCTTGAGGGTGAAGTGCAGCGAAATGTGGTGGCCTTCCACCTGCCAGCCCCAGGCCCCGTCCTTGGACGGCTCGCCGTAGACCCGGAAGTAATACTTGAGCGGATCGCGCCGGCCGGTCGTGTCCTTTTCCTTGATCCGCAACACGTCCTCCAGGCTCATGATCGTCTTGGCCTTGATGAAGCCGACCTTGCTCAGGCTCGCCGACAGCAGCGCGTCGGCCAAGTGCCTCTGGTAGCCGTCCATCTTGCCGTAGGTCAGGCCCGGCCGCGGGTACTTGTAGGTCTCCTGGAAGTTGCTGTCCGGCACGAAGTGCCAGTTCTCCCGCTGGTTGGACTTGAAGTCGGCGACGGCCAGCGAGCGCTGCTCCGCCGTCAGGGTTTTCAGAAACGCCTGGGCGGCGTCGACCATCATGTCCTCGGTGGACTTGTGGTACGCTCCCACTCCCACGGCGACGGTGATCGCCAGAATGAACAGGCGTAGCTTGAGTGTCTTCGACATCGCGGTTCTCCTCGCAACAGGCTCGTGCGGAACAGGGCCAATTATACAGGACCCGCCGAGGCGTTTCGTGCGTAAGCAATCACAGGAATCCGTGCGCGCCGTCGGCGCGTCCGTACAATGAGTGGGGTGATCGTGCGCAAGCTCCTCGCAATAGCCGTTCTTTTTGCGTTCGGACTGTCGGCGCAGGCGGGCCTGCGCTTCGATCAACTGCGAGACTTGCTGCGCTCCTCGATCACGCAGGGTCTCAGCGACAAAGACGTCGCCAAGTACCTCAAGGGGCAGCAACTCGCCTTCTCGCTCGATGACCGCACGGTCGAGGAGTTTGTGGGCCTGGGCGTGGGACCGCGGACCGTCGCCGAGCTGCGCCGCCTGCAGCAGGAGAGCCAGGCGCTGCCTCCGCCCCAGCAGGCGGTCGTGCAGGAGCAGCCGGCGGGGCCTCCGCCTCCCTCGGAAGAGGAGCAGAAGCGCATCATCGAAGAAGCCCGGCGCGCCGCGCTGGAATATACCGAGCGCCTGCCGGACTTTCTGTGCCTGCAGATCACCCGGCGCTATCTCGACCCCAGCGGCCTCGAGATGGACTGGCTCAAGATGGATGAGCTCAAGACCCGGGTCAGCTACATCGACGGCTCGGAGAACTACGAGCTCGTCAGCGTGAACAACCAGGTCAGCGAGCGCAAGATCGACGAGGTCGGCGGGGCGACCAGCACCGGCGAGTTCGGCAGCATGCTGCGGGAGCTTTTCGAGCCTCGCTCGGGCGCGCAGTTCGTCTGGGCGCGGCACTCGCTGCTCCGGGCGCGACCGGTCTACGTCTTCAGTTTTCGGGTCACGCGCAGCGGCTCCCGCTGGCGGCTGACCTACGGCGACGGGCCCAACGATCCCGCCCGCCAAGAGATCGTCACCGCCTACGGCGGCCTCATCTATGTCGACAAGGAGACCGAGCGGACCCTGCGCATCGCCATGGAGGCGCAGGACATTCCGCCGAGCTTCCCGATCCACCGGGCCACCACGCGGCTCGACTACGACTACATCGACATCAACGGCAGCGAGTTCCTGTTGCCGCTCAAGGCCGAGGTGCGGATGCGCGCCGGCCGCGAGATCAGCCGCAACAATGTGGAGTTCCGGCTCTACCGCAAGTTCTCCGCCGAGGCCTCCATCTCGTTCGCCGAGATCGACGACGTGCAGCCGCTGCCCGACGAGCCCCCGACCGAGCCCGAGCCCTGAGCCTGGGGCCCAAAGGCGCGTGATACCATCCTGAGTTGACGCGAGCGACTCCGGCCCTGGCTCTCTACGGCGTGCTGGCGCTGTCGGCCGCCCTGGCCGCGCCGGCGCTCAGCACCCAGTGGGAGCGGCAGAGCCGGATGCTCGCCGCCTTGGACAGCAAGAGCCTCGCCGAGCGCGCCGCGCTGCTCGACAACCCCGCGTTTGCGGTGGCGCACGCCATCGCCGAGAAGGTTCCCCCCGACGCTTGCGTCCAGACGCTGGCCTACGCCGGGCCCGCCGCCGTCGACTACTACAACGCGCGCTTCGACTACCTTCTCTATCCCCGCAAGGTCTCCGTGACGGCCGACGTGTCGGCTCCGGCGGATGGCTGCGGCTACTTGGCGGTCTTTCGGGACACGCCCCAGAACCTGGCCGCCGAGCCCTTTGCCGAAAATTGGGACGAAGCCGTCCTGGCCGCCCGCACGGAAGGCGCCGAGCGGTTGGGCGGCGATTCGGTGGTGTCCGTCTTCAAGCTGCGGTGATGGTGCACGCCGGACTGATCCTGACCGCCCTGCTGGGATGGCTGCTGCTGCCCCGAAAGCTCGAGGCGGGCCCCGCCGAGGGCCTCTCCATGGGCTTTTGCCTGGGGGCGTTCGCGCTTTCCGTGGAACTGTTCTTCGCCGGCGCGGCGAGGCTCCCTCTCAATGCCTGGCTCGCGTTGGCGCCCCTGCTGGCGCTGGCCGCCTGGAAGCTCACGCGCGAGCGCCCGGCGCTACGCCTGGGCTTTCACCCGGCCCAAGCGGCGGCGGTCGGCGCGGCGGCTCTGGCCCTGGCCGTGTGGGCGCCCTATGAGCGGGCCATGCCGCTGACCAGCCAGAGCTGGGACGCCTGGGCCATCTGGCTGTTCAAGGCCAAGGCGTTCTATCTCGACGGCTCGCTGAGCGGCTACCTCGACCGCACCCGGGAGTTCGTGGGGCAGCCGGGCTATCCGCTGCTGACGCCCCTCTACGCCACCTTTCTCTATGGGCTCGCCGGCGAAGCCGCCGACCAGTCGGCCAAGCTGCTGAGCCCTTGCTTTTACCTCGCGCTGCTGGGCTCTTTCCATTACGTGGCGCGGCGCGCGGCCAATCCCTTGACGGCCGGGATCGTGACGGCCCTGCTGGCGCTGGTTCCGGTGGTGCAGCGGGTGGCCTTCGAGCTGGCCGGCTACGCCGACACCGCGCTGTCGGCCTACTTCGCGCTGGCCGCCGGCTTCTTGATCCTGGCGTTGCGCGACGGCGCCCGCTGGGACTGGATCGCGGCCTCCTTGGCGGCCACCGCCGCAGCTTGGACCAAGAACGAGGGCCAGCTCTTCCTGCTGGCGTTCGTCGCGCTGGCCGCCGTCGGCCTGCTGCGCGGCAAGCGGCCCGCGGCCGAGTGGGCCTGGCTGCTGGCGCCGCCGGTCGTGCTGTTGGGCGCCTGGTCGGCCGTGCGCTCTTCGCACGGCGTGGAGGCCGCCGGCTTTTCGCTGCTGCTCGACTTTCATGGCGACCTGTTCGCCGTGGCGTTGCGCTCGCTGTTGCGCCGAGCCTTCAGCGTGTCGGGCTTTCAGTTGACGTTTCCGCTGCTGCTGGCCGGCGCGGCCGCCGGCGCGAGCCTGCGGGCGCCGTGGTGGTTCTGGGCGGCTCCGGCGTTGGCCGGCGCGCAGTTTCTGGGCGCCTTGCTGGCCTATGCCACCGGACGCAACGAGATCCAGTGGTGGCTGGAGACCTCCGCCGACCGGCTCCTGTCGCAAATGGCGCCCCTGGCCCTGCTGACGGCGGCGCTGGCCTGGGGACTCTGGTTCGCGGCGGCTTCTCCGCCCTCGCCGCCTGTCGATCCCGCGGAGCCTGTCCCGGTTCCCGCCGGCGGTCCCGCGCGGCGTTCGGACGCCCAATCGGCCAAGGCCTCCAAGCGGCGGCCCCGTCGAGCCGGTTGACCCTCTCCGGGGGAGTCTCCTAGATTGAGGGCAGCCGATGAGGGAGCAGCTCAGCCGTGCATACCCATAGCCACAGCCCGTCGACGGGGCGAAACCTCCAGTTCTCGCTGTGGTTGACTGCGGCCTTCATCGTCGTCGAGCTCCTCGCCGGCGTCCAGGCGGACTCGCTGGCGCTGCTCTCCGACGCCGGACACAACTTCACCGATACGCTCTCGCTGCTGCTGGCCTGGTTCGCCTATCGCTGGCAGCAACGGCCTCCCAACAAGACCAAGACCTACGGCTACCACAGGGCGGGCGTGCTGGCGGCCTTCGTCAACGCCCTCGTCCTGGTGGTCTTGTCGCTCTACATCTTCTGGGAGAGCTATCAGCGCCTCCTGAACCCGACGCCGGTCGAGGAGATGGTGATGATCGTAGTGGCGGCGGCCGGTCTGGCGGTGAACGTGATCGTCATGCGGGCGCTGCACGCCGACTCCAAGAATGACTTGAACATCCGCGGCGCCTTTCTGCACATGCTCGGCGACGCCCTCTCGTCGGTGGGCATCATCATCGGCGCCATCGTGATGAGCTACACCCCGGCGCTGTGGATCGACCCGGCGCTGTCGGCCCTGATCGGCGCACTCATCCTGTGGAGCGCCTGGGGCGTCATCGGCGAGTCGCTCAATATTCTGCTCGAAGGCTCGCCGCGCGGCCTGGAGTGGGGGAGCGTCCAGGCTGCGCTACGGTCGATCGACGGAGTCTCTGACGTCCACGACCTTCATATTTGGAGCCTTTCGTCGAACTCGCACGCCCTCAGTTGCCACGCCGTCATCGGAGACATGCCGCCTTCCGAGAGCCGGGTCATTCTGGGGCGCATCCATCACGTTCTCGACGAGAAGTTCCGCATTCAGCATGCCACCGTGCAGTTCGAGAGCGCCGAGTGCGCAGCCTCCCATGCCATCTGCACGGGAGACAGCGGCGACAACAAGCGCCCTTGTTGCTAGCGCGGATCCGTCTACTTGGTTTGCAGCAGCTCGCGCCGCAACCTCTGTGGGTTGAAGTCGAGCCCGGAACGCGAGTAGTCGATCACGCCGCGGCGGCGGAGCTGGCTCATGTGCTGCGTCACGATCTCGCGCGACGTACCCACATGCTTGGCCAACAGCTCGTGCGTCAGCGGCATTAGGTGCACCTCGGAGTCGGACTGGGTCTCGCCGAAGCGCTCGCCCAGGCGCAGCAAAGCCTTGAGCAGGCGCCGCGGAATGTGGTCCACCGCGAAGCTCTCGATCCGCTCGTCGGCCTCATTGAGCTTGCGCGCGACCATCCGCATCAGCGCCGGCCCGAGGTCCGGGGTGCGGGCCATCAGGTCGCGGAGCTCCATGATGCTCCACTCCATCACCTGGCTCGGTTCCAGGGCCGTGGCCATCTCTCCTCGCTCGGCCTCGCCCAGCAGGCTGGTGATGCCGAAGAAGGATTCGCAGCACTCCACATCCAGCACGGTTTCCCGGCCGTTGTCGGAGAAGCGGCTGATCTTGATCGCCCCGTTCACGACGAGAAACAGGCTGTCCGCCGGGTCCTCCGGAGCGAAGATCGACTGATCTTTTTCAAACGATTGGGGTTTGCGTCGGGGCAGTAGTGCGAGTGGATCTTCCCAAAGGGCTGTCGTGGGGATTGGTTGTGTGAACGCCGTCGCCATATTCGCGAGACTCCTTGAACTCCTGCGCGCCCCACACTATCTCCCCCGTGGAGACAGGCGAGGACGCCAATCTAACCGCCACGGGCCTGACTCGACCCGCCTCCCCTGTGCGATTAGACTCGCTTGCGGCGAATCCGGTTTCTCACGAAGTTACACAACTTGCCGGAATGCGCTATTTTTTTGGCTCGCCCCACTGGTTCTGCAGCGCGCCCAGCAGCCGGTCCTTCACGTCGACCGGCAGCGGATGGCAGTTGTAGCTCTGGAAGATCTCCACCGTCTGCTTGGTCTCGTCGAACAGCACCCAGCACTCCGGGCACTTGGCGAGATGAGCTTCCAGCGACGCCCGCAGCTCCTGCGGGATGTCGCCGTCGATGTAGTTCGACATGTCGTCCAGGAACGACTTACACGTGATTTTCTTTTTCACGCCCATGCCCCTTCAACCTGCGGCGAAGCTTGTCGCGCAACTGCAGTCGAGCGCGCAACAGTCTGGATTTCACGGCCGAGATCGACAGGTCGAGCATCTCGGCGGTTTCTTCAGTGGAGAAACCCTCCACGTCCCGTAGCACGAAGACGGTGCGGTAGCCTTCGGCGAGCGCATCGATGGCGTCTTCGAGAATCTCGCGCATCTCGGCGCGCTCGTAGCTCTCTTCCGGGTCATCGCCATCGTCGGCCACATCCCGCTGCATCGGCGAGTCGCCCAGCGTCAGCTCTTCATCGAGCGAGACCGTCTTGTCATTGCGCCGCTTGCGCAGGCGCATCAACGCTTCGTTGACGGCGATGCGGGTCAGCCAAGTGGAAAACTTGGCGTCGCCCTGGAATTGGTCCAGCCGCCGGTAGGCCTTCAAGAAGGCCTCCTGCAGCACGTCTTCGGCGTCCTGGTCGTTGCGCGTCATGTGGCGCGCCATGCGGAACACCTTCTGGGCGTTCCGCTCGACCAGGCGATTGAATGCGTCGCGATCGCCGGCTCTGGTCCGCTCGACCAGCTCCGCTTCGTCGTCGACTTGCTGCGCAACTGCTAGTTCCGCTTCCGCCATCCGGTCTTCATTGTCGGACCGGCGCCTCCGCCGAAGCAAACCCTTTGCCGCCGCTGCGATATTCTGGGGCGCATGCAGGCTTCGTGGACAATCCTTTTGCTGGGAACGGTCTTGCTGCTGACCGCGTGCGGCGCAGGGTCCGAGCCCGAGTCGTCCGCCGGCGACGAGCTCGTCGAGCTGGCCGACGGCTACCTGCAGGATCTGCTCGAGCGCAGCCCCGAGTTCGCTACCTACCTCGGCGACCACCGCTACGACGATCGCCTCAACGACTACTCGGCCGAGAGCTTCCAGCGCTCGCTCGAAGCTGAGAAGCGCTGGCTGACCCAGCTCCAGGCCATCGACCCCGCTCGCCTCGACGCCGCCGACGCGGTCGACTACGAGATCCTGCGCAACCAGATCGAGTCGGCCATCTTCGAGGGCGAGGAGATTCGCGAGCAGGAGTGGAATCCGCTGGTCTACAACGTCGGCGGCGCCATCTACGGCCTGCTGGCGCGCGACTTCGCGCCGCTCGACGAACGCCTACGCAGCCTCGGCGGCCGGCTGCAGGCCATTCCCGCAGCGCTCGAGGCCGCCAAGGCCAATTTGCAGAACCCTCCGCGCGTCCACACCGAGACCGCCATCCTGCAGAATCCAGGGACCATCGTCCTGATCCAGGATGAGCTCGACGCCTTTCTCGAACAGGCCCCGGGGATGAAGGACCAGTTGCAGCCGGCCCGCGAAGCCGCCGTGGCGGCTCTGGAGGAGTACGGCCGCTGGCTCGAACAGGACCTGTTGCCGCGCTCGAACGGCGACTTTCGGCTGGGCGAGCGGAAGTTCCGGCGCAAGCTGGCTTTCGCGTTGCACTCGGACCTCTCGATGGAGGAGATCCTGTCCCAGGCCGAGAAGCGCCTGGCCGAGACGCAAACGGCGCTGTATGAAACGGCCGTTCCGCTGCACGAGGAGTACTTCCCCGGCCGACCGACCGACGACCGCAAGAAGGTCATCAAGGCCGTGCTCGACCGCCTCGCCCAGGATCGGCCCACCAACGACACCATCGTCGACGACGCCAAGCAGACCCTGGCGACGGCCACGGCCTTCGTCGCCGAGAAGCGCCTGGTGAGCCTGCCCGACGAACCCGTCGAAATCATCGTCATGCCGGAGTTTCAGCGCGGCGTTTCGACCGCCTACTGCGACTCCCCCGGGCCGCTCGAGAAGAACGGCAAGACGTTCTACGCCATCTCGCCCACACCCAAGGACTGGAGCGCCGAGCGGGCCGAGTCATTCTACAAGGAGTACAACGACTACATGCTCGAGGACCTCACCGTCCACGAGGCGATGCCGGGCCACTACCTGCAACTGGCGCACTCGAACCGCTACCAGGGCTCCACCAGGCTACGGGCCATCTTCTACTCAGGCTCCTTCGTCGAAGGCTACGCCGTCTACGCCGAGCAGTTGATGGTGGAGCACGGCTACGGCGGACCGGAAGTGAAGATGCAGCAGCTCAAAATGCTCACCCGGGCCATCCTGAACTCGATCCTCGATCAGAAGATCCACGCCGGCTCGATGACCGAGGAGGAAGCCATGCGGCTGATGCTGGACGAGGGCTTCCAAGAAGACGGCGAAGCCGCCGGCAAATGGCGCCGGGCCTGTCTGACCTCGGCGCAACTGTCGACCTATTTTGTCGGGGCCACGGAAGTGAACGAGATCCGCTCGGCGTGGGAGGCCAAGTACGGCCCGATTCAGGACATGCAGGCCTTCCACGACCAGTTGCTCTCCTACGGCTCGCCGCCGGCGAAGTTCGTCAAACGCTTGATGGGCCTGTGAGCGCAACGACCCGCTACGCGATTCCGCGGGAGCACGGCGCCTGGGGGATGCTGCTGTTCCCGATGGCCGCCTCCGCGCTGCTGACTCGGACGGCGACGCCATTGCATGCGGCCGCGTTCGGGGCGGCCTTGGCGGCCTTCGTGGCGCGCGAAGCCTTGGTGATCCTGGCCCGACAGCGCTGGGTCTGGCGACAGCCTCGCCCGGAAGCCGACGCGGCGCGCCGCACCCTGCCGCTCGCCGCCTTCGTTCTGTTGCTCAGCGGCCTGGCCCTGGCGTCGGTCGTTCCTGTCGCTTGGCTGGCCGGGCTCTTACTCGGCGGACTGGTCCTGGGCGGGGTGGCGACCTACGCGGCCGTGCGAGGTAAGCAGCGCTCGCCGGCAGTCCAACTGCTCGGCGCTGCCGGCCTGAGCGCGGCGGCGCTGTTGCCGTGGCTGGCCTCGGGCCGCGAACCCTTCGCCGCGACGGTCTGGCTGCTCATCCTGGCCCACACGGTCCACAGCACGGGCGGCGTGTTGACCGTGCACGCTCGGCTCGAGACCCTGCGAGGCCGCAAGAGCGCACAGCCCGAGCGTGTGGAGCGGCGCTTGGCCTGGGCCTGGCAGCCCGTGCAGGCGGTCGCCGCCATTGGTTTGGGCGGCTGGCTGGCCGCCGGGTTGGCGCTTCCGGCCGTCGCTCATGCGGCGGACCTGCTGCGGCTCGACGACTCGCGCCTGCTGGCCCAGCCGCTCCGCCGGGTGGGGCTGCGGGAGCTTTCCCTCAGCGCCTTGCAAAGCGCCTCCGCTGTGGTCGGCCTTTGGTCCACAAGCGGAGGCCCTGTTCCACAATAGGAATTTATGGCTTATCGCGACCTGCGGGAGTTCGTCGCCGCCCTCGAGAAGCGGGGCGAGCTCAAGAGAGTCCGGGACGAAGTCGACCCGATCCTCGAGATCACCGAGATCGCCGACCGCTCGGTCAAGTCCGGCGGTCCGGCGCTGCTGTTCGAGCGGCCCAAGGGCTACGACATCCCCGTCGTCATCAATTCGATGGCCTCGATGGAGCGCATGCAGCTCGCGCTCGAGGTCGATTCCTTGGACACCGTCGCCGGCCGCATCTCCGAATACCTCCAGATGAAGACGCCCCAGGGGCTGGTCAGCAAGCTCAAGATGCTGCCCAAGCTCGCCGAAGTCGGCAACTTCATGCCCAAGGAAGTCCGCTCCGGCCCCTGTCAGGAAGTCGTCAAGACTGACAACTTCTCCCTGTTCGACTACCCCGTGCTGCAATGCTGGCCGCAAGACGCCGGTCGCTTCATCACCCTGCCGCTGGTGTTCTCCCGCAACCCCGAAACCGGCAAGCGCAACTGCGGCATGTACCGCATGCAGATCTTCGACGAGCGCACCACGGGCATGCACTGGCAAACGCACAAGCAAGGGGCCGAGCACTATCGCCGTCTGCTGGCCGAGGGCAAGCAGACCCGCATGGAGGTCGCCGTGGCCATCGGCGCCGACCCGACCGTCATGCTGGCCGCCATCTTGCCGCTGCCGCCCGATATCGACGAGATGATGTTCGCCGGCTTCCTGCGCCGCGACCCGGTCGAGATGGTCAAGTGCAAGTCGGTGGACCTGGAAGTTCCCGCCAACGCCGAGATCGTGCTCGAAGGCTACGTGACCCTCGGCGAGACCCGCACCGAAGGCCCCTTTGGAGACCACACCGGCTACTACTCGCTGTCGGACGAGTACCCGGTCTTCCACGTCACCACCGTGACGCAGCGGCACAAGCCGATGTACGCCACCACCATCGTCGGGCCGCCGCCGATGGAGGACTACTTCATGGGCAAGACCATCGAGCGCGTCTTCCTGCCGCTGATGCGTTTGCAGATTCCGGAAGTCCGCGACATGTCGATGCCGGCCGAGGGCATCTTCCACAACCTGATGATCCTTTCGATCCGCAAGAGCTACCCCGGCCACGCCCGCAAGGTGATGAGCGCGATCTGGGGCCTGGGGCAGGCGATGTTCACCAAGTGCATCGTGGTGGTAGACGAGGACGTGGACGTCCACAACTACTCCGAGGTCGCCTGGAAGGCCTTCAACAACATCGACCCCGAGCGCGACATCCAGTTCACCTTCGGCCCGATCGACTCGCTCGACCACTCCAGCCGCTTGCCGAACTACGGCTCGAAGATGGGCATCGACGCCACGCGCAAGTGGCCGTCGGAGGGCTTTCAGCGGCCCTGGCCCGACGTCATCGAGATGGATTCGGCCGTCAAGCAACGCGTCGACGGCATCTGCCGCAAGCTCGGCATCGGCTGAAGCTTCCCAAAGGGCCGCCTTCGGTAGGGCCGGACATTCGTGTCCGGCCGTCTTGGCGCTTGCCTGCGCCTGAACCCTGTTTTACTCTAGGCATAGATCGACACACGGTGAATCGCTCTATGCCCAAGGACCAGACCCCGCGCAACCTCTTCCCCGGCGCCCTCGAAATGATGATTCTGCGCACGCTCAAGCGGCAGCCGATGCACGGCTACGCGTTGGCGCAGCACATCAAGGCCGCCTCCCAAGAGCTCTTGCAGGTGGAGGAAGGTTCGCTCTACCCGGCTTTGCAGCGGATGCTCAAGGACGGCTGGGTCAGCGCTGAGTGGGGCGTTTCGGTGACGAATCGCCGGGTGCGGGTCTACACTCTGACCCCGGACGGGGCGCGCCACCTGGAAACCGAAGTTTCCCGTTTCGAGCAGATGCTCGAAGGCGTTCGCCTCGTGCTCTCCCCGGTGAAGCCATGAACCGCCTGCAACAGTGGTTCCGTCGACACCGGCTGGCCGACGAGGCCTCCGAGGAGATTCGGCAGCACCTGGCCGAGCGCGCCGACGAGCTCGTCGGCGAGGGGCTGACCCCGGAGGACGCCGCCGCCCAGGCCCGCCGCGAGTTCGGCAACGTCACCGCACTGGAGGAGTCCAGCCGCGAGGCTTGGCACTGGGCCGCCTTCGAGAGTTTTCTGTTCGACCTGCGCTACGCCTTGCGCCAACTACGGCTGCAACCCTCGTTCGCCGTCATCGCCGTCCTGATCCTGGCGGTCGGCATCGGCGCCAACGTCGCCGTGTTCAGCGTGGTCGACACGCTCGTGTTGAAGCCGCTGCCGTTTCGGGACGCCGAGCGGCTGGTGTGGATCATCAACTCCGACACTCCCGGCTTGTCCGGCCGCACGCATAGGGTCTCCACCTACGAGGCCCTCGAGCCGATGCGCTCGCTCGAAGACATCACCACTTACGAGGCCTTCTTCGCCCGCTCCAGCTACAAGCTCACCGGCGATCTCGAGCCCGATCGCGTGGCCGGCGTGATGGTTCCGGCCAATTTCTTCTCATTTCTGGGCGTGGAGCCGATGCTGGGCCGCACGTTCCTGCCGGAGGAGATGAGTCTCAGCGGTCCGGGCGCCGTGATGCTCAGCCACGGGTTGTGGGAGCGGCGCTACTCCTCCGACCCCGGCGTCGTGGGCAGCGCGATGCGGGTGAATGACCGCGCCGTGACGATCGTCGGCGTCCTGCCGGAAAGCTTCGACTTCGGCGAAGTCTTCGCTCCAGGCGTGAACATCGAGGTCTTCATGCCGGCGCCTTTCGAGGAGCTGCGCGACTGGGGCAACACCATGGCCATTCTGGGGCGCTTGCAGCCCGGCATGACCCTGGCCGCCGCGCAGGCCGAAGCGACGGCTCTGATCGAGCGTCAGCAGCTCGATCGGCCCGACCTCGGCGGCGGTCCCGGCTCCTACCACGCGATCCTCCAACCGTTTCGCGAGTCCGTGGTGGGTAAGATTCGCGAGCCGATGCTGATTCTGTGGGCGGCGGTCGGACTGGTGTTGCTGATCGTCTGCGTGAACCTGTCGAACCTGTTGCTGGCGCGCGCCGCCACGAGGCGCAAAGAGATGGCCCTGCGCTGCGCGATCGGAGCAGGACGCCTCCGCCTGGCGCGCCAAACGCTCACCGAGAGCTTGGCGCTTTCCCTGCTCGGAGGCGGGCTCGGGGTGGCGCTGGCCTACTTCCTGGTCGGCTCGATCCGGCGCATCGAGGGGCTCTCGATTCCGCTGCTGCACAGTGTGGCGATCAACGCCGAGGCGCTCGGCGTGGCGGTCGGAGTCACCGTCCTGACGGCTGTCCTGTTCGGCTTGGCCCCGGCGTTCTCGGTCCTCCGCGGCGACATCAACGACGCCCTCAAAGACAACGGACGCAGCGCCGGCGAGGGCCGCGACCACCGTTTGCTGCGCGCCTCGCTGGTGGTCTCCGAGGTCGCCCTCGCCTGCCTGCTGCTCATCGGCGCCGGCTTGCTGCTGCGCAGCTTCAGCCACTTGCTCGACGTCAACCTCGGCTTCGAGCCCGAGCGCACCTACGCGTTGCGCATCGACGCCGGCAACGACATCAACTCGAGGGAGAAGTTCGCCGCCTACATCCGGCAGCTCATCACGGCCGCCGAGAGCGTCCCAGGGATCACCGCCTCGGTCACTGACGCCGTCCCGCTCGACAGCAACCGCTCCTGGGGAGTGCGCCGCCAAGACCAGACCAACGAGGAGCACATCGGCGCCCTGGTCAAGGTCATCGGGCCCGGGCTGATGGAGACGATGCGGACGCCGATTCTCGCCGGCCGCGAGTTCACCGACGGCGACGACTACCAGCGGGAAGACGTCACCCTCATCAACGAAACCCTGGCCCGGCGCCTGTGGCCCAACGAGGAGGCCGTCGGCAAGATCCTGATGAGCGGCGACTTCCAGCGTCGGGTCGTGGGCGTGGTGGCCGACGTGCGCCACCTCAGCGTGGAGGAGCCCGCCGGGCCGGAGTTCTACATCGCTCTGCTGCAGAATGGGTCGGGGTCGCCCAGCCTCGTCGTCCGCACGACGAGGCCCTTTGCTGACGTCGCGCCGGCGCTGCGCACCGCTCTCACGCAGGTCGTCCCCGATCTGCCGACCGGAACCTTCCGGCCGATCGATCAGCTCGTCGAGCGTGCGATGTCGCCGCGGCGCTTTTTCTTGAACCTACTGATGGCCTTTGCGGCGGCGGCTTTGGGGCTGGCCGCGATCGGCATCTACGGCGTCATCTCCTACTCGGTCGCCCGCCGTACGCCGGAGATCGGCATCCGGATGGCGCTGGGGGCCTCGGCCGGTCGCGTCCGCGCCGGCGTGGTCTCGGACACCTTGCGGCTGGCCCTGCTGGGTGTGGCGATCGGGCTCCCGGCGGCGGTGGCTCTGTCGTCGCTGATGACGTCGCTGCTCTTCGGCGTCTCGCCGATGGACCCCTGGACCTTCGCGGCGGCGGCGGCCGTCCTGCTGCTGGTGGCCTTCGCGGCGGGCCTTCTGCCGGCCTCGAGAGCGTCCCGCATCTCGCCGATGGCGGCGATGCGGACGGAGTGAGACCAACAAACGTCTCGATCGGGCGTTAGATCGTCGATATGGAGGGCATGCAGTCCCATCCCCTTCTCCGGATCGTCTACAGCAGCGTCGCCGTTCATCCCTTCGGCCGACAGGAGCTGCTGGACCTGCTCGACGTCGCCCGCCGCAACAACGCTGCGCTCGACGTCACGGGCATGTTGCTGTACCGCCGGCAGCGCTTCATGCAACTGCTCGAGGGGCCGCGAGACAACGTGGAGTCGCTCTATGACCGCATCGAGGCCGACCCGCGGCACACGTCCTGCCGGGTCCTGCTGAGCGAGCTCGCCGAGAAACGGGAGTTCGAGAGCTGGTCGATGGGCTTCGAGGATCTCGACTCCCTCTCGCCGCCCGACGTGCCGGGCCTGAGCGACTACCTGGAGCGCTCCTTCGACTCCGACTTCTTCCAGCGCGAGCCCAGCGCGGCCCTGCTCCTGCTGAACCTGTTCAAGGTTCGGGTCTAGCCGACTCAGGGTCTAAAAATCGCACCGATCGCCGCCAAGCAGGCCGGCGGTGCTGTAAAGTCTACAGCTAGTGGCGCCTGTTATCGATAAACTAGCCCGACTCAGCGTCGTCCTGACAGGACTGGCCTTGGCGGCGTCCGGCGCCTTGCGGGCCGAGGACGGCGCAGCCTTCTTTGAGAAGCGCGTGCGCCCGCTGCTGGCCCAGCAGTGCTATGCCTGCCACTCGCAAGCGGGCAACGTGGCCATGGGCGGGCTGAAGCTCGACTCCCGCGAGGGCCTGCTGGCCGGCGGCGGGCGCGGCCCGGCGCTGACGCCCGGCAAACCGGCCGAAAGTCTGCTGCTCACCGCCATCCGGCATGTCGACGAGAAGCTGCAGATGCCGCCGACCGGCAAGCTGCCCGACGCAGACATCGCCACGCTCGCCGAATGGGTCGAGATGGGCGCGCCCTGGGGGACGGCCTCCGCCCAGGCCGAGCCCGCTTCGCAGACTTGGTGGTCGTTCGTGCCGCCGTCCGAGCCCACAATTCCCTCGGTCAAGAACCAGCAGTGGGTGCGCTCGCCGATCGACGCCTTTGTGTTGGCGAAGCTCGAAGAGAAGGGCTTGCAGCCGGCGCCTCCGGCGGACAAGCGCACCCTCATCCGGCGCGCGACCTTCGACCTGATCGGTTTGCCGCCGACGCCGAAGGAGATCCACGATTTTCTGGCCGACGATTCGCCCCAGGCCTTCGCGCGGGTGATCGACCGGCTGTTGGCCTCGCCCCGCTACGGCGAGCGCTGGGGACGCCACTGGCTCGACGTGGCGCGCTACGCCGACTCCAACGGCCTCGACGAGAATCTGGTCTACAAGAACGCCTTCCGCTATCGCGACTACGTGATCGCGGCGTTCAACAAGGACAAGCCGTTCGACCGCTTTCTGCACGAGCAGTTGGCCGGCGACCTGCTGCCGCCCTCCGACGATCTGGAGACAATGTACGAGCGCTGGACCGCCACCGGCTTCCTCTCCCTCGGGGCCAAGATGCTGGCCGAGGATGACCCGGTGAAGATGCAGATGGACATCGTGGACGAGCAGCTCGACACCACGGCGCGCGCCTTCATGGGCCTGACCATGGGCTGCGCCCGCTGCCACGACCACAAGTTCGACCCCATCCCGACGGCGGACTACTACGCCATGGCGGGCATCTTCAAGAGCTCCAAGACGATGGAGAACTTCAACGTCGTCGCCCGCTGGCACGAGTACGTGCTGGCGCCGGAAGACGACCGCCGCCGGCTGGCCGAGCACGAGCAACGCATCGAGGACAAGGGCAAGGCCATCGGCAAGATCTCCAAGGCCGAGAACCACCGCCTGGTCACCGCCGCCTGGGAGAAGACCGGCGACTATCTGCTGGCCGCCGACGCGGTGCTGCGGGAGCGGACCATCGAGCTCGAACCGCTCGGCATGAACGCCGCTGTCCGCCGTGACGCCGGCTCCTTCGACGAAGGCAACGTCCGCCGCGAGGTCAACAAGGGCGAGACCAACGTGCCGGAAAAGACCGAAGGGCCGTTCTTCGCCGAGTATGCGGTGGAGGTTCCCGCGGCCGGCGACTATCAACTCGACTTCCTGAATCAGGAGACCGGCAAGGGCACGGCCGACCTGCACATCAACGGCGTCAAGATGGCCGAAGGCGCCGAAGCGGTGGCGAACCGCGCCGCCTCGCCCGACGCGGGCGGCTGGACCGTGGCCGGGGTGTTTGCGCTGGAGGCCGGCAAGAACACGATCCGGCTCGAGCACGCCGCGCGGTTCCCCTATTTCGAGGCTTTCGGGCTCACGCCGAGCCCCCTGCCGGCCGGCAAGGGGCCGCGCACGCCGCTGCAGATCGCGCGGCAGTATGACGTGAAGCCCGGCTTCCTGGAGCAGTGGGTGGAACGGCTGAACCGCTCCAAGGGCGCGCCGGCGTCGGTGCTGTTCGCTTGGCACGCCTTCAACGCGGGCGAGTCGCTGGCGGGCTGGGCGTCTCCGGCGGCGCAGGCCTTTGGCGAATGGCCGGTGGCGAGCCGCGAAGAGCTGGCCGCGCGCTACCAGACGCTGTTCAGCCGAGCCGCCGCCGAGTGGCGCACGATCCATCCGGAAGCCGCGGTCGACTTTACCAAGAACGAGCGCTACAAGGACGCCGCCGAGGACCCGGGCCTGCCCGACGCCGGCCTGGAGGTCTACCGCAAGCTGCTGTATGAAAAGTTCGGCCCCTTCCGCCCGCCGTCGGACGCCCGACAGTACTACCCCGAGCAGGCGCGAGCGCAGATCAAGCAGCTCGAGCAGGAGCGCAAGGATCTCGAAGCGAGCACGCCGGAGTACCCCCGCGCGATGGGCGTGCGTGAAGGGACCGAGATCAGCGACATCCCGATCCACGTGCGCGGCAGCCACTGGACGCTGGGCGACGTCACCCCTCGCCGCTTTCTGACGGCGATCGCCGGCGATGCCCAGCCGCCGCTGCCCGAGGCCGAGAGCGGCCGGCTGCAGTTGGCGCGCTGGATGACCCGGCCCGATCATCCGCTCACCAGCCGCGTGATTGCGAACCGCTTCTGGCGCTGGCACTTTGGCCGCGGCATCGTCTCTTCCACCGACAACTTCGGCCGGCTCGGGCAGAAGCCCGTCAACCAGCCCTTGCTGGATTGGCTGGCGCTGCGCTTCGTGGAGGACGGCTGGTCGATGAAGGCCATGCACCGCCGCATCATGCTCTCGAGCGCCTACCAGATGAGCTCCCGGTATGACGAGCGCGCCGCGGAGATCGACCCCGAAAACGACCTGCTGTGGCGGATGCGCCGGCAGCGCCTGGACGCCGAGCCGATGCGCGACGCCATCGTGTCGTTCTCTGACGACCTCGACCTCGAAATGGGCGGCTCGATCATGACCTTCAAGGATCGTCAGTACGTGGCCAACACCGCCGCCAAGGGCGCCATCGACTACAACCGCAATCTGCGGACCGTCTACCTGCCGGTGGTGCGCAGCTCGATGTATGACGTGCTGCGAGCCTTCGACTTCGCCGACCCCTCGGTGGCCAACGGCGACCGCAACGCCACCGTGGTGGCTCCGCAGGCCCTGTTCATGATGAACGGGCAGGTGGTGCTGGAGCACAGCCGCCGGATGGCCGAGAATCTGCTGGCGCGGGGCGACCTCGACGACGCCGGCCGCGTGCGCTACGCCTTCGAGCGGGTGCTGTCGCGCCTGCCTGACGCCAACGAGCTCGACCGGGCGCAGACCTTCGTGGCCGAGGTCGACCGCGCTCTGGCCGACCGGGTCGACGACGCCGCGGAACGCAAGGCGCAGGCTTGGCAGAGCTTCTGCAAGGCGCTGATCGGGTCGAACGAGTTTCTGTACGTGAACTAGAGGACGCTATGAACGGTCATTGGAATCCCCGTCGCCGCCCGCTTTCCCGCCGGGAGATGCTGCGCCAGGCCGGCGCAGGCTTCGGCGGTCTCGCTCTGGCCGCTCTGCTGGGCGATGAAGCTCGCGCCGCCGCTCCGGTGGTGGACGGCGGCGCCGCCCTGAATCCTCTGGCCGAGAAGCCTCCACACTTTGCGCCGCGAGCCAAGCGCGTGATCTATCTGTTCATGCACGGCGGGCCGTCGCAGGTCGACACCTTCGACTACAAGCCACTTCTGCAGCGCGACCACGGCAAGCCGTTGCCGTTCGAGCGGCCCAAGGTCGTTTCGAGCGAAACCTTCAACCTGCTCAAGTCTCCCTGGGACTTCAAGCAGTACGGCCAGAGCGGCATGTGGGTCAGCGAGCTGTTCCCCGAAGTCGCCAAGATGGTCGACGACATCTGCTTCATCAAGTCGATGCATGGCTCGAACTCGCGGCACGGCGGCGCCTTGCTCGAGATGCACACCGGCTCGGACACCTTCGTGCGGCCGAGTATGGGCTCCTGGATCACCTACGGACTGGGCACCGAGAACCAGAACATGCCCGGGTTCCTCACCATCAGCCCGACGCAGAGCCACGGCGGGGCCAACAACTACGCCTCGGCCTTTCTGCCGGCGCCGTACGCCGGCACCGCGATGGGCTCGGTGGGCATTCCGGCCAAGGACGCCGCCATTCCGTTCATTGCCAACTCCGAGACGCCGCGCGACATCCAGCGCCTGGAGATCGACTACCTCCAGGAAATGAACCGCGAGCAGTTGGCGCACACCGGCCCCGATCACGACCTGGAAGGACGCATCGAATCGTTCGAGCTGGCGTTCCGGATGCAGGCCGAGGCGCCGGAGCTGCAAGACATCTCCGGCGAGTCGGAAGCGACGCTGAAGATGTACGGCATCGACGACCCGATCACCGAGGATTTCGGGCGGCAATGCCTGATGGCGCGGCGCTTCTCCGAGCGCGGCGTGCGCTTTGTGCAGTGCAGCCACACCTACAAGTGGGACCAGCACGCACGGCTGTTCCGCGACCATACCCAGAACGCGCATGAGGTGGACAAGCCGATCGCGGCGCTGCTGCGGGATCTCAAGTCCCGCGGGCTGCTCGAGGACACGCTCGTGGTGTGGGGCGGAGAGTTCGGCCGCACGCCCACGGCGCAAGGCTCCGACGGCCGCGACCACAACCCCGAGGCGTTCACCTACTGGCTCGCGGGCGGCGGCGTGAAGCCCGGCCTGCAATACGGCGCCACCGACGACTACGGCTACTACTCGGTGGAGAACAAGGTGCACTTCCACGACCTGCACGCCACGATCCTGTACCTGCTGGGGCTGGATCACAAGCGGCTGACCTACCGCTATGCCGGCCGCGATTTCCGGCTGACCGACGTGCACGGCAACGTGGTGAAAGACATCCTGGCCTGAGCGGCGTCGGGCCACCGCGGAGCGCTGCGGCATGGATCGCCGCCGTTCGGCCGATACCTGGAAATAGGCTTTGACAGCCGCCGATAGGATCTCGATAATCTTAGGCGACGAGTCAGCCGGTGATCTGTATGACGCGATACGGAGTGAGCCTCGCCCTGCTCTTGCTGGGCTCGACCTTGGGAGCGCAGGTCGCCGAGGTCGAAGCGCCCGCGGGCGCGCCGGGGGCCCATTCGGCGCTGTTCGACGCGCCTGAATCCGAACGCGTCGCCCTGCGCACCGAGCAGCTTACCGCCGGGCTCGAGGCGGAAGCCGGTCCCGTCGTTTCGCGTAACTTCATTGACACAAAAGTCTTCGGCAAGATGGAGCGCGACGGCATTCCGCACGCGCCGTTGTCGAGCGATCGCGAATTTCTCCGCCGCGTCCGGTTGGACCTCACGGGCCGCATCCCGACGCCGGAAGAGATGCGGGCTTTTCTGGACGACTCCGCGCCGGATAAGCGCGCGGCCTTGATTGCCGAGCTGGTGGGATCGGACGAGTTCGTCGACAAGTGGTCCTACTTCCTGATGGACACCTTCCGCGCCAACGGCAAGATGTCCGGTTATCAGTTGTTCCACTACATGCTCGACCAGAGCTTGGCGGCGGATCGGCCGTATGACGACCTGGTGCGCGACATCCTGGCGGCCTCGGCCAAGAGCAGCAACGTGATCGCGGCCGTCAACCCGATCGTGCGCGAGCACGTGGAGGGCAAGCCCGGCCAGGTGGAGAACGGCGACGATCTGCGCAAGGTACACCAGCTCGACACGCACGACGAGCTGACCATCCAGTTCGGCAAGGTCTTCCTCGGCGTGAACCTGTCCTGCATTTCTTGCCATGACGGGGCCGGGCACCTTGAGAAGGTGAACGTCTACCTGAGTGAGAAGTCGCGGGCGGATTTCTTCCAACAGGCCGCCTTCCTGGGCCGGACGCGCTACATCCCGCACGTGGAGCGCACCGAAGCGATCATGGGGCACTTCATCGTCGACGACCTGGGCGGGGGCTACGACACCAAGGGGTCGAGCATGCTGCGCATGGCGCGGCTGGGCGGCCCCGAGGGACCGAAGTTCCTGCTCACCGACGAGTTGGCCGCCGCGGAGGCGGACCCGCGCGACGAGTTGGCGCGGATGCTGACGGCGGACCGCCAGTTCGCCCGCGCGACGGTGAATCTGTTCTGGGGCAAGCTGATGGGCTTTGGGTTCGTGGAACCGTACGATGGCTTCGACCTGGCCCGGCTCGACCCCAACAACCTGCCCGAAGGCTGGGACGTGCAGCCCTCCCATCCGGAGCTGCTGGAAGAGCTGGCCGCCCGGTTCGAGCAGAGCGGCTACAGCCTGCACTGGCTGTTCCGCACGATTTGCGAGTCGAGCGCCTATCAGCTCTCGGCGCGCTTCCCCGGCGAGTGGAGCGACGCCTACACCAGCTACTACGCGCGCAAGTACGTGCGGATGCTGACGGCCGAAGAGCTGCACGACGCGATCGTGACGGCGACCGGTCGGCCAGGCTCGCTCAAGGACGGCGAGCGCGAGGTGCCGATGGCGATGCAGGTGAGCGTGCCGCGTCCGTCGGGCGAGCTCAAGAGTTTCTTGCAGGCGTTCGGGCAGTCCAACCGCGGCACCGTGGCGCGGCCGCCGGTGGCTTCGCCGCTGCAGCCGATCATGATGATGCAGTCGTCGGTGGTCAACGACCGTGTGGCGGCCAAGGACGGCAGCCGGGTCGAAAAGCTGCTGGCCGACTTCGACAAGGACGCGCCGGTGGTGGACGAGCTGTTCATGGCCTCGATCGGCCGCGAGCCGACCGCCGCCGAGAAGGATGTGGCGCTGACGGCGCTGGGCCAAGACCGCCGCCAGGGCGCGGAAAACCTGCAGTGGGCTTTGCTGAACCTGGCGGAGTTCCTCTACAACTTCTAGCCTGCGGAGAGCGACACAGATGGCATCGAAGACAGTCGGACAGTTGTTGCCCTCGCGCCGGGAGTTGCTGAAGTTCGGCGGCGCCGGCCTGCTGGGCGCCTCGGTGGAGTCGCTGTGGCCGTTGCCGCTGAGGGCAAGCTCGACGCAAGGGGCGTCCACTGGTCCGCGCGGCTCGGTCCGTAACGTGATCTTTTTTGAGATCTCGGGCGCGATCAGCCACGTGGACTCGTTCGACTTCAAAGAGAACGTCGCCACGCAGCAGGACTTCGACGTCCGCAAGATCCCGACCGGCATCTACCTGCCGCACGCGCTGTTCCCGCGCATGGAGCAGGTGATGGACCGGGTGGCGATTCTGCGCTCGTTCCAGAGCCATGAAGAGGTGCACCTGCGCGGGCAGTACTACGTGCAGGCGGGCCGGCCGCTAAACGTGGCCTTCGCTCGCGAGATCCCTTCGGTGGGCTCGGTGGTGGCGGCGGAGCTGGAGTCGCAGCGCCGCGAGACCGACACGTTCCCGACCTACGTCTCCTTCAACCTGGAGACCAACCAGGTCGGCGCCCTCTCGACCGGCTTCCTGCCGGCGCGCTACTCGGTGTTCGACATGAACCCGAAGCAGGCGCTCGAAGGCATGGCGCTGGACCAGAAGGCGATCGAGCTGCTCGAACAGCGCTGGAAGCTGCTGAGCCAGTTGCGGGAGCTCGAAGGCGAGCGCATGAGCAGCTACGGCGAAAAGGTGGACGCCTTCGCCGACTTCAGCCGCACCGGCAAGGAGCTGCTGACCGATCCGCGCTGGCCGGCGGCCTTCCGGCTGACCGACCAGGACCGCGAGCGCTACGGCAACTCGGCCGTCGGCCTATCCTGCGCGCTGGCGCGCAACGTGCTCGAACAAGACGGCGGCACGCGCTACATCCACATCTGCCAGCACGGCTGGGACCACCACCGCTACATCTGGGACAAGTCCAAGAAGGACAACCACTACACGCTGATCCGCGACTTCGACCCGGCGGCGGCGAGCCTGATCGAAGACCTGGCGAGCCTGCCGGGCAAGACCGACGCCTCGAAGACGCTGCTCGACGAGACCTTGGTGGTGCTGATGAGCGAGTTCGGCCGGACGCCGGGTCCGCTCAATCACATGGACGGCCGCGACCACCACAAGCATGTCTTCCCGGCGCTGTTCGCCGGCGGCGGCGTGCAGGGCGGCTTGGTTTTAGGCGCCAGCGACGCCGAGGGCGCCTACTGCGCCGACACCGGCTGGGACCACAAGGAGCAGCCGCACATCGAGAACGTGGTGGCGACCATCTACTCCGCGCTGGGCATCGACTGGACCAAGAAGGTGCACGGGCTGTCTTCGGGCCGCACCTACGTGTACGTCGACCCGCTGGGCGCGAACGGCTATATTCCGACCGATGAGCTCAGCGGCATCTACGGTTAGCCGGTTCGCGCTGGGGCTGTTGCTGGCGGGCTCGATCCTGGCGCAGGAGCCGGGCATGAAGCTGATTCCGGCCGGCGAGTTCCACCGCGGTCGCACCCACGAGTGGACCGATCAGGCGCTGGCCTGGTATCCCAACCCGCTCAAGGACGATCTGCCGGTCCGCTCGATCGCGCTCGACGCCTTTCTGCTCGACGAGGCCGAGGTGACCGTCGAGCGTTACGCCGCTTTCGTGGAGGCCACCGGCCATCGCGCGCCCTACGATTGGAAACACGGCGAGCCCCCCGCCGCTGCGCAGGCGCCGGCAATCAACGTCGCCTGGGAGGACGCCAAGGCCTTCTGCGAGTGGGACGGCAAGCGGCTGCCGACCGAGGCCGAGTGGGAGAAGGCCTGCCGCGGCGGGACCGACGACCACACCTACTCCTGGGGCGACGAGGAGCCCACCGCCGAGCTCGCCCACTTCGGCTCGCAGGAAGGCGGCCCCATCCCCGTCTGCTCCAAGGCCCGCAACGGCTACGGCTTGTGCGACATGATCGGCAACGCCTGGGAGTGGACCGCGGACTGGTACGGGCGCGACTACTACGCTGAGGCGCCGGAGAGCAATCCGCCGGGGCCGCAGACGGGCCAGTACAAGGCTCTGCGCGGCGGCTCCTGGTACGACAAGCCGGCCTCCATGTTCCTCACTTGCTCCTACCGCAGTTGGGCCCGCCCCGCCGAGCGCAGCCCCAACGTGGGCTTCCGCTGCGCCAAGGCGGCGAAGTAGAGCGCTATCGCAGCGGCGCGCCGGCCTGAGACGGCGCTTCGTGGCGAAAGCGAATCGGCGCCAGGCCGCGATGGCGTTTGAAGGCGCGGCTGAAGGCGAACTCCGACTCATAACCCACCTGGTCGGCGATCTCGGCGACCGAAGCCTCGCTGCTGTGCAGAAGGCGGGCCGCCAAGCCCATCCGCCAACGCGTGAGGTAGGCCAACGGGGGCTCGCCGACCTGCTCGGAGAAGCGCCGCGCGAACGCCGCTCGCGAGAGTCCGGCCTCCCGCGCCAGCCCCTGCACCGTCCAGGCTTCGGCCGGCTCGGCGTGCATCCGGGCCAAGGCTTTCGACAGCCAAGGATCCTTGAGGGCGGAGAACCAGGTCGCGCGCTCGGGCTCGGACTGCTCGGCCCAGGCGCGGATGACGTAGACGAACAGCGCATCGAACAAGTGCTGGATCAGCGCTTCGCCCCCCAGCGACGGCGCTTCGAGCTCGGCCCGCAGCAGCGCCAGCGTGGAGGCCAGCGGCTGCTGGCGGTCCACCACGGCGGCTGGAAAGTGCACCAGCGGCGGCAGCGCGCGCAGCATGGGGTGCGCCAGTTGGGCGTCGGAGCCGTAGACGCCGCACACCAGCGTCGTTCGCGGGGTCGCTGCAAGTAGGCGCGACGGCTTGCTGAGAAACTCCTCGAGCGGCTCGGCCGGGCTCGCGGGATCGTCCGCCAGGTCGTGCTGCAAGCCCTGGGGAACCACCGCCAGGTCGCCTTCGAGCAGCCGCAGCGGCGGCTCGCCCGGACGCCGCAGCCAGCAGGCGCCTTCGGTGACGATGTGGAACATCACCTCGTCGCGCTGCTCAATGTGCATGCCCCAGGGCGCGGACATGCGGCTGCGGCACAGCACCGCGGCGTTGGAGCCGACGGCGCGCAGCCAGTCGGTGAGCACGTCGATCATGGGCTCCCCTTACTGTAGGCGCCGGAAAGACGATCGGCAATGGAAGCGAGAGCCGGCGGCATGGACCGTATCGGCGTTCAGCCCTAGTCTGAGGGCATGCAACAAGTACTCATCATCGGCGGCTCCGGCAATGTGGGCCGCGCTCTCACTCGAGAGTTGTCCTGGAGCGGCGATGTCGCCGTTCGACCCGCCAGCCGCAATCCGACCGGCCTTGTCGCCAAGGACGGAGTCGATCCGGTGCGCTTCGATTACGACGATCCGACGACGTTCGGGCCCGCCCTGGAAGGCGTTGACAGCGTCTTCATGATCGGGCCGCCCAGTCCCGAGCCCCACGTTGTGATGTTGCCTTTCCTGGAGCAGGCGGCTCGCGAGAACCGCAAGATTGTACTGATGACCGCTTTGGGCGCGGACGCCGATGAAGGCGGCTCGCTACGCCGCGTCGAGACGGCGCTGGAGGGTTCGGGGTCGCCTTATGTGATCCTGCGTCCGAACTGGTTCATGGACAACTTCCACACCATGTGGCTGTCCCCCATCCAGCAAGGCGGGGTGATCCCGCTGCCGGCCGCCGATTCGAGGACGTCGCTCATCGATTCTCGTGACATCGCCGCCTCCGCGGCGGCGGCTCTACGGGTCGACCGGTTCGACGGCCGGTCCTTCAACTTGACGGGGCCGGAAGCGCTGACCTATTCCGAAGCCGCGGCCGTGCTCTCCGAGGCGGCTGGACGCCCGATCCGTTACGAATCGGTGGACGACGAGAGCTTCGTCCGGTCGTTGAGCGATGCGGGCGTCCCCGCGGACCTCTCGCGCTATTTGGCGGTCCTGTTCGGGTTCGCCAGGCAGGGCGCGGCGGCCCCCGTGTCGCCGTCCGTCGAAGAGATTACGGGGCGGGCCGCGACCACGCTCCGGGCTTATGCCAAGGAGCACGCCTCGGCGTGGGCCGCCTGACGCGAAAGTCGACGGGGGGTGTCGATCCGGTGCGGCGCCGAACGACGTCTGCTTGGAAGAGACATCACTCCTGGAGAACGAAGACCCATGCCAACTCCCGCCACCCCTGTTTCCAAGGCGAGTCGCCGCGCCGGCCAGATCCTCGGCGGCCTGCTCATCGTGTTCCTGGTCTTTGACGGCGGCATCAAGCTGATGCCGCCCCAGTCGGTGCTGGAGCTGAGCGCCGCCATGGGAATCGACGCAGCCTTCCTCGCCAAGATCGGCGTGACGCTGCTGTGCTGCACGCTGCTCTACGCCATTCCGCGGACCTCCGTGCTGGGGGCCATCTTGTTGACGGGCTACCTGGGCGGCGCGACGTTCGTGCACGCCAGCGTCGGGCAGCCCTTCTACTTTCCGATCGTGTTCGGAATCCTGCTGTGGGCGGCGCTGTTTCTGCGCGACCGCACGATTCAGGGGCTCATTCCGGTCCGGCGTTGAGCGCGGCGGCGATGCGATAATCAGGCGGACTTCGCCATGCGCTCGCTCAGCCGCCGCACCCTCTTGACCGCATCCGCCCTGGGCCTGGCCGGCGCCGCCCGGCAACCCGGCCGGGCCGACGACCGCGACTACCGGATCGGCATGACCGACTGGAACCTGGGCCCGGTCTGCGACCCAACCCGGCTGGAGCTGGCGGCGCAGGCCGGGCTCACCGGCGTTCAGGTGAGCATCGGCGCCCGGCCGGACTCGATTCCGCTGCGCGACCCGGCGCTGCGCCGCCGCTACGTGGAGCTCGGCAAGCGCTACGGCGTCGCTTTCCCTTCAGTGGCCGCCGGCAGCATCCTCAACCGGATTCCGCTGAAGTCCGAGCCGCAATCGGCCGTCTATGTGATTGACGCCGTCGAGACCGCCGACGCCCTGGGCGCCCGCAATACGCTGATTGCCTTCTTCAGCAACGGAGACCTGCGGCTGCGCAACGCCGACGGCGAGTACATCAACCGTAGCCGGGGCCCTTTCGCCTCCTATGAGTGGGACTCGGCGGGCGTGGAGCGCGTGATCGCCGCGCTGAAGCAGATCGCCCCGCGCGCTCGCGATCACAACGTCTTTCTGGGTCTCGAGAACACCCTGACGGCCGAGCAGAACCTCGAGATTCTCGACCGCGTCGGCTCGCCCTGGGTGAAGATCTACTACGACGTGGGCAATTCGACGTCCTACGGCTATGACGTGCCTGGCGAGATTCGGCGGCTGGGCAAGGAGCGCATCTCCGAGATCCACATCAAGGAGACGTTGGGCCTCGACGACCCGAAGAAGGGCCTGCTGGGCGGGCCCGCCCGCCACGGGGTGGACTTCGACGCCGTGGCGGCCGCCGTGCGCGACATCGGCTTCGACCGCTGGTTCGTGCTCGAGCTCAGCGGCCTCGAAGGCCGCTTCGTCGACGACACGCGCGCCAACGTCGACTTCGTGCGCCGGCGCTTCCTGTAGCGCGCGCCTCCGGCGAGCCGGGTCGCCGGTCTCGACGACCTCCTTGTCCGCCCGCCGCCCCCCTGCCGCACAAAAACGAAGAACCCCCGACTCACGTCGGGGGCTCGGTTTCGCTTGCCCGGATGACCGAACCAGGGGCCTACTGGATCAGCACGCCCTGGCCGTTCTCGCCGTCTTCGGGCTCGTCGGCTTCCGGAGCGCGATCGGTGATGGTGGCGGCAGCGATGGAATCGCCCTGCTCCAGGTTCACCAGCTTGACGCCCGAGGCCGAACGGCCGGTCTTGCGGATCGTCGAGGCGTCCATGCGGATGATCTTGCCCTGGCGGGTGATCAGCATCACGTCCTCTTCGTCGGTCACCTTCATCACCGCCACGACGTCGCCGGTCGCCTTGGTGATCTTCATGTTGATCACGCCCTTGCCGCCGCGCGCCGTCAGGCGGTATTCCTCGAGCTGGGTGCGCTTGCCGCGGCCTTCCTCGGCCACTGACAGCACCCAGTCCGTCGGCGCCATGCAAAGCAGGCCGATCACGGAGTCGTCTTCGTCGAGGCGGATGCCGCGCACGCCGCGGGCCGGGCGGCCCATCGGGCGGACGTGCTCGTGCTCGAAGCGGATGGCCTTGCCCTGCGCGGTGGCGAGGAAGATCTCCGAGTCGCCGCTCTGCAGCAGCCGGGCCCGCACCAGCTCGTCGCCCTCATCCAGGCTCAGCGCGATGATGCCGCGCGACAGCGGCCGGCTGAACTCGGTCAAGGCGCACTTCTTGATCACGCCCTGCTTGGTGGCCATGACGATGAACTCGTCTTCGGGGAAGTCCTTGACGGGCATGAAGCCCTGCACGGTCTCCTCCGGCATCAGGTTGATCAGGTTGGCGATGTGCTTGCCCTTGCCGGCCGCGCCCGAGTCCGGGATGTTGTAGACCTTCAGCCAGTAGAGCCGGCCGAGGTTGGTGAAGATCAGGATGTAGGAGTGCGTCGAGCCGATGAACAGGTGCTCGATGAAGTCGTCCTGGCGCGTGCCCATGCCCGTGCGGCCACGGCCGCCGCGAGCCTGCTTGCGGTAGGTGTCCAGGGCGGTGCGCTTGAGGTAGCCGGTGTGGCTGACAGTCACCACCATCGGCTCGTCGGCGATCAGATCCTCGATGGTGAGGTCGCCGATGGGCGGTCCGATGAGCGTCCGGCGCTCGTCGCCGAACTTCTTCTTGACCTCTTCGAGCTCCTCGATGACGACCTCGTTGAGGCGCGCGTCGGAGCCCAGGATCTCCAGGTAGCCGTTGATCTTGAGCTGCAGCTCGGCGAGCTCGTCCATGATCTTCTGCCGCTCCATGCCGGTGAGGCGCTGGAGCTGGAGCTCGATGATGGCCTGGGCCTGGCGCTCGGTGAAGTCGAACGGGATGCCGCTGGCTTCGGCGCCGGCGCGCAGGAAGCGGTCGAACTCGATCACACGCGCGCCGGTCAGACCTTCGCGCGCCATGGCCGGGTTCTCCGACGCACGGATCAGCGCGATCACCTCGTCAATCCGCTCCAGGGCCTTCTGGAAGCCGAGCAAGATGTGCTCGCGCTCGCGGGCCTTGTTCAACAAGTAGTTCGTGCGGCGCCGGACGACGTCCTGGCGGTGCCGGATGAACAGCTTGAGGTAGTCGATCAGCGGCAGCTCGCGCGGCTGGCCGTCGACGATGGCGAGCATGATGACGCCGGAGCCCTGCTGGAGCTGGGTGTGCTTGTAGAGGTTGTTGAGAATGACCTCGGGCTCTTCGCCGCGCTTGAGCTCGAAGACGATGCGCATGCCGTGGCGGTCGCTCTCGTCGCGAATGTCGGAGATGCCTTCGATCTTCTTGTCGTTCACCAGGCTGGCGGCGTGCGCGATCAGCCGGCCCTTGTTGGTCTGGTAGGGCAGCTCGGTGACGATGATGGCGTACTTGTCCTTGCTGATCAGCTCGGTGTCGGCTTTGGCGCGGACGGTGGTGTGGCCGCGGCCGGTCTGGTAGGCGCGCAGGATTCCCTCGCGGCCGCACAGCTCGGCGCCGGTCGGGAAGTCGGGGCCTTTGACGATCGAGGTGACTTCATGGAAGTCCGCGTCGGGCTTGTTGATCAGCAGGATCGCCGCGTCGACCACCTCGTTGAGGTTGTGGGGCGGGATGCTGGTCGCCATGCCGACGGCGATGCCGTTGGCGCCGTTGACGAGCAGGTTCGGCGCGATGGACGGAAGGTGCTCGGGCTCCTTGGCGGACTCGTCGTAGTTCGGGCGGAAATCGACGGTGTCTTTGTCGAGATCCTCGAGCATCATCTCCGAGTAATGCGTCAGCCGCGCCTCGGTGTAGCGCATGGCCGCCGGCGGGTCGTTGTCCATCGAGCCGAAGTTGCCCTGGCCGTCGACCATCGGGGCGCGCATGGTCCAGGTTTGGGCCATGCGGACGAGGGTGTCGTAGATGGAGGAGTCGCCGTGCGGGTGGTACTTACCCATCACGTCGCCGACCGTTTTGGCGGACTTCTTGAAGGGGCGGTTGGCGCGGGAGCCGCCCTCGAGCATGCCCCACAGGATGCGCCGCTGCACGGGCTTGAGGCCGTCGCGGACATCGGGTAGAGCGCGCCCGATGATCACGCTCATCGCATAGTCGAGATACGACTTGCGCATCTCGTCTTCGATGTTGATGGGAATCAGGCCGCCGCCCGATCCGTCGTCGCCTCCGTCTCCGTCGCCAAGCGGCAGTTGGGGGTCGCGAATATCGTCAGCCAAGTTTCAGAAATCTCCCAGTAAACTCCTGATTATAGCGCACTTTGGGGGCCGCTCTCACCCCCGGGGAGGAGGGGGGACGACATCGAAGCCTGCGGCTTGGAAGTGGAGATCGAAGGTCAACGCGCGGCGGATTCGGCGCTGGCGCATGATGGCGAAGCTAAGGCAATCCACTGCATTGGCCAAGACGCCGCGGGTTCCTCAACAGCGCGACTCGCCACGGGCGAAGCAGGATGAATGGGCCGGAGTCCCGGCTTGGGGTATGCTGCAAAACAACCGCATGCCCTCTCGCTACGCCGCTCTGCTCCTGCTCTGTCTGGCCTTCGCCCGGGCGGAGGTCCACCAGGTCCTCAACGAGCGCAACCACCACACCTTCGACCGCCGCCATCCGGTGGAGGCCCGTCTGCAACCCGGCGACACGATCGTGACCAAGACGGTCGACTCGGCGGGCTGGGATTTCCAGGGCGTTCGCCGGACCAGGACGCACGGCAATCCACTGACCGGACCCTTCTATGTGGAGGGCGCCGAACCGGGCGACGCGCTGGTGGTGCGCCTGACGAAGGTTCGGCTGAATCGGGAGTGGGGCTACACGGCCGCCGGAATCGGCGCAAGCGCTTTGACCCCGGAGCACATCGCGGCGCACCCCTACCCGCCGCTGTATGACAAGGCTCAGATCCTGGGCGGGCCGAACAACGTCCTAGAGGGGCGGACTGATCTGGTCCCGTGGGTCATTGACCTGGCTCGCAACACCGTGCACATGCGGGAGCCTGTCAGCCAAAAGATCAAGCTCGAGTTTCCGGCCCGGCCGATGCTGGGCTGCATCGGCGTGCCGCCCGCGGGCGACGAGGCGCCGCGCTCCGGCCCGACCGGCAACTGGGGCGGCAACATGGACTACAAGGAGATTCGCGAAGGCGCGACGGTCTACATCCCCGTCTACCATGAGGGCGGCTACCTGATGTTCGGCGACGGCCACGCCATTCAGGGCGACGGCGAGGCGGTGGGCTCCGGCGTGGAGACGTCGTTGGACGTGGAGGCGACGGTGGACCTTCGCAAGAAGGCCGGCCTGACGACGCTGCGGGTCGAGAACGAGACCTACCTGATTAGCATCGGCAACAAGTCCGGCGACACCCTCAACGAAGCGCTCAAGATCGCCACCAGCGACATGGTGCGGTGGCTCGAAGAGGAGTACGGGCTGGAGCCCTTCGCCGCCCACCAGTTGATCGGCTTTCAGGGTGAGTACGATGTGGCGGCCATCGCCGGCACCATCGGCTGCAAGATCCCCAAGGCGGCCCTGGCGCGCAAGCCGTAGCCGGGATCACGCAGCCGGCGGCGGTTGCGTGGCGGGGCCGCCGCCCGACCGTGTACACTGCCGTCCATGCTCCGAGGACTCCTGCTGCTCACGCTCCTGCTCGCCCCGGCCCTGCCCGCCCAGGACTCGGCCGACTGGACGGCCCATCTGAACAACGAGTACCGCATTACGCCCGACGTGGTGTACTCGACCGCCAACGGCTACGACGCCGAGCTCGACCTCTACCTGCCGCGCCAGGGCGACGGCCCCTGGCCGACGCTGATCTACATCCACGGCGGCGGCTGGGTGGGCGGCTCGAAGGAAGGCTCCACGCTGATGCTGATGCCGTACCTCCAGATGGGCATGGCGGTGGTGAACGTGGAGTACCGGCTGGCGCGCTTCTCGCTGGCGCCGGCGGCGGTGGCGGACTGCCGCTGTGCGCTGCGCTGGATCTATGCCAATGCCAAGCAGTACGGCTTCGACACCTCGAAGCTCGTGGTCACCGGCAACTCCGCCGGCGGCCACCTGGCCCTGACCACGGGCACGATGCCCAAGTCGGCCGGCTTCGACTACGAGTGCACCGCGGGCAACCCGGATACCGAGCTGAAGGTGGCGGCGGTGGTGAACTGGTACGGCATCACCGACGTGGTCGACCTGCTCAGCGGCCCCAACCAGAAGAGCTACGCGGTACGCTGGCTGGGCGCGCTGCCCAACCGCGAAGAAGTGGCCAAGCGCGCCTCGCCGATCCACTATGTGCGGGCCGGGCTGCCGCCGATCCTGTCGATCCACGGCAACGCGGACCCGACCGTGCCGTACCAGCACGCCGTGGATCTGCACAAGGCTCTCGACAAGGCCAAGGTCAAGAACAAGCTGATCACGGTGCCGGGCGGCAAGCACGGCGGCTTCAACCGGGAACAGGACGAGAACGCCTTCCGCGAGATTCGGGCGTTTTTGAAGGAGACCGGCGTTTTGTAGCTGTTCTCCTCCCTCGGCCGCGGCGTGCATTTCGCATGCGATCGGAGCCGTATTCTGCTGCTAGACTGTCGGGATCTTCTCTGAAGATTTCGTGATGGCCGCTTTGCCGCTCTCCGATCTGCATCTCGAGGACAGGACGTTTCGGGCGGTGCTCGAAACGATCCCTGACGCCGTGATTCTGGTCGACCGGTCCGGCCGGATTGCGGCCTCCAACGAGGTCGCCGAGCGCGTCTTCGGCTGGTCCGAAGGCGAGCTGCAGGGGCGGCCCGTGGAAGACCTGATGCCGCAGCGCTACCGGCCGGATCACCCCCGGCTGGTGCAGCAGTATTTCGCGTCGCCGCAGGTGGTGCTGGGACCGAGCCGCTTTCGGCACGGCGAGGAGCTGGAGCTGACGGCCCGGCGCAAGAGCGGCGAGGAGTTTCCGGTCGAGATCAGCGTCGGGCCGATCGAGATCGCCGACGGCTCCTTTGCGCTGGCGGTGATGCGCGATGTGACCGAGGCCCGCAAGCTGCGGGCGCGCCTGAAGGAGTACAACCGCACGCTCGAGCAGCAGGTGCGCGAGCGGACCGCGGAGATCGAGCGCAAGCAGGCCGAACTGCTGCAGGCCGCCAAAGTTGCCGCGCTCGCGCAACTCACCGCCGGCGTCGTGCACCAGATCAATACCCCGCTGGGAGCGCTGCGCAGCGCCAACCAGACGGCGCTGAGCCTGGCTCGGCGGTTGGCCGCCGACAGCGAGGCTGCCGAGCGCCTGGGCGCTGTGCTCGACGACGTCACCCGCGCCAGCGAGCAGGCTGTGGAACAGCTTTCTCGCACCATCGGCAGCTTACGGACCTTCAGCCGCGTCGATTTCGGGGCCGAGGGCGAGGCCGATCTGCTCGACGGATTGCGCTCGGCGCTGGCGCTGATCGAACCGCAGACCGCCCAGCGGGTCCGGGTGGAGACCGACTTCGCGCCGCTGCCGCCGGTTCGTGCGCGCCACGGAGACCTCAATCAGGTCTTCATGAACGTTCTGCTCAACGCCGTGGAGGCGATCGAAGGCGAAGGCGCCTTGCGGGTGGCGGCCCGGGCCGAGGACGGCGTTGCCGTGGTGAGCGTCACCGACACGGGCGTCGGCATCGACGAGGCACTGCGCCAGAGGGTCTTCGACCCGGGCTTTACCACCAAGGGCGTTCGCGTGGGCGCAGGCCTGGGCATGGCGATCGTCAAGCAGGTGCTCGACGAGCACGGCGGCTCGATCGAGATCGAGAGTCAGCCCGGCGAGGGCTCCACCGTGACCCTCAGAATTCCGTTGCGGGGCTGACGACTCCCTCCGCCCAACACCTTAGTACCTTTACGGGGATCGGCAGGCGAGCGGCCTGTGGAAATCGAGCAATCCTCGGATGGATGCCCTTTCCCCACGCCCGTACGATTGGCATACGCCTGCATGGCGTGCAGATATATGCCGCAGAAGAAACCCGCCCCCGTCGAGGAAGTCACGGCGACCCCGGAAGCCCCCGCAGCGAAGCCCAAAGCGCCCCGCCGCAGGACCAAGGCGGCCGCCGAACCCAAGGACGCGACGGCTCTGGCCGCCCCGAAGCCGCGCCGACGCAGACCGGTTGCGAAGTCGTCGATCCGGGCGCAGTCGGCCGTCGTCAAGCTCGAACAGGCCGTGGATCAGCTCGAGGGCGCGTTGAAGGATCCCAGCGACGACCTCTCCCTCGCGGCGCCGCCCGCTCCGGTAACGCCCTCCTTTGCTCCGGAGCCCGCGGCGCCGCTTCTCGCCCCCTTGGCGGCGGCTCCCAAGCCCGCCGTCGCGGCCGAGGCGGTCCACATGTCTGACGGCGGCTGGCGCGTGGCCGCCCCGCCTCTGCTGGCCTCGGGCGTGTTTCTGGCGCTGATTGGGGCGCTCATCATCGGCTACAGCACCGGCCATTCCGTGGGTTCGGGCTCGATGGAAGCGCCGGGATTCGGCGTAGCGGAGGCCTCCGAGCGCACGGCCCAGGTCGCGGAGCCCGCAATCGAAACGACGCCGGTCGCCGCTGCGGAGCCGGCGCCCGCGCCGCAGCTTCCGGCCGAGCCGAAGCCGGCGGTCGAGGGGCCGGCGGTCGAGGCCCCGGCGGTCGCCCAAGCCGGGCCGGCCTCCGGGTTGCACCTGCAGGTTTCCGCCTTGCGGTCGCGCAGAGCCGCGGACGAGCTGAGCCGCCGGCTGGAGAGCGAAGGTTTTCCCGTCCGGCTGCGCGAGCCCGGCGACGACAACCTGGTGCGGGTGCTGGTAGGACCGGCGGCGGACCGTCACCAGCTCGACGCCTGGTCCAGCCGCCTCCGCCAAGAAGGCCTGGACCCCTTCCCGAAGACTCTCTAGCATCCAGCCGATTCGGTACAATCGCGGGCGCGGCAGCGCCCGCGTCGTCGCGTTGGGGAACCGGCGGCGAGCGGGCCGTGCGAGCGCGGCGATGATCCTCGCTTTCGACGTGAACGAAACCATGCTCGACTTGTCGAGCCTCGATCCGCACTTCGAGCGCATCTTCGATGACGCCGCGGTGCTGAGCGAGTGGTTCTCGCAACTGTTGCAGTCGGCGATGGTCGCCACCGTCACCGACCGCTATCAGGACTTCTCGACCCTGGCGCGGGAAGCGCTCGAGCTGACGGCCCGTCGGCACGACGTGGAACTGAGCGAGGAAGACGCCGTGGCGACGCTGGGCCAGATGCGCGAGCTCGAGCCCCACCCGGACGTCGAGCCGGCGCTCGAGATGCTGCGCGAAGCCGGGTTTCGGCTGGTCGCGCTCACCAACTCGCCCTACCGCACGCTGCACGCCCAGTTGGCGCATGCCGGCATCCGAGGCTTCTTCGAGGCGGCCTTGTCCGTGGACGAGGTGCGCAAGTTCAAGCCGCACCCGGAGGTCTACCGCATGGCCGCCGGCCGGCTGGGTGTGGAGCCGGGCGAGCTGCGGCTGATCGCCGCCCACAACTGGGACACCACCGGAGCCGTCCGCGCCGGTTGCCGGGCGGCCTTCGTGGCGCGTCCGCACAGAATTTTGGGAAAGCTGGACGAGCCGGTGGACATCGTGGGCCGCGACCTCATCGAGGTGGCCGAAGCGATCCTCCGCACGGACCGCCCGTAGAGGAGATTCATGTACATCGAGTCGGCGGACGCCGCCTACTACCGCGTGCCCTTGCCCGCGCCCGTCTCGGACGCGACGCACGGCGCGATGACGGACTTCGAGCTCGTCGTCTGCCGGCTGCGCGACGACAAGGGGCTGGAAGGCCTGGGCTACACCTACACGGTGGGTCGGGGCGGGACCGCCGTCCACGCGATGGTGCGCGACGACCTGGCGCCGGCGCTGCTGGGCAGCGACTGCTCCGACATCGAGGCCGTGTGGGAAGCCATGCAGCATCGGCTGCACTGGGTGGGGCGCGGCGGCGCGGCGTCGTTCGCCATCGCGGCCGTCGATGTGGCGTTGTGGGACTTGGCCGCCCGGCGCGCCGAGCAGCCGCTGTGGCGTTTTCTGGGCGGCAAGGACCCCCGGGTGGACGTCTACGCCGGCGGCATCGATTTGGATCTGCCGCTGGAGGAGCTGCTGGAGCAGGCGCGGCAGACGCTCGACGCGGGCTTTCGGGCGATCAAGATGAAGGTCGGCCGGGAGCGTTTGGCGGAAGACGTCGAGCGCATCCGGGCGATGCGGGAGCTGCTGGGCGAGGGGTTTCCGCTGATGGTCGACGCGAACATGGCCTGGGAGCTGGACGAGGCGATCCGGCGTTCGCAGGCGTTTGCGGAGTTTGACCTGGTGTGGCTGGAGGAGCCGCTCGACCCTGGCGACTTCGAGGGCCACGCCGAGCTGGTGTGCGAGGACGGGCCGGCGATTGCGACCGGCGAGAACCTGCACAGCGTGGAAGAGTTCTCGCGGCTTCTGGGCTTCGGCGCCGCGGACTATCCCCAGCCGGACTTGGCGACGATGGGCGGCGTGACCGCCTGGCGGCAGGTCCAGCGGATGGCCTACGACTACAAGCGCCCGGTGACGACGCACGGCGTACACGACCTGCACGTGCACCTGCTGGCGGCCTCGCCCAACGCGTCGTACCTGGAATGGCACGGCTTTGGGTTGGAGCGGTTTCTGCTCGACGGGCCGCTGACGATTGAGGACGGGCAGGCCGTGGCGCCGGAACGGCCGGGGCACGGCGTGCGCCTGGACTGGGCGAAGCTGGAGGCGCTGGGAGCTTAGGGCGGCTCGGCTCACGCGCCCGCGCCGCCGCGCTATCCTATCGAGAATGTTCGCCCGGGCCCTGCTGCCGGCGCTCCTGTTGCTCGCCGGCTGTTCCACCGCCGACGGGCCGTACCCTTCCAAAGAGATTCGCCTGATCGTGCAAGCCGCGCCGGGCGGCACCTCGGACACGGTCTCGCGGGTGATGGCCAGTCTGGCCGAAGGGCCTCTGGGCGTTCCCGTGGTCTGCGAGAACAAGCCCGGCGCAAGCGGCGCGCTTGCTTTCGCCTTCACCGTGCGGCGGCCTCCTGACGGCTACACCATCGGGCACGCTCCGGTGGAGATCGCCACCGTTCGCTCGCTGGGCTTTGCCGACGTGGGCCCCGACGACATGGCTCTGATCTGCATGGTCTCCAAGACGCCGCCCGCGCTGGTCGTTCGCACCGACGCCCCCTGGCAGTCGCTCGACGAGCTGCTCGACGCCGCGCGCAAGGACCCCGGCGGGCTGATCTTCTCGAACTCCGGCACCGGTTCGATCTGGCACTTCAATACCCTTCTGCTGGAGCAGCGCACGGGCGTACGCTTTACGCACCTGCCCTACGGCGGCAGCTCGCCCGCGCTGGTCTCGCTGCTGGGCGGGCACGTCGATGCGGCCATCGCGGGGGTCGGCGAGGTGGTCGCCCACGTGCAGTCGGGCAAGCTGCGCCCGCTGGCTGTGTTCGACGAGGCGCGCAGCTCGGTGTTCCCCGATACGCCCACCACGCATGAGCTGGGCTACGAGTTCGGCGCGCCGGCGTGGAGCGGCTTCTTCGGGCCCAAGGGCGTGCCGGACGACCGCGTGGCCAAGCTGGCCGGCGCCTTCAAGCAGGCCTTTGACAGCGAGGAGTGGAAGGAGCTCTGCCTCGAACGCGGCATGACGCCGGTCTATCTGGACCGCGACGCCTTCCGGACCTTCGCGCTCGAGCAAAGCGACTTCTTCGCGGGGGAGCTGCCGCAATTGCTGAGGATGGAGCGATGAGCGCGGACCGCATCGTCGGGCTCGTCTTCGCCGCCTTCGCCGCCGCTCTGATGGCGGGCGCCAAGGCGTTGCCGGCCGGCATCGGCAAGCAGCCCGGGGCGGGTTTCTTCCCGTTCTGGATCGGCGTTGCGATGCTGCTGCTGGCCGCTCCCCTGATCCTGAAAACATCCCCGGAGAAGGCCAAGGAACCCATCCGCTGGAGCCGTCCGGCGCTGGTCGCCGGGCTGACCCTGGTCTACCTGCTGCTGTGGGGCTCGGGCTGGTTCGCGCTGCGGACGGTCGTCTTCCTGGCGCTGCTGCTGCGGCTGCTGGGCGAGAGCTGGCGGGCCGGGCTGGGCGTTTCCGCCACGCTGACGGCGGCCGTGGTGCTGGCCTTCCAATACGGGCTGCGAGTGTCTTTGGAATGACCCCGGATTTGCTGGTAGCCCTGCGGGCCGTCTTCGAGCTGCAGACGCTCGGCTTTCTCGCCGTCGGCGTGGTTCTGGGCGCAATCTTCGGGGCCTTGCCGGGCCTGACCGCCACGATGGGCGTGGCGGTGCTCACGCCGCTGACGTTCTGGGTCTCCGCCGAGCAGGGGCTGGCGATGCTGCTGGGCATCTACGCCGGCGCCATCCCGGCCGGAGGCATTCCGGCCATCCTGATCAACGTCCCCGGCACGCCGGCTTCGATCGCCACCTCCTGGGACGGCTACGCGCTCTCGCAGCGGGGGCAGGCCGGCTTGGCGCTCGGCCTCAACGCCTGGATGTCCCTGGCCGGGCAACTCGTCAGCATCGTGTTTCTGGCCGTGGCGGCGTTTCCGATCGCCACCTTCGCGCTCAGCTTCGGGCCGGCGGAGTACTTTGGACTGGCGCTGTTCGGCATCAGCCTGATGGCGGGCGTATCCGGCAAGCACGTCCTGAAGGGGCTGCTGGCCGGCTGCCTGGGGCTGGCGCTGGCGACCGTCGGGCTGGACCCCATGACGGCCTATCCGCGCTTCAACTTCGGCATTGCGGACTTTCTCGACGGCATCTCCTTCGTCCCGGTGATGATCGGCCTGTTCGGCCTGAGCGAGGTCCTCACGCAGATCTCCGAAGGGGCCGGCCGGACGCAGACCGCGCAGGCCGACGCCAAGCTCGGCCGCACCACGCCCACCGGCGAGGAGGCGCGCCGCATCGCGCCGGCCGCGTTCACCGGCGCCGCCATCGGCACGCTGGTCGGCGCCATCCCGGCCGCCGGCGGCGACGTGGGTTCGGTGATCGCTTGGGAGCAGACGCGCCGGCTGGCCCGCGACAAGGAGATCTACGGCAAGGGCTCGCTGGAAGGCCTGTCGTCGGCGGTCGCCGCCGCCAACGCGGCCATCGGCGGAGCCATGACGACGATGCTCACGCTGGGCATTCCGGGCGACGCCGTGTCGGCGATTCTGATCGGCGCGCTACTGATCCACGGCATTCAGCCCGGTCCGCTGCTGTTCCAGAACAATCGGCCGTTCGTCTTCACGCTGGTGCTGCTGATGGTCCTGGCGGCGGTGCTGGTGTTCCTGTTGGGACTGCTGGGGGCTCGGCCGCTGGCGAGGGTTCTGCGCGTGCCCAACCCCTGGCTGTGGGCCGGCATCGTGCTGTTCGGCACGGTCGGGGCGTATGCGCTCAACAACGCCGTGGTGGACGTGTGGGCGATGTACGTCGCCGGCGTGATCGGCTTTCTGCTGCGCAGGGCGACCGTTCCGCTGGGGCCGCTGGTGCTGGGGCTGATTCTGGGGCCGATGATGGAGGCGAACCTGCGGCGGGCGCTGATCTTGAGCCGGGGAGACTGGACGGTCCCGCTGACGCGGCCGATCGTGCTGTTCTTCCTGCTGGCCACGGTCGTCTCGCTGGCGTCGCCGTTCTTCCGCCGCAAGAGCGCCTGAGCGCCGGCCTGTTCCGGTCTCCGAATCGTTCGGTCCCGAAACCATCTCGGCCGGCCAGGCGTTGTTGGCTGACAATGCCAACCGCCTCGGTCGCACGGGCTTTCGCCCTGTCAGCCTGCCTGGTCTTGGGCTCCGCGGGCGCCGCCCAGGAGCTCTCCCTCGGCGTGATCGGCGGCCTGTACCTGAACGACGACTTCCGGTCTCGCCCCGACCAGTTCTTTGAATCGACCGAGCCGCTGCGATCGGTGTCTATTTCCCGCGAGTCGAGCTCCTTCACGCCGCGGATCGGACCCAAGGTGCAGGTGGATTTCGGGCAGCGCTGGGCGCTGGAAGCCGATGTGCTCTTCCACCGCCCGGTCTGGACCTATACAGCCCGCTATGATCCGCCGATCGAGAGCCGGCCAGGTGGTCCGCTGGTCTCGGAGTTCGTCGACCGGTTCGATGAGCTGATGATCGAGATCCCCATCCTCGCCAAGCGCCGCTTCCGGCTGGGCGGCGCCAACCTGATTCTGGAGGGCGGGCCGGCCTTGCTGCCGTTTGGCGGATACGACAACCCCGGCAAGGTCGGCATCGTCGGCGGCGTGGGGACGGTGTTCGGCGCGGGGCCGCTGCGATTGCAGCCCACGGTTCGGTACACCCGCTGGTCGGCCTCGCCGGAGGAGGCGTCCGGCGGCAGCCCCTATCCGTTCCGGCGCGACAGGATCAGCGTGCTGCTCGGCGTGGATCTCCCTGCGGCGTCGCTGGGCGCCAAGGAGCCTCCGTCAGAGGCGTTCTCGGTCGGCTTCATCGGAGGGACGACCCTCACGGCGGGCTTTCCGGAGAAGAACGGCTTCGCAGGGCTCACCACCCGAATGGCGGGCGTCGCGGTGGAGTACAGGGTCTCCCCGCGATGGAGCGTGGAGGCGGACGCGCTCTACCACCCGTTGATTCTGAGCGAGCGCGCCCGGGCGACCGTGTTGACCTGGGAGACTCCGGTGCTGGCGAAGCGCCGCTTCGAGCTGGGCCCGACGCGGCCGATTGCGTTTGCGGGGCCGACGTTTCGGCTGTCGGGCAACCGCAACAGCAGCAGGCCTTCCACGGTCGGGGTCGTGGCGGGGGCGGGCGTCGAGCTTCGGCGGGGCCGCTTCTTCGTGACGCCGTCGTTGCGCTACGTGCGCTGGGCCCAGGACGCCCCCGCGGACAATGCGCCCGGGATGACCCGCCGGAATCAGGTGCAGGCGCTCGTGACGATCGGCTTTGGGGGCCGGTGAGCGGGGCGCGCTGCGCTTCGATCCGGATCGGAATGGCCGCATTTCTGGGCTGCGAGGCCGGCTTGTTTGCCGTACACTCACGCTACGGGAGGTTCGAGATGAGCCTGCAAGCGATCGTCGAGGGTCACGTCGTGAGAATCGCGGGCTGGCGGCGCATGTTTCGCGCCGTCATGCTGTCAGCCATCGCGCTCTGCGCGCAAACCGGCGACTGGGCGCTGGCTGAGGCGCTGCCTCCGGGCGCGCAGGTCGACGTCAAGCGCTTCTCCGGCGGCGGGCTGGTCCGCGGCGAAGTCGCGAGCGTTTCCAGCGACGGGGTGGTCGTCCAGCGGAAGTCCGACACGGTGACTGTGGATCGAGCGGATGTGCAGCGTCTGCGGCTCCGGTCGCAAGAGAAGAGCACGGCGGGCCGCGTTACCGGCATGGCCATCCTGGGCGGGCTGGCAGTGCCGGCGGCGATGGTTGGCGATGGCGGCGGCGCCGAGCGCGCGGCCGTGATTCCGGTCAGCGCCGGCTTGGGCTACCTGATCGGCTGGGCGTTCGAGAGCCGCAAGAGCATTACGCTCTACGAGGCTCCGAAACCCTGACCTCGCCGAACGCACACGCGGGCCGGCGCATTGCAGGGCGGCTCGGGCTGGGCTAACCTAGCCCCACCGGAGCCTATTGCGATGACGCTGTCGAAATGCACCTTTGCCGCCGCGATGATCGTCGTCGCCGGCGCCCCCGGGGAGACCCATCGGTTCGAGCCGAGCCGCTACTACAACACGTTTTCGTTCGCGCATGAGCCGGTTCTGCGGATCAAGCCCGGCGACACGATCGTGACCAAGACGATCGACGCGCGGGGCTTTGACGCGTCGAACCAGAAGGTGGGCGAGCGGCCCAATCCCCAGACCGGGCCGTTCTACGTGGAGGGGGCCGAGCCAGGCGACGTGCTGGTGATCCACTTCGACAAGATCGAGCCGGACCGCCCCACGGCCTGGTCCAGCAGCTTGCTGGCGCCCTACGTCGCCGACCCGGCGTTTCTGCGCTCCGAGGGCGAGCGCGAGCAGACCACGGAGACCTGGCAGATCGACAAGGCGGCCGGCGTGGCGCGGATCGTCTCGGACAAGATACGGCCCGGGACCATCGAAGTCCCGCTGCGGCCCATGCTGGGCTGCGTGGCCGTGGCTCCGGCCCGCAAGGAGGCCATTGCCACGAGCACGCCGGGCGAGTTCGGCGGCAACATGGACTACAACGGCATGGTCGCCGGCGCGACCCTGATGCTGCCCGTCTCCGAGCCCGGCGCGCTGCTGTTCTTCGGCGACGGGCACGCCCGCCAAGGCGACGGCGAGGTGGTGGGCAATGCGCTGGAAATCGCGATGGACGTGGAATTCACGGTCAACCTGATCAAGAAGCGCGCCATCGGCTGGCCGCGCCTGGAGAACGACGATTACGTGATGACGATCGGCAGCGCCCGGCCGCTGCTGCAGGCCCTGCAGCACGCCACCACCGAGCTGCAGCGCTGGCTGATGAGCGATTTCGGGTTCGACGAGCGCGGCTCGTCGCTGCTGCTGGGGCATGCGCTCGAGTACGACGTGGCGAACGTGGTCGATCCGCACTTCACCGTGGTCGCCAAGATCCGCAAGGACTATCTGCCGAAGCGGTAGGCCCCCGGGCGGCGGTCAGTTCGGCCGCTGCTGCTCGAGATCCATTTCTCCCAGCGGATCGACTTCGAGCAGGTCGGCGACTTGCTCGTAGACGCCGGCGTTGTCGAGCATCTGCTCGCGCAGGTGGTCGTTCTGCTCTCCGACGTTGCGGAAGAACACGGCTGCGTCGCGCAACAGCTTGACGGCGAGGTTGGCGTAGGTCGTTTTCATCGCGCCCAGGCTACAGCATTCGGGCCGGCGGGCGGGCGGGGGAATGTTCGCGGGGGGACGGCGGGCGGCGGGACAGGCGCCGACAAAGCGCTATCGTCCGGCGTTGGCGATCCGGTGCGCGCGGTCCAGGTGGCTGAGCCGGTCGATCTTGTCTTCGGACAGGGCGCGGTCCGGGTAGCGCCGTCCGTACTCCCGCAGCATCTCCGTGGGCGTCCGGGCGGTATAGCTCGTGGGCGTGGCGAAGGCCTCGTCGGGGGGCTCGCCCTCGATGACGGACGTGGCTTGCTTGACCTCTATCAGGATGGGGGTCTCGTCTCCGGCGGAGCGATAGGCCTCCTCCCTGAGCGCGTAGCAGTTGAGGGCGGGCGCCAGGTACCGCACCGTGCGGAAGACGCCGCCGGACGGGGTCGGAACCGCCTCCTCGACCCGCACGGCGTAATCCAGGATCGTGGCGTCGGCGAGGGGTCGGCGCAGGCACTCCCGAGCGCGGCGGGCCGTCGTTCCCGCCAGATCCTTCATCGGGAAGAGGATGGAGCTCTCCGTCAGGTCGTCGGTGGTGAGCCGGGCGGCGCCCGGAACGTCATAGACGGTCTTGTGCGTCTTGCGCTCTCCCCGAAGGTCGATCTGGTGCAGCGACAGGGCTTGGCTGCCGTCGCTGCGGACGGCATAATCCTGCGTACGGGTCTGCGCGGGCGCCCCGGATGCGGAGTACATCACGATCGTGCCGCTCGCGGTGAAGGACTGGAAGGGAGCGTCCTGCGCGATCGCCAGGCAGCAGACGGCCAAGCCTGCGGCGAAGGTCTTGGCGGCGAGGCTGGGGAAGGGGCTCATGCGGTTCGCCTGTATTTTCAGACCGGGCGGGATGAGGCGCAAGCGGGAAATGTGGGGGGGCCGGACCGGCCGGCGTCGGAGGGACCCGCCGGTGTTCACCCGGCGGGTCGGCGAATCAGTTTGGAAGCGCTCAGGGGCGGATGGGACTCTCTGACAGGCTCCTGTCTGGGCGTCACCGAACCGCTTCCCGCGGCTATCGCTTTACTCGTAATCGGCGTTCGATATGCCTAAGGGATGACCATCCATCGATGCTAAGTATGAGGCCGTATGCAACTAATCCCCAGCATACAACCGCAAACCCTAATTGGGCGCCGAAGGCGGAAAGAACTAGGGAAGCTAGAATGCCCAGTAGTACTGATAGTCCGCCCCGCTGAATCTTAGCCCTTGCATCGGCGGTCGCTGCCGAATGAACATCTGCTACGGCAGATGATGCTTCAATCGGATTGAGGCCCATCTCGACCAGGGCTCCCTCAACTTCGTCGCCGTGGCTCTCGATCATGCCGCTTGCCACTTCGTATAACGCGTGCCGTTCTGCGATTCTTTCGCGCCGATTCTCGAACTCCTTCAGGATTGCCCGTTGGCCAGACTCAGTATATTCATCGAGTGATTGTGCGGCCAGCAAAACCTCGTCATCTGTTTTATTTCTCCACACTGAGTCGAGTCCATCCATTCGTCAAACCTCAGACGGCCCCGCCGTCGTGTCAATTGCCGATTGCAACCAGCCGCCGACCACATCTGGACGTTGAAATTCCGATCATGCACCTTTCAGCATGTGTAGAGTAGCGAAGCCGCAACAGCCAAGCAACGATAGATAGACGCTCTGGAGGTGATTCCGAGATGAAGACGTTCCACCACCAGGCCCCGCCCGCTTCCCGACAGATCCACCGGCCCGCTGCGTGAACGCCGGTGGCCCACCAGCGTAAGAGGGGCGGCCGGGGCCTCCCAGCACCCAGCTCAAGCCGGGCGCTCAGTTACCACGTTGTGGCTTTTTGGCTCTCGGTCATGGGGCGGATTTCCAGGCAGCCCTTGCCGGTGGGCAGGAGCTTGCCTGGGTTCAACCTGCGGTCTGGGTTGAAGACTGTGATCAGCCGCTCCATCATCTTCAGGCTGTCGGGCTGGAAGACCAGCGGCATCAGGTCGTTCTTCTCCATGCCCACGCCGTGCTCGCCGGTGATCGAGCCGCCCGCCTGGATGCAGTAGGTCAGGATCTCCGCGCCGGCCTGCTTCGTGCGCTCCAGCTCTTCCGGCTTGCGCGGGTTGAACAGGATGATCGGGTGCATGTTGCCGTCGCCGGCGTGGAAGATGTTCGAGATGATCAGGTTGTACTTCTCGGCGACGTGATAGATGTGCTTGAGCGTGTCCGCGATGCGGGTGCGCGGCACCACGCCGTCTTGCACGTAGTAAGTCGGGCTGATGCGGCCGACGGCGCCGAAGGCGTTCTTTCGGCCCTTCCACAGCAGCGCGCGCTCCTCGGCGGACTTGGCGACGCGGACCTCGCGGGCGTGATTCTCTAGGCAGACGCCGCGCACTTGCTCGAGCTGCTCCACGACGGCTTCCGACAGCCCTTCGAGCTCGATCAGCAGCACCGCGCCGGCGTCCATCGGGTAGCCGGCGTGGGTGGCCTCTTCCACCATCCGCAGCATCACGCCGTCGAGCATCTCGACCGCGGCGGGGATGATGGCGCGGGCGGTGAGGCCGGCGACGGTGTCGGCGGCGTGGGCCGGCTCGTCGTAGATCGCCAGCAGCGTCTCGATCTGCTCGGGCGCCTTCATCAGCCGGACGATGACCTTGGTGATCAGCGCCATGGTGCCTTCGGAGCCGGTGAGCAGGCCGCGCAGGTCGTAGCCGGGCAGGTCGGACTCCTTGCCGCCGACTTCGATCACGGTTCCGTCGGGCAGCACGGCCTCCACTCCGAGCACGTGGTTGGTGGTGACGCCGTAGGCCAGAGTGTGCGGGCCGCCTGCGTTCTCGGCGACGTTGCCGCCGATGGTGCAGGCCTTCTGGCTGGAGGGGTCGGGCGCGTAGTAGTAGCCGGCGCCCTGCACGGCCAGGGTGATGTCGAGGTTGACGACGCCGGGCTCAACCACGGCGCACTCGTTGTCGTAGTCGATCTCGAGAATGCGATTCATGCGGGCGAAGCCGATCATGAGGCCGCCTTCGGTGGGGATCACGCCGCCGCTGAGGCCGGTGCCGGCGCCGCGGCCGACGAGCGGAATGCGGGCGCGGGCGGCCAGCTTCACCAACTCCACCACCTGCTCGGTGGAGCGCGGAAAGGCGACGACCTCCGGGCGGCCCTTCTCGATGGAGCCGTCGTACTCGTACAGCAGCAGGTCCTGCGGGGCGTCGAGAACGGCTTTCGGGCCGACGATGGCCCGCATTCGGGCGATGACTTCCGGAGCGATCACAACCTGAATGATATCTTATGGTTTGGGGCCGATTCCTCCTCCGCCTTCAAATCGAAACCTATGGAAAAGATCGCCGTTCTGGACTCCGGCGGCCAGTATTGTCATCTGATCGCCCGCAAAGTGCGCGAGCTCGGGGTGTACGCCGAGATCCTGCCGATTGACGTGGACCCGGCCGAGCTGGCCGCGTACCGGGGCGTGATTCTGTCGGGCGGGCCGTCGAGCGTGTCGACGCCCGGGGCTCCCAAGCCCCAGGCGGGCCTGTTCGAGCTGGAACGCCCCATCCTGGGCATCTGCTACGGCCACCAGTTGCTGGCCGTGGGCCTGGACGGCGTGGTGGAGCCTGGAACGACGCAGGAGTTCGGGCAGGCGAACATCCACGTGCAGAAGGCCGAGCCGCTGTTTACCGGGCTGCCGGCGACGCAGCGGGTGTGGATGAGCCACGGCGATTCGGTGGCGAAGATGCCGACCGGCTTCGAGGCGCTGGCGACCACGCCGGACTGCCCGACGGCCGCGATGGGCGACCTGAAGCGGGGCTACTTCGGCTTCCAGTTCCACCCCGAGGTCGTGCATACGCCGCACGGGTCGGAGATCCTGAAGAACTTCATCGTCAACGTCTGCGGCTGCTCGCAGGACTGGCATCCCGAAGACCGGGTGGAGTCTCTGGTGGCCGCCATTCGCGCGAAGGTCGGCGAGCGGCGGGTGCTGTTCTTCTTGAGCGGCGGCGTGGACTCGACCGTGGCCTACGCGCTGACGGTGCAGGCGCTGGGGACCGAGGCCGTCCACGGCATGTACGTGGACACGGGCTTCATGAGGCACGGCGAGACCGACGCCATCGAGAAGGCTTTTGGGGAGCTGAACCTGGGCAAGCTCGAGACGGTGGACGCCTCGGATACGTTCTTCGGCCGGCTGGAAGGCGTGACCGACCCCGAGACCAAGCGCGCCATCATCGGCAAGGCGTTCGTGGACATCCAGGACGAGCTGCTGGAGCGCGAGGAGCACGCCGGCCACGACTGGCTGCTGGGGCAGGGCACGATCTACCCGGACACGATCGAGTCCGGCGGCACGTCGCAGGCGGCGGTCATCAAGACGCACCACAACCGGGTGCCGCACATCCAGGAGCTGATTGCGCAGGGGCGCGTGCTGGAGCCGCTGGCGGAGTTCTACAAGGACGAAGTGCGGGCGTTGGGCAAGACGCTCGGGCTGGCGGACTCGCTGCTGTGGCGGCACCCCTTCCCGGGGCCGGCGCTGGCGATTCGCTGTATCTGCTCGGAGACGGATTCCGCGCCGCTGGCTGACGCGGAGATCGACGCCTTGGCCGGTCGCTCGGGGTACCGAGGGTTTCTGCTGCCGCTGCGCAGCGTGGGCGTGCAGGGCGACGCCCGCAGCTACGCGCAACTGACGGTGCTGTGGGGCGCCGGGCTGGACTACGCCAAGGCGCTGCCGCTGGCGACCGAGCTGACCAACCGCTTTCGGCGGACGAACCGCATCGTGCTGGCGCTGACGCCGGAGACGATCGAGCCGGAGGACTGGAAGATCCACCGCGCGACTCTCACTCGGCCGCGGGTGGAGCTGCTGCAACAGGCGGACCGCATCGTGACGGACTTTCTGCACGAAGAAGGGCTGTACGACCGGATCTGGCAGTGCCCGGTGGTGCTGCTGCCGTTCTCGCGCGGGGCGGGGGAGACGGTGGCGCTACGGCCGATCACCTCGGTGGACGGCATGACGGCCGAGGTCGCCGAGCTGGCGCCGGAGAAGGTGCAGGCGTTGGCTGCGCGGATTGTGGCGCTCGACGGCGTGGATTCGGTGATGTATGACCTGTCCCACAAGCCTCCTTCGACCATCGAATGGGAGTAGCGGGCGGAAATTCTTTTTTCGGCTGCGTTGGGTCAGGCCCGTAAGTGATTGATAGTGAATGGCTTACCGCGATTCAGGGCTGTCACGGGGTGAGCCAAAGTGAGCCAAAGTGAGCCAACCTGAGACTTTTTCCGCTCGCGTGATTTTTCCGGCCGGGTCGGCCGGCGCGTGGGCGAACTCCCTTGTTCAGAATAACTTGGCCTGTCAAGAGGCGGGTCGCGAGGGCTAGCGAATGCCGGAGCTGCCGGAGGTCGAAACGATCGTGCGGGGGCTGCGGCCCCGGGTGGTGGGCCGGCGCATCGAGAACGCGGAGTTCCGCTGGGCGCGGACGGCGAAGGGCGATGCGGACCTAACGACGGCGGGACTGCTTGGGCAGCGCATCACGGCGCTGCGGCGCTGGGGCAAGTACATCGTCTTCGACCTGGAGCGCGAGGGAGCGGCGTCGGTGCTGGTGGTCCACCTGCGGATGACCGGAAATTTCCTGATCAACGGGGAGCCGGGGCCTTGGACGCGGGCGATCCTGACGCTGGACGGCGGCGTGTCACTGGTCTTTCATGACATCCGCAAGTTCGGGCGGTTCGAGTGGGCGCCGGAGATTCCGCCGCGGCTGCGGGAGCTGGGGCCGGAACCGCTGGAGGTGGGGCTGGAAGAGTTTCGGCAGCGGTTGAAGGCGCGGTCGGCGCAGGTGAAGGCGGTGCTGCTGGACCAGGAGTTTCTGCGCGGGCTGGGCAATATCTATTGCGACGAGGCGCTGTTCCGGTCAGGCATCCACCCGCGGGCGAACACGGCGCGGATCGGGCCGAAGCGGGCCGCGCGGCTGCACCAGGCGATCCAGGAAGTGCTGCGGGATGCCATCGAGCAGGGCGGTACGACCGTGATGAACTACGTCAACAGCGAGGGGACCCAGGGGTACTTTCAGTTGAAGACGTTTGTTTATGGGAAGACCGGGGAGAGTTGTAAGGTTTGTGGGGGGCGGATTAGCCGGACGGCGATTGGGGGGCGGACTACGCATTATTGCGGGAAGTGCCAGCGAGGGTGAGGGCAACGGTTGATGGGCGAGCCAATGACACAGCTCAGATCAACGGTCGTTGCGCGGGGCAACCCACACCGCTATGCTATCCCCCAGCAAGGTCGACACCGGAACCTAGCCTTGAGGATGTCGAGTGGTCGAAACAATCATCACATCGATCGTGACGGCGGCTGCAACCAGTCTGATCACGTTTCTCCTCCAAGAACGAAAGCTACGGACCGAACTACGTACTGAATTCATGGCAGTAGCGGCCGTGAGTGCGTTGCTCAAACGAGCGGATTGGCAAAAAAGAAGTTTCGAAGAGATCCGGAAGCGGTTGGGCGGGTTCGATGATGACCAATTGCGGAGACTCCTCGTCCGAGCGGGGGCTGTTCGTTTCGTTTCACCGGACGGCCGAGAGTTCTGGGGGTTGATGGCGCGCAATGCCGATGACCTATGATTCACGGAATTTACGCTCTCCAACGCTGGTCTTGGAGCTCCTCTGCCATTTTGGAAAAGTGGGGCATAAGTCATGAGTGACTCATTAATACTAATAGCGGTCATCATTGGGACGGTGATTATTGGATTTCTCGTGTTCCGCGCCTGGAATATCGCTGCGCTTGTACGTCAGGCAGACTCTCCAGCGGCTAGGGAGCTTCATCGCATGGCCTTGGAATCCGGGGCCGAAAAGGGTGATGCGGGTGCTCAGTACATTCTCGGAATTGAGCTTCAAACCGAAGGCAATGACGCAGCAGCGCTCCCACATCTCTGGTCTGCCGCTCAACAGGGATTGCCCCAGGCTCAATCACTATTGGCAGATCTATATTCTCGCGCTGGCCGCAACGAAGAGGACAAGTCAAAGGCATTGACCTGGTGGTACTTTGCGGCGGAACAGGGGTTACCCGAGGCACAGGCGGCGCTGGGGCTTTGCTATGCGGAAGGATTTGGCGAGGAGCCGGACCTCTCCAAGGCATACAGGTGGATGAGGCTAGCATCGAAGTCGACAAAGGAGAGTTTCCAGTTTGCATCCGTGCCCGGCATGTTCGACTCGGCCGCGACCATCAGTCGCGCGCTGGCGAGTTGGCGAGAAAAAAGCGAGGAACTGAAGTTGCTTCTCACTGAGGAACAACTTCAGAAGTCTGAAGCGTGGATCTCAGAGTGGGAGCCAAAGACATGGCAGGTTCTGAAAACGGCCGTGGCCTTGAGAGGGTACTAAACCTTCCCGGTTCAAACCTCGCGGGGCAACTCTGGGGGCCCTAAGCCCAAAACTCGTCCGGGTCTCGGCCGTTACCACCCTATCCTCTCCCCCGAAGCCGCCAATCCCACCTCCTCCACCAAATACCGCGTCAGGGCCTCGCCCAGGACGTCGCCGAGGGGCCAGCCGGTTAGCTCCGCCCAGGGGCCTTCCAGCAGGGCTTCCGTTGGGATTCGTACGGAGCAGGCTTTGCGCTCCGGGCGGACGCGCTTCAGGTCGAAGTAGAAGGTGACGCCTTCGCCTTCGGTCGTGGCCGTCAGGAAGTTCAAGCCGGGGCCGAATTGCAGGCGCAGATAGGTTTCCAGGCGCTGGCGGACGTCGGCGTTGAAGCGGCCGCGTAGGCTGCGCGGGTCGGGTTCGCGGTGGCCGGTTTGTTGCTGGTGCGGGCCGAGGCAGTGGTAGCAGAGCGTCCGTCCGCAGGCGCCGCATTCGGTGATGTTTTCGTCGAGGAAGGTTTCGCCGCAGCCGCTGCAGGTTTCGCGCATGGCTGAGGATGAGTTTGCGCTCGGTGGCTGGCGGGGTGCAAGCGGCGCGGGACGGATGCGCTTACGGTCGATCCTCGGCTGGCGCCTCCGATCGATCATAAGCGCAAGAAGGATGGGCTCGCCTCGTGTCAATCCCCGGCCTCACGGCCGGGGCTATTGGAATGCCGCCCCTTCGGGGCTCAAAGACGCTCCCGCCGGGGCGGGTCGCGCGGATCGTTCGCCTCGGCGTGCTAGAATCCGCCGCGGTATGGGCGATTCTTCCACGCGGCGGATGTTCCTGGCAGCCTTGGCGGCGGCTCCGGCCCTGCCCCAGTCCCCCAAGCTCACGGCCGGCGCTGTCATCGACCTCATCAAGGCCAACGTGGGCGTGCCTTGGGCGGAGAAGACCGTCGACCGGATCATCGCCGGCTTGGCTGAGACACCCGTGACCGGCGTCGCCACCACGATGATGGCGACCTACGACGTGGTGCGGCGGGCTTCAAAGGCGGGCTTGAATCTTGTCGTCACCCACGAGCCGACCTTCTACTCGCACCAGGATGACGTCGAGAAGCTCCACGACGACGCTCTCTACCAAGAAAAGCTCGCCTTTCTGAACGATAACCACATGGTGGTGTTCCACTTCCACGACCATTGGCATCGCCGTAAGCCGGACGGCATCGCCTACGGGATGATGCGGGAGCTCGGCTGGGAGCGCTATGTGGACCCGGAAAACCAGCGGCGGTTCACGCTGCCGCCGACGCCGCTGCGCGCGGTGGCCGAGCACGTACGGGCGAAGCTGGGGGCGTCGACGGTGCGGGTGGTGGGCGACCCGAAGCTCGAAGTGAGGCGGGTGGCCGCTAGTTGGGGCTATTCGAGCCAGTTCCCGGCGATTCCCATCCTGGCCAATCCTGATGTGGACGTGTTCGTCTGCGGCGAGACGCGCGAGTGGGAAGCGGTGGAGTACGCCGCGGATCAGGCGACGGCGGGCCGCAAGAAGGGGCTGATCGTGATCGGCCATGTGGCCTCCGAGCAGGCCGGGATGAAGTATTGCGCGGAGTGGCTGCGGACGTTCCTGCCAGCAATGCCGGTGGAGCTCATTGCGACGCGGGAGCCGTTTTGGAGCCCGGGAGCGGCGTAGGCGGGGCGTGCTAGAATTCGCCGCGGTATGGGCGATTCTTCCACGCGGCGGATGTTCCTGGCGGCTTTGGCGGCGGCTCCGGCCCTGTCCCAGTCCCCGAAGCTGACCGCCGGGGCCGTCATAGACCTCATCAAGGACAACGTGGGCGTGCCTTGGGCCGCGGAGACCGTAGACCGCATCATTGCCGGCTCGGCCGAGACGCCTGTGACCGGCGTCGCCACGACGATGATGGCTACGCTCGATGTGGTGCGGCGGGCGGCGGCCGAGGGCAAGAACCTCGTGATTACCCACGAGCCGACGTTCTACTCACACCAGGACGCGACCGACAAGCTCGGCGACGATCCCGTCTACCGCGACAAGGTCAAGATTCTGCAGGACAACCGCATGGTCGTCTTTCGCTTCCACGACCATTGGCACCGGCGGCGGCCGGACGGCATCGCCTACGGGATGACGCGGGAGCTGGGGTGGGAAGCCTATTCGCAGGACCAGCGGCGGTTCGAGCTGCCGGCGACGACGTTGGGGGCGCTGGCGCGCCATGTGGAGACGAAGCTGAAGGCGTCGACCGTGCGAGTGGTGGGAGACGCCGCGCTGCCGGTGCGGCGGGTGCGGGCGAACTGGGGCTATTTGAGCCAGGAACGCGGCATTGCGGCGCTGGCGGACTCGGAGACGGACGTGCTGCTGTGCGGGGAGTCGCGCGAATGGGAGGCGGTGGAGTACGCCGTGGACGCGGTCGCCGCCGGGCGCAAGAAGGGGCTGATCGTGATCGGCCATGTGGCCTCCGAGCAGGCCGGCATGAAATATTGCGCCGAGTGGTTGCGGACGTTCTTGGGCGACCTGCCGGTGGGGCTGGTGGCGACGCGCGAGCCGTTCTGGAGCCCGGAGTCGGCGTAGGGATTGTTCAGGATTTTCTGCCTGGCCGGAGACGGCGGCTAGCATGCTGAGATGCGCCCAGGACTCTTCGCTCTGCTAGCCCTGTTCGGGACGACGTTGTCCGCGCAACTGCCGCCCGGGCAGCCTTGGATTGGGCCGGGCGGGCTGAACTACCGGCACGCCACGGTCTTGACCAAGGGGCCATACATCGCGCCGGAGTACGCCGGCGACGCGAGCTACAACTACTACATCTACGAGCCTGCCGATCCGACGCCGGCCAGCGCTCCGGTGGTGTTGCTGCTGCCCGGCTTTCAGGTCCCGTCGGAAGCTTTCTACGCGGGTTGGATCACGCATCTGGTGCGCAAAGGGCACACGGTCGTTTGGGCGCGCTGGGATCAAGGGCTGATCACGATCGACAAGTTCACCGAGCAGGCGGAAAACTCCTATCGCGACGCTTTGCGACGGATTGCCAAGAAGTCCGATGGGCACGTCCCGATGGCGAAGGATTGGCTGGGCCGGCCGCTGACCGCGATGACTGGACATTCCGCGGGGGCTTGGTTGGCTGCGATTCTGGCGGGGCGCGCCAACATGCCGGGATCGACGATGCCGCGTCCGCAGGCGGTGGTCGCCTTCGAGCCCAGCGGCTTCGTGGCGGCGGACCCCATGCAATGGATGGATTGGTCGACCAAGCTGTTGGTGGTGGTGGGAGATGACGACGGGTTGGTCTGCGACGGCGGGGCCAAGATCCTGTGGGAAAAGACAGCGCATTTGCCGGACGCCAACCGGGACTACCTGGTGGTCCGGTCGGACGAGCGGACGCCGGGCGGTATGGTGGCGGGCCATCTGTTTCCGCTGTCTCTACCGTTTCCGAACCCACTGCTGGGCGTGGACCCGTTGGACTACTACGGGACCTACCGCTATTCCACGGCCGCCTTCCAGTGCGGCTGGTATGGCTGGAATTGCGCGACGGCGCTCGGCAACGGCGCGCCGGAGCAGACCTTCATGGGCCTGTGGAGCGACGGTCAACCGGCCACGCCGACGCTGTGGGTGGCTGACCCGGCCGGGTTCACGCCCGCGTGCGCGCAGAAATAGGGTTTGTTCACTAGCCCGTGCTTCTCTCGCGGCGTTAGACTGGAGCGGGAATCGATACCCCGCACCCACCATGAGCGACCCCAAGCCCCGCATTTTCACTCGCCGCGAGATCCTCGCCGGCGCCGCAGCCGCCTTCGCGCTCTCCTGTTCCGGGAGGGCCCAGGGCGAGCCCGAATACGACCTGCTGCTCAAGGGCGGCCACCTGATCGACCCCAAGAACGGCATCAGCGCCGTGCGTGACGTGGCCGTGCACCAAGGCAAGGTGGCCGCCGTCGCCGAATCGATCGACCCCGGCAAGGGGTTCAAGGTGGTGGACTGCTCCGGGCTCTACATCACGCCGGGCCTGATCGACATTCACGTGCACGTGTTCGCGGGCACCAACGAGCGCGGCTCCTATGCCGGCGACAACAGCCTCTACCCGGACGGCTACACCTTCCGCGTCGGCGTGACGACGGTGGTGGACGCCGGCTGCGCGGGGTGGCGCAATTTCGACACCTTCAAAGAGACGGTGATCGACCGGTCGCAGACGCGCATTCTGGCGCTGGCCAACATCGTCGGCAACGGCATGCGCGGCGGCAAGTTCGAGAACGTCCTCGAAGACATGCAGGCCGAGCCCACCGCGGAGCTGGCCAAGAAGTATCCCGAGATCGTGGTGGGCGTGAAGACGGCGCACTACAGCGGCCCGGAGTGGCATCCGGTGGAAGAGGCCGTGAAGGCCGGCGAGCTGGCCGGCGGCATACCGGTGATGGTGGACTTCGGTTCGAACCTGCCGGAGCGGCCGATCGAGGTGTTGCTGGGCGAGAAGCTGCGTCCGGGAGACATCTACACGCACTGCTTCGCCGGCAACCGCCGGGAGATGCTGGAGGACGGCACGCCGAACCCGGGCCTGTTCGCCGGCCGCAAGCGCGGCGTGTACTTTGACGTGGGCCACGGCGGCGGCAGCTTCAAGTGGGCCGTGGCGGCCAAGTGCCTGGAGGCGGGCTTCCCGCCGGACTCAATCTCGACCGACCTGCATACGGGTTCGATGAACTCGGGCATGCAGAGCCAGTTGCTGACGATGAGCAAGTTCCTGGCGCTGGGCGAGAGCCTGGACGATGTGGTGAAGCAGTCGACCTGGAACCCGGCGCGGGAGATCAAGCGCGAGGAGCTGGGGCACCTGAGCGTGGGCGCCATCGCCGACATCGGCGTCTTCGGCATGCGCACCGGCGACTTCGGCTTTGTGGACAGCTTCGGGGCGCGCCAGAAGGGCAAGCAGATGCTGGAGTGCGAGATGACCTTCAAGGATGGCCTGTTGGCGTTCGACCTGAACGGGCGCACGCGGCAGGACTGGACGGAGCTGCCGCTGGACTACGGCCGGCAGGGCGATCCGCGCTGGGACGGCATTTTGAACCGCCGCCGCCGGCGCCGCGAGCACTAGCCCGCGGGAGCGGAAAGGAACACAGAGCCCGAGGCGAAAGTCTCGGGCTCTCGTGTTTTGGCTTAGCGGGAGCGGCGGCGCAGAGCGCCCGCGGCGACGAGGCCCCCGGCCAGCAGCAGCCAGGTGGAGGGCTCGGGCACGAGCTGCGTGTCAGGCACGCCGGTGAGGATGAAGAAGGCGGAGCCGTCGATCGGTGCGCCGCGCTGCGTGATGAGGAAGTTCAGCGAGATCGGCGTACCCGGCGCGAACGTCGTAGTGAGGCTGGCGTAGGCCGGGTCGTTGACGCAGCTCATCAGGTCGAGCGGATTGCAGACCGCGGCGGGCGCCAGGGAGCTGGCGGCGACCGGCAGCGAGCTGGCGGGCACGGGCTGGCCGTTGTTGAGGATCTCGAACAGGTCGATCACCTCGAAGGCGTCGGTCACCGTCAGCGTGACGGCGAAGTCGAAGGCGACCGGAAGGTCCCAGGTGGGAGCCGCCACCGGCGTGGTGTTCGGAACGTCGAGACAGCGCTGGGCCGTGTTGACGCAGCCCCTGGCCGAGCCGCCGGTCGAGTCGATGCCGAACTGGTACCACGTATTGAATCCGACCATGGTTGCGCCGGATACAGAGATACAACCCGCTGCGACCAGACAACCAGCCAAGCGCAAGACGAATTTCACTGGGATCTCCCCCCTCAGGGAAAACTAGAGTTTACCAGCCGCCGACGCCTTGCACAAAGCCCTTTCGGACCATCCCCTGGGTGCAAATCGGAGGCCTAGAAGGGCCCTGGAACCAGGACGAAAGTACTGGTTTTCGTCTAGGAAATTGAACCGATTGTCTCTCTGTTGCACGCCTGATGGAGCTGGTAGTGTTGGCGTTGAGGTTCCTCGCCTCGATACGGGCCGCCCGCTGGTATTGATCCGGGTCAGTGCGTCATCCGAAGGCGGGGTGACGGACAGGACATGCAAGCGGCTTTGAAACAAATTTCGGCGCTGGGCGCCCTTGTTGTTTTTGTACTAACGGTTCCGGCGTTCGCCCAGGATGCGCGCCTGGAAGACAAGGTATTCGCCAGCGGGCTGACGAGGCCTTCGGACCTGGAATTCTCGCCGGACGGCCGGCTGTTCTTCGTGGAGCAGGCCGGCAAGGTCAAGGTCTTTCCCTCGCTCAATGCAACGACGCCGATCGTGGTGGCGGACCTGACGGCCGACGTGCAGCCGATCGTGGATTCGGGGATGCACGGGCTGGCGGTGCACCCGGATTTTCCGGCGCAACCCTACCTCTACATTTCGCACGCCATCGGCGGCGGCCGCGACCCGGCCGGACGGCTGCTGCGGATGACGATCGACCCGGCGACGAACCTGGAGGTTCCGGGCGCGCGCATCACGCTGCTGGAGGGCTGGTGCCGACGGACGGCCGAGGACAGCATCCACAACATCAACGACGTGGTGTTCGGGCCTGACGGGGCGTTGTACGTGTCGGCCGGCGACTGGGCCGACATCGGCGACCTGACCGGCTCGGGGGTGTGTCCGGACCCGATCGGCGAAGGCGGGGTGTTTCGCAGCCAGGACCGCCAGACGCCCGGCGACCCACAGGACAACAACGGCGCGGTGATTCGCATCGATCCGGCCACGGGCTTGCCGATGCCCGGCAATCCGTTTGAGACGGCGGCGGATTCGGATTTGCGGTACGTGATCGCGGACGGGTTGCGCAACCCCTTCCGCATGGCGATCCGGCCCGGGACCGAGGAGCTGTGGATGGGCGACGTGGGCGAGTCGACGTTTGAAGAGGTGGACCGCATCGCCGACATCAACGACGACGTGGTGGAGAACTTCGGCTGGCCCTGCTATGAGGGCGTGGGGGAGTTCGCGCCGGGCCAGGCGGCGAACCCCTCGGTGTGCGGCGGGGTGACCCAGACGCCTCCGGTGTTCCAGTACGACCACGGCTCGCCGACGTTTGCGGGGGACGCTTGCTCGCCGGGCCAGAACGGTTCGTCGATCAGTGCGGTGGGCTTCTACACGGGCGGGAACTATCCGGCGGAGTACGTCGGCGCGCTGTTCCTGGGGGATTTTTCGCGCAACTGCGTGTGGGCGATGTTGCCGGACGCCTCAGGCGCGCCGGACCCGTCGAACATGGTGACGGTGTTCGAGAACGCCGCCGGGCCGGTGGACTTTGCGGCGGGCCCCAACGGCGACCTGTTCTACTCGGACGTCGCCGGCGGCACGATCCGACGCATCCAGGCCGGCTCGACGCAGCCACCACCGCCGGAAACCGACGCCGTGAACGTGGCGCTGGGCAAGCCGGCGCAACAGTCCTCGGCGTGGGACGACCTGGGACCGCAGAATGCCGTGGACGGCAGCCTGGCGGGCGCGGAGCAGCAGGTCAGCCACACTCTGCAGGAGGCGCAGGCCTGGTGGCAGGTGGACCTGGAGCAGGCGACCGAGATCAGCGAAGTCGTGCTGTGGAACCGGACGGACTGCTGCCAGGAGCGGCTGGCGGACTTCCACGTGCTGGTCTCCGACGATCCGTTCACGAGCACGGACCTGCAGGCGACGATCAACCAGCCCGGCGTGACGGACTACTTCCACGCGGGGACGGCCGACCGGGAGACGCGGTTCGAGATCCAGCGCTCGGGCCGCTACGTGCGGGTGCAGTTGAGCGGCACGAACTTTCTGCAACTGGCCGAGGTGGAGGTGTACGACACGCCGACCGGGGCGGGGCAGCCGCCGACGGTGTCGATCGACTCGCCGACGGCCGGCTTCCAGTGGGTGACCGGTTCGCCGATCGCGTTTTCGGGCTCGGCGGTCAGCGCCGCGGGGGTTCCGTTGCCGTCGTCGGCGCTGCAATGGGCGGTGCTGCTGAACCACTGTATCGGGTCGATCTCGACCTGCCACCAGCACCAGATCGAGGCGATCGACGGGGCGACGGGCTCGGTGCTGGGCCCGGACCACGGCTATCCGGCCTCGGTGGAGCTGCGGCTGACGGCGACTGATCCGGATACGGGGGGCTCGGCCAGCGCCTCGCTGACGTTGCAGCCGCAGACGGTCGTGCTGAGCTTCGAGAGCTCGCCGAGCGGGCTGCAGTTGATCGCCGGCGAGAGCTCCAATTTGGCGACGACGCCGTTCACCAAGGAGTTCATCATCGGCTCGACGGCGGCGATGATCGCGCCGATCGACCAGACGCTGGGGACCGACGGCTACAGCTTCGAGTCCTGGTCGGACGGAGGGGCCCGGGTCCACTCGGTCCCGGCGCCGGCCTCGGCCACGACCTACACGGCGACGTATACGGCGACGAGCACGGGCAACCACGCGCCGCAAGCCGTCAATCCGGGGCCGCAGTCCGGCGTGGAGGGCGGAGCGGCGGCGTTGCAGATCGTCGCCACGGACGCGGACGACGACCCGCTGGTGTTCAGCGCCGGGGGACTGCCGCCGGGGCTGGGGATCGACCCGATCAGCGGGCTGATCAGCGGTGCGATCGCGCCGGGAGCGGCGGCGGGGAGCCCCTACAGCGCCACGGTGAGCGCCAGCGACGGCCTGGAGATCGCCGATATCGCCTTCTCGTGGACCGTGACGGCGGCGGGGAATCAGCAGCCGACGGCCGACGCGCAGGCGTTGACGACGCCGTATGAGACGCCGCTGGCGATCGCGCTGACCGGCTCCGATCCGGACCAGGATGCGCTGAGCTTCGCCGTGGCGACGGCTCCGGCGCATGGCGCACTGTCGGGGACGGCTCCGGCGCTGACCTACACCCCGGCGACGGGATTCTTTGGGGCCGACGGGTTCAGCTTCTCCGTCGATGACGGGCGGGGCGGCGCGGCGCAGGCGACGGTGGCGATCACGGTGGAGGCTCCGGCGACGGGCGGGGCGACGAACGTCGCCATCGGCAAGCCGGCGGAGCAGTCTTCGGCCTGGGACAATCTGGGGCCGCAGAACGCCGTCGACGGCTCGCTGGCCGGCGAGGAGCAGCAGGTGAGCCACACCCAGAACAACGCCGAAGCCTGGTGGCAGGCGGACTTGCAGCAGGTTGTTGCGATCCAGGAGATCGTGCTGTGGAACCGCACCGACTGCTGCCAGGAGCGGCTGACGGACTTCCACGTGCTGGTCTCCGACGCGCCGTTCGTGAGCCAGGGCTTGCAGGCGACGATCCAGCAGGCGGGCGTGGCGGACTTCCACTACCCGGGATCGGCGGGCCGGGAGACGCGGATCGCGATCGGCCGCACGGGGCGGTTCGTGCGGGTGCAGTTGAGCGGATCGAACTTCCTGCAACTGGCCGAGGTGGAGGTCTATGCGACGACCGGCGGCAATCAGCCGCCGACGGCGCAGCCGCAGACGCTGACGACGCCGTATGAGACGCCGGTGACGATTACGCTGAGCGGCTCGGACCCGGACCTCGATGCGCTGACTTTTGCGATCACGACGCCGCCGGCGAACGGCTCGCTCAGCGGCACGGCGCCGAACCTGACGTATACGCCGGCGACGGGCTTTGCGGGCGCGGACGCGTTCGGCTTCTCGGTGGACGACGGCAAGGGGGGCGTGAGCACGGCGACGGTGGCCATCAACGTGGGCGCACGGCCCAACCAGCCGCCGACGGCGGGGTCGCAGACGCTGACGACGCCGTATGAGACGCCGCTGACGATCACGCTGAGCGGCTCGGACCCGGACCTGAACGCGCTGACGTATGCCGTCACCACGCCGCCGACGCACGGCTCGCTGAGCGGGACGGCGCCGAACCTGACGTACACGCCGGCGGCGGGCTTCTCGGGTGCGGACGGCTTCGGCTTCTCAGTGGATGACGGCAACGGAGGGTTGGATGCGGCTTCGGTGTCGATTACGGTGGGGGCGCCGCCGGCCGGAGGGTCGAGCCTCACGGCGGAAGGCGTGTTTGCGCCGGCGGTTACGGACCAGTGGCAGACGGTGGCGTTGAGCAAGACCTACGTCTCGCCGGTGGTCGTCTGCACGCCGGAGTACGGCCCGGGCGAAGCGCCGCGGGTGGCGCGGGTGCGGGCGGCGGGAGCTTCGAGCTTCGAGCTGCGGGCGGCTCGCTTCGACGGGCTGACCGAACCCCTGAGCGCCACGCCGACCTACTGCCTGGTGGTGGAAGAAGGCGTCTACGGCGAAGCGGCGGACGGGGCCAAGCTCGAGGCGGTGCGGATGACCTCGACGGTTACCGACCGCAAAGGGTCCTGGGTCGGCGAGCAGAGGACGTACGCCAACGCTTACTCCAGCCCGATCGTCGTGGGGCAGGTGATGACGGCGAACGATGCGGCTCCGTCGTACTTCTGGGCGCGAGCGGGTTCGAGCAGCAGTCCGCCCAATGCGACGAAGCTGTTCGTCGGCAAGGGGGTGGGAGAAGATCCGACGACGACGCGGGCGGACGAGACGATCGGCTACATCGTGTTGGAGGCCGGGACGAGCTCGCTGGCGGGCCTGGCTGTGGAAGCGGGCCGCGCCACGGGCGTGCAAGGCTACGGCAACACGCCGCCCTACCCGGTCACGCTCGGGGCCGCTGCGACCGGAGCGACGCTCTCGGCGGCCGGAATGGCCGGCGGCGACGGCGCTTGGCCGATCCTCTACGGGCCGGGCGCGCTGACGGCGTCGAGGTTGCAGGCGGCCGTCGACGAGGACCAGTTGCACGATACCGAGCGCGGGCACACCGCCGAACAGGCGGCGTATGTGGCCTGGACCGGCTCAGCGCCTGCCAATCAGCCGCCGACGGCCGATCCGCAGGCGCTGACGACGCCTTACGGCGCGCCGCTGGCGCTGGCGCTGACGGGCTCAGACCCGGATTCCGACCCGCTCACCTTCGCCATCGCCACGCCGCCGGCCAAGGGTCAGCTCAGCGGGACGGCGCCGAACCTGACCTATGCGCCCAACGCGGGGGCGACCGGCGCGGACAGCTTCGTGTTCCGCGTGGACGACGGCCGCGGGGGCTCCGCGCAGGCGACGGTGTCGGTGACGATCGGGCCGCCGCCGAACCTGCCGCCGACCGCCGGGTCCCAGAATCTCGCGACCGCGTATGAGACGCCGCTGGCGATCACGCTGACGGGTTCCGACCCGGACCTGGACGCCTTGAGCTTCTCGATCGTGACTCCGCCTGCCCACGGAACCCTGAGCGGGACCGCGCCAGCGGTGATCTACACGCCGGCGGCGGGTTTTGCGGGCGAGGACGGCTTCGTGTTCGGCGTCAGCGACGGCCGAGGAGGCGTGGACCAAGCCACGGTAGGCGTCACGGTGGCGGCGCAAGAGTCCGGCACAGTGCGCGCCGAAGTGCTGACGGTGGGCGACATCGGCTCCGAGCAGTGGACCGCGGCGGCGCTGACCAAGGCCTTCGTCTCGCCGGTGGTGGTCTGCTCGCCGGTCTACGGACCCGGGGACCCGGGCGCGGTGGTGCGGATGCGGAACGTCACCGCGGGCGGCTTCGAGGTGCGCGCGGCGCGGCTGGACAACGGAACGGGCCCGATCGTCGGGCTGACGGCGACGTGCCTGGCCGTGGAAGAGGGCGTCTACTCGGCGGAGCAGGACGGCGTGACGATGGAAGCCGTGCGCTACGAGTCAACCGTGACGAGCTCCAATGCGAGCTGGGCCGGGGAGGCCCGCAGCTACGAGGGCGCGTATCAGAATCCGGTGGTGGTGGGGCAGGTGATGACCGCCAATGACGCCAACTGGTCCGTCTTCTGGGCCTCGGGCGGCTTGGCCGTCGCGCCGCCGAACGCTTCGGCGCTGCGGGTGGGCAAGCATCTGGCCGAGGACCCCAACCGGGCGAGGGCCGCCGAGACGGTCGGCTACATCGTGCTGGAGTCGGGCTCGGGGACGCTCGACGGCTTCAGCTACGAAGCGGCCGTGGGCGCGGCCAAGGTGCAGGGCCGAGACAACGCGCCGCCGTACAGCTACGCCCTGAGCTTGACGGGGGCGTTCGCGGCGGTGGTCTCGTCGGCCGGCATGGCGGGGCCTGACGGAGGGTGGCCGGTTTTGGCGGACCCCGCGGCGATCGCCGGGGGCAGCCTCGAGCTCTTTGTGGACGAGGACCAACTGCGCGACGCCGAGCGGCTGCACGCGGCCGAACGCGTCGCCTACGTGGCCTTCGGCGCGCCGTAGTAGCCCGGCTAGCCCTTGCCGGTGACGGGCAGGGAAGCACCGGTGACGCCGCCGGCGGCGTCGGAGGCGAGGAAGAGGATGGCGGCGGCGACCTGTTCGAGCCGCACCCACTTGGTGAAGTCGGCGTCGGGCATGGCTTGGCGGTTGACGGGCGTGTCCATCGTGCCGGGCAGGACGCTGTTGGCGGTGACGCCGTCGGCCTTGCCCTCGGCGGCCAAGCCTTCGGTGAGCCGCACCACGGCCGCTTTGGAGGCGCTGTAGGCGGCGATGTTGGCGGCGCCACGGAGGGCGGCTTCGCTGCCGACGTTGATGATGCGGCCGCGGCCCTGGCGGGCCATGCGGGGCACGGCTTCACGACACATCAGCAGGGTGGGCCGCACGTTGATGCGGAACAGAAAGTCCCAATCGGCGGGGTCAGAGGCCGCAACGGCGTCGCCGCCGCGAAAGCCGCCGACGGTGTTGACGAGGATGTCGAGCCGACCGTAGGCGGCGTCGATCCTGTCGAACAGGGCCGCTACCGAGGCTTCGTCGGTGAGGTCCACGTCGCCGGCGAGGAGGTGGCCTCCGTCGGCGGCCAGATCGCCGCACTTCTCCTCCAGGCGCTGCTGGGAGCGGTCCACGAAGACGACCCGGGCGCCGGCGCTGACGAAGAGCTTGGCGACGGCGCGGCCCAGGTTGCCGGCGGCGCCGGTGACGACGGCGATGCGATCGGTGAGCTCGAACATGCCGCCAGAGTATCAGACGCCCGCAGGCGGCGCGGCGGCCGCTAGTCGAGCCGTTTGTGGAAGCGGGCGGCGCTGAGCACCATGACGGTGAGCCCGATCGCCAGCAGGGCCAGCAGTTGGGGCCAAATGGCGTCGACGCCGACGCCTTTGAGGAACAACGCCCGCACGCAGCTCATGAAGTGGCGCACCGGGTTGAGCAGCGTCAGGTACTGCACAGCGGTCGGCATGCTGCTGATGGGAAAGGCGAAGCCGCTGAGCATGAACAGGGGCATGAAGACGAAGAAGGTGGACATCATGGCCTGCTGCTGGGTGCTGGTGACGGTGGAGATGAACACGCCCACGCCCAGGGTGGTGAGCAGGTAGAGCGAGCTGGCGAGCAACAGCACCGCCACGCTGCCGCGCAGCTCGATGCCGAAGACGAGGTAGGCCAGCCCGGTCATCGCCAACACGTCCGCCAGCCCGACCAGCGCGAACGGCAGCGTTTTGCCGATGATGAGCTCGAGAGGACGGATCGGGGTGACCATGAGCTGCTCCATGGTGCCGATCTCCTTTTCGCGCACGATGCCCATGGCGGTGAGCATCAGCGTGACCAGGGCCAGGATGTTGGCAATGACGCCTGGGATGAAGTAGTTGCGGCTGAGCAGGTTGGGGTTGAACCAGACGCGGCTGCGCAGGGCCACCCCGGGCAGCTCGCTGGGGACGGGAGAGCCCCCGCCTTGGCCGCGGGCCAGTTGCAGGCGGTTCTGGCGGCGGGCCTCCTGGCGGTCGGCGAACAGCGAGAGCGTCTGGGCGGCGTAGGCCCGGACGATGGAGGCCGTGTTGGAGTTGGCGCCGTCGACGATCACTTGGACCGGCGCGGACTCGCCGCGCTCGAGAGCCCTGGCGAAGCCCGGCAGCACGGTCACGGCTCCCATCACCTCGCCGCGATCGAGGAGCGTGCGCAACTGCTCGTCGCGCTCGGGCGTGGCGACGACCTCGAAGTAGCCCGAGGCCGTGAAGGACTCCAGCAGATCACGGGATTCGGAGGTGCGGTCGCCGTCCATCCAAGCGATGCTGACGTGCTGCACGTCGAGGTTGACGGCGAAGCCGAACACGATGGTCTGGATCATCGGCGGGCCGAAGAGCACGAAGCGCATGCGCTTGTCGCGGAAGACCTGCAAGAGCTCCTTGCGGATGATTTCGCGGACGCGTTGCCAGTTCATGCCAGCTTCCTCGTCAATTGGCGGGTCGCGCCGACGAATACCAAGACCGCGTAGGCGACCAGAAACAGCACGTCGGGCCAGAGGTCCCAGACGCTGACGCCTTTGAGGAAGATGCCCTTGAGCAGGGCGACGAAGTAGCGCGCCGGGACGATGTGGGTGATGGCCTGCACCACCACCGGCATGTTCTCGATGGAATAGACGAAGCCCGAGAGCAGGAACGCCGGCAGGAACGACGAGAGGATGCCGATCTGGTAGGCGAGCATCTGCGAGCGCGCCGCCGCCGAGATCAGCAGCCCCCAGCACAGCGAGCCGAACATGAACACGGCGGTGACGACGGCGAGCTGCAAGATGCTGCCGCGCAACGGCACGCCGAAGATCCCCACGCCGACGAGCACGCAGACCAAGGCGTCAACGGCGCCGAGCAGAAAGTAGGCCGTCATCTTACCGAGCACGATCTCCGCCGGGCGCAGGGGCGTGGAGAGCAGCAGCTCGAGGGTGCCCAGCTCGTACTCGCGCGAGATCGTGAGCGAGGTGAGCAGGGCGGCGATGATCATCAGGATGACGGCGATCAGGCCCGGCACGATGTAGTTGCGGGACTTGAGCTCGGGGTTGTACCAGACGCGGATGCGGGCGTCGAGGGCGGCGGCGGGGCGGCCGGCGCCGCGCTGCTCGACGGCGCGCAGGCGGCGCTCGAGCGAGAAGGCGTTGACGACGGTGCGGCCGTAGCCCAGAGCGATGGAGGCCGTGTTGGAGTCGCTGCCGTCGACGATCAACTGCACGGTGGCGGTCTCGCCGCGCTCGAGGCGCTCGGCGAAGTCGAAGGGGATCTCGAGGCCCAGCAGCACGTCGCCGCGGTCGATGGCGTCCTGGATGGCCACGTCGGGCTCGCGGATGATCTGGAAGAAGCGCGAGCCCTCGAAGCGCGAGATCAGGTCGGCGCTGAGGGGCGTGCGGCTGTCGTCGCGGACGAGGGTCTTGATGCGGTCCACGTCGAGCGACAGGGCGTAGCCGAACAGCAGCAGCATCATCAGCGGGACGGCCAGGGCCATGCCGAGGCTGAGGGGGTCGCGGACGATGTGCAGCAGCTCCTTGCGCGCCATGGCGCGGGTGCGGCGAAAGCTCATTGCGCCTTGGCCTCCTCGCGCTCGATGAGCGCCACGAAGACGTCCTCCATGGAGGGGTCGATGGGCTCCAGGCGGTCGATGCGCAGGCCGGCCTGCTCCAGACGGCGGCGGGCGGCGGCCGAGCCGGCCTCGACGTCGGCGACCGAGAGGTGCAGGCCTCCGCCGAAGACGGCGGTATCGAGGATGGCGGGCTCGTCCTCCAGAGCCTGCATGGCGGCGACGACGTCGGAGCAGTCCAGGTCGAGCAGCTTGCGGTCGGTGAGGCTGCGCTTGAGCTCGGCCGGCGCGCCGAGGGCGATCATGCGGCCGCGGTGCATCAGCGCCAGGCGGTGGCAGTACTCGGCCTCGTCCATGTAGTGGGTGGAGACGAAGATGGTTTGGCCGGCCTCGGAGAGCGAATAGATCAGGTCCCAGAACTCCCGCCGGGCGACGGGGTCGACGCCGGAGGTCGGCTCGTCGAGGAAGACGATGGGCGGCTCGTGCAGGATGGCGCAGCCCAGCGCCAAGCGCTGCTTGAAGCCGGCCGGGAGCACGCCGGTGGTCGAATGGCGACGGTCTTCGAGGTCGGCCATTCGCAGCGCGAAGGCTTTGCGGTCCTCCAGCCGTTGGCGCGGGACGCCGTAGACGCCGCCGAAGAACTCCAGGTTTTCCTCGACGGTCAAGTCGTTGTAGAGGGAGAACTTCTGGGACATGTAGCCGATCGACTGCTTGACCTGCTCGGGGCTGTCGGCCACCGAGAAGCCGTTGACGACGGCCTCGCCGGAGGTGGGCGAGAGCAGGCCGCAGAGGATGCGGATGGTGGTCGATTTGCCGGCGCCGTTGGGGCCCAGGAAGCCGAAGATCTCGCCCTGCTCGACCTCCAGGGAGACGTCGTTGACGGCGGTGAAGTCTCCGAACCGCTTGACGAGGCGGCGCAGGGTGACGGCGGGCCGGCTGCTGGACGCGTCGCTCATGCGGCGGCTTCGGCCTCCCGGCGTTCCTGGCGGCGCACGAGCGCGATGAAGGAGTCTTCGAGCGAGGGCTTGATGCGGCGGGCCTCGGGCTGCTCGTAGCCCTGGCTCTCGAGGTCGGCCACGACGGCGTCAGCGGTGGAGCGGCTGTGGATGAAGGCGTGCAGCTCGGGGCCGACGGTCTCCACGCTGAGCACGTCCGCGTGGGACTGCAGGTAGCGGCGGGCATCGCGAAGGCGGCCGCAGCGGATGGCGAAGCAGGCGGCGTCGAGGGCTTGGTCGATCTGGTCCGGCGGCGCCTGCTCGATGATGCGGCCCTTGTACATCAGCGCCACGCGGTTGCAGCGCTCGGCTTCGTCGAGGTAAGAGGTCGTCACCAGCACGGTCAGGCCGTCCTTGACGAGCTGATAGAGAATGGCCCAGAAATCGCGCCGCGAGACCGGGTCGACGCCGTTGGTGGGTTCGTCCAGAAACAGCGCCTGGGGCTTGTGCAGCAGGGTGCACATCAGCGCCAGCTTCTGCTTCATGCCGCCGGAGAGCTGGCCCGCGCGGCGCTTGCGGAACGGCGCCATGCGGGTCATCTGCAGCAGCTCGTCGAACAGGGCGTCGCGCTCGGCGCCGACCACACCGAACAGGTCGGCGTAGAAGCGCATGTTCTCTTCGACGGTCAGGTCGACGTACTGGCCGAACTGCTGCGGCATGTAGCCGATGTGGTCGCGGACCGCCGCGCCCTGCTTGCGCACGTCGTGGCCGATGACGGTGATCTCGCCCTCGGTGGGGTCGATGAGCCCTACCAGTAGGCGCAGGGTGGTGGTCTTGCCGGCGCCGTCGGGGCCGACGATGCCGAAGATCTCGCCTTGGCGGACGGCGAGATCGATTCCGTCGACGGCGGCGAGGTCGCCGAAGCGGCGCTCGAGATTCTTGGCCTCCACGGCCGGCGCGTCGTTCATCCGGGCTAGCCTCCGGAGACCGGCGCCAGTGGAATGGTGGCGTCGGCCGGCATGTTCCGCTTGAGCTCTTGGTTGGGGTTGGGGATGTCGATCTTGAGGCGGTAGACGAGCTTTACGCGTTCCTCGACGGTTTGAATCTCCTTGGGGGTGAACTCGGCGTCGGCGGCGATGAAGGAGATGCGCCCGGTGTAGGTCTTGCCCGGAAAGGAGTCGGTGGTGACCTCGACCGGGTCGCCGATGCGGATGCGGCCCTGGTAGATCTGGTTGACGTAGGCGCGCAGCCAGGGGCGCTCGATGTCGCCGATGGTGACGACGCTGGCGCCGGCGGCGAGGATCTCGCCGGGCTCGGCGGCTTCGACCAGCACGACACCGTTGACGGGCGAGACGGCGACGGCGTCCTGGAGCTGGGTTTCGATGAGGGCGAGATCGGCCTGGGAGGCTTCGAGCTCGGCGTGGCGGGCGGCGAGATCCTGCTGCATGCGCTCGATGTCGAGCCGGCCGGCGTTGGCGCCACGCAGGGCGGCCTGGGCGCGCTGCTTCTGGGCCTCGGCGCCTTCGATCTGCTCGCGGCGCGGCCCTTCGCGCACCAGCGCCAGGCGCTCTTCCACCTGTTTCAGGTTGGCTTTGGCGGCGTCGGCGGCGGCCTGGAAGCGGTCGAAGTCCTGGGCGGAGATGTCTTGGGTGTCAAACAGCGTGCGGGCGCGCTCGAGGTTGCGGGCGGCCTCGCCGGCCTGGACGCGGGCGGTCTCGACGGCGGCTTGGGCTTGCTGGATCTCCTGGGGGCGGGAGCCGCGCTCGAGCTCGCGCAGAGCCGCGTCGGAGGCGGCGACCTCGGCGGTGCGCTGGGCGACCGAGGAGGCCACGCTCTCGCGGGCGTAGCGCAGGGCGGCTTCGGTTTGCGAGATGCGGGCCTGGGCGGCGGCGATGGCGGCCTCGGCGCGGTCGCGCTGGCGCAGCAGCGGCTCGGTGTCGAGCCGCGCGACGACCTGGCCCTTGGTCACCACGTCGCCCTCGTCGACCAGCCGCTCGGCGAGCTTGCCGGGCGTTTTGAAGGCGATGGCGACTTCAGTGACGCGGATGTTGCCGGAGACCTCGATGGCGTTTTCGGGGCCCTGATTGCGGGAGGACATCCAGTAGGCGACGCCGCCGGCGGCGATCGCCGCCAAGAGTAGGACCGGGATGAGTTTCTTCATGAGGGCCTCGGGGCAGGTTCGGGCTGTGCGGTGCGAAGGCTAGGGGATCACCGTGTCAATCCGTCCGCGCGCTTCGCTCCAGTCGATGCGCGCGAGATTGTAGAGGCCCAGCGCGTCGATCAGGTTTTGGCGGGCGCGGGCCAGGCGGGTCTGGGCGTCGGTGATCTCGAGGGTCTCGCCGACGCCGGCGGCGTAGCGCCGACGGGCGCGGGCGGCCTCTTCCTCGGCCAAGGTCAGGCCTTCCTGGGCGACCTCGGTCTGCAAGGTGGCGGAGACGAGGGCGTCCTGGGCCAGACGGATCTCGAGCTCGATCTGCTGGCGCAGGTCGCGGGTGCGGATGGACTCCTGGCGGCGCTGCGAGGCGGTCTCGGCGCGGCGGGCTTCGCGGCGGCCGCCATCGAAGACGGGCACGCGGAGGCTGGCGCCGATGGTGCGCGTGGGCTGGGAGTTGTTGATGCTGTTGCCGATGGCGCCGTAGTCGCCGAAGGCGGCCAGAGACGGCAGACGCTCCCACTTGACGGCGGAATCGGACTGGCCGGCGGCTTCGTCGCGCAGCATCTGGGCGTGCCAGTCGGAGCGGTGCTCGAAGGCTTCGTCGAGGGCCGCTTCGACGGTGGCGGATTCGGCCGAGGGAGTCTCGAGCGGCGTGGTGAGCTCGAGATCACGGTCGAAGGCCAAGCCGAGCAGGCGCGCCAGTTGCATCTGGGCGGCGTGGCTCTGGGTGCGGCGGACGATGACGTTCTGGCGGCGGTCAGCGAGCTGGACGCGGGCGCGGGCGACCTCGATGCGCACGCCGGAGCCGGCGTTGTTGCGGTTCTCGGCCTCGCGCACCAGCTCTTCGGCGAGGTCCACGTCCGCCTGGGCGGTTTGCTGCTGGCGCTGGGCGAGCTGGGCGGAGACGTAGGCGCGAGCCACGGCGGCGGTGGTCTCCTCGCGGGTGTTCGAGTCATCTCGGCGGGCGGCGGCGGCCTGGGTGCGGGCGGCCTGGTAGCGGCGGATGGCGGAGAGGTCGAAGATCGACTGAGTGGCGCTGACGCGGGCGTCGAAGACGTTGAAGGGGCCGACGATCGAGGGGAACGAAAAGCCCGGGATGGGGCTCTGGAAGCGGATGCCGAAGGCGGCCAGGTTGCGGACCGTGTTCTGCTGGGTGACGGTCGAGTCGACGTTGGGCAGCAGCGCGGCGCGGCTCTCGAGCGAGCGCAGCCGGGCTTGCTCGACCAGCTCGGCGGCCAGCGCCACCCGGGCGTTGCCGTCCGGCGCCAGAGCGATTTCGACCGCTTGGCGGAGGCTCAGCGAGAGGGGGCCCAAGGAACTGGCGGGCGAGGGACCGGCGGGCGGGGCTTGCGCCCAGGCGCCGACGGCGGCGAGCGCCATGGCGGCCGGCAGAAGAGCGGCGCGGCGTACGCCCGGCGCCGCCGCCCTCCCGCTCGAATCGACCCGAGGTCGAGGATGCAGGAGTGGTCGTTGCACGGAGCGCATGTGGGAGGGAGCCTTGTTCCGCCGAACCCTTTCAGCATAGTGAACGCAGCCGGGCTCGGGCTCCCGCGCGGCGCTCAAGGGCCGTAGCTGAGGGGAAAGCCGGGGTCCCAGGCCGGCGGAATGCCGCCGCCACGGCCTCCGCGGCCCCCGCGTCCGCCGAAGCCGCCCGGACCGCGGCGGCGCTCGTGGCCGGCCCGGCTCAAGCGCGCCACGATGCGGCTGCGGCGGGCGTTCCAGTGGTCGAAGGAGTCACGGCGCTCGTCGAGATCCCGGACCGAGACCTGCTCGGCGAGCAAGGCTTCGTGCTTGCTCTTCACCGACACCGTCTTGCCGCCGGCGGAGGCCTTGACCTTGCCGTCGTGGACCCGCAGCCGCGGCGGGCCGTCGGTCGGGACGTCCCAGCGGTAGCGGCCCGGGTGGGAAGCCTCCCAGCGGGCCGGGCCGGTGCGAACCGCGACGACAGCGCCGCCGCCGCCGGCGAGGTCCGTCCAGGTGAGATAGACGGCGCCGCGGGTCGCCTCGATCTCGACGGCTTCCAAGCGGTCGTCGCGCAGGACGATCTCGGTCTGGGGCGCCAGGCGCAGGATGCGTCCGGGGCCGAGCACGACTTCGGCCTTGCCGTGGACCGTGCGCAGGGGGACGCCGAGGGGCAGCTCCTCGAAGCGGCGGGACTGGGGATCGAGCCGCCGGTCGCCGATCCAGACCTCGCCTTCGAGGTAGTCCACCAAGCCGGCGCGGATGGAGACGGCGATCTGCGCCGAAGCCGGCGCCGCCGCCAGCGCGAGAGCCGCCACTAGAGTCCGCAACCGCACTCGTGCATTGGGACGTCGGCGCGGCCCGCCAGGTCACACGGAATTCGCGTCAACCTTGGGGGAACAGCTCGGCGAGGGTGGCCTGGATGCCTTCGGCGGCGGCGCGCGGGTCGGCGGCGTTGCGGATGGGACGGCCCACGACGATGTAGTCGGCGCCGCCGCGGAAGGCCTGCTCGACGTCGACGGTTCGCTTCTGGTCGTCGGCCGGGCGGTTCTCCACCGGGCGGATGCCGGGGGTGACGGCCAGCAGCTTGGGGCCCAGCTCGCGGCGGATCTCGGGCGCTTCGAGGCCCGAGGAGACGATGCCGTCGCAGCCCATCTCGAGCGCCCGGCGGGCGCGGGAGAGCACGAGGGTCTTGGCGTCGCACTGGAAGCCCAGGTCGTCGAGGTCGCCGCGGTCGAGGCTGGTGAGAACCGTCACGGCCAGCACCTTCACGTCCTGGCGGGCCTCGCAGGCAGCGCGGAGCATGGAGTCGTTGCCGTGGACCGTGCACAGCTCCACGCCGCGGCCGTTCAGCCGCCGGACTGCTCCGGCCACCGTCGCCGGGACGTCGAAGAATTTCAGGTCGACGAAGATCTTCTTGCCGCGGGCGGCCAGCCAGTCGACGAGCTCCCAGTAACCGCCGGCCATGAAGATCTCGAGGCCGAGCTTGTAGAACTGCACGCTGTCGCCGAGCTGTTCGGCCAGGGCGCGGGCGGCTTCGGGCGTGGGCACGTCGAGCGCGAAGATGAGCCGTTCGGCGCGGGGGATCGGTTTGTCGGAGAGCCAGTCCATTCCTGGACTATTTTGCCAGGGTTGGGAGCTTGGCTGCGGGACCGCGGCCGGCGGCGGCCGGGTCGAGCCGCTCGGTTTCGGGCCAGGTCCGCAGGGGCCGGCGGTGGACGCGGCGCATGAGGTGATTGACGCCTGTGGCGGGGCTGGGCGCGACGGAGGGGTCCGGACGCAGGCCGTCGTCGCGGCGCAGCGGGTCGAAGGCCAGGCCGGCCCGTTCGGCCTCGGCCATCATCCACAGCAGGGCGTAGTCGGAGAGCTCTCGACGGCCGAAGCCGCCGCACACGTCGGCGTGGCCGCCGGGCAGCCAGAGCTGCTCCACCGACTGGCCGGGCGCGGACGGCGGCGTCCAGATCTCGGGGCGGAAGGGCTCGCGGTCCTCCTCCACGGCGAGGGCGTGGCGGGCGACGGCGACGTTGGCGGGCAGGCGGTTGCCGAGCTGCGGAGCGACGGGCCGGGTGAGGCGGCGCAGGCCCGCCAGCGGCAGCCCCAGGGCGGCGACGGTGTCGAACGCGCCGAGAAAGCGAATCGGGACGGGCCGACGCGAGGGCAGGGCGGCCAGCGCGGAGGCGTCCGCCCGCAGCAGCAGCTCGAAGCGTTGGTCGATCTCGGCCGCGGAGGCGTTCTGGGGCAAGCCGCCCCAGTCGAGCCAGTGGGCCAAGTTCTGGCACAGGAAGGCTCCGCGGCTGACGCCGATCAGGAACAGCTCGTCGCCCGGCGCCCAGGTTTCGGCCAGGCGGGCGTAGGCCCGCCGCAGGATGCGGGACAGGCCCCAGCCCGGATAGGCGGCGAAGTGCGAGCCGAGGCCGTCGACCCCGAGGCCGGGCTCATAGAGGACCGTTTGGACGAGGCCGTCGGGCGCGACCGGCGCGACGCGCCGCACGATCTGCAGGCCGTTGGTGGGCTCGACGCCGGGGGGCGGCGCAGCGCTGTTCCAGGTGCCGTCGAGGCAAACGATCAGCCGCGCCACTCGTACCGTCGTCCGGGGCCGGCCAGGGGAAACCCGGCCGTCCAAACGGCCCGCGCCGCTCGGGTCGCAATCGCCATGTTTTGAGTGTAGCCGGAGGCCGCCCTGCGCCTGGGGCGGGAGACAAAAGATCCTGGTGCAGCCCTACGGTTGCGGCCCGCGTGCCGGGGAGGGGGAGAGATGTCTAGCTGCGGTAGCGATAGATGATGCGGCCCCGCGTCAAGTCGTACGGGGAGAGCTCCACGTTCACGCGGTCGCCGGTCAAAATCCGGATCCGGTGCTTGCGAAGCTTGCCGGCGATCTGGGCCAGCACGGTGTGCTTGTCGTCCAGAGCGACGCTGAAGGTGCCGCCGGGATGCTTTTCCACCACGGTGCCTTGTACCTCAATGCCTTCTTCTTTCATAGATCCTCATCCTGGTCTCGAGCCTCGCGGATTTCATGGGCCCCGGCCGGGCGATTCCTTACGTCCCGGCGAGGACCTCTGTTCAGGCGCAATTCGCCCGTTCACGCCGCCGCCCGCCGGACCTCCAACCGCGAAGGAGAGCCGTGCAGAGCCGTCGGCAACGAGCTTGCGCCGCAGCTTCAGAGTTGAGAAACAAGCGCCGATCCGCCCGCGAACGCATCGGTTCGACGCACGCCGCCTCGGCGGGCTTAGTATCTCAGATGGCCGGAAAGCTCGGCAAGGCCTTCGCCGCACGTAGTAGAATCCCGAAAGCTATGAAATCGTTGCTGTTTTCCGGGCTGGCCGTGCTGTTGCTCGGCTGCGCCTTCGCGCCGGTGGCCCTGGCGCAGCTCGTCGCGGCCTCCGAAGGGCCGGTGGCGATGGGCCATTACCACCTCAACGTCAGTGACTTGGCCGCGCACCGGCGGTTTTGGGGCGAGCTGTTGGGCGGCGAGCCGACGAAGTTCGGCAGCACCGAGGTGTACCGCTTCTACAACGCGCTGGTGTTTCTGAAGGAGAAGGCGCCGGAGGCCGGCACGATCGGCAGCTCGGTGAACCACATCGGCTTCGAGGTGCCGAGCGTGGTGGACTTGGTGGCGAAGCTCGAGAAGGCGGGCGTGCCGATCGTGACCCAGCGCGAGGTGACCGGCGGGCGCGCCAAGACGAAGGTCTTCCACTCGCCGAGCCAAGACATCGACTTGGCCTTCATCCTGGGTCCCGACGACGTGAAGGTGGAGCTGATCGGCAACACCGCCGCGACGCGCGCCATCGCGAACCACCACATCCATTTCGCCACGCCGGACGTGCCGGGCATGCAGCAGTGGTACGCCAAGATGTTCGGCGCGACGCCGCGCAAGCGGGGCCCGTTCGAGTCCGCCGACCTGCCCGGGGTGAACCTGACCTTTTCGCCCGAGGACGCGCCGCAGCCGACCAAGGGCCGCGCGCTCGACCACATCGGCTTTGAAGTGAAGGACCTCGAGGCCTTCTGCAAGAAGCTCGAGGCCGAGGGTGTGAAGTTCGACATGCCCTACCGCAACCTCGAGAAGATGGGGCTGGCGATCGCCTTCTTCACAGACCCCTGGGGCGTCTACGTGGAGCTGACCGAAGGCCTGGACAAGCTCTAGGCCATCCAACTGCGCAGCCGGTCGCGCATGGCCGCCAGCTCGCGGAACAAGGCGGCGCGGTCGGGGTTCGCGCGCTCGAAGCACCAAGGGCCCCGGAAGCCGAGCTTCCAGCCGATCTCGAAGCAGGCCCGCAGGTCGTAGCGCTCGTGCTCGCCGTTCGGGCCGAGGTCGAAGAACTTGAAGTCGCAGGTGACGGCCCGGGGGAAGGCTTTGGCGAGGCCTTCGCGGCGGACGGCGTCGCCGGACCAGTTGCCGATGTCGGGCGAGGCGGCGACGCCCGCGCCGACGGCGTCGAGCAGGCGCGGGATGGCGTCGGGGTCGTCCTGCAGCCAGGCCCAGTTTTCCACCAGCATGGTCACGCCCTGGGGCGCGGCGCGTTCGACGAGGCGGCGGTAGCCGTCGACGTAGAGCCGGAAGTCCGGGCGGGCGTCGAGCGGCAGGGGGCGCGCCCAGCGGCAGCCGAGGCGCGCGGCGGCGTCGATGGCGAGGCCGTACTCGGCCAGAGCGTGGCGGCGGGAGGCCTCGTCGGGGGCGGCCAGGTCGAGGTCGCGGCGGTTGATCTTGAGGTTGGTGAGCGTGCAGCCGGCTTTCTCGGCGGCTTCGCGCAGGCGGTCGAGGTCGCCGGGCTCGAGCGACGGCAGGGTGGAGGTGTTGAGGTCGATCACCCGCAGGTCGAGCTCGTCGCGCAGGACGCGCGGGAGCTCGAAGATGCTGAAGGCGCCGGCTTGGGTCGGCGTGCGCAGGTGGGCGGCGACGGTGGCCGTGGTGACGCCGATCTGACCGGCGAGATCCGCGGGACCGGCGGCGAAGGCCGCCGCCGGCAGGGTCAAGATCGAACGGCGGGTGAGGCCGGTCAAGGCGTCCTCCTTAGCCCACGCGGTACTTGGCGATCGACTCCTCGTTGAGTTCGACGCCCAGACCCGGCGCGGTCGGGATCTTCACGAAGCCGTCCACGGCTTCGATGCGCTCGCGCGTGATCTCGTCGCGCAGGGTCGTCTCTTCCTCGGCCACGAACTCCAGGATCAGCGCGTTCTGGATGGAGGCCAGGAAGTGCAGCGCCGCGGCGACGTTCACGTAGGTGGTGAAGCCGTGGTTGGCGACCGGCAGGCCGCGGTCCTGGGCCAGCGAGGCGATCTTCATCGCTTCGGTAAAGCCGCCGCAGCGCGTCAGGTCCACCTGCACCACGTCCACCTTGCCTTCGTCCATGAGATGGATGAAGGACTTGCGTTCGGACTCCTCTTCGCCGGCGGCGATGCGCACGTCGACGGCTTCGGCCAGCTTGCGATAGCCGGAGTAGTCGTCGGGCAGCAGCGGCTCCTCGAGCCAGAAGATGTTGTGCTCCTCGAAGGCGCGGGCGCGGCGGATGGCGGTCTTGGCGTCCCAGACCAGGCCGGCGTCCACGAGCAGGTCGGCGACGCCGAGGCCGCGGCGGGCTTCCCGCACCAGGGCGACGTCAGTGGCCTCATCTTGGCCCATGGGGTCCCAGCCGAACTTGACGGCCGTGAAGCCCTTGTCGACGTAGCGGCGGGCCAGGTCGTGCGTGGCGGCCGGGGTGGGGCCCCACAGGGAGCTGGCGTAGGCCCGGATCGAATCGCGAAAACCGCCGCCGAGCAGCTTCCAGACGGGCATGCCCAGGGCCTTGCCCTTGATGTCCCACAAGGCGATGTCGATGCCGGAGATGGCGTGCAGTCCCGCGCCGCGGCGGCCGCCGTAGATGTTGCCGCGGTACATCTTGTGCCACAGCTTCTCGGTCTCGAAGGGGTCCTCGCCGATCACCAGCTCGCGCAGGCCGGCGGCGGTGGTGTGCGAGAAGGGTCCCTCGATGGCGCCCTTGACGGCCATGGGATTGGAGTCCACCTCGCCGATGCCGGTGATGCCGGCGTCGGTGTGGACCTTGATGATCAAGGCGTCCTGGCCGGAGTCGCACTGCTGCTTGACCTCCGGCTGGCGCAGGTAGATCGCTTCAACGTCGGTGATTTTCATGAGTCGTTACATTTCCGGAAGAGTTTCGGGCGGCTCGGGGAAGCTGCGGATCGGCGAGTAGCGCTTGTAGCTCTCCCATACGTCGCCCTGGCCGGTCACGCGGGCGTCGCCGGTCTCCGCGAGATAGCTCTCGAGCCGGGCGGCGAGCTTGCCGCGGACTTCCTCATGCTCGGGTGCGCCGGCGAGGTTCTTCAGGCAGCCGGGGTCGGCCTTGATGTCAAAGAGCTCCTCGGCGGGCCGCTTGTCCACGGCGAGCAGGAAGAAGGGCCGGATCTCGGGGTCCTGGCGGTTTTCGACCAGGAAGCGCAGCGAAGGCGAATCGTCGATGTCGTGATAGCCGCCGTGCTGGGGGCCGAGCTTGCCGGGCTCGTCGAACTTCTGGGGGTCGCCGGCCGGCCAGCGGTCGGGGGCGAAGTTGCGGATGTAGAGGTGCTGGTGCGTGCGCAAGGCTCGCTGGGGGTAGGTCCAGTTGTTGTAGCGGGACGAGGAGTGGCGCTCGCGGGCGAAGTAAACGCCGTCGCGCTCGGGCTCCACCAGCCCGCTCTGGCCGCCTTCGAGCAGCGGCCGGATGCTCTTGCCGACCGGCGCGTGGGGGCCGGGGTGCGGCACGCCGCTGGCGTCGAGGATGGTGGCCGTGAGGTCGACGAAGCCCACCAAGTCGTCGACCTCACGGCCGCCGGGGACGCGGTCCGCCCAGCGGACGGCCAAGGGCATGTGGGCGCCGTACTCGTAGCAGTTGGCCTTGGCGCGGGGGAAGGCCATGCCGTTGTCGGAGGTGACGATGACCAGCGTGTTGTCGAGCTCGCCGGCTTGCTGCAACTGGTCGAGGATGCGGCCGAGGTGCTTGTCGAAGTGCTCGATCTCGACGGCGTAGTCGAGGATGTCGGCGCGGATCTCGGGGCGGTCGGGCAGGAAGGGCGGCGGAGGCGCCTGGTCGAGCTGCTTGCCCTCCTTTTGCCACGAACCGGCTTCGAACTTGCGGTGCGGCTCGCTGGCGCCGTACCAGAAGCAGAAGGGCTGATCGGCGGCCTTTTCCGCGAAGAACTTGGCGAAGTTGGCGGCGTAGTCGGTCTTGCGAATGCCGTTGTAGGGCGGCTCGGCTTCGATCTCGTTGTACTCGGGGCCGGCGGGATTGCGCGGCCGCTCGGCCTGCCAATTGCCGGGTCCCCAGCCCTTGCCGGTGTAGCCGACGTGATAGCCGGCCTGCTCGAGCAGGTCGGGGTAGGCCAGGTACTTGGCTGGAAAGGTGCTGGCGTGGGTGCCGGCGTTCTCGATCATCCAGGTGTGGCGCCCCGTCAAGAAGGCCGCTCGGCAGGGGCTGCAGCCCGGCGACGCCGCAAAGGCGTTGTGGAACAGCACGCCTTCGCGCGCCACTCGGTCGAACGAAGGGGTCTTGGCGGCCGGGTAGCCGTAGGCCGAGGTGTGCGGGTAGGACTGATCGTCGGAGATGCAGAACAGGATGTTGGGACGGCGCGCGGCGGCCGGGGCGCCGCCGCCGCAGGCCAAGGCCCCAGCGGACAGGGCCGCTCCGGCGAAGCGGGCAAAAAATTCACGGCGCGTGGAGCGGGGCATCGGATCGCCATTATACGCCGCCGACCCGAGGCGACGGTTTTTGACAAGGCCGCCGCCACAAACCCTAATGAGAAGACGGGCCCGGCCGGACGCGGCGGCCCCGACGAGGGAGTGGGATGACGATGCGCAGCGCTTTGTTTCTGTTGTTTTGCTGGACGGCTCTGTCGGCGGCCGAGCGCTCGACGGCGCCGCTCCGGACGGTCGAGTCTTTCGATCCGGCGCGGTACGCCGGCCGCTGGTATGAAATCGCCCGTCTGCCGAACAAGTTCCAGACGGCCTGCGCCGGCGACGTGCAGGTGCGCTACTCGCTGCTGGACGACGGGCGGTTGAGCGTCTACAACGAGTGCCGGGAAGCCGACGGCGACTTGCGCTCGGTGCAGGGCGTAGCCCGGCGAGCCGATCCGGACGAACCGGCCTCGCAACTGGAGGTGCGGTTTGCTCCGGCGTGGCTGTCGTTTCTGCCCGTCGTGTGGGCTGACTACCAGGTGATCGACCTAGCGCCGGACTACTCCTGGGCCGCGGTGGGCGAGCCCACGCGCCGCTACTTTTGGCTGCTGTCGCGGGCGCCGCGCTTGGACGAGGGCACGCTGAAGGGAATCCTGCAGCGCGCTGAAGCGCAGGGCTACGACCTCTCCGGCCTGATCCGCACGCCTCAGAAGGGGATGGAGACGGCCGCGGACGGCGAGTAGCCGCCAAAGAAAGAGCAAAAAAAGCGACGGGGCGAGCCTCGTGGCGCGCCCCGTCGTCTTCCTAGCCGGTCTTGGAGCCTGCGATTCAGGCAGCGCGACGGAAGTCGGAATCGCCGCCGACCTCGTCGAGCTCTTCCTGGCAGCTGACGCACACGGTCGTCCAGGGAATCGCTTCGAGCCGCTTGGGGTTGATCTCCTCGCCGCACTCCTGGCAGATGCCGTACTCGCCGTTCTCGAGCAAAGCCATGGCGGTCTGCACCTGTCGCTTGGTCTGGAAATCCGTGTTCACGAAACGGACGGTCAAGTCGAGATCGGCCCTCGACTGAATCTGATCCATCGGGTCGTTCGACCACTCAGTGATCAGCTCATCGCGCCGGCCGCCGTTCCCACTCACTTCGGCCAGTTTCGCTTCGAGCTGCTCGCGGATCTTCTTTGTCTGGTTCTTCGTCATCTCCTGTACCTCTGCTTCTCGGATCGGATAAAAGATTGCGTTCGGGTATGAATCGGTCAACGCGTTGAGTCTCTGTAGATGCACTCCACCCCGGAGTGGTTGCACCTTTCGGAAAAATTTATGATTCCGAAACTCTTGTTTCGCGTTTGTCACTTCGCCTGATTGCAAGCAATCAAGGCGCCAACTGGGGCGAAGCTTCCAACAGGGCGCGGGCCCTCTCGAAGACTCCGCGGAACATCGGTTCGCTCAATCGGCCCGTCTGCGTGTTCTGGCGGCTCGGGTGAAAAGAGCACAGGAGCGAGCCGGAACCGCTGGGGAGAGCATGTTCGGCGCCGTGGCCGAAGGCGAATTCGCGGCGCGAAACAGCTTCGCCTCGCGCGGTCCAAATTCGCAGAAGAGCGTCGAGGGCGACCCGGCCCAACGCAACCACCACTCGGATGTGGGGTAAGAGTAGCATCTCTCTTTCCAGGAAGCAACTACACTGTTGGAGCTCTTCGCGGGCCGGTTTGTTATCCGGCGGGGCGCAGCGGGCGGCGGCCGTGATGTAGGCGTCTCGCAGTTGCAGACCGTCGTCTCGTGAGACGGATTCGGCCTGGGTGGCGAAGCCCGTGGCGTGGAGGGTGGCGTAGAGCAGGTCGCCCGAGCTGTCTCCGGTAAACATCCTTCCCGTCCGATTCGCACCGTGGGCGCCCGGGGCCAGACCGACGATGAGCAGCCGCGCGGCCGGATCGCCGAAGCCGGGGACCGGGCGGCCCCAGTACTGCTGATGGCGATAAGCGCGTCGTTTTTCCCTCGCGACGCGCCGGCAATGTTCGCGTAAACGAGGGCAACCCTCGCAGTCGACGATGAGCTGCGAGACTGCGTCCAGGCTCTGGGCCCGGGCCAGGCGGCGCTGGGTCTCGGGGAAGGTCAAGGGCGGGATTGTAGCACCTGATCGGCGGCGCGTCTCTCGGAAAAATCACCGATGTCGCCAGACGAGACTAGAATGGTCGCCGACATGACAGTCCTGCGCGCCGCCGCTGTGCTTCTTTCGCTGCTGCCGGCCGCCGCGGTCGGCGCCCAGCCGCCGAACATCGTCTTGATCCTGGCCGATGATCTGGGCTGGACGGACCTGGCCTGCTACGGCAGCGACTACCACCGCACGCCGCGCACGGACCAACTGGCGCGCGAGGGCTTGCGCTTTACCGACGCCTACGCGGCCTGCCAGTCGTGCTCGCCGACACGGGCCAGCATCCTGACCGGCCGCTACCCGGCCCGTCTGCACCTGACCGACTGGATTCCGGGCCGAACGCCGGACGGCTCGCCGCTGTCGCCGCCGGACTGGACCAACTATCTGCGCCACGGGGAGATCACGATCGCTGAAGCGCTTGCGCCGGCCGGCTATGTCTCGGCCTCCATCGGCAAGTGGCACTTGGGCAAGAAGGGCTGGTTTCCGCAGGACCAGGGCTTTGCGGTCAACGTCTTGGGCAGCGCGGCGGGGTCCCACGCGCGGATGTTTCCGCCATATTGGCCCCCCACCCAACTCCGCACGGTGGGTTTGGAGCCGTTGTCGGACGTGCGCGGCGACGAGTACCTGACCGACCGGCTCACGCGCGAGGCCGAAGCGTTCCTGGAGGCGCACCGCGACCAGCCGTTCTTCCTGTATCTGTCGCACTTCGCCGTCCATGCGAGGATCCAGGGCAAGCCGGAGCTGGTGCGGCGGTATGAAGCCCGGCCGCCGGGCCGCTATCACCACAACCCCGAGTACGCCGCGATGCTCGAGAGCCTGGACGAGTCGGTGGGCCGCATCGTCGACAAGCTGGAAGCCCTGGGGCTGAGCGAGCGGACGCTCGTCGTCTTCTACTCCGACAACGGAGGGCTCAGCAAGGGCGGGGCGATCACCTCCAACCGGCCGCTGCGGGGCGAGAAGAGCACAGCTTGGGAAGGCGGCGTGCGTGTGCCGCTGATCGCGCGCTGGCCGGGCGTGGTCCCGCCCGGGCGCGAGACCGGCGAGCCGGTGAGCAGCCCGGACCTGTTCCCGACCTTTCTCGAAGCCGCCGGCGTCGAGCCGCCGGTGGAGATCGACGGCAAGAGCCTGCTGCCGCTGCTGCGCGGGGAAGAGTTTCGGCGGGGGCCGATCTTCTGGCACGCGCCGCACTACAACGCGCACACGCCGGTGCTCACGATGACCCCGTACGGCGCCGTGCGCGACGGCGACTGGAAGCTGATCGAGCGCTACGAGGACGGCTCGATCGAGCTCTACAACATGGCAGAGGATCTCGGCGAGACGACGGATCTGTCGGCCGAACGGCCCGAGGTCGCCGCGAGGCTGCGGGGCCTGCTCGCCGACTGGCGCGGCTCGGTGGGCGCGCAGACGCCGACCGCCAACCCCGACGCCGACCCGGTTCGCTACAGCGACTACAAGGAGAACCACCGCTGGGGGCCGGTGGGCGACTACGAACAGCGCCCGCCGGAGATCATCCCACCCGACTAGGCGATCCTCTAGAATAGGCTTCCGAGATGCGTCTCCAGAAGCTCGTTCCCATTCGCCAAACCTTTCCGGTGCGCCGCCTGCCCGACGTGGCTCAGGCCGTGCGCGACGAGTTGGAGGCGGCCGAATGGACGCGGGCGGTGGCGCCGGGCGCGCGCATCGCGATCGGCGTGGGCAGCCGCGGCATCGCCAACATCGCCGTTATCGCGCGGGCCACGGTGGATTTCTGGAAGTCGCGCGGCTGCAACCCGTTCCTGATCCCGGTGATGGGCAGCCACGGCGGCGGCACCGCCGAGGGCCAGGCGTCCGTGCTGGAGCACTACGGCATTACCGAGGCGACGATGGGCGCGCCGGTGGTGAGCTCGCTGGCGGTGGTCAAGGTGGGTACGACGCCCGAGGGCATCGACGTGTCGATGGACCGCGAGGCCTGGCAGTCGGACGGCGTCATGATCCTGAGCCGTGTGAAATGGCACACCGGCTTTATCGGCAAGCTCGAATCCGGCGTTCACAAGATGATGGCCATCGGGCTGGGCAAGTGGGAAGGCGCCAAGCGCTACCACGCCTTCGCGCTGCGGCTGGGCATGGAGCAAGTGATCCGCTCGGTGGGCAAGGTGATGCTGGATTCCGGCAAGATGCTGGGCGGCATCGCGATCCTCGAGGACGCTCACCACAACACGGCGGAAGTCCACGCCCTCGGCGCCGACGGGATGGCCGAGCGCGAGGAGAAGCTGCTGGCGAGGGTGCTGGAATGGAAGGCCGGCATTCCGGTGGGCGACGTGGACCTGCTGATCCTCGACGAGATCGGCAAGAACATCTCGGGCTCGGGCATGGACACGAAGGTCGTCAACCGCGGCATCTTGGGCCGCAACACGCTCGACGGCGTGGTGAAGATCATGCGGGTGTTCGCGCGCGACGTGACCGAGGAGAGCGGCGGCAACTCGGTGGGCATCGGCCTGTGCGACGTGATCAGCGACCGTCTGTACGACAAGATCGACTTCCACGCCACGTGGGTGAACGTGCTGACGGCTTCGAACCCGCTGGGCGGCATGTGCCCGCCGCACTTCCCCACTGACCGCGAGTGCATCGAGCGCATCATCGTCACCTGCGGCAAGCTCGACCCGGCCGAGTGCACGATCGTGCGCATCCGCAACACGATGGAGCTCGAAGAGATGCTGGTCAGCGAAGGCTTGGCGCAAGAAGCCGCCGCGCAGCCGGGCGTGGAGATCGTGGGCGAGGCCGAGGAGCTGGACTTCGACGCTGACGGCAATCTGCGGCCGTTGGAAATCGGCGCGCCGGCCCTGGGCTGACAAACCGCGTCAGTTCGTGCGGTAGAACATCACGTCGGCGTTGAACGGGAAGCTCGCCGAGTTGGCGTAGAAGCCCCCTTGCGCGTCGTAGAAGTACACCTGGCCGTCGTGCTTGAAGGCGTTGAAGATGTGGCCGTTCGCCTCGCTGGGCGATTTGACGAAGACGAGGCCGCGGGCGTCGGGGTCGGCGAGACCCATCAAGGAGCGCTCGATCTGCTCCCGTGAGCTCGGCACGGGCATTCCCAGCCGATGGGCGGCCAAGCCGTCGGGGCCGTGGTTGGGGTCGAGAGCCCGGTAGCCGTAGTTCGAGCGCAGGTAGCCGTGGATGGTGTTGGAGTCCACGATGGGGCCCTCGGGAGCGACCCACATGCGCTTGGTGGCGCGCGTACGGTCATAGGCCACCGAGCACAGGAAGCAGTTGGTCGTGCTGCCGGCCGGGTTGAACTTGCTGCCGCGCAGCAGAAAGCCCATCGTGCCGAACTTCTGCCCGTACTTGTTGATCCGCAGCAGACTCTTGGCGGCGGCGCGGGCGGCCTCCAGAGCCTTTGTGCCGGCTCCGGCGGGGATGAGGTCCTGGGCGTTCTGCCCAAAGAAACGGGCCGGGTCCGTGGTGAAGAGCTTCCAGGCGTCCGAGGCGGCCTGCGCCAGCATCTGGTTGCGCTGATCGCTGGGCAGCATCAGGAAGTCGAAGAGCTGCTGGGCGGTTTGCGTGACGACGCCGCCGTCCTGCCAATGCGGCTCGGCAAAGTACTCCAGGGTGGCGACCATGGTCTCGCTGACGCCGAACAGGAAGTGGTCGGCGGCGGTCTCGCCCATGGCCTTCAGGCGGGCGGCGTCGGCGCGAAGCTGCGCGGCCAGGGAGACGAGCTCTTCGTCGCGGGCGGACGAGGCGCGGTCGGCGCAATAGAACGAGAGGGCCTGGACGACCGGCGTGGGCTGCACGCCGTAGCGGCCCATGGCGTAGGAGACCGCCGTGGCGCTCTCGGACCGGCAGCTCGCCCGCACCGAGGGCTGCTCCAGCGCCACCGGGCGGCCGGTGGTCTCGTCGCGGCGCTGGGCGTAGACCGCTGAGCCGGTCGCCACCGGCACCACCGTGAGGCCGTTGATGAAGGAGATGGGAGGCCGGCCGGCCATGCGGCTGCACTCGATCTGCAGGTCGTAGGCGAAGGCGCCGGCGAAGTTGGTGGCGGCGTTGAAGCCGGTGATGACCGAATCGGCCGGGCAGGACTGGTCGACGGTGACGAAGCCGCCGCCCTTGCTGCCGGCCGAGGCCGCCCAGGTGGCTCTCTGCCAGGAGCAACGGCCGTCGCGGCATTCGACCGGCGCGCAGCCGATCTGGAGGAAGTCGACGGCGCTGCCGTGGCGCAGCTTGAGCGCCACGAAGGCCTCGCCGGCCTGACAGCGCAGCACGCCGAGCTGCGAGCGCTGGAGGTCCATGATGAGGCGTCCGGCGGCGATGCCGCCGACCTGCTCGGTGTCGACCTCCTTGGGCAGGCGCACCGACTCGGTGTATTGGCCCGACGCCGAGGCGGCCCCGGCGGCCGCCAGCCAGACCCACAGCAGAAGACGATCCCTCACGACGCTCTCCTCCCGGCCGCCCTGCGGAGATTATGCACCCGGCGGGGAGCCGAATCGACTTGAAAAGGCCGGAGTGCTACGCTCCACTTCGATGAAGACCTGGACGCGTCGCCAGATTCACGCCGCCGGCCTCGGGGCCGCGCTCGCCCCATGGGCCCTGCCGTCGGCTTCGGCCGCTCCCAAAGGACCCATGACGCAGGTGGGCGTGGGAAGCGCGGGCTACCACCTGCGGACGCGCTACGACCGGGAGGCCGGCCGCGAGCCGCTGACCGAGACGCTGCGCTTTCTGGACTACTGCCATGAGCTCGGCGCGGGAGGGGTGCAGGCGGGCCTGGGCGAGGTTTCCACCTCCTACGCCAAGGCCGTTCGCGCCAAGTGCGAGGAGTACGGCATGTACTTCGAGGCTTCCGGCCCGTTGCCCAACGACGACACCGAGATCGACGCCTTTCGAGACTTTTGCAAGGCGGTGCGCAACGCCGGCGCGAAGGTCATCCGCACGACCCTGTTTCCCGGGCGGCGCTATGAGGACCAGGGGTCGATGGAGTCGTTCGAGCAGGCCCGCAAGCAGGCTTGGCGCAAGCTGACGTTGGCGGAGCCGACGCTGCGCAAGATGGGCCTGAAAGCGGCCGTGGAGAACCACAAGAACCTGCGCATTCCCGACATGCTCGCCCTGCTGGACCGGTTGCAGAGCGAGTACGTGGGGGTGACGGTGGACTTCGGCAACAACTACACGCTGATGGAAGATCCGCTGGATGTGGCCGAGGCGTTCGCGCCGTTCGCCTATTCGAGCCACATCAAGGATCACGTGCTGCAAGAGTACGAAGACGGCTTCCGGCTGCTAGACGCGCCGCTGGGCGAGGGCATTCTGGACCTGAAGCGGATGGTGAACATCCTGCGCGGGGCTCAGCCGGGCATCCGGTTCACCTTGGAGACGATGACGCGCGACGCCCTCGACGTGCCCTGGATGACCGAGAAGTACTGGGCGACGTTCGGCCCCGACGATCTGCCGGGCCGCGACCTGGCCTTTACCGTGATGACCGTGAAGCGGACCCAGCCCCAGGAGCCGCTGCCGCGGATCAGCGCCTTGCCGGTGGAGGAGCAGTTGCGGCTGGAGGACGAGAACAATCGCAAGGGCCTGGCCTACGCGCGCGACGCGCTGGGGTTGTAACGCACCGGCGCCGGCCGGCGGACCGCTCGCCTCCCCCGCTCGGGAAAGCTTACGCTAGAGGTTTCGAGACCCTGCGCCGGGTCCGGCGCGTAATCGTGTTTTTGAGACGCATCGCTACGCTGGCGATTCTGGCCCTGTGCGCCCCGGCGGCGTGGACAGCCGACGTGGCGGTCGAGCCTCCGCCGGTCGACGGCACCCAGATCTTCGCCCGCATCCAGGAAAATGACGGCCCGGTGAGCCGCCTGCGGGGCGACGTGGAGGTGCGCACCGGCTCGATCGTGGTGACCGCCGACGAGGTGGACTACAACGACGATACCGGCGAGATGGAAGCGCGCGGCAACGTGCACTACCGCAACCTCAACGGCAAGGAGGATCTCTACGCCGACAAGGTGGCCTACAACACGCAGACCGAGCTGGGGACGTTCTACGTCACGCACGGTACGGTGACCTCGGCCTCGCAGGGAGGCCCGCGGGTGCTCAGCACCGACAACCCGTTCTATCTCGACGCCCCGATCGTGCACAAGACGGCCGACAACTACGTGGTGGTGGACGGTCTGGTCACCAACTGCGATCCGGAACACCCCTGGTGGACGATGAAGTCGCCGAAGACGAAGATCGCGCCGGGCGAGTACGCCACCATCCGCAACGGCGTGTTTCGGCTGAAGGGCGCGCCGCTGTTCTACCTGCCGGTGTTCAAGAAGTCGCTGGAACGGCTGCCGCGGCGCAGCGGCTTTCTGACGCCGAACGTGGGCACGAGCTCGCGCTACGGCTTCGTGATGGGGGAGTCCTACTACTGGGCGATCAACCGCAGCTACGACGCGACCTTGACGGGCACGCTGTACACCTCGCGGGGCTTCGCCACCCAGGCGGCGATTCGCGGCCGGCCGACGCAGAACTCCTACTTCGACGCCAACTTCTTCGGCGTGAAGGACCGCGGGTTGCTGCTCGACAACGGAGACCGCCGCAAGCAGGGCGGCAAGTCGTTTTCGATGCGCGGCGTGGCCAAGCTGCCGGGCGGGTTTCGCGGCGTGGCGGACATCAAGTACCTGAGCTCGCTCGAGTTCCGGCAGGCCTTCACGCAGACCTACCAGGAAGCGGTGTTCTCGCAGGTGCGCTCGATCGGCTTCGTGACGAAGAACTTCTCGAGCTTCTCGGTCAACGCCTCGCTGCTGCGGGATGAAAACTTCCAGAGCACCGAGCGCGACGACACGGTGGTGATCCGCAAGCTGCCGAACCTCGAATTCAACGCCACCGACCACCAGTTGCTGGGCGGCAAGGCGCCCGTGTACTTCTCGCTCGACAGCGCCTTTGACCTGGTCAGCCGCAGCCAGCCGGCCTTCCAGACCCGTCGCTACGTACAGCGCGGCGACTTCTTTCCGCGGGTGACCTCGAACTTCGACTGGAAGGGCTGGAACGTGACGCCGACGTTCGGCGGGCGCATCACCGGCTACGGCCAGCAGCGGGTGGGCGACCAGATCGTCGGCACGAACCTGTATCGGGCGGCCGCCGAGGTCTCGGTGGACATTGCGCCGCCGGCCCTGCAGCGGATCTTCAACGGGCCGAGTTGGCTGGGCGACAAGGTGAAGCACGTGATCGAGCCGCGGATGCGCTACCGCTACACCACCGGCGTCGACGACTTCGACGCGGTCGTGCGCATCGACGACCGGGACCTACTCAACAACACCAACGAGGTGGATTTCTCGCTGACGCAGCGGCTCTACAGCAAGCGCACATCCACCGGCGAGACGCGCGAGATCGCCTCGCTCGAGATTTGGCAGCGGCGCTACCTGGACCCCACGCTGGGCGGGGCCATCGCGCCCGGCCATCGCAACGTGCTGCGGTCTTCGATCGACCTGACGCCGTTTGCGTTCTTCGACCAGAACCGCAACTACTCGCCGATCATGATGTCCCTGCGCACGCGTCCGACCTACAAGGCGGGCCTGGAGTGGCGCACCGACTACGACCCGTTGCGGGAGAAGATCGTGAACTCGAGCGTGGCGTTCGACTACCAGGTGACGTCGCTGATTCGGGCGGGCATCGGCCACAACGCGGTGCGGGCGCCGACCACGCTGTCGCCGGCGTCGAACCAGATCAGCATGCTGGTGGGGTTTGGGGACTTCAACCGCCGCGGCTGGAACGTGGCGTTGAGCAACCTGTACGACTACCGCCAGAGGATCTTCATCTATTCGGCGTCGCAGATCAGCTACAACACCGACTGCTGCGGTTTCGGCGTCGAGTTTCGGCGTTACGCCATCGGCCAGACGCTGAACTCGAACCAGTTCCGGGTGAGCCTGTCGATCGCCAACATCGGCTCGTTCGGCACGTTGCGTCCGCAGGAGAGGTTCTTCTAGAGTCGCCGCTGATGCCGTTTCCGAAGAAGTACGCAGAGTTCGCCGCGCGCACCCGCGTGACGGCGGGGTTTCTGGTGTTGGGCGCCTTCTTGTGGTTGGCGCGGCCGACGGGCTCGTCGTTGCTGCTGGGCGGCGCGGTGGGCGCGCTGGGCGTGGCGATCCGCGCCTGGGCGGCCGGGCACCTGGCCAAGAACCAGCAGTTAGCGACCTCGGGCCCCTACGCCCATGTGCGCAACCCTCTCTACGTGGGGACCTTGGTCACGGGCATCGGGCTGGCCATGGCGGGCGCGCATGTCGCGATCGGGCTGGCGCTGGTGGGGTTCTTCCTGGCCTACTATCTGCCGGTGGTGGGCGAGGAGGAGAGCCACTTGGCGAAGATCCTGCCCGGCTTCGACGAGTACCGCCGGCGGGTGCCGCGGCTGTGGCCCGCGCTGGCGCCGCGCTACTCCGGCGGGCCGCCCTTCCGCCCGGACCTCTACCTGCGCAATCGCGAGTACCAGGCCCTGCTCGGGTACCTGGCGACGATGGCTCTGCTTTTCGCGAAATACAGGATAGGATAGAAGCTTCAAAGAAACGCTCGCCGTAACCGCCCAAAGCGGCCTCGTTTCTTGCATGATTGAAGAGAGAAGGAGTCGCTTCGATGCATCGTTATACCCACGTGAATCTCAGCCTCGCCGGCGTCCTGCTGGCGTTCCTGGCCGCCCCTTTGGCGGCGGATGTGGTCACCCTGCGCAATGGCGACCGGGTGAGCGGTTCGGTCGTGGAATCCAACGAAAAAACGTTGAAGATGAAGACCGAGTTTCTGGGCGAAGTGGAGATCCAATGGGACGCCGTTGTGGGCGTGGAATCTCCCGAGAAGCTCTACGTCACCTCAGAAGAGGGGCAGACTCTGGTGGGCCCGGTGAAGACCGAGGGCGAGAAGTTCACCGTGCAGACGCCGAGCTCGGGCGCGGTCGACATTCCGATCGAGCAGGTGGCGGTGCTGCGCAACGAAGCGGCCGAGCAGGCCTACCAGGCCTCCATCGAGCGCCTGCGCAATCCGAAGCTGACGGACTTCTGGCGGGGCTACTTCGACACCGGCTTGGCGATGACCACCGGCAACTCCAAGACGCGGTCGTTCACCAACTCGGCGGGGGCCACGCGCCAGACCAAGCGCGACACGATCAAGCTCTACTTCACCTCGGTGTTCGCCGAAGCCAACGCCGGCACGGCCGACAGCGCGACGGTGACGACGGCCAACGCCATCCGCGGCGGCACGCGCTATGAGGTCAACGTGACCGACAAGATGTTCACGTTCGGGTTCCTGGACCTGGAGCACGACAAGTTCCAGTCCCTCGATCTGCGCAACGTCATCGGCGGCGGCTTGGGCTACTACCTGATCCGGTCCGACCGCGCGACGTTCGACTTCTTCGGCGGCGCGACGTTCAACCAAGAGTTCTTCCAGAACGACATCACGCGGCGCTCGGCGGAAATCGTGGGCGGCCAGGAGCTGTCGCTGCAGGTCAACGACCGCACCTCACTGACCGAGCGGCTGGCGCTCTACCCGAACATGAGCAACACGGGCGCCTACCGTATCCAATTTGATACATCGCTGACCACTGACATCTTCAAGTGGCTCGGCTGGCACCTGACGCTCTCGGACCGCTACTTGAGCAACCCTGTTCCGGGCCGACTGACCAACGACGTGCTGATGACCACGGGCGTGCGGGTGGTGTTCGGCTCCGAGAAGCTGCGCTAGCCGGGGCGGGCGGGGCGGCCGGGGCCGGTTGGTATACTCGTGTTCTTTTGCAAAGGAGAGCTATGAGCGCACAACTGGAAGGTCGCGTCGCCGTCGTCACCGGAGCCAGCAAGGGCCTGGGGCGCCAGATGTCGGAATCGCTGGCGAAGGCCGGCGCCGCGGTGGCGCTGGTCGCCCGCAGCGGGGAGCTGCTTCACCAAGTGGTGGAAGGCATCCGCGCCGCCGGAGGCAAGGCCGAGGCGATCGTCGCCGACGTCACCGAGGAGGCCGCCGTCAGCGAGATGGCCGCGGAGGTCAAGGAGAAGCTCGGCGTCGCCGACATCCTGATCAACAACGCGGGCATCAACAACCGCAAGTCCATCGTGGACTTCACGTTGGACGAGTGGAACGAGATCCTGGGCGTCAACCTGACGGGGCCGTTCCTGTGCTCGCGGGCGTTCGTACCGGGGATGAAGGCCAAGAAGTGGGGCCGCATCCTGAACATGACGTCGATCATGTCGCACGTCTCGCTGCCCAACCGCACCGGTTACTCGACGACCAAGGCGGGCTTGATCGGCTTCACGAAGTCGCTGGCGCTGGAGCTCGCCTCCGACGGCGTGACGGTCAACGGCATCAGCCCCGGACCGTTCGCCACCGAGATGAACAAGCCGCTGATCGAGGACCCCGAGAAGAACAAGATGTTTCTGGAGCGGATTCCGATCGGGCGCTGGGGACAGGTGCGCGAGATCGGCGCGCTGGCCGTCTTCTTGTGCTCGAACGAAGCCGGCTTCATCACCGGTACGGACATCGTGATCGACGGCGGCTGGATCGCGCAGTAGCCGCGGCCGGCCTCCGGCGTTCCACTTTTTTTGTCAGCAGATCCCGCCCGGGCGGTCACGGCCCCCGGGCGGCGTTTTTTTGCGCCCCGACGGGGGTGCGGTTCTGCACGCTAGGCAATAGAGTATCGATAACCCGCTCGCTCCATGTGCTAGACTCACAATCTTGCCAGTCGAGGGGAGTCGGCGTCATGAGGATTGATCCGAGCAAATGCGTTGCGTGCGCCAACTGCGTTCCCGTCTGCCCGATGGGCGCCATCTATATTGATCCGGCCATCAAGAGGGCGACGATCAACGAAGAGGAGTGCGTCGAGTGCGGGACCTGCTTTCGCGGGATGAGTCAGGAACACCTGAATCCCACGATGGTCCGTACGATCCGCAAGCTGGCCAAGACGTTTTTGTTCCGCTTCGAGCCCGAGCCGGACGTTTGCCCGACGGCGGCGTTCCAGATGAACGAGTTGCAGATGCCTCGGGTGGTGCGGCAGGTGTTTTCGGACCCGGTCGTGGAGCACGTCTCCACCGGCATCAAGGGCCGCGGCACCGAAGAGGTGAAGACCAACGACGTGCACCCGCGGGTGGGCGTGGGCGAGGTCGGCTACACGATCGAGTTCGGCCGGCCGGGCGTGGGCGTGCGGTTCCGCGACATCCAGGAGATGACGCATGCGCTGGCGGCGATGGGAGTGGCCTTCGAGCAGAAGAATCCCATCACGCATCTGATGGTCGACAAGAAGACCGGCGATTTGCGCGAGGACATTCTCAACGAGAAGATCCTGTCGGCCATCGTCGAGATCAAGACGACCATCAAGGAAGCGCCGTCGATTCTCGAGACCGTCCGCGACGTGAACAAGCGGATCGACACCGTGACGGCGGTGGGCATCTCCACCAAGTGCGACGAGGCGGGCGAGGACAAGCTGCTGGCCCCGATTCTCGACGAGATGGGCTTCAGCTACTATCGCGCCAAGACCAACATGGGTCTGGGCCGCGCCAGCAACCCCGGCGCCGTAAAGGAGGAAGCGCATGACGAACACCTTGCATCGGTACGGTGACTCGGAAAGCTTCCACGACGACTTCATCCTGTTCTGCATTCCCGCCCGCGGCATCAACGACGAGGGCGCGGTGGAGAAGCAGAAGAAGTTTCTGGAGATTTGCGCCAAGCACCAGCCCTCGAACATGGGCAACGGCAACCGGGGCAGCTTCAACCCGGAGCGCCACCTGAACCCGACCGCCCACTGGAACCGCGACCATTCGCCGGACTGGCAGGGCGTGATCGACGGCGTGGAAAAGCCGGGCACCTGCGCGGCGGTGTTCAACTCGCGCGAGAAGGCTGAAGGCGCGCTACGCGACGTGATTGCGGCGGACCTGGGGCTGTCGGTGAACATGTCGACCTCGGTGAGCGGGGCCAAGGCTTGCGCCGAGGGCTGCGGCATCAAGCGCCACAGCGTGGAGTACTCGCTGGGCTTCAACGATCCGCACGACCACCTGCCGAACTCGCAGGTGCTGAAGCTTTCGACGATGTGCGGGCACGGCATGGTGAGCTTCAACATGGCGCGCAAGATGCTCGACATGGTGCGCGAAGGCCGCCGGACTCCGGAGCAGGCCGTGGCGACGCTGGCGCGCTTCTGCCCCTGCGGCGTCTACAACCCGTCGCGAGCCCAGCGGCTGCTGGAAGAGTCGCGGGACCACTCGGGCTAGAATCTGTCGCCCAACAGGCCTTGTGCTAACCTCTGGGGCGTCGTGACGATCACCCGCCGCGCCGCACTGGCGGCTCTCGCCGCCGCTTCCGCCTGGGGGGCGGATTCCAAGATTCGGGTCGGCTGCCAGACTCGCGCCTACGGCTCGCCGCTGCCCGCCCGCGACAAGCTGCTGGCGGTGCTCGACGACCTGCGCGAAGCCGGTTACGACGGCTTCGAGACCAACTTTCGCAGCCTGGAAGCGAGCTTCGGCGACCCCGGGCCGATGCGGGCCGAGATCGAGCGCCGGGGCGTGCGGCTGATCGGGCTGCACTGCAGCGGCAGCCTCATCGACCCGGCCAAGATTCCCGCCGAGCGCGCCGAGATCCTGCGCATCGCCCAGGCCGCCAAGGCGCTGGGCGGCGACCACGTGATCATGAGCGGCCGGGCCCTGCCGACGCGTCCTGACGGGTCGGTGGAGCCCGAGGCGTTGGCGTCGAAGATCCGCGAGTGCGAGAAGCTCGGCGGAGAGCTGCGCGCGATGGGCGTCCGCTTCGCCGTCCACAACCACCAGCACGAGGTCGCCCATGACGGCGCCGAGCTGCGGCGGCTGCTCGACGCCACCAGCCCCGAGGCCGTCAGCCTGCTGTTCGACGTCGGCCACGTGCTGCACGGGGAGATGGACGTGCCGCAGTTTCTGCGCGAACGCGGCGACCGCATCGCCGGCCTGCACCTGCGGGACGTGGCGGGCGGCGACGAAGTGCTGATCGGGACCGGGACGGTCGACTTCGCCGCCATCGGACGCGCCTTGCACGAGACGGGCTGGTCCGGCTGGGCGATCCTCGAAGTCAACAAGCGCGACGACATCGCCAGCCGCGACTTGGTCGTCCGCGCCCGCAAGCATCTGCGCGACCAGATGCACGTTTGATCCGCTCAGGAGAGTTTCCCATGTCGTTGAGTCGCCGCACGATGCTCGCCAGCGCCCTCGGGGCCGCCGCCGCGAGCGCGCAGTCCCCCCCATCCTCGCCCAAGCTCGGGCTGATCGGCCTCGGCAACCGCCCGCAGCGCCACTTGGCGGGCTTGGCCGAGCTGCCCGGCGTGGAGATCTCCGCGCTGTGCGACATCCAGGCCGACCGCATGCGCGCCGCCCGCAAGGGTCAGGCCGCCAACGCGGCCATGTATGTGGACTACCGCGAGCTGCTGGCCGACAGCAATGTGCAGGCCGTGACCATCGCCGCGCCGAACTACCTGCACGCCGAGATGGCCATTGCGGCGATGGAGGCCGGCAAGGACGTGCTGATGGAGAAACCCATCGGCCTGAACTACGCCGAGGGACAGCGGGTGCTGGAGGCGGCGCGCCGCACCGGCCGCATCGTCGCCGTCGGCATGCAGCGCCACTACGCCTCCGACCAGCGCGTGATGCGCGAGTTCGTGCAGCAGGGCGGGCTGGGAACGCTGTGGCAGGTGGTGCTGAACGAGTTCCGCGGCGACTGGAATCCCAAGACCTGGCAGTGGACCGACCCCGAGAGCGGCGAAAAGACGCCCTGGCGCTTCCGCCGGGAGCTGGCCGGCTCCAGCCTGCTCGAGTTCTCCGTGCACAACTACGGCCTGATGCAGCAGATGATCGGCGGCGCCGAGCTGCAGACCTGCGCCGCCACCGGCGGGGCTCTGCACTGGCCCGAGCGCACCACCGAGGACGTGATCAACGTGATCGCCGAGTACGGCAACGGCGTTCGCGTGGCGCACGCCTACAACGGCTTTTCGCCCGGCGCCGCATGGAATCTGACCCTGGTGGGCGACCGCGGCAGCCTGCAATGGGACCGCCGCACGGCCACGGTTCGCCTGGAGGGCGAGAAGCCCTTCGACCTCGACCTGAAGAAGTACGAGACGGGCGAGAGCGACGAGGCCGCCCTCTACCGAGACTTTTTCGAAAGCGTGCGCACCCGCGAGCCGCATCCGCTGGGGCCGGAGTTCGCCATCGCCGCCACCAAGCTGGCCTGGGCCGCGTGGGTGTCGATCGACCACGCCCGCTTCGCCACGTCGGCGGACTTTCCGGCCTGATCGCGATGCTCGACCGCCGCGGATTCCTGTCGCTGGCCGCCGGAGCTCTGGCGGCGCCGGCGGGCGCGGCGGCGCAGCAGCCCCCGCCGAAGTTTGCGCACCGCGCCGCCAGCCTGAAGATGGTGGGCGACTTCGACGTGGTGCGCGTGGCGGCCGAGGTGCGGGGACTCCAGGGCGTGGAGCTGCAGATCGCCGCGGGCGAGCCGAACCTGTGGGACCTGGAGGCCGTTCGCCGCTACAAGCGGGAGGCCTATCGCTGGGGCGTGCAGTTGCCGTCGCTGTCGGGCGTGTGGAGCCGCGGCGTGTCGATCCGGACCTCGCCGGTGGCCGGCGTGGAGCTGCTGCGCGCCATCCGCGCGGCCGAGCTGCTGGGCTCTTCGGTGATCCTGGTGGCGTTCTTCCGCGACAACGCCCCGAACATGGACGAGGAGGCCGCCTACGGGCCGGTCGTGCAACTGCTGCAAGCCGCCGCCGGACCGGCCCGCGACGCCGGGGTGATCCTCGGCTTGGAGAACTCGCTGAGCCCGGCTGACAACGTGCGGTTGCTGGACCACGTGGCCGAGCCGAACGTGCAGGTCTACTATGACCTCGACAACGTGGAATTCTACGGTCACACCGGCCAGGCCGTGCCGGGCGTGAAGCTGCTGGGCCGCGAGCGCCTGTGCCAGGTGCATGTGAAGAACGAGGAGCGGCTGATCGAGGAGCCGGGCCGGGTGGATTGGCGCGCCGCGTTCCGGGCGCTGCGCGAGATCGGCTACGACGGCTGGTACTGCTTCGAGTCCAAGCACTCCGCCCCGGAACAGATGCGCCGGGCCACCGAGCGCAACATCGAGTTCATTCGGCAGGAGCTAGGGGCTTGAACCAGCGGATCTGACGCGCCAGCTCGTGATAGCCCTCCGAGGCGTACAGGGCGTTACCCACGTCGTTGTCCACCAGGCAGTCCAGATTCACCGCCGCCGCGCCTTGGGCGCGCGCCCAGTCCTCGAAGGCTCGCAGCATCCGGCGTCCGTGGCCTTGGCCGTGGGCCGCCGGCTCCACGCCGAGCAGGTCCAGGAAACCTACTCCCAGCTTGGGATCGTAGCCGCAAACGGCGCAGGCCCGGAGCGCGTCGCCCTCGAAGCCGAGCAGCACGGTTTGGCCTTGGGGAGCCTTCTCGATGCGCGCCCGCAGCCGTTCCTGCCAGGGCCGGCCGTTGACGGGGCCGAACAAGGCGTCCGCGCGGCGGAACCATGAGATGAGCTCGAAGGCCCGAGTGAGCAGATCCACCGCCGCCGGAATCTCGCCCGGGGCGGCTTCGCGAATCGTCAGCATCCGATCGGAGTGTAGCGCAGGGGGGCGGGCTCCTCCGCGCCGGCCGCTTCGCAGTACAATCCCCCTCATGGCCTTGTCCCGCCGCGACTTTCTGAAAGCCTCTTCCCTGGCCGCCTTCGCCGCCTGCGCTTCGACGCCCGAACCGGCCGCCGAGGCCCCCTCCGCCGAGAAGCCCAACGTCGTGCTGATCCTATGCGACGACATGGGCTACGAGGCGGTCGGCTGCTACGGCGGGACCTCGCACCAGACGCCGAATCTGGACCTTCTGGCCGCCACCGGCGTGCGCTTCACGCAGGCCTACGCGCAGCCGCTGTGCACGCCCACGCGCCTGCAGTTGATGACCGGGCAGTACAACTATCGCAACTGGTTGGGCTTTGGGCTGATGCGGCCCGACGAGAAGACGTTCGGCCACCAGATGCAGGCGGCCGGCTACAAGACCTGCATCTCCGGCAAGTGGCAGATGTGGAGCTACAACCCGCCAGACTTCGAGCCGGAGTTTCGCGGGCTGGGGCAGCGTCCCGAGGACGCAGGCTTCGACGATTGGTACGTCTGGCACGCCTATCACACCGAGGACAAGGGCTCCCGCTACGCCGACCCGACGGTGGTGGACAACGCCAAGCCGGTCGAAGACGCCAAGGGCCTTTATGGGCCGGACCTCTACGTGGAGCACATCGAGCGGTTCATGGAGGCCCACCGCGCCGAGCCGTTCTTCGTCTACTACCCGATGGCGCTCACCCACGGCCCCTTCAACCCGACGCCCGACAGCGCGGACTGGGCCGGCGGGGACCGGCTGGCCTCCAGCCCGAAGAACTTCCACGACATGGTGGAGTACATGGACAAGTGCGTGGGCCGGGTGACGGCGAAGCTCGACGAGCTGGGTCTGCGCGAGAAGACGCTGATCCTGTTCTTCAGCGACAACGGCTCGCCACGCGAGACCACCTCGGACCTGAACGGCAAGCCGATCCAGGGCGGCAAGGGGCTGCCCACCGACGCAGGCACGCGCGTTCCGCTGATCGCCAACTGGACCGGCGTGACGCCCGAGGGCAAAGTGCTGGACGACCTGATCGACGCGACCGACATCTACGCCACCGTGATCGACGCGGGCGGGGCGAAGCCGCCGGCCGGGGAGACCATCGACGGCGTCAGTTTTCTGCCGCGGCTTCGCGGCGAGCCGGGCCATCCCAAGGACGTCATCATCGTCTGGCACGACCCTCGGCCGGGCGCCGGCAAGAAGGCCTACACCCACCTGGACCTGTTCGCCCGCGACAAGCGCTACAAGCTGTATGACGACGGGCGGCTCTATGACGTGCCCAACGACGTGCTCGAGGAGCATCCGATCCCGGCGGGCGAAGGCTCGGCCGAAGCCGAAGCGGCTCGCTTGAAGCTGCGCGCGGCGCTCGACGAGATTCCGGCCGAGAAGCGCGAGCCCCTCTGGGACCCCTACGCGGAGTTCCGGCAACCGAAGTAAACGGCCGGAAGCCGGCGTCGAATTCCGACTACACTGGAAACTCGCCGCGCAGGCGCCGGTGAGCGTCCAGTCTGGCACTCATGAAGCTGTCCGTCGTCATTCCCGTTTTCAACGAAGCCGCTACGATCGCCGAGATCATCGCTCGCGTGCAGAGCGTGAACGTGGACAAGGAGATCGTGATCGTCGACGACTTCTCGACCGACGGGACGCCGGCGGCGCTCGAGAAGCTCGCCGCGCAGTACCCCAACGTGCGGACCTTCCGGCATGAGCGCAACTACGGCAAGGGGCGGGCCCTGCGCACCGGATTCGAGCACGCCCAGGGCGACTACGTGATCGTGCAGGACGCCGACCTCGAGTACGATCCCGAGGACTACGCCCAACTGCTGCGGCCGCTGGACGCCGGTAAGGCGGATGCGGTGTTCGGCTCGCGGTTCCTCTCCACCCAGGAGCACCGTGTGCTGTACTTCTGGCACTCGGTGGGCAACCGCTTTCTGACGCTGTTGTCGAACATGATGACGGACCTGAACCTGACCGACATGGAGACCTGCTACAAGGTCTTTCGGCGGGAGCTGATTCAGGCCATTCCGCTCGAAGAGGACCGTTTCGGGTTCGAGCCGGAGATCACGGCCAAGCTGGCCAAGACGGGCGCGCGGATCTACGAGGTCGGCATCGCCTACCACGGCCGAACCTACGAGGAAGGCAAGAAGATCGGCGTCAAGGATGGCTTTCGGGCGCTGTGGTGCATCGTGAAGTACAAGTTCAAGCCGTTCCAGGCGGGCCCCGGCTGGAAGGCGCGCCGCAGCGCCTGACGACGCTCTCGAGAGAAAAGCAAAGAACCCTCCGCGGGCGGCGCGGAGGGTTCTCGTGTTTCGGGTTTGGCGAGGCCGGCGGCTACTCTTGCGGGCGCCGCTTGAGCGTCGGCCGCTCGTCTTCCTCGGTGGTCGTCTCTTCGCCGTCGGCGGGGATGGTGCCGTCGGAGGGAGCGCGGCGCAGCGTCGGCTTGTTCGGGTCGTCGCTCTCTTCCTTGGTGCGCTGGGTCAGCGCCGACAGGCGCGACTGCACGTCGAGGAACTCGGAGGTCTGGAAGACGTACTCGGGGCGGCTGGGCAGGATCTCGCCGATCCGCTCCTGGGTGGCTTCCACGCGGTTGCCGGTGGGCGGGTGGCTGGAGAAAAGCTTCGACAGCGCGCCGGGCTTTCGTTTCTGTTCGGCGAGCAGCTTCTCGAAGAAGTCCACCATCGCCGTCGGGTCGTAGCCGGTCTTGTAGAGGTACTGCAGGCCCAGCAGGTCGGCCTCCGACTCCATGCCGCGCGAGAAGCGCATGAAGCCCATCGGGATCGCGAAGCCGGCGGCCTGGCGGATGCCGAAGCCGGCCCAGCCGCCCATGAAGATCAGGGGCAGGGAAGCGTAGTTGGCGATCTGGCCGCGGGTGGCCTGACGGGTGCCGTGGCGGGCGGCCACGTGGGCGATCTCATGGGCCATCACGCCGGCCAGCTCGGCCTCGTTGTCGGCGCGCAGCATCAGGCCGGAGTTGACGAAAAAGAAGCCGCCGGGGAGCGCGAAGGCGTTGATCTCCTTGGCGTCGACCATCTTGATGGTAAAGGGAACCTTGGCGTCGGAGTTGCGGACGATGTTCTGGCCGACGCGGTTGACGTACTCGGCGACCACCGGATCGTCGATGATCTTCGAGTTGCGCTCCACCTCCTGCGCCATGCCCTTGCCCAGCGCGATCTCCTTCTCGATCGAGTAGAAGTTGACCTTGCCGTCGACGTCGCGCTCGCCGATGGCGTCCACGTCCTTCTTGTCGTTCTTGCCGGCGACGGCCAGCAAGGGCAGAGTCAGCGCCAGAACGACGGCGAGCAGGCCTTCCTTGCGAATTCTCATGAGGGTTCCCCGGGCGCGAAGCCTGATTCAGGCTCCAACGCCGCCTTCAGTATAAGGGGTGACGCCAGCGGGGTACACTCAAAACGGGTCCGGCGCGGCCGAGACCTCCAAAAACGGGCGTCCATGTCGCTTTCCGCACTCCTTCGCGAAGAATTTCCGGTTCGAGAGCGATTTGCGTATCTCAACCACGCCTCCACCGGACCGCTGCCGCGCCGGTCGGCGCGCGCGATGGCGGACTTCGCTCGCGACCAGATGGAGAACGGCAGCACCGGCTACGCCGCCTGGATCGCCGAGTACGACCTGTTTCGCCAGGCGGCGGCGCGGCTGATCGGCGCCGAGCCCGGCGAGATCGCGATCACCAAGAACACCTCCGAGGGCCTGAGCTTCGTGGCCAACGGGCTCGACTGGCGGCCCGGAGACGTGGTGGTCGGCGTGCGCGGGGAGTTTCCGGCGAACTACTTTCCGTGGCTGCGGCTGGAGCGCCGGGGCGTACAGGCGCGCTGGCTGGAGCTGCGCGACGGAGCCTTCGACCTCGACGCGATCGACCGCGCTTGCCAGAGCGCTCGACTGTTGGCCGTCAGCTTCGTGCAGTATTTGAGCGGCTTTCGCGCCGACCTGGACGCGCTGGGCGAGATTTGCCGGCGGCGGGGCTGCCTGCTCGTCGTGGACGCCGTGCAGGGGCTGGGGGCGTTTCCGGTGGACGTGGCCCGTAGTGGCGTGGACGCCCTGGCGGTGAGCGGCCACAAGTGGCTGCTGGGGCCGGAAGGCGTGGGCTTCCTGTTCCTGCGCAGGGAGCTGATGCCGCAGGTCGAGCCCGTCGAGATGGGCTGGACGAACGTGACGGGCTTTCCGGCCTACAGTTGCGAAGACGACCTGCGCGCCGACGCCGGCCGCTATGAGTGCGGCACCCTCAACACGATCGGATGCTTCGGGCTGCGCGCCTCGCTGGAGCTGTTTCAGGAGGTGGGGCAGCCGACCCTCGCCGACCGCGTCGGCGCGCTGGCCGAGCGGACCCTCGAAGGCGCGACGGTCCGCGGCTACCAGCTCATTCGGCCGTGGGACCACCACAGCGGCTCCGGGATCGTGACGTTTCGCAAGGACGGCGTGGACAGCGCGGCGGCGGTCGCCAGGATGGCCGAAGCGAAGGTGTCGGCGGCGGCCCGGCACGGCTGGATCCGGGTGAGCCCGCACTTCTACAACGAGCCCGAGGACGTGGACCGCTTGCTCGAGCTGCTCGACTGAGACGCTTCAGGCGGGTGCGGCCGCGCGGCGCGCCAGGGCGCGGTGGACCTTGCCGAACAGCTCGTCCCACTCGAACGGCTTGGCGATGTAGTCGTCGGCGTCGGCGGCGAAGGCCCGCTCGACGTCGCCGATGAGCGTCTTGGCCGTCAGCATCAGGATGGGGATGTGGCGGGTCTCCTCTTTCTCCTTGAGGATCTTGCAAAGTGTGATCCCGTCGATGCCGGGCATCATGATGTCGAGCAGGATGATGTCGGGCCGCCGCTCCATGGCGGTCTGGTAGCCCAACTCTCCGTCGGGCTCCAGCAAGACGTCAAAACCCTGCACGCTCATCCGGAAAGCCAGCGGCTTTACGACATCCTCCTCGTCGTCCACGATGAGAACGGTCGGCTTGAGCTGTTCATCACCCCGCATAATGCTTCTACGAGCGGACGTGGTCCTTCGATCTCGACTGCACCAGCTCGAGCATCTCCGCGGTCAGCCGCTGGGCAGAATCCAAGGCGAATGAGGTGGACTCGGGCAGGTCGCCGGTGGCTCGGGCCAGGTGCAGCATGTCGTTCAGGCTGCGCGCCAGGGCGGCCACCTGTTGCTTGACGCTGGTCTCGGGGAGCGGCGCCGGTGGGGCGGGCGGAGCCGCCGGCACGATGTCGCTCTCGTCGTCGAAGGCTTTCTGCGGCCGCACCTGATCGTAGACCCGGTCGAGGATGCGGTTGGCGCCGAGAGCCTTGGGCATGTAATCCAGCGCGCCGAGCTTGAGCGCCCGCTCGCGAAACTCCGGGTCGCCGTTGCAGGAGAACAGCAGCACCTTGGTGGCGAACCATTTGGGGTGCGCCTTGATGTTGCGGGTGAGCTCGATGCCGTTCATTTCCGGCATCATGAAGTCCGCTAGGACCAGGTCGACGTCCTGCCGGCGCATCACCTCCAAGGCCTCTTCGCCGTTGCCGGCGGTGACGACCGAGTAGCCGGCGGCTTCCAGACGATACGAGAGGGTCTGGGTGATATCGGGCTCGTCGTCGACGAGCAGAATCGTGGATGGAGAGGCCATAAATCTACACTCCTTCAATCGGTCTAACTTGCCGTAGCCTTTAACGCCACGAAGAAACGAGTGCCGTCGCCGGGGCGCGATTGCAGCCACAGGCGGCCGCCTTGCCGTTCAATGAAGTGCTTGGCCAGCGTCAGGCCGAGCCCGGCGCCGCCGACCTTCCGTCCCGGTCCGGTGCTGAGCTGCGAGAACGCCTCGAAAATGCTGGCGATCTTGTCCTCGGGGATGCCGGGGCCGGCGTCGGCGACTTCCACAACGACCTCATCGCCGGCGCGCGAGACTCGCACCCGGGCCTCGCAACCGGAGTGTACGGCGACGTTTTCGAGCAGCCGCAGCACCACCTGGCGGGTCCTCTCGGGGTCGACCAGGGCGGCCGTCAGCCGCGGCTCGCAGGTGCGCTCGAGGGTGATCGGCTGGCCCAGCGCCTGGCGGGCTTCCACGGCCAGCCGCGCGATCGTCCACAAGTCCGCTTCGACCATGCGCAGCGGAATGGAGCCCTTCTGCAGGCTCGACAGATCCAGCAGATCGTCGATCAGCTTCTTCAGCCGGCTCACATTCCGGCGGGCGAGGGTGAGGAACTCCAACTGGCGGGGCTGCAAGGGGCCGGCCAGGCCGTCGAGCAGGATGTCCACTGACTCCTGGATCGCCGTGAGAGGCGTCCGGAACTCGTGTGACAGCTTGGCGACGATCTCGGATCTCTCCGCTTCGGCCTGATCGAGGAGCTCCGGTTCCAATTGATTCAGCGTGCTCAAGAGAATCCCACTCGAGGGATCGTCGCCGTGCGGCTTTCCGAGATCCCTCCTACCGTATCGACCCAAGCGAGCCGACTTTGAGGCGGCGCGATGAGTTCGATCCGAAGCCGGCCTGTTGACCGGTCGCGGGCGGCGTCTGTACAATCGAAAGTGGCGCTATCGTCCAGTGGTTAGGACAGGGCCCTCTCAAGGCTCAGACACGGGTTCGAATCCCGTTAGCGCTACCAAAACCCCTTTCATTTCTGTGGATTCGAGGCTTGGCTGCGGCGTTGAGCCGCTGCAAGTCAGTCCCATTCGGCGACCCCCGCGCTGGGTTGGCGAGCGTTGATTTTTGCTCCCTTTCGCGCCGAGGTTTAACGGGACCCAGAACAAGAAAGGCCCCAGACCGGCATTCCGCCAAATCCAGGGCCCTTCCGGCTCACACCCTAATACTAGCAGGGTTGGGGGGATGTCTAGATTTCCGGCGGCGATTCTTTTCCGGTCGTTGTCGTCGAGAGGCGGCGTTCTTTTCTGGAAAATCTATGGGACAACGGGTCCCCTTAGGAGAACTCGTCGGGCGCTTCGCTGGCGGGACTGCGGCAGGCCGTTGTGCGGCCTCGTTTGCGGGCCGCGGCTTGGCGCGCTTTCCAGAGCCATTCGGCGGCTTGGACGACGTCGCCGCGGCTGCGGTGGATCTGCGCCAGGCGGCGGTGCGCGGCGGCCATGTCCGGCGCCAGAGCCAGGGCCTTGTGCAAGGCGGCCTCGGCGGCGCCTTGCTGGCCCATGCCTTCCAGGTCCAGGCGTGACAGCGCCACGCCCAGGTAGTAGTGCGACAGGGGGTTGAGCGGCAGGCGGTCGACGGCTTCGAAGGCCGCTTCGGCCGCCTCTTCGGCCCGGCGTAACCCCAGCAGGGAAAGAGCCAGCCCCTGCCAGGCGGCGCCGCTGTCGGGGTCAGCCTCGAGCGCCGCCGCAAAGGCTTGCCGGGCCTCTTCCCAACGGCCCAGACGCACATAGGCGCGGCCCGCCAGGGCTCGGATGGCCGGGGTGACCTCGGCGGGGTTCAGCCGGCGGAGCCGCCGCAAGCCTTCGGCCGGCCGCCGCATCTCCACGTCGAGAGACGCCAGGGCGGCTTGGGCCAGGGCGCCGCCGGCGTCGGGGTCGGCGGCCTCCACCACGCGCCGGCACTCGTGGAGGCGGCCGGCGGCGAACAGAGCCTGGGCCAGGGCGACGCGATAGCGGGCGTCGGAGGGCGCCTCGTCGACCAGCGCCGCGAAGGTCTCGGCGGCCAGGGCGGGCCGGCGGCCGTCGTCGAGCAGCGAACGGCCGAGCTGAAAGCGCATCCGCCGCGAGGTCTCGACGATTGCGGCGGCGTGATCCTCGTCGGGCGGGTCGATGTAGCCCAGCTCGACCATCTGTCGCAGCTCGGCCTGGACCTCGAGGGGGTCGCGGCGCAGCTCCGGCGGGTGCATGCCGGCGTCGCCGGGTTCGGCCTCCCAACCGGGGATCGATCGTACAGAGACGCTCGGCGCGAGGACCTCGCTCCAGGGGCGGCCGGGCATGTCTTCGCCGTAGGGCAAGCCCAGCAAGGTCAGGACGGTGGGCGTGAGGCCCCACAGATGGACGCCCGCCGGCCGAGAGCCGGGCCGTACCTCCGGGCCAAGCGCCGCCAGCACGCCGCGCGCGCGCAAACCGTCGTCGTGGCCCGCTCCGCCCGCCGCATAGGGCCGCCGAAAGCCGTAGGGGCTGAACAGCACGACGTTGGTGCGGGCGTCGACCGCGCGCAGCAGCGCGCCGAGCATGAGGTCAAAGAAGCCGTAGGCCGCGTCGACGACTCCGCCGTAGAGCGCTGCGTCCCGGGGATGCGGCGCCGGCGCCGCTCCGGGGCGATAGGCCAGGAAGTCGCGGCTGATGCGCGCCAGCCCCTCGAAGCGGACCGCGACGAAGTCCCAAGGCCGCTCGGCGAGGATCCAGGTGAGGATCGCCTGGAGCGAGGCGGTCTCCGCCAAGGCCGCCGCGAGGCGGGCGGGCCGGTCGTCGATGTCTCGGTCGATGGCGTCGAGGCCCGGCAGCAGGGAGCGCAGGGCCGAGGGGGCTAGGGCGGACGGCGGAACGAGCAGGCGGCCGAGGATCTCGGCGACGGCGGGCGGATGGACGGCGCCGTCGAGCGGGCGGGGGCCAAAGGCGTCGCTGACGCAGACCCCGCGAATGGGCTCGGCTGGAAAGGTGGCTGGAAAGCCGATCGAGTGTGCGGAGAGACCGGCTTGGCCGGCGATGTTCCAGAGCGCTTTGACGCGGCGGCTCAGGCTGGAGGCCGGGGCGACGCCGGCTGCGTCCACGCGGGGCTCGCGAGCGTCCCAGACGCCATGGTCCTCCGGCGGCCGGCCGGTGAGAGCGGACGTCCAGAGCATGGCAGGGACCAAGGGCTGCGGCGCAATGGGCTCAGCCGTCGCGCCGGACGCAATGAAGCGGGCCAGATGAGGCATCCGGCCCGCCGCGAGAAGGGGCTGGAGAAGGAGCCAATCTGCTCCTTCCCATCCGAGAAGCAATACACGCCTGGCCATTATCCGGCCGGCTCAGAGCTGTTAGCTGTTCTGCTTGCGACGGCGGAGCATCGCCAGAGCGCCGAAGCCGCTGGCCAGCAGGACAATCGTACCCGGTTCCGGGACTTCGGGGACCTGGCCGGCCAGAATCGATCCGCCGGTGGTCTCATAGGCGAAGCCCAGGACGCGGCCCTGGTTGTCGTGGCCGGCGTCAATGCCGCCGTCGTACTCCTGCACCTCGATCCAGCCGTAGGTCTGGAACGCGTTGCCGGGCAGCGTGAAGCGGACGCCGATGTAGCGGTTGACCGGGTCGAACTGACCGTAGTCGATGTCGGCGGGGTAGGTAGAAGCCCAAACCGAGCCCAGGGCGGGCGTCGGTCCGATCTCCTCGCCCATCATCAGGTCGTTGACGCCGAAGAAGCCCGTGCCCAAATACTCTTGGTTGGTGGCGCCCGGCCCACCGACGGTGGTCAGGTTGCCGTCCACCGGAACGACGATCTTGATCTGCTCGTGGCTGATCGAGAACTCGGCTCCGTTGATGCCGTCGAAATCAATGTCAATCGTACCTTCGAAGCCCGTATCGAGATTCGCGGGCGTGTAGACGATGGCCGCGTCGGCGGCCCCCGCCGCGCCCATCCCTGCTGCTACGTAGGCGGCAATTCTGCTCGCCATCTTTGTGTGTTTCACTGTCTCTCCTCCTCCCATCAGCGCTACATTATCACGGCGCGTGAAACCCCGGCAATAACGTTGTAGTACTAAGAAAGGAAGCGAGGGCGACGCGAATCGCGCCGGTATCGGCCCTAATTTCCTCCTCCGTTACCAGAAGGGCCGGGACGCGCAGGGCGGGCTCCGGCAGGCGAAGCCGGGGTATCGATCGATCTTTGCCGGGTTCCACCGAAATGACACGAAGGTACCGGTTGCGCGAAAGGCTACGGAACAAAGGCGGCGCGATGAGAAAGAAATTTCCGCTTGCATGCCGCCAAAATTGCGGGTCGACCGGCAATTTCCGGAGCCAGCCGTCGGTTGTGGCCGGCGCCGGCCGCAAACCGAGCTCCCCGAGCAGGCCGGCGACCTCGGCCGCTCCGGCCCGCGGATAGCCGACGACGGCCAGGATGGGCCGCTCCGGCGCCTCCGGCGGAGGGGCCGGCTCCAGCCCCTTGGACAGCCGCGCCAGCCGGGCGATCGGCTCGCCGCCCACCCGCGCGGGAACCCTTCGCAGCAGTGTGTTGCCGACCTCGATCTCCATCTCCAGGAAGGCCTTGCCGGCCTCCGCGGCGGCGGCGATCCCGGCCAGAGCCATGCGCGGCATGGCCCAGCGTCCACGGTAGCGGGGGGCCACGGCCAGGGCTTCGACGAAGGCCGCGTCCGGCGCCAGCGGGCGGGCCAGCCAGATGGCGGCCAGGTCTTCGCCGTAGAGCAGGACCCGGCAAAGGGCCGGATCGTAGGCTTCGGGTAGAGACGGGTCGCGCAGCAGCCGCTCGATGCCGCCCTGGTCGCCGCCCAAGAAGCGGCGCCGCAGGCCGGCCACAGCGTGCAGCGGCGCGTCGGCCAGCGGCGCGACGCGAGCCTGCGGGGGAACGCGCAGGCGCTCGCAGTAGGCCACGGCTCCGGGCAGGGCGCGGGCGAGGTCCATCCGCCAGCGCTCGGTTTCCAAACGGCGGTCGTAGCCCAGGCTGCCGTAGAGCCGGTCGCGGGCGCCGCCGGCAGGGCAGGGGACGACGGCCTGCAGCGTGGACGCGCCGCGCTCGCGGGCGGCGGCTTCGACCGCGGCCTCCAGAGCCGGCGCGGCCTCCGGCGACAGCGCCTCCAGGTCGACCCAAGAGCCCCAGGCGCCCAGGCCCAGGATGGCCGCCCCGGCCGGTTCGCCGGCTTCGGACTCGGCGACCAGGCGGCGACAGACCCCGGAACGCGCCGAGCCCTCGGGCAGCAGCCGTTCGAGCAGCGCCGCATCCGCGGCCGTGGCCCTGCGCACCTTCACTGGGAGCGAGAGTAGCAGGTTGGCGCGGCGGATCGAGTCCGGGCTCAGCGACGGGCCGCCAGCGGGTCGAGATCGGCGTGGAAGTAGGCCTCGCCGTTGTTGGGTTTGAACTGCGTACGGATGGTGCCGTCGGCGTTGTAGCAGGCCCACTCGCCGGTGGCTCGGTCGAAACGGGTCTTCAGGCCGTCGCGCACGCGGACGCCTTCGATCAGGGTCTGCCCGTCGGCGCGGCGGTCACGCATCCGCTGGGCCTGCTCCAGGTATTCGCGGGGGGAGAGCTCGCGGCCGTATTCCTTGGCTTCGAGCACGTGTTTGGCGTGGTGATACTCGAAGCTGGCTTGGGACTCGAAGCCCGGCCGGTCGTTGACGATTTGGTAGTCACCGCGCTCGCGCAGTTGCTCGACCTTGCCGCGGGTTTCGGCCGACATCTTGTCGATGCGTTCGAGAAAGCGCCGGTCGGACTCGGTGGTCCGGCGCTCGGCGGCGGCTTCGCCGGGCCGGCGGCCGTGCTCCACGGCGCGGTCCTTGGCTCGGTCGCGCTCTACTCTCTCCACACGCTCGTGCGGGCGGGCCTTGGATTCGGCGGCGCGAGCGGCGGGCGCCCCGAGCGCCGCGGTCAGCGCCAGCAGCAGCAAGCAGGACAGTGCACGGCGTCGGCTCATCTCACAAATCCTCCGGCTTTACTCCAGGCGCAACCGCGAAGCGACGGGTTCGGCGACGCACGAGCGCGTGGTGCGCCGGCAGGTGGGCGTCACCGCGATCTCATAGACGCCCGGCTGGTCGTAGACGTGGGTGACGGCGGCGGCCGTGGAGCGTTCCGGGGCGAAGGCGTCGCCAAAGTCCCACTCCAGGCTGATCTCGCCGCTGCACTGGTTGATGGTGGGCTCGAAGGTCAGCTCCACGCCGTAGCCGCCCAGGCGCTCGGCGTAGAGCCGGCCCTCGATCATGCCCGGTCCGCACGGCAGGGTCTCGCGGCGCTGCTCGGTATAGAGGAAGCGGACGCCGGCCGTGCCGGCCATCTCGTCGCTGAAGCAGACCTCCTCCTCACACTCCTTGAGGGAGCGCAGCGGCAGCTCGCTGCCCGGCGCCGGTCCTCCCTCGATGAGGCCGCCCGAAGCCGTCACGCCCGCCAGATAGGCGTGTACTTGGCCCTCGACGGCCGACACCTGCGCCTCGGTTGCGCGGCCCGGCTCATAGACCACCGCCGCCAGCATGAAGTCGTGCGAGGCCACGTCCTGATCGAGCACGACCAGGCCGAAGCAGCCCTCCGGGAAAGCCAGGTCGCGGTACTCGCATTGGAAGCTGTCCGGGCAGCGCGACAGCGACAGCCCTTGCGCCGGCTTGAGGATCATCGAGCCGGTGGGCTGGGCCGAGGCGGCGTCGGCGCCGCGTAGATAGGCCGTTGCGGAACCCTCCGCGTCGATCACCACCAGCCACATGTCCGGCGCGGTGGTGCCGACCGGCGAGGTGCCGACGCTGACGCCGAAGATCGACGGGAACGGCATCTCGATGAGATTGAAGTCCCACTTCTCTTCGCCGCGCTTGGTCTGGGGGGCGACCAGCTCCACGCTGAGCCGCTTGGTCCAGCTCGGCGGCGCCTCGTTGACGCTCTGGGCGCGCACGGGCCCGGCCATCCACCACGGAGCCGTCGACAACAGGGCCGCGATCAGGAGGCTGGGGCGCACATCCTGCATGCTAACAGCGCGCCGACGCGCCGCAAAGCGAAAAGCGAGGCTACTCCGAGGCGGCCTTGCGAACCAGTACGCCGGCCTCTTCGAGCAACGCCCGGGCGGTCTCGAGCAAGGGGTACTCCATATTGAATACGACCTCGCGGATGCCGGCGTTGATGATCATCTTGGTGCAGATCAAGCACGGCGAAAAGGTCGAGTACAGCGTGGCGTCCTTGACCGAGATGCCGTGATAGGCGGCCTGCACGATGGAGTTCTCCTCGGCGTGCGAGCAGAGGCACTCGCCCAGCGACGAGCCCGAGTCGGCGAAGGAGTTGCAGCGCGGGCAGCCGCCTTCGTTGCAGTTCTTCACCCCGCGCGGCGTGCCGTTGTAGCCGGTGGAGATGATGCGTTTGTCCTTGACGATGACGGCGGCCACCTTGCGCTTCATGCAGTTGGACCGCAGCGACACGATCTTGGCGATCTGCATGAAGTACTCGTCCCAGCCCGGCCGCTGCGATTGCATCAGCCAGCCGGAGACGACCTTGTCGACCGCGGACTTGAGGTCGGCGATGGAGCCCTCGTTGCGCAGCACCGAGTCGGCCTTGGCCCAGGTGGCTCGAAGCTGCTGGTGGGAGGGGTCGGCGCTGGTCATCTCGCGCTCTTCCTGCTCCACGAACTCCTCGAACGACTGCGGTGTGCGCGGGCCGCCGCGGGCGACCACGCGGTCGAAGCGCACCGGGCGGGGAGCGTCCAGGTGCAGCATCTTGAAGTCGCCCAAGGCGCGCAGGGCGTCGACCTCGTAGGGATTGCGGATGGAGTCGACCACGTAGTTGCGGTCGGGGCGCAGGCGCGCCTTGATACGCTCGGCCAGCACGGCCGGTCCGAACTCGGCGCGCAAGGCGTTGCCGGTGCGGATCAGGTTTTCGCGATTGGCTTCCATCTCCTGCCGCGCCAGCTCGGCGCGGATCTCGTCGGAGAGGGAGTGGAAGTAGAAGCCCTTGGTTTGCAGGTGATCGGCGGTGACCGTCTTGCCCGCCCCATTCGTTCCGGTAAGCCCGATGATCATGGCGGAAGAAGTCAACAATAGCAACTCGGCGCCTCGGCGCGCTTATATCGATAATCGCTGGCGACGAGCGCAGTGGCCGTGATAGTCTTTAGCGATCACGCGGGGCGCCTCGGCGTTTCGCGCAGCCGGCGGACCTTGCTCAACACAACGGTCCGCCTTCCTGTATGGAGGCGGGCTCAACGTGGAGCGCCCGCAAGATTGGAAACTAGCAAATGGGGAATCTGCTTGCGTACACGCCTTATATAGGCCTTGTTGGGCTGGCGGTCGCCGCCGCCACCTTCTTTTCGATCGGGAAGAAATCAGCGGGCAACGCCCGCATGCAGGAGATCAGCGGCTTCATCCATACCGGCGCGATGGCTTTCCTGCGCCGGGAGTACGTGATCCTGGCGGGGTTCGTGGTCATCGTGGCCGGCTTGATCGGCTGGCAGATCAACGTGGAAACCGCGGGTTGCTTCGTCTTTGGAGCGATCTGCTCGATTCTGGCGGGCTTCATCGGCATGCAGGCTGCGACGCGCGCCAACGTGCGGACGTGTGAAGCGGCGCGGGCCGAGGGCTCCGGCGCGGCTCTGATGGTCGCCTTCGGCGGCGGCTCGGTGATGGGCTTGTCGGTGGCGGGGCTGGGACTGGCCGGCGTCGGCTGGCTGTCGCTGATGTTCGCCGGGCCGGAAGAAGCCGTCTATATCAACGGCTTTGCGATGGGCGCCAGCTCGATCGCGCTGTTCGCGCGCGTCGGCGGCGGCATCTTCACCAAGGCGGCCGACGTCGGCTCGGACCTGGTGGGCAAGGTCGAAGCCGGCATTCCCGAAGACGATCCGCGCAACCCCGGCGTGATCGCTGACAACGTGGGCGACAACGTGGGCGACGTGGCCGGCATGGGCGCGGACATCTTCGAGTCCTACGTGGGCTCGATGATCGCCACCCTGGCGATCGCCGCGACGCTGGCGCCGGACGCTCTGACCGCGCTGGCCGCGGCCGGAGGGGGCGGCGACATCAAGGCCGCTTTGATGGCTCTGCCGCTGGGCTTGTCGGCGGTGGGGCTGGTGGCGTCGGTCATCGGCATCTTCTCCATGCAGATGCTGAAGGGCTTGGGGCCGGCGGCGGCGTTGCGCTACTCGGCCTGGGGCTCGGCGGCGCTGTTTCTGGCCTTCGCCTACTGGCTGGTGATGGACATGGGCGTCAGCACGGGCGTCTTCGCGGCCGTGTTCGCCGGGACGCTGGCGGGCATCGTGATCGGCTACATCACCGAGTACTACACCTCGATGGGGCCGGTGAAGGGGATCGCGGAAGCTTCGAAGATGGGCTACGCCACCAACATGATCCAGGGGCTGGCGGTCGGCTTCCAGAGCTGCGCGCCGCCGGTGCTGATGATCTGCCTGGCGATCTGGGTCTCCAACTACGCCGCCGGGCTCTACGGCATCGGCATCGCCGCCGTGGGCATGCTGGCGACCGTGGGCATCACGATGAGCGTGGACGCCTACGGGCCGATCGCCGACAACGCCGGCGGTATCTCGGAGATGGCCGGTCTGGGGCCGAACGTCCGCGCCATCACCGACGAGCTCGACTCGCTGGGCAACACGACCGCCGCCATGGGCAAGGGCTTCGCGATCGGTTCGGCGGCGTTGGCGGCGCTGGCGCTGTTCTCCGCTTATACCCAGGCGGTGGACCGCGTGCGGCTGGCCAACAGCCTGGAGCCGGTGGTCATTCAGCTCACCGACGCCACTGTGGTGATCGGACTGATGATCGGCGGCATTCTGCCCTTCATCATCGCGGCGCAGACGATGACTTCGGTGGGCCGGGCGGCCGAGAAGATGATCGATGAGATCCGCCGGCAGTTCCGCGAGATCAAGGGGCTGCTGGAAGGCTCTCCCGACGCCAAGCCGGATGCGGCCCGCTGCGTGGACATCGCCACCACGGCGGCGCTGCGCGAGATGATCGGACCGGGCGTCGTGGCCGTGGTCGCGCCGGTGCTGGTGGGCCGCTTTCTGGGGCCGACCGGGCTGGGCGGCATGCTGGCCGGAGCCACCGTCACCGGCGTGCTGCTGGCGCTGTTCATGGCCAACGCGGGCGGCGCCTGGGACAACGCCAAGAAGATGATCGAGCAGGGCGGCATCCCGGGCGAGAAGAAGGGCGGCGACGCCCACAAGGCGGCCGTCGTGGGCGACACCGTGGGCGATCCGTTCAAGGACACCTCCGGGCCGTCGATGAACATCCTCATCAAGCTGATGTCGATCGTGGCGCTGGTGATTGCGCCGCTGGTCGCTCTGTGGGGCTGACGCCGGACTGGCGAAGATAGCAGAGCGGCCGGACGGTGGGACCGTCCGGCCGCTCTTTTCCGTTTTGCGGGCGCGCTCAGACCTTCTTCATGCAGACGCGCACTTCCAGCCGCTCGTCGCCGATCATGAAGGGCTGAATCGTCCAGGGCGCGCGAATGCCCAGCCGGGCGCAGAAGTTCTTGGCCCACAGCACGGTGGGGATGCTCAGCGTCATGGGCCCGGTGTGGGTTTCCACGATCTCCTTCCAGTTGCCCAGAACCATGTTGGCGATCTCGCCCATGCCGTCGAGCACTTCGGCGTCCACGGCGGGGCGGGAGTGATCGAGCATCCGCGAGCTGATCTCGCAGGCCAGCGGTTCGCGGCAGCAGATCATCCCGGAGCCGATCCAGGCGCCGTTGAAGGTGACCAGGCCGACGACACCGTCGAAGGGGCGCGGCGACTCGTCCTCAAAGGCTTCCAGGGGATCGACATCCATCCCGGCCATCATGGAGAAAACCGCCCGGGCGGCTTGCTGGGCCGCCTCGGAGAACAGGCCCGGGGCCAGCGTGGTTTGGGACATGCGCGCTCCTTGTGTGGACTACGAGGCCGAGGATCAACCCGGCAGAGCCTTGGCCAACGCCGCCTCCATCTGCGCCGCCGTGAACGGTTTCTTGATGAAGCCTTTGGCTCCCAGCGAAATCGCCTCCAGTACGGTCTTTTCGCCGCCCTCGGTGGTGACCATGATCACCGGGGTGGAGGCTTGCTTGGTTTCCTTGAGTCGGCGGAGAAAATCGAGTCCGCTGACATTCGGCATATTGATGTCCGAGAAGACGACCTGCACGCTCTTCTGGGCGAGCTTTTCGATCGCTTCGCCGCCATCGCCGGCCTCGATGACCTCGTCGATGGTTTCCTTCGACGCCTGCCGCAGACTGCGCTCGACGATCTTTCGCATCACCGACGAGTCATCGACAATCAGAACGTTGATACCCATTCAGGACCACTCCCTCCGACACAAGGGTCATATCGGCGGATTGGTCCCTGATCTTAGGGAGACTTCCTTCAAAAAACCGCCGATAAGCCTTGCATCGCGAAGGCGTGCGCAGGCGTGTGGCGGAAGGCGGCCCTGGCGTATCTGGGGTTGGCGTGGATGGCGGCTTCCTTCGCCGCCGACTGGGAAGGCTTTCGGCGCGGCAAGGACGACTTCATTCCCGTCTACGTCGCAGCCCGCTCGGTGGGGCGGCCGGCGCTGCATGACCAGGCGACGTACTACCGCTTCATGATCGAGCGCTTCGGGGAGGTCACGCGCTACGGCGACCGCCCGGAGAACGCCCTGCGCTTCATTCGCCCGCCGGCCTATGCGTTATTGCTGTGGCCGTTCGGGCTGTTCGACTACCCGACCGCTCATGGGCTGTGGCTGGCGGCCCGGATCGCGGCGCTCGGCGTCTTTGTGTGGCTGTGGCCGGCGGAGCGGCGCCTGGACGCCCTCGTGGCGTTGTCGCTGTCGGCGGCTGCGCTGGCTGGGCTGCTCTACGGGCAGGACGCGGCCTTTCTGCTGGCGGCGGTGGCGGCGGCCCGGCGTTGGGAGAGCCGCGGCCGGGGGTTCGCCGCCGGGGCGGCGCTGAGCTGCGGGGCGATCGGCTTCCACTTGTTTGCGCTGGTTCCCCTGGCGCTGCTGGCGCAGCGCCGCTTCGACATTCTGCGCGGGCTGGCCGCCGGGGCCGCAGTGTGGGTTGCGGCCTGCTTCCCGGCCGGCGGCTGGGACTGGATCGCGGCCTACTGGGGCAACCTGACGGACGGCGCGGCGCACCCCGGGGCGGCGATCATGCCGAACCTGCACGGCCTGCTGGACGGGGCGCCGGGCGCGTTCGAGCTGGAGGTCGCGGCGGCGGTCGGCGCGGCGGCGCTGGTGTGGGCGGCGTCTCGGCGCGGAGACTTCGCGGACGCCCTCTCGGTGGCCCTGCCGGCGGGGCTGCTGATCAGCTACCACGCCTACTTGGCGAACTTTCTGGTGATTCTGCCGGCGATGCTGATTCGGCTGGAGAGGCCGCAGCCGCCCTGGCGCAGGATCTTCACCTGGGCGCTGCTGGCGCCGCCGGCGGGGTTTCTGCTGCTGGCGGGTCGGCCGTATTCCTACGGGTTCCAGCTCGCGCTGGTCGTGTGGTTCGCGGCGACGGCGGCGGCGCTGCTCGCCGAGCCCGTGCCTGCCGGCTATTCGCCCACGCGGCGGGGAACCAGCGGCTGGGTGGCTTCGACGTTGCGCAGATCGTCGAGCGTCACCTCGCGGCCCTCTTCGTGATACTCCTGGTCCACGTTCACCTGCCAGAGGTCGTAGTTCGCCCCCAGCAGGTTGCGCGCCGCCAGCATCGCCGTCAGCATCGAGTGGTCCTGGTTGTTGTAGCGGTGCATGCCGTTGCGGCCGGAGAGCTGCAGGTTCGGCAGCGTCGCCAGGAACGTCCGCACCTTCTCGAGCGCCTGCGGGTAGACCGAATCGTAGACCGGATAGGCCTTGGGCATGCGGACGATGGAGCCGTCCTCCACCAGCTTCGGGTCGACCAGGCCGAGCTCGCCGATCTCCTTGGCGCCCAGCCGGATCAGCTCCTCGTCGGGGGTCTCCCACAGCTCGTCGCCCTCGAAGCAGAAGTACTCCAGCCCCAGGCAGCTCTTGCTGGGGTCGGGAACCATGTAGGGGCTCCAGTTCTTGAAGTTCTGGATGCGGCCGAGCTGCACCTGGGGCTCGTGGATGTAGATCCAGGTGTCGGGAAAGATGTCCTTCTGGTTGATGATGAGCGCGACGGTCAAGAAGTCGCGGTACTTGAGCTGGCGGGCGGCGGCGAGCACGTCGGCGGGCGGGGCGGGATCCATCGCCTCGACCAGGTCGCGCAAGGCGAGCGTCGACAGGTAGGCGTCGCCTTCGTAGCGCCGGCCGCCGGCTTCGACGCCGGTGACGCCTTCGGGCGTCCAGAAGACCTTCTCGACCTTGGTGTCGAGGTGGACGCCCGAACCGGCCTCCTCGAGCTTCTCCTGCGTCTTCTCCCACATCATGCCCGGCCCGTGGATGGGGTAGCGGAATTCGTCGATGAGGGTCTTGATGACCTCTCCCTTGTTCTTGGCGCGCTCGCCGATCAAGGCGTTCTTGATGGCCGTGGTCAGCGACAGGCCCTTGATGCGCTGGGCGGCCCACTCGGCCTGGATCTCCGAGCAGGGGATGCCCCAGACCTTCTCGGTGTAGGTCTTGAAGAAGATCTCGAACAGGCGCTTGCCGAAGCGGTTGGAGACCCAGGTCTCGAAGTTATCCTCGGGCGTGTGCGGAGCCACGCGCGCCCGGGCGTAGCTGAGCATGCAGCGGGTGGTCTCCCACAGGCCCAGGCCGAACAGGGCGTTGGCCGGCTTGAGCGGGTAGGAGAAGAACTTCTTCTTGTAGAAAATGCGCGAAAGGCGCGGGCGGTCGAGCATCTGATCGCCGAGAATCTCGTCCCAGAACTGCTCGACCGGTTTGACCTTGGTGAAGAAGCGGTGGCCGCCGATATCGTAGCGGTAGCCCTTGTAGTTGACGGTGCGGGAGATGCCGCCGACGACGTCGTCCTGCTCGAGCACGAGGCTCCGCACACCGGCCTTCGACAGCTCGTACGCCGCCGTCAGCCCGGCCGGACCTGCGCCCATGACAATGACAGGTGCGTTCGGCATCAAATTCCAGTGTATCCGGGTTGAGGGCGTAGGCTCCGAGTCGGGCGGGAGCAAACGGTTTCCGGGCGGTCCGGCGATGCGGCCAGTCGAAGCGTCATGCGAACAACAACTTGGCCGCCGCGTAGACCGCCTGCAGGTGGGGCGCGGCGACGTTGCGCTTGGCCGCCAACTCCAGGATGGCGCCGGTGATGGGTTCGAGCTCGGGCTTCCGGCCGGCTTCGAGATCCTGCAGCATCGACGTCTTGTGGCGGCCGGCCGAGCGCGCGCCCTCCAGCCGCTGCTCCACCGAGAACGACAACTGCACGCCCACGGCCGAGGCCGTCTCGCGGGTCTCGTGCATAGCGGCCCGAATCAGCGCCTGGGTCTCAGGGAAATCGAGCATCTCGATCATCGTCTTTCGCGTGAGGGCGCTCAAGGGATTGAAGATGCCGTTGCCCAGCAGTTTCACCCACAGCTCATGGCGGATATCGCCGCGAATCGGCGCCTTGATCCCGCCCTCGCGCAGCGCGTCCGAGAGGGCCTTGATGCGGTCGGTGCGAGTTCCGTCGGGCTCGCCCAGCGGAAAGCGCAAGCCCTCGGTGTGGCGCACCACGCCGGGCTCGGCGACGCTGCAGGAGATATAGGCGATGCCGCCGATGGCGCGCCGCGAGGCCAGGCTGCGCTCGACCGCGCCGCCGGGGTCGACCGCTTCGATGCGCGCGCCGTCCTCGCCGTCGACGCCGTGAAAGTACCACCAGGGCAGGCCGTTCTGCATCGAGACCACGGCGGTGTGGTCGGCCAGCAGCGGCTCGCACAGGGCGGCGATCTCGGGGATCACGTGGCCCTTTACGCCCAGCAGCACGTAGTCCACCGGGCCGACCTCGGCCGGGTCGTCGGTGGCCTGCACGGGGTAGGTCTTGTCGCCCAGTTGATCGCTGTGAATCCGCAGCCCCTTGGAGCGCATCGCCTCCAGGTGCGCGCGGCGCGCCAGAAAGACGACCTCGTGCCCGGATTCGAGCAGACGGGCTCCCAGGAACGCTCCGATGGCTCCGGCGCCGTAGATCGCAAACTTCATTCGCTCTCAGGGTAACCCCCTCGGCTCACCTTTTGCCCGCGGTCGCGTCCAAGCCCGGGAACAAAGCCGGGCCCGGCTTCGTAGCGTCTGTTTCGAGGAGGAACTTCGTGCTCACAGTCCACCGCTCACCGTCTTTCGCCGTCCTTGCGGCGGCCCTGGCGCTCAGCGCCTGCACCATCGTCAACGCGGCGTCGGTCACCGAGGAGGTCGACCGCACGGTCCCCCTGTCGGCCGACGGCTCGGTCTCGGTGTCGAACGTCAACGGCAAGATCGACGTTTCGACCTGGGAGCGCAACGAGGTCCGCATCCGCGCCATCAAGAGCGCCGAATCGAAGGCCAAGCTCGACGAGACCGAGGTGCGCATCGAGACCGGCGCCGACAGCGTGACCGTCAAGACCGAGCTGCCGCGCCACGGCAGCGCCTCGGTCAACTATGAGATCTCCGCCCCCGCCGGGGCCGACGTGCGCGTGGATACGGTCAACGGCCACATCCGCATGACGGGCGCCTACGGCGACGTACGGGCGCACTCGGTGAACGGCGGCGTCAACGCGGCGGGTTTGAGCGGGGACACGAAGATCGACACGGTCAACGGCGGCGTCGAGGCGGTCTACGCCCAGGCGCCTTCGGCGGGCTCGCACCAGTTCCACTCGGTCAACGGATCGCTGGAAGTGCTGTTGCCTTCGAGCCCCGACGCCAGCTTCCGCGCGCACACGGTCAACGGCGGCATCCGCACGGACTTTGCGCTGGAGGTGCGCAAGGCGCGCTTCGGCCCCACCAGCTCGATGGACGGGACGCTGGGCTCGGGCGCGGCGAAGTTCGAGCTCGACACCGTCAACGGCGCCATCCGCATCCTCAACGGGACGGCGGCGGCTTCGGTGCGCTAGCCGGGCGGGCGCGGCTTTTCCCGGCGAGGCGAGTCGTGCCATCATGACGCCTTGCCTACGCCGCGCATCCAATCCGTCGAAGCGCTGACGGTCCAGGTCACCCCCCGGGGCAATTGGAACTTCGCCCGGCTGACCACGCAGAACGGCTTGGTCGGTTGGGGCGAGGCCACCCACGCGCTCGGCTTTCTGCGGGCCTCGGCCGAGGACGATGCGCGGATCGCCGCCGCGGTGCGCTCGTTTTTCCCCGCGCTGGAAGGGCTCTCGCCGTTCGAGCTGGAGCGCTTTCGCCAACGCGCCTGGGCCCAGGCCAAGGTCGGCGGCCTGCTCACCCAGACGGCCTTCAGCGCCTGCGAGCAGGCCTTGTGGGACTTGGCGGGCCAGGCCCTGGGGACGCCGGTGAGCGAGCTGCTGGGCGGACGGCTCGTGGACGCTGTTCCGGTCTACGCCAACATCAACCGCGCCACCAACGAGCGCAGCCCGGAAGGCTTCGCCGCCAACGCCGCGCGGGCCGTGGAGGAAGGCTTCCGGGCGCTCAAGGCCGCCGTCTTCGACGATTTCCCCACCGGCGAATCGACGCCGGCCGAGCGGGAGGCGAAGGCCGAGCTGGGCATCCGCCGGCTGGAAGCCATGCGCGCCGCCGTGGGCCCCTCGGTGGACTTGATGGTGGATTGCCACAGCCGCTTCGACCCGGAGTTGTCGATCGAGGTCGCGCGGCGGCTGGAGCCGGTGCGGCTGCGCTGGTACGAGGAGCCGGTGGACCCTTCACGGGTCGAGGACACGTTGCGCATCCGCGAACACATCGCCCAGCCGATGGCCGGCGGCGAGCTCTTTTTCGGGCGCGAGGGCTTTCTGCCGCTGCTCGAAACCAAGGCCGTGGACGTGATCATGCCCGACGTGAAGCACTGCGGCGGACTCTTCGAGGGCAAGAAGATCGCGGCGTTGGCGGAGACCTTCGGCGTGGACGTGTCGCCGCACAATCCCTCCGGTCCGCTGTCGATGGCGGCCAGCGCCCAGTTGGCGGCGACCTTGCCGAACTGCCCTGTGCTCGAGCACGCCTGGGGAGAGGTTCCCTGGCGCGCCGAGCTGCTCGATCCGCCGGAACGCTTCGTGGACGGCAAGATCGTGCTCAGCGACCAGCCCGGCTTGGGGCACAAGCTGGTTCCGCGTTAGGGTTCGGCCTCCGCGCGCATGGAGCTCAGCGCTCGGGCGGCGGGCGATAATGGAAGCTCGCTCATGAAGATCCTCGTGACCGGCGGCGCCGGATTCATCGGTTCCGCCTTCGTACGGCTGCTGCTCAGCGGCGACGACGACCTGTCGGTCGGCAACCTCGACGCGCTGACCTATGCCGGCAATCTGGAGAACCTGAGCGCGGTGGACGGCGACCCGCGCTACCGCTTTCTGCACGTGGATCTGCGCGACGCCGAGGCCACCGCGCGCGCCGTCGAAGGCTTCGAGCCCGACGCGATCGTTCACTTCGCCGCCGAGTCCCATGTGGACCGCAGCATCCTGTCGCCCAAGCCGGTCGTGGACACCAACTTCACCGGGACGTTCCACCTGCTCGAGGCGGCGCGCCGCTGCCAGGTCGGCCGCTTCGTGCACGTCTCGACCGACGAGGTCTACGGCTCGATCGACGCGCCCGACGACGCCGACGAGACCTGGCCGCTGCACGCCAGCAGCCCGTATTCGGCGTCGAAGGCCGGTTCGGACCTGCTCGCGCTGAGCTACTGGACGACCTACAAGCTGCCGGTGTCGGTCACGCGGGCCTCGAACAATTACGGGCCGTACCAGTTCCCCGAGAAGCTGATTCCGCTGATGATCTCCAACGCCTTGGCCGGGGAATCGTTGCCGGTCTACGGCGACGGCCAGCAGGTGCGCGACTGGCTGTACGTGGACGACCACTGCCGGGCGATCCGCGCCGTACTGGAGCAGGGCCGGCCGGGCGAGGTCTACAACGTGGGCGGCACGGCGGACCTGCCGAACCTGGAGGTCGTGCGGCGCATCCTGGCCGCCACCGGACAGCCGGACAGCCTGATCCGCTACGTCGTCGACCGGCCCGGGCACGACCGGCGCTACGCGATCACGTCCGAGAAGCTGATGCGCGAGACCGGCTGGAGCCCGCAAATGGGCTTCGACGAGGGCCTGGCTTCGACCGTGGCCTGGTACCGCGACAACGCCGGCTGGGTCGAGCGGGTGCGGTCGGGGGCGTACCGGGAGTGGAGCGAGCGCAACTACGGCCGGCGGCAGGCGGAGCTGGAGAGCCTGTAGCCCCGGGTGCGCAAGGGTTTCTTCTGAAGACCGGCCTGGGGTCAGAACATTCCGTTCTCGTTCTCCGCCGAGTCCGGAATCACCTGCAGTACGTCCCAGTGCTCCACGATCTTTCCAGCGCTGTCGAAGCGGAAGATGTCGATGCCGGCATAGTCATGGTCGCCGGGCCAATGCTGGTGGCAGTGCAAGACGGCGAAGTCGCCTTCGACCACGGTCCGTTTGAACTCGACCCGCTTGCCTGGATACTCCGACGCCATCTTCTCGAAGTAGTCGATGAAGGCCTGCTTGCCATCGCCGACGCCGGGGTTGTGCTGAATGTAAGTCTCCCCCACGTAGCGGTCGATCGCCTCACGAGGCCGGCATTGGTTGAACATCAGGTCATAGAACGCGATGGCGTCTCGCCTCATCTGATCGGACCGACTCTGCATGGCAGCGCACTCCCTCTGTTGTCGCGGGGCCCTTCACTCCTTCGGCCGTCGCCGGACCGGCGACTCCGGCTCGATCTCGACCAGCTCGTTGGGTTGGCCGTCGCGCTTGCGCAGCTCGAAGGCGTCATAGAGTATCCCTCGCGCAGTGTAGGATTCGAAGCGCAGGAGGTCGCCGTCGATGCGGATTTTCTGGAAGAGCTGGGTGTCCTCGGCCGAGCGCACCATCCATGGCGCGTCCTGGACCTCGTACATCTTCGGGCCTGAGACGGACACCACGTAGACCGTTCCGGCGGGGCCGTTCTGCACGTTCTCGCCCGTCATCAGGTTGCTGCGGGCGTAGGTGTGGTCGTGGCCCTGCAGCACCAGGTCCACGCCGTGCTTGTCGTAGATCGGCTGCCAGAGCGCCCGCAGCTCCGGGTTGTCGCGTCCCTCCGAGGCCGAGAAGATCGGGTGGTGGTGGGTGACGACGGTCCAGCGGTTGGGGTTGTCGGCCAGCAGGCCGTCCAGCCAGGCGGCCTGTTCCTGCTGCGCCTCGTTCGAGTTCAGGGCCACGATCCGCACGCCTTGGACGTCGATGAAGTACGAGGTCTCCGGCGGCGGGCCGGCGGGACCGTTCTCCGGCAGCGTAAAGCTCGGCCGCCAGTGACGCGAGAGGCCCTGGCCGTCGGTCTTGTCGTACTCGTGATTGCCCGGCGTGGGCAGGCTGGGGACGCTGCGGTTGATCCAGCCGGCGGCCAGCGACCACTCGCCCCACTCGGCGTCGCGGTTGGCGCGGTTGATGAGGTCGCCGGCGTGGATGAGGAAGTCGGCGTCGGGCGCGGCGGCGTAGCCTTGGCGGATCAGCCGGGACCACATCGAAAAGATGTCGTTTTGGGCGTCGCCCACGTAGAGAAACGTCAGCGGCTTGGCGGCGGTCGAAGCGGTGCGGAAGTGCAGCCACTCGCTCCAGGCCTCCTCGCCGTCTCCGACGCGGTAGACGTAGAGCGTTTCGGGCTCGAGGCCGTTGAAGGCGACGCTGTGATAGTGCGCCGGGCCGAGGTCGGACTCGAACGGCTCGGTGGCGGCGGCCACGCGGCGCGCGTTGTCCACGAACAGGGGGCCGTCCTCGGCCACGGCGATTTCAGCCACGGCTTGGTCCACGTCCACGGAGGTGCGCCAGGTGACGGCCTGCGTCGTCGTGGGATCGCCGTTCCAGTTGAGGATCACGCGGTCCGGGACGCGGGTGGGCTGGTGCAGTCCGACCGACTGCCGCGTGGGCGTACGGTCGAACTTCTGGAAGTAGTAGTAGGTGGACAGGACGCCCGCGAGGAAGGCCAGCGGAAGGAGGGCTCGGCGACTCACCCCCCTAGCATACGGGCCTACGGCGTGGGCTGTCGGCTGTCCGCGGTCTCGACGGCGTCAGGCTTGGTCCAGCGCTGCAGCGCTGCGGCCAGCGTGTCGAGCTGCATGGGCTTGGTGAGGTAGTCGTCCATGCCGGCGTTGAGGCAGCGCTCGCGGTCGCCCTGCATGGCGTTGGCGGTGAGCGCGACGATCGGCAGGCGGCGCCCGTCGAGGGCGGCGCGCAGGGTCCGGGAGGCCTCAAAGCCGTCCATCTCGGGCATCTGGCAGTCCATCAGGATGACGTCGAACTCCCCGGTGAGGGCCTTCTCCACGGCTTCGCGGCCGTTGTTGACGATGGTGGAGGTGCAGCCGATGCGAGCGAGCATGCGGGAGGCGACCATTTGGTTGACGGGGTTGTCCTCGGCGACGAGGACGCGGGCGGCGAGCTGCGGACGCTGTTGCCCCGGGGCGACCGCGCGGCGCGCGCCCGTGCGCGGCCCGGCTTCGAGCAGGGCGCGGAGCTTGGAGGCGCGCAGCGGCAGGTGCAGCGCCACGAAGCCTTTCGCTCGGGCGGACTGGCCGGCGTCCATGTCGCGCGCGCTGGCCAGAAAGACGATGGCGGCGCGGGGGTGATCGCGGCGAATCTGCAAGGCTAGCTCCAGGCCGCGGCCACCGCTGAAGTGCGCGTCGATCAGGACGCGGTCCCACTCCTGGATGGCGCGGGCTTCGCTCCAACTCGTCACCGCTTGGAGCTCGAGCCCCCAACTGCGCAGCAGAGTGGAGGCCGCCCGGCGGGTGGCGTTCCCTTCGATCGCCAGGACCACGGCTCCGTCCAGCCGCGTCGGTGGCTCTGAACCCGCCGGAGCGGGCCCGGGCGGCAACGGCGCCCGCAGCGTGAAGGTGGAGCCCTTGCCGGGTTCCGATTCCACCCACAGCGAGCCGCCCAGGTTGTCAGCGATCTGTCGCGAGATGGCCAAGCCCAGGCCGGTGCCCCCGTAGCGGCGGGTAGTGCTGGCGTCGGCTTGGACGAACGGTTGGAAGAGCTTCTCGCGGACGGCCGGGGTCATGCCGATGCCGGTGTCGCGCACCGAGAAGCGGATGTGACGACCGTCGGGCTCCGGGACCACGCTGCACTCGACCTCGCCGAAGTCCGTGAACTTGACCGCGTTGCTGAGCAGGTTCAGCAGGATCTGGCGGATGCGGGCGGGATCGCCGTGCACCACCGGGGGACACGTCGGCGCGATGGTCGCGGCAACATCGACGCCCTTGTGGAAGCCCCGGTCGGCGACCAGCTCCACGGCCTCTTCCACGCAGTGCCGCAGGTCGAAGTCGACCTCCTCGAGCTCCACCCGGCCGGCTTCGAGCTTCGAGAAGTCCAGCACGTCGTTGATGATGGCGAGCAAGGCGTCGGCGCTACGGCGGATCGTGGTCAGGTACTCGGACTGCTCCTCGGTGAGGGGCGTGTCGGCGAGCAGCTCGGCCATGCCGGAGACGCCGTTCATGGGCGTGCGGATTTCATGGCTCATGGTGGCCAGGAAGACGCTCTTGAGCCGTGTGGACTCTTCGGCGGCCTCGCGGGCCACCGCCAGCTCGGCGGCTTGCTTGGCGAGTTGCGCCGCTTGGGTCTCCAGCAGCTCCCGCGCTGCTTCGACCTCGGCCAGGTAGTCCTTGAGGCGCCGCTCGGCTTCCTTGCGGTCCGTGATGTCCTGCAGAGAGCCCCACAGGCGCACCGGACGGCCGTCCTTGAGCTCGCTGCGACCGATGGCGCGGACCCACTTCTTGGTTCCCAGAGCCGAGATGAACGGCAATTCCAGGTCCCACATGGAACCGGCTGCGATGGCTTTCTCGACCGCTTCCTGCAGCACGACCCGGGCGTCCGGCGGGAAGAACGACAAGGCCTCCTCGATCGTGGGCCGGTAGTCCAGAGGGGTTTCGTGGATGCGGCAGACCTCCTCCGACCAGGATGGTCGCAGGGTGGCGACATCGAGCTGCCAGCCGCCGATGTGGGCGATGTTACTGGTCTCCTGCAGCAGCCGCTCGCTGTAGGAGAGCTTCTCGAGAGCGGAGCGGAGCTTGTGGATGTCGTTGATGGAGCCGGCGATGCGGCGCGGCCGTCCGTCGTCGTCGAGCACTGCCCGGCCGCTGATGCGGAACCAGCGCATTTGGCCGCTGGGCATCTTGATGCGGCATTGCTCGGAGAAGGGCAGGTCGTGGCGGAAGTGGTTGCGCAACGCCTGGAACAAGGTGTGTCGGCCGGCGGCCGGTATGCGCTTGAGCACGCCCCGCACGTTGATGGGCCCGTCGTCGACGCTCTGCTCGAGCAAGTCATAAACCTTCCGCGAGCACCACAGCTCATCGCTATCGAACGAGGCCAGGTCCCAGATGCCGTCGGCCGCTCCCTGGGTCGCCAGCGCGAAGCGCTCTTCGCTCTGCCGCAGCGCCTCCTGCTGGGCGTGTTGCACGGTGATGTCGCGGGCGATCACGTAGACGCGCGACTCGCCGGCCGGCGCCCAGGCGTTCCACGAAAGCAGCCGCCAGCCGTTGTGCTTGGAGCGCACACGGGCCTGGAACCCCAGCGCCGGCGCGCCCCGAGCCAGCCGGCGGACCGACGCCTGCAGCGCCTGGCGGTCGGCGGCGTGGATCAGCTCCTGGATGGAGAGGCGGCGGAGCTCCTCGGGAGAGTAGCCGAGGGTGTCACGCGCCGAGCGGCTGATGCGGAGGATCGAGCCGTTGCGGTCGGCAATGCACAGGATCTCCGCCGCCATCTCGAAAAACAGCTCGAGCTCTCGGCAGGAGGAGGCTCGCCGGGGTCGATCGTTCTTCGGCATCTCTCACTCTTATCGACCGTTTGCGGGACTGATTGGAATCGATGGACATAATGAGGGCCTATGACTCGGCCGGCGCTGCTGCGCGTGACCGAAGCGGGCCTGTATTGCGAGGCCGGCGACTTCTACATCGACCCGTGGCGGCCGGTCGCACGGGCCGTGACGACCCATGCGCACGCCGACCACGCCGTGCGCGGCTCGGGGGCCTATCTGGTGGCGCGCCAGGGGCTGCGGGTCTTCGAGCGGCGGCTGGGGCCGGACGCTCCGCTCGACGCCGCCGACTACGGCGAGCGTCGCCGGCTGGGAGACGCCACGGTCTCGCTGCATCCGGCCGGCCATATCCTCGGCTCGGCGCAGGTGCGGGTGGAGCGCGACGGCGAGGTCTGGGTCGTCTCGGGCGACTACAAGGTCGCCGCCGACCCCACCTGCGCGCCGTTCGAGCCGCAGCGCTGCCACGTGTTCGTCTCCGAGTGCACCTTCGGGTTGCCGATCTACCGCTGGCCTCGGCCGGAGGCTCTGGCGGCGGAGATCAACCAGTGGTGGCGCGACAACGCGGCGGCCGGGCGCCCGAGCCTGCTGCTGGCCTACGCCCTCGGCAAGGCCCAACGCGCGCTGGCGAGCCTCGACCCCTCGATCGGCCCGATCTACGGCCACGGCGCGGTGGAGCCGCTGCACGCCGCCTATCGCGACAGCGGCGTGGAGCTGCCGGCGACGCGCTCCGTGGGCGAGTCCGACGAGCCCGGGGCGTTCCGCACGGCGCTAATCCTGGCGCCGCCGTCGGCGTTGGGGACGCCCTGGGTGCGCCGCTTTCGCGACCCCTCGACGGCGTTCGCCTCCGGCTGGATGCTGGTAAGGGGCGCGCGCCGCCGCCGCTCGGTCGACCGCGGCTTCGCGCTCTCCGACCACGCCGATTGGGAGGACCTGCAGGCGGCCATCGCCGCCACCGGCGCCGAGCGGGTGCTGCTGACGCACGGCTCAACCGCCGCCGTCGTCCGCTGGCTGCGCGAGCAGGGCCACGACGCCGACGCGCTGACCACTCGCTACGGCGGCGAGCAGGACGATGACCCGACGGAGGCCGCATGAAGGCCTTCGCCGAGCTGTTCGAGCGGCTGGACCGGACCACCAAGACCAGCGCCAAGTTGGCCGCTCTGCGGGAGTACTTCGCTTCCGCCGACCCGGCCGATGCGGCCTGGGCCGTGGCCGTGCTCAGCGGTCGCCGCGTCAAACGCCTCGTGCCGGCGCGCAAGCTGGCCGAGTGGGCCTGCGATCAGGCGGGGATTCCGGGCTGGCTGTTCGAGGAGTGCTACGAAGCCGTGGGTGATCTGGCCGAGACGGTCTCGCTACTGCTGCCGCCGCCGGTGCGCGAGAACGAGCTGCCGCTGCACGGCTGGATCGAGCGGCGGCTGCTGCCTTTGAAGGGGCTGGACGAGGCGCGTCAGCGGGCGGCGCTGGCCCAGGCCTGGAGCGAGCTCGGTGGCGCGGAGCGCTTCCTGTGGAATAAGCTCCTCACCGGCTCGTTCCGGGTGGGCGTCTCGCAGCGGCTGGTGGTGCGGGCCGTGGCGGAGTCGGCGGGCCTGGACCCGGCCGTGGCGGCGCATCGGCTGATGGGGAACTGGTCGCCCTCGGCGGGCTTTTTCGAGCGGCTGATCGCGCCGGAGTCCGACGACGCGGACGCTGGCCGGCCCTACCCCTTCTTTCTGGCTCACCAGCTCGACGATTCGCCGGATCAAAAGCTCGGCGAGCGCGCCGATTGGCTGGCGGAGTGGAAGTGGGACGGCATCCGCGCGCAGCTCATCCGCCGCCGCGGCGAGACCTTCGTGTGGTCGCGCGGCGAGGAGCTGATGACCGAGCGCTTTCCCGAGCTGCTCGTCGATGCCACGCGCCTGCCCGACGGAACCGTGCTCGACGGCGAGATCCTGGCATGGAAGGACTCCGTGCTGCCGTTTGCGGTGTTGCAGCGGCGCATCGGGCGTAAGACGCTCGGACGCAAGATCCTGGCCGACGCGCCGGTCGTCTTTCTGGCCTTCGACCTACTCGAAGCCGGCGGAGGCGACCTGCGCGCCGAGCCCTTGCGCGAGCGGCGGCGGCGGCTGGAGACGCTCATGGCCGCCCAGCGCCCGGGCTCCGCGCTGCGCCTGGCCGAGCCCTTGCCGGCCCCGGACTGGGCGGCCCTGGCCGAGGCGCGCCGCGGCAGCCGCGAGCTCGGCGTGGAGGGGCTGATGCTCAAGCGGCTGGATTCGGCCTACGGCGTGGGCCGCGAGACGGGGCCATGGTGGAAGTGGAAGATCGAGCCCTACACCATCGACTGCGTGCTGATCTACGCCCAGCAAGGTCACGGCCGGCGCGCGGGCCTCTACACCGACTACACCTTCGGGGTGTGGAAGGACGGCGAGCTGACGCCGTTCGCCAAAGCCTACTCGGGGCTGAGCGACGAGGAGATCCGGCAGGTGGACCGCTTTGTGCGACGAAATACGCTGGAGCGCTTCGGGCCGGTGCGCGCCGTGGAGCCGGAGCTGGTGTTCGAGCTGGCGTTCGAGAACATTCAGCGCTCGACCCGCCATAAGTCCGGCGTGGCCGTGCGCTTCCCCCGCATGAACCGCTGGCGCAAGGACAAGAAGCCGCAAGACGCCGACACGCTCGACGACGTGCTGGCGATGATTCCGCCCGGGCCGTGAGGGAGGAAACCGGGGGGCTCGGACGAGCAGAAAAGGGGTGCATTTTCGGGTGCGCTCGCCGTATGCTGTGGGGGCGCAAATCGGAGTTGCGCTTCAGCTATGCCCACTCGGATTCGATTCACCGTGCAAGCGCCCGCCATGCAGCCGCCGATGGGGACCGGGGGGCCGATCCCCGACCCGCGGCCCATGTACGAGGGGATGATGACCACCCCGAACATCGTGCCGCCTTCGATCGGCGGAGCGGTCGTGATTCCAGGCAAGGAGGTCGGCGGCGTCTGGTACGGCTGCACCTACACCAGCCCGCCTTACGTGATTCCCGGGTTGGGAACGATTCAGAAGCTCTAGCAGGCGGCAGGGGCCGCCGGGCTCAGCACTCGTGCGAGCACTTCTTGCACTGGCGGCAGAAGTGCAGGTTCGCCAGGTGCGCGGAGGCAATCAGACCGGCGCCGGAGGCCAGCAGCGTGGGCTCCCAGGCTCCGCCGTGCGCGCCCAGCTTGCCGAACGTGAGCAGCGCAGCACCCAGGGCGAACAGCCCGAGGCAGCTCTTGCGGCGATGCTGCTTGAGGTAGGCCGGCGCCAGGCTGGCCACGGCCAGCAGCAGCGTGAGCCCGAGCATGACGGCCTCGCTGACGCGCGAGAACGCCCACTCCAACGGCACCACGGCCAAGGCCCCCACCGCCAGCGGCGCGAGCGCGCAGTGCACCCCGCAGGCCAGCGAAGCGGCCATTCCGAGGCGATCCAATCCTTCTTTGCTGACGAGTGTACGCATTACGACCAGGGGAGCGTCGGGCGCGGAAACAGCGCCCAACCTCTCAGTATAGATGGCGAAAGGGCCGCGTGGGATGCGACAAAGTTTCGTGCTACAGTCTCGCCGTGCGGATTCCCTTCCTGCTGTTGACTCTGTTCGCTCTGGGCGCGGCCGCGCAGGACAAACCCAACGTGCTGCTGATCGTCTCCGACGACCAGGGCTATGCCGACCTGGGCTGCTGCGGACGGCCCGAGCTGAAGTCCCCGAACCTGGACCGCATCGTGGCCGAGGGCGTCCGGGCGACGGACTTCTACGTCTCCTGGCCGGCCTGCACGCCGTCGAGAGGCTCGATCCTCACCGGCCGCTACCCGCAGCGCAACGGCTTGTACGACATGATCCGCAACGACGTGGCGGACTTCGGCGTGACCTTCGAGCCGGAGGAGTACGCCATCACCCCCGAGGCCATCCTCGGGCTGGACACGCAGGAAACCGTCATCGCCGAGGTGATGAAGAAGGCCGGCTACGCCACCGGCGTGGTGGGCAAGTGGGATTCCGGGCAGCTCACCCGCTACCGGCCGCGGCAGAGAGGGTTCGACTTCTTCTACGGCTTCACCAATACGGGCATCGATTACTTTACGCATGAGCGCTACGGCTGGCCGTCGATGTGGCGAGACAACGACAAGGTCAAGGAGTCCGGCTACGCCACCGATCTGTTCGAGCGGGAGGGCGTAAGGTTCCTCGAAGAGCACCACGACGAGCCGTTCTTCCTCTACATGCCGTTCAATGCGCCGCACGGCGCGTCGAACTTCGACAAGGCCGGCCCGCAGGCCAAGCCAGAGCACCTGAAGATGTACGGATCAGAGGAGCCGGGTACGCCGCAGGCGCGCTACCTGGGCTCGATCACGGCGATGGACGAGTCCATCGGGGAGCTGTTCGCGACGCTCGAGAAGTACGATGAGCTCGACAATACGCTGGTCATCTTCTTCAGCGACAACGGCGGCGCGGGGCGCGCCAGTAACGCGCCGCTGCACGGCAAGAAGGCGACGATGTGGGAGGGCGGCGTGCGGGTGGTGTTCGCCGCGCGCTGGCCGGGAAAGATTCCGGCCGGGACGGTGACGCATGAGTTCCTGACGTCGCTCGAAGTGTTTCCGACGCTGGTGAAGCTGGCGGGGGCGGAACTGCCACAGGGCGTGAAGTACGACGGCTTCGACATGCTGCCGGTGCTGGCGGGCCAGGCGAAGTCCGAGCGCGAGCAGATGGTTTGGGAGCGCCGCAACACGCGGGCGCTGCGCTACCGCAACTGGAAGTGGGTGGAAGCGCCGGACTACGGCGGGCTGTTCGATCTCTCGGCCGATATCGGCGAGAAGCACGACCTCTCGGCGGAGAAGCCGGACGTGCTGCGGATGATGCAGAAGCGCTTCTGGGACTGGAAAGCGGAGATGCAGGCGGCCGAGCCGCGGGGGCCGTTCCGGGATTTCTAGGAGGGGGCGGCTTCAGTCGGATTCCACCGGGCGCGGGAGCTGTTCCATCAGCACGCGGGCTTCGGCGAAGCCGACTGACGCCAAAAAGGCTCGGCCGGTGGTGTTGGTGTGCGTGACGTCGATGGCCACGCGCACCGTCGGCGACCAGATCTCTTCCCGCAGCAGCTCGATCATTTCGCGGCCCAGGCCCTGGCGGCGGCGTTCGCGCCACACGAAGAGCTGCTCCACGGTCACGCCGACGGCCGTGGGAACGTAGAGCGCGTAGGCCAGGGGCTCGCCCTCGTCTTCGAACAGCACCGCCCGGTGGTCGCCCTCCAAACGCTCCCTCCAGCGCTCCTCGATGGCGGCGCGACTGGGGATTTCGGAGGCCGTCACGTCGGCCAGGAACCGTTCTTCAGCGACGGCGAGCGTCGGAATGTCCGCAATTTCGGCGTAACGATAATCCATGGCCGAGTGATGCAATTCTACATGACTTCCGGCGCCGGCAAACCCATCACGTCCATCAATGTAACCAGCTCGTGCAAGAAAAATTGCGTCATCCAGAGCAAAAAGACTTTTCGTTCCCGATCGGTTTCATTGAGGATGTGGTGCTGGTGGTAGAAGTTGTTGAAGGTCTGGGCGACTTGGAAGGCGTAGCGCGCCAACTGGGCCGGCTCGCCGGCGGCGATGGCCCGGTCGATCGTCCATTCCATGCGCGACGCGCTGAGCAGGAGCTGCCAGAAGTCTTCGCTTTCGAGCTGACGCGCCAGCGCGGCGTCGGTCAGCTCGGCGGCAAAGTCGGGAATCTCTTCGCCTCGTTCCGATAGCTTGCGCAGGATATTTCGTGCGCGCGTGGCGGCATATTGCACGTAGGGCCCGGTTTCGCCCTCGAAGCTCAACGCTTCTTGGAAATCGAAGGCGATGACGGTGGTGCGCGTGAAGCGCAGCATGAAGTAGCGCAGGGCGCCGACGGCGATCTGGCGGGCGATCTCCTCCTGCTTTTCGGCAGGCAGGGCGGTGTGGCGGCTGCTGACCTCGGACAAGGCGCCGCGGACGAGCATGTCGAGCAGGTCGTCGGCCTTGACGCCCAGGCCCTTGCGGCCGGAAACCTCCACGAAGGGGCGGCGCTTGTCTTCGTCAGAGAGCTCGATGCCGAGCTCGGCGCAGCAGCGCGGCGTCAGCGCCACCATTTCGTAGCTGAAGTGTACGAAGCGCTGGGCTTCGTTCTGGTAGCCCAGGGCCTGCAGGCCGGCCTTGACGACATCCTGGAGGTAGGACTGGCGCACGTCGATGACGTTGAACACGCCGGCGCCGTCGCCGAACGACGGCGTGGGCGCGCCGGGGTCGACGCTGACCGAGCGCCAGACGCGGTGGCCGCTGGGGTAGTCGCGGAAGGGCTCGTAGTAGAAGTCGCGGCCGAGCAGACCGAACTTCCAGAGGGTGTAGGCGATGTCCTTGCCGACGTAGGTGACGGTGCCGTCGGAGCGGACGATCACCTTGTCCTGCTCGAACTCGCCCTCTTCCTCGCCCTCCTCGGCTTCTTTGTGGTCCTCGTCGAACAGCGACGCGGGCATCACCCAACAGCCTTTGAGCTTGCCCTGCTGCTCGAGATGGATGGCGCCGCGCTGCTTGAGCAGCTCGAAGCAGGCCGCCCAGAACTTCAGGTGCAGGATCTCGCTCTCATAGGGCAGCACGTCGTACTCGATGCCGAGGCGGAGCATGGTGTCGAGGTGCCGGTTGACGATGGCGCTGGCCACCACGCGGCCCATCTCGGCCAGCTCGCCGTGATCCTCCTCGATGGCCTTGAGCGTGCTGGCGCGCCACTGCTTGGTTTCGGGCTCGGCGGCGTAGCGGGCCGAGACGCGGGCGTAGAGGTCCCAGCAGAGGTAGTCGAAGCGCACAGAGGGGTCGTCGACGATAGCCTGGACCTCGGCGGGCGACTTTTGCTCGACGAAGTGAAAGGCGGCGACGACGTCGGCGACCTGTACGCCGGTGTTGTCGATGTAGTTCTGCACCTCCACCTGCTTGCCGAGGGCGCGCAGCATGCGCACCAGGGTGTCGCCTAGCACGGCGTTGCGCAGGTGGCCGATGTGGGCGGCCTTGTTGGGGTTGATGTTGGTGTGCTCGACGATGATCTTCTCGCCGGCGGCGGTGACGGAATCCTTGGGCTTGCGGAGACTGGCGGCGTAGGCGGCGCGGTCGAAGCGGACGTTGATGTAGCCGGCGCCGGCGACCTCCAGAGCGGCCACGCCGTCGACGGGGGGCATGGCGGCGGCGACTTCTTCGGCGATCTTGCGCGGCGGCCGCTTGAGCTCCTTGGCCAGCGTGAAGCAGACGGGCAGGGCCAACTCGCCGAACTGCGCCTGTTTGGGCGACTCCACCACGATCGGCGGATCGAGCTGGTAGGTCTGACGGATATGGGCTGCGACGGCCTCGCGGAGCCGCTTTTCGAGACTCAGAAACACTGGGGAATTCCTCGCGGAATCGAAAAAACCGCCGGCCAACCCGACTGGTTGCTCCCGGCGGCGACCCGCTTCGGCTAGCGTAGCATAGCCCCGGCGGGCGCCTTGACATCGCGCAACCCGCTGGATAGGTTGGAGTTCTGCCCTGTCGCCGGTGCGGCGCAGCGCCCGTCCCAACGTGATCAACGTCCAGAGCACTTTCGCCGGCAGGGAGATCCTGCTCACCGGCGGCGGGGGATTCCTCGGCAAAGTCGTGTTGGGCCTGTTGCTGGACCGTTACCCGGAGGTCGGGCGGGTGCACGTGCTGCTGCGGCGCAGCCGCGGACGCTCGGCCGAGCAGCGCTTCGCCGAGGACGTGCTGGGCTCCCCGGCGCTGCGTCCGTTGCTGGAAGGCGGCGGCAGGGAGCGGTTCGCCGAGCGGGTAAGGGTGTGGGAGGGCGACGCCTCCGACCCGCTGTGCGGCCTGGACCCGGCGGCGCTGCCGGGCGTGTCGCTGATCATCCACTGTGCGGGGCTGGTGGAGTTCTTTCCGCCGGTGGACGAGGCGCTGAAGGCCAACGTGGAGGCGACCGAGAACGTCGCCGACTTGGCCGAGGCGCTGGGCGCGGCGCTGACGCACATCTCCACCTGCTACGTGGCCGGCCGGGCCGACGGGCTGATCGAAGAGGACGAGCCGATCGAGGGCTTCTACCCGCGCCGGATGGGCGAGGACGACCGGGCCTTCGACGCCGCCGCCGAGCTGGCGATTCTGCGCGAGAGGGTGGCGGAGATGACCGACGGCGGCGTCCGCCGCGACCGACGGGCGCTGGAGCAGCTCACCCGGTTGGGCCGCGAGCGGGCCGAGCGCTGGGGCTGGGTGAACGCCTACACCTACACCAAGAGCCTGGCCGAGCAGACGCTGGTCGCCCGCCGCGGCTTGCGCAAGACGATTGTGCGGCCGGCGATCGTGGAGAGCGCCCGGCGCTTCCCGTTCCCCGGCTGGGTGGAGGGGGGCCGGACGGCGGCGCCGCTGGTGTTGATGGCGCTGAGCGGCATGCGCGACTGGCCGGCGCGGCCGGATCTGGCGCTGGAGATCGTGCCGGTGGACCTGATCGCCGCCGGCATCCTGATCGCCTCGGCGCTGCTGCTGGAGGGCGCGGCCGACCCGGTTTATCACTTGGCGTCGGCGGACGTGAACCCCTACCCGATGGAGCCGCTGTTGGCCTTGCTGGCCGAGGAGGCGCGGCGGCGCAACCCCAAGGGCTTTCGCGGCGCCCCGCGGCTGCTGGACGGGCCGGGCTACGAGCGCGCGACGCAGCGGGCCAAGCAACGCGCCGAGACGCTGGAGAAGCTGTTCCAGACCTGGGGGCGGCGCCTGCAAGGCGCGGGCCTGCCGGGCTCGAAGGCCTTGAGCGCGCGGGCGGTGGAGATGCGCAAGCTGGGGCTGCAGGCGAGCTTCCGCGAGGACGTGATCGACCAGTACCTGCCGTTCGTGCTCGAGAACGCCTACGTATTCGAGGCCGCCAACATCCGGCGGGGCGTGGGACTGCTCTCCGCCGCCGACCGCGAGAAGCTCGCCTGGGACCCGGAGACGATCGACTGGCCGCGCTACTGGCGCGAGCAGCAGATCGCCGGCGTGCTCGAGTGGGTGCAGCCGGAGACCGTTCGAGACTGGTCGTTCCAGATCTGAGAATTTCCCCGCAAACGCAAAGAGCCGCCGACTTTGCAGCCGGCGGCTCCCGAGAGACGATGCGCTTCCGCCCCTACTGCGCGATGGCGTAGATGTGCGAGCGGGTCATGATGAACAGCACGCCGTTGGCGACCACCGGCGTGGAGTAGATGGTGTTGCCGAAGTTGACCTCGGAGAGCACCTCCAACGAGCGGCCCTCCTGCAGCACGCTCACGTCGCCGTCCTCATCCCCGATGAAGACCTTGCCGTCGACGACGTAGGGCGAGCCCCACACGGCGGCCAGCATGTCGTGCTCCCACAGCAGCTCGCCGGTCTTGAGATCGACGGCGTGCAGGAAGCCCGAGAAGTTGGCGGCGTAGAGCACGCCGTTGTCGATGGCGACGGTTGAGATGGTGCGGCGGAAGGGGTGGTGCCAGACCAGGCCGGACTCGGTGATGTCGCCGCGCTTGGTGGCGTCCACGGCCCACAGGTGGCCCACGCCTTCGCCGTGCTCGGGGTCCTGGCCGACGGCCACGTAGACCTTGTCCTCATACACGACCGGGGTGGCGATGAGGTTGTTGCGGTCGCCGCGGCCCTGCTTCCACTCGGAGTTCTTGGGGTTGGCGTCGAACTGCCACAGGATCTCGCCGGTCTTGGGCTCGAAGCCGCGCAGCCAGCCGTCGCCGCCGCCGAAGATCACCTGCTCGACGCCGCCGATGGTGCCGTAGGCCGGCGAGGACCACTGGCCGTGCAGGATGTTGGCGCCGGGGGCGTTGCTCTCCCACACGATTTCGCCGGTGTGGCGGTTGACGGCCAGGAAGCTGGGGCTGCGGGGCGAGGGGATGTTGGCATGGCTCTCGTCGACGCCGTTGGAGGTGTTGACGTAGAGCATGTCGCCGATGATGAGCGGCGAGGTGGCGGCCATGTTGTGGGGGAAGACGCCGAGCTCGGTGTACATGTCCAGCGACCAGAGCACGTCGCCGTCGATCTCGGAGGTGAACTTCTCATCCTGCACCGTTCCGTCGTTCTTGCCATCGCGGAAGCCGTTGACGTCCATCGCCATCAGCTCGGCGCGGTTGGAGACGTAGTAGACGACGCCGTCGGCGACGGCGGGCGAGGAGCAGACGCCCTGCTCGGGCCAGTCATTGACGCGGCCGGACTCCATTTTGGGGTGCGCCATCTGCCACAGGAACTCGCCGGTCTTCTCGTCGAAGACCATCATCACGCCCTGGTCGCCGGTGATCTTGGGGTTGCGCTCGAGCTGGTTGTTGGTGCCGACGAAGACCTTGCCCTCGGCCACCACCGGGTTGCCGTAGGACTGGGAGCCGATCTCGGAGACCCACTTGACGTTGGTCTTCGACTGGACGTCCCAGGTGCGGGGGATGTTCTTCTCGCTCGAAACCATGTTGCGGTTCGGCGAGCCGCCCCACATGGGCCAGTCCGCGGCCGGGAGAGCGCCGCTGAGGGCGGCCAGGAGGATGGGAAGAGAAAGGATGCGGTGCATTGGGGATGTCTCTCGTTAGCGAAGTGTTCCGGGGCGGCTGGGCTTATTGGTTGGCCGTGACCTGCAGGTTGTCGTAGTAGATGTCGGCCGAGGAATAGCCGTACAGGCCCGGGCTGCCTTGGGAGTGGCCGATCTCGTCGACGGCTTCGATGGTCCACTCGGCGGGTTCGGGCTCGCCGCGCTTCCAGAGCTTGCCGAAGAGCTTGGTGGGGCCGTTCTCCTTGCTGGGTTCGACGCGGAACTTGAGGGTGTACCAGACGTCGGGATCGATGGTGACCTTCTTTTCCACCGAGAAGCGGCCGAGCTCGGACATCCAGGAGCGGATCATCAACTGCTGCTTGTTGCCCATGGCGTCGAGGGTGTAGCGGTGCGAGACCAGGCCGGCGTCGGGCATGCGGCGCTTCTGCTCGGTGGGCATGAAGTCCATCTGCATGGTGTAGTCGTGGGCGTCGGCTGCGCCGAAGTAGACCGTGGTGCGCCAGGAGCGCTGGTTGGCCGAGGCCTTGAAGAGCATCTTCTCGCCCTCCTTGTCGACGACCTCGAAGCGTCCGCGGGCGCCGGGCCAGCCCAGCGGCACGCTCTTGGGCTCGTAGTCGGAGAAGTCCTGCGAGTAGGGGATGGACTGCTTGACGGCGACGAAGGCCGTGCCCTTGAGGTCGCCCACCGTGGCGGTGACGGCGCCGGCCTGCGAACGGTTGACCGGGGCGGCGGTGAGCAGGCCGGCCGCGGAGACCTCGCCCTGCAAGCCGCCTTCCTTGGCCCAGGCCGCGCCGGAAGCGGGGCCGATCAACTGGCCCTTGGCGTCATAGACGTAGGCCTCGAACTGCTGGGTCTCCTTGGGGTAGACGACGACCTCGGCCGGCCGCACCTGCACTTGGGCCGGTTGGGCGCCGGCGGGGGCCTTCTGCGGCGGACCCAGCTTGGGGTTGGCGGAGACGGACTTGGCGTCGGGCCGGGCGATGGCGTAGAGGTCGTTGTTGGTGATCAGGTAGACCACGCCGTTGGCGATGGCGGGCGAGCCGTTGATCTGGGTGGCCGAGCCGTCGGCGTTCTTGAACACGTCCACGTCGAGCTCCTCGGGCGCCGAGCGGCCGTTGAGCTTGAAGATGTGGAAGGTGCCGTCGACGTCGGAGACGTAGAGCTTGCCGTCGCCCAGCACCGGCGAGGCCTTCTGCGCGATGCCGATGTTCTGGGACCAGAGGCGCTCGCCGTTCTTGGTGTCGAAGGCGACGACGTTGGCCGAGTTGTCGACCGCGTAGAGGATGCCGTCCTGGATGGTGGGCGAGCCGTAGCCGGAGGCGAAGCCGTCGACCATCCACAGCAGCTTGGGCTTGCCGTCGGTGATCTGCTTGCCGTCGAGCGCCACCAGGCGGCCCATGGCCGTGGACTCGTCGAGGTTGTCCTCGGAGTGCGACGCGAAGACGACGCCGTTCTCTTCGACGACGGAGGTGTTGATGCCGCGCTTCGAGAGCAGGTAGCCCCAGACCTTCTTGCCGGTCTGCACCTGCAGGGCGTAGATGCCGCCGTCGCCGTTGCCGGCCAGCAGCAGACGCTCGCCGTTGATGACGCGGACGATCGGCGCCGAGTAGGTGGTGTCGTACGGAGCGCCGCCGGGCGTGGACATCCAAACCGTCTCGCCGGTGGTCTTGTTGAGGGCGTAGAAGCGGTGACGCGGGATGAAGTTGGGCGTGAAGCCGGCCGTGAGGAAGCTTACGATCAGCAGGTCGCCGTCGAGCAAGGGCGTGACGGTGCGGCCGCCGAAGCCGGAGAAGCGGCCGATCTGCTCGTCGAGCGAGCGCTGCCAGAGGATCTTGCCCTGCGGCGAGTAGGCCGTGACGACGCCGCTGATGCTGTGCGAGTAGATGTTGCCGTTGGAGGCGTCGGCGACGAGCGACGCCCAGCCGACGCGGTGGTGCGGAATGTCGGTCTGGAAGACGTTCTGGCGATGCTCCCACTTGGTCTTGCCGGTCTTCTCGTCGACGCAGATCACCTGCTCCTGCCACTTCTTGGCGTCGTCGCCGCCGGACAGGCGGATGACGCAGACGCTGCCGTTGACCACGACGGGGGTGGAGCGTCCGCCGAGGGGAACCTTCCACTTGAGGTTCTCGCCGTCGGGCGACCACTTCTCGGGCAGGCTCTTGTCGGGGGAGACGCCGTCGTCGTTGAGGCCGCGCCAGTTGGGCCAGTCAGCCGCGGGCGCGGAGGTTACGGAAAGGGCTAGGAAGAGGGTGAGGGTGCTCAGGCTTCGCATGGGACCTACCGGCTAGTTTCGCGTTGCAAAAACTCCGCCATCATAGCAGGACGCTCCAGGCCGGGCCCCCGGTTACGGAGCCCTCCCAGGGCGTCGGAAAGGCGCCGCTGTAGGACAATGGCCGCATGGCGCGATCGCCTGCTCCACTGACAAAGGCTCTGGCGGACAGCTTCAGGTTACGGTGGCTCTGCCGGACGGGGCTGCTCGCGATGGGGGTTTGGCTCACATTGGGCTGGGCCCGGGCGCACGACTTTCAGATCACCAGCGTGGCGGCGGTATTCGACGGGCGGGGCGGCTATCAGCTCGACATGGCCGCCGACGTGGACGCCTTGGCGCTTGGGCTGGACCCGGCGACGGACTCCGCGGTGGTGGCCGCGCGGATGGAGGCGCTGACACCGGCCCAGCTCGACGAGGCGGCCGACAGAGCGCGGGCGACGCTGCGCCAGTGGGTGCGGCTGGAGTTCGACGGGACGCCGGCCGAGGCCGCCATCGAGTTTCCGCACCGCGGCACGCCGGCGGCGACGACGGCCGAGATCCCGACGGTGCTGGGGACGCTGGTGCGCTTTCGAGGGCGGACGCCGGAGGGCGCGCGCGAGCTGACGTTTCGGGCCGACCCGGCGTTCAAGGTGGTGGACCTGAAGATCTTCCACCCGGAGGCGGCCGGGCCGGAGGAGTACACGCTGCGTCCGGGCGAGCAGAGCCCGCCGTTCGCGCTGGGCCAGCAGGAGCAGGTGCGCCAGGGGGTGTTCGGGCAGTACCTGCTGCTGGGCTTCGAACACATTCTGCCCAAGGGGCTGGACCACATCCTGTTCGTGCTGGGGCTGTTTCTGCTGAGCGTGGAGCTGAAGCCGCTGCTGTGGCAGGTGACGGCGTTCACGGTGGCGCACTCGGTGACGCTGGCGCTTTCGATGCTGGACGTGGTTTCGCTGCCGTCGCGGCCGGTGGAGACCTTGATTGCGGTGTCGATCGCCTATGTGGGGATCGAGAACGTGCTGACGAGCCGGCTGCACGCTTGGCGGACGGCGCTGGTGTTCGTGTTTGGGCTGCTGCACGGGCTGGGGTTTGCGGGCGTGCTGCACGAGCTGGGGGCGCCGACGGACCGGTTCTTCCCGGCGCTGATCGGCTTCAACCTGGGGGTGGAGCTGGGCCAGGTGACGGTGCTGGCGCTGGCGTTCCTGGCCGTGGGGCGGTTCCGGCGGGAGAGGTGGTATCGCAAGGCCGTGGTGGTTCCGGCGTCGCTGGGGATCGCGGCGGTGGCGCTGTATTGGGCTTGGGAGCGGGCGCTGGGGTGAGGGCGGGGCGCGGTCGGCGGCTGCGTACTACAATACGCGCCATGGGCGCTCCCATCGCCATCGAGCCTGGTCCGGACGTGCAGCGCGCGCTCGAAGAGAGGGCGCGCCGCGAGGGCAAGGCGGTCTCCGACGTGGTTCTGGAGATTGTGGAAGAAGCCCTTGCGGGCCGCACGATGGCGGAACGCGTGGGCCATCTCCGCGGCGCTCTGCGGGGCGGCGTTGAGGAGGAGGGTTCTCCGTGGCGCGAGTCGATCCGGGCCCACAATTGGCGTCCGTAAAGGATCTGCTGCTCGATACCGGGCCCATGGTGGCCTATCTTTCTGCCATAGATCCTTTTCATCAGAACGTGGGCCGTGCGATCGACGTGTTTCGCGGGACGCTCCATACGACGTCGTCGGTCGTAACCGAGGCGATGCACTTCCTGTCGGCTACCGATCGAGGGCCTGAGCTTCTGGGCCTTTTCCTGGCCGGCAGCGGGGCGCGCGTTCACGATCTCTGTCAGCCGGATGAGGTCCTCCAGGCTGCTGATCTGATGCTCCGGTACGCCGATACTCCCATGGACTTTGCTGACGCCAATCTGCTGCAACTGGCTGACCGAGTGGGAGTACGGGCCATCATGACCCTGGACCGCCGAGGATTCTCGACATTTCGAACCCCGCACGGCGCCTTCTTGGAGATGGTCGACGTATTCGGCTAGGGTACGCCTCTTGACCGCAATGCCGCGGGGTCGTAGATTGCGAGGAATGAGCGCGCAGACCTTATCCATTGAGCTGGACTCGGCGGCTCACGAGCAGGCCGTGGCTAAGGCCAGGGCGGCTGGGTATGCTCGGGTCGAGGATTACTTGCGAGACCTGCTGGAGGACCTTCTGGATCCTGCAGAAGAAGAGGACCCGGAGAAGACGCGCGCGGACTTCGAGGCCGGCCTCGCTGACGTGGAAGCCGGAAGGGTGCGGGACGCCTGGGAGTTTCTGGCCGAGCTGAAAAAGCGGCACGATCTGCCGCTGTAGGCGCGTGCGGTTTTGCGCGGGGCGGAAATGGAGCCAGTGATCGGCTCCATTTCCCAGCCCGGCCCGCTCAGTCCGCCAGCAGCTTCTTGATGCCGCGGGTGGCTTGGCGCATGCGCTGCTCGTTCTCGATCAGGCTGAAGCGCACGTAGCCTTCGCCTTCGGCGCCGAAGCCGATGCCGGGCGATACCGCCACCAGGGCTTTTTCCAGCGTCAGCTTGGCGAACTCCAGCGAGCCGGCCCAGGCGTAGCGCTCCGGGATCTTGGCCCACAGGAACATCGTCGCCCGCGGCGGCTCCACCATCCAGCCGGCCTTGTGCAGGCCGTCCACCAAGACGTCGCGGCGGACCTTGTAGTTGTCGCAGATCTGCTTGACGTCGGCTTCGCACTCCCGCAATGCGATGATCGAGGCGATCTGGATCGGCTGGAACATACCGTAGTCCAGGTACGACTTGATGCGCGCCAAGCCGTTGATCATCTTCTTGTTGCCCAGGCAGAAGCCCACTCGCCAGCCGGCCATGTTGTAGGACTTGGACATCGAGAAGATCTCAACCGCGACTTCCTTGGCGCCGGGCACCTCGAGGATCGAGGGGGCCTTGTAGCCGTCGAAGCAGAGGTCGGCGTAGGCGAAGTCGTGCAGGATCATCGTGCCGTGGCGGTGGGCCAGGGCGACCAGGGTTTCGAAGAAATCCCGGTCCACGACCTGCGTGGTCGGGTTGTGGGGGAACGAAACCAGGATCATCTTGGGTTTCGGGCCCGGTTTCTTGTATTCATCCTCCAAACGGTTCAGAAATTCCGCCGGAGAGGGCATGGGCAGGGCGCATTGGCGGCCTTCGGCCATGCTGGCGCCCCATTGGTGGATGGGATAGGCCGGATCGGGCATGACGACCTTGTCTTCGGGGCCGATGGCGGCGAAAAGCAGGTGCGCCAGGGCGTCTTTGGCCCCCATGGTGGCGATCGCCTCGGTTTCCGGGTCGAGATCGACGTCGTAGTTCGCCTTGTAGCGCTTGCAGATCTCTTCGCGGAGCTTGGGGATGCCCTTGGACATCGAGTAGCGGTGGTTGCGCTTGTCCTTGGAAGCTTCGACGAGCTTCTGGATGACGACCTTGGGCGTGGCCCCGTCGGGGTTGCCCATGCCGAGGTCGATGACGTCCAGCCCGGCGCGGCGCGCCTTGGCGCGCATCTCGTTGATGACGGCGAAAACGTAAGGGGGCAGCTTGCCGATGCGGTAGAAGGGCTTGTCGTCAAAGATGCCGCCGCTTTCGATCGGGCTGGTCGGGTCGTCGTTGCGAATCGTCATGGGTTCCTCGGTCTGCTTGGGCGCAGCGGGTCGGGTGAGCTTGAGAATGGTCGAGATGTCGTCCGGGTGGCATAGCCGCATGGAGCGGCCCAGGTCGGCGCGCCGGAACGAAGTGGTGCGAATGGTGTGAACGCGGCGCAGGCGGCCGCCTTTCCAAGGCCCGTCGCCCAGGCCGGAGGATTCCAGCAGCCGGAGGCTGTCGCGGTCGAGCGGGCGGACGCGCCAGCGGGCGTTGATGTCGGCGGAGCCGCCGTTCTCGACGGCGTCGAGCTCGACTTGGTCGTAGAAGGAGAAGCCGTGGCCGCGCACGAAGATGCGCACGCCGTCGGGCTCGGGCAGCAGGTTGTCGATCGGCTTCCAGTCCTCTCCGTAGCCGCGGCGGATGCGCTCGTTGACCGTTTTGGGGGTCACGCTCAGCATCTGCGCCGCTTCCTCGACGGAGAGGCCGCGGGAGGCCCAGGAGGTCTCGCTCACGTTTTCAGACTAGCACGCTCCTGCACCGTTCCGAACGGTAATTTTTGGTGCGACGGCGCCCGGCTCTCATTCTCCTGTCCGGCTGCTATAGTGCCGAACAGACGAAGGCGACGCTGATGACGATCCATTTGACGCCGGACCTCGAACAACTCGTCCGCGACAAGGCGGCGGAGTGCGGCATGGACGCCGATGGTTTCGTGTCCCAAGTGTTGCGAGAAGCGCTGGAGACGGACCCGTCTCCAGACGAGCCGAACGCGGCGGAAGGAAAACGTCGGCGGCGCCCGATCTCGGAACGCTTCGAAGAGATCCGAGCTCAAGCGCCGGAAGAGGTTCGCCGGGCGTTGCAGGAACTCCCCACGGACTTTGCGGCGGAGCATGATCATTACCTGTACGGCGCTGCCAAGTCGAATTCATGAGGGAGTTGTTCGCGGACACCTTCTTCTGGACCGCCTTGGCGGACCCGAGCGACCAGTGGCACAGCGTGGTTCGGCGATTTGACGCGGCCCTCGACGATGCGCTGCTGGTGACGACCGACGAAGTATTGATCGAGTTCGCGACGCACCTGGGCGTACGCGACGAGCGATTGCGAGCGGTTGCGACCGCCTGGGTGCGGGCCGTCTTGGAAGACCCCGGGGTAGACGTCGTGCCCCAGAGCAGAGACACCTTCCTGGGGGGGGTGGCTCTGTTCGAAAGCCGGCCGGATAAACTCTACAGCCTTACAGACTGCATTTCGATGACCGTCATGAGAACTCGGGGGCTATCTGACGCGCTGACCCATGACCGGCACTTTGTGCAGGAGGGGTTTGTGGCGATCTTTCGTTGAGGGAGGGTGCGAGGCGACCGGGCGGGGCGTCACCGGAACTTGATCCGGACGCTTTCCGGGCGGCCGGCGCGAATCTGGATGAGACCGCTGAATTGCGGCCTGTCACAACCCGGCACGGAATCCCAGTTGAGATAGCGGTAAGCGCTCCGAGTCGGCGCCGGACCGAAGGGGTCGGTCGTATAGATCGGGTCGAAGGGATCGTATCTCGCGCGGGAAGGATCGGGCTCGACTTGCGATCCGGTGGCCGGAGCGCATTCGACGGCGTTGCGGTTGTCGACCGTGCGACGGTAGGGCGGACGGAAGCCGCGGGCGCCGTCGATGTCATAGCCGCTGGGCAATTGCAGGTCGTTGGGGGAGGTCACCCAGGCCGCGTCGACCTGGGCGCTGCGGGGGCCGGCCAACTCGACCGAGCCGGCGACAGTGACCAGCCGGACGAACTGCGGAGAGCCCTCCAGACGAATGGGGCCGCTCTCGGTCTCGACCGTAGCGGGGAACGTTTCTGGAATCGTGACGACGACGTCCTTGTCCCCGGCCGGGCTCGAGCAGTCGACGAAGAGCGTGCCCAGAACAGGGCCGATCGAATCGCAGCCGGAGGCCTTGCCGGAGGGGCTGGACAGATGCAGCGAGGGCGCGTTGCGCGCCACGCGGATGGTGACGCTGCCGTGGCGGCTTCGCAATTGCAGCGCTTCGAGCGCGGACGGGACCGCGACGGTCTTCTGCAACTCGACGGCTTCCGGCAGGCGCGCCCAAGGAACCCCGACCGTGGCGTCCGCCCAAGCCGATGGGCCCAGGCGGCGCCAAACCGGGAGGCCCCAGGTCTGGATGCCGCCGGACCGCTCGAACTCCCGCAGGTTGGGCAGCCAACCCGCCAGCGACACGCGAGCCTGCTGGGTCTCGGCGCCGTCCGCCGGCGAGGCCAGCGCCGGTTGGCGGGACAACGCCTGCTGGAAGAGGGCCGGGTCGGGGGGATTCTGCAGATACCCGATGCGGCGCACCATGCGATCGGGAACAGCGCCGGCGGCGCGGCTGAGCAGCGCCTGGGCGAACCGGGGCTTGGCAGCGATGCCGAGCCAAAGGGTCTCGCCGTCATCCTGGCAGCGAGCGAAGTGGCTCCCGCCGTAGCCGGGCCGGGACTCGATCGCGCGCAGGGCCCGGTCGCAAGGCCAAGCCTCGAAGCTGCCGTATTGAGCCCCGACGCCCGAAGGGGCCGTCAGGGCCAGGGTGAGAGCCACGAGGCCGAGCCGCGCCGTCACAGCTCCACCGGATGCCAGTCCCTGCCTTGCGATTCGGCCACTCCGGGGTGGGCGACTTCGCCGCGATACGTGTTCAGACCCAGCAACAAGGCGTCGTCGTTGTGCATGGCGCGCTCGAGGCCCTGGTCGGCCAAGGCCTTGAGGTAGGGCAGCGTGGCGTTGGTCAGCGCCAGGGTGGCCGTGCGCGGGGCCAGCGCCGGCATGTTGGTGACGCAGTAGTGGATCACGCCGTCGACCGTGAAGACCGGGTCGGAGTGCGTGGTCGGCTTGGAGGTTTCGCCGCAGCCGCCCTGGTCGATGGCTACGTCGACGAACACGGAGCCCTTCCGCATCTTGCGGATGATATCAGCGGTGACGATCTTTGGGGCGGATTTTCCGGCCACCAGCACGGCTCCGATCAATAGGTCGGCCTTGAGGCAGGCCTCCTCCAGGACGGCGGGGTTGGAGACGAGCGTAGTGACGCGGCCGTGATAGAGATCGTCGAGCTTGCGAAGGCGCTCGACGTTGAGGTCCAGGATGGTGACGTGCGCGCCGGTTCCGACGGCGACGCGGGCGGCGTTGGAGCCGACGATGCCGGCGCCGAGGATGACGACTTCGGCCGGGGCCACGCCGGGGACTCCGCCGAGCAGGACGCCGCGGCCGCCGTGCGCGGCTTCGAGGTATTCGGCGCCTTCCTGCGGGGCCAGGCGGCCGGCGACCTCGCTCATGGGTTCGAGCAGCGGCAGGCGGCCGTCCTCGAGCTCGACGGTCTCGTAGGCGATGGCGGTGGTCTTGGAGTCGAGCAGGCGCTGGGTCAACTCACGCAGGGGGGCGAGGTGGAGATAGGTGAAAAGAGTCAGGCCGGGCCGCAGGTAGTCGTACTCGGCGGGCTGGGGCTCCTTGACCTTGACGACGATGTCGGCTTGATTCCAGACGTCGGCCGGGTCGTCGAGCAGCACCGCTCCGGCGGCGACGTACTCCTCGTCGGGCAGGGAGCTGCCTTCGCCGGCGGAGCGCTCGACCAAGACTTCGTGTCCGCTGCGGCGGAGAGTCTGAACGCTGGCCGGGGTGAGACCGACGCGGGTCTCGTGATCTTTGATTTCTTTCGGGACGCCGATGACCATGGAGAAACTCCTTTCCGTTAGATTCATCGGAATGCACGCCGGTTTCCTTTTCCGCGCGGGCGCAGATAACCATTCCAGGGGCGCGGCGGCGGCGGTATGATCATTCCGCCATGCGCTTGCTGAGCCTGTTGTTGGTCGCCGCCGCCTTGCCGGCCCAAGTCCCCTATGAGCGGATTCTGAAAGCCCGGGCCGAGCCTCACAATTGGCTGACGTATTCGGGCGGCTACGACAGCTTGCGCCATACGACGTTGGACCAGATCCGGCCGGAGAACGTGGCGGAGCTGGAGCTCGACTGGGTGTACCAGGCGCAGGCGCTGGACAAGTTCGAGGCGACGCCGCTGGTGGTGGACGGCGTGATGTATTTGACCGAGCCGCCGAACGACGTGGTGGCGCTGGACGCCAAGACCGGGCGCATCTTTTGGGAGTACCAGCACGAGGTTCCGCCGAACATCACCCCTTGCTGTGGGCGGGTGAACCGCGGCGTGGCGCTGCTGGACGAGCTGGTCTACGTGGGGACGCTGGACTGCCATCTGATCGCGCTGGACGCGCGGACGGGCCGTAAGCAGTGGGACGTGGAGGTCTGCAACTATCCGATCGGATACGCTCTGGCGCTGGCGCCGCTGGTGGTGAAGGACAAGGTAATTATCGGGACGGCCGGCGGGGAGCTGGGCATTCGAGGCTTCCTGGCGGCCTACGACGCCAAGACCGGCGAACAGGCCTGGAAGTTTTTCACCGTTCCGGGCCCGGGCGAGGCCGGTCATGAGAGCTGGGAGAACGACGCCTGGAAGACCGGCGGGGCCTCGATTTGGGTGACGGGCTCCTACGATCCCGAGCTGAACCTGACCTACTGGGGCGTGGGCAACCCGGGGCCGGACTGGAACCCGGACGTGCGGCCGGGCGACAACCTCTACAGCTCGTCGGTGGTGGCGTTGGACGCCGATACGGGCAAGCTGGCTTGGCACTTCCAGTTCACGCCGCATGACAAGTGGGACTGGGATTCGGTGCAGGTGCCGGTGCTGGTGGATATGGAGTGGGACGGCAAGCCGCGCAAGCTGATGCTGTGGGGCAACCGCAACGGCTTCTTCTATGTGCTCGACCGCGCGACGGGGGAGTTCCTGCTGGGCAAACCGTTCATCCACCAGGACTGGGCCGAGGGGCTCGACGCCCAGGGCCGACCGATCCTGGTGGAGGGCAAGGGGCCGAGCGAGAAGGGGTCGTTGACCTTTCCGGGGGTGCAGGGCGGGACGAACTGGTATTCGCCGACCTACAGCCCGGTGACGGGCTTGTTCTACCTGACGGCTTGGGAAGGCTACTCGAGCGTCTACTTCAAGTGGGACGAGCAGTATGAGCCGGGGCGCTGGTACGCGGGCGGCTCGCCGAAATCGAAGGTTTCCGGCGCGCGGCGTTCGGAGCCGGATCTGCTGGACGTGGACTCCGGGTTCGGGGCGATCCGGGCGCTCGATCCCAAGACGGGCGAGCGCCGGTGGGAGCTGCGGCTGGACGGCATGAGCGAGAGCGGCATCCTGTCGACGGCGACGAACGTGCTGTTCGCCGGCGACCGGGCGGGATACTTCCTGGCGCTGGATGCGCGCGACGGCAAGCTGCTGTGGCGGAAGTATCTGGGGGGCCAGGTGATCTCGGGGCCGATGAGCTTTGCGGTGGACGGGAAACAACGGATCGCGGTGGCGGCCGGGCACTCGCTGTACTGCTTTCGGCTGCGCGATTAGCGCCAAGGCGGCGCCGGGCGGGCGGTTCGTGGCGGGAAAATGCCGCTCGCCGAGGGCCTGTGAGACAGGCTAACTACCGTGGAATGAATTGGATGCCGGGCTCAGGGCGCGAAGTTTTTCGCAAAAAGTGAGCCAAAGTGAGCCATTCTGAGCCAAAGTGAGCCAAGCGGCCCCGGCTGAGTCTCACCGGATGGGCCACTCGACCGGCCCTGCTACCAGGGTACGCCCGGCTGTCAAGCCGGCGGCCGCAGGCGGAGAGGGGAGGCCGTGGCGGCCTCCCCGTCCAGGCAAAGCTAGGCGAGGGCGCGGATGAACAGCGCCGCGAGCTCGTCCGCCGGGCGGCGGTTGGAGGTCTCGTTGGTGCGCAGCAGCAGGCGCGTCCAGCCGCTCTGGCTCGAGCCGTCGCCGGTGAAGCCGTGGCCGTCGGTGGCGATGGTCACGCCTTCCTTCAGCAGGTTGGCGCCGAGCTTCTTCGGGTCGCCCTTGACGTGGAGGGCGATGATGTTGGAGCCGTTGGGGATGCGCTCGATGCGGAAGCTGGGGTGAGCGTCGAGCTGGGCCCAGAGCTTTTCGGTGTTGTCGACCGAGGCTTGGTAGCGCTGCTCGAAGCCGTCCATGTAGTGCAGCGCGACGGCAGCGCACATCCAGGCCTTGGGCAGGGCTCCGCCGAACATGCGACGGGTGTCGACCATGGGCTCGATGTACTTCTTGGGGCCGGCGACGATGGCGCCGTTGCCGCCGTTGAAGTATTTGTGCAGCGAGAGGTAGACGGTGTCGAACTGGTCGGCGTATTCGCGCACCGAGACGCCGGTGTACGGCGCGGCGAGGAACATGCGGGCGCCGTCGAGGTGGGTGCGCAGGCCGTTGTCCCGGGCGTAGGCGCAGATCTTCTTCATCTCGGCGAAGTCAAAGACCTCGCCGTCCTTCCGGCGGACCGGGGACTCGATCATGATGGAGCCGACGGGCTGATGGCCGCGCAGGCCGGCGTTCCACTCGACTTCCTCGCGGATCTCGTCGAGGGTGAAGGTGGCGCGGTCCTTGCCCATCGGGATGAGCTCGAGCTGGCTGAGGATGGAGCCGCAGTTGACCGAATCGGCGTAGTAGTGGCTCTCGCGCGGCACGATGGCCTTGGCCTGCGGGCCGGTGATGTGGCGGATAGCGACTTGGTTGGCGAGCGTGCCGGTGCCGAAGAAGATGGCGGCTTCTTTGCCGAGCTTCTGGGCGAACTGGGCCTCGAGCTCTTCCATGGGGCCGCCGACGGAGTAGCTGTCGAGCTTGAAGTCGTGGGATTCGGCGGCCTGCTGCAGCACGCCGGCCCATTCGCGCGGGGTGAGCGGGATGCCGTCCAGGGTGAAATAGACGTGCCGGTCGCCGGCGGGGTCGAGAGTCGTCTTGGGACTGGGCGACGCGGCGACCGCGGCGGAGGCCAAGGAAGAGGCGGCGCCGGCCGCCAGGAAGGTTCTGCGGGATTGCATGGTAGTGGTTCGGCCTCCGGGTATGGTCGGGACCGGGAGAGGGGCGCTCTCCCGGTCTGCCTTGGATCTTAGCTGAGTCCGCGAGGAATATCGTTAAGGCGGGCGGCTATTTTTCAAAGCCGCGGACGTAGGGGATGACCGGCGGGCGCGGGCCGGTGTTGAACATCGGTCCGCGGGTGGTGCGGTAGGCCATGTCCATATAGGGCGTTTCGACGACCCGGCCGACGTCGGAGTAGCGGGCGTTCTCCCAGTTGGATTCCATGTTGAAGGCCGTGATGCCGGTGGAGAGCAGCAGCCGCTCGGCGTTGTAGGGCTCCTTGCGGGTGAGCATCATCTCGTTGATCCAATGCTCGAAGGCGTTGGCGGCGTGGTACTGGGAGTAGGGCCCGGGCCAGCCGAGCATGGAGGTCATCGCCGGCTTGTCGCGGCCCTGGATGTCGCCGGCGTAGGTCCAGCCGACGCCGCGCACCGAGTAGATGGCGCCCTTGGTGCCGTCGCGGTATTCCACGATGGTGACGCTGGGCTGGCGGGAGGACTCGCGCAGGGCGGCGGGCGTCATGTCGAAGTTCTTGCCGATGGCGTCGAGCAGGTTGCCGGCCCAGGGGTTGCGCTCGGTCCACTTCCAGGTTTCCGGGCCGCGGATGCTCTGCACCGAGGCGACGCCGCTCTCTCCGCCCTTGCGGCGCTCGACGAAGCACTGGAGCACGTCGACGCAGTGGAAGAGGCTGCCTTCGTCGCCGGCGCCGCTGGCGACGACGGAGGCCTTGACCGGGGTGTCGATGTCGAGCTCGATCTCGGGCTTGCGGTAGTAGAAGGGGATGGAGGAGCCGCCGAAGAGGGGAAAGTCCAGCTCGCGGGACTTATCGTACATCCACTTGGCTTCGTCCCAGCGGGTGGAGAGGTGCTTGTCATTGAAGACCGGCACCGAGCGCTTGCTCTTCTCGAAGACGCGGACGATCTGCTGGTAGAGCCACCAGCGGGGGTAGTACTTCTGCCCGATGAGGTTGGTGTGATAGATGCCGTGTTCGCCGACCAGCACGACGCCGTCGACGGCGAGCTCATCGCCGCCCAGGGTGAGGGCTCCGGCGACGCTGTCATAGATGGGGACGCCTTTGGACTCGCAGACCTTGCGGCCGAGGGGGCTTTCGTCGAGCTGGTGGATGTAGGCCGAGACGACGTCGACGCGGGAGTCGGTGGCGGCGCCTTTCCACCAATAGCCGTCCATCAGCTTGCAGATGATCCAGTCGGCGTGGGAGCCGGGGGCGGCCCAGTAGGTGACGACGCAGGCGATGCGGGGGCGCTTCTGCTGGGCGGGCGCGGCGGCGCCGGAGGCGAGGCCGGCGAGGGCCGTGCCGGCCATTCCCAGCATGTCGCGCCGGGAGAAGAGGGACGGCGTGCCGGTCCGGTGGTTGTCAGTCATTGGAAAGAGCTCCTTGTGGCGGCGGGCGCAGGCCTGCGGCGCACGGATGAGTTGTCGGCGCGTCAGCCGTTGAAGGGCGGCGCGTCGGCCGGGTTGCGGCGGGGCAGGTCGGCAGACTGCTGAGTGTACTACGGATGTGGCGGCGGGGGGCTTTGCGTGCAGCCGCCCGTCGGATCAGGACTCGATCACGACGGGGTCTCCCACTGAGACCTCGCCGGGCTGGACGATCGTGCCGTAGACGCCGAAACGGGCGTCGCGCTCGCGGGCGATGGAGCGCAGGACGGCCGGATTGGGGGCGGCGCCGGCCGGGTCGACGTTGACCATGACGCAGCGCTGGTCGCGGACGTCGACGCGGAAGCGCAGGGAGCCGATGCGCAGAACGGCTCCGACCCAATGGTCCTCGGGAAAGGGTTCGGCCCCGGCGGCGTCGATGACGAGGTTGGGACGGAAGCGGAGGGGAGTGAGAGCCTCTCCGGCGAGGGCGGACAGGCCTTCGACGCTCTGCACGGTCAGCAGGGAGAGGGGAAAGGTGTCAAAGACGCCGCCATACTGCTTGATGACGCGGACGCCGTCGCCCAGGCTGCGGGCGAGCTCGGGGTCGGCGACTTCCAGCTCAACGCCGGCCGGGGTCTTGACGACGGTCTTGGAGGCTTCTACATCGGCGGGGTCGAGGAAGCGCGGCTCGTGGAGCCAGAGGTCGGGTTTTTCGCGGATGGTGAGCCAGGGGAAGCCGCTGCGTTCCATGTCGGGCCGGACGAACGCCCAGCGGCGGTCGCCGGCCAGGCCGTGCCAGGAGACGGCGACGGATTGCAGGGATTCCGCCGCCATGGATTTTACCGGGTAGCGGCGGAGCTCCCGGACCGTTCCCACGCTTCGATCGGCCATGGAGGGATGGTAGCAGTGGACGCCGCCGTGGGCGCGCCCTTTACGGGCGCGGCTCTGCTGCGAGTTTTCCGGCTTTGAGTTGGCCGCCTTGGAGGACGGCTCGGAAGTTGGCGCGGTTTTCGAGGAGGCGGATGTTTTGCAGCACGTCGCCGTCGACGACCAGCAGGTCCGCCAGCTTGCCGGGTTCGACTGTGCCGATTTCGTGGCCGCGGCCCATCAGCTCCGCGCCGTTCTTGGTGGCGCAGGTGAGCGCTTCGAGCGGCGTGAAGCCGACTTGGCGCACGAAAAAGGTGATCTCTTTGGCGTAGGTTCCGTGCGGCGTCCAGGTGAAGCCGAAGTCGCCGCCAAGGGCGATGCGTCCGCCGGCGCGCTGGATGCGGAGGGCGCTGGCGGCGCCGCCTTCGAGGGTCTCCTTGTGGCCGTCGATGACGCGCTGGGACATGCCGAACTGGGCGCCGTGGTCGACCGAGGCTTGCTCGAACCAGAGGGCGGGCACGACGGGCACGTTGCGTTCGAGCAGCAGGTCCAGCGCTTCGTCGTCCATGAAGGTGGCGTGCTCGAGGGCGTCGTAGCCGGCGCGCAGAGCGTTCTTGATGCCTTGGTTGGCGCGGCAGTGGCCGGTGACTTTGAGGCCGTGGTTGTGGGCCGTGCCGACGACGGCGTGCATCTCCTCAAAGGTCATCGAGAGGGAGTGATGGTCGTTGATGTCGGGGGCGGCGGCGTCTCCCGTGGGGTAGGTCTTGACCCACTCGACGCCGTCTTTGACGAGCTTGCGGACGGCGGCGCGGGCCTCGTCGGGGCCGTTGACGATGAGTACCAGGCCTTCCATGCCGATTTTGCGGTAGTCGGGGTTCCAGTCCATGAGGCCGCCGGCGCCGCAAATCTCTCGGCCGGAAGGGGCGAGGCGGGGGCCGGGGATCATGTCTTCGTCGAGGGCGCGCCGCAGCCAGACGTCGATGTTGAACAGGCTGCCGCCGCTGCGGGCGGCGGTGTAGCCGGCTTCGAGGGCGGTTTGGGCGTTTTTGACGGCGCGGATGGTGACGTATTCGACCGGATAGCGGATGTCGAGATCCTGGAGCTCGAGGACGTTGAAGTAGGTGGCGTGGAAGTGGGCTTCGACGAGGCCGGGCAGGATGGTTCCGCCGTGGGCGTCGATGACGCGGGCGTCGGGCGGGGTTTCGGGGGCTCCGGCGGAGGGGCCGGCGTAGAGGATTTTGCCGTTGCGGACGACAACGGCGGCGTCGGGGACGGGCGGGGCGCCGGTTCCGTCGACGAGTTGGCCGTTGCGGAGGAGGGTCCAGCCGTGAGCGAGCTTCATGGCGGGAGGATGATAGCAGGGGGCGCGGGGACGGCGGAGCTATACTGCGGGCGAATGCGATTCCTACTCCCCCTCCTCCTTTTGCTGGCGGCTTGCGGCGGTTCGGCGCCCGAGCCGGAGGCCCAGGCGCCCGACCCTTTGGCGGACGCCGGCATCTTCTCGCGCGACAACTTGATGGCTTGGTGCATCGTGCCGTTCGACGCCTCCAAGCGCGGGCCCAAGGAGCGGGCGGAGATGCTGGAGCGGCTGGGCATCAAGGCCGTGGCCTATGACTACCGCGAGGAGCACATCCCCAGCTTCGACGAGGAGATCGCTGCGTTGCGCGAGAAGCGCATCGACCTGGCGGCGTGGTGGTGCGGCGGGGTGGACCCGCGCGATCCGCTCAGCGGCAGCGTGAAGCTGGCGATGGATGCGTTGCGGCGCAACAACGAGTCGGCCGACTTGTGGGTGCTGCTGCAGGAGAAGGCCTTCGAGGGGCTGTCGCAGGAGGAGAAGGTGGCGCTGACGGTGCAGGCGATCGAGGCGATTGCGGCCGAGGCGAAGACGATCGAGGGGCGGGTGGGGCTGTACAACCACGGCGGCTGGTACGGCGAGCCGGAGAACCAGTTGGCGGCGCTGCTGGAGGTGCAGGCCGACAACGTGGGCATGGTGTACAACTTTCACCACGGGCAGGAGCAGATGGAGCGGCTGCCGGGGCTGTTCGCGTGGATGGTTCCGCATTTGCTGGCGGTGAATTTGAACGGGATGACGCCGGGCGGGCCGATGATTTTGCCGTTGGGGACGGGGACGCAGGACCGGGGGATGATCGATCTGGTGCGGGAGTCGGGGTATGCGGGGCCGATCGGGATTTTGGATCACCGGCCGGAGGTGGATGCCGAGGAGTCGCTGCGGGAGAACTTGGAGGGGCTGGGGAGGTTGGTGGGGAGCGGGGTTGAATAGAGTCTTGGCTGTCCGGAAAATTTTCCAGGCCCACGCCTGGGGCTCTAATTCGCTATTGGAAAGTGGGGCGTTTGCGGGGGGATTTGGGGGAGGAGAAGGTGAGGCGGATGTCGGCGGCGGGGCCGCGGCCGGGGGTGGTGACGGGGCTCGAGAATTCGCGGCGCGGGGGAAGCGGGTCGCGGACCGGCGGGGCGAGGGCGCTTTCCGGTAGGCGGAGGTGGTAGGCCAGGACGGGGTCGAGGTGGCGGGGGCCTTCGGACGGCGTGATGCGGATGGGGGGTTGCCGGGCGGCTAGCGTGGGGTTGTGGTCGGGCTCCGGTTCGGGTTCCGGGGCTGGGGCCTGGAAGTCGGACGGCTCGCCGGGTGCGAGGATGTCGACGGGCTCGTCGTCCACGCCCTCGATGGGCGTCATGAACTCGGCGTATTCGTCGGGATCCAGGTCATAAATGAAGAATTCCGTGTGGGTTCCGTAGTTGATCTGGGACATGGTGTAGCCGCCCTGCTCGTAGTCGCCGTAGACGCGGATGATGACCTCGGGCTCGGCGAGGGCTGGAGGGTAATGGCGCTCCATGCGCTCGACGCGGTTGCGGAGGTTGTGGTTGGGGAGGGTGACCATGGCGGCTAGGGCCTCTTGCTGTTGGATTTGGTGGAAGTCTCGAGGTTGCTGACGCGATTGGCGAGGTCGTCGATTTCGATGCCTTGTTGGGCGAAGCGGAGCAAGGTGGAGAGGGCTCGGATGCGGGTGGTGGGGGCTGTGGCCGGGTCCTGGAGGATGGCGGCGATCTGCGCGGGGACGTCGAGGGCGAGCTTGTGGAGCAGGGCGTTGCTGACGCAGAAGCGCTCGCGGCGGGCTTGCTGGAGGGCGTCCCGGAAGGGGCGCTGCTTGAGCCAGCGGTAGACGGTGCGCTCGGCGACTTCGGCGGCATGGGCGGCGGCCTTGAGCGTGTGGCTGTCGAGCAGAGCGGCGATGAGGCGGTGCTGGCGCTCGGTGACGGGCGGGTCCTGACGGGTTTTGGCCAGGGCATAGATGTCCGCTTTTGTCAGCTTTTTCTTCATGATTCCTGACATCGGGGCCGGGTGGATGATTTGGCCCCGCGATTTCAGGGTAGCGCGGGGGTGCAAGGAATTTGTGTTGGCTGGGAGTGGAACTTGTTGATGGGGTTGGGGTTGGGTGGCTTGGAAAATGCGGGATGGGGGTGGCGGGGGACGATCAAGAGATCCCCTGGCGTCTCTGTCCCCGACCTCACCTATCGCCCTGTCCGGCCTTTCGGCCGAAAAGCCATCAGCACTTCGTTCACCCGCGTCCGATGGCGAACGTTCGCACTAACCCGGCAGAGCCTCTCCACGACAACAAACTCATGCGGCGAGTACAACTCTAAGACGCTCGAATCCGCACAATTGCTGACGATCACCGTGCATCCCCTTTCCGCGAGCAGCCTGCAGGACCTCGCTAGTCGCTCCTGATCCCGCCAAGTGAACTTCTCAGCGTTGTACCTGTCGAACCGCTCCCGTGGCCGCTCTCCTGCGTACGTAGGGTCGCAATACACCAGATCACCCTCTCGGCACGCGTCGACTGTCTTCTCAAAATCCCCCGAAACTAACTCGACCCCTTGGAGGGCTTCCGACGCCCCCTCTAGCAATCGCCGCTTCCACAGAACCTCTGGCGTGCGTCGCCCGCCTCCGTACGGAACATTATACTCCCCTCTCATATTCACACGATAAAGTCCTGAGAATGCGGTGCGATTGAGATACAAAAACCGAACCGCACGCCCAACGGCTCCCTTGGGCCGATCCTGCCGCACGGCTCCAAACGACTCTCTGCTGACCTCCAACTTCTTGAGCTGCCGAATCAATTGCTCCGGACGGTCCCGCACCTGGGCGTATACATTCATCAATTCCTCATTGCGATCGCCAAGGACTGCGTTACTCAATCCGAGACCAAAAAAGACTGCACCTCCTCCCAGGAACGGCTCCACATAGCGGGAGTAACCTCCCTTCCCCGCTAGGCGAGCTACCTCCCCTACAAGCCATCGCTTACCCCCCACCCACCTCAAAAATGGCCTTGGCATTTTTGACCTAGTACAGGAGACTGCTGAGGTCCCGGATCTTGTACACCCAGCTTCTCCCCGTCGGCACCACTGGCACATAGTTGAAGCGCTCTGGTATATTGTACAATACAGTCGGATGGGTAGTCGTTATCGAGCGAAGCGCTAAAGCTAGAGAATGTGGCTTTGTCCCACAGCACAGATAGTACACATCCTCTTCTTCGAACCTCTCAAGTCCGGCCTTCCCAAGCCGCTTCCACGCTGCAACAGCATCTCCAGCGGCTGCCTCGATGATCTGCTCTCCCGGTATCAGATAGGTCCTTACGATGTCGTCGTTCCTAGCACGGACTTCCGCATCATACTCCAGAACCGTCCCAGGAATCGGCATAAGTAAGCTTACGCGGTGGGGGTCTTCCCTCGAGAGGACGCGCGCGGTCTTGTCGCCCTGAAATCCGGCCGACACCACAAATAGCTTTGGTGCCGTAGGTCGAAAACTGCCTTGCAGGCCGTGTATAGGAACAACTTGCCATCTTCCTGACGAGAACGGGTAGTCCTCATACTCACCCTCTGTGCTGGTCTTAGTATACTCAGCCTCATTATAAAAAAAATCTACTACTCCCACCCGCCCGCTGCTAACCCCTACTGCAAAACTTCCCAAAGAGTAGAACCGAGGGCAAGTCGAATAATCGATAAACATGCTGCTACTACGCCGATCGCCCCATGCACCTCTTAGAGCTACGTGCAACTTTTCCCATAGCGCGGCAGTGTTCACCGACTCCCCTTTGCAGATGATCACTTCTCCGCTCCGTTCTTTAACGAACCTCTCCACATCACGGAAGTTTTGAGCCCTGTGTCCCTCGGGATCGTCCGACTCGAGTTCCAGAACGATCGAAATATCCCAAGCCACCTCTGCAACGGCAAGTATCGATCTACATCTGGCATCCCAGCTCGGGCAAAAAAGGCCTACGTCATAGCGGTCGCGGAGGGCCCGCGGTGGTCCTGAACTGGAGATCGACACGGCTTGCAGAAACGCATCCTGATACTTCATCCCTCTACGTTTCCCCCTTGCTCCATCAACTCCAGCAGCGGGAAGCCGTTCTCCGGGAGACCTGCAAGCCGGCGAGCTAGCCGCTCTACTGCTCCCTCGAACGCATCGTGGTCTGGTTGATTTAGAACCTCGACAAGATCCTTGACACTGACTTGGATTTCATAATATGAACCTCGGTAAGAAAAAGAGTAGAACGGCGCGAGGGAGTTGTGGACTCGAAAAATGCGTCGATTACCATCGCTCCTGAGAAGTTGAAGGTAGCCTCTCTCCGCCGCCTCAAGGATCAATTCGTCGATCCTACTACTTGCTTCGGACGATTCCGCCGGTAGGTCAAGGCAAAACCGGCCACGCTCACTTGAGCGGAGAGATCTACTGGTATCGCCGCTACTATGGAGCACTGCAGTAATCTTGCCTAATGCATCTAGGAGCCTTGCCGTGTCCTTTGGGAGCGAGAGCCCCGAGCGCGGAACGAAATCTCGCTTGCGCTCGGCAGCCTTCACCAGAGCCGCGTTCTGAATGTCGACGGGTATGCGCTCACTGCAAAACTGGACCAACTCTACCCCGCTGTGTGACAGCAGTGAATCGAGCTGCCCGAGAAAATCTCTAATACAGCGGTCACTGATGTCGAAAAGCATTTCCGCGAATGCATACTTCGGCTGGACGTTGAGTCGGGAACAAAGCACCAAATAGGAGGCGACCATCCTTTTACGGATTTCTGCGCTCTCCTGAGACCGCCTCTTCCAGCGTGGTGTTCCTTTTTCGGGGATCTCAATCCCGAGAGAGCGAACAACATGCGCTTCGTAGTATGGCTTCGCCTGAGTGGAATCCGGACCACCTCGATAGAACTCCGTGCGACTAAGTTCTTCGGCCGCATCCTGCATCTCCCGAGCCAGTGGCGATTCCGAATGCTTCAAAATTCTTTCCAAGAGCCTATTAATGTCTAGTTTGCCGAGAGTCGTCTCGGCAGTGAATGTTATATCGGCATTTCGGACACGATCTCGGATCCTAACGGTTGCAACGCCCTGTGCAAAATCCCGAAAACTCCCCGACAGCGCCTCATCGAGGGGCTTTATGCGGCGATCTGGGCTATCAGCACTGACATTCGGAAGATATGTCGCCTGCAGGTTGTCTCGCTCTCGAACGTACGAGGCAACGACAAAAAGCGGGTGCTCGGAAAGGCGAACCAGAGTGTTTAGGCATGTCTGGCCCAGATCTTGGAGCACCTCAGCCTCATCGAGGCACACCTTGAAAGCGAGGCGGTCACGGCCCTCAAATTCGCCAGTGGACGCACACAGGTCGCGCAGAACGGGAAAGACATCTCTACCTAGGGCACCAATCGGCCGGAGACGGACCCGTCGACTTAGCTCTTCCGGAGTCAGAGCGAGCTTGAGCTGAGCCCAGGTCTCGATCTGCTCTCGGAGGTGAGCGAAGGCAGAACACAATCGAGGAAGAGCGACATTAGATTGGCCAGCCATCTGCCGCAACTCTGTCACGTGCCCAATTATGCGCTGCGTGGTCGCATACTCAGACGCTACCGACACATTCAAGTGCCGCGAAGCCAAGAGCTCGGAAATGGAGTCTAGTACAGCTTCTATAAAGAGTACTTCCAAGTAAAACGAAAAGATCTTACCGCCGATCGATATATCATAAGTAGACAACCACGCCTCAAGGTCCGCCGAAAGGAACTTAGTGAGTTTTAGGTAGACGCCAAAGTAGTCCAACGCCGGGAATGACCCATTAAGTTGGCCCTTCAGGCTGGGGTTCGCCGCTTGCTCCTTGGCGCTTAGGGCATGCAGAATGGTCGTCTTGCCTGTGCCTCGGGTGCCTACGAGATAAATTGACTTTGGAATAAGAAGCTCTGTGAAAAGCGGTTGCGGCAGAAAGTAGATATGTTTGTGCTCATACTCAAAGCGATCCTGGGCGAACGGCGATACAGTCATCGTATTACCTTCTCGATCTTCCAGTGAGGGAAGTCTAGATCATGATCCTGGACTTGAAGCAGTCCAAGCCAGAAACCTTCCTCGATCACTTCCGCAAAAACCGACTCTCGCAGCCCTGGATTTCGCTTGGAGTATGCGTGGAATGCGTCCACAAGTCTGTATAATCTACCACTACGCAACCTGGCCAACACTCCTGGTAGGCTGGGATGCGCCAGGGTTTGCCAACGACCGGGTATGGTGGGAAAGATGCGAATCGGAGTCTGATCAGGACTTATTCTCAGCGTCCTTTGATCAAGCTTGTAACGACTGAGCATGACTCCAATGGGAGTGCGGCGTTCTCCAAAGCGAACGCGAACGACGTTAAAGCCATCAGAAAGCAGAGGGGCTGATATGGATATAAGAGAACCACTTACGCGGTCCGGATTAGTAATTATCTCGACAGGAGTATCGTGAATATGCCCGTGACAATATATGACCGGGCGACCCAGCCGAGAGAGGCGAGCCCTGGTCAGGCCAGCGTTGACGAGTTCAGCATAGAGCGAGAGGCGAGGCGTGGCTTGGGGCAGGAGATTGTGGTGCGACACGATAACCGGCAGGATCGAGTCTGGGAGACCGCCAATATGTCCGGTGACCTCACTTATGTCGTTCTCAAGAAAAGCGGGGGTGTCCAGCACCTCACCCAGTAATGTGAATGCTTCATGTGTGCTGGTTTGTCTTTCGTACTCAGACAAGAGCGCGGTAAGTTCTGTTGTAATCTGTGCAGGGAGGAATCGACGCTCCCCGCAGCCGATCGATGAATTTAACGAATAGATCGCTGACTTACAGGATTTCACCCTCAAGAGGGTGTTGCGAAATCGGGTCGTTGTGAGGGACTTGCCTCGCTGCCGCCAGGCTTCTAGCAGGCGCTGGAACTTTTGGTCATACGTTGGACTGTCGTGGTCTACGGCAGCTCGGTCGACATCGTGGTTCCCGGGTACGACATGGAACTTGGAGTCCGCAACGGATGTCAAGGCGAGAGCGTCGGAGAGGTACTGGACGCACTTGTCGTAACCTTCGACGCTTCCTCTAGAAGTCAGGTCTCCACACAGCAGGTAGGCATGCCGATCGCGTGGCGGTAGTTTGGTTATTGCCCGGATGACGATTTGCAGCGGGTTCGGGGAGATACCTTCCACCAGTCTCGCGGGAAGAGCGTCGTCGGCGTGGTCAATTGCCCGCCGGCTTTCTTCGTCGGGGTAGTGCACGTCACCTAACTGCAGTATCGCGATCTCGGTCATCGGAAATGGGCCACAGTTTAGCACAGCATAAGGGCCTTACCCCTGTGTTGGTGGGAGTATTGTCGCCTGGTTTGGCCTTGGCATAGGGAAGGGGTTCGGGCTTGGCGTGTGCGGGCTGGGAGACGCGCCGCGCGTGGCGGGGCGGTCGGCGGAGGTTGGTGAAAGGGGACGAAGGCGTTTGTCCTGCGGTCGATCGCAAACGGGAGGAGAGTGTGGGTTGGGTGTTCGTGGACCCCGGGTTTCACCGGGGGCTGGTTTCTACAGCGTCCCTACGGGACGCTGACGGGCTCTCGCTGCGCGAATCGTCTTCTGCCCGAAGCTACAATGGCCGTGTGAACCCTCGCTTGCCGGCTCTGCTCTCGCTCCTCGCGCTGCTGCTCTCGTGCGGCTCGTCTCAGCCCGAAAAGGGGCCCTACGATACCGACCCCACGGAGCCTTCGGCGGCGGTCCAGACCTTCCAGATCGTCGACGACTTTCAGCTCGAGCTGTTTGCCGCCGAGCCCAACGTCGCCGACCCCGTCGAGCTTTGCTTTGACGAGAACGGCGGCCTGTATGTGGCCGAGATGCTCGACTATCCCTTCGATCCCAAGGCCGGCGATCAGCCCGCCAGCCGCATTCGCTACCTCGAGGATTCCGACCACGACGGGCGGATCGACAAGGCGACCCTCTTTGCCGACCACCTGTTGCAGGCGACCAGCGTTTTCCCTTGGAAGGGCGGCATCTTTGTGGCGTCGGCGCCGGACATCCTCTACTTGAAGGACACCGACGGCGACCATGTGGCCGACCTGCGCGAGGTTTGGTACACGGGGTTCGACACCAACGTCAGCCCCGAGGCCCGCATTACGAATTTTCGGTTCGGGTACGACAACTGGATCTATGCCGCCAACAACGGCCGGCCGGGGGAGATCAAGTCCCCGAAGTTTCCGGACCGCAAGCCGGTGTTCATTCGCGGGTTCGATTTTCGGTTCCACCCGGGGACGGGCGAGTTCGCGCCGGCGACGGGGCCGACGCAGTTCGGCATGACGTTCAACCAGTGGGGCGACCGCTTCATGTCGCAGAACACGGTGCATCTGCGGCACGCGGTGCTGCCGGCGCGCTATGTGCTGCGGAATGCGTTTTTTGCGCCGCCGAGCCTGCTGCAATATGTGCCCGAGGACGATCCGTCGAACTCGGTGGTCTATCCGCTGACCAAGCCGCAGCAGTGGCGCGTGGAGCGCACGCAGGTGAGGCAGGAGCGCTATGACGAGACCAAGCCGGGGCGGGTGGAGCTGGTGGGCGGCCACTTTACGGCGGCGACGGGCGCGACGGTCTACCTGGGCGACGCGTTTGGGCCGGATTTCTACGGCAACGTGTTTATCGCCGACGCCAACGGCGGGCTGGTGCACCGGGAGCTGCTGTTCGACAAGGGCGTGACGTATCGCTCGGAGCCGCGGCCGGTGGGCAAGGAGTTCTTGGCATCGAGCGACCCCTGGCACCGGCCGGTGAACCTGGCCAACGCTCCGGACGGCAACCTTTATGTGATGGACTTCTACCGCGAGTACATCGAGGAGCCGGCGTCGATTCCGATGGCGATCCAGAAGCGGCTGCAACTGGACTTCTACCGCGGCACGGACCGCGGCCGCATTTGGCGCATCAAGCCGAAAAAGCCGGCGGTGGAGAGGGGCTTGGAGGTTTCGCTGGGAACGGCTTCGACGGCGGAGCTGGTGGAGCTGTTGGCGCACGCCAACGCCTGGCACCGCAGGACGGCGCAGCGGCTGCTGCTGGAGAAGCAGGACGGCTCGGCGGCGGAGGCGTTGCGGAAGATGGCGGCCGAGGGGCCGACGCCGGAGTCGAAGCTGCACGCGCTGTGGACCCTGGACGGGCTGGGGGCGCTGACGTCCGCCGAGGTCAAAGCGGCGCTGGCGGCCGAGCACCCGGAGGTGCGTCGGCACGCGGTGCGGCTGGCGGAGGGCTTTTTGCCGGAGCTGGCGAACACGGTCGTCGGGATGCAGAGCGACGAGGACCCGAAGGTGCGGCTGCAGGTGGCTCTGACGCTGGGAGAGATCGACGGGTCGCAGAAGGCCGTGGCGGCGATGGCGGCGGCCAATGCGGCCGATCCGTGGTTCCGGGCGGCGCTGCTGACCTCGGCGAACGGGCGGCCGTTTGACGTGCTGAACCGCTTGCTGAGCTCGCACAGGGACTTCTTCAGCGACGGCGACGACGCCGAGGGGCGGCGGGAGTTTCTGGCCGGGTTGGCGGCGCAGATTGGGGCGGCGCCGAAGGGCGAGGGGCTGGGCTTGTTCTTGCAGGCGGTGGGCGGCAGCCCACGGTTGCAGGCGCCGGCGTGGAAGGCGGCGGCGCTGGAGGGCTTGGGCCGGGGCTTGGAGCTTTCGGGCGAGCGGCGGCTGAAGGTTTCGGGCGCGGAGGCTCTGTTCAGCCGCTGGATGGGCGACAAGGACGAGACGGTGCGGGACGCGGCGCTGGGAGACGCGCAGTACTTTGCGCTGCCGACGATGCTTTCGGACGCGCAGCGGGCGGCCGTGAGCGAAGAGATTGACCTGGAGCGGCGGGTGCGGGCGGTGCGGTTCTTGAAGGGCGGCACGTGGAACGAGGTGGCGCCGGCGCTGGGGAAGATCCTGTCGTCGCCGGCGGCCCCGGAGCTGCACGAGGCGGCGATCGAGACGCTGTCGAGCTTTGACGAGCCGGCTGCCGCCGAGCTGCTGCTGGCGGGCTGGAGCGGCTATGGCCCGGCGGCTCGGACGCGCGCGGTGGACACGCTGATTCGGCGGCAGGGCTGGGTGGACCAGTTGCTGGCGGCGGTGGACAGCGGCGCGATTCCGCCGGCGGCGATCGACCCGGTGGCGCGGATTCGGCTGGCGGAGCATCCTTCCGAGGAAGTGCGGACGCGGGCGGCGAAGCTGTTCGGCTCGGGCTCGGGTGGGCGCGCCAAGGTGGTGGAGCAGTACAAGGACGTGCTGGCGCTGACGGGCGACGCGGGGCGGGGCGAGGCGGTGTTCAAGAAGACCTGCGCCAAGTGCCACCTGAGCCAGGGCGAGCGCGGGCGGCTGGGGCCGGACCTTTCGGGTGTGAACAACAAGACGCAGGAGGAGCTGCTGGCGCACATTCTGGACCCTAGCTTCGAAATCCAGTCGAACTACACGAACTACATGGTGGTGACCAAGGACGGCATGATTCTGGACGGGCTGCTGGCGGGCGAGTCGGCGGAGTCGGTGACGCTGCGCGGGGAGTACCAGGATGTGTCGGTGCGGCGGGACCAGATCGAGGAGATGCGGGCGTCGACGGTGTCGCTGATGCCGGAGGGGCTGGAAGAGGACATGACGAAGCAGGAATTGGCGGACGTGATCGCTTATTTGCGGGCTGGGCTGTAGGGAGAAGACGGACGAGAATGTCCGTCTCCACGCGGCGGCCGGCCGGTGGCCCTACAATGAAGCCGCCATGCGCGTCGCTCTCGCCCTGCTGTTTGCCACAATATTACCCGCCGCTGACTGGCCGGAGTGGCGCGGCGCGGGCCGGTTAGGCGTCTGGACCGAGGACGGGGTTCTCGAGAAATTCCCGGCCGAGGGCCTGACAGCCGTCTGGCGCAAGCCGATCTCGCGAGGCTATGCGGGGCCGGCGGTTGCGGATGGCCGGGTGTTTGTCACCGAGCTCGAGCCCGGGACCGGCTCCAAGGGGGTCGAGCGCGCCCTCTGCCTGGACGAAGAGACCGGAGAGCGGCTGTGGCAGCGGGAGTGGCCGGTCGACTACGCCGGCTTGCAGTATGATTTGGGGCCGCGCGCGACGCCCACCGTGGACGGCGACCGGGTCTACGTCTACGGCGCGGTGGGCGATCTGCTGTGCCTGCGCGCCTCGGATGGCGAAGTCGTCTGGCAGCTCAACGCCCAGCGGGATTTCTCGGCGCAGTTGCCGACGTGGGGATTCACGGCCGCTCCGCTGGTGGTGGACGATCGGCTGATCGTGCTGCTGGGCGGCGAGCCCGACGCCAAGGTCGTGGCGTTCGACAAGCGGACGGGCAAAGAGCTGTGGCGGGCTTTGTCGTCCGATAGCGAGCCCGGCTACTCGCCGCCGATTTTGATCGAGGTGGGAGGACGGCGGCAGGTCGTCCAGTGGACTCCGCAGGCGGTCCAGGCGCTCGACCCGGAAACCGGCGCGGTGCTGTGGCAACAGCCGTTCCAGGCCAACGTGGGGCTGGTGGTCGCTACTCCCGTTCTCAGCCCCCATGGCCTGCTGGTGTCGTCGTTCTACAACGGCTCGCGGATGTACCGGCTGGACTCCGAAAGACCCGGAGCGGAGCTGATCTGGAAGGGCAATTCGAACAGCGAGATCGAAACCGACGGGCTGCATTCGCTGGTGACCACGCCGGTGGTGGACGGCGACCGCGTGTACGGCATCGGCAGCTACGGCGCGCTGCGGTCGCTGGACGCGCGCACGGGGCGACGCGTGTGGGAGACGCATGCGCTGACCAAAGAGGACGCCCGCTGGGCGTCAGGGCAGATCGTTCGGCAGGGCGACCGCTACTTCATCAACAACGACCGCGGCGAGTTGGTCCTGGCGCGACTGAAGCCGGAGGGCTTCGAGGAGATCGATAGGACGTTTCTGCTCGAACCGACGCAGCCCTCGATGCGGCGGCGGGAACTCGATGCGGTGCACTGGACGCACCCTGCCTATGCGAACCGTTGTTTGATCATTCGCAATGACCGGGAGATCGTGCGGTATTCGTTGGCGGCCAGGCCTTGACGCTTGAAAAGCTTGACGGCGGCTGTATGCTCTAGGGGACGCGCTGCGGCATACCGGAACGCAGGCCGGAAGGCCTGCGCGGCTCGCCTGGAGGCGCGCGCTACAACGCCATGCGTCGCCGTGATCTGCTTGCCCTGTTTGCCGCAGCCGCTTCGTCTCCGGCGGCGCAAAAACCTCGCCGGGTCGCCGTGATCGGCCATACCGGGCGCGGCGATTGGGGCCACGGCATCGATACGGTTTGGAGCGCCTTTCCGGCGATCGAGGTGGTGGCCGTCGCCGACCCGGACGCCGCCGGCCGGGCCAAGGCGCAGCAGCGCTGCCGGGCGGCCCGCTCCTACGCCGACTACCGCGAGATGTTGCGGACCGAGAAGCCGGACCTGGTTTCGATCTGTCCGCGGCACCTGGACCAGCGGGTGGAGATGCTGACGGCCGCGGCCGAGGCCGGCGCGCATGTTTTTCAGGAGAAGTCCTTCGCCAAGGATCTGGCTGACGCCGACCGCATGGTGCAAGTCGTGCAGGACGCCGGGATCAAGCTGCAGCTCGCCCATCAGATGCGAAGCTCGCCGTACGTGAAGAAGGTGCGGGAGATCGTGGGGGCGGGGGAGATCGGCGACATCCAGGAGGTGCGGACGCGCGGCAAGGAGGACACGCGCGCCGGGGGCGAGGACCTGATGGTACTGGGTTCGCACTTGATGGACGTGATGCGGATGCTGCTGGGCGACCCGCAGTCCGTGGTCGCGCACGTGACCACCAAGGGCGGGCCGATGCAGCCGGGGACGCCGCGGGAGCCGATCGGGCCGATCGCCGGGCGGGAGATTGCGGCGATGTACGCCTTCGACGGCGGCGTACACGGCTACTTCAGCTCGAAGGACTCGAACCAGACTCATCCGCTGCGCTTTGGGACGTGGATCTACGGCAGCCGGGGCGTGATCTACCTGCCGAACGCGATCTACCCCGGCGGCGGGGAGACGGCCGTGCTGCGCTCGGCATCGTGGCTGCCGGGAGATGGGGCCAATTGGGAGCCGATCCAGGCGGACGAGCCGGAGGGCTTTTCCCACGCCGACCGGCACATCCTGGCCAATGCCCTGCTGGTGGCGGATCTGCTGGAATCCATCGACCAGGACCGCAAGCCGGTGTGCAGCGAGGTGGACGGGCGCTGGACGATCGAGATGATCGTGGGCGTGTACCAGTCGCAGGCGAAGGGGCGGGAGCTGCGGTTTCCGCTGGAAGACCGCGGGCACCCCCTGGCTTGAAGGGGCCGGCCGGACAGGAATGTCCGGCCCCACTGGCTAGACCGTTTGGCCTTCGGGCAGCAGGATCACCAGCTCCAGGCGCGGCGAGGGCAGCTCGTCGGGGACGAAGGCGGCCAGGGAACGCGTGCGCACGATCTGCTCCCAGGCTTCGCCCACCGGGTCGAGGCTGAAGTACTGATACTTCTTCTGGACCGGCAGGGTGGCCGGCGGATTCGGCAGGTGGCGCAGCGCCAGGCCGGGCAGGGCTTGGCGGACCATCTGGTCGACCGAGTCGTTGGAGCCGATCTTGATGAGCGACGGGCCGCGGTTGATGAGGTCGGAGACGCGGGCTTCGGTGGCCACGCCGAGGAAGAGGCGCGTGCCTTCGAGGAAGCGCCGCTCTTCGATGTTCGTGGCGTAAATGGCCGTGCGGACCTTTTCGAGCGGCAGGGTAATGAAGTTGCGCGGGATGACGGTGTCGAGCAGGCGGCGCAGCTTCTCGTCGAGGTCGGTGAAGCAGGTTCCGAGGTCGGAGTGGTCGTAGACGGGCAGGTCGGCGGTCTGGATCTCGGAGGAGAACGCGGTGAGGGCGCCGGCCATCTCGAGCATGGTGCGGAAGAGCTGCTCGGGGTGGGAGCGGTTGCCCTCGAACAGGCGGCGGAAGCCGGGGAAGTAAGAATTGACGGTGTAGAGCAGCCAGAAGTTGGCGACGTCGTAGGTAGTGTAGTCGGCCAGCAGGGCGTTCTTTTCGCGGCGGATGCCGGCGAGGGTGGTGCTCTTGGCGGCCAGGATCTCGACGATGCGGCGCGCGATGGCGACCAGGTATTCGCTGGCGGCGGTGACGCTGACGGGCGGCACGAAGCGCGGGTCGAGCTGAAAGACGTCGGCGGCGGAGAGCTCCACGTGCGCCAGAGGCATCACCGTGAGGCCGCGCTGGGACTCCACTTCGGTGACGATGCGGAAGTTCTTGCGGCCGACCTGGATGGACTTCTCCATCTGCCCGGTGTTCTCGTCGCGCAAGGCCATGGCCTCGGAGATGTAGCGGGTGTCGGCGCGGTCCGTGGGCGGCGAGACGTTGACGGCGCCTTCGCGCAAGGGCGGGATGGCGAGGAAGGCCTTGAGGCGGCGGCGGTCGCCCTTGAAGTGGGCGGCGAGGGGCTTGGGCGTGGGCGCCGGGTCGGGGCCGGGGATGTCGAAGGCCAAGCCGTCGGGCATGAGGCCGGAGGCCCGGTTGACCTGCAGGATGCCGTTGGAGAGCTGCTCCTGGTCGATCTCGAGCTCGCGAAAGCCCCAGGGGCGGAAGGTCTGGGCTTGCAGGCGGAAGCCGAGCAAGCCCTCGATGTAGCGGTCCTGCGCCTGTAAGTGCTGCGGCGTCAGGAACGTGCCCTTCGACCAGATGACGGGTTGCAGCCGGCGCATGGATTTCTACCCTAGCAGACCCGACGGCGCCCGAGAAGAGGGGCTTTGACAGGGGCCGGGCGGTAGTTGAGAATGGGGGCCGATGCGCGAAGATCCATTTCGTATTCTCCTGTTGGGCGACTTCAGCGGGAGGGCTTCGCGAGGGGCTGACGCCGCAGGTCCGGCGTTGGCGCAGAGGCGTCCGCTGGCTGTCGATCGAGACAATTTCGACGCTGTGCTGGCGCGGCTGCGGCCGGGCGTGAAGTTGGGGCTGGGCGACGGCGGCAGCTTTACGCTGGAGCTGCACGAGCTGGACGATTTTCACCCGGATCGGCTGCTGGAGGAGGTTCCGGCGTTCGAGCAGCTCAAGGATCTGCGGGAGCAACTGCAGGACCCGGCGTCGTTCCGGCAAGCGGCGCGGCGGATGCAGGCGGAGATCGAGCCGGCGGCGCCGAAACCGGCTCCGGCGGCGGTGACGGTCGCGCCCGCGGCGGGCGGCGGCAGCTTGCTCGACAGCATCCTGTCCGAAACCGAGGCGGCGCCGGCGCCGCGGCGCAAGGACGGGCTGGAGCAGTTCATCGACCGGGTGGTGGAGAAGCACGCCGAGCCGGCGGCCGACCCGCGGCAGCCGGAGCTGATCGGCAAGGTGGACGAGACGGTTGGCGAGTCGATGCGGGCGCTGCTGCGGTATCCGCCGCTGGCGCGGCTGGAGGCGCTGTGGCGGACGCTGTTTCAGCTCACGCGGCGGATCGAGACGGGTGTCGACTTGAAGCTCTACCTGCTGGACGTGTCGCGGGAAGAGATGGAGGCGGACCTGTTCGGCGGCGCGGACTTGAGCGAGTCGGCGCTGTACAAAGTGCTGGTGGAGTCGACGGTGGCGACGCCGGGCGCGCCGCGCTGGTCGCTGCTGGCCGCGGATTTGACGATCGGCGATAGCGAAGACGATGTGCGGCTGATCGCGATGCTGGGCGGGCTGGCTCGGGCGGCCGAGGCGCCGCTGCTGGCGGGGGCTTCGCCGGCGCTGTACGGTTGCCCGTCGGCGGAGGCGCTGGCCGAGCCGAACCAGTGGCAGGCGGAGCCGAGCGAATGGTGGCGGCAACTGCGGACGTTTCCGGAGGCGCCTTGGATCGGACTGGCGGGACCGCGTTTTCTGGCGAGGGCGCCGTACGGGCGGGACTCGGACCCGTGCGAGACGTTCGCGTTCGAGGAGATCGAGGGCGCGCCGGGGCCGGACGACTACTTGTGGGCGAACGCGGCCTTGCTGGCGGCTTGCCTGGCGGCGCAGACCTTCAGCGAGCAGGGCTGGGAGATGCGGCTGCGGGCGCGGGACGCGGAGCGGCTGCCGCTGTACTCCTACAGCGAGGACGGCGAGGACAAGCTGCAGCCGCCGACCGAGGCGCTGCTGACCGAGCGGGGCATCGAGAAGATGCTGGAGGCCGGCGTGATGCCGCTGGCGGCGCTGAAGAACAGCGATACCGTGCGGTTGGTAAGGTTCCAGTCAATTGCCGAGCCTGCGCAGGGTTTGCAGGGGACTTGGGGCTGAGGGGCTGCCTGGTTCTGCTTACCAGGAGAGTTGGAAGCCGGGGGCGCCGGAGCGGCCGGCCATGCCGGGCGCGATCGTCAGCGGCGAAGTCACCGTGCCTCCGCCGGGGGTGATGGTGGTGGTGCGATTGGTCTGTGAGTCGTTGCCGCCGCCGGTGGAGGCGATGATGGCGATGGCCGCGCCCGCGGCCACGGCTCCGATGATGATTCCCAGGGTCGCCGCCGACAGGCCCGCGCCGATGTTGGTCTGGTTGAGCGTCGTGGTCGCGGTTTGACCCTCGTGCGAGGCCGAGACTTGAATCTCGAAATCGCCCTTGGAGGAGTTGGCCGTGATGGGGCCGGTGGCGGCCTGGCCGTTGGCGTCAGTGGTGACGGTCAGCGAGCGCGCGCCGTTGGAGAAGATGCCGCTGGGGCCTTGCTGTGGCAGGGCGAAGGTGACCAAGGCGCCGCCGACGGGGCGGTCGTTCTCGTCGGTGACCTGCACCACGGGCTCGCGCGCCATGCGCTGCTTGACGTTGTTGACCGCGCCCTGGCCGTCGAGGATGTTGATCTTGAGCTTCGGCGCCGTGGTGGAGGCTTGCGCGAAGGCCACGTCCGGGCGGAGCGACAGAGCCACGAGCAGGGCCGAGAGGCCGACGCGGAGCAAGGTGTGGATCGTAGGCATGATGGTGTCTTCGGCCGGACGTCACTGCCCCTTGAGCAATGACTCGATCTTACCGATATAGCCGCGGGCCTGCTCGGCTTCGTCCAAAGCGGGGTTGAGGGAGACGACTCGCTGAAACTGCTCGCGGGCCTGGGGCAGGTAGGCGAGGTCGCCGGTGATCTCGGTCTTGCGGGTGAGCGCCAGGGCCAGCCCGAAGTGCAGCATGGGGTCGTCCTCGGCCACGTCGAGCGCCTTGCGGTAGTAGGCGATGGCGGGGTCGGGACGGTAGAGGATGCGTTCGCAGTCGCCGAGGCCGTGGTAGGCGCGGACTTGCAGGGTCTGCCAGATGTCCTTGATCGAGGCGCGGGTCTTCTTGCCGCCGCCGACGAGGAAGCCGCGCAGGCCGTAGCCGAAGATCTTGCCGGCGGCGGAGCTCTGGAAGTCGCTCAGCTCCAGGTAGCGCTCGTACTCGGGCAGGGCCTGCTCGCAGCGGTCGCTGAGGCGGTAGTCGTCGGCGAGCACCAGGTGCGGCTCGGCGGCCTCGGGCTCGAGCCGGATGGCGTTCTGGGCCGCTTCGATGGAGCGGTCGTAGAGATCCTTGATGTGCAGGGTGTGGGTGAGCATCAGCCAGGCCAGAAAGTTGTCCTTCTCGCGCTGGGTGACGAAGGTGAGCTGGCGGATGGCTTCGTCGGCCTCGCCGATGTCGAGCAGCATGCCGCCGTAGCTGGAGCGGGCTTCGAGGTAGTCCGGGTCGATCTCGATGGCCTTTTCGTAGGCCCGCTTGGCCTCGTCGTAGTCGAACAGGGCGCTGTAGGCGCGGCCCAGGTACATGGCCGCCCGGGAGTAGTCGGGCTCGAGCGAGAGGGCCAGCTCGAGCTTTTCGACGGCCTTGCGGTAGTTGCGCTCCTCGCCGCGCTGGTAGAGCTCGACGCCTTCCTCGAGGGCCTTGGCGGCCTCGGGGCTCTGCTTGCGGGGGAACAGGATCTTGAGCTTGACGGTCTTCTTCTGGCCCGGGTAGACGATCTCCTCGCGGGGGCCGTCGGGCTCGTAGCCCATCTTGACGCCCTGGATGGAGTGGGCGCCGGCGCGCAGGCCGGGGAGCGTGAGGGGCTTGTTCTGGTTGACGACGCCTTGGGGCTCGCCGTCGAGGAACAGCTCGACGCCGTCCTTGTTGGACTCGAACACGAGCGTGCCGTAGCGCTCCTCGGGCGGGGCGGCGGGCGAGATGGCCGAGCCGCTGGGGAAGTAGGCCAGCAGCATGTTGGGGTTGAAGCTGCCGCGGTCGGAGGTGGGCGTTTGCAGCGTGCGGGTGGCGCGGCGGACCTCGGTGCGGGTGTACTCGGCGAGCTCGTCGGCGGTGACGATGGCGTCGCCGTTCCAGTCGGCCTCGCCTTCGAGGCCCTTGACGACGTAGTAGGTGAATACGCCGTGGCCGCCGCCCCAGGCGTCGCCCTCGTAGGAGGACTCGCGGTCGCGGCTGGCGGTGAGCACGAAGGTGGAGGTGTTGAGGTCGAGCAGAGAGGCGTTGAGCGCCGAGTTGGCTTCGCCCTCGGCAGTGGGCGTGATGGCGCCGCTGTGGCAGGAGTCGGTGATGAGCACCTTGTCCTTGGCTTGGATCTTGCCGCCGATGACCTCGCCGAGACGGCTCATGGAGTAGCCGGAGGCGGCGATGTCGGCGGGGTCGACGTCAAAGGGCGCCAGATAGGCCTGTCCGTCGGCGACGAAGCCGTGGCCGGCGAAGTAGATGAGCACGCGGTCGCCGGGCTGGGCCTTGCCGGGCAGCCACTCCTCGAGCTCCCTGGTGAGATTGGCCTTGGTGGCCTGGTCGCCGGTGAGCAGGCGGACGTTCTCGGTGCGGAAGTTGCCGCCCTCGGGGCTGATGAGGATGCGGTAGATGGCTTCGGCGTCGCGAGTGGCGAACTGCAGCCAGCTCTTCTCGGGCAGCTTTTGGTACTGCGAGACGCCGACGACGAGGGCGTAGCTGCGGGGGACGCCGGATTCGGCCAGGACCTTGGCCGGATCTTCGTCCACCAGGTTCAAGTCGCGCTTCTGGGGCTGGGCCGGCTGTTGTGCGACGGCCGCCGCGGCCAACAGGGAGAGGAGCAGGAGGCGGCCGAGGACAGGCATGGCGTTATTTGTGGGCGATCCTGTATTCGAAGATCACCGGGCCCTGGAGGCCTTCGGGGGCGCTGACGACGGAGGACTTCTTCTTCTGCACGAACAGCAGGTCACGGGAACGCTGCGCGGAGGCGTTGGAGCCATGATCCTGTGAGCTTCGCACGCCGGACGAGGAGTCCACGCAGTCGCCGCGGGCGCGCAGGATGGTTTCATCACAGCGCGGCATCAGCTCGGCGCTGGGCGGCGGAGAAGCCGGCGCGGCGGGCAGCGGCTGGTAGGGCGCGGGCAAGGGCTGCGGGCTCAGCACCCAATAGACGATGTCGTGCCCGGCGGGGCCCTTGAGCCGGAAGGCGCCGGCGGTTTGCGGCACCGGGATCATGCGGCCGGCCAGGATGCGGTTCTCCTCGCCGGCGTCGACGGAGGGAAACAGCGTGGTGTAGGCCCCGCTGGTTCCTTTGCTGCTGACGTTGAGGTACCCGTCGGCGTTGGAGACGACGCGAAAGCGGACGAGGTCGTCGGCTTCGAGGATCAGGCCGGGCTCGACGGTTTCCCAGCCGCTGGGGGTCTCGCGCTCGAGGGAGATTTCCAGGCGGTAGGGGCCTTGCTCGACCTTTTGCGACTGGGCGGTCAGCGCCGCCGCTCCCAGGCTGGTCAACAGCAGCAGCAAGGGAGGATTCCAGGCCGCGCGGCGGCGGGAATCTTTCCAAACGGAAACGTTGAGCCCGAGTAGCATTGGACGCCTATGTAGTTTAGCGCCATTATGCGCCGATCCCCCTCATGGATATTCGGGCGCCGAGGCCGACTTGCAAGGTCCCTGGAAAGCTCTAAACTGGGCCTAGCGCCGCCGTCGCGGGACCCGTCGCGGGAAATGGAGATGATGCGCACGATTCGACTCGGATTCACAGCTTTCCTAGCGGTGTTGGCGTCGGTCGCGCCGGCTCTTGCCCAGGCGGTGTTGACCAACGTCAGCCCGAACCAGTCGTATCCGCCGTGCGCGGCGATCACCTTGACGCTGAGCGGGCAGAACTTCTCTTCTTCGTCGGTGGTTTTACTGGGGGAGACCCTCATCGACTCCACCTATGTGAACGACGCTCAGATGACGGCGACGCTGGAGTCTGCTGACTTGGCGACGCCCGGCACGGTTGATCTGGCGGTCGAAAACCCCGATGAACCGCTGTCCAACACACTGCCGTTCGCGATTCGGCCGACGCCGTTGACGGCGATGCAGCCGACCTCGGCCGTGGCGGGCTCAGGCGGGTTCACGCTGACGGTGCAGGGCGACTGCTTCGAGCCCGGGGCGACGGTACTGTGGAACGGGCAGGGGTTGACGACGACGTTCCAGAGCGCGACGACGCTGACGGCGGCGGTTCCGGCGGGCAACGTGGCCGCGGTGGGCTCGGCGAACGTGACGGTGAGCAACGCCAACGGCAACACCTCGACGACGGCGCTGCCGTTCCAGGTGAACAATAATCCGCCGGTGCTACAGAGTGTGTCGCCGACCTCGTCGGGGCCGCCGTGCGCTCCCTTTACGCTGACCGCGACGGGGCAGAACTTCGTCTCCGGCTCAAAGATCAAGCTGGGCTCGACGGTGCTCAACACGACGCTCGTGAATGCGACGACGCTGACGGCGACGGTGACGGCGGCGGCGTTGGCGACGCCGGGGCCGACGTCGGTCCTGGTCCAGACGACGGGGCTGCCGGATACGAGCGCGGTGTCGTTCACGGTAGGCGCGACGCCGTTCACGAGCATGCAGCCCAACACGGCGACGGCGGGTTCGACGGGCGTGACGGTGATCGTGCAGGGGAGCTGCTTTCAACAAGGCGCGACGGTGCTGTGGAACGGGCAGTCGGTGCCGACGACGTTTCTGAGTGCGACGGCCTTGCAGGCGAACGTGCCGGCGGGGAACCTGACGACGCCGACGACGGCGACGATCACGGTGCGCAACGCCAACGGCAACACGTCGGGCGGGCTGCCGTTCGTGGTGGCGCAGCCGACGGCGCCGCTGATCGAGAGCGTGCGGCCGTCGGCGTCGTATCCGCCGTGCGCGCCGTTCGACATCATCGTGGTGGGCCAGCACCTGCCGTTCGACGGGGTGATCGAGCTGGGCGGCACGGCGCTGGCGACGGTTCCGGGCAACGGCGGGCAGTTGATCGGCACGGTCACCTCGGCGGCGCTGGCGACGCCGGGGGCGTCGCAGGTGGTGGTGAAGACCGGACAGGTGACCTCGAACGCCTTCCCGTTCACGATCGGGGCGACGCCGTTCACGACGATGCAGCCGGGTTCGGCGACGGTGGGTTCCGGGCCGGTGGACCTGGCGGTGCAGGGAGACTGCTTCGAGCAGGGCGCGACGGTGCTGTGGAACGGGCAGCCGCTGGCGACGACCTTCGGTGCGGTGAATCGGCTGAGCGCGGTGATTCCGGCGGCGAATCTGGCCACGGCGGGCGTGGGCGTGGTGACGATCCGCAACGCCAACGGCAATACGTCGGGGCCGATCCAGTTCACGATCAGCGCCCCGAGCGCCGGGCCGCCGACGATCACGACGCTGGCTCCGCCGTCGCTGATTGCGGGCTCGGGAGCGGCGACGATCGCCATCCACGGCTCGAACTTCGACTCGCAGGCGACGGTCCGCTTTGGCGGCGTCGCGGCGGCGAAGACGTCGGTACAGTGGCTCAACGCCTCGCAGATGAACCTGACCCTGAGCGCGACCCAGACGACGCTGGCCGGAGTGACCCCGGTGGAAGTGGAGAATCCCGACGGGCAGCGCTCGAACGCGGTGAACCTGCGGATTCTGCCGACCATCACGAACCTGGCCCCAACGGTGTGGACGATCGGCGGCCCCTGCGAGCTGCTGGTGGCTGGACGCGGGTTTCGGCCGGAGTCGGTGCTGCTGCTCGACGGCTTCAACGGGCCAGTGCGGCTGGACCCGACCGCGCCGGCTTCGCCGACGCTGATGACGGTGTGTCTGCCGCCGGGCGAGGTGGATCAGCCGGGAACGGTGCAGGTGAGCGTGTGCAGCGGCAGCGGGACGGCGGAGGTCTGCTCGAGCCCCGTGCCGCTGGACGTGGTGGAGAATCCGCTGGACTTGCAGATCACGGCGCTGCGTCCGATGAGCGCGACGGCCGGAAGCGGCTCGATGTGCCTGGCGATCGACGTGAGCGCGGCGGGCGGCGACCCGGGCGCGCTGGAGGCTCGCTGGGACGGCGCGGCGCTGGGGCCGGCGACGAGCGCCTGCCCGCCGGCGGCTTCGCTGAGCCGGGAATGGAGCGGCCAGACCAGCGCCCCATTCCAGACGACGGTGCTGGTGGAGCTGACGCCGGCGCTGCTGGCGCGGGAGCGTCCGCGCGATGCGACCGTGGCCTGCGCCGCCGATCCGCTGGCGCCGAAGGTCACCGTGGCGGCGCCGAGCGCGCAACTGGTCTCCGCGCCGGCCTGCTTTGACATTCAGCCGCTGATTCCGACCACGAATCCGCCGACGACGAGCGTCGGGCCGAACGGCTGCACGGTCATCACGATCACGGGCGCCAACATCCACGAATCGGCCGAGATCGTGGTGGACGGGCTGGAAGGCGGTTTCTGCACGGGCGGCGAACCGCGGATCTCGGACTGCTCGACGGACGCGGCAGGCTCGTCGATCTGTTCGCGGATCGACCTGTCGATTCCGCCGGGGTCGGCGCCGGGCGGGTCGGTGACGATCCGAATCCGGAATCCGGCCGAGGTCTGCTCCACGTGCGCGGACCAGACGGTGGTAGTGCCGGTGGAGCCCGAGCTGGCGCCGAAGGATTTGACGCTGAGCTGCCCGACAGACGGCGGCGTGGGCGGCCCGACCAGCGGCGAGGTCGCCTTTGCGCGCACGGCGGTGGGCGACAACAGCCGGCTGCGCTGCGTGGTCCTCAACGGCGGCTCGGGGCCGGGGAGGGTGGGGGCGCTGGCGATCGACCAGCCCTTCGTGGTGGAGCCCTCGGACTGCGGCGACGCGGTGCTCGAGCCGGGGCAGAACTGCGGCTTCGACTTGATCTTCACGCCGCCGCGGCCGGGCCTGTTCACGGCGACACTGCAGACGGGCGGCGCGGGCTCGCCGCTGGCGCACTACGCCGGGGTGGGCGTGCTGCGTTCGGCCACGGTGTTGGTGCTGGGCGGCAGCCTGGGCTCGGCGGCGCAGTCGACGGTGCGGGTGGAGGCCGAAGGAGCTTCCGGGGCCGAGGTGGACGTGCTGCTGCGGCAGTCGCTGCGGCTGGCGCCGCAGGTGACGGTGTTTCCGATCAACCCGGCGGCGACGGGTGCCGCGCCGAGCTCGAAGCCGCCGGAGATCGACTGCGGCTTTCCGGCGGCGGTGGTGGGCGCGCCGTACCGGCAGCCGCTGGTGGCGGCCTGCGACACGGCGGGAGCTTCGTGGCGGATGGAGCCGCTGGACGGCGGCGACTGGCTGACGGTGGAGGGCGACGCGCTGACGGGCGTTCCGACCGAGACGGGCGTGTACAGCTTCCGGTTGGATCTGCTCGGGGGATTCCCCGGCGGCCAAGCGGGAGCGGCTTCGAGCAGCCGGACCTGCTCGGTGACCGTGATCGACGCGGCGACGGCCAACGGCGCGGTCTCGGGCGACGTTCCGGTGGCGCCCTGCACGACGGCGCAGTGGGCCGCGGGAGGCGTAAGGCAGAGGCTGCCGCTGGGGCCGGACGGCTCCGTGGAGGCGGCCTTCCAGACCGGAACCGTGGCGGGGACGCTGCGCTACGTGGCGACGTTCGAGGCCGACGGCGTGGACGTGAGCCCGGCGGAGGGCGGAGCGCTGGACGCGCCGATTCCGACCGGTCCGCCGGTGATCGATTCGGCGACGTTCTCGTGCGCCTCGGCGACGCAGTTGACGGTGGAGGCGACCGGCTACTCGAACACCCGCGAGGTGGCCTCGATGCGGTTTGCGTTCCAGGCCGCGCCGGGCTCTTCGGCGACGATCGAGCTGGGCGGCGACGCGGCGACGCGGCCGGACCTGGTGCAGGCCTTCCAAGGCCGCTTTGCCGACACGTCGGGGACGCAGAAGCGGACCGGCGGATTCCTGCTGCGGGCGATCTTCAACGTCAGCGGCCGGGCGGCGGACGTGGGCGGCGTGAGCCTGACGCTGAGCAACGCGGCGGGCAGCGTGACGGCGGCGGCCGGGGCGGGCGCGCCGGCCTGCTCGACGTTCAGCAACTGAGCGCGCAGGACGCCCGGGCTATTGGGCGCGCCGGGCGTCGATCTTCTCGATGACCTCGTTGATGGCTTCGGCCAGGTCGCGAGGGTCTCGGTAGCGGAGCTGCTTGCCGTCGAGGGCGGAGGTGGCGGAGCCGAGCAGGCCCTTCCAGGGGTTGCGGGCCAAGTTTAGATAGAAGACCGGAGCGGGCAGGCGGCCGATGGCGGCGAGGTTGTCCTTGTCGGCGCGGCGGCCGGGCTCGGGGTCGGGGCCGAGGAAGATGTAGGCGTCGACGTCTTCGTCGCCCGGCAGCTCCCGCAGCAGGATCTCGGTCAGGAAGTCCTTGGTCTTGTCCTTGCCGAGCTGCTCGAAGGAGATGAGCGCGGGCGAGATCTCGTCGATAGCCGGCTGCAGGCCGGGAAAGTCGAAGTGGTCCTGCAAGCCGTGGCGCAGATAGGTCTGCTGCTCTTCCACGCTGAAGGCGACCAGCGCGACGCGCGCGATGCGGGGGTGCCGGGAGATGGCCCGCAGGGCCGAGATGCGCGGCATGAACTCGAACAGCCGCACCCCGGCGCGGCGGCGGCTCCAGGTGTCGAGGTTGAGCAAGACCTTGACGCGCAGGGGCTGGCCCAGGGCGGGGTCGGTGCGGACTTTTTCGGGGCGGAACAGGCCGAGGCGGGAGTCGGCGATCTCGCCGGGGCCGAGTTGCAGGGTGACGTCGCCGTCGCGTTTGGTGAGGGCGGCGTCGACGTCCCAGGTGAGCTTGCAGGAGTGGCCGAGGCTGTCGAGCAAGAACCACTCGATGCGATAGAGGCCCGGGCCGACGGCGAAGGAGCCGTCGATCTCGATGGAGCCGCGGGCGTCGGCGGGGATGTTTTGCAGCCAGCCTTCGCTGTTGAGCTCGACGGGCTTGGCGTCAGCGGGCTCGAGGGGCTCGATGCGGACGCGGGCGATCATGGGCCGCTCGGGGCCGCTGAGCTCGCGGGCGCGGATGGAGACGCGGAAGCCGGTAAAGAAGCGAAATTCAAAGTCGAGGTGCGGCTCGAAAACGGAGCCTCGGCAGTCGACCGCGGTCGTGGATTTCTGGGCCCTTGCGACTGCCGGAAAGTGCGCCCCGAGCAGGGCGGACCACAGGACGAAACAGGCCCGCCAACGCTTGCCGGACACGTGCTCTGAGTCTAGCAAGGGGATTCCCGAATCCGATTGACCGGGGCGGCGAGGCCCGCTAAAATTCTCACTGGACGGAACTTGGGTCGATCTGCGCGCGCTCGCCAGACCCTTGTCCGGGTGTTCCGTCCGGAGGGATTTCGCCTTGGGTTTCCGCCGAACCGCCGCCGCCACTCTGCTCGCTCTGCTGCCTGCCGCGCTGCTTTCCGCGCCAAAGGCCGAATATAAGGAGTTCGAGCGGAAATATTGGGCGTTTGCGCGACCCGAGCGGCCGGCCGTTCCGGATGTGGGGGCGGGCTGGGCGAAGACTCCGGTGGACCGCTTCATTCTGGCGGCGTTGCACAAGGAAGGGCTGGAGCCGGCGCCGGAAGCCGACCGCGCCACGCTGATCCGGCGCGCTTACTTCGACATGCTGGGCCTGCCGCCGACGCCGGCCGAGGTGGCCGACTTCGTCGCCGACCGGTCTCCCGACGCCTGGGAGACGGTGGTGGACCGGCTGCTGGCGAGCCCGCACTACGGCGAGCGCTGGGGACAGCATTGGCTGGACGTGGTGCGCTACGCCGAGACCGAGGGCTTCGAGTACGACCGCTACCTGCCGGGGCTGTGGCGCTACCGCGACTACGTAATCTCGTCATTCAACGACGACAAGCCGTTCGTGGAGTTTCTGCGCGAGCAGTTGGCGGGCGACGAGATGGTGGAGGGGGCGCCGACGGAGGAAGGCAATCAGGAGCTGCTGATCGCGGCGGGCTTCCACCGGCTGGGGGCCGTGCGGCGCAACGCGGGCAACCAGGAGGTGGCGTCGTCGCGCAACGAGGTGCTCACCGACCGCACAGACATCGTGGGCGCGGCGTTTCTGGGGCTGACGGTGGGCTGCGCGCGCTGCCACGACCACAAGTTCGACCCGATTCGGCAAAAGGACTACTACCGGATGCAGGCCTTCTTGGCGGCCGGGCATGAGGCCGATGTGCCGCTGGGCGGCGCGATGTCGCCGGAGGAGTGGCGCGAGACGACCAAGAAGCTGCGCGCGAAGCTCAAAAAGATGCGCGGCGAGATGAACGAAGTGGATGCGGACAAGCGCCGCGAGCTGGAGGAAGAGTATTCCAAGCTCGAGGCCGAGCTGCCGCCTCCGCCGAACAACATCACCACCATCCACGACGACTTCGAGCAGGTGAGCGAGGTTCACGTGCTCAACCGCGGCAACTACGACCAGAAGGGCGAGCAGGTGGGGATGCGGATGCTGGGCGTGCTGCTGCCGGAAGGGACCGAGCAGATGGCGCCGGACACCCGCAATCCGCGGCTGATCCTGGCGAACTGGCTGGCCAATCCGGAGCATCCGCTGACGGCGCGGGTGTTCGTGAACCGCATTTGGACGTTCCACTTCGGCAAGGGAATCGTGAACACGCCGAACGACTTCGGGTTCATGGGCGACCGCCCGAGCCACCCGGAGCTGCTGGACTGGCTGGCGACCGAGTACATGGCCAACGGCTGGCGGATGAAGCCGCTGCACAAGATGATCCTGATGTCGGCGACGTACCGGCAAGCGTCGGAGAGCCCGGCGATGCAGGAGGCGGGCATGGCGAAGGACGCCGACAACCGGCTGCTGTGGCACGGGCCGATGCGGCGGCTCTCGGCCGAGGAAGTGCGGGACGCGATGCTGTCGGTTTCAGGCCGGCTGAACTCGAAGATGGGCGGCGAGAGCGTGATCGTGCCGGTGCAGGAGACGCTGGTGGATCTGCTCTACGACCCGACGCAGTGGGCGGTGACGGCGGATGCGGCCGAGCACGACCGGCGGTCGGTGTATCTGATCGCCAAGCGCAATTTGCGGCTGCCGTTCATGGAAGTGTTCGACCAGCCGGCGTCGCTGACGACATGCGCGCGGCGGGACACCTCGACGCACGCGCCGCAATCGCTGGAGCTGCTCAATGGCACGCTGTCGAACGATCTGGCGAAGTCCTTCGCGGACCGGCTGGAGCGGGAGGTCGGCGACGACCCGCGGCAACAGGTGGAGCGCGCCTACCTGCTGGCGGCCAACCGGATGCCGACGGCGAAAGAGCTCGAGACGGCGCAGGCCTTCCTGGCGGCGCACCCGTTGCGGGAGTTCGCGCTGGCGATGATGAACCTGAACGCGTTCCTCTACGTGCAGTAGGCGATCCGGAGGGATTGCGGGAGACTTGGCGAGGGCCTGTTCAGGCGGACAGGCCCTCGATCATTTGGCGGGCGAGGGCGACGCCGCTGAGCCAGGCGCCTTCCACGCGGGGGCCGCCGCACCAGTCGCCGCAGGCGCCGACGCGCAGGTCGGCGTCGAGCAGGCAGGCTTGCGGCAGCGGTTGGGGCGGGGTGGCGTAGCGCCAGCGGTGGGCCCAGGCTTCACGCGGCGTGGGGGCGCCGAGGCCGGTCCGTTCGCCGAAGGCAGTGAGCAGCAGGCGCATGATGTCGGCGGCGGGGGCGTCGACGTGTTCCTCGGACCACTTCGGCGAGGCGTGCAGCACCCAGGCGTCGAGATCGGTCTCGCGGCCGGGCTTGCTCGAGTCGCGGGCGATCCAGGACAAAGGTCCGCCGGAGACGAAGGCGGCGTCGTAGGGCAGCTCGAGCGGCTCGCGGAAGGCGGTGAGCACGGCCCAGCAGGCGGTCATGGGGACGCCGCCGGAGCGTTCGGCGAGGGCGGGGGCGGCTTGGCGCAGCAGTTGGGCGGTTTGGGGCGCGGGCGTGGCGCTGACGACGGCGTCGAACACTCCCAAGGCGGCGCCCCTGCTGTCTTCGATGGTCCAGGCGCCGGGCTCGCCCCAGACGCCGCTGACGGCGACGCCGGGGCGGAAATCGACCGCGCCGAGCAGATCGAACGCGACCGAGTCCATGCCGGGGACGCCGACGTAGCGGCGCGGCTCGTCCCGCGCGGAGCGCAGCGCGACCAGGCCGCCGTCGAGGTCGGCGAAACGGGCGTTCCAGGGGGAGATGACGCCGCGGGCGAGCCACTGCTCGACCTGAGCCTGGAACTCCGGGGTCTTGGCGGTGAAGAACTGGGCGCCGTGGTCGTAGCGGATGCCGGTGGGGGCTCGCAGGGCGGCGGCGCGGCCTCCCGCGGCGCGTCCCTGGTCGAACACGGCGACGTCGAGGCCGGCGTCAAACAGCGCTCTGGCGCAAGCGGTTCCGGCGACTCCCGCCCCGATGACGGCGATCAATTCGTTCCAAGCTCCTTCGGTTTCGGAACTCAGGGCGCGAAGCGGGCCCAGTCGTACGACGAGTGGCTCCAGGCCGCGTCGGCGGCGGCTTGGGCCGCCCGCACCGCGTCGTCGGCTGCGAGCCCGTCCCGAAACAGGCCCCTAAGGTACCAACATCCGGGCGCGAATGGTCCTAGGACGGCGTCTTCTTCACAAAAAGGAATGGACGGCTCGGGAGAGGGCTCGCCGGCGGGGCCGCACCAGACGCCGGCGACGCAGTAGTGGGCGCCTTCGAGCAGGCCCTGCTCGGGCAAGCGGCCGGCGGAGGGGGCGAGCTCGAGGGCGTCGCGGTAGAGGGGTTGGCCGGCGCGATCGATGGCGGTGCGGGCTGACAGCCGCCGGAACAGGAAGCGCTCGCCGCGATGCAGGCGGCCCATGGCCCAGCTCTCCACCAGGGCCAGGCGGCCGCGAGGGTCGACCGAGGCTTGGAGGACCTGCTCGTAGTCGGCTTGGGGGAAAGGGATGTTGCGGCCTGGGTGGTACTCGAGCGAGGCGCCTTCGGCGACGCGCAGACGGACTGTCTGGCGGGCGCGGGCGCCGGGAACCATGGAGTGGAGCTTGGCGGCGGAAGCGGCGACGACGAGTGCGCGGGCGCCGGGCTCGACCTCGATGTCGAGCTCGTAGTCGTCGCCGCCGAACAGGCCCGGAGCGGCGGAGATGAGCTGCAGCAGCGCCCGCCCGTCCGCCAGCGGGAACGGGCGGATGGCCTTGAGCGGCGCGCCGAGGTCGCGGACGGCCAGAACCGTGCGTCCCGCGCGCAAAGCAAACACCAGCCGGGTGCGGCTGCGCAGCCCGGCCGCCGCTGGAGCCCTTGCCGTCACTCCTTGGAACGTCCGTTGGAGGCCTTGACGGCGGCCAGCCGGGGGGCTGCGAAGCTGAGCTCGTCGCTGACGTCCTCGAACAGGACGTCGCGGCGGATCCAGCGGACCACTTCGTCGAGGCCCTCGCCGTGGCGCAAGTCAGTGAAGACCAGCGGCTTGTCGCCGCGCAGCTTCATGGCGTCCCGCCGCATCACCTCCAGATCGGCTCCGACGTAGGGCGCCAGATCGATCTTATTGATGACGAGCAGGTCGCTGCGGGTGACGCCTGGGCCGCCCTTGCGGGGCACCTTGTCGCCGCCGGCGACGTCGACGACGTAGATGCTGACGTCGACGAGCTCGGGGCTGAAGGAGGCGGCCAGGTTGTCTCCGCCGGACTCCAGAAACAGGATCTGGGCTTGCGGAAAGCGCTCCTGGAGCTCCTCGACGGCGTCCTGGTTGACCGAGGTGTCCTCGCGGATGGCCGTGTGGGGGCAGCCGCCGGTTTGGACGCCGAGGATGCGGTCGCGGGACAGGGCGCCGGAGCGGGTGAGGAATTCGGCGTCCTCGTAGGTATAGATGTCGTTGGTGATGACGGCGATCTCGTAGCGATCGCGCATCGCCTTGCAGAGGCGGTCGAGCAGGGCGGTCTTGCCGGACCCGACCGGTCCTCCGATGCCTATTTTGGCGGGGGGCATGGCTGGCTCACTCTCCTGGACCGGGCCTTGGACCGGTCACGACTGAAACAAGCGGGTGTGGAGGCTCGCTTGTTGATGGGCTCGGACGTCGAGGCCCGGCGTAGCCGCAAAGAGCGACGCGCGAGGGTCTGCGAGCGTCCGTTGAACCGCCGGCGTCAGGGCCGGCTGCAAGCCGATGAGCAGCTCCTGGGCTTGCTCAGGACTCAGGGACATGGCGCGGGTCGCCGCCGCCAGTGAAGCGGTCAGGTTCGACTGCGCGAAAAACAGCAGCGACTGCTCGAGCGGCAGCCCGAGCCTCCGCGTCAAAGCCCCGGCCGTGACGCACAGGTGCGGCCGGGAGAGCTTCCAGTCCGGGGCGAGCGCGGGAAACAGCCGCGCCGCCAGCGCCGCCATCCGGCGCCCCAGGCGGATGCTCGCCAGCCGCTGACCGGGGACGAGCTTCCAGGCTTCCACCTCGGCGGCCAGCCGCTCGAGCTCGGCGCGGTCGCCGGCGGCTTGCCAGGCCAGCGCGAAAGCGGCCAGGTCCAGCCGCCCCCAGCCGTGCTCGATCTGCGCCGCCAACAGCTCGCCGAGCGCGGCGGCGTCGAACCCCGGGCGGTGCGAGTAGGTCTCGAGGCCGCCGGAATGCGCGAACGTCCCGATCGGAAACTGCGAATCGAACAACTGCTGCAGCCGCAGCAGCGAGAGGCCCTGGTCGGCGGTCGCTTGTTCGGCGCCTCCGCTAGTGGACGTGCTCTCCATTCGGGCTTCCGATGAACGGCCTCCGCTCGCGGGTGAAATCCAAGCCCGCGCGGGTCAGCCGGTTAGCCAGCGCGTCGTCGTAGAGCGCGGCGATGCCCTCGCCTTCGAGGTCGATGTCGCGATGCATGTTGCCGATCAGGTGGGCGGCGAAGGCGGCCTCGCGGAGGTGGCGCGGACGCAGCACGAGCACGTCCTCCGGGGCGGCTTCGACGACGTAGAGCTTGCCGGGGCCGGAGCACAGGATCTGCCCGGGCCACAGGCGCGTGCCGGTGGGCAGGGCCAGGGCGAGCTCGACGCCGTCGGGCGCGAGCAGGCGGCGGCGCACGCGGGTGCGGTCCACGGCGTTCATCGGCAGCCGGATGGTCTCGAAGGTTTCGCCCGGCGGCTCGAAGGTGTCGGGCAAGGATTCGATGCGGATCATGGCGGAGGAGATCATGGGCTCGTTCGTGATCCTTTCTAGAACAGGAAGTAGCGCTGGGCCAGGGGGAGGTCGCGGGCGGGCTCGCTGTGGATGAGCTTGCCGTCGACGCGCACCTGGTAGCTCTCGGGGTCGACGTCGACCCGGGGGGCGGCGTCGTTGAGCTTCATGTCGGCCTTACCGATGTTGCGGCAGCCCTTGACGGGCAGGGCGGTGCGGCGCAGGCGGGCCGACAAGGAGCCTTCGTCGAGGCAGGCTTGCGAGACGAAGGAGAAGCACAGCCCGTCGAGGGCGCGGCCCATGCCGCCGAACATCGGCCGGTAGCGCACCGGCTCGGGCGTGGGGATGGAGGCGTTGGGGTCGCCCATCAGCGACGCCGCGATGAAGCCGCCCTTGACCACCAGCTCGGGCTTGACACCGAAGAAGGCGGGCGTCCAGAGGCACAGGTCGGCGATCTTGCCGACTTCGACCGAGCCGACGTACTCGCCGAGGCCGTGCGCCAGGGCCGGATTGATCGTGTACTTGGCGACGTAGCGCTTGATGCGCAGATTGTCGTTGCGCTCGGAGTCGCCGGGCAGGGCGCCGCGCTGGGCCTTCATCGAATGGGCGGTCTGCCAGGTGCGGCAGATGACCTCGCCGACGCGGCCCATGGCTTGGGAGTCGGAGGCGATCATCGAGATCGCTCCCATGTCGTGCAGAACGTCCTCGGCGGCCATGGTTTCGGGCCGGATGCGGGACTCGGCGAAGGCGATGTCCTCGGGCACTTTCTTGGACAGGTGATGGCAGACCATCAGCATGTCCAGGTGCTCCTCGAGGGTGTTCACCGTGTAGGGCATCGTCGGGTTGGTGGACGACGGCAGGACGTTGGGGAAGGAGACGATCTTCAGGATGTCGGGGGCGTGGCCGCCGCCGGCGCCTTCGGAGTGATAGGTGTGGATCGTGCGGTCTTTGAAGGCCGCGATGGTGTTCTCGACGAAGCCGGACTCGTTGAGGGTGTCGGTATGGATGGCCACCTGCACGTCAAAACGGTCCGCCACGCCGAGGCAGCAGTCGATGGCGGCCGGGGTGGTGCCCCAGTCTTCGTGCAGCTTGAGTCCCATGGCGCCGGCGCGAACTTGCTCTTCGAGCGCGGCCGGCAGGGAGCCGTTGCCCTTGCCCAGAAAGCCGAAGTTCAGCGGCAAGGCCTCGACGGCTTCGAGCATGCGCTGGATGTTCCACCAGCCGGGCGTGCAGGTGGTGGCCTTGGAGCCTTCAGCCGGACCGGTGCCGCCGCCGAGCATGGTGGTGACGCCGGAATAGAGGGCCTCCCAGGCCTGCTGCGGGCTGATGAAGTGGATGTGGGAGTCGATGGCGCCGGCGGTGAGGATTTTGCCCTCGCCGGCGATGATCTCGGTGGAGGGGCCGATCGCGAGGCCCGGGGTGACGCCGTCTTGCACGTCGGGGTTGCCGGCCTTGCCGATGGCGGAGATCTTGCCGGCGCGGACGCCGACGTCGGCCTTGACGACGCCCCACCAGTCGAGCACGACGGCGTTGGTGATGACCAGGTCGGGGGCGCCTTCGCCGCGGGTGCGCTGGGACTGGCCCATGCCGTCGCGAATCGTCTTGCCGCCGCCGAAGACGACCTCCTCGCCGGGTACGGCGAAGTCCTTCTCGATCTCCAGGATCAAGTTGGTGTCGCCGAGCCGGATGCGATCTCCGGCGGTGGGGCCGTACAGGGCTGCGTAGCGTTCGCGGCTGATCTTCATGGCTGTTGTCTCGCGCGCGGGAAGATCTAGAGGTCTCCCTGCACCTTGGCGTTCATGCCGAAGACCCGGCGGGCGCCGCCGAGGGCCACCAACTCGACCCGGCGGCCCTCGCCCGGCTCGAAGCGCAGGGCGGTGCCGGAGGGCACGTTCAAGCGGAAACCGTAGGCCTGTTCCCGATCGAAATCGAGCGCGGCGTTGACCTCGAAGAAGTGGGCGTGGGAGCCGACCTGGATGGGACGGTCGCCCTGGTTGTCGACGCGCAGGGTGCGGGTTTCGCGGCCCGCGTTGATCTCGATCTCGCCGTCTTCGAGGAAGCTTTCGCCTGGAATCATCGCTGACCTGCTCTCATCGGATCGGGTCGTGGACGGTGACCAGCTTGGTCCCATCCGGGAAGGTTCCCTCGACCTGGATCTCGGGAATCATTTCGGCCACGCCTTCCATCACGTCTTCCCGCGTCAGCACGGTGGCTCCGAAGCTCATCAGCTCCTGGACGCTCTTGCCGTCGCGCACGCCTTCGAGCACTTCGGCGGTGATGAGAGCGACGGCTTCGGGGTGATTGAGCTTCAATCCCCGCGCCTTGCGCCGCCGAGCCACTTCCGCCGCGGTGAAGATGAGCAGCTTGTCGATTTCTCGTTCGGTGAGTCGCATGACGGGGACGCGCCGGTAACAGCTTCACGCTACCAGATGGATCGACCCGGAACAGGCGTCTTATCTCTCCCATAAGAGCTTTCAATCAGGGGTAAAGGATCGGAAACGGCGGCGAGGGAGGCGGGATGGATACGGGTTCGTTGCGGCTAGTGAAAATAGAGCATCGGGAAGTGCAAAAAGAGGGAGCGCTGCTGCTGCGTGCAAAGGCGGGCGCTACAATGACTTCCCGGAACCATGCGACTCCCGGGAACCATGCGATTGGCCGCCTTCCGTTTCGCCGCGCCGCTACTGCTGGCCGCGCTGGCTTCCGCCGAGCCCGTGGACTTCGTGCGCGACGTGCAGCCGATCTTCCAGAAGGCTTGCGTGGGCTGCCACGGCGAAGGCCAACAGCTTGGGCAGTTGCGGCTGGACGTGAAGTCGATCGCCTTGAAGGGCGGCTTGTCGGGCAAGACGATCGTGCCGGGCGACCCGGAGACGAGCGAGCTGTACCGGCGAGTGGCGGGGCTGGGCGACCAGCCGCGGATGCCGATGGGCGGTGAGCTGCCGGCGGCGGAGACGGCGACGCTGAAGGCCTGGATCGCCGAGGGCGCGAAGTGGCCGGACGAGGCCAGCGCCGAGGCGAAAATCGAGACGCACTGGTCGTTCATTCCGCCCAAACGCGCCGCGCCGCCCCAGGTGGGTGACGCGGAGTGGTCGAAGAATCCGATCGACCGCTTCATTCTGGCCAAGCTGACCGAGCAGGGGCTGAAGCCGTCCGCCGAGGCGGACCGCACGACGCTGCTGCGGAGGGCTTATCTGGACATCGTGGGCTTGCCGCCGACGATCGAGCAGACCGATCGCTTTCTGGCCGACAAGAGCCCGCAGGCCTACGCCAAGCTGATCGACGAGCTGCTGGCCTCGCCGCACTACGGCGAGCGCTGGGGGCGGCGCTGGCTGGACGCGGCGCGCTACGCCGACTCCGACGGCTTTGAGAAGGACAAGCCGCGCGAGGTGTGGTTCTACCGCGACTGGGTGATCAACGCGCTCAACCAGGACACGGGCTACGACCGCTTTGTGCTGGAACAGCTCGCAGGGGACCTGCTGCCGCAGGCGACGCAGTCGCAGCGGGTGGCGACGGGCTTTCTGCGCAACTCGATGATCAACGAGGAAGGCGGCATCGACCCGGAACAGTTCCGGATGGAGGCGATGTTCGACCGCATGGACGCGGTGGGCAAGGCGATGCTGGGCCTGACGGTGCAGTGCGCGCAGTGCCACAACCACAAGTTCGATCCGCTGACGCAGGAAGAGTACTACCGGCTGTTCGCCTTCTTGAACAACTCGCACGAGGCCAACATCGTCGTCTACACCGACGAGGAGCAGAACGAGCGGCGGGCGATCTTCGAGAAGATCGACGCGATCGAGAACCGCCTGATGGCTTCCAAGCCGGGCTGGCGCAAAGATATGGCGGCCTGGGAGCAGAAGGCGAAGCAGGGGCTGCCGGAGTGGGAGACGCTGAAGCTGCAGCACGAGGAGCCCAGCGGGCAGAAGTACCACTACTACGAGGACGGCTCGATCCTGGCGCAGGGCTATGCTCCGACGCGCCACGTGGTGACGCTGTTCGGCAAGAAGGATCTGCAAGGCGTGCAGGCCTTTGAGCTGGAGCTGCTGATGGACCCGAACCTGCCGCGCGGCGGGCCGGGGCGGTCGGTGTACGGCACGGCGGCGCTGACGGAGTTCGAGGTCGAGCTCATTGCCAAGGACGATCCGAAGAAGAAGACGAAGCTGCACTTCGTGGAGGCCACGGCCGACGTGAACCCGGAGATGAGCCTGGTGGACCTGCGGCAGTTTCCGGACAAGGAGCAGAAGCGGCGGCTGCTGGGCGATGTGGGCTTTGCGATCGACGGCTTTGCGATGAGCGCCTGGTCGACCGACAACGGGCCGGGTCGGCGGAATCAACCGCGCAAGGCCGTGTTTCGGCTCGACAAGCCGATCGACGCGGAGGGCGAGGTGGAGTTCGCCGTGAACCTCTCGCAGCAGCACGGCGGCTACAACTCCGACGACAACCAGAACCTGAACCTGGGCCGCTTCCGGATCTCGGTGACGAAGGCGGAGGACGCCGTGGCCGACCCGCTGCCGGCGAAGGTGCGGCAGTTGCTGTCCGTGCCGGCGGAGCGGCGCACGAAGGACCAGGAGCGCACGATCTTCTCCTACTGGCGGACGACCGTGGGGGAGTGGGCTGACGCCAACGCCGAGATCGAGACGCTGTGGAAGCGGCACCCGGAAGGCACGACGCAGTTGGTGATGATGGAGCGCGAGGACACGCGGCTGACGCACCGGCTGGAGCGCGGCAACTTTCTGAAGCCGAAGGAGACGGTGGAGCCGGGCACGCCGCGCTTTTTGCCGGCGATGCACGCCGAAACGCCGCAGGAGGCGCCGCGGCTGCAGTTTGCCGAATGGCTGACCGACCGGGGGCACCCGACGACGGCCCGGTCGATCGTCAACCGCATCTGGCAAGGGTATTTCGGCGTGGGTCTGGTCGAGACGGCCGAGGACTTGGGCACGCAGGCGCCGGACCCCTCGCACCCGGAGCTGCTCGACTGGCTGGCCGTGGAGCTGATGGAGAATGACTGGAGCCTGAAGCACATCCACCGGCTGATCATGACGTCGAAGACGTATCGGCAGTCGGCCGCGGTGACGCCGGAGCTGCTGGAGAAGGACCCCAAGAACCGCTGGCTGGCGCGGGCTCCGCGGCTGCGCGTGGAAGGCGAGATCGTACGCGACTTGGCGCTGGCGGCCAGCGGGCTGCTGAGCGAGAAGATGGGCGGGCCGCCGGTGTATCCGCCGGCTCCGAAGTTCCTGTTCCTGCCGCCGGCCAGCTACGGGCCGAAGCGCTGGACGGTGGAGGAGGGCGAGGACCGCTACCGGCGGGGGATTTACACGTTCCGCTACCGCTCGGTGCCGTATCCGCAGCTTGACGCCTTCGACACGCCCAACGGCGACGCGGCCTGCATTCGCCGGGCGCGCTCGAACACGCCGCTGCAGGCGCTGACGACGCTGAACGAGACGACCTTCTTGGAAGCGGCGCGGGCGCTGGCGGCGCGGACGCTCGAGAGCGGCGGCAAGACCGACGCCGAGCGGCTGGAATACGCCTTCCGGCGGGTGCTGACGCGCAAGCCGGTGGAGGCGGAGAAGGCCGAGCTGCTGGCGATGCTCGACAAGCAGCGCGGACGGCTGCGCGCGGGCGAGCTCGACGCACAGAAGCTGACCGGGGAGGCCCAGCCGGAGCTGGCCGCCTGGACGACGGTTTCGCGCGTGCTGCTGAACCTGGACGAAGCCATCACCAAGGAATAAGAGGACGCCATGAAGAATCAACTCGTAGGACGACCGCTCGCACGCCGCTGGTTTTTGGGCCAGTGCGGGGTTGGGTTGGGTTCGCTGGCGCTCAATTCACTGTTCGCCGAGTCCGGCTACGCCGTCCAGAACGACGATCCGCTGGCGCCGAAGCAGCCGCACTTCGCCCCCAAGGCCAAGCGCGTGATCTACCTGTTCATGGCGGGCGGGCCGAGCCACCTGGAGATGTTCGACAACAAGCCCAAGCTGGCGGAGCTGGACGGGCAGTTGCCGCCGAAGGAGCTGCTGGAAGGATATCGGGCGGCGTTCATCAACCCGAACTCGAAGCTGCTGGGGCCGAAGTACAAGTTCGCGCGGCACGGGCAGTCCGGCGCCGAGATCTCGGAGCTGCTGCCGTACCTGAAGGACGTGGTGGACGACATCGCGATCGTGCGGGGCATGTCGACCGACGCCTTCAACCATGCGCCGGGGCAGATTTTGATGAACACGGGCTCGCAGCAGTTCGGGCGGCCGTCGTTCGGGGCCTGGACGACGTACGGGCTGGGCGCGGAGACGCGCGATCTGCCGGCGTTCATCGTGTTCAGCTCGGGCTCGAAGGGGCCGTCGGGCGGCAACTCGAACTGGGGCTCGGGCTTTCTGCCGACGGTGTATTCCGGCGTGCAGTTCCGCTCCTCGGGCGACCCGGTCCTGTACTTGTCGAACCCGGAAGGCGTGGACGACGAGCTACAGCGCGATTCGCTGGACGCCATCAGCTCACTGAACAAGATGCGGCTGGACAAGCTGGGCGACCCGGAGATCGCCACGCGCATCAATTCCTTCGAGATGGCCTTCCGGATGCAGTCCTCGGCGCCGGAGCTGATGGACATCTCCAACGAGCCGCAGCACGTGCTCGATATGTACGGCGCGAAGCCGGGCGTGGGCTCATTCGCCAACAACTGCCTGCTGGCGCGGCGACTGGTGGAGAAGGGCGTGCGGTTCGTGACGCTGTTCCATGAGGCCTGGGATCAGCACGGCAACCTGACGAAGGCGATCAAGGCGAACTGCGAGTCGACCGACCAGGCCGCGGCGGCGCTGATCAAAGACCTGAAGAACCGCGGGATGCTGGAGGATACGCTGGTGATTTGGGGCGGCGAGTTCGGCCGGACCCCGATGGTGCAGGGCGGCGACGACGGGCGCGACCATCACCCCAACGCGTTTACGATGTGGCTGGCCGGCGGCGGCGTGAAGCCGGGCATCACGCTGGGCCAGAGCGACGATCTGGGCTTCAATGTGGTGGAGGACAAGGTCCACGTGCACGACTTGCACGCGACGCTGCTGCACCTGTTGGGCTTTGACCACAAGAAGCTGACATACCGCTTCCAGGGCAGGGATTTCCGGCTGACCGACGTCCACGGGAACGTGGTGGAGAAGCTGTTGGCTTAGGAGGCGCGCTCGAGGCGTTCGAGCAGGGCGTCGACCATCTTGTTGACGCCGAGAACATCCTTTTGGGCTAGGTCGTGGAGCTTCCTGAGCTCTTCGAGGCGTCCGATGCGGTCGCCCGGCAGCGTCTGGACTTCTCGGCCGTTCTCGTCGTAGAGGATCACGCCGACCTGCTCTTCTTGATCCGGAGTCACGGAACGGTAGACCTCGATTGAGGAGTCCGGGAACGTGTAGCCGACGTTGCCGTCGAAAGACTTCTCCCAGGTGATCTCATGCGCCATCGTCTTTGCGAGGAGACGATCCACAATGCGGCCGACTTTTTCTTCGAGTGTCATGGCTGATTTCCTGATGGGCGTGAAGGCGAGCCGAGATCTCCACGAGGCGATTGAGTTGCTCTTGCAGCCTTGATGCTAGAGTCGCCAGCGCCTCCGTGTCCAGCGGGCGAGAGGATCGCAGCCGGATCTGCGCCTCGATCTTGTGGAGCTCCCTGAGCATGGCCCCCATGCTCTTTCTGTCGGCTTCTGTCACCAAGTCCTGGGAGCGTTCCTTGATTTGGATCAGCACGATGGCGAGCTGCTCGTGGCGGTCCAACATCGATTCCCATTGCGCAGAGTTGAGCGCCGCCTTGATCTCTCGGAGGAGCCGGATCGCTTCGAGGCAGGAGATGGCTGCGTCGTAACTCCGAAGCCTGTCCCGAGTATCGCGGGCGGCTTTCTCGGCGGCTTCGGCCGCTCGGACGGTGCGCCGCGGTTGGACCCACGCCAGAACGAGCCCGACGAAGGCGGGAGGGAAGCCAAGCAGCGTGACTCCAGAGACCAGCCAGGAAACCCAACCCGGCGGCTGTTCGAAGATCCACGGAGGAACCTCCACAGACGCCGGAAGTATATCATTGACGACATGCACCCGATCAGTCGCCGGACGCTGCTCGCGGGAGGCCTTCTCCTGCCCCGTTTGGCCGCCGCCGCCGCTCCCTTGAAGGTCGTTTCCGTCCGCCAGGTCTTCCACAACGGCGAGCACAACGCCTTTACGGACATGGTGCTCTTTCGGGGGCGGATGTACTTGACGTTCCGGACGTGTCCGGAGGGGCACATGCTGTTTCCGTCGTCGCGGATTCTGGTGCTGGAGAGCGTGGACGGGAAGGATTGGCGGCAGGTTCACGAGTTTTCCGTGCCGGACCGCGATGTGCGCGATCCGCACTTTCTCGTCTTTCAGGGCAAGCTGTTCGTCTATTCGGGCACTTGGTACACCGGCAAGAAGGCGCCGGAGAACCGCGACATGAACGAGATGTTGGGGTTTGCCGCCTGGTCCTCCGACGGACAGGATTGGCACGGGCCGGAGATGCTGGAGGGGACCTACGGTCACTACGTATGGCGGGCGGCCGCCTACGACGGCAAGGCTTGGCTGTGCGCCCGCCGCAAGCATCTGTTCGAGAAGTTCGAGAAGCATCCCGACAGTGGTCCGTCGGTCGAGGCGGCGCTGATGGCGAGCGACGACGGGCTGATCTTCCACAAGGTGGGGCTGTTCCAAGAAACGGGCGGCAACGAGACGGCGTTTCTGTTCGAGAAGGACGGCGCGGTGCTGGCGGTGGCGCGCGGCGGCGACCGCGGCAACGCCGAGCTGTGCCAAGCCCGACCGCCGTATGAAGCCTTCCGGCGGCGCGACTTGGGCCGCTACCTGGGCGGGCCGATGCTGGCGCGCTGGGGAGACCGCTACCTGGTGGCGGGCCGCCGGATGACCGACGGCAAGGACCCGGTGACCGCGCTGTACTGGCTGGACCCGGACAAGGCGGAGCTGACGGAGATCGCCACGCTGCCCAGCGGCGGGGACAACTCGTACCCTGGCTTCGTCGAGATCAGCCCGACGCGGGGGCTGCTGTCGTACTACTCCAGCCACGCCACCGAGAAGGCGGCGATTTTCTTGGCGGAGTTGGAGATCGGCTGACGAGCGGAATCAGCGGAGCCAGGCGTCGGCAAGGACTTCGGCCTTCGATTTGGCGACCTGCTCGTAGAGCTCGATCAGGTCCGTGGGGTCAGGCAAATCCGAATCGTCCAGAGCCGCCACTTCCATGCCCTTCGAATCGGACAGGATCAGCCGAAAGACGTTTGGGGGCAGAGGAGCGTTCTTGCGGGAGCCCTCTGGCCGCGTCCTGCGGGTCTTCTCGATCACGATCGAGGAGTCCGGGCGGCTCGTAATGAACCCGTCATCGATCATCGTGTCCCAGGTCGCTTCGCCCGAGGCCGTCTTGTGCTTCAGGTTGCGCACGATCTGAGCGATCTTCTCATTGAGGGTCATCGTTCGTCCCCGATCCGACGGCGCAGCCGGCTGAGTATTCCGCTCAGCGCGTCGGCTTCGGCCATCAACACCTTTTCAAACTCGGCGCGGTCCCTTTGGGAGAACGGCCGGACTTGCGCGTCCGCCACTCGCTCAGACAGACGGACGATTTGGCCCTGGGATCGGAGCGCCACCGTGCGCTCATTATCGGACAGGAGCGGCCCCGCCGCCAGCTCGGCCAGAGTCCGCCGGATCCGTCCGAATCGATCTTGGAGAGCCTTGGGCTCGCGGCCGCTTCCATCTCGCCTGAGCCCGTCGAGGGCTTCGATTCCTGCGGCGAGACTCGCCGAGAGATCGTGCACGTTGAGAACGTCTCGGAAGCGAAGAACTTCTCCCCGCGCCAGCTCGGAAGCCTTGCGCGCCTTCACCGATTGCCAAACCGTAATGCCGAGAGCGATCAGCGTCGCCGCCCAGCCCAGCCACTCCGCCCAGAAAGGCAGCGGCATCGCAGAAGAGTCTAGCCCATGAAGACGGGCCGGATGTGGCGCTCGTAGAGGTTGCGGGTCACGTTGCGGACGATCGACTCGCGGGCCTCGTGCAGCATGGCCGTAAAGCGGCCTTCCATTTGGGCGGCGACCTTGTAGCCCACGTGCAGGAGCTGGCGCAGGTGCTGGTTGTAGGCCGGATTGTGCGGGTCGTGCCGCAGGGCCGCCACGTAATCGTCGGGAGACCAGTCGTCCACGGTCGCAGGCGAGGGCAGCTTTGCCTCGTCGATGTCGATGACGGCCGCGTAGGGGGCGCAGAGCGCCTCGCGGTGGGCGTAGGCTTCGCGGTAGACTTCCTGGGCCATGGCCAGGCCCTCGCCGCCGTCCTCGGCCAGGCCGATGAGCTCTTCGAGCCAGGTGGTGCCGGCGGTCTTGACGTGCACGCCGGCGCCGGTGTCGTGCACGGCTCGGCGGATCGGCCCGTAGATGGAAAACTTGTCGCTGCCGGAGTGGACGCTCAGCTTGAGGTTGGACGGCAGGCCGTAGGCGGCCACGGCGTGGGCGATCACGGCCAGGTCGTCGCGGAACTCGCGCTCGAACTGCTCCACGTCGCCGACGTAGTCCACGCCCTTGTTGAAGCGGCCGGTGAATTTGGGCGCGATGGTCTGGATGGGGATCTCCTCGTCGGCGATGGCGGCGAGGATGACCAGCAGCTCGGGCGGCGTTTGCGGAAAGTCGGTCTCGTCCATGGAGACCTCGGTGATGAATGAGCCCTGCTGCTTGCGGGCGGCGATGTGCCGGTAGATGCGTCCGGCTTGGCGGACGGCGGCGAGGTACTTGCCGGCGGTGGCGCGGACGGTGTCCGCCGTGGCGGGCAGGGAACGCCCGATGCCTTCGATGCGCAGGTCGCCGATGAGCTCGGGGTGGCGCGCCACGAAGGCGTCGATGTCGGCGGCCGGGGCGGCCTTGCCGATCTCGTCGGCGACGTCGATGGTGAAGAAGTCGGCGGTTTCGAGGTAGCCGTCGACGGTGAGTAGATTGATGTGGTCGGCGTCGACGTAGTAGGAATGCTTCCAGTCCAGGGCGTCGACGGCGGCGTCAGCCTCGAAGCGCACCGAGTCGGGCTTGCTGCCGACGATCTTGTGCTCACGGTGCGACTTGTTCCAGACGGGAACCACCTCGACGCCGTGGCGGGCGGCCAGCACGCAGGCCTGGAGTTGCGCCACGGCTTCGTGGGCGAAGCGGTCTCCGACGCCGAGCGAGAAGCGTTCGAGTTGTTTGCTCATGTTGGCGGCCGTCCCAGGCGGCCGAACCCCAGATTGTACACTGGAAGGTCGAGCTTCCATGTCCGTTGACCAACAGGAGCTGCTCGCCGTCCACCGAGTAATCCGCGACGAGCTGCAGCCGCATTTCGCCGAGCTGGCCAAGCTGCAGTCGACCCCGGAGCTGGAGGCGAGCCCGGCCTACCAGGCGATCGCCGACAAGGCCCGCTATGTGCTCGACACGCCGGAGTCGGGCGACTTCACCGAGTCGGCGGCGCCGGCCAAGGACTTCTACCGAGTGGTCGGCTGGAACCTTGAAAGGGGTATTCAGTACGAGGGGCAGCTCGAGCAGTTTCGGACGCACCCGTACCTGTCGACCGCGGACGTGCTGCTGCTGACCGAGACCGACGTCGGCATGGCGCGGTCGGGCAACCGCAACATCGCGCGGGAGCTGGCGCGCGAGCTGAGGATGCACTACGTCTTCACGCCTTGCTACCTGAACCTGGCCAAGGGGTCGGGCGTGGAGTACGACATGGCCGGGGAGAACGAGCTGGGGCTGCACGGCAACGCCATTTTGAGCCGCTATCCGCTGAGCGGCATGCGGCCGATTGCGCTCGAAAACGGCAAGGACAAGATGAAGGGGCGCGAGAAGCGGCTGGGCCGTCAGACGGCGGCGGTGGCGACGGTCGAGCTGCCGCAGGGGCCCGTGCCTTTCGTCTCCGTGCACTTGGACGCCAACTCGAGCCAGCCGCACCGCGCCCGCCAGATGCGGGACGTGCTGGGAGGGCTGCCGCCCGCGGGACCGGCGGTGATCGGCGGCGACTGGAACACGACGACGTTCAACTCGTCGAGCGCCACGCACGCCATCCTAGGCTTTTGGGTGCGGGTGTTCATGGGGCCGGACAACGTGATCCGCAACCACTTTTTGCACCCGGGGACGAAGTTCGAGCGGGAGCTGTTCGAGCGGTTGCGGGCGGCCGGTTTCGACTGCGACCGCTGCAACGCGCCGGGCGAGCGGACGACCTCGTACGACGTGAGCGACGCCAAGACGCACAAGAACTTGCGGGAGTGGGTGCCGAACTGGTGCTTCGACTTCATCCGCTGGGCGCTGCGCAATCATGACGGCCAGTGTCCGCTGAAGATCGACTGGTTCGCCGTACGGGAGCTGGAAACGCGCGATCCGGTGGTGCTGCATGAGTTCCGGGAGGGGCGCTATCCGCCGCTGTCGGACCATGATGCGATTGGGGTGGATTTGCGGTTGGGACGCTAGCTCCGACGGAGCGACGGGGACGGCCGGCGCGGCTATACTGAGCGCATGCCGGTTCCCAGCCCGATCACTCTCGACTCCGAGATCGAGCAGGCCGCGCGCAGCAGAGCGGCGCAGCTGGGCCTTTCGCCGAGCGAATACCTGCGGCGACTCGTGGAAAGCGACCTGCAAGTTCGTCGTCCGCAAGTGGACCCTTCGTCGATCTTTGCGTTGGGCGATTCGGGAGGATCGGACATCGCCCGCGACAAAGAGGTCATGCTCAACCAAGCCGCTGAAGCGGCGCATCCTCGAAGATGAGTCTTTTCGTCGATACGTCCGCCTGGTACGCAGCGGCGGATCGAAGCGATGCCAGCCACTCTCGCGCCGTCGAGATCCTTTCCCGGGGAGAGTCTTTGTGGACCTCCGATCACGTTCTGATCGAGACCTGGAGGCTCCTGGCCCATAGGCTCGGTTGGGGCGTCGGGGAGCGATTCTATCGGCAGATCATGGCGGGAGTCGCCGCGATCGAGGTAGTTGGGAGCGGGGATCTGGAAACAGCGATGCGGATTGGAGAGCGCTTTCCGGATCAGAGCTTCTCGATCGTCGATCGGACAAGCTTCGCCGTCATGGAGCGGCTGGGGCTGGAGCGAGTGGCGACGTTCGATCACCATTTCGCGGTCTACCGGTTTGGCGAGGCGTCGCGCAGAGCGTTCGAGGTGGTGCGCTAGGATACCCGCCCGCAGCCGGGGCGGGCTTTCATGGTCCGGAACCGCTACAGTACCGAACATATGGTCCGAAGCGACTACGTGCTGCGGCTGATCGAGCAGTTCTTTCAGATCCTGAAGCGGGTGCTGAACTATCGGCAGGAGCGTCGCTATGCGGAGGCTTTGACGGCCGTGCGGAAGGCCTATCGGGCGTTTCTAGGGGTCGACGCCGATTTCATCGACAGCCAGTCGGCCGAGGGGCTCATCGAAATGGGCCGCTCGGGGCTTTTCGGGCCCGAGCAGCTCGCGATGGCGGCCAAGCTGCTCAGCGAGGAGGCCGAGTCGCTGGAAGGACTGGAGGCGCCGCTGGAGGCCGGGCCGCGCCGCGCGAAGGCGCTGGCGCTGTTCTGGGAGGCGTTTCTGGGGCGCGGGGCGCCGCGGCTGGAGTTCCTCTCTGAGGACGTGGATGCATTGCTGGAGCGGCTTGAGGGCGAGGGGCTGCCGCTGAGCCTGGCCCGGCAGGCGCCGCTGTGGCATGAGAGGCGCGGGCGGCTCTCGGCGGCCGAGGACGCTTGGTTCCGGCTGGCTGAAGCCGGCGACGGGGCTTCGCGGGAAGCCGGCGACGCCTTCTACGGGCGGCTCGAAGCGCTCGGTGACGAAGAGCTGGAAGCCGGCGGTCTGCCACGCGATGAGGTGGAGGACGGACTGGAGGCTTGGAGAGCGGCTTGGGCGCGCCGGGACGGTTAGGATCGGCTAGAAGACCGTGAAGCAGAAGACCTCGTCAGAGGTGCGCGGCGTGAGGCAGTGCTCGCCCTTGGGCAGGCTGGAGGCGACCCGAATGCGGAAGAGGCCTTCGGCGCCTTTCTCCGGCAGAGGCGTGATGTGGTAGGACTGCGCCACGGGTTTGTCCTTTTTGGCGAGGGTGATTTCGCGGCGCCCGTTGACGACCTCGAAGCCGTAGAGCTCGAGCGTGGACGGGTCGATCTGGTCGGACAGGAAGGCGAACTCGGGCAGGGCCAGCGGCGTCTGCACGCCGGACGAGGCGCCTTCGATGGCGTACTTGGTGAACTTCTTGTCGGAAATATTGACGGCCACGGCCTCTTCGGTGGGCACCAGGCGTCCGCCGGGGAAGATTAGGTAGGGCTTGTCAGCCTGCGGCGGCGTGGGCACGGCCTGCTCCTGCGCCGGCGCGGCCAGCGCCGCGAAGAGGAGAACGATCAGAGACCGCATGCAGAAGATTGTAGCGGTCCGGTCACAGCGCGCCGACGGAGGCGAGAACCTTGTCGTCAAACGAAAAGTCCGGCTCGGGGCGCGTGAGGCTCTGGTACCACGCGAAAGAGCGCCGCAGACTGTCTTCAAACACAGAGGGTTCGAAGCCGAGCTCGCGGCGGGCGCGTTCGATCTTCTGGGTGATCGGCGGCATGTCGTAATACTGTGCGAAATAGAACGGGGGCTGGAAGACGTTGCCGCCGAGCTCGAGCAGCTTGGCGCGCTTGACGAAGACGAGGCGGACGTCGCGGCCAGCGGCGCGGGCCAGGGCGGCGACGAGCTCGGCCTGCGTGATGGGCGCGGCGTGGGCGATGTTGTAGGCGCGGCCGGCGGCGGCTTCGGTTTCGAGAGCCAGTAGGGCGGCCCGCACGAAGTCGTCGCGATAGACGAACTGCATCAGGCGCTCGCCGTCGTCAGGAACCAGCACGGGGCGGTCGCGAAGGATGCGGTCCCAGAAGAACTGCTCGCGCTCGAAAGGGTTCTCCGGCCCGTAGATGAAGGGGGGCCGCAGGGTGACGGCGGGAAAGCCGCATTCGCGGTGCAGGCCCAGCAGCATGCGCTCGGTTTGGGCCTTGTCGCGGCTGTATTTGTCGGGGCAGTCGTCCGGAGCCAGGGGGTCGTCTTCGTCGTGGTCCAGGCCGCCGGCGTAGGCGGCCACGCTGGAGGTGAAGACGTAGCGGCGGAGGTTGGGGCCGCAGGCTCGGGCGGCGGCTTCGACCTGCTCGGCGGTGGTGCCGCGCTTCCAGTCGTAGACGTTGTCGAAGACGGCCTCGTAGTCGCCTTCGCGCAGGGCTTGGGCGACGGCGACGGGGTCGTTGCGGTCGCAGCGGACTTCCGCCACGGCGTCTCCGAAGGGGTTGTGCTTGCCGCGGTGCAGCAGGGTGACGGCGTGGCCCTGGTCGAGCAGAGCCCGCACCAAACCTCGCCCGAGAAACAGCGTGCCGCCGATGACCAGAACGCGCATTGCATACCAGGGTAGCGGGCGCGGGGGCCGCTAGGGCCGGCGGAAGGAGCGGATCTCGAGGCGGCGGCCGTCGCTGAGCACGGTGACCGCGCCGTCGAGGTCGGTGCGATACAGGCGCGCGTGGGCGGCGCGGAGGCGGTCCAGCGCGGCGGCGTGGGGATGGCCGAAGGGGTTGCCGAGGCCGACCGAGGCGATGGCGAGCTCCGGGCGGAAGGTTTGGAGCAGCAGAGAGGTGGAGGAGGTGCGGCTGCCGTGGTGGGCCAGCTTGAGGACCTCGCCGTTGTAGCCGCGCACGGCTTGGGCGACGGCCGCCTCCCCGTCGGACTCCAGGTCGCCGGCGAGCAGCAACTCGTGGCTGCCGTAGCGGACCAGCAAGGTAAGGGAGTTGTTGTTGGAGGCGGCCAGGGGAGAAGCCGTCGCGGGAGGCCAGAGCGCGTCGAACGCCGCTCCGCCGAGCGACAGCGTGCGGCCTTGGGAAAGCCGCTCGACGGGGACGCCGCGCTCCTTCGCCAGAGCCAGCAAGGGCTCATAGGCCGGGTAGGAGACGGGGCCGAGCCAGAGTCGGTCGACCGGGAATCGGCGGAGGATGGCGGCGGCTCCGCCCAGGTGGTCGGCGTCGGGGTGCGTGACGGCGAGGAAGGCCAGGCGGCGGATGGAGCGGCGCCAGAGGTAGGGCGCGACGACCTCCTCGCCGATGTCGAACGATGCGGGGTCGGGGCCGTAGCGCGGCAGACCGCCGGCGTCGACGAGGCCGGCGGAGCCGTCGGGCAGCCCCAGCAACAGGGCGTCGCCCTGGCCCACGTCGATGGCGGTCAGCTCGAGCTTGCCGGGCTCGATCGCTGGGGGGAAGGGATGCACGACGATGCAGGCGGCGGCGAGACAGGCCGGCGCGGCGGCGAGGAGCAGGCCGAAGCGGGGCCGGCGCAGGGCCCAGCCCCAGCCGACCGCGGCGGCCAGGGCGGCGGCCACGAGCCAGGCGGGCGGCGGGGGGACGTCGCGGTCGAGCGGCAGCGTCTCGACGGTCCAGCGGGCGACGGCGGCGAGGGCTTCGACGGCGCGGGCGGCGAGCGTGTACAGCGGCGCGGCGTCGAGCGCCAGGCCCAGCAGGCCGGCAGGGACGATGACGGCGAGCAGGGGAGCGGCGAAGAGATTGGCCAAGGGGCCGCCGCCGGCGAACTGCTGAAAGTGCCAGGCCAGAGGGCCCGCCAGCCCGAGGCTCAAGACGCTGGAGAGCAGCGCCATGGAGACGACGGCCAGGCCCGACCGCGCCGCCGCGACCAGCAGCCCGGAAGCCCAGGGGCGCGGCAGGCGGCTAAGCCGCTCCAGAGGCTCCAGCCACTCCCGCAGGCGGACGCGGCGGGCCGCCGCGGCGGCGTCGAGGTGCAGGTCCAGGTCGGCGTTCCAGGGCTGACGGAAGGCTTGGCGCCAGGGCTCGACGGTGCGTTCGAACAGCGGCGCGACGATGCCGGCGATGAGGCCGACCGACAGGAACGAGAGCTGGAAGCCGACGTCGGCCAGCAGGGCCGGCTGGAAGAGCAGGAAGCCGAGAGCGACGGCGGCGATGACGTTGAGGGGCCGGCGCTGGCGAAACAGCAGGGCGGCGGCGGTATAGAGGGCCAGCATCCAGGCGGCGCGGCCGGTGGGCGTGGAATCTTCGAGCAGCAGGGCGTAGCCGACCGCCGCCGCCAGACCGGCCGCGGCTCCCCAGCGGCGAGGCGCTCCCACGAGACGGCAGAGCCAGAAGGCGGCGGCGGCGAGCAGGCCCACGTGGAGCCCGGAGACGACCAGCACGTGGTAGACCCCGGAGCGCTGAAAGTCCGCGCGGAGGCCCGGGCGCAGGGCGGCGCGCTCGCCCAGCAGCATGGCCTCCAGAGAGGCCTCGGCGTCGGAGCCGGAGCGCCCGGCGCGGGCGGCCAAAGCCCGCAGACGCTGCCGTAGTAGCTCCCGGAGCCGCCACCGCCAGGCCTCGAAACGCGAGCCGCCGCGGCCGGGCAGAGGGGCCCAAGGAGCCTTAGGGCGGACCGAGACGGCCAGATGGATTCTGCGCCGGGCGAGCCAGCCGACGCGGTCGAAGGCGCCGGGATTGCCGAGGTTGGCGAGCCGCCGGGGCCGGCCGAGCCATTCCACGCGGTCGCCGTAGCGCAAGGCGAGAGGCGGGTCGCCGGGCTCGCGCGCCACCGTCGCTTGCACGCCTCCGTGAGCCGGGCCGACACCAGTGATCGATTCGACTTCGAGGACAAGCTGGTCGGCGTCGCCGAGGTCGCGCGGCGGGCTGCGCACCCAGCCTTGCCAGCGCAGCGGGAGGTCCCAGTCCACGGCGGCCCGGTCGAGGACTTGGTCGACGCGATCCGGGGCCGGGCGCAGCGAGAGGCCCTGGAGCCAGGCGGCGCAGAGCGCGAAGCCGAGCAGGCAGGCGGTCATGCCGGCGCGGGTCGCGTGAAGGTCGGGCCGGCGCAGACCGAAAGCGGCCAGCAGCGCGGCGCAGGCCGCGCCGAGGGCGACGTCGGGCGTGGAGAAGTCGGCGAAGCGGGCCGCGAAGACGCCGCCGGCGACGGCGGCCAGCGGCGCGAGCAAGGGCTCGCGTAAGGCTCGAACGCCCGCATCATCGCACGCAGGGCCCCGGCCGTGGTAGCTTGAGGCCGCCATGCTCGGCCGCCGCGAAGCCATCGCCCGGTTCTGGGGACTCGTTCTCGCCTCGCCGCTGCTGGCGCAGCGTCCGGAGAGCGACCCGGAGCGCACCACGCCGCTGGACGGGCTGATCAACTGCTGGGAGATCGAGGAGGCCGCCCGCAGCCGTCTGTCGCCGGAGCTGTTCGAGCACATCGCGGCGGGCGCGGAGTCGGGGCGCACGGTGCGGGCCAACCGGGAGTTCTTCGAGCGCATCACGTTCCGGCCGCGGATGCTGGTGGACGTGACGGAGCTGGACCTTTCGAGCGAGTTGCTGGGGCAGACGATGTTCGCGCCGATCCTGGCCGGGCCGACCGGCTTGCAGGGGCGCTTCCACCCGGAGGGCGAGGCGGCGACGGTGAAGGGCGCGGCCCTGGCGCGGGCGCTGGCCGTGGTGAGCGAGCGGAGCTCGCGGCCGCTGGCGGAGATCGGTCCGGCGGCGGGCGGGCCGTGGTGGATCCAGACCAGCCCGGACGGCGACCTGGAGCGGGTGCGCGAGGCGCAGCGGCTGGGGGCGGTTGCAGTGGTGCTGACGCTGGACGGCGGGCCGAGGCGCCCGCTGGACGCCGATGTGCGGCGCGGAAGCGCCAAGGGCTGGCCGCCGGCGGGGATCGCGCCCACGCGTCCGGACGGCCGAGCGGCCCTCGAACGGTTGCGGAAAGAGATCGGGTTGCCCGTAGTGGCGAAGGGTTTGCTGACGGCCGAGGCAGCGCGGGCCGCCGTGGAGGCCGGGGCGGCTGCGGTGTGCGTCTCCAACCACGGAGGGCGGATCGTGGACGGGCTGCCGTCGACGATCGAAGCGCTGCCGGCGGTAGCCGATGCGGTGGGCGAGAGGGTTCCGGTGCTGGCGGACGGGGGCTTTCGACGGGGCTCGGATATTTTGAAGGCCCTGGCTTTCGGCGCCGATGCGGTACTGCTGGGGCGCCCGGTGCTGTGGGCCCTGGCGGCCTACGGGGCCGAGGGCGTGCAGCGGCTGCTGACGCTGCTGCAGAGCGAGCTGGCGCTGGCGATGGGGCTTTCGGGGACTCCGAACCTGGCGGCGGTGAGCCGCCGGCTGGTGAAGCTGCACAGCCGGTAGAGGTCCCCTCGCCCGAGGGGCAGTGATAGGATGGGCTTTCCCATGAAAAAGATTCAGCGCGCCCTGTTGAGCGTCACCGACAAGACCGGTTTGCCCGAGCTGGCCAAGGCTCTGGCGGCCTACGGCGTGGAGCTGATTTCGACCGGCGGCACCGCCAAGCTGCTGCGCGAAGCGGGCCTGCAAGTGCTGGATGTGGCCGACCTCACGGGCTTTCCGGAGATGCTCGACGGCCGCGTGAAGACGCTGCACCCGCGCATCGCCGGCGGCATTCTGGCCGTGCGCTCGAAGAAGTCGCACATGGCGTCGCTCAAGGAGCACTCGATCCGGCCGATCGACATGCTGGTGGTGAACCTCTACGCCTTCGAGCTGACCGCCGCCAACCCCGACGCCTCGTTCGACGACAAGATCGAGAACATCGACATCGGCGGGCCGAGCCTGATTCGGGCCGGCGCGAAGAACTTTCGCGACGTGGCCGTGGTGACCTCTCCCGACGACTACCTGACGATCGTGGAAGAGCTCAACGCCAACGAAGGCGCCCTGTCAGAGAAGACTCTGTGGAGCTTGGCGCAGCGAGCGTTCGACACGACGGCGCAGTATGACCGGGCGATCGCCGGCACGCTGGCCGGGCTGTCTCCGGACGGCTCGTCGACGGCGGCCGAGATTCCGCCGCCGACGCTGGACTTGTTCCTTCCGCGCAAGCAGGTGTTGCGCTACGGCGAGAACCCGCACCAGAAGGCGGCGCTGTACGCCGCGGGGGGCGGCGTGGCCGGAGGCACGCAATTGCATGGAAAAGAGCTGTCGTACAACAATTTGGTCGATCTGGACGCCGCCTGGGCGCTGATCAACGAGTTCGACGATCCGGCCTGCGCCATCATCAAGCACACCAATCCGTGCGGCTGCGCGGAGCAGGAGACGCTGGCGGCGGCCTATACGAAGGCGCTGGAGTGCGATCCGGTGTCGGCGTTCGGGTCCGTGATCGCGGTGAACAAGGCGGTGGACGGCGAGACGGCGCAACTGATGAGCGAGCTGTTCGTGGAAGCGATCGCGGCGCCGGCGTTCGAGCCCGACGCGGTCGAGATCCTGACGGCGAAGAAGAACATCCGGCTGATCGCCGTAGCGCCCACCGAGCCCGGCGTGACGCTGCGCTCGATCTCCGGCGGCATTCTGGCGCAGACCGAGGACCGCCGCGAGACCTCGCCCGAGAAGTGGGACGTGGTGACCGAGCGCTCGCCGTCGAAGGAAGAGGAGAAGGCGCTGCGGTTTGCCTGGAAGGTCGTCAAGCACGTCAAGTCGAACGCCATCCTCTACAGCCACGCCGGGCAGACGCTGGGCGTGGGGGCGGGGCAGATGAGCCGGGTGGATTCGGCGAAGATCGGCGCGATGAAGGCGCGGCTGCCGCTGGGCGGCTGCGTGGTGGCGTCGGACGCGTTCTTCCCGTTCGCCGACGGGCTGGAAGAGGTGGCCAAAGCGGGCGCGGTGGCGGTGATTCAGCCGGGCGGGTCGAAGCGCGACGATGAAGTGATCGCTGCGGCCAACGCCAAGGGCATCGCCATGGTGTTCACGGGCGTGCGGCACTTCCGGCACTGATTGTCTTGTCGGCCGGACAGGAATGTCCGGCCCCACTGAGGCGGCGCGGTTATTCGGCTACAGGGCCGCTTGGATCTTGCGCGCCGTCTCCAGGCGCTCGGCGTCGTCCCGGTAGCCCTTGCGGGGCCAGAAGAAGCCCTTGAGCCCGTCGCCCTTCGAGCGGGGCACGATGTGGACGTGCAAGTGCGGCACGCTCTGGCTGACGCGGTTGTTCATCGCCACGAAGGTCCCCTGCGCGGCGCAGGCTTGCTCCACCGCGCGGCAGAGCCGTTGCGCGGCTCCGAACAGGGGCGCCAGCGACTCCGCCGGTAGCTCCGGCAAGGTCACGACGTGGGCCCGTGGCGCCAGCAGGACGTGGCCGGGGAAGAGCGGGCGAGCGTCGAGAAAGCCGACGCAGCAAGCGTCTTGGAAGACGATGTCCGCCGGGGCCTGGCCGGCGATGATGCGGCAGAAGATGCAGTCGGCGGGCATGAGGGCCATTGTATTGAGCGGCCCTCGGACTGTGGCACAATCGTCTGTTCATGCAAGCCCTGCAACTGGTCGCTCCCCGCGAGATGGAGCTGCACACCGTGCCCGATCCCCCCGAGCCGGGTCCGGGTGAAGTCTCGGTCCGCATCCGCGCCTGTGGGGTCTGCGGCTCGGATATGCACTTCTATCTGGAAGGCTGCTCGGCGGGGACGCCGGCGCGCTTTCCGATGGTGGTGGGGCATGAGCCGGCCGGCGAGGTCGTGGCCGTGGGGCCGGGCGTGGAGTCGCTGGCGGTGGGCGACAAGGTCGCCGTGGAGCCGGCCGTCACCTGCGGACGCTGCGAGTACTGCAAGGCCGGCAAGCGCAACTTGTGCGTGCGCGTGCAGTTCATGATCGGGATACAGTTGCCCGGACTGCTGCTCGAGTACGCCACGATTCCGGCGACGAATGCGCTGAAGATTCCGCAGACGATGAGCTGGGCCGAGGCGGCGATGATCGAGCCGGTGGCGATTCTGCTGCATGCGCTGGAGCTGGCGGAGCTGAAGCCCGGCGAGACGGTGGCGATCATGGGCGCCGGGCCGATCGGCATTCTGGGCTGTGCGATGGCGAAGCTCGCGGGGGCCTCGGTGGTGGTGTGCGGCGATATGCTGCCGCATCGGCTGGAGAGGGCGCGCGAGATGGGCGCGGATTTGGCCGTTGACGTCTCCAAGCAGCCGATCTGGGAGGCCGTGAAGGACCTGACGCGGAATCAGGGCGCGGACGTGGTGATCGACGCGGCCGGCAAGCCGGCTTCGTTCAACGCCGCGGTGCGCTCGCTGCGTCCCGGTGGCCGCATCGTGGTGATCGGCATCCCGTCGGAAGCGGATACGCCGTTCCCGTTTTGGCAGGCGCTGCACGCCGAGGCGACGATCAAGGTGCAGAAGCGCAGCAACGGCAACGATCACGAGGCCTTGGAAGTGATCAAGGCCGGCAAGCTCGACGCCGAGAAGATCATGTCGCACCGGTTTTCGCTGGCGGACGGCGGCAAGGCGTTTGCGACGATGGGGGCTTACTCGGACGGCGTGATCAAGCCGCTGATCGAGATCTAGCGGCTGCGGCCTCCGATGCGACTCCGCCCGTGGATCTTCGCGGCCTTGCTAGCCTGCGGAGGGTTCCTCGTGTTGCGCTCGTTCGTGGACTCGATGACGTTCCATCCGGCGGCCTACCCGGATGGTTGGTGGGATCTCGCGGATCGTTTGGGCGCCGAGGATGTCTCGCTCGAGGCCGTTGACGGGGTCCGACTGCATGCTTGGCGCGTGCCGGCTGCAGGGGAGGCCGCCGCGGCGACGACGCTGTTCCTGCACGGCAACGCCGGCAATCTGACACACCGCATCGCGCACATCGAGGCGATCGCCCGGGCGGGCTCCGACCTGCTGATCCTGGACTACCGCGGGTACGGCAAGAGCGAGGGCTCGCCGAGCGAGGAGGGTCTGTACAGGGACGCGGCGGCCGCCTACGACTGGCTCGTGGAGAGCGGCGCACCGGCGGACCGGATCGTCTGCCACGGGGAGTCGCTCGGGACCGCCGTGGCCGCCGATCTGGCGACGAGGCGACCCTGCGCGGGGGTGATTCTGGAGGCGCCGTTTCCGTCTCGCGCCGCCGTGGCTGCGCGGGTTCTGCCGGTTCTCGGGCCGCTCCTGGCTCGCGGGTTCGACACGGCCGCCAAGCTCGCCACGATCGAAGCTCCCGTGCTGGTCGTGCATGGGACGGCCGACGGGGTGATTCCCCACAGCCTGGGGCGCGAGACCTTTGCCGCCGCCCGCGAGCCGAAGGAGCTCTGGAGCCTGCCCGGGGCCGGCCACAACGACATTGTGGAGCGGGCCGGCGCGGAGTACGGACGGCGGCTGAGGGCGTTCTACCGAGGGCTCGGCGCGGGGCTGTAGCTTACCCGGCGGGGTCTTTTCCAATTGTTCCCCGCGATCGCGTGGTGTAATCTCAGGAATCTCCAAACGGCGAGGAATCGAGGGATTCTTTCGCTCCATCATTGCCATGACACAGAGCTTTCGAACCCGCTCTTCCGGCGACACGGAGGGGCGGAGGGCTGAACTATTTCGAGCTTGTTTGCGGCCGTTGTTGTTTTGCGGGCTTTGGGCCGGGGCGTTCTCCGGTTTCTCGTTCGGCGCCCAGCAGTGGACCGCGCCCGCTCCCGTGCCGTCCTGGGTTCGGGAAGAGACGGTTCCAGAGTCCGAAGCCACGCCTGACGCAGCGAAGTGGGGCGATAGCCGTTATTTACTGGTCGAAGACCAGGTTCGCACCAGTCGAAGCGACGAGGCGCGGTACTTCCATCGCGCCCAGCAAGTCATTTCCCCGCGGGGAATCAGCGATGTTTCCGAAGTCGTCCTGAGCTTCGACCCGAGCTATGAGCGGCTGGAGATTCATTCCATCCGGATTCACCGGGGAGACCGGCGGATCGACGCTCTCGACCCGGCGCAGCTCAAGACCCTGCAGCAGGAAAAGGAGCTCGACCGGCGCATCTATAACGGCGCCCTGCAGGTGGTTGCGATGTTGCCCGACGTGCGGGTGGGCGACGTGGTGGAGTGGAGCTGGACGACTTCGGGCCGCAATCCCGCTCTGGGCGATCATCATGCGGACTGGTGGCGGTTGGGCTACAGCACGCCCGTCGCCAAGTTGCGGCTGCGGATCTTGTCGTCGGGGAGGCCGCTGCGCTTTCGGCAGTTCCAGGGCGAGGTGCAGCCGACGGTGACGCGCCAAGGCGAGACGACGGAGTACCGTTGGGCCGTCGACGACGTCCCGGCGGAGGTCTATGAAGACGACCAGCCGGCGTGGCGAATCTCGGTTCCGACGTTGCAGGTGACGGACTTCGAGACGTGGGCCGAGGTCGCCGACTGGGCCGAGCAGCGCTACCGGCCCCTGCGGCTGACGCGAGAGCGGATGCCGGAAGAGCTTCGCGCGAAGGTGGCGGAATGGGAGGCTTTGGGGTCGAAGGCCGAGCGCACGCAGGCGGCGCTCCAGTTCGTGCAGGACGAAGTGCGCTACCTGGGCATCGAGATCGGTTCGTCGGGACTGATTCCGCATGATCCGGCGTCGGTGTTCGAGCGGCGATTTGGGGACTGCAAGGACAAGTCCCTGCTGCTGGTCTCGATCTTGAATGCGATGGGGATCGAGGCGGATACGGCGCTGGTGGACGTCGATTGGGGGGCGGGGGTCGAGGAGATGCTGCCGTCGCCGTACCTGTTCGACCATGAGATCGCCGTGGCCCGCATCGGCGGGCAGAGCGTGTGGCTGGATGCGACGCAGTCGATGCAGCGGGGCGCGCTGCTGTCTCGGACGCCGCCGGCTTTCGGGAAGGCGCTGGTGATCTCCGGCGACACGACCGCTTTGGAGACGATTCCGTCGCCGGCGCCGGCGGAGCCGCTGACGGAGATCGTGGAGGAGTATGCCGTACAGCCGGACGGCTCGGTGGCCTTCACGGTCACGACGACGTATCGGGGAACGGACGCCGATTCCATGCGGTACAGCTTTGCCGGCCAGTCGCATGCGGAGCTCGCGCGCGACTATCTGAACTTCTACGCTCGGACGGACGCCGACGTGGAGCCCGCCGGCGCGTTGGAGATCCGGGACGACGAAGCGGCGAACGTGCTGACGGCGATCGAGCGCTACCGCATTCCGAAGTTCTGGTCGGACGGCCAGAGGAAGTTCGACGCCTGGGCGCTCAAGAGCGCTCTGAGCTGGCCGGACGTCCGGGCGCGCTCGACGCCGCTGGCGGTGGAGCACCCGGTGTGGGTTCGGCAGACGATCCACGTTACCGGGATCGGGCGGATCACCACCGAGGGCCCGACCACGAAGATCCTCAGCGAAGGGCTGGTGACGGACTTCGAGGAGACGGAGGAGGCGGACGGCGTAAAGCTGATGTGGCAGGCGAGGAGCCTGCGGGACCACATCCCGCCGGAAGGGGTGACCGAGTATCTTTCCAAGCTGGACCGGATGCAGGCCATCGCGGGATACCGCATCGACCAGAACGGGAGCACGACGACGACGGAGCTGCCCGGCCACTGGGTGTTCGCGGCGCCGTTCGCGTTGCTGGCCCTGCTGTATGGGGTTTCCCATGCTCGGCGGAGCCGGTCGAGGCCGCGGAGCGCGGGGTTCCGGCCGGGGGAGTCTCCGCAGACGGCTTTGGGGGAATCGATTGCGGAGGCGCTGACGTGGCTGCGCTGCGGCTGCGGGGGAGCGCTGGCGCCGAACGCGGAGCTGCCGACGATGATCCGCTATGAGGAAGGGACCCTGAAGGCCTGGGCGCTGCATTGCCGGAAGTGCGGTTGCGAGCAGACCTGCTACGTGTCGCGGTAGCGCGGGCGCTCCAGCGGGAGCGGGCTTGTTCGGCTGCGGCGGCTGTGGTAGCGTGCCCCTGGGCCGCGGGCCGACCGAAGGGGCCGCGGGCTCCACCAGGGGGTTTTCCATGTTGAATCGACTCGCCCGCCGCTTGCCGAATGTCCTTTCGGTGGCGGCTTTGCTCCTCGCCGGCGGCGCAGAGGCGCAGTTCATTCCGGCGGAGAACGCCGACGCCGACGCCATGTATGCGCACTTCAAGAAGGCGCAGCAGATCGCCGGGTTGGATCTGTATCCGCATTTCGCGCACGCCTGCATCGTCGATCAGCACTACCGCTGGACGATCTCGCGCGGCATCCAGCAGCCGGGCGACATTCGGCCGCTGCAGGTGATGGACAACCTCTACTTCATCGGGCAGAACGCGGCCTCGTCTTGGGCGATCCGGACGAGCGAGGGGCTGATCGTGATCGACGCCCTCAACAACGGGGAAGAGGCGGAAAAATACATCGTCGGCGGGCTGCGGGAGCTGGGCCTGGACCCAGCGGAGATCAAGTATGTGGTGGTGACGCATGCGCACGGCGACCACTTTGGCGGAGCGAACTATTTGAAGGATTCCTTCGGCGCTCGGATCGCGGCCTCGAAGGTCGATTGGGGCGTGATGGAGAAGATGAAGACCGCCCCGAAGGAGCCCCCGGCGGCGGGCCGGCGGCGGCTGCCGGAGGCTTGGGCGCGGTTGGCGCCGGAGCGCGATGTGGAGATCGAGGACGGGCAGGCGTTCCGGCTGGGCGACACGACGCTGCGTTTCTACATCACGCCCGGGCATACGCCCGGCACGCTGGCGTTGATCTTCGAGTCGACCGATCGCGGCGAGCCGCATGTGGCGGCATTGTATGGATCGTTGGGGATGCCGGCCTCGCTGGAGGACAAGAAGACGGTGCTGGCGTCCATCGACCGGTTCCGGAAGCTCGCTGAAGAGGCCGGCGTGGACACCTTGATCGCCAACCACCAAACGCGCGACCTGGCGTTGCAGAAGCTGGAGATCCTGCGGCTGCGCCGAGACGGCGACCCGAATCCCTTCGTGGTCGGCAAGCAGGGCTACCTGCGGTACATGGACATCCAGACCGAGTGCGTGTACTACGCGATCGCGCGCGAAGGCCAGATGTGAGGGGCGAGTCCTGCGGCCGGTTCTCGCTACCGCCCCGACCGCCGGACGAAGCGCCTCTCGCCGTATTTGACCAGCTCGGCGTCCGTCCAGGGCTGCTTGCGGAGTGAGGACTCGCCGCGGACTTCCTGGACGTCCGGGCCGCTGATGGGGAACTCGCTGCGGCCCCAGGCGTTGCGGATGTAGCTGATGACGGCGGCGACCTGATCGTCGTCGAGCGCGCCGCCGAGCGGAGGCATCAGGCCGGCTTCGCCTTCCTTACCGTTCAGCACGACGCGCATCGTGACGGCCGGGCTGCCCGCGACGAGCTTCGAGGCCGCCAGGTTCGTATGGCCGCCTTGGTTGCCTTCGCCGTTGGCCAGATGGCAGCCGGCGCAGAAATTCGTGTAGAGCTTCTCGCCTGCGGCCACGCGTTCACGCTCGGCGGCGGTGAGCGCAGGACCTTTCGGCGGGGCCGGTTTGCCCGGCCAGTCGAGCTTGGCGATGACCTCGTTGGCGGCCTCGGCGTCTGCTCCCGAGCCGCCGCCCAGACTGGCGAGCGCTTTCGGCTCGGCGGCCAGCGAGAGCTTGCCGCTTGGCAGACCCATCGCGAGCCCGGCCAGCAGAGCTTGGCGGCGCCAAGGCGCAGCGCCGGAATCGCCCGCGGCGTCGGCGAGGCGGCTGACGGCAGGGGCGTCCTTCGAGCGGGCGATCGTGGCGGCCAACATCGTCACGACGTCGGCGGCCTTCTGCTCGTTGAGGTTCATCGAGAGCAGACGGTCGAGGACCAGCGGCTCTTGTCCGGCCAGCCCGCTGATGGCGGCGTCCACGGTGATCGGGTCGTCCCCGTAGAGGCGCAGCATCTCGACCAGCGGCTCGGCGCGGTCCTTCTGCGGCAGCTCGCCGAGCGACGCGGCGAGCTGGCGACGGACGATCCAGTTGGGGTCGTCCTTCGTCGCCAGGACTTTCTTGGTCACCGGCTGGCCGCCTTGTCGCAGCCAGCGCTCGGAGATGCGAATCGCGGCGGCGCGGACATCGGGGTTCCGGTCGCCCAGGGCCTTCTCGACTGTCCCCGGGTCGATGGAGTCGAGTCCGTCGAGGGTCCAGAGAGCATGCAGCTTGGTGCGCCAGTCCGGCGCCCCGACGGCCAGTTTCTTCAGATCGCCGGCCACGGAGACGGCCTTGCGCTGGACGAGCAATTGCTGCGCGGTATCCCGCCACCAGCCGTTGGGATGCGACAGGGTCCGGACGAGCTCCTGCGGCGTCGCCTGGGACAGCGAAGGCTTCGGGCCGCGCTCCAGAGACTCATGAGCCAGGCGGTAGATGCGCCCCAGACCGACCGGCAACGCCAGGTCGTGCTCCTTGATGTAGGTGTTGAGGTATTCGGTCTGGTAGGCGATGTCCTGCACGACGCCGCGGTACATATCGATGATGTAGAGCGTTCCGTCGGCGGCCGAAAACAGGTTCACCGGCCGGAAACGCTCGTCCGTCGAAGCCACGATCTCACCCTTCTCGTAGCCGTCGCGGGCTTTCAGCCGGCCGGTCCCATCGTCTTCGATGGCGAGCCAGTGGACGAGGTTGGTGGGCGAGTCGGCCACGAAGGCGCCTCCCTGCACCTCCTTCGGCAAGCGGTCACCGCGAAAGATGTAGGGATCGGCGGATGAGGCGTAGGTCGTGGCCGTGCCGTCCTCGCGCAGGAAGCCTTGGCGGTAGGCGCGCTGCAGGCCGGGCGTCGGGCGGACCGGCCAGATGGCGGTTTCGTCACGCTCGATGAGGATGTCGTAGAGCCCGCGGGTGCGAACCATGTTGGGGTTGCGGACGAAGTAGCGGACGGGGACGATGTCGGCGAACAGCGGCTGCTCGTTCCAGTTGCGGTAGATGCGGCCGGCGTCGTCCTGGGAAAGGTTCCACTGGCCGCGCACCAGGCTTTCCTCCTCGAGGAACTTGCCGTCCTTCCAGCGCAGATTCCAGTCGTGCTCGGAGGTGTAGAGCGTATTGTCCATGCCCCAATAGAGGCCGTTGGCATTGTGCTCGATGTTGGCGTTGGCGCGGCCGAAGTCGTTGCGCACCAGCTCCTTGGAGTCGGCTTTGAGGTCGCCGTCGGAGTCCTTCATCAGCCAGAGGTTGGGCGGCTCGCCGATCAGAACGCCTTGATCGAGGACCTTGATGGCGCGGGGCAGCACGAGGTTGTCGGCGAAGACGGTGCGCTTGTCAAACAGGCCGTCGTCGTCCTCGTCCTCCAGCACCACGACCCGGTTGATGGGCTCCTTGGAGTCCTGCATGCTTTCGTCGATGGCGAAGGCGGGCATCTCGACGACCCACAGGCGGCCGTCGGCGTCCTGGTCCATCACGATCGGGTCGGAGACGAGGGGTTCGGCGGCGACGAGCTCGAGCTTGTAGCCGGGTGGCAGGAAGAAGGTCTTCAGCGCTTCCTGCACCGGCAGGGCGGGCGCTTCCCCCGAGATCTTCTGGACGGGCGGGGGCCAGTCGGGAGCGGATTGGGGGTCGCCGGCGAGGGGGACGGCGGCCAGGGCGAGCAGGGCCAAGGCTGTCTTGCGCATCGTTCCGGAGGGGATGCTACCACACCCCCGAAGCCGGCCCGGCTTTTAGCGGACCCAGATGGGGACGCCGTTGGAGACGCGGCCGGCGACGGTGATACGCAGGACGGCGCGACCCGGGGAGAGGCCCTGCGGCAGCCGCAGGCTGAGCTGCTCGAGGCCGACGAAACCCGGCGAGAGGGCCGCGCCCAGGACCTCGGCCGAGCGGCCCTCGACGTCGGCCCGCAAGGGTCCCATGGGGACGGCCAAGGGTTCGGCCGGGGCGGCTTGGCCGCTGGCGAGCGGCGGCTGTGGGACGCCTCCGCCGCTGTAGTAGACGGTAAGGACGGCGCCGGCGGAGGCGGGGTTCTCGGGCGAGATGAGGCGGCCGTCGAGATCGGTGACGGCGGCGGCGTCCGCATTGATCGGGAAGACGCCCGGTGCGGCGTCGGCCAGGGAGACGGAGATGCGGTTGCTCGCGACGCCTTCGCGCACCAGTTCGAGCTGCACCGCCGTTTCTCCGGCGACTTCGTAGGGCGTCTGGAAGTTGATCTGGCCGGGGCTCAGGAAGACCAACGGCGCTGGCGCGATGAGCGAGCCGTCGGTGCGCAGCAGGCGCAGCTCGACGCCGCCGGCGGAGGTCGGCAGGCGGCCGTCGGAGAGCCCCGGCGTGAGCCACTCCGACGAGAGAAAGACGCCGAACAGCGAGCCGAGCGCGCCGGGGCTCAGCGACACGGCCGGGTTGGCGGCGTGGATGGCGCCGCCGGGGTTGAGCACCGGCACGCGTGGGTCGGCCCCGATCACCAGGGTGACGGGAAGGCGCACGGCGGGCACGCCGAACAGGGTGGCCGTAACGACGACCTCGGCCGTGTGGACGCCGGGGCCGAGGCGTTCGGGGTCGATGAGAATTTGCGTCTGGTCGGGCGTGCGGCCGGCGGCGCCGGTCAGGCTCAGCCAGTCGGCGTCGGCGGGTTCCACCGCGGCGCGCCAGTCCACTTCGGCGCCGGTGGCGGTGATGGCGAGGTCCTCGAGCGGAAGCAGGTCGTTGGGGGACGCGACGGAGACCTCGATTGCGTTCCGGTCCAGGTGGAGGGCGGGGCCGACGGGCGGGGTGTACTGGGTGCGGAGGCGGAAGTTGTCGAGCCCGGCGACCTCGAAGCCGTTCGAGAAATCCATGGAGAGCTCGAGGCGCTGGACCGAGCGCAGCATGGCGTCGAAGTCCTTGGGGCCCTGCACGTGCACCCAGTTCTGGGCGTCGATGGGGACGCGGTAGCGGTCCCACATCTCGCGGGGGCGGATGCCGTCCCACTCATAGACGGCGCCGTTGCCGAGCATGCGGAGCTTGACCTGGAACTGCGGAAAGGCGCCTTCGAAGCGGCGGAACTCGAACTCGTACCAGGGTCGGTCGAGGTCGGCGAGGCCGCGGATGAACTTTTCCGGCGCCACGGCGAAGTCTGTATTGCGGCCGCCGCCGTCGACGAGCAGCAGGAAGCCTTCGGAGTCGTTGCCGCCCAGCCCGTGCAAGACGGCCGCGTTCTCCGAGCCGAAGCTGGCCCAGGGGATGGCCGAGGCCGGGAAGTTGCGCGACCAGCCGTCGACGCCAGTCTCGAAGTCCGAGTAGTCGGGGCCGCCGGGGCCGGTGGGCGGCGGCAGGGGACCGCCGGAGAAGCGGAAGTTATCGAGGTCGCTCGCTTCGGCGCCCGGGGCGTGGTCCATGGAGACCTCGATGCGCTGGACGTTGGCGAGTACCTGGGTGAAGGAGGCCGACCCCTCCAACCGCTTCCAAGAACCCACGCTGAGCGGGACGTGGACGTGCACCCACTCCTGGCGCGGGGGGAGGTCGCCGCGCCACTGGAAGGCCGCGCTGGCGCCGAGCAGGCGGATCTCCAGCGGAAACAGGGGTTCGGGGCCCTCGAACTGGCGGAAGTCGTACTCGAAGTAGGGGTCGGAGAAGCCGGCCAGGTTGCCGAGGAACTTGGGCGGGGCGACGGCGTAGTCGCGGTTGGGGCCGTCGAAGTCGGTAATGCGGAGGAAGCCTTCGGGCAGCACGGCGATGTTGCCGGCCGGGTCGCCGGTGACCGTTCCCGGCAGCCCGGAGCCGGGGAAGTTGCGGGTCCAGCCCTCGTCGTTGAGGTCGTCGAAAGTCGAGATGATGCGCGTGGTGGCGGCGCCGCCGCGCGGGATGGTCGCCTTGAGCGTGAGGCGGATCTCTTGGTTGAGCGAACGGATGACGAGGGCGACGAAGTAGAGGCCGTTCTGGAGCGGCGGCGCGCCGGTGGGGCTGATGAAGACGTGCTCGTCGGGGCCGCCGAGGGTTTCGCTGCGGAAGTCCGCCACGATGGAGCCGTCGTTGAGGCGTTCGACGGGTTGGCCGAAGCGGACGTAGAGGTCGACGTCCTGATCGGGCGATTCCGTGATGGCTTCGACGATCGCCCATTGGGAGCCGGCCGGCGTTTGAAACGTCACATTGCCGACCAGCCGCGGCTGGGCCGTAGGATCGAAGCGGAAGTCGCGGGAGACGCCGGAGTAGAGCTCCTGGGCGGGCAGCGCGCCGGCGCCGAGGGCGAGGCAGCACAAAGCGGTCAAGAGAAGCGATCGCATGGCAAGGACTCCGGCACGGCGGGCGCCACTCGGGCGGTCCGCCCCTCATTGTCGCCCCAAGCGGGATTTTAGACCGTGGGGACGGGTTCGGGCACGGGTGGAACCGTGGCGTCTCGATACGCCTGCAGGACTTCCGTCGCCTCGCCGTCCAGGCGCATGGCGCCTTTGTCGAGCCAGAGGGCGCGCTCGCAGATGGTCTCGATGGAGGCGTCGTGGGCGACGACGAGCAAGGTGACGCCGGAGGCGACCATCTCGTCGATGCGCTGGCGGCACTTGAGCTGGAAGGCGGCGTCGCCGACGCTGAGCACTTCGTCGAGCACGAGGATTTCAGGCTCGACGTGGATGGCGACCGAGAAGCCGAGGCGGGCGCCCATGCCGCTGGAGTAGGTGCGCAGGGGCTCGTCGATGAAGCGGTCGAGCTCGGAGAAGGCGACGATGGAGTCGAACTTGCGGCGGATCTCGGGGCCGGTGAGGCCGAGCAGTCCGGCGTTGAGGATGGCGTTCTCGCGGCCGGTGAGGTCGGGGTGGAAGCCCGAGCCGAGCTCGAGCAGGGCGCTGATGCGGCCGGTTCTCTTGACCGTTCCCGAGGTGGGGGCCGTCACGCCGGCGACGATGCTGAGCAAGGTGCTCTTGCCGGCGCCGTTACGGCCGACGATGGCGACGCGTTCGCCGGGCTGGATGGTGAAGGTGAGGTCCCGCAGAGCCCAAAGCTCTTCGTGCCGGCGCGCCCTCCACCGCAGCGACTCCAGGGCGCGCTTGGCCAGCAACTGGCGCTGGCGGTGCAAGTAGTAGCGCTTGCTGACCTGTTCGAGGATGATGGCGCCCATTGCGTCCTTACAAATAGTCCGTGAAGTTGCGCTCGATGCGGCGGAAGACGACTCCGCCGACCAACAGCGCTCCCACGGAGACGGCGGCCAGCTTGCCGAGCGTGGCCGGGTTGGGCGAGACGCCGTCGAGCAGGATCGTCCGCGTCAGAAGAATCACCGCGGCGATCGGGTTGAGCTCGTAGATCCAGGCGTATTGCGGCGCCACGTTCTCGAAGCTGTAGAAGATCGGCACCAGCCAGAACATCACCAGGTTGGTGGACTCGATGATGTAGCGCGTGTCTCGAAAATAGACGTCCAGGGCGGAGAACAGCAGGGCCATGCCGCAGACGAACACGATCTGCAGCAGCAGAACCAAGGGCAGCCAAGCCCAGCTCGTCGAGACACCGACGGTGAAGCAGACGCCGAGCAGCAGCAGCACGAGCTGAATGACGTAGTGCAGGGCGTTGGCCAGCACTACCGAGATGGGCAACAGCTCGCGGCGGAAGGGGACCTTCTTGACCAGCGCGGTGTTCTCGATGACGGAGTTGGCGCCGCTGGCCCACGCCAAGGTGAAGAAGTTGAAGGGCAACAGCCCCATCAGCACGAAGAGGGGAAAGTAAGGCTGATCGTTTTTGAGGATGCGCGTGAAGCAGAAGGTGAGCACGCCCATCATGACCAAGGGATTGACCAGGGACCAGAAGATGCCCAGGGACATGTTCCGGTAGCGCACCTTGAAGTCCTTGGAGATCAGGCTTCGAAGAATGAGCAGGGAGTCTGGAGAAGAGGAGGTCATCCCGAGCAGGACAGCTCGATGCGACGCCGACGGGGGCGCCGCGGTCGCATCGGCCGATCTTCCTACTCTAGAACGTCAGGGGCGGGGCGTGAAAGGCGGACCGGGGCCGGACTAGGGCGCGTTGAGCTTGGCGGCCGCGGTGGACTGCATGAGATTGAGCAAGATCAGGTCCGCCGGGCGAAAGCGCATGCGGGCGAGATTGCCGGGACCGTCGTCCTCGTCGTTGACGAGGTGCAGGGCGACCAGGGCCTCGAGCTCCTCGGACGTCATCCCCAAAAGGGTCGCCGCTTCCTGAAAATTGAACTCCGCTTTACCGGAGGGCAGGCTGATTTGCATCGGGTTCATAAGTCTGGGGCCGGCCTTCTAGCAGCCCGACTTGATCCGATTGTAGGAACGGCCTTGCGGTGCAGGAATCCGCGAATTCGCCTATTTCCTAGGGCGCCTTACCCGATAGCGAGTCAGGGTTGCTTCTATGCCCCGGAGTAACTAGGTGGGACCAATGGGGGAAGGCGCCTCGGCCGTGTCCTAGTCGAAAAGGAAGGTCCAGGTTATGACCGTGAGCGTATGCGTGACGGCGGCGGCGGGTACGCCTCCGCGACGGTAGGCTTCCCCGTAGAACCACCCGGCGGTGGCGGCGGTGACGGCGAAGGGCCAGTTAGGGAAGAAACGGAAGGAGAGATGGACGGCCCCGAAGGCCAGCGCAGCGAGGGCTTGGGCCAGCCTGGGACGGCCCAGGAGGCCGCTCAACAGGCGTTGCAGGATGCCGCGAAAACAGAGCTCCTCGGGCAGGGCGGTGGCCAGGAAGATTCCGACGGCCTTGCCGACGATCTCGCCGAGGTCGGCCCAGCTCTCGAGAGGCCCCGGCGCCCAACGGACGAAACCGACCGCCAGGGCCACAGGGATTCCGATGGGCAAGTAGTACAAGAAGAAACGCCCCCCGGTCCTAAGGTCGGCGCGGCGCACGGAGAAGCGGAAATCGGCGCCCTCGACGCACCGCAGGATCAGGAAAGAGTAAGCGCCCAGGGCGATGACCATGAGCTTGCCGAGGATGTCGAGCCGAGGGACGGGGTCGCCGGGGCTGGGGTAGATCTGCTTGAACAGGTCGGTGGTGCCGCTGATGACGGGCGTGACCAGGATGGCGAGCACGATGAGGTCTTGCCAGCTCAGGGCCTGGCGGCGCGGCGGCGCGATCACGAACAGGAACGCAGCCGGGGCGCACAGCAGGGCCAGCTTGGCCAACGAGGCCCACGAAAACAGGCCCAGCGGCAGCGAGTAGACCAGGTAGGGCGCGAGCGATACGATGAGCAGCGCCGTTCCGCGCCAAGCGGGGCTGAGAGCCAGCGTGAGGCGGCGGCGAACGGAGTCGAAACCGGTTCCGAGATAGACGGCGGCTTGCAGCAGGAACGCGGCGATAATGGGAGCCGCGGTGGCGGCCGGGATCGACTCGAGGCGCGCAAATAGGATGCCGGCCAGGAGGAGCAGGGCGTTGATGGACCCGACGGTGATCCAGTACGAGCGCAGCGACGGGGCTGCCGCGATCTCTCGAGACTCGGGCAAGACCCTATTCTACGGGTTTGCGCTGCTGCTCCTGGCGCTGAGCGGGCCGGCGGCGCGAGGCCAGTCGGCGGCGCCGCCGAACACGCTGCTGAAGACGATCGCGGCCAATGGCAGCCTGTTCGAGCGCGAGCTGGGGCGCTACACCTACCGCCAGACCTTCCACTTCTTCGAGCTCGACCAGCGCGGCGGCCCGCGAGGGGACTATCTGGAGGTGCGCGACGTGACCTTCGACCCGGCCGGCGAGCGGACCGAGGCGTTCGTGAAGGGGCCGATCGACCGGCTGCGGAATATGCGGTTGACCGAGGAGGACTTTCGCGACATCCGCGACATGCAGCCGTTCGTGCTCACCGAGGACACTTTGTGGCTCTACGACACCCGCTACGAGGGCGAGGAGCCGGTGCAGGGGCGCAACTGCTACGTCTACCGGGTGAGCCCGCGGCAACTGCTGGAAGGGCAGCGGCTGCTGGACGGACGGATCTGGGTGGACCCGGAGGTCCTGCAGGTGGTGCAGGCCGCCGGACAGCCGCAGCCGCAGCACTATCACACCAAGGACGCCAATCTGTTCCCGCGCTTCATGACGGTCTATGAGCCGATCGACGGGAAGTTCTGGTTTCCGGTGCGGACCGAGGCGCAGGATACGCTGGCCTTCCCGAGCGGGCTGCAGAGGGTTCGTTATGAGATCGACTACGCCGACTACAAGCGCTTCAGCGCCGATACGTCGATCACGTTCGAGCCGTCGGAGGGCGGCGAGACTCCGCAGCCATGAGGCCTCGCCGGGCGTAAATTCTTGCCGGGGGCCCGGGGGCCGCACGCTAGCATGAGGGGAGCGTGGGAACGACTTCCGCTCCGGGCCCGGCCCGTACAGCCCAGCTCGACTGGGCCCGTCTGGCGAGCCGATACGCGGACGTTCGCCGCCTTTCGCGGATGCTGTGCGAGCCGCTGGCGACCGAGGACTACGTAGTCCAGACGATGCCGGACGTGAGCCCGCCGAAGTGGCACTTGGCGCATACGTCCTGGTTCTTCGAGACCTTCCTGCTCAAGCCCAACCTGCCCGGCTACCGCGAGCTCGATCCGCTCTACAACTACCTGTTCAACAGCTACTACGAGGCGGTGGGCGAGCGGCATCCGCGGCCGCAGCGCGGCTTGCTGTCACGGCCCACGGTGGCCGAAGTGTTCGCTTACCGGCGGCATGTGGACGAGGCGATGGGCGAGCTGTTCGCGCGGGCCGACGAGGCGTTGCAGTGGGAGCTTGCGGCGCTGATCGAGCTGGGCCTGCACCACGAGCAGCAGCACCAAGAGCTGCTGGTGACCGACTTCAAGCACATTCTGGCGATGAATCCGCTGCACCCGGCGTACCGGGAGCGTGCTCCGGAGCCGCCGGTCGACGCGCCGCCTCTCGGATGGAAAGAGATCGACGGGGGCGTGCGGGAGATCGGCTTCGAGGGCGCGGGCTTCTGCTTCGACAACGAGCTGCCGCGGCACGCCACGCTGCTGCGGCCGTTTCGGCTGGCCGACCGGCTGCTGACCAACGGCGAGTACCTGGAGTTCGTGGAGGACGGCGGCTACCGCACGGCGCGGCACTGGCTCTCGCTGGGCTGGAGCGCGGTGCTGGAGCAGCGCTGGGAGGCGCCGCTGTACTGGCGCAAGCTAGACGACGGCTGGCGGCAGATCACCCTGGCGGGGCTGCAGCCGCTAGACCCGGCCGAGCCGGTTTGCCACGTGAGCTACTTCGAGGCCGAGGCCTACGCCGCGTGGGCCGGCAAGCGCCTGCCGACCGAGGCGGAGTGGGAGACGGCCGCGGAGGGCGCGCCGGTGGCCGGAAATCTGCTGGACCCGGCGCGGCTGCACCCGATTCCGTTGCAACACAGGCGCCCGGGCTTGCATCAGATGTACGGGGATGTGTGGGAGTGGACCGCGAGCTCCTACACGGCGTACCCCGGCTACAGGGCTCCGGAGGGAGCCATCGGCGAGTACAACGGCAAGTTCATGTGCAACCAGTACGTATTGCGGGGCGGCTCGGCGGCCACTCCCGCGGATCACATCCGGCCGACGTACCGCAACTTCTTTCCTCCGGACGCCCGTTGGCAGTTCAGCGGGATACGACTGGCGGAAGACCCATGACGGCGACCGAAACCCCCATTCTGGAATTTCTCGACAACCACCCCGCCGCCGGCGACTTTCACGCCGACGTGCTGGCGGGGTTGGCGGCGCGGCCCAAGCGGCTGGCGCCGAAGTACTTCTACGACAAGGTCGGCTCGGAGCTGTTCGACCGTATCACCGAGCTGCCCGAATACTACCCGACCCGCACCGAGATCGGGATCCTCGAAGCGGCGGCGGGCGAGATTGCGGAGCTGTGCGGGCCCAAGCCGTTGCTGCTGGAATACGGCTCGGGCAGCAGCCGCAAGATCCGCATTCTGCTGGAAGCTCTGGCGGGCCGGGACGCTCGCTACGTGGCGATCGACATCTCGAAGCAGCACCTGCTCGAGTCGGTGGCGGCTTTGGCCGAGGAGTTTCCGGCGGTGGCGGTGTACGCCGTCTGCGCGGACTACTCCAAGCCCTACCCCCTGCCGCCTTCGGCCTTGGAGGGCGCGGGCCGGAGGGTGGCGTTCTTTCCGGGTTCGACGATCGGCAATTTTTCACCCTCCGAGGCAGTGGGCTTCCTGTGCAACACGGCGCAGACGATCGGGCCGGGCGGCTCGCTGCTGATCGGCGTGGACCTGGACAAGGACGCTCGGATTCTCGACGCAGCCTACGATGACGCAGCCGGCGTGACGGCGGCGTTCAACCTGAACCTGCTGCGGCGCATCAACCGGGAGCTCGACGCGGACTTCGATCTCGGCGCCTTCGAGCACAAGGCGTTCTACAACCGCCCGGCGGGCCGGGTGGAGATGCACTTGGCGAGCCTGCGGGATCAGCAGGTGCGGGTGGGCGAGGCGGTGTTCGGCTTCGCGGCCGGCGAGACGATCCACACGGAGAACTCTCACAAGTTCACGCTGGAAGGCTTTCAGCGACTGGCCGAGCAGGCGGGATTCCGCCCGGTGAGGGTGTGGACGGACCCGGATGGGCTGTTCAGCCTGCACTGGCTGGACGTGCGCTAGAGCTTTTGCCAGGCGATTTGGCGCAGCGTCCATTGCGGGGCGTTTGCGGCGCCGCGTTCCTCGATGCGCCGCAGGGCCGCGGCGAGGCGGTCGATGCGGGCGTCGCCGAAACGCTCCCGGATGAACGGGCGGTCGCGCCAGTTGGGGATGTTCATCTGAAACATCCGGGAAGCTTGGCGGGCGTCGACGGGGAAGCGCCGAGGCCGGTCGAGGCTGCGGACGGTTCCGGGCGGATCGGGCAGCGCGGCCAGGGCCGGGCCGACGTAGAGCGTGGAGCCTTGGTCGGCGAGCATGGCTTCGACGACCGAGAGGTATTCGGCGAAGTCCTCCTGACCCGGCTCGATGGCTTCGAGCTCTTCGACCGCCAAGACCCCGCCGCAGACGAGCGAGGCGCTCCACAACGAGAGAGCGCGGGCCGGCTCGGGCAGGTGCGAGAGCAGGTAGCGGGCGAACAGCAGCGCGGCGGGTTCGGCGCAAGGCGGTTCGGTGAGCAGGTCGCGCCGCTCGAAGCGGGCCTCGGGGACGCGCAGGCGGGCTTCGGTGAGGAAGGTCTCGGAGGCGTCCACGCCGAGGAGCCGCCGCGGCCGGAGGGTCCGAGCGAGCAGGGCTGTGGTGTGACCGGGGCCACAGCCCAGGTCCACGGCGAGGGCCGGCGACGGCGGGGCGGCGGTCCGCAGCAGGTCGGCCGTGGTGGGCTCGAAGACTTCGGCCAGCAGGGCCAAGCGGCGCGACGCCAGATCGCCGTCCCCGAACTGATAGGCGGATTGCATAAAGGCTTTGCGAGAATGGGCGCGATGCCCGCCGCGTTGCTGGAGCTGCTCGCCCGTTCCCGTGTATTCGACCTTTCTCAACCGTACTACGTCGGGATGCCGCACCATCCGGCGCACGCGCCCTACCTGTACGGCATGACCAAGGGCCACGGCGACATCCTGTTCGTGGACGGAGCGAGCTCGGCGTCGGAAGCCATCGCGCTGGGGGCTCACGTGGGCACGCATATTGACGCCCTGTGCCATTTCTCCAAGGACGGGCTGCTGCACGGCGGCTTCGACGCCGAGGCGGCGCAGACCTGGGGCGGCGGGCTGGACAAGCACGGCGTGGAGACGATCGAGCCGATCGTGCGGCGTGGCGTGATGCTGGACGTGGCGGCCGCCGCCGGAATGGACGCGCTGGAGGCGGACACGGTGATCGGGCCGGAGGTTCTGGAGCGCGCCGCGGCGCAGCAGGGCGTGGACTTGCGCGAGGATGACGTGGCGCTGCTGCGGACCGGCTGGGCGCGGCGCTGGGCCGACGCGCGGGCGTTCCACAACGGCGGGCGGGCGCCCGGGCCGGGCCTCGAAGGCGCTCGCTGGCTCTCGGAACGAGGGATTTTTGCGGGCGGTTCCGACACCGTGGCTTTTGAGTTTCAGCCGGACCCGCGGATGCCGGTGCACGTGCACTTTCTGGTGGAGCAGGGCATCCACATCCTGGAGGCGCTGGATCTCGAACCGCTGGCGCAGGCGGGCGTCCACGAGTTCGCCTTCGTGGCGGCGCCGTTGAAGATCGTGGGAGGCACGGGCGCGCCGATCCGCCCGTTGGCGCTGGCATGAGCGAGACGTACGGCGTGGCGTTCGTGGGCGCCGGCGCGGTGGTCTCGGCGCGGCATCTGCCGGGCTTGGTCGCCAGCGGCCGAGGCGTCGCGCGGGCGATCTTCGACCCGGACCGGGCCAAGGCGCAGGCCGTAGCCGAGGAATTTTCGATCCCGCGGGTGGCGGAGAGCCTGGCGGAGGCTGTCGAGGGCGCCGACGTGGACGCCGTGCTGATTGCCTCGCCGAACTCGTTCCACCGGGCCGGAGCGGAGCTGGCGCTGGCCGCCGGCAAGCACGCGCTGTGCGAGAAGCCGCTGGCGCTGACGCTGGAGGACGCGCGGGCGATGGTGGTGGCGGCCGAGGCGGCCGGGAAGATCCTGTTCACGGGGTTCCACCAGCGCTTCAGCGCTGAGCACCAGGCGATCCGGCGGCTGCTGGAGGCCGGCGTTCTGGGCGACGTGCGGGCGTTCCACAGCGTGGTGTGCGAGCCGATCGACGTGATTCCGGGCGGGACGGCGAACTACCGCTTCTCGCGCGAGCAGGGCGGCGGGCTGACCCTGATGGATTTGGGTTCGCACCGGGTGGACCAGATCCGGGCGCTGCTGGGCGAGGTGGCGGCGGTGCGTTGCCGGACTCGGTCGGTGCTGCCCACGCACGAGCTTGACGACAGCGTGCTGGTGGAGCTGGAGATGCAGTCCGGAGCGCTGGGCACGCTGGCCTTCCACCGCTTCTCGCGCGGCTTCTTCTCGCCGTGCACGCTGGTGGGGACGCGGGCGACGGCTTGTTTCGGGGCGGCGGTGGTCAACCCGTTCCAGTCGGCTCCGCTGGCGGTGTTCCTGGAAGAGGCCCCGGAGAAGGCTCTGCCGCGGGACGTGCTGGCGTGGACGCGGCCGGACCGCTGGTGGGGCGACAGCCGCCCAGGCTGGGTGGCGCTGTGGCCGCCGCGAGTCGACACGTTCGAGACGCAGTGGCGGGCGTTCTTCGACGCCGTGGAAGGCCATCCTCCGGCCGACGCGCCGCTGGGCGAGGACGGGCTGCGGGCGCTGGAGATCGTGCTGCGGGCCTACGCCTCGGAAGCTCCCTGATCTTGGGGGCGATTTTCTGATCCAAACGAAAGTGGTGGTGTGGCGGTGATCTCGTAGCCGACGCTATGGCAGTAGTATCGCCTCGCTAAACGTTCACAACATACTGATATTGATACTTTTATTGAATCAACGCCACGGCCGACACTGTCTGTGAATGCGCTTTCAAAATTTCAGTTGACAAAAGGTTACACCCTAATTCACAGTATGTATCGCCCGTGTGAAACCGAGCCATTGGGGTTAGGGAACCCGAAGAACGCTTCATCTGGGAAGCGGGCCGCCGCGCGGGCGTGACGCCAAGGGGTAACGATGAAAAAGACTTCGGGTGTGGCTGCGTTGGCCCTCCTGTGGGCGACGACTTTGTGGGGGCAAGCCAATCTGGCAACGGTCACCGGGATTGTGACCGACGCTGCTGACGCCGTAATACCGGGGGCGACAGTGGCCATCATGAATACCGGGACGGGGATCTCGCGAGAGATCACGACGGGTCCGGCCGGTTCCTATACGATCACCAGCCTGCAGCCGGGCCAGTATGAGCTGACGGTTGTTTCAGAAGGCTTTTCGACCTACATCCAGCAAGGCATCGAGCTGCAGACGGGGCAGACGCTCCGCGCCGACGTGCGGCTGGAGCTGGGACAGGTGACCGAGTCCGTCACCGTGGACGCGCAACTGGTGACGCTGAACACCGAGAACGGCACGATCAAGGGCGACGTGATCGTGATGGAGGAGATCCAGGAGCTGCCGCTCAACGGGCGCGACTTCACCGACCTGGCCTTCTTTACGCCGGGCGTGGTGCCGAAGGCCGAAGGCGGCCAGGGCTCGGCGATGAACATCAACGGCGCGCGGGCGTCGAATACGAACTTCTACGTGGACGGCTTCGACAATCGCAATGCGAGGGGAGCGGCGGCGCAGGTGCGCCCGAACATCGACGCGCTGCAGGAGTTCAAGATGGAGGTTTCGGGCTATTCGGCCGAGTACGGGCGGATGGCCGGCGGCGTGATGAACATGGCGCTGCGGTCGGGAACCAACGAGTTCCACGGCAACATCAACTACTTTCTGCGCAACGACGCCAACGACGCGCGGGGCTTCTTCGAGGCCAACAAGAACAAGCTGCGGCAGAACCAGTTCGCGGTGACGACGGCCGGGCCGATCGTGAAGAACAAGACGTTCTTCATGGTGAGCTACGAGGGGATGCGGCGGATCGCGGACCAGACGAAGCTGACCAGGGTGCCGACGGCGCTCGAGCGCGGCGGAGACTTCTCGCAATCGCTGACGTGGGACAACAAGCCTCTCTATCTGCGGGACCGCGAGGCGTCGGGGGCTTGCAACGCCAACAACAGCAAGTCCTGCTTCGCCAACAACGTGATTCCGGAGACGCGCAAGGACCCGATCGGGCTGGCGATCCAGGAGTACTACCCGCTGGTAAACCGGGTCGGCAGCTCGTCGAAGGCGATCGGATTCAACTACCTGGTGCAGCAGCCGGACGAGGACAACTGGGATTCACTGCTGTTCAAAGTGGACCACAAGCTGGGCGAGAACAACCTGGCCTTCCGCTACCAGGTCCGCTACAACGACACCCAGAATCCGTTTGCGGGCGGTTCGGACCTAGGGGTGTACGGAGCGGACATCCAAGACAACCGCAGTCTAGGCGGGCTGGACTACACGCACATGTTTTCGCCGAGTCTGTTGCTGGAGGTGCGCGGCGGATTCGCGCGCAACTCGGCCTACCAGCAAGGTTTCTATCCAGGACAGAACATCGCGGCGGAGCTGGGGATGCCGAACCAGATTCCCGAAGGCGAGTCGAAGGACCTGCCCGAGACGCTGGACTGGCCGAGGTTCCTGGTGGACAACTTCGCGCAGATCGGCACGGGGGCGAACCAGCCGGTGCAGTTCTTCGTGACCGACTGGCAGTACGGCGCGAAGATGACCTGGATCAAGGGCAAGCACAACATCAAGTTCGGGTTCAATTCGAACTTCGTGCAGTTCAACCAGCCCTACTACAACAACCAGCGCGGCACCTACCGCACGCGCGGCCGGCGCACCGGCAACGCACTGGCGGACCTACAGTTGGGTTGGCTGCACGTGGCGAATCGGCAGATGGGCTTCAACCGCAACTACTGGCGCCAACACGCCCTGGGCGCGTTCTTCAACGACGACTGGAAGGCCACCCGCAAGCTGACTCTGAATCTCGGCATGCGCTGGGAGGTGAACCGGGCGCCGTGGGATAAGTACGATCGGCTGGGCGTGTATGACACCGACCGGCTGAAACTGGTGATCGCCGACGACGCCAACACGCCGGCCAACTACCAGGAGCTGCTCGATCGGGCGGGCGTGCGGGACGTGGTGGCGACGGCGCCGGAGCTGGGGCTGTCGCGGTCGGTGGTCAAGACCGACTGGATCAACTTCACCCCGCGCGTGGGCTTCGCCTACCGGCTGACGGACAAGTCGGTTGTTCGGGGCGGCTACGGCATCTTCCTGGCCGGAGACATCCTCAACAATCTGCGCAACAACCTCTCGAACCAGTTCCCGTTCGCCATCAATCAGACCTTCACGGGGCAGAACAACAATCCGAGCCTGGTCTCCTACTCCAATCCATTTCCGGATTCGAAGGAGGTTTTCACCGGCTCGACCACGGCCAACGGCTTCACGATGGAGCCGAATCAGGCCTACTTGCAGTCCTGGAACATGACCTTCGAGCGGCAGTTGTTCGGCGGTACGGCGATCGAGGTGGACTACCGCGGCTCGAAGGGCACCTTCCTGCAACGGCGGTACGACTTCAACCAGCCCTTCCGCAGCATCGACAGCTTCGTGGCCGGGGCGGGCTTTGCACGCCCGATCCCGCAGTGGAACGCGCTGAACATCTTCTCGACGTCGGCGAACTCCATCTACAACGCCTTCAACGCCTCGTTCCGCAAGCGCAGCCGCGGCGGGCTGTTCTGGAGGGTGAACTATTCGTACTCGAAGTCGATCGACACGGCTTCGCAGGCCAACGGGCAGTCGCAGGGCGGCTTTGCGCAGGCGCTGGACTCGCGGAACCTGAACCTGGACCGGGCGCGCTCGGACTGGGACCGCGGACATATCTTCACCGTGGTGGGCAACTACAACCTGCCGTTCGGCAAGGGCCGGGCGATCGGGGCGAACTGGCACCCGGCGGTGGACGCGATCCTGGGCGGCTGGCAGCTCTCCGGCACGGGGTCGGCCTACACCGGCTCGCCGATGACGATCGAGACTACCGGGGCGGCGCTGAACAACGGCGAGTCCGTGCGGCCGAACCGGCTGGCGAACGGGCGGGTCGCGGCGGACTCGCAGGCCGGCAAGAAGGGCGCGGACTTCCCCTGGTATGATCCGGCCGCCTTCGAAGCGGTGCCGGGCTGCCAGGACGATGTGTGTCCGACCAGCGCGGCGGGGTTCTCGCCGTTCGGGTTCGGCAACGCCGGCCGGAACATCTTGGACGGGCCGGGGCTGATCTCGTTCAATACGGCTTTTACGAAGAACTTCCAGATCAAGGAAGGGCATCGACTGCAACTGCGGCTGGAAACTTTCAACATTTTCAACCGCACGAACTTCATCATTCAGGACGACATGACGTTCTTCAATTCACCCACGGCGGGGCTGCTCAGCGCGGTCGGGGCCGTGGGACGAGGGGGCGGACCGCGCATCTTCCAGTACGCCCTGAAGTATCGCTTCTAGTCGTCGAGGTTACTTCCCGAAACGGACGGGCGGCCCCACGGGCCGCCCGTTTTGCATTTGTTTTGCAGGATTTACATTCGTCCCCCGGGATTGTTTCGGGGGGATTCGACACTCCAAGTTCGTGCTCGCCTTCTCTGACAGCAGGGGGATTGCGTTCGGTGTCCGCCCGTTCAGTATAGAGAGGCTGTTTTTTTCGTCGGTTGAAACCGACGGGGAACTCGAATAGGGGTGAAGACACAACCATGGGAAAGGGAGTGCGCGCCGCCTTGCTTGCGGCTCTGCTGTCCGGCCCGCTGCTGGGCCAAGCCAACCTAGCGACAGTCACCGGGATCGTGACTGACGCCGCCGACGCCGTGATACCCGGCGCAACGGTCTCAATCCTCAATACCGGGACGGGAATCTCCCGGGAAATGGCAACCAACGAATCGGGAACCTACACGCTGACCAGTCTGCAGCCGGGCGACTATGACCTCACGGTCGTCTCGGAAGGTTTCTCGACCTACACCCAGCGCGCGATCAACCTGGTGACCGGGCAGGTGCTGCGCGTGGACGTGCGCCTGGAACTCGGCCAAGTGACCGAGACGGTGACGGTGGACGCCCAACTGGTGACGTTGAACACGGAGAACGGCACGATCAAGGGCGAAGTGATCGTGCAGGAGGAGATTCAACAACTGCCGCTGGCCGGCCGCGATTTTACGGACTTGGCCTTCTTTACGCCCGGGGTGGTGCCGAAGGCCGAAGGCGGCCAGGGTTCGGGCCTGGCGGTGAACGGAGCGCGCGCGTCCAATACGAACTTTTACGTGGACGGCTTCGACAATCGCAACGCGCGGGGAGCGGCGGCGCAGGTGCGTCCGAACATCGACGCGCTGCAGGAGTTCAAGATGGAGGTTTCGGGCTATTCGGCCGAGTACGGGCGGATGGCCGGCGGCGTGATGAACATGGCGCTGCGGTCGGGGACCAACGAGCTCCACGGCAATTTGAACTACTTTCTGCGCAACGACGTCTTTGACGCCCGCGGCTTCTTCGAGGCCAACAAGATCGCCCTGCGCCAGAACCAGTACGCGGTAACGCTGGCCGGGCCCATCATCAAGAACAAGACGTTCTTTCTGGTGAGCTACGAGGGCTTGATCGCGAACGTGGACGCGACGCGGCTGACGCGGGTGCCGTCGATGCTCGAGCGGCAGGGGGATTTCTCGGAGTCCCTGAATACGAATGGGGACACGCTCTATCTGCGGGACCGGCTGGCGTCGGGCAACTGTAGCGCGACGGTGTCGCGGTCCTGCTTCCCGAACAACTTGATCCCGGAGTCGCGGCGGGACCCGATCGGGACGACGCTGCTCAACACCTACCCGATTCCGAACCGCTCGGCCGGGGCGACCGGATACAACTACTTCACGGTCGCGCCGGACAGGGATCGCTGGTACAGCCCGCTGTTCAAGATCGACCACAAGCTGGGGGAGAACAACCTGGCCTTCCGGTGGCAGACCCGCTACAACGACACGCAGAACCCGTTCACGGGCAGCGACACGGGGCTGTTCGGCATCTTTACGCGGGATGACCGCAGTCTGGCGGGCCTGGACTACACGCACATGTTCTCGCCGAGCCTGCTGCTGGAGGTGCGGGTTGGCTACGCCCGCAGCGTGACCTACCAGGAGGGCCGCGACGCGGGCCGGAACGTGGCCGCCGAGCTGGGCTTGCCGAACCTGATTCCGGACGGCGAGGCGAAGAACGAGCCGCGCCTGCTGGATTGGCCGCAGATCTTCTCGGGCAACAACTATGCTGACCTGGGCCCCGGCGCGAACATGCCCGTGCAGTACTTCGTGACCGACTGGCAGTACGGCGCGAAGCTGACCTGGATCAAGGGAAAACACAACATCAAGGTCGGCTACAACTGGAACTTCGTGCAGATGAACCAGCCGTACTACAACAACCAGCGCGGCACGTTCCGGTTCGTGGGCAACCGCACGGGCAACTCGCTGGGCGATATGGCGCTGGGCTGGCTCAACAACGTGACGCGGCAGGTGGGCTTCAACCGCAACTACTGGCGGCAGCAGGCCTTTGGGACGTTCTTCAACGACGACTGGAAGGCGACGCGCAACCTGACGCTGAACCTGGGCGTGCGCTGGGAAGTCAACCGCGCGCCGTGGGACAAGTACGACCGGCTGGGCAGCTATGACACCGATACGTTGAAGCTGGTGATCGCCGACGACCTCAACGCGCCGGCCAATTACCAGGACCTGCTCGACCAGACGAACCTGCGCGACGTGGTGGTGACGTCCGAACAGCTGGGGCGGCCGCGGTCGGTGATCACCACCGACTGGAACAACATTTCGCCGCGGGTGGGCTTCGCCTATCGAGTGGGCGACAAGTCGGTGGTGCGCGGCGGCTACGGCGTGTTCATGGCCGGAGACATCCTGAACAACCTGCGCAACAACCTGTCGAACCAGTTTCCGTTCGCGATCAACCAGAACTTCGTGGGCGTGAACACCGACCCGAACCTGGTGTCGCTGCAAACGCCTTTCCCGTCCGCGCGCGAGACCTTGACCGGCACGACGGCGGTCAACGGTTTCACGATGGACCCCAAGCAGGCCTACTTGCAGTCCTGGAACCTGACGATCGAGCGGCAGTTGCCGTTCGGAACGGCGATCGAGATGGATTACCGCGGCTCGAAGGGGACCTTCCTGCAGAGGCGCTATGACTTCAACCAGCCGTACCGCGACTTGGCGACCTACGTGTCCGGCGAAGGCTTTGCCCGGCCCATCCCGCAGTGGAACGCGATCAACATCTTCTCGACCAGCGCGAACTCGAACTACAACGCCTTCAACGTCTCCTGGCGCAAGCGCAGCCGCGGAGGGCTGTTCTGGCGGGTGAACTACTCGTTCTCGAAGTCGATCGACACGGCTTCGCAGGCGGACGGGCAGTCGGCGGGCGGCTTCGTGGGCGCGCTGGACTCGCGGAATCTGGCGCTGGACCGGGGCCGCTCGGACTGGGATCGGCGGCATGTGTTCACGATGATCGGCAACGCCAACTTGCCGTTCGGCAAGGGGCGCGCGATCGGCGCGAACTGGAACCGGGCGGTGGACGCCATTCTGGGCGGCTGGCAGATCTCGGGCACGATGACGGCCTATTCCGGGGCGCCGATGACGATCGAGACGACGACGCCGAACCTGAACCTGGGAGGCTCGGCGCGGCCGAACCGCATCCGCAACGGGGCGATCTCGAACAATGCCGGCGTGGGCAAGAGGGGCGTGGACTACCCCTTTTACGACCTGACGGCGTTCGAGTCGGTGCCGTGCTACGCGCCCGACGGGGAGCCGCCGGCGGCCGGTTGCATCACGCAGAGCCAGTACGGTTTTTCGCCGTTTGGATTCGGCAATTCGGGGCGTAACATCCTCGACGGTCCGAACCTGATCTCCACCGACTTTGCGCTGTCAAAGAACTTCCGTATCCGGGAGGGTCACAACCTCCAGTTACGGGTCGAGTCGTTCAACGTTTTCAACCATGCGAACTTCATCATCGTCGACGACATGACGTTCTTCGACGGCATCGCGGGAGGGTTGTTGAGCCAGGTGGGCGCGGTGGGCCGCGGAGGCGGTCCGCGCATCTTCCAGTACGCGCTCAAGTACCGGTTCTGACGGACGTTCCCGTGCAACGGCGGTTGCCGAAGGGCGGGCCCATGGGGCCCGCCCTTTTCCATTGTACGAAGCACGGGGCCCCTTCCCGGCAGGTTACACCTCCAGTCTAAACACCCCTAATTTTGTATGCGCTTTCAGTTGATGTAAGGGGATTGACTTTCGTCTGGTTGCGGCCAGCATAGAGAGGCTGATTTTGGGGCCCCCGATCTCTAGGGGGTGCTGATTAAGGGGTGAAACGGGAATGGTATCGATAACGCGAGCTGCCCTCGTGGCAGCCCTGTTCGCCAGCCTGCTCGGAGCGCAGGCCAATCTAGCAACGGTCACCGGGATTGTGACCGACGCCGCCGACGCCGTGATTCCCGGCGCTACGGTAGCCATCCTGAATACGGGGACGGGGGTCTCCCGAGAAGTCCAGACCGGAGCCACCGGAAACTATACGGTCACCAGCCTGCAGCCGGGCAAGTATGAGCTGACGGTGGTCTCCGAAGGCTTCTCGACCTACACGCAGCGGGGCATCGAGCTGCTGACCGGCCAGACGCTCCGCGCCGATGTGCGGTTGGAGCTCGGCCAAGTGACCGAGACGGTGACGGTGGACGCCCAACTGGTGACGCTGAACACCGAGAACGGCACGATCAAGGGCGACGTGATCGTGCAGGAGGAGATCCAAGAGCTGCCGCTGGCCGGCCGGGACTTCACGGACTTGGCGTTCTTCACGCCCGGCGTGGTGCCGAAGGCCGAGGGCGGCCAGGGTTCGGGCCTGGCCGTGAACGGCGCGAGGGCGTCGAATACGAACTTCTACGTGGACGGCTTCGACAACCGGAACGCGAGGGGCGCGGCGGCGCAGGTGCGCCCGAACATCGACGCGCTGCAGGAGTTCAAGATGGAGGTTTCGGGCTATTCGGCCGAGTACGGACGGATGGCCGGCGGCGTGATGAATATGGCGCTGCGCTCGGGAACCAACGAGTTCCACGGCAACATCAACTACTTTCTGCGCAACGACATCAACGACGCGCGCGGCTTCTTCGAGCGGGACAAGATCCGGCTGCGGCAGAACCAGTTCGCGGTGACCGTGGCCGGTCCGATCGTGAAGAACAAGACGTTCTTCCTGGTGAGCTTCGAGGGGATGCGTCGCATCCAAGACAGCACCAAGCTCACCCGCGTGCCCTCGCTGATGGAGCGCGACGGAGACTTCTCCCAGTCGCTCAACACCGGCGGCGCAGCCTTGTACCTGCGGGACCGGCTGGCGTCGGGCGCCTGCAACGCGAACAACCAGAAATCTTGCTTCGCGAACAACTTCGTCCCCTTGAGCCGGCGCGACCCGATCGGGATGACCTTGGCGACGACCTACCCGGTTCCGAACCGAGACGTGGGGCCGACCGGCTTCAACTACTTCACCGTGGCGCCGGACGTGGACAACTGGAACAGCCCGCTGTTCAAGATCGACCACAAGCTGGGCGAAAACAACTTGGCCTTCCGCTGGCAGACTCGCTACAACGACACGCAGAATCCGTTCGCGGGCAGCGACACGGGTCAGTTCGGGTTGTTCACGAAGGACGACCGCAGCTTGGCGGGCATCGACTATACGCACATGTTCTCGCCGAGCCTGCTGTTCGAAGTGCGCTTCGGCTACGCCCGCAACGCGACCTGGCAGGAGGGCCGCAACGCCGGGCAGAACATCTCCAAGGAGCTGGGCCTGCCGGACCTGATTCCGGAAGGCGAGGCGAAGAACGAGCCGGGGCTGCTGGATTGGCCGCAGATCTTCGCCGGCAACAACTTCTCGCAGCTTGGGCCGGGAGCCAACATGCCGGTCCAGTACTTCACCACGGACTGGCAGTACGGCGCGAAGATGACCTGGATCAAGGGCAAGCACAACATGAAGTTCGGGTTCAATTCGAACTTCGTGCAGATGAACCAGCCTTACTTCAACAACCAGCGCGGCACCTACCGCTTCGTCGGCAACCGCACGGGCAACTCGATCGCCGACATGGAGCTCGGCTGGCTCAATAACGTGACGCGCCAGGTGGGCTTCAACCGCAACTACTGGCGCCAGCACGCGCTGGGCGCGTTCTTCAACGACGACTGGAAGACCACCCGCAAGCTGACGCTGAATCTAGGCATTCGCTGGGAGGTCAACCGGGCGCCGTGGGATAAGTATGACCGGCTGGGCAGCTATGACACCGATACGCTCAAGCTCGTGATCGCCGACGACGCCAACGCGCCAGCCAACTACCAGGACCTGCTCGACGAGACGGGCTTGCGGGACGTGATCACGACGGCGGGCGCGGTGGGCCGCTCTCGCTCGGTGATCTCGACCGACTGGAACAACTTCACGCCGCGGGCAGGCTTCGCTTACCGGGTCAACGACAAGTCGGTGCTGCGGGGCGGCTACGGCATCTTCATCGCCGGAGACATCCTGAACAACCTGCGCAACAACCTGTCGAACCAGTTTCCGTTCGCCATCAACCAGAACTTCGTGGGCGTGAACGGGACGCCGAACCTGGTTTCGTTGCAGACGCCGTTCCCGGACGCTCGGCTGACCTTCAGTGGCACGACCACGACGAACGGGTTCACGATGGACCCCAACCAAGCCTACCTGCAGTCGTGGAACATGACGATCGAGCGGCAGTTGCCAGGCGGCACGGCGCTGGAGCTGGACTACAGAGGCTCCAAGGGCACCTTCCTGCAGCGGCGCTACGACTTCAACCAACCGTACCGGGATTTGGCCTCGTACGTCTCCGGGCAAGGGTTCGCGCGGCCGATTTCGCAGTGGAACGCGATCAACATCTTCTCGGCGAGCGCGAATTCGAACTACAACGCCTTCAACGCGTCCTGGCGCAAGCGCAGCCGCGGAGGCTTGTTCTGGCGCCTCAACTACTCTTGGTCGAAGTCGATCGACACGGCGTCGCAGGCCAACGGGCAGTCGCAGGGCGGCTTCGCCCAGGCGCTGGACTCTCGGAACCTGTGGCTGGACCGGGGCCGCTCGGACTGGGACCGGCGGCACGTGTTCACGATGATCGCCAACTCCAACCTGCCGTTTGGGCGGGGCCGGGCGATCGGCTCGAACTGGAGCGGAGTGACGCAGACGATCCTGGGGGGCTGGCAGCTCTCCGGCACAATGACGATGTATACGGGCTCGCCGATGACGATCGAGACGACGGTGCCCAACCTGAACCTGGGCGGCTCGGCGCGGCCGAACCGCATTCGCGACGGAGCGATCACCAACGACGCCGGCGTGGGCAAGAGGGGCGTGGACTATCCCTTCTACGACCTGACGGCGTTCGAGGCCGTGCCCTGCTACGTAGAGGACCCGACGGACGTGCCGACGGGCTGCATCACCCAGAGCTCGAACGGATTTTCTCCGTTCGGCTTCGGCAACGCCGGCCGCAACATTCTGGACGGTCCGGGGCTGTGGTCGACGGACGTGGCGCTATCGAAGAACTTCAAGATCCGCGAGGGGCAGAACCTGCAGTTGCGGCTCGAGACGTTCAACATCCTGAACCGCGCCAACTTCATCATCCAGGACGACATGACGTTCTTTGACGGCATCGCCGGCGGCCTGCTGAGCCAAGTGGGCCAGGTGGGACGCGGCGGAGGTCCGAGGATCTTTCAGTACGCCTTGAAGTATCGGTTCTGAAAAGGCTTCAGGCGGGACCGGCCGGCCGACCTCGGCGACGGGGCGGCCGGCTTTCTTCGTTTTGCCGCTGCGCGCCGCGAAAGAGGGCGGTATACTCGAACGCATTGGTTTTGATCGATTCTCGATGAGAGCATCCGCCCTTGCGTTGTTCCTCCTTGCCGTTCCCGTTTGGGGCGCGGCGCCAAAGGCTGCGCCGCCGGAGCTGATCTCGGTGGCCCCGATCGGCGGACGCCCAGGGGCGAGCTTCGAGGCGACCCTGCGGGGCAAGAATCTGGAAGGCGTAACGCGGGTTTGGTCGCCCAGCGAGGGCTTGACCGCCGAGGTGCTGGGCGTGGAGTCCGGCAAGACGGACAAGGACCCGGACGCGCTGAAGGTGCGCTTTCATTTTACGAAGGCGCTGACCGTCGGGGCCCATGATCTGCGCGTGATTACGCCGCAAGGGCTGTCGAACGCCGTGCAAATGCTGGCGCATGAGCAGCCGGCGGTGCAGGAAAGCGCCGAGGCGCACGATCTGCCGCGCCAAGCGCAGAAGATCGAGGCTTGGCCGGCCGTCGTACACGGTCGCATCGCCGAGGTCGGCGAAGTCGATTTCTACTCCCTGCAAGTGAAGGCGGGCCAGGAGCTGCTGTTCCGCACGTTCTCGAGCGCTCCGCTGGACCCGGGCGTCGAGATCTACGAGCTCACCGGAAGCTGGTTCGACCCGGACCGTCCCACCCGGCTGGCTTTTGCCGACGAGCCGGTAGAGTATCCCGACGAGCCGGTGGAGACGGTGTTGCGCTACCGTTTCGACAAAGCCGGAGAGTACTTGGTGCGCGTGAACGGATTTTGGGGCTACGGCGGCGCGGACCACGTGTACGCCCTCCTGATCGACCCCGCGCCGGACGGCCCGGTGGATTGGCCGCCGGCTACCCCGGAGTCACTGTGGACCGAGCGCACCTGGCGGCGTCCGCTGGACGAGGACCGCATGGCGCGGCTGGCCGGACGCACGGTCGCCGAGGCCGAGCCGGCGAAGATTCAGGTGCTGGACGCCGACGCCGAGGTGACGCAGTTGCCGGTGGAGCCGCCGAAGATCTCCGGCCCGACGCTGGTCGTGGGCTCGATCGAGCGCGCCGGAGACATCGACAAGGTGCGCTTCTCGGTGGCCGAGGGCGACAACCTGACGTTCGAGATTCAGACGCCGGAGAAGTCTCTGCCGGAGCTCAATCCGCTGCTGCGCATCGTCGACGACAAAGGCGTGGAAGCGCTGACGAACGTCTGGTCGCGGGTAAACGCGAACGGCAACATCTCCAAGCAGATTTACCCCAAGACGCAGTATTCCTTCCCGCGGGCGGGCGAATTCACGCTCGAGATTCGCGACATCACGGCCGTCTACGGCGGGCGGGGCATGGACTACAAGGTCCTGATCCGGCCGTTCGTGCCGCACTTGGGCGAGGCGCATGTCGGTCCGGACCGGGTGAACCTGGTGGCGGGCAAGGCGCAGAACCTCAACGTGGTGATCGACCAGGAAGAGGGCTACGAGGGCCTGGCGACGTTTTCGATCGAAGGGCTGCCGCCCGGAGTCGAGGCGCTGATGGGCGCCGACGTCGACCCGGACTCGCCGCCGCCGTTCAACGAAGGCAAGAAGGAGCGCTTCACCACCAAGAGCCAGAAGGCGACCTTTGTGCTGATGCCGGCGGCCGACGCTCCGCTGACGCCGACGCCGGTGGCCGCGCGCATCTACGCTCGGCCGGCGGTAGGCGGCAAGCTGGGCGAGAAGATCCTGGCCAAGCAGATTTTGATGATGGTCGTGGCGGACGCGACCGAGAGCCCCGAGACGGGTGTTCTGACCGACGGCCGATGAGTCGATAACACCAAACTACGATGCTTCTATCTCGAACGATCCCCGGCGTCAGCGCCATGCTCGTGTTTGCGGCCGTTGCGGCCGCCGCCGATCCGGCGGTGGTTTCGCTGCGGATCGTACCGGCCGAGAGTCGGCTGACCGGCAGCGGCGCCTCGCAACAGTTGCTGGTGCTGGGCAAGACGGCCGAAGGCGCGGAGATCGACGTGACCGGCGAGGCCTCCCTGGTGGTGGCCGATCCCGCCGCGGCGGAGCTGCGCGAAGGGGCGAGGGTTTTTGGCACGAGCGACGGCGCGACCGAGGTGACGGCGAGCTACGCTGGGCTGTCGTCGACGGCCAAGCTGGAGATTTCCGGCTCGGCGGACCACCGGCCGTTCAGCTTCGCCCGCGACGTCGGCGGCATCTTTACCCGGCGCGGTTGCAACGGCAAGGGCTGCCACGGCGGCGTGAAGGGGCAGGCGGGCTTCAAGCTGTCCGACAACGGCGTTCACCCGCACGACGACTACAAGTGGATCGTGGAGGGCGGCACGTTCCGGGTGCTGACCGACGAGCCGTTGGGCGACGCGACGCCGCGCATCAACGTGGACAAGCCGGAGGCGAGCCTGCTGCTGCAGAAGGCCGTGATGGAGATTCCGCACGGCGGCGGCCCGCGCTTCGAGAAGGGCTCGGACGACTACAACACGATTCTCGAATGGGTGCGCGAAGGCGCGCCGTACGGTGAGGAAGGCGGCTCGAACGAGCCGAAGATCGTGCGGCTGGAGGCGTTTCCTTCCGGGCTGGTGCTTGACCCGGGCCAGAAGCACCGGGTGCTGATCACGGCGCACTATGACGACGGCCGGACCGAGGATTTCACGCACCAGGTATTGGCGACCGTGCATGACACGGGAATCGCTTCGATGTCGTCGGACGGCGTGATCGAGGCTCGCCAGCCGGGCGAGACGGCGGTGCTGGTGAAGGCGGCCGGACGCAGCGTACGCATCGGCGTGGGCGTGGTGGGCGCGGAGCTCGAGAACTACCCCGAGATCAGCGCCAACAACTTCATCGACGAAGAGGTGTTTGCCAAGCTGCGGCGGTTCAACATCGCGCCCTCGAAGCTGTCATCGGACGAGGAGTTCCTGCGGCGCGTTTGCCTGGATTTGACGGGTCGGCTGCCGCCGCCCGAGCGCGTGAAGCAGTTCGTGGCCGACAAGTCGCCGGACAAGCGCGAGAAGGTGGTGGACGCCCTTCTGGGCTCACCGGAGTACGTGGACTACTGGACGTTCCGGTTCGCGGACCTGTACCGCGTGGCGCTGTTCCCGGTGGGCATCAACCCGAAGTGGACGCAGGCGTACTACGAGTGGATTCGTGACGCGATCGACCGCGACCGGCCCTACGACGAGGTGGCGCGGGAGCGCATCGCCGCGCAGGGCTACAGCCCGGCTTCGCGGCACTACCTGCCATACCTGGTGATTCCCCCGGCCGAGAACATGATGGGCGAGGAGATGCGGGTCTTCCTGGGACGCCGTTTCGACTGTGCGCAGTGCCACGACCATCCTTATGAAGAGTGGACGCAGGACCAGTTCTGGGGCCTGACGGCGTTCTTCGGGCCGATGTTCAAGCTGGGCGGCAACCCCAGCTCGGTGATTTTTGATTTTCCCGACGGCAAGGAGATCGCGGCGGACGTGCCGTCTCCGACGCCGCTTGGCGTGTTCCACCCGCGGACGAAGGAACCGGTGCAGCCGGCGTTTCTCGACGGCCGGGTGGTGCCGTATGACCAGTCGGAGTTCCCCCGGCGCGAGCTGGCGGAGTGGATGACGTCGCACAAGTTCTTCGCCGAGGCGACGGTCAACCGCATCTGGAGCAACTTCTTTGGGCGGGGCATCGTGGATCCGATCGACGACTTCCGCTCGACGAATCCGCCGACGCATCCGGAGCTGCTGGCGAAGCTGGCCAAGGGCTTCGCGGACCAGGGCTATCACCTCAAGCCGCTGATGCGGACGATCGTGCTGTCGAAGACGTATCAGCTCTCGAACATCGCCAACGAGTCCAACGCGGCGGACAAGATCAACTACTCGCATGCGCTGCCGCGGGCGTTGGACGCCGAGATTCTGCTGGACGCGATTGCGGACGTGACGGGCGTGGCCGAACGCTTCGACGTGGGCACCAACCGCGGCGACTGGAAGGGCGGCATTACGCCGATGGGCGGCCGCGCGGTGCAGCTCAAGGAAGGCGACCTGTATCCGACGGCGTTCTTCGACGCCTACGGACGGCCGAACCGCTTCTCGGTTCCCGAACGGGACACCTCGCCGAAGCTGACGCAAGCACTGCACATGCTGGCCGGCACGACCTACAACGAGAAACTTTGGAAGCCCGGCGCCAGGGTGTATGATCTGGTCGAGGCAGGAGCTTCCGATGACGCGATCATCGAGGAGCTGTTCTTGGCTGCTTTCACACGCTCGCCCACGCCGGCGGAGCGAAAGGCGATCCAGGCGCAGATTGCCGCGACCCCGACGCGGGAGCAAGCTTTGCAGGATTTGCAGTGGGCGATCGTCAGCGCCCGCGAGCTTGCTGAGAATCACTAGGAGAACGACGAGATGGCGTATCGAAAGCTTGGATGCCTCCACGAGAGCGCAACGCAGTCGGCGCGGCGCGACTTTCTGCGGGTCGGCTCGCTCGGCTTCCTTGGAATGACCCTCAGCCAGTCGTTGCGGCTGCAGGCGGCGAGCGCATCGACGCTCCAACAGTCGGCCAAGGCGAAGTCCTGCATTCTGGTGTGGCTCGAGGGCGGCCCGGCGCAGATGGACACCTGGGACCCGAAGCCGAACAGCTCGTTTCGCCCGATCTCGACCAACGTCTCCGGCATCCAGGTCTCCGAGCTGCTGCCGGAGTCCGCGAAGCGGATGGACAAGCTGGCGCTGATCCGCTCGATGAGCTCGTTCGGCGACGACCACCCGCAGGCGGTGCACTATGCGGCCTGCGGCCACCTGCACAACCCGGCGATGGCGTTCCCGAGCCTGGGCTCGATCGTGGGCAAGGAGCTGGGCCCGCGCAACGCAATGCCGCCGTACGCGATCGTGCCGCGGTGGGAGAAGGGCCGGCAGTACGAAGACTATTTCCGCTCGGCGTTCCTGGGCCCGGACTACGACCCGATGCTGGTGCCGGACCCGTCGAAGGACAACTTCGCGGTGACGGATCTGAGCCTGCCCAAGGGCTTGGCCCCGGCGGCGGTGGAAAACCGGCGGTCGTTTCTCGACATCGTCGACAACAACTACCGCTCGAAGGTGGCCAGCGCCGAGCACGCCAAGATGGACGCCTTCCAGGCCAAGGCCTGGGAGATGCTGCTGGCGCCGGGCGTGCAGAAGGCTTTTGACCTGTCGTCGGAATCGGACAAGACCAAGGACGCCTACGGGCGCAACTCGGTGGGCCAGAGCCTGCTGCTGGCGCGGCGGTTGGTAGAAGCCGGAACGCGCTTTGTGACGGCGGCGGGGTACCACGCCAACTCCTGGGATACGCACTCGGACAACGACAAGGGGCACCGCGACCGGCTGACGCCGCCGCTGGACCAGGGCTTGGCGGCGCTGCTGGATGACTTGAGCGCCAGCGGCCTCTACGACGAGACCATCGTGATCGTAATGGGCGAGTTCGGCCGCACGCCGGACATCAACCCGGGCCTGGGCCGCGATCACTGGCCGCAGTGCTGGTCGTTGGCGCTGGGCGGCGGCGGTCTCAACACGGGCATGGTCGTGGGCGAGAGCGACGAGCGGGCGGCCAACGTGGTCGATCGCAAGACGAGCATCGGCGACCTGTTCGCGACGGTCTACAAGGCCATGGGCATCGATTGGACCAAGGAGTACATGACGCCGGTGGGCCGGCCGATCAAGATCGCGAACTCCTTCCAGGATTCCACGGGCGAGCCGGTGCGCGAGCTGTTCGGGGCCTAAGCGACCGTAGAAGATCGACGGACAGGAATGTCCGTCTCCACCCAAAAGCAAACGCCAGGGGCCGGACAAGATTGTCCGGCCCCTGGTTTATTCCGGCTTGTGCGAGCCGCGGCCGGCGGCCTCCTCGCGCTCGGCTTCGCTGAGGCTGCGGTTGAAGGTGGCCCCGAAGCCAATGGTCTGGTGGTAGACGGCTTGCTGCCAGATGTCTCGGCCCTCGATGCGCGGATCGCCCGAGGTGCGCAGCTCGCTCTCCAAGCGCTCGGCCAGGGCTTGTTTTTGGGAGGCGTAGGCCGGGTCGCCGGCCAGATTCTTCACATTGTCGGGGTCGGCGCGGACGTCGTAGAGCTCTTCGGCCGGGCGCTTGCCGAACGCCAGCTCGTAGAGCGCGGGGAACCGTTCCCGGTTCTCGATCATGAAATCCTTGGCCGGGCAGGCGTCCACGTCGCCGTGGAAGGTCTTGTTGGACGAGACGAACTCGGGGCCGCCGGTCGGCCAGCGGTCGGGCTCGAAGTTGCGGATGTAGAGGAACTCGCGCGTCCGCAGCATGCGGGCCGGGTAGGTCGCGCCCTCGGGACGGCACCACGTGTGGCGCTCCAGCCCGCCCATGGCGTGATCGCGCGCCGGGTCGAGCACGCCCTGGCCGGACGCCGCGAGCAGCGGCAGCAGGCTACGGCCGTCGATGTCGGGGAGCGGCTCCAGGCCGGCGATCTCCAGGAAGGTCGGGGCGAAGTCCGTGTGGCTGACGAAGTCGTCGACCGTGCGTCCGCCCGGAACCCCCTCCGGCCAGCGCACCGCCAAGGGCATGTGCAGACCGGGGTCGTAGAGGTTGACCTTGGCGCGCGGGAAGGGCATGCCGTTGTCGGAGGTGACGACCACGAGCGTGTTGTCGAGCTCGCCCATCTCCTCCAGCCGGGCCAGCATTTTGGCGAGCTGGCGGTCGAACCACTCGATCTCGAAATAGTAGTCGGCGATGTCGCCGCGCAGGCGCTCGGCGTCGGGCAGGGAGGCGGGCACGCGGACGTCTTCCAGGCGCATGCCGCGGCGTCGGCCGGCGCCGTCCTCGTAGATGCGGTGCGGTTCGGTGCAGCCGAACCAAAAGAAGAAGGGCGCGCCGGAGGGGCGGCCGGCGAGAAAGTCGTCGAAGTTGGCGGCGTAGTCGCGCTGGTCGATGCCAACCGGGACGGGCTCGGCGTGCAGGCGCTGGTTGTACTCGCGGCCGTTGGGGTGGCGCGTGAGGCCGCCGGCCTGCCAGTCGCCGGGCGCCCAGCACTTGCCGGTAAAGCCCACGTGCCAGCCGGCGTCGGCCAAGCGGTGGGTGACCAGCGGGAGATCGGCCGGAATCGTGCCGTAGAGCAGCCCGCCGTCGCCGGTGCGCCACATCTGCCGGCCCGTGAGGATCGAGGTCCTCGACGGCGTGCACGAAGGGCAGGTGGCAAAGGAATGCGTGAACAGAACCCCTTCGGCGGCGACGCGGTCGAAGGCGGGCGTCTGTACGACGGGGTCGCCGGAGGCTCCCGTGTGGGGGTAGGACTGGTCGTCGGCCAAGGCGAACAGAATGTTCGGTGGTTTGGCGGAAGCGGAGCCGCCGCACGCCGCCGCGCCCAGGCCGGTCGCCGCGGCCAACCATTCTCTGCGGCTGAGCATCCTAGGAGAGAATCTCCTCGATCACGTGGCCGTGGACGTCGGTGAGCCGGAAGTCGCGTCCTCCGAAGCGATAGGTCAGCTTCTCGTGGTCGAGCCCGAGCAGCCGCAGCACGGTCGCGTGCAGGTCATGGATGGTGCGCGTGCCGTCCACCACGCGGTAGCCGTACTCGTCGCTCTCGCCGTAGATGAAGCCTTTCTTGAGGCCTCCGCCGGCCATGGCGAGGCTGAAGGCGTAAGGGTTGTGGTCTCGCCCGTCACTGCCCTGGGCGAAGGGCGTGCGGCCGAACTCGCCCGAGAAGATGACGAGCGTCCTCTCGAGCAGCCCGCGGGCCTTCAGGTCCTGGATCAAGGCCGCCACCGGCTGGTCGACGGTGTAGGCGTTGGCCTCGTGACCCTCGCGCAACTGGCCGTGCTGATCCCAGGGGTTGCCCATGGTGCCGTAGCCGGCGGCGACGGTGGTGAGCTCCACAAAGCGCACGCCGCGCTCCACCAGCCGCCGCGCCAGCAGGCACTGCCGGGCGTAGGCGCGCCGGGGGGCGTTGTCGGAGTCGAGCCCGTAGAGCTTCTTGGTGGCTTCGGATTCGCCCGAGAGGTCGACCAGCTCGGGCACGGCCGACTGCATCAGGTAGGCCGTCTCGTAGTTCCGAATGGCCGTCTCGACCGGCTCGAAGCCTTGCAGCCGCTCCACGTAGGCCTCGTCCATGTCGCGGATGAAGTCCAGCCGCAGCTTCTGGCCTGCGTCGGACTCCTTGGGCCGGATGTTGTTGAGCGGCTCCTCGTTCTCCGGGTACAGGAACGAGCCCTGGTGCACGGCCGGCAGAAAACCGTTGCCGTACATGTTGATGCCGCCCAGCGGGATGACGCCGCTGCCCAGGACCACGAAGCCGGGCAGGTTCTGGTTCTGTGAGCCGAGGCCGTAGGTCGTCCAGGCGCCCATCGACGGAAAGCCCGTGAAGGGCATGCCGGAATGGAAGAAGAAGTTGCCTTGGGCGTGCTCCATGAACGGCGCCGTCATGGAGCGGATGACGGTGAGCTCGTCAGCGACCGTCTTGCCGATGGTGGGGAAGAGGTCGCTGATGGGAATGCCGGACTGGCCGTACCGGTGGAACTCCCAGGGGCAGGGCATGATGTTCCCGTCGTTGTTGAACATCGTGCGCTCGGTGGGGAAGGGCATTGGCTGACCGGCTTCCTTGGCCAGCCGCGGCTTGGGGTCGAAGGAGTCGATGTGCGAGAGGCCGCCGGAGAGGTAGCAGAGGATGACGTGGTCGACCGCCGCAGGCATGTCGGGCTCGCGGGGAGCCATCGGGTCGCCCTCGCCGCGCGGAGAGGCGGCGGCTTGCTCGCGGCCCAGCAGGCCGGCCAGGGCGAGCCCTCCGAAGCCCATTGAGGCGCGCTGCAGGGCTTCGCGGCGGGTGAGCGGTTGGCAACACTTCTTCATCGGACAGCCTCCTGCGACGCTGGGGATCGACGGACCGGAGTGTCCGTCGCCACCAGGAGCGTGGGCGGAGCGCTTGGGCTTCGGCGGCTACCGCACATAGAGGAACTCCTTGAGGTTGAACAGGGACTGCGCCAAGTCGGCCCAGGCCTGAGCGTCGAGCCGACCGCCGTCGGCGGCGGCGAGGTAGCTCAGGGCGCGGTCGGTCTCTTGCGGCGAGGGCGGGCGGCCGAGCGCTTGCTCGAACATGGCGCCTACGCGCTGGGAGGGGCCGTCGGGCGAAGCCGCGACCTTCTCGCCCCACTTCTTGGCCTGGCCGATGACGAACGGGCTGTTGAGCATGGTCAGCGATTGGGCCGGCACGTTGGTCACGTCACGCTGCGGGCGGGCCGTGGCCGGCTTGGGCAGGTCGAAGACCTCGAGAAAGGGGTTGTGGGAGTTGCGGCGAATCTCCTGGTAGATGGAGCGGCGGCCGTCGCCGTCGAGCGGACCCTTGGGGTTGTCGCCTTTCGTCTTGCCGGTGGCGTAGGCGTAGTAGACCGGGATGGAGCGGCCTTGCAGGGCGGGGTCGAGCTCGCCGGAGGCCGCCAGAATGGCGTCGCGAATCTGCTCGGCCTCGAGCCTGCGCACCGGCATGTGCGAGAGCAGCTTATTGCCCGGATCGCGCTCGCGGGCGGCGGCGGAAGGGAGGCTGCTCATGCGGTAGGCGCGCGAGGTCGCCAGCTCCCGCAGGAGTTGCTTGGTCGACCAGCCTTCGGCGACGTAGCGGCCGGCCAGGTAGTCCAGCAGCTCCGGGTGCGTGGGCGCTTCGCCGAGCTTGCCGAAGTTGTCCTCGGTCCGGACGATGCCGTCGCCGAACATCTGCCGCCAGAGGCGATTGACTTGTACGCGGGCGGCGAGGGGATTGTCGCCGCAGGCGATCGCCTCCGCCAGCCGTAACCGCGCCAGCCGGGGATCGTCGTAGGGTTGGCCGCCGAGGGCGGTGAGAAAGCGGCGCGGCACGGGGTCGCCGGGACGCTTGTGCTGGCCGCGGATGAGCAGCGGCTGGTCGTCGCCGCCTTCGTCCACCACGCCGGGCGCGCGACGGGCCACGGGGATCTCGGCTTCGAGCTTGCGGTACTCGGCGACCAACGGCCGGAGGTCCTCGAGCGCCGTCAGGCGGTTGGGCAGCAGCTCGGCGCGCACCAAAGCGTCCAGCAGAGCCGCCTGCTCGGCCGTGGCATGGTCCTCGCTCCAGGCCTCGACGGCCTGGCCGACCGCCTGGGAGTACCAAGCCGCCAGCTCGGAAGGCCCGGCGGGGTCTGTGGAGAGCAAGGGGGCCAGCGGGTCCAGCAGCGACCGCGGCGTGCGCTCCTGGTTGTGGAAGACGATCGCGCCGGCCCCGAACCAGGAGCGGCCGTCGTCGTTGGGCTTGGGACGAGGCGTGGTCTGGGAGTCCTCGGCGTCCATCTGGAACTGCGTGATCTCCTGCTGGGTGGCGAGCTCGAAGTAGGCCGTGAAGCCTTTCCAGTAGTCCGTCTTCCAGGTGGACCAGACCAGATCGCGGCTCTTGGGGCGGTAGCGCAGGTGGTAGATGCCGGCGCGCGGCACGGCGTAGTTCTCGATGATGAGCTGGGCGTTGCTCCAGCCTTCGCCGGCGGTCTCGAAGCTGATGTAGTCGGTCTCGATCTTGAAGCGCGGCGACTGCAAGACGGCCCCGTGCTTGGAGCTGATGCGGTGCGACCAGGCGCCGGGTTGCAGCACGCCGCCGATGACCTGCGGGCCCTTGGCGGCGATGTCGATCTCGCCCGGCTTGGAAGCTGCGGCGGGCAGCCCTTCGCCGTGCCCCAGCCACTGGCGGAAGTCGCTCTCGTGCCGCAGATCCCAACGGGTCTCGAAATGCTCGGCGTTGTAGGCGCGGCGGGCGTCCATCTCGGCTTGGCGGGCGGCGACCAGGGTCCGCCAGCCTTCGCGGAAAGCCTCGCCCTGGGCGCCGCGGAGCACGGCCCAGGGTCGCAAGGGATGGGCGGAATCTTGCAGGGCGGCCTCGACGGCAGCGACCGCGTGGTCCTGCTCGAGCCGGGCGCCCAAACCCTCGGCGGCCTGCGCCCAGGCCTTGGCGAGGCCGGCGCGGATCGCGCCCTTGAGCGCGGTCAGCCGCTCGCGGTGGAGGTCCAACCGCTCGGGAGACTCGACGGCGCGCATAGTGGGGCGGGCGTTCTTGATGGTCCCGAACAGCGCGTAGTAGTCCTTCTGGCTGATGGCGTCGAACTTGTGGTCGTGGCAGCGGGCGCAGGAGACGGTGAGGCCCAAGAAGGTCTTCGACAACACGTCGATCTGGTTGTCGGTCCACTTCACGCGGTCCTCCCAGGGGTCGACGGGCTGGAAGCCGTGCTCGACCAGCCGCCAGTGGGCCGTCGCCAACAGAGACTCATTGAGGCCGAGCTCGCTGTCAATGCGGGGCTCGGCGAGCAGGTCGCCGGCGAGGTGCTCGCGGACGAGCTGATCGTAGGGGACGTCCTCGTTGAAGGCCCGGATCAGATAGTCGCGGTAACGCCAAGCCTCGCGAGTGTCCGGGTCGCCCTCGGAGCCGTGCGACTCGGCGTAGCGCATCAGGTCCATCCAGAGCCGGGCTTGGCGTTCGCCGTAGTGGGGCGAGGCGAGCAGGCGGTCGATCAGGCGCTCGTCGGCGTCCGGCGCGTCGTCGGCGAGGTAGGCGGCGATCTCCTGGGGAGTCGGCGGCAGGCCGGTGAGGTCGAAGCTCGCGCGCCGGATGAAGCTGCGGCGGTCGGCGACCTCGGCCGGTTGCAGCCCTTCCTGCTCCAGCCGAGACAGCAGAAAGCGGTCGACGGCGCCGGAGGCCCAATCGGCCCGGGTGGGGTTCGGAATGGCGGGCTTGCGGACGGGCTGCCAGGCCCAGTGCTCGCTGCGGCGCTGCTCCAGGTCGAACTTGGCCGAAGGATCGGGCGCCGGGGCGGCTTCTTCGGGCCAGGGAAGGCCCAGCTCGATCCAGCGTTCCAGGGCGGCGATCTTGTCCGCCGGCAGCTTGCCGGTGGGGGGCATCTGGAGGCCTTCGCCGTGCAGCATGCGCACGAGCTTGCTGGAGGAGGGGTCGCCGACGACGACCACCGGGCCGGCGTCGCCACCCTGCACCACGGCTGCGCGGCTGTCGAGCCGCAGTCCCGCGAAGACGGCCGGGGCCTTGGCGCTATGGCAGGCGTAGCAGTTTTCCGCCAGCGTGGGGCGGACCTGCTTCTCAAAGAACTCGAGATCGGCCGGCTTGGGCGCCGCCGCCAGACGAGGCGCCAGGGGCAAGGCGGAAGCCAAGACAAACAATTGCAGACAAACGCCTTTCATCTCTCCGACCGTCCGTCGGTGATTACCATACCAGAAGCGCCGCGCAGATCCATGCCCGGAGCCTGCTAGAATCGCCGTCGATGGCACTTTGGACCCGCCGCCGACTCCTGGCCGCCGCTCCGGCCCTGGCGGCGACGCTGCGGGCCCTGGATCCGGCCCAATTGAAGATCTCGATCACCACCGACGAGGTGGACGATGATCTGGCCGTGGTGCTGCAGTTTCTGGAGCGTTTCGGGCTGCACTGGGCGGAGATCCGCAATCTGGCGGGCAAGTACAACACGGCCCAGCCGGCGGCGGTGATCCGGCAAGCGAGGAAGCAGCTCGACGCGGCCGGGGTGAAGCTGGCGATTCTCGACACGGGGTTCTTCAAGGTCGCCCTGCCGGACGCCCAGGAGCTGGCGGCTCAGTGGAAGCTGCTCGACAAGGCTTTCGAGAACGCGGACATCCTGGGAACGAAGCTGATCCGGGTGTTCGCCTTCAACTATCCCCGGGACGGCAAGCCGGACCCGGCGCACTACCCGCGCATCTACGAGCTGGTGGCCCAGGCCGCCGAGAAGGCCGAGAAGGCCGGCATGCTGTTCGCCTTGGAGAACGTGGGCGGCAGCTACGTGGCGACCTCGAAGCAGGCCGCGGACCTGCTGGCGGCCGTGAAGAGCCCGGCGCTGGGGCTGACCTGGGACCCCAACAACGCCGCCCAGGAAGGCGACCCGGAGCCCTTTCCCCAGGGCTATGAGCGGCTCGACGCCGGCCGGATCCGCCACGTACACTTGCGCGACTACCAGCGCACGCCCGACGGCGGGGCGAAGTGGTGCGGCGTGGGCGACGGCGAGTTCGACCACGTGGGCCAGATTGGGGCCCTACTGAAGGACGGCTACAAAGGCGCCTTCTCGCTCGAGACGCACTTCAAGATCGACGACAGCAAAGCCAAGGCCAGCGAGTATTCGATGACCCGTCTGCTGGAGCGGGTCCGCCGGGTGTAGGCGGCCCGAAGGCCCTCACTGCGGCCAAACCGGAAGAACCCGACATGGGGAGCCTGCGAGCGGACGCAGTTGGCGCCCAGGCGGCGGCGATGGCGCGCGCCGACCTGGAAGGGACCGTGGGCGAGCGCTTTGCCGCGGTGGCGGCACTGTGTCCCGACGCTCCGGCGCTGGTCAGCGACGGCCGCTCGTGGAGCTACGCCGCGCTGAACCGGGCCGCCAACGCCTTGGCCTGGAGGCTGCTCGCCGAGCTGGGCGACGGCGAGATCCCCGTGATCCTGGAGCCCGCCCCGGACCCTTGGATGCTGGTGGGCGTGCTGGCGGCGTGCAAGGCCGGCAAGCCCTTTACGGCGCTGGCGGAAGGGCTCGGCGACGAGCTGAAGGCCGCGTTGGTGCGGGAGCTGCGCCCGGGCCTGACGCTCGACGCCGCAGTGATCCAGCAGGTTGGTGCGATCGAGCAGGTTGGCAGGGAAGACCGCAACCCGCCGACGGCTTTCGGACCCGAGCGGGCGGTGTCGATCGTTTACACGTCCGGCTCCACGGCCCGGCCCAAGGGCGTGGTGCGCACGCACGGCAATCTGCTGCATCGCGCCTGGATCTACCGCGGCCACAGCGGCGTGGGGCCGGGAGACGTGCAGGCGCTGATGGCACCGCTGAGCCACGTGGGGGCCGAGTCGGACCTGTTCGGCGCCTGGCTGAACGGCGCGACTGTCAGCCGCTATCCGGCTTCGCGGGGCGTGGGCGGGGTGGCGCGCTGGCTCGTGGAAGACCGTGTGGCGCTGTGGCACCCGCCGGTCGGCCTGCTGCGCCGTTTTCTGGGGCTGCTCGAAGAGCCGCTCGACCCGCCCGCGCTGCGGCTGGTCGCTTTGGGGGGCGAGACGATCTACTGGTCCGACGTGCGGGCGCTGCGGGCCAAGCTGGGCGCGGGGATCGCGGTGTTGCACCGCTACTCGTCGAGCGAGGCCGGCAACATCGCGGCGCTGGAGGCGCGCGCCGAGCTGGGGCCGAACTCCGCCGTCGTGCCGGCGGGCTTTCCGTGCGACGACAAGCAGGTGCGGATCTCCGAGCAGGGCGAGGCAATCGTCAGCAGCCGTTATCTGGCGAGGGGCTACTGGGGCGGCCCGGACTTCGGCGAAGAGTACGCCACGGGCGACCTGGGGCGGTTCGACGCGGAAGGCCGGCTGCATCTGCTGGGACGCAAGGACCGCCGCGTGAAGGTTCGCGGCTACCTGGTGGACTTGGCGGAGGTGGAAGGGGTGATTCTGGCCGAGCCGGGGGTGGCGGAGGCGGCCGTGATCGCCGCCGGAGACCGGCTGCTGGCGTATGTGGTCCGGCCTCCGCAAGGGCTGGAGGCGAGAGTCGCCGCCAAGCTTGCCCCGTGGATGCGGCCGGACGCCTACGTGGCGCTGGATGAGATGCCGCTGACGGCGACAGGCAAGGTAGACCGGCGGTCTCTGCCGGAGCCCGCCGCGCGAGGCGCTGCGCCCGCGGCCGGTCTGGAGCACCAGCTCACAGCGCTGTGGCGGTCCGTGCTCGAACGCGACGACTTGGGGGCGGACGACGACTTCTTCGCCCTCGGCGGCGATTCGTTGCGGGCCGGCGAGCTGGCCGTGCGAATCTCCCGGCTGGTCGAACGCGAGGTCCCGGTGAGCGCGCTGTTCTGGGCGCCCACGCCGCGGGCGATGAGCCAAGCCGTGACGGACGGCGCGATCCACGAGGGCGGGCTGGCTCCATTGGCGGACGGCGAGGGGGAGCCGTGGCTGCTGCTGCCGCCTCCGCCGGAGGCTACCACCTGGTACAGGGATCTGCCGAAGGCTTTGCGCGGGCCTGTGTATGGCTTCCACGTGCGTTGGACGCAGACGGAGATCCACGCTGTGGCCGCAAAGATCGCCTCGGAGCTCGACGCGCGCTGGCCGCGCAGGCGCTTCAGCCTGGCGGGCTATTCGTTTGGGGGCAATCTGGCGTTCGAGGCGGCGCGGCTGCTCGACGACAGGGTGTCGGCCGTGGTGCTGATCGACAGTCATGCGCCTGGCTTCGTGACCGGGCGGGAGATCGACCATGGGGTGGTGGGCAACCGGCTGGCCGTCTATCGCCATACGCTGAACTGCTGGCGTTTCGAGGCGCGTACGTGGCGGCGGCTGCAGGGCAAGGCCCGCCGCGAGTGGGCCCGGTCCTACGGTGCGGAGCTGCGCAATCGGCTCGACTGGCGCTTCATTCTGCGCAAAGCTCTGGTGGAGAAACCCGCCCCGCGGGCGGCGTTGGGCGTGCGGCACCATGACACGGGCCGCTATGCCGGGAGGACGCACGTGGTCCGCTTCTCGCATCCCTATCCCGGGACGCCGGCCGATCCCTACCTGGGCTGGGGCCGTTGGGCCGAGGGGCCGTTGACCGCCGAGACGATTCCGGGAATCCACCTGCCGTTGATGTTCCAGGCGCCTTGGGCCGAGCCCTTGGCGCGGGCGCTGGAGCGGGGGCGGGGCGATGCTGCCTAGGGCGAAGGCTCTCTCTCAACTCGACTTGCGACTCTGCGCCGTGCTGGCGTGGACGGCCGTGACGGTGGCGGCGCAGGCGCTGTCGGTGGCGCTCGATACGAGCCGGCTGTGGCCGTTCAGCCCAATTCCGGTGTACATGGGCTTTTCGCGAGACCTGCGGGCGGACTCGTTCGTCACGTGCATCGTCACTCCGGAGGGCGAGCGCGGCGCGGTGGCGGCGGGCGTGGTCGATCACCGGGTGGTGCGGCGCTTCGATGCAGCTCTGCGACGGGCCGAGACGGGCGAGGCGCGCCGCCATGTGGCAGCGCTGTTCTTCGAGTACCTGCGCGAGAGGACGCCGGCGAGCGACGGCTGGCAGGGCCTGCGGATGTATCGCCGTGTGTGGGACTTGCGCCGGCGAGAGATCGTCGAGTCGCATCTGCTGGCGGAGTACCTGGCGCCATGATCGAGGCGTTGCGGTCGTACTTTCTGCGGCCCGGTTCGGCCTTGCGGCTCGGGGTCTCTCGCGCGCTGTTCTATGGCTGGTACCTGCTGCAGGCGCGCGTCTATCAGCCGGCTCGGTTCGCGGAGTTGCCCGCCGAGCTGTGGGACCCGCCGGTGTTGCTGCGGCTGTTCCCGGCGCCGGATGCAGCGACGGCGGCGGGGATCGCGCGGATTCTGGAGCTTTCGCTGCTGCTGTCGTGCCTGGGGCTGTGGACGCGGGCGGCGACAGTCACGGCGACGGTGACGGGGGCGTATCTGTTTGGCGTGATGAACGGCTACGGGTTCATCAATTTTCACTGCATTCCGCTGGTGTTGATCTCTTGGCCGCTGGCGCTGGCGCCGTGCGGCGACGCCTTCTCGCTCGACGCGTGGCTGCGTCGAGGCCCGCTGGTCCGCGATCCGGCCGACTATCGCTGGCCGATCCGCCTGGCGCAGCTCACCCTGACGGCGCTGATGTGCACGGCGGGGCTGCGGAAGGTTTTGGGGAACTGGCTGAGCCAGCCGGTGGAGAACATGCGGGCCTTTCTGCTCTACAAGTACTATCCGCAGGCGGCGGAGAAGGGTCTGGAGCTGCCGGAGCTGACCCTGAGACTGCTCGACTACGACGGGCTGCTGCTGGTGATGGCCGCCGGCATGGTCGTGTGCGAGCTCGGCAGCCCGGCGGCGCTGCTCGACGGCAAGCCCTGGCTGCGGGCGGGCTGGATCGGCGGACTGTTCCTGATGCAGCTTCTGCTGGCGGTGTGGCTGAAGACGCTGCCGACGTTCCCTTGGCTGGGCGCCTACGTCTTCTGGGTTCCGTGGAATAGGATTGGAGATGTGGCGGGATGGGCCCGCCCGCCGGCGTGGAACCGCCGGCCGGAGTGAACATCTTGGAATGTTTGCATCGCTGGATCGAGCAGTACGCCGAGGCGGCCCCCCACGCGCCATTCCTGCTCTCCGAGCGAGGCGAGGCGCTGTGCTACGGGGAGCTGAGGGATTGGATCGGGGTCCTGGCGCGGGAGCTACGCGGTTTCGGCGTCGGCGGCTCCGACTGTGTGGCCGTAGCGCTGCCGGATGGGCCGGAGCTTGCGCTGGCAGCGCTGGGGGTTTCGTCCGCGGCGGTCTGCGCGCCGCTGTATCGTCTGCAGCCGGCGGCCGAGGCTGAAGCTTGCCTGCGGGAGCTGGGCGCTCGGGCCGTCCTGGTGAGGCCGGGCGAAACGGGCGGCGTCGTGGCGGCGGCCCGCGCGCTGGGCTTGGCCGTGCTGGAGGCGGTTGGGGACGGGGGCGCGCCGGGGGCGTTTCGGCTGGCCGGCGCCAAGTCCGCGGAGCCGGCGTCCGGCGGGTTGCTGGAACCGCATGACGCGGCGCTGGCGCTGTACACCTCGGGGACGGAGTCTCGGCCCCGCCTGGTGCTGCTGACCCAAGCCAATCTCACCGCCGCCGCCGAGAGCATCCGGGACGCCCTGGAGCTGACCGCCGCGGACCGCTCGCTGACGGCGATGCCGCTGTTTCACATCCACGGGCTGAGCACGATCTTCGCCTCGCTGACGGCGGGCGCGTCCGTCGTCTGCCCGGAGGACGCCGGAGCGGACCGTTTGGCGGAGCTGTTGGCGGAGGCGGAGCCGAGCTGGTATTCGGCGGCGCCGGCAATCCACCGGATGATGCTGGAGGAGCTGCGGCGACGCCCGGAGCTCGCCGAGCGGACGAAGCTGCGACTGGCGCGGTCGGCGTCGGCGCCGATGCCGCCGACGCTGCTGGCCGAGTTGGAGGAGGTCTTGCGGGCTCCCTTGCTGGAGGCCTATGGATTGACCGAGGCCGCCCCGCAGGTCGCCAGCAATCGCCTACCGCCGACGCGGCGGAAGCCCGGCTCCGCGGGCCGGGCGGCGGGGCCGGAGATCGCGATTCTCGGCGAGGCGGGCGCGGAGCTTCCGCCGGGCTGGACGGGCGAGATTGCGATTCGCGGGGCGAACGTGGCGGCCGGCTATGCCAACGACCCCGCGGCCACGGCCCGGGCGCTGCGCGGCGGCTGGCTGCGCACCGGAGACCTGGGCCATCTGGACGAGGACGGCTATCTGTTCGTGACCGGCCGCCGCAAGAGAGTGATCAATCGGGGCGGGGAGAAGATCTCTCCTCGCGAGGTGGAGGAGACGCTACTGGGGCATCCGGCCGTGCGGGAGGCCGCGGTGTTCGCCGCGCCGCATGCGACGCTCGGCGAGAACGTAGCCGCCGCCGTCGTGTTGGACGAGTCGGTTGGCCCGGGCGCCGCCGAATCACAACTGCCGTCCGTCCGGGCCTGGGCGGCGGAGCGGCTGTCAGCCTCCAAGACGCCGCAGCAGATCCTGGTCGTGGACAAGATGCCGCTGGGGCCGACCGGCAAGGTGGACGTGGCGGAACTGGTGCGACGGCTGGCGAGCCGGGAGGCGCCGCCGCAGGGGCCCGCGACTCCGGCCGAGTTGCGCTTGGCGGCGCTCTGGATGGAGGTTCTGGGCTGCGAAGCGCCGCGTCGGGACGACAACTTTTTCGCGCTGGGCGGGCACTCGCTGGCCGCGGCTCGGGTGGCGGCGCGCCTGCGGCAGGAGCTTCGTGCGGAGCTGCCCCTGGCTCGGTTTTTCGACCGTCCCACGCTCCGGGAGATGGCCGTGGCGCTGGAAGGGGCCGGCTCCTCCGACGCGGTCGCAGCGCCTGTCCGGTCGGCCGCCGGGCCGTGTCCGCTCTCCTGGGGGCAGCGGAGCCTGTGGTTCCTGGATCGCTTCGAGGGCGGCAGCCCGGCGTACAACGTCGCGGCGTCCCTGCGGCTGACCGGGCCGCTGGACCGCGATGCACTGGAGACCGCCCTGCGGCAGGTGTTGGAGCGCCATGAGCCGCTGCGTATGGCGTTTTGGTTGGAGGGCGACGAGCCGGTACAGGAGGCGCGCGACGGGAGCGAGCTCCGGCTGGAGAGCGCGGACCTGACGGGGCTACCGGAGGCCGGGCGAGAGGTTGCGGCGCAGCGGATGGCCGACGAAGAGGCGCGCCGGCCCTTCGAGCTGGAGCGGCCTCCGCTGTTGCGGGTGCGCCTGCTGCGGCTGGGGCCGGAGGACCACGCGCTGCTGATGACGATGCACCACATCGTCTCTGACGGCTGGTCGGTCGATGTGTTGCACGCGGAGCTGGCCGCGCTCTATGCAGCCGCGCTGGGGCGGCGGGAGCCGCCGCCGAGGCCGCGGGGACGCTTTACCGACTGGGTTCGCGCCGAGCGGGCCCGTCTGGAGGGCGGTGCGATCGAGCACGGCGTGGCCTACTTTTGCGATCGCTTGCGGGACGCTCCGCCGGCGCTCGAGCTGCCGACCGACCGGCCGCGTCCGGCGCTGCAGACCGCCCGCGGGGCGCGCCGCCGCTCGGTGATTGCGTCCGAGACGGTCGAGGGCTTGGCGCGGCTGGCGGCCGAAAGCGGGGCAACGCTCTACATGACGGCGCTGGCGGCCTTCCAGGCGCTGCTGGGCCGCCTGACGGGGCAGCAGGACATCGTGGTCGGGACGCCCGTCGCCAACCGCCCGTCGGCCGACGTCGAGCGGCTGATCGGCTGCTTTGCCAATACGCTGGCGCTGCGCACGCGCCTGGACGACGATCCGCCCTTCCGGGAGCTCGTCGAGCGCGTCAAGGAGGTCGCTCTCGGGGCGTTCGAGTGGGCGGAGACGCCGTTTGAAAAGGTGGTCGAAGCCTTGCATCCGGTTCGCGATCCGAGCCGGACGCCGGTTTTCCAGGCAATGTTCGCCTTCCAGAGCCACGCCGGAGGGGTTGCGGGCGCGGCGCCGCCGTTCGGGCCGGAGCTGAGCGCCCGGCCGCTGGCGACCCAGGGGGGCGGCGCAAAGTTCGATCTGACGCTCTACCTGACGCCGACGACGGGAGGCCTCGAAGCCGTCTGGCAGTACAACGAGGACCTGTTCGACGCCGCGACGGTCGACCGCTTCGCGGCGCGCTATGAGGCGTTGCTGCGAGGAGCGGTGGCCGATGCGTCGCGGCGGCTCTCCGAGTTGCCCGTGGCCGATAGGGCCGAGAGGCGGCTGGTGGAAGAGGTCTGGGGCCGGGGTGCGCCGGCTCCGCCGGTGTGTTTGGCGCACGAGCTTTTTGAGCAGAGAGCCGCCTTGGCGGACGGGGCCCCGGCGGCGGAAGACGGCGAGGGGACGTGGAGCTACGGAGAGCTCAACCGGCGCGCGAACCGTTGGGCTCACGCCTTGCTACGTCGGGGTGCAGGAGCGTCGGGCGAGGAGAGGCTGATCGGTTTGTGTCTGCCGCGCACGCGCGAGATGGCGGCGGGGGCGCTGGCCGTGTGGAAGGCCGGCTACGGCTGCGTGCCACTGGAGCCCTGCGACCCGCCGGAGCGGCTGGCCTACCTGGCGGCCGACGCCGGCGTCAGCCTCATCCTCGCGCCGGAGCGGCTGGCGCCACGCCTGGAGGCGGCGCTGCGGAATGGCCGCTCGGCGCCGGCGGTCGTCACGCTGGAGTCGCTGGACGCTGCGGAGGGGCCGGAGGAGAATCCCGGGCTGCGGACGCGGCCGGAGGAGACGGCCTACGTCATCTATACCTCGGGCACGACCGGCCGGCCCAAGGGCGTGCGCGTGACCCACGCGAACCTGGGTTGCTACGCGCAGGCACTGACGGCTGCGCTCGGCCTCGCGGCGACCGATCGCTACCTGCACACGGCGGCGCTGACGTTTTCGTCGGCGATGCGCCAGCTCGTCGCGCCGCTGACGGCGGGCTCCTGCGTTGTCGTCGCCTCGCGGGAGCAGGTTCGGGACCAGGAGGCGCTGTTCCGGTTGATTCTGGAGGCGAGGGTCACGGTGGCGGACCTGGCGCCCTCGTACTGGCGGAGCTGCTTGCGGGCGTTGCAGGCGCTGCGGCCCGACCGCCGCGCGGCCCTGCTGGAGAATCGCCTGCGCCTGCTGCTTTCCGCCAGCGAGCCGCTACCGTGGGCGCTGGTCGAGGAATGGCGCGCGCTGGGGCTGCCTGGGAGCTGGGTGAACCTGTACGGACAGACCGAGACGACCGGCATCGTGACGACTTTTCCGCTTCCCGCGGAGCCCGGCGGCGGGAGCGTCGTTCCCCTGGGCCGGCCGATCGCCGGCGCCCGCGTGCGTGTGCTGGACGCGGCGGGAGGGAGGGCCCCCGCGGGAAGCTTCGGAGAGCTCTGGGTGGGCGGCTCAGGCGTGAGCCAGGGCTATCTGGGAGACGCGGAGCGGACGGCGGAACGGTTCGCCACGCACGGCGGCCAACGCTGGTACCGGACCGGGGACCGTGTGCGATTTTTGCCGGGCGGCGCGCTGGAGTTCGGCGGACGGCTCGACGAGCAGATCAAGATTCGGGGCTATCGGGTGGAGCCGGGGGAGATCGAGGCGGCTTTGCTGGAATCGCCGCTGGTGGCCGAGGCCGCCGTGACGCTGGATGCCGCCGCCGAACCTGCTCGCTTGGCCGCCTTCGTCGTCCCCGCGCCGGGCGTCGACGCGGGCTCGCTGCCGGGGCGGTGCCGGCGCTTTCTGGAAGAGCGGCTGCCCGGCCATCTCGTACCGGCGGCGATCGCCGTGCGCGAGGATCTGCCCCGCACGTCGAGCGGCAAGGTGGTGCGGGTGGCCCTGGCCGAGCAGAGCGCGAGCTTGCCGACGCTCAGCCGGCGCGGCGGGGCGGGCGAACCCGAGCCGGCCGAGTCTGAAGAGGCGGTCGCGCGGATTCTGGCCGAGATTTGGCGCGAGGTCCTGCGGGTGGGGCGCGTCGGCCTGGACGACAACTTCTTCGATTTGGGAGGCGATTCGGTTCGCAGCGTCCAGATCGTGACCAGGGCGCGGGAAGAGGGCCTGGAGATTCGGCTGGCGGACCTGTTCCTTCATCAGACGGTCGGTGGGCTGGCTCGGGCCGTGAAGCTCTCGGCCGAGGGCGGTGAGGAGGCGGCGGCGGACGAGGAGGAGGCTCCCGTGCGGGTGAGCGCCGAGAGCCTGCGAGCCTGGGGCCGGGAGGCCCTGGAGCGCGCCGGGCTGGACCCCGCCGGCGCCGCCATCGTGACCGAGGTGCAGCTCGAGTCGAGCCTGCGCGGACAGCCGACGCACAATATCGCCGACATCCCGCGCTACGCGCGCCGCCTGGCTGCCGGTGTTCTGAATCCCCGGTCGCGCATCCGCGTGGTGCGTGAGACGGCCGTGAACGTCTTGTTCGACGCTGACAACGCTCCGGGGCAGTGGGCGGCCACGGTGGCCATGGAGACGGCGATCCGCAAGGCCCGGGAGTCGGGCGTGTGCTTGGCGGGCGTGCGGCGGTCGAATCACTTCGGGGCCGCCGGCCACTACGTGTGGATGGCCGCCCGCGAGGGGTTGGTAGGCGTTTGCACCACCAACGGGCCGCTGATCCTGGCGCCGACGGGCGGCACGACTCCGACGTTCGGCAACAATCCGATCGCGGTGGGGCTGCCGGCGGCGCGGCGTCACCCGATCGTGCTCGACATCGCCTTGAGCGCGGCGCCGCGCGGCAAGATTGGGCTGCGCCTGGCCGAGGGCAAGCCGCTGGAGCAGGGCTGGATTCTCGACGCCCAGGGGCGGCCCTCCACGGACCTAGCCGATCTGGCCGAGGGCTTGGGGATGCCGATCGGCGGGCACAAGGGCTACGGGCTGGCGCTGGCGATGGAGGGCCTGGCCGGCGTGCTGACCGGCGCCGGGTTCTGCTGGGATCACGAAGGGCACCGGGGCGATCCGCGGCCGGGCGGTCTGGATCTGGGTCACCTGATGATCGCCATCGATCCGGAGCTGTTCGGGTCGACCGAGGAGTTCCGGGCGCGGGTGGACCGGATGATCGAGCAGACCAAGAGCGGGGCTCTGGCGGCCGGCGCGACCGAGATTCTCACGCCGGGCGAGCCGGAGATGCGGGCTCGGGAGCGCAATCTGCGCGAAGGCGTTCCGCTGCGGGCCTCGGCCTACCGCACGGTCCAGCGCTACACGGCACAGGCCGGCCTGCGCACCAAGGTGGAGCCGCTGGCGGCGGCCGCCACCGCCGTCGGCGACTGAGGCGGCTACTGCTGACTGCCGGCGACGCCGGTCAGGATGGCGCCGCCAACCACAGGCGCTGTCGGCGCCGCGGAGGGCGCTCCGATGCCCAGGTATGGATTGAAGATGTACTGGGTGGAGACGGGCTCCTCGAACCGCAGATCTCGGGAGACCGCGTAGGCGGGATCCAGGCCCCACTGCCCCGTCGCCAGCACGCCCTTCTTGCGGGTGCGGTTGTCATGCCAGCCCCAGAACGGCTTGGCCTTGTTCTCGCTTTCGGTGCGGCCCCAGAACGAGCCGGCGATCTCCTGGTAGCGCGTCAGCGGACGGCCGCCGGCCGGGACGTAGCGGTAGTAAGCGTCGAAGGTGCGGTCTTGGCGGCCGGAGCCTTCCTGGGCGCGCAGCCACCACTGATCCCAGATGGGCAACAGCTCGTAACCCACCATCCGGTCGTTGGCATGCTTGGGGCGCTCGGCCACGCCTTTGTAGATGTAGCTGACGCCGGGGCCGGCGCTGAAGGCGTCGTCGCGCACCGAGTAGCGCGAGTGGGAGCCGGAGCCGCCGTAGACGCCGTGGCCGCCGGACTCGATGAAGGCGGCCGGGTGGGAGCCGTAGACGTAGTCGATGGCTCCGTCGACATTGTGCTCGCCGTTGTGGATGGGGGCGTCGTCCACGTAGGAGTAAACGTTGTTGTGTGCCAGGGTCTCCATGGCCTCCAGGCGGCCGAACGGCGCGCCGGTCTTGCGGACGGTCAGGATCAGCCCCTCGTTGTCGTTCTCATGGCAACTGCCGGCGATGCATTTGTCGGAGTAGTCGCGGGGATGGAAGAAGTTGTAGATGAGGAACCAGTGCGTGTCCGTCTCCATGACGGCGTAGTAGACGTAGGCCTGGGAGGAGCCGACCGGCGCGTTCTCCCAGTTGTTTTCGCCGGACCAGTCGCCGTCGAGGTCGAAGCGGGCGAGGTAGTCGGCCTTGGGCTCGAACCAAGTTTCTTGGGCGAGGAAGGGCGACCAGTGTTCGACCAGGGAACGGTAGGGGTCTTGCGAGGGCTGTTCGGCGCTGAAGGATCGAATCTCGGCGGGCTTGCGCGAGGGAGCCTTGGAGGAGACCACGACATCGAGTGTGGCGGTCTTGCCTTCGAGCGAGGCCTGGATCCGATAGGTGCCTTCCTTCTCGGGGGCCGTGTAGAGCGCTGTGTCCTGCAATAGAAAGCGGCTGGTGGCCTCGCGGAAGATTTTCGACGCGAAGCCCTTGTCGGGCGGCTGGTAGAAGTTTTCGTTCTCGGCGCCTTGGAAGCGGAAGGGCTTGGAGAGCCAGCCGCCGCCTTCGGGCGCGGTCCATTGGGCGCCGCCGAGCTCCATGCGGACACGGTCAGCGCCGCCGTCGACCTTGCCGTAGGCGAGCACCTGCAGCGGCAGGGTCTCGAGCGGGCGCACCTGCGCTTCGGGATCGGCTCGCAATACGATCTCGGTGAGCGTGGGATTCTGCGCGAAAAGGGCGAGGGGTAGCAGGAGCAGGCCCACGGGGCGCCAGGGTCTCATGACATACATTTTAAGGTCGCCGCGAGCCGGACGGCAGCTTTCTCGTGCATCTCAGGATGCGGGACGGGCCAGCTCGGTTTCGGCGGAAACGCCCGCGGGCCTGTGCGGAGAAACTCGGACGCGGACGCGAGCGCCGGCCGAGGAGGAGGCGATTTCGAGGTCGGCGCGGTCGCCATAGCAGAGCTCGAGACGGCGGCGGACGTTGTGCAGGCCGTGGCCGCCGGCCGGTTCCGGCGGCGTGCGCTCGGCCTGCGCGCGCTGGGGTTTGGCTTCGAAGCCGACGCCGTCGTCGATCACATCCACGACGAGCGAGCCGTCCTCCAGCCGGGCGGAAACGAGGACGGAGCCGCCTTCGGGCTTGCCGCTGACGCCGTGCTTGACGGCGTTTTCGACCAGCGGCTGGATCGACAGCGCCGGAATCTGGAAGCCTCGGGCGGCTTCGTCGAGGTCGATGCGGGCGTCGAGCCGGGAGCCCAGCCGCAGCCGCTCGATTTGCAGATAGGCGTCAACGATCTGTAGCTCCTGGGCCAGCGAGACGTACTGGTTGCGTCCCTGCAGGGAGTAGCGAAAGATGTCCGCCAGGTTCAGCAGGGTGGAGCGGGCGTCGGCGGCCGAACGGGGGATGAGGCCGTAGAGGGCGTTGAGCGAGTTGAACAGGAAGTGCGGATTGATCTGCGCGCGCAGGGCGCCGAGCTCGGCTTCGGCCAGCAGCCGGTGCTGCTCCTCGCGCCGCAGCCGTTCGAGCTGGGAGGCGGCTTCGAGGGCGAGCTGATCGAGGTCCGCCAAGTCCTCGCTCAGATAGCGCCGGCCTCCCTCGCGAGGGCCCAGCAGGAGGGTGCGGTAGCGTCCGACGCCGACGCGGATGGGGACGGCGACCTCGGCCCAGCGGGCGGCGGGGGCGCCGCTGCGGTCGAGCGCGTGGGCGCGCAGGGAAGCCCGTCCCGGCGGCTCCTCGAGGCGGCTCGATTCGAGCAGGAGCCTGCGCTTTGCCTGCACGAAGGCGGCGGTCACGTGGGCGAGTTGCTCGAGAAAGTCGTCTTCGTCGCGGGGCCGCAGCAGCCGTAGCTCGTCGATGGCCCCGGCGACCTGCCGGCGCCGGAACAGCGCTCCCTGGACCCAGCCGCGCAGACGGTCGAGGACCCAGGGGAAGGCCACAATGGCGGCCGTGGTCAGGGTGAGAAAGGCGGCCAGGGGGATGGCGGCGGCGCGGTCCAGGCGGACCAGACCCAGCGCCTGCGCCGCCGCCAGCAGGCCCGTGGCCAGGCAGGCCGCCAGCAGGGCCGCGCCGAGCAGGCGCACGAAGACGTCGAGCAGAAGGAAGCGATAGTCCTGCAGCAGTACGAACAGCGCCAGCGGAATGCCGGCGTGGTGCAGCAGCAGCTCATGGGTCCAGGACGCCGGCCCGTGGTCGACGCCGAAGTGCACGAACGAGGCGGCCAGCAGGAACAGAGACATGGCGGCCAGCGTGCGCATACTGGCGCCGCGGTCCGCCCCGCGACCACGAGCCAGCAGGATCGCCGCCAGGACCGCCAGCGCGCCGAAGCCGTAGGTGATGAGGTTGAGCCCGAGCTCGTGCGAGCCCCACGGCAGACCGAAGGCTTCCGCCAGATGGGCCAGCGCGGCGGTGGCGCTCACCAGGTAGCCACCGGTGCGCAGCCACCGATGCTCGCGGCCCAAGGCGAGGTCGAGCAGCACGCCGGGCAACAGGCTCAGCACGGCGAAGCTCAGCGACGCCACGGCTTCGGCGACGGCGCCGCCTTGGGGCGACAGCAGCACGGCCAGGGAACCCAAGTTCCAGAACAGCGCCAACCCCGCCGCGGCCAACGGGGCGCGGGCGCTGCCGGCCGGATCGCGCAGCGCCGCGCGCACCAGCAGCGCCAGCAAAGCGCCGAAGGCGGCCGTGCCCGCCACGTGCCCCAGCACGTTGATCAGGACGGGAAAATGAATCGCCGAATGCATCCGAGGAGGCTCGAGCTGTCTCTGTTAACTTAGACCACGTGTGGCGCACCGGGCGGGATCGCCCGCCGGCCGGCGTTGTGCGCCCGCTCGTCGGATTCCGCTGGCCTCTCGCCGAACACACCCCGGACACTAAGAGTCGGAGCTCCGGCATGTCGAGAAAGCTGCTGCGTACTTTGATCGTGGACGACGAGCCCGTAGCTCGTTCGGTTCTCAGCGAAGAGCTGTGCGAGGCGCAGGGCGTGGATCTGGTGGGCGAGGCCGAGAACGGCGCCCAGGCGGTGGAGCGCATCGACGAGTTGGCGCCGGACCTGGTGTTCCTGGACATCCAGATGCCGGTGATGGACGGCTTCGAGGTGCTGCGCAAGATTCGCGGCCCGCTGCCGGCGGTGGTGTTCGTGACCGCTTACAGCGAACACGCGCTCCGGGCGTTCGAGGTCGGCGCGGTGGATTACCTGCTCAAGCCGATCGCGGGAGCGCGGCTGGGCCAGGCGCTCGAGAGGGCCCGCGAGGCCCGGCGCAGCCCGCTGGAGAGCGCCGAGAAGGTCGCCAGGACGCTCAACGCGGCCGAGACCGGCCCGAATCAGCGGCGGCAGAAGATCGTGGGACGGCGCGGACAGGAGTTCCACCTGCTCGATCTGGACGAGGTGTTCGCTTTCCAGGCCGAAGGCGAGCTGGTGTGGATCTTGACCGCCGAGCGCAAGTACTTGGCGACGCAGACATTGCAGGCGCTGGACGAGAAACTGGCCGGGTCGCAGTTTCAGCGCGTCCACCGCGGCGCCCTGGTCAACACGGACCGCATTCGCAAGATGGCGAGCCTGAGCAGCCAGCGCTGGCTGCTGACGCTGACCAACGGCCTGGAGCTGACGGTGAGCAAGCGCCAGGCGCCCCTGGTGCGGGATCTGCTGCGCTAAGGCGGCCTTTGTGAGCTGCTACCCGGACGGCTCGCGCCGCTTGGCCTCGACCACTTCGCGGTAGCGCTCAGCCAGGCGCCGGGTGATGACGGCCATGTCCCAGTGCTGCTCTACGTTTTCTCGGGCTCGCCGGGCGAGCTGGCGCGCTCCTGCCGCGTCTTCGAGCAGGGCCGCGGTGCGGTCGGCAAAGGCGGCCGGGTCGTCGGCCAATTCGAGGATCGCGCCGCTTTCCTCGGCCAGGCCCTCTGCGCCGAGTCGCGTGGCGACCGCCGGGGTGCCCGCGGCAAAGGCTTCCAGCAGCTTCACCCGCACGCCGGAGCCGGTGCGGATGGGGGCGACGAAGACGCTGTAGCGCCCCAGGGGTTCACGAATGTCGTCGGCGGCGCCCAGGTACTCGACGCCCGGCCGGCCGTCGAGGTCGGCGGCGAAGTCCTTGGGAGCTTGTGCGCCCACTACCAGCAAGCGAGCCTGCGGGCGGCGCTCGCGGACCAGGGGCCAGGAGCCTTCGAGAAACCAGTCGAGCGCCTCGCGATTCGGCGGATGCCGAAAGTTGCCGACGAAGAGCACGGTGTCGGGCTCGCGGCCCTCGTCGCGGAACTCGTAGCGGGAGACGTCGATGCCCGCGCGCAGGCCGTCCTCGATGGGCGGCGCGTTCCAGGCGAAGCTCTCCAGGTAGCGGCGGTTGACGGAGGTGCAGACCTGGATGGAGTCGAAGCGCCGCAGGGCGCGACGCTCAAAGCGCAGCGCGCGCAGGTACTCGAACAGGTAGCGCTGGCGCAGGGTCCAACTCGTGGTCCCGCGCAGGGCTCGCAGCACGGACTGGAAGTAGATGTCGTGCTCGAACAGGAAGGTTCCGATGCGCCGGAAGTCGGCGGCGTAGATGGCGAGCTGGGTGTACTCGAGCTGCAGAGCGTCAATGCCTTCGAGGTAGATCGTGCGGTGCAGCTTCCACTCGACGTCGCGGTCCCAGAAATGCTCGGCGGCGTGGGGCCGCATCACGGCCGCGTCGGTGGATGGCCCGTTGCGGCGCACGGCGACTTCCACGCTCGCGCAGACGGCGTCGAGGGCCTGATTGGGAGCTAGCTCGCGCGGCTCGTCCACCAAGCAGAACAGGTGCAGGCGCACCAGCGAGGCCAGCCGCCGAACGGTCTGGTTCATGAAGACCGCGCCGCCGTGCACCGGAGGCTCGATGGAGTAGGGCGAGACGAACAGGATGTTGAGCGGCTCCGGCCGGGCGGGAAGCGCGGCGAAGCGGTCGCGGAAATAGCCGCCCTGGTGGCGCCGGAAGGCTTCTCCGTCGCCGACTGTCGCCAGGCGGCGAGCCCGCAGGCGCGCCCCGCAGGCTTCGAGCAGTTGCCGGCAGGCCATGAGGATGCTCACGCCGTCCGGACGCAGCGGGCTGGGGCCGAGCGCCGCATGCAGCAGGATGGAGGCCCAGACCCAGACCGTGTGCTGGATCAGCCGGTGTGGACCGTGGATGTTCTTCCACACGAACAGCAGGCGGTTCTTGTCGATCACCCGCTCCACGTAGCGGGCGGTGAACTTCTTGCCGATGGTGCCGCGGTGCTCGTGGTAGACGACGCTGCCCGGCGCATACAGCACCTTCCAGCCCCGCTTCCAGGCCATGAAGCTCACGTCGGAGTCTTCGTAGTAGAAGGGACGGAGCAAGGCGTCGAAGCCGCCGATTTCGAGGAACTTGCGGCGGTCGTAGGCGCTCGAGCCGCCGCCGGCGTAAAAGGCCGGGAAGAGGCGGTCGACCTTGTCGTCGATGGCGTGGCCCAGCTCGAGGCCGCGGGCGGTCCAGCGGCCGTGGGTGAGGCCGGTCTCTTCGCGGCGGCGGGTCGGGTCGGAGAAGAAGATCTGCGCGGTGACGGCGAAGACCTGCGGGTCGTCGAAGCCTTCCAGCAGAGGGGCCAAGAAATCCGGCTCCACCCGCATGTCGTTGTTGAGCAGGACGACGATGTCGTTCTTGGCTTCGCGGAAGCCCAGGTTCGAGCCGCCGCCGAAGCCCAGGTTCTCGTCGAGGTCGAGGACGCGGACGGTGGGGAAGGCTTGCCGCAAATACTCGACCGTGCCGTCGTCGGAGCCGTTCTCGACGACGATCACTTCGTTGTCGGGGTGGCCGGCCATGGCTTCGACCACCGAGGCGAGGTTGGCTTCCAGGTGGTGGCGGCCGTTCCAGGTGGGGATGACAACGCTGGCGGCCCGTCCTTGGATCGGCTCGTCGGCCGGGGGCTTCTTGGGCAGCAGGAGCGCGATCAGGTCGGCCAGCCACAGGACGGCCAGCGCCAGCAGCAGAAGCCACGGCGCGACCAGCAGCGCAAACAGCGCCTCCAGCAGCGCCTTCAACAAGGCTTTCATTCGGGCACGAGAACCGACTCCGCCAGGCGGCGGTTGACGGCGATGCGGCAGGGCAGGTGGATGTAGCCGTAGATCTGCTTGCCGCGGTGCGCCATCGGCAGCGCCAGGGCGTTATCGATCCAGTCGCACATGACGTAGGAGATCTCGTCGCCGTCGGCGACGGCGGGCGAGAAAGAGAAGTTTCCGGGATAGAGCTCCGGCAGGTCAAGGTGGAAGTCGACGGTGGTGATGTCGCCTGGCTGCATGGGGGGCAGCTCCACGCCCTCGCGGGCGGTGTTGGAGCCGGCGAAGTCGATGCCCATGTGGTTGCGGAGCATGAAGCCGACGTTGGGCGCCTCCAGGGCTCGTTTGGCGCGGACGCTGATGCGCAAGGTGAGCGGCGCGTGTGGTTCGAGCATGGCGAGCTCGCGGCCGGAGGCGTCGAGGGCGGCCACGCCCAGGATCTCTGCGCCGCCGTCGCCGTGGCGGTGGTCGATGTTAGGGATGCGCTCCACGACCTCGGGCGCGATGACGGACGCGCGGGGCGGCGCGGCGGCGGAGCCTCGACGGTCCAGGTAGGCGGCGTCCTTTTCGGTCATCCGGGCCAGGTACTTGCTGACGACGCGGTCGGGCGGGCCGAGCTCCACCATGCGGCCGTTCTCGAGCCATAGGCACTGCGTTCCCAGCGCCTTCACGTCGGCCATGGCGTGCGAGACGAACAGGATCGTCACGCCGCGCTTGCGCAGCTCGTGCACCTGCCGCATGCAGCGCTGGCGGAAGTAGAAGTCGCCGACCGCGAGCGCTTCGTCCACCAGCAGCACCTCGGGCTCCACGTTGATGGCGACGGCGAAGGCCAGCCGCACGAGCATGCCGGAGGAGTAGGTCTTGACGGGCTGATTGATGAAGTCGCCGATCTCCGCGAACTGTTCGATGGCCTCGTAGCGGCGGGTGATCTCGGCGGTCGACAGCCCCAGCACCGTGCCGCTCAAGAAGACGTTGTCGCGGCCGGAGAATTCGGGGTTGAAGCCGGCGCCGAGCTCGAGCAGCGCCGAGACGCGGCCGTTGATCTCCACTTGGCCGGCGCTGGGCGGAAAGATCTGCGCGGCCAGTTGCAGCGAAGTGCTTTTGCCGGAGCCGTTTTCGCCAACCAGGCAGAAGACTTCGCCGCGGCCGACTTCGAAGGAGACGTCCCGCAGGGCCCAGTGGTCCTGGTGGCGCTTGAGGCGGTGGAAGGTCAGGATCTCCTTGAGGCGATCGGCCGGATTCTGGTAGATCGGGTAGCTCTTGGAGACCGACCGAAAGGCTACGGCGGGAGAGGACATCCGCGAAATTCCAGTGTAAACCGTTTGGCGAGGGCGAGTTACGTGGTCGATGGCGAGCCGCGGGCAGGCGCGCGGGCGATTGCCCCGGTTAGGGCAGCGGGCTCATTCTCGGTTCGGCCAAGAAGGCCTTGACTTGACGGCTCAGCCGCCCTGCGACCTCGGGGAAGTCCGGCAGCAGGTTGTCGCGCTCTTGCGGGTCGGCGTCGATGTCGAACAGCTCCACCGGCTTGCCGTCGCGGGAGAGCAGCTTCCAGCGGCCTTCCTGCACGGCTTCGGTGGCGTAGGGCTCGGGCTTGGGATAGTGACGCTGGATCGACTTGTACAAATCCATTTGCCAGAAGATGGGGCCGCGGCCCAGCACCGGCGCGCCGTCAGTGAGGTGCGGCAGCAGGTTCAGGCCGTCGATCTCGGCGGGCGGCTCGACGCCGGCGGCGGCGCAGAAGGTCGGCAGCAGGTCGTTGTGGTTGGCGACCTCCCGGCTCACCACGCCCGCCGGGATCTTCCCGGGCCAGACCGCGATGTACGGAACCCGCACGCCGCCGCCGTGCAGGTCCGTCTTGCCGCCTTTCCAGGGACCGATGTCAGCCTCGTAGGCGCCGCCGTTGTCCGAGGTGAAGACGATCAGCGTGTTGTCGGCGATGCCCAGCTCTTCGAGCTTGGCGACGAGCTCGCCGACCTTGTGGTCCATGTGGCTGAGCATCGAGCGGAACTTGCGCTGGTCGCCGTCGGCCCAGCCCTCGTACATCCCGAAGAAGGGTTCGGGCGCCGGCTCGTAGGGCTTGTGCGGCACGAGCCACCAGAGGTTCAGGAAGAACGGCTTGCCTTCGCCGTGGAATTTCTCGACTAGGCGGATGGCTTCGTCGCCGTTGATGTCGGTGTAGTAGCGAGGGTCGGGCGGGACGTTCTCGTCGTTGCGCACCAGGTGCTTGCCGCCGTCGCGGTACATGCGGTTCTCGCGGCCGAGCGGAACCCGGACCGGCGGATCTTCGAGCTGCGTCAGGTATTCCTCGAAGCCGTGCTCATGCGGCCCGGGAATGGAATGCGCACGGTCGTCGATGTGCTTCTGGTGCAGGCCGCCGAGGTGCCACTTGCCGACGTGGCCGGTGCGGTAGCCGGCGGCTTGGAGCAGCTCGGCGATGGTGACCGATTCCGCCGGCAGGTGGCTCTCGTCGTCCGGAAAGTGTTTGGTGATGCCCAAGCGCAGCGGGTAGCGGCCGGTCAGCAGACTGGCTCGAGCGGGCGTGCAGACCGCCGAGGTCGAGTAGTAGTTGACGAGGCGCGTGCCGTGGGCGGCGAGCGCGTCGAGGTTGGGGGTGAGCGTGGAGCGGCCGCCATAGACGCCCAGGTCTCCCCAGCCGAGATCGTCGGCCAGCAGCAGGATGACGTTGGGTCGCTCGGCGGCGAAGGAGCCGGGGGCGAGCAGGGTGAAGGCAAGGAGGAGGGTGACCGCCGACGCTTGGACCGTTGACCGGCGGACGGTTGACCGAAGGAGTTGGGCTTGCGCTTTCTTCACCACTGTTCACCGCTCACTGTTCACTGCTCACTGTCTGCCGTTTCACAACACGTCCGCGAAGCCGCGCTTGGTCTGGCGGAAGAAGAGTCCGCCGACCAGGAAGATTCCCACGCCGAACGCGGCGAGGATCAGCAGATCGAGCGGCGCCGGCGCCTGGCCGCCGAGGATCGCCATGCGGTAGCCGCGCACGAAGTAGGTCAGAGGGTTCCAGTCGACTACGCCGGGGATCAACTCGGAGAGGCGGGTTTCGGACAGAAAGATCGGCGTGAGCCAGAACCAGGCCGTCATGGCGACCGCCAACACCTGGGCGGTGTCGCGCAGGTAGACGTTCAGCGAGGCCAGGATCCACGAGAACCCCAGGCTCAGCAGGCCGAGCAGAGCCAGGTAGAACGGCAGCACCCACAGCGCCGCGCTCCACTCGCCGGCCCAGAAGCCGGTGGCGAAGACCAGTAGCACCAGGGCCAGCAGGTGGCTCGCCAACCCGGACAGAAAGATGCTGAGCGGGATGATCTCGCTGGGGAAGACGCTCTTCTTGATGAGGTTCGAGTATTCGGGCAGGGCCGTCGCCGAGCGCTGTAGGGTTTCGGCAAAGAGCATCCAGGGCAGCATGCCGGCCATCAGAAACAGAGGATAGTTGTCGGTCACCTCTTCCGGCGGCAGGCGGACGCCCAGGGCGTGCTCGAAGACGAAGGTGTAGACGGCCAACAGGGTGAGCGGATGGATGACGCCCCAGACCCAGCCGACGATCGAGCCGACGTAGCGCTGGTGGAAGTCACGGCGCACGAGCTGGAAGATCAGGCTCCGCCCGCGGACCAAGTTCTGGACGAAAAAGTATCCGGGCGGTCGAGGCCAGGGCATCGAGCCGAATCTAGCAGAGACCTGGGGGCCAAAACAAAAGGCGCGGGAGGTGTGGAGTCCCGCGCCAAAGCCGTTCTTGTTGGATTTTGGAGAAGCGAAGGCAGTTTCGGATGTCCAACCGGATCTGCTTTCACTTGGTAAGACGGATGACACCCTGGCTCTTACGGCGCCAGGCGAAAAACTTTCTCTGACGAATGTAGGAGGGGCCGCCCGAGGACCGCAAAAAGAAAAAGCGCCGGGAGGTGGGAGCTCCCGGCGAGGTCTCTTGTGGGTTCTAAAGGAGAAGCAGATGGCAGTTCGTCGTCTTGATGCCTTCACTAGGTAGGACGCAGCAGGCCGCGTTTTTTTCGGCGTGGCGGCGAAAATATTTTTGAGGAACTTGGCCGGTTCGTCCAAGTCGTTCAAAATAAAAGAACTGCCGGCGGTCCGGAGACCCCGCTCCAGACGGCCGGCCCGCCGCGGTCGTCTTTTTGGGCGCCGCGCGCGTCTTCTCGAAGTGCTGGAACGAGACGCCGAGTGATCTTTCGCGAAGTTGAAGATCGCGACCTGATTCAGAAGGCCCGCCGCGGCGACGTGGACGCCTTCAACGTGCTGGTGTCGCGTTGGGAGAGGCGCGTCTTCACCTACCTGGTGCGCCTGGTCGGCGACCGGGAGGATGCGTTGGACTTGGCGCAGGAGACGTTCCTGAAGGCGTATCGCGGCTTGGCGCGGCTCGACGACATCGAGCGCTTTCCGCAGTGGCTGTTCCGAATCGCACACAACCAGGCGATGTCGGAGCTGCGAAAGGGCAGGCTTCCGCTGAGCGACGAGGACGACTTGGAGGCGGCCCATGCGCGGACGGCGCCGGCCGCTCCGAAGGCGCCGGGCGCGGAGACGTCGTTGATCGTCCGGCAGGTGCTCGACGCTCTGCCGCCCGAACAGAGAGAGGCCGTGGTGTTGAAGGTGCACGAAGGGTTCAAGTTCGAGGAGATCGCCGAGATCACCGCCTGTCCGGTGTCGACGGTCAAATCGCGAGTCTACGCGGGTCTGGAAGCGATGCGGCGTCATTTGGAGCCGCAAGGCGTGAAGGCCGGGGGGAACTGACGATGAAGCAAGCTCCGCACGATTTGCGCGACTACCTGTTCGATGAGCTCACGGCCGTCGAGCGGGCGGATGTGGAGTCGTATCTGGCCGCCGAGCCGGCCGCGAGGGAAGAGCTGAGCCGGCTGCGGATGACCTGCGAGGCGGTGAAGGCGTTGCCGGCCGAGGAGCCGCCGCGGCGGATCGCCTTTGTCTCCGACAAGATTTTCGAGCCGTCCCTGGCGGCCCGGGCGCTGCGCTGGCTGCGGCTGGACGGGCCCCGGTTCGCGCTGGGGATGTCCGCCTTGCTGGCGGTGCTGTTCGTCGGGCTGTGGGCGACCGAGCCGCGCCTGACGGTTGCGGCGGACGGCTGGACGGTGGCGTTTGGTCCGGCGCCGACGGCCGTCGAGCCGACTCCGGTCGTCGTCCCCCAGCCGCAGCCGGCGCTGGACGAGGCGCGGGTACGGGCGCTGTTCGAGGAAGTGGCGGCGGCCAGCGAGGCTCGCCAGCGGCAAGCGGCGGAAGAGATGGTGCGGACCGCTTCCGCCGAGACCCGCGCGGAGCTCAAGGGCGACATTCAGGCCGCGCAGGAAGACATGCTCAGCGGCTTGCGCATCGTGCAAGGCAATTACGACAAGCTGTTCAAGGAGCTGACCCAGGTGGCGGTGGCGCGATGAAGCGGCTGCTCTGTGTGATGCTGCTGGGGCTGGCGACGCTGCCCGCCGCCGAGGTCGACCCGTCATCGCAGAAGCTGCGTCTGCAGATCGCCGAAGTCGAACGCGCCATCGACCATCGCCTGAGCGAGATCCGCACCGACTCGCAGCCGATCATGCAGCTCGGTTCCACGCGCGGCGCTTACCTCGACGGCTACGGGGCGGTCTTCACCCTGGAGGTGAACCTGTACCCGGCGGCGGCGCTCAACCCCTTCCGGCAGTCTTATTCAGACGCCGAGAAGCAACAGCTCAACATGCGTAAGAGGCAGCGGCTGGAGAACCTCGAGGCCGAGGCGCGGGCGATTCTGGTGGAAGAGTCGGCCAAGCTGACGGCGTTGGACGTGGGCGAGAAGGTGGCGTTGGCGATCTCGCTGTTCCACTTCAACTGGGAAGATCTCAGCGGACTGCCGCGCCAGTTGGTGGCGGCGGCGACGCGAACGGCGCTGGACCAGGCGCGCGCCGGAGGACTGACCGTGGCGGACCTGAAGCAGCGCATCGGGCTGCGGTATTTCTAACGAGCCGTTGCGGACTCGAGGAACGACGAATGGCTGAGGTCAATAGCAGCACAGGGAAGAGTCGAGCGGTCGACCCGCGGTTGCGCGGGCGGTTGGGCGAGCGGCTGATCGCCAAGGGTGCGCTCGACGCCGACGATTTGGAGAAGGCGCTCGAGCTGCAGCGCGAACGCGGCGACCGGATCGGCCGCATTCTGATCGACTTGGGCTTCGTGGCGCCGCGCGAGGTGCTGACGACGCTGGCCGAGCAGCTCGAGATCGAGTTTTTGACGGCCGATCGCTTCCCCGAGATCGTCCCTGAGATCGAGGGCATTCTGCCGCGCACGATGCGCCAGTTCCAGTTCCTGCCGCTGGCGCAGGAAGGCGACGTGCTGTGGGTGGCGATGACCGACCCGCTGGACTTCGAGACGATTTCGACGATCCGGCGCTTCTCCGGCTGCGACGTGCAGACGGCGCTGGCGGCCGAGACCGACATCCTCGACGCGATCGACCGCTTTTTTGGGGCGGAAGAGAAGAAGGACGACGACGAGTTCGGCTTTGCCGGCGGCGACGACGCGGCGGAGATCGAGCACCTGCGGGACATGGCGAGCGAGGCGCCGGTCATCCGCTACGTCAACGCGATGATCGCCCGGGCGCTCGACACACGCTCGTCGGACATCCACGTGGAGCCGTTCGAGAAGGAGTTCCGCATCCGCTTCCGCGTGGACGGCGTGTTGCAGGAGCAGGAGCCGCCGGCCCGTGAGCTGCGCGCGGCGATCACCTCGCGCCTGAAGCTGATGGCGCGGCTGAACATCGCCGAGCGGCGGCTGCCGCAAGACGGCCGCATCAAGATCAAGGTGATGGGGCATGAGGTCGACTTGCGCGTCTCGACCTTGCCGACGCTCTATGGCGAATCGGTCGTGATGCGCCTGCTCGACCGCTCGGCGACGGATTTCTACGAGCTGGGGCGGCTGGGCTTCGACGACGTGATGCTGCGGCGGATGGAGTTCTATACGACGCTGCCGCACGGGATTTTTCTGGTGACGGGGCCGACGGGCTCGGGCAAATCGACCACGCTGTACTCGGCGTTGAAGCGCATCAACACGGCGGACAAGAAGATCATCACGATCGAGGACCCGGTCGAGTACCAGATGGACGGGATCAACCAGATCCACGTCAACTCGACGATCGGGCTGACGTTTTCGGCCGGGTTGCGGCACATCGTCCGCCAGGATCCGGACGTGATCATGGTGGGCGAGATTCGTGACCGGGAGACGGCGGACATCGCGATCCGCTCGGCGCTGACGGGCCACTTCGTCTATTCGACGCTGCACACCAACGACGCCCCCAGCGCCGTGACTCGGCTGACGGACATGGGCGTGGAGCCGTACCTGATCACGTCGTCGGTGGTCGGTGTCCTGGCGCAGCGGCTGGTGCGGCTGATCTGTTCGGAGTGCCGGATCGCGAGCGACGACGTGATCAACCCGGAAGGGCGGCGAATTCGGACGTTTCGCGGCGCGGGCTGCGAGAACTGCCGCGGGACGGGCTATCGCGGCCGGCAGGGAATCTTTGAGCTGATGGAGCTCAACGAGGAGATTCGCGGGCTGGTGATGAAGAATTCCGACGCGGGCGTGCTGACGGACGCGGCGCGGCGGAATGGGATGCGGAGCTTGCGGGAAGACGGCTGGATGAAGATCGAGAAGGGTGTGACGACGGTGGAAGAGGTGGTGCGGGTGACGCAGGAGTTTTGAGCCGTAGACGGTTGATCCGTGAACCGTTGACCGACAGAGAGCGACGATGAACATCCGATCCTTCGAGGATCTGGACGCCTGGAAGGCGGCGCACCAGTTGACGCTCGCGGTTTACCGAGTGACGAAGGCGTTTCCCAAGGATGAGCTGTTTGGTATGACCAGCCAGATTCGGCGGGCCGCCGTATCCATCGAAGCGAACTTAGCCGAGGGCTTTGGGCGACGCTCTGAAGGGGAGATGCTCCGATTTGCGCGCATTGCAGATGGGTCTTTGCAGGAAGTGAAATGTCTTCTCATGCTCACCCTTGACCTCGGATATGCCCAACCGGACGTAGTCGGGGGCTACAAACTCTTGCCGGTCGAGTCGGACAGATGCTCGGCGGGCTGCAGTCCTACCTCGGTCAACGGATCAACCGTCCGCCGTCAACGGTCTAGACATGGCAACCTTTCACTACAAAGCGCTAGCGACCGACGGCCGCACCCGGGCCGGCACGCTCGTCGTCGACGACGACCGCGCCGCCGTCCGCGAGCTGCGCCGTCAAGGGCTCACTCCCGTTTTCGTCGGGGCGGAGAAGCAGCGCTCGTTCGAGCTGAGCTTCGGGGGCAAGAAGAAGGCCAAGGCTTCCGACGTCCTGCACTTCACCCAGGAAGTCGCCACCCTGCTCAACGCCGGCGTGCCGCTCGACCGCGCGCTCGAGATCACCTCCGAGCTCACCGAGCAGGCGCGCTTCAAGACCGTCGTCCAGGACCTGCAGCGCACCTTGCGCGGCGGCCGGTCCTTCGGCGACACCCTGGCCGGGCATCCGGAGGTTTTTTCCGAGCTCTACGTCAACATGGTCCGGGCCGGCGAGGTCTCCGGGTCGCTGCCGGTGGTGATGGACCGGCTGGCCGAGTTCGAGCGCCAGCGCGACGAGCTGCGCGGCTACATCATCAGCTCGCTGACCTATCCGGCGCTGCTGGTCACCGTCGGCTCGATCTCGATCTTCATCCTGCTGCGGTTCGTGATTCCGCGTTTTGCCGAAGCGTTTACGTCGTCGAACATTCCGATGCCGCTGCCGATGGAGATCCTGCTCACCATCAGCAGCTTGGTGCAGACCTGGGGCGTCCCCGTCATCGTGCTTCTGGCGGCCGGGGCCGCGGCTTTGCGGACTTGGACGCGCACGCCGGAAGGGCGCTTGAAGTGGGACGCCTTTCGGCTGAAGATTCCCGTGCTCGGCCAGGCGCTGCTCAAGGCAGACGTGTCGCGCTTCGCCCGCGCCATGGGGACGCTGGTGGCGAACACGGTGCCGCTGGTGCAGGCGATCACGATTACGAAAGGAATTTTGGCGAACAAAGTCCTTTCGAACGCGCTCGACGTCGTGATCAAAGGGGTCAAACGCGGCGAAGGCGTCGCCGGTCCCATCAAGAAGGCGGGCGTATTCCCGTCGCTGGCCGGCCACTTGCTGACGGTGGGCGAGGAGACAGGGCGGCTCGACGAGATGTTCCACCGCATGGCCGACATCTATGAGAAAGACACCCGCGAGGCGATCAAGCGCTTTACAGCCTTGTTCGAGCCGATCGTGATCCTGGTCCTGGGAGTCGTCGTCGGCGCTATGATTTTGAGTGTGATGCTGGCAATTACGAGCATCAATCAATTGGGAATGTGACTGGTTGGGAATCCGACGGGTGGGGAAGAATGACGATGCGAAGGACTAGAAGAAACCGCCGAGACGCCGGTATTACGCTGATCGAAATGCTCGTGGTGATTACGATCATCGCGTTGTTTTCGGCGGTGGCGTATCAGAAATTGGCGCCGGCATTGGATCAGGGCCGACAGACCGCGGCCAAGACGCAGATCGAGTCGCTCAAGGCGGCGTTGCAGCGCTTCAATATCGAGCACGGGCGCTTTCCGAATCAGGAAGAGGGTCTGCAATCCGTGCGGCCTTATTTGGACAAGGACATTCCGCTGGACCCTTGGCAGAACGCCTACGTCTATCGCTTTCCGGGCGAGCACGGCTCCGAGCCGGACGTGCTCAGCTACGGCGCCGATGGCGAGCCGGGCGGGGAAGGCGTGAATACCGACGTGACGAGTTGGCAGTGAGGGTTCGTGAGTCGTGAAGCGTTAGCCGTGAACCGGGAACCGTCGACCGCAGACCGCGGGCGCCCACGGTTCAGCGTTGCCGGTTCCCGGCTCCCCGCCACTGCCGGGCTTTCGCTCATCGAGTTGCTGATCGTGATGGCGATCGTGGGCCTGATGCTGGGGATCGCTTATCCGAATGTGACCTCGGGACTCGACGGCATCCGTCTGAAAACATCCGTCTCGCGCGCCGGGGCTTTTTGGGCGGCGGCTCGGCAGCGGGCGGACCGTTTTCAAGAGGTCGTGCAGGTGACCGTGGACCCCAAGGCGAACGAGGTGAGGGCCTTGGGCGCGGAGACGGGCTGGAAGGACGCTCTGCGGCTCGACGCCTCGATCCACATCGCGGGGCTCAAGCAGGCGCAGAGCTATCTGCTCTATCCCGGGACGCCGTCGCCGCAGTTCGAGCTGTTCTTGGAGGCGGACTCCGGCGGACGCTCCGGGCTGCGGGTCAACCTGTTGACTGGCGTGCCGGAAGAGGTCGACGGGCCGGAGCGCAGCGGTGAGTAGGCTGGTTCGGAGCCGACGCGCCCCGGGTGCCGGACAAGAATGTCCGGCTCTACCGAGAGAGACGGCGGGGTTCACCTTGCTCGAGGTGATCGTGGCGACGGCGCTGATGGGCATCGCGGTGGTCGGGTTGCTCTCGTTGGTCAGCCAGTCGCTAGGCAACGCCGCGCGCGTGCGGCAGTATGACCGCGCGGCGATGCAGGCGAAGACGCAGATGGACGCCTTGCTGACGATGGAGCCCCTGCCGGTGGGCGAGCGGCTGGGCGGCGAGTTCGACGGGACGTCGGGCTGGGAAGCCCTGATCGAGCCCTGGGAGGTTCCGGGCGGGGCTCAGGTCGGCGCGAGCATGCTGGTGCGCGTGGCGCTGACGGTTTGGTGGCGGGCGGACGGCCAACGCAAGACCGTCACGATGGACGGCTACCGCCGGGTGAGGATTCGTGAGCGGTGAGCCGTGAGGAGCGCAAGTTGACAACGCCGAGCCACGCCCGGCCCGCGGCTCGCGGCGCGCGGCTCGCCTCCGCGGAAGCCGGCCTGACCCTGATCGAGGTTCTGGTCGCCGTCAGCCTGCTGGGGCTGCTGTCGGCCGGCATCGTGATGGCGCTGCAGATGAGCGCCGGCTCCTGGCGGGACGCTCGGGAACGGCTGACGCTCGACCGCAAGATCGCCAACTCGAACCACCTGCTGCACGCGCAGTTCGCCGGCATGGTTCCGGTGCTCGCCCAGGCGCCGCCTTCCACCGGAGCGCCGCAGGCGCCGTTCTTCGACGGCGAGCCGGACCAGATGCGCTTTGTAAGCTCGTATTCGCTGGCGGCCGGCGCGCGCGGCCAACTCCAGATCGTGGAGCTGAACGTGCAGAGCGCCAGCAACGGGCTGCGACTGATCCTGACGGAGTCTCCCTTTCGCGGCGGCTTGAGCGTGGGCCGCTTTGCGGTGGGCTTGGACCGCGTGGGCGAGCGGCCGCGCATTCTGTTCGCGCCGGTGACGCCGCGCGCCGATTCGTTGATTGTGGCCGACCAGTTGGCGCGCTGCACCTTCGCCTACCTCAGGGAGCCGAGGGTCCCGGGGCAGCCCGCCGAGTGGCGCACGGTGTGGGACGACATCCAACAGATTCCTTCCGCGGTGCGCATCGAGCTCGAGCCGAACAAGCCCGAGGCCCGTTTGCAGCCGGTGACGATCGTGGCGCAGGTGCGGGCGCGCTACGCGCCGCCGGCCGGCTACGGCGCACAGCCGCAGATCGACCCGCGGGCGATCGAGGTCCCGAACCCGCGTGGCGGCACGATGCTGGTGATGCCGTGACGTCGACGCGGCACAGCGACTCGAAGCGAGGGAGCGGCCGGCGCGGCGGCGCCTTGCTGGCCGTGCTATGGCTGGCCGTGGCGATGACGGCCATCGCGTTTGCGCTGTCGAGGACCGTGCGCGCCGAGCTCGACCGGGCTGCCCTCGAGATCGACTCCGCCCGGGCCTACTACTTGGCGCAGGGCGGCGTGGAGGCGGCCATGCGGCGCATTGCCCGGCCCCGCGATCCCGAAAAGCCGAGCCAGGGCTTTGAGATCGGCCAGCGTTGGATGCGGTTTGATTTCCCCACCGGCGTCGTCGAGGTCGAGATCATCGGAGAGAGCGGCAAGCTCGACGTGAATCAGGCGACGCCGGAGGCCCTTGCTTCCGTGATGGCGGCCGGCGGGCTCGACCCGGGCCGGGCGGTCGCTTTGGCGGCCCGCATCGTCGAATACAGAGAGCAGCGCCGACGGGGCTTGATCGCCTATGGGCTGACGCCGGCCGAGCTCGCCGCGCAGACGGAAAATGCGTCGCCCGACTCGACTTTTCGGCCGCAAGCCACGTCTATCCAGGAGTTGGAAGAGCTCTTGACCCTGCCTGATCTCACGCCCGACCTGTTCTACGGCGGCTTCCGCACCAACGATGACGGAGGCTTGGTCCGTTTCCGCGGCTTGTCGGAGAGCCTGACGACGCGCGGCTCGGGCGTAATCAGCGTCGGTTACGCCTCGCGCGAAGTGCTGGCGGCGGCGGGAATGTCGCCCAATGAGATCGCCGCGATCGAAGAGATTCGGCGAGTGCGCCCACTGCGGCCCGACGACAACGGCATGCCGGGCCTGGGCTCGTTCAGCGGGCCCATCCGGCTCGGTCTGGGCGGCGGCTCGACGGCCTTCACCCTGCGCGCGACGGCGACGTTGCGGTCCGGCGCCGCCAAGCGCACCGTGGCCGCGCTGGTGGAAAACGGGGCCGTCGGCGGTCCCGACCCGATCCGCATCGTGCGCTGGCGCGAGACGGCCTTCTAAGAACTCCATGGCTGGATTGCTCGATCTTTGGAAGCGCTTCGGCGCGGGCGTGGGGCTGGAGATCCGCGGCGAGGATCTGCTGGCCGTCGCGATCAAGTCGCGTCCGGCGGGCGTGACGGTGCTGGGCTCGCTGCGCATCGAGGGCTTTCGCGAGATTCCGGCGGCCGAGTGGGGCCGTCGCTACCAGGCCTTTTTGAACGAGCACGCGCTGGGGCACTTGGCGGCCACGGTCTGCTTGCCGCGCAAGGAGCTGGTGGTGCGCCAGTTGCGGCTGCCCCCGATGCCGGAGAAAGAGCGGGCGGCGGCGGTGCGGTATCAGCTCGACGGCCTGCACCCTTACGGCGACGTGGAGGTCTGCTTCGCGCACGCGGCGCTGGGCGAGACGGGCAAGGACCGCCCCACGACGATGGCGGTCGCGATCGCGCCTCGCGAGAAGGTGGACGCCTGGGCTGACCTGTTCCAGGAAGCCGGCGTGGCTGTTTCCGCCTTCACGGTCAGCGAGGCTACCCTCTACGCGGCTCTGCGGATGCGGCCGGAGGCGCCCAAGCAGCCGCTGTTGGCGGTCGACGCCGAGTCCGATGCACTCCTTATATATGGGGAGAGTGCGGCGCGTCCGTTGCTGACCGCCGAGTTTCCGTTGCGCTCGGCGCCGCCGTCGCGCGTCCTGCAGTTGGTCTTGTCGGACTTGCGGGTAGCGCCGGATGCCGCGGTCGGGCTGGCCGTGTTCGGCCCGGAGGCGTCCGCGGCCGCGGAGGAGCTGGCGCAGACGTCGCCGGCGCTCGAGCCGCGAGCGGTGGAGGAGCTGTTTCCGGCGCCTTTGGCGGCTCCCGAGGAGTTCCGGCTGCGAGAAGACCTGCGGGGGCTGGCCGTGGCTCTCGAGGCGGCCTGCCCGGGCGTGGGTTGGCGGGCGAATTTGTTGCCGGTCGAGCGGCGCTCCAAGGATTCGCGCTGGCGCTTGGCGCCGACGGCCGCGCTGCTGTTTCTGCTGTTGCTGCTCGGGGCGGGCTTTCTGATTCGGCCGTGGATTCAGGATGGAGCTTACGCCGAGGCTCTGCAGCAACGCATCGCCAAGTATGAGGAGACGGTCGCGCTGGTGCGCAACGCCAAGATGAGCGCCGAGGATGCGCAGCGGAAATTGGAGATCCTGCGCGGGCTGGGCCGGCGGACGCAGCGCGACCTGGAGATTTTTAGCGAGCTGTCGGAGAAGCTGCCCAACTCGGCTTGGCTGACGCAGCTACAAATCGGCGACGAGGGCGTGCAGCTCAACGGCGAGGCTCAGGCGGCGGCCGATCTGCTCAAGACGCTCAACGAGTCGGGACGGCTCGAGAAGGCTCGCTTCACCACGTCGCTGCGCAAGCTCGAAACCGGCGAGGGTTTTCAGATTGCCGCCGAGCGCAGGGCGCCGACAGCTCCCGCCGCCCCGGCCGGTCCTGGCGGCGCTCCGGCTGCCGCGAACCCGCAACCGTCCCCCGCGCAGCCGCCCGCAGCGCAAGCGCCCGCGCCTGCTGCACCCGAAGCTGCGCAGCCAGCGGGAGCCGAGCCCGCCGCCGCCCCTGCGGCCGAGGAGGCTCAGTAGTGGAGAGCCGCGACAAACGGGCCCTCACGATTCTGGGCGGCGCGCTGGCGCTGTTCGCCTTGCTGCAGCTCGACGTGTTTACGCCCGGCGCGGGCTCGGGTGTGACGGCCGGGGCGGGAGAGATCGACGCCCTCGAGCAACGGCTGGCCGTGGCGCAGCTCGAAGCCAAGCAGCGGCCCCTGCGGGAGGCCGAGCTGGCCGCCGCTCTGCGGGAGCTGGAGAGCTGGGAGAGCCGCCTGCTGAGCTCGGCCGACGCCTCTCTGGCGCAAGCCGAGATGCGCTCGCTGGTGGGTGATCTGCTGACGGCCGAGGGAGTGGCGATGGAGTCGTCGCGCTTCGGAACCGTTTCGCTCGAAGAGAAGGACTACGCACAAGTGCCGCTGGTGGTGGACTTTACCTGCGGCGTCGAGCAACTGGTGAACCTGCTGGCGGCGGTCGCCAACGCGCCCCAGCTTCTGACCACACGCGACCTGCGGGTGCGGCCCGGCAATGCGGAAGTGAAGTCGCTGAAGGTGCAGATGACCGTGGCGGGCTACTTGCCGGCCGAGCGTACGCCGGATCTGCTCAAGCGGGCCCAAGCTCTGGAAGGAGGCGTGAGCCCATGAAGCGCAAGCTGCTGTTGCTGAACGCCCTGTTGGCGGGAACGCTGATTCTCGGCGCGGCCGAGCTCTATAAGCGCGTTCTCGAGGCCGACGCGCGGTTCAGCCGGCTGGAGAAGTACGCCGGGGAGGCTCCGGCTCCGGACTATCCGGCCGCGGCCGCCGCGGCGGCTCTGCGGCCCGCCGCCTACATGCCGATCGTCGACCGGCTGCTGTTCGTCAAGGACCGCAACCCCATCGTCGAGGTCGTGGTGGCCGAGCCGGTGGTGGAGCAGCGTCCGGCACTGCCGCTGTACTCCGGGTTGGTCGATTTCGGCGACGGGCCACTGGCGCTGATGGCGCCGTCGAACGCCTCCGATCCGGCCTGGATCGGCATTGGCGAGAAGGTGGGCGATTTCACCTTCCAAGGCTTGGCCGAAGACGGCCGCGTGAAGCTGGCCTGGAAGGATCAGCAGATCGTGGTGGCGCAAGACGAGCTGACCGGCGAAGGAGGGCAGCCGGAGCCCGGTCAGCCGAAGAAGGCAAACAACCGGCGGACGCCGCCCAAGCCCGGACAACCCGCGACGCCGCCGCCGAACGCGAACATGACGCAGCCGGCTCCGCAGACCGTCGGCGGGCAGTACAACATCGGCAAGGAGCTGCGGCCCGGCGTGTTTGCCGCAGACCCGAAGGATTCCACGCCCGATGGGACCGAGTTCAAGGGCTACGTCAAGCGCGTGCGGAAGACGCCGTTCGGCTCGCAGTCCTGGTGGGAGACGAAACAGAAGTAGCAGCGCCCGGCAGCCAAGGAGAGATTCCGATGACGAAGACCCTGTTGATTCTGACCCTGATGCTCGGGCCGCTGGTCGCGGCGGCCCCGCCGACCGACGCAGACAAGAAGGCTCCGGCCGCCCAGGCCGAGGGCGAGACCGTGCAGACCCCGTTCGGCCCGGTGAAGAAGCACGCCCCCGAGCCCAGGCCGCAGCCGACCAAGCGCGCCGCGCCGACGGTGGATGTGCAGGTAGCCAACGGCGTGGCGACCTTCCGCCGCCAGACGCCGTTCGGCGTGCAGAGCTGGAAGCGCAAGATGACGGAGCTCTCGCCGGCGGAGAAACAACTGCTGGAAGAGAGCCAGGCCGCGGCCGCCCCTGCGCCCGCCGCGGAAACGTCCGTGGAGGCGTCCGCTCCGGCCGCTGCGCCGGCTGCGATCGAGCCGGCCGCCAAGCCCGCGCCCAAGGCCAAGCCGATGATCATCACGCCGCGTCCGTAGCGCCGCCGTGCTGAAACTCCCTGAGACCGCTCGGAACCAATTCATGTCGCACCGTCTGATTCGCCTGACTCTCCTCGCCGTTGTCCTCTCGCTGACCGCGCCGCCGTCGTCCGCGCAGGCGCCGGTGTCGTTTCGCAACTTTCGCGATGCGAGCATGTTCGAGCTGATCGACGTCGTCGCGCGGCGCTTGAATCTGAACTACACGATCGACCCGGCGGTGCCCGACGGTACGGTCACGATCAATACCTACGGCGAGCTGCAGGAGCCCGACCTGTTTCCGCTGCTCGAATCGATCCTGCGGATGAACAACGCGGCGGCGGTCAAGATCGGCGAGGTCTATCACATCGTTCCGTCGCAGGCTGTGGCCCAGGCGCCGATCTCGCCGCGCATCGCCGGCGAGGAACCCTTGCCCGAAGGCGAGGAAATGACCCTGAGCGCGGTGCGGCTCAACTACATGAGCGCCCGCGATCTGGCCGAAGTCCTCACGCCGTTCCTGGGCCGCGGTGGGCAGTATTCGGTGGTGCCGCAGGCCAATACCCTACTGCTGCTCGACAACGCCCGCAATATGAAGCGGACGATGGAACTGGTGGGCTTGTTCGACACCCCGGAGATGGCCAGCCAGCGCATGCGGCTGATCGAGATCAAGAACAGCCTCGCCAGCACCGTTTCCAAGGAGCTCGAGAAGATCTATTCCGCTTTCAGTGAGGACAAAGAGGGCGGCGGCGCCATCCAGTTCGTGCCGCTCGAGCGCATCAACGCCGTATTGGCCGTCAGCTCTTCGCCCAAGGCCCTCGACGAGGTGGAGAAGTGGATCGAGAAGCTCGACAACGCGGTGACCGTGGGCGGCGTGCAGAACTTCGTCTACCGCGTGCAGTACGGCTACGCCGGCAACCTGGCCGGCACGCTGATGCAGCTCTACGGCGGGGGAGGCTACGGCTACGGCGGCTATGGCGGCGGCTACGGCGGCGGCTATGGCGGCGGCGGGTACGGCGGCTACGGCGGGGGCGGGTATGGCAGCGCCTACGGCCCGAGCTTCGGCGGCGGCATGGGCGGCTATGGCGGCATGGGCGGAGGAATGGGAGGCGGGTTCGGAGCCTTCGGCGGCGGCATGGGCGGTTATGGCGGAGGAGGATACGGCGGCGGCATGGGGATGGGCATGGGCGGCGGCATCATTCGCCTGCCCGGCGGCGCTTACGGCGGCCCGCAGGTCGCGCCCCCGGCGGCGACCGACGAGACCGGCTCCACGCTCGGGGAGTCGAGCGCATCGACGACCCAGGAGCGCGGCATCCGGATCGTGCCGGACTTCGTGAACAACCTGATCGTCGTGCAGGCCACCCAGCAGGAATGGGAGGTCATCCAGCGAACGCTCCAGCAGCTCGACTTTCCGCCGCGACAAGTGCTCATCGACGCCAAGGTGTATGAGGTGACCCTGACGGGCCTCCTGTCGGCGGGCGTCAACGCCTTTCTGCGCAACCGAGGGGCGGCCAATACCGGCGGCCAGCGTAAGCTCACGGGCAGCAGCGGAAGTTCCGGCCTCGGGCTGACCATCGGCGCCTTGGTAGGCAATGCGCGGGAGCTCAGCGCCGTGCTGGAAGCGCAGCAAACCGAAGGCAAGACCAAGGTGATCTCCGCGCCGTCGGTGGTCGCCACCGATAACATCGCCGCCACCATTACCGTGGGCCAGTCCATTCCGACGCTGGCCTCGCAAGCGGTCGCCGGCGGGACCCAGCAGGACGGCTCGTCGCTGTTCACCAACACGATCCAGAACGTCCAGACCGGCGTCACGCTCTCCATCACCGCGCGGGTGAACGCCTCCGGCATTGTCACGATGCAGGTGGATCAAGAGGTGAGCTCGCCGCAAGGCGCCACCGGGCCCATCGCCTCACCTTCGATCGACCGCCGCAACGTCAAGACCCAGATCACCGTCAACGACGGCGATACCATCGCAATCGGCGGCATCATCCAGGAGAGCAACCTCTTCAATCAGTCCGGCGTGCCTTACCTGAACAAGATTCCCATCCTGGGTGCAGCCTTCGGCGTAAAGTCCGTCAATCGGGCTCGCACTGAGCTGATCATCCTCCTGACTCCGCGCGTGATCTATGACGAAACCGAAATGGTCACGACCAGCGAGGAGCTCAAGACCAGGATGCGCGGCCTGCAACGGCTGATGCGCTGACCCGTTTGCGACGGGTTCCGAGAAAAACAGCCCGAAACGCTGTTGACTTCTCGATTTGCCGCGTGGTATTCCCTTGTGAAGCGTCTTATGCCGTCCAGACGGCCAGGCGTGGGAATCAGAGGGTCCAGGTTGGGTTGCACCAATCTAGAATCAATGTCCCCAGGGAGGCGACGACCGAGTCGGCCGAGCCCGTTGTGGCCGCCGAATCGGCTGTTCTATACTGGGGGCTGTCCGTGTGGTTCGTGACAACGCCAAGGTAGGCGAAGTCGACGAGTTTTCGAAAAGCGACGGCGACGATTCGCCGTTGTACGTGATTCCGATCTTGTGGGAGAAGGAGAGTGAAATGGTAGCCATGAAGAAGTCGGCCATGCTCCTCGCTCTGATGACCTTGATGGTCTTCAGCGCTGGCATGGCTCAGGCTCAGCCGACGGGTCTGGTGACCTGCACAGCTACTGCGGTTCCCCCGGTTGTTCGCGCCGAGGGTATTGCGGAGCTGGTCGGCGATGTCGTATTGGCCTGCGTGACGACGAATTCGGCCCCGTTTGCCCCGGGCGTCGATTTCCTCGTCAATATCAGCGTGTCGTTGAACGTCAACGTCACCAACAACATCAATTTCGGCGCCGGCACGAACGTGTCTGACGCCGTTTTGGTCATCAACGAGAACAACTGCACCGCGCCGTCGTCGGTGGGCGCCACCTACACGTCGTGCGGCGCGCCGTACGCGCAGTACCAGGATCCGCAGTTCGGCGTTCTGGCCGCCAACAACCGGTTGGAGTGGAACAAGACCGCCTTCCCGGTTCCCGGCGCCGCCCGTCCCGGCTTCGATCCGAACCCGCAGGTGACCACCGTCCGCATCACCTCGATGCGCGGCAACGCCTCTCAGTTGGGCGTGCCGGACGCGGCCACCTTCCCGTCGACCCAGATCACGGCCTTCGTGTCGATCACGGGTCCGACGACCATTTCGGTGACCAACAACGTTCTCAACGTTGCGGTGCCGATCCTCGGCCTCATCGTGACGCCTGGCAAGATCGTGACGGGCCTGCAGTGCCTCGACACGACCACCGCCACGTCGCTCAAGCTGACCGAGGGTTTCGCGACCGCGTTCAAGACGCTCGGCGTGCCGACGTATCAACCGGGCAACACCCAGTGGGAATCGGGTTACTATGCTCCGGGTTCGAACAACGGCGGCGGCGCTTCGCAGGGAACTCGCTTCCTGATTCGCTTCTTCAACATTCCTCAGGGTGTGAAGGTGACGGTTCCGAAGGCGATCAACAACGGCACGGCCGCTCTTGACGGCGACGCCCTGTGGATCGTTCAGGTGGCCGGTGCGGATTCCAACGGCGCCGGCGGTGCGATGACCAGCGCCAGCGACACTCTGACTGTGGGTCTGTCGGGCGGTTTTGGTTCGGTGACCTATGAGGTCATCGACGACGATCCGTTCCGTCTCGAGTCCATCACGATCCCGATCGGCGTCTCTTGGGTCGCCGATACGACCAATGATCTGCCGGCGATTGGCACCGGTCAGGTTTCGGCCTCGTTCGCTCCGCTCAGCACGATTGTGGTGGCGAGCAACGCCGCGCCGGAACCGCGCTTCCTCGACAACACGGGAGACCCCGACACGTTCGTCAGCATCATCCGCTGCACGACCACCCTGCTGTTCCCGTTCGTGACCAACCAGGCCGGCTTCGACACCGGTATGGCGATCTCGAACACCTCGCAGGACTGGTTGGGCACTGATCCGCAGGCTGGCACCTGTGATATTCACTATCACGGCGCCACGACCGGCGGCGGCGCTGCGCCGGCTCCGCAGACCTCCACGGTCATCGCGGGCGGCGAGCAGCTGATCTTCACGCTGTCGGGCGGCAACGCTCTGCAGAACATTGCGGGCGCTCCTGAGTTCCAGGGCTATGTCATCGCGGTTTGCGAGTTCCAGTACGGCCACGGCTTCGCCTTCATCACCGATGGTTTCGGTGGTATCCCGGCGTTGGCCCAGGGCTACCTGGCGCTGGTCATTCCGGTGGATGATTCGGGTGAGCGCGTCCCCGGCGTGCCGAACCTGCACCGCCTGGGCGAGAGCCTGTCGCACTAAGAGAAACAGGGGCGGGGAGGCCTTCGGGCCTTCCCCGTTCCAAGAGATATCGATCTACGATTTGTGGACTTGAGGAGAGCTAACACAATGGAAGCTTTGAAGAAAGGCTCGATTGCGCTCCTGTTGGTGATGATGGCGGCGACCGCGGCTTTCGCGCAGATCCCGTCTCAGACCCTGGGATTCGTAACCTGCCAAGCGACCGCCGTTCCGCCGGTGGTGCGCGCTGAGGGCATCGCAGAGCTGGTGGGCGACATCGTCCTGACCTGTCAGAACGTTCCGCCCCCGAACAACGCGGGCGACCCGTCGCGCAACGTGATCGTCACCAACGTCAGCGTCTCGCTGAACGTCAACGTGACCAACAACATCAACTTCGGCGCGGGCACCAACGTCTCCGACGCCGTTCTGATCCTGAACGAGAACAACTGCACCTCGCCCTCTCCGCTGGGCTCGACGTTTGTCAGCTGCGGCGCGTTTGATCCGAACGTGCAGGATCCCCAGTTCGGCACCTTGGCGGCCAACAACCGCCTGGAGTGGAACCGGGTTGCGTTCCCTGTTCCTGGTAGCGCGATCAACGGCACCGGCGACGCCGACTGCTCCGACGGCGGCTGCTATCCGTTCACGACCACGCTTCGCATCACCTCGATGCGCGGCAACGCCTCCCAGCTCGGCGTGCCGGAAACGGCCACGTTCCCGTCGACGCAGATCACCGCGTTCGTCTCCATCACCGGTCCCACGACCTTCTCGGTGACGAACAACGTGCTCAACGTTGCGATTCCGATCCTGGGCCTGATCGTGACCCCGGGCACCCCGCTGGTCGGCCTGCAGTGCATTGACACCGACGGCGCCACGGCCATCAAGCTGAACGAAGGTTTCGCGACCGCGTTCAAGACCCTCGGCGTTCCGACCTACTCGCCGGGCAACACCCAGTGGGAGTCGGGCTACTACGCGCCCGGTTCGAACAATGGCGGCGGCGCCTCGCAGGCGACCCGCTTCCTGATCCGCTTCTTCAACATCCCGCAGGGTGTGAAGATCTCCGTGCCGCGCTTCTACACCGCGACCACGGGCAGCGCCGGCACGGCGACGACCGGAGACCAGCTCGAGATGGGCGTGGTGACCGGCGCGAACAGCAACGGCGCTGGCGGTCTAGTCAGCACCGCGGCCGGCACGGTCAGCGTGACCCTCTCGGGCGGTTTCGGCTACGTGGTCTACGAGATCACCGACTCCAACCCGTTCGCGGTGGAAGCGATCACGGTGCCGATCTCGGTCAGCTGGGTTGCTGACACCACCAACGATCTGCCGGCGGTGGGCAGCGGCCAGGTTTCGGCCACGTTCGCTCCGCTCAGCACGGTGACCACGGCCAGCGCTTCCGAGCCTGAGCCGCGCTTCATCGACACCGGCGGAGACCCCGACACCATCGTGTCGATCATTCGCTGCACGACGACGCTGCTCTTCCCGTTCGTGACCAACCAGGCCGGCTTCGACACCGGTATGGCGATCTCGAACACCTCGGAGGATTGGCTCGGCACCGACCCGCAGGCTGGCACCTGTGATATTCACTATCACGGTTCCACCACCGGCGGCGGCGCGGCTCCGGCTCCGCAGACCTCGACGGTCATCGCGGGCGGCGAGCAGCTGATCTACACGCTGTCGGGCGGCAACCCGCTGCAGGGCATCGCCGGCGCTCCGGAGTTCCAGGGCTACATCATTGCGGTCTGCGAATTCCAGTACGGCCACGGCTTCGCCTTCATCACCGATGGCTTCGGCGGCATCCCGGCTCTGGCCCAGGGCTACTTGGCTCTGGTCATCCCGGTGACCACCAGCGGCCGTCTCGCCGGCGTTCCCGCCGACGGTACGGGCATCGTGAGCGCCCCGGCGCTGCACACCTTCGGCGAAGCGCTCAACCACTAGCGCTTTCCGGACCAACTACGGACAAACTGAGGGGGCTCGAAAGAGCCCCCTCTTTCTTTCCCCTCCCCGACGCCCGTGTCCGCTTCGACACTTCGCGTTTCACCGCGAAGCTGGTATCCTAGTCGAAGCCCGCTCGCCCGCCCCATCTACCCGCGTCCCTGGGAGAGAAGTTCTAGATGAATCGGATCCGTACGGTCGCCCTAGCACTGGCGATCGCCCTCGCCGTAGGCGTGCCATCCTTTGCAGTTGATCGCGTCATTCTGTTTCCCTTCGGGAACAGCAATGTCCTGACCGCGTTGGATGCCGACACACTGGCGGAGCGAGGCGCGATCGACGCCCCATCGAGCGCCTTCAAGGTGGAGCAATCGCTTGACGGGAGCAAGTACTACATCATCACGCAGCGCTCGACATCGTCGGTCGTGGTGGTCAACGCGTCGACCCTCAAGACGCTGACCACGGTCAACCTGCCAGCTGGTCCCTCCGACGGCGTCCTCACCCCGGACGGCAAATACCTGTTGGTCGCCGCAGCGGACGTCCAGGTGATCGACACGACCACCGACAAGCTGGTCAAGACCATCACAGTCGAAGGCGCGCCGACTCAGATCCTGGTCGACGACACCTCGCGCCGGGCCTATGCGCTCACCGCCAGCGGGAATCAGATCGCCGTCGTCGACCTCACCAACCTGTCGCTGCTGACGAGCGTCAGTTCGCACAACAGCGCCTCGATCGCTTTGACCGCCAGCAACTCCAGGCTCCTGGCCGTCACCACCGACGGCGTGCGGCAGTTTCGGACTCGAGACCTCGCTTCGGCGGATATGATCGCCGGCAACTTCGCGCTGGTGAACGCCACCCTGACGGTACTGCCGGACAGCAGCAAGGTCGTGGTACAGAGCCGCGGCATCGCGCCCAACAACACGGCGCAGCTCATCGACCTGAGCTCGGGCGTGGCGCAGAACATCGGCGCTATTGGCACGAACGAGCTCAGCAAGGTGGTCGTCCTGAACAACCAGCAAGGCTACGCCATCGACGTCGCCACCATGTCCCTGCAGTTGGTCGACTTCACGGCCACGCCAAACCCGACAGTCACCCCACTGTCCTTCGGTCAGAACGTCCGGGACATCTCGCTGTCGCCCAACGGGCAGTACCTCTACGCGAGTTCCCTCACCGATGCGCGGCTGCTGAAGATCAACACCCAGAACAACCAGGTCGAGGGCTCCATCCTGACGCCGATCGCGCCCTCGGGTCACGCGCTGGTCTTCGGACCCAGCTCGAAGCCGCCCGCCGCCATCAGCATCAACGGCGGTAACAATCAGTTCTTTCCGCCGGATACGCTGCTGCCCACGCCCTTCAGCGTGAAGGTCACCGACGCCAACGGATCGCCCGTACCCGGCGTACCGGTCTTCTTCGAGGATCCGGCGGCGGTCGGCCTGCAGATCGAGCCCGCCCAGCCAGCGATCACCAACCAGCGGGGCATCGCCACGGCGATCATCACCGTGCCGCCACAGGACATGCTCAACGGCGACAACCTGAACGGCGATCCGCCGTTGGACGACGCGGGCAACCCGATCGAGTCGATCGAGCCGATCACGATCTCCGCGACCGCTCCGGGCGTTGATTCGGCGCTGTTCACGCTGAACATCATCCGCGCGGCCGGCCTCATCAAGGTTTCGGGCAACTATCAGGTGGGCCGCGAGAACGAGCCGTTCCCGCTGCCCTATGTCTTCCTGGCCACCGACGACAAGGGACAACCGCTCCCGTCCGGAACGGAGGTCGTATTCGGTTGGTTCTTCGCCAGTTGCAGTAGTTTCGCCCTTCCGGTCGACCCCGACGGATTCGTCACCGTGAAATGCACGGGCAACCGCTTCAGCCCGCTGAGTCAGCAGTTGTACGCGGACGGCGTGCTCACTGCCACCATCCCGACATACCAGCAGGAGCTCGGCATTTCGCTGACGACCGAAAGTTTCAACTTCAGCGTCGCCCGCGGCGGGTCGCGCATCCAGCTCACCAAGCTGAGCGGCGATGGCCAAAGCGCCACGACGGGCTCGCCGCTGCCGGAGCCACTGACGTTTCGCATGGCGTCGGATACCCAGGGGCGCCCAGACAACCCCATCACGGTAGAGATCGACCAGATCTCCGGACCGCCGCTCATCATCGAGAAGCGCCGCGCGACCGTACAATTGCGCGCAACGGGGACCGTGGGCGTCACCGTCGGGCCCAACGCCGGCACGGCCGTGGTGCGTATGCGTTCCAGCACGCCCGGCCTGCCCGAGATCTTCTACACCATTACCGCCACCGGCGGCCAACCGGCCGAGCTGGTCAAGAGCGGCGACGGCCAGGTGGGCAAGATCTCGAACCCGCTTCCCACGCCGCTGCGCGTGGTCGTGATCAATGAGTCGGGCGCGCCCGTGCCGTTCCCGGAAGTGAGCTGGCGGGTTGCCTCCGGCGACGCCACGATCACCGCCACCAATGACGCCGGCGGCTCCAACGCGGTCGTGCAGTTCGGCCAAACCCCGGGCTCGGTCCGCATCGTCGCGGCCATCGGATCGTTGCAGGCCAACTTCACCGTGACCTCCTTGCCGCCCGAGCCCGCGTCCATCTCCACGGTCTCCGGTCAGAACCAGACGATCACAACGGGCGTCCTGTCCGAGCCCTTGACCGTGCGGGTCAATGAGCTCGACAACGCGCCCGCCGCCGGTGCGATTGTGACCTTCTCGGGACCGCCGTCGGTGCGGCTGCACCCGACCAGCGGCAGCGCCCCCGGCAACCCGGTTCAGATGCCCACCAACATCGAGGGCCTTGCCGGCGTGAGGGTGGAACTGCTGAACCTTCCCGGCCTCGGCGAAGAGGGCGCGACGCCGGCACAACTCGCACAGACGGTCAGCATCACGGCCTCCATCGGTGGGCAGCTGGCGACCAGCTTCCTGCTCAACGTCGTCGGCCGCACGCCGGTGATCGAGGCGGCCGGAGTGGTCAACGCGGCCACGTACGAACCGGGCATCGTACCAGGCAGCATCATTTCGCTCTTCGGTACGGGATTGATGGAAGGCGTGGTGGGCATTCGAAACGCCGGCGGGCAGACCTCTTTCAACGGCACCCAAGTGCGTATCGGAGGCATCCCGGCGCCGCTGCTGAACTTCAGCTCCGGGCCTCCGGAGCAGATCAACCTGCAGGCGCCGTTCGAGCTCTCGCCGGGCCAGACAACCACCATCGAGGTGGAGAACAACGGCAGCCGGGCGACCATCAGCGGCGTCCCGGTGTTCCTGGCGCAGCCCGGAATCTTCGAGATCGGGTTGCAGCAAGGCGGAACGGTGGGGGCGGTCATCCACGCTGACGGTTCGCTGGTGACGCCCGACAACGCCGCGGCGCACGGCGAGGCGCTGGCGCTGTTCGCCACCGGCGTGGGACGGCTCAACCCGGCGGGCCAAACAGGAGCGCCGGGCCCGATCCCGCCGTCGGTGGCCACGTTGCCCACGATCGTGGGCGTCGACAACAAGGGAGCTCCGGTGCTGTTCTCCGGGTACGCGCCGGGTTTCCTGGGCCTCTACCAGATCAACTTCACGGTGCCGATCGACTCTCGCTGCGGTCTACGGCCCTTGAATCTGCGGATCGGAGACTCCACGAGTCCACAGTCGACGCTTCCGGTCCGCTGCCCGCAGTAGCGGCGATCCAGCGGCAAACCAGGGGCGCCGGGCCAGACGGTCCGGCGCCCCCACTTGCTACACTGCAGCTTCCATGCCCCCCGTCGCGCCGGACCGGCCTCCCTTCCTGGGAACCTGGAACAGGATCTATCTGGTCGTCCTGGTCAATCTGACCCTCTGGATCGCGGCGCTCTGTTTCGTCACCGCTTGGTTCCGGCCCACGCCATGAGCGCGATCGATTGGCTCGTGTTGCTGGCCTCGGTCGTCGGGATCGTGGGCTACGGACTCTACAAGGCTCGCGGCGGCCGAGACACGCGAGACTACATGCTCGCGGGCCGCTCGATGCGCTGGTGGGTGATCGGGCTCTCGATCATGGCCACGCAGGCCAGCGCCATCACCTTCATCGGAACCACCGGGCAGGGCTATTCCGACGGCGTACGCTTCGTCCAGTTCTACTTCGGGCTGCCCATTGCCATGGTGGTCATCTGCGCCTACGCCGCGCCGAAGTTCCATGCCAGCGGCGTCTACACGGCCTACGAATACCTGGAGAAGCGCTTCGATACGAAGACGCGCACCCTGGCCAGCCTGATCTTCCTCATCCAAAGGGGCCTGGGCGTGGGGCTGGCGCTTTACGCGCCGGCGATCGTGCTGTCCACCATCCTGGGATGGACCGAATCGACAACGATCGCCGCGATGGGGCTGCTGGTGGTCGCCTACACCGTCATCGGCGGCATCAAGGCCGTCATGTGGACGGACGCCCAGCAGATGCTGGTGATGCTGCTCGGCATCGTAGCGGCCTTCCTGGCGGCGTGGATGGGGCTGCCCGAAGACGTAGGGCTGGGCGACGCGCTCACACTGGCCGGCGAAGTCGGCAAGATGCGGGCGGTCGAGACGCACTTCGACTGGAACGATCGCTACACCCTGTGGTCCGGGCTGATCGGCGGAACCTTTCTGGCCCTGGCCTACTTCGGCACCGACCAATCGCAGGTGCAGCGGTACCTCACAGCGCAGAGCCTCACCCACAGCCGTTTCAGCCTGCTGTTCAACGCCGTGGTCAAGGTCCCCTTACAGTTCGTGATCCTGACCACGGGCGCGCTGGTGTTTGCGTTCTACTTGTTCGTCCAACCGCCGCTGCTGTTCAACGAAGCGGCCGCCACGGTCGCTTCCCAATCGCGCGGGCCGGAGCTGAGCGCCCTCGAAGGACGTTACGGCGAGGCGTTCGATCGACGCCGGCAAGCCGCTCGCGCCTACCTGGATGCGCCTGGCGCGCCCTCGGCGAAAGCGTTTCGAGAGGCCGACGCGAGTCTCCAGCAGATCCGCACCGAGGCCGGCGCGCTGGCTGAGCAGGCGACGGGAGACGCCTACAACGATACAAACTACATCTTCCTCACCTTCGTCACCCGGCACCTGCCTCCCGGCCTGGTGGGGTTGATCATCGCGGCGGTGTTCGCGGCGGCGATGTCGACCATCTCGGCCGAGCTCAACTCGCTGGCGACGGCGACCGTGGTGGACCACTACGAGCGCTACCTGCGGCCCGGGGCCGGCGAAGCGCACTACGCCTGGGCCGCACGAGCGGCCACGGCGTTCTGGGGCCTTTACGCCACGATCTTCGCCGGCTACGGCGATCGCCTGGGATCGCTGATCGAAGCCGTCAACTTCGTCGGATCGCTCTTCTACGGCTCGATGCTGGGAGTGTTCGTGCTGGCGTTCGGCCCGTGGAAGGTGAGCGCGAACGGCGCCTTTGCGGGCATGCTCGCCGGACTGGCGGCGGTGGCCTACGCCAGTGTCTACACCAGCATTACGTTCCTGTGGTTCAACGTCATCGGTTGCGTGGTCGCGGTGGCCGTGGGGTTGGCGGTGGGCCGCGGCGACGCGCGCTACGCCGCCGATTGATACGGACCTGAAATGCAGGGCGGGCCCCTCCCCAAGGAACCCGATTTGACGCTACAATCTCCCCGGGAGTAGGGTGTTCGAAACCCGAGGAGGCGGTGGCGTCCATGTCATCGAAAGCGGGGATTCGTACTCGTCGCAGCGTCCTTCATGACGCCGCGCGGGCGGGAGCGGCGGCTGTCGCCGCGCCCATGATCGTGCCGAGCTCCGCGCTCGGTTTGGCCGGCGCAACGCCGCCCAGCGACCGCATCAATCTGGCCGGCCTCGGCATCGGCCGGCGCGGCGAGCGCGACCTCGAGTCGTTCCTGGCTCAGAAGGACGTGCAGTTCCGCGCGATCTGCGACGTACGCGACGAGCGCCGCGAAGCCATCAAGTCCAAGGCCGACAAACACTACGGCAACGCCGACTGCGCCCAGTACGCGGACATGTTCGAGCTGTGGGAACGCAGTGACATCGACGCCGTGCTCATCGCCACCGGGGACCGCTGGCACACGCTGCTGTCGATCCTGACGGCCAAGTCGGGCAAGGACGTCTACTGTGAGAAGCCCTGCTCCATGACGATCGCCCAGAGCCGGTCCCTGGCCGATTCCTTCCAACGCCTGGGCCGCATCTACCAGGCCGGTACACAGCGCCGCAACGGCAGCAACTTCAACTACGCGGTCCAACTGGCGCAGGAAGGGCGGCTGGGAAAGGTGCATACCTTGCACGCCAATGTCGGCCCGGGCAATCGCTGGCCGCCCAAGACCAGCCATGACTGGCTGCCCGAAGAGCCCTTGCCTGCGAAGCAACTCGTGGATTGGGACCGCTGGCTCGGCCCGGCGCCTTGGCGGCCCTACAATTCGGCCTACGTGGCGGGAAAGTGGCGGGGATACTTCGACTTCCACGGCGGCGGCATCCTCGAGTGGGGATCGCACACGGTCGACCTGTGCCAGTGGGTGAACAGCGCCGACGAGACCGCGCCGGTGAGCTACGAGCCGTACGCCGGCGCCGGCGACACGCCCTATTCGGTCGAGTGCGTCTACGCCAACGGGATGAAGCTCGTCTTGCGGGACTCCGGGTTTCTGCCCTTGGGGAGCTGCGCGGTGCGGTTCGAAGGCGACGAAGGCTGGGTTGAAACGGCCGACGGTGGCAAGGTAGAGACCTCGTTGCCCGGGCGGGCTAGGGCCTACGAGGACGCCGGCGAAGCCACGTCGTACCACGTACGGGATTTCTTGGACTGTGTGAAAGCGCGGCGGCAGCCCCGCGCCAACGCGCTGGCGGCCTGCCAGACGCACATCGCGTGTCACGCCGCCTACATCGCCTTCCAGGTGGGCCGGCCGCTGCGCTTCGATCCGGCAACGGACCTCTTCCTGGATGACGACGAGGCCAACCGGATGCGGTCGCGCGCTCTGCGCGAGCCTTGGCGTTTGGGGTAGGGAGGAGCCGACCATGCCGGAAACCTACGAAGCGGCGCCAATCCTGCAACTTCCCAGCGATGCGCTGGTGCGGTTGCTCGAGGACCCGGAGTCCTCCCTGTTCCAGAAGGCGAAGGCTTGTCAGCGGCTGGCTGTCGTCGGAGAGGCCGAGGCGGCGCCGGCGCTGGGGAAGCTCCTCGACGACCCCCGGCTATCGCACTACGCGAGGACGGCGCTGGAGGCGATGCCGGACCCCGAGGCGGGCGAGGCCCTGCGGGAAGCCTTGGTGCGACTGCGTGGCGACCTGTTGATTGGCGTGATCAACTCGCTGGGATTGCGACGAGACCGCAAGGCCCTGCCAATGCTGGGTAAGCTACGGCACAGCCACAACCTCGAAGTCTCCCGCGCGGCTTCCGCTGCGCTCAGCCGCATCCGCCGACCCTAGAAACGGTAAAAGGGCCGGTCGGCGGATGCCGGCCGGCCCTTTGCGTTCACGAAGCCTCTCCTCAGAAGAAGAAGCGGGCTCCGAGTTGCATCTGGAACGGGGCCGCTCCGGGGATTTGGCCGTTGGAGTTATTGAAGCTGCCGTCGGCGTTCCGCAGCCGCAGCCAGTTCGCCGCCGGTCCGATCGGCGCGCCGGTGGTCAGGTTCAGCCCCGTGCCGTAGACAGTGTTGGTCCCCCGCAACTCCACGTTGTTGAGGTTGAACAGATTGAACATCTCCACCGAGAGCTGCGCGTACATCTTCTCGTTGAAGTTGACTCGCTTCATCACCCGCATGTCAAAGTTGTGGAAGCCGCGATTGCGGAAGGAGTTGCGCGCTAGGAAGACGCCGGGGGCCGACAGCGCTCGGTCACTGGTGTTGCCGGAGCTGCTGATGAAGCTGGAGTTGCCGTCGCCGTTGATGTCGGTTCCGGCCACGGGATTGATCGGCGCGCCGGAGGTAATGCGCAGGATGCCCGACCACTCGATGCCGAAAGGCAGCCGTACGACGGCGTTCGAGGTGACTTGGTGGCGGATGTCCTGGGCGGCCGGACCGTAGTCGAGCTGCAGGTTGAACGGATCGTTGTAGTTGAAGCCGCTGGAGGACCGCTCGTTGTCGTCGTCGGAATAGGTCTGCGAGTAGGTGTAGTAGGCGTCCCACTGCAGGCGGCTGTTGAAGCGGTACTTGCCGGACATCGTCACGCCGCGATAGAGCGAGCGGGCCGAGGACTCCCGCACCGTGACCGTGCCGAGCGACGGGATGGGCCGGTTGCTCAGCGAGTACTTGTTGATCTGCAGGACCGGATCGAACGTCGGCGCGGGCAGGTTGTAGTTGCGGTTGCGCTGCAGGTTCGAGGTGTTTACGTTCTGGAACTGTATGCCGGCCACCAACCCGTCGAAGATCTCGTGATCCACGCCGAGGGTCAGCACCGTGGAACGGGGATTCCGGTAGTTGTCCGAGATCGTCAGCGGAGCCGCGCCCGCGAACGGGTCGGCGCCACCGCCGGCGATCTGCTGGATCTGCTCGATCGAGAACACCGGCAACTGATCCAGGGCGTAGCTGTTGAGGTCGATGCCGTTGGCCTGGAACTGCTGGTAGAGGGTTGGGAAGTTCGTTGTCGGCAACTGGATGGAGAGGTTGCCCGGCGTCGAACGGAAGTTGTTCATGGCGTCAGAGAACAGCAGCAACGGCGTGGAGGCGTAGAAGATGCCGGCGCTGCCGCGAATGACGGTCTTGTTAGCGTCAAACGGGCGGTAGGCGAAGCCAAACCGCGGCATGATCTGGTCGGTGGCGTTGGGGATGTAAGCCGGATCGACCTTGCCCAGCGGCAGGGCGGCGTCGCGCACGCGGTCGGTGAGGCTGGCGTTGGAGGCGTCGGGCGTAGGGTTGTACTGGCCTTCCCATCGCAGGCCCAGGTTCAGGCTGAGCTTGTTGGTGACCTGCCAGAAGTCCTGCGCGAACAGGGCGGCTTGGTGAATGCCCAGCGACGTAGCCAGGTTGCCGATCTGCCGGAAGTAGCGGGCCTCCGATAGCGGCACGTCGAAGCGGTTCGCCACCGCGCCCCCCGGCGTGAGGATGTCGAGCACGCGAGAGGCGTTGCTGATGCGCGTCTGGAAGTCGCCGAACTGGTTGAATCCGAAGGCCTGCGCGGCGTCCACGTAGTTGTAGTCGACGCCGAGCTTCACCGAGTGCGAGCCCTTGTTGATCGACAGACCGTCCTGGAACTGGATGCGCTTGTCGTCCTGCACGGTCGGCAGAAAGCTGCGCGTGCCGTAGTTGCCGATGAAGGTCTCCACCGAAGCGGCTTCGGAGTTCGCCGTGCGGGGCCGCTCCTCGTAGCTGGTGGTAAAGCGGAGCTCATTGATAATGGTCGGCTTCAGCACGCTGGTGAGCTGCGCCGTGCCGTAGTGGATGCGGTCGCCCTCCTGCCCGTTGGCGCTGACGGCAAAGTTGGTGCGTCCGGCGCGCGGATCGCCCGTGGAAACCGAGTTCGCCGCCTGCGCGGTGGAGTAGTTGTAGCGCAGCGTGAGCGAGTGCTTGGGCGTCAAGTACCAGTCCAGCTTGGGCGTGAGAGCCCAGGCGTCGTTGGTGGACTTGAAGCTCTCCTCGAGGCTCTTGAAGTGGTCGTAGGCCTGCTGGCCGGTGGCGGGGTCGACGTCCTGCAGATTCGAGAAGTAGACCTGACGCGGTGTGTCGGCGACCTGGCGCTCGACGGCGAAGAACCAGAAAGCGTTGTCCTTGCGGATGGGGCCGCCGGCCGAGCCGCCGAACTGCTGGAGGGTCTCGAGGATCTTGAAGCCGAAGGGGTCTTCGCTGCCCCAGTTGCGATGCCGGATCTGATAGAAACCGTCCCCATGAAGCTGGTTCGTGCCGGACTTGGTCAGCACGTTGAGCATACCGCCCGAGGAGCGACCGTACTCCGCGGTGTAGCCGGAGCTGACGGCCTGAAACTCCTTCACCGAGCTCTGCGGCACGGTGATGATCGAGTTCGAACGCTCGCCTCCGCGGATGCCGCCGAAGAACGGCTGATTGTAGTCGGTGCCGTCAACCATGACGTTGGAGTTGATGCCGCGCTGACCCACGAAGGCGACCTGTCCGCGCTGGCGGTCCACCTGGACGGTCGGCGTGAGGAGTGCGAAGTCCTGAAAGCGGCGTCCGTTGATCGGGAGATTCGTAATGGCCGTGGAGTTGACCACGTTGTTGGCCGTCGGCAGGGTGGCGTCGATCATCGAGGCCGTGACCGTGACGACGGTGTCGGTGGCCTGGACCTGCAACTGCACCGGGATGTCGACCGCGCCGCCGACCGACAGGACGATGCCCGAGAAGGTGGCTGGGGCGAAGCCGTCGCTCGTCGCAACGAGCTCATAGGTGTCCGGATCCAGAGCGATCACCTGGTAGCGCCCGTCTCCGTTGGTTTCCACTTCGCGGCTGACGCCGGTGGACTGGCTGGTGACGGTCACGTGGGCGCCGGGCACGACGGCGCCCGACGGGTCGACCACCGTACCGACGATGCGTCCCTTGTGCGCGTCCTGCTGACCAAGCAGCAAGGCGGCGCTCAGGGCGCTCAGAACAATGAAGCGCATGGTGTAGAGCAAGTTGCGAGTCCCTCCGTTGGGTGCGAGACAAAGCCAGAATGGCGCAGAAATCAAATATGCGCCAAAGAAAAGTCTTTCCTTTTCGCATCCTAGGGTTCATCGCATGACGGAACTATGTCAGCCGGATCAATGTTTGGTGAACGCAGCGACGCTCTCTGTCCGAAAAGGGACGCTAGGTGTCCCGAGATTGTTGGGTAAATGAATCCCTGGTTTGGGGCGCTTGAGTTCTCAACTTCGGCCAATTGGAGCGTCCCCCAGACGGACGATGGCCCGGGGCTGCCCCCGGGCCATCGTCGGACCAGCGAAGCGCTGATGCGCTACTTCTTGAGGCTTTCGATGAAGGCCATGATCTTCAGGATCTCGTCCTGCGGGACGCGGTCGCCGAACGGCTGCATGGCCCCGCTGGCGCCGGCGTAGATCAGCTCGAAGGCGCCGACGTCGGTGTTGGCGCGCGGGTAGCGGATCTCGTCGTCGACGAGGTTGGAGCCGATGCGGCCGGTTCCGTCGGCCAGGTGGCAGCCCGCGCACCACCTCTGGTAGGAGTCCTTGCCGGCGGCGATGGCCGCCGCTTGGCCCGTGTAGGGGTTCTTGCCGGTCTCGCGGAACTGGGCGACGGCGGGCGTGACGGCGTCGCCGGGCAACAGGTTGAGCTCGAGCGGCTGATTGTCGAGCGGATGGTGGAAGGTGATCGGGCCGCCCTCGGTCTGCGGCTCGAGCGCCGCGCCGCCTTCCTGGATGGTGCGAGCCACCTCTGCGCCCTTCGGAACCTTGTCGGCGGGCACGACGCGCCACAGAGCGCCGGGCGGGTTGCCGGACGCTCCCTTGTCGGAGGTATAGAAGCAGTAGCAGTTGACGGCCAGCACGTTGCCGTCCTCGTCATACCCGCCGGCCGTGAACTGCAGATTGGCGTGCAGCATCTCTTGGATCTGCCACTTCGACTGAGACTTGTCCCAGCCGACGCCGAAGACGCGGCCGGAGCACCAGTCGCCCACCAGGTACACGCCATCCATGCCGCCGTAGTTGGCGACGCCCAGACCTTCAATCGAGCAGCCCCAGCCGTCCTTGAGCGGCGCCGCGCCGGGGTAGGGGACCTCGTGGGGGTACTCGGCGGCCGGCAGCACGCCCACCTGATCGCACTTGTCGTCCGCGCCGGTCATCGGAAAGCATTTGGTGCCGTTCAAGAAGTTCCAGCCGTAGTTCTCGCCGCCCTTGGACGAAGCCGGCTGAAAGTCGATCTCCTCCCAGTGGTTCTGGCCGACATCGGCAATCCACAGGTGGCCGGCCTTCTCGTCGAATGAGAACTCGTAGGGGTTGCGCACCCCGTAGGCCCAGATCTCGGGTCGGGCGCGGGTCTTGATCTTGGAAAACTGCTCTTCGGTGATGCCGAACAGTACCATCAGGCGCTCGTCGGCGGCGTGCGCGAAGGGGTTGCTCGGCGGAATCTTGTAGGGGATCGAGTCGTCCTCGACGTTCACGTCGATGCGCAGGATCTTGCCCAGTAGCGAGGTCAGGTCCTGCCCGGCTCCGTAGGGGTCTCCTTCCCAGCCGCCGTCGCCGGAGGCGATGTAGAGGTAGCCGTCGGGGCCGAACTCGATCTGGCCGCCGTTGTGGTTGTAGTAGGGCTGCGGAATGCGCAGCAGCACCTTGGCGGTCTGGTTGGTGCGCTCCACGGTCATCTTGTTCGGGCTCTTCTTGTCCACCTGGAAGCGCACGATCACGCCGTCGCCGTTGAACGGCAGCGAGGCGTAGTGCACGTAGAAGTAGCCGTTCTTCTTGAAGTCCGGGTGGAAGGCGATCGAGTAGAGGCCCTGCTCCACGAACCCCGTCTGGACGTCGTTGCCGAGCGGGTTGATGTTGGTGAGGTCCAGAAAGGGCTCCGGCAGGACCTTGCCGCTCTTTTCGACGATGCGGACCCGGCCGATGCGCTCCACCACGAAGATGCGACCGGAGCCGTCGCCGGCGTTGGCGACGTTGGTGGGGTCGACGAAGCCGTCGGCGACTTTCACCAGGGCGATCTTGGGATCGCCGGGTAGCTTGCCGGCGGGACGGGCGACCTGATCGGCGGTCTTCGGGACGACCTGCCCGGAGGCCAGGGAGACGAGAAAGAGCCCGGCGAGGAGCCGCGGGAGGTGCATCATAGCGGCTGATATCGTAGCAAGATTGCGGCTGTGTCGAGCCGCCGGCCCGGTCAGCGCTTCGGCTTGGGCGTCGCCTTTGGCTTGACGGGCTTGGGAGGCAGCGAGCGGCCGAACTCGTATGCCCGGCGCAGCCACGGGCGGAGAAACTCGACGTCGGTCTCCGAGCCCGAGGGAACGCAGGCGTATCCCTTCATGGTCCGGCCCATCGGCTCGAAGGGCGAAAAGCCTTGGGAAAGGCATTGCTCTCGGGTGGCGGCGTCGAGGCGAAGGTTGATGCGGTCCTCGTGGGCGCCGGCGAACAGGTTGCCGTTGACGAACGCGGCGGGACAGCCGAACATCGGCTTGCGGTCCACGTCCGGCTCGTCGGGCAGGGCGGCCAGAAACGCTTGACGATGCTCTTCGGGAACCTTCTTCCACTTCATGGCGTTTGCTGAGCTGATCGTAGCGCCAAACGGCTGGTCCGGAGGCGGCACTTGGGGGACGGCCCGAACTTCTTTCTCTACCCCTTGCTGACCTCTTCGTCCACCGGCCGGACCATCAGGTTCGCCGCCAGCGCCACCACCAGCAAGGCGGCCATCAGGTACATCGTCGAGTTGTAGAGGGTCGTCGAGGGGTCGGCCGTGCCGGGCGGCGCGATCTCCAGCAGCTTCGGGATGGTCACGGTCTTCTCGGCAATCAACTGCTCGAGCTGGCCGATCGGCGCGCCGAACTGCTCGGCGAAGCGGGTCGGGTCGGCCTTGGCGGCCAAGTCCCGCAACGCCTTCTCCACGGCGTTCTCCCGCAGCGACGTGATCGCCAGCGGCCCCAGCACGCCCGCCGTGCTCCAGGCCGTCAGCAGCCGGCCGTGGATCGCGCCCACGTACAACGCCCCGAACAGGTCGGCCAGATAGGCCGGGATGGTGGCAAACCCGCCTCCGTACATCGTGAAGATGATCATCGTCACCGCGTAGAAGACGACCAGCCAGACGACCGACGGCGAGGCGCTGACCTGCTGCGCCGCCCAGGGGATCGACAGATACAGCGCCGCGCCGAGCACGAAGAAGATCGTGTACGTGTTCTTGCGGCCCAACCAATCCGAAATGCTGGCCCAGAAGAAGCGGCCCACCATGTTGAACACGCTGATCATCAGCACGTAGGTCGCCGCGAAACCGGCGTCGACAATGTTCGGCAGGCTCGAGCCGAAGATCTCGGTCATCATCGTCTTGGCCACGCCCAGCACGCCGATTCCGGCCGTGACGTTGAAGCACAGCACGATCCAGAGCAGGTAGAACTGCCGGGTTCCCATGGCGCGCTCGACGGTCACGTTGTGCCGGCTGATCATCTTGCGTGTGGTCTCCGACGGAGGCGGCGGCGTCCAGCCGGCGGGCTTCCAGCCCTCGGCCGGCAGGCGATAGGAGAAGGCGGCCAGCAGCATCACCAAGCAGTAAAGGACCCCGAGCACCACGAAGGTCTCGGCGACGCCGACCGCGCCGGTGCCGGCGACGTACACGCCTTCGGGACCGGGCACGATCATCTGGGAGACGTCATTCGCTCCGATGACGACGACCTCACGCAGCTCTCCGGCGACGCGTGCGAAGCGGCGGCCGCCCTCGGTGACCAGCTCGACGGAGTCGGTGGCGCCGAGGTACTGCGGGGCCTTGTAGAACAGTCCGATCAGCCACTCCTTGAGCGGAGCGCCGATCATCGCGCCGCCGCCAAAGCCCATGATGGCCATGCCGGAAGCCATGCCCCGGCGGTCCGGAAACCACTTGATCAACGTGCTGACCGGCGAGACATAGCCCAGGCCCAAGCCGCAGCCCCCGATCACGCCGTAGCCCAGGTAGAGCAGCCAGAGCTGATGCGCCCAGATTCCGATGGCCCCCACCAGAAAGCCTCCGCCCCAGCACACGGCGGCCACCACGCCTACCGCCCGCGGACCCACGCGCTCCAGCCACTTGCCGGCCACGGCCGCCGACAGCCCCAGAAAGACGATCGCCACCGTAAACACCCAGACGACTTCGCGGAGACTCCAGTCCTCCGGCGCGCTGGCGACCACTCCCTGCGTCTTGATCAAGGCCGGGTTGAAGATGCTCCAGGCGTAGACCGAACCGATGCAAAGGTGAATCGCCACCGATGCCGGCGGCGCCTTCCAGCGGTTGAATCCCGGTTTGGCGATGATCGCCTGCTTGGAGAAGAGTCCGGCCATGGCGGGGGCAATTATATCCCGCGGGCCTCCAAGAAAAGTTGGCCCGCGGTTCGGCGGTTCGTTATATGCTGGGCTGAACATGAATCGATTCACGATATACGTGGCTTTTAGCGCTTTTGCGCTGCTCCTTGCCGGGTGCGGTTCCAGCCCCAGCCGCCCCGCTCTGCGGGCCGGCGCGGCGATCGCCGATGTGACTCCGCAGGAGTGGCCGATCCCGGTGATCGGCAACTTCGACTACCGTCCGGCGACGCAGGCGCACGATCCCCTTTCGGCGCGCGCGCTCGTGCTCGACGACGGCTCGAAGACAATCGCCATGGTCGTGGTCGACAGTTGCTATATCCCCCGCGAAGTGCTCGACGACGCCAAGCAGCGCGCCTCGAAGAAGACGGGCATTCCGGCCGAGAACATGCTTGTTTCGGCCACGCACACCCACTCGGCGCCGCCGGCCTTGCCGGAGCTGGCGCGGCACTGGCCGCTCGAGCCGGAAGTGGAAGCGCATGACGAACACTACACCGAGTTCCTGCGGGAGCGCATCGCTGAGGCCATCGCAGCGGCTCACGCGAAGCTCCAGCCCGCGCGCGTCGGCCGGGTCAGCGCCAGCGTTCCCGACGAGCTCCACAACCGCCGCTGGTACATGAAGGAAGGCACGATTCCGCCCGATCCCTTCGGCGGAACCACCGACAAGGTCCAGATGAATCCGCCGCGGCAGAGCCCGAATCTGGTACGACCGGCCGGGGCGACGGATCCCGAGGTCTCGATGATCACGGTCGAGTCCGCCGACGGAAAGCCGCTGGCCCTGCTGGCCGCCTATTCGCTGCACTACGTGGGCGGCGTGGGCCCCGGCGACGTTTCTGCGGACTACTTTGCGGAGTTCGCGCGGCGCGTGGGCGAGAAGCTCGGCGCCGGCGACGGATTCGTCGCGATCATGGCCAATGGCACCAGCGGCGACGTGAACAACATCGACTTCCAGGGCGAGTCAGCGAAGGTCGGACCCTACGAGAAGATGGGCCAGGTGGCCGAGAACGTCGCCACGGCCGCCGCCGGCGCTTGGGCCCAGAGCTCTTGGCTCGAGCATCCGACCCTCGACATGACGCAGCACGAAATCACGCTGCAGCGCCGCAAGCCGACGCCCGAGGGCTACGAGCAGGCCAAGAAGTGGTTCGCCGCCGAGGACGAATCCAAGCTCCCCAAGCGCGCCAAGCCTTACGCCGGCCGCGCGATCAAGCTCTACGAGGGCCCGGACACGGTGAACATCCTGCTGCAGGCCATCCGCATCGGCGACTTCGGCATTGCGACCATCCCGTTCGAGACCTTCACCGAGACCGGGCTGGAAATCAAGGAAAAGAGCCCCTTCAAGCGCTCGTTCACCATCGAGCTGGCCAACGGCGGCGAAGGCTACCTGCCGACGCCCGAACAGCACGAGCTGGGCGGCTACGAGACTTGGCTCGGCACGAACAAGGTCGAAAAGGAAGCGTCGCGGAAGATCACCGCCGAGCTGCTGGAGATGCTCCAGTCGCTGGCGGCGGCGCAGCCGAAGTCGTAGGAGGCGGTTCCGCACGAGCCGGCGAGCTACTCGACGATCGGCGGATAGTAACCGGAACGCGCGTGCACCTGAACGGGCGCTTCGCCCAGGTCGACCTTGACCTCGACCTTGCGGTAGGTCTCATCCGTGAACGGCGTGGCCGGCGAATAGCCGATGATGTACTGGCTCTTCACCTGTCCGGCCACGTCGAGGATGCCGCGGTACAGGGCCTCGAGCTGGGCGCGCGCATAGAGGCCGGTGCCGACTTGGTACTGATAGTTGCCGGCGTCCTGCGGCTTGGAGAGGTAGCCGTTGATGTCCTTGTGGACCTTCTGCATCGGCTGCACGACCAGGCCGCCGGTCTCTTCGGCCAGGATGTGCAGGTTGCGCTCTTCCTTCTCCTCGAAACCCCAGGCCTCGGTGCTGACGGCGTAGATGGTCACCTGCTGCTGCTGGCAGACCTGCACGGCCCTCTCCACGGAGACGTTGCTGGCGTTGTCGTGGCCGTCGCCCACGATCACGATGAACTTGCGCGGCTCGTCAGCTCCCTTGTAAGGCGAGGAGAGCAGCTTGTCGCTGCAGGCCATGTACACCGCGCCGAGCAGCGAGCTGCCGCCGCCGTGCTTGAGCTTCTCCATGCGGCTGGCGATCTTGTAGGCGTCCTTGGTGTAGTCGACCAAGGTGTCGACCTCGGTGTGATAGCCGAGCAGAAAGCCTTCGTTGTCGCCGCCTTCGGGCACCATCAGGTAGGCCAGATCGCCGATGGAGTCGCGATAGGTCTTGTAGTAGAGGCGCGCGGTGTTGCTCAGATCGAGCAGAAAGCCGACTCGGATCGGCGGCTTCTTGTCTTCCTCGGTGCCCCGCGTAAAGTACCGAATCTGAACGGGTTTGCCGTCTTCGTAGATCTTGAAGTCCTTTTGGTCGAGATCCACGATGAACTTGCCGTCCTGGTCGGTGACCGTGACTGCGATGTTGACGACGTTGACGTCGACCTGGATGTTGCCGCTTTGCTGGGCGGACAACGGCAGTACGAGGATCAGGGTTGCAAGCAGTGCGCGCATGGATGCGGGGCTCCCCATGCATTCTACAGGACGCGAGTGTCAGAGGCGCCGTTTGACGATTCCGTCGACCGCGAGGAGCATCTTCTTCCAATGTCGCATTTCGTACTCCTCACGAACGGCGCCGTTCGCGGCATGGACCTCCGGCAGGAGGGGGAGTAGCCTGTTCGGATCGATGTCCGTGGCGCCCGGCCAGAACGCGAATTGCCCCACCAGGCGGCGCAGCATCAGGCTGGGATCGGACCCGTAGGGCAAGACGTCCAAGCCCCCCAGATCGGACAGGGCGACTGGCAGGTCATACGTCGTATCGGTTAAGACGATCATATCCCTGGCCGGGTCGCTCAGCCAGAGTCCGCGGGCCATCCCTAGCTCGAACGGCATGTTCATCCGAGCGAAGTTGTCATCACCCTCGCCTCGTAGCCGCGACAGGTCGTGGATGGAGTATTTCGAGGCCTTCATCAAGTCCTGGATTCTCTCCAGCCGCGGCTTGGGATGCCACGGTCCGAGCTCATCGGGGCTCCGGGGATCCAACCCGCATGCCACCGCAGCGAGCAGGATGGCGTCCAGGAATGGGTTGAAGTCGTCATCGAACGGGCAGTTGATGAAGACGGAAACTTCGTACGGGGGGACCACTTGCTCTAGTCAGGGAGGGCCGCAATACGCTGCGTAATCAGGGCCCTGCGTTCGAGCCACTCTCGACGGTCCTGCGGGGTCCGCTTGGTCAGCTCGCTTGCAGACTTCAGCATTTCGAACCGGCCGATGCTTTCGAGGACCCGCGCCGCGGTCGCGTGAGGGGCCGATGAGGCGCCTTCGATGGGCTGCAACTTCGCGAAGGGTCGGGGCGCGACGGCCCCGTCCAACAGAACCGGCAAGAGACGGAGCTCGGGCCTCTTCCAGCCGGCGTTGATGATGTAGGTCCACTCCGCCATCTGCCGCGACTGCTTCCGTTGTCCCGCCTCGATCAGCAGTACGACGGCGTCGCAACGATCCAACTCCTTCTCGATCTGACTTTGCCAGGGCTCGGCGGCGCCAAAGGTTTCCCAACTGACGCTTTCGACGCCGACGCCTTTCAGCGCGTCCTTGACCGCGAATGCCAGTTCGCCGCTTGTCGCGTCGTGAAGATGGGACAGGAAGACTCGCATGGCTGTCTCGCCAGCCTCATTGTAGGCCATCCCCCGCCGCCCCCAAACGCCACATTGCTAGAATCACAGGGCTATGCTTCAGGTCATCGCCCGCGACAAACAGGACTTCGACGTCATCGTAGTCGGCTCCGGCTGCACCGGCGGCTGGGCCGCCAAAGAGCTCTGCGAGGCCGGACTCAAAGTCGCCGTCGTGGAAGCGGGCTCCACCGTGAGCGAGAGCGAGTTCACCGAGCACCTCCAGCCGTACGACTACAAATACCGCGAAGTCAGCAACCCTTCCTCGCCCGAGATGGAGCGCATGCGTCCCATGCAGAGCCTCACCTCCGGTTGCAAGGAGGGCAACTACAAGTGGTTCGTCAACGACATCGAGAACCCCTATGAAGTCGAGAAGGGCAAGCCGTTCCGCTGGATCCGCGTCCGCAAGGTCGGCGGCCGGTCGCTGACCTGGGGCCGGCAATCCTACCGTATGGGCAATCTCGACCTCAAGGCGGCCAGCCGCGACGGCTACGGCATCGACTGGCCCATCGAGTACAAGGACCTCATTCCCTACTACCAGAAGGTCGAGCGCTACATCGGCGTCAGCGGCCTGCCGGAAGGGCTGGAACAGCTCCCGGACTCGGAGTTCCTGCCGCCGATGGGCTTCACCTGCGGGGAGACGCGCTTTCGTGAACGCGTGAAGGGCAAGATGGGGCGGGTAGCCACCATCGGTCGCACGGCCATCATCACGCGGGACCACAACGGCCGGCCCGCCTGCCACTACTGCGGGCCCTGCAACCACGGCTGCATCACCTACTCGTATTACTCCAGCCCGTTCACGACCTTGAAGGCGGCCGAGGCCACCGGCAACCTCACGCTCATCCCTGACGCGCCGGTGAGCCACGTGGTGATGGACAAACGTACTGGGCGGGCCTCCGGGATCGCCTACGTGGACGCCCAAACGCGCGAGATCAAGGAGCTGCGCTCGAAGGTCGTGATGCTGTGCGCCTCGACGCTCGAGTCCACCCGCATCCTGCTCAACTCGGCTCCCGGCGGACTGGCGAACTCCTCGGGCGCGCTGGGCCACTACCTGATGGACCACATCTTCCAGGGCGGCGCCTCCGGCGAGATGGACGACCTGCCGGCGAAGCCGTGGAACGGCCCGCCGCGGCGGCCGAACGGGATGTATATCCCGCGCTTCCGCAACATTGACCGCACACACACGAACGGCTTCATCCGGGGCTACGGCTTCCAGGGCGGCAGCAGCCCGCAGTTCGACATGGGCGCGTCCGGCTTCGGCAAGCAATATAAGGAGGCCGTGCACAAGAACGCCCGCTGGCGGACGAGCTTCGGTGCCTGGTGCGAGTGCCTGCCGCGCTACGAGAATCGCGTGGAGATCAACCCGGAGAAGAAGGACGCCTGGGGCATCCCCACGCTCAAGATCCACATGGCCTGGGGCGACAACGAGTACAAGCTCTGGAACGACGCTCGCGAGCAGGCCGCGGAGATGCTCGAAGCCACCGGCCACAAGAACGTGCATATGACCGGCGCTCCCTCTGCGCCCGGCTTCTGCATCCACGAGGTCGGCACGGCGCGTATGAGCGCCAGCCCCAAGCAGGGCGTGCTCAACCAGTACGCGCAGGCTTGGGATGTGAAGAATCTTTTTGTGACCGACGGCGCCGCCTACGTCTCGATCGCCTGCCAGAACCCGACCTTGTCGATGATGGCGATTACCGGCCGGGCCTGCGACTACATTCAGGACGGCCTCAAGAAGGGCGAGCTGGCCTAGGGCTTCTTCCGACCCGCAAATGGACAACGCCCGGCTCCTTGCGGAAGCCGGGCGTTGCTGTTTGCCGTGAGCGGGCGCCTTCGGGCTAGAGGCCCTTGGCCGCCAGCATCTTCGCCAGGTCGACCACGCGGCAGGAGTAGCCCCACTCGTTGTCGTACCAGGTGAGCACCTTCACCATGTTGCCGCCGAGGACGCGGGTCATCTTGCTGTCGACGATGGACGAGCGCGAGTCCTTCAGGAAGTCGCTCGACACCAGCTCCTCTTCGGTGTAGCCGAGGATGCCCTTCAGCGGTCCGCTTTCCGAGGCCGCCTTCAGCGCGGCGTTGACCTCTTCCTTGGTGACGGTCTTGGCCACTTCGGCGACCAGGTCGACGACGGAGACGTCCGGCGTGGGGACGCGGATCGAGAAGCCGTCGCACTTGCCCAGCAGGTCCGGCATCACCAGGCCGATCGCCGCGGCGGCGCCGGTCTTGGTCGGGATCATGTTCAGGGCGGCGGCGCGGGCGCGGCGCAGGTCCGAGTGCGGCAGGTCGAGCGTGCGCTGATCGTTGGTGTAGCTGTGCACCGTCGTCATCGTCGCCTTGTTGATGCCGAAGCTCTCGTGCAGCACCTTGGCCACCGGGGCCAGGCAGTTGGTCGTGCAGGAGGCGTTCGAGATGATCGTGTGCTTGGCCGGGTCGTACTTGTCGTCGTTGACGCCGAGCACCAGGGTGATGTCCTCGCCCTTGGCCGGCGCGGAGATGATGACCTTCTTGACGGTGTCGCGCAGGTGCTTGCCGGCGGCTTCGGCCTTGGTGAACAGGCCGGTGGACTCGACGACGATCTGCGCGCCGGTCTCGCCCCAGGGAATCTGCGCCGGATCGCGCTCGGAGAAAATCTTGACGAACGTGCCGCCGACGGTAATGCCGTCGTCGTTGTAGGTGACCTCTTCGGTCAACGACCCCATCACGGAGTCGCGCTTGAGCAAGTGCGCCAGCGTGTGATTGTCAGTAATGTCGTTGACGGCGACGATCTCGATGTTCGGATCGCCCAGAGCGGCGCGATACACATTGCGACCGATGCGTCCAAATCCGTTGATAGCAACTTTTACAGCCATAGCGGGCTTCTCTTCTCCTCTACTTCTTGGGTTAGGCCCTGAGACGTTCAGGGCTTGATGGGCTCGACCTTTCGAACTTGACCGCCCAGGTTAGCGTGCTCATGTTTCACGGCTATGACTTTGCCGTCTTCGAAGGTCACGAAGACGATGTCTCCCGGGGGTTTACCGTAAATCCAATCTTCCGTCTCGACGCCGTCCTTGAAGTCTCGCACCTTGCGGTCCGGACGTCCCTTGGCCAGCAAGGTCATGTCGCGGTCCATTCCTTCCAAGACTTCGCCCTTCTCGACGGCGGCGCGTTGTTCTGGTTCCAGGGTATCGAGATAGACCTCTGACGCGCTGCGCTCGTCGAAATCGAGCACGGGCTTGAGCATCTTGAGGAACTCCTCGGCGGGAGAGTTCGGGATCTCCTTGTCGAACAGTACGGCCAGGGTGGTTCCGCCCGGCGCGTGCCCGGCCTGCCCGAGGGTGGTTCCCCGGTTGGACCCCGTGTTGGCTCCGCCGCTGACCTGCACGCGGTGCCACCACTTGGCCCCGCCGTTGATGCCGTGGTTGATCTCGAGCACCAGCTTCTGTCCCTTGAACTCGACCTTGGTGATCTGGACCATGTCGCCCAGCCGGGCCGCCGGGCCGAACTCCTGCAGCGCGCCGCCCCACTGCTCGGGATCGACGAAGGAGCCGTCCGGCGCGAGCTCCAGGGGCTTCTTCGAGCGGGGGATCAGCACCCGCGCCACGCCGAACTCGGCCGTGAGGTCGCGGATGAGCGTCTGGCGCTCCATCTCCGTGAGCTTCGAGCTCGCGTTCGCCGGCAGCAGCAGCGCGCCGATCACCAGCGATGTCCACAAGACTCTCACGCCTCACCTCCCGAGCCCGCCTCAGCGTTGCTCCAAATCAGCGGCGTCGCTCCAAATCAAATGGCAGGCGACCGGCCGCCGGACCCGCCACAACACCGCCGCCATCGCGGCGGCGCCGAGGGTAGCCAGCAGGCTCGCCTCCGGCCCATAGAAACCTCCCCCCCAGACGCTGTGGTCCAAGACGACGATTTCGCGCCACGATATCTTCATTGTAATGCCACTAATCCGGGCGCCCAGGAGGCCCAATGTCAAGTTCCATCCCAGGTGCAGACCAAAAGGCAGCCACCAGGAGCGCGACCAGACCAGGGCCAGCCCGAAGATCAGCCCGAACAAGATGGTGTTAGCGACGGCGAGCTCGGTGACCGCCGGATTGTCGCCATGCACGAAGCCGAAGAAGACGGCCGTTGCCACGGCGGCGCCGGCGGGCGTGAAGGCCCGGGCGAGCTGCTGAAAGCCGTAGCCGCGAAAGGCCAGCTCTTCGCCCGCCGCCGCTACGGCGAAGAACCCGGCCGCCAGCCCAGGGCCGCCCAGCGGTCCCGCGAAGAGCGGATCCGAGGGGACGGCCGGCTCGATCTCCACCAAGCCGAGCGCTAGTTGGACGCCGACCACCGCGGCGGCCAGAGCGGCGCTGAGCAGCAGCCCCAGTCCGGCCTGGAACCAGGCGGCGCGATCGAAGTGGAGCCCGAGGCCGCTCCAGCGGCGAACGCCCAGCGGCAGCGGGAGCAGCAGGTTCAGCAGCAACGCGACCGCGGCCACAGGCAGGGCCGACAGCAGCAGCCGGTCGTCGGTCAGCGGACGCAGCATCCACGCCGTCAACTGCACGGCGACGAAGCCGCTGACGTAGAACACCAACGCCCAAGCCAGGCCGGAGCCGGCGTGGGCCCAGCGCAGGGCAGTCGCGGATTCGCCTTCGGTCCACATCCGTTTGCCGAAGAGCGCGTCCGCCGCTCCGGTACGCTGAAATTGTAGCAGCGGGTTGCGCGGTCGCCGCCGTCGCCGCGGGTCGTGCTAGTGTAATCGTGCGCGAGACCGCCGACATGCCGAACAAGCTCGAATTGCCCCTTCCTTCCCGGCGCGAATGGATGCGCTCGGCGGCTCTGTTCGGAGCCGCCACGCAGGCCTTCGGCGCCTCCAAGAAGCCGCTCACGCCCACCGGCGTGCTGCTGTTTCAAGGCGACTCGATCACTGACGCGGGGCGGAACCGGGAACGGACGGCAGCCAATGATTCGGCCGGGCTGGGCCGCGGCTACCCGCTGCTCATCGGCGCGCATCTGCTGGCCCGCCGAGCGCAAGACGGCTTGCGGGTGTTCAACCGTGGCATCTCCGGCAACAAGGTTCCGGATCTGGAAGCGCGCTGGCAGGCCGATACGCTCGACATCAAGCCCGACATGCTGAGCATCCTCATTGGCGTCAACGACATCTGGCACAAACTCAACGGCAAGTACGACGGTACGGTGGAGAGCTACGAGAAGGGGTACGCGGCGCTGCTGGAGCGGACGCGCAAGGCCATGCCCTACACCCGCATCATCGTCTGTGAGCCGTTCGTGCTGCGCTGCGGCGCGGTCACTGACGCGTGGTTCCCGGAGATGGAGCAGCGGCGCGCCGCCGCCGAGCGCGTCGCCAAGGCCGCCGGCGCCGACTGGGTGCCCTTCCAGGCGATGTTCAATGACGCCCTCAAGCACGCCGAGCCCGCCTACTGGGCCGCCGACGGCGTACACCCGACCGCCGCCGGCCACGGGCTGATGGCCAAGACCTGGCTCGAAGTCGTGAAGCCCTGAACGCCGTTGGGCTCAGGCGCCGTTCGAGCGGCGGCTCACCAAGGCCAGGAACTCCTCGCGCGTCTTGTGGTTGTCGCGGAAGTCGCCGAGCATGGCGCTGGTGATGGTGGCCGAATGCTGCTTCTCCACGCCGCGCATCATCATGCACAGGTGGCGCGCCTCGCACACCACGCCCACGCCGACCGGGTTGATCGCTTCCTGGATGGCGTCGGCCACCTGTCGCGTCAGCCTCTCCTGCACCTGCAGCCGGCGGGCGAACATATCCACCAGCCGGGCCACCTTGCTTAGCCCGATCACCTTGTTGCGCGGGATGTAGGCCACGTGCGCCTTGCCGTAGAAGGGCAGCAGGTGGTGCTCGCACAGCGAGAACAGCTCGATGTCCTTGACGATGACCATCTCGTCGTAGGTCACGTCGAACAGGGCGTCGTTGAGCAGCTCCTTGGCGTTCATGCGATAGCCCGAGGTCAGGTCCGACCACGCTCGCGAGACGCGTTCGGGCGTCTTGAGCAGCCCGTCGCGCTCGGGGTCTTCGCCGACCTCGGTCAGCAGCTCGCGTGTCAGCTCGACGATGCGCTGGTTGGGGCCATCGCTCTCGCTCTCGCTCGCCGCCAGCTCCAAATCAGCCAAAGAATGATGCATTTCTACTCCATCGAAAGATCGAACGTGTTGCGACCGGTCTCCTCGAGGCGGATCGCGCTCAGCCGCGGCCCAGCGGGCAGGCGGTTGCGGAAGGCGGCGCACAACCAGTCGCCGATCACCTTGGCCAGGTTCTCGGTGGTGGGGTTGAGGTCGCGGAACTCCGGCACGGCGGCGTTCATGTCCTTGTGGTCGATGCGCGGCAGAACGTCTTCGCGCACGATGCGGTCGAGGACGTCGCGATCGACGATCCTGCCGGTTTCCGGGTCGACCTCTCCGGCGACGCTCACGTGCAGAATGTAGTCGTGGCCGTGGCCGTAAGGGTTGTTGCACTTGCCGAACAGCTCGCGGTTTTCATCGCCGCTGAGCGAATCCAGGTGCAGGCGGTGCGAGGCGCAGAACTGATATCGGCGGCTCAGGCGCATCAGCGGCCCTCCTTGTCATCGACCGCGCCGGGGCCCGCGAAATCGACATACAGATCCGGCGTCTCGTACAAACGGATCGAATGCAGATGAGCGGCGTCGCGCGAAATCTTCGGTTCGAGCCGGCGCCAGATCTCGGCGGCGAGGTTCTCCGCCGTCGGCACGATGCGGTCGAACGGCGGCGCTTCATGGTTGAGATGGCGATGGTCCCACGGCTCGACCACCTCATCGTTGATAATATCCTTGAGCTCTTTGAGATCCATGATCATGCCGTGGGTAGGATCGACCTGACCTGCGACGGTGACTTCGAGGACGTAGTTGTGCCCATGCGTCTGGCTTTCGAGGCCGAACACGGCGGCGTTCTGCTCTGCCGACCAATCCGGCCGGGCGAGACGGTGCGAAGCCGAGAACTCGGCCTTTCGCGTGATCAGGAACATGAATCAGATCCTCGACAAAACTCAAACTAGAATTTGTACACGGCGGTGGCAAGCTCGATGAAGGAAATCACGATCTGGGGCCTGACGGTCGTCCTTGGCGCGGCGCTGCTGTGGCGCGTCGAACCCTATCTGCGCAAGCACAACGTCGACGTCGGCGACCGCGCTCCGGGCTTTACGCTGACCACGGACAGCGGCCAGGGCGTTTCGCTCGAAGACTACCGCGGCAAGTACGTTCTGCTCAACTTCTGGGCGACCTGGTGCGGACCCTGCGTGCAGGAGACTCCTTCTCTGAATCGGCTGCATGAAGAGCTCAGTGACAAAGGCCTGGTCGTGCTCGGCGTCAGCATCGACGAGGACAAGCAGGCCTACGACGCCTTCCTCGAGCGCTTCGGCATCACCTTCCCCACCGTCCGCGACCCGCTCCGCGACGTTCCCGCCGAGTACGGCACATATCTGTACCCTGAGTCGTATCTTATCGACCGGGACGGCTACGTGGTGCGCGAGTACCCCGGGCCGGAGAACTGGATGCGCCCTGAGGTCGTTAACTACATCCGCTCCCTCCTGTAGTCGAACCGGATCGGACCCCTCTAGGAGAACCCGATCCGGCCCGCTATCGTAGTTGGATGCGAGTCGCCGGGCTGACGCTGCTACTTTTCTCTCTCTGCTCCGCCCAGGAGCCCGATTGGCCCGCCGTGAAGGCCGAAGCGGTCCAGACGCTGGTCGATTTGGTGCGGCTGGACACCTCGCAGCCGGAAGGCAATGAGATCCTGGCCGCGCGGTATCTGGCCGACCGGCTGAAGGCCGACGGCATCGACTCGGTGATCGTCGGGCCGTCGGAGAAGCGCGCCTCGATCGTGGCGCGGCTGAAGGGCTCCGGCGCCAAGCGTCCCTTGCTGCTGCTGGGCCACACGGATGTCGTCACGGTCGACCCGAGCGAATGGTCGTTCGACGCCTTCGGTGGCGCCATCAAGGACGGCATCCTCTACGGCCGCGGAGCGGGCGACGACAAGAGCGTGGTCGCCGCTGAGCTGACCGTGCTTCTACAGCTCGCGCGCCTGGGCGTGAAGCTCGACCGCGATGTGATCTTCCTGGGCGTGGCCGACGAGGAAGCCGGCGGGCTCAGTGGCATCACCTGGATGCTGGAGAACAAGCGCGACCTGATCGACGCCGAGTACGCCATCAACGAAGGCGGCGGCGGGGTATTCGAACGGGGCTTCCGCTTCACGTCCTTTGAAGTGGGCACGGCCGAGAAGACGCCGCGGCGCATGGACCTGCGGGCCAAGGGGACTTCCGGCCACGGATCGGTGCCCAAGAAGGACAACCCGGTGGTCACACTGTCGCGCGCGCTCGCGAAGCTCTCGGCCTACGAGACCCCAGTGGAGCTCAACGAGACCACCCGCACGTACTTCGAGCGGTTGGCCGGCGTGGCGCCGCCCTCCGAAGCCGCGGTCTACCGGCGGCTGCTCGACGGCGACGTGAGCGAGGAGCTGCAAGAGGATCTGCGCGCCATCAACCCCTACTACTACTCGATGATTCGCACTTCGATCGTGCCGACGATTGTGCGCGGCGGCTACCAGAAGAACGTCATCCCGGCGGACGCCGAGGCGACCGTGGATATTCGGGCGCTGCCGGGCGAGGACCCGGAGGAGTTCTTCTCGCGGCTGAAGGCCGTGATGGACGAGCCGCTGGTGGACTTGGTGCCGCACCCGGTGACGCGGCCGGCGCACCCGCCCTCGCCGCTGTCGAGCCCGGTGTTCCAGGCCTTCGAGAAGGTGCTGGGTGAACGCCACCCCGGCGTCGTCGTGCTGCCTCGCATGTCGACCGGAGCCTCGGACTCGGCGCAGTTGCGGGCGGCCGGCATCCCCAGCTACGGCTTTGGTCCGGCCAAGGGCGCCTGGGACCCCGGCGGCGGCATTCACGGAAAGGACGAATACCTCTATGTGGAGGCCTTCGAGGACTACGTGCAGACGCTGTACGGCGTGGTCGTCGAGGTTGCGGCGTCGGGGCGATGAAGCTCCAACCACTGGAGGGCGAGTTGGCCGTGTGCCGGCTGGAATCGCACGAGGCGGTCCCTAGTTGGGCCGCCGGCGGACCTTTGGTCGCGGTGACCCGGACGGCCGAAGAGCTGTCGATCGTCTGCGCGGCGGCGGGCGTACCCGAAGGGGTTCGCGCCGAGCGCGGCTGGCGCGCCCTGTGCGTCGCCGGGACTCTGGACTTCGCCCTCGTCGGCGTGCTGGCGGGCCTGACCGCGCCGCTGGCGCAAGCCGGCATCAGCGTGTTCGCGGTCTCGACCTTTGATACCGACTACCTGCTGGTCAAGCAGGAGCGGTTCGAAGAGGCGCTCCGCATCCTGGAGCGGCAGGAGCCTCAGTAGGCGCTGCCGCCCACCGGCTGGGCTTGGCGCTCCTGGGACTCCCCGGCCGGCGCGAGCTCCGCCCGGATCGCCTCGATCGCCCGCACACAGCCGGCGCGGTCCACGTTCTGGTGCGTGACCATACGGATGCGGTCGCCCGCGCCGCTCACCAGCACGCCGTGCTGTTTGAGGCGCAGCCGCAGCTCCGCGCCGGGGATCCGGCCCGGCAGCGTGGTGAAGAACAGGATGTTCGTCTCGACCACATCGGGGTCGAGACGCAATCCGTCGGTCCGGCGGATCTCCCCGGCCAGGTATTGCGCGTTCTCGTGGTCCTCGTGCAGGCGCTTCGGAGATTCCTCTAGCGCCACCAGCCCGGCCGCGGCGATCACGCCGGCCTGCCTCATGCCGCCGCCGAGGGCCTTGCGGACCAGCCGCACTTCCTCGATGAAGTCCTTGTCCCCGACCACGATCGAGCCGACCGGCGCGCCCAAGCCCTTGGACAGGCAGAAGCACATGGAATCCACCGTGGCGGCGATGTCCGACACGGCGCAGCCCGAAGCCAGGGCGGCGTTGAATACCCGCGCGCCGTCCATGTGAACCTTCACGCCGGCGGCCTTTGCTTCCCGGCCGATCTCGGCGAGCTGTTCGAGCGGGTAGACCCGGCCGCCGGCGATGTTGACCGTGTTTTCGACCTCGATCAGCGCCGTGCCGCGGTAGTGGTCGCTCGCCGGGCGCAGCCGGGGCGTGATGTCCTGCCAGCGCAGCATCCCTTCCGGCGTGGGCACGGCGCGCACCAAGCAGCCGGAGAAGGCCGCCGGCATCCCCATCTCGTAGAGGATGATGTGGGCGCGTTCCTCACAGATGATCTCTTGCCCGGGTTGGGTGTGGGCCTTGATGGCGGCTTGGTTGCCCATGGTGCCGGAGGGGACGTAGACGGCGGCCTGCTTGCCGAGGATCTCGGCGGCGCGGCTTTCGAGCCGATTGACGGTGGGGTCCTCGCCCTGTACGTCGTCGCCGACCTCGGCTTCGAACATGGCCTTGCGCATGGCCGGCGTCGGCTGGGTCAGCGTGTCGCTGCGGAGATCCACGATGGTGCTCATGTGTGTACGTCCTTTTCCGTTCTGCCGCCGGGCGGCGAGGCCCCGAGGCCCCTCTCATTCAAACAGCAATTCCAGGAAGACTTCGTTGGCGAACAGCACGCCGCTGGAAGTCAGCCGCAGTCGCTGCGGCTCGGGCCGCTCCACCCAGCCTTTTTGCAGAAGCTGCTCCAAGGCCTCCTCCCGGCCGTCCAAATCGCCCGGCTCGAGCGGCGCGCCGGCTCGCAATCGCAGGCCCGTCAGCAGCCGATCCTGGCGGCGACGGACCGCATCGAGCGTCTCCCGCTCGGCGGCGGCGAGCTCGCCTCGCTCCCACCGCGCCACGTACTCCGAAGCCATCCGGGCGTTGTTCCAACGCTCGGCGCCGTCGAAGGAATGGGCGTCCGAACCCACGCCCACGTACGGCGCAAAGGTCCAGTATTTCAGGTTGTGCGCGGACTCGCAGCCGGGTCGCGCGAAGTTCGAGATCTCGTAGTGTTCCAGCCCCATCGCGGCCAGCCGCTCGATGGCTCGCTCGTAGAAGTCCGCGGTCTGGTCGTCGCTCGGCACGTCGCGGGCGCCGTAGCGTCCGCCTTCGCTGCGGATCTCCGCGCCCAGGCGGCTGTCGTCATCGGCGTCGAGCATGTAAACCGAGGCGTGCTCCACCTCCAAGCGCTCGATCCAGTCGAGAGACTCCTCCCAGTCGGCCTCCTTCTGATGGGCCAAGCCGGCGATCAGGTCCACGCTGATGCGTTCGACGCCCGCACGGCGCAGAATCGAGATTTCCTGCTCGACCTGCTCGGCCGAGTGCTTGCGTCCGGCGGCTGCGGCCACCCGCCGATCGAAGGACTGTACGCCGAGGCTGACCCGGTCGATGCCGCGCTCGCGCCACAGCCGGGCGGCCTCCTCGGTCACGTCGCCCGGAGCGGCTTCCACGGTCGCTTCGGCCCATTCGCGCCGGCGCCCGCCCAGGATCTCGTCGAGCTCCTCGCCGGTGAGCAGGCTGGGCGTGCCTCCGCCCAGATAGAGCGTGTCCGCCCGATCGAGCGTGTCCGACGCGGCCGCCTCCGCCGCCAAGGCCGTCACGTAGCGCCGGCGCAGATCCTGCGAGAAGACGCCCGAGGCGAAGTTGCAGTAGGTGCACTTCTGGCGGCAGAACGGGAACGACACATACAGGCCCGGCGCGGCCCGCGGCGTCGTCTCGGCTTCGAAAGCTGGGCGCAACATACGTTCTGGTATGCTCGAACAAGAACGGTTGGGCCGCGTGGCCCCCAACGTCTGCCGGCCAGCCCCATGGAGAGCGTCTGCATCCCTCACGGCGAAACGCCCGCCGCCGGAAACCGTCTCTTCCTTGATTTTGTCTCCCGCTTCGACCGCGTCGAGCAGTTTTTTCGCCGCCCCCCGACGTTGGACTCCTTAGAGGCTTCCGCCCGCGAGATCCAGTTTCCTGACGAGCGGCGCGCCGCCCTCGTTGAGGCTTTGCGGGGGCAGAACCGAGCGGCCGACGCTTCCGTGCGCGAGGCGCTGGACAAGCTCGCCCGGCCGGGCGTCGTGGCCGTCGTCACCGGTCAGCAGGCGGGTTATCTCGGCGGCCCCGCCTACGCAGTGTACAAGGCTCTGACGGCGATTCGCCTGGCCAAGGCGCTCGAGCGCCGCGGCGTAGAGGCCGTCGCGGTCTTCTGGCTCGCCACCGAAGACCACGACCTCGATGAGATCGCCTCGGCCTGGATCCCCGGCCCGGACGGGAGCCCCCTGAAGCTGGAGGCGCCGGCGGGCGCAGGGCGCGGCGGACCGGCCGGCCGCGTGGAACTGGGCCCGACCGCGTTCGAAGCGCTCGAGGATGCCTTCTCCGGCCTGGATTGGGCTGCCGAAGCGCTCGAGTTGGCTCGGGCGGCCTACGGCGAGCCCTCGACCTTCGGCGAAGCCTTCCGCAAGCTCTTCGAGAAGGTCTTCGAGGGCCGCGGCCTGATTCAGCTCGACCCGCTCGACCCGGCGCTGCGCCGCATCGTCCGCCCGGCGTTCCGAACGGCCGTGGCGGAGGCCGCAGGTCTCCACGAGGCCCTGGCGGAGCGCGGCGCCGCACTGGAGGAGAGCGGCTACCCTCAGCAGGTCAAGATCCCCGAGCACGGTACGCTGCTGTTCACGATCCGCGACGGGCGCCGCCGCCCGCTGGTCCGCGACGGCCGTTCGTTCGTGCTCGACGGCCGGCGGTTGAACGAAGACGAAGTCCTGGCCCTGGTGGAGGAAGCTCCCGAGACCTTCTCGCCCAACGCCCTACTGCGGCCCAGCGTGCAGGATCTGCTGCTGCCGGTGGCCGCTTATGTCGGCGGGCCGGGCGAGATCGCCTACTGGGCGCAGGCCGAGGTCGTCTTCGGCCGGGTGGTCGGGCGGATGCCGACCCTGTTTCCGCGGGCGTCGTTCACGCTCATCGACCCGCGCCGCGCGCGGCTGCTCGCCAAGTACGGCCTGACGGTGCGGGACTGCTGGACCCATCGTGCGGCGCTCGAAGAGCGCATGGGACGCTTCCTGGTGCCTGACGATCAGGAGCAGCGCTTTTCGCGCAGCCGCGAGGAGATCGACGCCACGCTGGGTCGCCTGGAGTCGTCGCTGCGGGAGTTCGATCCGACGCTGGCCCAGGCTCTGGAGCGCTCGGCCGCCAAGATTCGCTACCAGATCGACAAGCTGCGCGCCAAGACGGCCCGCGAAGCGTTGCGGCGCGCCGACCGCGCCGCCGACAACGCCGGCGAGCTGCTGCACTGGATTTTCCCGGAAAAGGCGCCGCAGGAACGCCTCTATTCCTTCCTCCCGCTGTGGGCCCGTTTCGGGCCGCGGCTGCTCGACGATCTCGAAGAAGCGACCCGCCCGGAGTGCCTGGACCATCAAGCAGTTTCGCTGTGAAACCGGCCGCCCCATGGAACACCGCCGTACCCGGCGCCGTATCTTGAGGCAGGAGGTCCAACGGCTTGCCATTTTGCACCAAATGCGGCGCTGAGGCGGGAGAGCGGGATCGCTTCTGCCGTCGCTGTGGAACGCCCCAGCCGGGTGTGGCGGGCGGCGCCGGCGCCCCTCGCGCATCCCAGGCGGGCGACGCCCTCAGCCCGCGCGGCGCGTCGATCCTCTGCTACGTGCCTTGGCTGGGCTGGCTGGTGTCAGTCTGGGTGCTGCTCAACCAGCGTTTTCGGGCCCACCGCGAGGTGCGCTTCCACGCCTACCAGGGGTTGTACCTGTTCGTGGTGTGGCTGCTCGGTCGCTGGGTGGTGGACCTCTGGGTCAAGATGCTGTTCCGCCACAACATCCCGCTGAGCTCGCTGGTCGAGATCGCCCTGCTGGCCCTGTGGATCTTCATGCTGGTCAAGACCAGCTCGGGCGAGCGCTACAGCCTGCCCGTGATCGGGGAGCTGGCCGAACGCTCCCTGTAGTGGACTAGCTCGCCAACCCGTCGAGCATCGCCTCGATTGCGGTCGCTTCCGCCGGAGAAATGGGCGTCTCCGGCAGCCTCGGGACGCCGCCGTAGCCGCCTCGCAAATCCAAAGCCCGCTTCAGCCCCGCCACGCCGAGCTCGCCGTAAGCCCGTTCGAAGGCGACAGCCGCGCGGCTGGTCAGCTCGTCGGCCGCCGCGTCGTCGCGGGTCCGCAGGGCCTCTTCGATGCATAACAGGTAGAAAGGGACAGCGTTGGCGAGCGGCAGGATGAAGCCTCGCGCGCCGGCTCGCCAGGCGGCGCTCAGCGATGCTTCCGAGCCCCACAGCGTGGTCACGCCGGCCGCCAACAGGCCGGCGAGGGCGTCCACGGAGCCGCCGTCGAGCCCAATGGCCGCCACGTTCGGATGGCCTGCCAGGGCCTGCGCGGTCGCCGCCGACAGTCCGTCGGCCCCGCACACCAGCACGGGCAGGGGACTGCGGTCGGCCAGCGTCCGGAAGTACAGCGACTGTAGCGCCTCGGCGTTGGAGCCCGCGCCGCGTACCGGTCGGGCGGCGACGAAGCCGTAGCCGCTGCGTTGAGCCGCACAGGCGAGCTGTAGCGATTCCGCGTTGCTGTCGGCGCTGACCGCCGCGATCAGCGTCTTCTCGCCTCCGGCAGCCTCGCTCGACAGGCTGAACAACTGTTCGCGCTCGGCGGCGGTCAGCCGAAACCCCTCGCCGGGCTCGTCCCCGACCACGTAACCGGACAACGTCGTACGGGCCAGACGGGCCACATTGGAACGGATTTTGGCCGGATAGAGCTCGCCGCGATGGTTGAACGGAGTGGTCAGCGGGCAGAAGATCCCGCGTAAAGCCTTACTGTCGGACACTCGTCTGATTGTATCTTTGGGCCGGGGGCCGCGTCGCGGAGGGTTTCCCGCTGAGCCTCGCCCCTCCGGCGGTGCCGGCCGACGGAAGGGGCTAGCGTATCGATCCGCTCATGGGCAGGGCGGCGAGGCTGGCGCGGGCAGCCCTGTCGATCTCTTCTCGGGAGGTCGAGGCCGGCAGCTCGTCGCTGGTCACCACCCGATTGCGGCCCTTGCGCTTGGCCATGTAGAGCGCTTGGTCGGCGCGTTCGATCACCGGCTCTGGGCCGCCGGTGGCGTAACCCTCGCCGGGGTAGGCGGCGACCCCGCAACTGATGGTCACCCGGAACGGGACGTCCGAGTTTTCGAGCACGAACTCGACCGACTCGACTTGACGTCGGACGCGCTCGGCGACGCGCTTCGCGCCCGGCAGGTCCAGGTCCGGGATGACGATCACGATCTCCTCGCCGCCGTACCGGAACTGGGAATCCGTGGAACGGATGCCGAGCTGGACCGCGTCAGCGATACGCCGCAAGATCTCGTCGCCGCCACGGTGCCCGAAGGTGTCGTTGTAGCACTTGAAGTGATCCACGTCGCACATCACCACGCCGTAGCTGGCCCGTCCGCTGGCGGCCCAGTCGTGAATCTCGCGGACCTTCGAATCAAAGGCCGCCCGATTGCCGATGCCCATCAGTGGGTCGACCCTCGAGCGCTGGTCGAGATCCTCGTTGCGGCGGCGAAGCTCGTCGGCGGCCCGGCGCAGCCGCGCCTCGAGCTGCACGATGCGTTCGGCCACCAAGAGCCGGGCACGCAGCTCTTCGGGGTCGAACGGTTTGGCGATCAGGTCGTCGGCGCCGGCGGAGAGAGCCTGTACCAGATCCTCGTGCTGAGAGCGGCTCGTCACGAAGATGACGTAGGTGTAGTAGGCGAGCTGGTTGGAGCGAATCCGGCGGCAGAGCGAAACTCCGTCCTCGCCGGGCATGTTCCAGTCGGTCAGCACGATCGGTACGGCGTCGGATTCGAGCAAGGACCAAGCGGCGGGAGCGTCGAAGCGGACGTCGACCTCGAACCCGAACCGGCGCACCGTCTCGCTGACCGAGCGGGCCGCCGAGGGATCGTCGTCTACCACGAGCACTCTCATCTGCGGGACTTCCGTTTCAGGACCCGGCGAGCTCACGAACGATCTCGGAAAAGCGGGCCGAGACGCGCGCCATCTCTTCTTCGACACGCTTCTCGAGATCAACCTGGTTTTCCCCACGGCGAGCCGACCGTTCCAGCTCGGCGCACAGCGCGGCCAGGGATTCCGCGCCGACATTGGCGGCTCCGCCCTTGATGCGATGCGCCTTGTCCGCGATGGCGGACAGATCCTGCGCCTCCGCCGCCGCTTGGAGCTCTCTGAGCTGTTGCGGCGCATCGTCGAGGTAGATGGCCACCAGTTCCTGCATGAACTCTGTATCGTCGAACGAGATCTTCCGCAGGCGATCCATGTTGACAGTTTGTTCCACTGATCGATCTTGGACCTCTCGGAACACTCATCGGCGGGATCGGTTCGCGTGCTTAGAGTCGGCTCAGGCGCCGCTGTGCGGCGACGGTGCGGCCCCTCGAGCCGCTCGGCGCATCGCCGCGGTCTCCAGAGCCGGCGGGGCGTCTCCGCGAACGACGCGCGAGACGGCGTTGACCAGCTTGCGGTAGGGAATCCGGTCGAAGCCCTCGAAGACGATCAGCTCGCCCTCCCGCCAACTGCTCCACATCCAGCGGCGTAGCAGGGCCAACGAGTCCTGCCGGCCGGCCGCGTCGTCGTCCGGCGGCGTGAGATCGGCGCCGGTCAGGGCTTCCCGCAAGCGCCGATCGAGAGAGATCTGCTTGCCGTCGCTGGCCAGGGAGAGCGCCACCGGGTCGAGCAAGAAGCCTCGGCACAGCGGCCAGAGGATGACGGCGGAGGCCTCCGCCGCACGCTGGATCACTACGCCGTGCAGGCGGTCCACGTCGTGGGAGACGGGGTCCAGGCCGGCCAGGGCCGCGTCGAGCCGCTCCAAGCGGCGGTGCAGACGAGCCGCCTCCTCGAACTCCAGCTCCTCGCTGGCCGAAGCGCGGGCCTGCTCGAGCTCCCGACGTAACGAGTCCCCGCGCGTGTGCAACGCCTCCAGCAGCCGGCCCGCCTCGCCGCGATACTGCTCGATCGACACCGCCTCCTGACAGGGCCGCAGGCATTTCCCCATCTCGCCATAGATGCAGCCGGGATGCTGCGGAGTCGGATCGAGGTTCTCCGTGCAGCGTCGGACGCCGAAGAAGTCCAGGAACTTGTCCTGGAAATCCTCAGCCGCGGCGCGCGAGCGGAAAGGTCCAAAGTACAGCGACCGTCCGGCCGAGAGCTGGGTGGTAACCGAAGTACGCGGGTAGGGGTTCGACAAGTGTGCTTTGAGCAGCGGCGCGGGCCGCAGCCGGAGCCGAGCCCGGTAGCGCTGCGGCCAGACCGTGCGCCCGGTCCGCCAAAGCCTCCACTCGGACTCGAATGGCGAGCCGACGGGGCAGTACGAGGCCGAGTCCACGGCTTCGCCAAAGGTCCTGCCGTCGGCCAGCCGCAGGCCCAGCAGGCGGCGCAGGCGGCGGCGTAGGTTGCGCGTCTTGCCTAGATAGGGAGCCCCGTCAGGCGGCTCGATCAGAGTGACGCCGGGAGCCTCCGGAACCTCGTCGAGGGCGTCGATCGCGACGGTCTGCCAGCCGGCCGGCTCTTGGGCTGTCGGCGAAAAACCGGACACGCCCGCTAGAGTAACAGCCATGGCGTCGCCGTTTCGGATCAGCCGTCGCGAGGCGGTCGGCGGCGCCGGGCTGGCGCTTGCAGTCGCAGCCGCTGCAGCGGGCTGGGCGCCGGCGGCGACGCTGCTGCAGCCGCTTGCCGGCAGCTTCTTCGTGCTGTTGGCCGACGGGCTGCTGAAGCGTCGCCGCGGCCGATCGCCGTTCGCGAGCGAGCCGCAGGCGGCGGTCTGGATGGCCATCCTGTCGATCTTCCTGTGGACCGGCGTCGAGGCCCTCAACGCTGAGCGCGGCCTGTGGGCCTACGTGGGCTGGCCTTCGAGCGAGCTGCTGCGGTACGCCGCTCTGGGCTGGTTCTTCGCGACCATTCTGCCTGCGATGGCGCTGATGGCGGAGTGGATCGCCGGGGATGCGGCTTGGCGGGACCGGCGCGAGCCGTCCCGCCTCGGGACCGCCGTGGGGCTGGCGCTCTACGGCGCAGCCGGCTGGGCCCCCTTGCCGGCCGACGACGCCCGCTTGCTGGCCGGCGGCGTCCTCGCGCTGTACCTAATCGGGGGCGGCCCGGCGCAGTCAGCGCGCCGTACGGCGGCTTGGGCCGCGGCGGGTTGGATCTGGATTCTCGCGACGCAGGCCCTCGACCCCGTCGCCCAAGGTCAGCGCATCCTGGTCCACCCCGAGGGCTTTCCGGCGATCCTCTGGCCCGCAGCGACTCTGCTAGGCCCGGCTCTCGGCGGACTCTACCAGAGGGCGGCGCAGGCGGCGGGCCAGCCCGCGTGGCCGAGCCGCGAAGGGTCGCCGCGGCTCGATCTGGCCGGCTGACGGGGCCGGGCTCATCGCAGCAGCGCCTCCGGCGCACCGGCGCTGAAGACGAGCGGCGACTGGTTGCGCAGCTCTTCGCCGGGATCATAGGCGGGCTGATGAACGACGTAGATGGAAAACGCCCCGGCGCCGGGAGCGATGCGACTGCGGGAATCAACCGCGTAGGCTTGCCCGGCCCACTCGAATTCGAGCCTCGTCCCCGACACCGACCCGGCCCTGCGGAAACCCATCTCCTCGTGCGGGAGAAGGGAGAGCAGAAAGAGCCCTCGGTCTTGCAGATAGACGCCGAGGGTCGGGCCGGCCGCTCGCAACACGCCTCGGACGGGCAGGGACGCGCCACCGTTCACCGTCACCGTCGGCGTGTGGAGTTCCATCTCGGCCTCCTCGGCCCGGAATTGGCGAGGAGCGCTCCGGCTGCGATGGTGTCCGTCCCGCCCGACGGTGATGTAATCGACCACCTTCTGGCCGGTGGGCGCCTTCACCAGGAGATCCATCGCCAGGGAATCGAGGGTCCGCAGCGTCTTGCGGGCCGACGCCACAGAGCCCAAGGGCGCCCAGGCGCCTGGTTCCGACACCGGTAGATCGCTGGCGCGAAGAGAAAGCGGCTCTACGTTCAGCTCCACGGTGCCGTCCTCGGAACCCTTCCGCAGCCGCACGTTATAGCCGAAATAGACTCGTTCGGCTTCGTCGAGGATGTAGCGATGAAAGACGCCCTGGGAGTCGACTTGGACGCCGCCCCTCCAGGAATCGAGGTCGACGCCGTCGGCGTCGGGCTCTACGGCCGTATGGAACTCCGCGGAGAGATCGTCCCTGTTCGAGGCCCAGACGGTCGTCAGGTTTTCGGCGGCCGGGCAGGGAGGGAGGAACACGGCAAGCAGGCAGATCCAGCTAGTCTTGTTCATTTTCGGTGATCCTCACAATGCGCAAATTCGGGTTCTTGGCGGGTTGGAACGAAGCCAGGCCTGTCGAGGCCGGCGGGGACGGCGATCGCTTGGCCCCGGCCCAGTAGGCCAGCATCAGCAGGGCGGCCAACGAAATCGCCGCCACGGACGTGCGAATGCGCAAGTAGCGCGGAATGCCGACGCGACGGCGCGGGGAAGAGGACAGGACTCGGCGGCGGAGGCGCGTCGGTGCGGGCGGCGTCTCCCACTGAGCCAGCAGTTGGCGGAGCTCTTCATCGTCGAGGGGCTTCATGCAGTTGGGTTCCTCCGCGCCGGCGCGAACGGCGCCAGCGTCTTGCGCAGGTTCTCGCGCGCCCGGTGTAGGCGCGCCTTGACGGTTCCGACCTCGGTCTCGACGGCCTGGGCGATCTCGCGTAGCGTCAGGCCCTCGTATTCGGCAAGCACCAGGACTTCGCGTTGGAGAGGAGGTAAGGCGCCGACGCAGGCCGCGACGGCGTCCTGGATCTCGAGTGTCTCGAGGCTCGTCGGCTCCACGAAGCGGCCATCCTCCCCAAGAGGATCCAGGCGGGATTCGGTGCGCCACAGGCGGGCGGCCAAGCGCCGCGTGACTCCCAGCAGGAAGACTCGAAGAGAACCTTTTTCGGGGTTGTAGGCGGCCGATCCTCGCCCCAGCGCCACAAAGCAGTCGTGGGCTAGGTCTTCGGCCACGGCGACGCTGCCGGTGATGCGAAAGGCGAAGCGGAACACGGCGTCGGCGTGGTTCTCGTAGGCCTGCTGAAGCTCGGTCGGCGTCACGGGTTCTGGGTCGTATTGCCGTCAGCGAACCCAAAGGATACGGCTGTCCTCGCTGCGGTTCCCCTTTCTGGTGCGGCGACCGCCTTTGATACGATGAACGCAAGGTGACGCCGTCATGAGCTCCGCGGTTGTGCTGCCGGAACTCGGAGAGGAGGTCTTCGAGGGCGAGGAATTCCGCGACGAAAAGGAAAAACTCTACTACGTCATCCTGCTCAATGACGAGGATCACACCTACGATTACGTCATCGAGATGCTCGTCGACTTGTTCGGCTTCGACGAGGGCAAGGCCTACGATCACACCGTCGAGGTGGACAAGAAGGGTCACAGCCGGCTGGTGACGCTGCCGCTGGCGCAGGCCGAACGCAAGCGCGATCAGATTCACGCCTACGGCGCCGACTGGCGGCTGGAGCGCTCACAGGGCGCGATGGCGGCCCTGGTCGAGCCCGTGGAATAGAGCCGCCGGCTCAGCGGTCCCGGGGCCGCTTGCGAGCCTTCTTCTCCTGCGCCGCCCGGTCCAGGTCGAGAGCCCGGCCGGCCAACCAGCCCCCCAATACGAAGGGCGTCAAGTGTCCGGCCAGAACGACCCCCGTGGACAAGACCGCCCGCTCGGTGTCGAGCTCCATCGGATCGCCCGCCAGCCGAGAGCCCCAGGCGCACAGCAGCCCGCCCAGGCCGCCGGCGAAGAAGAACCGCCAGCCCGCCGTCCAAAACAGCCGCGGAACCACGAAGCTCATCCCCAGCGCGCCACCGATGCCGTAGCCGGTCGAGAAGGCGATGAAGGCCGCCAGCGCCAGGGCGACCGGGTCGCGGTCCTTGTCGAAAGAGAGCAGCTCCGCCACCGCCGGTCCGGCGAGAAAGGCCGGAATCAGCATGCCCAACCCGAAGCCCAGCGCACCGCTGCGCCAGCCGCCCCGCGCCGGAGAGCCCCAGGCCAAAGCGGCTCCTCCCACCAAGCCGCCCACGACGAAGCCGCCGAACCGTCCGGCGAGCTCCACCCAGTAGGTTGCGGATACAGCCGCCGGGCCGAGCATCAGCACCGCCGTCAGCAGCCCGCCTGCCAGAAAGCCGACCAGGCCCTGCCAGGAGTGGGCCGATCCGAAGTCGGCGGCCGGCGCCGCCGCGGGCTCGACTCGGCGCAGCTCTGTGTGTGGGATGACCGCCATGGTCTGTTTGCGAACCCTCCGAAAAGGCTTCCTCCCTGTAAGCATCGGCCGGAGCTCGCCCGAGCGACAATCAGGCGTTCGGCTCGGTCGCATCGACGGGCGCGCCTTAGGCCCGACGGCGGCCCGCCCAGGGGGGCGGGGACCCGAAGGCGGAAGGGTCCAAGCCAGGACGGCGCGGCGGTTGGCATAATCGAAGGAACAGCGAAGAACCTTTGCGCGTACTGATTCGATGACGCAGCGCATCGCCCACTACGAGCTTCTCGAGCGCATCGCCGAAGGCGGCATGGGCGTGGTCTACCGCGCCCGCGACACGCGTCTGGACCGGCTGGTGGCGCTCAAGTTCCTGTCGCCGCAGTGGTCGGCCGGCGAGGAGGAGTTGGAACAGTTCCTTCATGAGGCGCGCGCCATCTCGCGGCTCAATCACCCGAATATCGCCACGATTTACGCCGTGGAGGAGGACGAGGGTGATCGCTTTCTGGCCTTCGAGTACTTGCCGGGCGGCGCTCTGCGCGACGTGGCCCGCGATCCCTCCGGTCCGCCGCCGGTCCCTCGCGCGCTGCGCTGGGCCATCCACTTGGGCCGCGCCCTGGCGCACGCCCACCGCCACGGCATCATCCATCGCGACGTCAAGAGCGCCAACGCCTTGCTCACCGAGGACGGCGACGTCAAGCTCACGGACTTCGGCGTGGCGCAGGTAGCCGGTTCCGCGCCGGGGCATTTCGAAACCGCTGGTACGGCCGCGTACATGGCTCCCGAACAGGCTGAAGGCGCACCGGCCGACCCCTATTCGGACATGTTCTCCTTCGGCGTGCTGCTGTTCGAACTGCTCGCCGGACGCACGCCTTTCGAGGCCGACAACCAGGCCGAGGTGCTCTACGACATCGTGCACACGCCGACGCCGTCGCTGCGCTCGCTACGGCCCGACGCGCCCGCGCCGCTGGAAGCCATCGTCGAGCGCCTGCTCCAGAAGAAGCCCGCCGACCGCTACGAATCGATGGACGCCGTCGTCGAGGCGCTGGCAAAGGCGGGCGACGAGGCGAGCCTCGAGCGCACGCAGTCGATTCCGGTCTTGCGCCGGACCTCCGAGCCCACCGTGGCGGTGCTGCCCTTCGTGGACATGAGCCCGCAGCGGGACCAGGAGGTCTTTTGCGATGGCGTGGCCGAGGAGATCCTGGGCGCCCTCTCCGCCGTGGAGGGCCTCAAGGTCGTCTCCCGGGGCTCCTCGTTCCAGTTCAAGGGCCAAGCCTATGACGTGCGCGAGATCGGCGAGCGGCTGGGCGTGGAGACGGTGCTCGAAGGCAGCGTCCGGAAGCACGGCGACAAGCTGCGCATCTCGGTGCAGCACGTACAGGTGTCCAGCGGGCGGCACCTGTGGGCCGACCGGTTTGACCGGGACCTGGGCGATGTCTTCCAGGTGCAGGACGAGATCGCGCAGGCCGTAGCGGCGAGCTTCCGGCTGCGGCTGGCCCGCGCGGAGCGCCACGGGCGTCCCACTGAAAGCCTGGAAGCCTACGATCTCTACCTGTCTGGGCGCTGGTATCTAAACCAGCGGCGCCCGGAGTCCATCGACCGTGCCATCCAGGCGTTCCGGTCGGCCGTCCAACTCGATTCGCGCTTCGCGCCGGCGGCTGCCGGGCTGGCCGAGGCCTACGTGCTGCGTGCGGCGGGGTCGTTCGATGAAGGGGGCCCGCAAGCCGCCTTCGACGAAGCCCGCGCCTGGGCCCGCCGCGCCGTGTTGCTCGACAAGAGACGCTCGGAGGCCTACGTTGCGCTGGCCTTGGTCGCCCTGCGCGCGGACTGGGATTTCGCCGTCGCCGAGGCGTCGTTCAAGCGGGCGATCGCGCTCAATCCGAGCTACGCCACCGCCCGGCATCAGTACGCCATGTACTTGGCGTTCGTGATGCGGATTCCAGAAGCGTTGGAGCAGATCCGGCGGGCGCATGAGCTCGATCCGCTCTCGCCGATCATCTCGACGGCGGTGGGGCGCATTCTGCACTTCTCGCGTGACTACGAGGCGGCGATGGCGCAGTGCCGCCGCACCCTCGAGCTCGACCCCAGCTTCGTGCAGGCGGCGTTTGATCTACTGGTGAGCTGCGGCGTCGTGGGTTTGGAGGACGAGGCCCGGAAGATGATCGACTACATCGCCCGGATGGACCCAGACCCGATCCGTAAGTCCGTGATGATGGCTCGTTTCTACGGCGTGACGGGCGATCTAGAGGCGGCGAGGGCCGAGCGGGTCAAGATCGAGGCGATGGCGCGCGACCGGGTCATCCCGACTTCCGTGTTCGCCTTGGTGGACATCGGAATCGGCGAGATCGATCGCGCGGTGGAGCTGTTCTTCGACAGCGTCGAGCGCAAGGATCAATTGCTGTTGTTTCTGCAATGCGAGCCCACCTATGACCCGATTCGGAGCCATCCGCGCTACGCTGAGCTGATGGAGCGCATCGGTTTCCCGAAAATCGCCGCTGCGGTCGGCGACAAAGGTTGATCGCGCCAGCGGCGGTTTGGTATCGTCGAAGAAACTGATTCCATTCGGATTCCACGTCCGAGCTCACCCCTTCCGAGGTCCCGTGCCCAACAAGCCGTCGGCAAGCTGGTCGAAATGAACGACTCGCTGCCTGATCCGCCGAGCAACGAGGACGAAAAACCGCCTCTCTGGGGCCGTGTCGGGGGTCGAGCGGCTGACGCCGGGTGGACCATGAGCGGGGCGGTCCTCGGGTGCTTGTTGCTCGGGTACCTGATCGGCGAGGGTTGGGATCTCAATCCGGCGGCCACGGTGGCGGGACTGTTCGTCGGGCTTGTGGTCGGGTTCTACAATCTGGCCCGTGTGATGGGATTGTTGTGATGATCGACGCAGCGGAATGGACCGGCGCGGCAGGGTGGGGGTGCGTCGCCGGGGCGATGTTCCCTGCGATTTCGGAGACCCTGTTGGCGCTGTGGCGGCGGCGTCCGGAGTGGGCGGCCTTGCAGGTGGTCTTTGCCGGGATGTTGGTGCGGGCGGCGTGGATGCTGGTCGCACTGATTGCCGGAGTGCTCCTGTGCGACGAAGCCCCGCAGGCCTTCGCCGCTGCTTTGATGACGGCCTATTTGGCTTCGCAGGTCGTGGAAGGCCTGCGCTACAAGAAATTCGCGGAGTCTCGGGGATGACGCTGGCGAGAGGGACACGGTCGCAGATGACGCGTTCGGCGCAACGGAAGATTTCGGGCCTGAGCAGGCTGCTGCCGATGGCGCTATTGACGTCGTTGGCGCTGGGTGCGGCGGAGCACGCCGAGGAAGGCCACGGCGCCGGCGGCGAGCACGAGCAGACGCTGTCTTCGGTGCTCATGCACCATATCTCCAACAGCCAGATCGACCATCCCTTGCTGTCCGAGTGGGGCGTAAGCAAGGCCGTCGTCATGATGGCGATCGCGGCTGTCGGCCTGATCGTGATGTTCCTGATGGCGATGCGCGGCTTCGGCTCCGGCGCCGCCCCGAAAGGACTGGCGAACGCCCTCGAGGCGATCGTGCTCTACATCCGCGACGAGATCGCCTACAACGCGATGGGCAAGAAGTACGGCCGGATGTTCACGCCGTTCCTGTGCACGCTGTTCTTCTTCATCCTGGCCTGCAATCTGCTGGGCATGGTGCCTGGCTCCTACACCGCCACCAGTAACCTCAACGTCACTGGGGCGCTGGCCGCCATGACTTTGGTCCTGATCGTGGTCTCGGGCGTGATCGTGCAAGGGCCGATCGGCTACATCAAGCACATGGTGCCGGCCGGCACGCCGATGGCGCTGGCCCCGCTGCTGATCGTGATTGAAGTACTCAGCTTGTTCGTGAAGCCGGTCGCGCTGATGATTCGTCTTGGCGCCAACATGACCGCGGGCCACATCGTGATCATCGTGATGTTGGGCTTCATCTTCGTCTTCAAGAGCCTCCTGGTTGCGCCGCTCGCGATCCCGCTGGCGGTGGCGATTACGGTCCTCGAGATCATCGTCGCCTTCATCCAGGCCTACGTGTTTACGCTTCTGTCGTCTCTGTTCATCGGAATGGTCATCCATTCCTCACATTAGAAACTCAGCCAAGGGCAAGAAAAGTACCGGAGGAAGAACCCCGAAATGCAAGTAAGCATCCAACGAGCGGCAAAGGCGCTGCTTCTTTTGACGCTGATCACGCTGGTCGCGCCCGGCGCGGCGTTCGCGCAGGGCGGCGAGGGAGGCGGTAGCACGCTGCACTACTTCGGCGCTGCGATCGGCGCCGGCTTCGCCGTCATCGGAGCGGGCCTGGGCATCGGCAAGCTGACCGCCGCCGCCGTCGAGAGCATTGCGCGTCAGCCGCAGGCCGCCCGCGAGATCACGTCGGCCTTCCAGCTGCCGCTGTTCCTGCTCGAAGGCGTGGCCGTCATCGCGCTCGGCGTCTCGTTCGTCATCATCTTCGTACAGTAAGGTCGATGGACGGACAGAACCCGCTCCTGCAGTTCGAGCCGGGGTTGATGATTTGGACGATCGTCGTCTTCTTCTTCACCCTGCTCGTGCTGCGTAAGATCGCCTGGGGGCCGCTGCTCAAAGCGCTCGACGAGCGGGAGCAGCGCATCCAGGACGCCCTCTCGCAGGCCGAGAAGGCGAACAAGGAGGCCGAGGCCGCTATCGCCAAGGCTCGCGAAGAGTCCGCTGCGGCTCTGCGCAAATCCGAAGAGACGCTCAAGCAGGCCAAGCTCGAAGGCCAGCAGTTGCGTGAGCGCATGGTCGAAGAAGCCAAGGCTGAGTCCCAGAAGGTCGTCGACCAGGGGCTGCGTCGCGTGGAAGCCGAGCAGCGCGCCGCCCTGCAACAAGTGCGCCGCGAAGCTGCGGATCTGGCTGTGCAGGCCGCCGCCAAGCTCATCCGCTCGTCGATGAACGCGGACGAGCAGCGCCGTCTCGTCGAGGATTTCCTCCGCGAGGCGCCTCAAGCTCGGGTTCAGTAAGTCGCCAAGGCGTCCGCCCGGCGCGGACGCCTTGGGGCTCTACGCCGACAGTCGTACCACCACGGCCGGAAAATCCCTGATTTCGCCACACCTGCCGCGCAGCATCCAGTCTTATCCCTCAAGTTACTGATTCCAAACCCAATTCGCGGAGCGTTTTCGCGGTCCGCAGGGCCTGTACTACGTATTCTTACGGAGACTACTAGGGTTTGGAGCGGATCGCCTGAATCCCCCGGCTGCTCCAGAATGCAGATTGGACGAGGGTCTCCCGAGACCCAACGTCATACCACTCCGTTGCTTTTTGACGGCGGAAGGCGCTGCTGGTCATGTATTGTCTGCTATGCCACGAGAAGATTCCGCGGCTGCGCGCTTGGCGTACAAAGTCTGAGTTCTGCTCTGACGAACACGCCGCGCTGTATAAGAAGCAGACCCTCGAAAGGCTCCTGACCGACCAGAATGCGGCCCGCAAAAAGCCGCCCAGCCCGCTGCCGCTCGCCAAGGACGAATCTGCTGAGTTCGTGGACGACGAGATGTCGTTCACGCCGGTCGAGCCCGCTGCTCCTGCACCAAAGGCGCAAGCGCCCCGCCCTGTTTCTCGGGAGGATGACTTCATCGACTCGTTCGAGAAGGAGCTCGAAGCCGATCCCCAGGAAGGCGTCGAAGAGCTCTGGCGTTTGGCCGAGGAGGTCGGCCGCCCGGAGCGCGGCGGGCTCGGCTACCACGCCTCCGGCGACGCGCCCGACGATGTACGTAACCAATCCGCCGAGGACGCCTTGCGGGCCCTGCGCATGCTGGCCTCCAAGTCCTCGCCCGGCCCGGACCGTCCGGCGCCCGACGCGGCTTCGCGCGACGACATTCTCCAGCGGTTGACCGAGAGCGGACCGTCGACGTCTCGCTCCGGCCTGGACGCCTTTGGTCGCGGTTCCTCTCCGATCGACGATCGCATGACGCCCGCCGAACTGCCCGGCAGCGACTTGCTAGACGACGACCTCCTGGGCGATCTGGACCTCGATTTTGCGTCCCTCGACGGGATGCTGGACCCGGTCCCGGAAACGGACTTTCCCGCCGATCTGGAGAGCGAAGAGGACGAGCTCGCCGCCAAGAGTGCGGCTGGGGAAGACGACGCGGGGCCGTCGATCCTGGAGCGGTTGCTCGAGGATCCCACGGCGGACTGGCCTGCGCCGGACGCGCGCTCGGCCCAGGCGTCTGAACCAGCTCCCGCTGGCGCTGAAGTGCAGCCGAGCCTGGAAGACGCGCCCGAGCCGGACTTTGATTTCGAGGAGCCGCTCGAAGTCGGCGCGACCGCCGGCGAGCCAACGGTGGAAGACGAGGACGATCCCCTGGCGGCGCTGATCGGCGAGGAGATCGACGATCTCGACGAAAGCGGAGACGACCCCCTCGACGAGCTGATTCGCCTGGAGGAGGCGGAGTCTGAAGACGCCGTCGAAGCCGCCGAGGGCGAGGAGATCGCCGAGAACGAAGACGCCGCCGAAACCGTGGCGTCGACCGCCCCCGAGGGTGAGGAGACCGCCGAGCTCGACGACGCGGTCATCGAGAACGTCGACTTCGGCGAGCTGGAGCGGAGCCTCAAGATCGTGCCGTTCCCGGGGCCGAGCCGGGACAAACCGCGCAACGGGACGAAGCCCCACGCCGCGGAGATCGCCGCCCGCTCCGAGGAAGAGCTCGAGGACAACCCGCTGCCCCAGCGTGCCGAAGCGGCCAAAACCCCGCCGGCCAAACCGGCCCGCCCGGACCGTTCGCGGGCGAACAAAGTTCGTACGCGCTTCCGGCCCTCGATGGTGATGGCGGGCGTGGAGCCCTCGCTGCTGGGTTCGTTCCAGGGCGATCCGCTCGAGACTTGGCGTGCGCGGGCCGTGGCGTCGGCGTGGGGCGAGGCTGGCTCGCCCGAAGCGCACGGCTTCGAACCGCCGTCGCCGGCGGGACTGGTTGGCCAAGAGGTGGAAGCCTTCGGCCCCGATCGCCGCTTCCAAGGCCGCTCCGGCCTACCGTTGACCTTCTGCCGGCCGGCCGAGCCGACCGAGGAGCCCGCGCCCCGCCCGGCTTTGGAGGCCGTGCACGACGACGCTCGACCGGAGGCCCCCCGGGCATTGATTGTCGACCTGGACTCCGCCATGGCGCTGCGCCCCGCCTACTCGGTTTGCGAGGGAGTCGGCGCGATGAGCGCGGAGCCGGTCTTGGGCGCGCTGGCCGAGTCTTCTGCGGGGGAGCTGGACGCGCTTCGATTCCAGGCTGTCCCGGCGGCGCCGCGAGGCTTGTTCTTCGACTCCGTTCCGCCTGAAGAGCGTCTCCTGGAAGACGAGGAATGGGAGGACGCCGGCGCCGTGGACGACGGCATGGGCGGCGTGGACCTGAGTGACGATTTCCTGAATGAGCAGCCGGCGACATCGTCCTCGGCCGGCCTGCGCCGGAGCGGCTACCGATGAGCGTCGAACCGACCAGCCGCCGACGCCGTGAAGAGGGATAGATCATGAGAATCCTGGGTGATTTGAACTTTTTGGATCGTGGCGAAGAGCGCGGCGGAGAGCCGCCGATGGAGCCGATCACGGTTCCGCCGCCGGATCTCTCCGACGCTCCCCCGCCGGATCTCGACGAAGACGAAGGCGGCGCCGACCACTACGCGGCGGCCGTGCGGGCCTACCTGCGGGGCGACTTCGACGTCGCTCTCGGGGAGTTGGAGCAAGCCAAGGAAGCGGGCGAGGACCTGGCCGAGGTCTGCACGGCCGTGGCCCAGATCTACCTCGAGCGGCGCGAGTTCGAACAGGCCGTCGGGGCCTATCAGGAATTGCTGGCCCTCGATCCCAACAATCCCGCGGCGCAGTTCAACTACGGCTTGGCGTTGGAAGCCCTCGAGCGCTACCAGGAAGCGCGCACGGCCTTCCAGGCCGCCGTGGACGAACAGCCGGATCTGACCGAGGCTTGGCTGGGACTGGGCGGCGCCTGCCTGAAGGTCGGCGACGCCGAGGGCGCTCGCAAGGCCTACGAGACTTACCTGCGCAGCGACGAGGACTCCTTCACCGCCGCCTTCGGTCTCAGCGTGGCCTACCAGCTCGCCGACGATCACCAGAAGGCCATCGAGCACTACGTGCTGGCGCTGGACAAGCGGCCCGATTCGGCTGAGGTGCTCACGAACCTGGCCGGCGTGTACGTGAAGACCGGCGCCTTCGAGGACGCCGAGAACTGCTTCCGACAGTTGCTCAAGATCGCGCCCGACAACGCCAAGGCGCACGAGGGCTTGGCCTACGTGCTCTATCGCCAGGAGAAGCTCGACGAAGCCCAGGAGCACTACCAGCGGCTCACCGAGCTCGAGTCCGACTCCTACGAGGGCTGGTACAACCTCGGGTTGGTGAGCCAGAAGCGCGCCGACTACGAGGCGGCGATTCCGTCGTACCGCAAGGCTCTGGACGTGCGCGAAGACTCCGTGGAGGCCCACCTGAACTTGGCGGCCTGCTTCCAGGAACTCGACCGCAACGACGAGGCCCGCAAGCTGTACGAATCCGTGCTGGGCTTCGACGACGATTCGCTGCCGGCGCTCTACTCCCTGGCGGTGATGCACGAGCGCAACCAGGAGTGGGACAAGGCCGTGGCCTATTACGACCGCGTCGCTGAAGCCACCAGCTCGCCCGAGCCGCTGTTCCGGCTCGGCACCACCCTGCACAAGAACGGCCAGTGGAAGCAGGCTTCGATGCTCTACGAGCGCTGCATCAAGCACAAGCCGGAGTGGCCGGAAGCCTGGCTCAACCGCGGCATCGCCCACCTGCGCCTGCAGGAGTACGACAAGGCCGCCGAGTCGTTCGAGAAGGTCCTGAGCCTGCGGCCCGACGAGCCGGAAGCCTTGTTGGGGTTGGCCTCGGTGCGGGTCGTGCAGAAGAACTACGACCAGGCCCGCGAGATCTACAACAAGCTAGCCGGCCTGAAGGGCGATTCCGCCGAGGTGCTCTTCAACGCCGGGCTGCTGGAGCAGAAGGCGGAGAATCACTCCAAAGCGGCCGACTACTACCGCGCCGCCGTGGAGCGCAACGACAAGCTGGCCGAAGCGCACTTGAACCTGGCCGTGGCCCTGCAGGCCATGGGCGAGGAGGATGAGGCGCTCGAGAGCTTCGAGCAGGCGATCCGGCTGAAGCCGCAGCTCGCCAAGGGCTACTTCACGCTCAAGCCGATGCGCCGCGGCTTGCCGCGCACGCAGCGGGCGAAGGCCTGAACCGCCGGCGATCGGGAGTGGCATACTGGGACAGTCGATGTCCCAGCAGCGCCTGGAAGAAGCCGCCGCGGCCGGGGCCTTCGTGTTCTCGGTCGCGGGCTTGTTTTCGATCGCCCTCTCCCACCTGGCCCTGGGGCTGACGCTCGCTTTGCTGTTGGCGTCGCGCAAGCGCTGGCGCATGCCGTCGATCGCGCTCCCGCTGGGCCTGTTCTTGGGTTGGACGATCGTTTCGGCCATCGCCAACGGGCACTTCGCCGAAGCGGCTCCCCAATTCAAGAAGTTCTACGTCTTCCTGGCGCTGCCGGTGGCGTACACACTCTTCGACTCGACCGATCGCCGACGGAGGCTGCTGCAGGGCTGGTTCGTGGCCTGCTTCATCGCCATCGCGGTTGGCGTGGCGCAGTTCGCCGTGCGCGTGCTGGCGGCTCGGGCTGCGGGCGTGGATTTTGGCACGTTCTACGCGCCGGACCGCATCACGGGCTTCTTCAGCCACTGGATGACGTTCTCCCAAGCCGGCCTGCTGGTGTTCCTGGCGCTGGTCGCCAGCCTGCTTTTCGGGACCTCGGTGCGGCGCGCCATGTGGACCTGGCGGGCCGTGGCCGTGTGCTTGGCCGCCGGTCTGGTCTTGACCTTCACTCGCAGCGTCTGGCTGGCGTTGCTGGCGCTGGCGGCGTACTTCGTGGCACAGGCGCGGCCGAAGCTGCTGTGGCTGGCCCCGATCGGTGTCGTGGCTCTGCTGGCGGCTTCGCCGGCGGCCTTGCAGCAGCGGGTGCGTTCGATCGGCGACGCCTCCGCCAACGCCGGGCGCCTGCTGATGTGGAAGACCGGCGCGCGAATGATCGAAGACCATCCGCTGTTCGGCGTGGGCCCCGAGCGCGTCGGCCCGTTGTTCCGCGACTATCTGGACCCGGACGTGACCGAGCTGCCGCCGGCCTACTACGGCCACCTGCACAGCATCTATGTACACTTTCCGGCCGAGCGAGGGCTGCCGGCTCTCTTGTTTCTGCTCTGGCTGCTCGGCAAGATCCTGCTCGACCACGCCCGCGCGCTGCGACGCACGCCCCCGGGCCGCAGTGACGACCGCGCGGCCATCCAGGCCGGACTGGCCGGAACGCTCGCCGTCTTGGTGGTCGGCGCCTTCGACGTCACCTTGGGAGACAGCGAGGTGTTGGCGCTGTGGCTCACCCTGATCGCCGTTGGCTACGCCGCGCAGCGCACCGACAGCGAGCCCCTTCGAGATCATGCCGTCTGACTACTTCGACGAATCCCTCGCGGCGCGCTACGAGCGCTTCGAGTTCGATTTTCCCGAGCGGACGCTGGCCGGCCGGACGGTCGTACTGGCCGGCGGCTCGGGAGGCCTCGGTGCAGCCACTGCGATTCTGCTGGCGCGCGAAGGCGCGCGGCTCGTCCTCGGCTATCGCTCGAACCGCGAACGCGCCGAGGCCCTGGCCTCCGCCGCCCGCGCCGCCGGCTCGCCCGCGGTCGAGCTCGTCGCCGGCGACCTGAACACGGTGGAAACCCGCGAAGCCCTGCTCACTGCCGCCGGCCCGTCGCTCGAGGCGCTCGTGGCGTTTTCGGGCGATCCGGCCCGCGGCGCCGACGAGCAGACCCTGCGGGCTTCGCTCGAGGCCAACTATCTGGGCCCCGTCCTACTCGCCCGCGCCGCCGCCGAGCGCCTGCGGGACGCCGAAACCCCGGGGTCCATCGTGCTGTTTTCGAGCATGCAAGGCGGCTATCCGTTCGAGGGCTCCACGGCCTACGCCTCGGCCAAGGCCGCGCTGACGCAGGCCGCGTTGGTCCTGGCGAAAGAGGTGGGCGGACGGCCCAACATTCGCGTCAACGTGGTGGCGCCCGGCGCGACCATGGCGGGCATGGCGCAGACGAGCCTGCGCAGCGGCAAGTACGATCCGTTCGTCGCCTCGGGAGTGATCCCGCGCTTCGGCCGGGCCGAAGACATCGCCCGCACGGTGCGCTTCTTGATCGAGCCGGACAGCTATGTCACCGGCCAAGTCCTGACGGCGGACGGCGGCATGACCCTGCGCCGCGACCAGCGCTGACGCTTGGGGCCCGCTCAGGCCCGGAAGCGCTCGTCGGCGTAGATCGCCTCGATGTGGCGCTGGCCCTGCACCGGCTTCGGCGACTGCTTGAAGACCTTCTCGAAGTTGGTGCGGGGGATGGACTGATCTCCCGGGCTCACCACCACGAAGGTCTTCTTGAACTGGTAGCTGAACTCCTGGCCGCGTTCGGTGCGGAAGGTCTCGCCCTGAAGGGCCGCCACGCGGTCCCAAGCTTCTCGAAAGTCGGTCATCGGTGCGCTCACTCGGCCCGAAATCCGCCGGTCGCGTGCGAGCCGTCGCAGTAGGGCTTGTTGCCGGAGAGGCCGCAGCGGCACAGGGCGGCCTTGCGGGCGCGATGCTCGGCGCCGTCGGAGCCGTGAATCACAAAGGAGCCGTCGAGCAGCAGTGGGCCGTTCGGCGCCGCGCTGACCGTCAAGTCGCCGTGCTCGCTCGCATCGGCGCCGTCTCCGGCCGCCTTGCCCAGCGCCCCGCCATCCCGAAAGCCGGCTTCGCGATGCGCGTTGTCGCACAGCGGTTTGTTCTGCGAGGCGCCGCAGCGGCACAGGGCCATGCGCGTGTCCTCGAGCAGAGCGCCGCCGCTGAGCTGTTGCAGCTTGGTCCGAGCGTGGACGAACAGCGGACCGTCGGGGGAGACGCGCACGGAGCTGGTCGTCGGGGCCTCTTCGGCATGCACGTCCGCTACGCGTTCCGAGTGCAGCGCGCCGGTGGGGCAGCGGGCCACTACGGTCGCCACGGCGTCCGCTTCGGCATGGTCCGGCTGCACCCAGGGCTTCTTCTGGACGTCGAACACGGCCGGCAGCCGCTTGACGCAGGTGGCTGCGTGGATGCAGCGCGCTACGTCGTAGGAGACGGTAATGTCCCGGCCTTTGTACTCGAGGACCTTGGATTTCATTCCGAATCGCAGAGTATCACGGGTCGGGCCGAATCGACGGTCTCAGCGCTTGGCGCGGATCTGCGCCAGGGCGGCCTTGATCTGCGGGTCCACCCGCAACTCGATCCGCTCGCCCGCGTCCACCCCCACCGCCAGGTTCAAGACCTCCTGCTGCAGACCGGCCCGAATCAGCTCGACCGTGGCGGTCCATTCCGACAGAGTGGGCCGGATGCTGCGCTTGGAGAGAAACAACTGGAAGTCGTCCAGAATGGCCGGCGTCACCTGGAAGTCCGGGCCGACGGCTTCCTTGCGCTCCTCGACGATCTTGCGGGCGAAGTCCAGGTAGGAGTTGCTGGCCGCAATTGCGATCTCGAACCGCGAATAGGAACGCGGCGCGACTACCACGTCCGGCTGCACGCCGCCGCCTCCGGGGATCATGCGGCCCGAATCGGTGGCGTACTCTCCGGCCTCCTGTTGCTCGCAGGAAGCGAGCTGGAACTCCTGGCAGTCGCCCATGGGCCGCTGAATCGGACGCTCACTGGGAGAGAGATACAAAGCCGTGGTCAGCGCCAGCCCGGAGTCCTCCGACAGAGGATAGACCCGCTGCACCAAGCCCTTGCCGTAGGTTCGCGTTCCCACGATGGCCGCCCGGTCGTGATCCTGCAACGCTCCCGAGACGATCTCGGAGGCGCTGGCCGTCTCCTCGTTGACCACCACGGCGACCGGAAAGCGGTAAGGCTCGTTGTCGGCCGGCGCCCGCACCTCCTCCTGCGGCCCGTTGCGGCCTTGGATCCAGAGAATGCGCTGGTTCGGCTCCAGGAACAGCGCCGCCACGCCGATGGCCGCCTCGACGACTCCGCCGGGGTTCTTGCGCAAGTCGATCACCAGGCCTTTGAGGTCCCGGCCGCCCAGGCTTTCGATGGCTTCATGCAACTCCACGTCCGTGGCGCCGCCGAAGCTGCCGAGCTTGACGTACCCGATCCCGTCCTCCAGATGAAACGGGTTGCGGACGCTGGGGTCGGCCATCTCCTCCGGAACCAGCGTCAGCGGAATCAGTCGCGCGAAGTTCGGCCTCTGCACCATCAACTGGGCAGGCTGCTGCCGCGACTGCGAGAGCAGGCCCACCAACTGCTCCACCGAGAGCTGCGACAGCACGTATCCGTTGATGGCCACGATCTCGTCGCCCGGCGACAGCCCGGCCCGCATCGAGGGGCTCTCCGGCAGGGTTTGCAGCACCGTCACGCGGCCCAGGCTGATCGAGACGACACTGCCGAACCCTTTCTCGGTCGACCGCTGCATCTGCTGCAGCGACTCGAACTGCTGCGGGTCCAGGAAAGCCGAATGCGGATCGAGCGTCCGCACCATGGCCGGAATGGCCCCGGCGTAGAAAGCCTGATTGACGTCGAAGGGGTCGGCCAGCCGCTGTTCGAGCAGCGAGAAGACCTCGGCGATCTGGTGAACGGACGTTTCGAGCTCGGCGGGATCGAAGTCGGGTCCGGACTCCGGCGCTTGCGCGCCGAGCGCGCAGGCCAGAGTTAGCAGCCCGCAGGCGATCGGAAGCGCTCTTGCCACAAGGGCGATTATAGCGGTCTACCGGACCGCGACCTGGAGGCCCGGGGAGGGCTGCAGGGTCGGCGCGACGCCGGAGAGGAGCCCGTCGGGCAGCAGCACGGTGTTGCTCCTGCGGCCGCCGGCCCACAATGCCAAGAAGACCCGCGAGCTCTCGTTGAGAGCCGCGGGCAACTGGAAGCGGACCACCCACACGCCCGGCGTCGGTGTGCGTTCGATCGCCGTCGGGGTCAGCCGTAGGCCGTTCGCCACGACCACCACCGCCGCCGAGTCGCCGTCGCCGATGCCCGTGCACAGCAGCCCGAGAGAGATCCCCGCCTCGACGGTCTTGCTGAGCGTCAGGTCGTTGCCCGTCACGGCCCGGAAGACGCCCGGCGCAGTCGCGCGCAGGTCCGCCAACATCGGCGCGCTCTCGGCCTCGCCGTTGAACACGCGGTACTCCACGGCCCCGCTCGCCAGGCCTTCCGGGATGACCAAGTTGATCTGCCCTTCCGACGCCGCCAGCACCTGCGCCGGCTGTCCGCCGATCGTCACGCGGGCCTCGCTCTCTCGGCCGGCCACGGTCAGGCTCCGGCCAAACAGCGAAGCCAATACGCCGGGAGCGAGATCCGGCTGGCCGCTGGCGCTGTTTACCAGCCCTCCGTAGCGCAAGGCCGGCCGGTTCGCGGTCGTCAAAGCGGCGCCGGTCACCTGCAAGGCCTGCGTTTGAATGGCTGTCTGGATACCGCTGACCACGGTCGCCGTCAGGTTGCCGCCATCGCCGGGCGCGGCTGCGACCACCGCCAGCAGGCGATGTGCGTCGACGACCTGCACGCGGCGCACGACCACGTCGCTCGATCCGAATCCCACGCTGATATCGCCGGCCGAGAGCTCCATCGTGTCCGAGGTGATCTCGATCACCGTTTCTTCGTCCGAAGCGATCGAGTCCGGCGACAGCCGGAAGGACAAAGCCGGCCCGGAAGGATACTCGAACATGGCGTTGCCGTCGGGCAGCGTCAGCGCCGAGCTCTGCCCATCCGGGTTGTAGACCGTCACCACGGCGCGGTGCCCAGGCGGTCCGGGGGGCGGCTCCACCAGCAGCTCTTGAAAGTCCGGCTCGTAGTCCAGCACCTTGGCCGGACGCCCGTCGAAATACACCTGCGACCCGGCTTCGAGATTGTCGCCCCGCAGCCGCCACACGGCCCCGCCGGAGAGAAAGTCCGGCGTCAGGAAGTAGATGATCGGCGCCTGCTCGGAGGCCAGCGTCGCCGCCCAGGGCAAGACGTATAGGTCGTCCGGCGTGCGGAACAGCAGGTGCAACGGCCCGGGCGCGGCGAACGGCGAGGCGGCAAAGTCGAGCTGCACGAAGCGCTGATCGAGGCTGTAGAGATGCGGCGCGCCGGCCTGGATTTCCACCGGGGCGTCCAGCGGCTCCACGGTCAACAGGGAGGCCGCCTGGGTGAGGTTCTGCCCGGCCCCCAGCAGGAAGTCGCTATTGCGCGTCAGATGTAGAAACGCCGGGTGCACTCCCGGCGCGCCGTTGCCCGGGAAGCTGTAGGTGGTGACGTTGTAGATGCCGACCTGATCGCGCAGGCGCACCTGGAAATCCGTGGCGCCGCGCACCTGTCCGGCGGCGACGTCCACGCGCGGCGAAGCTTCCGGGCGGTCCCGGCCGCCATAAAACTGGGTGTAGAAGGACGGCCCGGCGGCGATGTTCACGCCGTCTGCGCTCTCCGGCAACACCACGTTGGCTGGTCCGGCGCCGGCCAGCGAAGCCGGCGGAAGGGCGTGCACGTAGACCCGATAGGCGCCCGGCAGCAGGCCCGCCAGCTCGTAGGTCCCGTCCGGGTCGGTGAGCGCGGAGACGACCGCGCCGCCCGGGTGAACCGCCACCACGGACGCCAACGCGACCGGCCCGCCACTGGTCGCCGTCACGCGGCCTTCGATCGAGCCCGTCTGGCGAGCCAGCGCCGAAGTAGGGTAGAGCAGCGAGACGCCGGCGATGTCATCCTCGCTCAGCGGCCTTGCCCGGCTGGTCCCGCGCGTCACGTCGGTGCTCATGGCCGCGCTGGCGATGGTGTGCTGCAGCCCCAAGGCGTGGCCGATCTCATGCACGAGCGTTCCGAAGAACAGCTCCGAAAAGCTCTGGCGCGGTCGAGAGCCTTGCGCCAACTCGCTCGACAGGATTACCTGCGAGCGGCGAATCGGGCGGAAGTCTCCCCGCACTTCGCTGAACGTGGTGGGCGAGCTCATGCCCAGCACGCCGGGCGGCAGCTCCGCGAAGACGATCTCGCCGGCCGGCCCCGACCCGGGCAGGTCGCCCTCGATCACACCGCCGAAGCGCACCCGCAGCGCCGAGGTCGACACCGAGTCCCACACCGAGAGAGCTTGCCGAATCTGGCTCAGCACGCCCTCGAAGCTGTCGTTGGAGCTCAGCCGCGGGGCCTGTTCGAGCGAGACGTAGAAGTCCAGCGTCTGGTCCACCAGCTCGTCGAGGTCGTACCGCTCCACGACCCGCTGGCCGTTGCGAAAGTGTACGAAATGATAGTAGGCCGAGGAGCCCAGCGCCAACAGCGGCAGCAGGGCGGCGGCGCGCCACAAAGCTCTCACCGCGACGCCTCCGTCGCCAAGGCTTGCCGCAGCAATTCGTCGAGCTCTTCGAGCGACAGATCGAGCTTCTCCGAGGCGGCCTGCGGCCCTTGCGCGTCGGGCAGCAACAGCTCCTCCGACAACGCCTCGCGCGTCACGCGCACCCCGCCGCCCGGCCCTTCCACGACCTCCAGCACGCCCTGGCTGAAGCCGGTGAGCTGGATGCGCCCGCTCGGGCCCGCCCACAGGAACAGCACGTAGTCGCGGCCGGCTTCCAGTCGCGGCGCGCCGGGGAAGCGCTGCTCCAGCCCCTGCCAGGCGCCGCCCGGCGAGGAGACCTCCACGCTGCCGCCTTCCGCTTCCGAGCCCTTCCAGACTTGGCTGAGCTCCAGGCGGGCGACGGTGTAGATCATCGCGCCGACGCGCTCGGTCCGCACCTCCGCCACACGGCCGCGCACGACCGCCACCGACTCTCGGACGAGGTCTTCGAGGGAAAGCCTCTGCAACGTCGTTGCGCCGCAGAGCGATGTGGCCGCTAGAACCAACCCGAACAGGCGTAGGTTGCGCATGGTCTCCCGCCCGTCGGAGCAATTCGGGCGCCTTTTCTCAACTCATTCTAACATCGAGACTTAGTGTTTCGATAAGGCGACCGGTGAGGCCTTGTGACACACCTTTGTCCCGCCGCGCGACACGGTCGCTCCAGCCCAAGGGGCGTGATAGACTGTCCCTTTCGACCGCTCCAGCCCCGAGCGCCTCCCCGTGAAGCCCGCGCGCGACATCATTGCCGGTCTGTTCAACGCCGCCGACGGTCCGGTGGCCGACGTCTCCGACTGGCTTCCCTCGCAGTGGCCGCTGGTCGCCGGAGACGCCTTGGCCGCTTGCACGCGGGCGGCCGGGCTGCGCAACGGAATCCTGTACGTCGAGGTGGCTGGGCCGGAGTGGGTGGAGCAACTCAAGGAGTTCGAGCCCGAGCTGCGCCGCCGCCTCAATCAGCGCGCCGGACGCGCGGCCTTGCGGCGCATCGTGTTTCGACCCGGACGCTTCTTGCCTTCGAAGCCGCCGATGCGAGCCATGACCGCCTCGGGCCGGGAAGAGGGTTCGGTCGCCGACCCCATGCGCCGCGCCGCCTACGAGCGCTCCAAGCGCTTGGCGGATCGACGCTAGAATCAAGAGTTTGATATCGCCATGAAGATCAGCGAGAAAGAGGTTCGGTACATCGCCGAGTTGGCGCATTTGAGCTTGACGGACTCGGAGGTCAAGGCCTACCAGGGCGATCTCGAAGAGATCTTGACCTACGTGGACAAGCTCAACGAGCTGGACACGGCCTCGGTGGAGCCGATGTCGCATGTGCTCTTCGAGGGCGCGGAAGAGGCCGCGTTGCGCCCCGACGAGCTCGAGCCGAGTCTGGACCGCGAGCAGGCCCTGGCCAACGCGCCGCTGGCCGGCGCGGGCCACTTCAAGGTTCCCTTGGTGATCGAGCGCTAGCCCCAGGAGCCGCACCATGGACTACCCGAGCCTTACTATCGACTCGATTCACGCCGGTCTGCGCGACAAGGCGTTCAGCGCCACCGAGTTGGCCGCGGAAGCGATCCGTTTCGCCCAGGCTTCGAACCAGGAGATCGGCGCCTTCCTGCACTTCACGCCCGAGTCCGCGCTGGCTGCCGCGGCGGCGACCGATGCGCGTCTGGCCGCCGGCGAAGAGCTGCTACCGCTCGACGGCGTGCCGGTGGCGATCAAAGACGTGATCATGACCGAGGGCGTGCGGACCACGTGCGCCTCGAAGATCCTGGAGAATTTCGTGCCGCCTTACACCGCCACCGCTGTCCGGCGGCTCGAGGCTGCCGGCGCGATGATGTTGGGCAAGGCCAATTGCGATGAGTTCGCGATGGGCTCGTCGAACGAGAACTCCGCGTTCTATCCCGTACAGAACCCAGCCGCCCCCGGACGGGCGCCGGGCGGCTCCTCGGGCGGCTCGGCCGCCGCGGTGGCCGCCGGCATGGCGCCGATTGCGCTGGGTTCGGACACCGGCGGCTCGATTCGCCAGCCGGCGTCCTTCTGCGGCGTGGTCGGCGTGCTGCCCACCTACGGCCGCGTCTCGCGCTACGGCTTGGCGGCTTTCGCCAGCTCGCTCGACCACATCGGGCCGTTCTCGAAGAACGTCAAGGACTCGGCGCGCGTGATGGAGCTGATCTCCGGGCGCGATCCCAAGGATTCGACCTCCGCCGGCGCCCCGGTCGACGACTATGTCGCCGCGTTGGACGGCCAGGTGAAAGGCCTCAAGATCGGCATTCCCAAGGAGTACTTCGCCGAAGGGCTCGACCCGGAAGTGGGCGCGCGCATTCAGCAGGCCATCCAGGCGCTCGAAAAGCTCGGCTGCGAGCCGGTCGAGATCTCGATGCCGCACACCGAGTACGCCATCGCCACCTACTACCTGATCTGCACCGCCGAAGCCAGCGCCAACCTGGCGCGCTATGACGGTGTGCGCTACACGCGCCGGTCGGAGAAGGGCGGCGACCTGCGGGCGATGTACCGCGACAGCCGCCACGAAGGCTTCGGCAAGGAGGTCACCCGCCGCATCATCCTGGGGACCTACGTGCTGAGCTCGGGCTACTACGACGCCTACTACCGCAAGGCGCAGAAGGTCCGCCGGCTGATTACTCAGGACTTCGAGAAGGCCTTTGAAACGGTCGACGCCATCGTCACGCCGGTCTCGCCCACGCCGCCGTTCAAGCTCGGCGAGCTGACGGCCGATCCGCTGGCGATGTACCTCAGCGACATCTACACCGTGACGGCCTCGCTGGCCGGCATCTGCGGCGTGAGCGTGCCCTGCGGGGTGACGCAGACCGAGGGCCTGCCGGTCGGCCTGCAGATTCTCGCCAAGCACTTCGACGAGGCCCGCATGCTGAAGCTCGCCGACGCCTACGAGCGGACGGGGCGGGCCTGAAGGGCCTGCAGCTAGACTGAGTCTTGCGATCCGAAGCCCTCATCGTCTTCGCTCACGGCTCGCGTGTGCCGGAGGCCAATCAGTCCGTTCGCGACGTCGCCGGCGAGGCCGCCCGGCAGGCCGGTTTCGCGCTGTGGCAGGAAGCTTTCCTCGAGCTCGCCGAGCCGACCCTGGCGCAGGCCGTGGAGCGGCTGGCCGGGCGCGGTGCGCGGCGCATCGTCGTCACGCCATACTTTTTGGTGATGGGCGTCCATCTCAAGAACGACCTGCCGGCGCTGTTGGCGGAAGCCTCGGCCGCGAGCCCCGACCTCGAATTGATACTGAGCGAGCCCCTGGGCGGCCATCCCGCGCTGGCGAAGGCCTTGGCCGAGCGGGCCGCTGAAGCGTTGTCATGATCGCCGCCGGAGCTTTCCCTGCGCGGCTGGTCGAGGCTCGGTTCCTGTGCGACGACGTCCGCGCCTGCGTCTTCGAAGCCGAAGACCGCGAGCGGTTCGAGTTCCTTCCGGGGCAACACCTGCGGCTGGGCCTGCGCAGGGGCGACTGGGCCGAGGATCGTTACTACTCGATCGCCTCGCCGCCGGGCCAAGACAACCGCTTCGAGCTGCTGATGCAGTTGAGCGACGACGAGGGCGGCCGATTCCTGCGCGCGATGCCGCTGGGCCAGGAGCTGGCGGCCTGGGGACCGAGCGGCCACTTCGGGCTGCGGCGGCCGCTGCGGGACGCCATCTTCGTTGCCACCGGCACCGGCATAGCCCCCCTGCGCGCCATGCTGGAAACAGCCCTGCTCGAGGCGCCGGAAGGGCGCTTCGAGCTGATCTACGGCTCCCGTTTCCCGGAGCGGCTGCTCGAGCGGGAGCGCTTCGAGGAGCTTGCGCGGCAGTATCCGGGCTTCCGCTTCACCCCCACGGTCACCCAGCCGCACCCGGAGTGGAGCGGCGGCGCGGGTCGCGTGCAGGGGCACTTGGAAGCCGCCGTCGCCGGCCGGGAATCCGCTGTGGACGTCTACTTCTGCGGCCGTCCGGAGATGATCGCCGACTGCTACGAGCTGCTGCGCGCCCGCGGCGTCGCGGCAGACTCCCTGCTCTTCGAGCGCTACTGACTACTGCGCCCGCCGGCGCTGGCGCTGGCTGAGCCGGTAGGTGCGGCGTTCGCCGGCCTGCTCATAGCGCCGCTTCTCCTCGTCGGTCTCGGGCAGCGCCGGGGGCACCGGCTGCGGCCGTCGGTCCGCGTCGAGCGCCACGAAGGTCAGGTACGCCGAGGCGACGTGCCGCCTAGAGGCCTTGCGCAGGTCCTCGGCAAAGACTTTGACTCCCACCTCCATCGACGTCCGAAACGCCCGGTTCACCGAGGCGTGCAGCTCGACGAGCTCGCCGATCATCACCGGCTCCAGAAAATCCATGTGGTCGAACGAGGCCGTGACGACGAACTGACGGGCGTGACGCGCCGCCGCCAGCGCTCCGGCGATGTCGATCAGATGCATGATGCGTCCGCCGAGCAGCGTCCCCAGGCCGTTGGCTTCGTTCGGCAGGGCGAGCTCGGAGAGTGTGGAATGCGAGGCGCGAACCGGGCGGGGCTCCATGGATTCAGTGTAGGAACAAAGTGGCCCGTGAGCCGGAGCTCAGACGATGAAGGGGATGAAGCCTTTGGTGTGGCGGCGGTACTCCGCGTAGCCCGGCAGCTTCGCGGCGAGCAGCTTCTCCTCTTGCAGCGCTTGGCGCGCCACCACCGGGACGAGGAGCCCGACCCCCAAGGCGAGCCAGGAGTTCAGCGCCAGCTCGAAGCCCAGCAGCATCGTCAAGTCTCCGGCGTAGATCGGGTGGCGGAGGTAGCGGTAGATCCCTTCGCCGACCAGTCTGTGGCCCGGCAACAGCCCGGCCGCTTCGATGTCCGACCACTGCGAGCCGAGCTGCACCCGCCCCGCGATCGCCGTCGCCAGCCCGACCGTGTACAGCAGCCCGCCCAGCAGTTCCAGCGGCGCCGGGTCCGGGGCGATGGGTAGGAGGGTCGGCAGGAACGGCTGGGCCAGAAAGCCCAGCAGCAGGACGACCTTGACGGCCTTGGCGAGCTGCGCGATCGCCGGCAGGGCTCGCTTGGTCCGGCGACGCTCGGGCGGCAGACGCCGTTTCAAGACTTCCCAAACCGCCTTGTGGGCCACCAGCCCCAGAAACAGGTAGAGGCGCAACGGGCCCATCAGCGGTTCTCCTTGGGGCGGCAGACCACGATCTCGCCCTCGCCGAGCGTGCCCGGAAAGCGTCGTACCGGTTCGTAGTCGCGCTCGATGGTGTCCCACACGGCCGGTTGGAAGGCTCGGATCTCCGGCGCCAGGGTGTAGACCAGCCAGGCGCCGGGAGCGCGGGAGCGGGCCGCCGCCAGCTCCTCGGGGGTCTCGACCGCGAGCCAAGCCGGCGCGTAGTAGCCGTGGTAGATGCGTCCGGCGATGCCCGGCGCGATGACGGCCGCCGAACCGCTTTCCGCAAAGGCGCGGGCGCCCTCGAAATCCTGCTTGGGCAGGGCGTAGACGCGCGGTAGCGTGGCTGCCGAAGCCGCGATCAGCAAGGCGGAAACGGCCGTTCCCCACCTTGCGCCGGCCCGTTCGCCGAACAGCCGCCGTGGCAGTGCGAACGCGCCCCCCAGCGCCAGCAGCAACGCAAAGCCCATGGCGAAGAAGAAGAAGCGCGGCCACAGGTTGTGACCCATCGCCAACGTCAGGCCGCCGCCCAGCGCGGGCGCCAGCCCGAAGATCCAGGCCGCGTCCCAGCGTCGCCGCGCCAAATCCAGCCAACCGGCCGCCAGCACCACGCCGCCCACGGCCAGCACGGCGCTGCCGGACCAGCCGATCTTCAGGTTTCGCACCATCTCCGCCAGAACCCACAGCGGCTCGGTCCATTCCGAATCCATCGAAGCCTCATGCAGCGCCGACGAGAAGAACTCCGGCAGCGCCAGCGCATGGATCTGCAACGTGGCCGTCGCGCCGAACAGCCAAGCCAGCAGAGGCCCCCTCACCGGAATGCCCGCACCGCGCGCCAGCCCGGCCAGCCAGACCAGCCCGTGCGCCGCCGCCACGAACAGCATCGTCAGGTGGAAGCCCAGCCCCAGCGCCAGCGTCGCCCCGTACCCGATCCATAGCGCCGGTTCGTTGCGGTCGACCGCTTCCAGCCACAGCCACGTCGCCCACACGGCGAACAGCAGCAGGGCCGAATAGCCGCGGGCGTTCTGCGAGAACCAGATGTGGTGGTAAGAGACCGTCAGCAAGCCCGCCGCCGCCAGCGCGATCCGGCGGTCCCAGAGCTTGCGGCCCAGCCCATACAGCGGAACCGTCGTGGCTGCGCCCAGCAGCGCCGCCGGCAGCCGCAGGGCCCAAGGGCTCTCGCCGAACAGCCCCACGCACGCCCGCGCCGAAAGCGAGTAGAGCATGTGCTGGTTCTGCGACGGAAACATCGTGAGAATGCGCTCGAGCGGCGCCCGGCCGAAGTCGAGCAGCATGAACACCTCGTCCACCCAGAGCTGCGTGTTCAGGCGGTAGAGCCGCAGCGCCAGCGCCGCCGCCACGAGGCCCCCCAGCGCCAGCCACTCGCTCCGCTCGAAGCCCGGGCCGCGCAGCCAGAGATCCCAAGGGCGGCGTCCGGCCCAAACCAACGCGGCCCCATGGAACGCCAGCAGCGCACGGAACAGCGCCGGCCCCCACTCGAGTGCGCCCGGTTCGGCGCCCAGAACCGCCTCCCAGCTAGCTGACGGGATCAGCGCCGCCGCCAACAGGGCCGAGCCCAGGAGCTGAACCGCGATTCTGCGAGACAAGAAATGAGGTCTCCGCGCCCTCAGGCGCGCACGAACTGCCAGAACAGATTCGCTTGGTTCCACAGCGCCCGCACTTCGCCCTTGCCCAGCCGCGAGAGCAAGTACGACGGCCGCGTGTAGTACTTCAGGTAGGCCGTGCGGGTCATCCGCTTGAGCTCGGAGACCGTCAGCGGTCCCTCGATCGCTTCCGGGAACAGCGTGTCGTCGCTGAATCGTACGTTCGGGTCGTTCTTCACCTGCTCATAGAGCGCCGTGCCGGGGTATGGCGCGGCCACGTGGAACAGGGCGTAGGTCGGGTTCAGCTTCACGGCGAAGCGGTAGATGTCGTCCATCTCCTTCTGGCGCGCGCCGGGGAAGCCGAAGATGAAGAAGCAGGCCGACTCGATGCCGGCTTCCTTCACCATCCGCATCCCGTCCTCGATCTGCCGCATGGTGATCTTCTTGTTGGTCCAGTCCAGCAGCTCTTCGCTGCCGGCCTCGACGCCAAAGTGGATCAGCCGGCAGCCGGCCCGCTTCATCTGCCGCAGCATGTCCGGATTCACCAGGTCGAACCGCGTCTGGCAGCACCAGCGAAAGTCGTAGCTCTGGCGAGCCAGCCAGTCGGAGAACTCCAGCGCCTGCTTGCGCAGCACCGTGAACTCCAGGTCGATGAAGTAAGCCGTCTTCACGCCGAAGTTCTTGACCGCATGCTCCACTTCGCGCGCCAGCGTGTCGACGGACTTCTTGCGCACGCCCACGCCGTAGGTCTCCAGCAAGCAGAAGTTGCAGTTGGAGGCGCAGCCGCGGGACATCTCGAACAGGCTGAAGCGGTCGCCCAGCACCTCGTAGCTGTAGCGCTCCATCGGCAGCTTGTGGAAGGCCGGCAGCGGCAGCTCGTCGAGCTTCACGGGCGCCTGCTCGGGGTTGTGGACGGTGCGGTCGCCGTCGCGCCAGGTGAGGCCCCGGGTGGCGGCCAAGCTCCCTCCGGCGGCCAGCTCGACGACGGTCCGTTCCGGCTCGCCGCGGACCACCGCCGTCGCCCCGGTCGCCTCGAGCATCTCGGCCGGCCGCACGGTGCCGTGGCTGCCCAGCACATAGAGCTCCGGCGCCAGCGGCCGCAAGGCTTCGACCGTGGCCAGAAAGGGCCGCAGGTCCAAATGCGGACACTGCCAGCGGTCGAGGCTGGTGGAGGTGACGAAGATCTTGTCGTAGCCGCGCGCTCGCGCCGCCAACTCCGACGGCGCCAGGCCTTCGGCGTTGCCGTCGATCACGTCGGTCGTCACGCCCTCGCGCTCGAGCGCTGCGGCCGTCGTCGCCAAATCCAGCGGGGGCCAGCGGCGAGCGTAGATCCGGCCCTTCTTCTGCACCAAGCGGACCTGGGAAGGGTTGACCAGCAGGACCTTCATTGCGGTCCCCCGGCGGCTGCGGCGCGGCTCACGCGCTCGCCGTCGGCGCGAAACTGCCGGCGCAGCCGCAACACGCCCTGGATGTCGTCCCAGGCGGTCTGCAGAATCTTCACGCGGCTGTCGTCGTCCTCGGCCCACACCACGGGCAAGTCCTTGATACGCAGGCCGCGGCGCTCGGCCAGGGCCAGCATCTCGGTGTCGAAGAACCAGCTCTCGTCGCGCACCTGCGGTACGATCTCGCGGATCACGCGCTGGTTGACGGCTTTAAAGCCGCACTGGGCGTCGCTGAGTCGGGTTGCCAGGGCGACTTTCAAGAACCGATTGTACGCGCGCGAGATGATGGTCCGCTTCAGCGAGCGCGTCACCCGCGACTGCGGCAGCAGCCGCGAGCCGATGGCGATGTCGTAGCCTTCGTCCAGAATCGCGCCGACCAGCAGGGGGAGCTCGTCGAGGTCGGTCGATAGGTCCACGTCCATGTAGCAGGCGCAATCGGCCTGACTGTGCGTCCAGGCGTACCGCAACGCCCGCCCCCGCCCCCTCTGCTCCAGCCGCAGAGCGTACACCCTGGCGTGCTCGAACGACAGCTCCTGCGCTAGCTCGTGGGTGCCGTCGGTCGAGCCGTTGTCGACGATCACGAGGCGGTAGTCCAAGTCGAAGCTGCGCTCCAGGAACGCCAGGACGGTCTCCACGCTGTGACGCAGGACATGCGCCTCGTTGAGCACGGGAATCACCACATCCAAACGTCGGGCGGCGGCGGACATCAGGCTCTTGCGGGGGAGGCGGCCTCGGCGGGCCAACTCCATAGTGTACGACTACGGAACGGCTACGGCCGCTCCGCCGAGCAGCCGGCGGCTCCACTGTGGAATCCGCCGCCGCTCCACGATCACAAAGATCGTGCAGTAGACGGCCAAGGCCCCGGCCGTCCGGAGCCACGGCTGGCCCCTCCACGGCGCCGAGGCGAGCAGAGCTGTCAGCGTCGCCAGCGCCGGCCCCCAAACGGCCCCGACGAAGCCGATGGGCTCCACGGCTTCGTAGACCGTCCAGCAGCACAGCGCGAAGCACAGCAAGTTGCCCGAGACCAAGCCCCAAGCGGCCCCCAGCGCGCCGAATCGCGGCGCCAGCGCGATCGTCAGCACGCTCGCCAGCGCCGCCGAGAGCAGCGTCCACCAGAGCAACCGGTCCTGCAGGTCGAAGGCGATCAGGATGAACCGGTAGTGCCCGCTGAGCAGCGTTACCGGGATGGCCCAGATCAGCGCGGCCAGCAGCGGTCCGGCTCCGGCGAACTGCGCGCCGTAAGCCACGCTGAGCAACTGCGTGGCCGGCAGCGAGAGCGCCAAGGCCAGCGCCGGACCTCCCCAACTGGTCAGCTCGAGCGAGGGCGCAATCAGCCGGCGCAACTCCTCGCGCGGCTGCGCGGTCGTGCGCGAGATCGCCGGCAACAGGTTGAAGAAGTACCACCAGACGAACGTGTGAACCGACATCGTTGCCCGATGCGCGGCTCCGAACCAGCCCACTGACTCGTCGGTTCGCAGCAACCCCAAGATCACGACCGGGAAGAACCACAGCGCGGCCCAAGCCAGGTTCGAGCCGCCGATCGGCGCTCCCTTGCGCATGTGGAGCCACAGCGCCGCCGGCTTCCAGCGCAGCCGCGGCAGCCGGTAGCCCATCCGGGCCCCGGCGGCCCAAAACCCGAACCCGGCCGACAGCAGCACCGCGCCGGTCTCATACAATCCCACCGCCCACAGCGGGCTGGACTTCTGGAATAGCAGAAAGGCCGCCGTGGCGAACGCACTGATCCGCAACAAGTTGGCCCCCGCCACCCAGTGCATGGCGTCATGGCCCTGGAAGAACCACAGCAGCAGCAGCGGCGTCACCAGCAGGCTCAGCCCGTAGGCCGCCAGCAGCTCCCGGACGTCGGTCGCTTTGGGAATCACCGCGGCGAAGCCCAGCAGCACCGCCACTGAGAGCGCTGCCATCGCCAACCTCAACTGGAAGATCTCGCCCAGCAGGTCCTGCGCCCGTTCAGGCGTCCGGGCGATCTCCCGTGCGCCGTAGGAGCCCAACCCCATCTGCACGAACAGCGTGAAGAAGACGACCGTGGCGATGCTGAACTCCAGATCGCCGTAGCGCTCCGGCCCGAGCGTGCGCCCCAAGTGCGTGAAGGCCAGGAAACTGAAGACCTTGGCGGCGGTCTCTCCGACCGTCAGCCACAGAAAGTTTCGCGCCAGTCCGGGCTTCGCCATGAATCAGGAAACTAGGAATCAGCAAACTAGCCGCGGACGCCCGACTCGCCGGGCGCTTGAATCTGGACCAGGCGTTCCAGGCTGGCTTCGGAACGAGCGTCCGGGGCCAGTGAAACGTTGGTCTTCTCGGCGGGCCGCAGCCCCTCCACGGGCCGCCACACCCGCGCCCCGACCAGAGAGCGCGCCAGCATCCAGGGGTGGTAGATCACGCTCGGCCACAGGAAGGTCTCGTTCGTGCACCAGCACTGCTTGCGAGCGATCGACTGCCGCCGCTCGCGAGCCGGCGCGCTGCGCCAGATCGCGGGGAAGCTCGCCTCCCGCAGGTTGCCGATGGGCGGATGGTTCTCGCAGACCGAGACATCGCCGTTGGAGTAGACGACCGCGCTCAGGTTGCCGGCCCGGCACGGCGCCACCTGGCGCTTCTCCTGTGCGGTACGCGTCTTCGTCCACTGCGTCACCGGCTCGGCGAGGGCGCCGTAGCGGCCCTCCTCGCGCGACTTCCACAGCCGTTGCATGTAGCCGTAGAGCTCGCGGAACTCCTCGAGCTGAGGGCCTTCCAACGAGGGATTCTTGCGGTCGCCTCGGATCAGCACCAGGTTGTGATGATCCATCTGCGGGCAGCGGTCGAACAGGTACGTCGTCAACCGCCGGATCTCGTCCATGTTGACCGCCGTGCCGGTCGAGATCGCGTGAATGCGCAGCCGCGGGTCGCGCCGCTGGATCTCCGCCAGCGCGTCGTAGGTCTGCATCGCCTTCTCGAAGGCGTGCGGCGAGTGCCGAAAGCGGTCGTGAAACTCGCCCAGCCCGTCGAGGGAGATCTCGGCGACGAACAGCTCCAGGCCGGGCTCTTTCAGCGTCTCCTGGACCTGCGCCGCCACTTTGTCGGTGAAGTAGCCGTTGGTGGGGCAGTAGATCTGGCGGACCTTGTTGCGGCGGATGAACTGCCGGCAGACCGCGCCGAACTCCTTGCGCAGGAAGGGCTCGCCGCCGGAGAGGTTGAGGTTCTCGATGCGGCCCAGCGATTCCGACAGCGCCACCAGCTCCTCGAAGCTCAAGTCATCGCGGCGATTCAGGTTGCGCCAGTAGAAGCAGTGGTCGCATTTCTGGTTGCAAATCGAGTTGATGAAAAGGATCAGGAACGGCGGGCTCGGCGCGCCCAGCAGGCTTTGCGAGGTCAGACGGGCGTGCCGGGCGATGCGCTCGAAAAGGTTCATGAACCGGAATAACTTGCTGAAAACCCTAGTGTACTACGGCCTTTGACTGCTTCGGCCGCGGCCGCGAGGCTCACTCGGCGGCGTGTTCCTACGGCCGTTCGAACAGTTTGGCGTGCAGGGCCCGGGCAGAGAGCTGCTCGCTCTGCCGCCATCCGGCCAGGGCGGGCAGCATGTCGGCGGGCAGGGGCTGCCGTTCGGCCTCCACCAGCCAAACGCGGCGGGTCTGGCCGGCGGCCTGCGCCCAGTGGTCTCCCACCAGTCGGTCTGCTTCGTTGCGCCAGTAGTAGAACAGGGGCGTGACGGACCAGTGCGGGCCCACGAAGATCCGGTCTTCCGGCCCCATGTGCTCGCGGACCTCGAGCGCCATGCGGCGATAGTCGAAGGCCCCCGGCTCGCTGTGCACGATGCGGATCGAGGCCGCCTGCACCCCGACCATCGCCACCAGCAGCCCGGCCGCGGCCAGGGCTCCGGCGCCGCCGCTGCGCGCCAGGCGAGCCAGCCCCACGCCGCACAACGCCAGCAGGAACGGCGAAAATAGCGCCATGCCGCGCGGGGCGAAGAAGGGCGTGATCTCGTGCACCGCCGTCACCATCGCCAGCGGTCCCAAGGCCAGCATGAACAAGGCCGCAACGGGCGAGCCGAGCCACGTCGGGCCGGTCTTGGCGATCCGCCGCAGAAGCTCCCCGCCGCGCCCCGCCAGCGCCGCGAAGGCCGCCAGCCCGAGCGCGGGGAACGCCGCTGTCGCCCACAGCAACCGCGTCTTGTGTGGAAACGCTTCCGCCGCCGGCCCGACGCTCGCCAAGATCAGAAGCGTGCACGAGGCCGTCGCCAGCGCGGCCAACCACAGCGGCGGCGCCGGGATCGCCCCGCTCGGCTCCACCCGCGGCGCCGAGCCGCGGCTCGCCAAGGCCAGCGCCAGCAACACGGCGCCAACCGCCAAGCCGAGCTCCCGGCCGCCCACCTGACCGCGCTCGATCACCCCGTCGTCGATCGCCGGGTCATACAGGAACCCGAACGAGAAGTAGCCCGCCAGGGTCTCCGCGGTGGGATAGGCCAAGTACGGCGCCGGGCGGGCCTGGTAGACGGCCAGCGTCAGCAGAGGACTGGCGGCCAGGCCCAAGACGGCCAGCCAGAGCGTCAGCCGCAGGCCCCGCTTGGCTTCGGCCAGAGCCGTCCACAGCAGTTGCGCGAGGAACAGCGGCCAGTAGTAGTACAGCGTCGCCAGGCCCGCAAAGCTGCCCGCCAGCAGCGCCGCAAGGCGTCCCGGCGAGAAGCTCTTGCGGTCGAGCAGATCCAGCAGCCAGACGGTGGTCCAGACGGCCAAGCAGATAGCCGAGGCGTAGAACCGAGCCCGCTGCGACCAGTACACCTGGTGCCCTGCGCCGGTGAGCAGCGCCGCCGCCGCCAGCCCCGCCCAGGCCCCGCCGGCGCGCTTCCCCAGCAGAAATACTCCCAGGATCGTCGCTACGCCGCACAGCGCCGCCGGCAGCCGCAGGGTCGCCAAGTCCGTGCCGAAGAGCTGCGCGTAGGGCAGCATCCACAGGTACCAGAACGGCCCATGGACGTCGTTGATCGCCCACAGCAGGTTGGCTCGCTGATCGAGCCGCGCCGGAGGGTCGCTGAAGCCCGCCGGGTAAGCGATGCCCGGTGCATAGCTCTCGATGTGGGAGATCGTCCGCTCGGCGTTGCCGTCCAGGCGCAGCCAGAGGCCGATCGCCAGCAATGCGACCAAAGCGACCGCTATGGAGCCGTTCGTCCGGGCGCTGTCCACCGCACCTCCCCCCGGGGATGCAGACAAGACATCGTAGCAGCCGTGTTAGATTCGACGCTTGGAAAGCCCTCGTCGATGGCCGACCGTGCGCGTGGGCGGCGTCACCCTGGCTTGGCTGGCCGCTTGGGCGGTCCTGTTCGTCGATCCGGTGCAGCGCCACTTCGCCGCCTTCGACGATTCGGCGCCTCTATTCGGCTCGCTGATCCGGATCGTCGCGCCGGCGCTCGTCGGCGCCTCTCTGCTCTACGCCTGGGCGCGTCCGCGGTGGCTCCGGCGCATCGAGCCGGCGGCGCTGGCCGCGTTGGCGGCGGCGCCCGTCCTGGTCTGGAAGCCCCTTGCCGCCCTCACCGTCCTGGTCCTGGCTGCCGCGGCGTTTGCGCTGGGTCATCTGGTTCTACGCCGTTTGGGCTTTCTCGAGGACGACCCGCTGGAGGCGCTGGTTTTGGCGGCAGGCTGCGGGTTCGCCCTGATCTCCTTCGCCCTGTTCCTGGTGGGCCTCCTCGGCGGACTGTCTCCGGGCCCGGTCGGCTTGCTGACGCTTGCGGCGCTGCTCGCGGGCCGTCGCGACTTGCCCGCCTGCATTCCGTTGCTGCGCCGAAGCGTGGCGGCCTGGGCGGCCTCTGGCGCCGCCACAAGCTTTCCCGCCGGCGTCTCCAGCTTCTTCGCCGCCGTGTTCATCGTTCCGGCCGCCATGGTCGCGTTGGCGCCGGCGCTGGCGCACGACGCACTCGCCATGCACCTGCCGGCCGCTCGCTTCTACGTGGAGCGCCACGCCCTGCAGCCGTTACCGTTCCTGGACTACTCCTACTACCCGCAAAGCTTCGAGCTGCTGATGGCCGCCCAGTGGCCCTTCGGCGGACAGGCCGGCGCGCAACTCCTTTCCCCCTTGCTGTTCGCGCTGACTCTGGCGGCGCTGGCGCTGGTCGGCAAAACGCTCGGTCTGTCGCCGGCGGCCCGCTGGGTGGGCGTGGCGAGCGTGTTCGCGCTGCCGTTCGTGCACTGGACGGGCAGCGTGGTCAAGAACGATCTGGCGCTGGCCCTGTTCGCCGCGCTCGCTTTGTACTGCCGGCTGCGGAGCGCGGACGATTCTCGCTGGCTCCGGTTGAGCGTCTTCTTTCTGGCCTCCGGCATGGCCGTCAAATATACGGCGACGTTCGTTGTCGCTCCCATGGGCGCGCTCTACCTGTGGCGCCTGCCCCGCCTGCGGCGCCCGGTCCGTGAAGCCTTGCTCTGGGTTGGGCTCTTCAGCGTTTTCGCGCTGGGTTGGCCGCTGCGCGCTTATTTGCTGACCGGCAACCCCGTTCATCCCAGCCAAATGAGTTGGGCCGTCGAGTCGCTGCGGCCCAACGAGATGCGCCCCGTGGAGACCCGCAGCATCCCCTACTGGAAGATCCCTTGGACGATCCATTTCGACGGGCCCAACGCCTTCGAGTCCCCCTCGGCCAACCCCATGGGCTTCTTCTTGCTGCTGTTTGTTCCCGGCTGGCTTTTTCGGCGGGCGGCCACGGGACGTGCGGCGCGGCTCGCTACGCTCGTCTTCACGGCGCTGTTCTTCCTCTACTGGGGCTCGGTCTGGCCGATCATCCGCTACGCCATCGTGCCCTTGAGCGCCCTTGTGTTGATGACCGCCGGCGGTCTGGCCGCATGGCGCGAGGCTGTGGGCCCCAGAGTCCGGCTGGCCCTCGACGTAGCACTGGCCGCCAACTTCGCCTTCTGCTTGATGCCTGCGCTGATCTCCAGCGTCAACGGCCCGCAGCTCGAGCTCTTCGCCGGCCGCATCTCCGAGCGCGAATACCTGCGCCGCACCCTCATCACCTATCCCGCGCTCGAGTACCTGTCCTCCGCGGCCAAGCCCCGGGACTGGATCCTCAGCATCGGCGCCAACTCCGGGGCGTACGCGCCCGATCCCGGCCGCATCCGCTATGAGAATCTGACCGACCCGGACTACGGGCTCCTCGTCCTGCCGGACTATCTGCGCATCGCCCGCTACGACTGGCTGATCGTTCCGGCGGACCGCGCCGAGCAGGCCCTGGAACGCTTGCCCGACGGCTGGAGCTGCGAAGAACGCTTCCGAGACGACGCTCTGTCGGTCTGCCGGCTGAGCGGTCCGCCGGGGCTGCCGGAGCCGGCCCAATTGACAGCCGTTTCCCCAGGCGGCTACGATCAGAACTGCGGCCAGGTAGCTCAGTTGGTAGAGCGCAGCCCTGAAAAGGCTGGCGTCGGCGGTTCAAATCCGTCCCTGGCCACCATCTCCCCCCTCCCTTTCGATTCGTTCTAACGTTCCGGTTCGCGGATCTGGTGGATTTTGCCGGTCTCCAGCGCGCCCAGGTCTTGTTCCCGCCCGTCCGGCCAAACAATGCGCGCGGCTCGAATCGTCTCGGCCTCGCCCAGCCCCAGGTAGACGCGCGGGTCGCTTGACGACAGGTAGCTCCCGGAGGGCGCCGCCGTGCCGGAGCGCTCGGTCCCGTCCGGCAGGACGACCGTCGCCTTGGCGCCGATCGCGTCCGCCCGGCCGCGCAGGTCGAAGGCGATCCACGAGCCGCCGCGGCTTTGGTTGCGCGCCAGGTAGGCGGGCTGGTTGAGGTTCGAGACCACCACGTCCAGGTCTCCGTCGTTGTCGAGGTCGCCGACGGCGGCGCCGCGTCCGGCCCGGGCGACCGCGAACAGCGGTCCGGCCGTTTCCGAGACGTCCTCGAAGCCTTCGCCGGCAAACCGTAGCAGCCGCGGCGCTTGCAGATACTGCACGTGCGGTTGCGAGCGCTCGATCGTGTCCATCACGTGCCCGTTGACCAAGAAGACTTCTCGCCGGCCGTCGTTGTCGAAGTCGGCCGCCTGCACGCCCCAGCCCGCCAGCAGACGGGTGAGCGTCCCCAGCCCGCTTGCGTCGGTTTGGTAGTCGAACAGGCCGCCGCCCAGGTTCCGAAAGTAGGCGTAGCGCTGCTGCGACAGCGTGGTGATGAACAGGTCCGGCCGGCCGTCTGCATCGAGATCGGCGGCGGATATCCCCATGCCGGCGAACTCTCGGCCGTCGGCGTCGTAGGCGCAGCCCGAGAGGGTGGCTTCCTCGGAGAATGTTCCGTCGCCCTGGTTGCGGAATAGAAACTGTGGATGCGAGTCGTTGGCGACGGCGATGTCCGCGAACCCGTCGCCGTCGAAGTCGGCCACGGCCACGCCGAGCCCCTTGCCGGGATGCGCGCCGATGCCGGACTCCCGGCTGACGTCGCGAAACCTACCGCCCCCCTCGTTGTGGAACAGCAGGCCCGGAACGGGCTCGAACAGGTCGGGATGGCAGTAGGCCCGGCCGGCCGGCGTCTCCAGTCCGCAGCCGTGGTCGATATCGAAGCGGTAGTCCATGTAGCGTGCGACAAAGAGGTCCAGCAGGCCGTCGCGGTCGTAGTCCAGGAAGGCCGCGCTGGTCGCCCAGCCCTGCGCGGCGAGGCCCGCCTCCGCGGTGACGTCCCGAAAACGCCGGCCGCCCTCGTTGCGGTACAGCGTCAGCGCCGGGACGCTCCCGGACCCGGCCTGCGTCACCAGCAAGTCGGGATAGCCGTCGTTGTCGACGTCGCCCACGGCGGCGCCCATGCCGTACCCACGTCCCTCGAGCCCGACGCTTTCAGTCACATCGTCGAACGTCCCGTCGCCGCGGTTGCGGAACATTCGGTTCCAAAATTCCGGGGACGACTTGTTCGGCTCGACGCCCTGGGGCTGGGGATAGAGCAGCTCGGCGCCGTTGACGAAGAAGACGTCCATCCAGCCGTCTCGGTCGTAGTCGAGAATCGCCACGCCGCCCGACATCGTCTCCGGCAAATACTTCCGGGGCGTCGGGGAGCCGTGGTGGACGAAGCGCAGGCCGGCTTCCGCCGTGGCCTCCTCGAAGACGACCTGGGCCTCCGCAGGCGCGCAAAGCAACAACGGCAGCAGGCCGATGCCGGGCCAGCCGAGCGTCCGAACAGGGGCCGCCATGATTCGACCCTACAATCTACACTAGCTACTCGTGGGGGGGCGGAAGCCAAGCCGGAGAGTCTGCGCCGCGGCGTTCGGAGCTTGCCTGGCTCTACCGGCTGCGGCCGCCGCGGCGGAGACCCTGCGCGCCCGCGTGCTGCTCGATGACGTGATTCCGCCGTCGACGCCCATCGCCGTCCGGCTGGACTGCGGCGGCAACACGCGGGCCGAGACCACGGCCGATGCCGAAGGCCGCTTCGCACTCCCCTTGCCGGAGAAGAGCGCCCGGGCCGCTTGCCGGCTCGCGGCTTCGGCCGCCGGCTATGAGCCCGCCAGCGAAGCGCTCGACCGCCTGCCGGAGAATCCCGACATCGGCGGCTTGGTCTTGCAACGGGCGGGCCGCTGGAGCGGCTACGCCCTCAGCGCGACCTCTCTGTCTGTCGATCCCCACGCCCGACGCCTGTTCGCCGAGGCTGTGGAGTCCCTGCGCGCCGGCGGGCGACAGGGCCTGGAGCGGGCCGAGCGGGGCTTTGCGCGCGCCGCCGAGGCGGACCCCAGCTTTGCCGAAGCCTGGTACCAGTTGGGACGGTTGCGGCTCGCTCGCCAGGACGCCGAAGGGGGCGGGGAAGCCCTGCGGCGGGCGCTCGAAGCCGACCCTTGGTACGTCAGCCCCTATCGCCCCTTGCTGCTGCTCGAGCTGGGGCTGGGACGGTGGGCGGAGGTCCGGGACCGCAGCGCCCAACTGCTTCGCCTCAACCCTTACCTGGCGGACATCCGCTACTACCATGGGCTCGCCAGCCTGGAGTTGGGAAACACGGCCGGAGCCGAGGCTGAGGTCGAAGCGATCCGCAGCGGCCCAGAAGGCGCTTCCTTCGGCCCCGTGCATCACTTGCGCGGGGTCCTGCTCGAGCGCGGCGGCCGAACCGAGGAAGCCCGGCAAGCCTATGAGCAGTATCTGGCGGCGGAGCCCGACGGGATGGCCGCCGAAGAAGTCCGTGCGCGGCTGGAGGCGCTGAAGGCCCCGTGAGAGCCGCGCTGCTGGCCTTGGCGTTGCTGCCGCTCTGGCTGCCGACCTCGGCCCGGGCGCAAACCCTCTCGCTCGACCTGCGGGGACTGGCGTTGCCCGAAGCCGTCGAGGCGGATCTGCGCCGCGCGCTGGACGATGCGCAATGGCCTCGCGCCGAGGCTCTGCTCTACGGGCTGGCGCAGACGGAGACGCCTTCGGCGCGGCTGCTGGAGGCGCTCGGCGCGGTCCATCTGCAATGCGGCCGCTATTTGCAGGCGGCCACGGCCTACCGCCGAGCCGACCGCCTCGAACCGTTGCGCCCTGCAGCTCGCCTGGCGCTGGCGAAGGCCTACCTGGGGTTGCAGAAGCGCCACTGGGCGCGCCGCGAGATCGAGCGTCTAGCGCGGGAAGAGCCTCGCAATCCGCTCTACGCCGAGGCGCTGGCGGGCATCTTCCAGGACTACCAATGGTTCGACCTGGCCGCCGAACAGGCTCGCCGCGCCATCGAGCTCGCGCCGGACTCCGCCTCGCCGTATGACCGCTTGGGGCAGGCCCTGGAGGGTCGCAATCAGATGCCCGGAGCCCTCGACGCCTACCGGACGGCGGTGGAGAAGGATCGTCGCGGCTCGCGCCCCTCCGCCGGGCCGGGCTATCGCCTGGGACGTCTGCTGCTCGAAACCGGCCGGCCCGGCGACGCCGCCCAAGCCCTGCAGGCCGCGTTGGCGATCGACCCCGGCCACGCCGACGCCGCCTACGAGTGGGGCATGGCGCTGCGCCGTCTCGAGCGCTGGCCGGAGGCGGCCCGGGCGTTGGAACGCGCCGCCGAGCTGGCGCCCCGGGACGCCCGCATTCCCTATGCCCTCTCGCAGGTCTATCGCCGGCTCGGCCGGATGGACGAAGCCCGCCAAGCCGTCGAACGCTTCCGGGCGCTTTCTCCGCCCTGAGCGGTTTGTTTCACGGCGTGCAATGCGAGGGCGCGGGGCCGGACCGTCCGGCGTCCGCCGTATCCGGTTCGAATCGCCCAGGCCGGGGCCTTGCAGCCGATGCAGTCCCCGCGCCGGAAACCGCCGATTTGTCTCATCTGATGAAACTCGGCCGCCCACTTGACACTCGCAAACCGGGGTGGTCGCATAAGGGCGCCCTGATGATGCATCTCTACGGTTTCCTCCGCCGCTCCTTGGCCGGGTCGGCGGTCGTCTGCCTTGCGTTCTGCTCGGGCCTCGGCTGGATCGAACCGGCGGCGGGGCAGTCCGACTCCCGCTTCGCGCAGGAAGTCCAGCCGATCCTCGAACAGAACTGCCTGCCCTGCCACGGGCCGGAGACGCACATGAGCGGGCTGGCGGTCACCTCGGTCGAGGCTCTGCTGGCCGGCGGCGCCAGGCAAGGCGCGGCGATCACGCCCGGCCATCCCGAGCAGAGCCCGTTGATTCGCGCCCTGGAGGGTTCCCTGACGCCGCAGATGCCGATGGGCAAGCCCCCTCTGTCGAGCGGGCAGATCGAGACCCTGGCCGCTTGGATCCGCGAGTTCCAGCCCCCCGCCCGGAGCTCTGAGGCCGGCGGCTGGAATCCCTTCGAGGCGCCGCAGCGGCCCGCAGCCCCGGCAGTGGAAAACGAGGCCTGGACTCGCAACCCCATCGACCGCTTCGTGCTGGCCGCGCTCGAAGCCAAGGGACTGCAACCCTCGCCCGAGGCCGACAAGCGCACCCTGCTGCGCCGCGTGTACTTCGACGTGGCGGGCGAGCCGCCCACGCCGGAAGAGACCGCGGCCTTCTTGGCCGACGACAGCCCGGAGGCCTATGAGAAGGTCGTGGACCGCCTGCTGGCCGACGCCCGCTACGGCGAGCGCTGGGGGCGCCACTGGCTCGATCTGGCCCGCTATGCCGACAGCATGGGCTTCGAGGCGGACCGCGAGCAGTACCACATGTGGCGCTACCGGGACTACGTGGTCCGCTCACTCAACGCCGACAAGCCGTACGACCAGTTCGTGAAGGAGCAACTCGCCGGCGACGAGATCGCGCCCAAGGACCCCGACGCGCTCATCGCCACCGGCTTCCTGAGGCTCGGGCCGGTCTTCCAGACGACGATCGCGGCGCAGTTGCGCCAGATGCTGCTCGACGAGATCACCGGCACGGTCAGCTCCGTCTTTCTGGGGCTGACGGTGGGCTGCGCCCAGTGCCACGACCACAAGTACGATCCCTTTCCCCAGAAGGACTACTACCGCCTGCAAGCCTTCTTCGCGCCGATGGAGCTGGTCCAGACGGACCTGCCTTTCGCCGACGAGACCCTGCGCCGCCGGATGGACGAGGAGCGCCAGGAAGCCGAAGGGCGGCTGGCCGCTCGCCAGGAGAAGCTCGACGCCTACCAGGACGTGCTGCTCGCCAAGTGGCGCGCGGCCTGTGAAGGGCAATCCTGCGAGGGCGAAGAGATCGCCGCCAAGAACCTGAAGAACAAGCTGCTGACGGCCATCGCCAACGGCTTGGTGCCCAACGACGATCCGACCTTTTCCCTCGAAGAGAAGAAGCGCTTTCTGGACCTGCTCGACTACGTGGACGACAGCATGGGCGGACGCGATAAAGGCGTGTTTCGTCGCCAGATCGAGCGCCACAAGCCGCGGGCGCATGTAGTGCGCAACTTGACGGTTTCCGGCTTCAACGCCGCGCCGCCGGTGCACTTCGTCAAGCTGGGCGGCGAGTACAACCGCCTCGGCGAGCGCGTGGAGCCGGGCTTTCTGACGGCCATCACCGGCGCGGAAGAGCCCGCCCGGCTGCCCACGGACACTTTTGGCAACGTGCGCAACTGGCGGGTGGCCCTGGCCGACTGGATCGCCTCCAAGGACAACCCCTTGACCGCCCGGGTGATGGTCAACCGCATCTGGCAGAAGCGCTTCGGCGCGGGGATCGTCGCCACGCCCAGCGACTTCGGACGCAACGGCGCCCGCCCCACGCATCCCGAGCTGCTCGACTGGCTGGCCGTGGAGCTCATGGAGCAAGGCTGGAGCCTCAAGGCCATCCATCGGCTGATGCTCACCTCGGCGACCTACCGGCAAGACTCGCGCATCGACTCCGAAGAAGCCCGCGAGGCCGACCCCGGCAACCGCCTGCTGTGGCGCATGAACCGGCGGCGGCTGGAGGGCGAGATCATTCGCGACGCGGTGTTGGCCGTCAGCGGACGCCTCAACGAGGAGATGGAAGGGCCCGGAATGTTCCCGCGCCTGCCCGAGCCGCTCAAGGACAGCGTGCGCATCAAGAACTTCACGGCCTGGGAGCCCACCGACGGCCCGCAATCGCGGCGCCGTTCGCTCTACATCTTCCAGCGGCGGCAGATCGAGTTTCCCTTCCTGGCCGTCATGGACGCGCCCGTCTTGCAGGCGCCGCGAGAGACACGGCCGGTCTCGACGACGGCCCTGCAGGCGCTGACCCTGCTCAACGGCGAGCTGGTCAACGACGAGGCCCGCGAGTTCGCCGCACGCGTCGTGCGGGAGAGCGGGGAAGACCTGGGACGACAAGCCCGGCGCGCCTTCGAGCTGGCCTTGAGCCGTCCGCCGACGGCCGATGAGCTGGCCCAGGCCAAGGACTTCTTGGCGACCGAGGAACAGGACGCCTTGCTGGGCCTGTGCCGCATCCTCTTCAATACGAACGAGTTCGTCTATGTCGATTGACCTGCTGGAGCCTTGGCGACCCTCCCGGCGCGAGCTGCTGCGCCGCAGCTGGAACGGCTTGGGCTCGCTGGCCTTGGCGTCCCTGCTGGCCGACGAGGCGCGCTCGGCGCCGCGGGAGCTGCCCAATCCCTTGGCGCCCAAGGAGCCGAACTTCCCCGCCAAGGCCAAGCGCTGCATCTTCGTGTTCGCCTCCGGCGGCGTGAGCCAGGTGGACACTTTCGACTACAAGCCGGCGCTGGCCAAGTACGCCGGGCAGCGCATGCCCGAGCTGCCGAACGTCGAGGGTGAGATCGAGGCGTTCCTGCGCAACGGCGCGACCACACTGCCGAGCCCCTTCGAGTTCCGCCAGTACGGCGAGAGCGGGCGGGCCATCTCCACGCTGTTCGAGAACCTGGGCCCCTTGGCCGACAAGCTGGCCTTCGTCTACGGCGTCAAGGGTGAGAGCAACAATCATTCGCCCGCCACCATGCAGATCAACACGGGCTCGCCCTTCCAAGGCAACCCGTCGGTCGGCGCCTGGGTTACCTACGGCTTGGGCAGCGAGAACCGCAATCTGCCCGGCTACGTGGTGTTGCACGATCCGCGCGGGGGCCCCGTCAACGGGCCGGCCGTCTGGCAGAGCGGCTACCTGCCTGCCACCTATCAAGGCACGCCGTTCCGCCCGTCCGAGCCGGCCGTGCTGCACCTGGATTCGCCGCCCGGAGTGGATCGCGCCCGGTCGCGCCGTGAGCTCGACCTGTTGCGACGCCTCAACGAGCAGCACGCGGCCGAACGGCCGGCGCGCGACGAGCTCGACGCTCGCATCGCCGCTTACGAGCTGGCTTTCCGGATGCAGACCGAGGCCGCTGCGACCACCGATCTCTCGAATGAGCCCGACTCCGTCCGCAAGCTCTACGGCATGGACGATCCGGTGACCGAGCCCTTCGCCAGGCAGTGTCTGATGGCCCGCCGCCTGGTGGAGAAGGACGTGCGCTTCGTCTTGCTGGTGCACGGCTGGGAGAACGGGCAGTTCAGTTGGGACCACCACAAGGAGCTCGAGACGCTGCTGCCCGCGCGCTCCCGCGAGATCGACAAGCCCGTCGCCGGCCTGCTCACGGACCTGGATCAGCGCGGCCTCTTGCAGGACACCCTGGTCGTGTGGACCTCCGAAATGGGCCGCACGCCGTTCGTCCAGGGCAACCCCCAGTACCCCGGGCGCAACCACAACCAGTGGGGCATGGCGAGCTGGTTCTGCGGAGCGGGCGTCAAGGCCGGGGCGACCGCCGGCCAGACCGACGAATTCGGGCTGCGGGCCGCCGGAGAGACCCTCCGCATCCGTGACCTGCACGCCACCGTGCTGCGCCTGATGGGTCTCGACCAGATGGCGCTGACCTTCCTGCACCAAGGCCGCTTCAAGCGGCTCACGGACACCGGCGGACGCGTTCTCGAGGAGATCCTGGCATGATGCTTCGCAGCCTGCTGTTGCTGCTCTCGGCGGCGGTCCTCACGGCCGCGCCCCGCGGCGAAGACCCCGCCGCCGCGATCCGGCGCGTCATGGACAAGGCGATCGAAGCGGGTGAGATTCCCGGCGCCGTGGTGATCGTTCGCAAGGACGGCCGCAATGTGGTCGAGCTGGCGGCCGGCTACGCGGTGATCGAAGAGCGCCGCGAGATGCGTCCTGACGATCTGTTCATGATCGCCTCCAGCACCAAGCCCTTCACTGCGACCACGATCATGACGCTCGTCGACGCAGGCAAGCTCAGCCTGGATGATCCGGTCCGCAAGTTCTATCCCGAGTTCGCAGGCTCCTCCACGATTCGCCAATTGCTCTCGCACACCTCCGGCATCTTCGGCAACGACGCGCCCCGGGAGATGGTCGAGCCGATCCGCAACTTCGACCGCTCCTTGAGCCTGGCCGTCGACCTGATCGTGAAGAAGCCGTTGCTCTACGAGCCGGGCTCGAAGTTCTCCTACGGCGGGGCTTCGTTCTGCGTCGCCGCCGGCATCGCGCAGAAGCTCACGGGCCGGGAGTTCGACGACTATATGCGCAGTGTCCTGTTCGAGCCTCTGGGCATTCGGGAGGCCTGCTTCCGCTCCAAACAAGACCTCTCCGCCCGCGTCCCTCAGATGTACGAACGGACCCAGGGCGGCTTCGAGCCGAAGCCGGCCGTCATGGAGCTTCCCGGCCGCCGCGGCCCGCGCCCCGACGGCTTCATCCTGGCCGCCGGAGGGCTCTACGCCAGCCCCCTGGAGACGGTCCGGTTTCTCGAGATGCACCTCAACGGCGGCGTCTCCGGCGACCGCCGCATCCTCTCCCGCGCCTCGGTCGAGGCGATGCAGGCCCGCCAGACGGGCGACGCTCGCGAAGAGTACGGGCTGGGCTGGAAGAGAGGCCGGCTGGCGCCTGACGGCCAGGCTCTGGGATTCGGGCACGGCGGCGCTTACGGGACCCAGTTGCTGGTCGACCGCGAGCGCGGCCTGGTCGCGGCGATCTTTACCCAGATGCCTTCGGCGCAGGCCCGCGACTTCATCGCCGAGGTCCAGAAAACCATCGAGGCGCTATACGAGTAGCCCCCGTTCCGCTAGACGGTCATCTTGACGCTGGCGGCCGAGTGGTCGTTGGGGTAGAGCAGGTCCACATTGTCGCGCGTGATGATCTGGTGCTCGATGAACAGCGCCGGCGGAACCGTCTTGCCTTCCAGCAAGCGCAGCGCCGCCGGAATGAGCTGGCGGCCGTAGGTCTCCGGGCAGAAGCCCACGCAGCCGATCAGCCGCGACCGCGGCTCGCGAATGGCTAGGCGGGTCTCCAGATTGCCGCCGAACCCGAACACGGCGGCTTCCACCGAAGATCCTGCCTCTTCCAGGGCCATCACCGCCCCCATCACGCCCGGGTCGGCCGGCTCCAGGATCAGGATGCGTCCGCGGCGGATTTTGTTCATCAGCGCCCGCACCGCCCGGAAGCTTGGTTCGAACAAGGCGTTCGTCGGCAACTCCAGAATGCGGGGCGAGGCGGCGCTCTTGAGCTTCTCCTGCAAGCCGGCGACCGCGCCGCGCACCCGCGAGGAGATCACGCCCCCCTGGCCGGCCGCTACCAGCACGATGGCGTCCAGGTTGCCTTGCCAGTTCTCACGCACCCAGCCGGCCAGCCAGCGCCCGCCGTCTCGGCCCGCGACGTAGTTGTTCACGCCGAAAAACGTCGCTCCGGGGTGCGGCGTGTCGACGGCGATGCAGGGGATGCCCGCCTCCAGGTACTTGGCGGCGACGACCGGTCCGACCTCATAGCCGGTCTGGAAGTCGATCACCAGGTCGACCTTCGCGCGAATGACGGCTTCGGCCACGCGCACGGCGCTGCGCTTATCGCCGCGGTCGTCAAAGGCGATCAGCTCCACCCCGTGCTCGGCGGCGGCCTGTTCCAGCCCGTCGGAGACCTCCTGGCGAAAGCTCTTGCCCAGGCTGTCGACGGCGTATCCGATGCGGCAGTCGGCTTTGCGGGGCTGGTGGACCAGACAGCGGTAGCGTTGCGCCGAGGTCCTGGCGACGAAACCGCACGATTCCAGGGTTCGCAGAAGCCGCAGGGCCGTCGATCGGTTGAGGTTTGCCCGCTCCGCCAGCTCTTGCAGGCGGGGGCGATCGTCCTCCGACCGGAACGCCGAAAGGATCTTGCAGGCCCTGACGACGGCTTCTACGTGGTAGCGCGTCTCGGCGCCAGCCAGCATGATGCTCTCCTCCCGGGAATCGAGTCTACTTGTTGCACTGTATGAAATCAACCAAAACGCCGACGATCCCTTCGGATTCGGGCGCCCGGCGGCGGCCCGGCTCCGGCGTTTCTCAATGAAGAAGCCTCGCGGCGCCCCCGCCGTTTCGGGGGCGCCCGGCGTTGTATCAGACGAAACTGCGCGGCTCTCTTGACGGGTTCCCGAGCCGCTGATGAGATGTGCCCGGTCCGTCCAACGAGCGGATCTCTTGGGGGCCCCCGTGCCGAGCGGCGCGCCGGGCTCGGCGTTTCACAGGGGTACACGCATGCAACGACTTTCGGCTCTTCGGAGCCTGGCTCTGCTGTTCCTGGCTGCAACAGCGATCCAAGCCCAAAACTCGGGCATTCAGGGCGTCGTCAAGGATTCCACGGACGCGGTGATTCCCGCCGTGGAGCTCACGGTGACGAACACCAACACGGGCGTCAAATACACGGCGCAGACCAACGACGTCGGCTTCTACTCGATTCCGTTCCTGAACCCGGGGACTTATCAGGTCCAGGCCCTGGGCGAAGGCTTCGCGCCGGCCGTGCGCGAGAACCTGAAGCTCGACGTTCAGCAGATCGCGCGCGTCGACTTCACGCTGTCCATCGGCACTGTGGCCGAGACCGTGGAGGTTTCGGCGGCGGCGGCGCTGCTGGAATCCGAACAGGCCACCATGGGCCAGGTCATCGACAACAAGCGCATCGTGGAGATGCCGCTGAACAAACGGAACTACCTGGAGCTGGCGCGGCTATCGGTCGGCATCCTGCCGGGCAACAACGTCGGCGCAGGCACCCGGCCCGGCCAGAACGAGGCCGGCTACGTGGGCATGGGCATGCGCGGCTACCAGAACGAGGTGCTCATCGACGGCGTCGACAACAGCTCACGTTCCGGCGGCGGCCCGCTCGGCTTCGAGGCGCAAGCGACCAAGCCGTCGGTGGACGCCGTCGGCGAGTTCAAGGTCGTCACCAACAACTTCTCGGCCGAGTACGGCTACCGCATGGGCCCCAAGGTGTTGGTCTCGATCAAGTCGGGCACCAACCAGTTGCACGGCACCGCCTTCGAGTTCATCCGCAACGACAAGCTCGACGCCACCAACTTCTTCGCCAACCGCTCCGGCTCCGCCAAGCCGACGCTGCGGCAAAACCAGTTCGGCGGGACCTTCGGCGGCCCGATCATCAAGAACAAGACCTTCGGATTCTTCAGCTACCAGGGGACCCGCATCCGCATCGGCAGCAGCCTGCTGGCCACCGTGCCGAGCGCGGCGGCTCGCGCCGGCGACTTCGCCAACGAGCGGCTCAACTCGAACATGATCTTCGATCCCCTGACGACGGTGGGAACCGGCGCGGCGGCGACCCGCCAGCGCTTCGCCAATGACGTGATTCCGAGCTCTCGCTTCGACCCCGTCAGCGCCCCCCTGATGGCTCTCTACCCGCAGAGCAACATCCAGGGCCTCGAGTTCGGCTTCAACAACTACTTCCGGTCGCCGTCGAACTCTGACGACACCGACCTGTACGACTTCCGTGTGGACCACAACTTCTCCGACCGCGACCGAGTGTTCTTCCGCATGAGCCTGCGGCGCCAGTTCCGCGTCACCGAGAGCCCCTTGCCCGTCAGCGCCGGCGGCGAGGGCGGCGAGACCGTCGACCTGGACGGCAACAACCTCGGCTTCACCTGGACGCACTCGTTCACGCCCACCGTGCACAACGAGACGCGCTTCGGCTTCACGCACTTCCCCTCGCGCTTCGACACCCTCATCCAGGAGCCCCTCAACGCCAAGTACGGCATCAAGAACTCGCCCGGCGACTCCTTCGACGACGGCTTGAACCAGGGCTTCAGCTTCTTCAACATCACCGGCTACAACAACCTGGGCACGCCCTGCTGCTGGCCGAACATCAACAACATGGACAACGTCCACTTCAGCGACAACCTGATGTGGCAGCGCGGCAACCACAGCATCAAGATGGGCTTCGACACGCGGCGGCTCAATATCTACCGCGAAGCCATGCGCTTCCGCCGCGGCCAGTTCGCCTTCACGAAGGTCTTCACCTCCGAAAAGCCCAACGTCGCCGCCAGCCGCAACGCCACCGGCAACGGCTTGGCGGACATGCTGCTGGGCTACGTGCAGTCGACCCAGGTCGGCAATCCGGCCGGCGAAAACGCCGTGGTGCCCTACTACGGGACCTACATTCAGGACGACTGGCGCGCCACCTCCAAGCTCACCGTCACGCTGGGCCTGCGCTGGGAGCTCTTCCACCGCGGCTTCTATCCCCACGGCACCGTGCCCGGTCGAACCGGCGTGAGCAACTACATCACGGTGTTCAACGGGCTGCAGGCGGGGCAGGACGAGTACTTCGCGCGTCCCACCAGCGCCCACGACTGCGGTTGCGACCAGGACCTCAACAACTTCGCTCCGCGGCTGGGCTTGGCCTACAAGCTCGACAACAAGACCGTCATCCGGGCCAGCGCCGGCGTCTTCTACGGCGAGCCCGACAGCGTGACGATGGGCACGGTCTGGTCTCGCCAGACGCCGGACTTCACCGAGATCGCGACGCCGTCGCTCGACAACATCACGCCCGTCACGCTGGTCAAGGACGGCTTCCTGCCGGTCACGCTGCCGGCCGCCGAGCCGCTACCCAACACCGGCGCGACGGCTTCGTATCGCCGGCAGCCCACCCAGCACTCGGCGCAGTGGTTCTTCGACGTCCAGCGCGAGCTGGCCGGCGACATGGTGTGGGTCATCGGCTACCAGGGCTCGTCGACCAGCAACATCCTCTACTCGCTCGACGTGAACAACCCCGGCCCCGACCCCTCGATTCCGGCGGCCCGCCGGCGGCTGCGTCCCGAGCGCACGGCGGTCAATATCAACGAGCCCGGCGCCATCGCCAACTACAACGCCTTCGTGACGCGCCTGGAGAAGCGGTTCAGCAAGGGACTCACCTTCCTGACCTCCTACACCTGGTCGCACAACATCGACAACAATACACAGCCGCTCGACTCGGGTTTCTCGAACGTCGCCAACGTCTACAACCGCAACGCCGAGCGCTCGTCGGCCAACCTGGACATCCGCCAGAACTTCACCACCAGCTTCACCTGGGAGCTTCCCTTCGGCAAGGGCCGCAGCTTCGGCGCGGGCTGGAACGGCGTCACGGACGCGGTCCTGGGCGGTTGGCAGGTCGGCGGCATCCTCACGCTGCGGGCGGGCCTGCCGTACGAGGTGACCTTCCCCGGCGATCCCCAGAACACCGGCACCACCAACCGCGGCAACCGCATCGCCAGCGGCAAGCTCGACAACCCGACCATCGACAACTGGTTCGACCAATCGGCCTTCGTCATCAGCGCGCCCGGCGTCTACGGCAACAACGGACGCAACGTGCTCGTCGGTCCCGGCGGCAAGAGCTACGACCTCATGCTGGGCAAGCGCTTCAACATGCCTTGGGAAGGGCACCACGTGCAGCTCCGCTTCGAGGCGTTCAACATGACCAACACGCCGGTCTTCGGATTGCCCAACGGCGGCATGCTGGTGGCCTCCACCGGCACCATCAACCGGGCCGACGAGCCCCGCCGGATCCAGTTCGGCTTGAAGTACATTTTCTAGCCGTTTCTGCAAGACGAGACGTTTCTGCAATACCCCCTGGCGGAGCGCGACGACCGGCGCACTCCGCCGTCTTTTTTTGCCGCGTAGGCTTGGTCCCCCGTCCGATCGGCATGTCTCGTCCCCTTTGATTCGCCACGCTCGCCCGGGCGCTCGCAGTTTCACTGTGGAAAACTTTGGACGGTTCCAGCGAACGCAGCGGCCAGGCGTAGCTTTCTCCACGGCCACGTATAACTCACTCAAAAACAGCAATATAGTGGGATGCTCCGCATTCTCGCCGGTTTCGTGGGTTGAACGCTCTGTGGCTTGCTTGACACCTGTAAACTCAGGTGGTCCTATCGGCGTCGATTCAGGGGCGTTCTTTCGCGCCTGCGAGCCGCAATAGGGGGTATCAACTGATGAGATCGACGCTCGGCCTGTGGCGGGCCCTCGGGGTTCTGCTCGTGCCGCTGGGGCTGTGGGCCCAGAATTCCGGCATTCAAGGGGTGGTGACCGACGAGAGCGGAGGTGTGATCCCCGCCGTCCGCGTGGTCGTGACGAACGTGGACACCGGCGTCGAGAGCGCCGCCCAGACCAACGAGCGCGGTTTCTACGCCGTGCCGCTCCTCAATCCCGGAACGTACAAGATCAGCGCCTCGGCCGAGGGCTTCGCCGGCGCCACGCGTGAGGGCCTCAAGCTCGACGTCCAGCAGATCGCCCGCATCGACTTCAAGCTGTCGGTCGGCGCGGTCACCGAAGTGGTGGAGGTCTCCGCGGCGGCGGCACTGCTCGAATCCGAGCAGGCCACCATGGGCCAAGTCATCGACAACAAGCGCATCGTGGAGATGCCGCTCAACAAGCGCAACTACCTGGAGCTGGCGCAGCTCTCGGTCGGCATTCTGCCCGGCGCGACGGTCGGCGCCGGCACCCGTCCCGGCCGTGAAGAGGCCGGCTACGTGGGTATGGGCATGCGCGGCTACCAGAACAACGTGATGATCGACGGCGTCGACAACGGCGCCCGCGCCGGCGGCGGCCCGCTCGGCTTCGAGGCTCAGGCCTCCAAGCCGTCGGTCGACGCCGTGGGCGAGTTCAAGGTCGTCACCAACAACTTCTCCGCCGAATACGGCTTCCGCATGGGACCAAAGGTGCTGGTGTCGATCAAGTCCGGCACGAATCAGTTGCACGGCACGCTGTTCGAGTTCATCCGCAACGAGAAGCTCGACGCCACCAACTTCTTCGCCAACCGTTCCGGGTCCGTCAAGCCCACGCTGCGGCAGAACCAGTTCGGCGGCACCATCGGCGGCGCGCTCATCAAGAACCGCACGTTCGGCTTCTTCAGCTACCAGGGCACGCGGATTCGCCTGGGCAAGACGTTTCTGGCCACGGTGCCCAGCGCCGCCGCCCGCAACGGCGACTTCTCCAACGAGCGCGTCAACCTCAACCAAATCTACGATCCGCTGACGACCGTGGGAACCGGCGCGGCAGCCATCCGCGACCCCTTCCCGAACAACACCATCCCGGGCTCTCGCTGGGACCCCGTGAGCTCCCCCTTGCTCAGCCGGTTCCCCTCCTCCAACGTGCAAGGGCTGGAGTTCGGCTTCAATAACTACTTCCGCGCGCCGTCGGATTCGGACGACACCAACCAGTACGACTTCCGGATCGACCACAACTTCTCCGACCGCGACCGGATCTTCGGGCGCATGAGCGTCCGCCGCCAGTTCCGGGTCAACAACGGGCCGCTGCCCGTAGAGGCCGGTGGCGAGGGCGGCCAAACCGTGGACCTCAACGCCGACAACCTGGCCTTCAACTGGGCGCACACCTTTACGCCCACTATGCACAATGAGATGCGGTTCGGGTTCACGCACTTCCCCTCGCGCTTCGACACCCTCATCCAAGAGCCCCTCAACGAGCAGCTCGGCATCAAGAACTCGCCCGGCGACAGCTTCGGCGACGGCCTCAACCAAGGCTTCAGCCACTTCAACATCAACGGCTACAACAATCTCGGCACGCCCTGCTGCTGGCCCAACATCAACAACATGGACAACGTGCAGTTCGTGGACAATCTGCTGTGGCAGAAGGGCAAACACAGCCTGAAGATGGGCTTCGACACCCGCCGGCTGAACATCTACCGCGAGGCGATGCGCTTCCGGCGCGGGCAGTTCACCTTCAACAAGGTCTTCACCGCCGAGATGCCCAACGTGGCCTCCAGCCGCGCGCAGACGGGCAACGGCTTGGCGGACATGCTGCTCGGCATGGTCAGCAACACCCAGGTCGGCAACCCGGCCGGCGAGAACGCCGTGATCCCTTACTACGGGACCTACATCCAGGACGACTGGAAGGTCTCCCAGAAGCTGACCCTCACGCTCGGCCTGCGCTGGGAGCTGTTTCACCGCGGCTTCTACCCGCACGGGCAAACCCCGGGGCGCACCGGCGTCAGCAACTACCTCACAGTCTTCAACGGCCTGGCGCCCGGCGACCAGGAGCACTGGATTCGTCCAACCAGCAAGCACGACTGCGGCTGCCAGCAGGACAAGAACAACTTTGCGCCCCGCGTGGGGCTCGCCTACCGCCTGAACAGCAAGACGGTCATCCGCGCCAGCGGCGGCATCTTCTACGGCGAGGCCGACATCGTGACCGAGGGGACGGCCTGGGCGCGCCAGACGCCGGACTTCACCGAGATCGCCACCCCGACGTTCGACAACATCACTCCGGTCACCCTGGTCAAGGACGGCTTCCTGCCCGTCACCTTGCCGGCCGCTGAGCCGTTGCCCAACACCGGCGCCACGTCGTTCTATCCCAAAATTCCCAACCAGTACGCCGGGCAGTGGTTCTTTGACATCCAGCGCGAGCTTCCGGCCGACATGGTCTGGAGCGTCGGCTACCAGGGCTCGAGCACCAGCCACCTGATGTACCGCCTCGACGTCAACAACCCCGGCCCGGACCCCAGCGTCCCCGCCAGAACCCGCCGCCTGCGGCCTGACCGCAGCGCCGTCACGGTCTTCGAGCCGGGCGCCGTCGCCAACTACAACGCCCTGGTCACCCGGCTCGAGAAGCGCTTCACCAAGGGCTTCACCTTCCTGACCTCCTACACCTGGTCGCACAACATCGACAACAACACGCAGTTCCTCGACACGGGCCTGTCGAACGTCGCCAACGTCTACGACCGGTCCGCCGAGCGAGCCACGGCCAACATCAACATGCGGCACAACTTCACCACCAGCGTCACCTGGGAGCTGCCGTTCGGCCGCGGACGCACCTTCGGGTCGAGCTGGAACAGCGCCGCCGACGCCATCCTGGGCGGCTGGCAGGTGGGCGGAATCCTGAGCCTGCGCACCGGGTTCCCCTTCGAGGTGACCTTCCCGGGCGACCCGCAGAACACCGGTACCACCAACCGCGGCGACCGCATCGCCGATGGCAAGCTCGACAACCCGACCATCAACAACTGGTTCGACCAGTCCGCCTTCGTGATCAGCGCCCCCGGCGTCTACGGCACCACCGCGCGCAACGTGCTCAACGGTCCCGGGGCCAAGAGCTTCGACTTCATGCTCGGCAAGCGCTTCCGCATGCCTTGGGAAGGCCACACGGTGCAGCTCCGCTTCGAGGCCTTCAACTTCACCAACACACCGCGCTTCGGGCAGCCCAACGGCGGGATGCTCTCGGCCTCCACCGGCACCATCAACCAAGCCGACGAACCGCGCCGCATTCAGTTCGGTCTCAAGTACCTGTTCTGACCGGAGCGGCTTCGAAAAAGCAAAGGGGCGGAGCGCCGTGGTTCGGCGTTCCGCCCCTTCTGCTTCCCGTCCGACAGCGGCTCTTAGGGCTGGACGCCTCGGAACGCCCGCGCGTGGTGCTCGAAGCCGTGGAAGCCGGCGCGCTCGTAGTACATGTTCTGGTTGTGCGGCACGCCCAGCAGCATCTCGTACTCGTGCGGAATCGCCAGGCGCTGCAGATACGCGTGCAACTCCTCGCCGTCCGGAAGCGCAACATCCTCCGAGCCGGAGACGACCCGAATCTTCATCCCCTCCAGCCGCTCCAGGTTGGCCGCCGAGAGCCGAAAGACGTCGTCATCCGGCGCGTACCATTGCGCGATCTTCTCGATCCATGCCTTCTGCTCGGCGCCGATGGTGGGGTAGAGGTAGCCGTGCGTCGGCAGCGGCCGGTAGGAGCCCGCATAGGCGACCACGCTGATGAACATCTCCGGGTACTTGAAGGCGAGCTTGAGCGAGCCGTTGCCGCCCATCGACATGCCCTCGGCGCCGCGTCCCTCCCGGCTGGCGATCGTGCGGTATTCGCGGTCGATCAGCGGAATCAGCTCGCGGATGATCATCGTCTCCGGCATCACGTTCTGCGCCGGCCAGTCGCGGTAGTCCGAACGGCGTCCGCCGTTGGGGAACACCACGATTACCGGCGGCAACACGCCTTGCTCGATGGCCCGGTCGTACTCCTTGGCGATCTTCAGCGACGACGACTCGTTGCCGCCGGCGCCGTGCAGCCAGTAGACCACCGGAAAGCGCCGCTGCGGTTCGGCCTCGTAGGCCTTGGGCAGGTAGACGTTGTAGCCCACGTCATGGCCCATCGACGCGCTGGCCATGGTGTGGTGCGTGACGCGCTCCACCGGCTCGGCGGGCGGATTGACCCAGACGATCTGGAACTCCAGAGTCGGTTTCTGCGCCTGTGCGGGCAATGCCGGCAGGGCGGGGAGGGCGAAGAGGAGTGCGGCAAGCCGCCGGCGCATGAGTTTCATAGGTCAGGCTCGCCCCATGCTACTGCACCGGAAGCGGCGGCGTCAGGGGCTTTTGGGGGGCTGATATACTGCCGCCGTGCCTGCCGATCGCCGCGAGTTCCTCGCCTCCGCCGGGCTGTTGGCCCTGACGGCTTTGCAGCCGGGGCGCGCCGCTCCGCCGCCGTCGGACAAGAAGATCCGCATCGGCGTGCTGGGAGGCGGTTTCGGGACGCAGTTCTTTTGGCACGAGCACCCCCAGTGCGAGGTCGCCGCGGTCACGGACCTGCGCGCCGACCGCCGCCAAGCCTTGCGCGACGCCTACCGCTGCGACTACGCCTTCTCCTCCTACGACGAGATGCTGGCCAAGGCCGGCGATCGGCTCGACGCCGTGGCGGTCTTCTCCGGCGCGCCGGACCACGTCGACCACGCCTGCCTGGCGATGGAGCGCGGGCTGCACGTCATCTCGGCAGTCCCCGCCTGCATGTCGCTGGAAGACGCCGAGCGCCTCCGGGCGACCAAGGAGCGCACCGGGCGGCGCTACATGATGGCTGAGACCAGCTACTACCGCGGCGCCTCGATCTACGCGCGCGAGCTGCACCGCAAGCAGGGCTTCGGCGAACTCTATTGCACCGAGCTCGAGTACTATCACGACCGCGGCGACCTGAACCGCATCCTCACCGACAAGACCACCCGGCACTACAACCCCGACGGCTCCCACAGTTGGCGCTGGGGCTTGCCGCCCATGCTCTACCCGACGCACTGTCTGGGCTTCCTGGTCGGCGTCACCCGCGAACGCATCGCCAAGGTCTCCGCCCTCGGCTGGGGCCAAGAGCATCCCCTGACCACTGACAACGCCTACAACAATCCCTTCTGGTGCGAATCTGCACTGATGCAGACCGACCAGGGCCACATGTCGCGCTGCAACGTCTTCTGGATGACGCCCGCCCACGGCGAGAGGGCCCGCTGGTACGGCGAAAAGGGCTCCCTGGCGATGGCCTACGGCGGCGCGCACGCGGACCTTTGGACCGATCGCTCGATGACGCCGGACCGCCCCAACGACCCCGCGCCGCTGTCCATTCCGGACTACTGGAAAAGCGACATGCTGCCCGCTGCGATGCGGCACTCCAGCGGCCACGGAGGCAGCCACACCTTCCTAGCGGCCGAGTTCATCAACGCCCTGCTTGAGGATCGCGAGCCGGCCGTGGACGTCTACGAGGCGCTGGCTATGACCGTGCCGGGAATCGTGGCGCACCAATCGGCCCTGCGCGGCGGCGAGCAACTGGCCGTCCCCCGCTTCGACCGGGCCTGACCTCTGCTGCTTGCGCCGCGTGCCATGCTGAAAGGGCATGGGCCGGTCCGCTATGTCCGATCCAGCCGTCTCGAGCGCAGTGCCGCCACGAGATACCGTCCTGTCGCCGTGGGCGCCCCTTCGCCTGCCCGTCTTCCGCGCGCTCTGGATCGCTACCGTAATCTCCAACGTCGGCTCGTGGATGCAGAACGTCGCCGCCGGCTGGCTGATGACGTCGCTGGCGCCAGACCCCTTGATGGTCTCGCTGATCCAGGCCGCCACCTCCCTGCCGATGTTCCTGCTGGCTCTGCCGGCCGGCGTGCTGGCGGACATCGTGGACCGCCGCCGCTTCATGATCTTCAGCCAGACGGGTATGGCGCTGGTCGCCGGGGCCTTGGCCCTGGTCACCATCGCCGGCCAAACCACGGCCTGGACCCTGCTGCTGTTCACCTTCCTGCTGGGTTGCGGCGCCGCTCTGCTCGCGCCGGCCTGGCAGGCGATCGTGCCGGAGCTCGTACCGCGCTCCTACCTGCCCAACGCGATCGCCATGAACAGCGTCGGCATCAACCTCTCGCGCGCCGTCGGTCCCGCCGTCGGCGGCGCCTTGGTGGCCTCGTTCGGCGCCGGGATCGCCTTCGGCGTCAACTCCGTGAGCTTTCTGGCGATCATCGCCGTGCTGCTGTGGTGGAAGCCGCCCGCCGAAGACTCTTCCGGCGATCTGCCGCCGGAGCACTTCTTCGGCGCGATGCGCTCGGGAATCCGCTACGCCCGCCATGCTCCGGCGCTCCACAGCGTTCTGATCCGGGCCGGCGTGTTCCTGCTGTTCGCCTCGTCTTCCTGGGCCCTGCTGCCCATCGTGGCTAAGCAGCAGCTCGGCGGCGGCCCCTACGCCTACGGCATTCTGCTGGCGTCGATCGGCGCGGGCGCGGTGTGCGGCGCGCTCCTGCTGCCCACGATCTTGAAGCCGCTGTCTCCCAACTCGCTGGTGGCCGTCGCCGGCGTGCTGTTCGCCGTGGCCACGGTGGCGCTGGGGTCTTTGCGCAGCCTGCCGCTGCTGGTCCCCTTCATGCTGTTGCTGGGCTCCTGCTGGATGTTCGCACTGTCGTCTCTGAGCACCGCCGCGCAGACCTCCTTGCCGCGCTGGGTTCGGGCCCGGGCGCTCGGCGTCTACCTGATCGTGTTCTTCGGCGCGATGTCGGGCGGCAGCGCGCTTTGGGGACAGGTCGCCTCCAAGACCTCCATCTCCACGTCGCTGTGGACCTCGGCGGCTTTGCTCGCCGTCAGCTCGCTGGCCACCATCGGCTTCCACATCAGCCGCAACGAGCAGCTCAATCTCTCGCCTTCGCAGCACTGGCCCTTGCCCCTCAACGTCGAGGTCGAACCGCACAGGGGGCCCGTGCTGGTGCTGGCGCGCTACCGCGTGCCCGTGGCCAACGCGGCGGAGTTCCAGCGCCTGATGCGCGAACTGCGCCGCAGCCGGGAGCGGGACGGAGCCATCCTGTGGGGCCTCTTCGAAGCGATGGAAGAGCCCGGCGTCTACATCGAGACCTTCCAGGCCGAGTCCTGGATGGAGCACCTGCGCCACCACGAGCGGGTCACCGTCGACGAGCAGGCGCTCGAGCGGCGGATTCGCGCCTTGCTCGAGCCCGACACGGTTCCCGAAGTCACCCACAGCCTCCACGTCTGCGAGGGACGTCGCGTCTCATGAGCGCATCGCAAAGCCAAACAACCTCTCGGCGCCCGCGCGTCATCGTCGTGGGAGGCGGCTTCGGCGGTCTCCGCGTCGTGCGAGCGCTCCGCAGCGCCGACGCCGACGTTCTGCTGCTCGACCGTCGCAACCACCACGTCTTCCAGCCGATGCTCTACCAGGTGGCGACCGCGGCCCTCTCCCCCGCTACGATCTCCGCGCCGCTGCGCAAGATGTTCGAAAGCCAGCGCAACTGCGAGGTGCTGATGGCCGAGGTGGAGGAGGTCGACCTGCAGCGCCAAGCAGTGCGGCTGCGCGACGGCGTGGAGTACGGCTACGACTGGCTCGTGCTGGCGGCAGGCTCCGTCCCCAACTACTTCGGCAACAACGACTGGAAGAAGCTCGCCCCGGGGCTGAAGGATCTCGACGACGCCATCAACATCCGCCGCCGCTTTCTGCTGGCCTTCGAGCAGGCGGAGATGGAGGCCGACGAGCAAAGCCGCCTCGAAGCCCTGACCTTCGTGATCGTCGGCGGCGGCCCCACCGGCGTGGAGGTCGCCGGCGCCCTGGCCGAGATCGCCCGCCACACCCTGCGCCGCTCGTTCCGGCACTTCGACACCAACGTCGCCCGCGTGATCCTGATCGATCCCGGAGACAACGTGCTCAAGGCCTTCCCCGACGCCTTGGCGGACCGCGCGCGGCGCGACCTCGAGAAGATGGGCGTCGAGATCAAGCTGGGCGCCCGCGTCACCGCCATCGGCGAGCACGACGTGACCCTCCGCTACAAGGCCGACGGTCGCGAGGAGACGCTCGGCGCCAACAACGTGATCTGGGCGGCCGGAGTGGAAGCCAGCCCCGTCGCCCAAAACGTGGGACGAAGCCTCGGCGGCGAAAAGACCCACGGGGGCCGCATCCCCGTCCAGCCGGACCTGACCCTGCCCGGTCACCCCAACGTGTTCGTCGTGGGCGACGCCGCCCAGCACGTCCACCCCGAGACCGGCAAGGAGACCCCCGGCGTGGCCCAGGGCGCCATGCAGATGGGAGACTACGCTGGCCGTGCGATCGCCGATGCGATCCGTTCCGGCGGAGACGCGTCCGCCCGTCAGCCGTTCTCCTACCTGGACAAGGGCTCGCTGGCGACCATCGGCCGCGGCCGCGCCGTCGCCGCCCTGCCGCACGCCCAAGCCTCCGGCCTGGGCGCCTGGCTGCTGTGGGCCATCGTGCACATCTTCTACCTGGTCGGCTTTCGCAATCGCATCGCGGCGATGGCCGAGTACGCCTGGATGTACTTCTTCTGGGAGCGCGGCGTGCGCCTGATCACCGGCGAGAACGTCCTGCCTAAGGCGATCCGCCCCACGCCGGACCCCTTCGCCCGCAAGGGACAGTAGCTTCCTACTCCCGCCGCAGGCCCGCCAGCAGCGGCTGCCGCAGGCTGCGCGAGACCGCCACGGCGCCCGCCGCCAAACCCGTCGCGACGATCAGCGCCAGCGTCAGCAGCAGCGAAGCCCAGGGCGGCTCGGCCATTCCGCTCAGCAGATGCGGCGCCGACGCCAGCACGGCCGTGCCGGCCCCGATCCCCACGCCGAACAGCAGCAGGAAGACGTTCTCCGCCAGCACCAGCTTCTCGATCGCCCGCGAACCGTAGCCGACCGCCTGCAGCAAGGCCAGCTCGCCGCGCCGTTCCAGCACGTTGCGCGTCATCACCACCGCCAGACCCAGCACGCCCAGCAGCAGCCCCAGCCCGCCGAGCGTCTGGAAGGTGCTCAGGTAGGTGTTCTCCACCACCAGATAGCCGGCCAATCGGTCCGCCGTCGTTTGAGCGTCGAACCCAAAATCCGCCCAGCGCTTCTCGAGCTCAACGCCGGCCTGCGGGTCCGGGCTGTCGACCAGGAACATTGAATAGCCGCTGTGGTCCGGGTACAGCTCCAAGAAGCGCTTCTCGGCCAGAATCAGCTCCGATTGGAAGACGCTGCGCGAGAGCAGGCCCGCGATGATGAGCTTGCGCTTGGCGCCGCCGCCGTCGTCGACCTCCAAGGTCTGCCCCAGCCCCAGGTGCAGAATCCACATCACCGAGTTGGCGTCGCCGAAGACCGGTACGGCGCCGTCCGGGAACTCCTTGTCGAGCAGCAGCCAGGGATTGGCCTGCTCGGCCTCCGTCTCGGCCAAGGTCCCCTGGAAGGCGAAACCGCCGCGCTCGATCACCGCTTGCGGTGCGCCAAGCAGCGTGGGCGAGCCCGGCTGGTAGAGGTTCAGGCAACTGGCGTCCTCGCCGCGCTTCACCCGCAGCGGGAAGATCCGCGGCGTCTCCACCTCCCGAAGCTGGTCGGCGTGCAGCGGCAGGTCCGACTGCGCCAGATACCGGAAGCCGCCGTCGCCGGAGGCCTTCTCAGGCTCCTGGTGCGAAACGTCGTGCCGCATCAACGACACCGTCACGATCACGAACGACGCGCTGGCCACCAGCGCCGCCGACAACACGCTGCGGCTGGGGAACCGCGAGCCGTTGCGTACGCCCAACCGCCACAGCGGCGCCGAGCCGCCGACCAGCGAGCGCGTGGAGGGTTTGAGCAGCGAGGCCCGGAACCAGGCCAGGGCCGCGACCAGCAGCAGCGCCGCCCCGCCGAAGAAGGCGCCCGCCTGCGCCGCCGCCTGCAACTGCGTGCCCGCCGCCAGCAGCGCCGCCGCCAGGGCGAAGCAGCCCAGCGCGATGAGGCGGGGCCGCCGCGCGCCGGGTCCGACCGTCGCGCCCACCGGAACCTCCTCTACCGCCTGCCCCGCCAGCAAGGCGCGCGGGCTGAGCTTTTCGAGCTTGCGCACGGCCAGCCAAATCGAGAGCCCCATCAGCAGGAACGAGCCGATCGTCCCGTCCAGCAGGCTCAGCGGCGCCACATGCAACTCCAGGAACGAGCCGCCGACCGCCGCGCTCCACCAGGTCCGCAAGCCGTACACCATCAGCCAGGCGTAGGCGACCGCTCCCGGAACGCCCAGCGCGCAGCCGGCCAGCGTCACCAGCGCGCCCTCCTCCACCAGCAGCCGCCGCAACTGCGGAACCGTGAAGCCGTTGGCCAGCAGCAGTCCGACCTCGCGCGCCCGACGCTCCACCCCCAGCCGGAACAGCAACGCCACCAGCAGCGCCGCCGCCACGATCAGGAACAGGCTGAAGCCGATGAACAGGCCGGAGAAATCCGTCGCGCCCGACGCCGCGGCCAGCCCCTGCTCCTTCACCGGACGGAAAGCGAGCCCGTAGGCCGCCGGATCGATCTTCTCGAGCAGCGCCTTCTCGAAGCGCTCTCGGCCGGAGACCGGCTGGATGCGGACGCCGCTGAGCTGGCCGAAGCGGCTGCTCCACAGCTCCTTGGCCGTCTCCATCGCCACGAACGCCTTCGGCGCCGTACGGTGGTCGTCCCAGTACTTCTCGTCCACGTCGCGCACGCGGCTCAAGTCCACTGGGAACGGCGGGTCCCAGTCGCCCATCCGGTCCACATCGCTCATGCCCTTGTAGTTGGGGGCCAGATTCGGATCGGCGGCCAGGCCGCTCAGCCGCACCACGCTGGCGAGCTCGAAGTCATGGCTCTCCTCGGCCAGGGCGCCCTGCGGGCCGACCACGTAGTAGCGCAAGGCGATCCGGTCGCCCGGTTTGGCGCCCAGATCGCGCGCCGCCCAGTCGTTGAGGTAGAGCTGATCGCCGCTCAGCGGCGCGGCCGTGGAGCCGTCGGCCAAGGTCAACTCTCCCGCGCCTTCGCCGAGCGCCGTTACGGTCGAATACGGAATGTCCTGATCGCCGAGCGCGATCGAGTTGGCCAGGTAGGTCAGCACCGGCGCGGCGGCCAGCTCCTCGTCCGCCGCGGCTTCCAGGGCGGCCGAGGCCGTGGCGGGTTCCAGCACGATGCGGCCGGTCTGTAGGTCGAGCGCCGGGGGACTGCTTCGCTCCGCCAGCGTCAGCTCCAAGTCCTCCAGGGTCAGCGCCTGATGTAGGGCCGAGTCGGCCTGGCGGGACGCCTCCGCCCCCGGCTCGGACGCCAGCAGAATCGAGTTGGCCCGGCCGCGCTGCTCGAGCGCGCGCGCCAGCGTGGGCAGGGCCAGGTAGGCGTTCAGCGGCAACTGCTGGCTCGGCGCCAGCCCGAAGCGGCCCGCGCCCCGGTCGTCGAGCACCTGCTTCACCGTCACGCGCAACTGGCGCACCGTGTCGCTCTTGCGGCCCAGCACCGACTCCGACGGCACGAGGGCGTCGCTCTGGAAGCGCAGCACCACGGCGGCCCCCGCCTCCACCCCGAGCTCGCGCGCCAGCGAACGGTTGAGCAGGATCTCCCTCGCCCCCAGCTCCGGGTCCGGCTGCTCGAACAAGGCCCAAAAGCGTTGGTCTACGCCGTATAAGTTGACGCTGGAAGCTCTCGCGCCGCTGTCCGGCGCCTCCGCCCCGGCTCGAATCGAGATCGCCGGCGCTGCCCGGCCCGGCAGAGCCTCGGCCAGTTCCTCCCGCACGAAGCGATCCGTCACCAGCGCCTGGTCGATTGCGCCGAGCCGATCCAGCGTGAGGTCCCGCAGGCTGCCGCGCACGGAATCGCCCACCAGCAAGGCGCCGGTCAGCGCCGCCGCTCCCACCGCTACGCCCAAGGCGACCGCCAAGTGGATTCCGCGGTGGTAGCTCAGGGAACGGAACAGCAGCGTTCGCGGCGACATGGCTCACAGTGTAGCGCCCGCCGAGTGCGGCCCTCAGCCGCCCCTAACCTCATCCTCCGGCGGTCGCTGCGGCTCGAATCCCGGGCAGCGCAGCACCGGCAACGGCGGGTACTTGGCATAGGCCGGATCGGTCTTCGCCCGGCGGCAACGGTAGAACGTCGAACCCTTGGCGCTGCGCGTCACCGCCACATGAGCGCAGGCAGCGCAGAGCCCGATCGTCGCCGAAAGAGGGTACGCGCCGGAGTCCAACCCGCATTCTACGCCGTAGACTTCAGTCGAATAGCGACAACTGCTGCGCCGGCGGCTCGGGCGCCTCCACCGGCAAAGCCTCCGGGCGCGACTCCAAGCCCTCCTCGGCCCGAATCCTGCGCAGCCTCTCCTGCAGCTTCTCGGCCAGCTCCCCGCGCAGGTAGGCGTTCTGCTCGTAGTGCGCGCGGTAGGCCGCAGCCAGGTGCGGAAACTCCTTCTCGACGAAAGGAAAGAAATGCTGTTGTGCGCTTGGCATCAGAAACAAGAGCCCCCCTCCCAGATAACTCGCTCCGGCGCGCTTGGCGGCCCGGGCCACCGCGCGCAGGTTCTCCTCGGTCGACGTAATGCCGGGCTGGACGGGGTTCAGGAAGACGCCCGTCGTCAAGCCGGCCTCGGCCAGCCGCTCCACCGCCTCCAGCCGCAGCGAAGGCCTCGGAGCATAGGGCTCCAGCAGCCGCGCCAGCTGCTCGTCGGTGGTCGTCACGGTCACGTTGATCGACAAACGGTTGCGCCGGGCCACCTGTTGCAGCAGCTCCACGTCCCTCACGATCAGGTCGGATTTCGTGGTGATCGAAAGATCCTGTCCCGAGCCCTCGGCGAACACCTCCAGCGCCGAACGCGTCCGCTCGAAGCGCCGCTCTGCGGGCTGGTAGGGGTCCGTGCTGGTGCCGATCGCGATGCCGCCGCGCGGGTTCTTGCGCAGGTCGCGGCGCAGCAGCCGCGCCACCTCGCCCTTGGCGTAGATCTTCTCCTCGAACAGCTTGCCGTCGCTCAGGCCCATGAACTCATGCGTATAGCGCGCATAGCAGTACTGGCAGCCGATCTCGCACCCTCGGTATGGGTTGATCGTCCAGCGGAACGGCATGTGAGGGTTCGAACAGCGGTTGAGCAGCGAGCGGCTCGGCAGCTCGAGGTACTCCACCCGGCGCTTGGCGCGCAGCGTGCGCGACTCGGCCGCCAGCCGGGCGATGCCGGTCAGGCCCTCGGACTCGGGTCGGCCGCCGAGCCGTTCGATCGGAAAGAGCACCCCTGGATATTCGCCTTTTATTCGCCATTTGTCAAGTTGCGCTTGCAGGCGTTCGATATAATCTGCAAGTCCTTCCATGCGGGCCCTTTCGCTTTGCCTCCTCATCCTCTTGAGCGCCTCGCAGCCGGGGCCGGCGCAGAACGTCGCCAGAGAGGGCCCAGGGGGCGAGCCGTTCCAGCCGTTGATGAGCGACCTGGCAGTGCTCGACGCCGCCGAAGAGCGCTCGGACCTCTCCTGCTCGGTGCAGCCGCTGGACCCCAAGCTCGAGTACGATCTGAACTTTCAGGCCGGCTACGTGATCCGCGTCCCGCTCAAGGACCTCGCCGGCAACGGCAACACGTTGCGTGTGCTGTTCCGCATCGAGTCGCTCGACGGCGAGATGGAGCCGGTGTGGTTCACCAAGCGCTACGACGTGCCGCGGATCGAGCCCGACGCCAAGGGCGAGGCCGCCCTGCCGGGCAAGTACCGCCTCGGCCCGGGCCGCTATGAGGTCAGTTGGCTGATGCGCGACCGCGCCGAGCGCGTCTGCGCCAAGTTCTGGGAGGTCGAAGCCCGCGATATCGACCCGATCAGCGGTCTGGCCGCCGCCCCCGACGAACCGAAGGCCGACGAGGTCAGCGAGGAGATCTTCGCCGCCGAGCCCCCGGTCCAGCGCTCCCGAGGCCGCCTGCTGCACGCCAAGCTGATGGTCAGCTTCACGCCGATGGACGCCACCAAGGTCAAGCTCAGTGAGTACGACATGCGCAGCGTCGTGTCGATGGTCCGCGCCATCGCCCGCCAGCCGCAGATCGGCTCCTTCAGCCTGGTGGCCTACCACGCGCAGGAGGAGCGCGTGCTCTTCGAGGAGACTGACGTCACTCGCATCGACTTTCCGTCGCTCGGCGAAGCCGTCGAGGCCAGCATCGGCGGAACCGTGAACATCGAGCAGTTGCAGGACAAGCGCTCCGGCGAGCGCTTTCTCTCCGAGCTGTTCAAGAAGCATTTGGGCCCGGAATCGCCCCCGGCCGATGTCGTCCTTTTCGTCGGCCCCAAGGTCGTCTTCGAGCGCCTGCCGAGCGGCTCCCTGCTGTCCGCGCCGAAGGGACCCACGCCCCCTCTCTATTACTTCATTTACAACCGCAATCCGCGCTCGTATCCTTGGAAAGACGCGGTCAGCGCGGGGCTGAAGGATTTCTCCGTCAAGGAGAAGGACATTACGAGCGCGAGCGAGTTTGCGCGCGCCATGCAGCAACTCGTTGAGGAGCTGGTACGGCTCCAAGCGCCCCAGTCCTGACGCCGTCGCTCCGGCGCGCCGCGGCGGGAAGGAAACTGAACATGAAACTCTACCCTTGGCTGCTTGCCGCCGCTCTCACGTCGAGCGGCTGTTTTTCTTGTATTCCGGGCACGTCGGATTCCTCGGACGAACCCGGCGACGTGACCAGTGAGGGCGTGGACGTCGAAAAGAACCCTCTCGGAGCTCTGGGCGCCCTGGCCGGCATGGGCGCGGAGGTCGAGAAGATGCAGAAGGAGCTCGAGGAGATGGAGCCGGTCGATCCGCTGCACTTCTCCGAGCTGATCAAGGCTTTGCCGGACGCCCCTTCCGGCTGGACGGCGAGCGAGCCGAAGGGTTCGACCAGCTCGATGGGCGGCATGCAGGTCAGCCAGGCCAGCCGTAGCTACACCCAGGACGGCGGCGAAAGCACCGTCAACATCGAGGTCTCCGATTGGGCCTTCAACCGTATGATCTACCTGCCGTTCATCATGGCGGCGAAATTCAGCGAGGAGTCCACCGAGGGCTACAACAAGGGCATCACGGTCGGAGACGATCCGGGCCGGCAGGAGTACCGTCTGGACTCCAAGAGCGGCGAGCGCCAGGTGCTCTACCACAAGCGCTACCACGTGAAGATCGACATCAACAATCTGCCCGACGACGCCTTCCAGCAGTGGTGGGAGCGCGTGAACGTGTCCGCCCTGCCGGAGAAGTAGTCCCGATCGATGATTCCTGCGAAGGGGGCGGCCGGGGGGCCGCTCCCTTTTGCTTTATTGCCGGGCGTCCAGAAAGTCCAGCGTCAGCACCCGCGCCTCTCCGCCGGGGTCCTCCTCGTAGGTCACCTCCAGCGGACGCCCATCCTGCTCGCCGCAGGTGAACGACACGTCCGGGGCCCCCTCGCCGTTGCGCAAAATCACGATTCCCATCGGGTCGGCGATCAGGAACGTGCGCGACTCCTCGCCCGATTGCACCGTGATGCGGGCGTGGTCGCCCAGGCACTCGAACTGCTTCAGCCCGCCCACGAAGCTCGGCTTGCGTTGCACGGAGACGTTCACCTCGCGGCCCTCCGGCGGCAACGGGTTGTAGGCCAAGCTGGGGCGCTCGAAGTCGTCCGTCAGCGTCGGCGGCGCCGTCTCCTCCTGGGGCAGCGTTCCGCCCGAGGCCTCGTACGCGGCCCTGTCGCGGGTACGGGCGATCGCTTGCAGCATCAGCTCGATCCGGGCCGTCTGTTGCGGATCCTCGGCGTGCTTGCGGGCGATCTGAGCGAGCTTCTCGGCGCCGTCCAGGTCGTTGAGCCGGTAGTGGGCGTAGGCCAGCTCGTTGTACAGCGCGTACGCCTCCTCATGCGTCTTCACCTTCTTCACGCGGTTGAGCTGCAAAACGCCCTTGGTCCATTGCCCGTCCTGGACGTAGAGACTCCCCAGGATGCGGTGCGTCTCCACGTCGTCCGGGTCCAGCTTTTCGGCTCTTTCGAGCATTTCGATCTGGAAGGAGCGTTCACGAACCCCTCGGGTCATTGCGGCCAAGTTGCGGTACATCCGCGGGTTGGTCCCGCCGAGCTCCGCCGCCCGCTCGAAATGCGGAACGGCCTCCTGCGCGGAGCGCACCCGCAACACCAGGTCGCCCAGCGCTTCGGCCGCCTCGGGGGAATCCGGGTAGTCCTTCTGCAAGGTCAGCAACTGCAGCTCGGCCTCGCCCGCCTTCTCACGCTGAGCCGCGATCAGCGAGGTCAGCAGCAAGCGCGTCTCCAGGTCCGACGCCGGCTCGAACACCGGCTCCTCGGCGCTCTTCTCCAAGCGCACGTCGTACACGGCCACCATGAACGCGCTCTGGTTGGCGTACATGCGCAGGGCCTTCTCGAGCTCCGCGGGCGACTGCCCATAAATCTGCTGCAGCGTCTCCATGCTCCCGGCGCCGTTGGCGATCGCTCGAACCGCCTCGCTGACCTTGGGGCGGTAGGCCTCCGCCAGGTTGAGCATGTGCGTCAGCGCCCAACTCTGCGAGTAGAAGGCGCCGGTATGCTTCTTCAAGCTGTACTCCGGGTCGCCGTGCTTCACCTCGAACAGCCTCTCCAGCGGAATCCACTTCAACTCATGCAGCGCCCGCAGCCGGCCCAGCGGGAGCCCGCCGATCCGGACCTTCTTGCCGAAAGGCTCCAGCGTGGAATACAGCTCCGCGGTCCCCTCGCTCAGCCACGGCGGAAAGTCCGCGCCGGAGGCCTTCACCAGCAAGTGCACATATTCATGGACGGCCGTCTGGTGATGCTCGTCGCCGATGCGGCCGATCACGATCGTGTCGCGGCCGGCGATCTGGGTGTAGTACGCGGCGGCGGACTCGGTCGGACGAAACGGCTCGTACTCCTTGTCGTTGCGAAAGCCGATGATGCGGATGCGCTCTTGGCTCTTCCGCTCGATGGTCATCGTTTGCAGAAAAAAGCTGCGAATCTGCTCGAAATACAGCAGCGTGCGCTTGGCCACGCCTTCGCCGTCGGTGGTATAGAGCTCGAAGTGCGGCGTCGTCGCCTTCGTCCATTCCGCTTCCGCCTGCAAGGGATGCGCGGCGGAGGCGGCCAGCAGAACAATAACAAGCGGGCCGGCCAGGGCGCGTTTCATGGTCCGTTCTCCCCTACTCGCCAACAGCATACGGCGCCGTGCTTGCAAGAGGAAGCTTCGGCTTGCCCGGGCTGCTATCATCGCGGGCGCCATGCTTGCCCGGATCGTCGCCCTGACGCTGTCGGCCGCCTGCGCTCTGGCGGCCGCCGAGAAGCCCAACATCATCCTGATGATGAGCGACGACCAGGGCTGGTGGGACGTCGGCGTCAACGGCAACCGGGACATCCGAACGCCCGTGCTTGACCAGCTTGCCGGCGAGGGCGTCAACCTCACGCGCTTCTACGCCGCGCCGGTCTGCGCGCCCACCCGCGCCGGCATCATGACCGGCCGCTACGCCCTGCGCGGCGGTCTCTACAACACCCGCTTCGGCGGCGACACGCTGCGGCTGGGCCAAACCCTGCTGCCGGAGGTCCTGCAGAAGCAAGGCTACCGCACCGGCCTGTTCGGCAAGTGGCATTTGGGCGGCCACGGGCCCTACCGGCCCGAGAACCGCGGCTTCGACGTGGCGCTGAGCTTCACCCACGGCCACCACGAGCGCTACTTCTACCCGGAGCTCGAGCTCAACGGCGAGCCCGTGGAATCCCGCGGCTACATCACGGACGTACTCACTGACGCCGCCATCGAGTTTCTGCGCGACAGCGGCGACCGCCCCTTCTTCCTCTACGTCCCCTATAACGTGCCGCACTCGCCGCACTACGTGGACGACACCTTCATCGAGCCCTACCTGGCCCAAGGCATGGACCTGCGCGAAGCGCGCATCTACGGCATGATCACGCACCTGGACGGCTCCGTCGGGCGGCTGCTGCGAGCCGTCGACGACGCCGGCCTGCGGGACAATACGCTGGTCATCTTCTTGAGTGACAACGGCGGCGTGAGCAAGCACACCCGCCTGTGGCTGCGCGGCGGCAAGGCCAGTCCGTTCGAGGGAGGCTTGCGCGTGCCGGCTTTCTTCCGCTGGCCCGGAAAGATTCCGGCCGGCAAGTCCACCGACGCCATGGCGAGCCACCTCGATCTGCTGGCGACCTTCTGCGACATTCTGGGCGTCGATCCCCCCGCCGACCAGGACGGCAAGAGCCTCTGGCCCCTGCTGCAAGCCGGCCACGGCGACGGTCCGCACGAACGGCTGTTCCACACGTGGGACCGCCACCGCCCCCGGCTCGACAAGGGCTGGTCCGTCACCGACCGCCGCTGGAAGCGAACCTACGAAGGCCTCTACGACATCGAAGCCGACGCCGGCGAGAAGCATGATCTCTCCAAGGAGCATCCCGCCATCGCCCAAGAGATGGCCGACGCCTACCGCGACTGGCTGGCCGAGGTCACCAAGGACATCACGTTGGAGCCCTTCCCCATCCCCGTCAGCGACGCCGAGGTCGAGATCCAGGCGTCCTGGGCCCGCCTCAACGGCACGCACACCAACTGGGCGTCGCCCGGGTTGCGGATGAGCGCCGGGCCCGACCCCCTGGGCGACCAGCGCAAGGCCGACGGCATCAACTACACCTTCGCCGGCTACGACTGGGATACGATCGATGGCTGGAACAAGCCCGGCCAGAGCGTCTTCTGGCGCCTGGACGTGCAGCAGGCCGGTCGCTACCGCGTCCGCCTCGCCTACGGCTGCAGCCCGGCCGACGCCGGCGGCGCGCTGGCGCTGCGGGCGGGGGAGGAGCGCTTGGAGATTCCCGTGGAGGCCACGCCCGGGCCGAACGTCTTTGTGCGGCGCGAGGCGGGCGAGATCCTTCTGCCGCGAGGGCCCGTGGAGTTGACCGCCGAGGTCGTCCGGGCGCCCGGCAAGCAGTTGATGACCCTGAACCGCATTTGGCTCGAAAAGGTGAACTGATGACGATGCTCAAAGCCCTGACCCTGGCGACCCTGCTCTCCCTGGCCCCGCTCGCTCAGCCCGCTGCGGCGGCCGAGGTCAAGACCCTGGCGGGCACGGGCGTCTCCGGCGCGACCGGCGACGGCGGTCCGGCCGTCAAGGCCCAGGTCGGCAACCCTTACGGGCTGACCATCGGCCCCGACGGCGCGCTCTACGTCTGCGAGATCGACACCCACCGCATCCGCCGCATCGACTTGAAAACCGGAAAAATCTCCACCGTCGCCGGCACGGGCGAAAAGGGTTACTCGGGCGACGGCGGCCCGGCGCTCGCCGCCAAGCTCAACGAGCCGTATGAGATCCGCTTCGACAAGGCCGGCAACATGCTCTTCGTCGAGATGAAGAACGCCATCGTGCGCCAGGTCGACAAGAAGACCGGAAAGATCTCGACCGTGGCGGGCACGGGCGTCGGCGGCTTCTCCGGCGACGGCGGCCCGGCCACCAAGGCCCAGCTCAATCAGCCGCACTCGATCGCACTCGACCCGGCCGGCGACCTCTACATCGCCGACATCGCCAACCACCGCATCCGCAAGGTAACCATGAAGACGGGTGTGATCTCCACCTTCGCCGGCACGGGTGTGGCCGAGCCCACCCCGGACGGCGCTCCCGTGGCCGGAACGCCGCTCAACGGCCCCCGCACGATGACGTTTTCGAAGTCGGGCGACATGTTCCTGGCCCTGCGCCAGGGCAACGCCGTCTACCGCCTGGACTGGAAGACGCAGACCTGGCGCCACCTCGCCGGTACGGGCGAGAAGGGCTACACGGGCGACGGCGGCCCGGCCAAACAGGCCACGCTCTCCGGCCCCAAAGGCATCGAGGTCGGCCCCGACGGCGGCGTCTACATCGCGGACACGGAGAGCCACACGATCCGCCGCATCGACCTGAAGTCAGGCCTCATCGAAACAGTCGTAGGCATCGGCGAGCGCCGCGACGGCCCCGACGGCGACCCGCTCCAGTGCGGCCTGGCCCGCCCCCACGGGGTGTATGTGGATGCCAAAGGCAACGTGTACATCGGCGACAGCGAGAATCACCGGGTCAGGATGCTGCCGCGGTAAGTCAATACAACGGTGAGGCTTTATAATTACGAGGCAGTGACCATCGTGATTGATCCCGAGCTCGAGAAGCTGATCGCAGCAGGCATGCGCCAGCGGGGCCTATCGGACGCGCGTGAAGTCGTAGAGGCGGCACTACGGAGCTATCTCGGCGCCGCCCCCAACGGCGAAGAGCCGGCGCGCCGCGACCGCGTCGGCGCTTGGCTGCGTTGGGTGGACAGCCACCCGGACGGCCCAGGGCTGCCCGCTGAAGCCATGGGACGAGACGCAATCTACGACTGAGAGGGCATGTCCATGCACCCCCGTATCTCCATCGACCCGGAAATCTGCCACGGCAAGGCCTGCGTGCGTGGGACCCGCATCCCGGTTTCGCTGATCCTGGGGATGCTGGCGTCCGGCGATTCGATCGATGCGATCTTGGCCGATTATCCGAGCCTCGGCCGAGAGGACATCCTCGCCTGCCTGGCCTACGGAGCGGCGCTGGCCGAGGAACAAATGACGCCGCTCGAGATCGCTCCGACCCCTGCGTGAAAATCCTGCTCGACGAAAACATCCCTCGTTCGACGGCCGCCGCGCTCAGAGAGCTGGGACACGATGTCCGAGAGATCTGCGGGTCCGATCTGGCCGGCGCTCCCGACCGGTTCGTCTGGGATCTGGCTCAACGAGAGGATCGCGTCCTCGTCACCACCGACAAGGATTTCGCGGTCCATCGCGATAGCCCTCACTCCGGCATCCTACTCGTTCGTCTGCGACAGCCGAACAGAGCGCTGATTCATGACCGGATCTTGAGCGCCCTCCGGTCTGAGTTGGATTGGTCGGGCCTTTTCCTCGCGATGCGGGACCGGCTTCAGACGGAATATCGCAGCCGCGGAGCCTGACCCAGCCGCTTACGCCCCCTTCGGCGTAGCCCAGTGCGTCCGGTACTTCCGCCCCACATACAAATTCGCCTGCTGGTCGTCGATGACCGTCTCGGTCTCCACATCAAACTTAATCGTCCGGTCGCACCGCGCCACGATGTTCGCCAAGTGGGCGCACAGCGTCGACAGGTGCCCCTGGCCGATATCGCAATTCGGCAACTCCCGAGACTTCACGCAGTCCACGAAGTTGCGCTGGTGGGCGACCATCTCGCCCGGCTCCAAGAAGACCGTTTCGACGATCTTGCCCTGCTTGTCGATCAGCCGATAGCCTTCCTTGCGGTTCCAGCGGCCGATCTGGAGCTGGGCGTCGTCGCCGTACACCGCCATGCCGTTCTCCACCCCGTCTTCGATGCCGTAGGGGTTCCAGATGCGCATCTCCCACAGCAGCAGCTTCTCGCCATAGTCCAGCGTCACGTTCATCGTGTCCGGCGTCTGCTGGTCGTCGTCAAAATAGGCCTTGCGGCCCATCCCGCTGGCCGTGTGCGGCGCGCTCACGTTCAGCGCCCAGCGAGCCATGTCCATGTGGTGCACGCCGTCGTTGCCCGCGTCGCCGGTGCCGAAGTGCCAATGCCAGTGCCAGTTGTAGTGGAAGCGGTTCGGGTTGAACGGAATCCACGGCGCGGGTCCCAAATAGGTGTCGTAGTCGACGCCGGCCGGCACGGGCCCGTCGGGCTTATGGCCGATGTCGTCGCGCATCTGGCAATCCCAAGCCTTGGCCGCCCGCACCTTGCCCAGCTTGCCGTCATGCACCATCTGGATCGCCCGTTGGAACGTCGGCGCGCTCCGCCGCTGCACGCCCATCTGCACGATCCGCTGGTGATGCCGCGCCGCGTCCACCATCATCCGACCCTCGCGGATGTTGTGCGAACAAGGCTTCTCGACGTACACGTCCTTGCCGGCTTCCAAGGCCAGCAGCGTCGCCGGAGCGTGCCAGTGGTCGGGCGTGGCGATCACGACCGCGTCGATGTCGCGGTCCTCGAACACCCGCCGCATGTCATCAGTGGTCGGCGGACGCTTCGCGCCGGCCTCGTCCACCACCTTCTGCGCACGCTCCAGCGACGCCTGGTCCACGTCGCACAGCCAGGCGACGTTCACGTCGTTCAGGTTCAGAAACTCATGCGTGAGCCCGCGCCCGCGTCCGCCCACGCCGACCAGGCCGACGTTCACGCGGTCGCTCGGCGCGACGGCGCGCTGGGCCGAAGCGGAGGAAGCGGCGGCCAGGGCCGCGCCGGCAAAGAAGAACGTGCGACGTTTCATCGCCCGCCAGTCTACTCCATCCGGGCCCCGCCTTCCCAGACGGGGCCCGGGCCGGGCGCTACCGCAACGTCCAGCGCTCCAGCCAGTCCACTTTGCGCTCAAGCAGGTCGCGCACGTGGGCCGGCTGGCTCACCCCGTGCGCCTCGCCGCGGTAGATCAGAAACTGCGACGGCACGCCGTACTTCTGCAGCGTTACGTACAGCGCCCGCCCCTGCATCAGCGGCACGCGGATGTCGAGCTCGCCGTGCCACACCAGCGTCGGCGTGACCATGCGGTCTCCGTAGGCCAGCGGCGAGTGCCGCGCGTAGTTGCGCGGGTCTTCGCCCAAATAGTCCACAAAGCGGTCCGGCACGTCGAGCGTCCGCAGAAACGCCTGCGTGTCCGTGATCGCGGCGCCGATCACGGCGGCCTTGAAGCGGTCGGTCTGCGAGATCGTCCAGCTCGACATGTAGCCGCCGTAGCTCGCCCCGGCGATCGCCAGCCGATCCGGGTCCACGAGCCCGTCGGCGATCAGCTTGTCCACGCCGCTCATCTCGTCCTCGTAGTCCCCTACGCCCCAGTTCTTGATGTCCGCCCGCAGAAAGGCCTCGCCGTAGCCGCCGCTGCCCCGAAAGTTCGGCCGAAACACCGCCCAGCCGCGCTCGGCGAACAGCCTCGCCTCGCCCGAGACGTAGCCGTTGGCGTTCACCGCGTGCGGGCCTCCGTGCGGGATCACCAGCAGCGGACAGCGCTTGCCCGGCTCGTATCCGGCCGGCTTGTGGACGATGCCTTCGATCTCCAGCCCGTCGTAGCTCTTCCAGCGGATGACCTCGGTCGGAATCTCGGGCCACTCGGCCACGTCGCGGTCCACGTGCGTGAGCTGTCTCGGCTCGAAACGCCCGGGCTCGGTGAAGTACAGGTCCCCCGGCTCGGTCGGGCTCTGCCGCAGAAACGCCATGCCCGGCCCCTTGGTCGCCACCGAGAGCGCGCTATAGACCTTGCCGTCCTGCACCAGCGCGCGGGTCTTGCGCGCCGCCACATCCAGCTCATACACCGGCTGGGTCACGCCGTCGTCGAGGATGAAGTAGATCTTCTTGCCGTCGTGCGACCAGGAGTAGTCGCCGATCTTGCGGTCCACATCCGCCGTCAGCTTCTCCACCTGCCCCGTGGAAGGGTCGAGCAGGTAGATGTGCGACACCGTCACCCAGTTGCGGCGCTCGGTGGAGATGAAGGCGATGCGCTTGCCGTCGGGCGAGTACTGCGGATAGGCGTCCATGCCCGGCCGGTCGGTGACGGTCTTGAGCTTCCCGTCGGCCGTGGAAACCACCGCGACCTCGCTGTCGAGATGGCTGCCGGCCTTGGCGTGCGGCCGCTTGCCGAAGGCGATTGTGGCGCCGTCCGGCGAGAACGAAAAGGCGTCCGGAAACCACTGTTCGTAGCCGCCCACGGACACATCCGGCGGCGTCAGCGGCTTGGTCGCGTGCGACGCCAGCTCCACCAGCCACAGGCGATTGCGAGGCAGGTTGTTGGAGTCGACGATCGTCGGCGTCCCCTCTACGTCGGGCTGCGCCAGATAGGTCAGCGCCGCCCAGGGCTTGGGCCGGGCGATGTAGGCGATGCGCTGGCTGTCCGGCGCCCACCGGAAGCGGTCGATGTATTCGGTGGAAGACGTCACCCGGCTCGGCGCGCCGCCCGCCACGGGCGTCGTCCAGATCTGCCGCCCGAACTCCGCCCCGGAGAAATAGCCGATGCTGCGGCCGTCCGGCGACCACGACGGCTCGGAGCCCTTCGCCAAGGCGCGGTCGTTCGAGCCGTCCACGCCCACCAGCCGCACCTCGCCGCGCCGGGTATATGCGATCGTCTTGCCGTCCGGCGAGATGGCCGGCGCGCCGACGCCCTTCAGGTCCAGAATGCGGTCGAGCTGCGACACCAACGGCGAACGCAGGCGTTCGTCGGCGAAGTCCATCCACTGGGTCCAGTCGTAGTCGGTCACGTCATGGCCGCCGCGGCGGACGTGGTGGCCGATCTGGTGATGGATCGGCGACTCGGTCGGAGGGCGGTGCTCGGTTCCCAGGCCCTGCCTGCCGAGCAGCTCGTAGACCGGCCCGGCGTTCACCCCGGAGAGGAACTCGCCGGTCGGGTCGGCCCACAGGTCCTCCTCGGCGCTGGCGATGTAGACCGGCCGCGGCGCGATCAGCGCGATCAGCTCGTGCTGGTCGACGGGCAGGGAGGACTCCTTGGCGTTGTATTGGTTGAAGCTGTCCGCAAACCAGTGCGGAAACGAGGTGTTGATGCGTTCCACGGTTTCGCCGAAGGCGCGCCGGCTCAGCGCCGCGCCCCCGCAGCCGGAATCGTTGGAGACCACCATGGCGAAGCGCTCGTCCATGGCGCCCGCCCACAGAGAGGTCTTGCCCAGCCGGGAATGGCCCATCACCGCCACTCGCTGGGCGTCCACGTCGGGGTCTTCGACCAAGTAATCCATGGCGCGGCTCAAACCCCAGGCCCAGGTCGCCACCGAACCCCACTCCTCGGGGCCGGGTTTGCCGGTCAGGGCGTGGACGCCGTTCTTGAAGCCGTCGTCGAAGTCCGGGTCCACGTCGCCGTAGTAGATCACGGCCAGCCCGTAGCCGCGCGAAAGGATCAGCTCCACCGGCCAGCGGCTGGCGCGTACGCCGCGCGAAGCCTCGGTGGCCTTGTGGTCGGCGACGCCGAAATCGGGGCTGTCGCGCATCCAGCTCTTGGACAGGTGGATGCCGGGATCGGCGTGGATCGAGTGGTTGCCGTAGAAGTTGTAGCCCAGAAAGACCGGCGCGGGCCCCTTGGCGTTGGCGGGCAGGTACAGCAGAATCTCCATCGCCGGCGCAACGGGGCCGGGGCCGAAAGCGATCTTCACTTGCTTGCGAACGGCTTTGCCGCCGAGGGCTCCGGCAGTCCGTTCCAGCAGCTCGCTCTTCAGATCCTTCGGCGCATTGGGCGGCACGGCCCCGTACATCTGACTCTCAAACAGGCGCACCAGCTCGGGCCGGCGCTTTTCGCGCCAAGCTTCGGGCGTGGAGATACGGGTTCCGTCGGCAGCGACGAGCGGGTCGGGCAGCGTGTAGCTGGGGACTTTGGACTCGTCGTAGTTGGCGTTGTTGGGTTGTGCGAACACAACGGCGGAGGCCGCGAAGAGGAGGGTGGCGAGAAGTCTCACCCCAGCTATCTTAGCGGGCGCGGGTTGCGCCGTCGCGGTTTGTTTTCGTCGCTCCCCCAAGGGCAAAATCAGCCGCTAGTGCGGGCACGAAAAGCCCTTCTCCGAGCCGTCGCCCAGACCATCCATGACTCGGAAGATCCGGTGGCTCCCGCTTTCGCGGACTTTCGCCAGCCCGTATGCCGCCGGGTTGCGGTCGATGGCTTCCGCTACGTCGTTGTGGCCGTCTCCCTCCAGGTCCACAACCAGCAGATCCACTCCGCAGCGCGCCAGTGCGCGGCCCGCTGCGAGCGCCACTCCTGCCGGGGCGCCCCCGGTCTTCGATTCGCGGATCTCGTTGCTCTCATCGGATGCGACCCGGCTCCAGCTTCCCGATCCGTTGTCGATCCAAACCGAGAGGGTCAAAAAGTATTGCCCGCGCGGGGAGAGGATCTCGATGCTGTCGAGCCTCGTCGGCCGAGCCAGATCGACTTCGAGGAACATCCCGGGCCGCAACCGGCTTCCGCTCGCCCACAGGGAGTACGGCTCGCCGTCGAGCAGAGCGCCGGCGAGCCAAGGGTTGGCGCTGCTCGTTGCGCGAGCGCCGGACAAGGAGACGGCTTGGCCGAGGCTCCTCGCCTTCAACTCATAGGCCCTCCACTCCGACCATTCGTGACTCGTCTCTTGCACGATTCGGATGCGCGCGACCTCTTGGGGTGGGAAGCGCAGCAGGATCGTCCGGGTCGGCCAGTCGTCCTCGAGCAGAGGGAGGCGCAAGGCCTCAGCAAATAGGGTATTGCGCCAACTCTGGAAGCTCACGATCACCCGGGCGTCGAGAAACGCTTCCGGCAAGGGAACCAAGCTGAAGACCCGCGACTCGGAGTCGCTGACCGCCGCAAGATCCTGCGCCACGTCGTAGCGGTCCACCCATCGGCGCAGGTAGTCTCCGCGCCGACGCCGGCCAAGGACCTTCTTCCAGGGAGCGTGCGGCAGTTGCCAGATCGGACGCGGGCTCCACTCTCGCAGAACGCTCGGTGCGGAGGACGCGGCCTGGATCAAGAGCAGCGCCGGGCCGAGGGTGCGGAAGAGGCGCCCGGAACGGCTCACGCTCAGGCCTACGGCGACCGACACGAACAAGAACGAAGGCATCAAGAACCTAGCGCCGCAATTCTCCACCCAGGGAAGCGCCAGAACCGCGCTCCATCCCAGCAACGGCCGCACAAAAGGAACCCGCCAGCCGAGCAGGGCGACGGGAGCGAGGAAGAGGCCGATGCCGAAAACGCCGTTGAAGGCTCCGCCGACGGCCAACTCGTACGGGATACTTGCGACATTGATGCCGCGGCCGAGGTGCGTCGCCAACCGCAGGCCGTCGGCGTACTGCCATTCCCAAACCGGGCCGACAAACGGATTTGGAAAGAGCCGGCTGAAGAACGGCGCCATTGGGTTCCCCACGACCAGCCAGTTCTTGACCAGCCACGGGGCGGCGACCAGGGCGGCTCCCGCGGCGGCTGCGAACGAGCAGCCCAGCGTCCGGCGGGCCGAGCCCGTCGAGCCCCAGGTTCGGGCGGCGACGCAAGCGACCCACACGCACCCCACGAAGCCGCCCGTGTACTTCACCGCGAAGCAGAAGCCGGCCAAGGCTCCCCCGCCGGCCAAGCCCCGGGCCGGCGCCGTCTCCGCCCACACGATGTACCAATAGAACGTCAGGAAGGCGAACAGCGCCAAAGCCGCGTCGTTGTACGCGCTGACGGCGACCAGCCCCACCAGCGGCGCGGTTCCATAGAGGCCCGCCGCGAAAGGGCCGGCCAAGGGCCGTCCCGCCCGTCGGGCAAAGGCGATGCAGACCGGCGCAGTCGTCACGAGCAAGGCCAGGTGGACGAGTTGCGGGCCGGATTCTCCTCCGATTGAGTAGGCGACCAGAAACAGCATCTCCATCCCTTGGGAGAGGAACGCGTAGATGCTACGCGTGTCGCCGACAAAGCCCTGGTGGAGCGCATACTGCCGCACTAGCCCCAGGTGGTAGGTCACCGCGTCCGAGGCGGTCGGCGGCCCGAGCGCGTACGTCGCATAGAGTCCGGCGTACGCCAGACCCACGGCCGCGTAGACGGCGTTCGAGCGTGTCAGGCTTGGTCGCTCGAAACTCCGCGCCCACTCCTCGAGCCGAGGGAGCGCCAGAAGCCCGGAGATCGCCCACAGCAGCAGGAAGGCCCCACTCGTGGCGGCCCGTACGGCGCACAATGCGAAGACGAGACCGCTGAGGGCGACGACGCCGAGCCCGAACCGGAACAAAGACCGCTCGACCGGAGTCGTCCCCTCCGGCAGCGCCACAATCGGCGCAGTGCAGCAGCCCAAAAAGGCCGCCGTGGAAAGACAGGCCACGGCGCCCCCGAGCGACTGGATGTGCGTGAGGGTAGCCGAAAGGGGCATGAGCCCCCGAGTTCGGCATGGGCGGCGCCGTTCGCCGCCGGTTCGCGCAGAACCGCCCCGCGCCCCGGCCCTGGCGGCTTTGATCGGCTTCGCGCGCCGGCGAAGGCCGCTCCCCAGCCGTGTCGCTCAGACGCGGGCGAGGGATTCCTGCCACGAAAGAACGATTTCTAGCTGTGGCTCGACTCCGCCGGAGCCACCCAGTCCGCCTCAGCCCGCTCCTCGCGGGCGATGCGAGACAAAAACGCGTCGTTGGTGAGCTGTTCGACCCAGCGCACGAACTTCGAGGCGCTGCCCAGCGGCCGAATCGTCCGCGTCTGCCCGTTCTCGAGCGTCAGCTCCAGCTTGCCGAAGTCGAAGCGGCGCCCCAGCGAGTCCTGCTTCAGGTGAACCTTGCGGATGTCGGTCAGCTCGATCTCGCGCGTCGTCGAGCCGATGAACCCGTCGATGAGGATCAGCCGGCGGTTGGTGACGACGTACTCGGTCGCCATGCGGCGCAGCCCGACCATCGCCCCGCCCAGCATCGACAGGAAGATCAAGAAGAACGGCAGCAGCGCGATCGCCTCGTTGATGAACGCCGTGTAGAACAGCACGGTGAGGCAGCAGCCGTACACGAAAATGATGACCGGCCAGCGGTAGACCATCCAGTGCAGATTGGCCCGCTCCAGGATTTCCTCACCCGGCTGGATGAGGTTCTTCAACTGCTGCTCCTTGCCGCTCAGCACTTTGCCTCCAGTCTATCGGTCGGTTTTCGGGCAGCCTAGAGGGTCGGCCGAGGGTAGGGGATCTTAGTGGTAGAATGCCGTCGGAGAACTGACGTGCGTCTCGGGTTGGTTACCTACAACGTTGCAAAAGACTGGAGTGTCGACCAGATCATTGGGACGCTCGGCAAACTGGGCTACGAAGCCGTGGAGCTGCGCAGCACCCACGCTCACGGCGTGGAGCCCGGAATTTCGGCGGAAAAGATTCGCGAGGTTCGCGACAAATTCGCCCAAAGCAGAGTGCGCCTGCTGAGCCTCGGCTCGGCCTGCGAATTCCACTCGCCCGACGAAGCCGTCCGCGCCAAGAACGTCAAAGACGCCGCCGGCTTCCTCGAGCTGGCCCACGACCTAGGCTGCTGGGGCGTCAAGGTCCGCCCCAACGGCTTGCCCGAGGGCGTTCCCGAGGAGACGACCATCCGCCGTATCGGCAAGGCCCTGGCCGAATGCGGCGACATCGGCCAGCGCTACGGCGTGGAGGTCTGGGTGGAGGTCCACGGCAAGGCCACCCAGGAGCCCGCCCGCATGCGGGCCATCATGGAAGCCTGCGGCCACCCCAACGTCGGCGTCTGCTGGAACTCCAATCCGACTGACATCGTCAACGGCTCCATCCGTAAGAACTTCGACCTGCTCAAGGACTACATCCGCAACGTCCACATGCGGGAGCTCATGGACTACCCCAGCCGCGAGCTTTTCACCCTGCTGCGCTCGATCGGCTACGACCGCTACCTGCTCGTCGAAACGCCGACCAGCCCTGAGCCCGAGCGCTACCTGGCCTACTACCGGGCGCTGTTTCTGGAGATGCAGCGGTCTTGAGAGATCCCTTGGACGAGCTGCGGGCGTCGCATACGCCGGCAGCCATCCGCCGCCGCCTCGAACGGGGCTCCAACCCCAGCTATCTCCGCGACTTCCTCTTCGGCGCCATCGACGGTACGGTCACCACCTTCGCCGTTGTCTCCGGCGTGGCCGGCGCCGGCTTGGCCACCGAAGTCATCATCATTCTGGGCACCGCCAACCTGCTGGCCGACGGCTTCAGCATGGCGGCCAGCAACTACCTCGGCTCGCGCGCCGACGAGCAGCTGCGCGACGCCATGCGGCGGATGGAAGAGGAGCACATCGCCGCCTACCCGGAAGGCGAGGTGGAGGAGATCCGCCAAATCTTCCGCCAGAAGGGCTTCGAGGACGACGACCTCGAGCGGGCTGTGCGGACGATCACGCGCAACCAGGACCGCTGGATCGACACCATGCTGACCGAAGAGCACGGGCTCGCGATCGCCGCCCCGCGCCCGCTCCAGGCCGCCTTGTCCACCTTCGGCGCCTTCGTCCTTGTCGGTTCCACGCCGCTGCTGCCTTACTTTGTGGGGCTGGCCGGCCTGGCGGTCGACGACGCCTTCGCTTGGAGCGCCGGCCTGACGGCCGCCGCGTTCTTCGCCACCGGCGCCGCCAAGAGCCGTTTCGTGGTGCAGCGCTGGTGGGTTTCCGGCCTCGAAACCTTGGCCCTGGGCGGAGCCGCCGCGGGGGTGGCCTTCGTGGTTGGCACGCTGCTTGCAAATTAAACCGAATGAAAGGGCTTCATTTGCTCTTTCCTTGTCTGATTCCAAGAGTGTTGTAACCTAGCCGTAGAGCGCTGCGGACTGCGCAAAGCCTCCGGTTGGGGCGATCTAACTACTAGCATGCGAACGCAAGAGTTCAGTCCGAGTGATCGTGTCTCTCCTGTCCCTGGCAGCAGGGTTTTACTGACGGGAGCGGCAGGGTTTGTCGGCAGTCACCTGACCGACCGTTTTCTGGCCGCCGGCTGCGAGGTCATCGGCGTGGACAATCTGTCCACCGGCCGGTTGTGCAACCTCGAACACCTGTCCGGCGAACCCCGGTTCCAGTTTCGGGAGCACGACGTCGTCGATCCGCTGACCGTGGACGGTCCGCTCGACTGGGTGCTCCATTTCGCCAGCCCCGCCTCGCCGCCCAAGTATCTCGAGCGGCCCATCGAGACGATGCGCGTGAGCGGCGAGGGCACCCACCGTCTGCTCGAGTTGGCCCGAGCCAAGGGCGCGCAGTTCTTCCTCGCCAGCACGAGCGAGGTCTACGGCGACCCGTCCGTGCATCCGCAGCCGGAGTCCTACTGGGGCTACGTGAACTCGGTCGGTCCGCGCAGCGTATATGACGAGGCCAAGCGCTACGCCGAAGCCATGGCGATGAGCTACGAGCGCTCCGGCCACGTCTCGGTGCGGGTCATTCGGATCTTCAATACCTACGGGCCCCGCATGGACCCCGAGGACGGTCGCGTCGTCACGAACTTCGTCATGCAGGCGCTCGAAGGCCGGCCGCTGACCGTTTACGGCGACGGCAGCCAGACCCGCAGCCTGCAGTACGTGGACGACTTGGTGGAAGGCGTGCTCCGGATGATGCGCGCCGACTGGTGCGGCCCGGTCAATCTGGGGAACCCGGAAGAGTATACGGTCGGCCAGATCGCCGAGCTCATCGCCGAGCTGACCGGTTCGGAGTCTCACGTCGTCTACGAGCCGTTGCCGCAAGACGACCCCCGGCAGCGCAAGCCCGACATCACGCTGGCGAAGCAACGTCTCGGCTGGGAGCCCCGGGTTTCCGCGCGTGACGGCCTGCGCAAGACCATCGAGTACTTCCGTCGCTACGCCAGCGTCCCGGTCGCCACCGGATCAGGCGCCTAGCGTCCAGACGCCCGGCAGGTTGCGATAGCTCTCGGCGGCGTCGAGCCCGTAGCCGACCACGAACCGGTCTTCGATCTCGAACCCGCGGTAGCGGATCTCCACCGGCTCGACCCGGCGGCTGGGCTTGTCGAGCAAAGCCGCGATCGTCACCGACGCAGCGTTGCGAGACTGCAACAGCCGCACGAGCGCGTTGGCCGTGCGTCCCGAATCGACGATGTCTTCCGCCAGGATGACGTCACAGCCCGCGACGTCGGCGCTGAGGTCCAGCAACAGCCTCACCGTGCCGGACGATTCCGTGCTCGCTCCGTAGCTGGAGGCCCGCACGAAATCGAGACGAACGTCTCGGCGGATCGCCCGCGCCAAGTCCGCGAGAAAGAACGCGGCGCCCTTGAGCGCGCCGACCAGCCACAGCGGTCGGCCGGCGTCCGGGAAGTCCGCGTCGATGGTCGCGCCGAGCTCCCCCACCCGGGCTGCGATCCGCTCGGCGGACAGCAGGGGCAGAAGTCCGGCGCGGTCCATCCAGGCATTGTAGACTGGAAGCAGACGTCGTCCCCCGCGCGACGCCCGGCGTTCCCGTCAAGCCAGCAGACCGGGGCGGTAGCTCAGTCGGTAGAGCAACGGCCTTTTAAGCCGTGGGTCCTGGGTTCGAGTCCCAGCCGCCTCACCACCTCAACTCCCACTTTGCGCGTGCGGCCTTCCCTAGAAGAACCGCACCATATAGGTGAACCGCACGCCCCGGCCGATCTCCGGCGCCAGGTCCTTGATGAACGAGGAGTGGTTGCGGTACAGCCGGTCGCCCGCGTTGAAGACGTTTGCCGAGAACTGGTGCGCCACGTGCTGCCGGGCGTAGGTGTACGACGCCTTCAGGTTCACCACCGCGTAGCCCGGCGTGCGCGTCTCGCCCGTGAAGGTTTGCTGTTGCTGGTTGGCGACGATCAGCTCCGGCGCCACCCGAAAGCCGCCGCGGTTGTAGTCGAACCCAATCTTGCCCCGCAGCGGCGGAATCCGCGGCAGCGGCGTATTCAGCTCGGTGTCCTGGGCGTCCACGAAGTCCGCGCCCAGGTTCAGCCAGAGGTCGCGATGCAGGCCCACGTTCAGATTCGCCTCCGCGCCGGTGAAGCGCGCGTCGCGCTGGGTGTATTGGATCACGCGCAGCCCGTCTCGTTCCTCCCCGGTGGCGAAGGGAAAGATGAAGTTGCGGAAGTCGTAGTAGAACAGGTTCAGCTCGCCCTGCAGACGGCCTTCGGCATGTCGCAACGAGGCGTCTACGCCGTTGCCCCGCTCGGACTCCAGGCTGGGGACGCCGACCTCGAACGCCAGATTGCCGATGTGCGGACCGTAGTTGTACAGCTCCTCCAGCGACGGCGCGCGGTAGCTGTGGGCGTAGTTGGCGACGAAGGCGCCGCCCCTCCACAGGTCGGCGTGCACGCCGGCCGCGGCCGAACCGCCCGTGAACGTCCGTTGGACGGCGTCGGGGACGGCCTCGTCCTCGTGATCCTCCTCCTCTTCGTGGTCCTCTTCCTCTCCCTCGTGCTCATGCTCCGAGCCTCGCGCGCCAAAGGCGGGATGGTAGCGTTGGGTCTCCACGCGTCCGCCGAACTGAAACTTCACGCGCTCCAGCTCGAGCTCTTCGAGGGCGAAGAAAGCCAGGCCGTTCTGGTCCACCGGCGGCGACAGGGCCTCCTCGCCCGCCGCCGAGTAGTCGCGGCTCACGCCCCACACCCCGAACTGCCCGCTCAGTATGCCGCGCTTGGCTTGCTCGAAGACGCCGCGATAGATGAGCTGGTCGTTGTTGAACGACGTGGCGACCTCCGAATCGCCGTCGGCCAGATACTCGATCTCGTCGTGGCGCCAGTCGACGTAGCTGATCTTCATCTCGAAGTTGTCGATCACGGAGCCGAGGCGGTTCAGGCCCCAGTTCACGCGATAGCTCTGCCGCCGGGTGTCCAAGGCGACCCGCTCCAACTCCTCTTCGTGGTCGTGGTCCTCGCCCTCCTCCTCATGCTCTTCCTCTTCTTCGCCTTCGTGCTCGTGGCTGTGGGAGTGGAAGACGTTGGCGAACGGCACTCCGTAGCCGCCGCGGTCCGCCTTGGCGTCGAAGCTGAAGTAGGCCTTGTCGCCGAACCAGCCGAAGCCCCCGCCGCCGTTTGAGTTGTGGGCGCGCGAGTTGAAGATCTCGCCCTGTTGCGGCGCCGTATAGTCGCCCGACCGCACGCCGGCCCCCGAGCCCCAGATCATCCACTTGCCGACGCCGTACTCGAACCCGGCGCTGCCGCCCGCCAGGGCGTTGGTCGTGCCCGCCGAGCCGGACACGTAGCCGCGCAGCCCGTCGTGCCGATGGCGATGCAGCTCATGGTGGCGGCTGATGGCGTTCACCGTGCCCCCGATGGCGTTGCCGCTGTAGAGCAGCGTGGCCGGACCCTTCACGATCTCCAGCCGCTCGAGCTGCGCCGGGTTCATCACCTCGCCGTGGTCGCCCGACTGCGACGACAACGTTCCCGTCCGGATGCCGTCTTCCATGATCAGCACGCGGTCGCCGTCGAAGCCGCGGATGATCGGCCGCGACGAGCCCGGCCCGAAGCTCCGCTTGGCAATGCCGGTCCCCACCTTCTGGTCCAGCGCCTCGCCCAGCGAGACGCTCGGCGTGTAGGTCAGATCGTAGGCGTCATACGAGGTCACGTCGCTGAAGGACTCGAACGTCGTCTGTTCCTTCCCCGCGGCCGTCACCGTGATCTCGTACTTCTGCGACGTCAACGAGAGCGAGAAGTCCGCCGTCGCCGAGCCGTTCGGCGCGATCTCGACCACCTTGGCGGCCTCGTGGAACAGGCTGTCGAGGTGAGCGATCACGTGGTACGTTCCGGGCGGGACCCGGTTGAACGAGTACGAGCCGTCGCGGTCGCTGAGCGCGCTGCGCCCCAGCTCGATCAGCAGGACGTTGGCGCCGTGAAGGGGTCCGCCGGTCTCCTGCATGGAGACCGTGCCGGTCAACCGTCCGGTCGCTTGCGCAAACAGGGAAGCCGCGGCCAAGGGCAACAGCAGACACACGGGGAGAAGGGATCGCAGGGAGTGAGAAAGCATGGGTGGTCGCTCGGAACCCCCAGGCTAGGGTCGAGCCTGGGGCTACTCCGAGCGCCGCCGCGCGAGCGGGCGACGGTTTCCCATGAACGGGCGCCGCCGGTCGATGAGCGGACCGACGGAACGTACGAAATCTCTCAGTGCGCGGAAGGCCGCGACTCGCGAACCGGCCCTCAGACCGCCGCCAGCAGCTTGGCCACCAGGGCGGCGCGGTCGCACATCCGGCCCGCCAGGATGCTCTCGCGTTCCGAGTGCGCGCCTTCGCCGATGGCGCCCAGCCCGTCCAGCGTCGGCACGCCCAGGGCCGCGGTGAAGTTGCCGTCGGAGCCGCCGCCCACGCCGGCTTCTCCCAGCTCCACGCCCATCTCGTGCGCTAGGCCCTTGGCCAGCTTGTACAGCGCCACGGTCCCTTCGCTGCGCTCCATCGGCGGACGCCGCAGACCGCCGGTCACCGTTACCCGCGTGCGCGGGTCGAACGGCCGCAGCCCCCGAAATCGCGTCTCCAGGTGCGCTGCCTGATCCAGCCGCGGAACCCTCACATCCACGTCGCAGGAGGCATGCTCGGCCACCACGTTCGAGGTCGTGCCGCCCCGCACCACGCCGGGATTGATCGTCACCCCGGCGGCGAGGTCCGTCCAGCCGGCGACCTGCTCGATCTGCCGGGCGATCTCCACCACCGCGCTCGCCCCGGCTTCGAAGTCCAGGCCCGCGTGAGCCGCTATGCCTTCCACGGCGATCCGGAACTGTCCGCCGCCCTTGCGCGCCGTCTTCACCTTGCCGTCCAGCCCCAGCGCCCCCTCGGTCACCAGCGTCGCCGCGCTCTTGCGGGCCCCGCGCTCGGTGAACGGCCGCGAGGCCGGGCTGCCGACCTCTTCGTCGGGGTTCAGCAGCAGCACGAAGCGGCGTTGCCGGCAGGCCACGTTCAGCTCCCGCAGCGCCCGCACGGCGAACAGAAAGTAGGCGACGCCCGTCTTCATGTCGAACACGCCGGGGCCCCACAGCCGGCCGTCGGCTTGCCGAAAGGGCATCCGCTGGAGCGTCCCGTGGGGGTAGACGGTGTCCAGGTGCCCCAGGCCCAGGATCTGGCCGTCCTCGCCGCCGCCGGGCAGCTCGTAGGTGAGCTGCAGCACGTCGCCGTAGCCGTCCGTCTCCGTCCGCTCGACCGTTGCTCGCCCAGCCTCTGACGCCGTCACGTAGTCCGCGGCGCGGTTCACCGCCGCCGGATCATGCGACGGCGACTCGATCTCCACCAGTCCCCGAATCCACTCGATCAATTCTTCTCGGCGGCTCTCGAACCACCCCAGTACAGGGTCCATAATTCGCTGTTTTTCTCCTCTGGTATACTATCCCTCTTTCCCCGTCCAGCGTACCGTTCAAGCCTTTTCCAATGTTGGACATCAACCAGATTCGTCGCCTGCTGCCGCATCGCTATCCGATGCTGATGGTGGACCGCGTGCTCGAAGTAACCGAGAGCGCGGCCGTCGGCATCAAGAACGTTTCGGCCAACGAAGAGTTCTTCCAGGGGCATTTCCCCGAGTATCCGGTCATGCCCGGCGTGCTCATCGCCGAAGCTCTGGCGCAAATGGGCGCCATCCTGATCATGAGCCACACTCCGAACCCGGAGAACAAGCTGATCCTGTTTGCGTCCATCGAGAAGTGCAAGTTCCGGCGGCAGGTGGTCCCCGGAGACCAGTTGCGCATCGAGGTCGAGTTCATCGTCCGCAAGACCAGCATCGCGAAGATGTCCGGGCGGGCGTTGGTGGACGGGAAGGTCGTCGCCGAGGGCGTGATGATGTGCCAGATCATTGACAAGCCGGCCGACGCCATCGCCTGAGCCGAGCGTCGCCGTGCCGGCATCCCCAGAGAAGTATGGACTGATCGCCGGGGGCGGCCGCTTCCCCTTGATGGCGCTCGAAGCGGCGCGCGCCGAAGGCCGCGCCATGGTCGTGGCGGCGATCAAGGAAGAAGCACTGCCCGAGATCGAGCAGGCCGCCGACGAGCTGCACTGGATCTCGCTCGGCGACCTCTCCAAGCTCATCCGCATTTTTCGGGACGCCGGCGTCAGCCAGGCCGTGATGGCCGGCCGCGTCCAGCACGTCAAGATCTACTCGGCGATTCGGCCCGACTGGCGGCTGCTCAAGCTGCTCTCGGCCTTGCGCCGCCGCAACACGGACTCCCTGCTCGGCGCCGTCGCCCAGGTGCTGGCCGACGAAGGCGTCGAGCTGCTCGACTCCACCCTGTTCCTCAGACCTTACCTGGCGCAGGCCGGCGCCAACGGCCGCCGCAAGCCGTCCTCTGACGACCTGGCGGACGTCGAGTACGGCCGCGAGGTCGCTGCCGCCGTCGCCGGGTTCGACATCGGGCAGAGCGTCGCCATCTGCGAGCGCGCCTGCGTCGCCGTCGAAGCCATGGAGGGCACCGACGCCGTCATCCTCCGCGCCGCCGAGCTCGTCAACGGCCGCCGCCTTACCATCGTCAAACGCGCCAAGCCCAACCAGGACATGCGCTTCGATGTGCCCGTCATCGGGCCCACCACCATTCGTAAGATGCAGAAAGCCAACGCCCGCACCCTCGCCGTGGAGGCCCGCAAGACGCTCCTGATCGATCGCGAGGACCTGTTGCGCGAGGCCGACGCCGCCGGCGTGGCCGTTTGGGGGTTCGAGTAGCGCCATGTCATCCGGCCTGTCCGCGGACTCCTCGCCCGTTCGCATCGCCGTCGTCGGCGTGGGCGCCTTCGGCAAGAACCACGCCCGCAATCTGGAGGCGATTCCCGCCGCCGACCTGATCGCCGTCGTCGATCCCGACCGCGAGCGCTGCCAGGACGTGGCCGCCGAGTACGGGACCCGGGCGCTGTTCGACTATCGCGAGCTGATCGGCCAAGTCGACGCCGCCGTGGTCGCCGCGCCCACGGCCTTTCACACTGAGATCGGTGTCGCCTTGCTCGAAGCCGGCGTCGACGTGCTGATCGAGAAGCCCCTGGCCCCCGACCTCGACAGCGCCGACCGCCTGATCGCCGCCGCCGAGGCCGGCGGACGCATCCTGCAGGTCGGCCATCTCGAACGCTTCAACCCGATCGTCCAAGAGGCCTTTCGGATCGCCGAGCTGCCGCTGTTCTTCGAGGTCCACCGCCTCAGCACCTTCTCGCCGCGCAGCCTCGACGTGGACGTCCTGCTCGACTTGATGATCCACGACCTCGACATTCTGCTCAGCCTGGTGCACAGCGAGATCGACCGCATCGAGGCTTCCGGCATCCCGATCCTCTCCGAGCAGCCCGACATCGCCAGCGTGCGGATCGTCTTCGAGAACGGTTGCGTGGCGAATTTGACGGCCAGCCGCATCTCGACGGAAAAGATACGGAAACTTCGCTTCTTCCAGCCGCGTCAGTACGTCTCCATCGACTACGCGCGCAAAGACGGGGTCAAAATCGGGTTGGACGAGACCGGTCGGCTGCAATACGAGCAGCTCAAACCCGACCCGGCCGAGCCCTTGCGCGCGGAGCTCGAAGCGTTTCTCGAATCGGTCCGGACCCGGCGCCCGCCCCTGGTCGACGGATCGGCCGGCCGCCGGGCTCTGGCGGCGGCGCTTAGAATAAGGGCGGAGATGGAGCGACACGCCGCGCTCGTCCAGGCGACGGTCGCGGCGCATCAGAAGTGAAGTCGACGATCCCGGAAGAGCCCGAGCTGCGGCTGCTGCTCGAGGACTACGGAAAGCGCCGCGCCCTCGCGTCGGGCCAACCGCCGCAGTGGGAGCCGGAGGCTTTTCCCCTGCGGCTGCTGCTCGAGGACTACGGGCCGCGGCCCAAGCCGAGGAACGCCCCGGCGGACATAGGCCCCGCGCCGGGCGCCGCCGAGCTGCGGCTGCTGGCCGAGGAGTTCGACCCCGTCCGCCGCTACCGTGAGCAGGCCCCGGCCGGCGCCGCCGACCTGCCACCGCTGGAGCCCGGCGAGGCGCTCGACTTCGAGGTCCACTGGGACGCCCAAGGCGCCCGGACGCTCAACCGCACCCGCGCGGCGTCGTTCGCCTTCCACCTGTCCTGGATCGTCCTGCTGGTCATCCAGCCCTACATCGACCACCGCTCTGACTTCACGGAGAAGCAGCGGGACCAGAAGACCACCAACATCACCTTGCTGGCGCCGAGCCGCGAGGAGATCGAGGCGCTCACCCGCTCCACGCCCGACGACAAGGGCGAGACCAAGATTTTTCGGGGACAGACCGACAGCCCCATGCCGGCTGTGACCATTCCGAAGGAGCAGCCGAAGCCGGTCGAGAAGCCCAAGCCCATCCCCGCCGTGCCGATCCAGCGCGAGGAGCCGCCGCCGGCTCCCACGCCGCCGCAGATCGTGGAAGAGAAGCCCGCCGCCCAGCCCAAGGAGCCTGACAAGCCCGTGGAGGTGGCCGCTGCTCAGACCCCCGCGCCCGGCGCCTTCCAGCGCGGCAAGGAGCTCGCCCCTGAGCCGCAGGAAAAGCTGCCGCCCAAGCCGCCGCCGACCAAGCCCATCCAGGATCCCAAGATGATCCTGCAGGACCCGTTCGCGGTGACGCCCAGCGAGAAGGGCCCCATCGAGCTCGCCAAGCTCGGCATCAACAAGCGCCCCGATCAGATCATCGAGAGCGCCGTCGAGCAGATGCAGCAGGCCGGAGGCGGCCGTCAGGCCGTGGGCGACGGCGTCGGCGCAGGCGCCTCCGGCGGCTATTCGCCGCCCGCGCCCGGCAACATCGGCTCCGGCTTGGAGCTGCTCTCCGACCCCAAGGGCGTGGACTTCCGGCCCTATCTGATCCAGGTGCTCAACGCCGTGCGCCGCAACTGGTACGCGGTGCTGCCGGAGAGCGCCCGCCTGGGCATGGAGCGCGGCCGCGTCGCCATCCAGTTTTCCATCGACCGGGAGGGCGGCGTGCCCAAGCTGGTCATCGCGGACACCTCGCGCTCGCAGCCGCTCGACCGCGCCGCCGTGGCGGGCGTCAGCGCCTCGCTGCCGTTCCCCCCGCTGCCGTCTGAATTTTCCGGGGACCAGATCCGTCTGCAGCTCGTATTTCTTTACAACATGCGGCAGTAGCGGTCGCCCCGCAGCCGTTAGACTCACTCGAAAAGGCTCGCGCCCGCATCCGGGGTCCGGCGCGCGCCCTTCGATTCCGACCCCGCAACCCAAGGCCACATCCATGCACAAAGGCGCCCTTTTTGCTTCGGAACACTCGGTCTCCCGCGACGAACGCACGGGAGCGACGGTGCATCAGCTCACCGCGCACCCGTCGATCCAGCACCCGACCTACTTCCTCACCTCGTCGTTCAACCACGACCAGAGCCGGCTGATCTTCACCTCCTACCGCACCGGCTCCGCCCAGCTCTTCGACGTCGGCTATCCCGACGGCGAGATCCGCCAACTCACTGACGGTCCCGCCATCCACCCCTTCTCGCCCACCATCGCTCCCGACGGCGAGATCTTCTTCGTCCGGGGCGGCGCCGTCTGGGCCATCCGGCCGGACACTCTCCAGGAACGCCGCGTCGCGGACTTCATGGGGCAGCTCGGCGAGTGCTCCCTCAACCGCGAGGGAACGCACTTCGTGGCGGCCTGCCGCCGCAACGGCGAATGGGGCATCGCCGTCGGCCGCTGCGACGGCCTCGAGGGGGAGTTCATCCCATTCCCGCGCACCATCATCCATCCGCAGTTCAATCCCGTCGACCCGCACTGGATCGAGTTCGCCGCCGACCCCGCGCCGCGCATGCACCGGGTCCGCCTCGGCGGCGAGCAGCTCGAATGCCTCCACCTGCACGGCAACGACGAGTTCGTGGTGCACGAGACCTTCCTGGGCGAGACCTCCGACCTGGTCTTCACCGTTTGGCCTCACGCGCTCAAGAAGATGAGCTGGCGGACGCGCGAGATCACGGAGATCGCTCGCTTCAACGCCTGGCACATCACGCCCAACCGCGCCGGCACCAAGATCCTGTGCGACACCGTGCACCCCGACCGCGGCCTGCAACTGGTGGATGTAGCCTCCGGCCGCCGGGCGACGATCTGCTACCCGGAGGCTTCCAGCCAAGGCACGCAGTGGAAGAAATCGCGCTACGCCCTGGCCGAAGATTGGGCCGCGGCCCGCTCCGCCGCCGAAAAGGAGAAATCGCTGAGCTGGATGGAGATGGCGGCCGACTCCGTCTACGGGCCGCAATGGACGCATCCGCACCCGTCGTTCTCTCCGGACGAAAAGCTGGTGGCCTTCGCCAGCGACCGCACCGGCCACACGCAGGTCTACGTGGCGGAAATCCCCGAAAACCTGGAGTACGTTTGACGTCCGCGAGACTGACGTACCGAACTCTGCTTCCCCAACCGAAACAGAGCCCCAGGCGTGAGCCTGGGGTCGCAATCCCCGATCCCTACCAAGCGTCCGCGTAGCGGAACCCGTAAGGGTCCGCGCCGGCCTCGATCACGCCGTTGCGCAGCACCTTCAGCGCCACCGGCGCCGACCCGGAATCCCAGCGGCTGCGGCGCTCGATGTCGTGGCCCTTGTCCAGCAACTCTTCCAGCACGCTCTCCGGAATCCGCTCGTCCAGCAGCAGCTTGTTGGGCTCCATGGCGTGGTCGTCAAAGCTCGCCACCAGGTGCCGCGTCTGGAAGCGCGGCGCTTCCACCGCCGCCTCCGGGTTGAACCGGAACAGCAGCGCCGCCAGCATCACCTGCAGCAGCGCCTGGTCCTGCTGATCGCCGCCCGGCGTCGACAGAGCCATCATCGGCTCGCCCTGCCGCGTCACGATCGTCGGCGTCAGCGTGATCCGCGGCCGCTTGCCCGGCTCCACCACATTCGGGTGGTCGGCGATCATCAAGAAGCTCTGCGCCCGCTGCGTCAACGGCACGCCCGTGTCGCCGGCGATTACCGAGGGCATCCAGGCGCCCGACGGAGTGGCCGAGAACATCCAGCCGTCCTTATCGATCACGTCGATGCAGGTGGTGTCCTTGGAGGCCAGCGCGTCCGTCAGCGGCCGCAATTGCCCGGCGTAGCGAGCCGGATGCGGCGCGGGCTTGTTGCCGAACTTGCCCGGGCGGAACTCCGTCGACGACTGCGCCGGGTCGATCAGCGCGCGGCGCTCGGCGGCGTACTCCTTGGTCATCAACTTTTCGGGAATCTCGGAGAACTTCGGGTCGGCGTACCAAGTGTCGCGGTCCGCGTACGCCAGCTTCAGCGCCTCGACCACCGTGTGGATGTACTCGGGGGAGTTCCAGCCGAAGTCGGTGAGCGGAAAGCCTTCCAGGATGTTGAGCGCCTCGATCATCACGCCGCCCTGGGTCCAGAAGCCGCTCTTGTAGACCTCGTAACCCATGAAGGTCGTCGTCAGTGGCTCCTCCACCTCCAGGCGGAAGGCCGCCATGTCCTCATAGCGCAACAGCCCGTCGTTGGCCTTCACGAACTCGCCGATGCGCCGCGCGATGTCGCCGCGGTAGAAGTGGTCGCGCACCGCGTCGATCGCCTGCTCGCGGCTCTTGCCCGCCGCCAGGGCCTTGCGCTCGGCCTCGATCATCGAGCGGATCGTCCGCGCCAAGTCCGGCTGGCGGAAGACGTCGCCGGGCTGCGGAATCATCCCGTTGCCCAGAAAGACCTGCCTCGAGGTGGGGAAGCGGCGCAGGAAGCGCGTCGCTGAAGCGATCGAGCGCGCCCGCATCTCGTCGATCGGAAAGCCGTCAGCAGCCTGCGCGGCCGGCTCGGCGATCTCCGCGAAGGACTTGGTGCCGAACTGCTTGAGCGCCAGCAGCCCGGCGTCGACCATGCCCGGCACCAGCGCCGGCAGAATGCCGTAGGAGGGAATCGGACCCTGCTCGCGGCCGCGCCGCTGCGACTCCTGCTCGAGCTCCGGGTTCGTGCGCCGCGACAGGAAGTACTCCCGCGTCATCAACTGCGGAGCCGTTCCCACGCCGGCGATCGACAGCGTCTTGCCGTCAGGCGTGCGGATCAGGATCGGCGCCTCGCCGCCGAAGCCGAAGTGCGAAAACTCAGTCACCGCCCCGGTGAACAGCGAAGCCACGCCCGCGTCCACCGCGTTGCCGCCTTCGTGCAGCATCCGCATGGCCGCTTCGGTCACGATCGGCGTGCCTGCGGCCACCGCCGCCTTGTCGCCCCGCACCACCGGCCGGATCACCTGCCATTGCAGCGATTCCCGCTGCTGCTTCAGCCTCTCGGCGTTCTGCGCCCAGGCCCAGGGGCCGATCAGTGCGGCCGTCACAGCCGCGGAACCAAGGCGCAAAGTCAGCCGAGAAAGCATGGTGATTTCCTAGTTTTCCGACCCCGTCATCATAGCAGCCGAATTCAAGGGCTTCGACGCTTGTCGTGCGCGACCGTAGCCGCCTCGATCGCATCCGCTATATCCCCCGGATCGAGCCGTCCGTCGGCCGATCCCAGCCGATGCACCAGCCGGCCTTCGGGGGACAAGGTGAGAATCGCGGGAACTTCGTTGACGCCGAATCGCGCCATCGTCTCCGGCAGAGAGCCTTCCAGGTAGAACAGCCGCAGCGGGGAATCCGCCGGCCCTTCGTCGGCGTCCAGCGCCACCGTCACGAACTCCACGCCGAACGGCTGGAACTCGGCGGCCAGCTCCGCCATGGTGGGCTCGAGCTCCACGGCCTGCCGCGACCACGGCGCCCACACGAAGATCACCACCGGGGAGCCGTTGAGCTTCTGGAGGTAGCGGCCCAGAGCGACCGTATCGCCCCGAGCCTCCTGGGGGGCTCCGCCGCAACTCCACAGCGTCGTCGCCAGCGCGCCCATTGCGATCCACTCGCGGCGGCGCACTACTCTTTCTTGAGCTTGAGCTGGTAGAACAGCTCCATCCGGTCGTCAAAGGCGCTCACCCGACGCACCTTCTCGCCCCAGCCGTCGGCAAAGGCTCGAATCTCGTAGTCGGTGTTCAGGTCCAGCCCGCTGAAGTAGTAGCGGCCCTGCTTGTCGGTGTTGTAGGAGCGCACGTCCAGCGTCCGCAAGTTCTTCAACTGCACCACCGCCGTAATCGGGTTGTCGCTGTCGTCGGTCACAATGCCTTTGACCGTCCGGGTGGGCTTCTCCTTCTTGTCCTTGTCCGCCGCCGTCGAGGGAGAGACCGCGAAGACCCCCGCCATCAATACGACTGCAATGGCCGGCGCCGCCGACCGCAAGAAGCGTCTGGTGGTCATCATCACTGCTCTCCTCACTCCTACGAGTCTATCGGACGCGGCCGGCGTCCGATGGGTTGCCTTTCGAACCTTTATTGCGCCTTCTCCGGCGACAACAGCAGGTTCATGTTCGTGCGCTGGGCCAGGTACACGTCGGCCGACTTCTCGCCCGGCTGGAACCCCTTGGCCTCCGCCCGCACCTTGTAGCGGCGCGCCGAGCCCGGCTCCGCTCCCGCCGGGGCCCGGAACGAGAACTCGCCCCGCCCGTCCGAGATCGTCTCGAACTTCACCTTGGGGTCATCCTCGGCCGTCGCCGTGACCTTGGCGCCCGGCAGCGAGAACCCCGAGGACTGGAACACCGTCCCCGTCAGCAACCCCAAGTTCTCGTCCTTCGCGGCCTTTTTCTTCTTCTTTTTGGCCCACAGCGACGAGCTTCCCAACAGCAGGCAGGCCAGCAGGCGACGGCGGTTCCACATCGGAGTCTCTCGCCGCTGAGCATATCAAGGATTGCCCCTCCGGGCCGGGTGTGCTGGAATTCGGGAAGAGGCGTTGGATGGGACGGAGCTATCCCGAGCGGCCGATTGTCGGCGTGGCCGCCGTTCTGCTCGACGCCGAACGCGTGCTGCTGGTCCGTCGCGGACAGCCGCCCCAAGCGGGCTTGTGGTCTCTGCCCGGGGGCGCGCTCGAGGTGGGAGAGACGATCGCCGACGGCCTGCGCCGAGAGATCCTCGAGGAGACCGGGCTGGAGGCACGCGTCGGTCCCCTGGTCGAGGTCTTCGAGCGCATTCTGCCCGATGAAAGCGGCGCCGTGGAGTACCACTACGTCCTGCTCGACTACCTCTGCGAAGCCGTCGGCGGCGTCCTGTTCGCCGGCGACGACGCCGCCGCGGCCGCTTGGTTCGACCGCCACAGCCTGGGAGAGATCGAGATGACCCCGGGCTCGCCCGCCGTCATCGAAAAGGCGTTTCAACTGCGGTCCGCCGCCGCGCCTCGACCGTAGCGCTATGACCGACGCAGCCCGCCAAGCCCTGGAGCTCGACGCCCTTCTCGCCCTGCTCGGCCGCTATACCTACAGCGCGCTCGGGCAGGCTTGCCTGGACCAGTGGGCCCAGGAGCCCCTGGCCGCCTCGCCCGAGGAGGCCGTCCGCCGCCTCGAAGAGACCGGCGAGGCCGTCGAGTGGCTGCGCAACGCCGACTCGCCCGACCAGCGCAACCTCACGCCCCTGCCGCGCTTCCAGGGCCTGCGCAACGTCCAGCCGGCCACCGAGCAGCTCGGCGTGGACGGCTTCGCCATGGAGGCCCACGACATCTTCTGCCTGCTCGAAGCCCTCGAGCGCGCCGACGAGACCCGCGGCCGCCTGTGGCGCGAGCGCGCCCGCCGCCCCAAGCTCGGCCAGCACGCCGACCGCATCCCCGAGTTCGGCGAGCTGCTGCGCGAGCTCGGCGGCAAGATCCTGCCCAACGGCGACCTCGCCGATCACGCCAGCTCCGGGCTCGCCCGCGTCCGCCGCCAGATCGAGCGCCAGCGCCAAGTCGTCCACGAGTCTCTCGAACGCTTCGTCCGCCGCCACTTCGACGAAGGCCGCCTCCGCGACGACTACTCCACCGTCCGCAACGGCCGCTCCGTCGTGCCGGTCAAAGCGAGCTGGAAGGGCCAGATCGAAGGCGTGGTGCACGCCGCCAGCTCCACCGGCCAGACCGTCTTCGTCGAGCCGCTCGAAACCATCACCCAGAACAACAAGCTCGTCAGCCTGCTCGAAGAAGAGCAGCGCGAGATCCTGCGCATCCTGCGCGAGATGACGGAAAAGCTTTCCGAGCGCGACGAGGACGTGCGGGTCGCCGTCAAGACCCTGGCGAACCTGGAGCTCATCTTCGCCAAGGCGCGCTTCGGCTACGAGTTCCGCTGCTGCCTGCCGCGATTCTCCGCCGACGAGCTCAAGCTCGAATGGGCGCGCCATCCGCTGCTCGAAGACGTTCTGCGCCGCAAGGGCCGCAAGGTGGAGCCGCTGTCGCTGCGTCTGGCCGAAGGCCGCAACGTGCTGGTCATCTCCGGCCCCAACGCCGGCGGCAAGACCGTCGCGCTCAAGACCGTCGGCCTGCTGGCGCTGATGGCCCGCTCCGGCGTCCCGATCCCCGCCGCCGAAGCCGTCTTCCCCTGGTTCGAGCAGGTCCTGGCCGACATCGGCGACGCCCAGTCCATCGAAGCCAGCCTCAGCACGTTCTCCGCGCACGTGCAGATGCTGCGCGACATGCTCGAAGCCGCCACCAGCCGCAGCCTCGTCATCATCGACGAGCTCGGCGGCGCCACCGACCCCCAGGAGGGCGGCGCGCTCGGCGTCGCCGTCGTCGACTCCTTCCTCGATCAAGGCGCCTTCGCGCTGGTCTCCACCCACCTGCCGCTGCTCAAGGTCCACGCGGCCAACAACGAGCGCATCGTCAGCGCCGCCATGGGTTACGACGAAGCCACCCTCTCGCCCACCCACAAGCTGCTGGTGGGAGTGCCCGGCCGCTCGGCCGGCCTCTCCATGGCGGCGCGCTTCGGGTTGCCCGAGTCCGTCATCGCGCGCGCCCGGGCCGCCATGGCCGAGCAGGACGAGCAGGCCTCCGAGCTCATCGGCAAGCTGCACGCCCGGGTGGAGGAGAACGAGCGCAAGCAGGAGCAGCTCCGCATCGCCGAGCAGCGCCTGCGCGAACGCGAGCGCGAAATCCTCCGCGAAGCCGAGCAGAACGAGAAGCGCAAGATCGCCGAGCTCGAGAAGCGCTTCCAGCACGCCGTGCGCGAAGCCCAGGTCGCCAACTCCGAAGCCCTCAAGCAGGCGCTCGAAAAGGTGGAGCAGGCCGAAGCCGGCCGCCGCGCCCTCGCCAACGCCCAACGAGCCCTGGCCCGCACCCAGCGCGAGTCCACCGAGCGCCTCCAAATGGCCGCCTCCGAAGCCCTGGGCAAAGCCGCCCCGGCCACCATGGTCGCCCCGGCGGCCGAGCTGCGCGAGGGCTCCCACGTCAAGCTCGGCGGCTTCGGCGCACAGGGCAAGATCCTGCGCAAGATCGGCGACGACCGCTGGGAAGTCCAAGTCGGCCAGCTCAAGATGCAGATCCGCTCCGCCGACGTCAGCGAAATCCTCGATCAAGCCCCCAAAGGCTTCCGCGGCGGCCTGCCCGACGGCGTGACCTTCAAGCCGGCCGTCGAACGCGACCCCTCAGCGCTCCAAGAGATCAACGTCATCGGCCGCACGGCCGAAGAGGCGCGCGCCGAAGTCGACAAATTCCTCGACGAGGCGGCCCTGGCCGAAGTCCGCCGCCTGCGCATCATCCACGGCCACGGCACCAACGCCCTGCGCCGCTCCCTGTGGCAAATGTTCGCCGGCCACATCCACGTGGAAAAGTACTACCAAGCCGAAGCCCGCGAAGGCGGCGCCGGCGCCACCATCGTCGAAATGCGGCTGGACTAAAGAGGCCTGGAGGCGGTGATAGACTACCTCTGCGGTGAAAGCGGAGCAACCGATTCTTACGGCTGCCGAGTGCAAGCAGGCGGCTAGGCGGCGAATCGCCTCGGCATCGAGGGGGCTCCGGATCTACGGGCCGATATGCCTGCTGGCGACTGCCCTGAATGTCTGGTTCCCCGAAGCCTACCCCGACCTATGGAAGATGTGGGCGATTCGCTTGCTCCTAATAGCGCCCGCCGCGGGACTTGCTGTGCTCTGCATCAACCACGTCAGCACCATTCTCAACGGGCTCATGGGACTCGCATTCGCGGATCGATACTTTCCAGATCGATGAACGCTGGTAGTTCAGGGGCATTCCGGCGATTCGCGCAACGGAGCCGCAACCGTCAGGTTGCGACCCCCGAGGCCTCGAATCCGCCGAAGCAAAGGATGAATTTACCATCGGCTCAAAAGGACGCATGGACGATTCGATAGGAATTGAGTCTGTTCGGTTTCCCCCGGGTTTTCCTCATCTGCGCCAGAGCCGCGTGGGTGCCGGGAAGCGGACGAGCTGTAGGTCGTGGCGCCGGACGTCATAACGCGCCGCTAAGACTTTCGCGGCCCACCGCTCGACCCAGTGAAGAACCCCTCCGTCCAGTTGTCCTCGTCCAACTTGTATTTATCCACTACGAAACCGTCGGGGTAGTCCGAGAAACCAGGCTTCTTCTTCATGCGCTCGATTGCGGCTGTCGCTGCTGCCTCCGACCGATAGATGCCGATGACCTTATCGTTACCAGGCTCATCGCGTACATGCGACAGGAGATACACTAGATCCATTGGGTTTCCGACTCCGTTCCAGAGGGGCACTGACAAAGAGGTCTCGCCATAGAACTAGCACGTTTACTCAAAACCCCCGTCCCCAAGATTCTGAAGTCTGCTGATTCGGATCCGGCGCCTTTCTTGTGCGGGAGAGTCGGGACGTGCTCAGCGTGGCTGACTTCATTGGAAACTAAAACGGCATTGGCTGCTGCGCCGGCCGAATCGGCACATGAGCTTCCAATAGTGACAGGAACCAACCTCTATCGACGTGATCACACGTGTGCGTGATCGACTTCCCCTGTATTGACAATAATTCTACAGAATGAGCTATAGGATCAGAAATAGCGCAATATGCTTCGCGCCAGTCTATTGACCTTCGAAGCCACCCTCCGAGCCATATCTTATCCACGCCCGCCTCCGAGATGATGATGCGGCTCGGATACGAGACAAGACTGATTGTGAAGAATACCAGGCTACCCCAGAAGAGAGTTGTGCCTCCGGGTCCTACAGCTATCCCTAAGCAAGCTAAGGCCCCACTCCCAACGATCGCGAACTGACTCGCTCTCCTGAGGCGTCGCCTCGACGGGAAAATCGTTCGAGTTGGCTCCCTGATAGCCTTCTCGCTGGAATGTCCTCGCCCGGTGAGAGCCATCACCATGTACGCAATAACGATGCCAAGAATCGACACTGACATCACCAAGACCCCGCTCTCGGCATCTGACGCTGACAGTCTCGCACACTCCCCGCCCTATTCGGGCTCCGTCCCCCATCTGCGCCGCCATCTGCGCCGTCATCGCCACGGCGCCAGTCTACCCCAGAACATGGCTCAGCGGGAATGGTTTTAGACACAGGCTGAGGGCTCACGATGTCGCGGATAGACACCTGCCACCGTCATGTATTGTTGTGCCTGCTTCCGCAATCTCGGTCGCCAGTATTTGCGGGGCTCTGGTCACGTCCACGAGAAGCTCTTTCTCTCAGAATACATGCCGCAAGCCAAATACACGTGCCGATGAAGGCGGTCGCAAGAACTGTCGATACCGGCGACGGCGCCTGTACGATGCCGACGGCGGGCATGACGAACCCGACTCCTACCCATATCAACCATACCCCAATAGCAATCCTTGCGACTCTAGCAGACTGGATGAATACTGTCATGTGTCACTCGCTTGAATTAAGGTATCCATTGATCTCCGACAATTGCATGCCCGATAGCGCGAACGCTATAGCGACTACAATAAGGACGATACCCCAAAATACGTCCGCAGGATTCCCTGGCTCATTAAGCTGAGCAGTAAGTGAAGGGCTGTCTCGGTCTGATTCCCTCCATTGGCCGACGTTGATGCCAGCTCCGCGCAAAAGACGAAACACCCCCGAGAGCACTACGCTGAGCGACACTAAGCCTTCTGAACCAAGGAACACTCCCAGCACAAACGACACTAATATTGGCAGCCCTAGGAGCCACGAAGTGGTCTGCACTGACTGCTTCGTGGAGCGGGGCGATTCATCAGCCTGCATTGTTGTTTGCCTTGTCGAGCACGGTTTTGGAGGTGTGAGCCGGGACAGACTCAATTATTTGACGATCATATCCCCGCATTGGGGGCAGAAACCAGCGCAGTCTCAATTTCATGACCTGCTCGGCAACTCGCGCAACGGAGCCGCAACCGTCAGGTTGCGACCACCGAGGCCTCGAAACCGCCGTGGGCGCGGCCTTACGCCCGCGGCTCCGTGGCCCGAATCACCGGCAGATCCACGCCCGCCAGCCTCCGGACTTGACACCCCGCGATACCCTGAAAGCAGAAAGGGCGCCCCCGGGCGCCCTTTCCAATTCCGAAGCAAGCCCATGCAAGCCGTCGCCCACCGAATCTCACAGAAAACCAGCAAGATCCGGCCCACCAACCCCGCCAAGCCCATCAAACCGAGCCAGAAATGGCTCACTTTGGCTCAGTTTGGCTCACTCTGGCTCACTTTCTGAACAAAAATCCTCACTGCTCACTGCTCACTGCTCACTGCTCACTGCTCACTGCTCACTGCTCACTGCTCGCCCCTTACACTGTCGGCATGCTCCCCGACCTCCGCCTGGCGCTGCGCAGTCTCCTCAAAACCCCCGGCTACGCCCTCGTCATCGTCGCCACGCTGGCCCTGGGCATCGGCGCCAACACCGCCATCTTCTCCCTGTTCAACCAGGTGGTGCTGCGCTTGCTGCCCGTCAAGGACCCCCAGCAGCTCGTCCTGTTCCATTCGTCCAAGGGCTCGCCCGGGTGGTCGACCTCGGACAACTCCCAGACCGTCTACTCCTACCCCATCTACCGCGACTTCGCCGCCGCCGGGGTCTTTCAGGACGTACTGGCGCGCTCCGCGGCCGCCGTCTCCCTGGCCTATGGCGGACGCAGCGAGCGGGCCAGCGCCGAGCTCGTCTCCGGCAACTTCTTCCCGTCCCTCGGCGTCGCCGCCGTGCGGGGCCGCGCGCTCGGCCCGGCGGACGACCAGGTTGAAGGCGGCCATCCCGTGGTCGTGCTGGGCTACGGCTACTGGCAGCGGCAGTTCGGGGGCGACGAGGCCGTGCTCAACCAAGCGCTCACCGTCAACGGACGGGCCATGACCGTCGTCGGCGTCGCCCCGCCGGACTTCCACGGCGTGATGACCGGCCGCGACCCTGACCTGTTCGCCCCGCTGGCCATGTGGCGGGAGCTGCGGCCCGAGCTTGCCGACTCGACCGAGCCGGACCGCCTCAAACACTGGCTCAACATCCTCGCCCGGCTCGCGCCCCAAACCACCCTCCAGCAGGCGCAAGCCGCCGTCGGGCCGGTCTACCGCGCCCAGCTCGAAGAGGAGGTCGCCCAGCTCGCCTCGCACATCGGCGACCGCGACCGCTTCGTCGGCCGCTCCCTCCAACTCGTCCCCGCCGTGCAGGGCATCTCCTCCCTGCGCGATCAGATCGAGACGCCCCTCAACCTGCTGCTGGCGATGGCCGGGGCCGTGCTCCTGATCAGTTGTGTGAACGTGGCCGGGCTGATGCTGGCTCGGGCCATGGCGCGGCGCCGCGAAACGGCCATCCGGCTGGCGCTGGGCGCGGCGCGCTGGCGCATCGCCCGCGGCCTCTTCCTCGAAAGCCTCTGGCTGACGGCCTTCGGGACCGCCGCCGGGCTCCTGATCGCGCACGCAACCCTGACGGGGTTGCTTTCCATCCCGCCGGCGTCGGACTGGGCCGGCCTCGACGCCCGGCTCGACGGCCGCGTGCTGGCCTTCGCGTTGACGCTGGCCGCCCTCACGGCGCTGCTGTGCGGCCTGCTCCCGGCCGTCCAGGCTTGGCGCACCAGCTTCGCCGCGGCGCTCAAGGATCAGTCGGCCGGCGGCGGCGAAGCGCCCCGCGCCACGGCCTTCCGCAAAGCGATCGTCGTCTCCCAGGTCGCCCTGTCGATGCTGCTGCTGGTCAGCGCCGGGCTGTTCGCACGCAGCCTCTACAACCTGCGCACGTTCGACCCCGGTTTCCGCTCCGAGAACCTGCTGACGTTCTCCATTGACCCGGCGCTCAACGGCTACTCCCCCGAGCGCGGCCGGCAGCTCAACGACGAGCTGCTGCGCCGGCTGCGCGCCCTCCCCGGCGTGGCGGACGCCGCCTCGTCCGCCGTCGCCGTGCTCACCAACATGAACATGAGCAGCAACATCACCGTGGAGGGTTACCAGCCCGCGCCCGACGAGTCCGTCGGCAGCGGCAAGAACATCGTCAGCCCCGGCTTCTTCCAGACCCTGGGGATCCCCGTGCTCGAGGGCCGCGGCTTCAACGAGCGCGACACGGCCGACAGTCCCAACGTCGCCGTCGTCAACCAGGCCTTCGTGCAGCGCTACTTCGGCGAAGGCGACGCCGTCGGCAAGCGATTCGCCTTCGGCGGGGGCGACAACATCAAACTGGACGTGGAGATCGTCGGCGTGGCGGGCAACCAGAAGAGCGCCGGCCTCCGCGAGCAGTACAAGCCCTTCCTCTACACGCCGTCCGCCCAGAGCGGCCAGTTGATGCGGTCGGCCTTCTACGTCCGCACCGCCCTGGACGAAGCCTCACTGGCGCCGACGGTCCGTGAGCTGGTCCGCGGGCTCGACCCCGAGCTCCCCCTCTTTGAGATGAAGTCGGTGGAGCTGGTGCTGGAGGAGTCGATCGCGCTCGACCGGCTGGTGGCGGGCCTGGCCGTCGCCTTCGCGGCCCTGGCGACCGTCCTGGCCACGCTCGGCCTGTTTGGGCTGATGGCGTACAACGTCACCCGCCGCCGGCGCGAAATCGGCGTGCGGATGGCCCTCGGCGCCAGCCACCAGAACGTGACCGGGCTGATCGTGCGGCAGGCCTGCGCCTACCTGGCGATCGGCCTCGCCGTGGGAACCCTGGCCGCGGGCGCCGCGGCGCGCTACGCCGAGTCCGAGCTGTTCGGCGTCACCGCCCACGACGCCGCCGTCTATGCCGGGGCCGCGGCATTCCTGGCGGCGGCGGGCCTGCTGGCCGCCGCCCTCCCTGCACGCCAAGCCGGCCGCGTGGACCCCATGGAGGCCCTGCGCCACGAATAGGCCGGCGTGCGATGGTTCAGCGTTCGAGTGGGCCGGGCGCGGCGCTGGGCCGCCCCACGATCGTTTCTTTCACTTTGCTGGGCGCGGTCTCGACGGCGGCTTCGGGAATGGTGAGTGCCGCTTGGTCGACTTGATCGCGCCGGAACAGAGGCTCCAAGGTCTTGATTGTGACCTGCCCGCCGTCCGGCGTCACAAGCCATATCCGGGTTTGCAGCGGCATGCAGCCCAGCCCCGGAGCCACCCAGGCCTCCCGGAACTTCTTGCCCTGCTCGTTCTCGTCATACAAACGCATTTCGCGATAGGTTGTGAACCCGAGGATCTCACGGCTTGGCTCGCCCCCCAAGCCGCATATCTCCGCGCGGGTCTCAATCTTCAGCCGGCTATCGAAAGTCGCTTTCTGGATCGGAACCCCGTCTCCTGACGCAACGAGGGTTTGGTTCACCCGGTTGTTCGGCTCAGGCGTGTAAACCATCCGCACTTCGACGTCTCCGGACCGCCAGTACGCAGCGCTCCGCTGACCGGCGGCGAACGCCCACGTCCTGAATCGGCGCTTGGAGCCCAGAACCGCTCCGTCCGGTCCCACGCCGTACAGCGTTTCGACGAATCCGACGGTGACGTTCTCCGGACTCCTTTCCTGCGCCAGGGCCCTGTCGCTGAATACCGTGTGCCCCAGCCCCAGTCCGAGAACCGCGGCGCTCGCCGCGGCAAGAAATGACTTCCCAATCCTGTGAAACTCCATGGCGACCTTCTCCCTGCCAACCAGTTCAGAAACGCTTACGAAGCTTCGAAGCTGTATGGGAATATACCCGATCGTCGCCGCCCTGGAGGCGGTTTTCTTATCAAGGGTTGGCTTTGGCCGGAGTCTTTTCGTCAGTGCTTATTCGGCGCCATCGTCTTACCCGCCCGTTGCGCCATGATGTAGGCCTCCATGGCGCGCAGCCGCGGGTCGTCGTCGGCCAGCGGCTTGGCCTTGGTCGGGTGCTCCAGGCACCAGTTGATCATGTCGCGCAGCAGCACCACCCGCTGAATCTGCACCTGATACTTCGGATAGGTCTCCGCGTGCGTGTTGGCCCCGTTGGGGTGGCACATGTCGCACGAGATGCCCACCGTGCCGCCAAAGGCCTCGGCGTTGTGGAAGATGCGGTTGCCCTCGGCCACGAACTTGTCGTACTCCTCCTGCCAGATGCGCTGGTCGCGGTCGGAGAAGTCGTTGTAGATCTCGAACTGCGTCGCCTTCTCCTTGCCCGGCTCCTTGGGCTTCTGCGGCGTCGGGGCGGGGGAGGGAGCCGGGGCGGCCGCGGCCATGATCCACTCCTTCTCCGGGTGCTTCTGCATCCACAGCTCCATCAGCTCGTCGGAATACTTCTGCGCCGTCTCGCGGTCGAACACTTGGTTCGGCGGAATCATCACGCGCGTGGCGCCGTCGCACAGCAGGATCTCCCCGCTGCCTTGCGTATAGCCCGGCGGCAGGGCGTGGTGGTGCGAGGCTTCCTGGGCCTCCATCCGCAGCAGCAAGAAGCCTCCGGCCAAGCAGGCCAAGCTCAACAGGGCGATCGGTCGTTTCATCTCGTCTGTACTCCGCGGGTTCCTGCGACTGTCGTTTCTGCGAGGGCTAGTAGGAGGAGAAGGTCGGCGCTTCCGGCTTGTCCTTCTTGCCCATCGACTTGAGATAGCTCGCCCGGACGTGCATGGGGTTGCGGTCCCACAGGTTGTAGACCATGTCGCACAGCCCGTCCGTGTTCACCGTCACCTGACCCGTGCCGCAGGCGTCCTGCGGGTCGAACGGGTTCGCCCGGCTCATCTGGACGGTGTACTTGGGCAGGCCTTCGGGCGCGTACGGCCAAGGCCAGGCCGTCGACAGCACGCCGTGAAAGTGCATGTTGTCGATGCGGTTGGTAAGCACCTGGTGGGTGTGGCCGTGGATCACCGTCACGTGCTCGAAGGGCCGCAGCAGAGCCTGCACCTCGTCGGCGTCGTCGGTCCAGAAGTTCCAGTTCCGGTAGTACTTGTACAGCGGCGAGTGCGAGAACACGATCACCGGCGTGGACTTGTCCACCTTCGCCAGGTCCTGTTGCATCCACATGCGCTGGACCTCGCCCACCTCGAACGCCGACTGGGCCGAGTTGTCCAGCCCGGCCACGGTCTTCATGCGCTCCATCGGCGTCAGGCCCCGCGCCGTCCAGAAATCCTTCTCGACGACGGAGTTGAGCACCACGAAGTGCACGCCCTTGTGGTCGAACGAGTAGTTCGGCTCGCCGAACAGCTCCTTCCACTTGGCCCCCATGTCCAGATACCAGTCGTGCTCGCCGACCATCATCTTGATCGGCGCCTTCACTTCCTTGAGCAACTGCGCGCCGATCTCGAGCTCCGCCGCTTGGCCGAGCTGCGCCAGGTCGCCGCCGAAGAGCACGAAGTCCGGTTGCGGGTCGAGCCGGTTGACGTCGTCGATGCCGCGCATGATCGCCCGGATGAACTGGTCGTTGAGCTTCTCCTCGTACAGGTGCGAGTCCGAGATGTAGGCGAAGGTGAACTTCTCCACCGCGTCGCCCTTGGCCGGCAACGGCATCGCGTTGGCCACTTCGAGCAACTGGAACGAGTGCGGCGGAAACAGGCCCTTGATGGCCGCCGCCATGCCGGTCGCGCCCATGACCTTGAAGAAGTCCCGGCGATCGAGCCGCGGCAAGCTGGTGATGAGCTTGTCGCGCATCTCGTAGTACTTGGTCTCAACGCTCTTGTGTCGTGCTGCCATGGCTCTTCTCCCCCTGTCGGTCTCTGTCTCGGCTCCCGGCCCCTAGTACTTGGGAGCCCTCCCGCCGATGAAGGCCGGGTCCTTTTGGCTCAAATCCGGATCGAGCGGCGCGTCGCCGCGGCCCATCGTCTTGCCCATCGCGGCGTCTGTGTCGCGCTCGGGACGGTTGGAGGCGGCGAGCTTGCGCTGGCGCTCGAGCTCCGCCTTGCCGTCGGCGGCGAATCGCGACGACGTGAAGGCTCCGCCCAGCAGCTCCACCAGGTCGCTGATCTGGTCCTCGCTCAACCCCAGCCGCTGAATGCCGCCGTCGAGGAACGGGTTGGGAATGCCGCCCTTGTTGTAGTGGTCCACGACGTCCCACAAGGTCTTCAGCTCGCCGTTGTGCATGTACGGCGAGGTCAGCGCGATGTCGCGCAGGTGGTTGGTCTTGAAGGCGCCGATCTGCGCCTTGTTCTGCGTGACCAGAAAGCGGCCGAGGTCGGAGAACTCGCTGTTGAGCGCCAGCTCGTCGATCTGGTCGAGGTCCCCCGCGCGCACGATCTTCTCGGCCCGCAGCGCCATGTCGCTGAAGTTCTTGTTGCGGGCGGCGATGCCGATGTTGTGGAACTTGTTGTCGCTGAACAGCGGATAGCTGGCGTTGAAGCCGTGGCAGGTGTTGCAGCGGGCCTTGCCGTTGAACAGCGACCAGCCGCGCCGCTGGGCCGGCGTCAGCGCCTTGTCGTCGCCGGCCAAGAAGCGGTCGATCGGGGCGTCGCTCGACAGCACCGTCCTCTCGAAGGCGGCGATCGCCCGTCCCAAGTCGTCGTAGTTGATCTCCCGCCCGAACACCTTCTGGAAGGCGTCGACGTACTCGGGAATCCCCTTGAGCTTGGCCACCACCTCCTCGGGGCTCTTCATGCCCATCTCGATCGGGTTCAGGATCGGCAGCTTGGCCTGGGCTTCCAGGTTCGGAGCCCGGCCGTCGAGGAACTGCGTGTCCAGAAACAGCGCGCTGAGCACCGTCGGCGCATTGCGCTTGCCCGTCTGGCCGCCCACGCCCTTTGACGTCGGCAGCCGGTCGGTAAAGCCCTTGTCGGGGTCGTGGCAGGTCTTGCAGGCCACCGTGTTGTCCGACGACAGCCGCGTGTCCTCGTAGAGCTTCTTGCCGAGCGCCACCTTGGCGTCGGTGGTCGGATTGTCCTTGGGCGTGACCAGCTCCACCAGATCCTCGGGCGCCCCGGGCCCGATCGGCGCCGCGACCGCCAGGGCGGCGCCCAGCGCCGCGCATCCGATGGCCGCGTATCCGAACGCGACCCAGCCCTTGTTTGCTTGCATGCGCCTCCTCCCGACCGCCGCCCTCGGAGCGGGCGGCATTGTGGAGTCAACACAGGCGCCGCTAAATTATTCCCCGTCGGACGGAATTTTTTCGGGATGCCGTTGTTGACTTGGCAGAGGGGAAGGGCGCTGCGGGAGATGCATCGGGCCATGCTCGCCTGTCACGACTCGCTTTTCCGCTATGCGAGGGCGTTGAGCCGCGACCCGGCCGAGGCCGAGGAGCTGGTGCAGGAGTGCTATCGCCGCGCCTTGTCGGCCGGGCGAAGGCCCTCCCCGGCGGACGGCGACGAGGTTCGGCGCTGGATGTTCGTCATCCTGCGCAACATTTGGAAGAATGATCGGAGGGCCCGTGGCCGCGAAGACGGTTTGGAAGCAGCCCAAGACGTTGCGGCCCAGGACGATCAATCTTCCCCCGAAACCCTGCTGTTGCGGCGTGCGTTGCAGTTTGAGATCCGTGCGGCGCTGGACTCGTTGAGCGAGGCGCACCGCGAAATCATCGTATTGCGAGATATGGAAGGCTTGTCCTACGAACAGATCGCCCGCTTGCTCGAGTGTCCCGTCGGCACGGTGATGAGCCGGCTGGCGCGCGCCCGCACGCAGTTGCGAGGCGTGCTGGCGGAAGTCGTGGGCCCGGAGTCTCGGCGGGAGGCGCACCAGTGATGACCTGCGCCGAAGTCCGCGAGGCCCTGCACTGCTATTTGGACGCCGAGCTGCAGGGCGACGAGGTCAACGACCTCGAGTCGCACCTTCTCGACTGCGCCGACTGCCGCGAGGAGCACCGCCGCTGGCAGGAGGTGGTGGACGCCGTGCGCGGCGCACAGCAGTCCTACCCGCCCTCGGCGACCTCGATCGATCGAGTGCGCGGCCTGCTGGAAGGAGCCGAGCGGGCCGAGCGCCATCAGCATCTGGCCTGGGCGGCGGCCCTTTTGCTGGTCATCGGCGCTGGCATGGCGGCATGGCTGACGGGCTGGTTCGGCGGCCAGGGCGAGTCGTTCCGGGTCTACGCCGCCGAGTCCCACCTGCGCTACGCGCGGGGACGCCTGAGCCTGGACGCGCAATCCGGCGACCCGGCCGCGCTCTCGGCCTGGCTCGAGCAGAACCTGCCGTTTCACCTGGAAGTGCCCGCCTACCCCAGCCCCTCCCCGGGCGCCAACGCCTATAAGCTCGTCGGCGCGAGGCTGTTGCGCCATCGCGATGAGGACGTGGCGTTCTTGTCGTACACCATGCGGGATCAGCCGGTCTCGCTGCTGGTCGCCTCGGCCGAAGGCCGTGAACCGGTCGGCGGGGAAGTCTATCGCTCCGGCGAGCTCGACTTCCACTTCTACTCGGTGGATGGGCTGAAGCTGATCGGCTGGGTCGACAAGGGCCTCAGCTACGTGATCGCTTCGAATATCGACGCCGTCGGAGCGGAGTCGTGCGTGGTGTGTCATGGCCAAGGCGCCGAGCGGAGGAAGTTCGAGGCTCTCGAGCCGGCGCGCTAGGCGCGCCGGCGGAAGCCTCTCGTGAGCCGCCCCCGCGCAAACGGATTTGGCTTCGGGCCTTGGCTATTCCAACACCGGACGACCCCGCCCCGGCGAGCGAGCCTCCGGCAAACGCGAATCGGTTCCCTATTCCCAGCCCCAACAGCCGAGCGAAGAGCATAGTCCGGACCCTCTGCGGGGCCCTTTCACTGGACCTACGCCCCTCGCTCGACCTTCACCCCGCTCCCTAAGCTCTTCCCTTCGCAGGGAAGATCCCCCCAAGCTCCGCCGTTTCGAGCCGAATGGTCGACAACCCCGTCTACCGGTGGTGCGTCGCCGCTTCGTGCGTGACCGCGAAGTGCGACTTCCGGCAAGCCACTCAGCAAGTAGAACGTCGGCGCTGTTCTACAGGCAACCACGATGCCAAACTCCGGGAGTCGGCTCGATCGAATCCCGGGCAGGGCGCGTATCTCGTTTTATCGTAGGGGGTTGTGCGGATTCCCAGGGGCCGTCTCAGCGAGCGGAACGCCCCACCGGGCCAGGGCGAACATTCTTCGCCCTGCTGGTGCAGCGCGGCCAATCGGGTGTATTCACTCAGCGCTAGGGGCCTAGGGCCCGATCGAGGCCGGCGCCCCGGCCCGGCGCGGCGGCGGCGCTTCCGGGCCTCTTTGCAAATCGCCGCCGACGCGCACACGAACCCGGCACAGCTTGGCGGAAGCCCCGTCAGAGCTCCGGGACGGGGTCATTTGGCCCAATATCCTCTTCTTCCCAGTTCGCCACGCCGTTTTCGTAGATCAGAATGCGGGATTTGCTCCCCGGAACGGGCTTCTTGCTCGACTTCGGCAGCCAGCGGCGGTGCTCTTCGATCACCTCGGCGTACTTGGGGTCCTTGGCGAGGTTGGTCCACTCGTTGGGGTCCTTGCGCAGGTTGTAGAGCTCCTCGGAGCCGTCGGCGTAGACGATGTAGCGCCAGTCCTCGCTGCGCACGCCGTGGTTGTCGTGGTTGTGCGTGGTGATCGCCGGCCGCTCGCGCGGCGCGCGGGGGTTGCGCAACTGCGGGCCGAGGCTGATGCCGTCCAGCCCTTCCTTCGGCGGCAGCCCGGCCAGCTCCACCAGCGTCGGATACATGTCGATCAGCTCGGCCGGCCGCGTCGTCTTCTGCCCCTTGCCCACGCCGGGCCCGGCGAAGATCAGCGGCACCCGCGCGGATTCATCCCACAGCGTGTTCTTGCCGGTGATGAGCTTTTCGCCCAAGTGCCAGCCGTGGTCCGACCACAGCACCACGATGGTGTCGTCGGCGTGGCCGCTGGCCTCCAGGGCGTCGAGCACCCGGCCCACCTGGCTGTCCACGAAGCTGATCGAGGCCAGGTAGGCCCGCACCAGGTTCTTCCACTGGTTGGCTTCGATCAGGAACTTCAACCGCGGCTCGGGCAGCTTCCAGTGCATATACCACGAGAAGCGCGGCGTGTCGTCGCGGTCGTCCATGCGAACCGCCGGCAGCTCCAGCTTGTCTTCCGGATAGAGGTCCCACCACTTCTGCGTCACGTAGCAGGGCACGTGCGGCAGAAAGAAGCCGGCGGAGAGGAAGAACGGCTCCTGCGGAGCCTTCTCGAGCTGCTCCACGGCCCAGCTCGCCACCAGCCAGTCGCCCTTGTCCTCGTCCTTGTGCGGAAACACCCCCCAGTCCACCAGCGGGTGCGGCGCCGGCGTGTTCACCAGCTTCTTCTCCGGCCGCGGGCCGACCGAGGCCGGCGGCCCCAGCTCGTCGAACTCGTGGTCGGTGGGCTTGCGCCCGTAGCCGCCGTGGAAGATCTTGCCGGTCGAGTAGGTGCGGTAGCCGTGCTTGGAGAGATAGTTGGGCAGCGTCTCGAGGTCCTTCAGCTCCTCCACCTCGCGAAACCAGGGCGCCAGCCCGTAGACGCCCGTGGTCGACGGCCGCAGCCCCGTCATCAGGGCCGTTCGCGAGGGATTGCACAGCGGCGCCTGGGTGTGGGCGTTCAGAAACGTCGTGCCGCGGCGCGCCAGCCGATCCATGTGCGGCGTCTTCACCTGCGGATGACCGCCCAGCGGCCCGACCCAGTCGTTGAGGTCGTCGATAGCGATGAAGAGAATGTTGGGCCGCTGTTGCGCGGCGGCCGGCGCGACGGCCGCAAACGTTGCGGCGAGCATCGCGAGGGAGACGAGGAATGGTCGCATCGCCGGTGACCTTAGCACAAACGGCTCGCCGAGGAGCCGCCCGGCCGGCCCGGCTGCCGCTCTAGCTGGGCTCGCGTAGCGGAACTGACTGCGTCTGCGAAGCCGCGCTGGTCTGGGCCGCCGTCGTCAGCTTCACGATCAGCGCCGCCGCCAAATAGAGCACGGCGCCCCCCACCACCGTCTGCGTCAGTCCGATGTGGATGCCCAGGAACACCGCGCTCACCGAACCCAGCACGCTGGCCGCGGCATTGATCGCCCAGGCCCAGCAGACCGCGTTGGGGAAGCGCTCCTCCAGCCGCCGCAAGCCCGTCGGGAAGGGCATTCCCATCAGGAAGCCCGCCGGGAAGATCAACGCCGCGATCAGCAGCAGCTTCAGCGCCAGCGGTTGCGTCAAGGCGGCGTCCATGGCCGCCGGAGCCGCCGCGATCAGCGCGCCGACCGCCGCCGCCGCGCCCACCAGCAGCATGGCCGTCTTGCGATCGTCCGAGCCGGTGAAGCGTTGTGAGAAGTAGCTGCCCAGGCTGCTCGAGATCAGCAGCGAGAAGATCACTACGGTCAAGGCGTAGGTCGGCTGTCCCAAAAAGAACACGATGCGCTGCACCAGGGCGATCTCGATCAGAATGAACCCCAGCCCGATCGCGAAGAAGTACGCCAGGTGCACCCACAGCAGCCCGCCCGAGGGCGCCTGCCGGCCCAGCAACAGGCGCGGCAGCAGCAGAATCGCCAGCGTCGCCACAATCGACATCCCCAGCGAAGCCACCAGCAGCAGCACGCCCAGGTTCACCTTCGAGTCGACGTTCCACGGCGACAGGATGAAGCTCCACAGATCCGGCAGCGGCACCGTATAGAAGAAGAACGGCCGGTTGTCGTCCACCGGCGAGACGTCGAAGGGGTAAGACGCCAGGAAGGCGTCGATGTCCGGCGTCCGCAGCAACTGCGCAAAGGGGTTGTCGCCCGGTTGGTCCGGCGCGTAGACCTCGCTCATGCCGTTGGCCTGCGCCGCCGCCCGCAGCGAATCGATCTGCTCCTGGGTGAACGGATTGCGCCGGATCAGGATGGTGTCCTTGGCGCCCCACTCGGCCATCTGGTCGGAGTCCTCGCGCGCCACCAGCACGTGCCGGGAGGCGTCGGCCACGCCCAGCGACGCCAACGCCGCCCGCGCCACCGACACGACCCGCAGCGATTCCCGCGGCTGCTGGAACTCCCAGCGCGTCACAGCGATCACGCCGTCGTCGTTGAGGTGCTCGAGGTAGTCCCGGAAGGCGTCGGTGGTGTACAGGTGGTTCTCGGCCAGCGCGAAGGCTCCGGCGGCCGTCGAGGCCCAACTGTCGACGAGCGTCATCTGGATGACGTCGTACTTCTCCTCGGAGCGCCGGGTGAAGGTGCGGCCGTCCTCGATGAACACGCGGATCTCCGGCCGCAGGTACAGCCCGTGGCTCGTCTCGCGGTAGGCCCCGCGCATCACCTCGTTCACGATGATCGGGTTGATCTCCACCGCCGAGACGTCCTTGCTGCCCGAGGCCAGCGAGCGCGCCAAGTCCATGCCGCCGCCGGCGCCGATCACCAGCGTCTTGGCGGCCGGCTTGACGATGTAGGGCAGGCTCGGGCCTTCGCTGAGCAGCTTGCGCCGATCCTCGTCCGACAGCCGGTCGAAGTCATAGGTCGAGATGTCCGTGCCGGCGTCGGAGTCGATGAGGATGAGCGACTGGCCTTCTTGTCCGGGCCCCACGCTGATCCTCGAGAACGAGTTCCACAGCGCCAGCTCCTCCTGGGCGACCGAACGCCCCTTGGCGTACTTCACATCCAGCAGCCGCAGGCTCGGGTTGACCAGCGCCGCCACGGCGAGCCCGGCGAAGACCATCGCGGAGACCGCCGAGCGCTTGTTCCAGCCGTTCATCGAGTGCAGGATGGCGCCGGAGAGAGCGTAGATCGCCGCCGCGGTCATCACTGCGCCCGGACCTCCGCTGAAGTCCAGCAGCGGAATCAGCAGCAGGCAGCCGATCGCCGCGCCCAGCAGATCCGAAAAGTAGACCTTGGCGACGTTCCGGATCGTCGTGGAAATCGCCAGCGAGATCACCACGCCGGCCAGCAGGAACGGGAAGGCGCAGGCCAAATAGATCGTCGCCAGCACCAGCGCGTTCTCCCACGAAATCACGAACGACAGCGGACGGTGCAGCACGACCCACAGCGCGGCCACCACCAGCAATCCGTTCATCGTGGCCAGCCGGCCCAGCTTCGCCCAGATGTCTCCCCCGGGGCCCACATCCTTCTCGACCTTGTACGCCAGCACGCCGCCGGCGCCGAGCCCGAACAGCGCCGTCGAAATCGCCATGAACGCGAAGTGGTAGAACAGCACCACCGAGAAGATGCGCGTCAGGGCCAATTCGAGCAGCAAAGTGGCCAGCGCGCACAACGCGACGGCCCAGCAGACGCGGGACAGGGAACGGGTCTGGGACGGCATACCTGCGCCGAGTCTAGCCTTCGGCCGCTCGAGCCCGGCATCCGCAAAAGACCTCAGTCCAGGGGCCGGACGATACTGTCGGGCGGCCGAGCCTTGCTAGACTGGCCGGTTTGCACATGTCCACGCCTGATCTGATCCACTGCCGCAACATTACGGTCTGCCGCGACGAAACCCGCGCCCTCGACAATCTGACCCTGTCCATTCCGTTGGGGCAGCACGTGGCGCTGGTCGGCCCCAACGGCTGCGGCAAGTCCACCCTCATCCGCACCATTTCCCGCGAGCTGCATCCGCTCTACAACCCGGACTCCGAGCTCACCATTCTGGGCAAGAGCAACTACAACATCTTCGAGCTGCGCCCCTTGCTGGGCATCGTCTCCGACGAGCTGCTGCGGCGCAGCTTGCGGCCCGCCACGGGCCGGGACCTGATCCTGTCAGGCTTCTTTTCGACGCTCGAGCTGTGGCCGCACACGCCGGTCACGCCGGCGATGGAGCGCAAGGCCGACGAGGTGATCGAGATGCTCGAAATCGGTTCGCTGGCCCAGCGTTGCGTCTCGCAGATGTCGTCCGGCGAGGCGCGCCGCACCCTGATCGGCCGGGCTCTGGTGCATGATCCCAAGGCCTTGATTCTCGATGAGCCCACCAACAGCCTCGACCTGCGGGCGGTGAGCGAGCTGCGGGAGGTCTTTCGCAAGATCGCGCAATCGGGCGTGGGCGTCATCCTGGTCACCCATCACCTGCCCGACATCATCCCCGAGATCGAGCGCGTCATCATGCTGCGCAAGGGCAAGGTCTTCCTCGACGGGCCCAAGGCCGAGGTCCTCGCCGAGGGCCCGCTCAGCGAGCTGTTTGGGATTCCGGTGGAACTGCTCCGCCGCGAAGGTTACTACCACCTGCTGTAGCGGTTCGAACCCGGCTACGGCGGCGGCAAGGGGCTGTCGAGCGCTTGCTGCATTTCAGCGCGGACCCGCTCCATCAGCGCTGAGCGCTCGGAGGGGTCGAGTCCGATCGTCGGGACCGGGGGATGGAACAGCAGCGCCATCTCGCCGGGGTGAATTCGCAACGTCCCCTTCGGCATCAGCTCGCGGGCGCCGTGCACGGTGATCGGCACGATCGGCCGTTCCGCCTCCATCGCCATCGCGAACGGCCCCGGGCGAAACGGCAGCAGGTTGCCGTCCGGGCTGCGCGTGCCTTCGGGAAACACCAGCAGCGAGACGCCGTCGCGCAGGGTCTGCACGGCCTTCTCCATCGCGTGCTTGCGCGAGGTCCGGCTGCGGCGGTCGACGTAGATGAAGCTGCCGAGCTCCATCACGTAGCCCAGCAGAGGAATGCGTCGCAGCTCCTGCTTGAGGATCACGGCGATCCTCGGCAGCACGGCGAACAGCGCCGGCGGGTCCAGATTGCTCACGTGGTTGGCCACGAACAGCGCCGTGGGGTTCGCAGTGGCGTGTTCCAGGCCGATTTGGCGCACCTTCACTCCCGCCAGGGCCAGGGCCAAGCGGCAGCCCTGGCGGGAGATCCAGTACAGAATCCGTATGTCGCGCGTCAGCCAGGTCAACGGAACGAACACAACCGCCCCCACCAGCACATACAACGCCATCAGGGGGTAGACCAACAGGTACGCGCGCATCCTCAGGTCATTCTTTCCCGGGCTCGGCGCGCAACGCAAACGAGACGTCCATCTCGTTCTTGGTGCCGATCATGCCGAACGCCGCCGACGGCGGCTTGAGCCCGTAGTCGGTCAACGAAACCACGGATTCGCCGTCGAACAGCAGCGCCTCGCCCTCGCGGTGCATCTTCAGCGAGACGGTCACGTCTTGGGTCTTGTCGCGAATCGTCAAATGCCCCGTCACCTTGTAGGCGTCCGCGCCGGCCGGCTCGAAGGAAGTGGACTCGAAGCGCATCTGCGGGAACTTCTTCACCGCGAGCATGTTGCCCCGGGCTTCGTCCAGGATCTTGCCCCGGTCCTTCTCGCCGACCCAATCGTCCAGGCAAACGATGCTGTCCGAATCCACGGTGAAAGCCACCGAAGAGTCTTTCACGTGCTCCGGGTCGAAGGCCAGCCGGCCTTCAAAACGGTCGAAGCGGAACACGTGCTTCTTGCCGGACATCAGTCCGGTCTTATAGGCGCGCAACTCGAAGTGCGCGTTGGAGTGGGGCTGAATCGAGTAGGGCTGGGGGCCTGCCAGGGCCGTCGCCGCAGTCGCTAAGGCTGTCAGGGCCAGGCGACGAAGAACAGTCATCGATAGCGACCTAGAAGATCGTTGCATCGCACCCTCGCTATATCCACGAAAGCGTCCGCACCGCTCATCAGGCTCACCTTGGTTCCCTCGACGTCATTCCAGCGAACCGGGACCTCGGCGATGCGAAAGCCGAGCTTGCTCGCGATATAGAGGATCTCGACGTCGAATCCGAAACGATCCAGGCGCTGGCGGCGGAAGATCTCTTGCGCCGCCTCCCTCCGAAAGAGCTTGAAGCCGCATTGGGTGTCGTGAAACGACAGCCCCGCCCCCAGCCTTACGGCGAAGTTGAACAGTCGACCGGAGTATTCGCGCATCCGAGGCTGCCGGACCCCGATGAGCTCACGGTTGAGGGCTCGGGATCCGATGGCGCCGTCGTAGCCGCCCTTGTGGACGGCGGCGAGCAGCTTGTCGAGCTCCTCGATCGGCGCGGACAGGTCTGCATCCGTGAACAAGACCCATTCCGCCCCAGCCGCGAGCATACCGTGACGGACGCTATACCCTTTGCCGCGGTTCCCGGGGTTTTCCAGTAGCTTGAGCGTAATATCACGGTCGGGCAGAGCCGCCGCGGCGGCCCGAACCAGCTCGACGGTGCGGTCCTTGGAGCCGTCGTCGACGATGAGGATCTCCGCCGACCGCGGTCCCCCATTGCGCAGGTAGGAAAGAATACGGTCGAGGGTGGGCGGCAGCCGCTTCTCTTCGTTGTACGCCGGTACAACCAGCGAAAGGGTGCTGTCCAACAAACGCTCTCCCGCGAAACCCCATCTTATCATCGGATTTTTTCGCGGGGAGGCCGCTGCAACCCCCAAGCAAACGGGGCGCCGAAGGATTCCTCCTCCGGCGCCCCGCGGCGTTCTTGGCGTGCGAAACCCGACTAGGGTTTGGCGGCCATCAGCGCTCGCAGGCGGCGCGCCCGGTCCGGACCGCGCAGCGCCCGCAGCGCCTTGGCCTCTATCTGGCGAATCCGCTCGCGCGTCACGGCAAACTCCTGGCCGATCTCCTCGAGCGTGTGCTCGCGGTCGCAGCCGATGCCGAAGCGCATGCGGATCACCTTCTCTTCCTTGGGGGAGAGGGTCTTGAGGACGTCCGCGGTCTCCTCGCGCACGTTCGAATCGATCACCGCGTCGACCGGCGAGCCGACCCAGCGGTCCTCCAGCAGATCGCCCAAGGCGGACTCGCCGTCGCGGCCCACCGGCGTCTCGAGCGAAACCGGGTCGCGCGAGATGGTCTTGAGCTTTTGCACCTTCTCCGGCGAAATCTCCATCCGCTCGCCGATCTCCTCGTTGGTCGGCGCGCGCCCCAGCTCCTTTTCGAGCTCGCGCGAGGCCCGCAGGAACTTGTTCATCGACTCGTTCATGTGGACCGGAATGCGGATGGTGCGCGACTGGTCGGCGATGGCGCGCGTGATCGCCTGCCGAATCCACCAAGTCGCGTAGGTGGAGAACTTGTAGCCGCGGCGGTACTCGAACTTCTCAGCCGCGCGCATCAGGCCGATGTTGCCTTCCTGGATCAGGTCCAGCAGGTGCAGGCCGCGGTTGACGTACTTCTTGGCCACCGAGACCACCAAGCGGAGGTTCGCTTCGACCAGGGCCTTCTTGGCGCGCTCGGCTTCCCGCTCTCCCCGCACGATGCGGCGAATGGTCAGCTTGAGGTCGGCGTGGTTGGAACCGATGCGGGCCTCGTGGGCCTCCAGCTCCGTGCGAGCCTCCTTGAGGCTGACGAAGGCCGCCGAGCCGCGCTTGGGCTTGTCGGCGTCGAGGGTCTGGACGCGGGCTTCCGCCGCTTCGAGCACTTCGAGCGAATCGGCCAGCGCGCGCTGGAAGACCTCCCAGTGCTCCTGCTTGAGCGGGATGCGCTGAATGCCCAGAGACAGGCCGACCAGCAGGCGGCGGCGTTGCCAATCCAGCTTGCGGCGCACGTTGGCGTTCCGCTTCGGCGTCGCCTCGAACTCCTTGTGGGCCGCTTCGAAAGTCGTGTACTTGTCGGCCAGGCTGTCGAGCTCCACGCGCACGCTGTTCAGGCGAGTGCGCTTGGCTTCGGCGGTCTCCTCCGGGTCGCCGCTCTCGATCAGGCTCTCCAGCTCGACGGTCTGCTCCCGCAACTCCTCGCGGATGGCCAGCACGCGGCGGATCGTCTGCAGCGCACGAGCCACGGCCCGCCGCGTCTGCATCTTGCCGCGCTCCATGCGCCGGGCCAGGTTGACTTCGCCTTCGCGCGTCAGCAGCGGCACCGCGCCCATCTCGCGCAGGTAAACGCGGACCGGGTCGTCGGTATAGAGCGCTTCGTCGGATACCGCGGATGCGGCGTCGTCTTCGCTCTCGCCATCCGGAGTCGCAACCTCGGCGTCATCGGCGTCATCATCGGTCTCGCTGAAGTTACGCGAGCCGCTCTCGAGAGCTACGGAAATTGCTTGCTTGGAATCGTCGCTGGAAAACTGATCTTCGAATTGGTCCATGAAGGCTCCTCCGGCTGCGGTTCGTTAGAACCGTAACCGCCCCGCACAAAACCCCACCGTTTCCTTTGGGTTACGAGGCAAGTCTATACGTGCACCAGACGGTCTGGGCAAAAGGATCGGGAAAATGAACGCACCGCCGCGACGATTTTCATGACTTCGTGGCCCACGTAGGGCCGGCATAGCGCCTGCGGTCGTTCCGAACGGATCTCATCTAGCGCCCGCCCCTCTTCCATGGCGCACGCTGGACTCATTATCCATAGGGTCTCCCGGCAATGCAAGAAACAATTGCCCGCCCGGACGCTCCCGGACGCACGCCCGGCTCCAGGCCGGCCTTGCACGCCGTCGCCGCGCTGGTGTACAACAAGGTCCGCTCCGGACGGCGCGCGGCGCCGCGGGTGCGGACAAGGAACCGGATCGACACCATGGCAAAGCAACTCCGCGTCGGCATGATCGGCTACGGCTTCATGGGCCGTACGCATTCGAACGCTTACAAACGGCTCAACGATTTCTTCCAGGTCGAGCACCGGCCCGTCCTCAAGGCGGTCTGCGCCCGCAACGCCGACAAGGCGCGGGCCTTCGCTGACACCTGGGGCTACGAGCGGATCGAGACCGATTGGCGCCGCCTGATCGAGGCCGACGACATCGACCTGATCGACATTGGCGCGCCGAACCACGTCCACAAGGAGATCGCTCTGGCCGCCGCAGCAGCCGGCAAGATGATCCTGTGCGAGAAGCCGCTGGCCATGTCCGTCGCCGAGGGCGAAGAGATGGTGGCGGCCGTCGAAAAGGCCGGCGTGCCGAACATGGTCTGGTTCAACTATCGCCGCGTACCGTCGATCTCGCTGGCCAAGCAGGTGATCGACGAGGGCCGCATCGGCCGCGCCTTCCACTATCGCGCCACCTATCTGCAGGACTGGACCATCAACCCCAACGTGCCCCAGGGCGGCGCGGCCCTGTGGCGGCTCGACGCCGCCGTGGCCGGCTCCGGCGTCACCGGCGACCTGCTGGCGCACTCCATTGACACCGCCATGTGGCTCAACGGGCCCATCACGCGCGTCGTCGCCAAGACCGAGACCTTCGTCAAGGAACGCGTCCACGCCGAGACCGGCCAGGTGCAGAAGGTCGGCATCGACGACGCCTGCATGTTCCTGGCCGAGTTCGCCAACGGCTCGATGGGGACCTTCGAGTCGACCCGCTACGCCCGCGGCCGCAAGAACTACAACACCTTCGAGATGAACGGCGCCGACGGCAGCCTGTTCTTCGATCTCGAAGAGCCGGAATACCTGCAGTTCTTCGAGTACACCCAGAAGCAGTCCGGCAAGAAGGTGGAGGACCACCTCACCGGCTGGCGCAAGATCCACGTCACCAACCCCGAGCACCCCTATATGGGCCACTACTGGGTGCCCGGAACCTGCATCGGCTACGAGCACACCTTCCTCAACGCGTTGGCCGACTTCGTGGCCGGGCTGGAGAGCGGCAAGCCCACCCAGCCCGACTTCCGGGCCGCGCTGGAGACCCAAAAGGTCTGCGACGCCGTGCTGGCGTCGGCGGCCGAAGGGAGCTGGAAGGAGACCGGCGTCACGGTTTAGTCGATCGTTGGCGGAAAGCCGCGCCGGGCCGCCCGCAAATCGGTCCCGGAGCCGCGGGAAATCGGTTAGGATCGGGAGGCGTAAGGGGTAGGGGGAGCTCCTCGGCAATGACCTGTTCCAGTTGCGGTTCCGACAATCCCGGCGAGAGCCTGTTCTGCATCCGTTGCGGCGCGCCGATGCCGGGTGCGCAGATCGGCGCCGGCGCAGCGCCCTCCCGGCCGGCGTCGCTGGTGGACCCGTACCACAGCGGCTCCTCGGCCGGCGTAACTCCGGCGGCCTCGTGGTCGGCGCAGCCCGCTCGCGGCATGTCGGCCGTGGTCTACGGCGGCTTCTGGGTGCGGTTCTTGGCCGTGCTCATCGACGGCATCCTGCTCTTCATCGCCCAGACCATCGTGGTTTTCCCGATCGGGTTCGTCATCGGCGCGGTCTCGTCGAACTCGTCCGCGGCCCAGGCCGTGGCGTCAGGTATCGGCTTTTTGGTGGGCATGCTCGGCAACTGGCTGTATGAGGCGATCTTGATCAGCTCGGACAAGCAAGCCACCCTGGGCAAGATGGCCATGGGGCTCAAGGTCACCAACATCCATGGCGGCCGGCTCTCGTTCGCGCACGCCACCGGACGGCACTTCGCCAAGTGGGTGAGCGCCTTTACCCTGCTGATCGGCTACCTCATCCAGCCCTTCACGCAGCGCAAGCAAGCGTTGCACGATCTGATCGCCGGCACCCTCGTGGTCAAGAAGGCCTAAGCTCTCCTTGCCAGCGATGAGCGCAGTGCGCTACAAACAGACTGCTGTGCTGACCCGTCAGTTTCTGGGGCTCTTCGCCGTCGCCCTGCTCGCCGTTCCGGCCTTCGCCGCCGAGCCGGCCAATAAGCTCACCAAGGCCGAAAAGGCCGACGGCTGGATGCTGCTGTTCGACGGCAAGAGTCTGGACGGCTGGGAAGGCGATCCGGCCATCTGGTCCGCCAAGGACGGGATGATCGTCGGGTCCACCGACCAGAAGTCCGACCTGCAGGACAACACCTTCCTGATCTACCGGCGCGAGAAGTTCAGCGACTTTCACTTGATCGCCGACATCAAGCTGCGCAACCACAACACCGGCATCCAGTTCCGCTCCGAGGACATCGGCAACTTCGTCGTCAAGGGCTACCAGGCCGACGCCGCCGAAGGCAATTGGTGGGGCAGCCTGTACGGCGAAAAGACCGGCCGCGGCGTGATCGAGAACGGCTGGAAGGGCAAGGGCGAGACCGTGGTGAAGGCCGACGGCTGGAACACTGTCGAAGTCATTTGCCAGGGCAGCCACATTGTGATCAAGCTGAATGGGTTGACGACCGTCGACATCCAGGATGATATGGCTTCATCCGGAATCCTGGCCCTGCAGGTCCACCGCGGCCCCAAGATGCAGGTCAGCTTCCGCAATCTGAAGCTCAAGAAACTCTAGTCAGAGGGGGGCCCGGCTGGCCCCGGAAAGTAAGCGTTCATGCAAAAGATCTCCTTTGGAAGCTGGGCATTCGCACTCGGCCCCTACGCGGACCATCCTGTTCCGTTCGAACCCTTGGTCAGGAGGCTGGCCGAGCTCGGCTATGAGGCCGTGGAGATCTGGGGCGTGAAGCATCACGTCACCCTGGAGAGCTTTCCGACGCCGGAGAGCCGCGCCGCCCTGCGCGAGCTGCTGGCGGAGCTGAACCTGGAGTGCTCCGGCTACGCTTGCGACCAAGGCGGGCTGGACCCGGCCGACCCCAAGCAGGCGCAGCTCTACCTGGAGCAACTGGCGCGCAACGTGGAGATGTGCCGCGACCTGGGGACCAAGAACCTGCGCATCGACTCCGGCGTGGCGCCGAACCCGCGCCTCGACGACGCCGGCCGCGCCCAGGCCCTGCAGTACGCCGCGGAGCTGTGGCAGCAGGCCGCCGAGCTGGCCTCGCAAGGCGAAGTCCGGCTGCTGTGGGAGCTCGAGCCGGGCTTGCAGTTCAACCGTCCGTCGGAAGTGGCGGCGCTGTTCGACAAGGTCGAGCACCCCAGCTTCCAGATCCTGTTCGACACTACCCACGCCTATTGCTGCTGCGTGGCCAACGCCGGCCGCGAGCTGCCGGAGGTCCTGGCGGGCGGCGTGGAAGAGCTGCTCGACGCGCTCTCTCCCCGCATCGGCGGAATCCATCTGGCGGACGCCGATGGCGAGGTCGACGCCTCCGGGGCGGGCGTCCACGCGCCGTTCACCGTCGGCCGCATCGACTGCAAGGCGCTGGCGCCGAAGCTGGCCGCGCTTTCCGGCGTGGACTACATCACCCTCGACATGGCCGGCTGGCCGGGCGCCTGGGACCTTCTCGAGGCCCAGCTCGCCTATGCCAAACGGCTGGTCGCGTAATTGCGCGCGGGCGCACTTTTCTCCGCTGATCGAAACACTTTTGTAATGCGTCACCACGCAGCCGTGGTGTATTCTACTTCTGATATGCAGACGAAGCTGACTTTCTTCAAGAGCTACTACCGCATGGGCTGGTGGGCGGCTCGCGTGCCGATGGCGTCCGAGTGGGGCGAGCAACGCATCGACCAACTGGGCTTCGGCACGACGCAGACGCAGGCGGAGCGGGATCTGGTGCGGCAGGAGCAGGCGCGTCACTTCGAGGCCAGCGCCTCGGAGATCGCCGCTTAGTCCCTCCCCCCTTTCGTCCCTCCTCGACCACTACAATCGAGTTTGGCGCACCCTGTCCCCAGTGACGGTACGGCGCGGATCTGCCTCTGGTCCGGCCCTCGCAACGTCTCCACGGCGTTGCTCTACTCGTTTGGGGAAAGGCGGGATTTCCGTGCGCTCGATGAGCCTCTCTACGGCCACTATCTGCGGGTGACGGGCATCGTGCACCCGGGCCGCGAGGAGATCCTGCCGCAGATGGAGCAGGACGGCGAGCGCGTCGTCCGTGAGACGCTGCTGGGGCCCTGCGACCGGCCGGCTGTGTTCATCAAGAGCATGGCGCACCATCTGACGGAGATCGATCGAGGCTTTCTCGCCGCGCTCCGGAACGTGTTGCTGATTCGCGACCCCGAACAGATGTTGCCGTCGCTGGTGAACCAGATTCCGGAGCCGACGCTGCTCGACACAGGGCTGGCGATGCAGACCGAGCTGCTCGACGAGCTGTTGGCGCTGGGCCAGGACCCGCCGGTGCTCGATTCGCGGGAGCTCCAGAACCACCCCGAAGCGGTCTTGCGGCAGCTCTGCGAACGCGTCGGCATCCCCTGGGACCCGGCGATGCTCGCTTGGCCGGCCGGGCCACGGCCGTTCGACGGCTGCTGGGCCCAGTATTGGTACCACAACGTCCATCGCTCCACCGGCTTCACGCCGTATCAGTCGAAAACGGAGCCGTTCCCCGAGAAGCTGCTGCCGCTGCTCGATGAGTGCCGCCCGCATTACGAGCGCCTGCTGGCTCGCGCTCTGCGCGCCTGATCCCGCCGCGCCCCTGGCGGTTTGGCAAGCCGCGTGCCCCCAAGGAACCGTCTTGGGAGGGCGCAAATGGGCAAGTACGACGACGCTCCGCTGCTGGCGATCTGGGAGACGACCCGCGCTTGCGACTTGGCTTGCCGGCATTGCCGGGCCTCGGCCGACGCGGCCAGGAACCCGGAGGAGCTGACCACCGAAGAGGGCAAGCGATTGCTCGATTCGATCAAGCAGGCCGGAGATCCGCTGGTGGTGCTCACCGGCGGGGACCCGCTGAAGCGGCCGGATCTGTTTGAGTTGTTGGCCCACAGCGTCAAGATCGGCCTGCGCACGACGGTTTCGCCGAGCCCGACGCCGCTGCTCACACCGGCGGCGGTCGAGCGCTTCAAACGCGTCGGTGTGGCGCGGATGTCGATCAGCGTCGACGGCCCCGATGCGCTCTCCCATGACGCTTTTCGCGGCGTCAAGGGCTCCTTCGCGCTGGCCTTGCGGGCGCTCGAGACGGCCCGCTCGGTCGGCCTCGAGACCCAGATCAACACCACCGTGACCCGTTGGAACTGGCGCAGGTTGGGGGAAATGGCCCATCTGGTGCGGCGCATGGGCGCAGCCATGTGGGACGTCTTCTTCCTGGTACCCACCGGCCGCGGCCAGACCGAGGACGAGCTCACGGCCGAGGAGTACGAGCAGGTCTTCGAGCAGCTCTACGAGCTGTCCAAGTTCAGCCCCTTCGCCATCAAGACGACCGAGGCGATGCACTACCGCCGGTTCGTGGCGCGCAAGCGGCAGCAGGAGGGCAAGGCCGCGGCGCCGCCGCCCGGGCCGATGTCCCGGATGCGCGGTCTCAACTCCGGGCGAGGCTTCGTCTTCATCTCCCGCACCGGCGACATCTTCCCGTCCGGGTTCCTGCCGCTCGAGGCCGGCAACGTCCGGACCGACGACCTGCTGGAGGTGTACCGGACCGCGCCGCTGTTCCAGCAGCTCCGCGACAGCGAGCAGTTGGGCGGCAAGTGCGGGAGCTGCTCCTATCACAACCTGTGCGGCGGCTCGCGGGCCCGGTCGTACGCGTTGACGGGAGATTACATGGCGGCTGAGCCGCGGTGTAGCTTCGAGCCTGCGCCGCCGCCTCGGCGGCCGGAAGCGGTCTTGGCGTAACAGGTTTCCCTTGCCGCGTTTTTGTTGGAGGTTCGAGCGAAAAACACGTCTCTGAATTAGCGCGTTCCGTCCTAGAATAGCGAGAGCTTGATGACCTCTCGAGATTCTGAGTACGCACGCCGTGAGCAGCGGGAGCCGGTCACCGGCGCCGCCACCCTGAGTTGGGAGATTGGCGATCGAGGGGCTTCCGGCGTCTATCACGTCCGCAATCTGACTGCGGACGGCATGCAGGCGATTGGCCGCTGGCACATCCCGCCGGGAGCGTCCGTGTTCATCTCAGGCCTGCAATATGAATGCCTTGCCCAGGTTCGTTATTGCCACGAAGCGGGCGGGCGTTTTCGCGTCGGGCTCGAGTTTCTGAGCCCGCCGTATCGGGTCGAGGCGGGATCGCTCGACCGGCCCGCCTAGGTTTCTCCGATTCCCTGAATCGCCCTACCAGCCCGTCGGCTGGCCCTGGTTCTGCTCGTCGAGCCAGGACTGCAAGGGCGCGAAGTAGTCCAGGATCGCCGTCGCATCCATTTCGCGACGGCCGTCGATGGCTTCCAGCGCCTCGGGCCAAGGTCGGCTCTGCCCCATCTCGAGCATCGCGTTCAGCTTCTGGCCCGCCGCCTCGCTCTCGTAGATCGAGCAGCGGTGCAGAGGCTTGTCGCAGCCGGCCGCCTGAGCCAGGCCCCGGTGGAACTGGAACTGGAGGATGTGCGCCAGGAAGTAGCGCGTGTAGGGCACGTTCGCCGGCACGTGGTACTTGGCGCCGGGGTCGAAATCCGCCTCCGAGCGCGCGATCGGCGCGGCGATCCCCTGGTACTTCTCCCGCAACTCCCACCAGGCGGCGTTGAGCTGCTCCGGCGAGATCTCGCCCGAAAAGACCTTCCAGCGCCATTGGTCGATCAACAGGCCGAACGGCAGGAACGCCACCTTCTCGAGCGCCCGCTGCATCAGCAGGCCGACGTCCTTGGAGGGGTCCGTCGGCTTGTCCAGAAAGCCCAGCCGCACTAGGTACTCCGGCGTGATCGACAGCGCAATCGTGTCGCCCACGGCCTCATGGAAGCCGTCGTTGGCCGAACCCTTGAACAGCCACGGCTGCTCTTTGTAGGCCCTCTGGTAGAAGTTGTGGCCCAGCTCGTGGTGGATGGTGGTGAAGTCCTCCGCGTTGGCCTCGATGCACATCTTGAGGCGCAGATCGTCCAGGCCGTCGATGTCCCAGGCCGAGGCGTGGCAGACGACGTCGCGGTCACGCGGGCGGGTGAACAGAGACCGCTCCCAGAAGGTGTCCGGCAGTGGCTTGAAGCCGAGCGAGGTGAAGAAGGCCTCGCCGTAGCGCACCATGCCGCGGGCGTCGACCTTGCGCTTCTCCAGAATCTTGGTCAGGTCGTAGCCGGGGTCGGCGTTGGCGGGCGCCACCAGCGGGTAGACGTTCTCCCACGACTGCGACCACATGTTGCCCAGCAGGTGCGCCGGAATGGGCCCGTCGGCGGGCACGACCGAGTCGCCGTACTTCTTGCGCAACTGCGTGCGGACGTAGGCGTGCAAGGAGACGTAGAGCGGCTTGACCTGCTCCCACAGCCGGTCGAGCTCGGCGGCGAACTCGTCGGGCGGCATGTCGTAGCCGGACCGCCACAGCGCGCCGGTGTCCTTGAAGCCCAGCTCGCGCGCGCCCTGGTTGGAGAGCTCCACGAAGCGGTTGTAGTCGTTGCGGAAAGGCGGCGAGACGCGCCGCCAGCCCTGCCACACGTCGAGCATCTCGTCGGGGTCGCGGCTCTCGGCCAGAATGCGGATCATGTCCGTGTCCGCCAGGCACTTGCCCTTGTTCTTGCCGGAGTCGGGACAGTACTCGCCCTTGCCGTAGGCGGCTTCCATGCCGGTGACGATGTCGGCCAACTCCTTGCTCAGGGCCGGATCGGCCGGCGTCGGCATCGGCACGGAGAGCTTGAGGATCTTGAGCTGCCGCGCCACGTCTTCGGGCAACTCCAGCCCGTCGAACTTGACGGCCTCTTTCGCCAGCGCCGTATGCCGCGAATAGGCCTTCTCCAGAAGCTTCGAGGAGAGCACCTGGCTGTCGTAGACGATGTAGGTCGCCTGCAGCCAGGAGGCCCGCTCGGCGTCCATGTACAGCTCCTCGAGCTCGGCCGAGGCGGATTCCACAAAAGCCTTGGCGGACTCGGGCGTGGGTTGGGCCTCGCCGCCGCCGCCGCAGGCGGCAAGCAAGGCGAAGCAGGCGAGGGCGGCGAAGATGGCGCGGCTCATGGGACTAGGCTACATCGAACCAGCCCCGCGTCGTGACCTCAAACGCCAACTCGCCGTGACAAACAAGGAAAGGACTTACGGCGGACGACTCGCCGAGTGTGGGCTACACTATGGAGCTTGGGATGACCCGGCTGTAAGGATGATTGATCTCCACTCGCACACCGATCGCTCGGATGGGACGTTCAGTCCCCGGAGGCTGATCGAGCTGGCGAAGAAGAATCGCGTCAAGGCGCTGAGCATCACCGACCACGACACCCTCGAAGGCTACGACGACGGCGTCGCTCCGGCCGCCGAGCTCGGCGTGGAGCTGATCTGCGGCATCGAGCTGAGCGCGCGCTTTCGAGACGACACCATCCACGTCCTGGCCTACTTCTTCGACGAGCCCGCCGACGAGGCCTTCCGCGGCTGCCTGCACGCCTTGAAGACCTCACGCCGCGAGCGCAATGTCCGCTTGGCGGAGCGGCTGCGGGAGCTGGGTTGCGACATTACGATCGAGGAAGCCGAGGCTCTGGGCAAGGACCAGACCGGTCGCCCGCACTTTGCCCGGCTGCTGGTGCGCAAGGGCTACGTGAGCAGCTACCGCGAAGCCTTCGACCGTTATCTGGATGAGAGCGCGCCGGGATTCGTGCCGCGCAAGGAGCCTTCGCTCGAGGACGTTTTCGGCTGGATCCGGGCTTCCGGCGGCGTGCCGACCTGGGCGCACCCCGGGCGCTTCCTCAAGCAGTACAAGCTCGACTACGAGACGGCTTTTCGGGAGATCGGCGCGTGCGGCTGTCTGGCGATCGAGGCCTACCATCGCGACCACACCGTGGAGTTCGGCAACGAGCTGGCGCGGGCGGCGCGCCGGGCCGGCCTGGGCGTCACCGGCGGCAGCGACTTCCACGGCCCCACCGCCAACGGCGTGCCATTGGGTGGGCTGGGGCTGCCCTACAAGCTGCTCGACGACTTGCGCGCCTACAGCCGCAAGGCCCTGGCCGCGGCCGGCTGAAATCCGCTCCTGCTACGCTTGGACGAATCCCCGATGCGCATGCCTGCCGAATGGGCGCCGCATGAGGCGACTTGGCTCGCCTGGCCCCACAACCCCAAGGACTGGCCCGGCAAGTTCCCGCCGATCCACTGGATCTACGTGGAGATCGTGCGGCACCTGCACGCCCGCGAACGCGTCGAGATCCTGGTGGAGGACGACCGGCTGCACCGCCGCGTCCGCAAGATGCTTGCCGACGCCGGCGTGGATCTGGAAAAGGTGCGCTTTCACCGCTGCTCCACCGACCGGAGCTGGCTGCGGGATTCCGGGCCGACCTTCGTGGCCGACGGCAAGGAGGTGGCGGCCGTCTGCTGGCGCTTCAACGCCTGGGCCAAATACTCCAACTGGCTCAAGGACGTGCTGGTGGCGCGCAAGATCGCCGAGATCACCCGCACCCGCCCGACCGCTCCCACCTGGCGCGGTGAGCGCGTGGTGCTCGAGGGCGGGGCCATCGACTCCAACGGCGCCGGCTCGCTGCTCACCACCGAGGAGTGCCTGCTCAGCGACGTCCAGCAGCGCAACCAGGGCTTCAACCGGCAGGACTACGAGGGGATCTTTCGGGAGTTCTTGGGCGTGGAGCGCACCATCTGGCTCGAGCAAGGCATCACGGGCGACGACACGCACGGCCATGTGGACGACCTGGCGCGCTTCGTGGGGCCGCGCACCGTCGCCACCGTCGTCGAGACCAACAAGAAGGACGACAACTGCGAGCCATTGCGCCGCAACTGGCAGCGGCTGAAGAAGGAGACCGACCAGGACGGCAAGCCGCTCGAGCTGGTCGAGCTGCCGATGCCGAAGCCTCTGTACTTTCGGGGCGTGCGCGTGCCGGCCAGCTACGCGAACTTCTACATCGCCAACGGTCTGGTGCTGGTTCCCACCTTCCACGACCCCAATGACCGCATCGCGCTGAACCAGTTGGCGGCGGCCTTCCCGGACCGGGAAGTGATCGGCATCCACTCGGTGGACTACGTGTGGGGCTTTGGGACTTTGCACTGCTCTACGCAGCAGCAGCCGGCGGGCTAGGGCTGGACGCAAAAGAGGGCGCCCTGGAAGGGCGCCCTCGCGATTGTTCGGGGTGGAAACTACCAGCGGTTGCCGCCGCCACCGCCGCCGTAGCCGCCGCGACCACGACCGCCGCCGCCGCCATAGCCGCCACCGCCGCCCGTGCGCTCGGGGCGCGGACGCGCCTCATTCACCACCAGGGCGCGACCGTCCATGTCCTGGCCGTTGAGCGCGTCGATGGCCCGCTGGGCCTCGCCCGCATCGTTGAACTCCACGAAACCGAAGCCGCGCATCTGGCCGGTGTCCCGATCGGAGACCAGGTGAACCGACTCCACGGAGCCGTGCGCTTCAAAAGCCGCACGGACGTCCTGCTCGGTCGCGGAAAAGGCAAGATTGCCCACGTAAACTCGCTTACTCATTAGGGAAATTTCTCCTCAAAACGGAAACAGAAATCGAAATCGAATGCAAGCGAAGGAACTGGAGAGGAGAATCTTCCTAGTGGGAGGGTCTTCCGCTTTTGGGTCTCAGGCAGGCGTGCGATTCAGCTGTCTCAATGAGCATAGCAGCTCGCCGACCGGGGCGCCCGCCTTGCTTCCTGGGTCCTCAACGCGTAGACTCAAAGCCCTGAGCATCCTGGTCCAGCTACTAACGGAGCAAGATAGGGGCCGGGAAGTGGTTTTTGCGCCGCCCTGGGGGCCACGCGAACGCGGCTCGGTTTCCTGGTGGAACGAGACCTACGTTTTCGTCCGTTATCGCCCCAGCTTGAGAATCTACGCGACCGCGCCCGAGTATTTGGCTTTCGGCGGCAAACGGAAAACTCCCCTCGCTTTGTTGCCTTAGACGTGCCCAGGAGCGCCGGGCCGGCGGATTCTAGAGCCCCGTGAAGCCGCGGAGAATCAAGCCGGCCGACTTGTAGGCGCCGTAGATCGCCAGCAGGAACAGCAGCGCCAAGGTCGTGTTCTCCCACCAGCGGTTCTTGTACTTCTCGCCGATGTAGCGGCCGCTGGCGGTGATGCGCCACAGGCCGCCGGCCAGCAAAGGCAGCAGTACCACCTGAGCGCTGTTGGCGGCTAGCGTCAGCGTGACGAAGTCCGGCATGCCGGGCAGAGTCCAGATCAGCGGCGAGATCAGACACCAAGTGGCGATGCCGCGGTACATGGGATGGCTCTTGTACTGCTCGGCGTGCGGCGCGACGCCGGTCCGCCAGCGGATCCAAGCGTGGCTGCCCAGCGACGCCAGGCCGGCGGCGTGCCCCACCACCGAGGTGAAGATCGCCGCGAACACGCCGAGATAGAACAACTGGCGGCCGGCCGGGCCGAGCACCGTCGACAGCAGATTGGGCAGGTCGTCGAGCTGCGAGATGTGCTGGTCGGGGAAGAGCAGCTCCGCGCCCAGCACCCACACGGCGATGTTGAGCAGGATCATCACCACCACGCCCAGCAGCAGATCGTAGAACTGCACCTTCAGATACTGCGGGCCGCGCCACCCTTTCTCCTCGAGGAAGTACGGGTAGACGAGGTTCATGAACGAGCCGCCGACGGCTCCGATCATCGCCATCGCTACGGTGATCGCCTCGAAGGGCCCCTTGCTGCCCGGCATCTCAAACGTCGTCAGCCCGCGCACCACATCCACGCCGGAGAAGCCCACCCAAAGCGCCGAACCGATGAACGAGACCGAGAGCAGCCCGAGGAAGACCTTGAACATCCACTCCAGCGGCCCGTAGGAGCCGCGGAACACCAGCAGGAAGGCCGCTCCGTTGCAGACCAGGGCCCACATCCAGGTCTCGCCGACGCCGGTCATGTTGCGGACTGTCTCGCCCGTCCCCACCGTCATGTAGGACTCGTAGACGTGCCCCATGCCGATCGCGCCGACGAACAGGATCGGCGCGTACCAGCGGTGCAGCCGGACCAGGCCGTCGAGCACGTTCTCGTGGTGCTGGTTGCACAATTGATAGCGGCCGATGACCGAGACCAGCACGAAGCGCATGAACACGGCCACCACCAGAACCCACAGCAGCGAATAGCCGTAGTTGCTGCCGGCCACGCCCATGTCCACGATGTCGCCTGCGCCAAGCCAGGTGAGGACGACGATGATGCTGGGACCGAAGGCGCCGAGGAACTCGAGGAAGGTCTTGGGAACGGGAGGCGGAGTCCGCGTCGAGGCAGGCGTCTGGCTCATCAGCGGCCTATTGTCCCACGGTCGGCCTAGGTAAGACTTACACGCCTCGGACGAAATTACCCGGCCTGGATTTTCCGTCGAAGACGTAAGCTCTTTACAACGAATGGCGTATGACTTGGCGTCAAAATTGCGTACGACTGGAGATCGCGCCCCGATGGAAGAAATACGCCTGGAGGACACCGCTCTCTATGGACAACGTGCTCGTCATTCTCGACGGCTACGACTCTCGGACCCGCGAAGCCGAACCGCAGTTTCGCTGGGCCGACGGCTGCGACGCGGCGCGGAGGATGATCCGCTCCGCCAAGGTGCGCATGGTCGCCACGCGCGCCTCGCTTCCGGATGGAAACTGGTACACCTTGCTGCGGGATCTGGTGAACGAAGGGTCCTCGGCGCGCTTCGTGGTTTGCTCGCCGACGCCGGACGAGGCTTTGCGGCAGCGCGCCTTGGCTTGCGGCGCGGATTTTGCCGTGTGCGATCTGCGCTAAGCCGGAGTTGACCGCCTAGCGTTCCCGGTCGCGGATCGAAAGCGATCCGCGCACCCGGAACTTCGTGAGCATCAGGAAGGCCGCAAAGGCCGTTCCTCCCACCAGCACGGCCACCACGGCGGCGCCGGCGGCCAGGGGCATGCCGGCTCGCAGCGTCTGCCACAGCAGCGGAATCGTCGCCACACAGGCCGCCACGATCAGGCCGACCTGGAGCGTCGCGCTGCGCCGCGTGGGCTCCAACTCCGCGCCGCACGAAGGGCACCGCAACCGTCCCCGTTGGGGATGGCTCCAACTCCAGCTCCGGGCGACGGCGCGCCAGTCGAAGCGGAACCCGCAGCGAGGGCAATCGGCGAGCACCTGGCCAAAGCCCTACGCCGAGCGGCGTCGGAATGTTCCGGCCGCGAACGATATAATCGGGGATTCATGTTCGCTTTCAAGACGGTGCGGGCGCCGGCCTCGAGCGCCAATCTGGGGCCGGGGTTCGACACCCTGGGCTTGGCTCTGGCGATTCATCTGGAATGCCGCTTCGAGCCGGCCGACACGCTGGAGATCCGCCTCTCCGGCCGTGATACGCACTCCATCCCGACCGACGAGTCCAACATGATCTGGGCGACCGCCGCCCGCGTGGCTCGCGAGCAGGGCCGCGCCTTGCCGCCGATGCGGCTGGAGATTCACAACGACATTCCGCTCGGCAAGGGGCTGGGGTCCAGCGCCGCCGCCCTGACGGCGGGCGTGGCGATCGCGGACGGCGCGCTCAACCTCGGTTGGGACGAGCACCGGGTGCTCGACGAGGCCGCCCGCATCGAGGGCCACCCGGACAACGTGGCCGCCGCCGTGCTCGGCTCCATCACCACCGCCGCGATCGGCGCGGACGGCGTGACGCGGGCGATCCGTCTGGAGATCCCGGACAGCTTCTCGGTCGCCGTGGTCTGCCCGGACTTCGAGTTGGCCACCTCCGGCATGCGCGGCGTTCTGCCCGACTGCTACAGCCGCGAGGACGCCATCTTCAACCTGCAGCGGGCCACGCTGCTGGTGGCCGCGCTGGCGACCGGCAACAAGACCGTCTTTCCGGACGCCTTGTTCGACCGTCTGCACCAGCCGTTCCGGATGGGCAATGTGCCGGGCATGAAGGAGATCCTCGATCTGCGCGCGCCCGGTTTGCTGGGCTGCGCCATGAGCGGCGCCGGCCCGTCGATGCTCGTCTTCTTCGAGAGCGGCCGCGAGGACGTGGTGGAGCTCGTCGCCAACGAGTTCCGCAAGAAGGGCAGAGAAGCCGAAGCGATGTTCCCGGAGATCGACCGCGCCGGCCTGCAACTGAGCTGAGGTCTCCCCGGAGGGTCTTTCCGATGCAAGCAACCCGCGATTCCTTGACGAAGCACGGTTTTCCGCCCCGCGATCCCGCCGAGGCGCCCACCTCACAGAAGCGCTTTCCCGACGGAGCGGCCTACAAGCTGGAGATTCCTTCCACCGAAGGGCCGCGCGCCTTTCGGGCCGTGCTGGAGGAGGCCGCCGAACGTGGAGTCACCGTCCACCGGATCAGCCAAGGCAGCGGCATCCAACTGCTGACCGACGACGAGATCCGTGAGATGGTCCAACTGGGCCGAGAGCACTCGATCGAGGTCAACCTCTTCGTCGGTCCGCGTGCGACCTACGACATCGGAGCGCAGGCCTACGCACCGGCCGGCCGGACCTTGGGGCTGAGCCTGCGGGGCATGGACCAGATCGTCTACGCCATCGAAGACGTGAAGCGCGCCGTCAGCCTGGGAATCCGTTCGGTGCTGGTCTCCGACATCGGGCTCATCGCAGCGCTGGATCGCCTCAAGAAGGGCGGCGACCTGCCGGCGGAGCTGATCCTGAAGACTTCGGTGATGATGGCCCCGTGCAACGCCGCTTCGGCGCGGGTGCTCGAGGACTTGGGCGCGACTACGATCAACGTGCCGTCGGACCTGACGCTGCCGCAGTTGGCTGCGATTCGGCAGGCGATCGACGCTCCGATCGACTTCTACGTGGAGGCGCCGGACAACATCGGCGGCTTCATTCGGCACTACGAAGCGCCGGAGCTGGTGCGGGTGGCGGCCCCGATCTACATCAAGCTGGGGCTGAAGAACTCGCCGGACATCTACCCCTGTGGTACGCACATCGAGTCGACGGCGATCGCTCTCTCGCGCGAGCGCGTGCGGCGGGCGCAGATCGTGCTGGATTTGATGCGGCGCTACGCCTAGGCTCGGCGCGAAGCGTCCGGGGCGCGCGCCGTGCTCCGGACGCAGCAACGCCCGAGCGCTGCGAACACTCGGGCGTTACTCGATTTGAAATTGCGAAGCGGCTTAGCCGACCTTCTCGGCGGACTGGACGGTGATCTTGCCGTCGGCCTCCGAGCCCGTGACCTTCACCTTCTCGCCGGCCAAGGCCTTCACCTTGTCCTGGTTGGCGATCTGGTACACCTTGCCGGCTTCGTCGACCAGCACGGCGGCCTGGCCGCCTTCGATGCACTTCTTGGCGCAGCCGGCGTGGCCGGCGGCGTTCTTGGCGCACTTCGCGTCGGACACGAAGCCCGTCCATTCACCGGCAAAACTGAGACCGGCGGTGAGGAGCGTCATGCTCAGCAGAGCAAACATCTTCTTCATCATTTCTTCCAGGTCCTCCCTGATCTCCGGCAGACACTGCCCACCGGTCTGATTCACAGTACTAGATCTGTCGGGCAGACGCAAATCTGTTCTGCTTCGACAGCGTGATTTAACCCAAGTGGGGCTCGAGCACGGTCACCAATTCCTGGACCGCGTCCACGCTCTTCTGCAGCTCCGCCTTCTCGGCGTCGGTGAGCGTCAGCTCGTAGATCTTCTCGATGCCGCGGGCGCCCAGCTTCACCGGAACGCCGACGTACAGGCCGTTCACGCCGTACTCGCCTTCGAGGTACGCCGCGCACGGCAGCACTTTCTTCTTGTCCTTCAGGATGGACTCGACCATCTCGACGGTCGAGGCGGCCGGCGCGTAGTAGGCCGAACCGGTCTTGAGGTACTGCACGATCTCGGCGCCGCCCTTGCGGGTGCGGTCCACGATCTTGTCGAGGGTCTCGGCGTCGATGAGCTCGGTGATCGGGATGCCGGCCACCGAGGTGTAGCGCACCAGCGGCACCATCGTGTCGCCGTGGCCGCCGAGCACGAAGGCGGTGACGTTCTCCACCGACACGTCGCAGGCCTCGGCCAGGAACGTCCGGAAGCGGGCCGTATCGAGCACGCCGGCCATGCCGACCACGCGGTTCTTGGAGAAGCCGGAGACCTTGTAGGCCACCTGGCACATCGCGTCGAGCGGATTCGCCACCACGATGATGACGGCGTTGGGCGAGCGCTTGGCCGCCTCGGAGATGCAGGCCTTGACGATCTCGTAGTTCTTCATCAGCAGATCGTCGCGGCTCATGCCCGGCTTGCGGGGGAAACCGGCGGTCTGGATGATGATGTCGGAGTTGGCGGTGGCGTCGTAGTCGTTGGTGCCTACGATCTTCACGTCGCGCTTCTCGACCGGCATGGCTTCGAGGATGTCGAGGCCTTTGCCCTGCGGCACGCCCTCCATGATGTCGACGAGGACGACGTCGCAAAGCTCCTTATCGGCGAGGAAGAGAGCGGTGGTGGCGCCGACGTTGCCGGCTCCGATGACGGTGACTTTTTTGCGCATGGGATTTGGGGTCCTTGGAACCCGCCAGTTTAACAATTCGGATCGACCCGCGGCGCAGGCCGCGGCGATCGGCCTAACACAGCTTGTTCAACCCGTCGAGCGCCGCCACTTTGTAGGCTTCCGCCAGGGTGGGGTAGTTGAAGACGGCGTCGCGGAAGTAGGCGACCGACCCTTCATGGTCGATGACGGCCTGCCCGATGTGCACCAGCTCGCTGGCGCTGGAGCCGATGATGTGGACGCTGAGCAGCTTCAAGGTCTCGCGGTGGAAGACCAGCTTGAGCATGCCGTGGCGGCCGCCGCTGATTTGGATGCGCGACAGCTCGCGGAAGCGCGCCACGCCGGTCTCGTAAGGCACCGAATGCTGGGTCAGCTCTTCCTCGGTCGGCCCGATCATCGAAATCTCCGGGATGGTGTAGATGCCGAACGGCAGCCGCGTCGAGAGGTGGCTGACCTTTCCGCCGAAGGCGTGCTGCGCCGCGATCCGCCCCTGCTCCATCGAGGTGGAGGCGAGACTGGGGAAGCCGATCACGTCGCCCACCGCGTAGACGTTCTCCACCATCGTGCGGAAGTTTTCATCCACCTTGATGCGTCCGCGGTCGTCGGTTTCCAGTCCGATCGCGTCAAGGTTCAGCGAGCCCGACGAGCCCACCCGCCCGGCGGCGAACATCAGCGAGTCGCTGGTGAACTGCTTGCCGCTGTCGGTGCAGACGCGCACCTTGTCGTCGTCGGTCTTCACCACCGAGGAGACCGACTCGCCGAAGCGCAACTGCACGCCTTCGTCGCGCATTTGGTAGTAGAGAGCGTCCTCGACCTCGTCGTCCACGAAGTCCAGCGGGCGCTGGCGCTTGTCGATCAACGTCACCCTGACCCCCAGCGTCCGGAAGATCGTGGCGTACTCGCAGCCGATCACGCCGGCGCCGACGAAGATCATCGACTTGGGGATCTCCGGCAACTGCAGCAGCCCGTCGCTGTCGACGATGTGACGGTCATCGAACTCGATGCCGTCCGGGCGGGTGGGCTTGGAGCCGACCGCGATCACGACCTTGTCGGTGGAGACCTTGCGGTTGCCGTCCTCGGTGGTGACCAGAATCGTGTGAGCGTCGAAGAAGCACGCCGTACCGGGGATCACATCCACGTAGTTGCGGATGAGCTGATCGCGAACGATGTTGACCTCGCGCTCGATCACGCGCTGGGTGCGAAACTGCAAATCCTCGATGGTCACGCGGTCCTTCACACGGTAGGAGGCCCCGTATAGCTCTCGCTGGCGGACGCCGGTGAGGTACGCCGCCGCCTCCCGCAAGGTCTTGGAAGGAATGGTGCCTTGGTGCAGGCTGGCGCCGCCGACGTTGAAGTTGCGTTCGACCAGCGCCACGTTCTTGTCGAGCTTGGCCGCCGCGATCGCCGCCTTCTGTCCGGCGGGACCGCTGCCGATGACGATGAGATCGTATTCGCGCATATTCTTATTGTGGAAACCCCCGCCCGCCCCTATTGTAGAAGCCCCGCCGTCACGGCTCGGCCACCGTGACGTTTATCCCCACAATCGGCTATCGTCGAGACAGGGTCGCAACAGAAGTCATGTCCCGTTTTCGGGCGATCTTGATGTATCACTCCCTGGATGACTCCGGCTCGGTCTTGTCGATCGAGCCCAGCGTCTTCCGCAGCCAGATGCGCAGCTTGTTCGAGCGGGGCATTCCCTCGGTCACGCCGCAGCAACTGCTGGCCGGGCAGGGTTTCGAGGCCGGGCAGCCGGCCCTGTCGCTCACCTTCGACGACGGTTTTGCGAACTTTTATACCCAAGCCTTTCCGGCGCTGAGCGACTTTCGACTCAAGGCCACGGTCTTCCTGGTGGCCGGCTACGGCGGCGGCGTCAGCGACTGGCCGGGGCAGCCGGGTGAGTTCCGCTCACGAGACCTGCTGACCTGGTCGAAGATTGCCGAGCTGCAGAAGGCCGGCGTCCAGATCGGCGCGCACTCGATGACGCACCCCTCGCTGACGCGGCTGCCGTTCGATAAGGCGCGCGAAGAGGTGCTGGGCTCCAAGCGCGCGCTCGAGGACCGCATCGGCGAACCCGTGACCACCTTCGCCTATCCTTACGGCGCCGAGAACGAGCCTCTGCGGCGGCTGGTGGCCGAGAACTTCGAAATCGGCTGCTCGACGCGCCTCGGCTATCTGAGCGCCGAGCCGAAACCGGAGAGCCTGGAGCGGGTCGACGTCTGCTACCTGCGCGACCTGTTCTGGTTCCGGCGGCTGTTCCGTCGCTCGACCGGCGCGTATCTGGTGGCGCGCGCCGCGCTGCGCCGCGGCAAGCAGACTCTGCTGGGTCCGGCGTGATCGAGCGGTTCGAGGCGGCGGGCGCCGCTCTGGTCTGCCCCGCCTGCCGGGGCTTCTTGCGGGAGTCCGCCGCGTCGCTCGAATGCTCGGGCTGCGGTAGGGCCTTCCCGGTGGTTTCCGGCATCCCCGACCTGCGCTTGCAGCCGGACCGCTTTCTCTCCCAAAGGGACGACCGCGCCAAGGGCCTGGCCGCGCTCGAGAAGGCCGGCGGACGCGGCTTTTCCGGGGCGCTGGAGGCTTACTGGGCGATGACGCCGGAGCTGCAACCCGCGCTCGCGGCGGGCCACATCCGGCGGCAGCAGGGCGAGGTCGCCGTCGGCGGCGAGCTGCTGGCGGAGCTCGGAGCCGCCCCAACGCTCGATCTCGGTTGCGGTTCCGGAGGGCTGCTGGCCGCCGCCGGGCAGAGCGGCCGGACGCTGATCGGGCTCGATGCGGCCTTCCGCTGGCTGCTGATCGGCCGCGAGAGGCTGCGGGAGCTGGGCTTGGACCCCCCGCTGGTCTGCGCCAACGCGGAGTCTCTGCCGTTCGCCGACGGTTCGCTGCCGTCGCTGTGCGCCAACGACCTGCTCGAACATGTCGCGGAGCCGCGCGCGGCCGTCGCGGAGATGGCGCGGACGCTGGCGCCCGGCGGCTGGGCCTATGCGGCCTCCAACAACCGCTTTTCGATATTGCCCGAGCCCCATGTGCGCCTGCCCGGCGTGGGCTGGCTGCCCCGGGCTTGGCAGGGGCCGTACGTCAGGGCTCTGCGCGGCCACGACTACCAAAACGTCCGTCTGCCGGGCGGGGCAGAGCTGCGCGGGCTGTTCGAGTGCGCGGGGCTGACGGTCGAGTCGTTGCGGCCCGCGCCGCTGTTCACGGCCCATCTGGAGGGCGGGCGGCGCAGCCTGCTCCAGCTCTCCAACCGCTTGCATTGGCCCGCCGCGTTGGCGCCCCGCGTCGCTGTGCGGGCCCGCAAGCCGGCGCCGGTCGGCTAGAATGGCCGTTTGTCCCGGCTGCGCAACCTGGGGCCTTTGCTGGGCCTGATCGCCGTCTACCTGCTGTTCTGCGTTTGGGTGGGCGAGGCCTTCTATTCCCCGTTCAACAGCGTGACGGTGCTGACGCAGAGCGTCATCGTCACGGCCGGAGCGCTGGGGATGACGCTCATCATCGTCTCCGGCGGCATTGACCTCAGCGTCGGCTCGCAGATCGCGCTGGCGACGGTGATCATCGCGCGCATGCTCGAAGCCGGTGTATCGCCGCTGGTCGCCGCTGTGGCCGGCGTGCTGACCGGCGCGGCGTGCGGCCTCATCAACGGCGCGCTGATCACCCGGCTCAAGCTGGTGCCCTTCATCATCACGTTGGGCACGCTGCTGATCTTCCGCGGCGGCGCCACCGGCTTGGCGAACGAGCAGAAGATCGACGCGCCGATCACTTGGCTCAACTCGCTGCTGGCGAAGTTCCCTGATCCGCCGTGGTTGCTGGTGGCCCCGGGTGTGTGGGTGACGGCCGTGCTGGCGGTGGCGACGGCGCTGGCCCTGCGGCACACCGTGCTGGGGCGGCACATGTTCGCCATCGGCTCCAACGAGAACACGGCCCGCATCTGCGGCGTGCGGGTGGAGCGCACCAAGCTGTGGATCTATACCCTGGGCGGGCTGCTGACCGGCGTGGCCGGGCTGATGCAGTTCAGCCGGCTGACCGTGGGCGACCCGACGGCGGCGCGCGGCATGGAGCTCGACATCATCGCCGCGGTCGTCATCGGCGGCGGCAGCTTGTCCGGCGGGGAGGGCTCGGTATTGGGCTCGGTGGCGGGCGCCATGCTGATGGCCGTGATCCGCAACGGCCTGTCCATGAAGGGCGTGCCGAACTACGTGCAAGAGATTCTAACCGGCGCGATCATCGTGGCGGCGGTGGCCCTGGACCGCTGGCGGCACAGAGCCTCGTCCCGCTAGAATCATCCGCGATGCAACGCAGACAATGGCTCGGCGCCGCCGCCGGAGCCGCCTTCGCCGCCTCCGTCCTCCCCGGACAGACCCGAAAATCGCCCAAAATCGCCAAGCTGCGCTTCTACCGCGCCATGGTCGGCCCGCGCGCCTGGCTGGCGCTGCAAGTGGAGACGGACAACGGCCTGACCGGCCTGGGCGACGCCACCCACGCCGCCGCCGAGCCGAAGGTCTGCGTCACCATGGCCCGCAAGATGTTCGCCGCCATGGAAGGGCGGACGGTCTTCGAGGTCGAGGGGCTGCGCCAGGTCGCCCTGCCGGTGATCGCGGCCCAGAACGGCGGTCGCGACCACCGCCCCGCGGCCGCCGCCTTCGCCGGTCTCGAACAGTGCTTGTGGGACCTGCAAGGCAAGGTCCTGGGCCTGCCCTGCTCAGAGCTCTTCGGCGGACGGTTGCGCTCCCAGGTTCACAACTACGCCAACATCAACCGGGCGACCAAAGGCGAGGCGCGCACGCCGGAAGGCTTCTCGCAGATGGCCCAACGCGGGCTCGACGCCGGGTTCGACGCCTTCAAGATGGCCTCGTTCGACCACCTGAAGCCCAACGACCCGGACCACGAACGCTTCGCCGACGGCACGCAGCTCGGCATCGACTGCATCGCCGCCGTGCGCCAAACGATCGGGCCGGACCGCGACCTGCTCGTCGACGGCCACAGCAAGTTCAGCCGCGAGCAGGCCATCGAAGTGGCCCTCCGGCTGGAGCCGCAGAAGCTGTTCTGGTTCGAGGAGGCAACGCCGGGCATCCCCAACCTGGCGGCGCTCAACGCCGTCGCCCGGATGCCGACGGCCGGCGGGGAGTCTCTGTTCGGCGTCGGCGAGTTTCTGCCCTACATCGCCGGAAAGGCCGTCGACATCGTAATGCCGGACATGAAGTTCTGCGGCGGCATGCTGGAGCTGAAGAAGATCGCCGCGATGGCCGAAGCCGCCGGCATGGCCTGCTCGCCGCACGGCCCGGCCTCTCCGATCGGCAACATGGCCGCCGCCCAGGTCTGCGCCACTCTGCCGAACTTCCAGATCCTGGAGTTCGCCTACGGAGAGGTTCCGTGGCGCGGCGAATGCGTCACGCCGGAGGAGCCGATCGGCAAGGGCGGCATGCTCGAAGTGCTCGACCGACCCGGCATCGGCTACGAGCTCAACGGCAAATACTGGGAAGCCTACGGCTGAGGACGCCCGGCTGCGGGCGCGGCGACGATTTTTCCTCCGCGCGACGAATTCGCGCATAGAATGTTCTTGGCGCGCTCATGAAATCCGTCTTCCTCAGCTATTCGCACGAGGATCTCGACGCCGCCAAACGCCTGGAAGCCGCTCTCTCCTCCCAAGGCGTGGACGTTTGGCGCGACGAGGGCGACTTGCGTGCCGGCGACCTGTGGCCCAAGCGTTTGGGCGAGGCGATCGAGGGGCGCGAGGGCGTGGTGCTGCTGTGGTCGCGGAGCGCCGAGCAGTCCGACTTCGTGACCCTGGAGTGGACGACGGCGCTGGCTCTGGGACGGCCGGTGCTGTCCTGCTTCCTCGATAAGACCAAGCTGCCCGCTTCACTGCGCTCGCGGCATGGCATCTCCTTGCAGAAGGATTTCGACGGCGGTGCAGCCCGCCTGGCCGCTGATCTGCTGGGAATCGAGCCGCCCGAGCCCAAGGCGCCCCGCAAGGAGAAGGTCTTCGCCGAGCTCGAGAGGGAGTCCGAGCCCTCCGTGCAGCGCGCCCTCGAGATGCTGCGTCCGCTGCTCGACGGCAGCGAGGAGATTCACATCCACGTGGACGACGGCGGCGGGTGGAGCCGGCGCATCATCGCTCTGGCCCTGGTGGCCATCGCGCTGACCGCCGGCTGGGCGCTGTGGCCCGAGCCGCCGGACGACCGGCTGAGCCTGCGCGTGCTGCGCAAGCCCCCCGAGTCCGGCGTTCCGGCCTCCGGCGCGAAGACGTTTCTGTTCGAGGCCGACCAGGAGCGCGACACCAACTCCTTCGGGGCGGCCACGTTCAGCCTGCCTGCGGGGCTGGGGCCGGGCGACCGCGTCACCATCGGCGTGCTGCTGGACGACTATGTCCTCTACCAGCCGATGAACGGCAAGATCGCGTTGCCCGCGCGCGAAGCCTTCGATGTGGAACTGCGGCCGAAGGGGTCGCCGGACTTCTTGAGCGACGCCTCGCTGTCCGGGCTGGTGTCCGCCGCGCTGGAGGAATCCCGCGCCCTGCCGCCGGGAGCGCCCGCCGGGCAGACGCCCTTTGCGAACTACGTGGAGCGCTGGTCGCTGGAGCGCGGCGTGGACGCCCAAGCGGTGCAGACCAAGCTGCGGCAACTGTCGGCGACGCCGCAGGACATCGCGCCGCCCGCCCCGGCCGAGGTCAACGCCTCGCCTGGGCCGATCCAATGGCTGCAAGGGATCTTCGACGGCAACAGCGGCACGCTCGAGCTGGCCTCCGAGAGCCCCGACGTCAAGCAACAGGCCCTGGCGGCGGCCGGCCGCGGCGACTTCGCCGAAGCCGCGCGGCTGTTCGAGTCGATCAAAGCCTGGACCGAAGCCGGCGACGCCTGGAAGAACGCCGGCGAGCTCGGAAAGGCCCAGGCGGCGTACGACAAGGCGCTGGCGGCCATCGACCCGAAGCAGCGTCCGTACGCCTTCGCCGATCTGCAGAACCGGCGCGGCGAGGCCTTGCAGGCGCAGGGTGACGCCGAGGGCGCCATGGCTTCCTTCGGCGCGGCGCTGTCGGTCTCTCAGGCGCCGGAGATCCAGCGCAATTTCGCGGGCGCCGTGACCGCCGTGGCGAAGGAGGCCCCGCCGGAGGACAAGGCCCGGCTGCTCGACGAGGCCTCGCGGAGCTATGACCAGGCGGCCAAGAAATACGAGCGTTTTGGGCGCGAGGCCGAGCGCGCCGAAACCGAGGTCGCCAAGGCCGCGGCCCTATCCACCCGTTCGCAGCTCGTTGCGCCGAGCGAGGCGCCGCAACTGCTCGACGCAGCCATTGACGCGCAACGCTCCGCCGCCGTCAATCCGCTGCTGCCGACGGCGGACCGCGCGGTGGTGCTGGAACGGCTCAGCGACGATCTGCTCAACCGCAGCCGCCTGACCACCGGCGTCGAGAGCCGCCGTCTGGTGGAGGAAGCCGACAGCGCCCGCAGGCAACTGCACGTTTTGCGCCAGAGACCGTCGCAGTAGCCGCATCTCCTGGCGAGACCGGGAACATTCGGTCTTTGCGATTCGTACTGGTAGAGCCGGCCGACATGACTTCATCCACCGACTCCTACGTTTTTCTGCGCGAGTTCCTGCGCAAGCCGACCGTCACCGGCGCCATCGCGCCCAGCTCCCGGCATTTGGCCGCCGCCATCACGCACGGGCTGAACCTGCGGGAGGCCGGCTTGATCGTGGAGTACGGCCCGGGAACGGGCTCGTTCACCCGCAAGCTGATGGAGGAGAAGGGCGAGAGTTCCCGGCTGCTGAGCCTGGAGGTCAACCCGGAGTTCGCCGAACGGCTGCGCCGCTCCCACCCCAAACTGGAGCTCCACGAGTGCTCGGTGGAGCGGGCGCCCGCGCTGCTCAGCGAGCTGGGGCTGCCGCAGGCGGACGTCGTGGTGAGCGGGCTGCCCTGGGCGGCCTTCGGCTCGCGCGAGCAGACCCGGCTGCTGGAGGCGACCTGCTCAGTGTTGCGGCCCGGCGGACGCTTTGTGACGTTCGCGTACGCCCACGGCTTGTGCCTGCCCAGCGCGCATCGCTTTCGCGAGCGGCTGCATCGCAGCTTTACGCGGGTGCGCTATTCGCCGGTCGTGTGGCGCAACTTGCCGCCCGCCTTCGTCTACCGTTGTGTGCGATAGCGCGTCCCCTAGCGGGAGCGCCTCCGGCTGCGGCTCGGCCGGATGCCGCGCGGCGGTTCCACGGCCAGCAGACTCAGGTCCTTGGCGATCCAGCCCCCGGACCACCAGTCCGGATAGACGCCGCCGGAGCGAACCCGCACCTCGCGGGCGCCCGTCGGGACGGGATGCAGGAACTGCCACACCGGCGAATCTTTCTGCGAGGGCTGCCGGGCCGCAGTCTGCCAGCTCAGGCCGGCGTCGAACGACAGCTCCAGCCGCGTCCCGATGGCGCTGCCGCGCAGCATCGCGCCGGCCGGGGCCCCGCTCGGAAACACGAACGCCTCGCCGTCCGCGTTGGCCCAGCGCCGCTGCGCTTGCAGAATCGTCAACGGCCGCGCCGGCTCGATCGACACGTCGTCCCAGTGCCAGGTGTTGGGGCCGCCGTTGCCGTCCTTGAACGGCGTATAGCTGTGGTGCACTAAGCTCACCACGGCCTGATCCCAACCCAGGTCGGCGACGCTCATGTCCGCCCAGACCAAGCCGACCTCGGGCATCTCCACCCGCACGCGGGTGCGAGAAACCGTGATGCGGATCGTGCGGCGCGCCATCGCCGAGGGCTCGAAGTAGCCGTCCCAGGAATCCCACCAGCGGCAGTCCCCGGCGAACTTGTCTCCCCCCTCGGCGGCCTCGAAGTCGCGGTAGACCACCGGACAGATCACGCCGCCGCCGAAGTCGAAGTGCAGGGCGCGGCGGCCGAAGCCGTTGAGGTCCGGCAGCCACTCCACCACGGGCAGCGGCAACTGGTCGTCGAACGGCTGCAGGACCACGCCGAACCAGTCGCGGGCGCTGTCGCTCCACGAGCTGATGTCAAACTCGATGGTCGCCTCGCCCTGGGAGAAATCCGCCAGAGCCGGCGGCGTGAGCGCGATCAGGCCGTAGTCGTCGGCCCGGAACGACGTCATCACGTGGTTGGCGCACTGGTAGACCGCGTCCTCAATGCGTTCGACCGGATGGGTGACCGAGCCGTCCTCGCCCGGCGCCTCGCAGGCCGGTCCATGGTCGGCGTCGTGCGGGTCGAGCGCCCCGAGTTTCTCTTGGGCGGAGCGGACGTGCGTCTGGACGTCCCAGTCGGCGGAATTCCACGGCAGGGGCGGACCGGGAGCGGTGGGGCTGTGGCCGCCGTCGAAGGTTTCCGAGAACGTTTGAGCGGCCAGCGGCGTCGCCGAGAGGAAGGCGGCGACCAAAAGAAAAGGGATTCGCGCCGTCACAAGGGAGTCTCCTCCTTTTCAGATCGGGCGCGAACCCCAGTCTACCTCGCTTTTCGTGAGCCCGCAGGCTCGCGCGTTGTTCAGCCGAGCAGCGACTTTACGGCGGTCACGATGTGCGGCGCCGAGATGCCGTACTTGTCGAGCAGCTCGTCGGGCTGCCCGCTGCGGGCGATCTGCCGCACCGCCAGCTTCACCACCTGCACGCCGGTCTCGCCGGCCAGAGCGCCGAGCACCGCGTCGCCCACGCCGCCATGCGGGAAGTGGTCTTCGACAGTGACGACCTTGCCGCCGGCGGCCTTGGCCGAAGCGATCAGCAACTCCTGATCGACCGGCTGGATGCTGAACAGGTCGACCACGCGCACCGCCACGCCTTCGGCCGCCAAAGCGTCGGCCGCCTTGAGCGCCTCGAACAGCGTGACGCCGGCGCCGACGACCACGGCCTGGTCGGCGTCGCTCTGGCGCACGACCTTGGCCTTGCCGATCTCGAACGGCTCATCCGGGCCGTAGACGATTGGCGTCTTGGGGCGGCTGGTGCGCACGTACGCCGGACCATGGGTCCCGGCGACGAGCTCGATCGCCCGCCAGGCGCTGGTGGCGTCCGACGGATACAGCACCGTGTAGCCCGGCTCGCAGGCCGTCATCGACAGGTCTTCGAGGCCCATCTGCGACGGGCCGTCCTCGCCGATCGAGATGCCCGCGTGGGTTCCCACCAACTTGAGGTTGGCCTTCGAGATCGCGCCCATGCGGACGAAGTCCGCCGCGCGCGTGAGGAAGCAGGCGAACGAGGAGGCGAAGGGAATCTTGCCGCGGCAACCCGCGCCCATCGCCGCGCCCACCATCACCTGCTCGGCGATGAAGCTCTGGAAGAAGCGCTCCGGCGCCACGTCCTTGAGCTTCAGCGTGTAGGTCGAGTTGCCGACGTCGGCGTCGAACACCACCACGCGCTCGTCGGCCTTGCCGATCGCCGCCAGCGCGGCGCCGAAGGCCTCGCGGGTGGCGACTTCCTTACCGCCCAGCGCGTACGGCGGCGCCGGCATCGGTTGCGGCGGGGCCGGCGCGTAGGTCGACTTGGCCGGCAGGTTCGGCTGCCACTGCCAGTCCGAACCGACGAACTGCGACTCCAGGGCGGCCAGCGCTTCGGTCTCCTTGTCGCCGGTGAAGGCCTTGCCGTGCCAGTCCTCGTGGTCCTCGGCAAACGGAATGCCGCGGCCCTTGAAGGTCTTGGCCAGGATCACCGCCGGCTTGCCGGACGGCGTGATCGCTTCGTCGAAGGCCGCCACGACGGCTTCCATGTCATGACCGTCGACCACGATCGCGTGCCAGCCAAAGGCTTCCCAGCGGGCCTTGTGGGCGGCCATGTCATGCTCGAGCATCGTCGCGCGGCTCTGGCCCAGGCGGTTCACGTCGACGATCGCGATCAGGTTGTCGAGCTTGTCGTAGGAGGCCATCGAGGCCGCTTCCCACACCGAGCCCTCGGCCGTCTCGCCGTCGCCCATCAGCACGAAGATGCGCTGGTCGCGCTTGTCGAGCTTGGCGACCGCCGCCATGCCGACGCCGACCGGCAGGCCCTGGCCCAGCGAACCGGTCGCCACGTCCACGAACGGCAGCGTGACCGGGGGATGGCCCTCCAGGTCGGAGTCGATCTTGCGCAGGTTCAGCAGATCCTCTCGCTTCAGGTAGCCGGCTTCGGCCCAGGCCGCGTACAGGATCGGAGCGGCGTGTCCCTTCGAGAGGATGAAGATGTCGTTGGCCGGATCCGCAGGGTTCTGCGGGTCGTAGCGCATCGTCTTGAAGAACAATGCCGACATGAGCTCAGCGGCCGAGGCGCAGGTCGTGGGGTGACCGCTGCCTGCGGCGCTGGTCGAGCGCACCGAATCGATGCGCAACTGGGTGGCCTTGTCTTTCAGACCGGCCAGCATTTCGGGGGTAACAGGCATATTCCTTTGTTTCCAGCTCCTTCTGGCTTGTAACCGATTTGCTCCAGTGTATCGGCTTTCGGTGAAAAACACGTTGCGGAGGGAACGTCGCGATCCCCCTCTGGGCCCTCCGGCTCACGGCGGGGGCGGTTTTCTCACCGTTCGGCTGTACGAATTCCGCCGCTCGGCGCCGTTATTCGCTGAACGGCCAGTCCTTGTTGAGCAGCACTTCCTTCTCGCGCTGCTCCACGGGTACTTGGTTGACCTTCAGATTCTCGAACCAGTATTGGCCGCTCTTGCCGGCCGTGACGATGTCCACGTCGCCGTCGCCGTCCATGTCCCGCACCACGAACTGCGTGCCGACGCCTGCGCCGGAGTTGTAGGCGACCGGATGCCGCGTGAAGGTCTGCGTCTGGCGGTCGAGCGTGTAGTAGTAGATCGCCAAGGGGTCGTAGCCGCCGGGGTCTCGTCCGTTGTGGCCGCGGTAGCGCTTGCCGGTGAGGATCTCCGGCTGGCCGTCGCCGGTCAGGTCCACCAGCGCCACATTGTGGAGCTGCGAGGTGGAGCCGTCGATCAAGTGCTGCTTCCAGCCGCGCGTTCCGCCTTCCTGGGTCTGCTCCATCCAGAAGAGGCCGTAGCTGTGGCCGCGTCCGAAGATCAGGTCGCTGCGGCCGTCGGCGTTGACGTCGTAGACCTGGATGCCGAAGCCCGTGTCGCCGAGCTCGAACTCCGGCTTCCACTCCCACTCGGTCGGGGTCTCCTGGCGGTACCAGCCCTTCACCGTCACGATGTCCGGCTTGCCGTCGCCGTCCACGTCGCCCACGCCCACGCCGTGCTCGTCGCCTTCCTCGCCGCCCACGTGCACCTTGCGGGGCTCGCCGCCGGCGAAGGTCACGTAGAAGACCTCCTGGGCGGTGTAGTGCACGGCCACCACCTCATCCTTGCCGTCGCCGTCGATGTCGGCTCGCCACATGCCTTCGGTATGCAGCGAATCGGCGATGCGATGCTTCTGCCACTCCGACGCCATCGAGCCGGGGTTCTCGTACCAGAAGAAGCCGTCCTCCTGCCAACCGGCGGAGACCAGGTCGAGGTCGCCGTCCTCGTCCACGTCGATCATGAACTCGCCGCAGTCGACCACGAACTCGCCGTCGATGCCCGCTTCCCGGTACTTGCGCCGCGTCCAGTCCGGGGCCTCATACCAGTAGGCGCCGCTGGTCACGTCGAGCTTGCCGTCGCCGTTGAGGTCGGCCACGGCCACGCCCTCGGAGTGGTCCGAGCCGATGGGGTGCTGCCAGAAGACCGGGGCCGGGTCCAGCGAGGACTCGATCTTGAGCGGGAACGTCTCGCCGGCGTCGTCGTTGCTATAGAGGGTGCAGCCGAGGCTGACGGCCAGGGCGGCGCAGGCCAGCTTCCAGAAGTGGTTTCGCATCGCCCTGGTATTTTAGGGCGCCGGCGGGAGAGGCGGCGCGCCTATTTGCCTTCCGCCAGGTAGCCGACCACGCGGCTCTGCTCCACGCGCAGCACCACGATCTCGTCGCAGGCGTTGGGGCCCTTGCGGTTGAACTGAATCGGGTCGAGCGCCTCGGCGTTCTTGAACTCGAGACCCATCGGCGGCGTGTTCTTCTCCGCGGCGGCGACGTCCGCCCGCAGCGTGGGAGGCTTCATGCCGGGGCCGGCCCCGCGCCGGACCGGCGGCTCCACCAGCCACAGCGTGAAGCGCTGCTTGCCGGCGTCGACGCCGGTCAGCATCACCTGCCAGCCGGCCGAACCCAACGGCTGGGGCTTGCTCGACAGCGGCAGGGCGAAGGCGGTATACGTGCGATCCTCGGTGGCGGCCATCGCCTGCAACTCATCGAGGTTGCGGGCCACGCGGGTGGGGACCGACAAGCCGCCGCGCTTGACCGGCAGAGCATTGAGATCAACCGCCGGCGCGGGCTGCGAGGCGGCCTGGGGCGGGGAAGCCTGCGCCTGGGCCGGCTGGGCCCGGGTCGGCTGCGACTGGGTCGGCTGCTTCAACGTGGGCTGCTTCGGCGCCGGCGGGTCGAGCCGAGCGGCGGCCGTCGGCTCGGGCTGCGGCTCCGGCTTCGTCGCCGGCGCGGCCTGCTTGGAGCGCAACTCTTCGAGCTGAATCCTCGCCAAGTCAGCGAAGTTGCCGTTCGGGTATTTCGCCAGGTACGACTCGAACAGCGCCGGGTTCGAGCGGTCCCGCACGCCTTCCCAGAAGGCCAACTCCAGCCGCCAGGCCGCATCCGCCGGAACGGCCGAGGCTGCGCCGGCCGCCACGGCCTCCGGCTGGGTCGTCTTCTCGGGCCGGCGGAAGTAGAAGTCGCCGATCACGCTGGAGCTGCTCCACGGCAACTGCTGCTTGGCCGAGTCCTCGTAGACGCCCTGGCGCACCCGGTTGAAGACCGCGTCGATCGACAGGCCCGGCTCCCGCAGCGCGTCCAGCAGCTTGCTGGTGAACAGGCCGTTGCGGCCGTCGCGGTTGTCGTCGGCCGTCATGCCCGGGCCGGTGGCGAAGGCGATGAAGCTGCCTTCGGCCGCATTCATCAGCGCCAAGCCGCCGGATGTCGAGCGAGAGGCCTGAAAGCCGTTGTTGCGGCAGGCGTCCAACGTCACGATGTTGAGCTTGGAGCCCGCTCCAGCCAGCCGGTCGTGGAGCTTCGACACCGAGTAGGCGTCGTAGCGCACGCTGGCTTCATCGCGCAGCTCGAAGTTGACCGGGATCAGGAAGTTCTCGCCGCCGACCTGAATGCCGTGGCCGGAATAGTGGAACATCGCCACGTCGCCCGGCCGCAGGCGCGAGATCAGGCGGTTGATGCCCTCGTCGATCGAACGCAGGTCGGCGTCGATCAGCGTCTCCACCTCGAAGCCCACGTCCCGCAACGCCGCCGAGAGGTCCCGCGCGTCGTTGGCGGCGTTGCGCAGCTTGGGCGCGTACTGGTAGTCGTTGTTGCCCACCACCAGCGCCACCCGGCGGGCCGGGTCGACCTCGAGAGCGAGGTCGCGCTGCTGGGCCCGCAAAGGCGCCGTCACGAAGGCCAAAGCGCCGGCGAGCAGACAGACCGTGATGGATACAGCGCGCATCGAAGAGTCCGGCTAGCCGCTATTCTCGGCGACGGGAAGCCCGATTTCCAAATCGGACCTCCCGCCGCCCGCAGGGATCGTCGTGCCGATTGGTTTCACCGAGAGCTAGCGATGAAGCGCCGTTCACGCCCTCACCGGCTTGTCTCCAGGCGCAGGTCCGGCCAGCACAGCTCGGGTTCGGCGGCCGCCGCGAATCCCGCGCTCGGCCCTCCCCCGGCCGGCGCGCGGTAGGCGGGGTCCAGCGCTTGCGCCGCCCGCGCGGCTAGGTCCTCGAAGTGAGTGCGGGTGGCCTCGTCGCGGTTCGGCAAACTTCCCAGCGCGGCCACCGAGCGCAGCTCGGCCCGGAACAGCGCGCGCTGGTCGTCCTGCGAGGCCTTGTCTGCGTAGATCCGCTCGACCATCGACTCCACATACTGCCGCTGGAGATTGCGGCGGAAGGCGTCCGCCGGACGCCCTTCGCCGGCCTCGCGGAAGAGCCCCTGGCGGAGCTGACCCAGCATCTCGAGCGCGGTGTAGCCGCTGCCGTCCACGGCTTCTTGCTCAAAAAGCCGTTGCAGCCGCTTGGCGTCGAGCAGCGCCGCCAAAATGCGGCCCTGCGCCGCCCGCAGGCGCTCGATCGCGCCGGACGGCTCGATGCGCCGCAGGATCTCGGCGTCGAGGAACAGTTTCGGCGTGACCAGCGCGTTGTCCAGCAGAAACCCGACCGCCTCGGCTTGCCGGCTTCGCTCCACCGGCTCGAACAATGCGCCCTCCTGGCCGGGGCGCTTCTGGGTCGCCTCGTAGCCGCCCGGCAGCGTCGCCACGTGGCCCATCTCCCGCGCCCACTGGCCCACGACGTTGTCGTAGATTTCCTGCAGATCGTCGTAGGGCTCGCCTTCGCGCGCCACGGCCGCCGGCAGCGACTGCATCACGCGCTCCAGGTTCCGCAGCCCCAGCGTGGTCGCCTGGACGGCGTCCGCATCACCTACGGCCTCGGTCTGGGCGCCGGGGTCCACGCCGAACTCGGCCTTGGAGGAAAAGCGCAGCCAGGGCGTGGCGTCCTGCGCCTCGACGATCCAGTGGTTCAGGGTCTCCTTCTCTGCCTCGGCGCTGTCGGCCTGCGGGATAGGCGTGTAGCCCCAACGGATGGAGAAGCGGTCGTAGGGGCCGATCTTGGGGATTAGGTCCTCGACCGCGATGCCGTCCTCCGGCTGCGCCACGTAGTTGAAGCGCGCGTAGTCCATCAGCGTCGCCACGTGGCCGTTCTCGCGGACCCAAGCCGGGTCGCGGATCTTCTCGAACGGGTACAGCGAGCTGGACTTCATGTTGTGCGGCAGCCCCAACGTGTGACCCACCTCATGGGTCACCACGTAGGCCACCAGGTCGCCCATCAGATCGTCGGGCAGCGGCAGCCGGCCGGCGCGTGGGTCCAGCGGCGACGCCTGCACGAAGTACCAGTTGCGCACCAGGCTCAGCACGTTGTGGAACATGCCGATGTCGGCCTCCAGAATCTCTCCCGAGCGCGGATCGTGGACGTGCGGCCCGTAGGCGTTCTGGATGGGCGAGGAGATCCAGCGGATCACGCTGTAGCGGGCGTCTTCGGCGCTCCAGTCCGGGTCTTGCTCCGGCGTGGGAGCCGGCCGGGCCTGGATGGCGTCGAGGAAGCCCGCTTCCTCGAACACCGGCCGCCAGGCTTCCACGCCCTTCTGGATATAGGGAACCCACTGTGGCGGCGTGGCCGGGTCGATGTAGTAGACGATCGGCCGCACCGGCTCGCTGCGCTCGGCCGCCGGGTCCTTCTTCTCCAGACGCCAGCGGGTGATATAGCTGCGCTTGGCGGCCTTGTGCTCGGCCACTCCGTAGTCGGTCTGCTCGATGTTGAAGTAGCCGACCCGCTCGTCCTCCAGCCGAGGCTGCATGGGGACCTCCGGCAGGAGCACCATGCTGAAACGCATCCCGACGGTGGCGCTGCCGGGCCGCATCTCACCCGGCTTGGGCGCGGCGCCCGGGCCGTCGGCCGGCGGCTTGGTGTAGGTCTGCGAGGCGTCGATCTCGACGTTGAGCGGATAGGAGCGGATGCTCTCGATGAAAGAGCGCTCCCGGTCGAACCCTTTCGCTCCCAGCGCCCGCCGCGGGCTCAGCTCGGTGATCTCGGCGGCAAACAGGTCCGAGACCTCGATCACCGGCGCGTCGCCGGGGCCCAGCGCCCGGATCGGGAACGACTTCAGGATCAAGGCGTTGGCCGAACGCGCGACCGAGGAGGCGATCGGCCGGCTCGGATCGGCCACCGACGAGTAGTCCATCTCGAGCAGCAGGACCCGCTCGCCGCGCCGCTCCCAGCGCAGCGCCGAGTGGGCCACGGCCTCGCCGCCGAAGGAGACGCCCGCGGTCGAGCGCGCCAGCGTGGTGACCATCAGGAACTCGCGGCCGAGCTCGGCCACGGGGATCTCAAAAAACCACTCCTCGCCCACCCGGTGCACGCGGAAGACGCCGTCGTCGCTGACCGCGTCCTCCGGGATCACCTCGGAATAAGGTTTGATCGATGATTTCTTCTCGCTCTTCGGTTTGGTCTCCGCCGCCGGGCCCTCGGCGGCGGCCTCGGCGGGCTTGTCCGCAGGGGCTTGCTGGGCAAGCGCGGGCAGGCACAGACCGGTCAGCAGGAGCCAGGGCGCTAGGAGTCTCATGGGCTGAGTCTAGCGCGGCGGAATGCGACTGGGGCTCGAGCTGTTCCAGGGGTGCGGCCGTTCAAAAAAGAGCCGCGCTTCCGTTCTGTATCCGCAGTGTTCTGCCGATGGGGTACACGAAGACCCTATGGCGCTTGCTCGTTCCCTGTCGCGTTGGCCTCTCGTCGGTCGGACCTTGTCCTGCGCCGCGCTCGCGCTCGTGGTCGCATCGACGGCTTTTGCTCAGTCGACGGCGTCGCTGGCCGGTTCGGTGACCGACCGGGAGGGCGCCAGCATCGAGGGCGCGGAAGTCCGCGTGGTCGAGCAACGCACGGCGTTGGCGCGGCAGACCCGCAGCAACGGGCGCGGACTCTATTCCTTCGCCAACCTGCCGCCGGGCAGCTACGTGGTGGAAGCCTCGAAGGACGGTTTCCAGAGCGCTCGGACCCAGCCGTTGTCGCTGAACGTCAACGACCGGCGGGAAGCGCCTCTGACTCTGGAGCCGGAGGGAGGCTCGACGCCGGTGGTCACCGTGGAAGCCACGGGCGAGGGCGCGGCGCCGCTGGGGTCGACGGTCGTCAACGAGCGTTTCGTCGCCGACCTGCCGCTCAACGGACGGAGCTTTCAGAACCTGATCGCGATGACTCCCGGCGTCGTGCAGACCCCGGCCAACGAGACCAGTTGGGGACAGCTCAGCTTGATCGGCCAGCGCAACATCTCGACCTACTACACCGTGGACGGCGTCAGCGCGAACTTCGGCGTGCCGATCTCCTACGACGGCAGCACCCCGGCCAGCGACGGCGTCCTGCCGTCTCTGTCGGCGCTGGGCAGCACCAACGGGCTGGTCGCCGTCGACGCGCTGCGGGAGCTGAAAGTGGAGACGACCGCCTACGAGGCCGAGTACGGCCGCGGCGTGGGCGGCCAGATCTCGATGGCGACGCGCTCGGGCACCAACGAGCTCCACGGCTCCTTGTTCGAGTACTTCCGCAACGAGCGGCTCGACGCCAACAACTGGTTCTCCAACCGCTCCGGGCTGGGCCGCAGCGCGCTACGGCTCAACGACTTCGGCGGCGTTCTGGGCGGCCCGATCGTGCCCAACCGCACGTTCTTCTTCGGGGCCTACGAGCACTTCACCCTGCGCGAACCGCACACGGCCAGCCAACTCGTGCCGACGCTCGAGGCCCGCACCCGGGCCGCTCCCAACGTTCGGCCGGTCCTGGACGCCTTTCCCATCCCAAACCGGCCGGCTCTCGGCGGCGGTCTCGCCGAGTTCGTCGGCGGCTACTCCAACCCCTCGAGCATGGACGCCTGGAGCGTCCGCGTGGACGAAGCGCTGACCTCCACGGTGCTGCTATTCGGCCGCATCAGCGATTCGCCGTCGTCGCTGACCCAGCGCGGCCCGGAAGGCGCCTCACCCAGCTTGATCAACAACTACGGCCTCATCAATGCGCGCTCGACGGCCGCCACCATCGGCTCGATCCAGATGCTCGGCGCCGCGGTGAGCAACGAAGTGCGGGTCAACTACTCCCGCGCCTCGGTTGTAATGGACGCTTACTTGGACGACCTGGGCGGCGGAGTCCCGCCCGACTTGGTGCAGTACTTCCCTGCCGGCGTCACGCCGGAGCACGGTCGCATCGGGGTGATCGATCTGTCGGGATTGCCTTCTCTCGGAGCCGGCAGCATCGCCGATGTCCGCCAGGGGCAGTGGAACGTGGTCGATACGATGACGCTGCTGCGCGGCGGCCACGAGATCAAGGCCGGCCTGGACTTTCGGCGCCTCACGCCGTTCTATGAGGACCCGCAGTACTCGGCGCTGGCGATCTTCAACGGCCTGGAGGGTCCGGTCGGGCTGCTCGGCGGCATGCCTGCAGTGACCCAGATCGACGCCTACGAGGCGATCCGCCTGCACCAGATCAACTGGTCCGCCTTTGTGCAAGATCGCTGGCGGTTGGCTCCCCGAACGATGCTTACCCTGGGCGTGCGCTGGGACTACAACCCGGCGCCGACCAGTGGCAATAACCTCCCGCTCTACCCTTTGAAGGGCGTCACAAACCCCGCCGAGGTGGGTCTGGGCTCCGCTTCCGACCCGCTCTTCCGGGCCGAAAAGGACCTGTTTGCGCCGCGCGTCGCGATCGCCCATCGCTGGCTCGAAGGGAGCCCGAGGGCCCTGACGCTGCGAGCAGGGTTCGGTCTGTTCCACGACCTGCCGGTGGGCGCCGTGCAGGCGGCAAAGGGAGGGAGCCCCTACCGGCGCTCGGTCGCCTACCCGTTTCCGTATAACGGAGCGCTTGATCCGCCTCCGATTCAGCTCGACCCGCCCTTCGCCACTCTCCGCGGCATGGACCCGAACTTGCGAAACCCAACTTCCCTGCAGTGGAACGTGAGCTTGACCGCCGGCATGGGGGCCGGCCAGTCTCTGCGCATCGGCTATCTCGGGTCGCTGGGGCGGGATCTGCTCCAGCGCGAGGGCGCCGTGGCGCCGTCCGACACGGTGGGTCAGCTCGACGTGGTGCGCTCCACCGGCCGCTCCAACTACAACAGCCTACAGGTGCAGTTCGAGCGCCAACTCACCCGCGGCATCCAGTTCTCGGCTTCACACACATGGTCCCATTCGTTTGATACGTCGTCGGACTCCATCAACATGCAGCGCCTGCTGGGCGACCCCGCCCGCATCAGCTACGGGTCCTCGGATTTCGACATCCACCACCTCACGGCTGGGGCGGTTTCGTGGCAAGTCCCCTACTTTCCCGGGCCGCTCGACATCTTGACCCGCGGTTGGAGCGTCGAGAGCATCTTCCGGTTTCAGACCGGCTTGCCGATCAATGTCTATTCGCAGGCGCAAGTCAACGGATTCGTCCGTTTCCGCCCCAACCTCGTCCCCGGACAGGCCGTCTGGCTGGTGGGGGACCAGTATCCCGGCGGACGGGCGCTCAATCCCGACGCTTTCCAGCCGGTGGATGGCGCCCACGGAAACCTGGGCCGAAACGCCTTGCGCGCCTTTCCTTTGGACCAAGTGGACCTAGCGGTGCGGCGCGCCTTCCGAATCACCGAGGGCGTGCGGCTGCACTTCGGCGGTGAGTTCTTCAATGTCCTCAATACGCCGAGCTTTGCCAGCCCGCCCAGCAACTTGTCCGGGACGGGCTTTGGGGTCTCCAATACGACCTTTGCCCGCGGCCTGGGAGGCGGCGGCCTGTTCGCGGGCCAGAACCCTCTGTTCGCCGCCGGCGGGGCTCGTTCGATTCAGCTCTTGCTGAGGCTCTCCTTCTGACGGGTTGCAGTGGTCATGACGCACACGTCACAATGCCGGCTCGAATCGTCGCTCTCGACGCGGCGCCGTCTGTTGGCTAGGCTCGGGGGCTGTTTCCTGGTCGGGGGCGGTTCTTTGCACGCTGAGGATGCGCTACGAGTGGAGGCCGACAAGGTGCTCCGCGCCGTCCGTAAGAAGGTGGAGCCCGAGTATCCTCTGATGGCCCGCCGCATGGGCGTGCAGGGCGTCGTTCATATCGACGTGGATATCGACGCCGGAGGCGAGCTGGTAGAGGCCGAGAAGGTCGACGGCCACCCAGTGCTGGTCAACGCCGTCCTCAAGGCGGTGCGGCAGTGGGAGATCGACCCCATCAAGGTCGACGGCGAAGCCGCGCACGTGATCGCCCGACTCACCTTCGAGTTCAAGCCCTGAAAAAATATCCGGAGACTCAACCGCGGCAGCCGATATGCCGTGGATGGAGATTCTCATGAGAACGTACGCCGCGCCGCTCTTCTGCCTATTCCTTGTGCCCTCCATGTTTGGCGCCGAGCCGGCGTCCAAGGGGGACCAAAAGAAGAGCTTCTCGCGCGTGGCGGCCGAGGTCCTGATGGACTCCGCCCGCCGGCGCGTGGAACCCGAATATCCCATCATGGCGAAGAAGATGGGTGTGGAAGGCGATGTGCTTCTCGACGTCTCGGTCGACGCCTCCGGAGCGGTCGCCGGGGCGGAGCGCATCAGCGGCAATCCGGTGCTGGCCCACGCCGCATCGACGGCCGTCCTGCAATGGCGCTTCAAGCCCGTGCTGATCAACGATCATCCGACCGCTGTGGTCGGCCGCATGAAGTTTGAGTTCAAGCCTTAGCCAACCGGAGAGGCCGGCTCAAGGCAGCGGAGCGACGACGGCGTCCGATTCTCCCGCCGCGTTGGTGATCCGCACGCGCACCGCGGCCACGCCGTTGGGCGTTCCCGTCCAGGTGATCGGCGCGGTGAGCCGGAACAGCCCGCCGAACGCATTGGTCTGGCTGAAGTAGGCCGCAAAAGCCGCGTTGATCCCTTCCAGCGTCCGCACCGGGTCGCTGACCTGCGCCCCCGGCCGCACTTCGAGCTCCACCGTCGCCGCAACCGCTTCCCGGGTCACCGATTCGCCCACCACTTGCAGCGTGAAGCCCGTGGGCGTCACGTCTTCGACCTCGGCCGTGAGGATACGGGGCGCGGCCGTCCCCAGCAGGCCCGTTGCGGACACCCCGCCGGCCGGCGTCACGTCCTCGCCGTCCGCCAGCAGGCGCGCGGTCACCCTCAGCGTGGCGGCCACGCTACCCGTCTGGAGGCCGATCGTCCCTGCCCCGCTGTCGAAGCTGGCCGAGGTCTCATCGGGCCGGATGCGGAGCTCGGTCGTCGCGCCGCCGCCCTCGAACTGGGCGGCCGGGTCGGCGGACAGGCCGCCCAGAGGCTCGATCGCCAGCTCCAGTCGTCCGTCCAGCGGAGCGTCCTGCGGGTCCTCGAGCTCCACGTCCAGGGCCGATTGCTGGACCGCCGTGAGGTCTGCCGGCAGCCCCGTGATGCGGGCGCTGCGCAGGAGCCCGACGCCGGTGAGGGGGAACTGCGCACGGCCGATGGCGAGCGTCGAGTTGGCGCGGCCGGCCTTGGACGGCGCAAAGCGCAGCGGCAAGCTCAGCGTCTCCCCGGTGGCCAGCGACACCCCTGCGTAGGAGCCGGTGAGCTCGAAGCCTTCTCCGGAGACGGTGATAGCCGAGATCACCGCGCTCTCCGAGCTGTCATTGCGCACCCGCACCTGGAAGGAGGAGTCCGCGCCCAGCGCGACCTTCGGCGCGGTGATGGTGGCGCCCGGCGCCAGGGCGGTGGGCTGGCCGCCTTGCAGCAGTTCGTAGGTCAGGCTCATCGCCTGGCTCTCGCCCGTCAACGGCAGGGTCAGCACGGCGGTCTCGCCGGCCGCGCTCGTCAGCAGGAAGGTCGCCGAGCCCGTGAACGCTCCGGTCCGGTTCGGCGTAAAGGCCACATCGAAGAGCTGCGCCGCGCCGGGCTCGATCTGGATCGAGGTCGTCTCATTGGGCGGCGCGTTGACCCGGCCGATCGAGAAGGCGGCGTTGTCGACCGCGACCGACCCGCTGAACGACGACGCCGACCGGTTCGTGAGCGTCACCTGCGTCCGCGCCGACTGCCCCGGTCCCACCTCGCCGAAGGCCACGGTGGATGGGCTCAGGGTGAAGGAAGGATTGCCGCCGATGCCGGTCACCGGAATCGACAGCGTCCGGCCGCAGACGCCGTCAGCCGTCGCAGTGGCCTCCACCGTGATCACCCCGTTGAAGGTGCGTTGCGTGGCCGGCGAGAACCGGATGGTGACTACCGAGCCGTTCACCGACGGCTCGAAGGCCGCGTTGTTGGACTTGACGGTCAAGCCGAGCCCGATCTCCGTGCCCGGCGTGGTCGACACGATGGCCAGACTGCGCTCGGAGGCGGGGTCTCCGGGCCGCACGGCGCCGAAGTCGATCGCGCCGGGCGTCGGCTGGATCTCGACCGCCGTGACCGAGGCCGGGATCAACTGCTGCTGTGTGATCTGGCCGCCCTCGCGCCCGTTGATCACGATCGTGTCGCTCGTCGAGCCGGCCGCCGCCGCGGGAATGGTGACGGCGATGGAGGTCTTACGGTTCGTGACCACCGAGCTCGGGTTGACCTGGAAGTTACGGTTCTGCGGCGAGATCAGGAAGTCCAGCTCCGAGTAGGGCGTGATGTCGAAGACGCCGGTCGAGGCGCAGCCGGTCAGCGTCGTCGGCAGGACCAGCTCGGGCGGATCGACGGTGAAGCTGACTCCCGAGCCGCGCACCACCACCGGCAGGGTGACGCCCGGCGTGTTGAACAGGACCGTCGACGTAGCCGAAGCCGATTCGGTCGGCGTGAAGGTGATCGCGACCGTCGCGAATCCGTTCGTCGGGACCGTGACTTGCTTGGGCGAAACCTCGAAGGCGTCCGGGTTGACCGCCCGCACCGAGACGTCGAACGGAGGCAGGTTCTGCGTGGCTTTGAGCTGGATGAACTGCGGTGCGCTGCGCGCGCCTACCGGCAAAGCCCCGAAGTTGAGCTCCGACGGGCTCACGTCGAACGGCGACAGCCCCTCGCCCGACACTTCCATCGTGCCCAGGTCCACCCGCTGGCCGTTGACGCGGTGGTAGAAGGTGATGGTGCCGGTGGCCCGGCCGGCGCCGCGCGGCAGAAAGATGATGTTGTACTGCAGCGGCTCGTTGACGACCGGCTGCACCGACGGCGGGTCGGGCAGAAAGGTCTGGTTGCTGCTCTCGACGAAGACCGTCTGGATGGCCGACGACTGCGAGATCAGGAAGACGAATTTCGTGATCCTCTCGCCGACGTTGGCCGATCCGAAGTCGATCGTCTGTGGCGTGATCGTCAGCGTCTGCCCGACGAGGGCGCTGGGCGCGGCCCACAGCGCCATCAAGGCGGCCAGCCGCAGCCAGGTCGTGTTTCGGAACAGCTTTTTCATCAACGACTTCTCTGTGCGCAGATCGACTTGGGGCGACAAGACCGGTAGGGGGAGGGCGACCCGCCGGGAGCCGACGGCCGCAGGCCCAAGGGAAAGAAGAAACTCAGCTTCGCCGATCGCCGCAGGAGGGCGCGAACCGCCCTTCGGCGGTTCCTGCGAAGCCCGATCGCCTCTCCAAGAATAAGCAAACGCCGCGGTGCTGACAACCCGCCGCGCCCGAAGCCGTGAGGGATTTCCGACGCCGATGCCGCCACTAGGGATAGAGCGGCGAAAACCTTTCGCACGAGGGTATGACGATGCGTAACCACCACAGAGTGAGCCTTTTCGGAGTTCTGGCGGCCTTTCTCGGCGCGGCCCTGGTCGGCTCCGCGGCCGAAGGCGAGCCGATGCTCGGCGCCCGCGACGTGTTCCGCGCCGCCCGCGACCGCTTCTACAACGAGAACCCGGAGGCCAAGGCCGACGACAAGGCTCCCGAGAAAACGCCCGAGACGCCCCAGCGGAAGAAGCCCGAAACCGACCGGCGCCCCGACCCCAAGCCCCAGGCCGACTCGAAGCCCCGACCGGAGTCGAAACCGCGGACCGAGCCGCGTCAGGAGCAAGCTCCCGTCTACCGTCCCGTCGTCGATGCGCCCCTCGGGCTGCGCTACGCCCTGCTGCGGCAGACGTCGAAGTACGAAGCCGACGAAGTGGACGTGGACACCGTGTTCCACTCCGGCGACCGCATCAAGATCCAGCTCGAATCGAGCGACATGGCCTACCTCTACATCCTCGCCAAGGGCTCCTCGGGGCGCTGGCGCGTGCTGTTCCCCTCGGCGGAGATCGCCGGTGGCGCCCACCAGGTGCGGCCCGATGAGCAATACATGGTTCCGCCGCGGGGCTGGTTCGCCTTCGACGACCAGGCCGGCGAAGAGAAGGTCTTCGTGATGCTGTCGCGGAGCAAAGTGAACGATCTGGAGACGCTGATCGGGCAGCTCCGCGACGGAGCGGCTCCGGCCAAGGCCGTGCAGCCCCAGCCGGCGGCGCCCAAGTCTGATGCGCCCATGGTGCTGGCGATGCACATGGCCGGCGCGCGGGATCTGGTCTTCGAGAAGGTCGATGACTCCGACGCCGGCGCCGACAGCGACCGCCGCCCGGCCGGGCACGAGGCCCGCGCCGAAAAGGCGGCCTACGTGGTGACCAAGTCCGGCGGCCCGGACAGCCGCGTGGTCGCGGAGCTGACGCTCAAGCACCGCTAGGGAGAGTTCCGGCCGAGAGCCTAGTAGATCCGCTTCATGCGCTTCTGCAGGCTCTTGGCCAACTCCTCGATCTGCTCCGCCTTCTTCATGCTGTCGAGGTTGACGACGTGCTCGGTGTCGGCCAGCAGTTGGTCTTCGAGCTCGTGCGCCAGCTTCAGGATCTCGGTCACGTCTTCGAGCGAGTGCTTGTAGTCGTCCCGGATGATCGCCAGCTTCCGCGACTTGCCGTTCGGCAGGGTGTCCTCTCGAATGGTCGAGGCCTGCTGAGACCCTGCCAGCGGCGCCAGCAGCAGGAAGCAGAGAAGCAGTACAACCCGGCTTTGAGACCACATAGCGGCCTTATGATACCGCTCGGATCTTCAGGCCCGAATCCGGCGGACTGCATGCTATACTCCGACTCTTCGGCGGCGACGACAGGTCGCCGGCCGGATTGCACCGGAGGATTCGAACCGACATGGCCTACGTGATCGCCGAGCCTTGCATCGGCACCAAAGACACCGCTTGCGTTGACGCCTGCCCGGTCGATTGCATCCACCCGAAGTCGGACGAGTCCGATTTCGACAACGAAGAGATGCTCTACATCGACCCGGACGAGTGCATCGACTGCGGCGCGTGTGTTCCGGTCTGCCCCGTTTCGGCGATCTTCGCTCAAGAAGATCTGCCGGAGAAGTGGGACGAGTTCACGGACAAGAACTCCGCCTTCTACCAGAAGTAGCGCAGCGGCAACCCAAGGAACTGGAACGGCCCGCCGAAGCGCATTCGGCGGGCCGTTTCTCGTTTCGTTCCCAGGCTGTGGGGAGACTACTTCTTGGGCTTGTGGACCTTGTGGCAGGTCCGGCAGCCGCCGCCGATGCCGTTCAGGCTCTCCATCCAGGCGTTGGTGTCCTTGCGCATCGCCGCGGTCATCGACTTCTGCGCGCCGTCGATCGCCATCTTGGCGCCGTCTTCCCAGGCCTGATCCTTGATGCGGCCGTCGAGCAGCATCAGCTCGGCGCCTTCGCCGATGATCGAGGCGGCGCGGTTGGCCTGCTTCCACTGCTTCTCGTCCGAGGGGCCGCCGGACTTCTTCATCTCGGCCAGCAGATCCATGTTGGGCTTCACGATCGCTTCCATGATGTCGTGCACGGTGGCGATCTTCTTGTATTCGTGATCGGCGGCGAAGAGTCCGGCCGAAACCGTCAGGGCCAGAGCGGCCAGTAGTGCGAGTTGCTTCATAGTGCGGTTGCTTCTCCTTGTGGGAACGCACATTATAGCCCAGGGCGAGCCCGCAGCCTGCCTTCCCGCGTCAGCTCGAAGACGCGTCCCCGCCAAGTGACCGTATTGCCGTGGAAGGCCAGGACCCAGACCACAAAGCTCAACAGGTCCTGCAGCGGCAGCAGCGGGAACCAGCGCCGCAGCAAGCGGTCGCCCAGCAAGCTCGCCGTCGCCCAGGCCGCCGCCGTGCGCGCCAGCCCGCACGCCGCGAGCAGAGCCCAACTCCAGCCGGCGCCGCCGGTCAGCCACGGCAAGGCCAGCGCGAACGGCAGCGGATACGTGAACACCTGCAGCACGTAGCCGGCCGGCCGTGACCGCCGCGTAGAGCGGTACCAGCGCAGCCGATGCCCCAGATTCGCCCAGAACCCCTGGGCGCCGATGTGGTGCTCCACCACCTGACGCGACAGCCGCACCTGCCAGCCCAGGCGGCGCGCCTCATGGCCCAGGATGAAGTCCTCGGCCAGGTGGTCTCGGGTGGCTTCAAAGCCGCCCATCTCCTCCAGGCAGGCGCGCCGCAAGGCCATCGTCGGCCCCACGGCAAAGTCCATCGGCCCCAGGTACTGCGCTGTCAGCACGCCGCCCCAGAACTCCGTGTTCATGCCGATGGCTTCCAGCAACGACCACACGCCGCCTCCGGGTACGGCTCGGTAGGGGCAGGTGACGACTCCCACGGCCGGGTCGGCGAAGTCCTCGGCCAGCGCGGCCAGGTCGCCGGGTGCGGCCCGGATGTCGCTGTCGGAGATCACCAAAATCTCGCCCGACGCCTGCTCGGCGAGCCGCAGCAGGGACCAGTTCTTGGCGTTGGGGTAGTCCTCGACCGACGGCGGCTCGCCGGCCACCACAAAGCGGGCGTTGCATTGCGGATGCTCGGCGATCAGCGCCCGCGCCACAGTGGCGGCCGGGTCGTCGGGGCCGCGCGTGGCAAACAACAGCTCGAAGTCCGGGTAGTCCAGCGCGAAGAACGTACGCAGATTCCGCTCGAGGCCGAGATCGAGGCCCGCCAGCGGCTTGAGCACGGAGATCCTGGGTCGCGGAGCCTTCCCGCCGAACGGCCGCCTGCGCCGCAACGCCAGGCAAGCCAGCACGTTGAGGCCGTAGAAAACCGACCCGCCGACGACGAGGAGGGCGGCCAAGACCGTGAGAATCAGCAACTCGAACCTATACTATCGGGACGTGTTTCTCGGCCACCACGCCGCCGGCCTGGCGCTGTCGCGGATGGAACCCAAGCTCTCCCTCGGCTGGTGGGTCGGGGCGGCCCTGTGGCCGGACCTGCTCTGGGCCGTTTTCCTATACACGGGCTGCGAGCAGGTGCGCGTCGAGCCCGGCGCCACCGCGGTCACGCCGTTGGACTTCGCGCGCTATCCCTGGTCCCACAGCCTGCTGATGATGGCCGTCTGGGCGACCCTGGCGGCCGGCGCCGGCTGGCTGGTCGCGCGGCGCAAGCGGGCCGCCGTGGGCTTGGCTGTCGCCGTTTTCAGCCACTGGGCTCTCGACGCGCTGAGCCACCGGCCGGACTTGCCGCTCTGGCCGAGAGGTCCGCTGGTCGGCCTGGGGTTGTGGAACTACCGAGCGGCCACCGTCGCGTTGGAAGCCGGCTTGTTCCTGGCGGCCGCGGCGCTGTATCTCCGCCGCACCCGGGCGACCGGCGCCGTCGGCGGGTGGGCCGCCTGGGCCTATTTGGGGTTCGTCGCGCTGATCGCCGTCGGGTCCTGGTTCGGCCCGCCCCCGCCCGATCGTGGCGCGATCGTCGCCACGGGGCTGGCGGCTTGGCTCTTTCCGGTTTGGGCCGGTTGGTTCGACGAGCGCCGGCAGCCGCTCGCTCAGACGAACAGCTCGTCCACCGGCGCATAGACGTCTTCGTCGGAGAGCGGCACGTAGTAGAAGCCCCTGCCCAGCGGATCGTCGTGGCGGACGGTCGTCCAGTCGATGCCCAGCGCCGAATAGATGGTGGCCTCGATGTCCTCCGGCCGCACGTCGCGAAAGCGCGACCAGCCGGGGTCCTGGGTGAATGCGCCGGTCGCGTCGGTCGACCCGATCGCCCGTCCGCCGCGCACGCCTCCGCCGGCGAAGGCGTAGAACATCTGCAGGTAGTGGTCCCGCCCTTCGCGCCCCGCGGTCAGAGCCCCTACCGTGCGCCCGAACTCGCCGCCGATCACCACCAGCGTCTCGTCCAGCAGCCCTTCGGCCTCCAGGTCCTCGACCAGGGCGCCGAAGGCGGGGTCGAGCTCTCCGCAGCGTGCGTAGAGGTTGTTGCCTACGTTCTGCCCGTTCACCTCTTGCCGGTCGTAGATGCCTTGGTGGTGGTCCCAGCCGTTCGAGGTCACCTGAATGAAGCGCGTCCCCTGGTCGGCGGCCACGACCTTCTTGGCCAGCAGACAGGCGTCGCCAAAGGCCGTGCCGCCGTAGCGCAGGCTCTCTTCCTCGCTGAAGCTGAAGGCCTGGCTGACCAAGGGGTTGTACATCAGGTCGCGAGCTCCTTCGTAGAGCTTGCCGAACGACTCCGCCGCCGCGCCGTAGGGCGAGCCCTCGGCCCGCAACGAGCCGTCCAGCCTGCCGAGCAACTCCCAGCGTGCGTCGAAGTGGTCCCGCCCGGGGCCGTGCTCGGTGCTGGCCAGCCCGGAGGCGTTGGGACGCGTCTTGAAAGGAGCGTACTGCTGCGGCAGGTAGCCCGAGCCGGGCTGGTTGGCCGGGTTGAAGGCGATGAAGGCCGGAAAGATCTGGTCCGGGCGCCGCTCCGGCTCCTTCTCGATCGCCACCACGCTGCCGATGTGCGGCGCCAGCCGGCCCAGCGCCGAGGTCGGGTTGCGGCCGATCTGGAACCAGGTTTGCGCCAGCGGATGAGCCAGCGCCCAGCTCAGCCCCGAACGCACGATGGCGACCTTGTCGAGCACGGCCGCCGTCCGTGGCATCAGCCCGACGGGAAAGCGTACGCCGTTGAGGGTTTCCGGCGCGAAGTCCGTCGGCGTGACGCCCGCCACCTCCTTGAGGTCGAAGGTGTCCACATGGCTGGGCGCGCCTTGCAGAAACAGGAAAATGACGTTCCGGGCGGTGTTGCGGACCGGCGCTCCGGCGGCCCGCACGACCTCGCCACCGGCCAGTTCCCGACCGAGAAAGTAGCCGCCGAGTCCGCCGGCGGCCGAGCGGAACAACTGCCGCCGGGACATGTGCGGCCGGCTGAAGAACCCGGCGTGGGCGTGCGGCTTGCGGCGTTGCAGCAGGTCCAGGCGTTGGCGCTCAGTCATCGCAGGCTTCCCCCGGGGCTAGTAGTTGAAGACAAAGTCCACCTTGTTGAGCAGCGCCCAGGCCAGGTCTTCCACCCGTTCGCGCCGGTCGCCCTGCCGCAGCGCGCTGACCGCCGCGGCGGTCTCCTCCGCCGTGGCCGGGCGCGCCAGGATCTGCAGGTAGAGCAGGTTGACCAGCACGTCGTCCGGGCGGCTGAGCCAACCGGCAAACAGGCCTCGCTGGGCGCTCTGCGAGACGCGGTCCACCACGATCGGGCTGTTCATCAACTGCAAGGCCTGCAAGATGCTGGTCTCGTCGGAGCGCAGGGATTCCTCGCGATCCCCTCGGAAGAAGGAGTCCAGAAAGCTGAGCGAAGCCTCGCCTTCGGGCCGGTTGCGCGGGACCGTCGGCAGGTTCGCCACGTCGGGCAACTGCATCGCGAACGGCAAGGCTCCGAGGCTACGCTGGGTCTGCGCCGGCAGCGGCAGGTTGAACGGCGTGGCCGTGGCGATCGTGACGGCGTCGAACAGCGCCTCGGCGCTCAACCGCCGCACGGCGTGCCGCGCCAGGTACGGCTCGTACGAGGCGCTCCAGGAGCCGTCATAGCGCGACGAGAGCTGGTAGGCCTCCGACGCCGCGATCTCCCGCATCAGCCACTGCAGGTCGAAGCCGTACTCCTGGAAGCCGCCGGCCAGAAACTCGAGCAACTCCGGATGCGACGGCTGCACCGTCCAGGGATCGGCCGGCGGCGCCGACGGGTCTAGGCGCGCCAAGTCGAACTGGTCCGGCGGATCGACGATGCCTCGCCCGAAGAACTCGCGCCAGACGTAGTTGACCGTCGCGCGCGCGAACTGCCGATCGGCGGTGAGGATGCGGCCGAGGGCGGCGCGATAGGGCTCGCCCGGCGCCGGAGAGGCGCCGCCGAAGGGGTACGCCGGCTCCACACGGGCCTTACCGCCGAAGGCGTCAGGCGTGCGGTCGGGGCGGTTGCCGCCCTCCGTGTCCAACGAGTACTCGCCGGCGATCAGGTCGCCGCGACGGTTGCGGATCACCAGGTCCTGCGGCAGCTCCTGCACCACGTAGTACGGCGGACGCGGCCCGCGGTCCTGGCCGTCCGGCGCCGGCGCCAGATAGGGCGCTCGCTGCAGCCGCACCTTCTGGAAGAACGCCGCCAGTCCCCAGCCCTGCGAGCGTTTGGCGGCGGCGCCCCACACGTTGAGCGAATCCAGGTGCCCGGCGCCGTCGTGGCATAGCACGCAATCCATGTGGGTCACGCCCAGCAGGTCTCGGGCCGCGTTCACGGCCATCTGGTCGTAGCTGTCGTGCACCGGGCCGCCGGTGGTTAGCCCGCCCAGGATGAAGCTGGCCGGCGTCGCCTTGGCGGCCTCGTCGCGCAAAAAGTTCGTGTACTCGGTGTAGCTGGAGAAGGGCGACCGGGCCACGGTCGGGTTCGGCCAGGGGCGGCCGTCCTGCAAGCCCTCGGCGGCCAGCAGCTCTCGCACCAGGCGGTCGTAGGCCTTGTTGGCGCGCAACGATTCCAGAAAGAACAGGTGCAGGGCGTCGCGGCCGCCCGGGAAGCGATTCACCTGGGCTGTGGCCTGCGTGTTGCGGAACAGGTCGCCCAAGAACATCGCCCAGCGGTCGGCCCAGGCCGGCGAGGCGAGCAGTTGTTCCACCAGCCGGGAGCGTTTGTCCGCCGAGGCGTCCTGCAGGAACGCCAGGGTCTGGTCGGCGGTGGGAATGCGCCCGGTCAGGTCGATCGACGCGCGCCGCAGGAACTCCGCGTCGGTGGTCGGCGGCGCCGCCGCGATCCCTCGGCGCTGCAGCGTCCCCAACACGAAATCGTCGATCGAGTCTCCCTGCAACGGGCCCGTGGTGGACGGCGGCTGCCGTCGTCGCTGCCGGCTGGGCGACGGAGCCGTGGAGGGCCCCAGCCGTTCGACCACGGCGATCGTGAGAGCCGAGCGCTCCTCGGAGAGCCGCATCTGCGCCCCGAGGCCGCTTTGCAGATAGTCCTCGCGGTGCGCCCCGAAGAAGCTGCAGTCGGCGTGCGGCAGCCAATCGCCGGACTCCGCGTCCGCCGTCTCGGCCTCCTCGGCGCCCAGGCGAGCGACCTCCCAGAGGCCGCAAACGAGCGCTCCCAGCAGGGCAATGAGAAGGAAATAGCGGTGGCGCATGGGCGAAGCCAAGCCCCCTGCAACGGGAGATCCCTCACTCTAACCCGGTCTGAGCAGGAAAGTTGCACGATTTCCGAAGGTTGCACAGGGCCGCGGAAATCAGTCAGGATAACGCTGGGGCCCGCCCGAGCCCCTGCGTCGTCCGCGCGGTTCCTCCGCTGGTTGGAGTCCCCCATGAAGCTTCGCTTTGCTGCATCCTTTGTTTCCCTGTGCCTGTTGGCGTCCATCGCCGGGGCGCAGACGCTCGATCAGACCGTGCTCAACGGCCGCTACGGTTTCGTTCACCTGTCGACCGAGGTCAACGCCTCGGGTTCGGTCTCGAACGCGCGCAACCTGGGCGGGGTGATCACCTTCAACGGCGCCGGGACCTTTTCCTTCCAAGGGACGCTGGCCGCGGGCGCCGGTTCCGGCTCGGCGGCCACGGGCAACGGGACCTATACCGTCTCTCCCAACGGCTTCGTGACCCTGACCAACCCGACCGACGGCTCGCTCACGCTCAACGGCCGCATCGGCGTGAACGCCGAGGCCCTGCTGGGCGCTTCCACTGAGGCGGCCTTGAGCGGCTATGACTTCTTCGCGGCCGTGAAGCTGGCCGACGCCGGCGGCAACAACGCTTCCATCAGTGGCGCCTACACCGGCGCCATGGTCGCTTTGCCCAACGGTTCGGCCGCCGCCGCGCGCACCGCTCTGCTCACCATGCAGCCCAACGGCGTGGGAGGATTCAACAGCTTCGCCGCCGACGGCCATTCGGCCGCCCAGGGCGAGACGCCGCTCGCCGAGACGATCTCCGGGGCCTCCTACTCGATCAACGCCGACGGAACCGGGTCGTTGCAGGTCAGCCAGGGCTCCAGCCTGTTGCAGGGCCAGCGGACGCTGTACGTCTCCGCCAACGGCAACTACGTTCTGGGGCACTCGCCGGACGCCGGGCTGCGCGACGTTCTGGTGGCGATTCGCAACGTGAGCGGGGCCGCCGGCGACGGAGACCTGGCCGGCAACTTCTGGCTGCTCGACCTCACGATCAACCCCGACGCCGCCAGCGTCGAGAGCGCCGTGGGCGCTGTGCGCAGCAACGCCGCCGGGACTGTGTCGCTCGCTGAACGGCTGCGCTTGGTGCAGGGCGCCACGTACAAGGGAGTCCTCGATTTCACCGGCGTGAACTCCTATGGGCTCACGCCGGGCGGCACGGGCTTCCTGCGCGGCTTCCCTCAACCGGGCGTGACGAATTTCGCCATCGGCGCTCCTGCGACCATCGCCCTGTCGCCTGAATCTCCGGAGCAGGTCGCCGCCGCGCCCAACGCCCTGGTGGCTGCGCAGGTCGTTCAGACGGCTGATGTCTACGGCCGGCACGGCTTGAGCTTCGGCATCCGCTTGCCGCAGATTCCGGCCGCCGGCGATGTCTTCCTGTCGCCGATCGGCGTGCTCAACGCCGCCTCGTTCGCTCCGCCGACGGCGCCCATCTCCGGCGGCGCCTTGCTCTCTCTGTTTGGCGAGGGGCTGGCGAATTCGACGACTCAAGCCCAGGTGACGCCGCTGCCCAAGCAGCTCGACGGCGTCTCGGTCACCGTCAACGGCATTCCCGCGCCGCTGTTCTTCGTCTCCCCGGGGCAGATCAACCTCCAGACGCCGTTCGCCGTGCAGGGATCGCAGGCGACCGTGCAGGTCACCAACAACGGCCAAGCCTCGAACGCGGTGACCGTGCCCGTCGCCAACTCGAGCCCCGGGATCTTCTCGGTGCAGCAGACCGGCTATGGACCGGGCATCATCACCCACGCTGATTTCTCCCTCGTGACCGAGCAGAACCCGGCCTCGCCGGGTGAAGTGGTCATCGTTTTCTTGACGGGGATGGGACCGCTGAGCCCGTCGTTCCCGGACGGCGAGGCGGGTCCGTCGAACCCCTTGAGCTTCACCACCGATGAGACTCTGCAGGTTCAGTTCGACGGGGAGGCCGGCGACGTGTTGTTCTCCGGCGCGGCCCCGGGCTTTGTGGGGTTGTACCAGCTCAACGTCCGCATTCCTACCACGACGTTTGCAGGGCCGGCGGTCGCGGTGGCGATCCTGACCGGCAATGCCTTTACCGACTACGTGGACCTTGCGATCGGATTCTAAGGGCTACCGCCCAAACAGCGGAGCCCTCGGCGGCAGGCCGAGGGCTCGCTTCCAGGCTTGGATGACTTCCGCCGGCCCGCTCTAACGCGCGCCCGGTCCGGGCCCGCGGCGTCCGCCGCGCCCGCCTCCGATCGGCAGCGCGCCTTCGCCGCTCGACTCCAGCAGCAACAGGCTCTGCCCCTCCCGCACTTCGCGCATCAACGTCTCGGCGGCGACCAACTCGGCCAGCGCCGAGGCTTGCGAAGCGTCCAGACAGCTCTGCGCTGCCGCGACCGCGCTGGTCTTGGCCCCTTCGAGCGTGGCCTTGGCGGCGGCGATGTCCGTCTCGATGGCGGAGGTGTCCGCGCTGTCGCGGGTCGCCTGGCGCAACTGCCGCTGCAGCGACCGTAGCTCTTCCACCGTCGGGGCGGCGGTCTCGCGGAACGCGGTCTTGTTGGCCTCCAGGCAGGCGATCTGGCTGTCGGTCAGGCCCAGGTGGGCGATCAGCTCGTCGTAGCTCGGCGCCGGGCGCTCGCCCGGGGTCTGCGCCGGCAACAGGGCGCTGGAAGCCAGCGCGAAAACGGTGCAAATGATGATTTTCTTCACGGAACCATACTCTCCTTTTGTGGGGAAATCGACGGTTCCCGCGCGGTTGGCCAATCCTGCTTGGGAACGCACGGTTCTATCAACTCGCCCCGAGGGGGAGGAGTTGCGGTCCGCACGTCAAGGATTCGTTAAATGCCTTTCCGTGGCGCAAATAGAAGGTATTATTCCGTACGGCCCAGGCTGAAGGCGCTCAGTCCCAAGGCATGCCCAGGCTGGGCCGGTTAGCCAGCAGCTCCAGGCCGATCTCCAGCGCCCCGCCCGCTCCCGGCGCCAATTCCACCTGGAAGAGGCTGCCGTTGACGGCGGCCTGCGCATCGCCCCGAATCGAACCGAAGCGGTGCTCGCGGTAGGCCCCGGCCTGCACCAACACTTTGCGCGGTTCGAGCGGGTTCAGGTTGACCAGCCGGACCTTCAGGCCTTGGGGCGTGATGGACTCCACCAGCGCCGCCACGTCCTCGGGCAGGCCCACCCGGCGGCGGGCGGGATCGTAGTACAGCAGCCGCGTGTGCAGGATGTTGCCGGACGTGCCCGGAGGGTTGGCGCCGAGCGTGAGCTGTGTCAGAGAGTCTACCTCGGCCGGATTGAAGCGCTGGGAGTGGTCGGAGGTGCGCTGGTCCCGCGCCATGTTGTCGGCCTGCAGGCCCTGCACGCGGCGGCGCACGCTCTCGATCTCTCCCCGCAGAGCCCGCACCGGGTAGTCCGGGGCCGCCCCGTTCAGGTAGCGCAGCCAGGGGTCTCGGTCCAGGCCCTCCAGGTGCGTCTTGTCGAAGGTGTAGAGGTACAGGTCGCGCTGCACGTCCAGCCGCTCGTTGCGCGAGTAGCCGTACCAGCCGTCGTCGCCGTACTTGCCCGGCAGCAGGACCTGGCCGTTCTCGACCTTCTTTGCCGCGTAGAGGTTGCGGATCTGGAGCCGCAAGGCCTCGAGGTAGCTCTTGTCGCCCGTGAGCAGCGTGGCCAGGCCCATCGCGATGCGAGGCCCTCGGATGAAGTAGTTGCGGCCGCCCGACTGCGGCCAGAAATTCCAGCCGAAGGTTCCGCCGTACCACTTGCCGCCCCACTCGCCGCCGATCTCGCCGTTGAGGCCGATGTTGGTGGGGATGTTGCCGCCGTTGTCGACGATGCGGTCGCGCCAGGCGCCGGCGTACTCGAGCGTCCAGTCGCGGAAGCGCTGCTCGCCGGTGAGCAGGTAGGCGTTGTAGCCCAGCGCCGTCGTCCCCAGGTTCAGCGGGTGGTCGCCCTTGATGTTCGACGCCGTGGCGTAGCGCGTCAGCCGCTCGGGGTCGCCCTCGACCGGCAAGCCGCCCCAGTCCATCTCGCTGGCCGGCGTGACCTTGGCGCCGCGGCTGCCGTTGTGGATGCTCTTGATGATCTTCTTGTCGCGGTCGTAGTTGTCGGCGTAGGGGTCGTCGCCGGTGTAGAAGCGCGCGAAGCGCCGCACCCGCGTGCGGTAGTGCGGGTCGTCGGGACGGGTCAGCGAGTACACGTGGAAGGCCGCCAGCGCCTCGCCGGTGTGCTCCCAGTCGAACGAGGTGACGAACTCCCGCCAGTACATCCCGTTCTCGGCCATCTCGATGCCCGGCGCCCTGGCCTCGGTGAACTGCGTCAGGTGGCCTTCCCAGGCCCGCTGATAGTCGGCCAGCACCTGGTCGTCGCCGCCCAGCGCGTACAGCAGCGTCCAGCCGTGGAAGTTCTCCATGGCGTCGTCGGCGCCGTCGTTGCCGCCCCAACGCTCCACGCACTTCAGAAAGTCCCGCTCGTCGAGGTAGTGTGCGGCGAACGCGGCGGTTCCGTCGGACGCCGCGCGCAGCAAGGCTCTCTCCAGCAGGGCCCATTCCGGCGGCGGGACGGGGCTCTCCAGGCGGACGGTCGGGGTCTGCGCCAGCAGCGGCGCAGCCAGCAAGAGGGCGAGGGTGAAGCGCAGCGACAGGGCGGGTGTGAGGCGCATGGCGCGCCTATGCTAACGGATCGGGCGGGGGATTGTCTGCGGACGCCGCCGCGCGGGCGCTCACCGCGACGGCACGACGATGCTCGGCTCGCGCAGGTGCAAGTGGAAGGCGTTGTCGCGGTAGGCTTCCCAGAAAGCGTCCTGGTCGGTGAGCAGCCGCCGTACGAACTGGCTGTCGAAGGACCGAAAGATCTTCAGCTTCCAACGACGCTGCTTGGCCCATTGCCGGGTGCGCTTCGAAAGCAACAGACGGCACCTGCCGGCTTCGAACTCACTCCGAAACTCTTCCCACGACTCAGGCTCCCAGTGTGTAGGCATCGGCGAACGGTTTTCCCTACAGCTTCCAATCGGATGCCTTAGTTAGAACAATATCGCAGGTGCGACGTTTCGTCTCTGGGTAAAATCGCTGAGCGGCGCCGGCCGAGCCATCGGCGGCCATACCCTAGGATGAGAAGGTCGTGACTCCTCCTGGAAGCGCCGTGATCGTGGGCGCCACGGGTCCCACCGGAATCCACCTGGCCGCCGCCCTGCGCGCCCGAGGCCTTCGCGTGCGGGTCTGCTCACGCAGCCGCCGGAGCCTGGAGAAACGCTTCTCCGAGCAGCAGTACGAGCTCGTTGCGGCCGACGCGCGCGACCCGGCGGCGCTCACTACGGCCGTTGAGGGCTGCGACGTGGCCTTCGACTGCATCGGCCTGCCGCCGGACCAGATGGACCAGCACGCCGTCACCGCGCGCCATCTGGCCGAGGCCGCCCGGCGCGCCGGCGCCCGCTGCGTGCAAGTCTCCAGCTACTGGGCCTACTTGCCCCTGCGGACGGCCTCGCTGAACGAGCGGCATCCGCGGGAGGGCGGGGGAGAGTGGGTGCGCCACCGGCGCGCCGCCGAGGACATTCTGCTCGAAGCCGGAGCGGCGATCGTTCACCTGCCCGACTTTTTTGGCCCCGATGTGCATACCAGCACCATTCAGCAGCCGCTGCAGGAGGCCGTCGCCGGCAAGACCATGAACTGGATCGGCTCGCCGGACGTCGAGCGAGAGTACGCCTTCATCCCCGACGCCATGGAGATCGTCACGCGGCTGGCGCTGTGCGACGAAGCCTACGGCGACCGCTGGATCGTGCCGGGCGCCGGGCCCCTCAGCGGCCGGCGCCTGCAGCAGATCGTCTCCGACATCCTGCGCCGCCCCGTGAAGCTGCGCAGCGCGGGGATGTGGATGCTGCGGCTGGTCAGCCTGTTCAACTCCGACCTGCGGGGCTTTTTGCAGATGGCTCCCGACTATATGAAGCCCCTGCGGTTCGACGCCGCCAAGCTGCGGGCGCTGCTCGGCGACCCGCCCGTGCGTCCCTACGAGGACAGCGTTGCGGCCACTCTGGACTGGCTGCGGCGGACTCAGTCCGCGGGCTCGTAGAGCGAGTGGAACTTTTCGGCGCTCATGGCATAGCTGTCGCCGCCGTCGGGCTTGTTGGAGACCAGGAAGTCGCCGGCCTCGTAGTCGGTCGAGCCCTCCTTGGTCGGAACCGAGCCGGCGTCGGAAGCCTCGACGGCCCAAACCCCGGCGACCTTTTCGTAGACGCCCAGGCTGACCGGCCGATAGGTTTCGGCGAAGGTCTGCTGATCGACCGTATAGGTCTCCCCGGCGTTGAGCACCAGCCAATCGCCGGCTTTGCACTTCTGCGAGCCGCCCCACTTCTGGTAGGTGAAGCCCTCGGTTTCCAGATCGAGCTGGACCGCGGCGACGACGGTGCGCTCCTTGCGGCGATATTTGCGGCGATCGGCCATGAACGTCTCCTTCGGTTCGAGTCTACACCGGCGTCAGGGGCCTACGAAGACGGTCACGCCAGCCGGAGAGTATTGGCTCCCGACGCGGATTGTGACGGGGATGGGGCCCTTGGCGGAGAAGTCCGGCGGGACGCGCAGGTTCACCTGCATGACCCCGGCGGTCAGGCCCGGGGCCGCGCCGGCGTAGAGCACTTCGGCGTTCACGCCCTGGAGTTGCGCCGAGACCGCCGCCAGCGGTTGCGGCAGGACGTCGCCCGCGACCAAGCCGTCGACGCCGGGCGGGTTGGTCTGTCCCTCGCCGGTCGCCCACAGGACGACGATGGAGCCGGGCTTGGCCGGATTGTCCGCCGTGTTGAGTGAGCCGTCCTGGTTCAAGATGGCACCGGGACCGGAGCCGCTGGAATCCAAGGTGAAGATCCCGGGTGCGGCGTCCGTCAGGGAAAGCTCTCGAGGCTCGGCGAGCACACCGTCGACTTCCACCTGGAGTGACGGGCCGAACGGGATAGAGTCGGCGTCATACGGAACGATGGCGGCGAGCTGCCCCGCGGAGGCGAAGATCATCGGCGCCGGGCGGCCGTCGATCAGCACCCGGACCCCGGCGATCTCGGTGGTCAGACGGCCGTCCTGGAGCGCGGCGCCGGCCAGGGTCTGGGGTCCCAAGTGGCGCCCGAAGATGGCGAGGATCTCGCCGGGGGCCACCGCGACAGGGGCGGAGCTGAATACGGGACCCGCGAAGGTGGCGCCGTGGCGAATGCCCCCGATGGCGACCTCAGGCAGCGCGGGCAACGCGCAGGCTTGTGGATCGTGCAGACGAAAAACGGCCTGATTGCCGCTGTCGGTGAAGTACACGTCGTCGTCCGGGCCGATGGCCAGGTCGGCCACGCGCGTCGAATCCGTCACCAGCAGCGCCGCCGACTCCGAGCCGGGGGCGCCGTCCGCCGTGAAGACGATGTTGCTCTGTCCCGGGACGGAGCGCCGCAGGGTCAACCCGTCGGCGACGTAGAGAACATCGCCGCTGTCGAACGCCATGCTGGACGAGTACGGCAGATAGGCGCTCAGCTCGGCAGCCGGCGCTGGAGCAGCCGGGGGATCGAAGAAGTAGTAGGCTTGGTCGCCGCTTTGGCGAACGAACGCCAGCAACCGTCCGGCTGGATCGACGGCGATCGCGGGCGTGTCCATGTTGCCGACCCCAAACGGGAACACCCGCTCGACCGCTTCGATCAAGCCCGCGGCGGAGATGCGGCGCATCCACGTCCGAGGCGTCCGCTGACTGTTCGTGTCCTGCACGTAGATCGCCCCGTCCGGCGTCGCCGCGATGCGGGCCGGCCGAGGAACGGTTGCGTCGACGGCGGGCCCGCCATTGCCGCAGCCGGAGAAAGGATCGTCGTTGCACAGGCTGGCCCCCTGACCCGCAAAGGTACGGATCACGGCTCCCTCGACCGACCGAACGCGGTGGTTGAAGTAGTCGGTGATGTAGACGGTCCCGTCGGCATTCACCGCAACGTCTTCCGGGCGGTTGAGCGCGGCGTCCACCGCCGGGCCGCCGTCGCCGGAGAAGCCGCTCTGCCCGGAGCCGGCGAAGCGCTCCAGGAGGCCGCCGGGCCGGATCACCCGTACGCGCTGCAAATCCCTGTCGACAACGTACACGTCGCCCAGCGGACCCACTGCGAGCCCGCCGATCCCGACAAACCGCGCATTCGCGGCCGGGCCGCCCTCGCCGAAACCGCCGCTCGAGCCCACGCCCGCGGCAACCTCGATCGTGGGACCGGCGGGGTCGACGCGCTGGATCGTCTGCGGCCGAACGGAATAGATCTCGCCGGAGGGTCCGATGGAAAACACTGAGAACGGCACGCTCGAGTCCGCGAAGTACTCCGCCGAACCGGCTCCCGGAGTCAGCCGATGCACCGCCGCCGCGCTCGGGAAGTAGAGCCGCGCCTGGTCGTCCACGTCGAGCGAGCGAAGCTCGAACAAACGCAGCGGGTCCGGACCGGCCACGGTTTCGAGCGAGCCGTCGAGGTTCACCCGAAAGATGCCGTCGTAGCCTTGATCCGCAATGTAGACGTTGCCGGCGGCGTCCACGGCGACCGCCCTGGGATCGCCGAGATAGGCGTCCACGGCCGGCCCCGGAGTTCCGATCGGGCCGTCGTCGCCAAAGCTCTCGCTACGCCCCGCCAGCGGGGTGACCGTGCCGTCGAGGTCGATGCGAACCACCCGATGCTGGAGGGCCAGCGTGGCGTACACCTCGCCCGCCGGACCAGCGGCGATGGCCGCATTCGCCGGTAGCGGCAACTCGGCGGCCGTCATTCCCGGTTGATAGTAGCTCTGCGAGCTGAGGCCGGCGCCACTGCCGGCAAAAGCGTGAATCATTCCGTCCGGCGCGATCCGCCGGATGCGGAAGTCCCCCGCCACGAAGACGTACAGGCTGCCGTCAGGTCCGAACGTCAGCTTGGTCGGGCCGTTGAGCAGCGCGCTCTTGGCCGGCCCTCCGTCTCCCGCCGAGCCGCGCAGGCCCGTCCCGGCAAAGACTTCGATCGAGCCGTCGCCCAGCACCCGCCAGATCACGTCCTGCGCCTGGTCGGCGATGTAGAGCAAGCCGTCCGGGCCGACCCGCGCGTCCATCGCGCCCAGGATCTCCGCCGCCACGGCCGGTCCGCCCACGCCCGTGAGCACGGAGCCGCCGCCGGCGATGCGTTCAATCGAACAGGGCTCCTGCGCAGGCAGAATGGGAGTGAGAAGGCAGACTACAGCCAGCAGAAGGACGCGAAATAGCATCCGCTCATTCTAACCGTGCCGACGCCCGCATTAGCGTTTCCCGAAGCGTTGGTCGAAATCGACGAAAAAGACGAACTCTGAGTTCTCGTCGCTCTCGTGCTGGTCGAGCGTGGGCGAATAGGTCTTGAACCAGATCCTGCCGCCCGCCGGGTCGAAGCGGATCACGCGCAGCCAGCCGTCGCCGCCGTTCTCGCGCGTCTGGTAGTCGGCCAGCACCTCAAACACCTCGCTGCCCCCTTCCTGCGGCGACGCCTGGAACCACTCGCCGCCGGCCGTGGCCCAGTGCCCGCACAGCACCAGAAAGATCTGCGGGTTGCGGCGGATGAGCTTCTGGTAGATCGCCTCGCCGGAATTGCCCGCCTCGCCCAGCAGGTAAGGCTCGGCCGTCCGCGCGTTGGTGCGGTCATCGAGGTAGATGTGGGTGGTGACGATGGCGGGGGTGTCGGGATGCTCGCGCAGGATCGACTCAGCCCAAGCGATCGTGTCGTCCGGGATGTCGGACTCCAGGTGGAAGATCAGAAATTCGCGGCCGCCGCCGGTGAAGAGCTGGTAGCTGTTGAGGCCATTCTCCGTGGCGCCGCCGAACCAGCTCCGGCCGGCGAAGCGCTGCGGCCCGAAGACCTCGACGAACTTGTCGGCCTGGCGCGGATTGTCGGGGTTGCGGTCGTAGTCGTGGTTGCCGATCGCGACGCCCCACGGCACGAGGCCGTCCAGGCGCTTCATGGCGGCGTCGGCCACCTCCCACTCCTCGGGCCGCTCGGCGAAGTTTTGCACGATGTCGCCCACGTGCGTCACGAAGACGATGTTCTCCTCGCCGACGTGTTCGGCGGTCCAGCGGGTCTGGTCGTGGAAGATCGAGGGGTTCTTCTCCGAGTAGAGCTGCGTGTCGGGCAGCATCACGATCGTGAAGGGCTCCTCGGTCTTCGGCTGCGAACAGGCCGCCAGGGCGAGCAGGACAAGGACAAGACTGCGCACGCTTCAATCGTAGCCCGAAGCCGGTTACCGCTCGGCCACGAAGCGCTGAAACTCTTCCGCGATCTGCGTGGCCATCCGGCGGGCCTTGGCCGCTCCGTCGCGCTTCTGGATCAGCCCGTGCGAAGCCCCCTCGAAGACCAGGAGGTCGACCGGCGCGGGAATCAATCGCTGAGCTTCGCGCATCTCCGACACCTCGCCGAACACGTCCTTGGAGCCATGCGCGAACAGCGTGGGCGTCTGCAGGCTGGGGAAGTGCGCCGTCCGCAACTGCTCGGGCTTGCCCGGCGGATGCAGCGGATAGGACAGCAGCAGCAGCCCGTGCGCCAGCTCCGGCCGCTCGGCGAGCAGCATCGAGGCCTGTCGGCCGCCATAGGAGGAGCCGCCCAGGAACACTCGTTCGGACTTCTCGCGCAGCGAGTCCAGCGCTCGGGCCAGCCCCTCTTGGTCGCGCTTGGCGCCGCTCGGCGAAGGCGGCCCCGAAGGCCTCTTCTGGCGGTAGGGGAGATCGCAGCGCAGGGCGGCCCAGCCGAGCCGCGCGAAGGCGTCGCACAGCGAGACCAGCAAGGCCGAGCTGCGATCGCCGCCGGCGCCGTGCGTCAGCACGATCGCGCCCAGGGTCTCTCCCACGGGTTCGTGCAGGGAGCCCACGACGGCCGGCTCATCCGGCAAGGCCGGGGCCCACTCGATCACCTCGATGGAGGACATGGCGAAAGACAAAGGGTAACAGCCTCCCGGCCGCGGCGCGCGATCCGGAGGGGACCTCCGCTAAAGCGGATGGTCAGGATCGCGCGCCGGAGCCGAGTGAGCCGCCTGAGGGGCTCGACGGAGGAGATGCCCAATACGAATCGACGACTTGCGCCCGCAAATAACCTTCCGACCCCGTCCGCGTCTGAATTGTTGCCGGAAAGCTCGTCATCCGCCCGGGGACTCCTTCCGTCAGGGAAGGAAACCCTGTCGACCGAAAAAGGCCTCCCGCCGACCAGCGAGAATCACGAACGCTCTCCAAGGGAGAACCGCGCTCTACGCTGGTCGACGGAAGGGTCATGAAGACTATGCAAGATTGACTCGGTCGAACGCCGAGGCAAGAAGCACGGCGGGGGCCAAGCCCGGGCCGGCGGCGAAGTCATTCAAAACAAGGGGACGAAGAGAGGAGCGCTGTGGCGGCGGTGTGTCATCCGGAACCGCCGGGCGTGTCGCGCCGACTCGCCCGCGCACACATCGAAGGCGGGTCTAGGAGTAGACGGGGACGGGGTGGCTGAGAGGGAGCTCGGCGATGTCGGCCCAGGTCTCGTCCTTGCGCTGGCGCACCAGCGTGAGAGAGTCCACCCAGAACGTCCCAGAGCCGCCAAATTCCGCCCAGCGCTGGCGGGCGCGCCCGAGCTTCTCGTTGGTCTCCGAGGGAGCGCCGTTCATGCAAAGGGTGATGTGCGGGGTGTAGGGGAAGCGCTCGTTCTGGTAGAGCGGACCTTGGTTGAGGGATTCGTGGAGATCGCGAAGCCGCTGCGTATCCTGCTCGGAGAGCTCGAGCTTGATGACGTGAGTTTCTGGAAACAGACTCACCCGCACCAGCGTCAGAGGAAAAGGTTCGCGATCGGCCAGCACCGCGTTGCAGCGGTCGTAGGCTTCTTGCTCGCTGCCGTGAAGCTCCCGAGGGGGCAGCACGGTGACGTGTGCGCTATGCGGACAGCCCGGCGTGAACTCGCCGCGCAGACTGTCTACAAAAAATGCGAGCGGGCCGTGGACATACGCGACCACGGCGTACTGATTGACAAGTTCGGATTCCATCCGCACTCCTCACCCCGCTTTCCCTCGGCCGGCTTGGTTCCTTCCCGCCGGTCTCATGAAGAGAAGCGATATCCCTATGGAGACACCCTCATGTTAACGCTTGCATTTGCTCGTCCGTCAAGGGGGTGGTCTCATCCCATTGAACTGGGTCGAACCCCCAATAGTTGCAGATGAGCCATTCACCGCTTTCGCGGTTGCGCAGCACGTCGCCCACGCCCAGCTCCGCCGCCTCGTCTTGTTCAGCTTTTGCGTCTTGCAGGCGGCGCCAAGCCTGGTAGGGCGACTGCGCCTCGATCTCGCCGGCCGGCTCATAGTGCTTGGCGCGCGCGGCGGCGGCCCCGGGTTCGGGAGCGGCGTTGCGGTAAGTCTCCCGGCGGGCCTCGATCAGACGGTAGAGCTCGTAGTGCGGCATGGCTGTGAAGGATCCGCGGGCGCTAGCGGACGGACGATCCCGCAGGCTTGCCCACCAGACGGGTCGAGAACGACGGTCCTTCCCAACCCAGCGAGAGCAGCCCGGCCAACGCGTGTCCAACAACGAACAATCCCATGAATGGTAGCGTGGACCACGCTCCAAGCCAAGCCAGGTACCCGCAACCGAGTGAGAAATAACCAGCTACGGCCAAGTTCGCCCAGGCGAGCCAGCCCCCCTGCGGCCGATACAAAGCGTGCGCCAAACGATTCCGGCGCGGGTCCTGCGAATACTTGGCCGTGCGTTGGAACGGCGACCGCACCCCGGCCAAGGCCTCCATCGTCGCCACGAAGTTGCTCAGCAACAACGCGACGCCCATCGCCAGCACGCCCAGAAACAGGACCCCGTGCCGCGCCCGTAGGCGGCCGTCCCGCAAGACCTGCGGCAGCAGGCAGTAGGCCGCCAGCGACCCGAACGTCGCCACGAACAGCGGCGCGTCCGCCAGCAGCAGCCAGGGCTCCTGCCATTCCCAGCGAATCAGCCCGACCGGAAAGACCAGCAAGGCCAGCAGAGCCATCAGCGGGTAGCTCAGGTTCGAGGCGAAGTGGAAGAAGGCCTCGAGCTTCACCCGCCACGGCTGCCCGGATTCGGCGATCGGCCGCCGCAGCTTGAGTCCGGTTTCCACCAAACCCTTGGCCCAGCGCGCCTGCTGCGCCTGGAACGAGGCCATGTCCTGCGGCAACTCGGAGTCGACCTCGACCTCCGGGACGTACAGCATCTTCCAGCCCGCGAGCTGCCCGCGGTAGCTCAGGTCGGTGTCCTCGGTGAGCGTGTCGAACTCCCACCCGCCGGCCCCTTCGATCATCCGCCGCCGCAGGATGCCGGCCGTCCCGTTGAAGTTGAAGAACCGGCCGGATGCTGACCGCGCCGTCTGGTCGATCACGAAGTGCGAGTCCAGCATCACGCCCTGGACGCTGGTCAGCAGCGAGTCTTCCCGGTTGCGAAACGCCCAGCGCGCCTGCACGCACCCCACGCCGGGGTCCTGAAAGTAGGGAACCAGGCGCTGCAGAAAGTCCGGCGCCGGCAGAAAGTCCGCGTCGAAGATGGCGATCAGCTCGCCCTTCGCCTGCTCCAGCCCCGCTTGCAGCGCGCCCGCTTTGTAGCCCACGCGGTCCCGCCGGTGGATCAGCCGGATGGGGACGCCCCGCGCGGCCAGCTCCTCCACGCGGTTGCGGACGATCTCGGTCGTCAGGTCGGTCGAATCGTCCAGCGCCTGGATCTCCAGCTTGTCGGCGGGATAGTCCAGTCGGGCCACGGCTTCCAGCAGGTTCTGCGCCACGAACCGCTCGTTGTACAGCGGCAATTGGACGGTCACCCGAGGCCAGCGACCGTCGGGCTCCGGACGCGGCGGGCGCACGTCGCGGTGTTTCAGATAGAGTCGGACCAGAAAAAGCCGGTGCAGGCCGAAAACGGCCAGCAGCCCCATGACGCCAAAATAGGCGAGAAGCGTCAAGGTCTCCCATTCGCCGAGCGGCGCCTCCAGCCAAACGGCCGGGACGGGCGCGGCGGAAATCGAGAAGAAACGGAGTGCGTCCACGGCGGCGGACAACGCAGTACCCATGCTGGGCCAAAGCACAAGAAGCATCCCTGGGCGCATCCCCGGTTTGCGATTCCGCCTGCTGCTGCTCTGCGCGGCGCTGCTCGAAGCGGGCTTTCTGGCGATCCGCGGATTGGGCGACCTCGGCGGACAGGTCCCCAACTACCTCCTATATTACCTGCTGAGCTGCTGCGCCTACCTCACGGCGGTCTGGGCCGCCTGCCTGCCGGGCCCCCCGATGCGCCCCGCGGCGACGGCCCTCATCTGGACCGCCGCTCTCGTCTTTCGCTTCACCGTCCTGCCGATGACCGCCGGCCTGTCGGACGACTTGGCGCGCTACCGCTGGCAGGGTCGCCTGCAGGCCGCCGGCGGCAACCCCTATCTGGCCGCGCCGGCTGACCCCGAATGGAGCGGCCTGCGGGATGAGACCTGGCCGCGCGTTACCCGCAAGGATTTGGCCTCGGTTTACGGCCCGCTGCTCGAGCTCTCCTACCGCGCCTCCTACGAGGTTGCCCGTCGCATCACCGACGACCCGGTCGCCCAGGAGCGGTTCTTCAAGTTTCCCTTCGCCGCGCTCGAGCTCGGCGTGGGCTGGGCCGTGTGGCTGCTGCTGCGCCTCTCTCGGCTGCCGCCGGAGAGGCTGTTGATCTATCTGTGGTCGCCGCTGGTGGTCGTCGAGCTGTGGGCCCAGGGTCACAACGACTCGTTGGCGATGCTGCTGGTCGTGCTGGCGCTGGCGGCGGCCCGAGCCGCACGCCTCCGTCGCGCCTGGGCTTGTTTGACGGGTGCGGCGCTCGCCAAGCTCTGGCCGGCTGCGCTGGCGCCGTTGCTGCTGTTCCGGGGGGAGTCCGAGGGCCCTCGCCCCACAGTCTGGAGCAGAGCGGCGGCGGCCTGGGTCGCGGCGCCCCTGATCGCGCTGGCCGTGTGGCCCTACGCCGGAGCCGTGCTGGCGGCGGGCGACGTGTTGGAGGGATTTGCCGGCGGCTGGCAGAACAACGACAGCCTCTACGGCTGGATTCTTGCCTGGAGCGGCGACGACCCGCGCCAAGCGGCCGCTCGGGTGGGCCTGCTCTGGCTGGCGTGCGCCACGTTGCTCTGGTTCACGGCGCGCGAGCGGGAACAGGCCGCCCTTTGGTCCATCGTGGCGCTGCTGCTACTCGCGGCCAACTGCTTTCCCTGGTACCTGTGCTGGTTCGCGCCGTTGCTGGCGCTTTATCCCAACCCGGCGCTGCTGCTGTGGACGGCCCTGGCTGGGCTCGCCTATCACGTCGTCACCGACTACGCGATCTTGGGAGTGTGGGAAGAGCTGGCCTTCTACCGCCGGCTCGAATACGCGCCCGTCCTCGCCTTGCTGGCCCTGGAAGCCCTCCGCCGCCTGACGCCGCGAAGGACCGCGGCGCCGCCGGTTGCGTCCGGCGGCGCCCGCCCTTCCTAGAAGCGGCCCGAGTCGCCCTTGGGCAGCACGCCGGCGAAGTACTGCGCCGTCCAGCCGCCGCCCACGTTCCGCATGACCTTGAAGGCCAAGTCGTCGCCCGGGGTCAGGTCGTTGCGCAGGTCGCGCAGGTCCTCGACCGTTTCCACCGGCTGGCGGTTCACCGCCACGATGATGTCGTTGACCTGAATGCCCAAATCGTCGGCGAACGAGCCGGGCTGCACCTCGGTCACCAGCAGGCCGGGGTCGCCGTCATACTCAAGCTGCTCGCGGCTGGCGTCAGTCATGTTGCCGACCGAGATGCCCAGGTCGACCTTGGACTCCGACTCCTCGGACTCTTCCTCCATCGGCGCCAGGCCGAGCTCGCTGCGGAACAGCTCGGCGCGGTCGGCGATGGTCACCTGCAGCGTCTGTCGCTTGCCGCCGCGGATGATGATCACGGGAACCGGCTCGCCCACCGGCGTCGCCGCCACGATCTCGATCAGGTGATCGCCGTCTTTGATCGCCTTGCCGTCGATTGACACGATCACGTCTTCCTGCTCGATCCCGGCCAGATCCGCCGGGCCGCCTTCCTTCACCGCGCCCACGAACACCCCGCCGTCCTCGGCGCCGTAGGTTCGCAGCAGAGCAGGGTCCTGGTCGTTGTTGAACGTGATGCCGATCGAACCGCGCGCCACCCGCCCGTAGCGGATCACCTGGTTGTACACCTGCACGGCGATGTTGGCCGGCAGGGCGAAGCCCAGGCCCTCATAGGCGCCGCTGCGCGAAACGATCGCGGTGTTGATGCCGATCACTTCGCCGCGGGTATTGACCAGCGGACCCCCGCTGTTGCCCGGGTTGATGGCCGCGTCGGTCTGGAAGAACTTTTGGAACGGGCGGTTGAAGCGCGCCGCGGCGCTTTGCACTTCGCGGCCCTTGGCGCTGATGATGCCTGCCGTCACCGTCTCGCGGAAGCCGAACGGCGACCCGATTGCCACCGCCCAGTCGCCCACCCGCACCCCGTCGGAGTTGCCCATGCGCGCCACCGGCAGCTTGCGGCTCGGCTCGATCTTGATGACCGCCAAGTCCGTCTCGTCGTCCAGGCCGATCAGCTTGGCGTCCACCGCTTCGTCGTCGCCGTCGAACAGCACCTGGATGCGGTCGGCGTCCTCGACCACGTGCTTGTTGGTGATGATGTAGCCCTTCCCGTCGACGATGAAGCCCGAGCCCTCGCCCGGCCGTCGCTGCTGCGGCGAGTTGAACCCTTCGGGCGCATTGGGCATGCCGAAGAAACGCCGGAAGAAGTCCTCCATCCCGTCGTCGCCCTCGCCCTTCGAGCCCCCCTTGGGGGCGCCCGAGGCGGAGGTCTTACGAGCGTAGGTTTCCACGTGGATGTTGACCACGGCCGGCCGAACGGCGGCGGCGATGTCCGCGAACTGGCTCTGCACCGGCTCGGCCGGCGGAATCACCAAGGGCGTCGCGTCGGGCGCCGCCAGGGCCTTCTCGTCGTCAGCGGCCCCCACGCCGTCGGAAATGATCGTGCCGATGAGGATGCCGATCGCCAGGGTAAAGATGATCAGACCGCTCGGCAGCAGCTTGCCGCGGGTCCAGGAGTTGTTGCGGAAACCTTGGATCACTTCTGTGCCCTCTCCCCAGCCGGTCCCCGGCCGGGACGGCATGCTAGCTCTGACGCACGTCGTCCGCCGGCGGCTACGACAAAATGCACCGCCTCATTATAGACTCGCCGGAGCGCTTTAGCCGCCTTTTGGCGCCGCGGAGCTCAGCAGGCCGAGGAGGACCGCCAACAGCCCGGCCGCGCGGAGGCTCCACAGGCCCGTGCGCAGCCAGTTGGTGCGCACCAGGGCCGCGTGAGGCCTCTGCTGGAAGCCGCACAGCAACCGCTCGTGTTGCGGAACCTGCAGCAGGGCTGTCGAGAGCCAGATGGCGGCCAGCAGGGCCAGGTTGCACCAAGCCAAGGGGCGCGACAGCGGCTCGGGCCGCACCGCCAGCGCCACCGCCGTGGCGGCCTCCAGCAGCATCCAAGGACCTACCACCCAGGTCGTGAGCCGCATGTGCGCCGTCTGATAGGCCGGGAAGTCGCCGCCCACCTTCTCGAACAGCGGATAGTGGACGATCTGCACGAACCAGATGAGCCCGGTCATCCACTGCGTAGCCGCCAGGTGCAGAACGAAGAGGGTCATCAAACCGGCCGGCCGGCCAGCCCGACCGGCTCCGCGCGGGGTTCGGGAGCAGCGACCGCCGCCAGCGCCAGATAGTCCGGCCGGTCAGCCGGTCCCCTGTGGCGGTAGCTGCACAGCACGCGGCCATCCTGGATCAGGAAGACGCCGGGGAGCCGGAAGGCGTCGCCGTCGGAGAATCCCAGCCCGTTGCGACGGACCAGTCCGCTGTGGAGGCCCCGCAACCAGACCGAAGGGGCCAGCATCTGGGCCCACGAACCCCGCCGCAGGTCGAAGGCTCGGTAGAGCTCGCAATGCGGGTCCGAGAAGCGTGGCGCGTCGCCCAGACCGTAGCGCTCGAACACGTCCTGCGCGCGCGGTTCTTCCGACATCGTCACGAACGCCACCTCCACGCCCTGCGCGGCGATCCGCGGGCGCAGTCGCGCCACTTCCTGGAGCGCTTCCCGACAAAACGTGCAGCCGGCGTGGCGCAAGAAGATCACCAGCGTCGGGCTCAGTTGCGAGAGCTCGAACAACGAGTAGCCGTGCTGGCTCTGGAACCGCAGCATGGCCCGGTCGCGCGGCGGCGGCTCGGGCTCGTCGGCTTCGGCGGCGTAGTCCGCCGCCGCCGCCCGCAGGATCAGGCCGAAGGGCGCCCACCAAACCAAATCATTCAGCAGGATCAGCCCGCCCGTCGTCCACGGCGCCGAGCCCTCCGCCGCCGCCTGCAGAAAGATGAGCGGGCTGCACAGCTTGGAGGCCAGCCCGACCAGCACGATCGGCCAATGCCGCAGCGGGCCGCGGGCGGCCACCGCATAGCCGACGCCGAACGCGCACATCATCAAGCCGATCCAACGCCAGGCCTCGGTCGGCTCGGCCGGCCCGAATCCCAATGCCGCCGGCAAAGCCTGCGGAAAGCGGAGCAACAGAGCCCCGCACACGCCGTTGTGGACGGCGGCCAGCAGCAGCGCCCGACGCATCCACGGAGCTTGCCTGGACGGCGACATCTTTCCGTAGACTAGCCAGCCGACGGCGCTTGTTCAGCTTTTGAGAGGGCCGGCGGGAAAGCCGCAAGTCCAACGATCCAAGCGAGTTGCTAGGAGACCGCGTCGGAGCAGTCTTGCAGTAGCGCGATCGCCAGCAGAATGCGCTGCAAGGCCAGCGGCCGGCCTTCAGGGTGGTACCACTCGCTGGGCGCGTGGGCGTCGCCGCCGCGGCCCCCTGCGCCGATCGCCGCTGCCGGCAGCCCAGCGGCCAGCGGCACGTTGGCGTCGGTGGAGGCGCAGTCCAACCGCGAGCGGATGCCGAGATAGGCGTCCACGGTTTGCAGGCACTCGATGAGGATGTTGTCCGGCGAGCGGCCGGCGGCGGGCCGGCGTCCGATCTCCCGAATGCGGTAGGCCGAAAGCCGGTCGGTGGAGCGACGGTTCTCGCGCTCGACCGCCTGCCTCACGGCGTCCTCCATGGCGGCCACCACCTGGTCGATGCCGGCGTTGCTGCGCGAGCGGATGTCCACCTTGGCGCGCGCCGACGAGGCGATCGAGTTGACGCCCGCGCCGCCTTCGATCGTCGTCACCGTTAGGGTGGCTCGCGGCGAGCGCGGCAGCTCCAGGTCCGACAGCAGGGCGGCGGCCCGGGCCAGCGCGTGTACCGGGTTGGCCCGGCCGAAGTCGTTCCAGCTATGGCCGCCGCGGCCCTCGATGATGATCTCGAAGCGCCGGCTGCCCAGCGCCTCCACCGTCACGTGCGCCGTCGAGGCCCCGTCGAGCACCAGGTACTCCGCAATCTTCGGCGCCCAGATCGAGCCGTGCACCAGGCGCTTCATGCCGAACAGGTTGCCCTCGCCCTCTTCGGCCACGTTCGCGACCAGCAGCACGTTGCGGCGCGGGTTTTCCACCGAAGGCCCTTCGCGCAGGGCCCGCGCCAGGGCCACCAGCGCTGCCAGCCCCACGCCGTTGTCGGTGACGCCGGGGCCTTGGAAGCTACCGTCCGGGGCCACGAAGATGTCCGATTCCTGCCGCGGCGCCAGGGTCGTGTCCAGGTGGGCCGACACAGCGACGTAAGGCGCGTCCGGGTTCCAGGTCAGCGGCGCGATCACGTTACCGGCTTCATCGAGCTCGGAGCGCAACCCCAGGTCCGCCCACAGCTCTTGCAACAGCGCCGCCCGCTCCTGCTCGCGAAAAGTCAGCGCCGGAACGCGGCAAATCTGCAGATGCCGCTCGTCAATCCACTTGCGTTCGTCATGAAAAACCCGCGCGCCGCGCCGAAACGAGGGCGTCTCGGCCAAGGCCCTCACGCGGGAAGCCATCCGCTCGGCGACCTCGCGGACGGCCGCTCCGGGCGCGGCGAGAGCCGCGCCAAGCGCCCCGAGCTCCCGGCGGTCCGGCATGGCCCCTCAGCATATCAGACGCTTCGGCGCCGACAGGGGCCCGGAAATTGACGCGCCCGGACCGCGATTGATAGCGTTGGAGGTCTGACGGGCGCATTTCTCCGCGAGTGCGCCTTTTAGAGCCCATATTCAACCCCCAATCCGTTCGAGAAGAGGTGATCTGATGGCCGATTCGCGCCAAGTCACGATGAAGGGCAATCCCCTGCCGCTCGAGGGCAAGGACGTTCAGGTCGGTCAAACCGCCCCGGATTTCTCCCTCACCGGCATCGATATGAAGACCGTCACACTGGGCGATACCAGCGGCGTCCGCATCTTCAGCATCGTCCCGTCCCTGGATACTCCGGTTTGCGACGCGCAGACCCGCCGCTTCAACGAAGCCGCCGCCGAGCTCGGCAACGTTACCATCTATACCGTCAGCCGTGACCTGCCCTTCGCCCAGAAGCGTTGGTGCGGCGCCGCCGGCGTCGACAAGGTCGTCACCCTGTCCGACTACAAGGATGGCAACTTCGGGCTGGCCTGGGGCGTGATGATCGAGCCGCTCAAGATCTTCGCCCGAGCGGTCTACGTGGTGGACGCCGACAACAAGGTCACCTACGGCCAGTTGGTGCCCGAAGTCGCCGAACACCCCGACTACGACGCCGCTCTCGCCGCCGCCAAGGCCGCCTCGGCCTAGGGCGAAATCGGTCAAAAAGCGCCCTGTTTCGCTTACCGCTCGCGCCTTGCCGCCGGGCGGTCACCTTTGCTAATCTAATCCCTAGTAAGCCGATAGACATTGAGGAGTAAGCATGGCCCTAACCGCCGACCAGGCGACGGAGGTCCTCGACTCGGGGGCCCCGCGCATTGAAGCTACCTTCCGCAATCTGAGCGACCTGTACCTGTTGGGAGAGGACGGCTACCTGCCCGTCACGCAGTTCCTCAACAAGAAGGAAACCGAGCACGTCTGCGAGACGATGCATCTGACCACGGGCGAGCCCTGGTCGATTCCGATCATCTTCCCCATCAGCGCCGAACAGGCCAAGCAGCTCGAAGGAGCCTCGTCGGTGATTCTGCTCGACGGCGACAAGCCGGCCGGCGTCATCACGATCGAAGAGATCTTCGAGATCAACAAGCCGCTGTACAACAAGCACATCTTCCGCACCGAGGATGAGGCCCACCCGGGCGTGGAGTGGCTGCGCGACGCCGGCGACTACTCGATCGCCGGTAAGGCGGAGGTCTTCCCGGACTGGAAGCTCGAGATCTCGGGCGGCCTGGCGATCTCCCCGCGCGAAGTGAAGGATCAGATCAGCGAGATGGGCTGGCGCACCGTCGTCGGCTTCCAGACGCGCAACCCGATCCACCGCGCCCACGAGTTCTGCACCAAGATCGCGCTCGAGACCGCTGACGGTTTGGTGATCCACCCGCTGCTGGGCGAGACCAAGCCGGGCGACACGCCGGCCGAGGTGCGCTTGGCCTGCTACGACGTGCTGGTGAAGAACTACTACTCGCCGAACCACACGCTCCTGGCGGGCTTCCCGGCCTGGATGCGCTACGCCGGTCCGCGCGAGGCGGTCTTCCACGCCCAGGTGCGCAAGAACTACGGCATCACGCACTTCATCGTCGGTCGCGACCACGCCGGCGTCGGCAACTACTACGGCTCGTTTGACGCGCAGCACATCTTCTCGGAGTTTCAGCCGGGCGAGCTGGGCGTGGACGTGATCTTCTTCGACTTCGTGCACTTCTGCGCCAAGTGCGGCGGCATGGCTTCCAAGAAGACCTGCCCCCACGGACCGGAGCACCACGTGCACTTGAGCGGCACCAAGGTCCGGGCGATGCTCGCCGAGGGTCAGTTGCCGCCGGCCGAGTTCACCCGGCCCGAGATCGCGATGATTCTGCTCGAGGCCGCCAAAGCGGAGCAGTAAATTCGTCGATGCGCGCCTCGTCCGGCTCGAAATTTCGCTGGCCGGCCAGGGACGCCTCGGCCGAGGACGTGTTGCGCTGGGCGCTGGACGAGTTTGGCGACAAAGTCGCCATCTCGACCAGCTTCCAGGCGACCGGCATGGTCATCCTCGACATGGCCGCCTGCTTGACGGGCGGCGATGTCCGGGTCTTCTCGCTCGACACCGGGCGCATCCATCAAGAGACCTACGATCTCATCGTGGCCGTCCGCAAGCGTTACGGCATCAACGTGGAAATGCTCACGCCCGACAGCGTGGAGCTGTCCCGGATGCTCACTATGCACGGGCCCAATCTCTTTTATGAGGCCACGGCCAAGCGGCGTTTGTGTTGCGAAATCCGAAAAGTGCGGCCATTGAAGCGCAAATTGGCTACGCTAGACGCTTGGATCGTAGGTTTGCGAAAGTCGCAAAGTCAGGCGCGGGAAGCGCTCGACGCCGTCTCGCTCGATGAAGAGCACGGCGGGCTCGTCAAGATCGCTCCGCTGGCGAATTGGAGCGAAGAGCGGGTTTGGGACTACATTCGGCGCAACGACGTGCCGTACCACAAGCTCTACGACCAGAACTATCCGAGCATCGGCTGCGCGCCGTGCACCCGGCCCACGAAGCCCGGAGAACCGCCGCGCGCCGGACGCTGGTGGTGGGAAGACGAGGACGCGGACAAGGAGTGCGGCATTCACGTGTCGCCCACCGGACAATTGCGCCGCTCGTTCGACGTTCTTTTGGAGGAAGTGCTTCCTCCTATTCGGTGAACAGTAAGCGGTGAGCAGGGAATAGGTTTCACTGCAAACACCCGAAGCGCGGTTCACCGTTCACGGTTCACGGAAAACGAATATGGAACACAAAGGATTCACTCTCTGGTTCACCGGTCTGTCCGGCTCGGGCAAGTCCACGGTGGCGAACATCCTCTTGAAGCGGCTGCAGGACGGCGGCGCGAAGGTCGAGATTCTCGACGGCGACGTCGTGCGGACGAACCTGTCCAAGGGCCTCGGCTTCAGCAAGGAGGACCGCGACACCAACATCCGCCGCATCGGCTTCGTCTGCAACCTGCTTTCGCGCAACGGCGTGATCGCGATGTCGGCGGCCATCTCCCCCTACAAGGAGATCCGCGATGAGGTGCGCGCCGGCGCGGAGAACTTCGTCGAGGTCTACGTGGAGTGCGACATCGACACGCTGGTCGAGCGCGACCCCAAGGGGCTCTACAAGAAGGCCATCGCCGGCGAGATCAAGAACTTCACCGGCATCTCCGATCCCTACGAGGCGCCGGAAAACCCGGAGATCCACTTCCACTCCGGGCAGGAGACCGCGGAAGAGAGCGCCGAGAAGGTGTGGAACCAGCTCGTGGCGATGGGTCTGATTACCGTCTAGGCCGTACCGCGAGGGTCGAAAAGACGAAGGGCCCGGCCGATTTGGCCGGGCCCTTCTTGCTTTGGTTGCGAACGCCGCCCTACTTGTAGTCGACGAACTTGGAGGTCGCCCGCTGGTAGACGAACACGCCCAAGTCGAGCATCGGCGCGTTGAACTCCTGCGGCTTCGACGAGGAGCCCACCTGCAACTGGCCGGTCCCGAACGTGCCGACGGGCGTGCTGATCGACTGGCTGGGCGGCAGGACGGCCAGAACTTCCGGACCGACCGTGAAGCTGCCCAGGCTGGCGTCGGCTTGACAGAAGAAAGCGGCGCCGTAGGCCTGATCCGACTCCTGCAGCTTCCCTTCCTCCGCAAGGGCCGACAGGTCAATGCCGCCGACCGACGTACCCGAGATGTAGGCGTACTCCTCGTTGGCATTGCCGCCCGACCAAGTCACGGTCAAGCCCTGGCCGCGAGGAACGTTGCTGATGGCGTCCTTGTTCGTCCAGGTGATGCCGCCGGAATAGGTGCGGCTGGTGGAGAAGGCTCCGACGCCGCTGCCTCCGGTGGCCGCGAAGGTGTAGGTTCCCGGCGTGAGGTAGGAGGTCGTCTGCGGAATCCCCGGGATGGTCGGGATCGAGGGCTGCAGGAAGCTCTTGAAGTACGTGCCGACCTCGGCCATATCCAGAGTTTGGATTCCGTTCGGGCCTTGCACGGTGACCGTGCCGGCGTTGAGGCCTTGGTACGGGATCGACTCCGAGAAGTCGCCGCTCTCTCCCGTAAAGGTGAAGACCAGGCAGCTATTGACCGGCAGGAACTGCTGGTTGCCCGAAGATTGCCGGTAGGACGAGGCGTTGAAGCTCTGGAAGTCGGCCGAAGCCGCCTCGATATCGCCGCTGAAGCCGCCGAAACCGAGGTCGGCGGTCACCTTGATGAGATCCACCACGCCGACCCGGAACTCTCCGCTGCCCAGCGCCGTGGAGAGCTGGGTGGCGTCGAACAGACCGGGCTCCGAGCACACCGAGCCGCTCGAGGCGATCGACACGGAGGTGTAGTTGCTGGGCACGCCGTTGACGGTGACCACCACCGGGACGTAGCAGCCGACGACGCCAGCGGCGGGCTTGAACGCGATCTGGTCGACGCCGGAGCAGCAGCCGGAGCGGCCCGCATAGAGTATCTCGGCGGCCGGTTTGCCGCCAACGTAGAGTTTGATGTCGTACTGGCTGCGGAGGTCGCCGATGGTCCCGGCCTCGCCAGGATTGACGGCCTCGTCACCGGAAACTCCCCCGAGGCCCGTCAACCAGACAATCCCGTACTGGTCAGCTGTCAGTGCCTGGTCAAGCTGATTTACCGGTGGAACCCCGTTGGGTGTGAAGTTCGTCAAGCTGGCGGGGCCGGAGCCCTGGCTGTTCTGCGAAAAAATGCCGGGGGAGTGCGCGACCACCGTGATGGGCTCGGTGAAGGTCTGGCCGCTGTGCCGCAGCGTCAGCGTGCCCGTGCCTTCCGCGGCGGCGGACGGCAACAGCGCCGCCACCTGGCCGGGCGTGGTGTAGATCATCAAGCAGTCCACCGTCGTTCCGCCCACTGACACCTGGATGGACGCGCCGCCCATGGTCGACTGCAGGGGGAAGGACGTGGCGGTCTGCAGGCCGGCGTCCGCGAGGTCGGAGCCGAACACAATGAAGATGGAGCCCTTCGCCACACCGCTGCCGGGAAACTTGGGCGAGCGGTAGCTGGCTCCGTTGACGATGCCGCCGGGATTGATGGCCGCCGGCGCGCTCGAGGCGAACAGCGCCAGACCGAGCAGCCCGGCCAGAGTAAAGGATCGAGACAAAGACAAAGTGAGGTTACCTCCAACGCAAAGCCCGGGTCCGATGTCCCAAGAAAAAGGACGCCGGATGCCGGGCTGTCCCTCGATTGTAAACCGAATGTTAAGGCCCTCGAGCCCCAAATACGTCAGAGCCGCTCGATTGGGAAGGTGGCGTCCCCGTAAAGCGAGCCCCCTTTCACCGTGGCTAGGGGGCGCAGCTTGCGCGAGCCCGTGCGGCGGGCGCCGAGTGCGTCAGTGAACTCGAACTTCCCCTCGTCCAGCGCGAAGATCGCCACGTCGGCCTCGGCGCCTTCCTTCAACGTGCCCAGCTCGTGGAGCTTGCCGAAGACCTGCGAGGGGTTGGAGGTGGCCCGCGCGATGGTCTCTTCGAGCGACAGCCCCAGGTGCATGAACTTCGACAAGGTCGTCGCCAGGTCGAACACCGGCCCATGCACGTTGAACTGGTGCACGTCGCTGGAGATCGTGCCCGGCTTGAGTCCCTGCGCCAGGACCCTCTCGGCCGTATCGAAAGAGAAGCTGCCGGCGCCGTGCCCGATATCGAGGTGGATGCCGTTGGAGACCGCTTCGAGCACCTCTTCGAACACGCGCCCGTCAGAGGTGAGGATGCCGCCTTCTCCGCCGCGAAAGCTGTGGGTGATGACGTCGCCGGGGCGGAGCATCTTGACCACGGTCTGGGTGGGCGAGGCTTGCCCGCCGATGTGGACCATCAGCGGCGTGCCGGCGGCCTCGGCCGCCTCGCGGGCGCGTCGCAACGCTTCGAGGTCGTGGTCGCCGGCGATGTTGCGGGTCAGCCGCACCTTCATGCCGAGGATCACGTCACGGTGCCGCTCGATCGTCTTGGCCGCCAGCTCGACGTTGGCGTAACGCAGGTCGAGCAGCTCGCCCCAGGCGTTCTCGCCCGACAGCGTGGACTGGCCGATGACGGAGATGTTGAGCAGTGCGAAGATCCGCGTGTCCGCCACGTTGATGACGTATTTGCGAAGCCCCGGAAAGGTATGCGCGCCGGCCGAGCCGGCGTCCACCGCCGTGGTGACGCCCTTGGCGATGCAGTTGGGGTCGGCGGGAATGCCCAGCGGCGCCACGCCGTCGTAGACGTGTACGTGGATGTCAATGAGCCCGGGCGTGACCAGATGGCCGGTGGCGTCGAGCACGTGGCGGGCGCTGTCAGCCGGGATGTCGGCGGCGACGCGGGCCACCTTGGAGCCCTTGGTCGCCACATCGAGCCGGGCGGAGATGTTCTGGGCCGGGTCGACCAGCCGGCCGCCCTTGATCAGCAGGTCGTACTCGGGCCGCGGCGGCGCCTGGGCCCGCAACAAGCCGTCGCCGACCGCTCCGAACTGACTGACGACCGCGGCTCCGGCGAGGGACCGCCGAAGAAAGTTTCGTCGATGCATCGCGCGCCCTCCGTTTGGACTCCGCGGGCCAAGTCTAGCACGGCTCCGGATACTCGACGCTGACCAGGAAGAGGCCGACCGAGGGGGCCGTGGGACCCGCCAGGGCGCGGCTGCGGCCGGCCAGGATGCGCTCGATGTCGGCCGGGCGCAGGTTGCCGCGGCCGACCTCCAGCAGGGTCCCCACGATGTTGCGGACCATGTTGTAGAGGAAGCCCGAGCCGCGCACGCGGTAGGTCAACTGCTCGCCTTCCCGTTCCAGGCGCGAGGAGTAGATGGTGCGCACGGTCGACTCCAGGCCGGCGCCGTCGCCGGTGGCCAGCGAGCGGAAGTCTCGTTCGCCCTCGAACAGAGGGGCCGCCGCGACCATCGCCGCCTCGTCGAGGGGGTAGGGCAGCCTCCAGACGTAGCGGCGGATGAACGGCGGGCAGACCTGCCCCCGCCAGATTCGATACTCGTAGGTCTTGGCCGTGGCGCTGTAGCGGGCGTGGAAGCCCTCGCTGACCTCTTCCACGCGCAGCACGCGGATGGCCGGCGGCAGCCGGTGGTTGAGGGCGAGCTGCAGGTTCTCGCAGGGGATGCGGTTGGCCAGATGGAACGAGGCGACCTGGCCGAGGGCGTGCACCCCTGCGTCGGTGCGGCCGGAGCCGTGCACCTTCACCGGGCGTTCCTCGACGGCTTCCAGAGCCGCCTCGATCTCGCCTTGGATCGTGCGCTGGTCCGGCTGCACCTGCCAGCCGCAGAAGTCCGTCCCCTCGTAGGAGACGGTGATCTTGAGGTTGCGCATGCCCGCGCGCTGATTCTATGCTTTCGGGCCGACGACTACGTGCTGCGGGTCGCCGTTGATGAAGTCGAACACATTGTCGACGGACATCTGCAGACCGGCTTCCAAGGCTTCCTTGCTAACGCCGCCGGAGTGGGGCGTGAGGATCACGTTGGAGAGCTTGGTGATGGGGTGGCCTTCGGGCAGCGGCTCCTGGCAGTAGACGTCGAGGCCGGCGCCGGCGATGCGCTCGCTCTCGAGCGCCTGGATCAGGGCGGCTTCGTCCACCACGGCGCCGCGGGCCGTGTTGATCAGGATGGCCGAGCGCTTCATCAGGTTGATCTGCCGCTCGCCGAAGAAGTTCACGGTCTCCGGCGTCTGTCGGACGTGCAGGCTGACGACGTCGGACCGGCGGTAGAGATCGTCGAGCTGCACCAGCTCGATGTCGAGTTCCTGCGCCAGCAGGATGTTGGCGTGGCGGGTCCAGGCGATCACCTTCATGCCGATGCCGCGGGCGATGCGGGCGACCTGCTGGCCGATGGCGCCGAGGCCGACGATACCGAGGGTCTTGCCGTGGAGCTGCGTCACGAAGCCGCGCGGCCAGCCGCCGCGGCGGGTCTTGGCGTCGATGCGCACCAGGTCGCGGGCCGTGGCCAGCATTAGCGCCAGCGTATGCTCGGCCATGGCGATGGCGGAGACGCCGGGCGTGTTGGTGACGGTAATTCCGAGCTTTTCAGCGGCCTCCAAATCGACGTGGTCGGTGCCGGTTCCCCACAAAGACAGCAATTTGACTGTCTTCATCTTTTCGAGAGTGGCGGCGGGAAAACGGACCGAGGAGCGAATATTGATGACGTAGGGAGCTTCGCCGATCCGTTCGAGCAAAACGTCTTCCGATGGCGGCAACGATTCGTGGTAGTCGACATCGGCTCGGAATTTGAGCATTTTGAAGGCGTTGCTGGGCCCCATCACGGCGGGGTAGTCATCGGGAATCGAGATTTTAGGCTTGACCATAAACTACCAATGTAGCCGAACGCTCATTGCCAGCGGAACAAGCGCAAGGCCGCCGCGAAGCAAACAATTCCCCAGGCTGACAGAACTCCGACGGCGGCGGCTTCGTCGAGCAAGTTGTGGCCTTCCAGCAGGATGGCGCGCAAGCCGTTGTTGAGCTGCGTGAGCGGCAAGAGCTGAATCAGCGGCTGCACGACGGGCGGAAAGCGGTCGGCGCTGAAGAAGACTCCCGAGGCGATCCACATGGGCACTTGGATGGCGTTCATGAGGCCGGTCACGGTCTCGAGCTTGTCCGCGCGGGCGCCGGTGAGCAAGGAGATCGCCGAGAAGGAGCAGGCGCCGAGGAAGCACAGCCCGGCGATCGAGAGAGGGTCGCCCACGATGGGCATGTGGAAGACCAGCCGGCCGAAAGCCAGGATCGCCACGACCTCCAGCGCCAAGAACAACATGCGGGAAGCCAGTAGGGCCAACAGAAAGTCGCCGTGCCGCATCGGCGTGGCGCTGAGCCGCTTGAGCACCTTGCGGATGCGCAGGTCCACCAGCGTGAATCCTACGCCCCACATGCTGCTGCCCAGGATGTTGAGGCCCAGCAGACCGGGGATGACCCAGTCGATGTAGCGCGAGCCGGGCCGGACTTCCGCGACGGTTGTCGTGGAGACCGGGTCGACGCGGCCCTGGGACTGCTGCAGCGCGCGGTCGGCGAGCTCGCGCGCCAGGCGGCTCTCGGGCTGCTGGGGGTCCAGGCGGTACTCGACGCCGCCGTCACGCGCCACGATGGTGAGGTCCCAGCGGCCTCCCATGCCGGCGCGGTCGAGCTGGTCGAGCCCGGCCGTCTCGGTCTCGATCTCCGGCGAGGCCAGTTGCCGCGCGAGCTCGGCGGTGCGCTCGGGGGAGTCCGCGACCACGCGCACCAGCACGGGCTTGGGGCCGTCCTCGCTGAAGGCCACGCCCAGGCCGGCGATCAGCAGCAAGGGGAACAGGTAGACCCAGAAGATGACCTCGGGTTCGCGGTGAAACTGCCGCAGACGGTCCAGCAGCAGCTCGCGAAAGGCTTGCCAACGCATCAGCGGGACTCTCCTTCGAGCGTACGGCCGGTGAGCTTGAGGAAGACGTCCTCGAGCGTGGCGTGCCGGGTCTTGAGATCCTCCAGGCTGCGGCCGGCCGCAGCGATGGCTTCGAGCAGAGAGGGGATGGCGATGTGCGGGCGGTTGACGGAGAGCAGCGCCCGGTCGCCGTCGACGCGCGCCTCGCAGACGTCCTGCACGCGCTCGCGCCAGAAGCTCTCGTCCGGCGGCGGGGCGGGGCCGTCGAGCACGACCTCGAGCACGCGGTCTCCGCCGAGCGCGCCGATCAGCTCTTCGGGCGAGCCCAGCGCGATGACCCTGCCCTTGTCGATGATCGCCACGCGGTCGCAGAGTTGCTCGGCCTCGTCCATGTAATGTGTGGTGAGCAGCACGGTGCGGCCTTCGGCGCGCAGCCGGCGGATGACCTCCCAGAGCTGGCGGCGGGCCTGCGGGTCGAGGCCCGTGGTCGGCTCGTCGAGGAACAGCAGCTCGGGGCGGCCGACCAGGGCGCAGGCGATCTCGAGACGGCGCTTCTGGCCGCCGGAGAGCTTGCCGACCCAGGCGTCGGCCTTGGACTCCAGCCCGACCTCGCGCAGGACTTCGAGCGGTTCCAGGCCGTCGTCATAGAAGCTGCGGAACAGGCGGGCGGTTTCGAGCGCGCTGGCTTTTTCGGGCAGGCGGGTCTCTTGCAGGGAGACGCCGATGCGCAGGCGCAGGGCGCGGCCGGCGTCAGCCCAGCGCCGCCCCAGGATCTCGACGCGCCCGGAGGTGGGTTCCAGCAGGCCTTCGCAGATCTCGACAGTTGTCGTTTTACCGGCGCCGTTCGGCCCCAGCAGGCCGAAGCACTCGCCGCGCGGGACCTCCAGGTCCAGCCCGTCGACCGCCCGTACGTCGGGCGGGTAGACCTTCACCAGGGATTCGCACAGCAGAGCAGGGGAGTCCATGAGGGCGGGGCGCGCTGAACGCCCCGTCCCTCAGTTCTCGCAAACGGCCGGGCCGGACGCAAGCCGATCAGCGGGCTGTGGCGACCGGCTCGGGCGTTCGTTCTCGCTGCGGACTGCCGAGGCTCGACCGGCTGGTGAGGTCGGCGGCGCTGAGCCGCTCCTGCAGCAGCCCGGCCGGACTGTGTTCTCGCGACTGGCTCAAGAAGTGCAAAAGCTCGTGGCCGGCCACGCGGGCCAGGGCCAGACCCAGCGCCTCTTCGCTCTTGGCGGAGCTGTGGGCCACCACGGCGTTGACGAACACGAGGATCGGGGGCGCGATCACGCCGTCTGCCCGCACGGCCATGGCGCCGAGCGCGTCAGAAGGCTGGCCGGACAACTGCGGCAGTAGGGTGATCGCCAAAGCGCCGGGATCGCCGGGACAGTCGGGGCTGAGCCGGGCGCTCGGGAAGAGCCGGATCAGCTCCTGGATCAGGGCGGCCCGGGCGGGCATGCGCAGGTCGGCGCGGTCCTGCAAACACAATCGCAAGACCGTCGCTCCGAGCGCGCCCTGACACAGCAGGGCGGCGATTGCGGCTTTGGCCAGATTCGATGACATGGCGCGCCCTCCGTCCCGACCCAGTGAACGGGTCTTCATCGAATCTTAACGGAAATGTCATTTTTGTCAATCAAGCCCAAGACGGAGCTTCGCCCGCCGATCCGCCATTGGCCGGGTCGGGGAAACGGCTTAGAACAGCTCAGTGAGTGCGCGAAAGCTTTCGACGATGCGAAAGCGGTCCGACGGCTCGGGCAGGTCGGTGAGCTCGAGCGCCCAGGTGGCCTCGTGCGGCACCAGCACGGCGCGCAGGCCGGCTTCGAGCGCAGGATGGATGTCCGACTTCGGGCTGTTGCCGATCATCCAGGCGGCGTCGGGCTCGACGTCTCCCTCGGCGAGCAGGCTGCGGTAGGCGGCGGCGTCCTTCTCCTTGACGACCCGCACGCCGTGGAACCAAGGGCCCAGCTCGGAGCGCTGAAACTTGAACAACTGCTCCTCGCTGTGGCCTTTGGTGAACAGCGTCAGGTGGTGGCGCCGGCTGAGGTACTCGAGCGTCTCGGCGACGCCTTCGAGCAGGTCGATCGGCCGGTGCATGATGCTCTCGCCCATGGCGACCACGCGGTCGAGGTCGGTCTGCGAGAAGGGCCGCTCGACGAGCTGCTCGAAGCAGTGGCGCAGGTTGCGCGCGAAATTCTTGGAGCCGTAGCCGTGCACACGGATGCTGCGCAGCTCGATGGCGTCGAGGGCTTGGCGAACCTCGGCCGGCGACAGCGAGGAGTGATCCAGGAACTCCGTGAACTCGGCGATGGCCTCCTCGAAGTAGACGGCGTTCTCCCAAAGGGTGTCGTCGGCGTCGACGAACAGCCACTGGCGGGACTGGAGGGGCGGGGACGGCACCGGCGAGCTCAGTACCGCACCTTGACGTTGGGATCGAGCCGGAAGGGGATGCGCACCAGCACCTCCACCGGAACGGCCTGGCCGCGCTTGCGGGCCGGCTCGAAGACCCACTGCGCGATCGCCGCCCGCGAGGCCAAGTCGAGACGTTTGTCCAGGCTGCGCAGCACTTGCAGGCCCTGCACCGAGCCGTCCACGCCGATCACGCCGTAGAGCACCACCTCGCCTTCGACCCTCTCGCGCACGGCGTCGGCCACGTAGCGCGGATCGACCTTCTTGCTGGGCTGGGGCGGCGTCAGGGCCTCGTCCTTCACGGCCAAGCGGGCCTCGATCTGGTCGGGCGTCTCGCGCTGGCGCTTACGGGCTTCCTCCGGCGGCAGCCATTCGGCGAACTGGATCACCCAGTCGCCGCGATAGCTGGTGACGTTGGGCATGTTGATGGCCACGGTGTAGACGGGCCGGCCCACGAAGGGATGCTCGATGTCGATCTCCGGCGCGTCGATCTTGTAGGCGATCTGCGGCGGCGGCGCGGCCATGTCGCGAAATCCGCCGGATTTGGTGAGCTTTCGCAGGTCGTCGGCGGCCGTATCGCCGGGTTGGCGCCGCGGCGAGGCGGTTTGCGGCGTGGAATCGCCGCGGATGGACAGGTTCGGCGCCCGCAAGGCGGCCATCTGGTCGCCCGAGGAGGTCTGTCCGCCGTTGCGGGAGGCGTCCGGGCCGGCGGCGAAAAGCGCCGAGCGGGAGCCGCGGGGCGGCTCGGCCGGCGCTTTCTCCGACGGGTTCACGCCGACCACCAGCAGGTTGGCGTCGCCGCCCGTGCCGCCGGAGGCCGTCCCTGCGTCCGCGCCGAGGCTGGGCGGGGGCGCGCCGGGCAGATCGAAGGATTTGTTGAGCGAGGCCGTGGCCTGGCGGGCCGCGCCGTCGGTTCCGGCCGGGCCGCCCACATCCGGCGCGGCGCCGTCGGCGAGCTCGCCCAGAGCCCGCGCGCGGGGAGCGCCGGATGGACCGGGCGCCGACTCGCCCTGATAGCGTAGGCGCGGCACGTCTCCGCCGGGCACGGCCGAAGGCGCCGCAGAGGCCGGACCGCCTCCGACGTGGGGCGCGGCGCCGCCGAGATCCGCCAGAGCCCTCTGCCGCGGCGCCGGTTCGGCCGGGCGGCCGCCGTCGCCGGACTGGTAGCGCAGCCGCGGCGTATCGTTCGCCAGGATCGCAGTGGACGGCACGCCCGGGGCGCCGGGGGCGTCGCGCAGGATCGGCGCGCCGGAGGCGTCCAAGGCCGTCTGCCGGGGTGCGGCCTTTGGCGGGGCTTGGCGGTCCTGGTAGCGCAGCCGGGGCAGGTCCTGGGCCGGGGCGACGGCGTTCGAGGCGGCGTTTGCGGCAATCTCCGGCGCCTGCTCGGCTTCCACCGCGCGCTGTGAGGGCGCGGCTTGCTCGTTCCGCTGCCGGCCTTGGTAGCGCAGCCGGGCGACGGACTCGAACTGCGAGGGGTCGACCGTGGGCGCGGTTTGCGCCTGAATTTGGGGCGCCTCGGCGGCCTCCACGCTGCGTTGTTGCGGCTTGGGCGCCTCCTTGCGGTCCCGCCGGTAGCGCAGCGCGGGCAGCTTCTCGAGATCCGTGAAGTCGTAGCCGGGGTTGGCGGCCTGGATCTCCGGCGCCTTCTCGAGCTCGATCTTCTTGGGCCTCGGCGGCGCGATCAGCTTCGGCTGGGTGGGCTGGTAGCGCGGCTGTTCCACCTTGGGCGCGGTCCAGGAGACCATGTTCGGGATGTCCTGGTCCTGGCGGATCTCGATCTCCGGCGCCTCGCCCAGAATCATCTGCTTGTCGGAGAGCGGGTTGGCGTTGTCGGCCACGACCCGTTGCGGCGCCTGGTAGCGCGGCAGCTTGGCGGGGCTGGGGTTGGGCGCGGGCTCGGCCGGGGCCACCGCCGGCAGCGGCGCCTTGGGCGTGTACCAGGTGATCTGGCGCTGTTCCTTCTCGAGGATGTCGGCGAGCGTAGGGTCGGGAAAGCGCGCCGACGGCGTCGGGTTGACGGTCCAGATTCCGAGCACGACGAGGCTGTGCAGACCCAGCGAGGTCAGGAACGACGGCAGGGCTCCTCTGCGTCGAGGAGCATACTCGCGAAACAGCACCAGGTTGCACCCGAGACCGCGCTCGCGCCCCGGTCTCAGCTCCCATTATCCAGGGTCCGCCAAAGCGGGCCCGGTCTCGTCGCTCAGTGCGTGGTCAATTCGGCGTCCAAGCGCCGGGCCCGGTAGGCGTTGCGCAGCATCTCGAGGATGCCGCGCACGTCCACGCTCACCGCCCGCGCCTGCTTCTCGCTATAGAGGAAGTCGTTGGACAGCGACTGGATGTTGCCGTCGAAGATCAGCCCGATGATCTTGCCCTCGCGGCTCAGCAGGGGGCTGCCGGAGTTGCCGCCGGTGATGTCGTTGGTGCTGACCAGGTTGTAGGGCGTGTCCTTCTTGAGCCGGGCCTTGGCCTTGAGGATGCGGTCGGGCAGCACGTAGGGGTCCTCGCCGGTGGCGCGCGCGAACAGGCCTTCGATGGTGGTGTAGGCGTCGATGCGGCGGCGGTTCTCCAGGTAGGCCAGCACCCGGCCGAAGGCCAGCCGCAGAGTGAAGGTGGCGTCCGGGTAGACCGAATCGCCGGAGACGGCGAAGCGGGCGCGGGCGATGGCGGCGCCGTTGGCGGACTCGACCGCCTCGACCTCGTCCTCATACTTCTTGCGCAGCCGGCGGGCCTCGGAGTCGATGGCGCGCGCCAACACCAGCATGGGGTCGTCGGAGGTCTTGGCCTGAGCGGCCTGGTCGGCGGCGAGTGTCTTGCGCAGCTCCACGTCCGCCAACTTGGTGCCCTGGATCAGCTCGGCGGCGACTTCCCGCGCGGTGCGGTCGCCCAGAACCTTCTTGACGAGCGGGTGGTTGGGGCCGAGCCGGTCGCGCAGAAACTGCAGGCTGGCGGCGAGCTTGACGGTCTCGATCTCCGGGTAGATCGGCGCCGGGGAATAGAGCTGCTGCTCGAGCGACTGCAAAGCCGTGTCGCGATACTCCTCCAGCCGCTCCTCGTTGGGCTTGGGCAGCTCCTCGGAGAGGCGGTAGAGCGTCTTGGCGATGGTGAAGTACTTGGAGTAGAAGCCGTAGCCGTCGAGCAGGCGGTACTCCTCATAGATCAGCCGCTTGGTCTTCTGGGCTTCGGCGATGCGCTCCCAGGCGTCGCCGAACTTCTTCTGGAGGTCCGGGTTGGCGGCCACCTGCTCGCGCAACTGCTGCTCCTTGGCGCGCTTGGCGTCGAACAGCTCGCGGTCACGCAGGCCGGCGAGCTCGCCGGTGAGCGCCTTGATGGAGTTGTTGAAGCGGAACAGCTCGTCGCGGGAGAGCCGGGCCGCCTCGCCGCCGCCGCGCCCGTAGGCCTCCACGTCGTTGGCCAGGGCGTGCAGCCAGTCCAGGGTGAACGGCAACCGCACGTCGCGCTCGAAGGCCAGCTCGTCGGCGGTGAGCAGGCGGCGCGTCGTACCGGGATGGCCGGAGACGATGGTGAAGTCGCCCTCCTGGGATCCCTTGGCGTCGAACGGCAACCAGGCCGGCGGGGTGGCGGGCTGATCGTTCTCGTAGACCCTCAGAAACGAGACGTCGAGGCAGTAGCGCGGATAGGTGAAGTTGTCCGGATCGCCGCCGAAGTAGGCCACTTGGAACTCCGGCGCGAAGACCAGCCGCACGTCGCTGTAGCGTTTGTAGCGGTAGAGGTCGAAGACGCCGCCCTGGTAGAGGTTGACGATGTCGCAGCGCAGCAGCGTGGAATCCTGGCAGTCCTTGGAGATGCGCGCCTGGGCGGCCTTCTGGGCGTCGAGCCGCTCGGCATCGGACATCTCGGGCTTCAGGTCGGCGTTGACCTGCTCGGTGACGTCTTCGATGCTCATCAGCACGTTGAGCTCGAGGTCGGGGCACTTGAGCTCGCGCGAGCGGGCGGTGGCATAGAAGCCGTCGGCGATGTAGTCGTGGCCCTCCGAGCTGACCTTGCGGATGCAGTCCGAGGCGACGTGATGGTTGGTCATCAGCAGCCCCTGGGGCGAGACGAAGGAGCCCGAGCCGCCGTTGTTGAGCCGTACCGAAGCCTGCTGCAGGCGTTGCAAAAAGGCCTGGTCCGGGTGGAACCGGTGAGCCTTTTCGAGCTGGTCGAAGGGCAGCCGGTTGTAGGGCCACATGCCCTCGTCGGCAAAGGCGAAAGAGGCCGGCAGCAGCAGGCAGAGGGCGATTCGGAGGATGGACATCAGGCGCTCGCGTCAGCCCGGTTGCGGCGGCAGATGCCGCGCTTGGAGCCTCGGATGAATTCTACCAAGCGCGCCACGTGCGGCCCGGCGAGCTCGGATTCCAGGCGGGCGACGGCCTGCTCCACCGAGCCGGGCGAGCGGAACAGGATGCGGTAGGCGCGGCGCAGGACGGCGATCTGGTCGGCGGAGAAGCCCGCCCGGCGCAGGCCCACCACGTTCACGCCGCGCGGCGCGATGTCGAACTCGGAATAGAGGAAGTAGGGCGGGGCGTCTTTGTTGACGCGGGTGTTGCCGCCGATCATCGCCAGCTCGCCGATCTTCGAGAACTGGTGTACGACCACGCCACCGGACAGGAACGCCCGGTCGCCGACCTCGACGTAGCCGGCCACCAGCGCGCAACTGGCGATCACGCAGTCCGACCCGATGCGGCAGTTGTGGGCGATGTGGCCCGAGGTCATGATGTAGTTGCGATCGCCGAGCACGGTTTCGGACTCGGGCTCGGTGCCGCGGCTGATGGTGTAGTGCTCGCGGATCTTGTTGCCGTCGCCGATGCGCAGGTAGCTGCGGCGGCCGTCGAAGTTCTTGTCGAGCGGATCGGTGCCGAGCACGGTTCCGGCGGAGATCTCGTTGTCGGCGCCGAGCGTGGTCCAGCGCTTGATGTAGACGTGCGGCTCCAGGCGGCAGCGCGGACCGACGACCACGTCGTCTTCGATCACGACGAAGTCGGCGATCTCGACATCGGGGCCGATCTCGGCTCCCGGGGCGATGCGGGCCGTCGGCGCGACGCGGGCGGAGGGGTGGACGGCCATCGAGAGCAGTCTAGCGGCAGCCGGGCTACTGCAGCCAGGTCTCGTTGAGCAGAGCGGCGAGGCGCACGGCCGCCTTGGCGAGCTGGATCTCGGCGGCGGTGCGCGCCTGGCGGATGTAGGCTTCGTCGAGCTTTTTGGGCGAGCCCTGCGGCAGGCCGCCGTAGGCCACGCGCACGGCCGTGAGGTGCGTCTCCCAGGTCCAGTCCTTGAGGGTGCCGCGGCTCCACTCGCGGGCGTTCTCGGAGGTGATGTGCGAGCGGATGCGGTCGGCGAGGGCGTCCACGTCGTCGTCGTCGCCGAGGATGGGGCCGTCCCAGGCATGGCGCAGCCGCATGTCGCGGCCTTCGAGCACCACGGGCACGACGTCCCCGCCGCCGCCGGGCGGATAGCCGGCGTTGAGCGGGTGGTGCAGGTCGACGGTGAGGCTCACCAGGAACTGGAAGGCCTCGATGATCTCGGGCTTGGTCTTGAAGGCCAGCCGTACGATGCCGACGCACTCGCGGACCTTGACGGGCGAGCAGTCGCCGACGGGGCAGTCGCGGTCGAGGTCGATCTCGGTGGCGTCGGGCGGAATGGTGATGGAGTGCCAGGCCTCGGTTTCGGGGCGCTCCTCGATGATTTGGTCGGCCCAGCCGGCGACGTCCTCGAGCTTGGAGCCGACGCCCATCAGCAGCCGGTGGCGGCGCTCGGCCTCGGGCGTGAGGCGCTCATGAGCGACCCGCGCGACGGCCCGGTGGACCAGCTCATTCCAGCCCCAAGCTTGCGGCGCGGCGGCGGCCAGCAGCATCGCAGCGGCCAGCCAGCGCCGGGAAACTCGAACGAAACCCATCCTAGTAAGATACAAGGGACCGGCCGGTAGGGACCAGACCACCGGGTTGGGGACAGGACCAAAGGTTTGAAAACAGCACAGATCGCCGGCTTGCTGGGCGCCCGCCTGGAGGGCGACGCCGACCGCGAAATCGTGGGCGGAGCGGCCTTGGGAGCGGCGGACGAAACGCACCTGGCGTTCTTTGACGGGCGCGGCGAGCCGACCACGGCCTTGGCGTCGAAGGCCGGCTGCCTACTGCTGCCGCCGGACATTCCGGCCCCGGACGGCGCTGCGGTGATCCGCGTGACCAAGCCGCGCCACGCCTTCGCCCGCGCGCTACGGGCGCTGCATCCGCCTGAGCCGGGGCCGCCGGGCGTGCATCCCTCGGCGACGGTGGCCGCCACGGCTCGGCTGGGCGCAGGGGTTTCGATCGGGCCGCAGTGCGTGATCGAGGACGACGTGGCGATCGGCGCCGGAACGACGCTGGTGGCGGGCGTGTGGGTCGGCCGGGGGGCTCGCATCGGCGAGGCCTGCAAGCTGTTCCACGGCGTGAGCCTCTACCCGGGCGTGCGGATCGGCGATCGGGCGATCGTACACGCCGGGGCGCGGCTGGGCTCGGACGGCTTTGGGTTCGTGTTCGAGAACGGCCGCCACGAGAAGTTTCCGCAGATCGGCGGCTTGCGGATCGGCGACGACGCGGAGATCGGGGCCAACGCCACGGTCGACCGCGGCGCCCTGGGCGACACGGTGATCGGCAACGGCGTGAAGCTCGACAACCTGGTGCACGTGGGCCACAACTGCCGGCTCGGCGACCACGTGGTGATCGCCGCGCAGACCGGGTTCTCCGGCGGCGTGGTGGTGGAAGACTACGTGGTGATGGGCGGCCAGGTGGGCGTGGGCGAGGGCGCCCGGATCGGCAAGGCGGCGCAGGTCGGCGGGCAGGCGGGCCCGCTGCCCAACCATACGCTCGAAGGCGGCAAGGCTTATTGGGGCACGCCGGCGCGCCCGTACCGCGAGCACATGAAGAAGCTGGCGCTGGTGGAGCGGCTGCCGAAGCTGGCGGCCGAGGTGGAGAAGATGCGGGCGCGGCTGAAGGAGCTCGAGGACAAGTAGATGCTGCTGGCGGTGGGCGGCCACAGCCGCAATATCGGCAAGACGTCGCTGGCCTGCTCGATCCTGTCGGCCACGCGCGAGCTGGGCTGGACGGCGGTCAAGATCTCGCAGTACGGCCACGGTGTGTGCACCCAGGACGGCAAGCCCTGCGACTGCCAACCGCAGGAGCCCTTGCACCGCTGGGCCATCGGGCAGGAGAGCAACCCCGACGGCCCCGAGGACACTCAGCGGATGCTGGCCGCCGGCGCCAAGCGGGTGCTGTGGGCGCGCGCTCCGCAGGGCGCCCTGGGACCGGCGGCGGAGGCCCTGCGGCAGCGGCTGCGCGGCGCCGAGCACGTGCTGCTGGAGTCCAACAGCGCCCTGGACTTCTTCGAGCCCGACCTCTACCTGAGCGTGCTCGATTTTCGGGTGGAAGACTTCAAGGCTAGCGCCCGGCGGCACTTGGCGCGCGCCGACGCCTTCGCCCTCACCGCGCCGGACGCAGAGCCTTGGCCCTGGTTCGACCGCAGCCTGCTGACGGGCCGCAGCTACGTCGTGGCTCCGCCGAGCTACTGTTCGGAAGAGCTGATGGGGCTTGTACAGGGAAAACTGGAAGCGCGACGGACAGGAATGTCCGTCTCCACGAGGAGTTGACGGGCCTCAGTGGGGCCGGACATTCCTGTCCGGCCTTGCCGCTGCGGCAGCTCGATACAGCCCGCGCCGTTGGGCATATTCGGCGACTTCCCGCGGCATCAGCCCGTCCACGGATTCCCCAGCAGCGATCCGGCGGCGCACCTCGGTCGAGGAGACCGGGTTGCTCACTCCGCGCAGCCAGTGCGCGCGGAGGCCGGGCTGGTTCGGCTCCGGCTGCGAGTCCGAGTCCGGGCGGCTGACGACGAGGAACTCGACCGAGCGGATCACGTCGTCGAGGCGGTGCCAGATCCCCAGGTCCCGAAAGGCGTCTTCGCCGAGCAGAAAGTAGAGCCGGTCGCCGGGGCCGAGCTCGGCCTGGAGGCGCTCGATGGTGTCCACCGAATAGCTACGCCGGCCGTCGAGCCGGGCCGGGTCTTCCAGCCGCGGGGCTTCGAAGCGGGCGTCGGCGCGGCAGGCCAGCTCGGCCATGCGTTGGCGATCCTCGTAGGCCGCCCGCAGCAGTCCGGCCTTGTGAGGCGGATCGCCGGAGACCACAAAGAGCACGCGGTCGAGATCGAAGGCGTCAGCCGCCGCCCGGGCCACCGTGAGGTGACCGTGATGGATGGGGTCGAAGGAACCTCCGAACAGGGCGATCTTCACGACTCTTCGGCGGTCGCTTCCTCCCGCTGCCGCCGGACGATCTCGTACAAAGCGCGCAGCAGGGGCTGCAGGCCTTCACCGGTGACCGCGGAAATGGCGAAAAAGGGCATCTTCTCGCGCTCGGCCAGAGCGCGCAACTGGTCCACCCGGCCGGCGTCCTGCGCGGCGTCGATCTTGGTGGCGGCCAGCACCATGGGCTTGGCGAGCAGGTCGGGCGAGAAGCTGTCGAGCTCGCTCAAGATGACGCGGAAGCTCTCTTCGGCGTCGACGGTGGCCAGGTCGCTGGCGTCGATCAGGTGCAGCAGGACCGCGTTGCGCTCGATGTGGCGCAGGAACTGCACGCCGAGGCCGTGGCCCTCGTGGGCGCCCTCGATCAGGCCCGGGATGTCGGCCACGACGAAGGTCTCGTAGTCGCCCAGATCGACCACGCCGAGGCTGGGCTCGAGGGTGGTGAAGGGGTAGTCGGCGATCTTGGGCTTGGCGGCGGAGATGCGCGAGATCAGCGTGGACTTGCCGGCGTTGGGGAAGCCGACTAGGCCGACGTCGGCCAGCAGCTTCAGCTCCAGCCGCAGCGAGCGCTCCTCGCCGGGCCAGCCGTCCTCATGATGACGCGGGGCTTGGTTGGTGGAGCTGGTGAAGCGGGCGTTGCCGCGTCCGCCGTCGCCGCCGCGCGCGGCCACGAACTCCTGGTCGGGCTGGTCGAAGTCGAACAGCTTCTCGCCCGTCACGGCGTCGTAGAGGATGGTGCCGGGCGGCACCGACAGCACCAGCGGCTTGCCGCTGCGGCCGGTGCGGTTGGAACCTTCGCCGTGGCGGCCGCGGTCGGCGCGGTGCTCGGGGTTGTAGCGGAAGTGGATGAGCGTGTTGTGCTGCTTGGACGAGCGCAGCACGACGTCGCCGCCGCGTCCGCCGTCGCCGCCGGAGGGGCCGCCGCGGGGCACGAATTTTTCGCGGCGGAAGGCGGTGACGCCGTTGCCGCCGTCGCCGGCCTTGACCTTGATGGTCGCCTCGTCGAGAAACATGACGGTCTAGACAGCGAGAAGGGCGGAAGCGGGGATCAGCCCGCGTCCGCCCTCTCGAGGATTCTCAATTCGATCGGGGCGCGCTAGGCGGCCGCGGCTTCTTCCACCGCTTCCGGGTACTTGGAAGCCTGGGGCTGGATCTCGATGAAGCGGCCCTTCTGCCCGCGGTCGCGGAAGACGACCAGGCCGTGCGCCATGGCGAACAGCGTGTCGTCCTTGCCGATGCCGACGTTTTCGCCCGGCTTGAACTTGGTGCCTCGCTGCCGCACGATGATCGTGCCGGTGTGCACCCACTCGCCGGCGAACCGCTTCACGCCGAGCCGTTTGGAGTGCGAATCGCGACCGTTTCTGGAAGTGCCTTGTCCTTTCTTATGGGCCATGAGGTGCTCCTGTGTGCGTGCTTAGACGGCGATCGCGTCGATCTTGACGGCCGTGAAGTTCTGACGGTGGCCCTTGTGCCAACGGAACATCTTGCGGCGCTTGAACTTGAAGACCTTGACCTTCTTGCCGCGGCCATGGTCCTCGATGACGCCGGTCACGCGGACGCCCTGGGCGTCAGGCCCGGAGAGCATGGTCCCGTTGTCCTGGCTGACGGCGATAACGCGGTCGAAGGAGACCGCCTCGCCGGGCTCGCCGACGAGAGACTCGACCCGGATGACCTCGCCGGGCGATGCGACGATCTGGCGACCGCCGGTTTCAATGATGGCGTACATGGTGAGACACACTCCAGCGCCGGCGCGAGCAGACGCACAATCTCCAAGTTTACGGGAGCGCCTCCGTGGCGTCAATGGCAGAGGGTGGCGCAATCGCGCGAAAACCGCTCGAAAGTGAGCCAGAGTGAGCCAAACCGAGCCAAACGGAGACTTCCGCGGCCGGATTGGCGGGGTTGCCGTGGGGTTTGTCGCAGTTTTTTGACGGTTTGGGGGCCGGGTGCGCCGGTCGCTTCCGCCGGAGTCCGCCGGCTGGCTCCGGACCTCGGTTCGCCCTCAGGATAGCGCGGGCTGTCAAGGGAGGCGGCGGGGCCGCCAACCTACTTCATTCGGCCCTATAATCACTGCAAGCCATGACCCTCCAGATCCAATTGCCGGACGAGATCGCCCGGCGACTCGAAAAGGATTGGCCGGACCTGAACCGGAAGACCGTCGAGTCCTTGGCGATGCTGGCCTACCGCGAAGGGTTGATCTCGGAGCGGCAACTCGGCGAAATGCTGGGGCTGGAGTCGCGCGAGGACGTCTACGCTTGGCTGGATCGCAATCAAGCGCCGCGGCCTTATACCGTCGCTGACCTCGAGGCTGATTTGGCGTCGGTGGAAGGGATGAGACTTTCTACAGCTCTTTCACCGCGTGGGTGAGCGCCCGCACGGCTTCCTTGCCGTCGGCGAAGTACATCAGGGTGTTGTCGTTGGCGAACAGGGGGTTCGGGATGCCGGCGAAGCCCGGGCTCAGGGAGCGCTTGACCACGACCACCGTGCGGGCCTTGTCGACGTTGAGGATCGGCATGCCGTAGATCGGGCTGCCTTTCTGGTCGCGGGCCGATGGGTTGACCACGTCGTTGGCGCCGAGCACGATCGCCACGTCGATCTCCGGGAACATCGGGTTGATCGTGTCCATGTCGAGCAGCTTGTCGTAGGGCACGTCGGCTTCGGCCAGCAGCACGTTCATGTGGCCGGGCATTCGGCCGGCTACCGGGTGGATGCCGTAGACGACTTCGATGCCGCGGCTTTCCAGCAGGTTCGCCAGGTCCCGCACGGCGTGCTGCGCCTGCGCCACCGCCATGCCGTAGCCCGGCACGATGGCCACCTTCGTCGCCACGTCGAACAGCATCGCGATCTCGTCCGGCCCGGCGCTCTTGATGCGGCCGGCGTAGACGTCGTCCGCCGACGGGCCCGCCGCGCCGGCTTCGCCCAGGTCGCCGCTGAGCACGTCCCACAGCGAGCGGTTCATGGCCTTGCACATGATCGCCGTGAGGATGAAGCCCGAGGCGCCCACCAGCGAGCCGGCGATGATGAGCACGTTGTTGTTGAGCACGAAGCCGGTGGCCGAAGCGGCCAGGCCCGACAGAGAGTTCAGCAGGGCGATGACCACCGGCATGTCCGCGCCGCCCACCGAGGCGGTGAACAGCACGCCGTAAATTGCGGAGACGGCCGTGAGCGCCCAGAACAGCTCCAGGCGGGAGGGGTCGGCCGTATACCAGACCGAAAGGGCCAGGGCGACCAGCGCGGAACCTCCGCTGAGCATCTGGTAGGCGCCGCCGCGGGGGTTCCAGTTCAACCAGCCGGCCAGCTTGAGAAAAGCCACCAGGCTGCCGGTGAGGGTGACCGCGCCGATGAGCGAGCTGGCCGCCGAGGAGCCGTAGAGTTGCAGCGGCGGCACGTCGGGAATCATTTCCGGCGCCAGCACCGCGGTGGCGGCCACCAGCGCCGACGCGGCGCCGCCGAAACCATTGAGGATGGCGACCATCTCCGGCATGGCCGTCATCTGGACCCGAATCGCCGCCACGACGCCGAGCAAGGCGCCGACTCCGATGCCGAGGGCGATGAGCTCGAAGCTGATGATCTTCCGGTCGACCAGCGTCGCCACGATGGCGACGAGCATGCCGAGCGCGCCGATGAGGTTGCCGTTGCGCGCGGTGCGGGGCGAGGTCAGCCCCTGCAGGCCCAGGATGAACAAGGCCGAGGCGATCAGATAGGCGAGGTTGATCCAGCTTTGCGCCACGTCCGGTTCCCGCTACTTCTTCCTCTTGAACATCGCCAGCATGCGGTGCGTGACCAGGAAGCCGCCGACGACGTTGACCGTCGCCAGGGCCAGGGCGACCGCGCCGAGGATCTTGGCCAGGCCGGACTCCTCGCCGCCCGCCGCCACCAGGGCCCCGACGATGGAGATGCCCGAGATGGCGTTGGACCCCGACATCAGCGGCGTGTGCAGGGTGGGCGGAATCTTCTCGATGATGGCGAAGCCGACGAAGACGGCCAGCGTGAAGACGGTGAGCGCTGCGATGAAGGCGTCCATAGGGCGATTACCGTTTCTCCATCCTCTCGAGCACGCGCGGGTGCACGATCTTGCCGTCGCGCGCCACCAGGGTTTCGCGCGTGATCTCGTCCTCGAGGTCCAGCCGGAGGGCGGAGTCCTTGACCAGGTGCAGCAAGAAAGTGGAGATGTTGCGGGCGTACATCTGGCTGGCGTGCACCGGCACCTGGGCCGGCACATTCATGGGCCCCAGGATGTGCAGCCCGTCCACGTCCACGCGCTGGTCGGGGCGGGTGAGCGCGCAGTTGCCGCCGCGCTCGGCGGCCAGGTCGACGATGATGGTGCCGGGGCGCAGGCCGGCGAGCATCTTCTCGGTGATCAGGATGGGGGCCTTGCGGCCCGGCACGGCGGCCGTGGTGATGATGACGTCGACGGTCGCCAAGTGCTCGCCCAGCAGTTGCTGCTGCCGCTCGTAGAACTCCTTGGATTGCGCGGCGGCGTAGCCGCCCTTGCCCTCGGCGGTCTCGACGTCGACCTTGATCTCGACGAACTTGGCGCCGAGGCTCTCGACCTGCTCGCGGACCTCGGCGCGAATGTCATAGCCTTCCACCACAGCGCCGAGCCGCTTGGCGGTGGCGATGGCCTGTAGCCCGGCCACGCCGGCGCCGAGCACGAACACCCGCGTCGGCTTGAGGGTGCCGGCGGCGGTCATCATCATGGGGAACACCGTGGGCGCGTGGTCGGCGGCCAGCAGCACGGACTTGTAGCCGGCGATGGAGGCCATCGAAGAAAGCGCATCCATCGATTGGGCCCGCGTGATGCGCGGCATCAGCTCCATCGACAGCAGGGTGATGCCGCGGCGCGCCGCGCTGAGCAGCGGCGTGGCCAAGTCCATCGGGTCGAGAAAGGCGATCAGCGCCGCGCCGGGCTTGATCGCTTGCAGGTCTTTCTCGGGGAATTTGGGGTCCGAGCCCGGCCCTCGCACCAGCAGCACGACGTCAGCGTGCGCCAGCAAAGCGGCTCGGTCGGACTCGATGCGTGCGCCCGCGGCCTCGTAGTCAGCGTCGGAGTGGTAGGAGAGCGCTCCGGCTCCGGCCTCGACAGCGACGGTCAGACCGGCTTTTGTGAGCGAGGAGACGGCTTGCGGAATGATGGCAACCCGCGCCTCGCCAGGATAGGTTTCTCGTGGGACGGCTACGAACATGGACGGCCAAGTCCCCGGGCTTGAAAGACCCTCAGTTGTAGCAGAAAGGCGAGTCCGCTGTCGATCGAGTTATGCTGTCGGTCGCGGCCTTGTGCGCCGGTGCGGACGGAGCGTTTCCGTAACCCCTTCCAAATACAGCAGAAAACGAGGAATTGAGAAAATGTTCCGAAAAAGCCTGATCCTGGCCTTGGCGGTTTCGCTCGCTGCCCCCGGGGCCGGGGCGGAGGACGTGGATCTGGAAGTCGTCCACCGCATCCGCCAGGAAGCCCTGCAGAAGTCCCAGGTGATGAACCACCTGTTCTACCTGGTGGACGTGCATGGGCCGCGGATCACGGGCTCGCCGGGCTTTCAGGGAGCGGCCGAGTGGGCCGCCGGGCAGCTCGGGGAATGGGGGCTGGAAAACGTTCGGCTGGAGAAGTGGGGGCCGTTCGGCGTGGGCTGGTCGCGCGAGTACATCTCGGCGCATCTGGTGGAGCCGGGCTACGAGATGCTGATTGCGGTGCCGCTGGGCTGGACGCCTTCCACCGACGGCAAGCTGCGCGGCACTCCGGTGCAGGCTCCGCTGGAGCGGCACGCGACGTTTCGGCGCGACGAGGCGGCGATCGACGAGTTCATCGCCAAGTACAAGGGCAAGCTCAGCGGCAAGATGGTGATGATCGCGCCGCTCAAGGACGTGAAGCCGCAGCAGAAGGCGGCGATGCACCGCTACACCGACGCCGAGTTGACCGCGCGGGCCGAGGCGCCGGAGCCGCAGATTCCCATCGATTTTTCGGACCCGAACCTGGAGATTCCCGAGGACGCCGAGAAGCGCGCCGAGATGTACACGCAGGCGCCGGCCTGGTTCAACCAGTGGCGGCGGGACGAGTCCAAGCGCATCCAGGGCAAGCTGAACACGTTCTTGACCAGCGAGGGCGTGAAGCTGGTGCTGCACCCGGCGGCTCTGGGCGACGGCGGCACGATCTTTCCGCCGCGCATGGGCGACCGGGACCCCGACCATCCGCTGCCGCCGCCGGCCATCGCCATCACGCCGGAGCAGTACAACCGCGTGTGGCGCTTGACCGAGAAGGGCCTGAAGCCGGTGATCGAGGTGGAGGTCAAGACGACGTTCCACAAGGATTCGCTGGACTCGCTGAACGTGGTGGGCGAGATTCCGGGCGGCTCGAAGGCCGGCGAGGTGGTGATGATCGGCGGCCACCTGGACTCGACCGCGGCGGCGCTGGGCGCCACCGACAACGCAGCCGGCTGCTCGGTGATGCTGGAGGTCATCCGCATCCTCAAGACGCTCGATCTGAAGCTCGACCGCACCGTGCGCATCGCGCTGTGGGGCGGGGAAGAGCAAGGCCTGCTGGGCTCGAAGGCCTATGTGAAGGAGCACTTCGGCGACCCGGAGACGATGAAGCTGACGGCAAGGCACGACGAATTCGCCGGCTACTTCAACGTGGACAACGGCTCGGGCAAGATTCGCGGCGTGTACTTGCAGGGCAATGACATGGCGCGGCCGATCTTCAAGAGCTGGCTGGAGCCGTTCGCGGACCTGGGGGCCAAGACGCTGTCGATCCGAGACACCGGCGGGACGGACCACTTGTCGTTCGACGCGGTGGGGCTGCCGGGCTTCCAGTTCATCCAGGACCCGATCGAGTACTCCACGCGGACGCACCACTCGAACATGGACGCCTACGACCGCATCCAACCGGCGGACCTGATGCAGGCGGCGGCCATCGTGGCGTCGTTCGTCTACCATACGGCCAATCGCCCGGAGAAGTTGCCGCGCAAGCCGCTGCCCCAGCCGCAGCCGCTCGAGCGCCCCACGCCGTAGATGCCGCTGCTGCTTCCCCTCGGCGCCCTGGTTGCGTACTGGCTCGCGCTGGTTTCGCGCGGCGAGGAGGCCCGCCGGGCCCTGCTGCGGACGGCGCTGGCGGGCGGCGGCTTCGTGCTGCTGACCACCGAGGCGCTGAGCCGCTTCGAGGCCCTGGCCCGGACGCCGCTGGCCGTGGCGTGGGCCCTGGCGGCGCTGGCGGCCCTCGCCCGCATTCGCTGGGCGGGCCTCCGCGACGGCTTGGCGAGCATCCGGTTCCCGCTGCGCAGCCCTACCGCTTGGGTCGCCTTGGCGGCCGCGGCGTTCGCGCTGGGCGGCTCGTTCCTGTCGGCCGTGTACGGTCCGCCGAACATGGTCGACGTGATGAACTATCACATGCCGCGGGTGGTCTATTGGCAGATCAACCGGACGGTCGACTTCTACCCCACCAGCTACTACCAGCAGCTCTCGCTCCAGCCCTTCATGGAGTACTCGATGCTGCAGCTCTACGCCTTGGCCGAGAGCAACCGCTTTGTGCAGTTGGCGCAATGGGCGGTGTGGCTGACGGCGATCGTGGCCTCGTCTCTGGTCGCCAAGCGGCTGGGCGCGGGCGGACGCGGGCAGGCGCTGGCGGCCGGGTTGTGCGCGACCCTGCCGGCCGGGGCTGTGCAGGCCTCCGGCGCCAAGCCGGACATCATGGCGGCGGCCTGGCTGCTGCTGTTCGTGTACTTTGCGCTGAGCCTCGACGAGGACCGGCCGCAGCGCGGAGACATTCCGGCGGCGGGGCTGGCGGCCGGGCTGGCGCTGCTGAGCAAGGGTACGGCGTACATTTTTGGGGCCGGGCTGGGCGTGGGGCTGCTGCTGGGCCTGTCGCCGCGGGGACGCCTGCGGTTCCTGCGGGCGGCGCCAGCGATCCTGGCCGTGGCGCTGCTGGCGAACCTGCCGTTCTACGCGCGCAACTACCGGTACAACGGGCAGCCGCTGGGGGACGGCTCGGCCAGCGGGGGCGGGGCCGACGACCGCTTCGCCAACGACCGGCTGGGGCTGGACGTGACGCTGTCCAACATTCTGCGCAACCTGCCGCAGCAGCTCACCTTTCGGCCGGCCTGGAACGAGGCGATCTACGAGGCCGTTGTCGCCGCGCACGAGCGGCTGGGGATGGACCCGAACGACCCGGCCACGAGCTGGTCGGGGTTGCACTACCGCCCGGCCTCGGTCTCGACGCATGAAGGCGAAGTGTCGAACGTGCGGCACTTGCTGCTGCTGTTTCTGTCCGTCCCCTGGCTGGTTTGGCGGCGCAAGCTCGACGCCGCGGCGGGGCTGGCGGCGGGCGTGCTGTGCGGGGCCGTGCTGTTCTGCGCGCTGCTGAAGTGGCAGCCCTGGCACGCCCGCATGCATCTGCCGCTGTTCGTGGCGGCCGTTCCCGTGCTGGCGCTGTTTCTGGAGGCTTGGCGGCCGCGCTGGCCGGCGACATTGGCGCTGGTTTGGCTGGCCTGGAACCTGCGCGCGCCCGTGCTGCACAACTCGCTGCGTCCGCTGGCCGGACCGCGCCCGGTCTTCGAGACCGAGCGGTTCAACGACTACTTCCACGACTGGCCGGGGATGCGCGAGCCCTATCGGCTGGCGGCCGACCTGATCATCCGCAGCGGCTGCAAGCAGGTGGGCTTCGACGCGACGAACTTCCAGATGGAATATCCCATCGCGGCGCGCCTACGGCGGCACGATTTTTCGACGCAATTCCGCCAAATGGGCGTCGCCAACGCCAGCCGCCGCTACACCGCGCGGATTCCCTTTCGGGAGCCCTGTGCGGTGGTCTGCCTGGAATGCGGCGAGCTGCCGGAGAAGCGCGAGCGCTACGCCCGCTTCGGGGCGCCGCGGCGGATCGACAATCTGCTGGTGTTTGTGAAGGACGCGGGCGGCTAGCCGGCCGGAGCCTTCTTGGGGGCGGCCTTCTTGCGCTTGGCCTTCTTGGCTTCGAGCCAGGCCACGAACTCGGCGTCGTTCTCGAACAGCACGTCGTACTCGAGGTCGTCGGTGAAGTACTCGCAGGGGTCCGCGCCGGGCAGGCCGTAGTCGCGGCAGATCTGCGGGCGGTCGTCGTAGATGCCGCAGCGGTTGTCCGGCAATAGGTGCCGGCAGGCGGTGCGCACCTCCAGGTACCAGTCGCCGTCCTGCACCCAGACGACGATGCCTTCGTGCATCAAGTACCAGCGGATGTGGTCGTGGTCCTGCTTGGTCCGCGGCTTGTCGAGCTGCAGGGCGAAGTAGCGGCAGCAGCTCGCCGTGCACAGGTGGCAGGGACCGCCGAGCTCGGAGTCCGGCTCGTGCCGTGCGGCCGGCGAGAACAGGATCTGGAGCGGGACGAATCCCGCCGACGACGACACGACCGGGGCTTTGCGACGACGAGCCAAGCGCCTAGCTTAGCGCAGCCGAATTGTACGGAATGAACCGCGAGCGCGCGATGAAATATGAGCTCGCGATATAAGGGAGAAATTTCAGTGAACCCGCCGCACGGGGCCTACGTCTATTGAGGTGTGCGCGGCGAGGAAGGCAGGCCGCCCCGCTTCTCCCGCCGCGGACCGGCGCCCCCAGCGCCAAGGAGCATGACGACCATGCTGCACACCATCGAATGCCCGCCTTCCGCTTCCCCAACTTCCGCCGCTGCGAGTTCCGCCTCCGCGGCTCCCGCCGCGACCGCGCCGGGCGTCGATGCGGCCCGCGTGACGGCGCAACTGCGCTACCAGATCGGTAAGCTGCCGTTCTTCAGCGTGTTCGACGATATCTCGGCCACTTTTCAGGACGGCGTGGCGACCCTGCGCGGCGCGGTTCGCCGTCCGTCGCTGCGTCCGGCCGCCGAACACGCCGCCCTCGCGGTGGAAGGCGTGGAGCGCGTGGACAACCAGGTGGAGTTGCTGCCGAAATCGCGCTTCGATGACCAGATCCGCCAGCAGGCGGCGCACCAGATCTACAACCACGGCAAGCTGGCGCGTTGCGGAGTGCAGTCGATGCCGCCCGTCCGTATTCTGGTGCGGCACGGCGATGTGACGCTGGTGGGCTGCGTGACGTCCGCCCGAGAGCGGGAAGCGGCCGGCCTGCTGGCAAGCCAGGTTCCGGGAGTCTTTTCGGTGACCAACGAGCTTCGCGTCGAGTCGCCCCGCACAGTTTGAACAATCTTCTCCCTCCCGGCGGACAAGTCGCCCGGCGGCCTCCTGGATAGCGAGAGCCGCCGGTTTTTTGGGCCCCGGCGCGCGGCTGCGGTACACTCCAGGGTCCGATCCAGCCATGCCCGTCGCCGTCGCTTCGATCATGCAGGAGAGCAACACGTTCTCCCCCGTTCCGACCCGCTACGACGACTTCGCGCCCGTTTTCGGGGCCGCCGCGCTGGAGAAGCACCGCGGCAAGCTGACCGAGATGGGCGGCTTCCTGGCCGCGCTCGAGCGGCAGGGCGTGGCCGTCCGGCCGGTGATGGCGGCCTGGGCGATCACCGCCGGGCGGATGCTGCGCGAGGATTTCGATCGGCTGGCCGGGGAGTTCGCCGATCGCTTGGCGAAGGGCGCCAAGCCGGAGGCCTTGCTGCTGTCGCTGCACGGCGCCCAGACGGCCGAAGGCGTGGACGACGCCGAAGGGCATTTGTTGGGGATCGCGCGCGAGGTCCTCGGCCCCCGGGTGCCGATCGTCATCACGCTCGACCTGCACGCCAACGTCACCCAGCGGATGGCCGAGATCGCCGACGGGATCTTCGGCTACCGCACCTATCCGCACGTGGACATGTTCGAGATGGGCGGCCGAGCCGCCGACTGGGCGCTGCGAATCATCGCGGGCCAAGTCTCGCCGGTGGTGGCGCTGCGCAAGCTGCCGCTGATCGCGCCGGCGGAGAACATGCAGACGACCAGCGGGCCGATGCTGGCCTTGCAGCAGCACGCGCGGCGCCTGGAGCGGCGCCGGCGCATCGAGGCCGTCTCGGTGTTCGGCGTGCAGCCCTGGATGGACATCGAGGAGATGGGCTGCTCGGTGACGGTGACCGCCGACGGCGATGCGGCGGCGGCCGAGCGGGCGGCCGCGGAGCTGGGGCGAGAGTTCTGGGAGCGGCGCCGGGAGTTCGACGTGCAACTGGTTCCGCCGAAACAGGCGATCGAGCGCGCCCTGCAGGTGGAGGGCGGTCCGGTGGTGCTGTCGGAGTCGTCGGACAGCACCGGCTCGGGCTCGCCAGGAGACAGCACGGGGCTGCTCAAGGAGCTGCTGGCGGCCCGCTTGGCCGAGCCGGCCTGCATCTTTCTGGTGGACCCCAAGGCCGTGGCGGCGGCGATGGAAGCCGGCGTGGGCGCAACGGTGAAGCTGCGCATCGGCGGCGGCTTCGACCGCTTGAACTCCAAGCCCGTGGCGGTGAAGGCCCGGGTGCGGATGCTCTCCGAAGGCCGCTGGACGCCGCGGGCGCGCGGCTACAATCCCGGCATCGAGCAGTCGATGGGCCGGGCGGCAGTGCTCGACGTAGGCGCCGTCCACATCCTCGTCGGCGAGCGCTCGACCATGACTGTCGATCCGGAGCTGTTCCGTAGCCACGGGCTCGATCCGCTGTACATGAAGATCGTGGCGGTGAAGTCGCCGAACGGCTTTCGGGCCGCCTACGAATCGTTTGCAAAGGAGATGCTGGTCGTCGACACGCCCGGCGTCAGCACGGCCAACCTCGTGAGTTTGCCCTTCCAGCGGGTTCCGCGCCCGATCGATCCGCTCGACCCGCGGACGCGGCTTCCGAAGGACTTCTAGGGCTGTGGCTCGCCCCACCCGCATCCGCTACACGATCTACCTGTTGGCCCTGCTCGTCGACATGACGAGCTACATGGACAGGGTGTGCATCTCGGTGGCGGCGCCGGCGCTCGAGCAGGAGTTCGCGCTGTCGAAGTCGCAGATGGGTTGGGTGTTCAGCATCTTCAGCCTGGCGTACTTTCTGGGCCAAACCCCGTGGGGCATGCTGGCGGACCGCCTGGGCGCGCGAAACATCGTGGCGGGAGCGATCGTGTGGTGGTCGGCGTTCACGGCGCTGACGGGCGCGGCCTGGAGCTACGTTTCGCTGCTGTTCATACGGTTCTGGTTCGGGGCCGTGGAGGCCGCTCTGTCGCCCTCGATCGCCTCGGCGTTCTCGCGTTGGGCGCCGGTGGGCGAGCGCTCGACGGCGTTTGGGGCGTTTCTGAGCGGCGGACGCATCGGCGGCGCGGTGGCCCCGCCCATCGCGGCGGCGCTGCTGCTGGGCTACGGTTGGCGGACGATGTTCATGGCCTTCGCCGGCCTGGGGTTGCTGTGGGCCGTGGCGTGGCGCTGGTGGTACCGCAACACTCCGAGGGAGCACCCGCGGATCAATGCCGAGGAGCTGGCGATCATCGAGGCCGGCCTGGCGGCCGAAGGGCCGGTGAGCGAGGATCGGCCGGGGCCTTGGCGGCTGCTGAAGGGCTCGCCGCAACTGGTTCTGCTGCTGGGCGTCTCGTTCGGCTACACGGTGATGTGGCAGTTCTACATCACCTGGTTCCCGACGTATCTGATCGAGGAGAGAGGGTTTTCGCTCGAGCAGGCCGGCTTTGTGTCCGGGCTGCCGTTCCTGTTCGGAGTGGCGGCGAACTGGGTGGGAGGGCTGCTGACCGACGCGCTGTGCCGCCGGATGGCGCCGTCGAGGGCTCGGCGGCTGGTGGGGTTTGCCGGGCTGCTGACGGCGGGCGCGCTGATGCTGGCGGGCATCCTGGCGCCGTGGGCGATGGCGGGCGCCCTGCTGATGGCGCTGGCGGCCTTCGCGGGCGACATGATGCTGGGGCCGTTCTGGGCTTCGACGATCAGCGCCGGAGGCAACGCCGGCGGCACGGCGGGCGGCCTGGCGAACGCGGCCTCGAACCTGGGCGGCTTCGTCTCGCCGGTGGTCATCGGCTGGGCGCTCGACCAGTGGGGCGACTGGAACGCGGTGCTGCTGCTGACGGTGGCGGCCAACTTCGCGGCGGCGGCGCTGTGGTGGCCGGCGAACCGCCCGAAGGCGAAGGCGGCTTGACGGAAGAAACCCCGGGACTTCACGTCCGGGGTGCGGTTTCGCTCGGGCCTACCGCTACTGTTCGGAGGCCGGGGCGCGCCAGGCTGGGTTCGGCGTGGCGTGCCAGACGGCTACGTTGCGGAAGCGGGCGTTCTGGCCCTTCACCAACATCCCGACGATGCCCTTGGTGGCCTGGAAGCGCGCGTGCTTGGCGTAGATCGTCTGGTCGCCGATGCGCGCCAGGATCTCGTCGCCCACGACCTCGATGACCACCGTGTACCACTGGGACGGGTCGAACGGGGCGGCCTTCTTCTCGAGGATCTCGGACTTGGTGGACTTGGAGATGCCGCTCATGTGCTGCACCCACAGCGAGTCCGGCGTCAGGAAGACTCGGGCGAGGTGGTGGTTGGGGGCGATGTCGTCGCGCATCAGGATGGCGATGCGTTCGGCGTCGCCGAGCTGCACCTGCGCCGTGATGACGGCGTCGGTAAAGACCGTGCGGTCGATGCAAGAGGCCGTGTGGTGGTCCGAGGCGAGCTCGTTGCCGACCAGCACGCCGTCGCGGACTTCCCAGTGGCCGATGAGCTGCTGAAAGCCCGGAGCGCCCTTGGCCGCCAAGCCGTCGGCGGTGTGGAAGGGCTGGCTGATGATGAGCTCGCCGGGAGTCGCCAGGCGGGTCTCCGGCGGAGTCGGGCCGGCGGCGAAGAGCAGCGGCGCCAGGCCGAGCCCCAAAACAGCGATCGACAGACGGCGCAACATGCGTGTTTTCCTCCAGTTGGCGCCAGGGCGGAGAACGGGCCCGCCCCGGGCCGCACTGCACTATACTATGAACGCCGTTTTTGCGGAAAGTCGTGCCACAGCTCCGGAAACTCTCGCGCGCCTTTGTCGCGGCCCTGATGCTGGCCGCGTCGGCGCCGGGGGCTCCGCCGGCGGCCGCGACGCTCGAGCCGTTTCTGGAGTCGAACTGCACGGCCTGCCACGGGGCGGCTTCTCCGGCGGCGAGCCTGGACCTGTCGGCCTTCCGGCTCGATCCCGAAGACCCCGATTCGATCGCCCGCTGGGGCCGCGTGATGGAGAGGGTTCGCGACGGCGAGATGCCGCCGCAGGGCATGCCGCAACCGGAGACGGCCAGCAAGCAGGCCTTCGTGGAGTCGCTGCGCGCCAACCTCGAAGACGCCTCCGCGCAGTGGCAAGACAAGCACGGCCGCGTGCATGGGCGGCGCCTGAACCGCGTGGAGTACGAGAACACCCTGCATGATCTGCTGGCGATCGACATTCCTCTGGTGCAGTTGCTTCCCGAAGACAGCCGCCCGGGCTCGTTCGACACCTTGGCGAGCGGCCAGCAGATGTCGCACTTCCAGCTCGAGGCCTACTTGGCGGCGGCGGACGCGGCGCTGGACGAGTCGTTCCGGCGGGCGCTCGAGCCGCGGGCCGAGTATCGCCACGAGTTCACCCTCAAGGAGCTGACCAGCACGGGCGGTAACAACCGCGACCCGGTGCTGCGGGCCAACGGCGAGGAGGTGCTGGTCTTTTCCACCAACCTGGTCTTCGTGGGCCGCATGAATTCGACCGTGGTCGACCAGTCGGGCTGGTACCGCGTGCGGTTTCGGGTGAAGTCGGTGAATACGCCGCCCGAGGGGCACATCTGGACGATGCTGCGCAGCGGCGTCTGCTATGCGCGGGCTCCGATGATGTACTGGATCGGCAAGATGCGGGTCACGCCCGAGCCGCAGGACTACGAGTTCACGGCCTGGATCGAGGAAGGCCACATGCTGGAGCTGCGTCCCGGCGATAAGACTCTCGAGCGGGTGACGTACAAGGAAGTGCAGGCGAAGGGCGGGGCCGAAGCGGTGGAGGCGAAAGGCGTGCCGGCGGTGGCTATCCAGTCGCTGTCGATGGAGAGGGTTTACCCGGCGGGGCCGGCGGCGTCGGCCGCGCGGGCGCTGTTCGGAGAGCTGCCGATCGTGGACGGCGCGCCGGTTTCGGCCGATCCGGCCGCTGATTTGAAGCAGCGGATGCTGGCGTTCGCCGAAAAGGCCTTCCGGCGGCCGGTGGACGAGGAGCGCATCGCGCCGTACCTGTCGCTGGCCAACCGCACGCTGGAGCGCGGCGAGCCGTTGCGCGAGGCGCTGCGGGCCGGGTACCGGGCGTTGCTGTCGTCGCCGCGCTTCCTGTATTTCCAGGAGAATCCCGGGGAGCTCGACGATTACTCGATCGCCTCGCGGCTGAGTTATTTGCTGTGGAGCACGACGCCGGACGAGGCGCTGCTGGCCGACGCCGCCGCGGGCCGCCTGCGCCAGCCCGAGACGCTGCGGGCGCAGGTGGAGCGGCTGCTCGATTCGCCGCGCTCGCAGGCCTTCGTGCAGAACTTCACCGGCCAGTGGCTGGGGCTGCGCGAGATCGATACGACGCTGCCGGACCCTACGCTGTACCCGGAGTTCGACGACGTGCTCAAACGGTCGATGGTGGAGGAGACCGAAGGGTTCTTCGCCGAGCTGCTCGCCAAGGACCTGAGCGCGCGGAACTTCGTGGATTCGGACTTTGCGATGCTCGACGCGCGGCTGGGCAAGCACTACGGGCTGCCGGCGGCGGACTTCGAGGCGATCACGCGCTTCGAGCTGCCGAAAGACAGTCCGCGCGGCGGACTGCTGGGGCAGGGCGCGATTCTGAAGATCACCGCCAACGGCACCACGACCTCGCCGGTGTTGCGCGGGGCCTGGGTGAACGAGCGGCTGCTGGGATCGCCGGTTCCGCCGCCGCCGGCCGACGTACCCGCCGTGGAGCCGGACATCCGCGGCGCCAAAACGATCCGCGAGCAGCTCGCCAAGCACCGCTCGATCCCGGCGTGCGCCTCGTGCCACGTGAAGATCGACCCGCCGGGCTTTGCGCTCGAGAGCTTCGATCCGGTGGGCGGCTGGCGCGACCACTACCGGGCGCTGGTGGACAAGCCCAAGGGCGGGGCGACGTGGCGGGAAGGTCCGGCCGTGGACCCCAGCTACACCTTGCCCGACGGGACGCCTTTCAGCGACGTCAACGAGTTCCGCGAGGCGGTGATGCGGCATCCCGAGCGGGTGGCCGAGTCGTTTGCCGAGCATCTGCTGACCTATGCGACCGGCGCGTCGTTGTCGTACGCCGATCGCGCGACCGTACGGGAGCTGGTAGAATCGACCGCGTCGAGCGATTACGGCGTGCGGTCGATCGTGCACGCGGCCGTCGAAAGTCCTGTGTTTTTGAGACGTTGAGCCTGAGACGTCCGAGTTGAGACGTTGCGCCTTGGTTCGAGCCGTGATCGAACCCAGCGCAAGGAGCCGAGAGAACCATGCCACGAGTCCAGACCGCCTTTCGCAAGAAGCTCGACCGCCGCACGCTGCTGCGCGGGGCGGGGGTGGCTCTGGCGCTGCCTTGGCTGGAGGCCATGCAGCCGGCGTTCGCGCGGGAGTCGGCCGAGGCCTCGCCGCGACGGTTCGTGGCGGTGAGCAACGCGCTGGGGTTCCACGCGGCGCACCTGTTTCCGGAACAAGCCGGGGCGGACTATGAGCCCTCGCCGTACTTGCGGGGCCTGGAGGATCTGCGCGGCGACATGACGGTGTTCTCCGGCGTGTCGCACCCGGGAGTCAACGGCGGCCATCAGGCCGAGGCGTCGATCCTGACGGCGGCGCCGATGAAGGGCGGCGCGGGCTCGTTCAAGAATTCCATCTCGCTGGACCAGTTGATGGCCAAGCACCTGGGCGGCGAGACGCGGTTCCCGTCGCTGGTGCTCAACGCCACCGGCCCGAGCAGCCCGTCGTACACCGAGAACGGCTCGATGATTCCAGCGCTGCAGTCGGCGTCCGGGCTGTTCGCGAAGCTGTTCGTGGACGACAGCGCCGAGGAGCAGGCCAAGCAGGTGCAGCGGCTGCGGGAAGGCCGCAGCATCATGGACATCGTCACCGAGGACGCGCATTCGCTCGAACGCGACCTGGGCGCCCAGGACCGTGTGAAGCTCGACGCCTACTTCACCAGCGTGCGCGACCTGGAGCTGCGGCTGGCCGCCAACGAGGATTGGGTGAAGCGGCCGAAGCCGAAGGTGGATGCGCCGCCGCCGACCGACGACGCCGGGCTGAACGACTTGGCCGCTCGCGAGCGGACCTTCTTCGGCGTGATTCGGCTGGCCTTGGAGACCGATTCGACGCGCTTCATCACGCTGCACAGCGACGGCATCGGCGACGTGCAGCAGGTGGCCGGCGTGCACGAGGGCTACCACGCCCTCAGCCACCACGGCCTCGACGCCGGCAAGATCGAGCAGCTCGGCCGGGTGGAGAAGACGCTGATCGACACCTGGGCGGACTTCCTGCGCAGCCTGAAGAGCTCCGAGCAGGGTTCGGCGACGCTGCTCGACCGCACCATGGCGCTGCTGACGTCGAACCTCGGCAACGCCTCCGCGCATGACACCAAGAACATGCCGGTGCTGCTGGCCGGCGGCGGCTTCCGCCATGGTCAGCACCTGGCCTTCGACCGCAAGGACAACTATCCGCTGCCGAACCTCTACGTACAGATGTTGCAGCGGATGGGCCTGGAGACCCGCAGCTTCGTGACGAGCACGGCGGAATCGGTGGCGGGTTTCGAGACCGCCTAGCCGCTCCGGGCGAGCGGCCGCACCCGGCTCGAGAGGGCTCGTGGGAGGACACGTGGAACTGTTTTCGCGCCGCAGAGCGCTCGAGCTCACGGCTCTCGGTTTTGGGCGCGTCGCGCTCGCGCATCTGCTTGCTGAAACGGGCGCCGCGGCGCCGCCGGTCTACAACGACCTGCGCAACCGCTCGGGGCACTTCCCGGCGCGGGCCAAGGCCGTCATCCAACTGGTCCAGAACGGCGGCCCCAGCCAGATGGACCTGTTCGACCCCAAGCCGATGCTGGCGAAGTACGCCGGCAAGCCGCACCCGGACGGCGTGGAGATCCACCAGCCCGGCAACAAGAACACGCTGCTGCCCTCGCCCTTCTCCTTCCGCAAGTACGGCCAGTGCGGCATGGACATCTCCGAGGCGCTGCCGCGCCAGGCCGAGATCGCTGACAAGCTCTGCTTCATCCGGTCGATGCACACCGAGCACAACAACCACCTCGAGGGGTTGAACATGCTGCTGACGTGCAAGATCTTTCCCGGAAGGCCGGTGATGGGCTCGTGGATCGCCTACGCGCTGGGCACCGAGAACCAGAATCTGCCGGCTTACGTGGTGTTGCGCGACCCGACCGGCTACACGGTGGGCGGCAAGCAGCTCTGGGCCAACGGCTACCTGCCGGCGCTGTATCAGGGCGTGGAGTTCAACATGAGCGGCTCGCCGGTGCACCACCTGCAGCCCTCGGAGCCGCTGCCTCCCGGTGCGCAGCGCAACAGCCTGGAGTACCTGCGCAAGCTCAACGCCCTGCACCGCGACCAGCGGCCGGGGGAGACGGAGCTCGACTCGCGCATCCAGAACTATGAGCTGGCCGCCCGCATGCAGGTGGAGGCCATGGACGTGCTGAGCCTGAAGCAGGAGTCCGACGCCGTCAAGAAGCTCTACGGCATCGACGATCCGGTCTCCGGCCAGTACGGCCTGCGCTGCCTGATGGCGCGGCGGCTGGTGGAAGCCGGGGTGCGCTTCGTGCAGGTGACCACGCGGCCCGGGCAGCCCTGGGATCACCACTCCGACATCCGCAAAGGCCTGCCGGTAATCTCCCAGGAGACCGACCAGGGCGCGGCGGCGCTGGTGCAGGATCTGGAGCAGCGCGGCCTGCTCGACAGCACCGTCGTGATGTGGGCCGGCGAGTTCGGGCGGCTGCCGACGACGCAGAACGCCGAAGGCCGCGACCACAACCGCAACGCCTTTACGCTGTGGTTCGCCGGCGGAGGCTTCAAGCCCGGCCTGATCTACGGCGAGACCGATGACTTCGGCTACAAGTCGGTGGTGGACCGCGTGAGCGTGCCCGACATGATCGCCACCGTGTTGCACCAGCTCGGCCTGGACCATCGCAAGGTGCAGTACGCGCACGGCGGGCGCCTGGAGACGCCGGCCGACGTGACCGTCACCGGCGCGCGGGTGGTGGGCGACCTGGTTTCGAACGAGGTGCAGGCGGCATGAGGGCGGCTCGGCTGGCGTGGCTCGGACTCATCGCGTCGGCGGCGCTGGCGGCGGCCCCGACGGCTGGCAACGCGCCCGTCTTCGAAAAGGACGTGCTGCCGATCCTGTCCACCTACTGCTTCACCTGCCATGGCAAGAGCTCGCCGGAGCTGGGAATGGACTTGCGGACGGCCGCCTCGGTTCTGCGGGGCAGCTTCAACGGCCCGGTCATCGAAAAGGGCTCGCCGGAGAAGAGCCGGCTGTACTTGAAGGTTTCCAAGCACGAGATGCCGCCGCCGGCGTTTGAGAGCGTGGTGCCGGAGGCCGACGTGGAGACGATTCGGCGCTGGATCGAGACCGGCGCGACCTCGGAGGCGGGCTCCGAGATCCCCGAGTCGGCTCAGCGACAGATCCAGCGTTTTGAAGAGCAGGTGCTGCCGCTGCTGCAGGCTCGCTGCGTGGCCTGCCACGGGGAGACGCCGCAGTCGGGGCTCGACCTGCGCTCCCTGGCGGCCGTGCTGCGCGGCGGCGAGCACGGGCCGGTGATTGAGGAAGGCTTCTCCGACAAGAGCATCCTGATTCGGCAGCTCGACCGCGGAGCGATGCCGCCGCAAGGCGCGGGCGAGCCGCTGAGCAAGGCCGAGGTCGACACGATCCGGGCTTGGATCGATGAAGGCGGCTTTGCCGACTACGTGGACAAGGGCGACACCCTCGATCGCGCCTTCACCGAAGCCGAGGCGCCGAAGATCACCGCCGAAGACCGCGACCGCTGGGCCTTCCGGACGCCGCGCGCCGTCGAGCCGCCGCGGGTGAAGAGCAAGGACCGCGTGCGCACGCCAATCGACGCCTTCGTGGCCGCCAAGCTCGAGGAGCGCGGCCTGGGGCTCTCGCCCGAGGCTTCCAAGCAGACTCTGCTGCGGCGCGCCTACTTCGACCTGTGGGGCCTGCCGCCGACGCCGGAGCAGACCGCGGAGTTTCTGGCCGACGCGCGGCCCGACGCCTACGAGCGGCTGCTGGACCGGCTGCTGGCCTCGCCGAACTACGGCCAGCGCTGGGGCCGCTTCTGGCTCGACGCGGCGGGCTACGTGGACACCACGGGCAAGGACTTCCAGGCCGAGAACGTGGCGCTCGCGCCGGGCATGTGGCGCTATCGCGACTACGTGATCCGGGCCTTCAACGACGACAAGCCCTGGGACCGCTTTCTGACCGAACAGTTGGCCGGCGACGAGCTCTACGACTTTCGCAACGCCGAGCGCTACACGCCGGAGATGCTGGAGTCGCTGGTTGCCACCGGCTATCTGCGCACGCAGCTCGACGCCACCGACGAGGACATCTCGGATCGTCCGGTGGACCGCTACGAGGCGATGTTCGCGCTGATGGACAAGGTTTCGGCCAGCGCGCTGGGGCTGACGGTCTCGTGCGCGCGCTGCCACACGCACAAGTTCGACCCGATCCCGCAGCGGGACTACTACCGCTTCCTGTCCGTGTTCTCGGCGGCCTACAATCCCTCGGCCTGGATTCAGCCCAAGAAGCGGCTGCTCTACACCGAGGCCGAGCCGGAGCGGAAGGAGATCGAGGAGCACAACAAGACGGTGGACGCCGAGCTCGCCAAGCTCGACGAGAGGATCGAGGAGATCCTGGCGCCCTACCGCGAGCGGCTGCTCGACAAGAAGCTGGAACAAGCCCCGGAGCCGATCCGGGCCGACCTGAAGAAGGCCCTGGCGGCGCCCGCCAAGAAGCGCGACGAGGTCCAGAAGTACCTGGTCGCCAAGTTCGGGGCGCTCGGCAAGATCAGCGACAAGGAGCTGGACGCCACGCTGTCGAAGGATCACGCCGCGAGCGTGGCCGAGCTGCGCAAGGATGTGGCTACCTGGAAGGGCTACCGCCGCGAGCTGCACGACATCCGCGCGCTGTGGGACGGCCCGGAGCTGCCGGTGATGCGGCTGCTGCAGCGCGGTAGCGTGGAGTCGCCCGGGCCGAAGGTGACGCCGGGCTTCCTGACGGTGCTGTGCGGGGACGGCGAGGACTGCTCGGCCGAGCCTTCGCCGAATCGGGTTGGCGAGACGACCGGCTACCGGCTGGCGCTGGCGGAGTGGATGACGAATCCGAAGCATCCGCTGACGGCGCGCGTGATCGTCAACCGCATCTGGCAGCACCACTTCGGAACGGGCATCGTGGCGACGCCGGACAACTTCGGCAAGATGGGCGCCGAGCCGTCGCACCCGGAGCTGCTGGACTGGCTGGCGGTCGACTTCATGGAGCACGGCTGGAAGGCCAAGCGGCTGCACAAGATGATCCTGCTGTCGTCGACCTACCGGCAGTCGTCGAACCGCAGCGCCAACCCGCTGGCGGCTCGCGCCGAGACCGAGGACCCCGACGACAAGCTGCTGTGGCGCATGCCCTTGCGGCGGTTGGAGGCGGAGGCGCTGCGAGACTCGATTTTGGCCGTCGCCGGGCGGCTCGACACCGCGCTGGCCGGGCCGCCGGTGGAGCTGACGGCGCGCGCCGACGGCTTGCAGTTCGCCGCCGACGACGGCGAGACGGCGCGGCGCAGCGTCTACCTGACGGCGCGCCGGACCTGGCCGTCGACGTTCCTGTCGGTCTTCGACTTTCCCAACATCGACACCAATTGCACGCGGCGGGCGCCTTCGGCGACGCCGCTGCAATCGCTGACGATGATGAACAGCGAGTTCGTGCTGCACAACGCCGGCGCGGCGGCCGAGAGGGCCGCGGAGATGGCGGGCGCAGCGGCGGATTCGGCGGCGCTGGTGCAGCAAGCGTACGGCTTGCTGTTCGCGCGCAAGCCGACCGAGCAGGAGATCGACTTGGCCGTCGAGCACATGGCGGGCCAGCGTGCGCTGTACGAGAAATCCAACCAGACCGCCGAGGAGGCCGACCGCAAGGCGGCCGAGAGCTTCGTGCACATGCTGCTGAGCTCGAACGAGTTCCTGTACATCGACTAGCCGGCCGGACAGGAATGTCCGGCCCCACTGCGGCCGGAAAGTTGTTGATTCCTTGGCGGCTTGCCCTTACTCTCGGGCTCACGGGAGAGATGAGCCATGGCGGGACTCGGAGAGCTGCGTTCCTGGCAGACGGAGGCTCTACTGCGGATCCGGACGCCCGAGCGCAGGGAGAATCTGCGGCGTCTGTTCGAGCAGTTCGACCTCGACGACGCCCGCGCCCTGATCGAGGAGTCGAACATGCTGCGGCACGGGCTGGCGGCGATCCAGGAGAAGGGCGCGGTGGGCGAGGCCGTCGTCGCGGCGACGCTGCATCACTTTTTCGCCACCTTCGAAGGCCGCGGCGACCTGATGCTGCAGTACGAGCTGTGGGCCGGCCGCGGCGTGGCCGACCGCTACCCGGTGCGCCAGATGGACATCCTGTTCCTGATGCGCACGCCGCGCTCGAGCCGAGGGTCGGTGGCGTTCCTGATCGAGGCGAAGAACTACGTGCGGGTGACGCAGTCCACGCTGTCGTCCGGCCACCTGGCCAAGCAGGTGGACAAGGACTGCAAGCTGCTCAACCCGAGGATCGCCGGCCACGCGCCGGTGATCCCGGTGTGGTGGTTTCTGCAAGGCTGCGACCCCTCGGCCCGCAGTCACCTGGAGGGCTTGTGCTTCCGGGTGGTGGACTTCATGCGCGACCCGCTGCTGCATGAGATGCTGCCGGCGTTCGACGTGCCGGAGCGGTTGCGGCGGAGTTTTCGGGATTGAGCGGCCGGGTTACACTCAAAACAGTGCCTTCGATTCCGCAGAAGCTGTGCTTCGGCCCGCTGGAGCTGTCTCCGGCCGTGACCCTGGCCCCCATGGCCGGGGTGACCGACACGGTGTTTCGCCGCTTCATCCGCAACCTCGGCGGCTGCGGGCTGATCATGACGGAGTTCACCAGCTCGCACGGCATTCTGGCGGACGACCGGCGGCGCAAGGGCGGCAAGAAGCCGCACCGGCGCAGCAGCTTCAACTACCTCTACTTCGAGCCCGACGAGCACCCCATCGTGGCGCAACTGTTCGGGTCCGACCCGCAGGTGCTGGCTGACGCCGCCCGCGTGGTGGAGGATCTGGGCTTCGACGGCGTGGACATGAACTTCGGCTGCCCGGTCAAGAAGGTCGTCAAGTGCAACGGCGGCTCGGGGCTGCTGCGCGACCTGCCGCTGATCGAAGAGATTCTGACGGCGGTGCGCAAGGCGGTCTCGATTCCGTTCACGTGCAAGTTCCGCACCGGTTGGGACGACGACGACATCGTCTGCTGCGAAGTGGGCAAGATCGCCGAGCAGGTGGGATTGCAGGGCGTGGCGCTGCACGGCCGCACGCGGGCGCAGGGCTACTCGGGGACGGCCAACTGGGACTGGATCGCCGCCCTCAAGCAGTCCGTGTCGATCCCCGTGGTCGGCAACGGCGACGTCTTTTCGCCCGAAGACGCCGTGCGGATGTTCGAGCACACCGGCTGCGACGGCGTGATGATCGGCCGGGCGGCCGCCTCGAACCCCTGGATCTTCCGCCAGATCCAGCAGTACGTGGCCACCGGACGCTACGACGAGCCGACCGAGGCCGACCGCTACCGCATGATCAAGGACTACTACGAGCTGCTGGTGGAGAAGCAGGACAAGATCTCCGGCGAAGTCAGCGGCAAAATGAAGCAGTTTGCCACCTACTTCACTCGCGGCGTCCGCAACGGCTCGCAACTGCGCAAGGCGATCTACCGCGCCGAAGGGCCGGAGCACGTGCTCGAAACCGTCGATCGGTTCTTTGAAGAGCAGCTCGTGTCCGCGGCATAGATTGCGGCGTAGCTTCTTTTCGGCCAAAAGGCGCTTGACTCTGGAGCGCACTCCAGGGTCTATACTGAAGTCGGTTTCGATGAGGGTCCCTGCCAAAGCAAGTCGGGGCGTGGTGGTTGCGCTGGCGCTGGCCGTCGCCGTGGTGGCCTTGGCCGGCCAAGCGGTGGCCTTGGGCGTCACGCTGCGCTCGGCGGCGCACGCCTGCTGCCATCAGGAACAGACTGACCGTTCGTGCCTGACGCTGTGCGCCGTGTCGGACTCCCATGCGGTGCTGACGGTCGCCCCGGACCCCACGCCGCCGCCGGCCAGCGAGCCCGTCCTGGCGGCCGGCACGGCGCTTGCCCGCGCTGAGGCGGCTCCGGCGGAAGCCGCGCCTTCTCCCTCTCCGCCCCTGCTCTACCTCGCGCATTCCGCGCTGCTGATCTAGACCTCCCTTCGCTTGCGGTTCGCGCCGGCGGACGACCCCGCGTCGTCCGGCGGGCGCGTGGTTTGCGAGACGAAGGGAGGCATTCGTGAGAGTTGCATGGACTACCGCGGCGGGAGCCTTGGCGCGCGTCGCCGTGTGCTGGGCCGCCGGCATCACCGGGGCGGCGGCGGCCGGACCGGCGAGCCCCGCGCTCGAGGAGCTGATCGAGCAGGCGCTGGAGCGCAACCCGTCCATTCAGGAGGCGTTCGCGCGCTACCGGGCCGCCGCGCAGAAGGCGCCGCAGGTGACCGGGCTGCCCGATCCGCAGATCGGGCTGACGCAGTACGCCCGCTCGCCGGAGACCCGGGTGGGGCCGCAGTCGACGATGGTGTCGATTTCGCAGCGCTTCCCCTGGCTCAGTAAGCTGCGCACGCAGGGGCAGGCGGCGGAGAAGGAGGCGGCGGCGAAGGCTGCGATGTTCGAGGCGCAGCGCGACGAGGTCGCTCGCCGCGTGAAGGTCGCCTACTGGGATCTGGCCTATGTGGATCGCGCCGCGCGGATCACTTCCGAGGATCTGGAGGTCCTGCGGCACTTCGAGACGCTGGCCGAGGCGCGCTACAGCCAGGGCGTGGGCCTGCAGCAGGCGGCCATCAAGCTGCAGGCCGAGATCACCCGCGGCATGAACCGGCTGCAGACGTTGCGCCGCCGCCGGGTGGACCTGGAGGCCTCTCTCAACGCGCTGTGCGACCGCGAAGCCCGTACGCCGATTCCGCCGGCGGAGCTGCCGGTCCCCGCGCCGCTCTCGCTCGACCTCGAACGCCTCTACGCGGCGGCTCAGGAACGGCGCCCCGAGATGGCCGCGGCGCTGCTGCGCATCGAGACCGAGGAGAAGCGCATTGACGCGGCCCGCAAGCAGGCCTACCCGGACGTGACCGTCGGCGCAGGCTACACCCTGGTGCGGCAGCGGCAGGACGAGGCCGGCCGGGCGATGCCGCCGCCGTCGAACGGTAAGGACATCTATAGCGTCACCGTCGGCGTGAACTTGCCGATCTTCCGGCGCAAATACAACGCCGCCGTCTACGAGGCGACCGAGAATTTCCTCGCCTCCAAGCAGGGCTACCGCGGCCTGTGGAACCAGGTGCAGGCCGACGTGCGCTCGATCGCCTTCGACCTGGAGACGATGCAATCGCAACTGAAGCTCTTCGAGGACGCCTTGCTGCCGCAGGCCGAGCAGGCGCTGCGCTCGGGCGAGTCTTCGTACGCCAACGGCGGCGTGGGCGTGCTGGACCTGCTCGACAGCCAGCGCACGCTGCTCGAGATCCGGCTGGGGCTGGCGCAGTTGCGCAGCGACTACTGGAAGTCCACGGCGGAGTTGGAGCGCGCCACCGGCGCTCCGTTGGCTGAGTTGGAGGGGGTGCAACGATGAGCGCGAGCGCGAAGGCGATGTTGTGGGCGGCGCTGGGGCTGGCGGTCGGCGTCGGCGCCACGTTCTGGGCGATGCGGCCGGCTCCGCAGGGCGCTGCAACGGCCGAGCCCGCCGCGTCCAAGCGGCTCTACACCTGCGCCATGCATCCGCACATCGTGCGCGACCACCCCGGCGACTGCCCGGTGTGCGGCATGCGGCTGACGCCGGTGGAGCATCCCGATGCCGCGGCCCAAGAAGAGCCGGCCGCGGGCGAGCGCAAGGTCCTCTACTGGCGCGCCCCCATGGACCCCAACTACGTCTCCGACAAGCCCGGCAAATCGCCGATGGGTATGGATCTGGTTCCGGTCTACGAGGACGAGGCCGGCGGCGCGCAGGGGGCCAACATCGTGCGCGTCGACCCGAGCTTTCTGCAAAACTTCGCCGTGCGGACGGCCGTGGCCGAGCGCGGATCGATCCCCATCGAGATTCGGACCGTCGGCGTGCTGGCTCACGACGAGGAGTCGGTCCATGCGGTGACCACGCGCTACGAGGGCTGGATCGAGCAGTCCTATCACAACACCATCGGCGAGCACATCCATGAGGGGACGCCGCTGTTCGAGGTCTACAGCCCGGCGCTGCTGACCACCGAGCAGGAGTTTCTGGCGGCGCGTGACTACGTGGCGCGGCTGGAGAAATCCGGCGCCTATCCCGAGGCGGTGGAGCGCGCCAAGTCGCTGTTCGCCTCCGCCCAGGAGCGGCTGCACTACTGGGACCTGACCGAGGAGCAGATTGAGAAGATCGCCCGCGAGGGAGCGCCCGAGCGCACCGTCACGATCTTTGCGCCGGCCTCCGGGCACCTGATGTGGAAGAGCGCCCCGGCGCTGGACGGCATGCGGGTGACGCCGGGGATGACGATTCTCACCATCGCCAACCACACCAAGCTGTGGACCGAGGTCGCCGTCTACGAGCGCGACATGCAATACGTGCGCCAAGGGATGCCGGTGCAGGTGAGCGTGGAGGCGTTTCCGGGCCGCACCTGGCGCGGCCGGGTGAACCTGTTCGGGCCGGCGCTCGACCCCAAGAGCCGCACGCTGACGGCCTTCGTGGAGATCCCCAACCAGGACCTGAAGCTGCGGCCCGGGATGTACGCCGATGTGCTGCTGCGTCCGCCCGCCGCCGGCGGCGCCGTGAAGGTTCCCGAAGAGGCCGTGATCCATAGCGGCGAGCGCAGCTTGGTGATCGTGCAGGCCGGCCGGGGGGCGTTCGAGCCGCGCGAGGTGGAGATCGGGCCGTCGGGCGGGGGATTCCAGGAGATCCGGAGCGGCGTGGAGGCGGGCGAGACCGTGGTGACCTCGTCGCAGTTCCTGATCGACTCGGAGAGCAATCTCAAGGCGGCCATTCGCCAACTGCTGGGGAACCGTGGCGCGGCGGAGGAGCCGGCGCCGCCCGAGGCGATGCCGGGGATGAAGATGCCGGCCCCGCCGCCCGCGCAGGCTCCCGCGCCGCAGGGCCACGCCGGGCATTCGCACTGAGGAGGCCGCAGCCATGTTCGACCGACTCATCGACTGGTGCCTGGACAACCGCTTTCTGGTGCTGCTGCTGACCGCCTTCGTGACCGCCGCGGGCGTGTACGCGGTGGCGCATACGCCGCTGGACGCCATCCCGGATCTCTCCGACGTGCAGGTGATCGTCTACACCGAGTACCCGGGGCAGGCGCCGCGGATCGTGGAGGACCAGGTCACCTATCCGCTGACCACGCAGTTGCTGGCCGCGCCGTTCGCCAAGGTCGTGCGCGGCTACTCGTTCTTCGGCTTTTCGTTCGTGTACGTGATCTTCGAAGACGGCACGGACCTCTACTGGGCGCGCAGCCGCGTGCTGGAGTCGCTCAGCTACGCCGCGGGCCGGTTGCCGGCCGGGGTGCGGCCGTCGCTGGGACCGGACGCGACCGGCGTGGGTTGGGCGTTCCTGTATGCGCTCGAATCCGACCGGCACGACCTCAGCGAGCTGCGCTCGATGCAGGACTGGTTCCTCAAGTACGAGCTCACCTCCGTGCCCGGCGTCTCAGAAGTCGCCTCGCTGGGCGGCTTCGTGCGGCAGTACCAGATCACCGTGGACCCCAACAAGCTCAGGGCCTACGACATCCCCATCTCGAAGATCCGCGGCGCGGTGGCCCGCAGCAACAGCGACGCCGGCGGGCGGCTGCTGGAGGTCGCCGAGAAAGAGTTCATGATCCGCGGGCTGGGCTACATCGAGTCGCTCGACGACATCCGCCAGATCGCCCTGGGCGTGGATTCCTCGGGCTCGCCGATCCTGCTCGAGGACGTGGCGCACGTGCAGATGGGCCCTGACATTCGCCGCGGCATCGCCGACTGGGACGGCGAGGGCGAGGTGGTGGGCGGCATCGTGGTGGTGCGCCACGGCGCCGACGCGCGCGGCGTGATCCAGGCCGTGAAGAAGCGGCTGGCCGAGGTGCAGGCGGGCCTGCCCGAAGGCGTGCAGATCCGGACGGCCTACGACCGCACGGCGCTGATCGAGCGCACCATCGACAACCTGGAGTCGAGCCTGACGCAGCAGTTCGTGATCGTGGGGCTGGTGTGCCTGGTCTTCCTACTGCACGTCCGCAGCGCCGCGGTGGCGATCCTGTCGCTGCCCATCGGCATCTTGATGGCGTTCATCGTGATGTGGCTGCAGGGCGTGAGCGCGAACATCATGTCGCTGGGCGGCATCGCCGTGGCGATCGGGACGATGGTCGACGCCGGCATCGTGATGGTGGAGAACGCCCACCAGCACCTGGCCGCCGACCGCGGCAAGAAGCCGCACTGGGAGATCATCCGGGCCTCGTCGAAGGAGGTCGGGCCGTCGCTGTTCTTCTCGCTGCTGGTGATCACGGTGTCGTTCCTGCCGGTGTTCACGCTGGAGGCGCAGGAGGGGCGGCTGTTCCAGCCGTTGGCCTTCACCAAGACCTATTCGATGGCGGCGGCGGCGATCCTGGCGGTCACGCTGATTCCGGTGCTGACCGGCTACTGGGTGCGCGGGCGAATCCTGCCGGAGGAGCGCAACCCGGTGAGCCGCTTGCTCATCGCGCTCTACCGGCCGTTGCTGGAGCTGAGCCTGCGGTTCCGCTGGCTGGTGCTGTCGGCCATGGCGGCGGCGCTGCTGCTCACCGTGATGCCGTACCGGCAGTTGGGCTCGGAGTTCATGCCGCCGCTGTGGGAGGGCGACCTGCTCTACATGCCGACCACCCTGCCGGGCCTGTCGGCGACCAAGGCGCGCGAGCTGCTGCAGCAGACGGACAAGGTCATCAAGACATTCCCGGAGGTGGACCACGTCTTCGGAAAGATCGGCCGGGCCGACACGGCCACCGATCCGGCGCCGCTGTCGATGGTGGAGACGACCATCTCGCTCAAGCCGGAGAGCGAGTGGCGGCCCGGAATGACGCCGGACAAACTGATCGACGAGATGAACGCGGCCTTGCAGATTCCCGGCGTCACCAACGCCTGGACGATGCCCATCAAGACCCGCATCGACATGCTCTCCACCGGCATCAAGACGCCGGTCGGCATCAAGATCGCCGGGCCGGACCTGACCGTGCTCGAGGACCTGGGCAAGCAGGTCGAGCGCGCCGTGCGGGAGGTTCCGGGCACGTTGAGCGCCTTCGCCGAGCGGGTGATGGGCGGCAACTACCTGGACTTCGAGATCGACCGGCGCGCCATCGCCCGCTACGGGCTGACCGTCGACGACGTGCAGGAGACGATCATGAGCGCCATCGGCGGCATGAACATCACCACCACCGTCGAGGGGCTGGAGCGCTATCCGGTGAACCTGCGCTACAGCCGGGAGCTGCGCGACGATCTGCCGCGGCTGCGGCAAGTGCTGGTCTCCACGCCCACCGGCTTGCAGATTCCGCTAGGGCAGCTCGCAGACATCCGCTACCAGTTGGGGCCGCCGGCGATCAAGAGCGAGAACGCCAAGCCCAACGCCTGGGTCTACGTGGACATCCGCACGCACGACATCGGCGGCTATGTGGAGGCGGCGCGGGCGACGGTGGCCGAGAAGGTCCCTCTGCCGCCGGGTTACACGATCTCCTGGAGCGGCCAATACGAATACATGCAGCGGGCCGAGCGGCGGCTGCGCTATGTGATTCCGCTGACGCTGCTGCTGATCTTCGTGATCATCTACCTCAACCGCGGCTCCGTGATGGAGACCGGCCTGGTGCTGGCCGGCGTGCCGTTCGCGCTGATCGGCGCGGTGTGGCTGCTCTACTGGCTGGACTACAACCTCAGCATCGCCGTCTGGGTGGGGATGATCGCGCTGGCCGGGCTGTATGCCGAGACGGCCATCGTGCTGCTGCTGTACCTCGACGGCTCCTACCGCAAGTACGTGGCGGCCGGCCGCATGAGGGACCGCAACGACCTGTTGCAGTCGATCCATGACGGCTCGGTCAAGCGCGTGCGGCCGATCCTGATGACGATCGCCACCGACATGATCGGCTTGTTCCCGATTCTGTGGAGCACGGGAACGGGCGCCGACGTGATGAAGCGCATCGCCACGCCGCTGGTGGGCGGCGTGCTGACCTCGGGCGTCGTGGTGCTGCTGGTCTACCCGATCATCTACTACCTGTGGCGCAGCCGAGGGCTGCCGCCGGGCCGGCGATTCACCGGCTTTCACGCGATGGAGGAGACGCTATGAGGCTCGCTATTCTGACCCTGCTGCTGGCCGCCCAGGCCCTGGCCCAGAGCGCCGCGTTTGACGCCGTTCTGCACAAGCCGCTGTGGCGGGACCAGGCCGGGCGCCTGGAGCTCACGCCCGAGGCCGTCGAGTTCCAACCGAAGGGCGACAAGCCGCCGCTGCGCTGGGAGTACGGCGAGATCCAGACGCTCGACCGGGTGAGCCGCACCGAGCTGCGGCTGCTGACCTACGAGGACGTGACCTGGCGGCTGGGGCAGGACCGTGAGCTGCGCTTCACCTTGCAGACCGGGGAGATCGGCGACGAGCTGTTCCGCGCCGTCGCCGCCCACGTGGCGCGCCCGGCCGTGGACCGCGTGATTGCAGAGGCTGACGAGCCGCGTCTGCGGCTGTCGGCCAAGCACCTGCATGGGCTGGGCGGCTGCCAGGGCGAGCTGCTGTTCTATCAGGACCGTGTGGTGTTTGACTCCGAGGACGACGCGCACGACCGCGACTGGCGGCTGGGGCAGGGGCTGGAGAGCGTCTGGTCGGCGGACCCCTTCGAGCTGGAGGCGCATACCCGGGAATCCCGCGCGGGGCATCGGGGCGAGCTGCGGACTTGGCGGTTCCAGTTGGGAACTCGGTTGGACCCGGAGCTCTATCGGGCGCTGAAGCAGAAGCTCTATGCGCTGGTCGACCGCCCGTAGGCGACAAGCCTGAGACCGCCCTCGTTACAATGGGCCGAACGATGAAGAACACCGCGCTGGCCGCCTGCCTCTGCCTGCTATTAGGGGGCCTGCTGCGGGCGGCGCCTCCCAGCTTCATCGTCATCTACACCGACAATCTGGGCTACGGCGACATCGAGCCCTTCGGCTCCCAGCTCCACCGCACCCCCCACCTCAACCGGATGGCCGCCGAAGGCCGCAAGTTCACGCATTTCTACGTGACGGCCGGGGTCTGCACGCCTTCGCGGGCCAGCCTGATGACCGGCAGCTACTCCCAGCGCATCGGCCTGCACGACAATCCGCGCGACGGCCAGGTGCTGCGCCCCTTGTCGCCCTATGGGCTCAACCCCGACGAGATCACCATCGCCGAGGTGCTCCAGCCGCTGGGCTACGCCTCGGCGATGATCGGCAAGTGGCACCTGGGCGACCAGCCGCCGTTTCTGCCGATGCGACAAGGTTTCGACCTCTTCTACGGGGTCCCCTACAGCGACGACATGACCCAGGAGGTCGGCCGGCGGCTGGGGGATCGCTACGACGGCAACAATTGGCCTCCGTTGCCGCTGATGGAGAACGAGAAGGTGATCGACGCGCCGGTGGACCGCAACTGGCTGACCAAGCGCTACACCGAGCGGGCGCTGGCGTTCATCGAAGCCAATGCCGACCGGCCGTTCTTCCTCTACATGCCGCAGGCGATGCCCGGCAGCACGCCGGAACCGTTCTCCAGCCCGGCGTTCCGGGGCAAGAGCCGCAACGGGCCTTGGGGCGACTCGATCGAGGAGCTGGACTGGTCGGCCGGACAGATTCTCGACAAGCTCACCGAGCTGGGCATCGCCGAAAACACCCTGGTGATCTGGACCTCCGACAACGGCTCCCCGCTGGCCCAGGACCCCACGGACCCCTCGCGCGGCAGCAACGCTCCGCTGCACGGCCGCGGCTATACCACCGGCGAGGGCGCTTTCCGCGTTCCGACGATCGTGTGGCAGCCCGGCGCCGTCCCGGCGGGAAGCGTTTGCGCCGAGATGGCCTCGACCATGGACCTGCTGCCGACCTTCGCGAAGCTGGCCGGCGGAGAGCCGCCCAGCGACCGCGTGCTCGACGGTTACGACATTCGCGAGCTGCTGTTCGGCAAGCCCTGCGGCGCCTCTCCCTACAAGGCCTTCTACTACTACGAGAGGGAGCAGCTCCAGGCAGTCCGCAGCGGTCCCTGGAAGCTGTTCGTGCCGCTCGAAAGCTTTGACCGGCACCCGCACTTCGCGCCGGGCGAGGGCAAGCAGCCGCTGCTGTTCAACGTGGTGGAAGACGTAAGCTCCACGCACGACGTGGCGGCGGAGCACCCCGACGTGGTGCGCCGGTTGACGGAGCTGGCCGAGCAGGCGCGGAGGGACCTGGGCGACCGAGGCGTCAAGGGCAGCCGCCTGCGGCCCCGCGGCCACGTGGAACACGTCGACCGCAGCACGCTCGAGCTGCGCTGAAGTCGGTAGGCCCTCAGCGCGCCCGGATGGCGATGCCGCCGGCGGCGTCTTCCACGAACTTGCCGTCGCGCAAGGTAATCACGCCGTTCACCAGCACGTGCGAGAAGCCCGCCGAGTATTGCGCCGGGTCCTGGTAGGTGCCCTTGTCGATCACCGTGTTGGGGTCGAAGACGACCAGGTCGGCGTCCATGCCCGGCTCGACCCGGCCCTTCTTGCGCATGCTCGGGACGCGGCCCGCCACCCGCTCCGCCGGCATGATCGTCATCTTCTTCAGCGCTTCCATCAGCGTCAGCGCCTTCCGCTCCCGCACGTAGTGGCCGAGGATGCGCGAGTAGGTGCCGTAGGTGCGCGGATGGGCGCGACCCTGGTCGATCCACATGCCGTCGGAGGCGATCATCGTCAGCGGATGCGCCACCAGCATCTCCACGGTCTCCATGGAGTAGCCCGGGGGCGTGATGATGGTGCCGCCGATCTTGCGCTTCTCGGCGAAGGTCTTGCGGTTCAGGCGCTCTCCCGTCTCCACCCAGATGAACTCGTTGATGTACTTGTCGGTGTAGAGCGGGTTGGTCTCCCAGTCGTCGAACAGGTGGGACTGGATCAGCGTGGAGCCCTGGTTGTAGGGGTAGCACTCGGTGGTCACGTCGATGCCGCGCTTGCGGGCGGCCTCGATGGCCTCCAGGTACTTGGCCGCTTCCTTTTTGGCGCTGGAGTTGATGTGGACGATGTGCAGCGAGGCGCCGCTGGCCTCGGCCGCCGCCAGCAGCTCGTTGAGGTTCTCGAGGTTGTAGCCGCCGCGCATGTGGACGTGGCAGACGGCGTTGTAGCCGGCGGCCTTGGTGAAGATGCGGTTCAGCTCCTGCTGCGTGACGCCCGGCGTGTAGGCGATGCCGAATCCGACCGCGACGGCGCCTTCGCCGAGCTGCATGGCGATGCGTCGTTCCAGCTTGACGAGCTCGTCCTCGGTGAGCGGCCGCATCAGGGCCTCGCCCTCCAGGCCGGGGTTCTTGCCGATCTCGGCGATGTTGCGCGAGTAGGGGTGCGAGATGGAGGCGCCGTAGTTGACCGGGGCCTTGCCCTCGCGTTCGGCGTACCACGACGGGATGTCTTCCACGCCGATCTCGAGCTCCAGCGCCGTCGTCACTCCGTCGTGGATCTGCGCGCGGTAGTTGGCGGGGCTCTGGCCGTGCTCATGGAGGTCGATGAAGCCCGGGGCCACCACGCGGCCGGAGGCTTCCAGAACCGTGCGGCCTTCGATGTCGTAGTCGGCCAGCACGGCGATCTCGCCGCCGTCGACGCCCACGTTGAGAACCTTGTCCAGGCCCGTGGCCGGGTCCATCACGCGGCCTCCTCGAATGACGATGTCATAGGTCTGGGCCGGGGCGGAGGCGGCCAGCAGAGCGAGCAGGGCGAGGGGGAGGAGAGCGGTGCGCATCGGGCCTGATTATCGCAAAGCAAAGAATATTTCCGGAGGCTGCTATAGGATTACCCCGGCCCGGTCGATAGCGCTCCGTATGAGCAGCGATCGCCGGGATAAGCGCCGGATTCCGGTGGAGACCCCTTGCGGCTTGCGGTTGACGCCGCGCAGCGGGCCTCCGCCCTATCGGCCCATCATGGCCCAATTGGTCGATGTCAGCGTCGGCGGTCTCGGCGTGGAGACCTTCACGCCGCTGGATCGAGGCGTGGAAGTGGAAGTCAAAGGGGTCCTTTCCAGGCCCGACCTGCGCCTCCGTGTGGACGCCGCGGCGCGCGTGGCGCACTCCAAGCTCACGGCGGCGGGCCGCTACCGCATCGGCCTGGAGGTCATCGACATCTCACTGGACCGGGTCGCCTGACGGCCGCGGCGAGCTACCATAACGCGGAGCCCCCATGGACTCCGCCGCGATCTCGCCGGTCCGCCTGGAAAGCGTTCGCTATCAAATCGGCGAGGCGCTGATTCTCGACGACGTCACGCTCGACGCGGCGGCCGGCCAAACGCTGGCCCTGCTGGGCCGCAGCGGTTCCGGCAAAACCTCGCTCCTGCGGCTCATCAACCGCCTGCAGTCGCCCTCGGCCGGCGAGGTGTGGGTGGAGGACCGCCGCACGCTCGACTGGGACCCCATCCGCTTACGCCGCCGCATCGGCTACGTAATCCAGGAGGTGGGGCTCTTTCCACACTGGAGCGTGGAGCGCAACGTGGGCGTCGTGCCGCGGCTGGAGGGCCGGCCGGAGGAGGCCGTCCGCCGGCGCGTGCGGGAGTTGCTGGAGTTGGTGGGTCTGGAGCCCGACGCTGTCGCCGCCCGGCGGCCCCGCGAGCTCTCCGGCGGCCAGCGGCAGCGTGTGGGCGTCGCCCGGGCCTTGGCGGCGGACCCGCCCATCCTGCTGCTCGACGAGCCTTTCGGCGCCCTCGACCCGATCACGCGGCGCGACCTGCAACAGGAGTTGCTGCGGCTGCAAGGCGCGCTGCGCAAGACGATCGTGCTGGTGACCCATGACGTGCGCGAAGCCCTGCTGCTGGCGGACCGGATCGCTCTGCTGGAGCAGGGCCGGGTGGTGTGGCGCGGAACGCCGGCGGAGTTCGAAGCCGCGCCCGAAGAGCGCGTGCGCCGGTTCCGGGAGAGCGCCGCATGAACCCTCAGCCGCTGGGCGAGTTTCTGGCGCTGCACGCCCCCGAGCTGTTGCGACGGACCGGAGAGCACCTTTGGCTGACGCTGTTGGCCATCGGCATCGCGGCCGCCATCGGGATTCCGCTGGGCGTGGCCGTCACCCGCCGGCCGAGGCTGGAGCGTTGGGCGCTGGGCTTCGCCAACGTGGTGCAGACGATTCCGAGCCTGGCGCTGTTCGGCTTCCTGATCCCCATCCCGCTGATCGGCGGCATCGGCGCGCGCTCGGCGGTCATCGCGCTCACGCTCTACGCGCTACTGCCCATCCTGCGCAACGCCTACGAGGGCGTGCGCGGCGTGGACCCCTCGGTGCGCGAATCGGCCCTGGCGATGGGGATGACGGACTGGCAGTTGCTGCGTCTGGTGGAACTGCCGCTGGCCGCGCCGCTGATTCTGGCCGGGCTACGCGTGGCGACGGTGACCTGCGTGGGAGTGACGACGATTGCGGCCCTGATCGGCGCCGGCGGGCTGGGGACGTTCATCTTTACGGGGCTGCAGACGGTCAACGCGCGGCTGATTCTGCTAGGGGCCGTTCCGTCGGCGCTGCTGGCGCTGGCCGCCGATTTCGGGCTCGGATGGGCGGAACGCCGCATCGCCCGTTGACGGCTCGGCCCGGGCTCGAGGGCCGGAAGGCGTGCTGAATCTGGCATGCTGGGTAGCAACACGATGTCGTCGAGTAACGGATTTCCCGTCAACGGCCACCGGCCGACCAACGGCCACGCGGTCGTCTCGCGCCGGTCGTCGCGCAATGTGCTGGGCGGCGAGCTCGAGCCCTGTTCGCGAGATCCCCTGACGGGCTTCTTCCGCGACGGCGCCTGCAACACGGGCCCGCAAGACGTGGGCTCCCACACGGTCTGCTGCCGGGTCACGGCCGAGTTCCTGGCCTTTCTGCGGTCCAATGGCAACGACCTGATGACGCCGATGCCGCAGTACAACTTTCCCGGCCTGCAGCCCGGCGACCAATGGTGCGTCTGCGCGGCGAGCTGGAAGCAGGCCTTCGACGCCGGCGTCGCCTGCCCGGTGGTGCTGGAAGCGACGCACGAGGCCGCGCTCGAGGTGGTGGACCTCGAGGATCTCGAAGAGCACGCCGCGGAGGACGATTGAGCCCCCCTGCAACCGTCGTGCATCTAAAGAAGGCGATTCAAAGTTTCGATTCGAGCAAGGAGTAAGACACGGATGCGCAAAGTCGTCATCATTGGGTCCGGGTGCGCCGGCAACACGGCCGCGATCTACACCTCCCGGGCCAACCTGGAGCCGCTCGTCATCGAGGGCCTGGAGGCTGGCGGGCAGCTCTCGATCACGACCGACGTGGAGAACTTCCCGGGCTTCCCCGACCCGATCATGGGCCCTGATCTGGTCCAGAACATGAAGAAGCAGGCCCAGCGCTTTGGGGCCGAGTACAAGGGCGGCAACGTCGAAAAGGTCGATCTGTCGCACCGTCCTTTCACCCTGTGGGTGAGCGGCGAGGAGATCCAGACCGAGGCGCTGATCGTGGCGACCGGCGCATCGGCGCGCTGGCTGGGGATTGAGTCCGAGCAGAAGCTCATCGGCCACGGCGTGAGCTCGTGCGCCACCTGCGATGGCTTCTTCTTCCGCGAGCAGCCGGTGGTCGTGGTCGGCGGCGGCGATTCGGCCATGGAGGAGGCGACGTTCCTCACGAAGTTCGCCTCGAAGGTCACCCTGGTGCACCGCCGCGAAGAGTTCCGCGCCTCGCAGATCATGCTGGAGAGGGCTCGCAAGAACCCCAAGATCCACTGGATCACCAACGCCGAGGTCGACAAGGTGTACGACGTGGACCAGAAGGAAGTCACCGGCGTGCGGCTGAAGTCGACCGTCGACGGCAAGACCTGGGACTACCCGGCCAGCGCGCTGTTCCTGGCGATCGGCCACGTGCCGAACACGAAGATCTTCCAGGGGCAGCTCGAGCTCGACGAGGACGGCTACATCGTCTCCGCCGGCGGCGCCCGCACCAACGTGGAGGGCGTGTTCCACGCCGGGGACGTGCAGGACAAGGTCTACCGCCAGGCGATCACGGCCGCCGGAGCGGGCTGCATGGCGGCCATCGAGGCCGAGCGCTTCTTGGCCGAGCACGAGTAAGGGCGAAAGCCCGAGAAGAGTGGGCCGGACGCCCGATGCGCGAAGGCTGGGCGTCCGGCGATGCTACCGTATGAGTCATGACCCGCGCCGGATTGCTTTCCTGCCTGTTGCTGTTGGGGGCGGCCCTGCTGGGGCCTTCGTTCGCTGCGGCGGGCCAGAAGTCCTCTGACAAGGCGCAGGTCGCCGCCGCTAAGGAGCGCAACAAGCGCGCGGCCAAGCAGTTGCGGCGGCGCTCCTCCGGCGTCCAGAAGCTGCAAGCCCGCCGCGAGCAGGAGCAGATGTGGAAGGAGGCGCGGCGCCTACAGTCCGAGAGACGGGCGCTGCGGCACGCCGGCGCCTCCGACGAGCGGCTCAAAGAGATCAAGGGCAGCGCCAAGACCCCCGAGCCGCACCGCGCCGTCCATTCGCTCGACGCGCCGCCGGCCCCCAAGCCGGACTCCACGCCCAAGCCCAAGGTCCGTGGGGTCAGCAGCGCCGACACCGCGCAGGACAAGTAGCGCTCTCGGCTAGGTCGGCATCGGGACGACCCGCACCGCCAGCCAGCTCAGCGCCGCGATCAGCCCCAAGTACGTCGCCAGGATGCGCCAGTTCGGCGTCGTCGCGTCACTCCGCCAGGCGTTCCAGGCGCCGACGGCGGCGATCAGCAGCAGCATCCCCTCGCCGCTGAGCACGAAGGCGCAGACCACGAAGGCCGCCGCCAGCCAGCGCTGTTGCCGGTCGAGGGCGCGAAAGCCCCGCGCGCCATCCAACTGCCAGAACGGCAGCAGATTGAACAGGTTGATCCAAGCGCCCAGCTTGGCGATCGCTCCCCAGGCGCCCGAACCCGTGGCGAGGAAGACCGCCCAGCAGGCCGCGGCAGCCCCCAGCCCCCAGATCGGCCCCGCCAAGCCCACTTCGGCGTCTTCCAGGGAGTCCGCCGGAGCTTCCCGCAGCCGGATCACCGCGCCCAGCCCGGGCACGAACATCGGCGCGGACGCCTTGACGCCCAGACGGCGCAGCGCCGCCACGTGGCCCATCTCGTGGATGTAGATCGAGATCACCAGCCCCGCCGCGAACCACCACCCAAAAGCCGCCCAGTAGACGCCGAACGACAGCAGCATCGTCAGCAGCGTGCCGCCCTTGCTCAGCCCCAGCAGCAGGAACTTGGCCTTGGTCAGCAGAAAGACGGCTACGAACTTGAGCTTCCACAGCGCGACGCCGACCGCGCCCAGGCTGCCCAGAATCTTCGGCATCTTGCCGGCGCCGCCCGGGGGCTGGTCCAGCAGGCTCGCCGGCGCTTTGCGGGCGGCCTCGGCGGCGCGGCGGCCCACGTCCTGATGCTGTTGGGAGCCCGGCGGGAGCAGCGCCAGCGCCTCGCGCCAGAGGCCGGCGGCCTCGCCCCAGCGGTCCGCGGCTTCCGCTTGGGTCGCCTGCGCCGCCAACTCCTCCAGCCGACGGCGGTGCAGCAGCGCACCGCAGCGCGGGCACAGCAGGCGGGCCGCGGGAGACTCGCACCCGCAGGCGGGGCAGTGGGACGCTCCGGGGGCGGGGGAGCGGACGTCCGCGCTACTCGCCATGCGCTTCCGCCGCTTCCGGCAGCGCCGGGGCCCGGGTTGCTTCCGCCGCGCCGGCCGAGAAGGGCCCCTCGAAGAGGATCGCCGGCCGGGCCGCATGCTTCCAGGCCTCGAACAGTCCGAAGGCGATGATGAACAGGCCGAAGATGTTTTCGAGGCCGCCCAGGAACGGCGCCGCCAAGGCGATCACCGCCACCACGACGGTGAAGACAACCAGCGACAGCGCCGGCGACAACTCTTCCTCCGACGAAGCCAAATCGACCTTGTAGGTTTGGCCCGGCTGCATCTGCTCCGGGTCGTCGGGCAATGGCAGAGCGGCCTGCATCTCTTCTTGCGTCAGCGGCTGCGAATCCGGCTCGCCGTTGGGCGCCATGCGCACGAAACTCTCCGTGGAGCCGGACCTGGTCACGCTCGAGCTCCCTTGCGCCGCGTCGGCGCCTTCGGGCGCCCCGGCCCCGGCAGTCGTTTCGGCGGCCTGCGCCTCCCGCAGCCCTTGCACCACCATGGGCGCGTAGCTGGCGCAGATGGAGACATAGGTGAGCCCCATGGCCAAGAGTTGATAGGCCCTGCCGCCGACTCCTCCGGAGCCGCTGAAGACGGCCTTACCGACCATCCACCCGACCAGAATGGCGATCAATCCAATCTCATAACCTGTTCCCCACAGCACCAGGAAATAAACGAGGGTCCCGGCCGCGGCGGCTCCCAGACCGTAGAGCGCGGCTTTGCCGAAGCGTCCGACCCGACCGGCCTGGGGAGGCCCGGACTCGTGCTCGGCCTTCCAACGGCAGTCCGAGCAAACCGGGGCGCCGTTGGCTTGGTAATACTGGCCCGTCAGGCCCGCGCCGCACAAAGCGCAGGCGAATTCCGGGGCGGCTTGTTGGTGGAATGCGGGACGGTCGAAGGCGAGCGGCGCGGGCGGCTCGGGAGGCGTTTTTGAAATAGCATCGGGATCTTCGGTGGGCGGCATGCGGCAAGGCTAGCACCGGCCGTCGATTTCTTCCACCGCGCGCCGGTCTCGCCTAGGTCCGTTTGCGGCCCTCGGCTCTGACTCTGCGTGGCTCAGACCTACGATGGCGCGAAGCCCGCCTCGCGGAGGGCCGCGTCCAGCACTCCGCGCTCCACGCACGATTCGAACCACGCTTCCACGGCTTCCCGCAGGGCGGCCAGCGCTTCCGGCTGCGTATCGGCTTGCGTCACCACGTCCAAGGGCGGACAGGCTGCCACCCAAAGCGCGCCCGCGCGTCGAACGCGGGCCTCCAGACGGACGGCGAGAGTCACGGTGGAGGTCGGCATGCCCGCCCTCAGAATACAGCAGCCCGGACCGCCCCGCCGCGCAACCCGGACCCCCGAGGCTGACCCGTGGTCCCTTCCCGTTGATACACTGAGAGCTTCGCTTCTATGGACTACGACGTTCTCATCCTGGGTAGCGGCCCCGGCGGGTATGTTGCCGCCATCCGCGCCGGCCAGTACGGCCTCAAGGTCGGCTGCATCGAAAAAGACCCGAAGCTCGGCGGCACCTGCCTGCATGTCGGTTGTATTCCGACCAAGGCCTATCTGCACTACGCCGACGTCTACGAGCACTTCAAGACCAGCGCCAGCATCGGCATCAACCATGGCGGGGTAACCCTCGACATGGGCAAGATGCGCGAGGAGAAGCAGAAAATCGTCGACAAGCACGCTGGCGGCATCGGCATGCTGTTCAAGAAGAACAAGGTCGACCACATCCCCGGCTACGGCAAGCTGCTCGGCGGCGGCAAGATCGAGGTGGATGGGCCCGGCGGCAAGAAGGTCCTGTCGGCCAAGAACATCATCGTCGCCTCCGGCTCGCGCGCCCGCATGCTGCCCGGTCTGGAGCCCGACCCCGAGAAGATCCTGACCAACATCGAGATTCTCGACATGGCCAAGGTTCCGGCCTCGCTGGCCGTGATCGGCGCCGGCGCGGTGGGCATGGAGTTCGCCTCGGTCTACAACACCTTCGGCTCCGACGTCACCGTCTTCGAGATGCTGCCGAAAGTGCTGCCGCCCGAGGACGACGACGTCTCCAAGGAGATCAAGAAGATCTTCGAGAAGAAGGGCGTCAAGATCCACGTCGACACCAAGGTCGACAAGATCGAGAAGACCAAGAAGGGCGTCAAGCTGACCTACCAGGGCCCCGACGGCAAGCCGCAGAAGCTCGAGGTCGAAAAGCTGCTGGTGGCCGTGGGGCGCGCGCCGAACACCGAGAATATCGGCCTGGAAAACACCAAGATCGTAGCCGAGCGAGGCTTCATCAAGACCGACGGGCTGATGCGGACCACCGAGCCCAACATGTACGCCATCGGCGACATCGTGCTCGGCGCGCCGCAGCTCGCGCACACGGCGTCGATGGAAGGGCTGATCGCCGTGGCGCATATCGCCGGCAAGAACCCCGAGCCGATCAACTATCTGCTCAACCCGAACGCCACCTATTGCGAGCCGCAGGTCGCCAGCGTGGGCCTGACGGAGAAGAAGGCGCGCGAGGCCGGTTACGACGTCAAAATCGGCAAATTCCCGTTCGCGGGCAACTCCAAGGCGACGATCCTGGGCTCGCACGGCGGCTTCATCAAAGTCGTCACCGACGCCAAGTACGGCGAGATCCTGGGCGTACACATGATCGGTCCGCTGGTGACCGAGTTGATCGCCGAGGCCGTCGCCGCCATGCAGGCCGAGGCGACCGTGGAGACCATGACGCAGGCCATCCACGCGCATCCGACCCTGCCCGAGGCGATGCAGGACGCCTTCAACGCCGTATCCGGGCTGCAGATCAACGGCTGAAACCGATGACCGCCGCCGCCCACGCCGCACCCAGCCAAGCCCCGCGCGGCACGCCGCCGGCGATTCCGGCCACGCCGGGCCGGGTGTGCGAGTGGCGGGATCTGGGGCGGCTGGGCTACGCCGAGGCGTGGCGCGTGCAGCTCGAGCACACCGAGCGCCTGAAGGCCGGCGCCGACGCCGACGTGCTGCTGTTCGTCGAACATCCGCACGTGGTCACGCTCGGCCGCAACGCCCATGAGTCGAACATCCTCGCCTCGCCGGAGCGGCTGGCCGCCCTGGGCGTGGCCCTGGAAGAGACCGACCGTGGCGGCGACGTCACCTACCACGGGCCGGGCCAACTCGTCGGCTATCCTTTGCTCGATCTGAAGCACTGGAAGCGCGATGTGTCGGCCTACATGCGCGCGCTCGAAGAGGTCCTGATCCGCACCTTGGCCGACTACGGCCTGCGCGGGGAGCGCGAAGCGGGGGCGACGGGCGTCTGGGTGGAGGGCGCGAAGGTAGCGGCGATGGGAGTCCACTTGAGCCGCTGGGTGACCTCCCACGGCTTTGCGCTCAACGTCGACACCGACTTGAGCTATTTCGATCACATCATTCCGTGCGGGCTGACGCGGCCGGTGACCTCCTTGGAGAGGCTGCTGGGCGAGGCGCCGCCGCGCGACGAGATTCGGGCCCGGATTCTCGGGCATTTTGGTGAAGTATTCGGCCACACGATGCAGGCGGCCGAGCAGGGAGAAGCACGACCATGAGCGACGTCTTGATGCCCCAGATGGGCGAAAGCATTGTGGAAGGTACGATTACGCGCTGGCTGAAGCAGGTCGGCGACCAAGTGGAGCGCGACGAGGCTCTGCTGGAGATCTCGACCGACAAGGTGGACTCCGAGGTGCCGTCGCCGGTTTCGGGCACGCTGGAAGAGATTTTGGCCGAGGAAGGCTCGGTCGTCGAGATCAACAAGGTGATCGCGCGCATCGCCGAAGGCGGCGCGGCGTCCAAGCCCGCCAAGGCCGAAAAGGCCGAGGCTCCGGCGGAAGAGGCCGCGGCCCAGGAAGAAGAGAAGCCTGCCGCGGCGGCCGAGGAAGCCTCCGGCGAAGCCGTGCGCTCGTCGCCGCTGGTGCGCCGCATGGCGCGCGAAGAGGGCATCGACCTGAGCCAGGTGTCCGGCTCCGGCCCCGGCGGACGCATCACCAAGAAGGACCTGGAAGCGCATCTGGCGGCGCCCAAAGCCGCTCCGGCTCCCGCCGCCGCGCCCGCGCCCAAGCCGGCTCCGGCGGCTGCGCCTGCTGCTCCCGCCGCACCCGCTCCGGCGGCGGCCGCGGCTGCTCCCGCGGCTCCGGCCGGGGGCTACAACCCCTTCCCGGCGGCGCCGGATTCGCGCTTCGGCGACTACTACGCCGAGCCGCTCTCGACCATGCGCAAGCGCATCGCCGAGCACATGGTGCGCTCCATGCACCACACCGCGCCGCACGTGTCGATGGTGCACCAGTTCGACTGCACGGCGATCGTCAAGGCGCGAGCGGCGGCCAAGGACAAGTTCCTCGAGCAGAACGGCATCAAGCTCACCTTCATGCCGTTCTTCATGAAGGCGGCGGCGGCGGCTCTCAAGGAGTTCCCGATGGTGAACGCGTCGCTCGACGGCGACGACATCATTTACCACCGCGACATCAACCTCGGCATCGCCGTGGCGCTGGATTGGGGCTTGATGGTGCCGGTGATCAAGCAGGCCGACAACCTGTCGATCGTCGGCCTGCAGAAGGCCCTCAACGACTTGGCGGACCGCTCGCGCAAGAAGCAGCTCAAGCCCGACGAGCTCAAGGAGTCGAGCTTCTCGATCTCCAACTACGGCTCCTACGGCTCGGTCTTCGCCACGCCGGCGATCAATCAGCCTAACTCCGCGCTGCTGGGCCTGGGCGCCCTGCACAAGGCGCCGGTGGTGGTGGGCGACGCCATCGCGATCCGCTCCATCTGCTACGCGACGCTGACGATCGACCACCGGCTCATCGACGGCGCCCTGGCGGCCAAGTTCCTCGAGCACATGCGTGCGACGATCGAGGGCTGGACCGAGAGCGTTCTGTAATCTCTTCCGAACGCGGGGAGGGGCGTTCGCGTCTCCCCGCAAACTCTTCCCCTTTTTCCAGACCAGACGTTCCCCGGCTCGATCCGTCGAGCTTTTCAGGCGGAGCTGCGTCTGCCGCTCCGCTCGGACCGCCTGCCCAGCGATTCTTGATATCCCTACTATGCGGAGTAGGAATGGGGATTCTTGTACTCCGAATACAGGTGGAAACTTGACACGAATTTAGATTGACAGACCCGGCGGGCCGCTGCTAATCTCTGCCCTGCTTGGGTTGGGGTTAGGGACCGTAACCCGTTGAATTATCGGGAATCCCTGGTTCGGAGCGGCCAGCGTGTAAGCGTTTCCGCCGGCCGGGGGCGGGGGCGTCTCCTTGCTCCAACCTCTTTGACAGACAAAGAGGGTAGGAATGCCACGTCAGCTCGCGAGCTTCCGGCTCGCACTCCTGGTTCTTGCAGGAACGAATCTGCTTTGGGGACAACAGGCCGCCACGCTGAGCGGCCTGGTCACCGACTCCACCGCCGCGGTCATCCCCGGCGCGGAGATCTCTCTGGTCAACCCCGCTTCGGGCGAGACCTACACGGCGTCGACCGGCCCGGCCGGCGTCTACACCCTGACCTTCGTCAAGCCCGGCAACTATGACCTCACGGTCGAGTCGGCCGGCTTCAAGCAGTTCGTGCGGCGCGGCATCGAGCTCGATACCGCCGCCGTCGCCCGCGTGGACGTGGTGCTCGAGCTGGGCGACGTCACCGAGGTCATCACCGTCGAAGCCGACGTGCCGCTGCTCAAGACCGAGAACTCTTCGGTCGGCAGCATCGTCAAGAACGAGCAAATCAAGAACATGCCTCTGCTGGGCCGGCGCGCCGCCCAGCTCGTGCGGCTGTCCGGCTTCGTCGTGCAGACCGGCACCGGCTCGCAGTTCCAGATTGCCGGCGGCCGCTCCAACAACGCCATGTGGACGCTCGATGGCGGTTCCACCCAGAACGTCCTGCTCGGCGTCGCCTCGCTCAACTTCGACCCGCCCATCGAGGCGCTCGAAGAGATGAACGTCGAGGTCTCCAACTACAAGGCGGAGATGGGCCGCTCCGGCGGCGGCTTCATCCAGATGACGACCAAGTCGGGCACCAACAAGTTCCACGGAGCCCTGTACGACTTCCTGCGGAACGATGCGATGGACTCGCGCCAATTCTTCGCCGCGAAGAAGCAGAAGCTGCGCCGCAATCAGTTCGGCTGGGCCTTCGGCGGCCCGGTCGTCAAAGATCGCACCTTCTTCTTCTCCTCGATGGAGTGGCAGCGGCAGCGCACCGCCGATCCGCGGCTGGAGAACATCCCCGACCCGGCCGAGCTGCAAGGCGATTTGTCCGGCATCAGCGCCGCGATCAAGGACCCCTTCACCGGGCAGGCCTTGCCGAACAAGATCATCCCCCAAACCCAGATGGACCCGATCGGGATGCAGATGACCCAGTTCTGGCCCACGCCCAACGTCACCGGGCGCGCTTCGCGGAACCAGAACTACCTGGGCCGTGCGGGCAGCACCAGCGACGTGCAGACGCTGAGCACGCGCGTCGACCACTCCATCTCGGACCGGCACCGCATCTACGGCCGCTACGTCCACAACCTGGGGACCAACGAGAACGGCATCGGCCTGTGGCCCATCCCGGCGCACAACGACAACCAGATCATCCGCAACACCTACTTCAACTGGTCCGTCACCGGCATTTCCAACATCACCAGCCGCATGGTGGCCGAATACCGCTTTACCTGGAATCGCCGCAAGTACCACCCGATCATCACCCTCAAGGGAGCGGGTTGGCCGGAGAAGCTGGGGCTCACCGGCGTCGATCCGGAGTTCTTCCCCGGCATGGGCTTCAGCGGCGGCATTCAGCGCATCGGCCGCAGCGGCGGCCAGGAGCGTCGGCAGTTCCCCATTCGGGACAACCACTTCATCACCAACTGGACCTTCGTCGAAGGCAAGCACACCATCAAGTGGGGCTGGGAGATGAGGGCCTCGCAGAACGATGACGAGAACCTGCCCAGCGCCGGCGGTTCGTTCAACTTCAACAACAACGCCACCGGCGATCCCATCGCCGCCCTGCTCTACGGCTTCGTCGCCAGCGCCGGCCGCACCCAGACCTACCTGATTCGCAGCCGCGCCAACTCCATGGGGGCCTACGTGCAGGACGACTGGAAGGTGAGCTCGAAGCTCACCCTCAACCTCGGCCTGCGCTACGACCTCGACACGCCGCGCTGGGAGAAGATCGACAATCGCCAGAACTCCTTTGACGAGACCGCCATCAACCCGGTCTGCGACTGCCCCGGCGTGATCACCTGGTCCGGCCGGGACGCCCGCGGCGGGTCGAAATACGCCCACAACTTCGTCACCGGCAATATCGGCCCGCGCCTGGGCTTCGCCTACCGTCCGAGCGACGATTGGGTGATTCGCGGCGGCGCCTCCATCCTCTACACGGGGCAGTACGACCAGGCCACGCCGATCGTCGCCAACGCCGGCTTCTCCATCAACGGCAGCTTCTCGGCGCCCAACAACACCCAGGCGGCGTTCCTGCTGCGCAACGGTCTGCCGGCGATTCCCGAACCCACCGAGGCCGACCTGGTCCCGGGCTTCGGCGCCGTGCCGATCGGGCAGGGGACCATCTTCTCGCCGCAGTTCTTCCAGCCCGAGGACCGGCCCAACCCCTACCTGCTCACCTACAACCTGAACGTCCAGCGCCGCTTGCCGGGCAACATGCTGCTGGAGGCCGGCGCCCTGGTCACGCTCGGCCGCAAGCTCACCATCCCGGGCACGGCCACGCTGAACCAGATCCACCCGGACAATATCCACCTGCTCGACGAAGGCTACTCCCAGCAGGCGCTGCGGCCCTTCCCGCAGTTCGGCAACGTCACGATGATCGCCCCCACCTGGGGCCGGTCGGACTACTGGGGCCTCAACCTCAAGCTCGAGAAGCGCTATTCGAACGGCCTGCAGTTCAACACCAACTACACCTTCGCCCGGGCGCTGGATGACGTGGAAGGCCGCAACGAGCTGGCCGGCGAGGACGGCAACGCGCCGTTTTCCAACCAGTACGACCGCTCGCTGGCCTTCGGACTCGGCGGCAGCCACATCAAGCACCGCCTCATCTCCGCCGCCGTGTGGGATCTGCCGGTGGGCCGGGGCCGCCGTTTCGACCCGGGCAACGCGGCCGTCAACCACGTCCTTGGCGGCTGGAGCCTGAGCACGATCCTGGAGCTCCGCACCGGGCCGCCTTTCTCGGCCTACTGGGGCAACGCCGGGCAGATCTACCCGACGGCGGCGCGCGTCCGCGCGGACGCCATCGGCCCCTACCAGGAGACCGCCAACTGGCGTGACAACGTGCTGGGCGCCACCTACTTCAACGTGGACAACTTCGTGCGGCCGGCGGCGCGCACGTTCGGCAACACCGGCCGCAACGCCTTCATCGGGCCGGGCGCGGTGCGGGCGGACCTGTCGCTGATCAAGCGCTTCCTGATGCCGATCGAGGGCCACACGCTGGAGTTCCGGGCCGAGGTCATCAACTTCCCCAACCGGGCGAACTTCGCCACCCCGCAGCAGAATCGGCAGGCGGGCAACTTCGGCAAGATCACCGGCCTCACGCCGGGCGCCTCGGGCCGCATCTTCCAGCTCGGGCTGCGCTACGGCTTCTAACGCGCAGCTCGGGTCTCAACCAACCAGGGCCGGACGCCGCCGTCCGGCCCTTTCTCTGGCCCGTTTAGCCCAGGGTGACCAAGGCAGGCTCCGGGGCGCAGCACTGGCCCTCTTGCGCCTTGCCGTGCTCAGCCGTGTCGGCTTCGAGCACCACAAAGATCTCCCAGGCGTTGCCGTCGGGGTCCTTCACCCAGACCTTGTCCTGCACGGCGTAGCAGCAGGTGACGTTCTCCTCGATCTCGGTTGCGAGGCCCGCCGCGCGGAACCGCTCGGTGGCCTCGGCGACGGCTTCGCTCGACTTCACCTGCACGCCGAAGTGCGAGGCCGCCGGCCGGGCCGTGGCGGAAGCGTTCAGCGACAGGTTCAGGGCCGGGTCGGCGACCTCGAACTTGGCATAGCCGGGCCGGACCTTCGTCGGCTCCTGGGCGAACAGGATGCGATAGAAAGCGATGGAGCGCTCGACGTCCTTGGAGTCGAGCGCGATGTGAACGCGGGTGTTGGCGGCAAATTCCACGGCGGATTGCATGTTCGATTCCTCCAGTCACAAACGCGGTTTGAGTTGATACAAGTAAAGCTCCAGGAAGTCCTGGCGAATTTCGGCGCGTACGCGGCGGAACACCGCGAGGATCTCTTCCTCGGTTCCGGTCGCCTCGGCGGGGTCGTCAAAGCCGATGTGCAGGCGCTCGCCGACCGCGCCGGTGAAGACCGGGCAGGCCTCCCGGGCGTTGTCGCAGACGGTGACAACGTAGTCGAAGGGCTGGTCGAGGAACTCCCGGACGCTCTTGGGGCGATGGGCGGAAATGTCCAGGCCGACCTCGCGCATCACGCGAACGGCCAGCGGATGGACCTGCTCGGCGGGTTTCGAGCCGGCGGAGAAGACCTCCAGGCGGTCGTCGAACGAGGCCAGCATCGCCTCGGCCATCTGGCTGCGGCAGGAGTTGCCGGTACAAAGGATCAGGATGCGCATGTGGCGTTCGGGTCTCCACAGCAGGCCAACACGTCTTCGGGGGCCAGCGGCCGATTGCGGCTGCAGCACTCGGCCCACAGGAACGCCAGCAGGTTCCGCAGCTCCACGTCGTGGGCCGTGTAGCGTAAAAAAGTCCCCTCGCGCGCCGACACGATCAGGCCCTCGGTCTTCAGCCGCTCCAGGTGGTGCGACAGCGTCGAGGGCGCCATGGCGAGCTCCTGCTGCAGCTCCCCCACCACCATTCCCCGGGGATGGGCCGCCAGCAGCAGCCGCAGGATGCCTAGACGAGCCTCTGAGCCCAGCGCGGCGAACTGATCGGCGTACCGCGCCAGGGCGATCGGGACGGGTTCCCCCTGCTGTGATTCCATACTTCTAGAATTATAGAATAAGCGCGCCGCGGGCGCCGGCCGATTCTTCTCGGCGGACTTAAGTCCTTTGCCGTCATCAAATCCTGTGATACACTCGGGCCGCAATCCGGGAGGCTCCTGTGAGGTTTCGAACATTCTGGGGCGGCTGGGCCGCTCTGGCTTTTGCCGGGATGGCCTGGGCTCAAACCGGCAATCTCTCCCTCTGGACGGCGGACGAGCAGGCCGGCCGGGTGGCGGGGCCCGGCGAAACGGTCACCCTCGAAGTGCAGGTCGTCGACGCCGCCGGACGGCCCGCGACGGCCCCCCAGGTCGAGTTCCTGACGGACTTGCGGACCCCCGCCGGCCAACTCGCCGGCGCCGATCCGGCCACCGGCGTGGCGCGCGTGAGCGTGACGGCGGGCGGCGTCGCTGCGGTAGCCCTGACGGCGACGGTCGAGCCGGGCGTCTATGTGGTGGAGGCGCGGTTGGCCGACGGAGGCGCCTCGGTCGATTTGGCGCTGACGGTCACTGGCGACCCGGCCGCGCCGGCGCTTTCGGCCGCTCAGGTGCGGGCCGCTGCGCGGGCGGCTCTGTTCGACGAGGACGCCGAGCCGCTGGCGCGCCGCCGCCTGCATGGTCCGTACTGGCTGCCGCGCGGCGCCACCGCGAGCGCCCCGGTTCCGCCGGACCCGGCCCTGGAAGTGCAGCCCTTCCGCACCGCGGAGCCCTCCTGGATGCTGTGGGTGGACGACCAGCCCGGCGCGGATTTCGGCCACCCGACGCGCTGGATTCGCTTGCCCGCAACGGCCGAGACCTTCGCCCCTGCCGAGATCACCCGCCAGCAATGGTTCCCCGAAGTGCGGCGCCCGAACGGCTCGCTGCCCATGAGCCTGAGCCCGTTCGTGGACAACAGCGGCGAGGCGGCCCTGGCGGCGCTGGGTTGGGAGCGCTTCGCGGACGCTCCCAGCGACGCCTGCGCGGTGCTGTTCTACGGCCCGCACCTCAACGGCAAGAACGCTGACATGGAGGGCTGGGCCAAGCGCTTGGTCGACAACGACAAGGTCCTGCCCCAGAACGTCTTTCGCAATCGTCTCGGCCCCGGCGGCCGGCCCAGCGCCAACGGCAGCGAAGCGACCGCCACGCCCGAGGACGTGAAGCGCCTGCTCGACGAGGCGGCGGCCTCCGGCTGCAAGAAGCTCTACCTGATCATCGCGGCCCACGGCTACTCCCGCGACAACAGCCTGGGCGGCGGCGGCCTGTCGCTGGCGACGGATTCACCCGACGAGACCGGCTTTCTCAGCTACGACCGGCTCACCCAATGGCTGGCGCCGTGGCGCGGCCAGAACGTCTGCGCGATCGTACGCTCCTGCTATTCCGGGCAGTTCGCGCTCTGGCTCCAAGGCCTCGGTTTCAACGGCCAAGTCATTACCTCGGCTGACCCCAACCACGTCTCCTACTCCGGCGAAGGCGGCGGTCTGCTGAACCAGGAGCTGTTCGACATCCTGTTCACCAGCACGCCCGACGAGAACGGCGACGGCGAGACCACTTTCCAGGAAGCGGTCAACTACGTCCGCACCCACGCCACGGATCCGAACGTCACCGCCCCCGGCCCGGTCGGCATCCCCATCTCGCCCACCGGGACTCGGCAGGCCTACGCGCCGAGCGTCTACTTGCCGTACGAGATTTCGAGCCGCACCGTGGTGATCCAGAGGCCTTCCTCGGCGCCGCCGGACAGCTTGCTCTTCGTGAAGGTCCGCACCGTCGACACCGGCATCGCGCGGTTCGACACTGAGAACGTCGACGTCCCCATGGGGCCCTACCAGTCCGCGCTGGGACTGCGCATCAACGCTCTGCACTGTGGGCAGACGACCTACAACCTGATCCTGGTGGACCAGAACACCGGGCAGGAGTACGTCGGCATCGGCTCGGTGCAGGTGGGCGACTTCACGCTCAGCGAGAACGAGATCGTGATCCAACTCCCCGGGGACGGCAGCAGCATGATCCACGGCGTGACGATCTCTCGCTTCGGACCGTGGTTCGAGCAGGGCAAGGAGAACGGAACCACCTACCAGGTCGTCAGCACCAACGACACGATCGTCTCGCCGGACCTCCCCAACGTGATCGCCCCGCACGGGCAGAAGGACATCCTGACGCTGATCTCGGCGCACAAGGCCGGAACGGCGCGGATCGTCTTCACCGACCAGCGGACCTTCACCTCCAAGAGCGTGAAGGTGACCGTTCTGCCGCCGCCCCCGCCCCCGGTGCAGCAGACCGCCTGCCCCACCACCGGCTCGGCGACGGTGGCGACCTCGGTCAAGCAGGACCCTTCGGGTCACAGGCCCTTCGTGGGCATGCCGGCCCGGGTGAAGATGACGTACACGATCAGCGACGGCCTGATCACTCTCTCCGGCGACGCCCCCCAGATGACGAGGGCTTCGGGGCCGTTCAATCTGACCACCTGCACGGGCAGCGCGTCCGGCCCCAGCACGAACCCCATCGCCGGTTTCCCGCGGGTCCTGAGCGAGTACAACCAGATCAACATTCACGTCCCCTCGCCGTTGACCGAGGCCGGGGGCCCGGCGCAGGCGACGCCCGTGCTGAGCTTTGACTACCGTCTCGGCGCCGACGGGGCGCTGCCCGGCGGTCAGCCCATCACCTACTCCATGACCGGCCCGCTCGACGCGGCCGCGGGGGAATGCTCCTACCAGAGCTACGCGGCGCGCACGGCGTTTCCCTCCGCCGGCGGCGAGGGGGAGATCTTCGTGGTGGCGGCCGAGGGCTGCGCCTGGACGCTGTCGTCGGACCAGTCCTGGGTCACCTTCCCTGACGGGGCGGCCGGCACGGGCACGGCGCCGGTGCGCTTCCAGATCGCCGCGCTGGGGACCGGCGCCGCCCGGTCAGCCGAAGCCGGCCCGCCCGGGGCGACGCTGACGCTGCGGCAGACCTCCGCCGACCTCGATCCGCCGCTGATCTTCGCGCGCGGCGTGGTCAACGGCGGCACCTTCCTGCCGGGGCTGGCCTCCGGCGCCTGGACCACCGTCGCCGGCTCCGGATTCGGGTCGACCAGCCGGCTGTGGGGCGGACCGGACTTCGTGGGCGGCGCCCTGCCCACCACCCTGGACGGCGTGGGCGTGCGCATCAACGGCCTGCCGTCGGCCATCAGCTTCCGCGGTCCGGGGCAGCTCAACATCCTGCCGCCCGACGGCCTGCCGATCGGCGAGGTGCTGGTCGAACCGATCGGCGCGAACGGAGTCGGCGAGGCTTTCGTGGCCGTCAACACGGCCTTCCTGCCGGAGCTGTTCCGCCTCTCGCCCGAGCAGGGCCGCTATGTGGCGGCGGTGCATCCGGACGGGACGGTGGTCGGCAAGGCGGGGCTTTTCAACACCATCACGACGCGGCCCGCGCTGGCGGACGACGTGATCGAGATCTACGGCACGGGGTTCGGGCAGACGCTGCCGCCGCTCGACTTGGGCCGGCTGGTGCCGGAGCCTCGCGAGCTGGAGCATCCGCCGGTGGTTCGCATCGGCGGCGTGGATGTGGAAGTGCTCTATGCGGGGATCGTCGCTCCGGGGTTGGTACAGCTCAACGTCCGCATCCCGGCGCTGGCGCCCGGCGACTATGTCGTGACGGCTTACGTGGAGGGAGTGGAACTGCAGGCGCCGGCCTATCTCACGGTCGGTCCCTAGGGGGGAGAAGGAAGGGGCGGGAAGCGGGGTTGGCCCGTCTTCCCGCCCCCGCAGGGGGGCTGGGCGCAAACTTTAGGCGGCCCAGTACGGCGTGCGGCCGTAGTGGGAGTGGATCGTAGCCCCCCAATTCCGGTCCGCCATGTTGGGCCACTGATCCTTGTCAAAGCCCGGAGCGCTCTCCAGCCGCTCCTTGGCGACGTTGAGCACGAAGCGTTTGTTGGCCATGTCCACCTGCAACGACTCCCACGGGATGGCGAACAGCTTGTCGCCCATGCCCAGGAAGCCGCCGAAGGAGAGCACGGCGTAGCCGACTCGGCCGCTCTCGGTGTCGATCATCAGCTCTTCGATCTTGCCGAGATCCTCTCCGGCGGGGTTGACGACGTTGTCGCCGGTCATGCTGCCTGCGGAAAGAAGAGGTTGCGTCATGGTATGTCCTCCGTAATGAACTGCGTATGAATACGCCTGCACCAGGGAGAGACCCCAGGGCCGCAGGGTGTTTCCGGCCCGCCTCCGCCTCCGCCTCCGCCTCCGCCGGCGCCGGAGCCGCGCCGTCCCAGCCGGGTACAATCGACGGGAGTGAAGAAGATCACGATGGTGACCGACGGCTCCTGTCTGGGCAATCCGGGGCCGGGCGGCTGGGCGACGATTCTGCGCTTCGGGTCCAAGAAAAAGGAGCTCTCCGGCGGCGAGCCCGAGACCACCAACAACCGCATGGAGATGACCGCCGTGCTCCAAGGCCTCAACGCGCTCACCGAGCCCTGCGAGGTGCTCATCGAGATCGACTCGCAGTACGTGAAGAACGGCGTGAACGAGTGGATGGCCGGCTGGAAGCGGCGCGGCTGGGTGACGGCCTCCAAGACGCCGGTGAAGAACAAGGATCTGTGGGAAGCGCTCGACGCCGCCTTGAGCCGCCACACGGTCCAGTGGAAGTGGGTCAAGGGCCACGCTGAGCACGCCGACAACAACCGTTGCGATGAGCTGGCCCGCGCCGCCGCGGCGGCGCAGAGCCGCTGAGGCGCCTACTCGATCGTCACCGACAGGAAGTTCGAGCTGCGCCCGATGGCGTCCACGCTCACCTCCACCGAACCCTGCCCGATCAAGGTTCGCGGCAGCGGGCCGATGTTCACCTGGTCCAGGCCGACGAAGCCGCCCTGCGGCCCGAAGTAGGCCACCGGAATCGAAGCGTTCCCAACGTGGGCGTTGACCCGGTCGGCCCCGCGCAAGCCCGTGCCGAACAGGATCAGGTAGACCTGATCGCCTTCGGGGCCGAGGCTGAGCGGCTTGTCGACGAAGTTGTTCTGCGCCTCGTCGAGCTGAAACACCGGCTCGGTCGTCTGCACGCCCGCCGCGTCCGCCCGCAGCGCGAACGCCGCCGCCACGCCCACGCCGTCGGCGTTGGCCGAGAACAGCCCGGGCGTCGCCGACACGATGTTCAGGTCGGCCTGTGTCTCCGCGCCCGACGCCGTGCGGACGATCAACGCGCCGCCCCCGTTGGCCGTGCCGGCCGGAACCATCAGGTTGATCTGCCCCGGCGACACGAAGAACAGTGAAGCGGCGCGCTCCTCGCCTTGTGAATCGCGGACGAAGACCTGCGTTCCGCCCAACGAGGTCGGCAGGGGCGTTTCCGTGGCGACCGCCGTTTCCTCGGCCAGGTGGGAGCCGAATACGGACAGGATGGTCTCCGGCGACATGGCGCCCTGGAAGAAGCTGGCCGCTTGGCGCACGGCTCCGTTCGGCAGCACCGGGCCCTCGCCCAGCACGCGGATGCGGTCGTTCTGCTGGTCGGCCAGGAAGATGCGGCCGTCGGGAGCCTCGAGCGCCGCGCCGATCTCATACAGCCGCGCGCGGGCGGCCGAGCCGCCGTCGCCGAAGTAGCCGAAGCCGAACCGCCCCGCCTCTTCCACCGCGCCGTTCGGCCGAATGCGCAGCACCCGGTTGAGGTTCGGGACCGAAGCCAGCAGGTCGCCTCCGGGCGTCAACGAGAGATCCGTGGGCGTGTCGACCAAGGTCACCAGCGTGACGATGACGCCGTCGGTCCCCACGCGGCGGATGCGGTTCGATTCCAGGATGAACAGCTCGCCGGCGGCGTTCACGACGGCGCCGGACGGCCGGTTGATCTGGGCGCTCACGGCTTGGCCGCCATCGCCGGCATAGCCCGCCGAGCCGGTTCCGGCCACCGTCCAGATGATGCCGCCCGACACCTTGCGGACGACGTTGGCGAACAGGTCGGCCAAGTACAGGTCGCCTTGCGCATCGAAGCTGAGGCTCTGCACGAACTGGATCTGCGCTTGGGTGGCGGGGCCGCCGTCGCCGCTGTTGCCCAGGCTGCCGGTTCCGACGACGGTCGTCATCCTGCCGGCGGCGTCCACGCGGCGCACGCGGCCGTCGCTGGCGTCCAGAATGTAGAGCTCGCCGCTGACGGGGTGAATCGCCACGTCGGTGGGGTTCCTCAGCCGCACCTCGGTTGCCGGTCCGTCTTGGCCGTATGGGCCGCTGCGCAAGCCGCCGGCGACGGTGGTGATCGTGCCGTCGGGGGCCACCCGGCGCACGGCGTAGTTCGAGACGTCGGCGATGTAGAGGTTGCCGGCGTCGTCCAGGGCCATGCCGCGCGGCTCGTAGAGCACCGCCTGGGTGGCGGGACCGCCGTCGCCTTGCAGGTGCTCGGCCCCGGCCACGGTGTTGACGGTTCCGTCGGCAGCGACGCGGCGAATCCGGTCGCCGGTGGCGATCAGCAGGGCGCCGTCGGAGGCGGCGTGCAGGCCGCGGATCTGCTCGAACGAGGCCTGGGTGGCCGGGCCTCCGTCGCCGAAGCTCGCGCCGCGGCCGGCGAAGGCTTGGATCATGCCGTCGGCGCCGACCTTGCGCACGTCGTTGAAGCCGCTGATGGAATAGGAGCCGTCCGCCGCCGCGGCCACCGCGCTGGGGAACGAGAGCGCCGCTTCGCTCGCGGGTCCGCCGTTGCCGCCGCTGCCGGAGGTCCCCGTGCCGGCCACCGTCGTGACCGTCCCGTCCGCTGCCACCCGGCGGATGCGGTGGTTGTTGGTGTCGCAGATCAGCACCGCGCCGTCGGAGGCCACGTCGAGGGCCAAGGGGCGGTTGAACAGCGCATCCACGGCCGGGCCGCCGTCGCCGCTGTAGCCCGCGTCGCCCGTCCCGGCGAAGGCGTGGATCATGCCGTCGGGGCTCACCCGGCGCGCCTGGTTGCCCTGCTGGTCGAGGATGTAGAGCGAGCCGTCGGGGCCGAAGGCGATGTCGGCGATCGACGAGAAGCCGGCATCGACGGCCGGCTGCTCGTCGCCCGCGCCGCCGGAGCCGCCGGTCCCGGCCACCACACGGGCCGTCCCGTCCGGCAGCAGCTCGAAGACCTGCCGCGAGGAGCAGAAGTGCACGCGGTCGTCCGGGGAGACGGCGACGCAACTGGGGACGTAGGCGGACTGAGTCGCCACGGTTCCCACGGCCAGCGACGCGATGGTTCCGGCGACGGTCGAGATTTGGCCGTCGGGGCCGACGCGGCGTAGCAGCCGGTTGCCCTGGTCGGCGATGTAGATGTTGCCGGAGGCGTCCGTGGCGACGCCGGCGGGAGAGTCCAGCAGGCCCTGGGAGGCCGGGCCGCCGTCCCGGACGGAGTCCGAGCCGGCAAAGGTGTCGATGCGCAGGTCAGCGAGGGCGGTTTGCGCCGGCAGGGGCGTCGCGCCCAGCAGGGCGAGCAGCAAGGCTAGGCCGATCCAATACATCCCTATAGGATGGCAACTCGAATCCGGAGGTAAGGGCGGGCGCGGTGGCATACTCTCTAGATCAGCGACGGCCCGCCGCCGAACCCCTCACGAGCCCCGACCCAGGCCCTAACCCATGAAAGAAACCAGCTACTGGCAACGCACAGACTCCTTCGACGTGAAGATGCAGCTCCTGCAGGAGGCCTATCGCGCCAAGAACTACCGCGTGGCGCGCAGCATCGCCGACTCCTTGCGGCAATCGCTCACCCTCGAGCAGCAGCAGTATCAGCCGCTCGGCGGCCCGTCCCTGAGCGCCGAGGCCGACCTGCCCGTCGCCGAGCTGCCGGCCGCCTGGCGGCAATGGGCCCAGGGCTGGAGCTGGGTGCGCCCGGTGGCGCTCGACGAGCTGGTCAACCGCGCGCGTGAGGCCGAGCCGATCGAGCTGGAATTGGTGGTGCCGGAGGATCGGATTCATTCGCTGCGCCGGGAGGTCCGCGTCGCCCGCGTGAGCGACGGCGCTCTGGAAGAAGTACGCAGCCAGGTGAGCGAAGAGGTTCGCCGCGGCGAGCAGCGCCACTGCCGCCTGACGTTTTTTGCACGCTCGCCGGCGCACTCCCGCTCCTGGTGGCTCGTCTTCTACGGCAACCCCGACGCCGAGCTGCCCGACTATCCCAGCGACCTGTCTGTGACCGGCGAGGGCTTTGCGCTGGAGTTCGAGAACGAGCACTTTCGCGGCAAGCTCTCCCCGCAAATGGGCCAGCTCGAGCGGCTCATCTACAAGCGCCTGCACGGGCTGGAGCTGTTCGCCGGCGGCGAGGGACACGGCGAGCCGCCCGGCATCGACTGGGCCCACGACTACGTCACCTCCGGCAACTTCCAGAAGCTGCGCGTCACCAACTGGCCGACCGTGCCCGACTACGAGATCGTGCGCGGGCCTCTGTCGCTCACCGTCCGTCGCTGGGGCTTTCCGTATTCGACCGTCCATCCGCTGTTCTCGCCGGCGCGCATGAACTTCTTCATCGAGTACCGCTTCTACGCCGGTACGCCCTGGTTCGTGAAGGTGGGCCGCATCGAAGCCGTGCAGGAAGTCGAGCTCGGCTACATGCGCGACGACGAGTGGGTCTTCTCCGGCATGTCGTTCACCGACGGCGTCTGGATGGGCCCCGACGGCAAGCTCCAGATCGGCGAGGCCCCCAAGGACAAGGCCAACGACATCTGGGCCACCGGCTTCATCAACACCCAGACCGAAGACGCCTTCATGGCGCTGTTCCTCGAGCACGAGATCGACAACTTCGACCAGTTGAGCCATCCCGGCGCGCCGCTGATGTACTACCGCTGGCACGGCCACGTCTGGAGCCGCCAGCTCTATCACGGCCAGACCCTGCCCAAGGGCGCCGTGCTGCACCAGCGCAACGCCTACCTCACCATGCCCTTCACCGAGCAGGGCGGCAAGGAGATGGTGGAGGGGCTGCGCCACGAGCTGCTGCACCCCCTGGTCGCCTCCGTCTCCGAGCTGCCCACGGACCTCACCGCCGCCGCCCCGGCCGGACGCCTCGCCCGCCGCGGCGAAGCCGGCGACAACCCGGTCTCCAAGGCCGTCATCTGGCAGGCCCTGGGCGAGTGCCAGGACGAGCAGCTCTACGCCGCCCGCCCGAGCGTGGTGGACCTGGGGTTGGTCTACGACGTCCGCGTGCGCGGCGACGTGGTGCACGTGATCATGGCCATGCCGGGCCGCGGACGTCCCCGGCTGGGCTACTTCGGCTACGGATCGGGCGGCAACTCGACGCCCGTGCGCCAGCGGCTGCTCCAGATTCCCGGCGTGCGCGAAGTGGTGATCGAGCAGACCTGGCAGCCGCATTGGGATGCCAACCGCCTCACCGACGGCGGGCGCGCCAAGCTCGGCGTCCCGGACTGGTAGCGGCGGCTACTTCCGCAGCCGTTCCGTCGTCGCCCGCAGGGCCGCTCCCAAGGCCTTGCGGGCCTCCTTGTAGCCCGCCACCGTGGGCGAGCCGGCGCGGCAGTAGTCGAGCAGGATGTTCTCCGCTTTCACGATCTCGGCGCAGGCCTCGGCGACCTCCGAGGCGATCTCCGCCGGGATCGTCGTCACCCCATTGGCGTCGCCGTGCAGCAAGTCGCCCGGACGGATCGTCAGCCCGCCCACATGCACCGGCACGTGGACGTCGAGGATCGCCGGGTAGCCGTGCGAGCAGATCAGCCCGTCGCAGAACACCGGGAACGCGAGCGGCTTCACCTGCAGCAGATCGCGCCCGGCCCCGGACGTGATCAGCCCGACCGCCCCGAAGCTCTTGTACGAGGTGCACATGACCTCGCCGAAGGTGGCCGCCGCGGCCGGCGAGTCGATGTCTTGAAACACCACGAAGGCCGGCCCGGGCAGCTCCCCGAAGCGCTCGATCTGCTCATCGAGCGAGCCGTACGAGCGGCCGCTCTCCGGCTCGCCCGCCGAGCGGAACGTCGCCGTCGCGGCGTAGCCCACCGCCGGCGGCAACTCGGGGTACAGCGCGGCGATCCGGCGGTCCATGTAGCCGGCATTCTGGGGCCGCACCTTGAACAACTCGATGGCGTTGCAAACGGTAGGCGTGTCGTAGGCGGCCAGGGCGGCGAGCTGGGCGGCGTCGAGCGGTTGAGAAGCCATAGAGGGCACAGTGTACGAGAATCGCCGAGCGGGCGTCCACGATCCCTCTCGATTGCCGCCGACTTCTTGAAATTGCTAAAATTTAGCGGAACTTTGCGGAGCGATCCGCATGCTCCATCGAGGGCTCGCGCGACGGGCCCGGCGGCTTCTCGCGAGGCCGCTCTCCATCTCAGTCACAGCGAAGAACGGTCTCTAGCCAGAAACAACGAGAAGTCATGCCCGCAGCCTATAACCAGATCCCTGTCCCTGCCGACGGCGAGGCGATCCGCGTCGAAAACGGAAAGTTCCTGATCCCCGATCAGCCCATCGTGCCCTTCATCGAGGGCGACGGAATCGGGCGGGACATTTGGAAGGCGTCGCGGCGCGTGTTCGACGCCGCCGTGGAGAAGTGCTACGGCGGCAAGCGCCGGGTGGTTTGGTACGAGATCTTCGCCGGCGAGAAGGCCTTCGACAAGTTCGGCGAATGGCTGCCCGACGACACGCTGGAAGCCATCAAGGCCCTGCACGTCGCCATCAAGGGCCCGCTCACCACGCCGGTCGGCGGCGGCATCCGCAGCCTCAACGTGGCGCTGCGCCAGTTGCTCACGCTCTATAGCTGCATCCGCCCGGTGCGCTGGTACGAGGGCGTCCCCTCGCCGGTCAAGCGGCCGCAGGATCTCGACGTGGTGATCTTCCGCGAGAACACCGAAGACGTCTACGCCGGTATCGAGTGGCAGGAAGGCACCGACGGGGCCAAGAAGGTCATCGACTTCCTCAACAATGAGATGGGCCGCAGCATCCTGGCGGACTCCGGCGTCGGCATCAAGCCGATCTCCATCACCGGCTCCAAGCGCTTGGTCCGCGCCGCCATCCAGTACGCCATCGACAACGGCCGCCAGATGGTCACCCTCGTCCACAAGGGCAACATCCAGAAGTTCACCGAAGGCGCCTTCCGCGACTGGGGCTACGAAGTGGCGACCCAGGAGTTCCGCGAGTACGTGGTGACCGAGGCCGAGACCTGGCAGGGCGCCTCCACCGAAGGCAAGATCCTGGTCAACGACCGCATCGCCGACGCCATGTTCCAGCAACTGCTGCTGCGGCCGGCCGAGTACGACGTGATCGCCACCACCAACCTCAACGGCGACTACCTCTCTGACGCCTGCGCCGCGCAGGTGGGCGGCCTGGGCCTGGCGCCGGGCGCCAACGTCGGCGACGAGTACGCCATCTTCGAGGCGACCCACGGCACCGCGCCCAAGTATGCCGACAAGGACGTCATCAACCCGTCGAGCGTGATGCTGTCAGGCGTGATGATGTTCCGTTTCATGGGCTGGACCGAGGCGGCGGACGCGATCGAGCGCGGAATCGCCGGCGCGATCTCCGCCAAGACGGTCACCTACGACCTGGAGCGCCAGATGGAAGGCGCCACCAAGGTCGGCACCAGCGCCTTCGCCGACGCCATCATCGCCAAGATGTAGGTGGCGTCCGGCCCTGGCCGGAGCTGCCGTAACGACGATTTCCGAGCCGGCCGGTCGCGGCCGGCTCGGGACGTCCTCGCCGACCTGCGGCCCAAGTATGACATTCCGGGTTGAGCTTTCAGCCCAGGCTGAAAGCGAAGCGGACGCCGCTTCGCCCGGGGTATCCTAAACCCTTGCTATTGCGTCTGCCAGCGCCGGCGCTCCGTTGGATCGTCCTTGCCGCATTGGGTATTGGATTCCTCGGGGCGCAAGATCCCCCCTGCACCGTCCGAACCGTCATCGGCAACCCGCTGATCTACGGCGGCGACGGCGGCCCGTTTGAAAAGGCTACTTTCTATCAGGCTTCCGACCTCGTCGTCGATTCGCTGGGCCGTCTCTATGTGGCCGATTCAGGCAATAGTCGGGTCCGCCGGGTCGAGCTCGACGGGACGATCCGGACAGTGGTTGGAAACGGCGAACCTGGAATGCCGGATGGGGGCACCCTCGCTGACCAAGGGCCGTTCGCGTATCCGTCGCGCTTGGCGATCGACTCTCGAGATCGCCTTTACCTCGTCAACGGAGTCGATCCTCGTGTATGGCGAGTAGACGTTGACGGTGTGGTACGAGTGGTCGCAGGCAATGGGTCCGATGTCGCGAGCGGAGACAGAGGCCCTGCTATCTTGGCCGGGATCAAGCCCGCGGATATTGCGATTGGTACGGACGGTTCGCTGTTCATCCTGGACTATGGCGCCCGCGCCCTACGGCGGGTTGGTAGCGACGGCATCATCGAGACTGTCGGGGGCGGGCTAGGCTCCCCCTTGCGTCCGTCGAGCTACTCGGAACGGCTGGAGGCAGGCCCCAACGGTTCGCTGTTCTTCACTACCTTTGTCGGAACGATTTGGATGTGGGGGCCGGACGGTTCCGTGGAGCAAGTGGCCGGCGGTGGCGGCAAGATCCTTCCTCCTGCTCCAGAAGGCATCGACCCAAGGGAGCTGCTGATCAATCGCCAGACGCAGTGGTTGTCTTGGGATCCGGCAGAGGGCCTGTTTTTCAGCTTTGCTGGGAGCGATATAGTTCAGATCCGAGACGGCCTGGCGCGTCGGTACTCTGCTGGGAGCGGTTCAGATGCGGCATTCTGGCAGGGCCGCGTCGTCTACTCATTGGGGTCGCGAATATTCGGGACGGCCGCGGGGGAGCAAACGGAGGTCGTCAGCGGCTTTCCTTTGGGCCCCATGGGAGATCAAGCGACGGCAGCCGATGTACCTGCTCCACCGATCGCCGGGATGGTCGCAGGGCGCGATGGCAAAGTCTACATGGCGACCGCAGGCATGGGAACAGTGCATGCGCTGGGAACTGACGGCGTGTTGCGGCGCTTCGCTGGTACCGGCGCCGTAGGGAGCGGTGTCATCGCGAGCGGCGCGCCCGCTCTTGAAACGGCGCTGCGGTTCCCATCGGAAGTAGCGTTCGATGCCGACGGCGACCTACTCATCGCAGAGTTCGGCGTAAGGGCCATTCGCGCCGTCGGGCCCGACGGCTTGATACACACAGCTGTCAATATGTCCGCTTTGGGTTCTCCGACTGAACTTGCGGTTTCTCCAGAGGGCAGGCTGTACGCTGCCTATTCCGCTAATGGAATCGACACCAGCCGGATGTGGACGCGCCCGGAGGGCAGCCCGTTCATCGGGGTCCAAGCGGCCAGTACCGAAGCGGCGCAGTTTTTTCAACCAAGCCGCATTCTCGAGCTCGCGGCCTTGCGAGGCGGCGTCTCACTCATGTCTGACGGTTCCAGCGTCTACCGAGTCGATGCGGACCGTCGAGCCGAGTTGTGGTCGTCCCTACTAAGGGTTGGTACGGGCATGGCGACGGGATCGGAGGGTCAGGCCTACATGTCTGACACTGCCGGTAGGGGGCTTTGGCGTCGGGACAAGGACGGACACTACCAGCTCTTGACTCGTGAAGGGGCGTTACACAACTTCTCGGAAGGCGAATCCTCAACCGAGGTTGTCCTGGGCGTGGCCGCCAACCTTGCCCTGGACAATGCCGGTAACCTGTATCTCCACGATAGTGATCTGGACGTGGTCCGGCGCATCGCTCTCGCCGACTCTTGTCCTGGGATTGAGTTTCCTTTGGCTCGGCGGGCAGGCGTCGTCAACGCGGCTACCTACCAACTTGCTGGCAACGTCGCCCCAGGAATGATCGTCTCGATTTTCGGCGAGAACCTCGGACCGGATACGCCTGTCAGCGCGCACATCGGCGCGGACGGCTTGATCGCAACGGACCTTGACGGCTTGCGAGTGCTGTTCGATGGTGAACCTGCACCTTTACTGTTCGGCAGCCGCAGACAGATCAGCGCGATCGTCCCGTACTCCGTGGAAGGGAAGAGCCAGACCTCCATGGTTGTTGAATGGGCCGGGCTGGGATCGCTGCCCGCCATTCTCACGGTAGAGCCCTCGATTCCCGGCATCTTCACTCTTGATTCGAGCGGGTCCGGGCAAGCGGCCGCTCTCAATCAAGACGGCTCGGTCAACGGTCCCGCCAACCCTGCGCGGGCCGGCACGATCGTTACCCTCTATGCGACCGGCGCCGGCCAGACGAATCCTCCGGGCGTTGCCGGACGAATCGTCGGCGGGACCCTGGCTGAACCGCTTCTACCAGTGGAAGTCCGTATCCGTGGCGAGTTGGCTGAGGTTCTGTACGCTGGTTCCGCTCCGGGGCTGGCGGACGGGGTCTTGCAGATCAATTTCCGAGTTCCGGCCGCGACGTCGTCAGGGGAGCATGTCGTTGCTCTCCAGGTAGGCGGCGGTTCTTCCCAGGCCCAACCCGTCGTTTCGATCGGGCCTTGATCGGGTTGGGATGGCCTACCGGTGGGCGATCCGGTACTCGAACACCAGCACGCCGTCCTGCGAGGTCGAGGCGCTGACCACCGCCGTCTTCTCGTCCCCGCCGATCTCGATGGCGCGGGCCGCCAACCCCGGCGGCGCGTCGGCAAACGATTGCGCCCCGGCCTGGTTGTCCACGCAAATGCTGCGCGAGCGCAGCACCGTGTCGTCGCACGACGGCGCCAGCAGCGGCGGGCGCGGCCGCGAAGCCGTCGGCGGCGCCAGGAACCGCGCGATCTCCGTCCGTCCCAGCGGCCGGTCCGACGGCGACACCACCCAGCGCACCACCTCATACCCCGGCGGCCCGCTGATCTCGAAAGCGTCGCCGCCCGGCGGCAGCAGCAGCTCATGGTTCGGAGCCAGCGCGTTGTCCGCGCCGATCTCCTCCCGCGGGAAGATCAGGTTCGAAGCCCCTTCGGCGTTGCGGTTGAAAACGTACAGCCGTCCGTCCAGGTTCGACGCGATGCGGAAGCGCACCTGGTCGCCCTGTTCGAGCACGCGCCCCGGCTCCACCGCCGCCCAGCTCTCGCCGGCCAGCCGCTCCAGCGTGACCGACAGTTGCCGGTCGGCGACGGGTTCGGCGGCCAGCGTCGGGGCCAGCAGCGGGAGGAGGGCGAGGGCGGGGAGTCTCATGGGAGGGGCTCGGCTACTTAGGATAGCGCCGACCGCGATTGACGACCCTCACGAGCGCAGCTACTATTGGGGGTCGGAGCAGGGAAGCTCTTCGGCCATGGATCTCGCTCAAGCCAAACAGGAAGTCACGCGGCTGCTCGAACAGTGGCGCAATGGCGACCAGAACGCCGTCAACGAGCTGATGCCCTTGCTCTACCAGGAGCTGCGCTCGCTGGCCTCGCGCCAGATGAGCGCCGAGCGGGTGTCGCACACCCTCCAGGCCACGGCCGTGGTCAACGAGGCCTACCTGCGGCTGGTGGGCTCGGACATCCCCTTCCAGGACCGCAAGCACTTCTTCTCCGTGGCCGCCCGCACCATGCGGCGCGTGCTGGTGGATCATGCCAAGGGCAAGAACCGCCAGAAGCGCGGCGCCGGCCAAGCCAAGGTCACCCTGGAAGAGGCGATGATCATGGCGCCGGAGCCGGTGCACGATCTCTCCGACCTCGACGAGGCGTTGACGCGCCTGGAAGCCCAGGACGAGCGCAAGGCCAAGGTCGTGGAGCTGCACTTCTTCGGCGGCTTGACCTACGATGAGGTCGCCGAAGCCCTGGAGATCTCCCCGGCGACGGTGCACCGCGAGCTGCGGCTGGCCAAGGCTTGGCTCTACCGCGAGCTGGGCGACGACGCCGGCTAGAGGCGGCCGGCCCGGGCGCAATGGAAGCCGAACGCTGGCGCCGAATCGAGGACCTGTTCAACGCAGCAGTGGACTTGCCGCCGGCCGACCGGGCCGCGCTGCTCGACCGTGAGCGCGAGCGAGACCCCGAGCTCGCCGCCGAGGTCGACTCCCTCATCGCCGCCGAGCAAGGCGCCACGGGCGCCTTCGAGAGCTCCATCCAGCAGGTCGCCCGCGAAGTCATCGAAGCCCGTCCGCCCTTGCAGGAAGGCGAGCGCGTGGGCGCCTACCGCGTGGTCCGCAAGCTCGGCGAAGGCGGCATGGGCATGGTCTTTCTGGCCGAGCGGGCGGACTCGGAGTACCAGGCGCAGGCCGCCATCAAGATTCTACGCACCGGCGCCGCCGACCGCCGCCTGCTCGAACGCTTTCGGGCCGAGCGCCAGATCCTCGCCAACCTCGAGCACCCCTCGGTCGCCCGCCTCATCGACGGCGGCGCCACCCCGGCCGGCTATCCCTACGTGGTGATGGAGTACGTCGACGGTGAGCCGCTCGACGTCTACTGCCGCTCGCACGACCTCGCGCTCAACGACCGCCTCGAGCTCTTTCTCAACGTGCTCGGCGCCGTGGAGGCCGCCCACCAGAGCTTGATCGTGCACCGCGACATCAAGCCCGGCAACGTGCTGGTGACCAAGGACGGCGCCCCGAAGCTGCTCGACTTCGGCATCGCGAAGATTCTCGACGCTCCCGAGGCCGCCTCGGTCACCGGCGTCTTCGGCCGCGCCATGACGCCCGACTACGCCAGCCCCGAGCAGGTGTTGGGCCGCCCGGCCGGCACCGCCTCGGACATCTATTCCCTCGGCGTGACGCTGTATGAGCTGCTGGCCGGCGCGCCGCCCTACAAGACCTCCGCGATGAGCCCGGCCGAGCTCGAGCGCACCGTCTGCGAGAACGACCCGCCGCCGCCCAGCGCCGTGGCCGGTCCGGACCGCGCGCCGGGGCTGCGCGGCGAGATCGACGCCATCGTGATGAAGGCGATGGCCAAGGCGCCCGGCGAGAGATACGCCTCGGTCGAGAGGTTCGCCGCCGACTTACGTCGCTATCTGGATGGGAGGCCGGTGCTGGCGCGTCCGCAGACGTGGAGCTACCGGACGCGGAAGATCATCGCGCGCAACAAGCTGGCGACCGCCGCGACGGCGGCGGTGCTCGTGTTGCTGATCGCTTTTGCGGTTTCGATGACGCTGGCCGCCAAGCGGATCGGCGCGCAGCGCGACATTGCCGAGCGGGAGCGGCAGCGGGCCGAGCAGACTGCGCAGTTCCTCACCGAGGTCTTTCGCATCTCCGACCCCGGCGAGACCCGTGGCGAGCGCGTGACCGCGCGCGAAATCCTCGACATCTCCGCCAACCGCCTGCGCCGCGAGACCGGCGCGGACCCGGCGCTGCGGGCGCAACTGCTCGACACCATCGGTGTGGTCTACCAGAACCTGGGGCTGTATGACGAGGCCCAGTCCGAGCTGGCCGAGGCGCTGGAGCTGCGCCGGCGCTACCTGCCCGACGACCGCGAAGGGCTGGCCGCGGCGCTCAACCACCTGGCCCGCGCCGAGCATGAGTTGGGCCGCTACGCCGAGGCCAAGCAGACCTACCAGCGCAGTCTGGAGATGGCGCGCGCCGGAGCTCCGCCCGGCGGAGACGCCGCCGTGGCGCAGAACCTCAGCGACATGGCCATGCTGCTGCGCGACGAGGGCGACTACGACGGCGCCGAGCGGCTCGCGCGCGAGGCCCTGGCGATGCGCCGCAAGGTCTTTGGCGCCGACCGCCCGGAGGTCTCGGCGAGCCTGCACAATCTGGGCACGGTGCTCTACCGTCGGGGCGACTACGACGGCGCCGAGGCGCTGTTCCGGGAGTCTCTGGCGCTCGACCGCGAGCTGCGCGGCCGGCTGCACCCCGATGTCGCCATGGGCCTGCACAGCCTGGGCGCCCTGCTTCAGCAGGAGGGCGAGCTCGACGAGGCGCAGTCCACCTATCAGGAAGCCCTCGCCATCGCCCGCGAGCTCTACGGCGAGGAGCACACCGGCGTGGCCGACAATCTGCGTAGCCTGGCCGAGGTGCGGCGCCTGCGCGGCGACCTGCCCGAGGCCGAGAAGCTGCTGCAGGAGGCTCTCGAGATCGACCGCAAGCTCTACGGCGACGAGCACCCGGTGATCGCCGCCGACCTGAACCTGCAAGCCACCGTGGCGCGGGACCGCAAGCAAACCCGGCGGGCCGAGGAGCTTTTTCGCAAGGCCCTGGCGATGCGCCGCGCCACGCTGCCGGCGCAAAGCCCGGCCATCGCCAACTCGCTGCTGCTGTTGGGTTCGCTGCTGACCAACTCCGGCCGCGCCAAGGAAGGCGAGCCGCTGCTCGACGAGAGCCTCTCGATCTACGAAGCCGCGCTGCCGGTGGGCCACTGGCAGGTGGCCGAGGCTCGCGAGGCTCTGGGCGTGTGTCTGGCGATGGACGGCGAGCTCGACCGCGCCGAAAAGGTTCTGCTCGCCAACGACGAGACGCGCCCCCAAACGCGCAGGGCTCTGGCCTACGTCTACGGGCTGTGGAACAAGCCCGAAGAGGCTGCACGATACAGCACGCCGGCCGTAACGAAGCCGTGACCGAGCGCTGCTAGCCTGACCGTGACTGGTCATGCTCGGCGATCGTCACGGGGAGTTGCGCCTGGAAGGCCTGGGGAAGACCTTCGGCGCCGTCAAGGCCGTGGACGATGTCTCGCTGGAGATCGATTCCGGCGAAATGGTCGGCGTGATCGGGGCCTCCGGCGCCGGCAAATCCACCCTGCTCAAGCTCATCAACCGGCTCATCGAGCCCGACGACGGCTCGGTCACCTGCGGTCCGCTGGACGTGAGCGACCTGCGGGGCAAGGCTCTTCTGGAGTGGCGCGCCGACTGCGCCATGATCTTTCAGCACTTCAACCTGGTGGAACGGCTCGACGCGGCGACCAACGTGCTGCTGGGGCGGCTGCGGCGCAGCCCGAGCTGGCTCTCGCTGGTCGGCTGGTTCTCGCGCGAGGACAGGCTGCGCGCGGCGCGGGCTCTGGAGCGGGTGGAGCTGCTGGACTTCGGGCTGCAACGGGCCGGCCGGCTCTCCGGCGGACAGCAGCAGCGCGTGGCGATCGCCCGGGCCTTGGTCCAGGAGCCGCGGATTCTACTGGCCGACGAGCCGGTCTCCGCGCTCGATCCGCGCTCGGCGGCGGCCGTGATGGAGCTGCTGCACAAGATCAACCGCGAGGACGACATTACGGTGCTGGCCAACCTGCACGACCTGGAGCTGGCCCGCAGATACTGCGACCGGATCGTGGCGATGCGCGCCGGCCGGGTGGTTTTCGACGGCTCCCCCGGCCGCCTGGACGCCGCCGCCATCGAGCGGCTCTACCGCCGCGAGGGAGATGCGCCGCCCGCCGCGGCCGATTGGACTGATGCTCGGAAAACGACTGTGGCTTAGTGCGTTCGTCGCCCTGCTGTGCGGCTGTGGGTCGGCTCCCCGAGCGGAACAGCCGTTCCGGATGGCGATCATCACCTCCGAGAACGCCGCCGATACGGCCACCCGCTACCAGCCGCTGGCGCGCTTCTTGGAAAAGAAACTGGGCCGCCCGGTGGAGTACCGCGAGGCCAGCGACTACGCCGCCGTGGTGGAGGCGATGGCCGCCAAGCAGCTCGAGCTGGCCTACTTCGGCGCGGCCTCGTACGTGAAGGCCTGGCAGATCACCGGCGGCAACGTGGAGCCGCTGCTGACCGTGGTCGACAACTTCGGCAACATCGGCTACCACTCCGCCATGATCGTCCGCGCCGATTCGCCCTACCGGAAGGTGGAGGACCTGCGCGGCAAGCGCTTCGCCTACGTGGACCCCAACTCGACCTCCGGCTGCCAGGCGCCCCAGTACTACCTCACCCGCCAGGGCATGCCGCCGGCGGAGTTCTTTGGCGCGACCGGCTTCACCGGCAGCCACGAGAACAGCATCATGGCGGTCGAGAACGGCTCCTACGACGCGGCCACGATCTGGTGGAACAACGACGAGTTCAACGCCCTGACCCGCATGTCGAAGAAGGACATGATCGATCCCGCCCGCTTTCGCGTGATCTGGGACGGCCCGCAGATGCCCTACGACGCCTGGACCATCCGCAAGGACCTGCCCGCTGAGCTGCGCGGCCAGGTCAAAGCGGCGCTAATGGCCTTCCAGGCCGAAGACCCCGAGGGCTGGCTGGCGATGACGGACGGGCTGGTTAGCCGGCTGGTCGAAGTCTCCCACGACGACTACCAAGACATCATCGTGATGCTCGACATGAATCTGAAGCAGCGGCGCGAGCAGTGATGCGGTCGGCGGAGGATTTCGACAGCGCCTGGGAGCAGGCGCGCCGCGACAAACGCAGAACGCTGGCGGCGGGCGGAGCGATCGTGGCGGCGCTGTTCGCCGTCAGCGCCTGGCGCTCCGAGCTCGACCCCGTGCGGCTGGCCGAGGGCTTGCCGGGCATCGTCGACTATTTGCGGCAGACGATTCCGGCGCTGCGCTCGGCGGCGGACCTGCGCGAATGGTTCTGGGGCCTGGACCGTTGGCTGCTGCTGCTGGCCGAGACCTTGGCGATCGCCTTTCTGGCGACCCTGCTGGGCACGGCCGTGGCGGCGCTGCTGAGCTTTTCGGCCGCCCGCAACCTGGCTCGCTCGCGCTGGGAGCGGACGCTGACGCGGCGCGCCCTGGAGCTGGCGCGCACGGTGCCGGTGCTGGTCTTCGCGCTGATCTTCGTGGTGGCCTTCGGCGGCGGGCCGCTGGCCGGCGTGCTGGCGCTGGCGGTGCACTCGGCCGGGTCGCTGGGCAAGCTCTTTTCCGAGGTCAACGAGAACGCCGGCATGGGCCCGGTGGACAGCTTGCGGGCCACCGGCGCGGGCTGGGCGCAGACGGCTCGCTACGCCGTGCTGCCGCAGTCCCTGCCGAGCTTTCTCAGCTATTCTATGCTGCGCTTCGAGATCAACGTGCGCTCGGCGTCGGTGATCGGCTTCGTGGGCGTGGGCGGCATCGGCCAGGAGCTCTACTACGCCATTCGCCAGTTCCTCTACCACGATGTCGGCGCGATCTTGGCGCTGATCGTGCTGACGGTGACCGCCATTGACCTCGTCGGCGAGAAGCTGCGCGGGCTGGTCTCCGACGGCGGAGCCATCGCTCCATGACCGGCGCTCCCATGACCGCCGTCCCCATGACAGAAGCCCAGCTCCTCGCCGCCGTCACGCCGCCCTTCGCCGACCGCCTGCGCCTCCGCGCGGCGTGGACCGGGCTGTTCGCCCTTACCGCCTTCTGCGCCTGGTTCGTCGACCTCTCGCCGGCGCGGCTCTGGGAGGGCTTTGGCAAGCTGGGGCGGCTGGTCTGGCTGATGCTGCCGCCGGACCCCGCCGGCTTTCTGGGTGAGTTTGCCGCAGCCCTGGCGGAGACCCTGGCGATGGCTCTGGCGGCGACGCTGCTGGCCGCGGCGCTGGCCTTTCCGCTGAGCCTCCTCGGCGCCCGCAACCTAGCCCCCCACCCCGGCTTGCGCTTCGGCGTAAGGCGGCTGTTCGACCTGCTGCGCGGGGTGGAGGAGCTGATCTGGGCGATGATCTTCGTGCGCGTCGTGGGCCTGGGGCCGATGGCCGGCGTGATCGCCCTCACGCTGAGCGAGACGGGCATGCTGTCGAAGCTGTTCGCCGAGACCTTCGAGCAGGCTGAGCAGCGCATGGTGGATTCGCTGCGGGCCGCCGGCGCAAACAAGGCCGAGGTGGTGCGCTTCGCCGTGCTGCCGAGGGCCTTGCCGGTGATGGCCAGCCACGTCCTGTACTTCCTCGAGTCCAACGTGCGCTCCTCCACCATCCTGGGCATCGTGGGCGCCGGCGGCGTGGGCTTTCAGCTCGCCGACCGCATCCGTGTGAACGAGTGGCGGCAGGTCGGCTGTCTGATCGTGTTGATTCTGCTGGCGGTGGCGACCATCGACTGGATCTCCGGGCGCTTGCGCCGCCGGCTCATCGAAGGAGGCAAGAGCGCAGCATGAGCCGCACCCTGAGCGAAGAACCCTCCATCGACGCTTCGGCCGAGATCGGCCCCGACGTGACGCTCGGCGCCTGGACGGCCGTCGGGGCCCGCACTCATCTGGCCGAGATGTCGATGGGCGACTACAGCTACATCGTCAACGACTCGAGCGTGATCTACGCCGAGATCGGCAAGTTCTGCTCGATCGCCTCCCAGGTGCGCCTCAACCCAGGCAACCATCCGATGGACCGGGCGGCCATGCACCACTTCAGCTACCGCTGCGCCTCCTACCAGTTGGCCGACGCGGACGACGCGGAGTTCTTCGAGTGGCGGCGGCGGCATCGCGTGACCCTGGGCCATGACGTGTGGATCGGGCACGGCGCCACCGTGATGCCCGGCGTGTCGATCGGCACGGGGGCCGCGGTGGGCTCCGGCGCGGTGGTGACCAAGGACGTGGCGCCGTTCGAGATCGTCGGCGGCGTGCCGGCGCGGCGCATCCGCATGCGGTTCGACGAAGCCCTGGCCGCGGACCTGCTGGCGCTGGCTTGGTGGGACTGGCCCCGCGAGCTGCTGCGCGAGCGGCTGGCGGACTTCCAACGGCTCTCGGCCCGGCAGTTCGTGGACAAGTACACAAGTTAGGCGGCCGCGGGCTCCTTTGTAAGCTGAGCTTGTGGCGGTCGTCTCGATCCGTGAGGTGGTCAAGGAATACCGTGCGCAGGATGCGCCGGTACGCGCGCTCGACGGCGTGTCTCTGGAGGTCGAGGCCGGCGAGTTCGTGTCGCTGGTGGGCCGCTCCGGCTGCGGCAAGACGACTCTGCTGAACCTGGCGGGCGCCATGGACTTTCCCACCGCCGGCCGCGTCGTCATCGACGGCGAGGACACCGCCCGGCTCGACGACGCCGCCCTGACCGCCCTGCGTCGCCGCAAGGTCGGCTTCGTCTTCCAGTTCTTCCAACTCCTGCCCACGCTCACCGCCGCGGAGAACGTGGAGCTGCCGCTGCAGCTCGCCGGGGAGTCCGATGTCCGCGCCCGCGCTCTCGAGCGGCTGCGGCTGGTCGAAATGGAGAGCTACGCGGACCGCTTTCCGCACCAACTCTCCGGCGGGCAGATGCAGCGCGTCGCCATCGCCCGCTCCATCGTCCACGGGCCGAAGCTCTTGCTGGCCGACGAGCCGATCGGCAACCTCGACTCGACCAGCGCCGAGGTGGTGATGCAGTTGCTGCGGCGGGTGGCCGACGAGCTCGGCGCGGCCATCTTGATGGCGACCCACAGTCTGGAGGCGGCCAAGATCACGGACACGCTGGTGCGCCTGCGCGACGGCCGCATCGAAGAGCGCCGGCGGCTGGGCGCGGCGGCGGAGAGGGTTCCCCTCGGATGAGCCGCTGGCGGGTCTTCTACCGGCTGCTGGGGCGGCCCCTGCTGCACGATCCGGTCCGCACCGGGCTGACCGTGCTGGCCGTGGCGCTCGGCGTGGCCGTGGTGGTGGCGATCGACTTGGCCGGCGAAGCCTCGGCCGGCTCCTTCCGCTCCTCGATGGAGACCCTTACAGGCCAGGCGGACTTGGAGGTCACCGCCGTCGGCGGGTTCGACGAGCGGCTGCTGGGCGATCTGGTGCGGCTGCCTCACAACCTGGCCTTCTCGCCGCGCGTGGAAGGCTTCGCCCGTGTGATGGAGACCGGCGCGACGGTTCCGGTCTTTGGCCTGGACCTAGTGGGCGACGCCACGCTCGAGCGGGCGCAGGCCGGCGGGGCGGAATCGACCTTCGACTTCGAGGGCATGGACCTCGAAACGGCCGTCTGGGCGGGCGAAGCCGTCGCCGCCGAGCCGGGCCGAACGCTGCGCTTGCAGATCAACGACCGCGTGCTCGAATACCGCGTCGCCGGGGTGCTGCGCGGCGAGGGCTTCCAGGGCGTCTCGGTGCGCGACGTGGTGATCCTCGACATCGCCGCGGCCCAACGGGCGCTGGGCAAGCTCGGTCGGCTGGACCGCGTACAGGTCTACGAGCCCGAGGACGAGAGCGCGGACTGGCCGGCGGTGCTGCGAGCCGCCCTGCCGGAAGGAGCGGAGGTCGTCCCGATCGGCTCGGCCGCCGAGGAGAACCGCAAGATGCTCGGCGCCTTCCGCTGGAACCTGCGGGTGCTCAGCTACCTGTCGCTGATCGTCGGCGCGTTTCTGATCTACAACACCATCGCGGTTTCGGTGGTGCGGCGGCGGCCCGAGATCGGCGTTCTGCGCGCGCTGGGGGCCACCCGCGGCGACGTGCGGCTGGCGTTCTTGGCCGAGGCCGCCGTGCTGGGCGCAGCCGGAACGGTCGTCGGCTTGGCGCTCGGGCGCATCCTCGCCAACGGGGCCGTGGAGCTGATGTCGCTCACCGTGCAGACGCTGTACGTGACCAGCGCACCGGGCCGGATCGTCATCACGCCGGCGCGCCTGCTCACCGCCGCCGTCGCCGGCGTGGGAGTGGCCCTGCTGTCCGCCTGGCTACCGGCGAAGGAAGCCGCCGCCGTGGCGCCCACCGAGGCGATGGCGCGCGGCCGCAGGGACTTCGAGGCCGGCCGCGGCGTCGGCCGCCGGCTGGCTTGGGGCGGCTTGCTGGCCTTGCTGGCGGCTTTGGCGTCGCTGGCCCCGCCGGTGGGGTCGATCCCCGTCTTCGGCTACCTGGCGGCGGTGCTGCTGCTGGCGGCCTCCGCTCTGGCGGCGCGCTGGTTCGTGCGGACGGCGTCGGGGTTGGGGACGCGGTTGGCGTTCCGTCTCTTCGGCATCGAGGGCTTTCTGGGCTCCCGCTCGGTGGCGGCGGCGCTGGGCCGGACGGCCGTGCTGGTCGGCGCCCTCTCCACCGCCACGGCCATGCTGGTGAGCATCGGCGTGATGGTCGGCAGCTTTCGCGAGACCGTGCTGGTGTGGATGGATCGCCAACTGCGGGCCGACCTGTTCCTGCGCCCGGCCGGCGACCCCGCCACCGACCGCTACGCCACCATGGACGCCGCCTTGGCCGACGCCATCGAAGCCCTGCCCGAGGTGGCCGCCGTCGACCGCTTTCGGGCCTATCCCATCCGCTACGACGGCATGCCCGCCAACCTCGGCGCCGGCGACGCCCGGCTGCACGGCGAACGCGCCGGCATCCGCTTTCTGGAAGGCGGCGACGCCCGCCAAATCTTGAGCTGCCTGCCCACGGGGCCCTACGTGGTGGTCAGCGAGCCGTTCGCCCGCAAGCACGACGTCTGGACCGGCGACCACATCCGGCTGCCGCTCGGCGGCCGCGAGGTGGATCTCGAAAACCTCGGCGTCTTCTACGACTACACCAGCGAGCGCGGCGCGGTGATCATCGACCGGAAGGTGCTGATGCAGTATCTGCCGGACCCGGCCGTCTCCAGCCTGGCCGTCTATCTCGAACCCGGCGCCGACGCCGAGGCCGTGCGCGACGAGATCGTCGCCCGCAACCCGGGCCGCGAGCTCTACATCGCCACCAACGGCCGCCTGCGCACCGAGGCCATCGCCATCTTTGACCGGACCTTCGCCATCACGTGGGCCCTGGAAGCCGTCGCCGTCACGGTGGCCGTGCTGGGCATGGCCGGCGCGCTGCTGGCGCTGGTGATCGACCGCAAGCGCGAGATCGCCGTGCTGCGCTTTCTGGGCGCTTCGGCCGGCCAGATCCGCAAGCTGATCCTCACCGAGTCGGGCCTGCTGGGGTTGCTGTCGATCACGTTGGGGACGGCGCTGGGCACGGCTCTGTCGCTGGTGCTCATCTATGTCATCAACAAGCAGTCGTTCGGCTGGACCATCCAGTTCCACTGGCCGGTCGGCCTGCTGCTGGCGGCGCTGACCGGCGTCTACCTGGCGAGTGTGGCGGCGGGGCTCTATCCGGCGCGGCTGGCGGCGCGGCTCAACCCGATCGAGGCGGCGCACGAGGAATGAGGCTGCTGGTTCCGGCTCTGCTGCTCCTGCTTGCCCCCTTGGCGGCCTTCGAGCCCGCTCGGCCGGGGCGCGAGTACCGCTTTCCGCGCGACCACTTCGCCCACCCGGAGCTGCAGATCGAGTGGTGGTACTACACCGGCAACCTGCAAACGACCGAGGGCCGGCGCTTCGGCTTCGAGCTGACCTTCTTCCGCAGCGGCGTGGAGGCGGACGCGCCCCCGTCCTCCCCTTGGGACATCCGCGACTTCTACCTGGCGCACTTCACCCTCAGCGACATCGAAGGCGGCGGCTTCCGGCAGCACGAGCGCGTGCAGCGCAGCGGGCCCGGGCTGGCCGGGGCGTCGCTCGAGCAGCGCCGTATCTGGAACGGCAACTGGCAGGCGGAGTGGCTGGAGCCGGACAACCCGCTCGGCCGCCAAAGGCTGCGCGCCGTCGCCCCGGAGCTCCGCCTCGACCTGCAGATGACGCCGGCCAAGCCGCCGGTGATCCAGGGCCGCGACGGCGTCAGCCAAAAGGCCGACGGAGAGGGCAAGGCCTCCTACTACATCTCCTTCACGCGGCTGCTGTCCCAGGGCTCCATCGAGATCGACGGCGAGCGCTTCGAGGTCGAGGGCGTCTCTTGGATGGACCATGAGATCTCCACCGACTCCATGGGCGACGGCCAGGTGGGCTGGGACTGGATGTCCATTGATTGGGACGACGGGACCGAGCTCATGCTCTACCGCATCCGGCGCGAGGACGGCTCCACGGACCCGCACTCGGCAGGGACGTTCATCGACCGCGACGGCCGGACCGAGCATCTGTCGGTCGGCGACTACTCCATGACGCCCACCGGCTGGTGGACCTCCCCTCGAACCGGCGCGCGCTACCCGGTGGCCTGGACCGTGGAGGTTCCGCGGCTGGGGCTGACCTTTCAGGCGATGACGCCGCTCGACGGGCAGGAGGTCGTCAGCCGCGCCGGGCCCAGTTACTGGGAGGGAGCGGTGGACTACCAGGGCGACGGCCGCCAGGGCCGGGGCTATCTGGAGATGACCGGCTACGACAAGCCGCTGCGCCTGGGCGTCGAGTAGCGGCTCCCGCGCGCGCCGGGCCGGGGTACAGTACGGGGATGCGGATCTGCCTGCTGCTGCTCACGCTCGGCCTCACGGCCTTCGCCGCCTCGCCCGAGGACGAGATCCGGGCCGTGCTCGACGCCCAGGTGGAGGCCTGGAACCGCGGCGACGTGGAGGCCTTCATGACCGGCTACGCCGAGTCGCCCGACACGCTGTTCGTGGGCAAGGAAGTCCGCCGCGGCTACCAAGCGGTGCTCGAGCGCTATCGCCGCGACTACCCTGACAAGGGCCGCATGGGGACGCTGCGGTTCTCCGACCTGGAGGTGCGTCCGCTCGGCCCCAACCACGCCTCCGTGCTGGGCCGCTTTCACCTGACCCGGGCGGCGGCCGACGGCGGCGACGCCCAAGGGATCTTTACGCTGGTGTTCGAGCGCTCCGAGAGCGGCTGGAAGGTCATCCTCGACCACACCAGCTAGCGGTATACTGATGAGCCGATGCGCACTCTCACCGCCCTGTTCACGCTGCTGCTGGCCGCTCTGCCGGCGGCGTCCCAAGAGCTCAAGATCTACTGGATCGACGTGGAGGGCGGCGCCGCCACGCTGATCGTCACGCCCGAAGGCGAGACCGTGCTGATGGACGCCGGCTGGCCCGGCTTCGACGGCCGAGACCCCAAGCGCATCGCCAACGTGCTCGAGTACGAGGTCGGCAAAAAGAAGATCGACTACTTCATCGTGTCGCACTTCCACACCGACCACGTCGGCGGCCTGCCGGAGCTGGCGAAGATGGTGCCCATCGAGCACTACGTCGACCACGGCGATTCGGTGGAGAAGAACGACGAGCGCGGCAAGGTGCTGTGGGACCAGTACGTGAAGCTGGCCGACGGCAAGCGCATGACCGTGAAGCCGGGCGACAAGCTGCCGTTGCAGAAGGCGGACCTGCTGTTCGTGGCCGCGCACAGCAAGTTCCTAGCCAAGCCGCTGGTGAAGGTCAAGCCCAACCCGCTCTGCGCCGACTCCAAGCCCAAGGCGCTCGACGAGACCGAGAACGGCAAGTCCACCGGCTTTCTGCTGCGGTCGGGCAAGTTCGAGTTCCTCGACCTGGGCGACCTGAGCTGGAACTTCGAGCATGAGCTGGCCTGCCCGGTCAACCTGCTCGGCCAGATCGACCTCTACCAGGTGACCCACCACGGCATGGATATGTCCGGCGCGCCCGAGCACATCAACGCCATCCAGCCGCGCGTGGCCGTGATGAACAACGGCCACCGCAAGGGCGGCCGGCCGGAGACCTACCAGACGCTCACCCACTCCGCGCGGCTCGAAGACCTCTGGCAGATGCACAAGGCGCTCGTGCCCGACGGCGCGCCCAACACCGACGAGAAGATGATCGCCAACTTGCAGGCGACCGACGACGGCGACCAGGGCAACTGGATCAAGGCCGTGGTCGACAAGAACGGCTCGTTCACCGTCACGAACGGCCGCAACGGCTACTCCAAGACCTACAAGTCGCAGTGAGCCGCCCGGACGAGGGCGCCTGCGTCGCGTTCTACGGCTCGCTGCTGCGCCGCTTCGGCGTGCAGCGGCGGCTGGGCATCCAGGCGCAGCTGCGCCTGCTGGGGCCCTGCCTGCTCCACGGCCGGCTCTATGACCTGGGGCGCTATCCGGCGCTGCGGCTGGGCGAGGGGCGCGTCCGCGGCGAGCTCTACGAGCTGCTCGACCCGCGGCTGCTGGCCTTTCTCGACCGTTTCGAGGACTACGACCCCGCGCAGCCCTCGCGCTCGCAGTATCGGCGCGAGCGGGTGCGGCTGATCGAGCCGGCGCGCTGGGCCTGGGTCTACGTCTACAACCAGTCGTTCGCCGGGCGGCCCTGGGTGCGCTCGGGGAGCTGGGCGGACTGGCGGCCTGAGGCGCCGGGCCCGTCGCAAGGCCTGCGGCAGTAGCGCCCTCGCGGGGCTTGCTAGAGCCTGCGCAACGCGATCAGCGTGATGTCGTCCGGGAAGTGCTCGTGCGCACGGTAGCGCGCAACCCGGTCGAACAGGCTCTCGACGACGCAGGCGGGCTCCTTGCCGGTCTGCTGCGAGAGCGTCTCCCGCAACGGGCCGTCCTGGAAGAAGACGCCGTCGGCGTTGCGCACCTCGCCGAGGCCGTCGGTGGCCAGCAGCAGCGTGTCGCCGGCCTCGAGCGTCACCGAGCGCGTATCGAAGGCCGTGGCGTCGAGGTCGGCGAACATCCCCAGCGGCATGCCGGAGACGGCCGTCTCCTCCACGCGGCCGTCGGCGCGGATCAGGAACGGATGCGGCACGCCGGCGTTGGCCAGCCGGATCGGCTCGCCGGGGGCGATGCGCGCCACCATGGCGCAGGCGTAGAGGTCGCGCGGCATGAAGCGGTGCAGCCGGTTGTTCATGCCCACCAGAATCTCGGCCGGCTCCTGGGCGTCCTGGCAGGCCTCGTCGAACACGGCCTTGAGCAGCATGGCGCTGAGGGCCGAATGCGTGCCGTGGCCGCTGACGTCGGCCAGCAGACCGTAGACCGCGCCGTTGCGGCGGATGGCGTCGTAGAAGTCTCCGCCGAGCTGGCGGCAGGGCCGGAACAGCGCCCCGGCCTGAAAGCCCTCCACCTCCGGCAGCCGCTCGGGCAGCAGGCTGCGCTGCACGCGGGCGGCGCGTTCGAGCTCTTCCTCCAGCGACTGGTGCCGGTCCGAGAGCTGGGTGTGGCGCTCGATCAGCTTGTCGAGCTCATGGACCTTGTCAGTGAGCTGCTTGCGCAAGCTCTTCTCGCGAAGGGCGTTGCGCACCAGCAGCAGCAGGTCGTCGTTGTCCCAGGGCTTTTCGAGGTACTGGTAGAGTCCCACCTCGTTGATGGCCCGGATGGCGTTCTCCTTGTCCGCAAAGCCGGTCAGCAGAATCCGCACGGCGTCCGGCTGCAAGGCGCGGATGCGCTTGAGCAGCTCCACGCCATTGATCTGCGGCATCAAGAAGTCGGAGATGATCAGGTCCACCGGCCGCGCCTCGGCCTCGCGCACGGCCGTGGCGGGGCTGGTGTGGGCGATGACGTCGTAGTCGGTCTCGAGGGCGAACAGGCTCTTGAGCGACGCGGTGATCAACTGGTCGTCGTCAACGATGAGAATCGTCGGCGGCCGCTGCGGAAGAGACGCCATGGAACAGGACCGGAGCCCCGATTATAGCCGGGCTCCTCTAGGGTTCGCGGAGCAGCCCGAACACGCAGTGCACGCCGCCGTTGGAGGCCACGCCCATCCGGGCCGACACGGGAATCACCTCGTAGCCCGGCAGCCGCTTGCGCATCAGGTTCATGTAGCCTTCCTCGGCGGCTCCCAGACCGTAGTTGGGCACGAAGAGCTTCTTCTCGAACACCAGCAGGTTGGCGTAGGCCATGCCGGGCCAGGCCTTGGTCCGGCGGTCGCCGTAGAGCATCGGCACGCGGATGACCTTGAAGCCGCGGCTCTTGAGGTCCTGGGCCACGCGGTCGAGCTTGTCGTCGATGGGGTAGATCATGCCCGGCAGTTGCGCCTCGACCAGGTCGAGCAACTGCCAGTGGATGGTCTGCTCGGCCTCGGCGTCGATGAGCACGTCCAGGGCTCGGCGCAGCAGCTCGCGGTTCTCCACCAGCAGCTTGCGGCGGCCGTCGGGCGAAAAGCAGTTGTCGAGGTCGTCGCTGCAATGGGCCTCGATGTAGGCGATCACGCCGGCGTCCACGGTCGGATCGACGGCGGGCACGATCGCCGGCAGCTTGTCATGCAAGGCCGCGACCTGCCGCGCCACCTCCACGCCGCTCTCCTCGCCCGGGCTGGTCTGCAGCAGCGTCAGCGCCGCCAGCAGCGCTTCGAGCTCCCTGGGGGCGCGCCGGCCGTACATGGCTTGCAGCTCGGCCACGATCGAGCGGTAGAGGTCGTAGTCCTGCCGCACCGGCTGCGAGACCATCACGGCGTTGTCGGCGGGCAGCAACTGCACCAAGTAGTCGGTATGCGGCCCAATGCCGCTCAAGTCGAACACGGCGTCCGCGCCGAACTCCACCTGCAACACCCAGCCGAACTCGCGCGGCTTGAGCTGCTTGCCCCAGTAGTCCCGAATCGTCGAGCCGAACAGGAGGATCAGCTTGGAGGGGTCCTTGGGATCGCGGGAGAACTGCAGGTCGCCGCCTTCCCACGAGAGCTTCGAGCGGATGAAGCGGCCGGAGCTGAAGGCGTTGAGCAGCGGCTCGAACTTGTCTCCGTCGGCGGCGCGGCCTTCGTACAGGCGGCGCGGCGTCATCAAGCGCAGCTCGCCGTCCACGGCGCCGGCCTTCACGTAGTCCTGGCCCCAGGGGTGCGTATCCTGCGCGGCGCTCTCCACGAGCTGGATGTGGTGCGGCGTGTCCGGAAAGTGCCGTCGCAGGGCCGCTTCCCATTCCGACTGCGGATAGTCCGCCACCACCGTCAGGGTCACGTCGAGCGGCCGGTCGATATGACCCAGCACCTGCTGGATGACGCTGAGGCTGTCGCCCACGGGCTTGCGATCAGCGATGAAGTCGTTGGGATGGATGCCGCTGACGAAGCCCGTGATGGGCCGGTCGTCGGAGAGCGCCCGAAAGCCCGGCACGGTCGGCTCGTAGTAGATGTGGCAGGCCTTGAAGCCCTTCTGCTTCCGCACCAGCTCCGGCAGGAACGGCAGGCCCTTCTCGGCGTACATCGCCGACAGCGTCGCCGCGTTCTGGGCGCAGGCGTACTGGATGGCGCCGGGCTCGGTCGCTTCGGGAAACTCGCGAACCCCTTCGATGCGCAGAAACTCGACGCCGCCGGCCGTCCGGTCCTGGGCGGCGACCGCCGCCGCTCCGAACCAGGTGCACAAGAGTAAGACCGCGACAGGGCGGCGCGTCGTCGAAAACTTCATCCTCAGGGAGATCTCCGCGCTCGCATGTAAAAGCGAACGCAGGGGCTCGGGAGTTACCGAGTCGGGTGGAAAAGGGCCTCGCTTTCCCCCAATCAGCCGCGCGCCGGGTCCACTTCGACCGGCTTGACGTCGATGACCCGTGGCCGCGAGGAGCCCTTGCGCACGGGCTTGTCGTCAACGGGCGGCTTCTGGAACATCGTGTACCAGGCGTAGAGCATCAGCAGCAGGAAGACGGTGTCGTCGGCGAGACCGAGCGCCGGAATGATGTCGGGAATCAAATCGACCGGGCTCGCCAAATAGACCCCGCTCGCCAGCGTGAGAAGGATGCGCTTGGTCACGTCGGACATTCGTTTCGTCTTCCTCCCCTCAGTAGACGAGATGCGAGGACGAAACGTTCCCGAAGGAGGTTCAGCGTCCCGCGGCCCGTGCCTCGAGCGCGGTGATCTCGGCGACCGTGCGTTCCGTGTATCCCACTGGCACTCCCCGGTCGGCCCAGCGGCCCTCGGGTGTTCCCGGCTCGACCGACAGCGTCTCGATCGACTCCACGACGACGTCGGGCGCTCCGGACTGGATGACCGTGTCGGTCCGGCGCAACTCCAGGCAACCGAGCTCTGGGGCCAGCCATCTCTCGACGCGCCTGGAACGGCCATCCTTCTCCGGGCCCGAGCGCGTCCTCTGGACGACCGAATAGCCCAGGATGGCGCCGGCTTGCGTATCGACGAACTCCTCCGGCGACGCGAGGTCCGTGCACCATAAACCGGTCTTGGCCGTGCGCCGCTTCAGAGCTGCCGGCGTCAGCGGTTGGGTCGCCTTGCTCTTGGTCGTGGGCGAAAGAAGGATGCGACGGCCGGCCACGGCATCCCAGATTGTCCGATTGACTCCGCTGGCCGAATGTTCGCCGTATCGGCCGAAGCGGGCTCGCGTCTCGGCTTCCGTGCCGTTCGCCCAATGCGCCAAGTGAATCGTCTCAACGATCTCCACATCGAGTCCGGGATCGTGTCGAGCATGCGTCTGGGCGACCACGTATTCCACGTCCTGCCCGGCCAGGGAACTGAGGGAAATCAAGCACAAGGCGACGGCATTGCGAACGAGCATCGTTGGCCTCCCGTTGACTTGGGTAGGATACGCCAAGGACTCTGCCCTGTAAAGGAGAATCGGCTATCGCACGCTGACCTTGTCCGGACCGGGAAAGTCCGCCGGAACCTTCTGCGTCACCTTGCCCGTGGCCGCCCACTCGGCCCCGCGCTGGAAGGTCGTGATGAAGCCGACGCCGCTCATGGCCGTCTCGTCGTGGCCCAAGGTCGTGTGGAACACGCGGCCCTTGGCGTACTCGATCACCAGCAACATCGGCTCGTTCTCGCCCGTGCCGCGCTTGGCCGGGTCGGAGTAGGCTGAGGCCAGCACGGTCACATTCTGGGCCGGGCCGCGCAACCGGTCGTACAGCTCGTCCTGCGTATGCATCCAGTGCGCCGGAAGGCCCTGGGTGATGGGATGATCCGGGACCCGCACGTCGATGACGAACTCGTGCCGGTCGCCGTGCGAGCCGCCCTTGCCCGGCGTCGGGTCATGGGTCCAGCGCGCGTCCCGCAGGCGCAGGTAGGGGCCCGAGGCCTCCGTGCGTCCGCCCCAGCCGCCCACAGCGATCATCTGGTTGTAGGCCTTCCACTCCGGAAAAGCGTTGTCGGCCGCGTGCACGGAGACGAAGCCGCCCCCGCCGCGCACGAAGCGGACGAAGGCCTGCTGCGTCTGCTCGGGCCAGGGGTCGCCGTTGTAGTTCGACACGACGAGCTGGTACTTCGAGAAGTCCGGGCGAAACGAGCTCATGTCCGCCCCGGCCGGAGGCGTCGTCGCCACGTCCACGGTGAACAGGCCCGTCTGCTCCAGGTACTTTTGGAGCATCGGGGTGGTCTGCGGCCAAGCCTTGTGGTTGTTTTGACCGTCGATGATCAGGGCCCGCATGGCCGCCCAGCCGGGGGCCGCCGCGAGCAGGAGGACGAGCAGGAAACGCGCCATAGCCCTCGCATTCTGGCACGGAAGGGGGCCGTGGCGGGAGCTACTTGAGCTCCACGACGACCGCCTCGAAGTCTCCGCCGCGGTTGAGCTCCCGGTGGCGGACCGGCTGGTCGCTCCAAACCACGTCGCCGCGCCGCTGCTTGGAGGCGACCTGGGAGCCGTCCTCCAGGGTCTGCTCGAAGTCCGCGTCCGTCAGATAGACCACCGCGCGGGGGCGGGCGTGCTGATGCAGCGGCGCGGCCTGGCCGGCGCCGATCGTCACGCGGATCACCCGCACCTGCTCGTTCTCGAAGTCCACGGAGTAGTGGCGGGGATCGACCTCCAAGGGATCCAGCGGCCCCGGGGCGGGGCTCCCCAGCGGCGCGATCCGTTGCAGCTCGACCTTGACCAGCGAGACCGGCGCCTGGGTCTGGTAGTTGACCTTGTGCAGGCCCTCGGCGGGGCTCCACAGCGCCTGCCCGGCGGCCCACTTCTCGTCGACCACGCGGCCGCCGTCCTTGTACTCGACGAGCTGCCCGCCTTGGTCGAGGTAGATCATCACGCGGTTGATCTTGTGCTCGTGGTAGCCGGTGGCGTGGGCCGGCTCGGCGACTACCCGGACGATCTCCACGCGATCGTGCTTCAGCAGGGTCTCGGATTCAGCAGCGCCGGCGACGAGGGCGGACAGCAGCAACAGGACGAGCATGCGCATGGCAGAGCCGATGCTATCAGAAAGCTCCTCGTGGAGCAGGCCTCCCGGCCTGCCAGCTCGGCCTCCCGGCCGAGCTCTGTCGTGTGGCGGCGACCGGGAGGTCGCCGTTGCAGGCCGGGAGGCCCGCTCCACCCGGTCGCCTCAGCCCACGTGGCCTTTCCAGGCGCTGGACCAGCGAGAATCCTCCGGCAGCTCCACCAGCCCCGCCTTCACCGGATTCTGGTGAATTTACGCCACAATCTTCGCCCGCTCCCTCTCGTCTCGCACCCAGCGATCGTAGGACTCCGCCTGCCCGACACGTTTGGCGCCCGACCTGCATCCTACAGTTCTGGAGGCGACAAGCCATGACCGAGAACAAAGAGATCGTCGACGACCTGAAGCAACGCCGGGACGAGTTGCGGGTTCAGATGCACTTGGCTTCCATGGAAGCGCGCCAGGAGTGGGAGGCTCTGGAGGCTCGCTGGGACGAGTTCGTTGCCAAGGCGCGCCTGCGCAAAACCTCCGAGGACGTCGAAGAGAGCCTGCGGATGCTGGGCGATGAGCTCGCCCAGGGCTACGAACGCGTGAAGGCCGCGCTGGCCGCCAAGTAGGCGAAGCTCGGCCGGATCAGCCCTCGGCCGGACGCTTGGCCGCCGCCAGGATGGCGTTCAGGATCTCGTCCTCGGTGCGCCCTTCGGCGTGCGCGTCGAAGTTGAGGATGATGCGGTGGCGTAGGGCCGGTCCGGCCAGGGCGCGGATGTCGTCGATGGAGACGTTGAGGCGGCCCCGCATCAGCGCCCGCACGCGCCCGCACTGCACCAGCGCCTGCGCGCCGCGCGGCGAGCTGCCGTAGCGGATGTATTTCTTGGCCAGCTCGTGCGCCTGCGGCTGGGTGGGCTGGGTGGCCAGCACCAGGTCGATGGCGTAATCGCGCACGTGCGGAGCCACCAGCACCTCGGTGGCCCGGCGGCGGATTTCGAGGATCTGGTCGCGGTCCACGGCTTGGCGCACGCGCGGCTTCTCCGCCGTCATCGTGCGCTCCACGATGGTGATCATCTCCTCGCGCTGGGGGTAGGCGACCACGATCTTGAGCACAAAGCGGTCGAGCTGTGCCTCCGGCAGCGGATAGGTGCCTTCCATCTCGAGCGGATTCTGGGTCGCCATCACCAAAAAGGGGTCTTCCAGTCGATGCGTCTCCGTGCCGGTGGTGACGGTGCGCTCCTGCATGGCTTCGAGCAGCGCCGACTGCGTGCGCGGCGTGGCGCGGTTGATCTCGTCGGCCAGCACCAGGTGCGCGAAGATCGGGCCCGGCTCGAAGCGCAGAGACTTCAGTCCGTCGGCCGAAGAGCTCATTAGCATGCTGCCGAGGATGTCGGCGGGCATCAGGTCCGGCGTGAACTGGATGCGCGAGTACTTCAGGTGCATCGACTCGCCCAAGGTGCGCAGCAGGGTGGTCTTGCCCAACCCCGGCACGCCCTCCAGCAGCACGTGTCCGCCCGCGACGAGCGCGATGAGCACGCCTTCGACGACGTCTTCATGCCCGACGATGACTTTGGAAATTTCGTCTCGGACGGCCTGCAGCTGTTCGGTGACGGTCTGCAGGTAGGCTTCAGTGGTGGCCATCAGTTCTGGTTATTCCGCCGGAGGTTCCGGAAGTAGGTCTCGATGTAGCGCTGGTAGGCGAGCGGGACTTCGTCGCGGGAAATCGCGCCGCCACGGTCGGTGTGGGTTTGCCGAGAAGCCTGGTAGGGCGTCTGGGCGGTCTGCTCCGCGGCGGAGGTCTCCACCATGATCTCACCCTCCATCTCCTCGGAGCGTTGCATGTAGAACTCTTCGAGGGCGTCGAGGGCGGCCTGCTGCTCGGCCATGCGTTCGGCCAGCTCCTTGGAGCCGTCGGCGGAGCCGGAGGCGGCGGCGGACTGGCTCTGCTGCGAGCCTTCCTCGGAGGTGTTCTGGTTGCCCTGGCCTTGGGCGGTCTGCTGCGGGTCGCCGGCGCCGGGCTCGCCGCCTTCCATCTCGGCCTCGCCGCCTTCGGAGCCTTGTTCGGCCTGGGCCTGCTCGCCGCCGGGCTCGGAGGACTGCTGCGAGCCTTCCTGGCCTTGCTGGGCCGCTTCACCGCCCTGCTGCTGCTCGGAGGAAGCAGACTGCGGCGGCTCCATGCCGAGGTTCTCCATCATGTCCTGAAAAGCTTCCTTCAGGCGGTCGAGCAGGTTGTTGGACTTCTCGCTCCAGTCACCGGCCGGGTCTTTCTGGTTCTCGGCGGTCTCGGAAGGGCCTTGTTCGCCGGAGTTGGCCTCTTCGCCGGGCTTGGCGGATTCCGAACCGGGCTCCTTGGACTCGAAGGCGAGCTCGTCGCCGGCTTCGGGCTCGATGGTGAGGCCTTCGACCTCAGGCATCTGGAAGGGCTCGCCGGGCTGCTGAGCGGTTTCGGCCAGGGCCGGAGGCGTCTCGGCGGGCGGCTTCTGCTGGGCTTCGCGCCGCTCGGCCCGCTCGCCCTTCTTGCTCAGCGACTGGGGTTCATCGGCGGCCTCCGGCGCGGCCGGGTCCTCTTTTTCTTCCAGCGTGGCGAGCTCGGTCTCCGGCTGCGCCAGCGACGGGAACAGCACATGCGTCAGCGGCGGCTCGAGCGAGAGCTGCGGCTGCAACGCCAGCCGCGCCGTCAGCAACAGTAAGGCCAAGCCCAGCAGCGCCGCGGCGAACGACGCCGCCCGCGGCCACTCCACCGGAAATGCCGTGGTGACCTCGTGTCCGGAAGCCGCCGCCAAGGCCATCTTGCGCTGAGCCTCGGAAGCCGGCGTCGGCTCGACTTCATGAGAGCTGAAGAACCAGGCGGTGGAAATCTGGTCGCTGGCGTTCCAGCGCTGATCCAACGCCTGCGCCACTTCGTAGTCGGCGGGACGGCCCTTGTGCCAGCGCCAGCCGGCCCAGCCCGCGCCGCCCAGCGCGAACAGCCACAGCAGGCCGCCGGGAAAACGGTCCGTGCCCAAGGCCAGCAGCAGGATGAACCCGACCAGCGCGATGGCCGCTGCGGCGCAAGCCCAGCGCAGGCCGCTCAACAGCAGCAACCGCCGGCGGCTTTGCCGCACGGCCGACTCGAGCGAGCCTGTTCCTGTGTCCATCGGCGTCATCGATAACGAATTGACATTATAGGGGGCTGGATCGGCGCGGCGCGGCGCCATCTCTCACTCCGAGGCCGAACCTCCGCCGCGCCCCGCGGTCCGGCGGTTCAGCCAGCCCGAGCGCACGGCCCGTTGCAGGTCGGTGAGGCGTTCGAGCGACACGATCCGCCAGCGCCGTTCGGTATGCGCGGCGGCCGCGATCTCCAGCGTGCGGAGCCGGCCGGAGCGGTCGATGAGCAACTCTGCGCGGCGTCCGATCAGCTTCTCGAAACGGTCGATGGCGTCGTAGGAGCCCCCGGTGATGCGGTGGCCGTCCACGCGCAGCAGCCGGTCGCCCCGGCGGAGGCCCGCGTCTTCCGCCGGACCGCCCACGGCGACCTCGGCGACCACCACGCCTTGGCCGGCGGCGTTGGACAGCGTCATGCCGGCGTCGGCGCGCACGGTCTCCTCTTCCGCCAAGCGGTAGCCGGCGTAGCCCAGGTAGCGCTCCCAGGGAACGGGGTCGGCCGAACGCACCAGCGACTCGAGCGTCGGCGCCATGTCGGTCGAGGCGACCTCAGTCGCCACGCGCTCGATGGCCTCCAGGTCCTCGAACGGCCGTCCGTGCTCGGCGTAGTCGCGGTTCAGGCGGCGCATCACGTCGTCGAGGCTGGCGTGGTTGGCGGTGGCGTGACGGATCTCCAGATCGAGCAGGTGGCCGATGATCTCGCCCTGCAGATAGTACGAGGCGCTGCGGTCGGCTCGGCCGTACTCGGGATAGCGCTCGAACCAGGCTTCGATGCCGGCCTGCTCGGCGGACTGCGTACGCGTCGCCGGGCGGCTCTCGTACTCATTGATCAGCCGCTCGATCCGGCCCGGCAGGCTATTCGGACCGGCCAGGCCGGCGCTGATCTGCAAGTACTCGGCGTAGGTCGAGGTGACGCCCTCGGCGAACCACAGCGACGGCGTCGGGATCGGCTCGTCGAAGCGCACCGGCTCCATCGAGGCCGGGCGGATGCGCTTGACGTTCCAGAGGTGGAACAGCTCATGCGCCGTCAGGCCCGGCAGGGCGCACTGCCGGCAGTCGGCGGGGCCGAAGATGATCGAGCCGTTGCGGAACTCCATGCCGCCGCCGTCTTCGTCGGAGAAGACGTAGATCATGGTGTAGCGCTCGAAGGGCAAGCCGTCCATGAGCTGGCCGGCGGCCTTGGCCAGCCGGCGCAGCGTCGCTTGCAGCTCGCTGATCACCGAACGCGTGGGCGCTCCGGCGGCCACCACCCGCAGCGTCGCTCCATCCACCTCGAAGCTGGTCTCCTCGAAGCGTCCCAGCAGTACGGGGGTGTCGACCAAGCGGTCGTAGCTCTCGGCGCGGTAGCCGCCGTCGGCCGGCTCCAGCGCCAAGGCTTCGCCGAAGCCCTCGGGCTTGTGCGCGAAGCCCAGCCAGGCGGGCCGGTTGCGCTCCGCCGCCGGGTACAGCAGCACTTGGCTCAAGTTCAGGGTGAGCTGCTCGCCGTCCACATAGGCCCCGAACGGTCCCGGGCGGTCGGCGCGGATGCGGTACCGCACGGCCACCCGCCGGCCGGGTGCGCCGGGGGCTTCCCAACGCGAGGGTCCCAGGCGGCGGATCGCCAGAGGGCCCTGGTCGGCGGCGTCGAACGCCTCGATGCGGTGGATGTGCTGGGCGAAGTCCCGGACCTGGTAGGTGGCGCTCCATACGGGCATGCGCCATTCGCACGAAGGGGCGGGGCAGTCGGCCTCGGCGGTCACGTCCAGCCAACCGGCGGCGCCGTGGGCCAGGTCGATCGTATAGCGCGTTTGCGCCGCGGCGGGGATGATTCCCGCCAACACGATCGACAATCCCAGCGCCAGACGGTTCAAATCGCCGCTCTACTCCGGAAACCCTGAGGGGTCAATGCCGCGGATCAACCGCAAGGCGTTCTTGTAATAGACCTTCTTCAACACATCGTCCGGCAGGTCCAGACCGTAGAGCTGCCAGTGCGCGTGATAGCGGCGATAGTAATCGAAGTACTCGTCGCGCGTCTCGAAAACCCGCCAGTAATACGGAAACTCGTCCGGCGCCCAGGAGTCCTTGCCGAACAGGATGCGGTCGGAGTACTTGATGAAGAACTCGCGCCCGGAGAACGGCACTCGGCCCAGCTCGTACAGCACCGCGGCGATGTCCACGTGCACGTTCGGGTTCTCGTCGAACAGCTTGCCCAGCAGCTTCAGGTTGCCGCCGTGCCAGCCCATGTGGGCCAGGATGAAGTTGACCTTGGGGTGGCGGGCGACCAGGCGGTTGCGCTCGGCGATGAGCTCCTCGAAGCTCGGCGGCGCCGTCTTCTTGCGCCCCGGCCGCAGCTTCAGCTCCAGCCACTTCTCGTTGTACTGGTCCATCGGCTGCCAGAACGGCGCCGGGTCGGCCACGTGGATCAGCACCGGGATGCCGTGCTTGGCGCAGACCTCGAAGACCTTGTCCATGGCCGGATCGTCCACCGGCATGCGGCGGCCGTCGGGGTAATTTACATCCATCCCGAAGTTCTTGAAGAACTTCAGCCCGACAGCCCCGTTGCGGATGTCCTCTTCCAGCCGCGCCGCGGCCTTTTCAGGGAAATCCTTGGAGCCCACGTCCGAGAAGTCCACGTTGGCAAAGACCACGAAGCGCTTGGGATGGCGCTTGGGGAAGGCCTCGACCACGCTCTTGAGCCGGTCGCCGGAGCCGCCGCTGAGGTTCACCAGCACGCGCAGGTTCAGCGCGTCCATCTCGGAGAGGAGCTGCTTCAGCCGCGCATCGTCATAGGGCCGGTGGTGCGAATGCACGTCGATCACCGGGTACTTGGCGCGCGGAACCAGGTGCTCCTCGACGACCAGCGTCGACTTGGGCGTCCACTCCTCGACCGTCAGCGATTGGCCGTCGAGCAGCGCGCGGAAGGGCCCAACCGCGGTGGCGGCCAGCAGAAAGACGCCCAGCAGAAGCGCGTCGAGCCGGAGCGGTCGCAGGAGGCCTCGCAGCATGTACGGCTCAATCTACCATAGGGGCTATCCCAAGAACCCGAGGCGCCTTAGCCATCGGGCTAGGTCAGGCGCTCCACAAGGTTGTTTTGGCCGCCGACGTCGGTCAGGCGGAAGTCCCTGCCCTGGAAAAAATAGGTGAGCTGGGAGTGGTCGATGCCCAGCAGACCCAGCATGGTGGCGTGCAGATCGTGCACGTGGACCTTGTCCTCCACCGCCCGCAGCCCGATCTCGTCGGTGGCGCCGATGGCTTGGCCGCCGCGGACGCCTCCGCCGGCGAGCCAGACGCTGAAGCCGTAGGGGTTGTGGTCGCGGCCGTTGCGGTTGCCCGAGCCGCTCTCGGCGCCGTCGGTGAACGGCGTGCGGCCGAAGTCGCCGCCCCAGACGACGAGCGTGCTGTCGAGCAGGCCGCGGCTCTTGAGGTCGGCCAGCAGCCCGGCGATGGGTTTGTCGACCGAGCGCGCCATCACCTCGTGGTTCTCGTTGATCTGATTGTGGCCGTCCCAGCCGGTGCCGGCGCCGCCTTTGCGGCCCCCGGAGTAGATCTGCACGAAGCGCACGCCGCGCTCCACCATCCGCCGGGCGCGCAGGCACTGGACGCCGAAGTCGTGCGTCGCCGGCTCCTCCAGCCCGTAGAGCTTCTTGGTCGCCTCGGACTCTCCGTCGAGCGCGGCCAGCTCGGGCACCGAAGTCTGCATCCGGAAAGCGAGCTCGTAGGAGGCGATCCGCGCGGCCAGCTCCGAATCGTCGGTGCGGGCGGCAAAGTGCCTGCGGTTCAGCTCGCCCAGCGAGTCCAGCAGCCGGCGCTGTTCCCCCTCGTCGAGCATCGGCGTCCGCTCCACGTTGAGGATCGGCGGCCCTTCGCCGCGCAGCACGGTGCCCTGGAACTTGGCCGGCAGAAAGCCCGCGCCGTAGGCGGGCGAGCCGGCCTTGATGGGCCCGTCGAGCATCACCATGAACGCCGGCAGATTGTCGTTCTCCGTGCCCAGGCCGTAGGTCACCCAGGAGCCCACGCTGGGCCGGCCCACGCGCGCCCAGCCCGTGTTCATCCAGTTCTGCCCGGTCACGTGCGTAAAGCCGTCGTGGTGCAGCGAACGGATCACGGCCAGGTCGTCGGCGTGGGCGGCCACGTTCTCGAACAGGTCCGAGATCTCCAGCCCCGACTGGCCCCGGCGACGGAACGTCCGCGGCGAGCCCAGCAGCGGAACCTCGTCCATCTTGGTGAACTGGAAGTCCGCCTTGCCGAAGCTGGCCGGCGCGGGCTTGCCATCGAGCTGATTGAGCAGCGGCTTGGGGTCGAACGAGTCGATATGGCTGGGGCCGCCGTGCATGAACAGAAAGATCACGCTCTTGGCCTTGCCGGCCGGCCGTTCGGCGGCGCGCGCCTCGCGGCCCAGCAGATCCGCCGCGGCCAGCATGCCGAACCCGAGCCCGGCCCGGGCCAGAAAGTCGCGCCGCGAAGCCAAGCGGGCGTCACGGCCGCAGAATTGTCCGGTCACGTTAGTCGACATAGAGAAACTCGTTGAGGTTGAGGACCAGCAGGGCGAGCTGCGGCAGCGCCTCGCCGGGGTCGGAGGAGCCTGCGAACAGGCGCATGGCCACGGCCGTCTCGTCTTCGCTCGGCGCCCGGCCCAGGGTGAGTCGCCAAGCCCGGCGAATCCAGGCGTCCGGCCCGCCGGCGGCGTCTTCGCGCAGCCGTTCGCCGAGGCGGCGGGCCTGCTCGGTCATGAGCTCGCTGTTGAGCATGGCCAGGGCCTGCGGCGCCACGGTGGTCACGTCGCGCCGGGAGCAGCTCTGCGAGGAGTCCGGCGCGTCAAAGGTCGTCAGCATCGGCAGCGGGAAGGAGCGTTTGACGTAGAGGTAGACGCTGCGGCGGTCGTGCTCGCGCGGGTCCAGTGCGACCGGCCACTGGTCCGGCGACCACATGCCCTGCATCTCGTCGGCGGTGAGCGGCGGAATCACCGGGCGGCCGCCCATCTTCAGATTCAGCGAGCCGGAGACGGCCAGCACGCTGTCGCGCAGCGCCTCCGCCTCCAGCCGTTGGCGGTTCATCCGCCACAAGAAGCGGTTGTCGGCGTCGATGGCGGCGTTGCCCTCATGCGGCCCGCTCTGCCGCTGGTAGGCCCGGGAGGTCATGATCAGCCGGTGCATTCGCTTGACCCTCCAGCCGTGCTCGCGCAGGTCCACCGCCAGCCAGTCCAGCAACTCCGGGTGCGTCGGCGGGTCCCCCTGCTTGCCGAAATCGTTGGCCGTGGCGGCCAGCCCGCGGCCGAAATGGCCCTGCCACAGGCGGTTCGCCAGCACGCGCGCGGTGAGCGGATGCTCCGGGCTCGTGAGCCAGTCGGCCAGCGCCGTCCGGCGGCCGAGGATGAAGCGTTCGCCGGCCCCGGGCGGCGTCGCCGGCCGCTCCTCGCCGCCGGTCAAGGCCTTGGGGAAGCCGGCCACGACGGTCTCGCCGGTTCCGTGGAAATCGCCGCGCGAGGTCATCTCGACGGCGTAGTCGACGGGGGCGCGGCCGAGAACGGTGGCGGTGTCGGGCTCGAAGCGGGCGCCGAGGGCCGCGTCGCCCAGCCGCCGCAGCAGGCTCTCGCGCTCCCGGCGCTCATCGGGCGTGTAGGAGAGATCCACTTCCTTACCGGCGGCGTTCTCCTTGAGGCCGGCTTCGGTCAAGGCCGTCTCGAGCCGGGCGGCCAAGGCGATCTCGGCCTCGCTGCGCTCGTGGACGGGCTTACGGTGAGCCGCCACCACCTCTTCCGGAAAACGCGCTTCGATGGTGCGGACGAGGCGCTGGCGGGCGCCGGCGTCGATCCGCCGGACGGCGGCCTTGAGCTCCTCCACCTGCAGGATCTTGGGGTACCCGGAGTAGAAGCCCAACTGGCTCATCGGATGGCTGACCGGCTCCTCGTGGGGCTCGCTGCCGGCGAACAGAGCCATCATGCGGTGGTAGTCGCGCTGGGTGATCGGGTCGAACTTGTGGTCGTGGCAGCGCGAGCAGCCGACGGTCAGGCCCAGAAAGGCCAGCCCGGTGGTGTCGACCACGTCGGTCAGCCACTCGTAGCGCAACTGCCGTCCATCCAGCGCGGCTTCGTGGTAGATCGGGCCGATCGTGTACATCCCGGTGCCGATGCGCGCTTCCAGATGCTCCTTCTTCTCGGCCGGAATGTCGTAGCTGCCGCGCGCTTCGAGGTCGTCGGGCCACAGCTCGTCGCCGGCGATCTGCTCGCGTACGAAGCGGTCGTAGGGCTTGTCGTCGTTGAACGACTCGATCACGTAGTCCCGGTAGCGCCAGGCGTTGGGAAAGTAGATGTCGGTCTCGAAGCCGCCGGTGTCGGCGTAGCGGACCACGTCGAGCCAGTGGCGGCCCCAACGCTCGCCGTAGCGCGGCGAGGCCAGCAGCTCGTCGATCAGGCGGGGCCAGGCGTCGGGCGAGTCGTCTTGAACGAAGGCGTCAACCTGTTCGGGCGTCGGCGGCAGGCCGTGCAGGTCGAAGTAGGCTCGGCGGACGAGCGTGCGCTTGTCGGCGCGCGGCAGCGGCGTGAGGCCCTTGCTCTCGAGGGTGGCGTCGATGAAGGCGTCGACCGGATTCTTGGAGGCGTCGGGCGGTTCGGCCTTCACCGGTGGACGGAACGACCACCACAGCGCCTCGGATTCGGCCGCGCCGCCGCCCCAGGGGGCGCCTTGGCGCACCCAGTCGGTCAACGTCCGGACCTCGTCGGGCGGCAGCGCCTCGCGGCCCATGGGCATCCGGAGCTCATGACGGCCGCTGATGACCTGGATCAGCAGGCTGGCGTCGGGGTCGCCTGCCACTAGGGACGGTCCGCGCTTGCCGCCGGCCAGCAGCGCCTCTCGGCTGGTCACGTCCAGCCCGGACATCCCCTGCGGCCCATGGCAGGCCTGGCAGCGGCGCTCCAAGATCGCACGCGCCGCCGAGGCGTCCGGCGGGGCCGACCAAGCGATCGGCGCACCCGCCGCGATCGCCAAAACGAGGGGCAACAGCCTTTTGCCCACGGCTTCGATCGTCTTCCCGGACTTCAAACCACTGGTCATGTTACCGCTAACAACATCGCTTGTCAGGCGGTATTTTCGGAGGAGCCCGGAAACGTCCCAAGCGAAGGCCCGGGCGGCGGCGAGCCGGCCCGGGCCTGGTCTTTCGCGAAAGCGGCGGACCGTCAGTAGTACTGCACCGCGCCGGCGCCTTGGTCGTCGGGAACGGCTGGTTGCGACTCCCGTTCGAGCTCCCGCAGGCGGTCTTCCTTTCCCCGCAGGGTCCGCTCACGCTCGTGGATCTGCTCTTCGAGCCGGCGAATCTTCTCCTGCACCGGGGCCATCTGGCTCTCCAGCCGCCGCATATCGGCTTCCAGGGTGCGGGCATGGCGCTGGGCTTCGCGGGCTCGGTCTTCCATCGCCCGGATCTGTTCCCGTGAGGGCCGGGACTGGGCGGCCAGAGCCTCGGCCTGCTTGCGCAGCGGCTCCATGCTCTCGCGCATCCGCTCGCCCAGCTCGCGCATGCGCTCGGCGAGGGCCTGCTGGTCGGCGCCCATGGCCTCGCGGATCTTGGCGGCCATCTGGTTGATCTCCTCGATGTCCGGGCGCATGCTCTCGACCTGCCGGCGGATGGCTTCGTGGTCGATCGAGACATGCGGCGGCGGCGGCGGGTGCGGCGCCGGGACGGGATGAGGCCGCGGGGCCGGATGCGGTTCGACGGCCGGAGCGGGCGGAGGCAGCGGCGCAGCGTGGGGTTCGGGGGCCTGCGGCGCCGGCGGGGCGGGCGGCGCCATCGCCGTCCACCGCGGCTCGGGCGTCGCCGGAGGAACGGGCGTCACGATGGGCTCCACGGTGACGATGGGCTCCGCGGTGACAGATGGCTCCGCGGTGACAGATGGCTCCGGCGCCAGGGCCGGCTCGGGAGCGATCGCCGGTTCTGCGACGACGACCGGCTCCGGCGCGACGACAGGTGCGACCGGCTCGGGCGGCGTCTGCTGCGCCAGGATGACGCGCGGTCCGGCCGCCAGCGCGCCGAACAGGAAGGCTCCGCTGAGGCCGAGCGCCCACAGCGAGCCGCGAGAGCCGCCGGAGCGGCGAGGGTCGAGTAGCATCATGATTCTCCTTCGCAAACGCGGGCCGCCGCCGAAGGCCAGCCCGCCCGCCACTGCCCGCGGCAGCCGCAGCTCGGCCACCCGCGTCAAAGTCATCGCGTAGTCCGCCGCCGACCCGGCCGCGCGGGCGGCCATGGCGTCGCAGGCGAACTCCCTTTCGGCGGCGATGCGCCGCAGCAGCCACCAGGCCGCCGGATGGAAGAACAGGACGGCGCCCAGGACTTCGGCCAGCACGGCCGTCCAGTCGTCGAAGCGCCGCAGGTGCGCGGCCTCGTGCAGCCACAGCCGCCGCAGGTCGTCGTCCGAGAGAGCCCTGTCCAGCCCGCGCGGCAGCACCACGGCGGGGCTCAGCCAGCCCACGGCGAACGGCGAGGGGGAGCGCTCGGACTCGAGCAGCGCGCCGACGCGGCCCCCGAGCAGCGGTCGCCAAGCGTCGCGGCGCGCCCGCAGGCTGGCCGAGGCCGGCGCCGCACCGCGCTTGGAGTGCAACGCGCGGCGGGCTCGCAGGCCTACCCGCAGCAGCAGCAGCGCCGATCCGGCCAGCCAGGCGCCGAGTATCCACCCCGGCCCTAACCACGGCGCGGAGTGCGACGGCGCCAAGGCCGGCAGCGGCTCCGGCAGCGGCGCGGCGAACGCCATATTCGGCGCCGTGATCGCGGCCGGGGCCGCCAGCGAGACCGCCCTGTCGCCCACGGCCAGCGTCTGCACCGTCGGCAGGACGGCCGTCGCGGCCAAGGCCGTCAGGCAGATCCAGTGGCGGGCGGCGGCGTCGCGCCGCGCCAGCGCGCAGCCCACGGCCGCGAACCCGGCCGCCAGGCAGCCGACCCACAGGCTGTTGAGCAGGATCTCCAGCAACGTCGTCATTTCTCGCCCGCCTCCCGGATCATCCGCCGCAGCCGTTCGAGCTCGGCTTCGTCGAGATCCTCGCTTTCGAGCAGATTCAGCACCAATGCCGACGGCGAACCGTCGAAGAACTGCCGCACGACCTGGCCGAGCGTCTCTCGCCGGGCCGCCTCGCGGTCCACCAAGGGCGAGTAGATGTAGGCTCGGCCGGGCCCCGGCTCATGGCGCACGTAGCCCTTGCCTTCGAGAATCCGCAGCGTTGTTAGGACGGTGTTGTAGGCCAGGCTCTCCGGATCGGGCAGCGCCGCGTGGACTTCCGCGACCGCCCCTTGGCCGATCTGCCACAGCGCCTGCATGATCCGAAGCTCGGCCTCGGTGAGCGTGGGGGACTTCTTGCGCGCCATCAACTAAAAAATTAGTTCAAGGCGTCGAGGTAGTCAACTAATTGCTTAAGAGTTTACATCGGGGCGCGCCGGAGCCCCGGCGGACGGGGCCGTGGTACGCTGCCGAGTCTGATGACTCCGATTCTGTTTTCGGTCAGCTATTCCGGCTCCTGGGGGCAGGCCCGGCTCTCGGTGGAGCAGTTCGTGGACAAGGCCGCCGGGCTCGGCTTCGGCGGCGTGATGCTGGGCGGCAAGCGCCCGCACCTGAGCCCCTTGGACTGGTCCGGCCCGGCGCGCGCCGCGCTGCGCAGCCACCTGGAGGCCGCCGGGCTGCGCGAAAACGTCGTCGCGGGCTACAACAACTTCACCGCCGACCTCGAACACGGCGAGGTCCCCATGGGCGAGATCCAGATCGCCTACGTCACCGAGCTGTGCCGGCTGGCGCATGACGTCGGCGCCGGAGTGGTGCGGGTCTTCACCGGCTACGAGCATCCGGCCAAGGGCTATCTGGCCCAGTGGAACCTGCTGGTGGACTGCCTGCGGGAGTGCGCGCGCCGGGCGGCCGAGCTCGGCGTGACGCTGGCCGTGCAGAACCACCACGACTTGGCCGTCGACTACCGCTCGCACCGGGACCTGCTCGAAGCGGTGGGCGAGCCGAGCTGCCGCGCCGGCTTCGACGCCTGGTCGCAAGCCTTGCAAGGCGTGGACCTGCGCGAAGCGGCCCGCGCGATGGCCCCGCTGACCGCGCATACGACGGTGGCGGACTACCAGCGGCGTCCGCGCTTTCTCTATGAGCCGGAGGTCATCAACTACCGTGCGGGCACGCCCTACTCGCAGGCGGTCCCCATGGGAGAGGGCTTCATCGACTATCGCGGCTTCTTCGCGGGCTTGCGGGAGGGCGGCTTCGACGGCACGGTGGCCTATGAGATGTGCTCGCCGTTGCTGGGCGGCGGCTCGGAGGAGAATCTCGACCGCTACGCGCGGAGGTTCCTGGAGTATTTTCGGGAGCTGTGAGAGGGGCCCGCGTTCAGGCCCCTCTCCGCGATCAGCGGGATCGGCCTCAGTGGCCTTCGTCGCCGGTGGCTTGGTTCTTGCGCACGCCCGGAGCCGTTCCGGTCAAGGTCACCTGCGCGCCGGTCTTGATGAGGCTCGACTCGCCGGGGCCCTGGAAGAAGGTGTAGCCGTCCCAGTCGTACCAGGCCTGCGGGCCGGCCAGCCACTTCTTGGCGCCGAGCGTGGCGTCGTGGATGCGGTTGATGAGCTTGAGGTAGCGCGGGTCGTCGCGGGAATAGCCCGTGAAGCTGCCCATGTCGCCGGAGGCCGCGAAGACCACGTCGATCCCGTCGACGGCCGCGATCTCATCGGCGATGTCCACGCCGGCCGGCGACTCGATCATCACCACGATCATGATGTTGTCATTGGCGGTCTGGCGGTAGTTCTTGGACCAGAAGCCGTATTGGCCGCCGCCGCTGCTGCGCTTGCCGATCGGGGGGTACTTGGAATAGGTGACGGCGTCCTTGGCCTGCTGGATGTCGTCGATCATGGGGATGATCACGCCGAGGGCGCCGATGTCGGTGGCCTTCTGGAGGTCGCCCGGAGTGGGGCCCGGCACGCGGATGAAGGGAATCGCAGGCGCGTCCTTGCAAGCCCAGATCATCTTCGCCACCTCGTCGTAGGTGAGCGGGCTGTGCTGCATCTCGATCCACAAGAAATCGAAGCCCGAATTGGCCATGGCGCAATAAATATTCGGGTCGCTGGTGTAGACCGTCCCGCCGACGACCTTCTTGCCGTCCATCAGCTTCTGCTTGACAGTGTTATAGAGCGGATCGGCGGACGCGACGCCGATAGCGAGCAGGCCGACCAGGACCAGACGAGCTAGGTTGCGGGACATGGGTTCTCCTCCGGCGGCCATTATAAGGCTTGGGCGACGGCAAGTCTGCCCGGCGAAGGAAAATCAGTTCCGCTCGGCCAAGCGAATGACGGGAGCCAGCAGATTGTCCACCGGCGCGAAGTCGTCGGTGAGCACGAGCCGGCGGGAGCGGCGCCGTAGGGTCTCCAGGTTCTCGTTGGTCAGCAGGACGGCGCTGTACTTGTCGTAGGAGAGGTCGTCGAGGTCCAGCAGCCGCATCGAGCCCACCACCACGAAGGTGTCGCGCGAATCGGCGTCGCTGGGGCCGGCCGAGGCCGTGGTGAAGACGTAGACGTGCGGAAAGCTCTTCTCGAAGGTGTTGATCATCGCGCCGAGGAAGAGCCCGGAGCGGTAGACGTCGATGACGTTGGCCAAAAAGACGCCCTGGTCGCTCATCAGTGCGCGCACCTTCTCGTTGAACTCGTAGGTGGTGAGGTGAAAGGGCGGCGAGTAGTGATTGAAGGCGTCGCCGAAGACCAGATCGAAGCCGCCGACCGCCTCGCCGGCGCGTTGCCGCACCAGCAGGTCGTCCACGTGGTTGCGGGCGTCGAGGTTGTGGATGGTCATGCGCGGGTTGGGCTTGAGCCCGAAGGCGTCGAAAGCCGCCTTGGTGACCATGGGGTCGATCTCGGCGACCTCGGCGTAGCCGTTGGGAAAGTGGCGCAGGAACCAGTCGGGGTAGACGAAGCCGCCGCCGCCGAGGAACAGAGCCCGCGGCGAGCGGCCGCGCGGCAACGAATCGACGGCCTGGTTGGTGATGCCGGCGTAGATGCGCTCGTAGTCGTACTGCAGGTCGTCCGGGTTGTCCCACTTGATGTAGGCGTGGATGAGGTAGTCGATGGTCATCGACCGGACGCCGGGCAGCTCCAGGGCCTCCTCCACGCGAATGGCGGCGTAGTTGGACTCGGTGCTGAAGTAGACGAACTCGTCGTTGAAGTCGCGCAGGCCCAGGCGCATGCCGGCGGTCTCCGCCCAAGCCCAGGGGGCGAAGGCGGCCAGGAACGAAGCGCCCAGCACGCCGGCCCAGACGTAGGGCAGCAGCGCCTGCGAGCCGAAGTAGAAGGCCATCGCCAGCAGCACGCCGGAGACGCTGAGCAGCACCGCCACCGTGCCCATCTGCGCGATCAGGAAGTAGCCGGTGAGGAAGGTGCCGACGATCGAGCCCATCGCGCCCCAGGAGTAGACGCTGCCGATGGTGCGGCCGGTGTGCGTGCCGATCTCCAGCGCCAGCTTGGCGGCGACGGGGCTGATCATGCCCAGCACGGCGGCCGACGGGAAGAAGACCAGCAGCACGTGGAGGGCGATCCGCAGCGCCCAGTCCTGCTCGCGCATCAGTCCCCAGGCGCCGACCCGGTCGTTCAACATGGGCGCGATCAGCGAGGCGGCCGAGGCGATCAGAAACAGCGACGCCAGCGCCTCCTTGGCCTTGTAGCGGTCGGCGATGAGGCCGCCCACGAAGTTGCCGGCGGCGATGCCGGCCAGCACGATGCCGATGACCGACGTCCAGGTGTAGAGCGAGCTGCCGACGTAGCGCGCGATCAGCCGGCCGGCCACCAGCTCGACCACCATGATGCAGAGGCTCGACACGAAGACCGTGCCGATGGGAACCAGCCAAGCCAAACGATGGGGCTGCGTGGCGGACATAGTGTTTTCGAGCGGTCAGTCGAGCTGAGCCGCTCTATCGTAACAGGCGCCGCCGCTACTCTTGGGCCTCGCTCGGCGGCGGCGGTTGGGTGAGCGCCAACCGCCAGGCGCGGAAGAAGTCGCGGCGGCGGCCGGGCAGCAGAGCCAAGCCCAGCGGCAGCGCCAGCGGCCACGCCAGCGGCCCGCCTCGCTCGCGCGCCAGAGCGAAGACCCACGAGACCGGCAACGCCCTCGCAGCCGCGGCGCGGCGGGCGGCGGCGGCCAGGAACGCCGTCCGCCGGGCTCCGCGCGAGGCGGTCGTCGCCCAGGTGGCGTCGAACCGCGCCAGAGGCTGCTCCCGGCCGATCCTCAGCAGCAGGTCGAAGAACCAGGCCGGCCCGGCGGAAGCGTCCCAGCCGCCGGCCGCCTCGATCGCCTCGCGGCGCAAGAACGTCGCCGGGCGGTGGATGTTGCCGCGGGCGACGACGTCCTCGAAGCGGAAACGGTCCGGCTGGAGCGGCCCGCTGGGGGTTTGGACTCCACCGTAGACTCCAGCCACGCCCGGCGCCGCCGCCAGCGCCGCGGCGGCCTGCTCGAGGGCGCCCGGCAGCAGCGCTTCGCCGGGACGCAGAAAGCAGTAGGCGTCGGCCGGGTTCTCTCGCCAGAAGGCTGTCGCCGGAGGGCCTTCGGCGGGGATCTCGAGTACGGCCACGCGCGGCGCGGGCGGACGGGGGCGGGGAGCGCGCACCGCGTCCAGCAGGGCTTGGCGGAACCCGGGCAGCGAGGCGGACCAGCGAAACGCGGCCGCCCGTTGCAGCCCGCGCTCGATCAACTCTCGGCGCAACGGCGAGTCGTCGAGGATGCGCTCGATCGCGGCGGCCAGAGCCTCCGGGTCGAGCGGGTCCGCTGAGAGAGCGGCGTCTCCGGCGACTTCCGGGACGCTGCCGGCCGTCGATGCGATCACCGGAGTCCCCAGGCTCATGGCCTCCAGCAGCGGCAGCCCAAACCCCTCGAACAGCGACGGGAAGACCAGCGCCTTCGCGCCCCTGTACAGCGCGGCGACTTCCACCCGCCGGCGCAGCCCCAGGAAGTGGACCTGCTCGTGGACGCCGAGCGCGCGGGCGGCCTCCGCCACGGCGGCTTGCCCGCTTTCGGGCGACCCGGTCAGCACAAGGGAAATCGTCCGGCCGCGCCGCCGCAGCGCCGCCAGGGCCTCCAGCAGCGTGCGGTGGTTCTTGTGCGGCCAGAAGTTGGCGGGGTAGTAGAGGTAGTCGGCCGGCAGGCCCGCCGGGGCCGGGGCTTCGACCCGCGGCAGCTCCTCGTCGATGCCGTGCAACACCACGCGGACCTTGTCGGCCGCTACTCCCAGCCGCTCGACCAGCGTCCGCTTGGCGTGCAGCGAGCCGGTGAAGACCACGTCGGCGTCGAGCGCGGAGGCGCGGTAGAGACGCCGCCGCCAGGCCAGCGTCTCGGCGTCGAACAGTTGGGGGAAGTATTCGTGGACGAGGTCGGGAATCCAGACCGCCGAGGCGATCCCGGGCGCCACCGGGTCGAGGGTCAGCAGCGGGCAGTAGAGCAGGTCGTAACGTTCCCGCTCCAGGGCCTCGGCCACGGCGTGGGGGCTGTCGGAGGCCCGCACGGTCGCGCCGGGGGCCATCGCCTGAACGGCCGTGGCTTCGGCGGCCGGGCAGAACAGATCCAACCGCTGGCCCGGCGCCAGCGGGCACGCGTCGAGCTCGCCCAGAGTGCGGCGGACGACGGTCTCGAGCCCGCCGATGCGGCCGGCGCGGAAGTCCTGGAGGTTGACTGCGATCCGCAAAACGCCCGCGCGTAGCCCTACGGCTTTCCCGGCCCGGCGGCTACACTGGGCCAGATGGCCGGCCCGGAACCCGCAGCGACGCCCCAGCCGCTGGTCACCATCGTGACGCCGTCGTTCGAGCAGGCCCGTTTCTTGCCCGCCGCGATCGAGAGCGTGGCCTGCCAAGGGCGCGCCGATATCGAGCATATCGTGATTGACGGCGGCTCGCGCGACGGCTCGGTGGAGATCCTGCGCCGCTGGGACGGCCGCATCCGTTGGCTCTCCGAGCCCGACCAGGGCCAGGCGGACGCGCTCAACAAGGGTTTCCGTATGGCGCGGGGCGAGATCCTGGCCTGGATCAACGCCGACGACATCCTGCTGCCCGGCGCGGTCGACGCCGCCGTGGAGGCCTTTCGCGCCGACCCCCACTTGGGGCTGGTCTACGGTCAGGGCTACACGATCGACGAGGAGGGCCGGCTGCTCGAACCGTTCGCGCTGGCCGAGCCGTTCAACCTGCGCCGGCTGATCCACTTCGGTGACACGATCTTGCAGCAGACGGCCTTCTTCCGCCGCAGCGCCTTCGAGGCCGTGGGCGGCCTGGACAAGAACCTGCACTGGACGCTCGACTGGGACCTGTTCATCCGGCTGGGCGAACGCTTCCCGGCGCAGCTGCTCGACCGTGAGATGGGCGCGATCCGCCTGCACGGCGAGACCAAGACCTCCACCGGCGGGTTGCGCAGGGTGCGTGAGATCCGCGCGATGCTGGCGCGCCACGCCGGCGGCGCGCGCACGGCGGCCTACTGGGGCGCTTGGCTCGACGCCTGGAACAGCTTGCTCGAAGGCGTCTGCGCCGAACGGCTGCCGGGGCCGTTGCGCGGGCTAGGCCGGCGCATCGTCGTCAACGCCCACGACTGGGCCGCGCGCCGCATCTTTCCGCGCATGGAGGAGTGCTGCGGTTGGCTCCACGACGGCTGGGCGACGCGCCGGGTCGACCTGCTGCTGCCGCGGCTGGGCGGCGGTTTCATCGAGATCGACGGCGAGCAGCCGCCGGGGGGCGGGGAGCTGCGGCTGCTGCTCGACGGCCGCGAGCTGTGGCGGGAGGCGCCCGAGCCGGGGCCTTTCCAGCGCCGGATCGCCGTCCCCGACAGCGGCGCGGAGGCCGTCGGCCCGCTGGCCTTTCGGATCGAGGCCGACACGACGGTGCGAACCCGGGCGCGCCTCCACGGGGGGCTGCAAGAGCTTAGCTGGCGCCTGCGCCGCGTGACGCTCGACACGCCCAGGGGGCGCCAGGAGACGCCGCCGCCCCGGCTGCTGCTCTCGCCGGACATGGAAAGCGTCGAGATCCCCCCGGCGACGGAGCCTATACAATAGAGAGCGCGGTTCGTTTCAACCGAGCGAGCCGAGCCTGAGAAGTGAGGACATCAATACAGTGCTAGGCTCGTCCACCAGCGTGAAGCTGGACAAAGACCTCTTCGACCGCATCAAGCGTTGCGCGGACGCGGGCGGGTATTCCTCTCCTCAAGAGTTCGTGATCCACGTGCTCGAGCGGGAGCTCGCCAAGATCGAAGAAGGCGAGTCCGACGAGGACATCGTCAAGAAACTGCAAGGTTTGGGTTACATCGAGTAGCCTCCCGTGAGCTTCTTCAACGCCGCCATCCGCGTCCCGCTGGAGACCTTCGTGTCTCTGTTCGGAGACGCTCACCCTCTGTGGAGCTTGAGCATCCTGTCGGTCTTGATCGGCATCGGGATGCTGTGGGTTTTCGGCGCCACGTCGAACCAGAAGGCGATCGAGCGTGCGAAGAAGAAGATGCAGGCTTATCTGCTGGAGCTGCGGCTCTACGGCGACGATCCGGCGCTGCTGTTCAAGGCCCAGCGCGACCTGATCCTGAGCAACCTGCGCTACATGGGGCTGATGCTCGTGCCGGCGCTGTACCTGACCATTCCGATGGTGGTGCTGCTGTTCCACCTGGACGCCATCTACGGCATCCGCTCGCTGGAGCCGGGCGAGAGAGTGGTGCTGACGATGCAGGCGGCCGGCCGGCTCACGCCGAACACGCCGATCCCGGAGCTTTCCACTCCCGACGGATTCGTGGCGGAGACGCCCGCGGTGCGCGCCCTCGAAGACGGGCAGTACAGTTGGCGGCTCCGGGCCGACAAGCCCGGCCACGGCGAGCTCGGCTTCAAGTGGATGGGGTCGGACTTTACCAAGAGTCTCGACGCGGGGAGCCTCGACGCGGGCGAATCGCTGCGCTACGTCTCGCCACGGCGGGAGTCGTCGCTGTGGGGCTCGATCGAGTCTCCGGGCGAAGACCCGTTGAGCGTCAAGAACTTGGACTGGATCGAGGTGCGCTACCCGGGCAAGGAGATCGCCCTCGGCTCGCTGTCGCTGCACTGGCTGGTCTGGTTCCTGGTGATCTCGATGGTCTCGGCCTATGCGCTGAAGGGCTTCTTCGGCGTCACGATCTAGCCCGACCGAACTGTAGGCGGGGCCGGACATTGCTGTCCGGCCCGCTCCAGAGGCGCTAGATGTTGCCGCGGGCGCCGACCTTCCACACTTCCACGACGTTGTCGCCGCGGCACACGTAGATCCGTTCGTAGAGATTGACGTTCGGGTCGCAGTGCGGCACGATCAGCTCGACCTTGTCGCCGAAGTTGACGGCGACCTTGGCGTTCTCCAGGTGCAGCCGGCCGTGCTCGTCGCCGTTGATCGAGTACGTTACGCCGTCCAGCAGAGGCTCGGGGCCGCAGGTGCGATCGGTGGCGAACGACTTGATGCCGGAATCGACCGTGGCGATGTCGTCGTAATTCTTGTTCACGACGGTCGCCAACACGGTTAGCGCCGGCTTGAAGTCCGTGTAGACCTCGCCCGACGCGCCGCCGATGCGGCGATAGTCCACGTCCATCACGATGTAGGAGCCCATCTGCAACTCGTTCATGCCGTCGAGGTGGCAATCGATGTTGTAGGTGCCGGTGCTGCCGCCGGACATGATGCGCGCCGGGGCGCCGGCCTTTGCCATCTGCTGGAACGAGTCGATGACGGGCGTCATGTACTGGGTCGAGTGCTCCTTGCGCGCCTCGAAGCCCACGACGTGCGACGAAGCGCCGGAGTAGCCGTGTACGCCCCATAGCTCCAGCCCGGGCAGGCTGTCGACCTTCTTGCCCAGCTCGACCGCCGCCGGGCCGGGAGCGATGCCGCTCCGGCGGCCGGTGGGGTCGATGTCGATCAGGATGTTCAGCTTGACGTTGGCGGCGGTGGCGGCTTCGCTGAGCTGCTCGGCGTGGATCGGGTTGTCGACCACGGCCATCACGTCCGGGGCTCGGCGGGCCAGCCGCAGCAGGCGGGCGATCTTGTTGGGGCCGACGAGCTCGCTGGTGATGAGCAGGCCCCCGACGCCGGCATCTGTCAACACTTCGGCTTCTCGGATCGTGGCGCAGGAAACCCCCACGGCGCCGGCGGCGATCTGCAGTTTGGCGATCTCCGGCGTCTTGTGAGTCTTTGCGTGCGGTCGCAGGTCGATCCCGTATTTCTTGGCGTGGTCGGCCGCCCGATTGATGTTGAACTCGAGGCTGTCGAGGTCGAGCAGCAGCGAAGGAGTGGGCAGGTCGGCTTTGTGCACGCCGCTGATGCCTGCGCCCTTGGCCAACTTCTGCTCGATCTCTTCGAGGTTATAGCCCTTGCCGGACTGCGCCGGCGGCGCCGCCGTAGCGAAAGCCGCGGTCACTGCGGTTGGTTTCATCCACTATCTCCGAGATATCAGCATGGAGAGGTCCTCTGATGGGGCCATGCTATCGCGCCCCGGCCCGGCGAAACAACAGCGTCCGTCGCATTCTCGTTTATCGGGAATCATGCGGCGAGTACACTGTTGTCGGTGTCTCGCCTCGTTCTCTTGCTGCTGTTCGCTGCGGGCGCTTCAGCCCAGCACGTCGCCTTTGTCACCGGCGACCACGAATACCGCTCGGAGGCCTCCATGCCGATGATCGCCCAGATTCTCGCCGAGCGCCAGGGTTTGGAGACGAGCGTCGCCTACGCTCGCCCGACGCCGGCCACAGAAGACAACATCGAGGGCCTGGAAGCGCTGGCCGACGCCGACCTGGCCGTCTTCTTCCTCCGCTGGCGGCGGCTGCCGTCCGAACAGTTCCAGAACATCCTCGACTACCTGCATAGAGGGCGACCGTTGGTCGGGCTGCGCACCTCCACGCATTCGTTCAACTACCCCGAGGGGCATCCGTTGGCGTTGTGGAACGACGGCTTCGGCGTGAGGCTGTTTGGGCAGAAGTGGATTCGCCACCACGGACACTTGTCGACCACGCGCGTGACGGTTGCGGCCGGCGCCGGCGGGCACCCGGTCTTGCGCGGCGTGCCGCTCGAGATGCAGGTTCCATCGTGGCTGTACGTGGTCGATCCGCTGGTCGGCGACGTCGAGCCGCTGCTGATCGGCCATGCCGTGAATCCGCGCAACGGCCTCGACTACGGGCCGCAGCCGGTGGCGTGGGTGAAGACCTACAACGGCGCACGGGTGTTCTTCACGACGCTCGGCCATCCCGACGATTTTCGGCAGGAGGGCGTGCGACGGCTGCTGGTGAACGGCATTCTGTGGGCGCTGGGGCGCGACGTTCCGGCCGCCGGCGCGGATGTCCGCCTGCCGGAGCCCTATGACCCTCCCGCCAGCGGCCTACAGCGCTGAGGTTTGGACCTGCCGTTCGGGGTGACCAACAATAGAAGGGTAATGACGATGGATCGCGCCTGGATGGCGCAAGAGACCACGGCTTCCCTGCGGCGCCTGCTGCCGCGCATCGAGCAGCGCTTTCGGGGGCAGGTGGAGCCGGTGGAGTGGGACGCCTACGTCGAGCGGCTGAAGCGCCACTTCCCGCGCCTGTTCGAACGGCTGTTCCAGCTCTACGGCCGCGAGTACGACTTCTTCTATCACCTGGAGGCCGTGCTGGCGACCGCGACCGAAGCCTGGATCGCCCGGCCCGACGAGCTCAAGGCGCTGGACGCCCTGCGCGAGGTCGACCCCAACTGGTACCAGTCCAACCGCATGGTCGGCGCCATGTGTTACGTGGACCTGTTCGCCGGAGACCTCGACGGGCTGGCCCAGAAGATCCCGTATCTGTCCGAGCTGGGCGTGACCTATCTGCACCTGATGCCGATCTTCCGCTCGCCCGAGGGCGACAACGACGGCGGGTATGCGGTGTCGAGCTATCGCGAAGTCGACCCGGCGCTGGGAACGATGGAGCAGCTCGCCGACTTGGCGACGACGTTGCGCCGCCACGGCGTGTCGCTGGTGCTGGACTTCGTCTTCAACCACACCTCCGACGAGCACGAGTGGGCCAAGAAGGCGTTGGCGGGCGACCCGGAGTTCCAGGAATACTACCGGATGTTTCCGGACCGCGTGCAGCCGGACGCCTACGACCGGAGCCTGCCGGAGGTCTTTCCCGACGAGCGGCCCGGCGCGTTCACCTACCGCAACCAGATCAAGAAGTGGGTCTGGACGACGTTCCACAACTACCAGTGGGACCTGAACTACGAGAACCCCGCCGTGTTCAACAGCATGCTCGGGGAAATGCTGTTCCTGGCCAACCAGGGCGTGGAGATTCTGCGGCTGGACGCCGTGGCCTTCCTGTGGAAGCGGCTGGGGACCGACTGCCAGAACCTGCCCGAGGCTCACTGGATCATTCAGGCTTTCAACGCCCTGGCGAGCATCGCCGCGCCGGCGATGGTGTTCAAGTCCGAGGCCATCGTGCATCCCGACGAGGTGCGCAAGTACATCGGGATGGAGGAGTGCCAGCTCTCCTACAACCCGCAACTGATGGCGCTGCTGTGGGATGCGCTGGCGACCCGCGACGTTCGCCCGCTGCGCAGCGCCATGCAGCGCAGCTTCAACCTGCCGGGCGGCTGCGCCTGGGTGAACTACATCCGCTGCCATGACGACATCGGCTGGGCGTTCTCCGACGAAGACATCGTGGCGGCCGGCTACAATCCCCCCGACCACCGCCGCTTTCTAGCGAGCTTCTACACCGGGCGGCACAAGGAGAGCTTCTCGCGCGGCGCGCCCTTCCAGGAGAATCCCAAGACCGGCGACGCCCGCATCTCGGGCTCGTGCGCTGCGCTGGCCGGGTTGGAGAAGGCCGTCGCGGAGGACGACGCCGAGGGAATCGACCTGGCCGTGCGGCGCGTGTTGCTGCTGCACGGGGTGCTGATCACGATCGGCGGGATTCCGCTGTTCTATCTGGGCGACGAGATCGGCATGCTCAACGACTACGGCTATGACCAGGACGCCGAGAAGGTCGGCGACTCCCGGTGGCTGCACCGGGCGCGGTTCGACTGGGATCGCGCCGAGCAGCGCGGCGACGGTACCAAGCCGGCGGGGCGGATCTACCAAGGATTATTGCGGCTGATTCAGCTTCGCTACCAGAACCCGACCTTCAGCCGCGCCGAGACGGAGATTGCCGACACCGGCAGCCCGCACGTGTTCGGCTACTTCCGGACGCACCAGGACTCCAGCCTGTTCGTGCTGGCGAACTTCAGCGAGAAACCGCAGACGCTGGACGCCCGGCGACTGCGGCTGATCGGGCTGCGCAAGACGATGGTCGATCTGGTGGCGGGCCGGGCGATCACGGCCACGCAGGAGCTGGCGATGGAGCCTTACCAGTTGATGGTGCTGGCCCGGCCGGTTTGAGCTTGCTTTCGGGCAGGGCTCGGGGTAACCGAGTTGACCGGACCGTACTCGGGCGTCTCGTGCAAGCTTCGTTGGCGCGATGAACGATTCCGGAATGCAGCCAAGCCAGAGGCGGCCCCGCGCCGGCCTTGCCGCGCTTGCCAGAGGATGACTGTGCCGTGATCGGCGCCGGCCGAGCTGACTGGACCGTGGCCCCTACGGCGGGTTATCTTGCAGCCATGGAAGTGTCACTGACTCCCGAGCAGGAGGCTCGCCTCCAAGCCCTCGCCGCACGGAGCGGAGCCGAGGCGGGCGACTTGGTCAGGGGGCTGGTCCAACGAGCGCTGGACCACGAGGATTGGTTTCGGCGAGAGGTGGAGAAGGGAGTCGACCAAGCGGACCAAGGCGAATTGATCGACCACGAGGCCGTCGTTCGCGTGCTGCATCACGCGCAGCGATGGCCCTGAGGGCGCGTCCCTACCGCGCTCCCCAGCGCGTGGCTTCCAAAAAGGCCAGCAAGTCCGCCAGTTGTTGCCGGCTGAGCTGGTCCGCCAAGCCCGAAGGCATGACCGACACCGTGCCCGGGCGAACCTCCTCGATGTCCGCGCGCAGGATGCGGGCTTGGTCGTCGGCGTTGAGCGCCAGCGTGATCTGGGCGTCGTCTTCCTCGATCGGCACGCCGTTGAAGATGTCGTCCTGGGTCTGGATGACTAGCGGCTCGAAGCTGCGCACGAAGCTGGCTGACGGGAAGACCACGGCTTCGAGCAGGTCCTGGCGGCTGCGGATCTCGCCGATCTTCGTCAGGCCCGGGCCGATGCGGCCCCCGGCGTAGCCGATGGCGTGGCAGGAGGAGCACGAGGCTTCAGAGCTGTTGAAGACCGCCTGGCCGCGGCGCACGTCGCCTTCCGGCAGCTCGGCGAGCAGCGCTTGCAGCTTCTGTTGGTCCGCGGCCCGGTCGTCGGCGCGGCCGGCCAACAACGCCGCGGCCTTCTTTTGCACCGGCTCCGGGTAGGGTGCGGCGGCCTTCTCGAGGATGTCCGGGCGCAGGTTGGCCAAACCCCGGGCGTCGGCCAGCGCGACGACCCACTTCTCGCCGACCGTTCCGTCGGACGAGGCTCCAAACGCTTCCACCAGCAGGGGCAGCTCCATCGGCCCGGCCGGAGGCAGCGCGGCGGTGAGCGCCGTCAACTGTTCGGTTGAGAGAGGCGCGCGCGAGAGAGCCCGGGCGGCGGGGCCTCGCACCGGCACGGGCTGATCCGGGGCTACGCGGGCGAGCAGGAAGTCAAAGGTCAGGGGATCGACGGCGTCGAGGCTCTCGACGGAGGCGTCGAGGGCCGCCGCGCGCACCGCGTCCGGCGCTTTGTCGTTGCGACCCACGCGCAGCAGGGCGGCTTGCAGCGCGGCGTCGGGCTTTTCCGGCTGAGGCCAAGCGCGCGCGGCCTGCACGGCGGCTTCGAGCGGCGCGGCGCCGGAGCCGCCCAGGGCCGCGACGACTGCGGCCCGCCAGCTCTCGGGAATTTCCTTCAGGGGCGCCTTCGCCATCACCCGCAGCGCGGCGACATTGCCGGAGCGGGCGGACTCGGCCAGCAGCTTCTGAATGGCCGGATCGGCGGTGAAGCGGCCGAGCTGCGCTTCGAGCGACTCACCTCCCGCGGCGGCCTTCGCCAGACGGCTGCGGAAGTAGCCCGAAAGCGCGCCGCCCCAGTCCGGGTGCTGGGTGGCGATCCAGGAGGCCGTTTCGGCCAGCAGAGGCTCGTTGGACGTCAGCAGCGGCAACACCGTCGCCGGCTCCAGCGCCGCGGGCTGCATCTGGTCGAGCGCGATCATTGCGGCGCGGCGGACTCGCGGCGAGGTCGAGCGCAGCGCGGGCCGGACGGCGGCCGGATCGGCGATCTCGATCAGCGCGTAGGTCAGCGAATGCGTCAGGATCTCGTCTTCGGTCGCGCCGACCGCGTCGAGCAGAGCCGGCGCGGCCTTTGGGTCGCCGAGCCGTCCCAGGGCCTCGGCGGCGGCCCGCTGGAGCGGGGCGTTCGGCGCTTGGACTTGGGCCAGCAACGCCTCTAACGCCGCCGCGTCGCGCCAGACGCTCACGCTGTGGGTGGCGGCGTGGCCGACGCTTTCGTCCTCGGTCTGCAAGGCCGCTCGGACGGCCGCGCGGGCGGGTTCGCCCGAGATCCGCGTCAAGGCCCACACGGCGTTACGGCGGGCCATGGTCGAGGCCGACGGAGAGATTCCCGCCAAGGCCGCGACCGCCGGCTCGCCCTGCTTCGCCAATGCGGCGATGGCGCGATGCCGCACCGCCGGCCGCTCATCGCCCAAGCGCCCGACCAGCTCCTCGGGGCCGACGTCCCACGGCATCGAAAGGCCGCGCGGATCGTCCACCCTTGGGGCCCCGGTCTTGCGAATCCGGTAGATCGCGCCCAGCACGTCGGGCTTGGAGAGCTGCGAGGTCGGGCAGCAGATCTTGTACCAGGCTCCGGTGTCGACGACCAGCAGGCTGCCGTCGGCGTCCTGCGTCACGTCGGTCGGGTGAAAATCCATGCTGTCGGAGACGAGAAAGTCCTGCGGCTCGCCGGTGTAGGTGGCGCCCGCCGGCGTCAGCGCCACGCGGATGACCTTGTGCATGTTGAACAGGGTGGCGAACAGGTCGCCCCGCGCCTCGCCCGCTTCGGCGTAGGCCAGGCCGACCGGCGCGGCCGGCCCCAAGTGCGTCATCGCCGGTAGGTAGCCGCCCGTCATCGGGTGCGAGTCGGTGACGCCGTGGACCTTGCCGTAGACGCCGCCGTAGACGGCGTGGATGATGCCGTCGCGGCGGCCCAGCCGGGGCTGCTCCAGGAACGTGGAGGTCAGCAGGCGCTCGCCCTCCGGCGTGAAGGCTACTTCGACGGGGTTGTCCATGCCGCCGGTGAGGACGGCTTCAATGGGGCCGCCTTCGGGCCGCCGGCGAAAGATGTGGGCGGCCTTGGTGACCAGGGGCTCGCGTCCCGGCCGTTCGTAGGTCTGCTCGGCAAAGGCGCCCTTGGTCCAGTAGATCCAGCCGTCGAGGCCCAGATAGGGGCCGTGCATGTCGTTGGCGCAGTTGGTGAGCGTCTTGCCGTCGAAGAAGACCTCGCGCTGGTCGGCTACGCCGTCGTCGTCGGTGTCGGTCAGCTTCCACAACTGCGGCGGCGCGCCGACGTAGACCGAGCCGTCGTGCCAGAGCACGCCCTCGGGCAGCATCATCTTGTCGGCGAAGACGGTGCGGCGGTCGAACTTGCCGTCGCCGTCGGTGTCTTCCAGGCGCAGGATGCTGTGCGGCTTGTCGATGAGCTGCTGCTGGACCTTGTCATTCGACCCCGACGACTCCGCGATGTAGAGCCGCCCCTGGTCGTCGAAGTTGACGATCATAGGCCGTTCGGTCAACGGCGCTGCGGCGGCGATCTCGATCTCGTAGCCCTCGGGGACGGTCAAGTTCCCGTTAGTAGGCGGAGGCGCGGAACCGCATCCCACGGCGGCCAACAGAGCGGCAAGCGCCGGCAGAAGAGGGGCGAGGGGGCGGGGCGACGGCACGCAGAAATTGTACTGCGGCCGGTTCGGCCGTGGCGGCGGAAGATGCGTTTGATCGAGAGGCCGGCCGCGACCACCGAGTTCCAGGGGCGCGGACGGGTCTAGGGGTCTTCCCTGGGTAGATTAAGGGGATTCGCTGATCGGACGGGCTTCTCGACGCTAGTACCTTGGTACCGAGAAACGTCGTTGCTGCGCGATGGTTTTTCACCTTCATTCCTGAACTTACTGTCGTGAATGTCTCCCCGTAACACGACAGGGGCGCGCCGCCCAAAGCGACGCGCCCCTTTTTCATGCGAACAATTCGGTCCCTTTAGACCTGAATGGCGCGGTCCGGATCGAAGGTGTAACCGAAGCCGCGAACGGAATGGATCCAGCGCGGCTTTTCCGGTGCGTCGTTGAGCTTTTGCCGCAGGCGAAGCACGCACACGTCCACGGCGCGGTCGGCCACGTCGCGGTCTCGCCCCCAAACCTCGCTAATCAGCTCCGAGCGGCCGCAGACCCGGCCCGGGCGGCTCATCAGGAAGGCCAGCAGTCGGAACTCCGTGGCGGTCAGCGAGACCTTCTCGCCGTTGCGGCGCAGCTCGAAGCGCTCACGGTCCAGCTCCAGGCCGGAGATGTTGAGAACCGGCTCCTGGTCATTGCGCGGCAGGATGTGCAGCTTGATGCGGGCCAGCAGCTCGCGCATGAAGAACGGCTTGACCAGATAGTCGTTGGCGCCGAGCTCCAGGCCGGTCACGCGGTCGGCTTCAGAGCCGCGAGCCGACAGAAAGATGATCGGCATGTTGGCCAGTCGGGGGTGCGCGCGGATCGCCTTGCAGATCTCCAGCCCGGGGGTGTGCGGCAGCATGATGTCGAGCAGCAGCAGGGCCGGGTGGGTCTGCAGCAGGAAGTCGACGGCGTCCTTGCCCGTGCCGCTGGCGACCAACCGGTAGCCCTCGCGCTGCAGGCGGTAGCGCAGCAGCTCCTGCAGGTCGCGATCATCCTCGATGAGTGCAATGGTTCGCATGATTGTTTCAAAACCAAGCTATCGCAGGGAATTGAAGCAACCGTTACCGGATCGTTAATGTTTCGTCACAGAAAAGGGGGCGTTTCGGCTGCGGGAAATGCCCCACGCAGGGGTTAGAACAAGACCCGCTGGCGACCGTCCACCTGGGGGGCGTCCACGGGCCGGCGTACGGGGATTTCGAAGAAGAACGTGGAGCCCTTGCCGGGCGCGCTCTCCACCCGCACGGAGCCGAGGTGGGCCATGACCAGGTGTTTGACGATGGCCAGGCCCAGGCCGGTGCCGCCGAGCTCGCGGGAGCGAGCCTTGTCGACTCGGTAGAAGCGCTCGAACAGCCGGGGGATGTGTTCGGGCGGGATGCCCAACCCGGTGTCGCGCACGAACAGCTCCACCCGGTCGCCCTCCTGGCTGACGGTGGCGCCGACGGTGACGCTGCCGCCCTCGGGGGTGTACTTGATGGCGTTGTCGAGCAGGTTGTTGAGCACCTGGTGGATGGCGCCGGAGTCGCATTCCACGCGCAGGCCCTCGGGCACGGGAGCGACCTCGACGGTGACGGACTTCTTCTCGGCAATGGCTCGATTCGAGTCCGCTGCCTGCTCGAGCAGCTCCCGCAACAGGTGCGGCGTGAAGCTGAACTCGCGGGTGCTGACCTCGATCTGGGACAGGGTCATCAGATCGGCGGTGAGCTGCGCCAGCCGCTCGGCGTTCTGCCACAGGATGCGCATGAATCGGCGGTTGGTGCCGGGCTCGTCGATGGCGCCGTCGAGCAGGGTTTCCGCGTAGCCCTGGATGGCGGCCAGCGGCGTGCGGAGCTCGTGCGAGACGTTGATCACGAAGTCCTTGCGCATGCGGTCCAGGCGCTCGAGCTCGGTGATGTCGTAGAAGACGGCCACCACGGCGTGGACCTTGCCCTTGCGGCTGAGGATGGGGGCGCAGGAAATCTTCCAGGAGCGCTCGACGGGGTCGTGGACCTGGATGTCGACCGAGCAGGCCTCGCCGTCTTCGAGCACCTTGCGGAACAGCTCGGGGACTTCCGGCCGTTCCCACTCCTCCAAGGATGCGCCCTTGTAGAGGCGCGTGTTGGGCAGCATCTGCTCCATGGCCGGGTTGAACAGCACGGTGCGGAGCTTGCGGTCGGCGACGAGGATGCCTTCGCCGATGCCGTTGACGGCGGCGGCAAAGCGCGAGCGCTCCTCCTGCAACTGCTCGAACATCGAGCGGAGTTGGCCGCCGGTGGTCCGCAGAGTGTCAGCCAGCTCGCCGATCTCGCCGCCGCCCATGTTGGGCAGCTTGGCTTGGAAGTTGCCTTGCGCCAGGCGCTTGGAATAGCTGATGACCTGCGAGAGCTGGCTGGAGACCTTGCGCGCCAGCCAAGCGGCGATGAACATCGCCGGCACCAGGGCCAGCGCCAGCATCTGCAGGATCTGGCTGCGAATCTCCTGCACACGGGCGTCAATGGCCGACAGCGGCAGCGCCAGCCGTACCGCCCCGCCCTTCATGGGCACCGCGCAATAGCGCAGGTCCTGGCCGACGGTTTCGCTATGGCGCGTGGCGTAGCCGGTGCGGCCGGCCAGGGCGGCGATGAACTCCGGCCGCTGGCCGTGGTTCTCCATCCGCTCGGGGTTGGCGTCGGAGTCAGCCAGGGGATTGCCCTGGCGGTCGATGATGGTGACGCGCGCCAGCGCACGCCGAGAGATCTCGGCGGCGACCTCGGGATAGGAGGCCGGGTCGGAGATTTCGAGCAGCGCCTGGGTCAGACGGGACTTCTCGAGCAGGGCTTGGTCGAGGTCGGCGCGATGGTTCTCCTCAGTGATGCGGCTGACGAGGAATTCCGCGCCCAGGCCGGCGATCGCCAGCAGGACGACGATGGTCAGGAAGACCTTGACGAAGATCCGCCGCGTCATGCCGGGGATTCGAAGCGGTAGCCGAAGCCGCGCACGGTCTGGATCCACTTGGGGCTGTCGGGCTTGTCTTCGATGCGTTCGCGCAGGCGGCGAATGTGGACGTCGACGTTGCGCGGCGTGACGTGGCAGCCCTCGCCCCAGATCGAGCGCAGCAACTGCTCGCGACTGTAGACGCGGCCGGGGTTCGACAGGAAGAACTCGAGCAGGCGGAACTCAGTGGCGGTGAGCGCGATGGGCTCGCCCCGCAGCGAGGCCTTGCGCGAGGCCACGTCGATGCTCAACGGCCCGACCTCGGTGCTCCCCGCTTGCGAGACCGCCGCGGCCGGCGCCCGCAGGCGAGCCTTCACGCGCGCCAGCAACTCACGGGGACTGAAGGGCTTGGTGACGTAGTCGTCGCCGCCGATCTCGAGCCCCAACACACGGTCGACTTCTTGGCTGCGAGCCGTCAGGAACAGGATGGGGAGGGACTCCGTACGGGGGTTCGAGCGCAGCTCCCGGCAGAAGTCGAAGCCGTCGCCGTCCGGCAGCATTACATCCAAAATCAGCAGGTCCGGCGACTTGTCAACGACCAGGTCGAAGGCTCCCTGCAACTTCCGCCGAATGGTCACCTCGTAGCCGGCGCGGCTGAGGTTGTACTCGAGCAATGTACAGAGATCGCCGTCATCTTCAATGACGAGTATGTGCTTGGGCATACCGGCGACACCCTCAGTATATCCCGGGGGGCCGATTCTCGACCGGCGGGAAACGCGTCGGACGGGTTTCGTTTCCCCTACGGCGCCGCCGGCGGAAACCCGTCGAGGCCCGGCAGGGCGAGGGTTTCGCGGCGCACGCGGTCGGCGATGGCGGCCGGCTGATCGTGCGGCGCGAAGCGCAGCGGACGGCCGAAGGCGACGCTGACGGGACCGCGGCGGGGGGCGTCGTCGAACTGGTTGTAGACCTCGAAGAGCCCGTCGAGACGGACGGGGACGACCGGCAGACCCAGCTCCAGGGCCAGCAGGCCGACGCCGGGACGGTAAGGGCCGACGGCGCCGTCGGGCGAGCGCGTCCCCTCGGGGTAGATCAGCAGACTGTAGCCGCTGTCGACCAGCTCGCCGGCGTAGCGCAGGGCGCGGCGGACGCCGGTCATCTTCTGCGGCAGGGGGAAGGCGTTGAACAGCGTGAGGGCGGCCAAGTAGCCGGCGGTGTCCGGGACGCGCTCGCGCCAGTCTCGCCCTTCCGGATCGAACAGGCCTCGGAAGAAGTCCTGCGACATGGCCGGGGCGATGCGGCGCCGTCGGGCCGGCGGCAAGGCCATGTAGAGCGCGGCGGTATCGAAGTGGCTGGCGTGGTTGGCGGCGAACAGCGCCGGGGCGCCGTCGAGCTCGGCCAGGTTGTCCAGGCCTTGGACGCGCAGCAACAGCAGCTTGGCGGCCAGCGGCAGGACGGCCCAGTCCAGCGCGGCGGCCCGAAAAGCCCGCACGGGCGCCGAGCGCGACCAGCGGGGCTCGAGCAGAAAGCCTGGGGCGGTCTTGCGCGGGCCGGACGGCGCCGCGGCGGGCTTGGCTGCCAGCCGGCGCAGGTCGCCCACGGTTCGCAGGGCGGCTACGCTCTCCTCATCGAGACGGCGTCCGCCGGCTTCCTCCACGCGGGCCTGCAGCTCGAGCCGTTCCAGGGAGCTGAAGCCCAGATCCTCGTCCAGCCGCAGGTCGTCGGATTGGGTCGGCAGGTCCCGACCGAGCAGCGTTTCGAGCGGGTCTTGACTGGGCGCAGCCGGGCTCTCGCCGCGCCGCGCAGCCAGCAGGTCGGCCAACTCGCCGCGGCGGATCTTGAGGGTGGAGGCGGTGCGCGGGAGCTCGTCGGGGCGCCACAGCGACCATTCCTGTAGGCGCTGGGGCGCCTCCAGGCCGGCGTTGACGCGGCGGACCAGTTCCACCGGGTCGGCGCCGTCCCGCAACGCCAGGGCGGCGTGCACGCGGCCGCCGCCGGGGTCGAGCACCACGCATTCCAGCACGGCGGGCTCGGCCCGGAGAACCTTTTCGACGTCGCCGGGGTAGACGTTCAAGCCGTCCGGGCGGACGATGCGGTCACGCTTGCGGCCCCGGTAGTAGAGCCTGCCCTCGGCGTCGAGCGCGCCGAGGTCGCCGGTGTGCAGCCAGCCACCCTCGAAATGGGTTCCGCCTGCGGAACCCCGCGAGCCGCCGTAGTACTCGCTGGCGACGCTGGGCCCCCGGACGAGGATCTCGCCGTCGGGCGCGATGCGCACCTGCTGCCCCGGAAGGGGCAATCCCAGGCAGCCGGGCTTGGTGGAGAGCGGATGGTTGAGCGACACCACCGGGCTGGCCTCGGTGAGGCCGTAGCCTTGCACGACGGCGAACCCGAGCCGCCGCCAGTAGAGCTCGAGCTCCTCGTCCAGGCTCGCTCCGCCGATGACGAAGGCCCAGAACTTCCAGCCGGTGAGCCGATGGATCGCTCGGTAGCGCCACCAGAGCTCCGGCACGGCGGCCCAGCCCGTGCGCCGGGGGGGCTGCGGCGGCTCGTCCAGCTCCTGACTGATCCTCTCTCGCAGGCCTTGCAGGATCGCCGGCACGCCGACCAGCGTCGAGACGCGTTCCTGGCGCAAGGCGTCCAGCAGGGCGTCGCCGCCGAGCTCGCTGGTGAAGACGACCGAACCGCCCAGCAGCGGAGGCAGGAAGACGCCGAGGGTTTGGCCGAACAGATGGCTCAGCGGCAGCAGGTCGAGGATGCGGATGGGCTGGAAAGGGCGCAGGGCCCAGCGATAGCGGTCGATCTCGCGGGCGACGCCGTGCAGGTTGGCGGCGATGTTGCCGTGGCGGTGGACCACGCCGCGCGGGTCGCTGGTGGAGCCGGAGGTGAAGACGATCTCGACGACGTCGTCGGGGCTCGCCGGCCGGGGCTCGAAGCGTTGCGGGGGCTCGAGCTCGTCCAGCGCCGAAAGGGGGCTGCGCAGGGCTTCCGGCAAGGCCTGCGGGTCGACCTCTTCGCCGTAGAGGGCCAGCTTGGGGGAGGACTGCGCCAGGATGCGCCGAACCAGCTCGGGCGAGGACCGGAAGTCCACTGGGACGACGACTACGCCGCGCAGCAGGCAGCCCCAAAACGCCATCAGCCACTCGGCGCGGTTCTCGCCCCACAGCAGCGCGCGGTCGCCGGGCTCGAAGCCGCGGCGGTCGAGCTCCACGGCAAAGGCGCGGGCGCCGGCGGTCAGCCGCCGGTAGTCGACCTCGTGGCGGCGATAGGCGGTGCGCCGGACGACGGCTTGTCGCCCTCCCAGGGCGTCGATTCGCGTCCAAAGGTCCAGCAGCGTCCGCACCGCTCGCTCATTGTGGTTGTTTCTGTTGGCTTTTGCAGGAGGGCGGCGTAGAGGCGATCGCTTTCCCCGGTGACAGCGCCATCTCGCTGCGAGCGCCTGCCGGCGGCGGCCTTTTGGACGACAATGGCGGAATGCGGCGTCCGACACGCAAGAGAGGTCTGCTGGTCCGGATCGTGCGGGCGCTGCTAGTGGCGGTCGTGGGGTACTACGTGCTGTGCGTCGCACTGCTGTTCGCCTACCGCGTGTGGGATCCGCCGATCACGGGCGTGCAGATCGAGCGCCGCCTGCAGGCGCTGGTCTCCGGCGCCGACTACGAGCCCAAGCAGCGGCAGGTGAAGCTATCGGAGATTCCCCTGGACTTCCAGCACGCCGTGATCGCCGCCGAGGACGGGGCTTTCTACGCCCACCACGGCGTCGACTGGGCGGAGATCCGGCTGGTGGTGGAAGAAGCTCGCGAGGGCGAACGTTTTCGCGGCGGCTCGACCATTTCGCAGCAACTGGTGAAGAACCTGTTCCTGACGACCAGTCGCTCGCCGGTTCGCAAGGTCTTGGAGTTGGCTTTGGTGTTTCCGGCCGAGGCCATTCTGCCGAAGGACCGCATCCTGGAGATCTACCTGAACGTGATCGAGTGGGGGCCGGGCGTTTGGGGCGCCGAGGCGGCGTCGGAGTATCACTACGGCAAGCCGGCGAGCAAGCTGAGCCGGGAGGAGGCGGCGCGGTTGGCGGCCTGTATCCCCGCGCCACGGTCGCGCAAGCCCTCGCGGATGAACGAGTACTCGGCGATCATCCGCGAACGGATGCGGTCACGGGGCTGGTGAGGCTCCCGGCCCGACGAGAAGGTCCGGTTTACGGTTTGGTCCACTGGTTCAGCCAGTCCAGCGTGGTCTGGTGCCAGAGTTGACTGTTGCGCGGGCTCAGCACCCAGTGGCCTTCGTCGGGGTAGTACAGCAGCTTCGACGGCACGTCGTGCGTTTGGAGCGCAGTGAACAGTTGCATGCCCTGCTCGACCGGCACGCGGAAATCCTGCTGCCCGTGAATCACCAGCGTCGGCGTCTTGAACTGGTCCACATAGTGGCTCGGCGAAAGGGTCTGGTAGAGATCCGGCTGGTCCCAGGGCGCGCCGCGCAGATCCCACAGGGGGAACCACAGCTCCTCGGTGGCGCCGAAGAAGCTCGGCAGGTCATACAGGCCGGCGTGCGAGACCAGCGCCCGGAAACGGTTGGTGTGCCCCAGCGTCCAGTTGACCATGTAGCCCCCGTAGGAGCCGCCGGCCGCCGCCAGCCGGGTGGCGTCCACGTAGGGACGGGCGATCACGGCGTCCACGCCGGCCATCAGGTCTGAGAAAGGCCCTTCGCCCCAGTCGCCGCGGATGCGGTCGGTGAAGGACTGTCCGTAGCCGGTGGAGCCGCGTGGGTTGGGCAGCAGCACCACGTAGCCCGCGCCGGCGAACACCTGCGGGTTCCAGCGGTAGCTCCAGGACTGCGACCAGGCGCCCTGCGGGCCGCCATGAATGAACAGCAGCAAGGGATAGCGCTGGTCCAGCTTGAAGCCCGGAGGCTTTACCAGGAAGGCTGAGATCTTGTCCGACGTCCCGTCGTAGGTGATCTCTTCCACATCGCCGAGCTGAAAGCGCTCGAAGACGTCGCGGTTGAGGTGGGTGAGCTGCTGCGGCGCTCCGCCGGAGGAGAAGCCGCGGTAGATCTCCGCCGGCTGCGAAAGGCTCTCGGCCACGTAGATCATCGACTGCCCGTCGGGCAGCAGTTGCACGCCGTCGTGCGAGGCGTCGCCGTAGACGGCCATGCGGATCGGCCCGCCGGAGGCGGCTACGGTGAAGATCGGTTCGCGGCCGCGGTCCTCGGCGGTGAAGAACAGCCGCGACGAGTCCGGCGACCACGTGATGGAGGTGATCGGGCGGTCGAGCGACTCCGAGCGGTTCTCGACCTCGCCGCTGGCGCGGTCATAGACGCTCAGCCGGAAGCGGTCGCTCTCGTAGCCCGGCCGCAATTGGCGGCGGTAGGCCAGGTAGCGGCCGTCGGGCGAATAGCGCGGAGAGGCGTCGGCGGCAGGGTTCTCGGTGATGGCGCGAGGCGTTTCGGAGCCGTCGATAGGCGTCACGAACAGGTCGGTGTTGGTGGACTGCGCCGGGCGGCCGTCGTCGGCGGAGCGGGTGAAGCAGACCTCCAGGCCGTCGGGCGAGATGGCGTAGGAGTCCGGGCCGCCGTGGGTGAAGGGCGGCGCGTCCAAGTGGCCGGGCGTCAGGTCGATCGCCTCGGCGCCATCCTCGGCGAAAGCCCAAGAGAACAGATGGCTGCGGCGGTCGTCCTGCCATTCGTCCCAGTGGCGGTAGAGCAGGCCGTCGTACACCCTGGCCTTGACGGGATTGTTCTCGGCTTGCTCGAGGCGGCGCGCGTTGCAGGCGTCGTCGGCGCGGCACTCCGGGAAGACTCGCGCGGCGTAGACCAGCCGGTCGCCGGTCGGAGACACGGCGAAGGACGTCACATCGACGGAGAGGTTCGAGATCTGGGCGGCGCCGAGACCGGCCGAATCCATGGCCCAGATCTGGCCGGAGCCGGAGCGGTCCGAGAGATAGAAGATGCGTTGGGAGTCGGGCGACCAGCGCGGCTGGCGGTTGGATTCGCCCTCGAAGGTAAGCTGCTTGGGATCGCCCCCGCCGGCGGGCACGACGTAGATCTGCTTGACCGTGGAGTTCTCGGTCAGCAGCACGCGCTCGGCGACGAAGGCCACGAAGGCGCCGTCGGGGGAGAGCTGCGGGTCGGAGACACGGGCGATCCGGGAGAGGGCGAAGAAGTCGAACGGACGGGGGCCGCTGGAACCCGGACCCGGCTGTTCGGGGGGCGGAGTCTGGGCCGTGGCAGCCAACACCGTCAGCGCCAGCGCGCCCGCGAATTTCCGCAGCATAGACTTCTGACTGTAGCGCAGCAGCGCGCGGAAGCGCCTGAAACGAAAGAGGGCCGCGTCCTTTGGCGGACGCGGCCCTCGCTGCGGTTCGGCGTTTGGTTCGGCGTCAGAATCCGATCCGCACGCCGACCCGGAAGAAGCGCTGATCGTTGCCCTCCCGGCCGGTGTTCTGCACCGAGCCGATCAAGCCGAAGTTGCCGGACGAGACGTCCGCGTTGGGGTTGCCGAAGTGCGGCGTGTTGGAGATGTTGAACGCCTCGCCGCGAATCTGTACGTTGACGCGTTCGTTGACGTTGATCCGACGGAATACGCCCATGTCGAAGTTGATCAGGCCGGGCGAACGCAGCACGCCCGTGCCGCAGGTGCCGAAGCGGGCCACGTTCGGATCGACCGAGTTGGGGTTGGCCAGATTGCTGCGGTCCCACCACTGGGTGCGTTCACCGATCTTGGCGACCGGGCCCAGGCAGTCCGCGAACTGCGACGAGCCGGGCGCGTTGAGCGTGGTCGCGGGTGCGGTCGGCGTGATCGGCGTACCGGTGCTGAAGCGTGAAAGCACGTTGACCTGCCAGCCGCCCAGCACCGCCGCGGCGACGCCGGTTTGGGCGAAGGCCTTGCCCTTGCCGAAGGGCAACTCCACCACGCCGCTGATGACGGCGTTGTGACGCACGTCCAGGGGCGTCGGGCCGTAGTTCTTGTCGTAGTAGGTCGGCTGGCCCACCTTGGGGCTGGCCGTGGAGGCCTCGGCCGTATAGCCTCGCGAATGGCTCCAGGTATAAGAAGCCTGGATCTGGTAGCCGCCGCGGTAGCGCCGCTGCGCGCGCAACTGCATGGAGTCGTACTTCGGCGTCCCCAGGTGACCGATGAAGGTCGTCGCGGCATTGCGGCCGAAGCGCTGGACGAGTTGTTGGCTGGCCTGTCCGCCGCCCAGATCGCCCCAGTTGGCGTTGAGGAACGACGTCTGGCGCACCGAGCGCGTCGCGACGTAGCCGGCGGAGACGACCCACTGCTTGAGCTGCTTCTCCATGGTGTAGTTCCAGGACTGCACGTAGCCGCGCTTGAAGTTGTCGTCCGCGGTGATGAAGGCCGCGGTGAGCGGCAGCGGCAGGCGGGGCTGCTCGGGTACGACCTCGCTGGCCGGCAGTCCCTGGTCGAGCGTGGTGGAGTAGGACCAGGTGGTGTCGAAGGCCAGGTTCTGCACGAACTGAATGGGGTAGTTCGCACGGAGGTCGCGCGCCAAGCTGAACGGGTCGTAGGTGATGCCGTAGCCGGCTCGCATGACCAACGTGTCGGTCATGCGCCAAGCCAGCCCCAGGCGCGGCGCGAACTGCGTCTTGCTTTGCGGCAGCCCGCAGTTGCGGGGGATGTCGCCGAGGCCGCACAGCAAGGACTCGTTGGTCTGGAAGTCGTAGCGTTCCAGGCCGCGGGTGGTGCGGCCGGGGAAGGGGTAGAACTCCCAGCGCAGACCGTAAGAGAACGTCAGCCGCGGGGTCACCTGCCAACGGTCGCGCAGGTAGGCGCTGTAGAAGGTGGCTCTGGTGTTGTACTCCGGCACCGAGAGCACGTTGCGGCCGGACTCGCGGGCCGTCCCCAGCAGCAGCGAGGCGATGCCGTTGTAGTCATTGGCCGCCGGGCCCCCGCGCAAGGCCGTGGTCGAGTTGCGGAACAGGAAGCCGCCTGCCGGTCCGCCCACCGCTCCGGCCGCGTTGGCGACGCCTTGGTTGATCTTCAACTGGTAGACGTCCGCGCCGAAGCGCACGTCGTGCGAGCCCTTGGTCCAGTTGCCGTTGCCGACGTACTGATACTGGTAGTCGCGGCCGAAGAAGGGCGAGTTGTTGTCGTTGCCCAATAGGGAGAAGCCGTCGATCGGCATCCGTCCGAGGCCGCCGGCGAAGCTGGTGTCGCCGTTCGTGCCCGGGATGCCGAGGATATCGCGGCCGACGTTCTGGTCCATGTCCGGGAACAGCGCGTTGGTGTCGAGCAGCATCGTGCCGAAATAGCCGTCGAAGATCAGGTTCGACTTGGCGACGTAGGTGGTCGAGAAGGTGCCGGAGTACGTCCCGCCGTAACCGTTGCCGGGCCGCGAGTCGGTGGGGTGTACGGCCGGGCCGGCCAGAATTCCGAACGCCGGCGGGTTGTCGGTGCCGTAGTTCAGGTAGCTCAGCCGGAAGAACGACGTCCACTTTTCCGTCAGGTTGAGGTTGACCTTGGAGTCGATCTGGTTGCGGTTGTAGATGTAGTTAATGGCCGCCAGGTAGTTGAGGTTGAGCCCGAGCGAGCCTTGACCGGGCTGATTGGGCAGAGGCCAATCCGGCAGCGCCAGAATCTTCTGCGTGGGGCCGGAGAAGCGCGACAGCGGAATCTGATTGTTCGGGAACGGGCTGCGGTCCCTGGCGTAGGCGTTGGGATTGGCGGCATTGAACGCCGCGCCGGAGAACGGGTCGTAGATCGCCGTCGGCGAGCCTGACAGGTCGCCGACGCGCATGGCGGCGCTGGGCACGTCCAGGAACCGCTGGGCGTGCTGCCTCTCGGTGGTGCGCTCGTAGCTCAAGAAGAAGAACGCCTTGTTCTTCTTGATCGGTCCGCCGACCGTGCCGCCGGTCTGGTTGTAGATGTACTTCGGCTTGGCTGCCGAGCGGTCGCTGAAGTAGGGGTAAGCGCCGAGCTTGTGGTCGAAGTGGTAGAGGTAGGCGGAGCCGTGCACCTCGTTGGTGCCGGACTTGATCTGCAGGTTGATGGCGGCGCCGCCGGCCAGTCCCTGCTCGGCGTCGAACGAGTTGGTGACGACGTTGACCACTTCAATCGATTCGAGCGTGGGATTGATGCCGGTCATGTGCGGCAGGTTCGGGTTGTAGGCGGTCACGCCGTCGATGCGCACGTTGTTGTTCATGTCGCTGGTGCCGTTGACCGAGTAGCGCACCGAGCGCGTAGGGTTGGCCGGCACGGAGTGGGCGTTGCGCGGCGTGGTGAAGCCGGGCAGGGTCCCCAGCAGCATCTGGTAGTTGCGGCCCAGCGGCACCGGCACGGCGTCGAGGGCCTTCTTGTCGATCTCGTGGCGGACCTCGGCGCGATCGGTCTGCAACTGGACGGCGCTGGCCTCGACGGTCACCTGCTCGCTGACTTGGCCGATCTGCATCCTCGCGTCCACGCGGGTGAGGTTGTTGACCGAGATTTCGACGCCGGTCTGCGAGAACGAGCGAAAGCCGTCGGCCTGCACCTGTACGGTGTATGTTCCGCTGGTGAGGGTGTTGAAGCGATAGATGCCCGCCTCGTTGGCCTGCGCCTCGCGCGTCGCGCCGGTCTGTTCGTGGGTGATGAGCACGGACGCGCCGGGGATGGCGCCCCCGGTCTCGTCGGTCACGTTGCCGATGAGGCCGCCGTAGAGAATCTGTGCGGCGGCTTGGCTCGGCGCCAGGCCGAGCGACAAGAGGCAAAGCAGAACGGCTCGAACGAGCCATCCCTGCGCCCGGAGGTCGGTAAAGAACATGTGGAAATCACTCCTCAACGAAGAACCCCTGCTCGAGCGTGGGCGGCGCCGGGATCACGGTTTCGGGGGGATCCCGCGCAGCGGCCCCGCAAGAATAGGCTCTGCGAGGCGGCTCTGTCCAGAACAAAAGCACCCAGGAGTTCTGGGAATCCCAGCCTGAATTCAAGGGGTATTATTTTGATTTGCACCGGTTCCTTCAGCCCGCCGGCGGGCGAGCGCGCCCCGCGGCGACCGCTGATACAATCCGGACGGGAAGCGTAACGTGGCGTCGCCTCTGCTCAAGCCGTTGCTCTCGCGGGCGGGTTTTCGAAGCTGGCTCCTGGCCGGGGTGCTGGGCGTGGCCATGGGGCTGGCGCTGCTGGCGCATCAGTTGTACGCCAGCGGTCGCATCGGCGCCGGGCTGGCGACGGCGTCAGCGTCCCTGTTGCTGTGCGGACAGGCGCTGTATTGGTCCGCCCGGCGGTTGGAGAGCTTTCGCCGGCTGCGCTCGCTGCGAGCCGTCTGGCGGCTGCCGATCACGCCCGCGGGAGTGCTATTCGTGGCCTTCACGCTGGTGGTCGGCGGGGCCGCGATCTATTCCGGCAACAACCTGATCTACCTGACCCTGAGCGCCATGCTCGGGGCGCTGCTGGTGAGCGGCTTGGTGGCGCGCGGAACTTTGGAGGGCCTGAGGCTGCGGCTGGCCCTGCCGGATCGCCTGTTCGCCGGCCAAACCTTGCGGGCGCGCGTGGGCATCGCCAACGACAAGCGCTGGACGGCGTCATACGGCGTGCGGCTGCGGCCGATGCGGGACGATGCCGGCGGTCTGTCCATGGAAGAAGCTTGGCTGCCGGTGATCCGGCCCCAGCAGGAGCTCGTGGCCTCGCTCGAGGCGAGCTTCTCGCGCCGAGGGCGGCACAACGAGGAACGGGTGGTGCTGGCGACGCGCTTTCCGTTCGGATTGTCGGAGCGGCGGACGGAGCTGCGGCTGAGCGAAGACACCATCGTCTACCCGGATGTGACGCCGACGGTGCGCTCCGACGCCATCGTGGCGGCCTTGGAAGCGCAGTCGCTGGGGCGCTCGGCCGGAGATAGCCACGACCTGTACCGCATCCGCCCGGCGGTCCCGCAGGACGGAGCCCGCTACGTGCACTGGAAGGCGTCGGCGCGTTCCGGCGGTTTGTGGGTCCGGGAGTACGCCCGGGAGGAGCGCCAGCAGGTCCGGCTGATCCTGGACCGCCGCCTGCAAGACGGTCCCGAGCCGGAACGGGAGATCGAGGAGCGGGTGGCGCTGTGTGCGGCCGTGCTGTGGAAGCTCAGTGACGGCGGCGCGAGGATCGTGCTGACGTCGGACGAGACGGAGTTGCGAACCGAGCCGGGCGGTGGGCCGCTCGACGTTCTGTTGCGTTACTTGGCGCTGGTGGAAGCCGTCCCGCCCGACGGGCCGGCGCCGCCCGAGGGGTACGACGACGGCGTGCCTTCGCACGTCTTTCGCGGGGACCGCGCGCCCATGGCGGACGGCGAGCTGGCTCTCTTGGCGCACCGCCGATTTGCGGGACAGAACAGCGGAACGAGGGGGTGAAGGAACCCCCGGGGGAACCCCGGGGGCTGGGTCCGTCCGTTCAGGAAGCCATCGCTTCCGTGCCGGCCATGTTGATCGTTCCGTTGAAGCCGTTCGGGAAGAAGCCGCCGGACGTGGCGTTGGCCATGCTCCCATATACGATGTACAGCACTTCGCCCGGCGTACGGATGGGCGTGAGGCCGTTGGCGTCGGTGGTGAAGTAGTTCTCGCCGCTGGGAGGGGGCGCCGTGTCGATGCCGTCGACGGTGATCGTCTCAGCCTTGTAGAGGCTGGCGTGTAAGCGCAGGTTGGCGGTGTGCTCGGCCTCGGCGGCCAGGATGCGGGCGGCGGCGCCGAGAATGTCTTTGTTCTCGATCAACGGGGCCGCGCCGCCGTAGGCCGAGACTCCCACATCCTCAAAGGCCCGCGCCAAGTTGATGAAGGCCTCCTGGCTCTCGAAGCCGGTGGAGAGCGCCTCGAGGTTGATGGCGGGCTTGGCGATCGGCGTGATGCCCAGCGACATCAAGGTAGTCCGCAGCAGCGCAACGTGTGCGCGTTCGTCGGCGCCGATCTGCTCGGCGCTGATCGCCAGCGACGAGCCCTCGATGAAGGTGACCTTCTGCCCGCCGGTCGTCTCGCCGGGGGCTCCGCTGCCGTCGATCTCGATGCCGTGATCGGCGATCGACATCCCGGTCGAGGCCATGGTGTAGAACTCCGCCTCGAGGTATTCGAGATTGAGCGCGAACTGAACGATGTCGGCGTCGGTGACGCTCGACTGCGCCCGCGCCGCGGTTCCTCCCGAGGCGGCCACGACCCCGAGGCCTGCCCCGGCGATCCCGAGTTTCTGAAGGAACCTCCGGCGGCTGGCTTCCGGTAGGCGATTCTTCAAGCTGTTTCCAATGCGTCCGATGGTCGTCATAGTGCTTCTCCTGATGATTTCTGGTTGTTGGATGAATGGTTTCTGCTGCAGGAACGCGCCCGCTACTGGAAGGTGACGGTGACGACGTTGGCGGGGACGCCGTCGACGAACAGTTCCAGATCCACGGTTCCGCTGCCGGCCAGCGAGGCGGGGAGCGGACCGACGTTGATCTGATCGAGGCCGGGATATTCGCTCTGCGCACCGGCGTAGAGCACGGGGACCTTCGTTTGGTGGATCATCGCCTGCACAGGGTTGGCGGAGTGGCCGCGGATGCCGGTTCCGTAGAGCATCAAGTAGGCGGCCGTGTTCTGCTCGCCCACCAGAATGGAGTCGACCGTCTGGTCAACGACCGGCGTTCCGGAGCCGCCGACGCGAACGACTTGCCCGGCGGCGGTGCCGGTTCCCATCGAGTTGACGGTGATGAGGGCCGGGGCCACGTTGGACACCAGCACGTCGCCCACGCGGTTAGCGCCGTTGGCCATCACGGTGACGGCTCCCAAGCCCAGCGCGGTCTGTTCCGGTACCAGGAAGTTGATCTGCTCGGGCGACGCCAGGTAGAGAGAGGCTTGCGCCTGCATGGAGTCCACGCCGGTGACGCTGATCCCGACGCCGCCGAGGTTGGTGGGCAGCGGCACGCTCTCGGCGGCGGCGGTTTCGGTGGTGAAGCTCGCGCCCCAAGTGGTCGCCAACGAATCCGGGGCGACCACAGGGCCGTTGCTGACGGCGGAGACGGTGGTGACATCCGCGGTCTGGGCCGGGACAGTAGGGCTTGCGATCAGCAGTAGAGCTGTCGAGAGTAATCCTCGAAACACGAGGCCGGAATAGTGCATGGATTTCCTCCTTTTTGGGGTTTGTTGAGTTGGGTAGCGCCGACGATCGAACGGATCGCTCGCGGTGACAGTTTCGCGGTTGATGTCGCCTCTCTCCGGTTCATTACACGTCCTGAGAAACGTGGGCTGCTCGGCGCTTTTTGCCGCTGAAGGCGGCTCTGGGGGCCATCGGACGGAAGTCGGCGCAAGCATCGTCGAGACTCGGGGCGCTTCGTGGACGGATACGAGTTGTGCCTCGTGATCAGATTTGATTCGATGTGATAATTCGCCCTATCGCGACGAGAAATTCACAGATCGCTCGGGGACGGGCGGCGGAGGAGCCTGTCCGCGAGAAGGAGCGAGACCGCGTTGAGCGCCGATGCATGGAAACTGGACGACGGCGACGGGAGCCGGCCCCAGGGCTGAGCGCACGTCGCGGAGCCTCCGAATCGATCCGGGGCTCGTCGGGCTAGTTGTTGATGGTCACGGTCCGCTTGAGAAGGGCGTTCAGGACGCCGACCACGGCGACCTTCTCCACCTTGCCGGCGATCTTCTCGAGCGGCTCGAGCTCCTGGAGCCGCACCAGCAGAGGTTCTCCTCCATCAGCTTGGCCGTGTTGAGCAGCGAACGCGTCGCAGCCACCTCTTCGCGCCGGCGGATTCGCGGGATGAGCTGACGGCCGGTCGGTGGGAGGTCGGGTCATTCCATCGCGGCGAAGGGCGCCGGGTAGGCGATGGCGCCCTGGCGCGGCCCCGAGGCGTCGAAAAGGCAAACCTGGAAGAACTCTCCGGCATAGGGGCTCTGGAAGCTCTCGGCCGCCCCGACGTTGAAGCCGAACCGCTCGTAGTACGCCGGATCGCCGACGACGAACACAGCGCTCCAGCCCTCCTTCTGCGCCTCGCGGAGCCCGGTTCGGATGAGCAGGGAGCCGACGCCTCGCCCCTGGCGTTCCGGAAGCACGCCCACCGGAGCCAGCGCGAGGGCTCGCATTGGGGCGTCCAGACGACTGAACAAGACATGCCCGACGATCTCGCCGTCGATCTCGGCGACCAGCGACAGGACGGCGGAGCCGGAGCGCCGTAGCGCGTCGACGAGATCGGGCTCGGCCGAGCTCGAAAACGCCAGCAGGTGGACCCGATGGATGCTTGGTTCGTCACCGGGAGCTTCGCGCCGGATGACCGCCGTCTCTCCCAAGTCGCCTGGCATGTGTCTTAGGATCGCCGACCGATGCCCCTCCGCCGGTGCTGCAACCCGCTTCGAACGGCCAACTTCTATCATGGCGCTCGAAAGAGGGGTTCGCCGTCAGGCTCGGTCGTTGCGGGGCCGCAAGGTAACTGGTTGGTCATCCCGTTGACGGCGACCGGCGCGCCTAGAACGAGACGCCAATGAGAACTTGGACTTGATCGGCAGGCTTCATCCGCAGCTCGTTCCTCGCCCAGCGGGTATAGCGAATCTGTGGAGCCAAGCGCAGGCCGCCCCATTGCGTTCTGAGGCCGGCGGCAAGAGCGAGTCCATAGTGAGGGTCGTCGCCGGCCCCATAGGTGCGGAAGGCCGGGCCGGCGCCGACGAACGTTCGCCCAGGGAGCGCGATCTTGGCGAGCACTGGCAGTTCCCAAATGGCTAGGCCTGCGCTGTTGCAGCACGCGCTCTGGACGGAGCCGTCCGAGTAGGTCACTTCGGTCTTCTGGCGCAGCCTGCGGTAGAGTGCGGAGGCTTCAACCGAGAGCCGCCGGTTCCACCGCCACTCCAGCGTGGGCCCTGCGAGGACGCTCCTGGGGCCGGGGAGATAGCGATATGTGGCCAGGCCCGGAGGATAGAACGGATCGTCGGGACGAATCTCGCCGGTAAACACCTTCTCGCGAAAGTCCGAGGTCAGGGTCGTTCCCAATAGGACGCCGAACGACACGTCTTGACCGAAAGGCCGGCCGTTGTTTTCGGATCGGTGGCTGATTGTGATGAGGCCTTCGAGTTGGTCAACCTTGGCGTCAACGTCGTAGCTGCCTTGCCGCCAACGCGTATAGCGCAGTGCCGGAGAAAGGGTCCAATGACGCGCTCGCCATTCGACTCCGGCCCCAGCCGTCGCACCCATATGGAAGGGGTTGTCACCTCCGAGATTGCCGAGGACCCGAAACGAGGGGCCGGCTTCGACGAACGGCGTGAGGCCGGTTGTGTGCAGTCGGTACTTGACGAGCGCCGGAAATTGCCAGTTCGTGACCGCTGCGGTCGAGTCCGCCAAGATCGACCCGTCAGGCCGGACGTCTCTGCCGTTCCAGTACAAGGGCCGGTTGAGGGCGTTCACCTCCACGGATAAACGCTCAGTCAGATCGTACTCCAGCGAGAGCCCGGCCAGAAAGCCGCCGGTCCGGGCCGAGCGATAGGTGGGGATGCTTGGGTAGGCCTCGCTGTAGCGGGGCGAGAAGTCGTTGGTGAAGCTGGTGCCGCCGACGACCCCGACGGATAGTCGTTGGGCCCATCCCGACGACGCACAGTTGAGGCAAGCGAGGACGAGCGCGGCGCAGGCCGTTCTGCTTTGTGGGATCAAGGAACGGGTTACGTCTCGACTCGCCGTTCCGGTTCAGGCGGCAGCTTCCAGAGGGCCCAGCAAGGTCGAGGCGACGCCTAGGGTTTCGGCGGAGGGCTCGGGGACAAGCCGCGGAGCCCCCGGAGCGATCCGGGGGCTCGTTGGGTTAGTTGTTGATGGTTACGGTCCGCTCGAGCAGGGCGCTCAGACCGCCGACCACGGTGATCTTCTCCACCTTGTCAGCGACCTTCTCGAGCGACTCGAGCTCCTTGAGCCGCACCAGCAGAGGGTTTTCCTCCATCAGCTTGGCCGTGTTGAGCAGCGAGCGAGTCGCCGCTACCTCTTCGCGCCGGCGGATCAGGTTGGCCTGGGCCTGCTTCTCCGCCGTCACGACCTGGTTCAAGATGTCCCGCACATCGCCGGGCAACACCACGTCCTTGAGGGCGATCACGCCCACCCGGACGCCGAACGGCTCCATCTCCCGGCGCACCTCGGCGGCCACGGCCGCGTCGAGGTCGGTCTTCTCGGCGAGCATCTCTTCCAGAGTGCGCTTGCCCAGGTACTGGCGCACGGCGATCTGGACCGTGCGATACAGGTGCTCCTTGACGTCGGTGACGCCGGCGCGCGTGGCCGCAGCGTTGACCACCTCGAACACCGCCGAGACGTTCACGCGGATGGCGACCTTGTCGCGCGTCAGGATCTCCTGGCCCGACACCTCTAGGGTCTGGCGACGCAGCTCTGCCACCTCGATGCGAGGCGTCGAGACGGCGCTCCAGAAGCCGTAGGCGCCGGGGCCGAGCTCGCGCACGAGCCGGCCATCGAGGTAGACCAAGCCGCGCTTGCCCTCCTCGATCAGCGTGAGCGTCGCCAGCGACTGCGCGCCCAGACGCGCCAGCGGCGCCAGCAGCCGCGACGGAACTTCCGGCTCGGCCGTCACGTCGATGCGCTCAAAGGCGATCTCGGCCGTGGCGCGCCAGAACAGCACCCGCTGGGCCGGCCCGATGATGCGGGCGACCTTGCCGTCGAGCGTGATGACAGCGACCTCGGACTCGCCCGTTTCGACCACGACGAAGTGGCGCGCGGCGACTTCCGGCCGCTGGACGACGAGAAAGTCGGCCCACTCGCTGGTGAGCGCGGGGTAACGCATGCTGTGCGGCTCGGTCTCCAGGCCGAGTCCGAAGCGCCAGTACCGGCCCGGCTCCAGAATCGTTTCGAAGCGCCGCTTGCGGATGAGCAAGACGCGCTCGTTGTCTCCGACGAGAATGCGGCGGATCATGGCAAATCACCTCCTCTTCCAGTGCATTCGTTGCTGGGAAAAAAGATCCCCGGGGCGCGCTTCACGCAGCCTGCGGCGGGCCTTCGCTACGAGCCCATCCGTCCGCACGCAAACATCACGTACGGTTGGGAAGAGCAGTTTCCACGGAGGCGCAAAGCCGAGGACGCGCTGCTTCGGGAACCTCGAAAGGCTCTCTCGGCGCGAAGCGCGACCCGGTTCACTCGTGTTGGTCCTGAACCTTAATCAGGGGTTGGGATAGCGGGAGTCGAACCCGCGACCGTCAGATTACGAGTCTGATGCTCTTACCGATTGAGCTATATCCAGGGGTGGAGCTGGTTGGGCCGATCTGTCGCCGGCATACGGTGACTCAGAGAGCCCGCACCCGTGAGGCGTTGGAACCTCTGCGATTTGGCGAAGATCAGCATGACGTCCTCCCAGCAGGAGAAGAATAGCACCACTCTATTGTGGTGGTCAATGCTGATCTTCGCAGTCCCGCGTTTTTTCGGCGGAATCTCAGACCGCGACCGGCCAAACGGGGATCGGTGAGCGGTGTCCTTCGACCACCACGATGCCGGTCGTCGAAACATGATGCTTTTGGCGATCGTGCTTGGCGTCGAAGCCCACTCGCTCGCCGGCCTGCACGCGCGCGTTCTTGTCCACGATCGCCCGCCGGATCTTGGCCCCGGCGCCGATGTAGCAGCCGTCCATCACGATGGAGTCTTCGATGGTGGCGCCGTTGTCGATGAAGACCCGCCGGCCCAGGATCGAGTTGCGGACCTCTCCGCCGGCCAGGATGCAGCCTTCCGACACGACGGAGTTCAGCGCGTGGCCGCGACGATTGTCTTCGTCGAAGGTGAACTTGGTGGGGCCTTGCGGATACTCGGCGGTCCGGAGCGGCCACTGGTAGTTGTAGAGGTTCAAGGCCGGCTTCACCGACCGCAGATCCATGTTGGCCTCGTAGTAGGCCTCGATGGTGCCCACGTCTCGCCAGTAGCCACGGTTTTCCGGCAGTTCGCCCGGCACCACGTTCGAGAAGAAGTCGTAGGCGTAGAGCGGGTGCTCGTGGATCATCTCCGGCAGCATGTTGCCGCCGAAGTCGTGGCCGCTGTTGGGATTGGCGGCGTCGCGGCGCAGCTCCTGCACGAGCACTTCGGTGTCGAAGATGTAGTTGCCCATCGAGGCCAGCGTCCAGCCGGGGCGACCGGGGATCTCCGGCGGGTCATTGGTCTTTTCCTTGAACTCGAGGATGCGCCAGTCCTCGTCCACCAGCATGGTGCCGAACTGACTGGCTTCTTCCACCCGCACGGGCAGCGCGGCGACGGTCCCCTTGGCGCCTTTCTCCTGGTGGTAGCGGACCATCTGGGAGATGTCCATGCGGTAGATGTGGTCGGCGCCGAAGACGGCCACCATCTCGGGGCGCGAGAGCTCGAGCAGGTGGATGTTCTGGTAGATCGCGTCGGAGGTGCCTTTGTACCAGTGCTCGCCTTTGCGCATCTGGGCGGGCACGGGGATGATGAACTGGCTGTTGAGGAGGTTGGAGAACTGCCAGGCGTCGCGCAAGTGCTGCAACAGGGACTGGCTCTTGAACTGGGTGAGGACGTAGATCGAATAGATGCCGGAATTGACGAAGTTGCTCATCACAAAATCGACGATTCTGTACTTGCCGCCGAACGGCACGGCCGGCTTTGAGCGTTCCTTCGTCAGCGGGTAGAGCCGCGTGCCTTTTCCACCGGCCAGAATGATTCCCAAGACTTTTGCGTGTTGCATGAACCCCCTTTGGTTTCGTCGGCCTGCCTCCTCAGGCGACCTCCAACCTCCCGTCGAGCAACTCAGCGCGCCGGGGCAGACGAGCCGCCAACTCGGCGCTGTGAGTGACCAGAATTAGAATCGATTGCGCCTCAGAGTGCAACTCGAGCAGCAGATCGGCGATGGAGTCAGCCGTCTTGCGGTCGAGATTGCCCGTAGGCTCATCGCCCAGCAGCAGGGCGGGGCGGCGGATCAAGGCGCGGGCGATGGCGACGCGCTGGCGTTCGCCGCCGGAGAGCTCGGCGGGCCGATGGTCCATCCGTCCGGACAGCCCGACGCGTTCGAGCAGGCCGCGGGCGCGCTCTTCCACGCCCGCCTCAGCCCCAGCCCCTTCGGCCAGGGTCGGGATCAGGACGTTTTCGAGCGCGGTGCATTGCGGCAATAGGTGGTGATCCTGAAAAACGAAGCCGATCTTATGATTGCGAAAGGCCGCGAGTTGTTTCGGATTCAGCGTAAAGGGCTCGTCGGCGCCCAAACGCACCGAGCCGGAGGTGGGCTGCTCGAGCGCTCCCAGGATGTAGAGCAGCGTGCTCTTGCCGGAGCCGGAAGGACCCATCACGGCCATGGATTCGCCGCGCTGGAGTGAGAAGGTGATGTTCTGGAGGATGGGGAGCGGAACAGTGGGCGTCGGATACTCCTTGCAGAGCCGGTCGACCGTCAATCCTTCGCCGCTGCCGTTCATCGGCGGACCCACATCGGACCCCATTGTTTCACACAGCCGATGTCGCTTGGGTTTCGCTCGCCGTGAGAAAATACGTTGCATCAACGACCTGTGTGAAAACATCGAACCAGGCAGGCGTGAGGATGGGGATGAGCAAAGGTTTGATTCGGATGTATTCCACGCGTTGGTGTGGCGATTGTTTTCGGGCCAAGGCCTTTTTGGAGAGCCGGGGCGTGGCTTACGAAGAGGTGGACATCGAGCGCGACGCCGAAGCGGCGGCGCTGGTGATGCGGGCCAATGAGGGCAAACGCCGCGTGCCGACGTTCGAGATCGAGGGAGCCTACCACGGCAACCCGCGGCTGGACGAGTTGGCGCGGCTGACGGGCGTGAAGCTGTAGGGCGGCGGGGCTATCTCCAGCCCCTCAGGGCAGCGACGCGGCGATCCGGGAATAGAGCTGATTGTCGAAGCTGTCCGGACCGCCGGCTTCCGGCAGGCCGTCAACAGCCTCGCCGAAGCGGACAATCACCAAGTCTTGGCTTGGCGCCACGAATAGCTTGTGGCGGCGGGCCCCGAAGGCGGCGATGAGGTCCGGCGGAGCGGCCGGCAACAGGCGTCCCGGCGATGTCTGGGCTCCGTTGACGAGGGTGTAGCCGGATTCCTCTCGGTTGAGCCAAAACAGTAGGCCGTAGGCTGGATTCAACGCTTGCGAGGGCGCGACGGCTTGCTGGAAGAACTCCGGAGAGATCAGCGCTCGCCCTTCCCAGGCCCCGCCGGCGAGCAGTAGGCGCCCCAAAAGGGCCACATCCCGGGCGGTCGAGCGGATGTAGAGGGGCGGATCGCCGGCGGTCTGCGGCCAAGCCGACCAGCTTGTCCCATACATCCCCAGCGGTTCGAACAGCCGCTTGCGCGACGCCTCCTCCAGGCGCTCGCCGAAGGCCGTCGACAGGACCGGGAACAGCAGTCGGAAGGCCCAGTTGTTGTACCGCCAGCGCGCACCGGGCTCGGCTTCGAGCGGCATCATGCGCGTGTACCAAACCGGGTCCATCCCGGGCCGTAGCGCCGAGCCGGGGTCGACGATTCCCGAGGTCATCGTCAGCAGATGCCGCAGCGCGACGCGGTCCCTCGGGGATGCCTCCCATTCGGGGAAATAGCGCCACAAAGGCTGGTCGAGCGAGTCGATGACCCCTTCTTGCAGCGCGATCCCGACTAGAACGGCCGTGACGGCCTTGGTGATCGAGTAGATCTCTTCGGGCTGGGTAGGGTCGAGGCCGGTCGCATAGCCTTCCGCGGCGATGCAGCCTCCGCGCGCCACGACCAGCGCCGTCGTGCCGCGCTCGAAGGCCCAGTCCATGGCGGATTCGAGCTGTGGGGCGTCGAGCCCGCACGGCGCGCCCGGATCGGTTCGGACCAGAGCCAAACGGGCCGAAGCCGCGTGCAGGGACGCGACAAACAGGCCTGCGATGACAAGCAAGCGGGGCGGGCGCATCAAGTACTCCGTGGTGGACGGAGAGTCATAGATTGCCACGAAGGCCAGGCTTCGTGCAATCGAAACAATCGCTTAGGTCCTTATTTTTCCGTGACTTCGCGGATGACCCGCAGCAGATTGAGGCCGAGGATCTTGCGGATGCGGGACTCACTGTAGCCCAGCTCGATCATGGCCTTGGTCATCTCCGGGTAATCGCTGATGTCTTCCATGCCTTGCGGCAGCGGCGGTCCGCCGTCGAAGTCCGAGCCCAGTGCGATGTGGTCTTCGCCCACCAGCCTCACGCCGTAGTCGATGACCTTGGCGAAGCCGGCCGTTGTCATGCGGTACTCGTCCGGGATCTCACCCTTGTAGACGAACGGCAGGCCCTTGGCGACGCCGGCGTCGATCTCCTTGATGGACTTGTTGGCGTAGCCGCCGAGTCGAGTGGAAATGTCGGCCACCGGCGGCTTGCCACCCTTCCACTTGTAGTACTTGGGGTTGTTGAAGGTGTTGCCGAACTGCAGGCCGATCACGCCGCCCTTGGCCGCGATGGCCTTGGCGGCCTCGTCGCTAATGAGGCGAGGGATGTCAATGACGTGTCGAAAGCCGCCGTGGGTGTAGAGCACGGGGTCCTTGCTCAGCGCCACGGTCTGCAGAATGGTGTCGTTGGAAGCGTGCGCGACGTTGATGACCATGCCGAGCCGGTTCATCTCGGCGATGAGTTTCTTGCCGACCTCGCTGACGCCGTCGTGGCGATGGATGTCGCAGCAGGAGTCCACGGTATCGCTGGTGACGTTGTGGGCGGTGAGCTGCATCGACCGCAGACCTAGCCGGTAGAAGCCGCGCAGCACGTCCAGGTCTCCCTCCATGTCGAAGGAGCCTTCCAAGTCGAGAAACGCCGCGACCTTGCCGGCCTTGTTGATGCGCTCGATGTCCGAGGCGGTTAGGGCGAGCTCGATGCTGTCGCTGTTACGGTCGATCTCATCGCGCGCCTTGGACAGCACCCGCAGGGTGTTTTTGACTTCGTGTCGGGAGGGGTAGTAGGGTTCCGGCGTGTAGACCGAGAAGAAGACGGCGTCGAGGCCGCCTTCGATCATGCGGGGCAGGTCCACGTGCCCGTCCGTCTTGCGGGCGCCGAAATCGACCCCAGTGAGTAGCTCGCGAGTCATCACGTGGACGTGGCCGTCCATCACAAAAGCCTTGTCATGCAGGGCTGGACGTTGGGCGAGCAGGGCGGGGCAGAGGGCGAGGAGCAGAACGAAGTGGCGCATGGTCGGTCTCGGGTCGGGATTCAGGTCGGGAAGCGAAACAGTCTCACTCAAAAGTATGGCAGCGCGCAGGGACGTGTTTCTTGGGGATGAGGGTCGCGATGGAGCCGTAGTAGGTGACGATCTTGTGCTCGACGACGGCTCCCAGCAGCGCGTGCGCTTCGGGCTGGGTCAGACCGCACTCGCCGGTCAGCCAATGCAGCATGTCGGAATTCGCACGGCGCAGCCCGATGTCCATCGAACTGCTGAACTCCGCCTGGCTGGCGATCGAGACCAGATAGTCGTCGTTGATGAGCCGCGGAATCGAGAGCCGCTTACCCTTGTGGAGCTTCACCGTCATGCGGACATTGGCGGAGGTCTCCACGCCGCTGCCCCAGCCCTCGCCGTCGCCTTGCTTGGCGTGCGCATCGCCGACGTAGAGGTAGGCTCCGTCGTTGAAGACCGGCAGCAGGACGGTGGCTCCGGTGACGATGTCGTTGTAGTCCATGTTGCCGCCGTACTCGGCCGACGGGCCGGACGTGCGCACCTCGCCGGAGGGCGGGGCGACGCCGATGCAGCCGAGCATGGGCTCGGCGTCGAACTCGATCTTGAAACCGGAGGAGTGCTCGGGCTTGAGCTTCGGCCGGATCTTCCCGGTCTTGGCGTCGAGCTCCCACGGCAGCAGGGTCGAGTTGGCCGGGCGCACGGCTTCAAAGCCGTATTCCAACTCGCCGCGATCTTCACCGGGCAGGAAGACGCCCGAGGAGACCTTGAACGAGGTGTAGCCGTTGTCGCGGTTGAGCTCGACCTTGTCGATGCGTACTTCGAGCGTGTCGCCGTACTGGGCGCCCTCGACCACGAAGGGGCCGGTGAGCGGGTTGCCGTGTTCGGGGTACTTGTAGGGATGTTCGATGTGCCAGACGTTCTTCTCGTCCTTGCCGCCGGAGTCCCAGGTGCGGGTGACGATGGTGTCGCCGGAGCGCACCACGGCCAGCGGCTCGCGCTGGGTGGTGAAGACCGGCGAATGGGTGGTGGGGTAGACCTCGTGGGTCTCGGCCGAGGCGAGAGACGCCGCGGCCAGCGCGAGGAGAATCGATAGCCTCATCGGGAGAGGTTAGCAGGGTTTGGGCTCGATGTCGGCGGGCCAGGAGAAGGCTTCGGCCTCGGAGGGGTTCTCCAGCAGCAAGTTGGCGCCGAGCCAGCCCGCCGCGCTCCAGATTTGCCGTCGGCGGGCCTGCTCGCCCACCGCACCGCCGTCCACGCCCTGGTAGAACTCCGGCCAGTCGTCGGCGGCGAGGTGTGGGCCGGCCTGCTCGACGGCTTCGGCGGCCAGGTCCGCCCGTCCGGCGCGCAGGCAGGCGGCCGTCCAAGGCAGCAACAGAAAAGGCCAGGAGCCGCCGTTGTGGTAGCGCCATGGACGGTTCTTGGGGTCCGAGCCGGTCTCGATCTGCCAGTCCCTGTCCTCGAAGGCGGGGTAGACGAGCTTGAGCGGCATGCAGGCCAGCAGGTCGTCCCGGCGAATCTCGAACAGCCGCGCGATGGCTTGGGTCTGCTCGTCCGACGCCAGCCCGAACAGCGCGGCCAGCAGGTTGCCGTGGCTGAAGAAGCGGTAGTCGAGGCGGCCCGGCCCTACGTTGCCGGCGAAGTAGCCCGCGCCGTCGCAGACCCAGCCTCCCGCCCACGTCGGGATGGCGTCGGGGTAGATGTTGAAGATGTTGCCGTCCTGCTCGCCGTATTGGTCCACCTTGCCTTTCCGGAGAGCCTCCAAGCGGCCCGGGTCCACCCAGTAGTACTGGCGCAGGTGATAGACCAAGTGCTGCACGCGCTTGCCGACGTGCTTCTGATGTGGCTCGTCGGCCGGCATTAGCTCGTGCGCCGCCCGCAGCGCGGCGAAGAACAGCGCCTGGACTTCGAGCGGATGTCCGTAGACGCCCATGCGGCGGTCGATCATGAACGAGCCGTCCGGCGTCAACAGCGTCGGGTACATCTCGAAGCGAGCCGTCAGCGCCAACTCCACGATCAGCCGCATCGCCTCGCGTACGTCGTCCCGGGCCGCGAGCTCCTTGTCGCCGGTCTTCTTCACGTAGGCCCGCAACACGAGCATCCACCAAAAGACCGAATCGACCGGCGTGACGCGCGCGATGGAATCCTCGCCGTAGTCGGCGTCGAGCCTTGAGCCGTCGTCGACCGGTCGAAAGCTCGCCGGCATCAGCCCCTTGCCCGGCCGGAAGCAGTCGAACGGCTCTTCGCGGCTCTGCATCTCCACGCAGGCGAGCAGGAAGTTGCGGACAATCTCCGTTTCGCCCTCGATCAGCAAAGGGATCGAGGCGACGGCGAAGTCGCGCAGGAAGATCCGGTCGTAGTTGAGCCGAGGGGCGTCCTGGTCGAGCGACGCCAGCAGCCCGACAGGCCGTCCGTCGAGCTCCACCACGGCCTGCCGCAGCAGGTCGCGGGCGGATTGCGCGACATCGGACTGCGATGCCCGGCTAATCTTGCGAGGCCTCCTCGCCGGGCGCGTGCAGGCTCGACAGGAACTCCAGCAGGTCGATCAGCTCCTGCTCGGTCATGGTGTTGACGATGTCTTCGGGCATCATCGAAAGGTTCGACTTGCGGCGGTCGACGATCTCCTGGGGGTCCAGGCGGACCTCGTCGCCGAACTCGTTGCGGACGACGACGCGGTCCGGGGTTTCTTCGGAGATCACGCCGACGACCAGGCCCTGCGAGGTCGTGTCGAGTATGTAGACGTAGTATTCCGGGGCGATGCCGGCCGAAGGGTTGAGGATGGCGTCGAGCAGGCCGCGCTTGTCGTACTTGGAGCCGATGGTCGCCAGCGTCGGCCCGGCGAGCTCCTTCTTGGGGTCGAGGGAGTGGCAGTTGGAGCACTTGGGCCCGGTGGTGGAGGTAAAGACTGCCCGGCCCTTCTCGATGTCGCCGACGCGGTTGGCGATGGCGTAGGGGTTGGCCGGCAGGGTGTTGTCGGCCTTGTCCTTGGGAGCGGGTAGCACGCGTTCGGCGCGGGCCAGGATCTCCGGCGATCGGGAGCGGTGCGCCAGGTTGGTGGCGGTGGTGCGCACCTCCGCGGGCAGGTCGCCGGCCTCGGCCAAGTCGAGGATGCGGCCGAGGCCGGCATCGTGACGGGCCAGTGCGCGCAGGGCTTCATTGCGCACTTCCGGAGGGTTTTCAGCCAGCAGGAGCTTCCCCAGGGTCTCGTCAAGGTTGTTCCGGCGCGCCGCCTGGAGCCCTCGGATGGCGGCTACGCGCAAACCCGTCTCGCCGGACGCCGCCATTTGTTCGAGCAGCGGTACGGCGGCGGCGCTCTGGGTTTGGCCCAGGGCTTGGAGCGCGAGGGCGCGATTGTCGGCGTCGGCTTTTTCGTCGCGCGCGATCGCCGTCAGCTCCTTGGCGTAGCGCGGGTCGCCGAGGTCCTCGGTCAGATCGAGCGCGGCGGCTTGGAGGCGCTGCGATCCCAGCGCTCTGCGGACGGCTCCGACGACGGCCGCATTGTCGCGGCGGTCGATCCAGAGGCTGAAGAGCTGCCGGCTGAGCAGGTGGAAGGCTTCCTCGGAAACCTCCGGCGTCGTCGAGCCGACCAAGTCGGCCAGATCCTTGGTCGCGGCGGGCTCCGCCCGGTCGCCGATCGCGCGGAGGGCTTTGAGGCGCTGCTCGCTCGGCAGATTCGGATCGGCGACGGCGCGGGTCATCTTCGGCAGGTCCGCGGCGTGGAGCTCCCACAGCAGGTCTGCGAGCTTGGGGTCGAAGGCCTCGCCGGGGAAGGCTGTCTGCAGGGCGGCCACCACGGCGTCGCGCTTGCCGCCGCCCTGCGCCCCGATGGCCCAGGCCTCGAGATACCAGCGGTCCTCGCCGTCATAGCGCTTCGCCAGCTTCACCAGGGCGTCCACGGCGGCCGGGTCCTGGACGGTGCGCAGCGCCAAAGCGCACTCCCGCAGCACTCCGGCGTCGGCGTCGTCGAGCAGGCTGTTGACGGTCTCCACCACATCGCGTCCGGCCAAACGCGCCACGCGTAGGCCCAGGATGCGGAATCGCGGGTCGCTGTGAGCGAGGGCTGCGTCGATCTCCGGGCGCTCGGCGCCCCCGATGGCGGCCAGTAGCCACAGGGCGCGGGCCTGCCCCACCGCGTCGGAGCCGGCCCAAAGGCTCTCGAGCCAGGGCAGGGCTTCTTCGCCGCGCAACTTCAGCTCCATCCAGGCGCGGTAGCGGGTTGACTCGTTGGGCGAGCGTAGAGCGGCCAGCAAGCCGTCCTTGGATTCCAGGTCGAGCTTCGGTTTGGGGGCGCTATAGCGGGGCGGGGCGATGCGGTAGATGCGGCCCTTCTCGGAATCCTTCATGTTGTGGCCGCCCACGACCGGGTCGTACCAGTCGGTCGTGTAGACAGCGCCGTCGGGCGCTGCGGCCACGTCGCTGGGTCGCCAGTTCGGATCGTCCGCCGAGACGGTCGCCTCGTCCTTCATTCGGTAGCCCGCGCCGTCGGGCGACAGGAAGAACGAGTAGATGTGACGCTTGCCGGGCTCGGAGTGGATGAGGTTGCCGCGATAGCGCTCCGGCAGCAGGTTGCCCTCATAGACCAGCAGGCCGGTGGGCGAACCGGCGCCGGTGCGGGCGATGTCCGGCACGACGCCGGGCAACTCGTGGTGAAAGTGCGTGCCGTGGTCGGTGCGCCAACCGACGCCGGTCGGTCCCCAGTAGCCGAAGTCCCCGCCTACCATCACGTAGTTCAGGCGGGTCCACTGGTTGCCGTCGTCGTCATTGTCGGTCTGCCAGATCGTGCCGAACGAATCCATGGCCAGCTCGTACGGGTTGCGGAAGTTGTCCGCGTAGATCTCCAAGCCCGTGCCGTCTTGATTCATACGCAGGACGGCGCCGGCCATGTAGGGGCCCTGCGAGGAGCTGACGACGTGCGCGCCGTCCGGGCCGGTGACGTCGAACGTCCGGTCGCCCATGTTGAAGTACAGCCGCCCGTCGGCGCCGAAGGTGACCACATGCAGGCCGTGGTCGTGGTCGAAACCGCCAAAGCCGGTGAGCAGCACTTTGCGGTCGACGATGTTGTCCTGCTCGTCCTTGGTGTAGACGATCAGGTCCGGCGATTGCGAGACGTAGACCTTATCGCCCAGCACGGCGATGCCGAGCGGCGCGCGCAGCTCCGGCCGCTGGTCGAAGACCTTGCGGGAGTCGGCTCTTCCGTCGCGATCGGTGTCTTCGAGGATCACAATCTGATCTCCGTCGGCGACCAGATCGTCTTGCTCCTTGAGCTTGCGGCGGTAGTTGACGGCCTCGGTCACCCAGATCCGGCCGCGCTCGTCGATCGCCATGTTGGTGGGATTGACGACATCGGGCTCGGCGGCCCAGAGGCTGACTTCGAGACCGTCTGCGGCCAGGAAACCCTCGGCCGGGGGCGGATACTTGGTACAGGCGAAACCGAACAAGGAGAGGGCGACGAGGCAGGCGATGGCGGCGGCGGGGCGCATCACCCCGGATTGTAGCGCTTCGATCTGCGGCTTCCGGGCGGTCACACGCCGGCTGGACCCGCGACCGGCTTCAGAACACGACGACGAGCGGCGGCTCCTCCGGGAAGGAGCAAACCCGCCGCCCGGTCGTCGCGGCTGGAGAGAGGACCAACGAAGAGAGAGAAGTCAGCGAAGCGGATGGTCCCGGCAGCGGGAGAGAGATCGCTTGGGTCGGGGTCGTCCGCATCAGCGACTGTAGGATCGCGCGAAACGACGCCCACGGCCACTGGGAAGACCGACGGTTTTTCCGAAAACTCCAGTACTTTGCAAACAAGTACGTCGGTACTTCCGTATCCGATCGGAGAACCAGGGTGTCAGCGGGCTAATCCGCGAAGTCGATCTGCGAGATGAACAGCGACGGGAAGGCCTGATTCCAGGCCGGAGAGATGTTGTCGAAGGCCATACGGAACTGGCGGGTCTCGGCCGGCTGGAGCGGCCCTTGGCGGGGGTTGACGATCAGCGACCGCTGGCGGTCGGTCTCGATGCCGTTTGGGTCGAAGAAGACGACGTTGACCTCCACGGAGCGGCAGGCGCGGTCGCCGTTGTTGGTGATGGCGCCGGTGATCTCGAGCAGGGTCTGGCCGAGAGCGTCCTCCTTGGCGGCCATGCCGGTGTCGTCGCTGAGGGCCAGGTTGGGCAGATAGGAACGGGCTTCTTCGGTGAGCGTGGGCTGGGGAGCCTCCGCCGGGCCGCGCTGGTAGAGCAGGTAGCCGACGGTCCCGCCGATGAGCGCCACGACGGCGATCACGGCCAGTACGGTGGGCGAGAATCCGCTCTTTTCGACCTGTTTGGGAGCTTCGAACACGGCTGTTGACCAGCCTACCAGAGGGAAGCCGCTACAATACCGCTCATGACGAGAGTCGTTCTCACGGCCTTGGCGCTGCTGGCCGTTCCGCTCGGGCAGGCGCAGTTGCGCGACGCCCAGCCGGTCTACTTCTGGCCGATGCAGCACGCCTTTGACCAGTACTTGGCCGAGGCCGTCAACGGCGCCGACGCCTTGAGCGTGACTGTCGATCCCAAGCGCGCCTCCTCGATGATGACCGAGCGCATCGACGCCACCTTCCTGGCCGCTCTGGAAGAGCTGTTTCCGGAACAGAAGCCGGCGAAGGACGAGGACGACAAGGACGTCAAGTCGAAGGAGAGCATCGAAGGCCGGTTCCAGCTCGCGCGGCCCAAGAACCGCCCGCAGGGGCGTCCGCAAGGCACTCTCTTCCTGGTGGACGTGAAGACCCGGCGGGTGATCTGGTCGACCTACATGGGCGAGGTCGATCCGGAACCGAAGGCGTTGCACAAGGAAGCCGAGCGCGTGGTCGAGGACATCACGGCGCTGATGGGGCCGGCCACCTAGGGCGAAGGACCGCTTCGCTCACGGCGGCGGCTCCGATTCTCCCGACCGAAGGCGCGTGCGATTCGATAGAATTGCCGCGACATGCGTCGCCGCACTTTCCTCCAGGCCGGAGCCTCCGCGCTGGCCGCTTCCGCCCTCCCCGCCGCTCCGCGCGGCGCCGCTATGAACCCTTGGGAGTGGCGCTATTACGGCGGCGATCAGGGGGCGACGCGCTATGCGCCGCTGGAGCAGCTCACCCCCGCTAATGTGGCCAATCTCGAGGTCGCCTGGGTCCACAAGACGGGCGACGCGCAGCAGCGTCCGCTGACGACCATCGAGTGCACGCCCATCGTCGTCGACGGCGTGATGTTTCTGTCGACGGCCCAGGTCAAGGCGCAGGCGCTTGACGCGGCCACCGGCAAGCTGCTGTGGACCTTTGATCCGTTCGCGAACGAGACCAGCCGCCGGGCGCGGGGCGTGAACCGCGGGCTGGCTTACTGGAAGGAAGGCGACGACCTGCGGATCTTCCTGACGGTGATGGACCAGCTCTGGTGCCTGGACGGCAAGAGCGGCAAGCCCGTGGCGGAGTTCGGCGATGCGGGCGTGCTGGACCTGACCCAGAACTTCGATCGCGACATGGAGGGGCTGGGCTACAAGCACACCTCGCCGGTGGTCGTCTGGCAGGACCTGTTGCTGGTGGGCGGCGGCGGCTTCGAGGGGCCGGAGCCGGCCGCGCCAGGTCACGTACGCGGCTACGACGTCAAGACCGGCAAGCGCCGCTGGATCTTCCACACCATCCCCTGGCCGGGCGAGTTCGGCTATGAGACTTGGCCTCAGGACGCCTGGCGCACCGCCGGCGGCGCGAACAACTGGGGTGGAATGAGCCTGGACGAGCGGCGCGGCTGGCTGTTCGTGTCGCTGGGCTCTCCGGCGTTCGATTTCTGGGGCGGCGACCGCATCGGCAAGAACCTGTTCGGCAACTGCGTGCTGGCGCTGAATGCGGCCACCGGCGAGCGGCTGTGGCACTACCAGACGGTGCACCACGACGTATTCGACTACGATCTGCCGGCGCAGCCCATTTTGGGAGAGATCGAGCGCCAGGGGCAGCGCATCGAGATTGTGGCCCAGGTGACCAAGACGGGGCTGACGTTCGTGCTTGATCGGCTGAGCGGCGAGCCGATTTTCGGCGTGGAGGAGCGGCCGGTTCCACAGTCGGACGTGCCCGGCGAGCAGCTCTGGCCCACCCAGCCGTTTCCGATCAAGCCGCCGCCGCTGTCGAAGCTCAGCCTGGAGGAGCAGGACATCACCGATGTCTCGCCGGAGGCGGAGGCCTCCGTGCGGAAGATCGTGGAGAAGTACCGCATGGGGCCGATCTTCACGCCGCCGAGCCTGCAGGGCACGATCTTTCGGCCGGGCTTTTCGGGCGGTGCGCTGTGGGGCGGCGGGGCGTTCGATCCACGGACCGGCTACCTGTACGTGAACACCAGCGAGACGGCGAACATGATCCAGCTCACGCCGGGCGACCCGGAGGCGGGTTACCGCTACGGGCACACGGGCTACCAGAAGTTTCTGGACAAGGACGGCCGCGTGGGCATGAAGCCGCCGTGGGGTTTTTTGACGTGCATCGACCTGGTGAGCGGCGACTTCGTGTGGCGCGAGGTGCTGGGCGAGGACGAAGAGCTGGGCAAAACGGGCACCCGCATGATGGGCGGCTCGATCGCTACGGCCGGGGGCCTGGTGTTCATCGCCGCCACCCAAGACGAGAAGCTGCGGGCCTTCGATTCGGCGACGGGCCGCGAGCTGTGGTCGACCAAGCTCAGCGCGGGCGGCTATGCCACGCCGTGCAGCTACGAGGCGGGCGGCCGCCAGTACGTGGTGATCGCGGCCGGAGGCGGCGGCAAGGAATCCACCAAGGCCGGCGATGAGATCGTGGCGTTCGCGCTGCCGGGGTGATGGGGGCGACCGCGGCCGGCGGCGTTGACTTCGCGGACGGCCAGGGCGGTGGCGACTCGGTCTAGGGTAAATCCCATCTTCACACTGGTATCCTGGGTGCCAACAAGACGCCGGTAGCACCCTGCCGTGTTCGACCACCACAAGCAGAAGGCCGTTCTCCTGTTCGCCGCGGCGGACGTCATCCTGACGCTTCTCGCCTTCGAAGCGGCCTATCAAACGCGCGCGCTGCTGCCCCTGCCGCGCACTTTCTTCATCAATGCGCCGCTCAAGGCTCTGCTGCTGGGCGTGATTCTGGCCCTGTGGCTGGCGCTGGGGCGCTCGATCGGCGTATACGAACGGCTGTACGGCGCGGACACGCGGGCGGCGCTTTATGACACGCTGCGCCAGGTCTTCTTCGGCGTGCTGGGCCTGACGACCTTCATGTTCCTGCTCCGGCTGGACATCTCGCGCCCCTTCATCGGCCTTTTCCTGCTCTACAACCTGGTCTTGCTGGCGACCTACCGGGCGGCCGCCGGGCGCCTGCGGGGCTACATCCGCAAGCAGTTCGGCGCGGAGGTCTTCTGCGTCGTCGTGGGCGAGGGGCCGCAGGCTCGGGACTTATCGCGGCAACTGGCGGAATCGCAGGATCTGGGCGTCCGCCTGTTGGCGCTGGTGGACGTGTCGGGCCCGGGCGGCCAGACGGTCGAGATCGGCGGACAGAGCTATCAGGTCAAGCGGCTCGATGAGCTGGCGGGCCTGCTGCGCAAGCACGTGGTGGACGAGGTCTTCTTCGCCGTCGACGCGGCCCAGATTTCGGGGCTGGAGGAGATCTTCCTGCTGTGCGACGAGGAAGGCGTGCGCACGCGGGTGGCGACGCACTTCTTTCCCCACGTCAACAGCCGCGTCTTTCTGGACCGGTTCGCCGATCAGCCCCTGCTGACGTTCTCCTCCACGCCGCAGGACGAGATGCGGCTGCTGCTCAAGAGAGCCTTCGACATCGTCGTCTCGGCCTCGGCGCTGGTCGTCTTGGCGCTTCCGATGCTGCTGGTGGCGCTGCTGGTGCGGTGGACCTCGCCGGGGCCGGCGCTGTTCCGGCAGGAGCGCTGCGGCCTCAACGGCCGGCGCTTTCGGCTGTACAAGTTTCGTTCGATGGTGATGAACGCCGAGGCTCTCAAGGAGGCTTTGCGTCACCTGAACGAGAAGAAGGACGGTCCGGCCTTCAAGCTCACCGACGACCCCCGCCTGTCGCCGATCGGCCGGTTTCTGCGGCGCTACTCCATCGACGAGTGGCCGCAGTTCTGGAACGTTTTGCGGGGCGACATGTCGATCGTGGGCCCGCGGCCGTCGATTCTGTTCGAGGTCGAGCAGTACCAGACCTGGCAGCGGCGCCGCTTGCGGATGCGGCCGGGGTTGACCTGCTTGTGGGCCGTGCGGGGCCGCGACGCGCTCGACTTCGAGACCTGGATGAAGATGGATCTCGAGTACATCGACAATTGGTCGCTGTGGCTGGACGTGAAGATCCTGCTGCAGTCGATTCCGCTGGTGGTGGCCGGGCGAGGCGCCCATTGAGGAGGCCGGAGCCGCCGCCGTTGCGAGGGCGAAGGATGCGAACCCTGTCGATCGTTTGGATGCTGGCCGCCCCGGCGGTCGCCTTGGCGGCCGATCCGATGGCGTCGCCGGTCTACGTTTCCGGCCGGGACGGCTACCACACTTACCGTATCCCGGCGTTGATCGTCTCGAAGAATGGGACGGCGCTGGCCTTTGCGGAGGGCCGCAAATCCGGGCGAGGCGACAGCGGCGACATCGACATGCTGGTGAAGCGCTCGGCCGACGGCGGGCGGACTTGGTCGGCGCACACGGTGGTTTGGGACGACGGGCTCAACACCTGCGGCAACGCCTGCCCGGTGGTGGATCAGCGCACCGGCCGCATCGTCCTGTTGATGACCTGGAACCGCGGCGAGGACCACGGCGGCGACCTGCACAAGGGGACCGCCCAGGGGACCCGCCGAGTCTTCGTGGCGACCTCGGACGATGACGGCCGGACTTGGTCCAAGCCCCGCGAGATCACGGCCGAGACCAAGGCCGCCGACTGGTGGTGGTACGCCACCGGGCCGGGCGTGGGGATCCAGCTCGAGCGCGGGCCGCACAAGGGCCGTTTGGTCATTCCGGCCAACCACAGCTCGGCCGCCAACGGCTATGGCGCGCACACGATCTACTCCGACGACGGCGGCGAGACCTGGAAGCGCAGCAACGCCATCCAGCCCGCCTGCAACGAAAGCCAGGTGGCGGAGCTGGCCGATGGGACGTTGATGATGAACATGCGCAGCCAGTCGCCGACCAACCAGGAGCGCACCGGCTACCGCTCGATCGCTTTCAGCCGGGACGGCGGGGCCACCTGGTCGGCCCCGGAGTTCGACGCGCACTTGGGCGATCCCGCCGTGCAGGCCTCTTTGCTGCGATTCAGTTGGTCGGAGGACGGCGGCGACCGGCTGGTGTTCTCCAATCCCAGCCCCCCGATCCAGCCCGCGCGCGGCGAGCGCATCGACATGACGGTGCGGGCGAGCCCCGACGGCGGCAAGAGCTGGCCCTGGGCGCGGCAGATTCATCACGGCCCCTCCGGCTACTCCAGCCTGACCCGTCTGCCGGACGGCTCGATCGGCATCCTCTTCGAGGGCGGCGAGAAGAGCTACTCCGAAGCTTTGCTGTTCGAGAGCTTCTCGCTCGACTGGCTGGAAGGCGGCGCCGCCCGCTAGGCTGAGGAACGGTGAGCTGGACAGCCATAGCGGCCCTGACCTTCGCCGCGGCATTGGCCGTGGGCATGGCCCTCGTGTGGATCGCGCAGGCGGTGTGGGTTCACATCATCAGCGCTCGCTGGAACGCGATGTGCGCCGACGAAGAGCCTCCGCCGCCCAATCCCTGAGATGGCCTACTGCCAGTGCAGCAGGCGCTTGTCTTGGTCGTCGCGCATCTCGCCGGTGGCGATCATCACCGAATCGTAGATCACCCCGACGCCGAGCAAGCCTAGGCTGATCGCCCAGAGCAGCCCGCTCAACGGCCGGCCGACGTAGAAGCGGTGCGCGCCCAACCAGCCCAGCAGAATGCACAGCAGCAGGGCCGTCAAGCGGTTCTTGTCCGACGGCGGGCCCAGGTCGCGAGGCGGAAAGATCGGCCCCGGCTCGCCGCCGGGCGGGACCCGGTCAGGGTGCTCGGCGTCCCAGCCGCACTGCGTGCAATAGCGCTGATCCGGCGACATGGTCGTGCCGCACTGCGGGCAGTAGAGCTTCTCGGCCTGAGGCCGTTTGGCTTGCGCCGGGGCCTCGAGCAGCAGCGGCTCGTGAGCGGCTTCGGCGGCCTCCTCGGGGGCGGATTCCGTCTTGACGGGCGGTTCGGAGTCAGACATCGCTCGGCTTCTCCTGTCTTGCTGAAAGGATGTACGAAGCCGGCGAGCAAATGTTCCTGACGGAACGCGAAAGGAAGTGTGGTCCCGGAGGGTGGATTCGAACCACCGGCCTAGGGATTATGAGACCCTCGCTCTAACCACTGAGCTACCCCGGGAGTAAGGAGAGGAGCCGCGCGCGTCGCGCGATCCATCTCTCAGACTACCTTATCGGGAGCGGTCGGTGTCAATCGCCCGAACTCGCCTCGCGCTTCAGGATCAGCACACCCAGCGGCGGCAGCGTGAGGCTGAGCGTCGCCGGCCGTCCGTGCGTCTTGCCGACCAGGGCCTCCACCGAGCCGCAATTGCCCACGTCGGTCCCGCCGTAGATCTGCGAGTCCGTGTTCATCACCTCGATCCAGTAGCCGGCCTCGGGAGCGCCGACCTTGTAGTCCCGGCGCACGGCGGGCGAGAAGTTGCAGACGAACAGCAGCAGGTCCTCCGGCTGGTTGCCCTTGCGCAGGAAGCTGATGACGTTGGAGCGGTTGTCGTTGCAGTCGATCCACTCGAAGCCCTGCCACTCCGAGTCGAGGTCATAGAGAGCCGGTTCGCTGCGCAGCAAGGCGTTGAGATCGCGGACTAGGCGATGCAGACCTTGATGCGGCGCGTACTGCAGCAGGTGCCAGTCCAGGCTCTCCTCGTGCGTCCACTCCCGCCGCTGCCCGAACTCGCAGCCCATGAACATCAGCTTCTTGCCCGGGTGGCCGAACATGTAGGCGTACAGCGCGCGCAGGTTCGCGAACTTCTGCCAGTCATCGCCGGGCATCTTGTTGATCATCGAGCCCTTTCCGTGGACGACCTCATCGTGGGAGAACGGCAGGATGAAGTTCTCGCTGAAGGCGTAGAGCATCGAGAATGTGATGCTGTTCTGGTGGTACTGCCGGTGGATGGGGTCCTTGGAGAAGTAGGTCAGGATGTCGTTCATCCAGCCCATGTTCCACTTGAACCCAAAGCCCATGCCGCCTAGGTAGGTGGGCTGCGAGACCATCGACCAGGAAGTGGATTCCTCGGCAATGGTCACCGCGTCGGGGTACTCCGCGTAGATCCGCTCGTTGAGCCGGCGGATGAAGTTGATGGCGTCGATGTTCTCCTTGCCGCCGTACTGGTTGGGGACCCACTCGCCGGACTTGCGGCCGTAGTCGAGGTAGAGCATCGAAGCGACGGCGTCCACGCGAAAGCCGTCGATGTGATAGCGGTCGAGCCAGAACAAGGCGTTCCCGATGAGGAAGTTCGAGACCTCGCGCCGGCCGTAGTTGAAGATCATCGTGTCCCAGTGCGGGTGATGGCCTTGGCGCGGGTCGGCGTGCTCGTAGAGGTGGGTGCCGTCGAAATACACCAGCCCATGCGGGTCATGCGGGAAGTGCGCGGGGACCCAGTCCATGATCACGCCGATGCCTGCGCGGTGCAGCGCGTCGACGAAGTACATGAACTCCTGCGGCGTGCCAAAGCGGCTGGTGGGAGCGAAGTACCCCACGGTCTGGTAACCCCAGGAGCCGTCGAAGGGATGCTCGGTGGGCGGCATCAGCTCCACGTGCGTAAAGCCCATCTCCTGGCAATAGGCCGCCAGCCGCGGGGCGATGTCCACGTAGGTCAGCCAGCCGTTGCTTTCGGGGGCGCGTTGCCAGGAGCCCAGATGGACTTCGTAGATCGACAGGGGAGCGTCGCGCCGCTGCCGGGGACCGCGCGTGGCCATCCACTCCTGATCGCCCCATTCGTAGCCCTCGAGGTCCCAGACCTTGCTGGCGGTGCGCGGACGGACCTCGGCGGCAAAACCGTAGGGGTCGGCCTTTTCGACTTCGTAGCCGTTGTAGTTGGAGCGGATGAAGTATTTGTAGATCTCGCCTTGGCCGACGCCGGGCACGAAGGCTTCCCAGATTCCGCTGTCGCCGCGAACGCGCATCGGGTTGGCGTCTCGATTCCAGCCGTTGAAATCGCCGATCACGGAGACCGACCGCGCATTGGGAGCCCAGACCGCGAACCGCACGCCCTGTTGGCCGTCGAGCTCGGTCAGGTGCGCGCCGAGCTTCTCGTAGTTGCGGTAGTGGCTGCCCTCTCCGAGGAGGTGCAGGTCGAAATCGGTCAAGAACGGGGATTCCATGCTGCCTTCGATGATACTGGCATCTGGTACCATCCGCTTTCATCGAAGATGCGAGTTTGGCTGGTCGAACGCTACGGAGAGCCCGAGGACATGGTCTTCGCCGAGCGTCCCGAGCCGGTTCCGGGGCCCGGTGAGGCGTTGATTCGGCAGCGCGCCTGCGGGCTGAATTTTTTCGACATTCTGCAGATTCAGGGCAAATACCAGGCGCGGCCGTCGTTCCCGTTCACGGTCGGAGCGGAGGTCAGCGGTGAGATCGCGGCGCTGGGACCCGGCGTCGAGGGTTTGCGAGTCGGCGACCGGGTGCTGGCCCTTCCTGACGGCGGCGGCTATGCCGAGGCGAGCGTCGCACGAGCCGACAGGATCTTCGCGATCCCGCAGGGCATGAGCTTCGAGCAGGCCGCGGCGTTTCCGCTGGTCTATCAGACGTCCTGGTTCGGGCTGCACGATCGCGGGCGGCTCCAGCCGGGCGAGACTGTGCTGGTGCACGCCGGCGCGAGCGGCGTGGGAGCGGCGGCGATTCAGATCGCCCGGGCGCATGGAGTGCGAGTGGTCGCCTCGGCAGGCAGCGAGGCCAAGCGGGCCTTCTGCCGCGAACTGGGGGCCGAGGACGTGATCGACTACCTCCAGCCGGACTGGCCCGAGCGGGTGAAGGCGCTGACGGGCGGCCGGGGTGCGGACGTGATCTACGATCCCGTTGGCGGCGACGTGTTCGACCAGTCGACCAAATGCATCGCCCCGGGCGGACGGCTGTTGGTGATCGGCTTCACTTCGGGCCGGATTCCGACGATTGCCGCCAACCGCGCCTTGCTGAAGAATATGTCCGTGGTGGGCGTGTTCTGGGGCCGCGAGCGGGACGAGACGCCGGGTTTCGTGGCCGAGACGCACCGGCGCTTGACGGAGCTGTGGGAGGCGGGCAAGATTCGTCCGCCGGTGCAGCGGACGTTTCCGCTGGAGCAGGCGTCGCAGGCGCTGGCCGAGTTGGCGGGGCGGAGGGTTTGCGGCAAGCTGGCGTTGACGATGTAGCCGCGGCGGCGCGGAGACCTCGGAGCGTCGAGACAGCGGTGGGCGCGCCCTCACGGGCGCGGCTCTGTGGTTTGTCTGGAGACTACGGTTCGCGCGGCCAGAGCGTGAAGGAAGGATAGGCGACCTTCCTGGGCTTGTTGCCGAGCGCTTTCAAGGCTAGGTCGAGCTCCAGCAGATGCGCTCGCGACAGCCCCAGCGCATGTTCCTCCGGCTGATACGCCGTTCGCACCACGTAGTCGAGGTACGGCTGCGCTCTCTGCTCGACGTGCGCGCCGAGGATGTGGGTGACGATCTTGCCGTCGATGAAGCCCACCATCCGCGCCGTGCTTTCCGCAAAGGCCTCCCAGTCGCGGATATAGAGGCGACCCGGGTACAAGCTGTCTCCGGTGAGCAGGACGCCGGTCTTTCGGTCGTAGTAGGCCACGGAAGCCTTGTCGTGGCCCGGGATCGGGAGGACGTCGATCAGCCGGTCTCCCAGGTCGATTCCGCCGATGTCCGAGGGCCACGTCCCGATGCCAAAAGCCTTCTGTAGGGCGGCCGGGTCCGCCTTCACGAGCTCGACGGCGGGTTTGCCGGCAAAGTCCTTGTCGCCGGCGGTGTGATCTCCATGGCTGTGCGAGTGCGAAACCACCAGCGGGATCGAGGGCCGGCCGGCGCGCTCGAGCCAACGCTTCAGCACCTGGGACACGATCGCGCCCGTTCCGGGCTTGCCCGCGCCGGTGTCGATCAGCAAGGCCTTGTCCTTGCCGAACAGCAGGTAGAGGAACGGCTTTTCGTAGTGCGTGCAGCCGGACTGGCGCAGGATGTAGAAATCCGGGTTGCACTCATGCACTTCCCAATCGGGAAGCTCCTTGCAGTTGGGGCCGCCCGTGGCCCATTTTGCGGGCAGAACGCCGGGCTCGACGCCGGCGCCGTCGGGCTCGGGGGCCTGGGCGCAGGCGAGGGCGGCGCAGAGCGTGAGGGCTGCGGAGAGGCGAACGAAAGTGGAGGTGGGCATGATCGCGTTGCGGAGAGGAGGACTCGAGAGCAGGGGACTGCGCAGTCCGGGGACCTCCGTGCAACGCGGGCCGGCGATCTGCCCCGACTGTAGCAAGGCCGGGCCGGCGGTCTCCAGCGCTATGCTCCCCTTATGGCCCTGAAAATCTATCTCGCCGGTCCTGACGTCTTCCTGCCCGACGCCGTTCAGGTCGGCGCACGCAAGAAGGCTCTCTGCGCCGCCTTCGGTTTCGAAGGGCTCTACCCGCTCGACAACGAGCTCGCCACCCCGACGGCCCTGGCGATCTTCGACGCCAACTGCCGCCTGATGCGGCAGGCCGATGTGGGGATGTTCAACCTATCGCCGTTTCGCGGCCCCAGCGCCGACGCCGGCACGGCATTCGAAGTCGGCTTTCTGGCGGCGCTGGGCAAGCCGCTGTATGGCTACTCGAACAATGCCGCCCTCTACGGCGACCGGGTCGAGGCCGCCATGGGGGCGACGCGCCGCAACGGCGGGTGGTGGGCGGCCGACGGGATGTCGATCGAAGACTTCGGGTTGCAGGACAATCTGATGCTCGACTGCGCCATCGAGCGCAGCGGCGGCGCGGCTTTGGCCCGGTACGGGGACGGCTCGACGGCGGACATGGCGGCGATGGCCGCCTTCCGCCAATGCCTCGAGAAGCTGGCCGCCGAGCGGGGGCGCCCGAAATAGCCGGAATGAGCGAGTGCGATACTCTGGGCGACAATGGCCGCTCTGAGTAAAGTCCTGCCGGGCCGACCCTACCCCCTCGGCGCGGTTTGGGACGGCGCCGGCGTCAACTTCGCCCTCTTCTCGGCCCACGCCGACAGCGTCTGCCTGTGCTTTTTTGATTCTCCCGACGCCGACATCGAGTCGCGCGTGGTGGAGTTGACCGAGTGCACCGATCAGGTGTGGCACGCCTACGTGCCCGGCGTACGCCCCGGGCAGATCTACGGCTACCGCGTGCATGGACCGTACCGGCCGTTCGAGGGCCATCGCTTCAATCCGGAGAAGGTCCTGTTCGATCCCTACGCCAGGGCCTTGGGCCGCGGGCTGCAATGGGACGACTCCCTGTTCGGCTTTCCGGCGACCAACGGCTTGCCGGCCGCGCCGGAGGCCGTGAACACGATCGACCCCCGCGACAGCGCGCCGTTTGCGCCGCTGGCCGCCGTGGCGGACGGCTCGTTCGAATGGGGCGACGACAAGTCTCCGCAAACTCCCTGGCCGGACACGGTGATCTACGAGCTGCACCCGAAAGGCTTCACGCAGCTCCACCCCGACGTGCCGCCGGAGCTGCGCGGAACCTATCGCGGGTTGGCCTCCGCGCCGGCGATCGAGCACTTCCGCAAGCTCGGCGTTACGGCTGTGGAGTTATTGCCCGTGCACCTCCACGCGGAAGAGGCGCACCTGACGAAGCTGGGGCTGAAGAACTACTGGGGCTACAACACGCTCGGCTTCTTCACGCCGCAGCCCTCGTACGCCGCGGACCAATCCCCGGAAGGCCCTTTGCGGGAGTTCAAGGAGATGGTGCGCGGCCTGCATGCGGCCGGCCTGGAAGTTCTGCTCGATGTGGTCTACAACCACACCTGCGAGGGCAACGAGCGCGGCCCGACGGTCTGCTGGCGCGGAATCGACAACGCCTCGTACTATCGCCTGCAGAAGAACCTTTCGCGCAACGTCAACTTCACCGGCGTGGGGAACACGGTGGATACGCGCCATCCGCGGGCCTTGCAGATGATTCTCGACAGTCTGCGCTACTGGGTCGAGGAGATGCACGTGGACGGCTTCCGCTTCGATCTGTGCAGCGCGCTGGGCCGCGAGAGCGACGCCTTCGACCCAGGCAGCGGCTTCTTTGACGCGATCTTCCAAGACCCCGTCCTAAGCCGCGCCAAGATGATCGCCGAGCCCTGGGACATCGACCCCAGCGGCTACCGCGTGGGCGGCTACCCGACGGGCTGGTCGGAGTGGAACGGCAAGTTTCGGGACGACGTGCGCCAGTACTGGCGCGGCGACGACTTTCGGCTGGGCCCGCTGGCGACGCGTTTCTCCGGAAGCAGCGATCACTATGGCCACAGCGGCCGGGGGCCGCGTTCGTCGGTCAACCTCATTACCGCGCACGACGGCTTTACGCTGCACGACCTGGTCAGCTACGAGCGCAAGCGCAACATCGCCAACGGAGAGCACAACCGAGACGGCGAGAGCCACAACAACTCCCGCAACTACGGCGTCGAAGGGCCGACGGACGACCCCAAGATCAACGCCCTGCGCGAACGCCAGAAACGCAATCTGCTGGCCACGCTGTTGCTGTCAGCCGGAACGCCGATGCTCACCGCCGGCGACGAGCTGGGCCGTACGCAGCTCGGCAACAACAACGCTTATTGCCAAGACAACGAGATCTCCTGGCTGGACTGGAGCCTCGACGAGACCAAGCGAGAGCTGGTGGAGTTTACGCGGGTGCTGCTCGAGCTGCGACGGACGCAGCCGGCTCTGCGCCGCAAGCAGTTCTTCAACGGCGGCCCGTCGACGATGCCGGGCCTCAAGGACATTGCCTGGTACAGCGATTCCGGCCATGAGATGCGCGACGACGAGTGGCGCCAGCCGGACCGCCTCTGGATCGGCATCTTGATCGGGCCGACCGAGGCCGAGGGCGACCCGCTATTGTTCCTGCTCAACGCTTCGGCGCTCGACCTGGACTTCCGGCTGCCTCCAGCCTCGCTGGGAGGGCACTGGGAGGTGCTGTTCGACACCAATACCCAATTGGCGGCGCAACGGAACTCCGTAGTGGGCGCTCACTACGACCTGCAGCCGCACTCCTTCGTCGCTCTGCGGCTGGTCGTGGATCTGGGGGACGGCAAGTAAATGGCTCGTCGAGAGTTTGCTGCTCTGGAACGGTTGGCCCGCCGCCACGGCGTCCTGACGGTCTTTCGGGACGGCTTCAAGCAGTTCCGGGAGGCCTCTCCCGAAACGCTGACGGCCCTGTTGCGGACGCTGGGAGCGCCGCTGGAGAAGCCCGAGGAAGCTCCCGAGGCGCTCCGCCAGGCGTTGCGCGCCCATTGGAGCCGCTTTGCGCCGCCCACTGCGGTGGCGTGGGAGGGCGACTCGAAGACGCTCGACCTGCGCCTGCCGGAGGCCGAGCTCAGCGGGCCGCTGGCCTGTACGCTGCGGCTGGAGGACGGCCGCGAGCGCCGCTGGGACGCGCGGCTCGACGAGTTGCCGGTGCGGGGGCGGGCTGAGCTCGACGGGAGCCGCTTTGTCGCAGTCGGGCTGCGGCTGCCGGACGGGCTACCGCAAGGCTATCACCGCTTGGTGCTGGAGGCCGGCGAGCGCCATGCCGAGCTGCGCCTGCTCTCGGCTCCGGCTCGCTGCCATACGCTGGCCGAGGGCGAGCGGCCTTGGGGCGTCTTCCTGCCGTTGTACGCCCTGCATACCGACGCGACCCGGGGGCTGGGCGATCTATCCGACCTGGGGGCGCTGGCGGCTTGGACGAAGGATCTGGGCGGCTCGCTGGTCGGCACCCTGCCGTTGTTGGCGGCCTTCCTGGACGAGCCCTTCGAGCCGAGCCCCTACGTTCCCGTCAGCCGATTGTTCTGGAACGAGCTCTACGTCGACCCGCGGCGCACGCCGGAGTGGGACCTCTCCACCGACGCCCAGGGCTTGCTCGACGGGATCGAGACGCCGACCGAGCGCCTTGCCGACTACCGCTCGGCGATGGAGGGTCGTCGCCGCGTCTTGGAAGCCTTGCTCGACAAGCTGCCGGAGGACCCGAGCCGGCTGGGGCGGCTGCGCGAGTTCGCCCACGCCCGGCCGGAGCTCGCCAGCTATGCGGCCTTTCGCGCCACCGTCGAGACGCGCGGCGAGACTTGGAGCCACTGGCCGGCCCGCCTGCGCGACGGACGGCTGGAGGCGGGGGACTACGAGCCAAGGCGCGCCGACTACCACCTCTACGTGCAGTGGCTGGCGGACCAGCAGCTTGCCGACCTGGCCGAACGGATGGGCGAGCCCGGGCTGTACTTGGACCTGCCGCTGGGCGTGCATGCGAGCGGCTTCGACGTTTGGCGGCGGCCGGGCGACTTTGCCTTCGGAGTCGCGGGAGGGGCTCCGCCGGACCGCTTCTTCACCAAGGGGCAGAACTGGGGCTTTGCGCCGCTGGACCCCAAGGCTCTGCGGGGCGAGGGCCTGGACTACTGGAGGGCTTGCCTGCGGCATCACCTGCAGCACGCGGGCGTGCTGCGGCTGGACCACTTCATGGCGCTGCACCGGCTGTACTGGGTTCCCGAAGGCATGCCGGCCAGCGAGGGGACCTACGTGCAGTACCCGGCCGAGGAGATGTACGCCACGGTCTGCCTGGAGTCGGTGCGTCACCGAGCCTGGATCATCGGCGAGGATTTGGGCACAGTGCCCAAGTACGTGCAGCGGCGGATGGAGGAGCGCGCGATCGACGGCATGTACGTTGGGCAGTTCGACTATCGCAGCGAGGAGCCGGTGGCCCGCGGCGCGAAGGCGACTTCGCTGGCGAGCATGAACACACACGACACGCCGACCTTCGCGGCTTGGTGGGACGCCAAGGACGCCGCCGACCAGGTGGAGCTCGGGCTGCTGCAACCGGGCGAGGCGGACGGCGTGCGCGCCGGGCGCGCCAAGACGCGACGGGCTCTGGCCGGCCAGTACGGCGTGCCGGAAGAGCGCGCGGCCGTACTGCGCGCGGCGCTGGCGGAGATGGCGGCAGGTCCGGCGCGGGCCGTGATGGTGACGCTGGAGGACCTGTGGGGCGAAAAGGAGCAGCAGAACACCCCGGGCACCACGACCGAACGGCCGAACTGGCGCCTGCGCGCGGCCAAGAGCCTGGAGGAGATGCAGGCGGACGAAGTGGTCGTGGAGACGCTGCGGGCCGTAAACGACGCCCGACGGTCCGGCTGACGCTCACGTGGCCGGTTGATATGCAAGTGAATTATTGCATATCATGACGACGTGGACGCGGAGCAACTCGACCAAGTCTTCAAGGCTCTGGCGGACCCTACCCGCCGGAGAATCATCGACCGGCTACGGGAGCAGCCCGATCAATCGCTGTTCCAGATTTGCGCGGCGTCGGTCGCGCAAGGCGGCGTTGCGCTCTCCCGGCAGGCAATCACGCAACACCTCGACATGTTGCAGAAAGCCGGCCTGATCCAGGTCCGTTGGGCGGGCCGCACGAAGATCCATTCGCTCAATCTCCACCCTTTGCAGAAGGCCGTCGACCTCTGGCTCCGCAAACACCTCTGAAATCAGGAGAACCGTTATGAGAATCTACATCACCAGCGTCTTCGTGGACGATCTGTCGAAAGCGTTGGATTTCTATACTCGCGTCTTGGGCTTTCAGGTCAAGCACGACGTGCCCATCGGTGAGTCGCGTTGGCTGACCGTCGTCTCGCCGGAGGCCCCCGAAGGGACCGAACTGCTGCTGGAGCCGAGCGGCCACCCGGCGGTCAAGCCTTTCAAGGACGCCCTCGTCGAAGACGGCATCCCCGCCGCTTCTTTTCAGGTGGACGACCTGGACGCCGAGCACAACCGCTTGCGGGACCTCGGCGTCTCGTTTACGATGGCGCCGATGGACGCCGGCCCGGTCCGGATGGCCGTGTTGGACGACACCTGCGGGAACCTGATCCAACTGGTGCAGATGCTGGGCGAATAAGGTGAGGGGCGACGCCCGCAATTCGCGCTACATCTTCTTGTAGTAGGTCTGCCAGTCCGGGGCGGCGATGCCGTTGAGGTCCCACAGGACCTTGCCGTCCCGGATGGTCAGCTCGCATTGCAGCTTCTGCGTGCCGTCCATGCGGGCGCCGCGGGTGTCGATGAAGCCGAAGTCGCCGAGTTGGCGGCTCAGCACCGTGATGTCGGCGCCCGCGCCTACGCTCAGATGTCCCAAGTCCGGCCGGTGGATCTGCTGGGCGGGGTTGTCGGTGGACCAGCGGATCACGTCCCTGAGCGGCGCGCCGAGGTTGAGGAACTTCGACATCACGTTGACCATGTCCTTCATGCCTTCCTTCATGGATTGGGTATGCAGGTCGGTCGAGATGGAGTCCGGCCAGAAGCCTTGGCGCGTAGCCGGAATCACGCGGCTCCACCACAGCGAGCCGCCGCCGTGGCCGACATCGAACTTCACGCCGCGGACGCGCGCTTCATAGAAGAACGAGTTGACCTTGCCGTTGGCGTCGAACCACGGCACCCGGCCCAGGTAAGCGTGGGTGTACATGTCGCCTGGGCGCAGGCGCTCGAGGACGAGCTGCTCGAAAGGACGCTCCTTGCGGAAGTCTCCGAAGTCCACCATCACCACGCCGCCGAACCCCTCGGCGGCCTTGACGGCGTTGTCCACCGAAACCCATTCGGGGCCTTCGAAGTGGGCGGCCTTCACGCCGACGATCAGGTCCGGGTGCTTCTTGGCCATGGCGATCGTCGGGCCGACCTTCATGTCGGCGATGTCCTGCTCGATCGCACCGCCCCGCATGCCCTTGTTGACGATGTTGATGAACGACAGGACGCGGGTGCGGGCCCGGTCAATGATGAGGTCCTTGAACTGCTCGAAGTTGTCCGCCCCCGCCCCGCCGGCGTCAACCGCGGTGGTCACTCCGGCGCGGATGCAGTGGTCGTCAGGGTAGACGGAGGTGTCGCCGGCCAAGGAGCCTTTCTCGCCGGTCCCGGTAAAGACGTGGGCGTGGATGTCGATCAGGCCCGGCGTCACGAACATCCCGCCGGCGTCGACGACCTGCTTGGCCTGCGAGCTCGCGATGCTCTTCTCCACGGCGGCGATCTTGCCGCCGGCGATGGCGACATCCATGGGCTCGTCGATCTGGTTGCGCGGATCGATGAGATGTCCGCCCTGGAGGAGCAGGTCGTAGGGCTGGGCGGCGAGAGGAAGCGCCAAGGCGAGGAGAATCGAGAACCGGCGAAGCATCGGCGCTATTGTAGTCGAGACTCGCCGCGCAGAACGACGAAGGCCCAGGCTCGCCGCCTGGGCCTTGCATTTGTCGCCTTAGGGTCGCGCTACATCTTCTTGTAGAAGATCTCCCACTCCGGGGCGGCGATGCCGTTGAGGTCCCACAGGACCTTGCCTTCGCGGATGGTGAGCTCGCATTGCAGCTTCTGCGTGCCGTCCATCTTGGCGCCGTTGATGTCGAGGAAGCCGAATTTGCCGGTATGGTGGCTCAGCACGGCCACGTCCGCCACCGCGCCGACGCTCAGGTGTCCCAGGTCCGTGCGCTTGATCTGCTTGGCCGGATTGTCGGTGGACCACTTGATCACGTCCGCCATCGGCGCGCCGAGGTTGAGGAACTTCGACATCACATTGACCATGTCCTTCATTCCGCCGACCATCGACGAGATGTGCAGGTCGGTGGAGATCGAGTCGGGCCAGAAGCCTTGCCGCGTGGCCGGGATGACCTGGTTCCACCAGAACGAGCCGCCGCCGTGGCCGACGTCGAACTTCACGCCGCGCGCGCGCGCTTCGTAGAAGAACGAGTTGACCTTGCCGTTGGCGTCGAACCACGGCACGGCGCCGAGGTAGGCGTGGGTGTACATGTCGCCCGGCCGCAGGTGCTTGGTAACCAGCTCGGAGAACGGCCGTTCGTCACGAAACTGTCCGAAGTCCACCATGACCACCCCGCCGAACTGGCCGGCGGCCTTGACGGCGTTGTCGACCGAGGCCCACTCCGGCCCGCGGAAGTGCGCGCTCTTCACGCCAATGATCGTGTCGGGGTACTTCTTGGCCATGGCGACGGTCGGCTCGACCTTCATGTCCGCGATGTCCTGCTCGATCGGGCCGCCGCGCATGCCCTTGTTGACGATGTTGATGAAGGCCAGAATGCGGGTGCGGGCGCGGTCGATGATGCGGTCCTTGAACTGCTCGAAGTTGGCGGCGCCGGAACTGCCCGCGTCGACCGCCGTCGTGACGCCGGAGCGAATGCAGTGGTCGTCGGGGTAGACGGAGTTGTCGCCGGCGTAGGAGCCCTTCTCGCCGGTTCCGGCGAACACATGCACGTGCAGATCGACCAGGCCCGGCGTGACGAACATGCCGCGGGCGTCGACCACTTTCTTGGCTTCCGCGTTTGCGATGTTCTTCTCCACGGCGGCGATCTTGCCGCCGGCGATGGCGACGTCCATGGGCTCGTCGATCTGATTGCGAGGATCAATGAGGTGACCGCCCTTGAGCAGGATGTCGTACTGTTGGGCCGCGAGCGGGAGCGCCAAAGCGAGGAGAATCGAGAACAGGCGAAGCATGCGGGCTATTGTAGTCCAGCAGACGATGGCTGCGGTTTTCGCTGGGGGCCGGAGAGGCAAAAAAATCGGCGCGACCGAGAGGAGCCGGCCGCGCCGTATGCAGATGAGAGGATGTACGTCTTCAGTGCTGACTGAGGGAAGCCGTTAGAGGAGGACGGTGCGGCTGCAGCAGTCGATGCAGTCCGGCCCCGCCGACGAAGCCCAGGGGAGCTGCGGCCAGGGCCATGCCCAGGGCCAGCAGCGTGCAGGCGGTCCACAGAACGCGTTGGCGGGCGGTCAGGGCCGGGTTGATTCGCGCTGTCTGCATTCGCTCCATCCTCCTCAACTGGATAAGCGACAGAACCGGGACGAATCCGACAGCCCGCGCGAAATTTTCTTGGGGAAAAAGGAGGGCGGACCGACGAGCGGCCGCGCCCTTAGGAATGAGGTTGATTCAGCACAGCTCGGAGAGGCTATTGCGGAAGTCCCAGCGCGAAAAGCCCGTCCGACCGCATGGCAGATCGCCTGCGGGCGGAGGGTGTTACCGGAGACGCCGAAAAAGTTGTGGGCTACAGCTTGCGCGCCAGCAGCAGGCCGTCGCCGATCGGGACCAGCGAGGGGACCACTCGGGCGTCGGCAAAGATCTGGTGCGCCAGATCTCGCACGATGTGGGCGGCGCGGTCGTCGGGGGCCGGTTCCAACACGCGGCCGTGCAGGAACATGTTGTCGATGAGCACGAGGCCGCCGGGCCGCAGCAGCTCGAGGCATTGGGCGTAATAGCCGGGGTAGGCGTCCTTGTCGGCGTCGATGAAGGCGAAATCGTAGGTTCCGGCTTCTCCGGCGGCCAGCATCGCCGCCAAGCTCTCGCCGGCCGGCGCCAGGCGCAAGTCGATCTTGTCGGCCACGCCCGCCTCGGCCCAATAGCGCCGCGCCACGGAGGTCCACTCGTCAGACACGTCGAGCGCCACCAGCTTGCCGTCCGGCGGCAGAGCATGCGCCACGGTCAGCGAGCTGTAGCCGGTGAAGACGCCGACTTCCACGGCCCGCCGAGCGCCGATGGCGCCGGCCAGCACCGCCATCAGCCGGCCCTGCTCCACCGAGATCTGCATCCGAGCCATCTCCAGGTGGGAAGTCTCCTCGCGCAGCCGGGCCAGCAGGGGGCTCTCCCCGGCCATGGAGACGTTGCGGACGAACTCGCTGAGAGCCTCGTCGAGGGCGTGCGAATGAGTGGACATGGAAGGTCAGTCTACTCGAAGGCGGCCAGGCCGGTGATGCGCTGGCCGATGGCGAGCGTGTGAATGTTCTCGGTCCCCTCGTACGTCTTCACCGTTTCGAGGTTCGCCATGTGGCGGAAGACCGGATACTCCTCGGTGATGCCGTTGGCGCCTAGAAGGTCTCGGGCGCGACGCGCGACTTCGAGCGCCATCCAAGCGTTGTTGCGCTTGAGCAGGGAGACCTGGGAGAAGTGCAGTCGGCCTTCGTCGGCCAGGCGCCCTATCCGCCAGGCCAGCAGTTGGGCCTTGCTGATCTCGGTGGCCATCCAGGCCAACTCGGCCTGTACGAGCTGATGAGAGGCGATCGGTTTGCCGCCGAACTGCTTACGGTCCAGGCAATAGCGCCGAGCCGTTTCGTAGCAGTCCTGGGCCGCGCCGATGCAGCCCCAGCCGATGCCGAGCCGAGCCTGCGTCAAGCAACCCAGGGCGGCTTTCAGGCCTACCGCGCTGGGTAGTGCGTTCTCCGCCGGGATTTCACAGTCGGTCAGAGAGAGGCTCGACGTGATCGAGGCCCTCATTGACAGCTTGCCGTGCAGGTCGCTCGTCGAGAACCCGGGCGTCCCCTTCTCGACCAAAAAGCCGCGAACTTCGTCGGAATCCTCCAGCTTGGCCCAGACCACCGCGATGCGGGCGATCGACCCGTTGGTGATCCAGGTCTTCTCGCCGTTGAGCACAAAGCCGTCGCCGCTCCGCCGAGCCCTGGTCTGCATGCTGCTGGGGTTGGAGCCGAAGTTCGGTTCGGTCAGGCCGAAGCAGCCGACCGCCCGACCGGCGGCCATCTCCGGCAGCCAGCGGCTCCGCTGCTCCTCGGAGCCGAAGGCATGGATCGCCTCCATCGCCAGGCTGCCTTGCACGGACACGAAGCTGCGCAGCCCGCTGTCGCCGCGCTCGAGCTCCTGCATCGTCAGGCCATACTCCACCGCGCTCATCCCGGCGCAACCGTAGCCCTCGATGCGAGCGCCGAATAGGCCCAGATCGGCGATTTCGGAGACGAGCTCGACAGGAAAACGGCCTTCGCGAAATAACGCCGCTGCCTGGGGCGCATAGCGCTCCGCCACGAAGCGCCGAACCGTTGCGCGCACGAGCCTTTCGTCGTCCGACAATAAACCGTCAAATCCGATAAAATCAAAAGGCTGAGTTTGGTTCATGGATTGAGCTCGACTTTGAGGCTGACGGCTTCGTGGAAGGGCCTCAGTGGAAATCTCCCAGCTTCTCAGTGATTCTGCTTACGACCGACGCATACGCCTTTTGGGGCAGTATTTTGTATGCCGTTCGACGAATTGTGAGCGGGCCAAATCCCATGTAGCCTACATGGTAGTTTGCTAGGAGTATCTCTGATGAAGCAACTCTGGAATTGGGCCATCAGTCTGAAGATTTGGAAGGATACGGACGGGCAGGATCTGGTCGAGTACGCCCTGTTGGCGAGCATGGTCACGATCACCGTCGGGGCGCTGTTCCCGCCCGCCAGCGAGCAGATCTTCATCATCTTCTCGAAGTTCAACAGCACCGCCGCGCGCGTTCCCTAGGCTGGGGCCGGGGTCGTCGTTCGGTCCCCAGCCGCCCACGCCCTGCCAGGGGCGTCGGGCGTCCGCGTCCGCGCGGTTGTACACGGTTTCGCCGCTGGTATTCTGACGTTCTGATGAGCCTGATCCAGGCGCGCTCATGGGTCCGAGACTCGCGGCGGATCGTCGGTTTCAGCGGAGCCGGGATCTCCACCGAGTCCGGCATTCCTGACTTTCGCAGCCCCAACGGCGTTTGGGCTAACAACAGGATCGTCCAGTTCGACGAGTTCGTCCGCAACCCTGCCGATCGCATTGAGTACTGGCGGCAGAAGTGCTTGGCTTGGCCGGACATGCGGGCGGCCGCGCCCAACGGCGGCCATTTGGCATTCGTCGAGCTGCACCGCCAAGGCAAGCTGACCGCGATGGTCACCCAAAACATCGACGGGCTGCATCAGAAAGCCGGACTCCCGGCCGAAGTCGTCCACGAATTGCACGGCACGACGCTCGAGGCCGCCTGCCTGCGATGCGGCGACAGGATCAGCTCCGATGAGGCCTGTGCGCGCGTGGAGGCCGGCGAGCTTGCGCCGGAGTGCCGCTCGTGCGGCGGTCTGCTCAAGCCCGCCACCATCTCCTTCGGCCAGCCGATGCCGGCGGACGTGCTCCGCGCCGCCGAGAAGGCGGCTTCGAGTTGTGACCTGTTCGTGGCCGTCGGTAGCTCGCTGGTGGTGTATCCGGCGGCGGCCTTGCCGGTCGTGGCCAAGCGGTCCGGCGCCAAGTTGCTGATCCTCAATCGCGACCCCACGCCGCTGGACGGAGTCGCGGACGCCGTACTGCGCGGAGAGCTGGGCGAGTTGCTGCCCGAGTTGGCCCGGGCGGGCGCTTGAGGCGGCCTGTGGCATAATCGGGTCCTCCGCCATGGACAACCCGAAGACCGTCGTCGTCGACACCACGCAGATGCCCTGGGAGGACCGCTTCCACGAGCTCACCGGCGTCACCCTGCATCGCAAGGAGATCTTCCAGGAGCCCGAGACCGGTATGACGGTTCGGCTGGTGCGCTACCCCGCCGGCTTCATCAACCCGCTCCACACCCACCCCTGCGGACACGGCATGTACGTGCTCGAAGGGACTCTGGTGACGCACGAGGGCCGGCACGAGCCGGGGTCGTTCGTGTGGTTCCCCGAGGGGCAGCGCATGGAGCACGGGGCCACGGCGGAAGAGCCCGTGACGGTTCTGTTCATCACGAACAAGCCGTTCGAGATTCATTATGTGGCAGGCGAAGCCGGCTGAAGGGCCTGGCTGGAGCCGCAGAGCTTTCCTGTCGGCTTCCGCCGCGGCGCTAAGCGCCTGCCGTACCGCTGAGTCCCGCCCCAACATCGTGGTGCTGTTTGCCGATGACCTCGGCTACGGCGACCTGGGCTGCTTCGGCGCCCACGACATCCGCACGCCGCGCCTCGACCGGCTGGCCAGCCAGGGCGTGCGGCTGACCAATCACCTGGTGGCCGCGCCGGTCTGCTCGCCCTCCCGCGCGGGTCTGCTGACCGGCCGCTATCCCGCGCGCGTCGGCATCGAGGGCGTGCTGCGCGACCACCACGACGAGCTGCCGTTCCCGGACTCCGAGCAAACTTTGGCTGAACGGCTCCGGCAAGGCGGCTACGCCACGGCCCTGATCGGCAAGTGGCACCTGGGAATGAGCCCGGAGTCCCGGCCCAACCGGCGCGGCTTCGATTACTTCTGGGGCTTCCTCAACGGCACGATCGACTACTTCACCCACGAGTCGCGCGGGGGCGGCTGGACCGGCCGGCCTGCCCTGTTCCGCAACGACGAGCCCATCAAGGCCGAAGGGTACTTTCCAGAGTTGCTCCAAGAGGAGGCCGTCCGCTGGATCGAAGCCGACCACGACCGGCCGTTCTTCCTCTACGCCTCGTTCGCTCTGCCGCATACGCCCTTGCAGGCCCCGCCGCGATGGCTGGACGAGTATGCGGGGCTGGAGGACCAGAGCCGGGCGACCTACGCCGCCATGGTGTCGTGCCTGGATGACGGCGTCGGCCGGATTCTCGACGCCCTCGACCGCAAGGGTCTGGCGGAGAACACCTTGGTCCTGTTCCTGTCCGACCACGGCTGGGCCCGGCTCGGCGGCCGGCGCCATGACTCCAGCGCGGGCGACAACGGACCGTTCCAGGGCGGCAAGTACGAGCTGACCGAAGGCGGCTTGCGCACGCCCTGCATCGTGCGCTGGCCGGGGCGCATTCAACCCGGCGTCGCCAGCCGCGAGCTGACCTGGACGCTCGACTGGTTTCCCACCCTGGCCGGTTTGGCGGGCGCACCGGACCTGCCCCGCAATCCGCTGGACGGCCGAGACATCGCGCCGGCGCTGACCGACGGCGCCGAGATTCCCGAGCGGACGCTCTATTGGCGCTTCGCCGACGACGTCGTGAAGACGCCTTTCAGCTTGGCGGCGCGGCGAGGGGCCTGGAAGTACCTGCGCGTCGGCGAGACGGAGCGGCTCTTCGATCTCGAGGCCGATCCCGGCGAGCGGAACGACCTGGCCGCCGCCGAGCCGCAGCGGTTCGCTGAGCTGCGCGCGGCCGCCGAGCGCTGGAATCAGTCGATGGGCCCCTGGGATTGGGTCTCTCGATCCCCCGCCTAGCCTCGCGCAACCCGCCCTCAACAGCCTCTGTCCGAAACGGCCGATCGTTACAATCGAGAGACGCTGACAATGGGGCTCTGGGTGATCTCGTCCTATTTCAACCCGGCTGGGTACCGGCGACGCCGGTCGAACTATGCGGCTTTTCGGCGCCGGTTGCAGGCGCCCCTGGCGACGGTGGAGGCCTCCTTCGACGGCCGATTCGAGCTGACCGAGGGCGCCGCCGATATCCTCCTCCAGGTGCAGGGCGGGGACGTGCTCTGGCAGAAGGAACGGCTGCTCAACCTCGCCCTCGAGGTGCTGCCGAGGGACTGCGACGGCGTGGCCTGGGTCGACGCCGATGTCATCTTCGAACGCGACGACTGGGCCGGCAGGACGCTGGCCGTCCTGGACCGTTTTCCGTTGGCGCAAGTCTTTTCTGAGCGCCACGACCTAGCCACGGCGGCGAGCGACGACCAGCTCGAGTCGGCTCCCAAGTGTCGCGTCAGTCGCTCGGTGGGCTCCGCGATCGAAGCCGGGGCGGTGGATCGGTCCAACCTCTCGGTGGACGATCTCAGCCGGATGGGACTGTCGATCGGGGCTGGTTGGGCGGCGCGGCGCGAGATCCTCGATCGCCACGGGTTCTACGACGCCTGCATCGTGGGCGGCGGCGACCGCGCGATGGTGTCCGCGGGACTGGGCGCGTTCGGCTCGGCGCAGCAGTCGCTGCAGATGAACGCACGCCGGTCGGAGCACTACCTGGGTTGGGCTCGGCCGTTCTTCGGCAGTGTGGCGGGCTCGATCGGCCATGTGGAAGGGCGGCTCTACCACCTCTGGCACGGAGAGTTCGCGCGGCGGCGCTACACGACCCGCGACGAGATTCTGGCCGACTTCGACCCTTGCCGTGATATCGCGATCGACGGCGGCGGCTGCTGGAAGTGGGCTTCGGAGAAGCCTGCGCTCCACGAGCGCGTGCGACGATACTTTGACCAGCGGATGGAGGACGGGGCGCCGGCGGAGGAGCCCGTGCAACAGCAATGAACAGTGAGGGGAAGGCCGCGCCGCGCCGGCTCAACATCGGCTGCGGCAACCAAGTGCGGGACGGCTGGATCGGCATCGACAAGGTGGCGACGCCGGCCGCCCACATCGTCCGGGACATCACCCGTGGATTGCCCTTCGACGACGCCAGCGTGGATGAGATCTACTGTGACAACGTCCTCGAGCACATCGGGCCGAGCGAGGACTTCATCTTCGTGCTCAACGAGTTCTACCGCGTGCTCAAGCCGGGCGCGGTCGCCACGATCATCGTTCCCGACGCGCGCTCGCAAGCCGGCTGGCAGGACCCCACCCACGAGCGGGCGTTCGTGCCGCGCTCGGCGCTGTACTGGAACCAGGACCGGCAGTGGCCCAAGCTCTACGGCATCACGGCCAATTTCGATGTCGCCATCGAGGAGTACGGCAATCCCGACGCCGAGGCCTTCCTGAAGTTCGTCTGCACGGCGCGACCGCGGACGCAGCCGTCGTGATCCCCCCTCCGCCCGAGCGCAGCGCGGACGCCGCGCCTTTGGTGAGCGTGATTACGCCCACCTACAACGGCTCTCGGTACATTGCCGAGACCATCGAGTCCGCCCTGTCGCAGGACTATCCCCGCTTGGAGGTGATCGTCGCCGACGACGGCAGCACGGACGATACGCCGCGGGTCCTGGACGGCTTCGGCGACCGCATCCGGCGGCTGCGATTGCCCCACCGGGGCGAGAATCCGGCTCGCAACGCGGCCGTCGCGGCCAGCCGCGGCGTTTACGTCGCCTTTCTGGACCACGACGACCTTTGGTTGCCCGGCAAGGTCGCCGCGCAGGTGGAACTGCTGGAGGCGAACCCGCGGGCCGGCCTTTGCCACACGGGCTACCAGCGCCTACACGCCGAAGGGCTTGGGCTGGCGCTGGTTCGCGATGAAGAGAATCCCTATCAGGGAAGCTGCTTCGAGGCGGAGTTCCGTAAGAACGGCATCGGCGCCCTGACGGCGATGGTCCGGCGCAGCGCGCTGCCGCCTTACGTTTTCCACGAGGACATCCAGATCTCGGCCGACTACGCTCTCTGGCTCGATATCCTGTTCGACCATGAAGCCCTCTATATCCCGAAGGTGCTGGCCCTGCACCGTCAACACCCGCAGCAGATCACCCATGGCCGCCGTGAGCGTTGGAAGATGTACGAAGCCGTCAGCCGGATGCGATTGCTGAACCGCGTCCGACACCGCATGACCGCTGGCGAGTACGAGAGGCTGCGGATGTGGACGTTGGAGACGCTGCGCGAGGCTGTATACGAGCGACGCCGCGAAGGCGACCACGGCTGGGCCGCGCTGGGCTTCCGCCTATTGCGCAAGTACGGGCGGACGGAGCCGTGGCGTGCGCGTCTGTCGTCGGAAGTCCTGGGCCGGCTGCAGCGCCTGACCGCCGCGGGGCGGGCCGAGAGCCGCTACTTGAAGACTCCCGCCTAGAGACCATCGATGAAGTTGTCCGTCCTCACGCCCTGGAAGGATCGCTCGGAGTTGGCCGAGACGCTCGAGCGCAACGAGCCCTTGCTGCGTCGCGACGACGTGGAGCTGTTGCTCGTCAACGGCGGAGGCGACGCAGACGCGCTCGAGCGGCTGGTCCGTGGCCACGGCTGGACCGGAATCCGGCTCCTGCGCCTGGGCGGCGCCACCGAGTTCAACAAGTCCGAGTGCCTGAATCTCGGTGCAGCGCGGGCGCGAGGGGAGTGCCTATTCGTGCTGGACGCTGATGTCGCGCCGGCCCCTGATTTCCTGGAGCAGGCCCTGGCGGAAGTCCGCGCCGAGCACTGCTTCGTCAGCATCGAGAGGATCACCGAATCCGCGCCCGAGAAAGTTCCCGGGCGCTGGGACCCCAACTCGGAGATCGCCTGCAACGCGGTGCGGCGCGAGATCACTTCGCGCGCCGGCCGCACCGCGACGGTGGAGTTCCGCATGGCCAGCGACGGATCGCGCACCGGCCCCGGCATGATCGTCGTTCGGCGGGACCACTTCTTCGAGGTCCAGGGCTTCAACTCCCGCCTGACGGGCTGGGGCTTCGAGGACTACGACCTCCAGATCCGGTTGCAGTTGCTGCTGGGCCTGCAGCGCAAGACGCTCGGCGCCGCGGTGCACCTCACCCACGAGCGGACGGCGCAAGAGGAGTCGAACGCGAGGAATCGCGAGCTGTGCTTCGCGAACTACAAACGGGGGCTGTTCCTTGGGTCGCTCGGGGCCGACGTGGAGCGCTGGCGGGGATCGCTCAGCGAGACGACGCTCTGAGGCCGTTGCCCGATGTTGTACGCCGTCACCAGCTACTTCAACCCAGCCGGCTACCGCAGCCGGCTGGCGAACTACAGGCTCTTTCGCCGTCGTCTGGCCGTGCCGCTCGTCGCCGTCGAGCTCTCCTTCGACGGCCGCTTCGAGCTGGGACCGGGGGATGCGGACCGGCTGCTCCAGGTTCGCGGCGCGGACGTGATGTTCCAGAAGGAGCGCCTGCTCAACCTGGCCTTGAAGGCGCTTCCGGACGACTGTCAAGCGGTCGCTTGGCTCGACTGTGACGTCTTGATGGCCGACGGATGGGTGGAAGCGGCGCTGCGCGCTCTGGAGGAGCGCGCCCTGGTTCAACTCTATGCAAGCCAGTACAATCTGTCCGCGGATGCGCGGCCGGAACGCCCCCGCGAGGGCGACCGGGTCTTGTTCGGAACAGCCGTGGCGAAGAAGCTTGCGACCGGGGAGATGACGCTGGATGATTTTTCCGCCGAGGCCGCTCCGGTGGCCGGAACAGCTTGGGGGCTGGCTTGGGCCGCTCGGCGGGAGTTGCTGAGCCGCCACGGGTTCTACGACGCCTGCATTCTGGGCAGCGGCGACGCGGCCCTGGTCTGCGCCGCCGTGGGTGGTTTCGAGCGGCCCCGCGAAGCCCTGCGGATGAGCGACCGCCGCCACCGGCACTACCTGGCTTGGGCGGAGCCGTTCCATCGCGACGTGCAGGGCCGGATCGGGTATCTGGACCTGCCCATCCTGCACCTGTGGCACGGCGAGGCGGGGCGGCGCCGCTACCGGGAGCGCCATCAGGAGATGGCCGCTTTCGACTTTGACCCCGTGACGGATATCGGCTTGACCGAGGAAGGCTGTTGGCGCTGGACCTCCGCCAAGCCGGAGCTGCACGCTTACGTGGCGCGCTACTTTCCGTCGCGGCGGGAGGACGACTCCTCGGCGTCGGACACAGGAGCTCCGGCTTGAGGCCGCGTCACGCGGTCGCTGGGCTGCTGCTGCTGGCTTCGGCGCTCAACTTTTTTGACCGCCAAGTACTGTCAGTGCTTGCGCCGGCGATCACCGCTGAGCTCGGCATGAGCAACGCGGAGTATTCCTACGTCACCGCGGCCTTCACGCTCAGCTACGGCGTGATGTTTCTGCTGGGCGGCCGGTTGATCGACGCGCTCGGAACGCGCGCCGGCATGGGGCTGGCGGTGAGCTTCTGGAGCCTCGCCAGCCTGTTGCACTGCGTGGCGACCGGTCCGCTGCAGTTGGGACTTTTCCGGTTCCTGCTGGGCGTCGGCGAGGGTGGAGGCTTTCCCGGGGCGGCCAAGGGCGTGGCGGAGTGGTTTCCGCCGCGCGAGAGAGCTCTGGGCATGGGACTGGCGACCACGGCGGGCTCGGCTCTCGGCGCCGTCGCAGCCCCTCCGCTGATTGTCTGGACCGCGTTGACCGTGGGCTGGAGGGGAGCCTTCGTGCTCACCGGCGTGGTGGGAGCCTTGTGGACCGCGGCTTGGTTTGTTCTGTTTCGTAGACTGGAATCACCAGTGGTCGCGCGGGGAGCGGCCCCATCTTCGACATCGTTGCGGGGTCTGCTCGCGGACCCCTCGCTGCGGCGGCTGGCGCTGGCCCGCTTCTGCTTCGACCCGGTCTTCTATTTCTACATGTTCTGGATTCCGCAGTACTTGAGCCAGGAACACGGGGCGTCGCTCGAGAGGATCGGCGAGCTGACCTGGATTCCTTTCCTATCGCTCGGCGCGGCTTCGGTGCTGGCCGGCGTCCTGTCGTCCGCGTTGCTGCGGAGAGGCTGGAGCTTGGTCGCCGCGCGCCGCAGGACCATGATCGCCGCCGCTCTGCTGACTCCCGCATCCATCCTGGCGATCGTCGGAGGGGACGCCTTGTCGGCCATCGGGTTGCTGAGCGTTCTGCTGTTCGCCCATGGCTTCTGGATGACCAACTACATGGCGCTGTGCAGCGACCTGTTCCCGGCCGCCCAGGTTGCGACAGCGGTGGGGTTGACCGGCGCGGTCGGAGGGCTGGGCGGCGTGCTGTTCAACCTGGGGGCGGGCCAGACGATCGACGCTGTCGGCTACGCCCCGGCGATCGTGTTGTGCGGCTGCGCCTACCTGGTCGCCCTGGCTCTGCTGCTGCCGACGCTGCGGGTCGAGCCGATCGAGGAGGGTTTGGCGTGACGGCCGGCCCCGAAAGCCGGCCCAAGCGGTTGGCGATGTCCTTGCTGGTTCGCGATGAGGCAAGCCTGATCGCTCAGAACATCGCCTTCCACGGCAGCGTGGGCGTGGACTGCTTCGTCGTCACGGACAACGGCTCGATCGACGGCACCCGAGAGATCCTCGAGAGCCTCCGCGACGACTACGAGATCGTATTGCTCGACGAACCCGAGCACACCATGCGGCAGGACGCTTGGGTGAACCGCATGGCCGAGATCGCCTCCAAGCGGCTGGACGCCGACTGGATCGTCAACAGCGACGCGGACGAGCTCTGGCGGCCGGTCCGCGGCGATCTGAAGGACGCTGTTCCCGCCGGTGCAGCCGTGTTGCGCTGCTTTCGCGCCAACATGCTCGCCTCGCGGGCGGCCGTGGAGGCGCCCGGGTACGCCTTCTACGACAATGTCTACCGGGTCGTCCGGCCGTTCGACAACAGCGAGTTCCACGCGCCGCCCTGGACCCTTAGCGAGAGGCCCGTCACCATGTCCGGCATCGGCCGGAAGGTGCTGTGCCGAACCGCCGGCCTGCGCTCGATCGGCTACGGCAATCACGACGCGGCGCACGACGGCCCGGCCGTCGATACGGCGGAGATCGAGGTCTACCACTACCCCGTCCGCACCTTCGCCGAGTTCCTGTCCAAGGTCATCAACCACGGGACCAGCTTGGAGAACAATCGCTCGATCCCGTCGCACATCGGCTGGCACGTCCGCCGCTGGTACTCGCTCTACCGTCAGGGCCTGATCGAGCAAGAGTACAGCCGGCTGACGCTGGACGAAGACGCGGCGCGACGGTACTTGGAGGCGGGCGTCGTGGAAATCGACCGCTCCATGGCGCAGCAACTCTCAGGCCGGCCCGGCGCAGGCGTCCAGATCGTCCCACGCCGCTGAGATCTCCTCGTAGAGCCCCGGGAGCAGGTTCGTGTAGTAGCTCCGCAAGGTGGGGGGCGTGGCGCGGAGGTCCTCTTCGCGCCGGGGATTCCAACTTGGCAGGGCGCCGGCTCGCAGGCTACGGGCCGCTTCCCGGCCCGGCCGAATCAGCTCGAAGGCGTAGTAGGAAGAAGCAGGCGTCGCGATGAAGCCCGGCCGGCGCAGGAGCCGCGGGTCGCAGGCGAAACGGCGGCTGAATGCCAGCCACTCGGCCCGCCCGGGCGGCCTGATCCCCAGCCGCTTCACCGAGTCGGGCAACTGCTGATACATCCGCGGGTTCACGTGCCGCACAAACAGGTCCAGGGCCTCAGGGCTGCCGCTGAACGCCCTCCCCAGCCCTTCTCGGCGCGGTGGAATCTCGCGGCCGGGCGGAACCAGCGCCCATTCACGGTCGGCCCCGGCGTGCAGCGCCGGCATGTCCTCGGTCTCGAGCGGGTCGCAAAGGCGGCCGTGAGCCTCGACTGCGATCTCCTGGCAAACCTGGAACAGCCGCTCCACCGAGTCGTCCGAGCGGAGCGGAAACGCCGCGCCGGCGCTGTTGCGCCAAGCCGCCTCGGCCCGGGATCGCGAGGCGTACGGTTCGGCGACATCGCCCGTCGCGGTTCGGGCCGCGTTCCACATCTCGAGCGCGAACTTCCGCATGTTGCGGCGAGAGCGTTGCCGCATCGCCACTGGAACGTAGTGCGCCATCCAGATCACCAGCCAGACCAGCGCGTCTTCGGTACGGATCGGAATGGCCGGGATTTCGAGCCGCGGCCCGTAGACCGTGAGCGCCGTCCGGCGCTCCACCGAGGCCCGATACGGGTCGGCGCCGTAGGAGCGCAGCAGCTCCTCGCGGGTTCCGGTCTCACACTCGCCCAACAGAGGGAACGCGGCCTTGAGAGCTTGACGGCAGCGCAGCAGCTTCAACAACCCCTCGGGCTCCTGGGTCAACGGCCGGGAGAAGACCAGCGTGAAGTCGATGTCGCTGCGGCCCAGCGAGACTTCGCCGGTGGCCGCCGTGTGCCGTAGGAAGACCGTTTCGACGAAGTCGAACGATCCCAGCGCCCGCGCGATCGCGCGACCCGCCAGGCGATAGACAGCCGTGCTGAACGCTTGGAACGCCATGGACGCCTATCGGCCGCGCCGCGCCGGCGGCTTGGCCTTGCGGAACAGCGGCTCGTCGGTCCACGGATCGGAGAGATCCCAGCCCGCCCCGGGCGCGAGCCGTTTCATCTCGTGCTCGGAGGGGAAGTCCACCTCCTCGTCGCGCAGCGTGGCCCGCGTGCCGAACCAGCCGCGTGAAACCTCCGCCTCGCTGAACCGCCGGTGGCAGTACTTGCGCAGCACGTGAGCGTAGCTCAGTGCCAGATAGTGCCGCAGGATGAACTTGGTGGGGAAGACCTTTCGGCCCTCGAACTGCACTTGGTGACCCGCCGTGGAAGCCAAGTCGATCGCCTGCCCGAAGTTCTTCCAGGCATTGATGCGGTACTTGGCGCCGGTCGTGCGCCCCATGTAGCAGTAGTGCTGCATGGCTTCGATGAAGCCTTCATGCTCGAAATCGTCCGCTTTCGACGTGGGCAGGAAGGCGAATTCATGAAAGTCGACGGCGTTGTAGCCGGCAGCGTCGACGGCCGCCAGCCCTTCGCGCAAGGTCCCGAAGCCTTCCGGGGCTTGGCGGATCTCGTCGGCGTCATGGTGGATGTACCAGTCGGCGCCGAGCTCGTGGTGGAGGCGCTCCTTCACGCCGAGCTGTTCGCTGAGCCGGAAGTCGCCGTGGCGGGCCAGGGTTTCCATGCCGATCAGGCCTTGGCCGCGAAGACCTTCCGCCACCGCTCGCGTGCCGTCCGTGGATTCGTTGTCGATCAGATACGTCTCGACGCCCTGTTCGGCGAGCCAACGGATGACGCGTCCCAGGATCTTCTCCTCGTTGTAGGCGGCCAGGATTGCAACAACGCGCACCCGCACATGATTTCACAGGCCGCCGACTGGTGTGGAGGCGAACGGAAACTAGGAAGTTTCCTAGTTGTGCGAGCGCCTCGGACGTCCGTAGCCTCTCGCTGTGCACACCTCTTGGTGGAAGAAGCCGCGGCGCGGGGGGGAGTTGCGCCTGGAGCCTCGGGACGCGGTGGTCGGACAAGGCGTGCTGACCTGGGACGAAGGCAGCGGCGCCCGGCAGGCCCGGGTGGAGGTGCGCAACATTAGCGACAACGGGGTCCAGTTGGCCGCCGTCACGCATCTGTCGGCCGGCACCAAGGCCTACCTGACCGGCGAACAGTTCCGCTGCATCGGGACGGTCCGCTACTGCCAGCGCGACGGCCTGGGTTTTCTGCTTGGCCTCGAGTTTCACCGATCGCCCAACTACAAGGATTCCCTGGGCTGTTAGAAACGGCTGGACGCTTGCCGGCGCGCCGCGACGTGCGATGATAGCCGGCGATGCGCCGCTACCTCCCCCTCCTGCTCGCTCTTCCGCTGCTCTCCCTCCCTCTGCCGGGAGCCGACCTCGATCCGCGAGGCGCCGGCATGGACCGCGACCGTTTGGCCCGCATTCCGGTCCGGATGCGGGAATTCGTGGACCAGGGCACGGCCGCCGGTTTCGTGACGCTGGTGGCCCGGCACGGCAAGATCGCCGCCTTCGACGCCGTCGGCTACCAGGACCTCGAGTCCAAAAAGCCGATGCGCAAGGATTCCATCCACCAGATCATGTCCTGCACCAAGCCGATTACGGTGGCCGGGCTGATGCTGCTGGTCGATGAGGGCCGAGTTTCGTTGACGGACCCGGTGGAGAAGTACGTGCCGGAGTTCAAGGACGCGCGGGTGAACCCTTGCGGGTCTGGAGGCGCGGGCTACCACTGCTCCTCCCGGCCACCGACGCGGCCGGTGCGCCTGGCGGATTTGGCCTCGCACACTTCCGGCATTGCGGGCGGCCCGGCGGAAGGCTTTTCGGTCCCCTTGCACACGTTGGCGGAAGTGGTGGCGGCCGGCGCGCGCCAGCCGATGCAGGCCGACCCGGGTCAACGCTGGAGCTACAATAACCTCGGCATCGCCACGCTGGGCCGGGTGATCGAGGTCGTCTCGGGCCAGAGCTACGAATCGTTCATGCAGCAGCGCCTCTTCGGGCCGCTGGGCATGACGGATTCGTCGTTCTTCCCGCCCAAGGACAAGCTCGACCGGGTGGCCTCCGTGTACTCCCTGCAGGACGGCAAGCTGGAGCTCTATGAGCGCACTCCGCCGCGCTCTGAATGGAAGAATCCCTTCCCCGAAGGCGGCCTCTACAGCACCGCGGCGGATCTGCTGAGCTTCTATCGCATGGTTCTCGACGGCGGCGTCTTCGGCGGCCGGCGCATCCTGTCGCAGGCGGCCGTGGACGCCATGACGACGGTGCAGACCGGCGATCTGCCGGCCGGCTGGGCGCCGGGCGTCGGGTTCGGGCTTGGGTTCGCCATCGTCAAAGACCCTGTCGGGGCGCTGCGCTACACCGGCATCGGTTCGTTCGGTCACGGCGGCGCCTATCGCACCTTCACGTGGGCCGATCCGGACAAGGACTTGATCTCGATCGTGCTGTTTCAGCGCCAGAATGTGGGCGGCGACATGGCCGACGAGATCAGCGCCTTTCTGCAAATGGCCGCCGCCGCGATCGAATAGCCGCGCTGGAGGCCGGCAAAGGCGCAGCGCCGCCGCCCGCGTTCGGGGGGCGCGCCGGACATGCCGTCCGGCGCTTTGTAGTATCTTGGGCCCTTACGAGGTACAACCGATTTGGCGCGCCTACTACCGTTTTCCGCGCGGGGTCAGCTCCTGAAGGGACTCTGCGCCTCCGGCCTCCTGCTTCTCTGCAGCGGCGCTCTGAGCGCTCAGCAGTACGACCTGCTCATCAAGAACGGCCACGTCCTCGATCCGGGCAGTGAGATCGACGGGGTGCTCGATGTCGCCGTGAAGGGCGACGCCATCGCAGAGATCGCGCTGAACATCCCGGCGGACCAGGCCAAGAAGACGATCGACGCCACCGGCCTCTACGTCACTCCGGGCCTGGTGGACCTGCATGCGCACGTGTTTGGCTACTCCGGCTGGCTCTGGCCCGACGACACCCAACTGCTGACCGGAACGACCACGGTCGTCGACTGCGGCGGCTCGGGCTGGCGGACGTTCGAGACCTTCAAGAAGACCGTCATCGACCGCTCGAAGACCCGCGTGCTGGCCTTTCTCAACGTGGTCGGCGCCGGTATGGTGGGCACCGAGAGCGATATCAAGGACATGGACGCCGAGAAGTTGGCGGCCAAGATCAAGGAGTATCCCGGCCTGATCGTCGGCATCAAGTGCGCGCACTACGGGCGTCCGGACTACATCAACCTGGAGCAGGCCGTAAAGGCCGGCAACATCGCCGGCGTGCCGATCATTGTCGACAACAGCATCCTCTCGAACACCGACCGCGACACCAAGACCAAGCTCCTCGAGTACTTCCGGCCGGGCGACATCCACACCCACATGTTCAACGACCGGCACTTGGAGATCATCGATCGCTTCTCGGGCAAGATCCAACCCTACATGTACGAGGCTCGCGAGAAGGGCCGGCTGCTCGACGTGGGGCACGGCGCGGGCAGCTTCGTGTGGCCCAACGCCGCCAAGATCATGAAGCAGGGCTTCTACCCGGATACCATCAGCACCGACCTGCACAACTCCAGCATCTTCACCACCAAGGCCGACATGCCCAACGTAATGTCGAAGATGATGGCGCTCGGCATGTCCTTGAAGGAGGCGGTGTTCCGCTCCACCGCGCGGCCCGCCCAGGTGATCAGCAAGTACCCGGAGATCGGCTCGCTGGCCAAGGGACGGACCGCCGACATCGCCGTGCTCGAACTCCAGGACGGGTACTTCGGGTTCGCCGATTCCTGGGGCAAGAAGCAGACCGCCACGCGTCGGCTGCACGCCGTGATGACCGTGCGCGCCGGCGAGCTGGTGTTAGACGAGAAGGGCCTGGGCTTCCCCGAATGGGACACGGCCGGCGACTATCAACGGATCGAGTAGGCGGATCGGACGATGCACTCTGTTCTCAACGGATGGACCAAAGGAATGCGCTCATTGAAGTCACTGGTTCCGCTGCTGGTCGTCGCGCTCGGCTCGACGCTGCCGGGTTTGGCTCAAACGACGGACGGCGAGGATTCGGTCATCTATGACCTGCTGCTCAAGAACGGTCACGTCATCGACCCCCAGAACGGCCGCAACAGCCGGATGGACGTCGCGATCGTCGGCAGGAAGATCTACAAGATCGGCGAGGATCTGCCGGCGTCGCGCGCCCGCAAGGTCGTCGATCTGACCGAATACTACGTGACGCCCGGGTTGATCGACATCCACGGACACTTCGACCAGAGCGGCGCCTGGCTGAATCTGAATCCCGACCACAACACGCTCCGCTATGGCGTGACGACGGCCGTCGACGCCGGCAGCTCTGGCTACAAGGGCTTCGAGAAGTTCAAGAAGGAGACGATCGACGAGGCCCGCGTGCGTCTGTTGGCGTTCCTCAACATCGTGGGCGCCGGCATGTACGGCCCCGACGTCGAGAACGACGTGGCGCAGATGGACGTGGACGCCGCCGTGGCGATGGTCAAGAAGTATCCCGATGTGATCGTGGGCATCAAGACGGCTCACTACGCGCCGGCGGACTGGGAAGCCGTCGATCGCGCCGTCAAGGCGTCCGAGCTGAGCAACAGCGTCCTGATGGTCGACTTCCACCCCAAGGAAGGGCGCGGCTATGAGGACCTCATCCTCGAGCACATGAAGCCCGGCAACATCCACACGCACTTCTACGGCCGCCTGACGCCGCAGCTCGACGCCAACAAGCGGGTGGAGGACTACATGTGGAAGGCTCGCGAGCGCGGCGTGCTGTTCGACGTCGGCCATGGCTCGGGCAGCTTCTGGTTCCGCATCGCGGTTCCGGCGATCAAGCAAGGGTTCCTGCCGGACACGATCTCCACCGACCTCCACAAGAGCAGCGTGATGCTGCCGCGGGCGCACCTGAACAACGTAATGTCGAAGTTTCTCAACATCGGCATGACGCTCGAGCAAGTGATCGAGCGGACCACCGTCAACCCGGCCAAGGCGATCCGCCGGACCGACCTGGGGCGTCTGGAGGAAGGCGGTGAGGCCGACATTGCCGTGCTGAAGGTCGAGGAGGGCAAGTTCGCGTTTCTCGATTCCGGCCACGGCAAGCTCACCGGGAACAAGAACATCACCTGCGCCATGACGCTTCGCGCCGGCCGGGTGATCTGGGACGCCGAGGGCATCAGCATGCCGGAGTGGACCACGGCCGGTCCGTACTCGAACTACAAGTAGGGGAACGCTGCTCAGGGGAGGACCGCTCATGGCGCACCGAGTTGCGATCGCACTCATCGGCTTGCTGGCCGCCGCGTCCGGCTTCGGGCAGACGTACGACATCCTCCTCAAGGGCGGCCGCGTGATCGACCCGGCCAACCGGATCGACGCCGTGATGGACGTGGCCGTCGCCGGGGATCAGATCGCCCGCGTGACGAGAGACATCCCGAGCGAGCAGGCCAAGCGCGTGATCGACGTGACCGGGTACATCGTCACGCCGGGCCTGATCGACCTCCACGCCCATGTTTACGGGTACTCCGGGGCCCTCTGGCCGGATGACACGCAACTGACGACCGGAACCACCACGGTCGTCGATTGCGGCGGGTCCGGCTGGCGAACCTTCGATGACTTCAAGAAGACCGTGATCGACCGCACCGGGACGCGCGTCTTCGCATTCCTCAACATCGTCGGCAAGGGCATGGTCGGCGAGCAGGCGGAGAACGACGTGGCCGACATGAGCCCGGAGAAGACCGCTGCAAAGATGGCGGAGTACCCGGACCTGATCGTCGGCATCAAGACGGCCCACTTCGCGCGCAAAGGCTACGCCGCCGTCGAACGAGCCGTGGAGGCGGGGAAGCTCTCGGGCAAGCCGGTCATCATCGACATGCGCATCACCACGGAGTACGACCGCACGACGCAGCGCATCTTTGAGATCATGCGGCCGGGCGACCTGCGGACGCACTCCTACAGCGATCACCAGGTGGAGCTGCTCGACCGGTCTACCCGCAAGATCCACCCCTTCGTGCGCGAGGCGCGCCGCCGAGGCTTGCTGTTCGACGTGGGCCACGGCAACGGCAGCTTCATCTTCCCGGTCGCCTCCGACGCCATGAAGGATGACTTCGCGCCGGATACGATCAGCACGGACCTGCACAACTCCAGCATCTTCACGACGAAGTCCGACATGCCGAACGTCATCTCGAAGTTCCTGCACTTCGGAATGCCGCTCGGCGAGGCGATCGAGAAGTCGACGGTGAGGCCGGCGAAGGTGATCCGCAAGTTTCCGGAGCTGGGGACCCTCGGAGAGGGCCGCGTGGCGGATATCGCCGTCTTCAAGCTGCAAGAAGGCCTGTTCGGCTTCACCGACTCGCGCCTGCGCCGGCTGCTGGCGACCCGTAAGCTGGAAGCGGCCTTGACCCTGCGCGCCGGTCGCTTGGTGTTCGACCAAGACGGCTTGGCGTTTCCCGATTGGCGCTCGGCCGGAGACTACGAGATCATCCCAGCGCCTTGAGCCTGGCGCCGCCGCTTTGCCTCACAGATGCGCCATACTCGGCGGAATGAGGGTCGGGATCGCGCATCACTTTGGCTGGGCCGTGGCGGTGACGGCAGGGGCGGACCACCGGGTCGTTGATCGCCGCCGCATCGAGCTGATCGAGCCGGACGTGCCGAGCGCGCCGATCCATCAGGACGTACGCGCTTTAGATGACGCGGCGGCGGAAGCTCTGGTCCGGAGGGTCCGGGTCTCCGCGGCGCGGGCGACGAGCGCCTCGTTGGCGGCGCTGGCCGAGGCGGTTCCCGGCCCAATCGCGTCCCTGTCGCTGCGCGCCTGGCCGGCGGATTTCCCGGACGATCTTCGTGTCCAGCGACGTGTTCCGTACGAGAGTCGCGCGGATTCGGTGATGTATCGGCAAGTGTTGGCGGAATGCGCCCGCGCTCGCGGCTGGGAGGTCCTCTTCTTCGACGCCAAGACCGTCGAGAGGGAGGCGGCCCGGTTGCTGGGAGAGCGGGCCCGCGCCGTGTTGCATGGGCCGCGGACCGCGCTCGGGCCGCCGTGGTCCAAGGACCACCGGGTGGCGCTCGCGGCGACGATCGTCGCCGGCTAACCGCGCCCTCAACTCTTCTGTTGAATGCGAAGCAGGTTGCCCGCCGGGTCGCGGAAGGCGCAATCGCGAACGCCGTAGGGCTGCTCCGTCGGCTCCTGAACGACCTCCGCCCCCGCGGCTTGAAGACGCTCGAAGGCGGCGTCGAGGTCCTTGGAAGCCAGCACCAGCATGGCGTAGGTCCCCTTGGCCATCATTTCGGCGATGGTGCGGCGCTCGTCGTCCGTGACGCCGGGGTCCGCGTTCGGAGGGCAAAGCACGATGGACGTGCCGGGCTGATTGGCGGGTCCGACGGTGATCCAGCGCATGCCGCCGTAGCCGACGTCGTTGCGGACTTCGAAGCCGAGGGCATCGCGATAGAAGGTTAGGGAGGCTTCCGGGTCACTGTGAGGGAGGAAGCTGGCGTGGATGGTGATGTCCATGGCGGTCATTCTACGGACCGCTTGGAGCCCGACGCTTCTCGATTCCTGATCGGCCGGGTCACGTTTTTCGCCACGCACGCAGGCATCCCCGCCGTCGCGTTCGCCGCCTGGCTCCGATAGACGCTGGGCGACACGCCGACGAGCTCCGTGAAGCGGGTGCTGAAGGTGCCCAGCGAGGAGCAGCCGACCGCGAAGCAGGCGTCGGTGACGCTCATGTCGCCCCGTCGCAGCAGCGCCATGGCGCGCTCGACGCGCCGCGTCATCAGATAGGCGTAGGGAGGCTCGCCATAGGCCAGACGAAACCGCCGGCTGAGGTGGCCCGCCGACATTCCCACACCGCGGGCGAGCGCTTCGACGTCCAACGGCTGGGCGTACTCCCGGTCGATGCGGTCGCGGACGCGCCGCAGCAGAGCCAGCTCTCGGAGGCGCTGCGCCGCGGCGTCCTGGTCTTTCGGATGAGAAGTCTCCACGTCGGTTCCGGCAGGCTAGCCCTTGGTCTTGTCTCCCGCGCGGCGGGCCTTCGCCTTGCCCTTGGCTTCGAGATTCAGCGCCGCCGCGGCCCGTATCAGGGCCTTCAGGGCGGCCTCGTCCACCTCGTCGGTCTCCCGTATGTCGATGGCGCGGCGAACGTTGCCTTCGAGGCTCGAATTGAACAGCCCGGAAGGGTCCGCCAGCGAGGCGCCCTTGGCGAAGGTCAGCTTCACGACGCTCTTGTAGGTCTCGCCCGTGCAGAGGATGCCGCCGTGTGACCAAACTGGCGTCCCGCGCCACTTCCACTCCTCGACGACCTCCGGGTCGGCTTCGTGAATCAGAGCGCGGACTCGCGCCAGGGTGCGCCCGCGCCAGTCGCCGAGCTCCTCAATCCGATGGTCGATCAAGGCGGAGGCGGATTCCGGCGCGACGGGCTCGTTCATTTCGATCATTCTAGCGGGGCGCGTGGCGCCGGCCCGGGTGGAGGGATCGCGCGGAGAACGGGATTTCCTGTTGTCCACTTCGAGAATCGGGGAGTAGACTGTGGGCGTGACGAAGGCATTCTTGTTCGTAGCGTCTGCCCTGGCCGCCTGCGTCTGCCTGCACGCGGCAGAGCCGGAGGCTGTCTATACCGCCGAGCAAGCGGCGGTGGGACGAACGGCGTACGAGAGCTCATGTGCGGCGTGCCACACGGATTCGCTGATTCCGGCGGCTGACGCGGTGTACAAGGGGCAGCGCATTCCGCCGCTGGCCGGAACGAGCTTCCTGGCTCGCTGGGGCGCTCGGAACACCCAGGAACTCTCCAGCCGCATTCGGGACGCGATCGGCGGATTTCCTCCGAAAGACTTACGGGAAGACACGTTCCTTGCCTTGACGGCTTACGTGCTGCAATCGAACGGCGCCCGGCCGGGTCCGCAAGAGCTCAAAGAGGAGACCGCCGTCGCCTGGCGGACCGCGAGCGAAGGGCCGCACGACGAAACCCAGCCGCTGCGTTGATCTCCGCGTCGGCCTGTCTGGTCCCTGCGCGGAAAGCGGCTCTCCCTAGGCTACGAGCCCGGTTGCGCCGTCTTCGGCGCTCGAAATACCGTCGTTGGGCCGGCCAAGGCGTCTCCGACCCCTGCGCCGATTGCGGTCTACGCCCGAAGACGCCGCTCACGGCCGCTAACGGTGGGAAGGCCGCCGACCAGGTCGTCAGTCGCCAGGGCCTTCCAGCACGCAGCGGAAGCCGACGTGGAGATTGCGCTGGTTCGGCGCGTGGCTGAGCCGGGTGGAGATGCGCAGCACGGCCGGGTTGATGAAGCCGGCGCCGCCGCGGGCGACGCGAGCCTTGCCCTGCGACGGGCCGGGCGGATCTTGCGCGGGCGAGCGCCCGTAGTACTGCTCGTCGTACCAATCCGCCGTCCACTCATAGACGTTGCCGGCCATGTCGTAGAGGCCGAAGCCGTTGGCGGGGAAGCTGGCGACCGGCGCCGTGTGCTTCCAGCGGTCGCGCCCGCCGGAGCGCCAGTAGTTGGCCTCCTCGTGGCTGCGCTCGTTGCCCCAGGGATACTTCAAGCCGTCTGAACCGCCACGGGCCGCGTACTCCCACTCGGCCTCGGTGGGCAAGCGGCCCCCGGCCCAGGCGCAGTACTCCTGAGCCTCCTGCCAGGTCACCTTCACCATCGGATGGTCCTTCTTCTCCCAGCCGTCGTTGTAGTCGGGCAACCCGTCGGGCTCGGGCGGCATGGCGCGGCCGGTTGCAGCCGCAAACCGCTCGAAGGCGCGTACCGGCGTCTCGGTGCGGCCCATCCGGAAGGGCTGCGTGATGGCGACGGTGTGGCGGGGCTTCTCGCGCTCGTAGCACTCCTCGTCGTCGGGTACGCAACCCATCTGGAACTCCCCAGCGGGGATCAGCACGTACTCCAGGCCGTCGGTTTGGTTTGTGCTCAGGCAGTCGGGCGGCAACGGCGGGTCGATGTTCTTGCGGACCAGCGTGGCGGAACGCCTTTCGCTGCCCTCCTCGATCTCTTCGCAGCCGGTCAAGTCCACGCCGGCGCACCAGCGCCGAAAGTAGCGTGCGATCGTTTCGAGGCGGGCGTTCAGGATGGAGCCGTCTTCGCTGGAGAGGGTCACTTGGACGAACGTGTCGTCGCAACCCCAGGCTGCCGCGTAGCCGGAGTCTTCGAGGGCCACCGACTCGAACGCCGTGACGCCGTCGTTGCAGGTTGCCGTCATCCAGGGCTGAAGCGGCGGCCAAGGTGCGGCGGCGGGCGCTGAGAATCGCGTGCGGACGACGGCCTTGTCTGCGTCGCTCGAGACCAACTCGAACGTCAATGTGGCTGCCCAGCGCTCCATGTATGGGCCGGGCTCGGCGAAGCCGTCTGCGATGAACGGTTGCACGGTTTCCACCACATCGCCCGGTTTGGCGAGGCGCATGGCGCCGAGGCTGGGGCTGACGGCCAGTGAGATGCGATAGAGCGTCTCCGTGAGGATGCGCGCCACGGGTCCGCGGACGGCGGGCAAGGGCGGCGGGGGGAGCGAGGGGTCCAGGGACAAATCGAAGGCGGGTGCGTCTTGTAGCAGCGGGCTAAGGTCGCCGACCTCGGTCTCGTCCATGCGCACCCAGCGGACTCGCTCTACCGGTACGCCGCCTTCGCGGACCACGCGATGCTCGCTGACCCCGTACAGCGTCCCTCGCTGTCCGAGAACCTGCAGGCGCAACTCGTATTGCGCGGTTTCACCTTCGACGAGACCGCGCCGGAGAGGAAACTGGCCGGAAGCGCTCTCGGCGATCACGCAACATGCGGCCAGGAGACTGAGACGACCGCGTCTCGAAGCCATGGCGCCCAAAGTATAAGTGCGAAACCGCGAACGGTAAAGGAAAAACGAAGGCGCAAAGCCTGAATCGGAGGGGGAGACGAACGAGAGTATCCGCCCTGAATGTGCCCAGGGAACAGAAATCTTCAAGCGGACAGCGGCCGCATGCCTCCGCGCAACGCGCCGGCTTTGGTCGCGCCGAAGTGGTCGGCGAAGCGCGGGTCGATCGGCCTGCTGTTGGGCATGGAGAGCCAGATGCGCAGCAGGTGGCGGCGGAGCGCCGGGTCCTCGGCGTCCACAAACTCGCTGCGGCGATGGAACGTCGTCCAGTTGTTGAGAAGCAGGACATCGCCGGGCTCCAGGTGAAACGAGACGTGCATCGCGGGGTCCTCGGCCAGCGCTTCCAGGGCGTCGAGGGCGGCGCGCTGCTCGTCCGTGAGGCTGGGGGCTTCGTCGGAGCGATCCGCGCGGTCGATCAGCACGCGCAGGAAGTGCGCGCCGAAGCGTCCGTCACGCTCGGAGAAGACCGGCAGCTCGCAATACGGCCGGGCGTTGCCCTGGTCGACGGTGTGTCGCAGGTAGGGGTAGGGCCGGCTGAGCGTTTCGAGCGTTTGCGGGGCGCGCCGGAGCAGCTCATCCCGCAAAGCCTGCGAGCTGACTACGAAGGTCTCGCCGCCTTGCACGGCCGGCCGGATGCACAGGAAGGCGATGACGTCGCACCGGTCGGTGTGGAAGCTCAGGCGCTTGCTCGACATGGGGCCCCGGAAGCGAGGGTCGTTGGGGGCGTAGCCGGCGTCCCTTACGTGGAAGAGTCGGCGACCCTCGGCGCTCTGGGAAACCGGAGTTCCGAGCTGGTGCGCCAGCGCCCAGAAAGCCCGTTCGCAAGCGGCCTGGTCCCAGTCTGCGAGCGGCATGCGCCGCAGCAGAACGGCGCCGGCGCCCTCCTCGAGCTCTTCGGAGACGCTCGCCGCCAGGCTTGCCAGTTCCGGCAGGAGAACCTGCGGCGCGTCCAATGACTCAGGGTCTTGGCCCGCCGTTCGCTCGACGAAGGTGCGGAGAGAGTCGCATTCGCCGACGCTCAGCTCCCGCTTCCACCCCGGCCGGTCGAAGAGCTCGCGGCCCCGCCAAGCAGGGCCCGCGACGGTATTCGACGAAGTCGGCATCGCCCGAATTGTACTATGGCGCCTCCCTGTGGCCCTGGATTCGGGCGGAGCGCGCCGGCCAATGGGCGTGGCTCGGTCCGGTCCGGATCGATACAACCCGGGCGTCGCGGCTACCATGAAAAATTGGAGCGTCAATACCCACGAGTGCGGCGGCTGGCGGCGGTGGAACGCATCTGGCTGGCCGCCGAGAGGCTCGACCCAGAGTCCACGACGGTGCAGTTCGTCGCCGAGGGACGCGGCGAGCTGGACCCGGTGGCGATCGAGGCGGCGGTCCGGACGGCGGGGGCGGCCCATCCCGGCGCGTCTCTGTGGGTCGAGGGCTTTCTCCACAAGACGTATTGGCGACAAACCGGTGCGATCCCGCCGCTGACGGTCGTCGAGGCTCCGGATTGGGGCGGCCGCTCGTCCTCGCCCTTGCTGGGGCGGCTCGAAAAGCCTCTAGAGGTCCACGGCGGACCGTCCTGCGAGGTCCTGCTGGTCAGGGGCTCGCGCCAGTGGGTGGTCGTCCGCGGTCACCACGCGGTCATGGACGGCGTGGCGCTGCGCGAGATCCTCTTCGACATTTTTCGTGCGCTGCGGGGCGAGCCGCTCGCCGGCAGCGTCGCCGGGCCCCTGACGACTCCGTTGATCGGACAGCAGTTTCCCCAAGAGCCGCGCGTGCCCAGGCAGCCCGAGCGCTTCGCGGCGATGACGGGGCGCCCGGAGGGTTCGGACATCGGGCGAGTCTGGCTGCGCCGAACGGTTCCCGTGGAAGGCTCGGGAGTGTTGCCGCGGCTCATCGAGGCCGTCATCGGCGCGGCGCGTAAGCGCTCTGAAGGCCCTTGGCGCATCAGCGTCCCGGTGGATTTGCGGCGTCATCGCCCTGGCTTGCGCAGCTCGGCGAACCTGACAGGGGGCGTGGAGTTCGAGGGCGGCGCCGAAGCGTTCGCGGCCGAGGAGGTGCGGCGGCGGCTCGCCGACGCCTTGGCGTCAGGCGCGGAGTGCCGCTACGTGACGGCCTTGGAGCGCATTCATTGGTTGCCTCTGGGGCTGCTCGAATGGGCGGGCCGGCGGATGCTCGAGAAGACCGCGGCGCGGGACGTCCACGGTCTCTCCGCCGTCGTGTCGAACCTGAATCGGCAATCGCTGCAGTCGCTTGCGGCGCCGGGCTGGGTACCCGAGGGACTGTTCATGATCCCGCCGGGCTCTCTGCAACTGCCGCTGTTCCTCTCGGCGGTGGGCCATGAAGGCGGTTTGGAGCTGTGCGCTTCGGCGCCGGCGCGGCTGGCGACCAACGGCCGGCTGGAGGAGTTGCTGACGGAGACGGCGCAGGCCTTGGCGAGCGGGCCGGGACTGGCAAGCCAGCTCCGGCGTCTCGACGACGAGGTCCGGCGGGCCGAGCGCGACCCGGGGGGCTTTCCCGACGGGAGCGACGGAAGGGAGTCTGAACTTCCCGACGCGCGCCGCCGATAGAAAGAGGGGCCCCCAGCCCCTCCGTCGATGTCGCAAGCGCAGCAGACAGCCGTCGCCTCCGGGCGGCTCAACGCCTCATTCGCTCCAGGGCGCGGCCCCGGCCCGTTCGCGGCGGAGCGCCTGAATGCGGCCGTCCCCGTCGTTTTGATGGCGGTGGTGCTGATGATGGTACTGCCGATCCCGCCTTTGCTGCTGGATCTGCTGATCACCGTCAACATCACCTTGTCGGTCGTGACGCTGGTCACGACCATGTACATCAACCGCCCGGTGGAGCTGAGCGTCTATCCCTCCTTGTTGCTCCTGCTGACGTTGCTGCGGCTCTCACTCAACATCTCATCGACCCGTTTGATCCTAATTCGAGGACATGAAGGCACCCAAGCGGCCGGATCGGTGATCGAGGCCTTCGGAAACTTCGTCGTGGGCGGCAATTTCGCCATCGGCGTCGTGATCTTCGTGCTGCTGATCGCGATCCAGTACGTGGTGATCAACCACGGCGCGGTGCGCATCTCCGAGGTCACCGCGCGCTTCACCCTCGACGCCTTGCCGGGCAAGCAGATGTCGATCGACTCGGACCTCAATGCCGGGTTGATCGACGAGCACGAGGCGCGGCAGCGCCGGCAGGATGTGGGCCGGGAGGCGGAGTTCTACGGCGCCATGGACGGCGCCGTGCGCTTCACCCAGCGCGACGCCATCGCCAGCATTCTCATCACGGCCGTCAATATCGTGGCCGGGCTGCTGATCGGCGCTTTGGGCCATGGGATGTCTCTGAGCGACGCCATCGAAACCTACACGGTGCTGACGGTCGGCGACGGTCTGGTGACGATCATCCCGTCGCTGCTGATCTCGGTCTCGGGCGGCGTCATCACCACGCGCGCCGCCGGCGACGCCCGCCTGGGCGTCGATTTCGCCAACCAGATGTTCGGGCGGCCGGAGCCCTTGCTCATCGCCGCCGGCGTGCTGGGCGCGATGGCGATCGTACCCGGGCTGCCCACCATTCCGTTCGTGGCGCTGGGCGGCGCGGTGGGCGCGTTGGGCTGGCGGCTGCGCAGCGGCGAGGTCAGCGAGCAGCGGCAGAAACAGCTCGCCGCGCCCAAGCCCAGGGCGGCCCAAGAGGAGAGCGTCGAGAGCCTGCTGCGGGTGGAGCCGCTGGGGCTGGAGGTTGGCCTGGGCCTGGTGCGGATGGTGGATTCCGAGCAAGGCGGCGTGCTGATCCGCAAGATCGCCGGCGTGCGCAGGACGTTGGCCTCGGAACTGGGCTTCGTGCTGCCGCCGGTGCGCGTCACCGACAACCTCAGCCTCAAGGCGAATGAATATGTGGTGAACCTCAAGGGGGCTGAAGCGGCGCGCTTCGAGCTGCAGCAGGGCGCCGTACTGGCGATCGATCCGGGCTCGGCGCAGGGCCGGCTCGACGGAGCCCCGACCCAGGAACCGGCCTTCGGGCTGCCCGCCATCTGGATTCCGGCCGGCGAGGCGGACCGCGCGCGCTTGATGGGATACACCGCCGTCGACGCCGAAAACATCATCGCCACGCACTTGACGGAGCTGATGCGGACCTTTGCGCACGAGTTGTTCAATCGCCAGGACGCCGACGGCTACCTGGAGCGAGCCAAGGAGCAGAACCCGAAGCTGGTGGAGGATCTCACGCCCAAGCTCCTGCCGCTCTCGCTGGTGCAGAGAGTGTTGCAAAACCTGCTGCGCGAGAGGGTTTCGATTCGTGACTCGGTGACGATTCTGGAGGCCATGGCCGAGGCCGGGGCGTCGACCAAGAATCCGACGCTGTTGACTGAGTTCGTACGGCAGTCGATGGCTCGTTCGCTGGTGCAGCCGTACCTGAGCGCGAAGGGCGAGCTGCCGGCCTACATCCTGGGGCCGGAGCTCGAAAAGCTGATGCAGAGCGGCATCGAGCACAGCGAGATGGGGTCGCGGCTGATCCTACCGCCGGACGGGATCGCGCGCGTGATCGAGCGCATCAAGGCGACGGCGGGACGGCTGCAAGGGCCTACGGCGCTGCTCTGCGGCGCCTCCACGCGGTTTGCGGTGCGGCAGTTGATCGAGAGCGAGCTGCCGCTGCTGGCGACGATCTCGCACGCCGAGATTCCGCCGATGGTCCGAGTGATCTCTTTGGGGACGGTGAGCTAGAGACATGCAACTGAAGACCTATAGCGCCGACAGTTTGCGAGCCGCGTTGCGGCTGGCGCGAGTGGAGCTCGGCGCCGACGCGACGCTGGTGGACTCCAAGGAAGCCGACGGCGATTCGGGGCCGCGCTACGTGGCGACGTTCGCCGTGCAGGCGGAGACGGAGAAGGCCGAGCGGCGCAGAACCCCTGACGGGCGGCACTGGCGCACATTCGTGCCTCCCGAGGTGCGGACCCGGCCCGAAGAGCAGCCGGCGCTCGAGGCTGCGCCCGCACCGGCTCCCGGGGCCGGGCTGGGAAGCGGGGCGACGGCCGCGGCCGCCCCGGCGCGGGCCTTGGAGGCGGCCGTCGCCGACGCCCAACCGGCGGAGCCTCCGCCGGTTGAGCATCGGGCGTACGCCCCCGAGCAGCCGGCGCTGCGGGGGATCGTCATCCAATTGCGGGCCCTGCAATCGGCCGTGGACGCTCTGCGGCGGACCGAAGCGTTCGAGCCGCGGGCGGCCGAACCGTCGTCCGCCGTCGAACAGGCGCTGGCGAGGCTGCAGCGGGCGGGCTTCGACCTGGAAACCTGGCCGCGCCTGCGGACCGAGCTCCAGCAGGAGGCTCAGGCCGGGCGCAACGCCTTCGAGCTGGTGGAATGGCTGCGACGGCAGGTGAGCGCGCGGTGGAACACGGCCGCCTCGCTGGGCGCGCTCGATCGGCCGACGGTGACGGCGTTGGTCGGTCCGAGCGGGGCGGGGAAGACGTCTTCGCTCCTCAAGCTGGCCGTGCAGTACGGGCTGCGCCGCAACCGGCTGACGCACTTGTTGCTTGCCGATCCGATCCGCTGGGGTTCGGCCGAGGCGATGGGCGCGCAGGCCGAGGCCGCCGGCGCTCTGCTGACGGTGGCGCGGGGGCCGGAGCAGCTCTGTGACCGGCTGGAGCGCGTTCTGGAGGCCGCCGAACCAGACGAGTTGGTCTTGATCGACACACCCGGCTATGGCCCCAGCGAGGCCTCGCGGGCGGCCGACATGGCGGCGGCGCTGGCCCAGGCCAACGTCGTGGATGTGCACCTGACGCTGAACGCGGCCCAGGGCGACGGCGAGCTGCGGCGCGCGGTCGAGGCGGCGGCGGTATTCCAGCCGCGCCGGCTGATCTTCACGCATCTGGATGTAACGACCCGTCCGGGAGCGGTTTGGAACGAAAGCTCTCGCAGCGGTCTGCCGATCTCGTTTCTGGGAACCGGTCCCCGCACTCCGGACGACCTGCGCGCCGCCAACGCAGGGCGCCTGACGAATTTGCTGTTTGCCGGCTAGTCCCGCGCGAGCGCCATGTACCAGAATCTCGTCAGCCAGGACACCTCCGAGGAGGCGCGCGCACTTCGCGAGAAGCGCATCCTGGAGCATCTGCCCCAGGTCAAGCTGATTGCCGCGCGCATCGCCGAGAAGGTGCCCGACAGCGTGAGCGTGGATGACCTCATCAGCGCGGGCACGCTGGGGCTGATCGACGCCGTCGACAACTTCAACCCGACCTTGAACGTCAAGCTCAAGACCTACGCGGAGCACAAGATCCGGGGCGCCATCCTCGACAGCCTGCGCAGCATCGACTGGGCCCCGCGCAACAAGCGGCGCAAGGGCAAGCAGATCGAGGCGGCGATCACGGCGCTGGAAAAGACCCTGCACCGGGCTCCGATCGAGGAGGAAGTGGCGCAGCAACTGGGCATCGAGCTGGAGGAGTACCGGCGCTGGCTGGTGGAGACGCGCGGACTGAACCTGGCGCCGCTCGAGCAGGGACCGACCGGCGACGGCGAGGGGTCGGACGTACTGCGGTTCATCTCCGACGACCACGAGGAGTGGCCGTCGGTGCAGCTCGAGCGTTCCGAGCTTCGGCGTCTACTCATCGACACGATCGAGAAGCTGCCGGAGGTCGAGCGGACCATCGTGACTTTGTACTACCGCCGGGAGCTGACCCTGCGGGAGATCGCGCAGGTGGTCTCGCTACACGAAACCCGCGTTTCGCAGCTCAAGTCCCAGGCGATTCTGCGCATGAGGGCGGCCATGAGGGCCCGCTGGCCGGGAACATCCGAGCCGAGGAGGTGATTTACGCAACTCTCACAAGACGAAATCGATCGCCTCTTTCGTGAACACTCCGGCGGAGGCGGAGACGCCGGGCGCGGCGGCCCGCCGGCGATCGCTTATGACTTTCGGCGTCCGGATCGGATTCCGAAAGAGCAACTGCGCGCCATCCACCTGATGCACGACTTTCTGGCTCGCAACCTGGCGTCCTCGCTGGGCGCTTACTTGCGAGCCTACGTGACGGCCAGCCTGGTCTCGGTGGAGCAGCTCTCCTTCGGCGAGTTCCTGCAGTACCTGCCGACGCCGACCTGCATCTCGAGCATCAGCATGCAGCCGCTGGACGGCAACGCCGTGCTCGAGCTCAACCCGTCGCTGGTGGTCCCGATGATCGACATTTTGCTGGGCGGTTCCGGCTCCCTGTCGGGGACCGACGCGCGAGAGCTCACCGAGATCGAGCAGAGCATCGCCGAGGGCCTTCTGCGGGTGGTGTTGCACGACCTGCGGGAGACCTGGGCGCCGGTGGCCGAGATCGAGTTCAAGGCCGAGGCGATCGAGACCCAGCCGCAGTTGATGCAGATCCTATCGGCCAACGAAGCGATCGTGGCGATCGGCTTCGAGATCACCCTGGGCGAAGCGCGCGGAATGATGAACTTCGGCATCCCGTCGATCCTGGTGAAGATGATGGGCCAGCGCTTCGAGCAGCAATGGTCCATGCGCCGCCGGGGCGCCAGTGGGCGGGAGCGCAAGAAGATCCACACGTTGATCCGCAAGGTGCCGCTGACGCTGGACGTCCGCGCCCCGAGCACGAGCATTCGACTGGAAGACCTGATGGCGTTACAGGTGGGCGACGTGGTCTCGCTGGAGGCGCCGATCGCCAAGCCGGCGAACGTCATGGTCAACGGGATTCCCAAGTTCCGCGGTGAGATCGTCTCCGTTGGAGGGCGCCGCGCCGTGGAGATGTCCTGGCCGGACGCGCCGCGGGCGGGAACAGCATGAGCGCGAACTGGCAGGAAAAGATCGAGAGCCACTGGCTGCTCAAGGCCTGGGCGCAGTCGATGCAGAGCGTGCTGCGCACCTTCGACATCGAAGGCGCGGGTGCGTCTTTCGACGTCTCGGTCCAAGCGCCCCAGCGCCAGCAGTGGACGTCCTGGGAACGGCCGCAGTGGTTCCGCCAGGATCTCGACATCGCGCCGGGCGCGGAGTGCAGGCTGGGAGCCGGCGGGGCGACGTTATCGGCGCTATGGGCCCTGGTCGCCGGGGACGCGGGCGCCGACGATCAAGCCGCGGCCGTGGAGACCTGGAGGGAGTTCCTCAACCAGGCCTCCTCCGGCGCGGCGGCGGCCCTGACCGGCCATTTCGGGCGCCCGACTCACTTCGGTCCGAGTGAGGCGTCCCAGGCCCCAGGGGCCGACTGGCCCGCCGTCGATCTGGTCTTCCAGGATTCGCGAGGCGGAACGCACCGCGTGGCCGTGGCGTTGAACGCCGCCGCTGCGGCCGGGGCGCTGGAATCGACGCCCAAGTTGAGCGAACCCGCGCCTCCCCCGGCGGCTCCGGTTGTGTCGCGCGAGACCGGGGACGCCGGCTCGAGCCTGCAACTGCTCAAGGACCTCGAGCTCGACCTGGCCGTCAGCTTCGGGCACACGACGATGTCGCTCGAAGACACGCTGAAGCTCTCCTCCGGTTCGATCGTCGAGCTGAACCGGGCGATTTCGGACCCGGTGGAGCTGCTGGTCAACAATAGCGTGATCGCCCGCGGCGAGGTCGTGGTCGTCGATGGCAACTACGGCGTGCGCATTACGGAGATCGCCAGCCCGCGGGACCGGGTGAAGAGCTTCTTCTAGCGCCTGTCGGCCTGCTCGGAGCCGAGCCGCGCCGATAGCCGTTCGTAGTCTTCCGGGCGATCGATGTCGAGCGTAACGGCGGGGTCGTCGAGATCGACGAAGACGGTCTCGGGCCGGTGGGAGCGGACGACGGTCTTGGCGCTGGCGTCCGGCGGCAAGGCCAGGATCTCGGCCGCCACGGCGGGGTCCAGCAGGACGGGGTGGCCGCGCTCGCCCCGGTAGCGGGCGATCAGCACCAGCGGGCTCTGTTGCTCGAAAGCCTCCACCAAGGCGGTGAGGCTGGCAGGCCGCAGGCCCGGGTGGTCGACCAACGTGAAGACCGCCGGCGCGCCCACAGGGATCGTCCGCAGTCCCGTCTGCAGGGACGTCAGCATGCCCTGCTCATAGTCCGGGTTGACGACGATGCGGAGCCCGGGCCGGGGAACGATGGTCGCTTGGATCTCCTCCGCCCGGCTGCCCAGTACGACCGTGGTTTGGGGCAGCACAGCCGTGAAGGCGTCAATGAGGCTGCCTAGAAAGGTCGTCGCGCCCAAAGGCAAGAGCGCCTTGGGGGAGCCCATACGGCTGGACAGGCCCGCGGCCAGGATCACCCCGGCGGGCTTCACGAATTGCTCGGCGCCTGGACCGGCGCCGGCGCTTCCGAGGGTTCCGGCGAACGCTCGGCGGCCCGAATCTGCAACGCCTTGGGCGTGCCTTCGGCGAAGATCGACTTGGACAAGGGACTCCAGTCGGCCTGCGGGTTGCGCCGGCGCTGAATCATCTCAGCGACGACGGCCACGGCGATCTCCTCCGGAGTGACCGCGCCGATGTCAAAACCCATGGGGGCGTGCACGCGCTCCAGACTCTCCAGCCCCACGCCGTCGGCGAGCAACTGCTTGCAGACTTCGATGGTCTTGCGCTTGCTGCCGATCATGGCGATGTAGCGCGCAGAGGTCTCGGCCGCCCAGCGCAGCACGCGCATGTCGTCCCGATGGCCGCGGGTGACGATGATCACGTAAGCGGCGTCATTGACCGGGAGTTGCGGGAAGACCTTCTCGTAGTCGTCGGCGAAGACCTCGACCGCCTCGGGAAAGCGTTCGGCGTTGGCGTACTGCTCACGGTCGTCGATGACGACGGTACGGAAGCCGGCGAGCGTGGCGACCTTCGACAGGCTCTTGGAGATGTGGCCGCCGCCGAAGATGTAGGCCGTGGGGATGGGGAGCACGGGTTCGACGTACACGTTGAGCTGACCACCGCAGATGAGGCCGTTGTCGTAGGCCGCCTCCTGGCCGAGGTTGAAGCTGAGCATCCGCGGATGTTCGGTTTCGATCACCTCGCGGGCGGCGTTCCAAACCTCCGCCTCGGTGCAGCCGCCGCCGATGGTTCCGACCATCGACCCGTCCTGCTTGATGAGCATCTTGGCGGACTGGAAGCTCGGGATTGATCCCTGGACCTCCACGATGGTGCAGAGGGCGGCCTTCTCGCCGTTGCGGCGCACTGCCACCAGCTCTTCGTAGACATCCATCGGTCGCGCCATTGTCCTCTCAGTATAAGGAGCGCGGCGAGGGCGGGCATGAGTTGTTAAGTCCTGGTAAGGTCTTCCGGCCGGGCGGAGCCGGCGAAACGATGCTGCGGGGAGGCGCATCTAACAACGTGGAAGGCGGCCCGGAGCCGGCCTCCCAGGAGTTGCAAATGCGCGCATTCCATAAGGTTTTCTCGTTGGCCGTCGTCCTGGTGATGACGGCGTCCGCTGTGGCGGGCCCCCCGGTGGTCGAGCAGACCCGGGACCCGAAGAACGACAAAGAAAACGTCGAGAAGATCGGCGAACGCGATGTCGACGGCAAGGTGAACTTCTACTCCATCCAGAAGGAGATCGCCTTGGGCAAGCAAATGGCGATGGAGGTCGAGAGGACGTCGAAGATCATCGACGATCCGGTGATCTCGGAGTACGTCAACCGGGTCGGCCAGAACATCGTGCGGAACTCGGACGCGCAGGTTCCCTTCACGATCAAGGTCGTCGATAGCGAGGAGGTCAACGCCTTCGCCCTCCCCGGCGGCTTCTTCTTCGTCAACTCCGGGCTGATCAAGCTGGCCGAAAGCGAATCCGAGCTGGCCGGCGTGATGGCGCACGAGATCGCGCACGTGACCGCGCGCCATGGTACGCGGCAGGCCACCAAGGGGCAAATTGCGAACTTGGCCAGCATCCCTATGGCGATCTTCCTACCGGGCGGCTGGCTCGGCTACGGCATCTACCAGGCCGCAAATCTGGCGATCCCGATGACGTTCTTGAAGTTTTCGCGCAACTACGAGAAGGAAGCGGACTTCCTGGGCCTGCAATACCTCTACGCCAGCGGCTACGACCCGACGTCCATGGTGACCTTCTTTGAGCGCATCCAAGCGCAGCAGAAGCGCAAGCCGGGCGCGGTGGCCAAGGTGTTCAGCTCGCATCCGCCGACCGAGAAGCGCATCGAGGACATTCAGAAGGAGATGGGCACGATCCTGCCGGCCAAGCCTGAATACTTGGTGACGACCAATGAGTTTCAGGACGTGCGCCAACGCTTGATCAAGATGACCAATCGCACCAAGCGCGATGACGAGGATCCGAACCGGCCGACCCTGCGGCGCTCGCCGAGCGACAAGATCGACCCGGCCGAGTCCGGCGGCGACCAGGGCTCGGAAGAAGACGATCGTCCGACGCTCAAGCGGCGTCAGCTCTCCGACGAGGACTGAGCGCCAAGCTCGGACGCAGTGACCGAATCGGGGGCGGCTCCCAGACAGGGACCGCCCCCGATCGCTTTTTTCGCACGGAACCGGCAAGAAACCCGGCAAGCGTCTCGTAGTGAGATATGAGAATCTATGTCGGTGCTGAGCCAGGTTGGAGCACCGGTCGCGCCCCAGGCCCGCGAGACCGAGTTCGACTCGTATTTCAAGGAATACCGAGTTCGCGTCTTCCATTTCGCGCTGCAATTGGTGGGCAATCGGGAAGATGCGATGGACGTGACGCAGGAAGCCTTCCTGAAGGCTCACCGCAACTGGTCCACGCGCGACGCCGGCCGGCCGTTCGGGCCTTGGATCTACGCCATCGCCCGCAATCAGGCGATCGACTTCCTCCGCAAGAAGGCCACGCGCCGCGAGGAGGACGCCGAATTGCCCGTTACCGCTTCGTCGGCCGCCGGACCGGAGTCCCTGGCCGTCCAAGGCGAGCTCCAGGCTCAGGTCTGGCAAGCGATCAACCAGCTCAACCCGCAATTGCGGGAGGCGCTGGTCCTGCGGGATCTGCACGGCTTCGCCTACAAGGAGATCGCGCAGATTACCGGAAGCACCGCCGCCGCGATCAACTCGCGCATCCATGACGCCCGGGAGATCCTGCGGCACAAGCTGAGGAGGCTGCTGTGATGCAGAACGAACAGCTCGACCAAATGCTCTCCGCCTATCTGGACGGGGAGCTGACGCAACAGGATTCGCAACGCGTGCGAATCCACCTGGAGAACTCTCCGGACGCGCGTCGGCAGCTCGAGCAGTTGCGGACGCTGCAGATGGCGACGCGTTCGCTGGCCTTTCCCACGCCGCCGGACGAGCGGCTGGACGCTCTGGAGCAGAGCCTGTCGGTGCAGGGCCCTCGGCGGCTCGGATGGGGTTTGTTGGCCGGCGGCGTGGTGACGTTGCTGCTGCTGGTGCTGGTGCGTCTGGCGACCCTGCCGGACGTGCCGTTGTACGTCAAGCTGATTCTGGGCGCGATCGGCATCGGTTTCGCCTTGTTGCTGGGTTCGGTGGCGCGGCAGCGGTGGCTGGAGCTGCCGTATGACCGCTATCGAGGAATCAAACGATGATCGTGGTGACTGACGCCGGCGTGGCCGGGCGCAAGATCGTCCGGACGCTTGGGATGGTGCGCGGAAACACCGTGCGCGCCAGGCATATCGGCCATGACATTCTGGCCGGCCTCAAAGGCTTTATCGGCGGCGAGGTGCATGAATACACCAAGCTGCTGTCGGAGAGCCGCGAGCACGCCCTGGACCGCATGGTCGAGGACGCGGAGAGCCTGGGCGCGACGGCCGTGATCCAGGTGCGCTTCTCCACGGCCTACGTGGCCTCGAACATGGCCGAGATTCTGGCCTACGGCACCGCCGTCGTGCTCGACGAGCCGGCCGAGGGCGCGGAATAGATGGGGCCGACGCTCGGCGACTTGGCCGTGCTGACGCCGATCGTCGCCGGAGTCTTGTTGGTGGCTTACGTCGCCGGACAACGCCTGGCCGACGAGGTTCCTTTGGGCCGGCTGCCGACGGACGGCAAGTTCCTGCAAGCCGTCATCTATACCGGCGCACTCGTGGCGATCTGGCTGTCGTGCTACTACTTCTACGGCGTCCTGGCGAAGGCCGGCGCCGGCGCTCCGGCCGGCTAGTGCCGGTGGCCGTCGTCGCCGTAGAGCATCTCGGCGAGTTCCATCGAGCGGTCGGAAGCCGCCTCGACCGCGTCCATGAGCGCCGACCGGACGCCGCCGCGCTCGAGCTCGTGCAGGCCGGCGATGGTCGTGCCGCCGGGCGTGGTCACCTGATCCCGCAGGTCGGCCGGGCTGATGCCGGATTCGAGCACCAGTTTGGCCGCGCCCAAGAAAGTCTGCGCCGCCAGCAATCGCGAAGCGGCCTGCGGCAGCCCCTTCTTGACCCCTCCGGCGGCGAGCGCCTCGATCAGCGTAAAAACGTAGGCCGGGCCGCTGCCCGAAAGGCCGGTGACGGCATGCATCTGGCCTTCGTCGACGACCACCGTCTCGCCCACCGCGCCGAAGATCTCCCGTGCCAACTCCAGGTGCTCGGCGGTCGCCTCCTCGTTCCGGCAGAGCCCGGAGGCCGCGGCGTGGACGGTCATCGCGATGTTCGGCATGACCCGAATGATCGGCTGCGGTTCTTCAAAGGCCTCCTCCAGAACCACTAGGGGCACCGCGGCGGCCAGAGAGATCAGCAGTTGCTCGGGACCGACCGTCGGAGCGATCTCCTCGAGAACCGGTTGGACGACATGCGGCTTGACCGCCAACACGATGACGTCGGCCTCGGCGGCGGCCAGGTTGGAGACTCCCTCGACCGACGGATGCCGGCTCACGATCGCCTCGATCTTGGCTGCGTCGGCGTCGGCGGCCAAGAGCCGCGCCGGAGCCGCGTCGCCCAAGGCTGACAGGCCCGAAAGCAGGGCTGCGCCCAAATTACCGGCGCCGATCACGGCCACCGAAAGTTCACCAAGCATTCCAGTCATTGTAAGCTCATCTGCTGGGGGCAATTCGCGCGACAGTGTTTACGAAATCTTTAGTTGCCTTCTTGCGCGGTAGTGGAAGAATGTAGTTCGGTCCGTTTGCAATATGACGAAACAAGCCGCCGAACCCAGAGCGGTGTTGTTCAGGATGTTGAGGAGTAAAAGGATGCATGTGTTCCAGAGTGGCGAAAGCGTAGAGCGTTTGTTGGTCGAGCTCCATGAGAAGAAGCGTTGGCTCGACCAGATGATCGAAGCGCTGGAAGTGGCTGCGGATTCGCCGCAGCACCGCTTGATTGCGCAGGCGGCGAGCACCTTCGAGACGGAGGGACGGCGGCTGCCGAAGGTGGATTTGCGGAAGGAAACCCGCACGGAGTTGCAATCGCTTGCGCAGCGGGTTCGAGGCGGCGGCGCCCGGCCTCGCCGGAAGGCGCCGAAAAAGGGAAAGCGCGGAGCGACCTCCGCGAACTAGCCGGCATTGCCGGGGCGCTCTCAAGATTCAATCACATACTCCAGAAGCGTCGCTCCGAGCAGTCCAAATATTACATCAAACGAAATCAATAACTTCAGCCATACAAAGGAGTCGCCGATCGGCTCGCCGGCAAAGATGAGCGTGGTCAGTTTGACACACGCCATCAGCGCCGGCAGAGCCAACGGCAATACCAATACGGGCAGCATCAACTCTCTGAGGCGGCTATTTGCCGTAACTGCCCCGAACATCGTCCCGATCACAGTCAGGGCCGTCGCGCCCAAGGCCAGGATCAGGGCCAACTCCGGAAAACGAGCCAGCCAGCGGACGTCATAGAAGACTCCGAACATCGGCAGCGACAGCAACTCCAGCGCTAGCAACAAGAGGCCGTTCGCGAAGGCTTTGCCTGCAAAGATCGCCGCCCCGGAGATCGGCGCAGCAGCCAGAGCGGACATGCAATCGTTTGCGGTCTCGCGGGCGAAGCTGCGGTTGAGCGCCAGAATGCCGGCGAAGGCGTAGACGACCCACAGAAGCCCGCCAGACATCGCGCGGGCGTCCGGATTGACGATCGGGTCGAAGGCGAAGCTGAATAGCAGCAGCACCGTTAGGGCGAACGCGAAGGCGGCATTGAGCGCCTCGCGGTTGCGCATCTCCACGCGCAGGTCCTTGGCGGCCACCGCCCAACTCAACCGCAGGAATTCCGTCACGACAGGCGCTCGTACAGACTGTCGGGGTTGGCCCGCAGGGCTTCGCTGACCTCTTCGACGTAGGCCAGGCGACCGCGGTCGAGCACGGCGACGCGGTCGGCCACCTCCAGCGCTTCGCGCAGTTGATGCGAGCAGACGACCAGCGTGGCGCCGCGTTGACGGGCCTCGGTCATCCGGTCGGAGAGGAACCGGATGGCGCGATCGTCGAGAGCCGTCCAAGGCTCATCGAGCAGCAACACCCGCGGCTCGTGCAGAAAGGCCCGTGCGATGGCGAGCCGCTGGCGCATGCCGCGCGAGAATTCATTGACGCGGGAGTCTCGAAATCGGCTCAATCCGGTCAACTCGAGCCAGGAATCGATCTTGCCGGGGGCGTCCTGTACGGCGTAGAGTTGCGCGAAGAAGTTGAGATTTTCCGCTGCCGTGAGGTCGTCGTAAAGCCATTGTCCATGCCCCAGAACGCCGACGGATTGGCGAAAATCGCTGCCGCCGACGCGCAACTCGATCGCGCCGCTGGTGGGTTGGGACAGGCCTGCGAACAACTGCAGCAGGGTGCTCTTGCCTGCGCCGTTGCGACCCAGTAGGGCCAACGCTTCGCCCGCTTGGACTTCCAAATCGATGGAGCGCAAGGCCGGAAAGTCGCCGAAATACTTGGCGACCTGACGCGCAATGATCAAGGGCTCGGCCATCAGCGCCGTTTGGCGGCGCCGCGAGTCTTCTCGGCGGGCGCCGCCCCGCCCTTGAGGTAGAGGCGCACGAAGCCGAGCGCCAGGATGGCCCCGGCGATGCCGAACAGCAGCGGCGCTTCTTTCGAGATCGGCGCCGGCTGGATGCTGATCTCCGAGCCTCCGCCTCCTCCTGCGCCCGCGCTGGGCGCCGCCTCCGAGCCGGACGACGAGCCGCGCCCGAGGCGTCCGGAACCCTTCAGAGTCACCTCGAAGTCCCCTCCGGAGGCGACCTCGAAGATCTCGGCCTGCGTGTTCGGCTCCTTGCCCAGCGAGGTCAGCCCCTCGCCGGAGACCTCCACGCCGGACGGCACGGCGACGCGCGTCTGAATCTTGGGATAGACGCTGCGCGCGTGGAAGGCCGTCTCGTCGGAATGGGGCACGAGATAGGTCAGGGAAACGCGGTTCTCGCCGGGCTTGATCGGGAAGTCGACCTTGTAGACGCCCTCCTTGGAGGTCGGGTCGGCCGTCTGCTGCAACGGCATGCGCGCCGGACCGCTGGCTTCCACCTGGACGATGCCCTTGGCTTCGGCCGGAAGGTAGAACCGCAGCGTACCGTTCTCGGCGTCCCGGTACGTCCTCGGCGGCGAGGTCTTGTTCTCGAATAGGTAGCTCTCGTTGACGATCAGCTCGGCGCCGCTGAGCTCGAGCACGAGCACGCGGCCGGTGGGGCGGATGGGCTCCTTGGCAGCCTCGTAGACGTCGACCTCGACGCCTTGTTGCGGCGTTCCCGGCGGCACCATCTTGCTGTAGCTGACGCCCTCGAACTCCGAGCGCAGCATGGCCGGCCCGCCGCTCACTTCCTTGACGAAGGCGAAGCGACCCTCGGCGTCGGTGTAGACTTCCTCGATCGGGTCCATGCCCTGCGCGAACGAAATCAGCGTGATGGCGATGCGGCCGGCCGGTTGGCCGGTGGTGCGGTTGATGGCGACGCCGCTGATGGCGCCGAATGCCCAGGCCGCGGACAGCAGGCCCAGTAGGGCAAGGCGTGGGACGGCGCGGCGCATCATGCCCGAGCCTCCGACGCTCCGCCGCGCTCGATGGCGTCGATCTCCGCCTTCACCCGCGCCAATTCGCGCTGCACGTCCTGTTTGGTGGACTGGTAGTCCTCGTCGGAGAGCTTGCCCATCAGATATTCGCCTTGCAGGTCGCGGAGGTTCTCGTACAAAGCGGCGGCCCGATCGTCGAGATGCTGTGTCGGCGAGACGGGCTCGGACTCGGGCAAATCCTCGCCCCGGACCAGCAGGGGCAGGCCGAAGGCGAGCAGAACGAGGAGAACTGCGGCGGCAATCAACATGGACGCAGGGTGAGAACGGAAACTACGAGTCCTTGGCCAGATCCCGCTCGATCTCTTTCTCGTAGGCCTCGATCGTGGCCTCGTCGATCGCAACGGCGGGTCCCTGCTCGATCTGATTCTTCCGCCAACGCCGCACGACGAAGGGCGCGATCAGCAGGCCCAATGCCAGCATAGCGAAGGGCATGGCCCAACCGACAGCGCCGAAGCCTTCGACTTTGGGGGCCGTGCGCAGCACATCGCCGTACTCGGCCATGAGCTTGGAGACAATCTGCGGCGGCGTCAAGCCGGCCTTGATGCCGGTCTCGATTTCTTGATTGACCGGATCGCGGAAGTGGCAATACAGCATGTTGCAGTCCGCGACGGTGTAGGAGCAGCCGCATTGGCACTTGAGTCCCTTGCCGATCTCGCGGACCTGCAGAGTGATCGCGTCAGTGGTCTTGATCTCGGCGGCCAGCCAGCCGGCGCCGAAGACGATCAGGGCAAGCAGGGCGCTCAGCTTAGCTCTGCGCAACAACAGGCTTCGCCTCCTTGCGCTGGGCTGCCACCGACCCCACGATGCGAGTCTTGGGATAGCTGCGACGGACCTTGCTCGGGACCAGCGCCACGAGCGTGCCGAGCACCAGCAGCCAGCCGCCGATGAACACCCAGTTCACCAGCGGGTTGATGTAGGCCTGAATGATCGGGTTCTTGCCGTCGCGGGTAAAGCCGGCGAAGACCAGGTAGACGTCCTCGTTCAGCCGCGGCCGAATGTCGGGAATGCCCGTCGGTTGCGGCTCGCGGCCGGTGGTGTAGACGCGCTGCTCGGGGTCCATCTGGCCGATCGTCTCGCCGTCCTTGATCACGTCGAAGTAGGCCCGCGAAGCGACCCAGGTCGCTCCGCGATCTTCCTTCAGATCCTTCATCAAGAACTGGTACTTGCCGACCTCGAGCGCGTCGCCCACGGTCATCTCCGCCTGGCCCATCTGGTTGAAGGCCGCGCCGGCGAAGCCCACGAACATCAGCACGATGCCCAGGTGGACCAGGTAGCCGCCGTAGCGCCGGGTGTTGCGATGCGTCAGCTCCACCATGGCCGGCGCGAACGCCATCTGCTGCTTGCGCTGCAGGATCTTCGCGCCGCGGAAGAACTCCACCACGATCGTCACGCCCACGAACAGGCAGAGCATGAAGGTGACCAGTGCGTAGAGGTCATGCACGCCCAGCGCGAACAGCAGCCCGCCCAGGACAAGGCCGGAAACCGCCGGCCAAAGGAAGTTGCGGCGCAGGCTCTCCGCGGAGGTCTTGCGCCAGGCAAATAGCGGACCGACGCCCGTCAACAGCAGCAGCAGCAGGCCGATCGGGATGTTGACGCGGTTGAAGAACGGCGCTCCTACTGAAATCTTCTCGCCCGAAACCGCCTCGCTGATTACCGGGAACAGGGTGCCCCACAGGATGGCGAAGCAGCTCGCCAGCAGGATCACGTTGTTGAATAGGAAGCTCGACTCGCGCGACAGAACGGCGTCCAGCCTGGCCTCGCTCTTGAGGAACTCGAGCCGGCTCAGGATCAAGTACGTGGTGGCGGCGATGGAGATCGTCAAGAACCAGACGAAGTAGTCGCCAATGTTCGACTGCGCGAAGGCATGGACGGAGCTGACCAAGCCCGACCGCGTCAGCATCGTGCCGAAAATGCACAGGAAGAACGTGGCCGAGACCAGCACGACGTTCCAAACCTTCATCATGCCCTTCTTTTCCTGCATCATCACCGAGTGCAGGAAGGCCGTGCCGGTGATCCAGGGCAGCAGCGAGGCGTTCTCGACCGGGTCCCAGCCCCAGTAGCCGCCCCAGCCCAGTACCGCGTACGCCCAGCGCATGCCCAGCAGGATGCCGATCGACTGGAACATCCAGGTGACCATCGTCCACAGCCGCGTCGTGTGGATCCAGCGGTCGCCCGGCTGCCGCGTGATCAGGCTGGCGATGGCGAAGGCGAACGGCACCATGAAGCCGACATAGCCCAAATAGAGCATCGGCGGGTGGATCGCCATGATCGGGTGCTGCAGCAGCGGATTCAGACCGTTGCCGTCGGAGATGGCCGTGATCTGCGGACCGGCCATGAGCACCTTGAAGGGGTTCGCCTGGAAGTGCACGATGCCCAGGAAGAAGCCCACCACCGTCATCTCGATGGCGATCACGTAGCTGATCATGCTGGCGTGACGCTTCCGCGACGTGTAGACGGAGACGAAGGCGTAGGTGGCGGCAATCCAGCTCCAGAACAGCAGCGAGCCTTCCTGTCCGCCCCACCAGGCGGCCAGCTTGTAGATCAGCGGCTGATTGATGCTCGAGTAGGACGCGACGTAGCTCGACGTGAAGTCGTTGGTGAGGATGGCATAGAGGAGAACGAAGGCCGCGGCGGACGTGAGCGCCCAAGCCGTGAGCACGGCCCGCTGCGCGCTGGCCTCGAGAAAGGGCTTTCGGGCCAGCTTGCCGACCAACGCCGCCACGATGGCGTAGCTCGAAACCAGGAAGGCGAGCAGAACCGCGAGGTAGCCTAGATTCTCCATAAATCCCTCACACAAAGCCGTCGCGGCCGGCCCGGAGCCGCCGCGCGGGTCTAGTCCGTGGCCGAGTTGGTGGCCGGCGCCGACTCGTAGGTCGGAGAGGCGCCCTCGCCGGGTTTCACTTCATACTTCGACGCGCACTTGGCCTGGATCTTCTGCGCCTCGAACACGCCGTCGGTGCGCATCTTGCCGTCGCAGAGCGCCTGCGCCCGGTCCCGGAAGGTGTCGGGCAGCGGATCCTGGCCGGTGTAGACCACGTTGAGCGTCCGCGCCGGCACGCCCTCCTCGGCCTGCTCGATGGTGAACTCGACCCTGTCTCCGTTGCGGACGATCGAGTCCGGAACGACGTCGCCGCCCACGCGGATGCGTTTGGGCGCCGCATGGTCCATCGCGTCGAGCTCGGCAATGGTCACGTAATAAGTAGCGGCTTGGTTGATGCCGTCCATGGCCAACCAACCCAGGGCCGCCACGATGACGACAGTGAGAGCTCCGAATTTGACTGCGGGCTTCATGGTGGATGCGCCTCCTGCGTTTCGCTAGTCCCTTAGTATAGTCCCTTCACTTGGGCGTAACGGCTTCACTTTCCACGCTATAGCGCCAGACGAAAGTGGTAGGCGTGGATGTACATGCGCTTACGGAAGTAGAACCGGTGAGCGGCGAAGCGCTGCACGCCCGAGTCGAGCTGCAGCTCGTCCATGCCCAGAGCGCCGCCTTGTTCGACGAGCCAGTCGAACAGGTCGTTGCCATATCCTTTGGATCGGTCCGATTCGGCCGTGACCAGATCGTCCACATAGAGGGTCTTGCCGTAGGCGAGCTGGTGCAGTAGACGATAGCCGGCGACGGCCCGCACCGAGCCCTCATCGCGCAGGGCGGCCATCTGGTATCCGCCGGCCATCTGGGTCCGGACCCGGTCCACGAAGCCCTCGCGCGTCAGATGTGGCCGCAGCAGGGCCATCACGTCGAAGCAGTCCAGGATGTCCGCGTCCGTGACGGCCGGCGCGATCTCGATGGGCATCGACCTAGGGTAGCGCTTCCCAAGGCCATATCGGCTCGCTTAAGATCGCCGTGGAGGCTTCGAGATTCAGCATGGCCCGGCTGTCCTCTTCTCTCCTCGTCTTCGCCCTGGCGGCGATGCTCTGTCTGGCGCAAGCCGGCGATGTCTTTTCGGTCCAGAGCATCACGAAGATCTCGGACGGCCGCTACGACGTCAAGCTGCAGAATCCGAAGACGAAGTACGTCCATAGCGTGACGCTGGTCGTCGTGGAGCTCCTGTTCAAGGTGGGCGACATGGTGCGCGAGACCCGTACCGGCGGCAAGGTCGTCCTCACGCCGGCGAACGGCGGCGGAAGCTCCTCCTCGACGCCGCCGTCGGCCCCCAAGGCGCCGCAGCCCCCGCCTCCGCCCCAACCAATCACCCTCAGCGGACAGGCCGACCACCGCGTGTGGTCCGGGCCCTGGTGGCCGGAAAAACCCAGCTCCACCCAGCTCTACGGCGCTTCCGGTCCACTGGAGGCTTACGGCCGCTGGACCGGCGACGGAAACCCGTTGCAGTGGGAGCGTCTAAACCATTCGACTCCCCCGGCCGCCAACGCCGCGTGGACGGGGCATTGCGACGGCTTCTCGGTCTCTTCGTCCGTCTACGGCGAGCCGAGGCGGGCCGTGGCGGCCACGCGGACCGGCGGAGCGTCGGTAAGTTTCTCGCCGGGAGACATCAAAGGGCTGTTGGCGGCGAACTGGGCCGGCTTTGACTGGCAAGGCTCCCAGCGGGCGGCCGGCGGGCCCGCGGGCGTCTCGGCGTATGACTTCCACCGCTTCGTACTGTTCTACATCCACGAGAACCGGCTTCCGATCGTGGTCAACACCAAGAAAGATGTCGTCTGGAACTACCCAGCCGATTCCTTCCAGATGACCGCGACCCCCACCGGCGCGAACCGCTGGCGGGTGGCGATGACGTTGACGCTGGCCGACGACGGCGTGGACGCCGCCTTCCAAGGCAAGCAGCCGATGCAATACGCGGTGGCCTACGATCTGACGGGAGACCCGTCGACCTCCGGCGGCGTCCAAACCGCGGAGTGGACCTCGGCCGAGCGGCCCGGGTGGATCTTCTGCCCGCTGCTGGGCAAAGACGCCGCGGGGCTGCAGGCCCGGCCCTCCGCGGCGACGACGCGGCATCACCCCTATGCCGATACGACCTTCCAGGCACTGGCCGAGGGTTTGGCGAAGGTCTCCTCCGGCGAAGTCTCCGAATGGACCTGGAACGGCTACAAGGTGACGCCGGCGCCGTGAGCCCCGGCCTTCAGTAGATCTCGGTCGCCTCCGGATTCAGAAATGCCATTTTCTTGGTGTGCATGGCGATGTTCGCAAGGTGCGGTCCGCAGACGGCGGTGTGGCCGATCTCGACCGGCGCGTTGGGCTCCTCACGAGTCTTGATGCACTCCAGGAAGTTGCGTACGTGCGGCGTGGTGGGCAGTTTGTCCTCGACCACCTTCACCGGGTCCGGGTTGCGCCGCCAGGGGGCGTCGTAGAGGCGATAGCCGCCGCCGTCGAGCACGAGCGTGCCGTTCGAGCCCTCAAAGCGAATCGTCCAGCCGTTCTCGTAGTCGTTGTTGTAGTTCAGCGTCCAGGTGGCGATCAGGTTCGGGTACTCGAACGTGGCAGCGAACGTATCCGGGACTTCCGAGCCCTGCATGCCGACGACGCGGCCGACGCACGCCGCCGAGCGGGGCGTGCCGGCGTTGGAGAACCACTGGATCACGTCCATCAGGTGGGTGCCTTGGTCGGTCATATTGCCGCCGGAGAACTCCCAGAAGTAACGCCACTTGCGGAAGATCTGCGGCTGCATGGCGCGCTGCGGGGCCGGCCCCACGAACCGCTGCCAGTCCAGCTTGCCGGGCAGCGGCGAGTTGTCCAGCGGCGCCGAAACCATCCAGTTCCACTGCGCCTTGGCGAAGGTGATCTCGCCGATCGCGCCGTCATCCACCATCTTCTTGGCCTCGATGATCCACGGCGTGGAGCGGCGCTGCATGCCGATCTGAACGATGCGGTCGGTGGCTCGAACGCCTCGAATGGCTCGATTGCCCTCGGAGATCGAGTGCGACATGGGCTTTTCGCAGTAGACGTCCTTGCCGGCGTCGACGGCGGCGAGCATCATCGGCACGTGCCAATGGTCGGGCGTGGCGATCAGAACGGCGTCGATGTCCTGGCGGTCGAGGATCTTGCGGTAGTCCTGGTAGCCCTGGGCGCCGGAGCCGGCGACCTTGAGGCCTAGGGCGAGATTGGGTTCGTACACGTCGGCGACGGCGGCGCATTTGGCGCCAAGCTCGACGAACTCGCCGGCGACGCGGCGGCCGCGGCCTCCGGCGCCGATCAGCGCCATCGTCACGCGGTCATTGGCGCCCTGCGGCGAGGCGGGCAGAAGCATGGGGGCCGCGACAGCGGCCGCGAGAGCGGTTCGGCGGGTCATCTCGCGGGGGATTCTAGCAGGCTCGGCCCCGGGACGATGAGAGGAAGGTGAGCGGATCTCGGATCTTCCTGCTGATTGCTTTGCTGGCGCTGGTTCCCCCGGTGCGCGGCGCCTCCGACGAGGCGCCTGAGGTCTTCGAGCGCGCCGGAAGCGTCTCGGCCGCGCCCTCGCGATCTCGGCGCGCGGCGCTGCCGACGGTTCGCAGCGAGCGCATCGTGTTCGGCAGGACCTTTGCGGACGCTCTCTTAGCAGGGCCCGTGCGCCTGAATCTGTTCGCCGACATGCGGCCGGAGATGCGGTTGCTCCCGCTGCCGGCGGCGGGCGGCTCGGGCCGGGCTTGGCGCGGCGGCGCGTCCGGCGACGATGTCGTGCTGAGCTTGGTCGACGGTCGTTTGAGCGGCTCGCTGCGGACCGCCGACGGCCGCTTCTTTGAAATTGTCCCGGAAGAAGCCGGCGTGTCGGAGGCGCGCGAAGTCCTCTACCAGAGAGTCTTTCTGGGCGACGACGCCGTGGAGGCCGAGCCCGTCTCGACCGCCTCTCTGTCGCCGGAGCCGCCCAGCCAAGCCGGGTCCGTGACCATTGACGTGCTGGTGGCTGCCACGCCGGCCGCCGTCGCGGCCCGCGGCGGGCTAAGCGGCGTGAGCGACCGGGCCTACTTGGCTGTGGCGGAGGCCAACGCCGGTTGGGCCCAGAGCGGAGCAGGGCTGCAGCTCAACCTGGCGGGGGTGGTGGAAGTGGACCTGGGGCCGGGCGAGAGCGCTTCGGGCGGCTTCCTCTCCACCGCCACCGGCAACGCGCAGTTGCAGTCGCTGCGGGACCAGTACGGCGCCGACGTCGTCTCGGTCTGGCTCCACGGGCCCGGGGCGAACGGCGGCGTGATCGGCTTGGCGTGGATCCTGCAAGGGCAGGGCGCCGGCTTTGCTTCCAAAGCCTACAGCGTGGTCGAACAGAACTTCGCGGCCGGGCCGGCCTATGGTTTCGCCCATGAGGTCGGCCATAACCTGGGCTGCGCCCACGACCGCAACAACTCCGGCGGCTCCGGCGCGTTCGCCTACTCGCATGGCTATCAAGACCCGCAGGGAGGCTTCTACACCGTGATGGCCTACGCCAACGGCTGCGGCGCCTGCACGGGCATGAACGTTTGGTCGAGCCCGAATGTCACGGTCAACGGGCGCCCCGCCGGCGTCGCCCAGGGGCAGCCCAACGCCGCCGATAACGTGGCCACGCTCAACGCCACCCGCTACACGGCCGCCGCGTGGCGGACGGGCGGTTCCTCGCCGGCCCCGCCGGCTCCAACCCCCACTCCAACGCCGACACCGACTCCGACTCCGACGCCCACACCGACTCCGCCGCCAACGCCAACGCCGACTCCAACGCCGACTCCAACGCCGACTCCGACTCCGACGCCGCCGAACCTGCCCGGCGCTCCGCCGAAGATCGTGTCGCTTGGCGGCGGTGGAGGCCGTGGCGGCGAAGCTTCGTTGAGCATGACGTTCGAAGACCCCGACGGCGGTCCGGACATCCGCTTCGCCGAGCTGCAAGTCTCCGACACCCTGGGGACGGGCGGAACCTGCTGGGTGCGCTACGACCAGCGGGCGGACGTCTTCCAGCTCGTCAACGACCTGGGAAACGGGCTCAAGGGGCAGACGGCTCCCGGGACCGGGACGGTCTCCAATAGCCAGTGCACGGTGTCCGGGGCGGGGTCGAGCGCCTCGGCGGTCAACAATCGCCTGACCGCCACGGTCCACCTGCGCTTCAGCGAACAGTTCGCCGGCAAGAAGAAGGTCTACTTGAAGGTGACCGATTCCGGCAACCTGTACGCCCCTTGGGCGGAAGCGGGGAGCTGGGAGGTGACCGCCTCGGCGTCTCCCACGCCGCCCCCCACGCCCACTCCGCCGCCTTCTTCGCCCGCGAATCAGCCTCCGCAGGCGGGAGGCCTCGCGCCGTCGGCCGTCGTCGGCGGAACCGTGCGCCTGGCGGCGTTCTTCGCTGATCCTGACGGCCCCGAGGACCTGCGCGACGTGCATCTGCGGATCGGAGCGTCGCTGACCTCGCCGCAGGCTTGCTGGCTGCGCTACGACCCCGTCGCCGAGCGCCTCGACCTGGTGAACGACGAGGCCACCGGGTTTGCGCTGACGCTCGAGAACGCAAGCTGCCGCGTGACGGACTGGGCGGCCGGCTGGACCGCCGGCGTACTCTCGGTACAGGCCGAGGTCGAAGCCCTGGGCTCGCTGGAAGGGGAGCTCGAGATCTGGACCGACGCGCTCGACGCCGCCGGCGCGGACTCCGGCTGGCAATTGCGGGGCGCCTGGACGGCGCCGCCGGCGGCCAACGGCCCTGCTGCCCCCTGGCCGCTGGACCCGTAGCCGCCTCAGCCCTGCCGCGGGCTCAAGCGTCTTCGTGGCAGCAGAAGTGGCGGTCCACGGCGAGCTTGTTCGCCTCAGACATCTCCACGGAAAACCGCTGCATCTCGTCCTGCGGCATTGGCGTGAAGCTCCGCGCGAGCTGTGTGTTCTGCCGAATATGGTCGAGCTGCGGCATGCCCACGACGGCGACCGAGACCGGCAGTGACAGCGAGTAGCGCAGCAGCGGCTCGATGTCGGCCTTGCCCGCGCCCTGCCCGAGCAAACCCTCCTGCGCGGTCACCTTCATGGCGATCACGCCCAGGTTCTTCCTCTTGGCCACCGGCAGGGCGATCCGTTCGAAGCTGTTTTCGGGGACCGGCGGCAGGTTCTTGCCCTCGGTGCTGCGGCCTTGCAGCGCGGCGTTGAGCGCCATCTGGGTACAGTCGAAATCGTGCCGCTCGAGCGCCTTGGCGAGCGTCTCGGGGAAGGTGTGGCTGGTGACCCCGATGAAGCGGCAGGCCTTCTCGTCCCGCAGTTTGAGCAAGAGCTTCAAAACGCCCTTCTCGGCGGCCTCGAGATCGTCGTCGCCCCAGAGATTGTGGATGTGGATGAGATCGACCTGGTCGGTCTGCAGGCGCTTGAAGCTGCCTTCGGTCCAGCGGGCCGCCTCGTCGTAGTCGCGGGCGCGGATCTTCGTCGCTAGAAAGACCTCCTTGCGGCGCGTCTTCAGGACTTCGCCGACCCAGGTCTCACTCTTGCCGTCGCCGTAGGCCTGCGCGGTGTCGATGTAAGTGATTCCGGAGTCGATCGCCAGATTGACGGCTTCGGCGGCCTTGTCGGGGGCTCCGTAGGCCAGCAGGCGGCTGCCACAGCCCAGCGCCAGAATCGACGGTCGGGCCCCCGTGCGGCCCAGAGCCCGCGTGGGCAAGGCCGTGGCGGCGGATGCGGCCGAGGCGGCGGCTGCGGAACCGATGAACGTACGGCGGGTGATTTCGCTCGACATACCGTGGCTACGTTGGCCCACCGGCGCCGCCGCTGTCAAGCCGCTTGCGCCTAGGGGGCCTCCGCGGCTGCGGGTTTGCCGATGTCGTCGATCTGGGTCTGGATGAGGATGGCCTCCACGTTGTCGCCCGTGCTCCGGGCCGTTTCGAGCGCCGTCCGCAGAGTGGCGGCGGCGGCTTCGGGGTCGTGAGTGTCGAGCTGGAGCTTGGCCAGCAGGCGATAGGCCTGCAACTGGTCCTTGCCTTCGGAATAACGGATCGCGACCTGAATATGCGGCAGAGCGGCGGATGGCTTGCCTTGGGCCCGGAGGACCCGCGCCAGCTCGAAGCGCGCCGGCGTGCTCTCGGGTTCGCGCTTCACCGCCAGCTCGGACCAGCGCTGGGCGTCCGCCAGCCTCTTCTGCAGGAAGCAACTGCGGCTCATGCCGAGATAGGCCTTGAGCAGAAACGGGTCGATCGTCATGGCCTTGAGGTAGAGCTCTTCGGCCTCCTTGTGACGACCCTGGCCAAGCAGGACGGTCGCCATATTCAGGTGCAGACGGCCCGTCTCCACGCCCTCCCGCAGAGCAGACCGGTACTGTTGCTCGGCCTTGTCGACGAGACCCTGCATGCCATATACGGCGATCAGGTTGACGCGGGCGTCCTCGTCGCCGCCGGCTTCGATGGCGCGCTCGAACTCCGTGGCGGCCGGCCCCAGCCGATTCGCCTTCACAAGCTGCTCGCCGCGCTCGGCGAAACCGAGATCGGTCACGGCCAGGCCCCGGATCTCGGCCATCCACCGATCGCCCAGGTCCTGCACGGCCGGACGTTTGGCGGCCAGCACGCGGTAGCGCTCCGCTTCCTCCTTCTCTCCCCGCCGATCGAGGATCTCGGCAAGCGCTTGGTGGGCTTCCTTGCCGGGGTAGTTGAGGTCAATCGCCTTGTGGAGCGATTCGATGGCGGCCTGATCGTCGCCGGCCCCGGACTGGCGACGGGCCAGCTCGATCAGCCCGGGCGCGAAATCAGGGTGCTGCTCGATGAGCTGGTCCAGCGTTGCGCGCCCCTGCTTGCGCAGCGCGTCGCTCTTGGCCAGCTCGCCCGCCTCGAAATACAGCCGAGCCAGCCGCAGCAACGTCGGGGCGTGGTCGGGCCAGCGCTCGCGGTTCTCCTTGAACGCCTCCGCCGCGCCGTCGACCTGCTTGAGCTCGGCCAGCGTGACGCCCTGGTAGTAGGACCAGCGTCCGGCTTTGGGGGCGAGCTGGCGTGCTCGGCCATACATCGCGGCGGCGTCTGCGTACCGCCCGTAGGCGTGAAACAGCATGCCGAGCTGCCCGTTGAGCCCGGCGTCGTTGGGGTTCTGTTCGAGCCGCGCCAGGGCTTCTTCCACCAGCAGCCGAGGATTCTCCCCCAGAGAGCTGAGGTCGAACTCCGGGGGCGGCGGAAGCTTGACTGAACCCTCCTCGCCCCGGTTGCAGCCCCCTGCGCTCAACAGCAGCGCGAGGGCAAGACAGAGCTTGGTCCAGGCAGACACGCCAACAGCATAACGCAGGCCGATCAGGCGGTCGCCTTCGCCCTGCGCGAGCGCGTGGAAGCGGGTTCTTCCTCTTCCGCCTGCTCTTCGGCCCGCATCTCCGGGGTCTGCAACCCCAGCGCCGTTCGCAAGGTGCGCTCGAGCTTGGCGCGCGTCTCGGGATTGTCGCGCAGGAACTGTTTGGCGTTCTCGCGGCCCTGCCCGATGCGCTCGTCGTCGTACGAGTACCAGGCACCGCTCTTCTGGACGATCTTGTTCTCGACGCCGAGGTCGATCAGGTCGCCCTCGAGCGAGATGCCTTCGCCGTACATAATGTCGAACTCGGCCTGCTTGAACGGCGGCGCGACCTTGTTCTTGACGATCTTGACCTTGGTGCGGTTGCCGATGACGTTGTCACCGTCCTTGAGGGCGGCGATGCGGCGAATGTCCACCCGCACGGAGGCGTAGAACTTCAGAGCCCGGCCGCCGGTGGTCGTCTCCGGATTGCCGAACATCACGCCGATCTTCTCGCGGATCTGGTTGATGAAGATCAGGCAGCAGTTGGACTTGTAGACCTGGCCGGTAAGCTTGCGCAGCGCCTGGGACATCAGCCGCGCCTGCAAGCCGACGTGGCTGTCGCCCATCTCGCCCTCGAGCTCGGCGCGCGGCACCAGGGCGGCCACCGAGTCGACCACCAAAATGTCGATGGCGTTCGAGCGCACCAACACGTCGGCGATCTGCAAGGCCTGCTCGCCGGAGTCGGGCTGAGAGACCAGCAGGTCATCGACCTTCACGCCGAGCTTTTCGGCGTAAGTCGGGTCCATGGCGTGCTCGGCGTCGACGAAAGCCGCCATACCGCCGAGCTTCTGCGCCTGCGCGATCACTGACAACGCCAGCGTGGTTTTGCCCGACGATTCCGGCCCGTAGATCTCCACTACCCGGCCGCGCGGCAGCCCGCCCACGCCGAGAGCGGCGTCCACCGCGATCGAGCCGGTCGGAATCGCCTGCACGTTGACGACGGCTTCCCGCTGGCCGAGCCGCAGGATCGACCCCTTCCCGTGGGCTTTCTCGATCTCTCCAATTGCAGTGTCCAGGCTGCGCAGACGGTCACGCTGGTCCATGTCTTCGGGCTCCTTGATTTCCGCACGATGCGGGTCGGACCCTCATCGTACATCAGGCGAACAAAAAACGAAAGCGGGTCGAGCGATCCGCTGTATTCTCGGGCTGAGCGTCACACGGCGGGACGCGGGGGCGCGCCGGTCAGCGCAACTCGTCGGGCGTGGGCGCGTAGTATCCGGAACGGGCGCGGACGACGGCGTTCTTGACGTTCGACTTGATCTTGATCTTGTGGAAGCTGCCGTCCATCGCAAAGTTCGTCGGCGAATAGATGATGAAGTACTGGTGGCGCAGCTCGTTGGCGATATCCGCGAACGATTGCTCCAGCTCAGTGGCCTGGAACGGGTGGAAGCTGACGCCGCCGGTCTCCTCGGCGAAGTACTTGAGCACCTTGTCGCCGTCCTGGCGCATGCCCGAGCGATTGGTGGAGATGGTGTAGAGCACGGCCTCGGCCTTGTGAGCCATCTCGAGCGCCATGTCGCGGGTGACGCTGGACTGGTTGTCCTCGCCGTCGCCGATGAGGACCAGCGCCCGGCGGAACTCCTCGAGCGGCCGATCCTCGGGCAGCTTGTCGCGGCAGGCGTAGTAGATCGAGTCGTACAGCGCCGTGCCGCCGCCCGGCCGCATCGAGCGGACGCCCTCGGCGAGCTTTTCGGAGTCGTGCGTGAAGTCGACCATCAGCTCGGCGCGGGTGTCGTAGGCGACCAGAAAGGCCCGGTCCTTCTCCTGCGCCAGCACGCCGCGGATGAACTCGATGGCGGCTTCCTGCTCGAAGCGAAAGCGGCCGCGGATCGAGTTCGACGTGTCCATGAGGATGCCGATGCGCAGCGGCAGATCGCTCTCGCGGACGAACTGGCGAATCTCCTGCGGCTCGCCGTTGTCGTAGATCTCGAAGTCCTCTTTTTCGAGGTTCGTGATGAAGCGGTTCTTCTTGTCGGTGACGGTGAACAGCAGCGGAACGCGCGAGACCTGGACGACGATCTTGGACTCATCGCCCAATTCCGACGCCTGTTCCTGGCCGGCGACCTTGCCGGCCTCCTGCGCGCGCAAGGACCCGGCCGCCAACCCGGCGGCTCCCGACAAACAAAAAGACCGTCTCGTCATGAACTGCAAGCTGCCCGTGATTATAACTCCAGCGCGGTCAACCTTTGATTCCAATCCGCGTCCGTCGGCGCCACGACGGACACCTCCTCGCCGGTCGAGGGGCTCCGAAACCGCAGTAGGGCTGCGTGCAGATAGTAGCGGTCCGGCTGCTCGACGCCGTCGTCGGGGGACGCTGCGCCGTACAGGCGATCGCCGACCACCGGCCGGCCAATCCAGCTCAAATGCACGCGGATCTGGTGCGTGCGGCCCGTGTGGATGCGGACCTCCAGCAAGGAATAGCGCAGGTTGGAGCGCAGCGGCCGGTAGTCAGTGATGGCCGGACGGCCGCCGCCGCCCACGGCCATGCGGGCCCTGCGACGGGTGTCTCGCCCGATCGGGCTCTCCAGCCGCACCCACGCCGTTGCTTCGGGCTTGATCACGCGTCCCTTGGCCGGCCGCGTCTCGATCAGCGGATCGAGAACCTGGCCGTGGACGATCGCCTGATACGTCTTACCGACTGAGCGCCGCTCGAACTGCTCGGCCAGCGCCTGGTGGCCCCGATCGGTTTTGGCGGCGACGATCGCGCCGCTGGTAAAGCGGTCCAGGCGGTGAACGATGCCCGGTCGCAACTCGCCGCCGATGCTCGACAGCTTGCCTTGAAAGCGATGCAGCAGCGCGTTGACCAGCGTTCCGGAGGCCCCGGCGGCTCCGGCCCCGGCGTGGACGGCCATGCCGGCGGGCTTGCAGACGACCACGCAGTCCTCGTCCTCGTACAGAACGTCGAGCGGGATGGCTTCCGGGACGGCTCGCAGCGGCGCAAGCTCCTGCGGCTCGACCTCGATCGACTCGCCGCCTTCGAGCTTGGCCGAAGGCCGCGCCGTGTTGTCGTCCACCAGCACGCGACCGTCCCGGATCCAGGCCTGAATCCGGGTGCGGGAGTAGCCTTCGAGCTGCTCGGTGAGAAAGCGGTCCAGGCGGACTCCCGCGGCGTCTTCCGGCGCCTCGAAATGGATGGGCTCGGCCACGTCTCGACCGTAGCAGGTCCGGCGGCTCTCCAGTGCAAACGCGCGAGCCGGACTCGTCTAGTCCGGAGTCCGGCGCAGCACCATGACGCGATGCTCGGCCAGCGAACGCACCAGCGGCAGGGCGGCCAAGCGCTCGTCGAGCCAAGCCAGCCCGCCCAGCAGGCGCTGCCTCCGGCGAGCCCAGGGCTCCAAATAGGTGGGCGGCGTGAAGACTCCCAGCCCCTGCGCGCCTTCCAGCCGGAACCACGGTGCGAAGGCTCTCTTCACCTCACGGACGCCGTGGTAATAGAGGGCGACTTCATGGCTGGCGGCCGAGGCCCTCACCCAGCCCCCGAGTTCTCGTCCGGCGGCTTCGTGCAGGCGGGCGGTGAAGGGGTAGAGCACTGTCTCCCACAAGCACCAGCGGCTCATCAGGCACAACGCCAAGGGCGCGTCGGGCTCCATGCGGTCGGCCAGCGCCCGAGCCACCGGAGCCAGCTCGCGCACGCAGCTCAGCGGGCTGAAGCTCGAGTAGGCGCCTTGAAAGCCTCGCTCGGGCAGCTCGTCGAGCCGTTCCAGCGGCAGCGCCAGAAAGGCCGCTCGTTCCTCCAGCCCGGCGTCGGCCGCTCGGCGGCGCGCCAGCTCGACCATCGCCGGCGAGACGTCCACGCCCTCCACCTCGCAGCCGTCGGCGGCGAAGGCCAAGGCGTCCTCGCCGGTGCCGCAGCCGAGGTCGAGCAGCCGCATGCCGGGCGCAAAGAGCCGGTCGTAGATGCGCCGGAGCTGTCCGCGCTGCAGACGGCCGATGTGCGAGTCGGTGAAGTCCGCGTCGTAGGTTTCAGCGACGGCGTCGAAGGCCCGGCGGGTGGCGTCGGTCATGCATCCAGGCCGGTCCCGGACGGGGACGCCGAGCCCAGCCGGAATTCTAGCAGTCACATCCGCGGGAACGACGCCTGCAAGGCCGGATACAGCGACTGGTAGAGCTTGTGACCGGGCTCGTAGACGGCCGTGAGGTCCGGGTCCGGGCTGATCCGCTCGCGCTCGCGAATCGTGGCTTGGCAGGCCTCCTCGACCGAGTCGAAGCGCCCCGATCCCACCATTGCCAGCAGCGCCGCCCCGTAAGCCGAGCCTTCTTGAGTTTGCAGCGTCGCGATCGGCTTGCTGAAGACGCCCGCCAGGATCGAGCGCCAGAAGGGGCTCTTGGCGCCGCCGCCGGAAGCCCGCACCGCCTCGACGCCGACGCCGAGGCTTTCGACGATCTCGAGACAATCCTTGAGGCTGTAGCTGACGCCCTCGATCAGCGAACGGATCAGGTCCGCGCGGGTGTGGCTGGCGGTCAAACCGATCCAGCCGCCGCGCGCAGCGGCGTCGAGGTGCGGCGTGCGCTCGCCCATCAGGTAAGGCAGCCAGTACAGGCCCTGGCTTCCGGCCGGGGCGTGGGCGGCTTCGGCCATCAGGATTTCGTAGGCATCCCCGCCTTCCTGCGCCGCACGGGCGACGGCGTCCTGGCCGAGCTGATTGCGGAACCATTGCAGGCTCAGTCCGGCCCCCTGCGTCACGCCCATCACGTGCCACTTGCCGGGCGCGGCGTGGCAGAACGTGTGCACCCGGCCGCCGGGATCGTACGCGGCCTGGTCCATGTGAGCGAACACCACGCCGGAGGTGCCGATGGTGCACGACACCAAGCCGGTCTCGACGATGCCGTTGCCCACTGCGCTGGCCGCCTGGTCGCCCGCTCCGGCGACTACCGGCGTTCCGGCGGCGAGCCCGGTGCTCTCGGCCGCTCGGTTTGAAACCGCTCCGACCACGGCCGAGGACTCGTATACCGGCGGCAGAATGTCGGCGTCGAGGCCCAGCCGCTCGACCAGGGGCAACGCCCAGCGGCGGCCCATCACGTCGAACAGGGCCGTTCCCGAGGCGTCGGAGACGTCCCCGGCGTAGTCGCCGGTGAGCATGTAGCGGACGTAGTCCTTGGGCAGCAGGAGCTTGCGGACGCGCTCGTAGCTGCGCGGGTCGTTGTCGCGAACCCACAGCAGCTTCGGCGCGGTAAAGCCCGTCAGCGCCGGATTGGCCGTTTGCTCCAGCACGAACGCCTTGCCGGCGGTGCGGTTGATCCAGTCGACCTGCTGCTGGCTGCGCTGGTCGCACCAGATCAGCGCCGGCCGGATGACCTCGCCGGCGGCGTCGAGCAGCGTGAGCCCGTGCATCTGCCCGGAGAAGCCGACCCCGGCGATCTGCTCGCCCTTCGCCCCAGCCTTGGCCAGCGCTTCGCGGATGGCGAGCTGTGCGGCGTCCCACCAGTTCTCGGGGCGCTGCTCGGCCCACAGGGGCCGCTCCATGCGCATCTCTTCGTGCGGCGCGGTCACGCCGGCGGCGACGACGCCCTCGGCGTCCACCAGCAGGGCTCTCGAGCCGCCGGTGCCGATGTCGATTCCCAGCCAATACTTCATGGTCTTGGTTCCCGGGCGGCCTGAATGGGCAGGTAGGCGGCGCCGTAGATGCCGGCCTTGTTGCCCAAAGAGGCCTTCTCGATGCGGGTGTTCGTGTTGCGGTAGGTGAGCGAACGCCGCTCGACCTCGCGCATCATCGCCGGAGCGAACAGGTCCCAGGCGGCGAGCACGCCTCCGGCGAGCAGATAGAGCGGGAAGTTGAACGTGTTGATCAGCCCGGCCAAGCCGATGCCCAGGCCCCAGCCGACGTGTTCGAAGATTTCGCGCGCGGCCGGGTCGCCGCCGTCCGCGGCCTGAGCGCACAGCAGCGGCGTGAGCTGGCCCTCGTTCTCCAGCAGCGCCGCCAGCGCCGGCGAGCGGCCTTCCTCCACGGCTTGGAGCGCCATCTTGCGGATCGCCGTGCCGGCCGACTCGGTCTCCAGGCAGCCGTTGTTGCCGCAGCCGCAGATGTGCGGCGAGTGCGGATCGACGGTGACGTGCCCGATCTCGCCGGCCATACCGAGCCAGCCGTGCAGGATCTTGCCATCGCACACGATGCCGCCGCCGATGCCCGTGCCGAGCGTCAGCAGCACCAGGTCGTTCACGTCGCGCCCTGCGCCGAGCCAGACTTCGCCCAGCGCTGCGGCGTTGGCGTCGTTCTCCACCATCACCGGCAGCTCCAGAGCCTGCTCGAGCTTCTGCTTGAGGGGATACTCTTCCCAGCCGCGCAGGTTCGGCGCCTTGGCGATCACGCCTGTTTCCAAGCGGATGAGGCCCGGTACGCCGACGCCCACGCCGATCAGCTCGCTGCCGGTGTGACCTTCATTGACCTCGCGTACGCCCTCGACGATACGCTGCACGATATGGTCGGGGCCGCCCTGAGCCTCGGTAGAGATCTGGAAGTCTTCGAGCACCCGGCCATCGACGGCGACCGCCGAGGCGCGAAGGTTCGTTCCTCCCAGGTCTACGCCGATGGCGAATTGGTTGACGTCGGTCACTCTAAAGAGGGGTAGCATATCATGGGGTCGGCGGCGTTTCAGGGCCGCAACACGACCCGAAACGGAGAGTTTGCCAACACAATGCTTCGCATCTGTTTCTTGGCGTTGATTGCCAGCTTGGCCGTCGCCGCCGACGCTGATTTCAACGGCCGCTGGCTGCTCGAGCCCACAAGTGACGGGCCGGGGCGGGTCGGCTGGCTGGAGATCGAAGGCGCCGGCCGGGGCGCCGTCACCGGGTCGGCCGTCGGCCTGCAACAAGGCGGTCAGGTCGACCCCATCGCCGGCGCGGAGGTTTCCGGCGGCGAATTGCGGTTCCGGGTCGACCGGCCGCGTTCAAAAAAAGACCCCACGCTGACCCTGAGCTCGACGACGGTCGCGAAGCTCTCCGGCGGAGAGCTCCACGGGACGACGACTCAGAAGGGCAAGGAGATGCACTGGGTCGGGCATCGCGCTCCCGAGATTGACGACGCCGACGACGGCAGTTGGCGCGCCGGCAAACCCGTGATCCTGTTCGACGGCCGGAGTCTCGACTCCTGGTCGACTCTGCACCCGGAGCGCAACGGCGAGTGGATCGTCGTCGACGGCAAGCTGATCAACAACAAGGGCGCCGACGAGCTGGTGAGCAAGCAGAAGTTCTGGAACTTCCGGCTGCATGTGGAATACGCCGTCATGCCGCACAGCAACAGCGGCATCGGGCTGCGGGGCCGTTACGAGATCCAGATCTACGACGACTACGGCGAGGAGCCCTCGAAGTCCGGCAACGGAGCCCTGTACAGCCGCAAGGCGGCGGACGTGAACGCCAGCATGGCCGCCAACCAGCGCCAGACGCTCGACGTGACCTTGATCGGCCGCGAGCTGACGGCCGTTCTCAACGGCCAGACGATCCACGACCATGTGGACGTGCATGGGTTGACGGCGATGGCGACCGATTGGCACGAGGACCAGCCCGGGCCGATCACCTTACAGGGCGACCACGGCAGCGTGGAGTTCTACAAGATCGTCGTCACACCGCTCGAGCGCAAGTAGGGCGGGCCAAGACCATTGCCCTGGCGGCGGCGCTTCGCGACCTTGCGAAGCGCCGCCGCCGGTGATTTCGGGGAATTTTTGCAAGCCCTGGCAGCGGGCGCGCGCAGCGGGCTCAAATTGGGGCGTTTTTCCGCTAGCATGGCCCCATGCGTCGTCTGCTTCCGCTGCTTCCTCTCCTTCTTTTCGCCGCCTGCGCCCAGCCCGGCCCGGAGTATGACGTAATCCTCCGCGGCGGCACGATCTACGACGGAAGCGGCGCCGACGGCGTGACCGCCGACCTGGCGATCCAGGGCGACCGCATTGCCAAGATCGGCGATCTCGCCTCGGCCAAGGGCAAGAAGGAGATCGACGCCAAGGGCCTGGCGTTGGCGCCCGGCTTCATCAACATGATGTGCTGGTCCAACGAGTCGCTCATCGAGGACGGCCATTCGCAGTCCGACATTCGGCAGGGCGTGACGCTCGAGGTGATGGGCGAGGGCAACTCGATGGGCCCGCTCACGCCGGCGATGAAGCAGCGCATGCAGGAAGGGCAGGGCGACATCAAGTACGAAGTCTCCTGGGACACCCTGGGCGGCTACCTGCAGTTCCTCGAGGACAAGGGCGTCTCGCCCAACGTCTGCTCCTACATCGGCGCCGCCACCCCGCGAGTAGCCGTGATCGGCTACGAAGACCGTGCGGCGACTCCGGAAGAGATGGAGCAGATGCGCGGCATCGTCAAGCAGGCGATGGAGGAAGGCGCCATGGGCGTGGCCTCGTCGCTGGTCTACCCCCCCGGGTTCTTTGCCTCGACTGAAGAGCTGATCGAGCTGGCCAAGGTGGCCGGCCAGTACGACGGCGTCTACGCGTCCCACATCCGCAGCGAGGGCGAGTCGCTGATTGAAGCCGTCGAGGAGTTCCTGCGCATCGTGCGCGAGTCTGGCGCGCGCGGCGAGATGTATCACCTCAAGGCGGCCGGCAAGTCCAACTGGCCCAAGATGGACCAGGTGATCGAGCTGTTCGAGAAGGGCCGCGCCGAAGGGCTGAAGATCACCGCCGACGCCTACACCTATCCGGCCGGCTCGGCCGGCTTGAACTCGACCATGCCGCCCTGGGTGCAGGACGGCGGCTTCGACAAGTCCATCGAGCGCATGAAGGACCCCGCCACGCGCAAGCGCATCACGAAGGAGATGAACGTCGCCGCCAAGGACTGGGAGAACATGCTGCAGCAGGCCGGCGGCCCCGAAGGCGTGCTGCTGGTCGGCTTCAAGACCGAGGCGCTCAAGCCGCTGACCGGCAAGACCTTGGCCGAGGTCGCCAAGATGCGCGGAACGTCGCCGGAAGACACCGCCATGGACCTGATCATCGAAGACGGCAGCCGCGTCGCCACGGTCTACTTCACGCAGTCCGAAGACAATCTGCGCAAGAAGATCCAACTTCCCTGGCTGAGCTTCTGCTCGGATTCGCCGTCGCTGGCGCCGGAGGGCGTCTTCCTCCAGAGCAGCGTGCACCCGAGAGCCTACGGCAGCTTCGCCCGGGTGCTGGGCAAGTTCACTCGCGACGAAAAGCTGCTGACGCTGCCCCAGGCGGTCCACAAGCTCGCCGGACTGCCGGCGCAGACGCTCGGCCTGAAGGAGCGGGGCCTGCTCAAAGAGGGCTACTTCGCCGACGTGGTGGCTTTCGATCCCGACAAGATCCAGGACCATGCCACCTTCGAGAAGCCCTTGCAGTACGCCACCGGCATGATGCACGTGTTCGTCAACGGCGGTCACGTGCTGGCCGACGGCGAGCATACCGGCGCCACGCCCGGACGCTTCGTGCACGGAGCGGGCTGGAAAGAGAAATAGGGACCGCTCGGGAGACGCCGCGCCGGTTGGATCTTTCGATCTGTGCGGGCGATCTGTGTGGGCGACGAGTCGCTATCATATGCGGGATGTCGGCCAACTCCGGAGTCTTGCGCGTCGGTTTCTGCTTGTTGGTTGCGGCCGCAGCGGGCTCGGCTCAGGTCCCCGAAGGATTCGAGCCGATCTTCAACCACCAGAATTTGGCCGGCTGGCACATCTCCTTGACCAGCCACCACGGCGACACCTCCGAGTGGCGCATCCGCGAGGGCGTGCTGACCGGGACCCAGCGGCCGGCCGGCAATGGCGGCATCCTGCTCACCGATGAGCTCTACGGCGACGTCGAGGTCTACCTGGAAGTCAATCCGGACTTCGGCTGCGACGGAGGGCTCTTCCTGCGCTCCAATGCGGCCGGCCAAGGCTATCAGGTGATGCTCGATTACCTGGAAGGCGGCAACATGGGCGGCGTCTACGGCGAGCGCCTCGAAGGCGTGGAGACCACTTGGTCGACCGACTGGGAGAAGGTCTGGAAGAAGGGCGAATGGAACGTCTTTCGGGTTCGCATCGAAGGTGCGACTCCTCACATCCAGGTCTGGCTCAACGGGACCCGGATCACCGACTTCCAAGATACGGCCAATCACGCGGCGGGCGGCGCCACGCAGGGGCATCTGGCGGTCCAGGTGCATGGCGGAGAACAGCGCTGGAAACAAGGCGGCTTCCAAAGGTTTCGCAATATCGCGGTGAAACGTCTCCGTTAAGATTCGTTTGCTTTCGGCTCGTTTTACCGGTAGAATTCCGAGTGGAGACGCTCAATCGGGCGACCTCCCGGTGGACCTCGGGTCCACCTTTTTGTTGCTCGGAACACAACTGGAACGATGAGCGGGACGGGGAAGTCGATCGCGGACAAGGCGCGCGTCATCGCGGAGCGCATCGCGTCGTCAGAAGGTCTGGAAGTCGTCGAAGTCGAGTGGAAGGGCAACGCCTCGCGGGGCGTCCTGCGAATTTTCATAGACAAGCCGGGCGGCGTGACCCACGCTGACTGCGAGACGGTGGCCAAGCAGGCCTCGGTCATCCTCGACATGGAGGATGTGGTGCCTGCCTCCAACTACCACTTGGAGGTCTCGTCGCCGGGGCTCGACCGCAAGCTGCTCAAATTGGATGACTTTCGGCGTTTTGCGGGTAAGAAGGCCAACTTGAAGCTGCGTGCGCCGCTGGACGGCAAGCAGCGCTTGAGCGGACGCTTGGCGGGTGTGGACGGCGACTGGATCCTCCTCGAAGGCAAGAGCGGCGAGCCGGTGAAGGTGCGTCACGGCGACGTGCAAACGGCGCGCTTGGTCGTCGAGATCTGATCGGTTGTAAGGGGAAGTTATGGCTGGCATTTATTCGCAAATCGAAGACCTGAGTCGGCTGAAGAACATCGACGCGGGCATCGTCATGGAAGCGGTCAAGGACGCCATCCTGGTCGCGGCGCGCAAGTACTACAAGTCCAACGAAGACCTGGTCGCCGAGCTCAATCAAGAGACCGGCAACGTCGAGGTCTACGCCATCATGACCGTGACCGATCTGGTGGCCAACCCGGCGCGCGAGATCAGCATCAACGCCGCCCGCAAGCTCGACAAGAACGCCCAGATCGGCGACCGCATCCGCATTTTGAAGCCGACCGAGGGGCTCGGCCGCATCTCGGCGCAGATGGCCAAGCAGGTCATCTTCCAGAAGATTCGCGAAGCCGAGCGCGAGACGATCTGCGCCGAGTTCCAGGACCGCCTGGGGCAGCTCGAGACCTGTGGCGTCAAGCGTAGCGAGGGCCCGGACCTGATCGTCGACCTCGGCCGGACCGAGGCGCGGCTGCCCCGCCGCGAGCAGTCCCGGCTGGAGAGCTTTTCGCCCGGCGACCGCGTTCGCGTAATCATCAAGACGATCGAAAAGGCGGGCCGTGGCCCGGCCGTGATCGTGTCGCGCGCCAGCGAGGAGCTGGTTAAGCGCCTGTTCGAGCAGGAGGTGCCGGAAATTTATGACGGCACCGTGCGGATCGCCGCTTGTGCGCGCGAAGCCGGCGAGCGGACCAAGATCGCGGTGGTCTCGACCGATCGGGACGTCGATCCGGTCGGCGCCTGCGTCGGCATGAAGGGCATGCGCGTGCAGTCCATCATCCGTGAGCTGCGCGGCGAGAAGATCGACATCATCGAGTTCTCCGAGGACCCGGTCGAGCTCGCAACGCGTGCCCTGAGCCCGGCCCGGATCAGCCGCGTCACGATCATCGACCCGGTGGGCCGCCATCTCGAAGTCGTTGTCGACGAGATGCAGCTTTCCCTGGCGATCGGCAAGAAGGGACAGAACGTGCGGTTGGCCGCCAAGTTGATGGGCTGGCGGATCGACATCAAGAGCGAAGACGAGAAGCGGCAGGAGGTCGAGGCGGCCATGGAGGCCATCTCGGGTTCGGGTACGCCGGTCAGCGTCTTGATCGATCACGGCTTGGCCGAGTTCGTGGTGGATCGGCTGCTGGAAGCCGGTTCGACGACGGTGGAAGCGCTGGCGGACATGACGCCGGAGCAGCTCGACGCCATCCCCGGTATGAACGCCGGCGTGCTCGAGCAGATCCAACTCGCCGTCAATAGCTACTACTCGCAGTTCGATCAGGCCGGCGAGTTGGGCGAGGCGGAAGGCGCCCAGCAGGCTGCGGCCGACGGCGAAGGCGCGCCGGAAAGGCGCGGTCCGATGGTTCTGCCGGGCCTGCCCGAAGAGGGCGCCGTGGAAGAGGAAGATGACGATGAAGAGATCCCGCTTGAGGATTTTGATAACATGAAACTGCGCTCATCTTCTTTGCAGCGGCCGGACGAGGACAAGGACGCGGACGACGACCCGGACGCGGACGATTTGGAAGACCGGGATTAGAATTGGGGTTCCGTTACGGCTAACGCGGCGTAACGGAACCTTCGCCACGGCTCAAAGAGGGCGATTGCACAGGAGCGACAACGATTCGAATCAACGAGTTAGCGAGAGACCTGGAAGTCAAGGCGCACGAAATCCTCGATCTCCTGCCCGAGCTGGGCGTGTCGGGGAAGAAGACGCATTCGAGTGCGGTCGATCCGCGTACGGTCGAGAAGATCAAGCAGCGCCTTGGCGGCGAATCGAAACAGGACTCCAAACCTTTGCCCGAACTGGAACTGCCGCAACGCGAGCGGCCGCGAACCGTGAAGACCGAGCTCCCGACGCCTACGTCGGAGGCGGTTCCCACGATTCAGCGCCGCCCCAAGACACCCGCCGGAGTCGCTCTGCGTCCGGCGCCCTTCCGTCCGCCCTTGAAGGGCGGCGGCGGACCGTTGCGTCCGCCTGTTGCTCGGCAGGCGCCGCCTGCGACGACGGAACGGGCGGAACCTCCCGCTCCTCAGCATCGCGCGGCTCCGCCGCCCGCGCCGGCTCGTCCGGCGCCGCCGCTGTCTCCGACCGCTCCCGTGCGGACCGCGCCTCCGGCGCCGCCGCCGCCCTCGGCTCCGCCTGTCTCCGCCCGGCCCGAGGCCCGACAGACCACGCCCACGCCGCCTCCGGCCGCGCCCGCACGTCCCGTTCCGCCGCCTCCGGCCGCTGCTCCGGCGCAGCCGGCGCGTCCGCTGGCGCCGCCCTCGGCTCCCGTGGCGCGGACCGCTGCCACTTCCACGCCGCCGCCGGCGGCTCGGCCCGCCGCTCCCGGCGCTCCGCAACCGGCTCCCAAGCCGCGCTTGCCCAAGCCGCTGCATGAGCGCGTGACGCCGGCGGAACCGGTCCGCCGCTCGGTGCCTTCGGTCCCGACCGGCCGTCCGGAAGCCAGAATCTCCAGGCCGCCCGCCGCTGCGCCGCAGCCCGGCGCGCCGGTGCGTCCGCCGGTGCCTCAACGTCCCGCGCCGCACCGCGCCGGAGGTCCGCGAGCGGCTCAGCAGCCGGGAGTCTCGGCCCCCGGTCCGCGTCCGCGGCCCACGATTACGCCAGGCAAGCCCATCTACCAAGGTCCGCGGCCGGAAGGCCCGGTCCCGGGCATGCCTACGCCGCGCCCCGGCATGCGTCCGGGCGCTCCGGCGACACCCGGCCGCCCGGGCATCACGCCCGGCGCTCCCGGTCGTCCCGACAGCCGTCGGCCGCGGCCGATGGCTCGCCCGCGCGTCAAGCGAGATCCTGAGGCCGAGCGCGAGACGCGGTTCATGCAGAAGCAGGCCGCGGCGCGCGCCAAGGCCGGTCCGCCGAAGGCTCAGAATGCGCAGATCGCCATCGGCGAAGGCGCCACGGTCAAGGAATTGGCCGAGAAGCTCGGCATCAAGGCGAACCTGATCATCAAGGTCCTGTTCGAGCGCGGCGTCTTTGCGACGATCAACCAGACGCTCGACATGGAGATGATTCGCGATCTCTCCAGGGTCTTCAGCGCGCAGGTCGAGGAGATCACCTTCGAGGAGGAGAGCTCCCTCAATATCGACTTGGCCGAGGATCCGGGCCAGTTGCTGCCGCGGCCGCCGGTGGTGACCGTGATGGGTCACGTCGACCACGGCAAGACCTCTCTGCTCGACGCTATTCGCGAGACGCACATCGCCGACCGCGAGGCGGGCGGGATCACCCAGGCCATCGGCGCCTCCGAGGTGTGGCACAACGATCGCAAGATCGTCTTCATCGACACGCCTGGCCACGAGGCGTTCACGCGGATGCGCGCCCAGGGCGCCAAGGTGACCGACGTGGTCATCCTGGTGGTCGCCGCCGACGACGGCGTGATGCCCCAGACGCTCGAAGCCATCGACCACGCCAAGGCGGCGAACGTGCCGCTGATCGTGGCCGTCAACAAGATCGACAAGAACAACGCCCAGCCGGATCGGGTGAAGCAGCAGCTCTCCGACCGCGGCCTGATGCCGGAAGAGTGGGGTGGCGAGACCCCGATGGTTCCGGTGTCGGCGCTGACCGGCCAGGGCATCGAAGACCTGCTCGAGATGGTTCTGCTGGTCGCAGACATGCGCGAGCTGACGGCGAATCCGAATCGAACCGCCGTGGGCACCGTGCTCGAAGCCAAGCTCGATCGCGGCCAGGGCCCGGTGGCGACCGTCATCGTGCAGAACGGCACCCTGCGCGTAGGCGACTACTTCGTGGTCGGCTCGGTGTTCGGCCGCGTGCGCGCCCTGATTGACGACAAGGGCGCCAAGATCAAGGAAGCCGAGCCCTCCTCGGCCGCGCTGGTGCTTGGTTTGGAGGGTCTGCCGCAACCGGGCGACCAACTCCTGGTGGTGACCGACACCGATCGCGCCCGCAAGATCGTCGAGTTCCGCGAGGACAAGGAGCGCGAGCAGACGCTGGCGAAGTCTTCGCGGCAGTCGCTCGAGCAGTTCCAGGATCTGCTGCGGCGCGGCGAGGTCAAGGAACTGCCGATCGTGCTCAAGTGCGACGTGCAGGGTTCCCTGGACGTGCTCAAGGAGACCTTGGGCAAGCTGCGCAACGACGAAGTCGAGGTACAGCTCATCCACACAGGCGTCGGCGCGATCTCGGAGTCGGACGTGCTGTTGGCGATCGCCTCCGAGGCGATCATCTACGGCTTCAACGTCCGTCCCGAACGGACCGCCGCGGCGCTGGCCGAGCGCGAGAAGATCGACATCCGGCTCCATACGGTGATCTACGAGCTCGAGGACGAGCTCAAGGCCGCCCTGGCCGGATTGCTCGCGCCGGTGATCAAGGAAGAGTTCGAGGGCCGTGCCAAGGTCCAGGAAGTCTTCAACGTCTCCAAGGTCGGCACGGTGGCCGGCTGCTTGGTCGAGGAAGGCAAGGTCAGCCGCGACAGCCACGCTCGCCTGCTGCGCGACAACACGGTCGTCTACACGGGCCGCTTGAACACCCTCAAGCGCTTCAAGGACGACGCCAGTGAAGTCCGCGCCGGTCAGGAGTGCGGCATGACCCTGCACAACTACAACGACATCAAGCAGGGCGACGTGATCGAGGCGTTCCGCCGCACCGAAGTCGCTCAGGAGCTCAAGCTCAAGTCCTGAGCTGAGAGCTCTTGGCTGTCGTAGGCCTTCTTACTCTCGAATTGCGCATCGCTGACGCGCGGTCCCTCAAGGACCGCCGTCAGGTGGTGCGCGCCCTCAAACAGCGCCTCCGCAACCGCTTCAACGTCGCCGTCGCGGAGGTCGAGGCCCCGACCTCCTGGACGCTGGCCACGATCGGCGTCGCCGCCGTGGCTGGCTCGCAGGGAACCGTGGAGGAGATCCTGCGGCGGGTGGAAGCCGACGCCGCCGAGATGCTGGGCGGGGACCTCGCCGAGTCGTCCATCGAGCTATTCTGAAGACCGATGAAAGGACTACGCCGCGCGCGCGCCGCCGAGCAGATTCGCCAGGATCTGATCGAGATTCTCGAGTCTGAGGTCGATGACCCGAACCTGCCTTCGGTCCACATCACGAAGGTGGAGCTTGCGCCGGACTACAGCTATGCTCGGGCGCTCGTGGTCCCGTCGGAAGGCCCGGACGAAGCCATCGAGAACGAGGAAGCCTTTCTCGCCCCGCTCCGGCGCGCCTCGGGCTACTTGAGGAGCCTGCTGGCCGACCGCTTGGACATCCGGCGCGTGCCGCAGCTCGAGTTTCGCGTGGACCGCGGCGCGCAGAACGCCGAGCGTATCGAGACGCTGCTCAAGCGCATCGAGAAGCGCCGCAAGGAGCCGTTGGCGGCAATCCTGCTAGCCTGCGCGCTCGCCTTCCCGGCCGCCCGGGCGAAGGCCGCCGAGGAGCCCTTGGAGCGCTACGAGGCCAGCGCCTCAGTCATGGGCAGCGAGCTCCGCATTGCGCTCTACGGCCCGCGCCGCGGGGCCTTGGCTTCGGCGACCCTGGCCGCCTTCGAGGAGGCGCGCCGCATCGATCGTCTGATCAGCAACTACCGGCCGGAAAGCGAATGGAGCCGCCTCAATGCCGAAGCCGCAGCGGGCCCCGTGACGGTCTCCGAGGAGAGCGTGGCGCTGCTCGAGGATTGCCTGCGCTACAGCCGGCAGAGCGAAGGGGCGTTCGACGTAACCGTGGGCAGCTTGGTCGAAGCCTGGGGCTTCTTCCGCGGGGCCGGGGCGTTGCCCGGCGGCCTGAGGCTGCGGCGAGCGCTCGAATCGACGGGCTACCGACACCTGCACGTCGACCCGGCGGCGCGCCAAGTGCGCTTCGACGTCGATGGACTGAAGCTCGACCCTGGCGGAATTGGTAAGGGGTATGCCGTAGAGCGCATCGCGGCGCTGCTCAAGGGCTACGGCATCGGATCAGGCTTCATCAGCGCCGGCACCAGCAGCCTCTACGCCATCGGTGCGCCGCCGGATGAACCCGAGGGCTGGCCGGTCGAGATCCGCAATCCGAAGGATGCCGACGAGGTGGCCACGACCGTGCGCCTACGGGACGCTTCGATGTCGACCTCCGGCTCCTACGAAAAGTTCTTCGAGGTGGACGGCAAGGTCTACAGCCACATCTTCGACCCGCGCACGGGACAGCCGGCGCAGGGAACTCTTGCCGTGTCGGTGCTGTCGGAGTCGGCTCTCGACAGCGAAGCCTGGGCGACGGCGCTGTTCGTCAACGGCGGCGACTGGGCTCGCCGCAAGGCTCCGGCGGAGCTGCGGATCTACTACTGCGGAACCGAAGGCGGCTGCGACTGGATCCGACGCTGAGCCGAGATTCCCGCGGCGGGGATACTCCCAGACAAAAGAAGGAGGGCGGCCGTCAGCGGCCGCCCTCCGTTTTGGCTCACACCATTGGGGAACTTGCGGACTAGCTGGCGGCGTCAGCGACGACCGAGCTCATCTTCGAGAAGATGACCGAGATGTTGTCCGACACGGTCGGCAGGATCGCGCCCGCGGCGACCGCCACGAAACCGGCCAGCAGCGCGTACTCGACCATATCCTGGCCCTTCTCGTCGTTCAGCAAACGGATGATCAGCTTGTTGATCTTTTCCATGACTTTTCCTCCCTCGTTTCTCACTAGCGAAGCGCCGAAATCGGTTCTCTCCAACCGCTTCTGACACCTCTATCATCCGGTGTCAAAAGATCCCCCGAATATGCGGGAGAGGCCTGGAATCGCTGCAGTGCAAACATCTATGATCAGGTGGGACCAAAGTACTGTTTTGCCCCGACCGCCCGAACTCTCGCAGCGCGTTGGACTGGCGGCCCGCAAACGAGAAAGGGCGACCCGAAGGCCGCCCCTTGCTGCTTTCGCGCTTGTGGCGTCGGACTAGCTGGCGGCGTCGGCGACGACCGAGCTCATCTTCGAGAAGATGACCGAGATGTTGCTCGACACGGTCGGCAGAATGGCGCCGGCGGCGACGGCGATGAAGCCGGCCAGCAACGCGTACTCGACCATGTCCTGGCCCTTCTCGTCGTTCAGCAAACGAACAATCAACTTGTTGATCTTTTCCATGATTTCTCTCCCTGATCTCTCTGTACTTTCGGAGCGCCGAATCGGTCTCTCCAACCGCTTCTGACACCCTGATCATCCGATGAGGGGGAGAGCCCGGAATATGAGAAGGAGCGCCGCTTTTCCCGGGGTATATTGCTGTATGACCGGGTGGGACGACAGTACTATCGCCCCTGGGACCGGAGTTGGCGGAGATCGCTCAACTCACTGAAAACAAGTGCCAATCAGTCTCCCGACGCCAGGGAGACCAATTCGCCCGGCGTGGGCGGCGTCTGGCGTCCCCGAAAAAAGTCGAACGCTGACACCTTGTGCACACAGGAGACGGTGCACATCGGGGCGCAGGACTTCTCGGTGCGGTAGGCCCGCCGAACGTCCTCGAGAGTGTACTCCACCAGAGGAGTGCCGGGCGCGCCGCGCTGCTGGGAGCAGTAGTGCACCAAGCCGTCCTCGCAGATGTAGAGGTAGCGAGCCCCGGCGCGGCAGCGCCAGTCATTGGGCTTGGCGTTGGCGATGTTCTCCTGGAAGAAGTCCAAGCGGGCGTAGGACTTCTTGCTCAGGGACTTGATGCGGTCGAAGACCGAGCGCTCGGGGCCGCTGAGCGGCTTGAGCTGGCCGGAGCCGTCGTGGATGATGCCGACCGTGGAGGTGAAGCCCAGTTCCACCGCCCGCTGCGCGATCACCCAGGCGTCCTCGGGGTTGTCCACGCCGCCGCCCACCACTGAGTTGATGTTCACGTGGAAGTCGGCGTGCTCCGCCATCCAAACGAGTTTTTTGTCGAGCACCTTCAGGCTCTTCTTCGAAACGTCGTCCGGCTTGATGTTGTCGATCGAGATCTGTACGTACTCGAGCCCCGCGTCGTTGAGCCGCTGGATGCGCTCGGGGACCATGAAGTAGCCGTTGGTGATCAGGCTGGCGATCATGCCCCGCTCGCGGATGCGGCGGATCAGCTCGTCGAGCTCCGGATGCAGCAGCGGCTCGCCGCCCGAGAACGTGACGATCGAGACGCCCAGCTTGGCCAAGTGGTCGATCCGCCGCAGCATCTCCTCGGTGGGAACCGGCTTGGAGACGTGATCGTACTCGTTGCAGTAAGCGCAGGCGATATTGCAGCGGCGCGTCGGGATGATCTGCGCCAGCACCGGCCGATCGACGTCGGTCAGGCCCCGCCAAAGCATACGAAGCTCCCGGAGCGAACGCTCCAGAGCCAGCTTGCGCCGGCGGCGGCGGGTGGCTGCGTCGACTTGCACGTTCGCTTCCAAGTATAGCGGTCGTAACACGGGAGCGCGGCGACCCGGGGCGGCCGCTGTTCGTCGCGGGGCTCGGCTACAGCCAGAACAGGGCCGGATGGTCGTGACCTGTGGCGTGCGTCAGGGCCCGGTCGTAGACGCGCGCGCCCGAGTCCCCGTTGGTGAATACGAAGACTGCGGCGCCGTCGGCCGGCTCGGCCAGCACGAAGTTCTTGAAGCCGGGATTGTCGCCCCACTGCCAGGCATAGACGCGTCCGTCAGCTCGCTCGATCGCCCAGCCCAGCCCCCAGCCCAGGAACTCGTTGATCTCCACCTGCTGCCGGACGATCTCGGTGCGGCGGGTTGCGGCGGCCACAAAGCGCGCGTAGTCTTCGGCTGTGGTGACCAGGCTGGCCGCGGCGTTGGGCACGATCCAGTTCGGCAGGCCGGGCTTGCCCGCCTCTCGGATCGCTGCGGCGTAGTCGTCGTAGCGCAGCTCGTCCGGGGCTCTGCCGATGCGGTCGGCATAGGCTCGCACGGCCCTCGCCGCCGCATCCCAGCCCTTGCCGACCTCTCCATGGCTGCCATGGGGCCGGGCCGTGCGGTCAAGCGTCGCCGGATCCCACAGCACGGTCGACGAGGTCATCGACAACGGCTCGAAGACCAGCTCCCGCATCAGCCCCACGAAGCCTTGGCCGGTCACGGCTTCCAGGATTCTCTGCAGGTAGAAATACCCTTCGCCGGAGTAGCGGTAGCGTTCGCCCGGCTCGAACGAAGGCGTCAGGGCCGGCGCGGGGTTCTCGTCGGTCGGCGAACGCCAGTTTGGGAAACCGGAAGAGTGGCTCAGCACATGGCGAATCCGTACCCGGCGGGCCGCGGGATCGGGTAGATCGTCCAAGTACTCCGTCAGCGGGCGCTCGAAGTCGAGCTTGCCGGCGTCGCGCAAGGCGAAGGCGGCGTAGGCGGTGGCCTGCTTGGTCAGGCTGGCGGCTTGAAACAGGGTAGAGGCCGTGACGGCGGAGTCCGACCCTTCGAGCTGTACGCCCAGCGGAAGGATCCAGCCGGGCTCATGCTCTCGGACGCCGCCAATCACGGCGCCGGGAACCGGGGCGGCCCGCATCAGGCGTTCCAGCTCCTTCACATAGGAGGCCGGAGGGCCGGACCGCCAGTCCCGGGCCAGCAGGGGGACAGCGGCGGTGGCGCGGAGGAAGCTTCGGCGGGTCACGGCGCTCGACATGCGGGGTCAGACGCTTCCCGCCCGGAGCCGTTAGCCGACCCGCGGCGCCTTACGCTAAGAAATTCGCCATGACGCAGTCTCCCGCTTCCTCTCCCGACCTTCGTTCCTCCCGCGAGTCGCGTGTTCTGCTGGTCACCGGCGGCGGCCGCGGCATCGGCGCAGCCGTGGCCGGACTCGCCGTAAGCCAAGGCTACCGCGTCGCGGTCAACTACCTCCGCGATCGGCAGGCGGCCGAGAGCGTCGCCGAAGCCATTCGACAGGACGGCGGCGCGGCGGTGGCCCTGCAGGCCGACGTCAGCCGGGAAGATGAGGTCGCGGGGCTGTTCGAAGCCGTCGAGCGCGAGCTGGGAACGCCGACCGACCTGGTCAACAACGCCGCCACGCTCGAGCCGCAGATGCGTCTCGACGCTGTCGACGTGGCCCGCCTGCGCCGTATCTTCGAAACCAACGTCTTCGGCCCCATGGTGTGCGCGCGAGAGGCCGTGCGCAGGATGTCCACTCGGTTCGGCGGAACCGGCGGATCGATTGTCAATGTCTCCTCGGTAGCGGCCAAGACCGGCTCGCCGGGCGAGTACGTCGACTACGCGGCGAGCAAGGGCGCGCTGGAGACCTTCACGATCGGCCTGGCCAAGGAGGTCGCGCGCGAGGGCGTCCGAGTCAACGCCGTGCGGCCCGGGTTCATCTACACCGAGCTGCACGCCAAGGGCGGGGAGCCCAACCGCGTGGAGCGCGTCAAGGGCTTGGCGCCCATGCAGCGCGGCGGCGACCCGGGCGAGGTGGCGGCGGCCATCGTTTGGCTGCTCTCCGAGCAGGCGTCCTACGTCACCGGGGCCATTTTGGACGTTACCGGCGGGCTTTGAAGTGTCGTCGATTCCCGCTTCTTAGCGAGCCCCGCCGTGCTGTATCATTCTGAGGTCATGAGAGCGTGTCTTTGGGGACTCCTGCTCGTCTTGCCGCTCTCCGCCCAGCACGGACGGTACGAGAGCGAGTCGAAGCATCCGTTCATCGGTCAGCCCGAGGCGATCGCGGCGGGAGCGAAGCTCTACGGGCGGTCCTGCGCCGGCTGCCACGGTCCAGACGGTAGCGGCGGACGCGGCCCGAACCTGGTGCGGCGCCCGATGTGGCACCCACTCTCGGACGAGAAGATCTTCACGACCATCCGCAACGGATTGCCCGGCGCGGACATGCCGGCCACCAACCTGACCGACGACGAGACCTGGCAGCTCGTGGCGTTCCTGCACGCCTTGATCGGGCCGGCCGCCGAAAACCCGCCGCCGGGCGACGCCGTCGCCGGAGCCGAGGTTTTTTGGGGCAAGAAGGCCGGCTGCTCCGGCTGCCACGCCATTCACGGCAAGGGCGGCCGGATCGGGCCGGATCTGACCAACATCGGGGGGCTGCGGCCGATGGCCGTCATCCGTGAATCGGTGCTGGAGCCGGGCAAGGAGCTCTTCCTGCTGGGCCGTGAGCTGGTGACCGTCAAGATGAAGAACGGCTCCACGCTGCGGGGATCGGCGCGCAACCGCGACAACTACTCGCTGCAGCTCATCGACCGGGACGGGAAGTTGCACCTGATCTCGATGCGCGATGTGGCGGAGCTCGAAATTCAGGAGCGGTCGGCGATGCCGGACGACTACGCCAAGCGGCTCTCCTCCCAAGAGCTCGAGAATCTGTTTGCCTTCCTCGCGCGCCAAAGCCTGCGCGACCACGCCCCGGAGGGCGAATGATGCGGACCCTGTTGTTGACCCTCGCTCTGGCCGGATCGCTGGCCGCTCAAGTCCGGTACGAAGACATCGTGAAGGGCCCGGGCCGCGATTGGCTCACCTACGCCGGCAGCTACAACGGCTGGCGGCACAGCCCCCTGGACCAGATCACGCCACAGAACGCCGGCTCCTTGGTACCCAAGTGGGTCTATCACGTGCCCAACGCACGCGGGCTGCGCACCAACCCCATCGTGCACGACGGCGTGATGTACGTGACCAACACGAACGCCGTCTACGCGCTCGACGCCCGTTCCGGGCGGCTGATCTGGAGCTACGTCGATGCCCGCGCCGAAAAGAGCGGCGTGAACCGCGGCGCCGCGATCCTCGGCGACAAGGTCTTCTTCTTCACCAGTGACAACTACCTCACCGCGCTCGACCGGCAGTCCGGCGTGGTGCTTTTCTCCAAGCAGTTCGCTGATGTGAACGACGGCATCACCTCCACTTCGGCTCCTCTGGCGCTCAAGAACATGGTGATCGTCGGCAGCGCCGGCGGCGACGGCGGCATCCGCGGCTTCATCGCGGCGCTCTCGGCCGACGACGGCCACGAGCTGTGGCGCACCTACACCATCCCGAAGCCGGGCGAGCCCGGCTCGGAGACCTGGGGCGACGCCAAGATCATGGAGTACGGCGGCGGCGCGGCTTGGCTGTCGGGCACCTTCGACCCGGACCTCAACCTGCTCTACTGGACCACCGGCAACGCATGGCCGGACTTCAACGGCAACGTGCGGCCCGGTGACAATCTCTACACCAGCTCCCTGCTGGCGATGGACCCGGAGACCGGCAAGGTCAAGTGGCACTTCCAGTTCACCCCGCACGACACGCATGACTGGGACGCCCAGAGCTGGCCCATGCTGGTGGACATGGAGTACGAGGGCAAGCCGCGTAAGCTGGTGCTGCACGCCAACCGCAACGGCTTCTTCTACGTGCTCGACCGTGTGACCGGCGAGTTTCTGAACGCCACCCAGCTCACCGACAGCGTGGATTGGGCCACGGGCATCGACAAGAACGGCCGCCCGATCCTGGTGGAAGGCAAGGACCCCACGCCGGAAGGCAACTGGGTCTGCCCCAGCGTGAAGGGCGCCACCAACTGGATGGGCCAGACATTCCACCCGGACACGGGCCTGCTCTACATCCTCACGCTGGAGCAGTGCGGCTGGTTCAGCCTGTCGTCCCAGGAGCCCGAGCCGAAGAAGAACTTCCCGGGCGGCGGCGCCACCGAGGAAGGCGGCCAAGTGATCCTGCGGGCCATCGACCCCAAGACCGGCGAGCGCGCCTGGGAGTATCCGATGACCGGCTTCGGCCGCATGTGGACCGGGACGGTGTCGACCAAGACGGGCGTGCTGTTCTCTGGCGACGACGACGGCCAGATGGTCGCGCTCGACGCCAAGACCGGACAGCACTTGTGGAACTTCAACATGGGCGAGTTGTCCACGGCTTCGCCGATCACCTACCAGGTGGACGGCAAGCAGTACGTGGCGGTGGCTTCGGCGACGGCGATCTTCTCATTCGGCCTGTTCGAGAAGGCGGAGCCGCTGGACCCGCCGAAGATCACCAAGAAGTAGGGTTCGCTTGCGACAGGCGTGCGGAGCTCTCTCATGACGAGCCGGAACGGATTGGCGACATTCGAGCTGGCCGAATGACCGAGAGGCCGGGAAACCGTGCGTGTTGACGGACGGTTTCTACAAGCATGCTCTACCCGATCTCTGTGCCCAAGCCGAACAGTGCTGAAGACTGGATCGGCTACATAGATTACTCAGGGCGAGTAGTCATTGAACCGGCCTATCAAGCAGGTACGTACTTCTCGGAGGGCTTGGCTGCGGTTTGTCGAGACGACGGCTTGTCCGGCTTCATTGACGCCGAAGGTGCGGTCAGGATTCCATTCGGATATCAAGGTCTCGGCACTTTTCAGGAGGGTCTGTGTCCCATCGGACAGGACTACAGAGTGGGCTACTTGAACCGGAGTGGCGATTGGCAAATCGAACCAAGGTTCGCAGTGGCAGGCCAATTCAGCGAGGGGCTTGCACCAGCGTCTCTCGACGGGTCCTTGTTTGGCTACGTAGATCGCACTGGAATTTTCGCAATCAAGCCACGATTCGAGCAAGTGGGCTTTTTTTGCAGCGGGCTGGGTGCGGCGAACCAGGATGGGAAATGGGGATATCTTGGCCGGGACGGTTCAGTGGCTATCCCGTTTCAGTTCGAAGGGCCACGCGCTCAGGTATTCACGAATGGGCGGGCGGGTGTGAGCGTGGGCGGTCGATGGGGCTTCATTGACGCCATCGGCAGTTGGCTTGTGATGCCTCAATACGAGGATGTTGGTTCGTTCTCCGAAGGCTTCGCACCAGTCCGCCATGCAGGGAAATGGGGGGTGCTTGACGCCTCTGGTCGTGTTCGAGTTGCCCCGGTATTTGATGAGCTCAGGGGGTTCGACGAGGGCCTGGCCGCAGCCTCAGTGGATGGCCGAGCCGGGCTCGTTTCACCAGAAGGCGAGTGGATCCTTGAGCCGCGGTTCCACGAATTGTGTCGCTTCGTGGGCGATCTCGCCATGGTCCGAAACGGTGACACGTATGGCTATATGTCGAGAAGCGGTAGGGTGGTTTGGATGTCCGAGCCACATGCCATGCCTCAGTGGCCTCCATTCCAAGGGTAAGTAACTACGAAGTCATTCGGCGCAAACACCATGTCTCCCGCAAAGTTCCCTCGATCCGCCGCTGCGCCTTTGATGTTCACCGTACAGAGAGCCACGTCATCCGGCCGCACCCTTTTGGGCGCGACTCCAATGTCCTCACGATAGGTTCTGTCCGCGCTTCTCCGCCCGCTCCAGCTTTTGCCGCACCAAGTGGATGTGCAATCGCAGGGCGTAGAACTCGTCCATGTAGGAGAGCGGCACGTTGATGTCGTTGACTTCGCTCTCCAGCCGCTCCAGCCGCTCGATCTGTGCCGGAACGTCCGCTCGCGGGTCGACCTCGAGGATCAGATCGATCTCCCGCAAGACGGCGTACCAGCGATAGACCTTCGAGCGGATGCGCCACTGGTAGATCGGCGGCGCGATGCGGCCCAGCGGAATCAGCAGCGTCAGCAGGGGGACCAGCAGGATCTTCAGTCGATCCAGCCGCGAAGCCCACTGGAAGGGCAGATGGCGGTGCAGGAACGACGGCCCGTCCTCCAGATAGCGCTCGGCTTGAGCCGTCATCGGGAACTCTACGAAGCGCGTGGACGGGAACTCTCCCGGCTCGGAGAAGAAGTCGCCGTCCTCGTGGACGCGGGCGACGGCGTCGAGCAGCACGGGCGTCAGCGCCGGGTGCAGGTCGCCGCGCGCCACCAGCGTCGCCGCGGCCGCCAGCAGCCGTTTGTCCTCGGCGGGGATGTTGCGTTCCAAGTCTAGCATCCCTTCGCCCAGCACCACGCTCGACAGAAAACGGTAGCGCGCGCGGTAGGAGAGATAGCGCCGCATCGTCATCAGGTCCGCCTGCGGGCTCTCGAGAAGCTCGAGAATCAGCGTGGACTGCGGCGCGGCCACGAACAACGCGGCGTCGACCGCGCCGGCCAGGAGGCGATCAGCGGCCTCCTCGGTATCGAGCGCCAGCAGTTCGGCGTTCGATTCGTCTACGCCGCTGGCTTGCAGGATCTGCCGCGCCAGCGCTTGGGTGCCTGAGCCATCCGGGCCGATCGCGACGCGCCGGCCCTCGAGCTCGGAGAGGTAGCTCGGCGTCGCGCCGGCTCGCGCGAAGATCCATAGGGGCTCGAAGTAGAGGCTGCCCAGCGACGCCAGATCGTCGGACGGAGCCAGCGAGGCCAAGCCCCCCTGCACCAGCCCGAGGTCGACCTCGCCGTCGGTCAAGCGCACCAGGTTCTCCACGGCGCCGGCCGACTCGAGCACTTCCAGCTCGATCCCGCTCTCGGCCAGAATCTGTTTGTACTGCTGGGCGTAAGAATAGTAAGCGCCGCCGACAGCGCCGGCCGAAATGGTGATCGTGCGCGGGGGCGCTGGCTCCACATAGCGCCACGCCACCAAGAACCCCGCGGCGGCGATTAAGGCCAGCGGCAGATAGATCTTCACGGCCTCGCGGGCGGGCCGCGGAGCATGCACGGGGGTCTCACTCATGGGGCGCCGGGACCCACTCATTGTTCCAGCCCATGGCGGCGGGCGCCAATCCCGATTGATACAATCATCGACGCGATGAGCCAGGACAGCACCAGGAGAGACCTCGTCAAGGCAGCCGGAGCGGCCGCCGCCGGTTGGACCATCCTCAAGCCGGAGTCCGCTTTCGGTTACCCCGCCAATTCCAAAGTGAAAGTCGGGTTACTGGGAACGGGCCGCCGCGGCTCGCGCGTCAGCCAATATTTCGTCAAGAACTCCGATGCGGAGATGGCCGCTCTCGCCGATCTCTACGACGATCAGCTCGACGCCGCCAAGAAGACCATCCCCGCCCAGAATGCCCAGACCTACAAGAGCGCCGAAGCGATCCTCGACGCCGACATCGACGCCGTCTACATCGCCACGCCGCCCTACATGCACCCTGAGCACTTCGAGATGGCCGTGGCCTCGGGCAAGCACATCCTGATGGAGAAGCCCGTCGGTGTGGACCCGGCCGGCGTAAAGCGTGTGCTGGCCGCGACGGAGAACCTGAAGCCCGGCCAAACCGTCGTCATCGACTTTCAGCAGCGCTACGGCGCCGAGTACCGCGAGGCGTTCGAGCGCGTGATCAGCGGCGAGCTAGGGGAGATCGGGATGATCCGGTCCGCCTGGATCGGCTCTGACCTGCCGCGCCGCAGCGGTCACCCGGAGTCCGAGGAAAAGATCCGCAACTGGCTGTTCTACAGCGACCGCTCCGGCGACATCATCGTCGAGCAGAACTGCCACAACATCGACGTCGTGCGCTGGTTCACGCGGGTCCACCCGATCTCGGCCATGGGATACGCCACACGCGTCTTCCGCACCGACATCGGCAACATCGTGGACTCCTTCGCGGTGACCTACAAGCTGCCCGACGGACGCGTCTATACGCACGCCGGCAATCAGATCATGCCGCGTGGCGGCTACCGCGATGTGGGCGAGTACTTCATGGGCGAGAAGGGGACCATCGCCACCTCCCGTCAGGGCTACAAGCTGTGGCTCGACGGCATGGACCCGGTCGAGAAGAAGACTCCGGGCGACATCACCCAGAACGTCGTTGACGAGTTCATTCGCAGCGTGCGCGGCGAGATTCCCACCCGCAATGACGTGGCCGAGGCCTGTGAGTCCACGCTGACGGCGATTCTGGGCCGCACGGCCTACGAGCAGGAACGGGAGATCACCTGGGACGACCTGCTGGCGATGTAAGCTGCGGCCCGGCCGCTCAGTCGTGGACGGCCAGCAGCTTGCCGTCGGGGTCGATCGCAATACGCTGGGCCTTGGCCGGCAGTTGGGCCTCGAACGGCGTCTCCGGCCCGTCGGTCCAGACCGTCAGGCGGCGCTTTTCGCCATTGCCCAGAGCGATCTCCAGCTCGACGGGCGTCAAGAACGCCGGGCCGACGTTCTCCATCAACAGTTTGCCGGTCAGCGTGGAGCCCTTCTGCTCGTGCCTTACGCGGAACCGCGGGATGCCGGTGTCGTAGATCCACTGGTCGAAGAAGTCGCGCAGCTCGGCGTCCGGCTCGCCCTTGGCGACGAACGCGGCGGCCTCGCGGCGGAAGGCTTCGGTGTCGATCTCTTGGAGCCGGTAGTTCTCCACCAAGCGGCTGAGTAGCGCGAAAAAGCCCTCGTCGCCCAGCCGGGCCCGCAGCATGTGCAGCGCCCAGGCGCTCTTCTCGTAGAGAACCACCCGGTAGGCGCTGGGGAACCGAGCGGTCCGCAAGCGGTCTCCCAAGGTGACGGGCCCCGCGCTGTCGACCGCCTGGTCTCGCTCGTTCTTGGTCAGCAGGTGCAGCTTGTAGTTGGCCAGCAACTGCCGGAAGGCCTCCGGCCCCTGGCGCCGCTCCAGGGTCAGCAGCGACGAGTAGGTTGCTAGCCCCTCCATCAACCAGTTGTCCGCGCCCGAGAGCACCGTGACGGTGTTGCCCCACCACTGGTGTGAGATCTCGTGCGCACGCACCAGCTCGGCGAAGAACTGCTGGTCATCGGGCGGCAGGGACTTGAGGGGCGCGTCGGCCGGCGCGAAGTAGCTCAGCGTGGGCGAGTAGACCAGCCCGGGGAAGCCTTGGCCGAAGCCGGCCGGAATGGGTGTGATGACCACGCGCGACATGACCGGCGGCCCGAAGCGTTCCAGGAAGAAGCCGAACGTCTCGGCGTCCGCGTCGGCGATCTCCTCGATGCGAGCCGCCGGATTGGGCGCCGGCGCCGCCGAGGGCGCGACGATCGAGGGGTCCGGGCCGGAAGCCCTTCTGCGTACGCCGGCCATCGGGTTCGGGACCACCACCGGCAACGGCGCAGCCGGTTGCAGCCGCTCCTCGGCGCGCCGGTTGGCCCGCACCTCCACGGTGTACCCGTCGATCTCGCGCGAGGCCGAAACGTAGTCGCCCAAGTTGAACCCGGCCATCCGGATGGGGTGGGCGCTGCGGAAGGTCACCGTCCGCACGCCGGCGTCCACGGACTCGGAGACGACTTCGCCGGTGGCGACCAAGTCGTACTGCGCCGGATGGCGGAAGGTCAGCTCGTAGTCGGTGAAGGCTGGCTCGCCGCGCGGGTACCAGTCGCCGCGATTGGTGACCAGAAAGACGCTTCCGCCGGCCTCGGCCACCACGTCGCCGGAATACTCGAAGCGCAGCGGGATCGGCTCGCCGGGGACAGGAATCGCGGGCAGCAACAGCAGCACCACGTTGTTCTGGCGGCGCGAGGCTTGGCCCGCCGGCGACTGCTCGAGCTGGACGTAGTCCGCTGGCTGGCCGCGGACCAACAGGCTCTGTAGCCGAAGGTTCTGCGACAGCTCGAAGGCGAACGTGCGGCCGGCGTCGGCGGCGGGCGCGAGGTCCGCTTCCACTACGGCCTGCAGCCCGAGGTCCGGCCCCAGGGTGGCGTCAATGCGGTAGTTCTGCAGGGCGCCGTTGACCTTGCCGCGGTCCGGGTTGCCGCGGCGGCTCTCGAACGAAGCCCACACGTCGAAGAAGGCTCGGCCGTCGCGCCGTACGGCCTGGCCCACCGAGACCTGCTCGTGCAGGTGAGGGTCAATGACGACGTCAAATCGTCCGAGGCGGCCCCCGTTGACGGCTGCGGCAAACACGCCTTCTTCGATGGGACGTCCGCTGAGCAAGTCCCCCAGCAGGCGCAGGGAGACGCCTTCGAGCACGTTCTTCAGGACCGGCGACCAGCGCGGCGCCACCGACGCGCCCAGCTCCGGATCGCGCTTGTGGCTGGGGCTCCCATCGAGGGTGCGATGCAACTCCGCGGCGGTGTCGTCGGTAAACAGCAGAAGAGCGCTGCGGAAGCGCTCGTTGAGCACGCCCTCGCCGGTGTAGAGGGCCACGGACTGCCGCTCACGGGCCGTCGGCGGGATCACCAGGATCTCGCCTTGGTCAGTGTTCTCGACCGCCAGAAAAAAGGCGGCGACCTCGCGGCCCTCGAACGGCTGCGCGAAGATCAGTACCCCGTCGTTGAAATAGAACTTGACGTCTTGCCGTTCCAGGAACAGGTCGCGGACGCGGTAGCACTGGTTCGGATCGAGACGCGTCTCGAGCAGGCGCGCCAGGGTCTGGCGGGCCGTCTGCGGCGGCTCGGGCGGAGCTTGGGCCGCCGCCGTAAACACAGCGGCCGTCAGCAGCGTCGCTAAACCGAGGGTGCGCTCGAGCGCCATGGCAGCGCTCATTTTACCGGGGACTCGGCTCAGGCCGCCGCCTCCTGCGCCTCGCGGAGGGCGCCGAGCGACTCCACGCCCGCTCGCAACGCCCGCGCCAGCAGGCGCTGAAAGACCTGGGCCGTGAGAAAAGCGTCGCCGGCGGCCGTGTGGCGATCGTGCGGCTCGATGTCGAAGCGGCGGCACAGCGCATCGAGCGAAAAGTCCGCCCGGGGCTGCGCCTCGAGCGCGCCCGTTCGTTCCAAGCCCAGCGCCAGGCTCATCGTGTCGATCGCCGGATTGCCCAGCTCTAGGCCGAAAAAGGTCTCGGCGGCCGAGTTGAGCGAGGCGATGTCGACCGCGATGTGGTGGCCTACCAGCACGGCGTCTCCTAGGTAGCCCAACAGATCTTCGAGAACGTCTTCGATCCGTCGGCCGGCTTGTGACTGATCCGCCGTCACGCCGTGGACCGTGACGGCGGCCGTGTTGAACTGGATGCGGACCAGCTCCTCGAACGAATCGGCCAGCAGGATCTCTCCCCCTCGCAGCGCCACCGCGCCGACCGACACGATCTTGGCGGTCTTGGCGTCCAGGCCGGTGAGCTCGCAGTCGATCGAAACGAACCGCACCTGATCCAGCGGCGTGTCGGCGCTGGGCAGCGAACGCAGCCCTTGCCGGTAGCGTCGGGCGACGCCCTCGAAGCGAGTCACGCCTCGAGCTCCGGCGACGAGGGGTGGAAGCGCTCGGCGGTGGCGCGCAGCAGATCGGCCGCCGTGCGGAAGGCGCTCTTGAGCAGTTGCTGGTCGAGCTTGCTGAGCTCCCTGGGGCTCACCAGGGCCCCGTCGGAGCCGTCGCGCAGGCCCACCCGGCCGCGCTGATACAGCGCGATGCGCAAGGCCTCGGATGCGTCATGGAAGAGCTGAGCGTGTTCCGGAAACTGTTCTCCGGCGTGCAGCAGCCGCGTGACGCTGGCCGGCTCTGGCGCGGCGATCGACAGTCCCCACACCCGCGCCGCGTCGCTGAGCGGAAAGATGGCCGAGCGCTTCAGGTCCAGGGTCTCGCGCAGCCGCCCGGCGCCTTCCACCACCAGGCCGTCGAAGAAGGTCAGCGGCGGCAGGTGGGCCAGCGTGTCATGCGCCAGGATGCGGATGAACCCGTCCCAAACCGCGACCTCGCGGCGAATGTGGTCGCGGAGCTGGTCCAGCAAGCGCCGGTCGTCGGCGGCGTATTGCAGGTCGAACATCGAGCGCGCCTCATACAGGCGGCTCTTGACGGGATCGCGAATCCACCCGGAAAACTGGTTCCGCCAGGCCCGCAGCGAGCGGCAGCACTCCGGGCGGTCCGGGCGTTGGGCGTCGTCCGAGAACACGAAGCCGCAGGCTTCGGCCCCCGCCACCACCCGCCAGCCCAGCTCCAGATAGTACTTCTGCGCCTGGGCGGCGTCACCGTGGTCGAGGTCGAAAATCAGCCCAAAGTCCAGGTCGTGCCAGGTCAGCAGCTCGCCGCGACCGGCGCTGCCAAACAGGATCCAGCAGTGCCGCCCGGCCGGCGCCGCCCAGCCCTCCGCCGCCATCTGCTCGACGGCCAGGTAGGCCAGCCGCTCGATCAGCAGGGCGTGCAGCTCGGTGGAAACGTCCGCCAGCCAACCTACGCGCGTCCGGTCCGTGAGCTCGGCTGCGATGGAGAGCTTGGCTTGGTGAATCAGTACGCGCGCTTCGGCGATGTCGGCCGCTCGGCGCAAGCGGCGCCCCGTCAGCGCCGGATTGAACCGCGGCATGATGCCGATCTCCGTCGGGCTCACCGTGCCGCAGGCCCGGCCGTCGGGGTCTCGGACCAGCGCCACGAACCGGCGCGCGCGCAGCATGGCTAGGTGCGTGTCTTCGAGCGACAGCCGGCGGTCCACCTCCACCACCCGGGCGGTGGCGGCCGAGGCCGCGGGTCCGTCCCACGAGCGTCGGCCGTCGGCCAGAGCCATGGCCAGCTCCGGCAGCCAGACCACGCCGAGCTCGTTGTCCTGCTCGTCGATGAGCACCACCGTGTCGCGGGCGCCGCTGGCCGTCCGCCGCACGATGTCCGCGACGCTCTCGTCGGCCCGGACGAGCAATCGCCCGCCGTGGGCCAGGGATTCTAGCGGAATCACCACCGACGTGGCGGCGGAATGGTCGAGGTCCGGGAGCTCTCCCTCGGCCTCGTTGTAGATCGGATTGACCGAAAAGTAGGCGTTCAGGTACCGCGCAACCCGCGGCTGCGCCTCGACCAGCTTCGAGAAGGCCTCGAGAGCGAGCGCGTAAAGAACCACGTCGCCGGTCGTCTTGGCGGAGTAGATATAGGCCGGGCTGGGCGGGTCTCCCCAGAAGGCGCCGATGCCGAGCAGATCGCCGGCGCCGAGGATATCGCGGAGCTCGGACTCGTCCTCTCCTTCCTCCCATAGCTCCACGCGGCCCTGCTGGATCACGTAGATCCAAGGCTTGCGCAGCTCATCCTGGCGAAAAATGTACTCGTCGGCCTCGTAGAACTTGACGCGGCCGCTGCGCGCCAACTCCACCAGCTCGGACTCTGGCGTGTACTGGAAGGGCGCGTGACTGTGAAGGAAATCGGCGACGCGATAGGCGATGGTGGAAGTGCGCACGATGACGACTGGGTCGCCCTGGATTTTCGCACAGCTCGCAGCGCACGGCGCCAGTCAAACGATCTCGCCGCTCCGAAGGTGAGCTCCTCGACAGGCTGATCTAGGGTTTCCCCCGAATGGCTTGCTCGGGATCCCGCAGCCTACCGTAGGAGCCGATGAAGGATCGTCTCGCAGCCGGGGTGTTGTCTCTGCTGGCGCTCAGCTTGATGCTGAGCTACATGTGGCTGCGGCGGGACTGGTGGATCGAGGGCGGCAACGACTTTGCGGCGTTCTACAGCGGCGCACACCTGCTCGGGTCGGGGGATCTCTATGACGTTGCTGCGCTGCATGCCAACGAGGATCGATTCCTCGGCGACCACGCCATTACGCACGGTTATGTGCGCGCGCCGTTCCATGCGGCCCTCCTGTGGCCGCTGACGCGCCTGCCCTACTTGACGGCCTTCTACGCCTTCCTGGCGGCTTCTGTTGCGGCTTTCGTGGCGTTCATTGCGCTGTGGCCGTCGCCCAAGCTGGAGGCTCGGTTGCCGTTCTGTCTCATGGCGATCCCGGTGTTCGACTGTTTCGTCACCGGCCAAGACACGGTCTTCCTACTGCCCGTGGCTGCCGGGGCGCTGGCGCTGTTTCGGCGGGAGAAGCCCGGGGCCGCCGGAGCTCTGTTGAGCTTGGGCGCGATGAAGCCGCACCTGTTCGCCCTGATTCCGGTGGTCTTGCTGGCACGGCGGGATTGGCGCGCGCTGCGCGGCTTTCTGGCCGGGGGCGCCGGTTTGGCGGTTGTCTCGTTTGCGCTGGAAGGCTGGGACTGGCCTCAGCGGATGGTGCGGACGGCCCTGGACCCGGCGTTCTCTCCCAACCCGCACCTCATGCCGAACTTCACCGCTCTTTTCCTGGGTGCGCCCGGAGCGGAGTACTGGCAGGTCGCTGCCACCGTCGCGGTGGCCGTTGGTTGCTGGTACGTGGCGCGTCGGCAGTCCTGGGAGCAGGCCGCGGCGTGCGCGTTGCTGGGCGGAGTGCTGATCGGCCGCCACAGCTACTTGGCCGACTGCACGCTCTGGCTGCCGGCCGCGATGACGCTGTTGTGCCGCAGCCGGACGGCTGTGATGCGCTTCGGCGCCCTGGCGCTGCTCGTGCCGCCGACGTATTTCTTGGGCGGCGCAGGCCGGCCCACCGCCGAGGCGGCTGCATTGGCCGGGCTCTTGATCCTGGGGCAGGCGTGGGAGGCTTCCACGGCGCCCGCGGCGGAGCCAGAAGGTCTCCCTCTCGCCGCCAAGACCTGTAGCGCTTGAGCTCCTTAGGCGCCTGCGGCGAAGCGCTGGGCGACGGGTGCCGCCTCGGTCCTCTCCAAGCTTGGCGCGGCCTCGCTGCGACGCTCCAACGCCCAGCCGACCAGCACGGCCAGCGTAGTCGCCGCCACCACCGAGGAGTACGGCGCGCCCACGCCGATGGCCGCCGCGCTCAAGGGCGTGAGCAACAGGCCGGCGGCCACGCGGCAGGCGCGGTTGCGCGCCTCGTACATCACCGTCAGGCAGGCCGGCAACAGGATCGCGCAGTCGAGCAGGTAGCTGTGACGGCTCAGCAGCAGGCCGCCCAACAGGCTCGCCGCCAGCCCAAGCCGGAAGTCGCTGTGGCGGGCCACCGTCCACACCGCAGCCACGGCCAACGCCGCTCCGCCCATCTCCCAGGCCCAGGGAAAGGGCAGCAGGGCGACCGCGCCGTGCAGGTTCGGCATGTTGGCCTCCCCGGGTGAGAAGCTGGGGTTGAGCGCCGACTCCAGGAACTGCAGCGGCCAGCGCGGACCCGCCGCGGCGAACGAGAGCGCCGCCAGTCCGGCCCCGCCCGTCAGAAGCCCCCGCAGCAGCGGCCAATCCCGGCGCGCCAACAGCAGCACCGGCGTCAACAGAAACAGGTGAAACTTGGCCGCGCACAGGCTGAACGCCAAGCCTGCCAGGAAGGGGTGTTTGCTCTCATGGAGCTTTGCCGTGGCGGCGATCACCAGCAGTAGGAACAACACGTCCTGGCCCTTCAGCCACACGTGCAGCACCGCGAAGGACATCGAGGTCCACACCGCCAACTCCCAGAACGCTGGCGGCCGCCACAACGCCAGGAATCCGCCTAGAGCGGCCAGTGAGGCCAGTTGCCAAATCCCGTACGCCCACGGGTAGGGCAGCCGGCTCAGCGGCCACAGTAGCGCGGCGTGGAACGGCAGCCGGATGTAGCCATGCTCGACGGAGTGGAAGGCGGCCCGCTCGTCCTCGACCGCCAACAAGTCGGCCTGGTCGTAAAGGTTTCCCCTTTCCAGTAGATAAGCCCCGCTGTAGAGCGGCGTGAAGTCATTCCTTCCGGTGGAGAAGCGATACCACTGCTGCGACACCACGGCGGCCATCACGCAGAGGCCGAGTCCGGCGAGAAAAGCCAGAATCCAGGAGTCTTTCATGCGCGGCGGGCCGAGGACAGGCTGACGCCAGCGTAGCGACGGGTCGCCGAAAGCGGCCATAGGGAATCCCCCCTAGTCCCGCCTCGGCCGAAGACCTTCGGCCGGCTCAGCGGCGGCTGGGCCGGGCGGCTCCGACTCCGAGCCAGTCCAAGATCTCGCGCTCGGTCGCCGGCTCGGCCGAGACGGTCAGAGCCTCGGGCCGTCCGGCCGATTGGAAGGCCGTTTCGGCCCAGTCCCGCGGGAAACCCGGCGCTGCGTTGAACCCGAACGCCGCGCCGTCGGTCCACAGCGTCACCGCTCCGCGCAGGCCGCCGGCCTTCTGCAGGTGGGGCATGAAGAGCTTCTCGGTCAGGGCTTCGTCGCTCGTCGCGTCGAGCTGCTGCAGGTCCGCAACCAGATGGATCGGGCCGGAGACCAGCGCGCGCGCCACCGCGCACCAGGGGCCCGCCTCGCCCAGGCAGACCAGGTTGATGTCCTGGGCTCCGAGGCGCGTGCGGGCGTAGGGGATGGCAAGAACGATGTCGAGCACCCGATTGGCGGCGTCAGTGCGCTCAAAGGTGGTGAAGTACCGCTCGGCGCTGCGCCCGGCCGCGGCGATGTCGCGCGGCTCCACGGCGTGGCCGGTTTGAAACGCGTCGATGGCCAGGACCGAGCCGCCCGCCGCCAACAGCTCGGCGACCAGTCCGGAGCGGCTGACGCTGGAAGAGAGCGTCCAGGCGCCGCCTTCCGGGTGGACGATCAACGTGGGCCGCGCCGTCGCGACCGGCCTGTCGGGCCGCAGCAGAACGGCGGGAATCCGCTCGCCGCCCCCTCGGCGTCCAAAGACGAGTTTCTCCCCGTTGGGCAGAGCCTCGACCAAATCGGACGCGAGGAAGTTGGGTCCCTGCTCGAAGGCCATCGCGGCAAAGCTCAGCCCTTCACGGAAGCTCTCCTGCGCCTTGGTGAGAGACGCCGTGTCGGTTGGGCGCAGCGCTTCGATGCGGCGGTCGGCTTCGGCGATGCGCTGCTCGATGAACGTTTTCTGGTCCACCGCGCCTGCCGGCAGCGTGCGATTCCAGAGGGCGAGCAACGCTGCCGGGTCCTCGGGACTGTAGCTCTGCTCGACGAAGTGGGTGGCGTCGGCGTCGCCGAGGATCTGCTTGCCAAAGAATGCGTAGACGGCCTCGCGGCTGCCTTGGTGGTAGTTGTGCGGGGAGTCGAACTGGATGGATTCGACGTTCTGGCCGCGGCCGATGAGGTCGTAGATGCGCTCGATGGCCGGGAACTCGTTGTTCGGCACATTCCGCGTCCAATCGCCCGTGGCGGCGACCAGCAGCAGGGGACGCGGGGCGGCCAGCGCCGCAATCTCGACGTTGTTGGTCTCGATGCGCAGGTTCGGCGCGTTCTCACAGAACGACCCGCCCTGCATGATCCCCGACACCATGTTGACCGGCGCGGACCAGCGGATGCGGTCGTCCACGGCGGTCAGCAGGAACGTTTGCGTGCCGCCGCCCGAGGCGCCCGTGGCGGCTAGCTTCTGCGGGTCCACGTCCGGCAGGGACTGCAGGAAGTCCGCGGCGCGAATGCTGTTCCAGAGCTGTACGCCCAGCAGCCCGACGCTCCACATCTCCTCTCGCCGTCCGCCGAGCAGGTCGTGGGGCAGTTGCTTGGTGTCGTTGTAGCCCACCATGTCGTAGGCGAAAACGACATAGCCCTGGCGCGCCAGATTGATGGCGCGAGCCGGGATGGAGCCGATCTCAGTGTTCTCCAGCCGTCCGTAGCGCCAGTGCCCGTGGGGCGTGAGGATGCCGGGGAAGGGACCCGACCGGCCCAGCGGTCGATAGAGGTTGCCGCCCAGGTAGAAGCCCGGGTAGGTCTCCAGCAGGACCTTTTCGACCGAATAGCCCGTCCGTTCGACTCGCCCGAAGACCTGCGGGTTGAGCGGCGTCTTCTCGGGCAGCGGCAGCAGGCCGGCGGCGGCCAAAATCTGCTTGCGGAGCCGTTCGGACCGCTCCTTCCAGTTGCGCCGCAGCTCGAATCGCGGCATCTCGTACGAGAAGTCCGTGTGGTGGATGACGACGTTGCGCTGATCCCGGTCCGGCAACTGCCCCGCCGACAGGCCGGCGAGCGAGAGAACGAGGAGGGCGAGAGGCGTCAACCGCACGCAAGCGAGTCTATCGCAGGAGCCCTGACCGCGGCCAGACGCCGGACTAGGAGTCCTCGAGCTCTTCGTCGCCCATCTCTTCAATGGCGTCGGATTCGTCGAGGTCTTCGAGCCGGTCCTCTTCGGTGACGAGCAGGAGCTTATCCGAGGGCGCGGCGGCGATGCAGTCGCCGTGCTGGTCATAGAACTCGACGCCCTTGTCGAGCTTGAAGCGCTCGGCCGAGATGGCGACGATCTGACGGTTCTCGAACAGGAGGATGAAGCGCTTGAGCCCGGGCTTGGACATGACGCCTTCATTGTCGCCCATTCCCGGCCCCACCCCGGGGGCGCGACCTTCAGGGCGTGACCTGCTTGGATGTCTCCGGCGCCGCCGCCCGCAACAGGGGCAGGATCATCTGCTCGGCCCCGTAGGGCGTCAGGTGATGGCTGTCCCTGTACAGTGCGTGGTCGTCGTACTGCATCAAGTAGGTTTGGGTCCGCGCGTCATAGAACGCCGGTCTCGGATCGAGGACGACCGCGCCCCTCTCCTCGAGCTGTGCGACGAACCCTTCGCTCCAACCTTCGTGGGGTTGATGCGTGGGACGGCTGGCGAACTCCAATGGGTTCGAGCCCGTAATGGCCGCGAAGGCCAGCGCTTTGGGCACATCGGCAAAGTGAGCCGGCACCTCCCGGACAATCCAAGGACGAGCCCCCTCGCTTCGGATGCCCTCCACGGTCCGCAGCAGTCCCGCCTCGAAATCGCCCCGCTCGCCCGGCAGGGGCTCGCCTTGGTAGTTGGACCAGCGAGCCACCAGGAAGACATCCTTGACCTGAGAACGCTCGAGCAGTTCCAAGACCGCCCGCCCCTGGGGGATGGCGTCGGCGCCCAAGCCAAACTTGGCGTTGCGCACGAAGTCGAGAATCGGCGCCGTTGCCGGATGCGTCACGGCCAGCCCGCTGCGGCCCTTCTCGGCGAGGAACCTGTCGAGAGCCGGCGCGACGGCCATCGCGTGGCTGTCGCCCCAAAGCAGCAAGTCCGCGTCGCCTCCGGAAGCGCCGAACCGGTTGAGGCGGCCCCGCTCGAGGTCCTGCGGCTTGACGCTGGCTGAGAAGTGCGGTTCCCGGGCGTCCGCGGCAAACTGTTCGGCGCGCGGCGAGTGTCTGCTCGGCAGTCCCTGCATCTGGGTAATGAGCGCCGCCGCCACCAAGGCGAACGAGACCGAGCCGGCGAACGCCAGGACCGAAGACCTCCGATCGGCAAGGACCCGCTTCCGGCGGAAAGGCTGCTCAATCAAGGCGTAGGAGAGCCCCGCCAGCGCCAGCGCGAGCCCCACCGCCAAGAGACGGGACGCAGTTTGGGCGCGGGACAGAGCCCAGTAGTTCATGAAGGCGAGGACCGGCCAGTGCCACAGGTACAGCGAATACGACAGCAAGCCGACCGCTACGGCCGGCCGGGTGGAAAGGATCCGGCTCGACGCAGTGGACCTGCTCGACGAGGCCCAGATGAAAGCCGCTGCGCCCAAGCAAGGCGCCAGCGCCGCCGTACCCGGAAACGGTGTGTCCTCGTTGAACAAGACCGCCGCGCCGCAGATCAGGGCCAGCCCAAGCAGCGCGCCGACCTCCGCCGCGGCGGCCTTGACTGGAAACCACCGCTTGGGAAGCGTCGCCAGCAGTCCTCCGAAGGCGAGCTCCCAAGCTCGGGAAGGCAGCAGGTAGAACGCCGCTGCCGCGTGAGCGCTGGTGGCATAAGCAGACAAGGCCAGACTGCCCACGATGATGAGCGCGAAGAAGGCCCGGCACCGCGCCACCGGGTTGCCGGGCGCGCTCCGCCAGACCAGGACCAGCAGCAGAGGCAATGCTAGGTAGAACTGCTCCTCGACCGCCAGGGACCAGGTGTGAAGGAGTGGCTTTTCGTCGGCCCCCCCTGCAAAATAGCCCGTGTTCCGCCAGAAGAAGACGTTTGCCACGCAAGCGATCTGCCACAAGACCGACGAGGCGAGCTCGGCATAATCCTGCGCGAGCAGCAGAAACCACCCGACGACCAGGACGCCGAAAATCATCGCCAGCATGGCCGGGGCCAAGCGGCGGACTCGCCGCTCCCAAAACCGCAGCATGCTGAACCGGCCGAGCTCGATTTCTTTGAGCACGAGCGACGTGATCAGGAATCCCGAGATGACAAAGAACACGTCCACCCCGACGTATCCTCCCGGAAAGCCCAATCCGGCGTGAAATAGCACGACCAGCAGGACAGCCACGGCGCGAAGGCCGTCGATCTCGGGGCGGTACGCGAGGCGGAAGTCCGCCGGGTTTGTGGCGTCTGGCATTGAGAAACCGTTCTGCGCTTGCCTTGGATTAAACGGAAAACTTGGATGTTGTTCTTGAATTGTTTCAAAAACCTTGCGGCAACATGGCGCGTTCCGGGGCTTTAATCCCGAGTCTAACCCGGAAGCGGTTGTCGCGCAACGGCGTCTCGAAAGCTTGGCGTCAAAGCGTTGATTTCTACTGATTTACGGCGGCAGATTTCGGATGCTTTCGAAATCCGCGGGCCAGCCCAGCCAAACCGCCGGCGATTGTCCCCGCCGGGCCGGTCAGGAAGATCCCGAGCAGCGGCCCTTGATTGGCGTCAGGGGCGAAGAGCATGGGGCCGAAGAAGCCGCCGCAGAAACCGACGGCGCCGCCGATCGCAGCGTAGCGGGCGGCTGTTGCGAGGGTTCCTGACGCAGGGCCGGCGCCGAGGTTGTTCCAGACACACCGCGAGGCGAAGGCCGCAAACAACAGCGCGCAGACCGTCGCCGGCAAGGGCCGATCCAAAGGGAAGATCTGGGCGAAGACCACCCAGAACGAGAGCAAATAGGCGGCAAGAAAGACGAGGGCGGAGACGCCGAATCGCGCGAGTGTGACCAATCCGGACCCTCCTCGCCGTCGAACGGCGCTGGGGAGATCGAGGGGCGGCGCAGTGGGCCGCCGCCCCCTCTGACGGCTCATCCTAGCGGGGAGACGAGTCCGTGGTCCGTCGACCAAATGCCCTAGGCCGGTCCTAGAAGGTCATGCCAAACACGAATTCGGCCTGGTTCTGGTTGGAGTTGGCGGCTCCTTGCTGGATCACCGGCTGGTTCCAGCGGGTGAAGCGCACTTCGAAGTCCACCTTGATGCCGACATCGTCCACCACCCGAACGCCGGCGCCGACCATGCCGCCGAAGGTGAGGTCATTGGCGAGGGGGATCGGCGTCTTGTCGGTGTTGGTCACTCCGTCCTGGTCCACGACGTCCATGGTCGTGGAGACGCCGCTGGCAAACCGCAGCGCAACGCCGCCCAGCAAGTACGGCCGCGTGCCGTTCGGGTCCGCGTGGCCCGGGAAGTAGCGGGCCATGATCGGCACGTCCCAGTAGTTCAGTCGAGTCTTCTCGAACGATTGGTAGAGCAACTCTCCGTCGTCATCGTTGGTGGTCTGCGAGGACACCGAGATCGTGGAGTCATAGCCGGCGCGACGATACAGAACGTCGACGCCGAAGGTGAGATCGTTGGTGGCCACGTACTCGAACGTCGGGCCGAGCGTGAGTCGAACGCCCTTGCTGTCGATCGCCGTCGAAGTGGTCGTCGGCGGATCGGTGGCCGACGTGGATTCCACGCTGCTTACACCGGAAACCAGGCCCACAAACGGGACGCCCGCTCGAAAACCGATGTTGAAGCGGTCTGAGACCGGGGGGCGTTCCTTGGGTTCATCCGTCGTCGTGGTCCTGGTCCGGGTCTGGGCCGCGAGCGGGATCAACGCCAGTGAGCAGGCGACGATCCATCGACCTGCCATTCGGGCGCAAAAGCGAAACTTCATCCTCAATCCTCCAATAGCGAAAAGCGGAACCGGACGCCCTTGCAGGCTCACCGGTAAGCCGACGATTCGGCCTTCAAAGAGGACCACGCGCGGCGGCGAAGAAAGGATCAATCGGTCTGTAAAGCAGGAGTTAAAAGTTGTAAAGAGGAAATTTTACGAGGTCCTATTTGTCACTGATAAGTGACGCGAAACCCCGAATCGAAATGGTGGGATGAGACAGAAAAGGGGGGCTGCGTCGCCTCGGCAGCGCAAACCGGCGAGGGGAGCCGCCGTAGGTTTCAGGTTTCTCTCAGCGGCTGAGCACGCCCGCGCCGAGCAGGGCGTTGAGGAACGCCTCGGCTTCATCGGCGTCTACCGGATCGTCCGCCAGCGCTTCCCGCACGCTGCGGTCGCCGTCGAGCCGAGGCAGCAGCTCGGCGGCCCATTTCGGGCAGTCGGTTCGAAAAGAGAACGGCCCTTGCGCGTCAAGAATCCGGCGGCGTGGGCTCCACTCGTCTTCGTCCGGACCGGAAACCGTCTCGAGCGTCACGCCCGGCTGCAGCTCGGGGCGCAGGTCGAGCAACTCCTCCCAACTCGTCCAGAGCGGGGCCGAATCCTCTTCCAGGGCTTCCTGAATCGCCAGGGCGTCGGTGAGCTTTCCGGCCTTGCGGCGCAAGGTGCGCGGCGCCGAGTCGTCCGCCTTCCGAGCGATGATCAGCGAGCAGCGCACCAGGGCGACCGTCTTGCGCTCGCGCAAGGCCTCGCTGAGAGCCCACGACTCCTCGAAGGTCAGGCCTTCTCCTTCCTGCCAGGGCAGCAGGAACTCGAGTGGCGTCAGCACCTCTCGCTCCACCAGCAGAACGTCGAACTCGGCCTCGCGTTCGCCCAGCATCGCGCGGACGCGCATCTCCAACGGCGCCTCGGCGGTGTCGAGCCCCATGGTGGCGGCGTACAGGCGTCCACCGGGCCGCAGGCGCTCGGCCAGACCGCCCAGCAGGCGCCGCAACACGGCCTCGCCGTCGGGGCCGCCGTGGCGGTACACGTCCTGCTTGCCGGTCCAGGGCACGTAGGGCGGATGGGCGATGATGCGGTCGAAGGTGAGCTGCGGGAAGCCTTCGTAGACGTCGCTTTCGCGGACTTCCATCGAATCCGCCGCATTGAGCCGCCGATTGAACTCGGCGAAGTGCAGGCAACGCGGGCTGACGTCCCCGGCGTAGACGCGCCGGGCATACCGCGTCGCCGTCAGAGCCGCCGCGCCGGATCCGGTCCCCACCTCCAGCAGGCTCTCGCAGGGCGTCTCCCACAGAATGCCCAGGAACTCCCAGGTCTGCTGCGAGATGGCCGGGAAGACGAAATCGTCCGGGGCGTCGACGCCGGGGAAGTCGGAAGCCACGTGCAGCCCCTGCAAAGGGTAGAGCAGGCACGAGGCGCGCACCGTGTCGCCCTCGAGCTTGACCAGCCCCAGCGATTCGAGCAACGCGAGCCCTTCGGCTCCGAGCAACCCGGTCGAACGCTTCACGGACTCGGGCAAGGCCTGCAAGAACAGGCGCGCCAAGAGGCCGCGAGGATCGTCAGGGCCCGGCGTCTCCGCCAAGCCCTCCTCGTCGAAACCCCACGCGTGCAGATTTTCGCGGAGGCGCCGGAAGGACTCCGGATCGCCTAGAACGAGGCTCATCCCAGGATGTCCGCGGCTACTGAGGCTTGTAGTCGGGAGGCGGCGCCGCGCCCTCGCCGAAGAAGTAGGCTTCCATCTGCTGCAGGATCATCTCCTGCGCTTCCATGGTCGCCGGGTTGAGCCGAAACTCGTTGATGATCATCTTCAAGTGTTCGGTCCAGGCGGCCCAGGCCTGCTTGGAAACATTGTCGTAGACCCTTTGACCCAACGGGTGGTCGAAAGGGACTTCGCTGAGCCCCGGAAGCTCCCTGCCGAGCTTCACGCAGTGCACCATGTGTTCCGCCATAAGCCCTTCATTGTATCCGGCTGGCGGCGTCGAAAGCGGGACGCCCGCGGAATCCGCTCCACTCCTCGCAAACCACGATCGAGTTATAGAGGTTCTTCTGGTGGACCTTCACCTGCACCGCGCCCACGATGTGAGCCGGGTCGACGGCCATCAGCTCGGGCAGGGCCGTGACGTCTTGGCAGGCGGAGTAGTCCACCGCGCCGATGCGGTAGGTGTAGTGGATGAGGCGGCGGGGCTGCTCGCCCTCGGCCGCCTCCGGCTCATCGATGTCCATGACGACGCCGCTGACGAGGCGCCCATGGCGGTGGACGCGCAGCCGGCGCCGGCGTTCTTTCTCATCCGGAGAATTGCGCCTGCGCAGAATCCAGATCAGCAGCGCCAGAACGACGATCGCGGCGATGAGAATCGCAGCGAATGCAGCCCCGCCTTCTGCAAATCGCCCTAGCGCAGGCGCCATTCCTCGGCCTTAGGCGTTCTGCAGGCTCTTGTGATAGTCGGCGAGAAACTTCTCGAGACCGATATCGGTGAGCGGATGGCTGAACATCTGGTCGAACACCTTCGCCGGCAGCGTAGCGATGTGGGCGCCGGCCAGGGCCGCGTCGCGAACGTGCAGCGGGCCGCGGATGGAAGCCGCCAGCACCTGCGTCGGATAGCCGTAGGTGTCGTAGATCGTGACGATGTCGCGAATCAGATCCATGCCCTCGCTGGCCAGGTCATCGAGGCGCCCGATGAAGGGGCTGATGATGTAGGCGCCGGCCTTGGCGGCCAGCAGGGCCTGGGGGGCCGAGAAGCAGAGTGTCACGTTGACTCGGATGCCCTCGGAGGAGAGCTGCTTGACGGCCTTGATGCCTTCGCGAATCAAGGGGATCTTGACGACGACGTTGTCGTGGATGGAGGCCAACTCGCGGCCCTCGCGGACCATGTCGGTCGCCTCGGTCGCGACCACTTCGGCGCTGATGTCGCCGTCGATGATGTCGCAGATGGCGCGGATCTGGTCGGCGTTGGACGCGCCTTCGGCCGCGATCAACGACGGATTAGTCGTGATGCCGTCGACCACGCCGTACTCGGCGGCCTTGCGGATCTGGTCGAGATTGGCGGTATCAAGAAAGATTTTCATGGGTGGGACCTCGCGGGCGAATGCGAGTCTCTATTCTATCCCGATGGCGTTGCAGGACAAGTGGCAAACCCGCCCGCGGTCTCGGGACCGCCCCTTGCGCTACGGTGGGGGCTTGTCGACGCGGCCGAGCGCGCCGCCGCCGCCCATGGCCCGTTTCTTGACGATTGCGTTACTGCTGATCGGCGGCGCCTGGACGGCTTCGGCCCAGGCGCCTTGGATCGACCCAGCCGACGACGCCAAGTATCTCGGGCCGCCCACCCCCTTGGTTTGGACGCTGGAGCAGAAGGTCGCCGGCTTCCGCAACTACGAGAAGGTCCTGCCGGCGCGCAGGGTCCCGGCGGGAGACTCCGCCTACCCGCTGCCGAAGGCCGAGCGGGAGTTGGGGCCCGTCGAGCTCGTGGCGGGCGGCAAGACGATCAGCCTGGAGGAGTACTTCGTCCAGACCAACTTGGCGGGATTGCTGGTCGTGCAGGACGGCAAGATCGTCTACGAGCGCTACGGCCTCGGCAACACGGCGGACACCCGGTGGGTCTCTTACTCGGTTGCCAAGTCGGCGACCTCTCTGCTGATCGGCGCGGCGATCGAGGACGGCTATATTCGGGACCTCGACGTGAAGGTCAGCGACTATCTGCCGCGCATGAAGGGCTCGCCGTATGACCAGACCAGCCTGCGGGCGCTGATGCAGATGGCGTCGGGCGTCGCATGGGATGAGACCTACGACGATCCGAAGTCCGACGTCAGCACGGCTGACTGGAGCACCCTTGCCCTCGAAGCCCGTTTGCGCGGCAAGCGCCGCGTCGCCGAGCCCGGCGTCCGGTTCAACTACAACACCGCCGAGACCAACCTGGTGGGAACCTTGCTGCGCTCGGCGATCGGCAACAATCTCGCCACTTATCTGAGCGAGAAGATCTGGCGGCCTTTCGGCATGGAGTCCGACGCGTACTGGAGCCTGACCGAGCCCGGCGGCGGAGAGTTCGGCGGCTGCTGCATCAGCGCGACCTTGCGCGACTACGCCCGGCTGGGGCTGTTCGCGCTGTCCGGCGGACGCCTGCCGGACGGGACCCGGGCGCTGCCCGAGGGCTGGATGCACGAGTTGACGACGCCCTCGCCGGCTCGCCCCGACTACGGCCTGCTGTGGTGGCTGCCCCCGCACGGCGGCTACGCGGCCAGCGGCATCTTCGGCCAGCGCATCTATATCCATCCCGAGCACAGGGTCGTCATCGCGCAGCACGCCGCGCGCGCCGGCGCCGTCGGGTGGGGAGAGATCCAGGTGGCCATGGAGTCGGCTGTGACCCAGGCGCTGGCGCGCAGAGATCGTTGAATCGGCCTCAGGCGGGCAAAAAGCCCGAGGCGGGATGTCGGAGTCCGGCGGCCTCGGCGAAACGAGGAGGAGGCTGGAATGATCGCTCCGGCCGCCGAACTACCATCTCCCCGCCTCGGACAAGAAGGAGGAGATGCTCGACCGATCTCGACGGATTCCCTTTTCGGGAGCGTCTCAATCGGCCTCACGCTCCATTCGACGGGCCTTGCAGCGTGCCGGTTTCGATTTGACCTTCGCCGTTTCTACGCCCTCTGCGCGAAATCTTACGTCAGCACGTCGTCGACCGGAACCAGAGTCGGCGGCACGTTCGACTCGCCGATCATCTGCAGCAGGTCGATCTCGATGTTGCGGGTCAGGCTGTCCAGGGGCAGGTCGTTGGGCTCGCGCTCGAACGGATTCTCGATCTCATCGCCGATGGCGTCGAGTCCGAAGAAGGCATAGCAGATTAGAAAGGTGACCAGCGGAGTCGCCAATCGCACGCTGTCGACGATTCCCAGCGGCAGCAGCAGGCAGTAGAAGGCTGTGATGCGATGGATGAGTAGGCTGTAGGAGAAGGGCACTGGCGTTCCCTTGATGCGCTCGCAGCCGCCCTGAATGGAGGTCATCTCGGTCAGAGAGGCGTCAAGGGCGGGCAGGTGGTAGTCGTGAATCCAGCCCTTCTGCCAGGCCAGGCGGAGGCGGTCGGCCAGAATCTCCAGCACGGCGTTGGGCGGATTGCGCCGTGTGGCGATGCGGGCCAGCTCTTCGGGGTCGAGCCGGTCGCCGGCGGCGCCGGTCCCTTCGTCGCGCAGCAGCGCGCGAAAACTCTCCACGTAGGCGATGGTCCGCAGCACGATCTCGCGGCGGCATTCGGAGACCAGCGCCGGGTTCACGCCGGCCGGGGGAACCAAGTAGAGCTCGAGCTGGCGGGTGAAGGTGCGCGTCACGTTCACCATGCGTCCCCACAGTTGGCGGCCTTCCCAGAAGCGGGCGTAGGAGGCGTTGGTGCGAAAGCCCAGAAAGATGCCCAGCGCCACGCCGATCAGCGAAAAGGGGATCGTGGTCAGCGTATAGACGGGCTGGTCGAGGCCAAGCTCGAAGTAGGTCACCACACCCGAGAAGGCCATCATGCCCAGGACCCTCGGCCAGATCTTGTTGAGGATGGAGGAGCGAAACGAGAAGAAGATCTGGACCAGGCCGATGTGGCTCTTCAGGATCATGCGGACCAGCTTAACCCGGCGCCGGGCGGCGTAAACGGTTACAATGGCGCCCGATGCGAACCGTCCTGTTGTCCGCGATCCTTGCCATCGCCGCCGGCCTCGTCGCGCCGGCCGGCGCCGCTGAGAAGCCCAACATCGTGATTCTGCTGGCCGACGACCTGGGCTGGCAGGACGTGAGCTACCACGGCTCGCCGATCCGGACGCCGCGAATCGACGCCTTGGCCAAGGAAGGCGTGGAGCTGGATCAGTTCTACGTCTTCCCGGTCTGCTCGCCCACCCGCGCCGGCCTGATGACCGGCCGCTACCCGATTCGCTACGGCGCCATGCGCACCGTCTTTCCGCCATGGCGGGCCGGCGGCCTGGATACGAGCGAGGTCACTCTGGCGAATGTGCTGGCTGAAGCCGGCTACGCCCAGCGGGGCGTCTTCGGCAAATGGCACCTGGGGCACTCGGACGTGAAGTACCATCCGCTGCGGCGCGGCTTCACCGAGTTCTACGGCCACTACAACGGGGCGGTCGACTACTTCAGCCACGAGCGCGAAGGCGAGCTCGATTGGCACCGCGGCTATGAGCCCAGCTACGACAAGGGCTACTCGACCGACCTGATCGCCCGCGAGGCCTCCCGTTTCATCCGCGACGCCGCCCGCAGCGGCTCGCCGTTCCTGTGCTACGTGCCCTTCAACGCGGCGCACAGCCCCTTTCAGGCCAAGCCCGAGGATCTGGCGCCGTACAAGGATCTGCAGGCCGTGCCGGGAGACTGGGGCGGCAACGCCGCCGCTCGTTTGAAGAATCGCCGCATCCTGGGCGGCATGGTGGCCGGGCTCGACCACGGGGTGGGCGAGATTCTTGACGCCATCGACGAAGCTGGCGTTCGCGAGAGCACGCTGCTGTTCTTCTTCTCCGACAACGGCGGCGTCGGCGGCATCAGCTCCAACGAACCTTTGCGCGGCGCCAAGGCGACGGCGTTCGAAGGCGGCACTCGCGTGCCGGCCATTGCCCGTTGGCCGGGCCGGCTCCAGGGCGGACGGAAGGTGACCGCGCCGCTGGCCGTCATCGACATGTTGCCAACCCTCATGGCGTTGACCGGCGTAAAGGACAGCCACGGCAAGCCTCTCGACGGCCGCAACGTCTGGCCGCTGCTGACCGGCGAGCAGAAGACGCTCGACCGCGAGCTGTACTCCTACATCGGCGCGGCCGGAGAAGACACCGAGCAGGTGGCCTACCGCGACGGTCCTTGGAAGCTGGTGGTGGCCGGTCCGAACTTGGCCGACCCCAACGCGGACGACTCCCTACGCACGCGCTATCTCTTTCGGCTGGACCGCGATCCCAACGAGACGACCAACTTGGCCGACAAGGAGCCGGCTCGCGTAAAGGCCATGTACGCCAAGGCCAAGGCCTTTCGAGAGCTCCAGCCGCCCGGCGGCGTGCCGCCCTACGGAGAGGGCAAGGAAGGCTTCGTGGCCCCGAAGGAATGGAAGATCCCGGGAGCGCCGGGACAATGAGACGCCTCGCTCTGCTGCTGGCCGTTTTGGCTTGCCTGGCGCCGTTGCAGGCCCAGCGCCCGAACATCGTCTTCGTCTACATCGACGACATGGGGTACGGCGACCTGTCGCTGACCGGCAACAAGGACGTACGCACCGAGAATCTTGATCGGCTGGCCTCCGAAGGGCTCTTCCTGGAACAGTTCTACGTGGCTTCGCCGATCTGCTCGCCCTCGCGCGTCGGCATCACCACCGGGCAGTTCCCGGCGCGCCACCTGATCAACTCGTATCTGAACAACCGCCGCCGGAACCGTGAACGAGGGATGCGGGATTGGCTGGATTCCTCGGCGCCCAGCGTCGCACGGGCCTTTCAAAGGGCCGGCTACGCCACCGCCCACGTCGGCAAATGGCACATGGGGGGAGGCCGCGACGTCGACGACGCGCCCCATCCCAAGGCCTATGGCTTCGACGAGTCGATCGTCACGTTCGAGGGGCTCGGCGAGCGGGTGCTGATGGAAGACCACGGCCTCTCGGCCCAGAGCGAGGCGCTCGGCGGCGGACCCATCTGGCACGCCGAGAAGGACCGCTTCACAGAGATCTGGGTCAACCGCTCGATCGACTTCATCGAACGCCACCAGGACGCTCCTTTCTACCTCCACCTATGGCTGAACGACGTGCACGACCCGCACAACCCCAGCCCCAAGATGTTGGCCAAGTACGAGCGCTTCTCCGCCAATCCCTACGTGCAGCGCTTCTACGCCGTGCTCGACGCCATGGACCAGCAGATCGGCCGCCTCGTCAGCCGCATTGACGAGCTGGGCTTGGCCGAGAAGACCCTCATCGTCGTCACCAGCGACAACGGGCCCACCGCCTGGCCGCGCTATTACAAGGAAGGCTTCGACCCCCCAGGGTCCACGGCAGGCCTGCGCGGGCGCAAGTGGAGCCTCTATGAGGGCGGCATCAAGATGCCCCTGATCGCGCGTTGGAAGGGCAAGATCCGTCCGGGATTGGTCGACCCCGGCTCGGTTCTTGGCGGCGTCGACCTGTTCCCGACCTTCTGCGCCCTAGCGGGCGTCCCAGCGCCGCCGGTCGCCTTCGACGGCGAGGATCGCAGCTCCGTCCTGCTGGGCGAGCCTTCGGCGCGCCGCAAGCCGCTGCTTTGGGAGTACGGCCGCGACGAGACCTATCTGGCCCCGGGTCTGGAGGAGGACCGCAGCCCGAACCTGGCGATTCGCGACGGGCGTTGGAAGCTGCTGGTCAATGCCGACGGGTCGCGGCTGGAGCTCTACGATCTGGACGCCTCGACCGGCGAGCGCGACAACGTGGCCGCGGACCATCCGGACGTGGCGAAGCGGCTGTCGGAGGCGCTGCTGTCTTGGCGCCGGTCGCTGCCGACCCTGTGAGCCCGGCCCGGGGGAAGCCTCACTGCTCCACGGCGCGGAACAGCAGCAGCGAATACATCTCGGCCTCGCCGGCCCGGTCCGTCATCACGGTCACCACGTCTCCGGTCTTGCGCGCGGGGTTGCGCTCGAACGCCGTCAACGTCTGCTCCTTCCCCTGGCTGTTCGAGTAGCGGATGCGGAGGCTCTTGGAGCCGCCGCGGCGGGAAACTTTCTCGACCATACCGGCTACCGCCCGCCCGGAGCGGGCCAGCCGGCGATGCCGCAGCATCCGCGCGATCAGCAGAAAAAGAAAGAACATCGCGACGACGGCGCCCATCAGCAGCGCGCGCAGGGCGAACGACGCCTGGGTCAGCGCCGGGACGAAGTGCACCATGGGGTCGCCCGGCAGGTAGACCACGTCGAGGCTGGCGCCTTCGCGGTAGCGGTCGAAGAGGGTCTTGGAGACGACGACGCTTGAGCGTACGCTGGAGCCGGTCTGATCCTGGAAGTTGTAGTAGAGGTAGTAGCGTCGCCGGCCGCCCTCGTGATCGCGGACTTCCTTGCGATGAATCTCGGCCCCCACGTGCGCGCCCTCGGATTCGAGCAGCCCTTGCGAAGGGATCGGCGGGTTCAGCTCCAACACGTTGTACCAGGCGAATCCGCCCGCCACCGCCAGCATGGCGCTCCAGGCGCCGATGGTGAGCCAGGCCGTGAAGGTGGGTTTGACCTTGCGCGGCGGATCGGCGCGGAGCTCCGGCTCGGGCCTCCATCGGTCCAGCTTGCGGCTGACCGTGGCGGCGTCCGGTTCGGCCGGCGCCTCCGCGCCTTGAAAGGCCCTGGTGACCAGCACCGTGCCGACCAGCATCATCGCCAGCCCCAAGGCCAACTGCCAGCCGGCTTCCTCCAGTCCGAGCACGATCAGCGCAATCCCGCCCAGATCCAGGCCGACGCCGACGCCGAGCATCCACTGTTTCGACATGCCGTTTGCCTGATCGTAGCGTAAGGGCGCCGTCCTCCACGCCATGTATGGAGCCGAACCGCGAAGCCGCCGGGCATGTGTCATAATCGCCCTCGGGTTTAGGGGATCGCCATGCGGTCTTTGCTCTGGTTCTCGATGACAGCCCTGGCGGCCGTCGCGCCATTGTGTGCGCAGACGGAATGGCGCACCGTGCGTCTCGAGAAGCTCGAGCTCAGCGCGCGGCTGATCAATGACGTCCGCCAGATCGAGCAGATGCTGGGCGACGATCTCGACGAGGAGTTCATCCTGATCGAACTGAAGCTGCGGCCGTTCTACGACACGCACATGAAGTTGAGCCGGGAAGACTTTCTGCTCAAGTCGCGCGCCGACAACGAGACCTCGCACGCCCAGTCGCCGAGCCGCATCGCCGGTTCTTCGGTCCTGGCGCTGGGCCAGGGGCGCACCTCCGGCGGCGGTGTGTTCGGCCAGGCCGGGCCCGTGCTGGGCGGCGGCCTGCCGGGGATCGGCCAGCGGCCCACCGGCGTCGGCAACGGCGGCGGCGGGACGGCTGAGACGACGGTGAACGCCAAGCACGACGCCAGCACGCAGACTCTGGTCGAACGCCTCGAGGCGCTCGAGTTGCCGCTCGACGAGACGAATCAGGACATCTCCGGCTACTTGTACTTCCAGGTGAACCCGAAGAACAAGCTCAAACGGCTGGTGTTCTACTACGATGGGCCATACGGGGAAGCTCAGATGCAGTTCGACAAGTGAGCCCGGACGGGCCCGTTCGAGCCGCAAGATCGTGAATTCGGATGCGAAAGAGAAACCGAGCCTTCGGGTTGGGTAGAATGGGGGTTTGCCTAAGGTGGCCGACCGATTCAGCGGGCACAGCGCTTTGAAACCGCCCTCGATCTTGGTGCGTAACTAGCCCCAGACATCAACCAACTCCTCGTGGTCGGCCCAGCCCGATCGAAACCTCCGAGGAAGGAACTCAAGTTACAGATGCCCGCTCTCCGCATGATGCGCCTGCTATCGAACCTCGCCTGCCTGCTCCTGTGCAGCGCCGCCGCTATCTACGCACAGCAGGAAGAGGCCGGCCGGGACCAGAGTCGTAAGCACTCGCGGATCGTCGTCCTCGCGCAGGCCTCCAATCCGCAGAAACCGGCCAACCCGTTCGAGGAAGTGCCGGATGCGCAGCAGCAGCCGGCCACGCCCGCCAACCCGTTCGAGGAAGTGCCCCAGGCCCAGCCCGGGCAGACTTCGCCGTTCGAGGACGTGCAGGACAAACCCCAGCGCGCCGTCGGCGATTTCGTGGAAGAAGTGGAGTTTCGCGGAAACCGGCGCACTCCCCGCGAGGGCCTGATGGCGCGCATCTTCACCAAGAAGGGCGACCCCTTCGACCCGGGTGGCCTGCGCCGCGACTTCATGGTGCTGTGGAACAGCGGCTACTTCGACGACTTGCGCCTGGAGGTCGAGGACGGCGAGTCCGGCAAGATCGTCCGCTTCGTCGTCGTCGAGCGCCGCATCGTCCGTACGATCCGCTACGAAGGCAACAAGTCGGCCACGGTGTCGGACATCCTGGAGCGCTTCAAGGAGCGCAACGTCGGCCTGTCGGTCGAGAGCCGCTACGATCCCACCGCCGTGCAGCGCGCCGTGTTGGCCCTCAAGGAGCTGCTGGGCGAGCGCGGCCGGCAGTACGCCAAGGTCGAGCCGCAGGTGCGGCAGATCCCGCCGTCGTCAGTCGAGCTGGTCTTCATGATCGAAGAGGGTCCGAAGGTCAAGATGGGCCACATGGACTTCTCGGGCAACACGGTCATCAAGGACCGTCAGCTCAAGCGCGCGATGAAGGCCCTCAAGCCGATCGGCATCCCCAACAGCCTGCTGTTCGAGACGATCTTCAAGAAGACCTACGACATCCGCAAGCTCGAGGCCGACAAGGAGCTGGTCCGCAACGAGTACCAGAAGAACGGCTACTTCCGCGCCTCGGTGCCGTCGCATGACCTCGAGATTCGCGACAAGACCAGCCGGGCTCTGTTCCCGATTCCGCTGATCTCCACCAAGACCAGCAAGAAGGCCGACGTCACGATGAATATCGACGAAGGCCGCCAGTACAGCCTCGGAAGGCTCAGCTTCACCGACGTGGAGCTCTTCCGCACCCCGGAGGTCGTTCTCGGACAGGTCTTCCAGATGCAGCCCAACGACATCTTCGACGTCGAGAAGCTGCGCAAGGGCCTGGAGAACCTCAAGAAGCTCTACGGCGAGTTCGGCTACATCGACTTCGTGGCCGAGCCCACCTTCGAGTTCCGCGACGCCGACGACCCGCCGCACATCGACTTGAACCTGACCGTCGACGAAGGCAAGCAGTTCTTCGTGCGCCGCATCAACTTCTCCGGCAACTCGACCACGCGCGATAAGGTCATCCGCCGCGAGCTGCTGCTCGACGAAGGCGACATGTTCAACACCCGGCTGTGGGACTTGTCGGTGCTGCGTCTGAACCAGCTCGGCTACTTCGAGCCGCTCAAGGAAGACGAATCCACTGACATCCGCCGCGACACGCGCAACGGTCTGGTCGACCTGACCCTGAACGTCAAGGAGCGCGGCCGCAACACGGTCAACCTCAACGGCGGCGTCTCGGGCTTCTCCGGCAGCTTCATCGGCTTCGGTTACTCGACGAACAACTTCCTGGGTTTGGGCGAGACGCTGTCGTTCAATACCCAGCTCGGCACCCGCGAGCGCGTGCTGATGTTCGGCTTCACGGAGCCGTATCTGTTCGACCGGCCCATCCAGGCCGGCTTCACGGTCTTTACGCGCCGCTTCAACTTCAACCAGGCGCGCGAGGCGTCGATCTTCGCCGGCCAGAACCTCACGCCGCTGTACAACCAGTTGGGCCAGGACAACCTGCTCGACTACCGGCAGTCGAGCTCGGGCTTCACGATGTTCGCCTCGAAGCAGTTGCGCAAGAGCTTCGCGCGCGTCGGCCTGACCTACAGCTACTCCACCAGCGACGTCACGACGTTTTCGAAGGCCGCCGACAACCTGTTCACGTACCTGAACTTCCAGGGCGTGTCGGGACCGAACTCACTGTCGGGCATTGTCACCAGCGAGATCACGCCGAACTACTTCTACAACACCGTCGACCACCCGATCACGCCGACCCGCGGCAAGAGCTTGTACGCCAGCATGTCGCTCGCCGGCCTGGGCGGCAATACACGGTTCATCCAGCCGACGGTCGAGGCCAAGTTCTTCAAGCCGCACACTGAGCGCACGACGTTCGCCATGCGCGGGCTGTTCTCGATGCTGACCGGCATCGGCGGCAGCGTTCCGCCGCCGTTCCGCCGCAACTACATGGGCGGCGAGAACGACATTCGCGGCTTCCGGCTGTGGTCGGTCAGCCCGATGGCCTACATCCCGGACACCGCCACGGTCGGCCTTTACAACGACAACGGCGTGCCGCGGACGCAGGTGCAGGTCGTCGACGGTGTGGAGCAGGTCGTGGCGGCCACGCAGGACATCCCGATCTACCGCCTGGTTTCGCCCGGCGGCGACACGCGCGCGGTCTACAACTTCGAGTACCGCATCAAGATCTTCGGGCCGGTCGTGCTGGCGCCGTTCTTCGACATCGGCTTCAACCGCATCATGTTCAACAACCAGGTGCGGCTGAACCCGGACCGCGTGGTCGACCTCAACAGCGCCTTCCCGCAGGCGGGATTCGCGGAGAAGGTCAATGTCGTAAAGGCCACCCAGCAGTTCCGCTCCTCGACCGGCATCGAGATGCAGGTGATGATGCCGGTGGTCAACGCGCCGTTCCGCTTCTACTGGGCCTACAACCCGACCCGCGTCGCCGAGCTGTTGCAGCCGCCGATCGTGGCGGACCGCGCCCTGTTCCCGAACCAGGCGTCGTTCATCAGCGGTGTTTCGCAGTACGGTTCGGGCCTGCCGTTCGTCGAGAAGAAGTCGCAGTTCCGGTTCACCATCAGCCGCACCTTCTAAGGGGCGGAGCGGCGGGAATCGGGCTCAATGGCCGCAAGGCGGCCGATTTGGCGGAGTCGTGAGGCTGTGCTAGACTTACAGATAGCTAAGTCTCCGTTCGGAGGAGTATCTCCCTGATGAAAATGCCTGTCTCTTTGCGCGCGGCCGCGATCGCGCTGGTTGTTTCTTGTGCGCCGATGCTGGCCCAGTCCGCTGGGACAACGATCGCGATCATCAACATTCAGGATGCGATCACGCGGACGCAGGAAGGTCAGAAGCTGATCAAGGCCCTGCAGGACCGTTACGAGCCCAAGTCCAAGGAGCTCGAGTCGATGCAGAAGGAGATCGGCGACCTTCGGGCCAAGCTGAACCAGGGCGCCAACACGATGAGCGAGGAAGCCAAGCGCGACCTCGTGCGCCAGATTCAGCAGAAGGAGCGCGACGGTCAGCGCGCCGTGGAAGACGCTCGCGGCGAGTTCAACCAGGAGCAGCAGACGATCTTCAACGAGATCGGCGGCAAGCTCATGGCGGTGATCGACACCTTCGCCAAGGAGAAGGGCTACTCCATCGTTCTCGACATCTCGTCGCCCCAGAGCCCGGTGCTCTACGCGGTGAACGAAGTGAACATCACCAACGACGTGATCAGCGCCTATGACGCCGGCGGCGGCGCCGCGGCGGGCGGCGACGGCGCGGCCGGCAAGCCGGCCCCCTAAGGCGCGGCCTGATCCATCCGGGAGCGGAAAGCGGGCGGTCTCCATCAGGGGATCGCCCGCTTCGCGTTTGGAGCCAGAGATGGCTCGCCATCTCAAACGCTGACTTGAGCGGCGGCCTCTTCCGCAGGTTGCGCTTCCTGCTCCCGCTTCTCGGCCGTCAGCCGGTCGAACTCCCTGCCGGCGAAGCGCGCCGCCTGCAGCCAGACCAGCAGAATCAGCCCGGTCAGCAGAGAGAGCCAGCGTACCCCTTCGAAGCCGGTCGCGAAGGTCGTGATCGCCAAGCTCAACCCCACCGCCATCGCCTTGGCGAAGCGCTGCACGAACATGTCGATGAACGCCTTGGCCTGGTACTTCTCCGTCCGCCCGGTCGGCACGTAGAGAGCCTCCTTCGCGGACTGGTTGATGGAGTAGCTGAAGCCGTTGTCTGCGGTGTTGAGGAAGCTGCCCGTCCACAGGGCGGGGAAGACCAAAAAGCCGGCCGAACCGAACAGTGCCACACCTGGCAAGACCAGCAGCGCCGTGCCGACGCCGAAGCGGGTCATCACAAAGCTGGTCAGAAAGAGCTGGACGAACAGGGCCACCCAGTTGGTGATCGCGAAGACCTGGGCAAACTGTCGGCTGATCTCCTCCCCGCTGGTGAAGTGCAGGACGGTGGAGGTGAACTGGAAATCCATGATGGTCGAGACCATCTCGTACAGGCCGACGATCGCCACGATCGCCAGCAGGTAGCGCGACCGTAGCACCCGGCCGGCGCCCTCGAGCGCCGACGAAGAGGGCTCCGCCGTAGCCCCGGCGGCGGACCGCTCCGCGGGCCGCGGACCGAAGGCGCGGGCCGCCGCGCCGGCGATCAACACGATGGCGACGCCGATCCCAAAACAGATCCACAGCCAACTCGGCATCGAGACGTCTCGGATGTACGCGCTCAACACGGTGGTGCCGAAGGCGCCGCCCGCCACTCCGCCGAGGCCGATCAAACCGTAGAGCCGCTTGGCGGCGTCGGAGTCGACGCTGTCGTTGAGGAAGGCGAAGAACGCCGCCACCATCAGCGTCGAGTACAGATCGCCGAAAAAGTAGAACGACCAAACGGTGACGGCGCCGGGATTGCTCAGCAACGACGCAAACAAGGCGTAAGCGGCCAGGATGCCGGCCGAAAACACATACGTCAGCTTCTCGCGGCGCATCTTGCGCGCCAAGGCGGCGAACGTCCAGGCCGCGACCAGCGCGACGAACATGTTCGCCACCTTGGCGATCTGCTCCGCCTGGGCGGCGTTGAGCATCCAACCGGCGAGGTTGACGCCGGTCTTCTCGTAGAACTCCACGAACTGCCCCTTCTTGAGAGGCTTGAGGATCCAGAACGTGGTGATGACGAGGAAGAAGTACGAGGACATCAGCAGCGCCTGCGGCCACTCGTTCCGCCGGACGTCCAAGACTTGATGGAAAACGCTGCGAGGGGCGGCGGGTGCGCTGGATGGCATGAAAATAGACTCTCGGTTGAGTGTATCAGCGCCTCCGCATCCCGTTGGTCCGCCTCGCTCCCTGTAGGCTCTCGCCGTCCCAGCCGATGAGTTCGGCAGGAGCGGAAGGGACCAAAGGCGCCTATTTTTTGCTGCGCCCGCAACGTTGGGAACCGAGCGAGCGTCTTACTCAATACGATGGGCGGCCCGCTCCGAACGATACGTCGGGCGGCCCAAAAACAGAAAGGTTCGATGTTGAACTTTGACCAAGGGCTGATGTATTCTCAAACTTCAGTTTCCGAGAGTCGCTAGCGTCCGCCCCCTTCAACGGACCCTTTTTCCATAGCGCGCACGGTTCCCCAGTGAACCGTCAGAGCCCAAGATCGGCTCAGAAGTAACATCTCGAGGCGACGTAACGAATGTCGCGAGGAACAACTGAAACCGCATGAGAGAGACCTCACCGTACCCGCAGGATCAGGCGCAACGCCGCAAGAAGTTTGGAAAGCGCAAGAAGAACCGAGACCGCTCGGCCAATGTCGGCGGAGAGAGGAACGGAAACGTCGCCCGGAGCGCACAGGATGCTGCGTCACCGGGCGTTTGCATTAAGTGCGGCCACCCGGCGCCGGATGGGAAGTTGTGCAACTTCCACCGTTCCCTGCTGAACTCGATTCGGAACGACTTCGGCGACACGCGCGTGGGCCGCGGCCCGTCCCCGAACTACTACTGAGCGAGTTGAAATGACGAACGCCGGCTCCCTTTCGAGAGCCGGCGCGTCAAAACATCCAAGCTGACGAAGACCTACGCCAGCGGTCCGGGGCCGCGAGGCTAACCCGCTTCCTCCCGCTGCGCCTGGAGGCGGCGAACATCGTCGGACAAGACGATCGCCTCGGCCACCTGCTTCATCGTCAACCGCCGCTGCCGCGCCTGCCGCTGGAGCGTCAGGTAGGCTTCTTCCTCGGTCAAACCCATGTCGCGCTGCAGCAGACCCTTGGCGCGCTCGACCAACTTCCGCGTCTCCAACTGCTCGTGAAGCTCGCTGACGCGGTCTTCCATCCGCGCCAACTCGATCTCCGACCCGACCAGGAAGCCGATCGTCGTCACCAGGGCGATTTCGCGCCGGGTGTGCATGTGCGGCAGGCGGTGCTGCAGATTGATGACGCCCACGAGCTTTCCGCGGCTGACCAAGGGCACCGACAGGAAGGCCTCGTAGGCGTCCTCCGGCAGCTCCGTGAAGGCCAGGAACCGCGGGTCCTTCATCACGTTACGCGCAATGGCGACCGGCTTGCGATGCTCGGCCACCCAGCCCGTGATGCCTTGGCCGACGCGAATCTTCAGCCTATTCAGCACCTCCGGGTGGGGGTTCTTGGACGCCCGCAAAACGAGCTCGTCGTCGTCCAGGACGTAGATGAAGACCGAATCCGGGCCGATCTCGTCGAAGAGGAAATCAACGATCCTCTCCAACACGCCGTCCAGGGCTTCCGCCGCGGCCAGACGGCTCCCGATTTCATGCAGGAAGTCGACCGCCTGCGTGTGCTCGACTGGTTCCCCCGGGAGAGGGGCGGTGGTTGTTGCCGTCATCCTTTTACGCTATTCGTCCCAGCGCCCTTGGTCCAATAGAAAGTTTTTGGTGGCGAGATAAGGGTTTGCCCCCTCTTTGTAACCTGGGCGACTGTCGATGGACCCTAAGTGTCATCGACCCAGAGACTTGCCTCTCAGGCGGCGAGGGCGGCCGGAGGGGCCGCCGGGGGGGCCGCGGGGCAGGCGCTGATTCTGGTTTGGTTGGCGAAAACATCGACAGGCGAAATCCTGGGCCGCTACGCCCTGTCGCTGGCCGTCGTCACCCCGGTTCTACTGTTCGCCAGGATGCAATTGCGGTACTTGCTGGCCGCTCGCCCGGAGGCGGACTGGGGTGTCCTGTTGCGCGCTCGATTGCTGGCGACGGGGGCGACCGCGGCCATTCTGGCGCTGGCTGCGCAGGTTTGGCTTCCCAGCGAGACCGCCGCCCTGCTGGCCCTCGTCGGACTTTCCCGGGCGGTCGAAGATGTCGGCGACCTTCTGTACGGACTACGGCAGCGCTCCCATCAGTGGTCGCGGATCGCCGCCTCGCAGATTCTCCGGGGACTGGGCGGAGCCGCGACCGTGATCGCTGTCTCCTTGCTCACGGGCCGGTTCGACACCGGCCTGGCCGCCAACTTGATCTGGCAGCTCGGTCTGACCCTCGCTCTCGACGCTCGGGGTTTGCGTTGGCCGTCCGGGTCTTGGCGGGCCGCCGTTGGAACTTTGGGCGAATGCTGGACGCTCGGCGCGGCGGCGGCGGTGGTGAGCCTCAACGGCAACCTCCCGCGGTATGCTCTCGAGGCCTCTGTGGGCGCCGCCGCGGTGGGCCACTACGCCGCGCTCTCGCAGGTGGCGCTGCTGGGCAACCTGCCCGTGCAGGCGATGGGCGTAGCCGCCTTGGCTCGGCTGGGCGCCCGAGCCGAGCAGGGCCGAGGGCCTTTTCTGCGGTTGACCGCCGGGCTGGCCGCGGTCAGCGTCGCGATCGGGCTGGCGGGAGTGGCTGCGTCCTGGCAGTTCGGCGCCCGTCTGTTGGCCCTGCTGTACAGTCCGGAGATCGAGGCTTTGGCCGCTTCGCTGACCTGGATGATGGCGGGAGCGCTGTGCACCTTTCTGACCGCTGTGTTCGGGTACTCGCTGGTGGCGCTAGGCGAGCGCCGGGCCCAACTGGGGGCGTTTGGCGCCTCCGGTCTGGTCGGCCTGGCCGCCTGCTGGGCGCTGATCCCGGAGCACGGCGTGCCCGGCGCGGCGGCGGCGAACCTGCTGTGCTGGCTGGCCGCCGCGACGTTTTCCGGCGCGGCGCTGTGGATTCGCTGCAAAAGCCTACCGGTTGCGATTAGTGATTGCCCGGCGGAGGAGGCATCCTCCACACTAAACGGATGCTCCGCGCCGGTCCGCTCCTCCTGCTCCTCGGCTCTGTAAGTGCGCTGGCCGCTCCGCCGGCTTGGCCGGAGTTTCGGGGACCCACCGGCCAAGGCGTCAGCCTCGCCGAAGAGCTTCCGCTGCACTGGAGCGAGACCGAAAATATTGCCTGGAAGACGCCCATCCCGGGCCGTGGCTGGTCCTCGCCGGCGATCCTCGACGGCAAGGCCTGGATGACCACCGCCACCGACGCAGGCCGCTCGCTGCGGGCCATCGCCGTCGACGCCGCTTCCGGCAAGATCCTGCACGACGTCGAAGTCTTCAATCTCAGCGGAGCCCCGCCCAAGAAGCACGAGAAGAACTCGCACGCCTCGCCCACGCCGATCCTGGAGGAGAACCGCGTCTACGTCCATTTCGGGTCGCAGGGCACGGCTGCGCTCGACGGCGACGGCAAGGTCCTGTGGCGCAATCAGGAGCACCACTTCGTCCAAGGCCACGGCAACGGCGGCTCGCCGGTGGTTTGGAAGGATCTGATCATCTTCAACTGCGACGGCATCGACCGCCAGTTCATCGCCGCGCTCGACAAGAACACCGGCGAGACGCGCTGGACCAAGTCCCGGGGCAAATCCCGCATGTCCTACGCCACGCCGCTGATCATCGAGACCGACCAGGGGCCGCAACTCATCAGCCCGGGCGGGGACTATGCGGCTTCCTACGATCCCTCCACCGGCGAGGAGATCTGGCGCATCACCTACGACGGCTTCTCCCTGGTGCCGCGCCCCGTGTATGCAAACGGACTCGTCTATATTGCGTCCGGCTTCTATGGCCCGATCCTATTCGCCGTCAAGCCCGACGGACGGGGCGACGTGACCGCCTCCAAGGTCGTTTGGAAGGAGACTCGCGGCGTGCCGCTGACTTCTTCGCCGATCGTTTCGGGCGGCCGCCTCTATATGGTGAGCGACAACGGCATCGCCAGTTGCTTGAATGCTCTAACGGGCCAGCGCCTGTGGCAGGCCCGGCTGGGCGGCAACTTCTCGGCCTCGCCGCTGCTGGCCGGCAACCGCTTGTACTTCACCAGCGAGACCGGCGAGACCACGGTGATCGAAGACGCTCCCAAGTACCACGAGCTGGCCAAGAACCAGATCGAAGGGGACACGCTGGCTTCCTTTGCAGTCGACGGAACGGCCCTGCTGCTGCGCAGTGGAACCGACCTGTACCGCATCGAACCGGCCCGCTGAGGTAACCGAAGGGGTCCGCCGCCCCGTACAATAAGGCGGGAATGCGTGACGAAAGATGGGATGACGCTCCGCCGCCCAGTCAACGGAACTGGCTGCTGTACGGCGTCTTAGGGTTTCTGCTGCTGTTCGCGGCTCTTTTGCTGTTCCGCGCCTGGAATCGTTCTGAGGAGCTCGACCGCCAACTCGCGGACGCCGCCCAGCAGGAAGCCTCGCTGGAAAAGCAGGTGGCCGACGAGACGCTCAGCGCCGCCGGGACGCGCGAGCGCGCTGAACTGGCCGAGGCGAACGCCACTGCGGCGCAGAAAGAAGCTCTGCGGGCTGCTCAGGAGCGTGGGCAGGCCGAGTGGGAGCGCGAGCTGGCTCGCGTGGAGGCCGAGCAGGCCCAACGTCGCTCGCAGCAAGCTGAGGCCATCGCCGCCGAGAGCACGAAGGAGTACGACGAGCTCAAGCAGGCGCGCCAGCGGGAGCTCGACCGCATGCAGCGCGCCCTGTCGGCGATCGTGGAGACCGAGCGCACTCCCCTGGGCATGGTCATGCGCCTCGGCGAGGACTCGCTGCAGTTCAACTTCGACAAGGACACCATTCGGGAGCAGGACAAAGAGCTGCTCAGCCGCATCGCCGGCGTGCTGCTCGCCTCCCACGGGTATCGCCTGGCCATCTATGGCTACACGGACGATCAGGGCCCGGCCTCCTACAACAAGAACCTCTCGGAACGCCGCGCCGACGCCGTGCGCAAGTATTTCATCGACGCCGGCGTGCCGGCCGACATCATGACCTCGCAAGGACTCGGCGAATCCAACCCGCGCGTAAAGGGAACTTCGGAGGCCGCCCGCCAAAAGAACCGCCGCGTGGAGATCGGCCTGGTCGACACCGTCATCACCTACGATGCTGACGAGGGAACCGCTGAGCGCTGAGGCCGTCCGGCGCTTCGGTGCGCATACCTCGGTGGCGGGCGGCCTCGCCAACGGGGCCCGCGAGGCGATCGCGCTCGGAGCCAACGCTTTTCAGATCTTCACCCGCAGCCCGCGGATGTGGGCCGCGCCGCCGCTCGACGCGGCCGACGTGGCGGAGCTCGGCCGGTTGCGCCGCGAGGGGGACCTGCGGCCGCTGGTCATCCACGGCAGTTACCTCTTGAATCTGGCGGCTGGAGACCCCGCCAACCGCGCTCGCTCGATCCTCGGGTTTCGCGACGAGGTCGAGCGGGCGGCGGCGATCGACGCGGACTATCTCGTCTTCCATCCCGGCAGCGCCAAGGATTTCGAAACGCCCGAGGAGGCCATCGACTCTCTGTCCGATGCGTTGGCAGAGGCGCTCGAAGGCGTTGAGTGCGGCAGCTTGACGATCCTGTTCGAGAACACCGCGGGCGGCGGCGCTTCGCTGGGCCGCCGCTTCGAGGAGCTCGCTGCGATTCGAGAAGCCGCCGCCGCTAAGGTCCGCGCGCCCCTGGGCTTCTGCCTCGATACCTGCCACCTGTTCGCCGCCGGCTATGACATCGGCGAGAGCTGCATCCTGGAAGAGACCCTGGCCGCCGCGGACGCCCTGTTGGGGCTCGGCGCGGTCCGCGTGATCCACTGTAACGACTCGAAAGGCAAGCTGGGCTCGAGGATCGACCGGCACGCCCGATTGGGCGAAGGGCTGCTCGGCTGGGACGCCATGGAACGCATCGTACAGCGCCCGGAGCTGGCCGATAAAGTGTTCATTCTGGAGACGCCGCACGACGACGACGGGACGCACACGCAGGGAGTGGCAGCGCTGCGGCGGATGATGGACGGTGCTCGGGAGCGAGAGTAGAATTTGGAGTAGGGGTTCCGTGCAATGGTGCTGCATATCACCGATGATCGGGCCTGTGAGTTGGCGGCGGAGCTCGCCGCGCTGACCGGCGAGACGCAGGCTCGCGCCGTGACCATGGCCCTGGAGGAGCGGCTCGACCGGGAACGAGCGCGGCCGCGGCCCCGCAAGAAGGCTACAGTGGAGGAGATCCTGGCGATCGGACGGCAGGTAGTTCGAGATCTTGGCTATCAGCCCGATCTGGACCACACCGCGTTCTTGTACGACGAACGCGGGATGCCAAAGTGATCGTGGATCCTTCCGCGCTGCTCGCCGTTGTGTTTGCGGAATCCGATGGCGAGGAGCTTGCAGCGGCCCCCATCGCACGCATGTCAAGCGCTGGTTACGTAGAAGCCTCGATCCGCTTGGATCAACTGATGGGCGGCATGGATTCCAGGCTTGACCAACTGATCGAGCTCATGGGGATTGTGGTGGAGCCGGTAACGTTTGGTCAGGCCAAGATCGCCAGGGCGGCCTACCTGATGTATGGCAAAGGCAACCATCCGGCCAAGCTCAACTACGGCGACTGCTTCTCTTACGCTCTGGCGAAGGTTACGGGTGAGCCGCTCCTGTTCAAGGGCAATGACTTCTCGCAGACGGACATCGTTTGCGCCAGCTCCTGAGACACCGCGTCTGCTGACACAAGCCCATCACTGCTCACCCTTCCCGATACACTAACAATCACGGCAGCCGACCACGATTCCCGGCTCAGAGTTCCCGGTTTACCGACACATGCCCGAACGCCTATTCACCCCCCAAGAGATCGAGCCCAAGTGGCAGAAGATTTGGGAAGAGCAGGGACTCTTCCGCACCTCGACCGACGCTTCCAAGCCGAAGTACTACGTGCTCGAGATGCTGCCCTATCCTTCCGGCACGCTCCACATGGGGCACGTGCGCAACTACTCGATCGGCGACGCGCTGGCTCGCTACAAGCGCATGCAGGGCTTTCGCGTGTTGCACCCGATGGGTTGGGACTCGTTCGGCTTGCCGGCGGAGAACGCCGCCATCAAGAACAAGATGGATCCCGGCGTCTGGACGCGTTCGAACATCGCGAACATGAAGCGCCAGTTGCGCTCGTTCTCGTTCAGCTATGACTGGGATCGTGAGATCTCCTCCTGCGAACCCGAGTACTATCGCTGGAACCAGTGGTTCTTCATCCAGATGTTCAAGAAGGGCTTGGCCTTCCGCAAGAAGAGCCAAGTCAACTGGTGCCCCGAGTGCGCCACCGTGCTGGCCAACGAGCAGGTCGTCAACGGTTGCTGCTGGCGGCACGAGACGACTCCGGTCGAGCTCAAGGACCTGGAGCAGTGGTTCCTGCGGACCACGGCCTACGCCCAGGAGCTGCTCGATGATCTCGAGGAGCTCGAGGCGGGCTGGCCCGAGCGAGTCGTTGCGATGCAGCGCAACTGGATCGGCCGCTCGGAGGGAACCGAGGTTGACTTCACCCTCGACGGCTCCGAGGAGAAGGTTCGCGTCTTCACCACGCGCGTCGACACCATCTACGGCGCAACCTGCGTGATCCTGGCGCCGCAGCATCCCTGGGTGGAGAAGTTCGGTCTCGCCGACCAAGCCAAGCCGCTGATCGACCAGCAGAAGGACAAGGCGGCCGACGAGCTCGACAAGGACGGCTTCTTCACGGGTCGCTACGCCGTCAATCCCTACAGCGGCGAGAAGGCGCCGATCTGGGTCGGCAACTTCGTGCTGTGGGGCTACGGCTCCGGCGCCATCATGGCCGTGCCCGCGCACGACCAACGCGACTTCGAGTTCTGCCGCAAGTTCGGCATCGCGGTCAAGCCGGTGATTCGGCCGCTGGACGGCGAGTTGCCGCGCGAAGAAGAGATGACGGAGGCCTACGCGACCTACGGCGTCGCCGAGGTTTGCGGCCAATGGAGCGGCCTGCCCAGCGCGGAAGCCAAGGCGCAGATGACGGCCTTCGCCCAGGAGCAGGGCTTCGGCGAAGGCGCTGTGAACTTCCGGTTGCGCGACTGGGGCGTCTCCCGGCAGCGCTACTGGGGCACGCCGATTCCCATGATCCACTGCCCGAGCTGCGGCGTGCAGCCGGTTCCGGAAGAGGATCTGCCGGTGTTGCTGCCCGCCAACGTCGACCTGACGGGAACCGGGGAGTCGCCCCTGAAGACCGTGCCGGAGTTCGTGAACGTCGACTGCCCGGCCTGCGGCGAAAAAGCCCAGCGGGAAGCGGACACGATGGACACCTTCGTCGACTCGTCTTGGTACTTCTACCGCTATACCGACGCGCACAACAGCCAGGCGCCGTTCTCCACGGAGGCCGCTGCGGCCTGGTTCCCGATCGACCAATACATCGGCGGCGTGGAGCACGCCGTACTGCACCTGATCTACGGCCGTTTCTGGACGAAGATGATGCGCGACCTAGGCATGATCTCCTGGAACGAGCCGGCGTCCCGCCTGTTCACGCAGGGCATGGTCATCAAGGACGGCAAGAAGATGTCCAAGAGCGTGGGCAACGTCGTCAGCCCCGAAGAGATGGTGCAGCGCTACGGCTCGGACACCGCCCGCGCCTTCTCGCTGTTCGCGGCCCCGCCGGACAAGGATCTGGACTGGCAGGAGTCCGGCGTCGAGGGCATGTCGCGCTTTCTGGCGCGCGTGTTCCGGCTGGTGACGCGCAACGCCGACTCCGGCGCGGCCCCGTCCGCGGTGGCGCAGAACGACGCGGACAAGGCGGCGCTGCGCAAGCTGCACCAAATCATCGAACGCGTGACGGCCGACTTCGACTCCCGCTGGCACTTCAATACGTCGTTGGCCGGCGTGATGGAGCTGACCAACGAGATCTATGCGCTCGAGAGTCAGCTCTCGCCGGGCGTGCTGGCGGAGGTTCTGCGGCGGCTGGTGTTGCTGCTCAGCCCGTTTGCGCCCCACCTGGTGGAGGAGCTGTGGGAAGCGCTGGGCGAACAGGGCCCCGTGCTCGACGTCGCTTGGCCGCGCTACGACGCCGAACTGGCCGCCGTCGACGAGGTCGAAATCCCCGTGCAGGTGAACGGCAAGATGCGGGGCAAGGTGCTGGCGCCCAAGGGCGCCGATCAAGCGACGGTGGAGGCCGCGGCCCGCGCCGACGACAACGTCGCTCGCCATCTGGACGGGAAAACGATTCGAAAGGTGATCCTGATCCCGGACCGAATGCTGAATATCGTGGTCGGTTAGCCCCGGCGTGGCAGGGTTCCCGTCGGAGTTTTTTGCCTCAACCGGAAAAATAACCGCAACCCTAAGGGGAAAACTTGGGTTTCCGTGTCTTCGGGGGCGCCTAGAATAGGGTCCGCCGAGGCTCCATGTTCTGGCCCATCCTGCTTCAGATCGGCGGACCGCTGCATCGTCCGCCGCCATGGCTCGGCGGCGGCGGTCCGCTTCCCGGAGGCCACCCGCCCCTTGGCGGACTGCACGGCGCGATGATGCAGCCCTTTCCGGGCACGCAGCACGTCGTGGGCGTGGTCGTTTGGGGCCTACTGCTCACCTTCGTCTGCGCTCGGTATCGCTCGGACGCGGCGTCTCCCGGCCGTCGGCTCTTGGCGCTCGGTTTCGGCGTGGGGCTGATTCGACAGGTCCTGATGCTGGCCGTCGAAGCCTTGGGCCTGCGACGCTTGGCATGGCTGCGGCCAGGCAGCGCCGGTTATGTGACGGAGGCTCTGCTGGGTTCACTGGCGGTGGTTCTGCTCATTGCCGGCTTCGCTCGGCTACTCGGCGCCCCTCCGCTGGCCTCCCGCCGCTACCTGGAGTCCGCCCTCTCCGTGCTGGCCGGGAGCTTCATCGCCGCGTTCGGCTATGCGGTCGCCTATCCGTGGATCCGTCCCGCGCCGGTGGAGCCGCCGGCGGTGACGCAGGTCGCTTTGGCCGCCGCCCTGCTAACGCTGCTGGTCGGAGGCGCTCTTGCCGGGCGTTACTTGCCGGCCGGCCAGCGGTTGATGATGCTGGGCGGCATCTCCTGCTTTGCCGCAGGAGATCTGGTCCGCCTGCTCGGCTTGACACTTACGCCCAGCGGCTCGATGGGCATGGTGGACCGCTTCTTGATGGCGCCGCCCCCGGTCAACTCGATCTACGGGGCTACGGCCCAGACCCTCGGTGTCGTCTTGCTGGGCTATCTCTATGTGCGGACGCAGTCCAGCGCCGTCCGCCTGGACATCGCCACCCTCGAGCAAAAAGTCAGCGAGCGCACGGCCGCGCTCGAGGCCGCCATGCAAGAGCTCGCCGTCGCCAACTCGCTGCTCGTCGAGCAGTCGACGGTGGATAGCCTGACGGGCGTCCGGAACCGTCGCTTCTTCGATGAAGCCCTGCGCCGGGAATGGGCTCGGTGCCGGCGGGAGCGTCGGCCGCTGGCCGTGGCGCTGATCGACGTCGACCACTTCAAGACGATCAACGACCGTCACGGGCACCAGGTCGGCGACGAGTGCTTGGTCCGTGTGGCGACCGCGCTGCAAGGCGGCGCCCGCCGGCCGGCCGACGTCCTGGCGCGCTATGGCGGCGACGAGTTCGTGTTACTGCTGCCGGGCTCGGACCTCGAAGGCGCTCGCTCGCTTCTGGACCAGGTTCGCAGCCAGATCGAGGGACAGGCGGCCGTCGCCTAGCCTGCCTTGACCGTCAGCGTCGGGGCCGCCGCCTGCATCCCCGCCAAGGGCAGGGAGCCCGAAGAGCTGCTCGAACAGGCCGACCGGCGGCTTTACGCGGCCAAGGAAGCCGGCCGCAACGCCGTCAATACCGGCGCGGCTCGATAAGCGCCGAGCCCCATCTCCAGCCCTGCGGCGGCAAAACCCGCGCCATTCCCAACTGCGGAGAATTTTTTCTTCGTAAACAAAGTGAAACAGGGATAAGATAGCCTCGATACCGGACCCGCACGGGGTGGGTCCGTGGTTGAGACGGCCCCCGGGTTTGGGGCCCCCTATCAGTACGCCTCCAGGAGAAGGAAAATCTGTATGGAACTGTACCGTTGCAGTGCCGTGCGAAAGCTGATTCGTCTCTGCTTTTCGCTCTGCGCAGTCTGCATCCTACCCAGTCTCGCTTTCGCTCAAGGCCTGACCGGCTCCCTCGTGGGGACCGTGACCGACAACAGCGGCGCCGTGATCCCCGGCGTCACCATTGAAGTCGTCAATACTAACACCGGCGCTACGGCGACCACACAATCCAATGCAGCCGGGCTTTACGAGTTCCCGTTGCTGCGGCCCGCTCCCTATAAGCTCACCGCGACGGCCGAAGGCTTTCGCACCCTCGAACGCACGGGTCTGGAGATCCGTTCCACGGAAACCGTGCGCGCCGACATCACTCTCGAGCTGGGCGTGGTCAGTGAGATCGTCACGGTCAACGAGGCAACTCCTTTGTTGCAGACCGACCAGCCGACTTTGGGCCACGTGATCGAGTCCGACACGATTACGGCCATTCCGCTGGCAACTCGTAATTTCACGCAAATTCTCGGAACTTCGCCCGGCGTCGTCGGCTCCATCATGAACGCCGATCGCCAGGGCACCGGCTCGGATTCGGTGTCGGTGAACGGCGCCCGCCGCGGTTCCAACAACATTCTCGTGGACGGCGTGCCGACCTCGAACCAGCTCAACAACGCGCCCGACGGCGACGGTACGCCCTCGATCGAGTTCCTCAGCGAGTTCAAGGTGCTCACCAGCCTCTACAGCGCTGAGTACGGCCGTAACCAGGGTTCGGTCATCAACGTGACGACTCGCAGCGGCACCAACGAATTCCACGGGGAGCTCTATGAGTTCCTGCGGAATACGAAGCTCAACGCCCGTCCCTTCTTCTTCTCCGAGAAGCGAACCAACATCCAGAACCAGTTCGGCGGCAACATCGGCGGCCCGATCATCAAGAACAAGACGTTCTTCTTCTACGGCATGGAGTACTCCCGGCAGCGCAACGGCAACGGCAACGACGCCCGCTTCCTGGTGCAGGTGCCTGACGCCGATGAGCGCAACGGCATCTTCTCCAAGCCGCTCTACGATCCGTTGGCCGGCTCCCTGTTTGCCAACAACACGATTCCGCAGAGCCGCCTGAATCCGATCTCGCTCAACATTCAGAACGCGCTGATCCCGCTGCCCAACCTCGTGGATCCGGGCTCGAACAACAACTTCCAGGCTTACCAGAATCTCTCCACGGATCTGGATCAGATGACGTTCCGCATCGACCACACCTTCACCTCCAAGCACTCGGTGAACGGCCGCTACTTCCAGTCCTTGCAGCAGGATCTGGCGCCGTTCGGGTGGGGCCCTCCCGGGTTCGGCCGCGTCTCCAACCGCAAGAAGCACCTGTGGGGCGTCACCAGCACGCACGTGTTCACGCCGAACTTCATCCTGTCGATGCGCGCCAGCGGCGACTATACGAGCCAGTACATCGAGCCGCTGCAGAAGGGCGATCCGCGGCAGTTCGGCTTGCAGCCGATTGACGGCGTGACCTACGCCGACGACCAGTCCGGCCCGCCGCGCATTCTCATCGACAACTATCTGAACTTCGGCAACGAAGCCAATTGGTCGGACTTCATCGACCGCTACACCTACGGTCCGACGATGACCTGGATCAAGGGCAGCCACTCCATGAAGTTCGGCGCCGAGCACCAGCTTGCCTTGCTCAATCCGCAGAACACCCAGACCGCTCGCGGGCAGTGGCGCTTCCGCGGCTTCGGCACGGGCCAGGGCGGAGCCGCCGGCGATCCCTACGCCGACTACCTGCTCACCCTGCCCGCCACCAAGGCCTTCGGCGCCGGCGACGTGGCCGAGATCGGCGGTCAGCTCGAGATGACCTCCAACTACTTCTCGTTCTTCTTCGTCGACGACTGGAAGGTCACCAACCGCTTCACCTTGAACTGGGGCGCCCGCTACGAGGCCGACATCCAGGCCCACGCGACCAACCTGGACATGGTGAACTGGTGGCCGAGCCGCTACAAGGGCATTGACGGCACGCTCGAGTCCACCGGCATCGTGCAGGGCGGCCACGACGGCGTGAACCGCAACACCGTGCAGGGCGACTACGACAACTTCATGCCGCGCTTGGGCATTTCCTACCGCCTGAACGAGAAGACGGTCATCCGCTCGGGCATGGGTCTGTACTATGACCTGCGCACCGGACAGGTCGCCCAGCAGGCCTTCAACAATCCGCCGACCTTCACCCAGTTGACGGGCAACTGCCAGCAGGATCAGCTCTGCTCGCTTGCCGTGGAGGACAACTGGACGTACCTCAACCCCGGGCATATCCCGGGAGGCGTGACCTTCCCGACCAAGCCCACCGACCAAAACCAAATTCGAGGTATCGAGCGCGTCGTCAAGACCGACAACGCTTGGCAGTACAACCTGGCGATCCAGCGGCAGTTGGTTCAGGGCATGGTGGCGGAGGTCTCCTATGTGGGCACCAAGGGCACCAATCTGATGGCGCGCCGCAACTTCAATCCGCTGATTCCGGTCAACGGCATTGACGCGCCGCTGAACTCGAGCACCAAGCTGACCCGCCTCTACCCGGGCTTTGGCGACATGCTCGTCACTTCCCAGAACGGCAGCTCCACCTACCATTCCTTCCAGGCCTCGCTCAAGCAGCGCTACAAGAAGTCGTTCTTCCAAGCCTCCTACACCCTGGGCAAGACGCTCAGCAACGGCGGCGAGGGCTCGCGCTTCTTCACCAGCCTGTTCGTGACGCCGTGGAACGACTGGAGCCGCGCCAAGGGCCCGGCCGCCTTCGATCGTCGCCACCGCTTCTCGGTGGTCTTCAATCAAGAGCTCCCGAGCTCCTTCCAAGGGGGCGTGGGCAAGTGGGTCCTCAATGACTGGCAGTTGAACGGCTTCTTCGTCACCCAGACGGGCAACCCGCTCACGGTGGTCAGCCGCAACTCCGGTCGCGGCATCGGTGGCAGCGCCATCAACCCGAACGGCGACAACCTGTTCGCTGACGTCAACATCTCCGGCAACCTGGCCAATCCGGGTTCGGCGGGCTCCAACCTCGACCACTACTTCGTCAATGGGGCCTTCAGCGACCCGGGCTTGTACAGCTTCGGCAACTCCGGCCGCGGCAATGTCTACGGGCCCGGCCAGTGGAATGTCGACTTCTCGATGTTCAAGAACATTCCCCTCACGGAGCGGTTCAAGATGCAGTTCCGTTCAGAGTTCTTCAACATCTTCAACCATGCCAACTTCGCCAACCCGAACCAGGACGTGACCAACACGGGCTCGTTCGGCACGATCCGCGATACGTCGGTGAATGCGCGGCTGGTCCAGTTCGCGCTGAAGCTGCTGTTTTAAGCTGGGGCGTGGGCGGCGGGGCTGTTCCCGCCGCCCGGCCTTCCTTGATGCACAGACCGGACTTCCAGTGGAGACGGACATTCTTGTCCGTCATTCTTTTTTGGCCTGCCATGTTGCCCGCCCAGGGCATGGGCGGCGGTCGCGTGCTGCCACGCGAGTCTCCCAAGGCGCAGGTCGACCGCCCGACGCCGGCGATCCGCTTCCAGGACGTGTCCGCCGCATGGGGCCTGACGCGTCCGAACGTCTACGGCGGAGCCGCCTCCAAGAAAGTCATCCTCGAGATGACGGGCAACGGCGTGGGCGTGATCGACGTGGACAACGACGGCCGGCGCGACTTGATCTTCGTGAACGGAACCCGCCTCGGCGAAGACGACCCTCCCGGCGCACTGCTCTACCACAACCTTGGCGACAGCCGGTTCCAGGACGCCACGGCCGACTCCGGGTTGACCCGCCGCGGCTGGGGCCAAGGCGTCTGCGCCGGCGACTACGACAACGACGGCTTCACCGATCTGCTCGTCACCTACTACGGCCACAACGCCCTCTACCGCAACGCCGGCGGCAAGCGCTTCGAGGAGACGACCGCGGCGGCCGGCTTGCCCGTCGAGGGACAGGCCTGGGGCTCCGGCTGCGCTTTCTTCGACTCCGACCGCGACGGCGACCTCGACCTGTTCGTTTCCAACTACGTCGGCTTCGATCTCCACGAGGCGGACCGCAAGGGTGACTCCGGGAACTGCTCCTGGCGCGGCCTCGACGTCTTCTGCGGACCCCGCGGCTACCCTTCCGGCCGCAACTGGCTCTTTGAGAACCAGGGCGACGGGACGTTTCGCGACGTCAGCCGTGAAGCCGGAATCCTGCTCGAAGGCGAGCTGCACTACGGCTTGGGCGTGGTCGCCGAAGACTTCGACGACGACGGCTTTCCGGACGTCTACGTGGCCTGTGACTCGACGCCGAGCATTCTCTACCGCAACCGGGGCGCTGGGACCTTCGAGGACGTATCAGTGGTCTCCGGAGTGGCCTATGGGGCCGAAGGCCAGGAGGAGGGCTCGATGGGCGTCTCCGCCGGCGACTTCGACCGCGACGGCCGCTTCGACCTGCTCGTGAGCAACTTCATCGACGAGACCCCCACGCTCTACCGCAACGAAGGAGAGCTCTTCTTCACCGACGAGACCTACCAAGCCGGCCTGGGCGTCGACACCAGCCGCGTCGGCTGGGGGGCTCTCTTCGTGGATTTCGATCAAGACGGCTGGAAGGACGCCTTTCTCGCCAACGGGCACATCTACCCGGAGCTCGACGGGGCGGGGAAGGGCGAGCGGTTCGCGCAAGCCAAGCTGCTGTTCTGGAACCTCCGCAACGGCGCGTTTCGCGAGGTTGCCCGGGAGCTCGGCGAGCCGCTCGCGGCGCCGCAGGTCAGCCGCGGAGCCGCCGTCGGCGACCTCGACGGGGACGGCCGCCTGGAGATCGCCGTGGTGAACATGAACGGCGCTCCGTCCCTGTACCGCACCGACCGCGCCGATGGAGCCGCCGTCTTGATCGAGCTGGTCGCAACCCGGTCGAACCGCAGCGCCATCGGCGCCCGCGTCACGGTCGAGGCCGGCGGCGCGATCCAGACCGACGCGGTCCGCAGCGGCGGCTCCTACGCCTCCCAAAGCGACTTCCGTCTGCACTTTGGGCTCGGCGGCGCCCGGCAGGTCGACAAGGCGACCGTGCGCTGGCCGACGGGTGAGGAGCAAACGTTCGAGAACCTGCCGGCGAACGCGGCGATCCGACTGACCGAGGGCTCCGCCGAGCCGTCCGTGCGGCCGTTCAGTCGTTGACGGCCAGCTTCGGCTGCGCTTGCCGACGGCGCTGCTCGGCCGCCCGGCGCTCGGTCATCAGGCGATGGTGCTCCTTGCGAGCCGCCATGGCCTTTTCCCGCTCACCGGCCTCGGCGTAGAGCTTCGCCAGCGCGTAGTGGGCGGCGGGGAAGTCCGGGTTGAGCGCGGTCACCTTCTCGAGAGCCGCGATCGCCCCGGCCACGTCGCCCTGGCGCTCCAGCGATCGGTGCAATTCGAACCAGGCCGGCCAGAACTCCGGCGCCCGCCGCACGGCTTCGCGCAGCAGGGGGCCGGCCCGCTCGGCTTGCGGGTCCCGGACCAGCGTCGCCAGCGCCAGCAGATAGGGGCCGATGGGGCTCTGCGTGCTGTCCAGGCTGAAGGACTCCAGCCGCTCGATGGCGGCCGGCAGCAGTGGCCCCGCCTCGGGCAGCAGCGTCTCCAGCGAGGCGTGGGCGAGCTCCGAGGACGGATCGGCGTCGATGGCCGCGAGGAACGATTCGAGCGCCGCCTGGGACTCGCCGAGCCCATACTGCGCCAGCCCCCGCAAGCGCAGCAACTCGGAATCCTCGGGTGTCAGGGCCAAGCCGGCTTCGGCCACGCGCAGGGCTCCCTCGGGGGTGCGGTGATCCAGGTAGAGCTGGGCGAGCTGAGCCCGCAGCGCGCGGTTGCGGGGCGCCAGCTCCACGGCCTTCTCCAGAGCCGCCACGGCGGCCTCTGCGTCGCCGGTCTGGCCCCGAAACAGCGCCAGCGCTTGCTGCACGGCGGGGTCCGTGGCGCCCAACCGGCCGGCTTCGGCCAGCAGCGCCTCGGCCTCGTCCCGCTCGCCTTGCAGCCAGTGAGCCCGCGCCAAGGCCAGGCGTGGAGCGGCGGCTTGGGGTTGCATCCGCACGGCCTCGGCGAGCTGGGCCTCGGCCTCGGGCAGGGCGCCACGGCGTAGCAACACCACGCCCAGCCGCTCCCGGAAGGCCGGTTCGGCCGGATAGGCCCCGATCAGCTCTTGCAGCAGCGCTTCGGCGCGCGGAAAATCCTTCTCCGCCAGGCTCTTGGAGAGCGCCTCGAAACGCGGGTCGGGCTGCGCCGCCAAGGCCGCGCACAGCGCCAATCCCAGCCAGAGCCGTCGCACGTCCCTCATCGTCCCCGCCGGAGCCGCGTCGGCGCAAGTCTCTTCGCCGAGGGATTGACGCCGCCCCCTCTGCTCGCGCATTCTTCTTGTCGATGCCCGGCGAACGACGTTTGACGTGGTCTTCCATCGAGGATCTCGTGGATCTCTCGCCCCGCGTCTGGCCGGGCGATCAGCGCGAAGTCCAGCCCGGCAACCTCGACCTCTTCACCCCCATGGGATCGGGCCTCAGCGGGGCCGTCTTCCCCATCCGCCCTTGGGAGAGCTTGGACAGGCCCTCGCCCGGCCAGTACTACGCCTACCAGGAGCCCTCCGCTCACCCTCTCAAGGGCGCGCCCGCGACCGAGCCCAGCGGCGGCTGCGTCTACTTCGGGGGAACGCCCCGGCGCGAAGACTTCCTGACGCTGCTTCGCCTGATGGGCGTCTGGATTCACGGTTCCAACTACCTGGTCTTCGCCGAGCAGGCCCAAGATCCCCAGGACGAGCGCTACCTCGTCCAGCTTCGCGTAATGAGCCGCTTTGCCCTCGGCCACCTATTCAAGATCAAGATCGGCGACGACGAGTGCCGCCAGGGGCTCGAGCTGCCCGAGCTGCTCTGGCGCTTCGTCGAGGACCAGCAGGAGTTCTGGGGGACCGGTATGAACGCCCCCAATCTGCGCGGCGCCATGGGCGGCGACGGCGACTACGCCAAGGAAGAGCTCTGCTTCGGCCTGCTGGTCGAGAACGCCTATTGGCGGGTGTTCCGCATCTGGAGCCGCGCTTGGCTCGTCACCAAGTAGGCCGTCCGCGCTACGTCACGACCACGGCCTGCGACTCGACCTCGTCTCCGTCATACGCTGTGACGAGGACGCGCGTCCCCGGCGCCACGCCGACCAGTCCCGCCACGGGCACGGTCCCGTCAGCCAAGCTGCGGGCCCCTCGCAAGGGCGTTCCATCGGTCAGCGCGAAACGGACCTCGGCGTTCGGCAGCGTGGAGATCGCCGGCAGCTTGGCGTCGTGCCGGCGGCCGGTTTCCGAGGCCTTCACGCGGACCTTGCCGCCGCCTCGCGCCGCCAGCGAAGGCACGTCGTCCAGCCGCCGCAATTGCAGGGCGATCGTCGGGTCGGCGCCCCGGGGGTCGAACTCCGCTTCCAAGAAATTCCAGTAGCCGGGGCTGGTCTGCGGCTGCAGGTCCGGCGTCTCGTAGCGCGGGTGGTAGAGAGCGACCACTTCCAGCGGACGCCCGTCGTAGTCCTCCATCAGCGGCCCGAAGCCCTCTTTCACGGCCCGCCCGCCGGTCCGGCCGATCGGCCCGAACGAGCATTCGTAGACGGCGTGGTCGCGATTGCGCACGATCGAGCCCACGTGCACGTCTCCGTAGACCGCCACCACGCCCTCGCGCCGACTCAGTAGCTCGAGCACGCGGTCCGAGCCGGCCTTCACCCAGCCGGCGTAGTCCGCTGCGATGCGGTTGCGCGGCTCGGCCTCCGACGAAGGCTGCCAGATCGTATGCAACCCGTTCAGCCCGGTCAGGCAGATCAGCGGCGACGAGTCCGTCGCCAGGGTCTGCTGCAGCCACGCGAACTGCTCCTCGCCGAGCAGGCTGCGCGTGGGGTCCTTGCGGTCGTAGACGTCGCCTTTCCCGCCCCAGCCTTCGGTTACCCACAGGTGCGTCTCCTGCGAGCTGCGCCACAGCCGGGCGTCGATGATCAGCAGCGAAAAGTCCCCGTTCGGCATCTTCCAGCGCCGCCAGCGCTTGGGGTTGGCCGTTCCGGACGGCGAGTCGTCGCCGGTGATCAGGTGCTGCACGATCTGAAAGTTCCGCTGCATGTACTCAGGGTCCTGGCCCAGGTCCGAGCGGTTGCGGATGGCGATCTGCTCCGGGCCCTTCACGTCGTCCATGCCGTGGTCATGGTCGCCCGGGTTGATCACGTTCCAGTGCCGCATCATCTGCCAACGCGTGGTCTCGTTGGCCAGCGTGGTCATGATGATCTGGTAGGCGTCGTCGGTGGAGGTGGGGTAGAGCAGCAACTCCAGATACCAGACGTCGTCCTCCCACAGCATCGTCTGGAACTCGTAGTGCTCCAGGTAGAGGTAGGCGTCGCGCATCGGCTGCGGATGCACCCAGTTCTCCTGGTAAGCCGCCGTGCGCTCCATGCCGGGCTTCGAGCCGCTGATCGCATGGCAGGAGAGGCCGCAGAACTTGTACGGCGGCGCCAGGCGCGGCAAATAGCCCACGTACTTCTGGGCGGTCTTGCGGCTGTCGACGGTCACGTCCTGGCCGTCTTTCCAAACCGTGTAGTAGAAGGCCTTCTCGGCCGGATTGCCGGGCAGGATCACGTCCACCACGGCGGTCGCACGGCGGAAGCCGTTGGTGTCGATCGTCCCCGTCCCGGCCGCCGGAACCGCTCCCCAGCCGCCTTCGGGCTCTTCGCTGTCACTGATGCGGATCTCGGCGCGGCGGCCTTCTTGCCGGAAAACCGCCAGGAAGCGGCAGGTCCACTGGTCGCCGACCTTCTTCAAGGAGTCGCCCAGCGGATAGGCCACCCGCAGCTCGTTGACCGGCGCATCGATCGGCGCATTGGCCTGCGGGTCGAGCGCCACGCGGTTGACCTCGAAGTCGAGCCACCCGCGCCCCACCAGGCCGAAATAGCCGTTGGTGTAGTCGGAGCGGTCGAAGTTTTCGAGATGGACCGCTCCAGCCTCGGAGCCGTTCACCACCAGCTTGGCGTCGATGGTCGCCATGTTGCCGCTACTGCCGGAGAGCGTCAGCTCGATGCGCGCCTTGTCGCCCTTCTGGGGCGTCGGTCCGGCCTGCTCAGCGAGACGGCTGACGGCCTTGCCGGTCGCATGGTCGTAGACCCCGAAGCGGCCGTCGTCGCGCCAAGCGGCGAACCAGCAGGCGTCGCCGCGCTTGGCCTTGAAGTCCCACGACTCGTAGATCGTGCGCGAGCCGAAGGCCACGCCGCCCAGAGAGTACCCGGGCTCGGGCGCCTGGTGCGGCGGCTCGTGGATGGTGAAGTCCGCGACGACGGCGTAGTTGCGCTCCAGCTTCCAGTCACGGCGCCAGATCATGCCGTAGGGCGGCAGGACGTCGTACTCGGTCTGTACGAAGCCATGGAAAGGAAAGCCTGTCTTGCGTCCGCGCTCGCCTCGCGTGTGGATGCGCCGCCGCAGAGCCTTGTTGCGAATCTCCCAATAGCCGGGATTGAGCGAGTGCCAACCGTGCCCGGCATAGAAGGAATCCGGGCGCTGGAAATCGTCAACGGTCTTGGGTTCGGCAGCGGTCTGCGCCCCGGCGGGCAGCGCCGCGGCCGCAGCGGCTGCCGTGGTGATCTTGGCGAAGTCGCGTCGTTTCATCCGGGGCTATTGTACCGAGGTGGGATGCGACGCCTCTGGAGAGGAGTACGCGGATCGATCCAACGCTGGAGCCATGAAGAACGAACAGCGAGGCTGCCTTGGATTCCTTCCTCTTCTCCTCACACCCGCAGCTCTGCCCCTCGCCTAGTTGGCCTGCAGGCTGTGCACGGGGAGACCGTCGCCGTCCTGCGACCTTGACGTGATCCGTAGCCCCATGGATAATGGCGACACACCCACCACTTTCTCGCTTTGAGGTGCCGTTCCCGATGGCTACAGAAAAACTAAAGTCTGTGATTGATGAGATTCTTGGACGCGTTTCTGCCGTCCGAGGCAAAGGCGAACAGGCGACCAAGCAATCATTGGTGTTGCCGATGGTGAGCGCGTTGGGGTACGACATCTGGAATCCATCCGAAGTGTGTCCCGAGTATGATGCGGATTTTCAGACTAAGAAATTTGGTCAAAAGGAAAAAGTTGATCTGGCTGTCATTCTGAACGATCAGCCTAGAATCTACTTTGAGGTGAAAGACCTTAGTCAGGATCTTCAGGGGCATGAGGGTCAACTCGCCAGATATTTTAACTCAACTCCGTCTGTGTCGCTGGCCGTGCTTACGAATGGTATCGAGTATCGATTTTTCACGGATAGTGAAGAGATCAATATTTTAGATCAGACTCCATTTTACGTTGCCCGCCTTGACTCATTCGATCCGGGACTTGATATTTTATCTAAGTTTCAGAAGTCTGTTTTTTCGCACGAGGCGATTCGGGAGTTTGCCACGGAGTTGAACTATCGATCTAAGATGGTCAGGTTCTTGAGGCAAGAGCTCGATCTTCGTGACAGGGACCCCGGGGAAGGGTTTGTGCGCTGGGTGCTGGCCGCTGACGCCATGTACGATCGCCGGGTTACGTATGGCGTGGTCGAACGGATGTCTCCTATCGTCAAGAACGCTCTTACGATCGTCTTACGAGACATCGTGCGGCGAAGTGTTGCGGCTCTGGATGATGAAGTTGTGGCCAAGGCATCAGAGGATGATAACTCAACAAGTATATCCTCTATTGTTGATGTCGTTGATGTTGATGATCCGTCACTCTCAGACAATATGACGTCGCGAGAGGAACGAGCAGGGATCGTTACTACCCAGAATGAGCTCGAATGCTTTGCCATCGTCAAGAGTCAATTCGATCTATCATCGATTGCTCGGGAGTCGATCTACGATCCCTCGCTTGGTCGGGATGTTCCGATTGAGATTGCTTACAAGGATACGACCGGATACTTCGGAATATACTTTAACAAGCCCTCCTGGTGGATAATGAGATTGGTTGTGGAAGCGAAAACGCCGTGGGTCGGATTCAATCTCGACTCGATTGTTGGACGCGCGCTTCTGCCACCGGGCGTCGAGGTGATGAACCCATCACCTTGGGCTCCATTTCGCGTAGCCATCGCCAAGCCCGACGATCTCAGAGCACTTTCGCCGCTTGTAGCTGCATCTTTCCGAAAGGCCGTTGAGGATCGAGCCCTCAAACAGCGGATCTGAAGCCGGGCTTCTTGTTGCCGACTCCGAGACCCGCACGGCCGGGAGGGCTCGGAGGGCTAACCAGTGTCCCTGGCGTTGACGATTCGGTCTGTTGGTGCGACTGGCTTCTGGAGCCGTTGTTGAGCCCGATCGTGCTGCCCGTCCCTACGGCGCCGCAACCACCGTCGGCCAGTGGTGCGCGAAGCTCGTGATCGTCCGCCGAATCGTCTCGGAAAACTCCGGCTCCTCCAGGCGGTGCAGGGCGTTCACCAGCACGTAGTGCTCCTTCGCCATCTCGCTGGTCGGGCGGAAGCCGCTGGCCAGAATCACGAACACCGAGAGCGGCGTCATGTGGCGGCGCAGCGCCTCGGTCAGATAGCGGTTGCCCGACAGCTCCCAGCAGGCTTGGTGGAACTCGAGATCCTGTTCCAGAAAGCGCCGGGTGTCTCCTCGCTCGGCGGCCTCCACCAGAATCTCCACTTTGGCGTCGAGCCGCGCCAGGTCGGTCTTGGTCACCCGCGGGCGAGCCCACTGGAACGCCAGCAGCTCCATCTCCACGCGCAGCTCGTAGGCCTGGCGGGCCTCCTCCGGCGTGTACTCGGTGACGTAGGTGGCTTTGTTGGCGACCCGCCGGACGAAGCCTTGCTCCTGCAGGATCACCAGCGCTTCGCGCACCGGCGGCGTGCCGACTCCGAGCTGTTGGGCCAGGCTCCGCTCGACGATCGGTTCGCCCGGCTTGAGCACCCCGGCGAAGAATGCGTCCTTGAGCGTGGCGATGATGCGGTCGCAGGTCGAGATCGGCTCGAGGGGCGGCAGGAAGGGGAGCTCGGGCGCGGTTCCCATGATAGCGCTCTCATTGTTCCACAGATTACAGGCGGTTGCCTGTAGGTTCATCTACTGAAAATTCGGCGGCCGGCGGCCTGTGATGCCGAATACCACTTGCAATGCATCGGCCTACACTCTATTATCGATTCCCAGGCTAAGGAAGAACAGCCAAAACTTCCGCGTTTGCACTGTCTTGTCCGTGTTGAGGAGACGTCTCGTGAACCAAACTCTACGGCTCATTCATTGCGCCGCTCTCCTGCTCGTGTGGGGCCTGTCACCCCTCGGCGCGCAGGAATTTCGCGCCACGCTGCAAGGCAGCGTCGGCGACCAGTCCGACGCCCGCATCCCTGGGGCCAGCGTCGAGCTCACCAATACGAAGACCGGCGTCGTCCAGACGACGACCACGAATGAGTCCGGTCTCTACTCGTTCCAGTTCCTGCCGCCCGGCCTCTACCGCCTCAGCGTAACGGCGGAAGGCTTCAAGACCGACGTGGTCGACAACATCGATCTGAGCTTGGGCCAGAACCAGCGCATCGACATCAACCTCGAGCTCGGTCAGGTCACCGAGACCGTCGAGGTCACCAGCGAGGTCAGCCTCATCCAGACCGACGAAGCCTCCACCGGGGCCGTCATCCGCTCTGAAATCAAGGACAACCTGCCGCTCAAGGGCCGCAGCAGCTTGTTCATGTTCAACCTCGCGCCCGGCGTGGTCACCAACCGCTTCGGCGAGGACACCCGCCCCAACGACACCATCACGAACGTGCTCTTCTCCGCCAACGGCTCGCCCGTCGCCTCCGGCGATGTGGCCGTCGACGGGACCATCAACACGGTCAACGTGAACCGCGACGTGAACATCTCGCAGTGGGTGCCGTCAGTGGACGCGGTGGGCGAGTTCAAACTGCAAACCGGCATTCTGCCCGCCGAGTTCGGGCGCACCGGCGGCAGCTTCATGAACATCGTCATCAAGTCCGGCACCAACGAGGTGCACGGCTCGTTCTACGAGTACTTCAAGAACTCCGCCCTCGACGCCAACAACTTCTTCGCGCGGGGCCAGGGCCAGCCGCTGCCGGCCTTCGGCGCGAGCACTTTCGGCGCGACCGTCGGCGCGCCGATCATCAAGAATCGGACGTTTGGCTTCTTCAGCTACGAGGGCGCCCGCGAAGGCAACGGTCTCAACCGCCGCGCGTCGGTCCCGACGCCGCTGATGCGGGCGGGCGATTTCTCCGAAGTGAATCGCCCGCTTTATGACCCTTTTTCCGTGCAAATGGTGAACGGAGCGCCCACTCGGACGCGCTTCGCCAACAACGTCATTCCGTCCTCGCGGATCGACCCCGTCGGCCTCAACGCTGTGACGTACTTCCCCGACCAGAACACCGCGCCGGCCGACCCGACCCAGCCCTGGGTCAACAACTTCACCTTCTCTGACAAGTGGCCCCGCAACTACGACGCCTTCATCGGCAAGGGCGACCATAAGTTCAGCGACAACTGGAACATGTTCGTGCGCGTCAACCGCGGCACGGGCACGCTGATCTTCCCTCACCAGTTCGACGGCATCGCCTCGCCGGGCCGCAACGTCGTCGATCGTCCGCACTTCGGCGCCTCCATCGGCAACACGATCCTGCTCAACCCGCGCACCACGTTCGACGTGCGCCTCGGCTACACCTGGGGCACGGAGAACCGGCTGCCTTACTCGGACGGCTTCGACTTGACCAGCCTCGGCTTCTCACAGCAGTTCGCCGGCATGGTGCAGCGGGCGGCCTTCCCGCAGATGTCGTTCAGCGGCTTCCAGGGCCTGTCCACCACGGACTGGCAGAGCAACCCCGGCAACACCTGGACGCTGCAACCCAGCGTCTCGATGATGCGGGGCGCACACCTGATCAAGATCGGCGGCGACGCGCGCCTGATCTACGGCAACTTCTTCAGCAACCAGCAGCCGTCGGGCGCTTTCAGCTTCAACAACGCCTGGACGGACGGTCCCCGCGCCGACCAGCCTGCGACGGGCTCGGGCTTCCCGATCGCGTCCCTGATGGTGGGCCTCGGCTCCGGCACGATCACGCAGGCCACCGGCCTGTCGATCCTGAACAAGTACTTCTCCGGCTACGTGCAGGACGACTGGAAGGTCACCAACAAGCTGACGGTGAACCTGGGGCTGCGCTACGAGTACGAGACGCCCCGCACCGAGCGCTTCGACCGGGCCACTCGCGGCTTCTGCTTCTCCTGCGAGAGCCCCATCAACGCCCTCGTCCCCGGGATGAACCTGCGCGGCGGCTTGACCTTCGCCGGCCAGGACGGCAACCCCCGCGGCATCTACAACCCCGACAAGAACAACTGGTCGCCGCGCATCGGCCTGGCCTACCGAATCCTCCCCAAGACCGTGCTTCGCGCCGGATACGGGCTCTACTACATCCCGATCATCGGATCGGTGGAGTCGCCCGGCTTTGACGCGCAAACGCCTTGGGTGACCTCCACCGACGGCATCACGCCGCTCAACACTCTGTCGAATCCGTTCCCCGACGGCCACCTGCCGATCACCGGCTCATCGAACGGGCTCGGGACCCTGCTGGGCCAGAACATCCGCTTCGTGGAGCCCTCCGACCGCACGCCGTCGTTCCACACCTGGACCTTCAACATCCAGCAGGCGCTGCCCGGGCAGTCTGTCTTCGAGATCGGCTACACCGGCAGCCGCGGCATTCACCTGGCCACCGATCAGGCCGAAACCGGCTACTCGGAGAACATCAACCAGCTTCCGGCGGACCTGCTCTCGCTGGGCTCGGCGCTCAACGAACAGGTTGCCAACCCCTTCTACGGCGTGATCACCACCGGCGCCCTGAGCGGCGCGACGGTACAGCGGAAACAGTTGCTACGGCCCTATCCGCAGTTCCAGAACATCATTCGCGACAACCCGGCCTTCGGCAACTCCGTCTACCACTCGCTGCAGATGAAGTACCAGAAGCGCATGACGGACGGCCTCACCGCGTTGATCTCCTACACGTTCTCCAAGAACATCGGCGACATCTCGCCCGCCCAGAACAACTACAACCGGCAGGCCGAGCGGGCCGTGGCCGAATTCAACGTGCCGCAGCGGCTCACGGTGACCTTCGCCTACCAGTTGCCGTTCGGCAAGGGCGCAAAGTTCCTCAACGACATCCATCCGGTTGCGGACAAGGTCATCGGCGGCTGGCAGATCTCGATGTTCAACACCTACCAGAGCGGCTTCCCGCTGACGTTTGGCGTGCAGCGGCCCAACATCTTCGGCGTGGGCGAAGGCTCCCAGCGCCCGGACGCCGTCGGCGATCCCAGCAGTGGCGTCGAAGGCGTAGCACATGTCGATCGGCTCAACCGCTACTTCAACATCCAGGCCTTCGCGCAGCCGGCCGACTTCCACTTCGGCAATCTGGCCAGCCGCGTCGGCTCGATCCGCGGCCCGGGCATGAACAACTGGAACTTCACGCTGTCGAAGAAGTTCTCCGTCAAGGAACGCGTGCAGTTCGAGCTTCGCGCGGCGTCCTACAACCTGCTCAACAAGCCCGTGTTCGGCAACCCCAACACGACCTTCGGCGCAGGAGCTTTTGGCACCATCGGCTCGCAGGCTAACCTTCCGAGGCAGTCCGAGCTGATGTTGCGCATCACTTACTGACCCTGACCCTGTTAACCCCCTAACCCCCAAGCCTCAACTGGGCGCCGGGGACGAGCTCGAAGAGCTGGTCCCCGGTTTTTTTATTGATTCGTTAATCTTCGTGTCGGGGATCGGCGCGAATTGTCGCTGGGAACGGGCGAGGAGAGAAACCCGCATGCCCCGCACAACCCCCTACGGCAACTTCAATTTCCGCGTGGAGATCTCCGGCGTCGAAGCCGGATGGTTCCGGTCAGTGGACGGATTGAGCGCCGAGCTCGAGAGCGCGCAGGCCGCCAAAATCCCGGGCCTGCACAAGGTCTCCAACGTGACGCTCAAGCGCGGCGTCCTCTCGTCGGCCCGCCTGCCGCGAACCGTCTCGCTCTACGGGCTGACGCCGACCAGCGGATTCGGCGCCGCCGCCCTCTACGACTGGTACAAGGCCACGCCCGGCGTCGGCGGCGGAGCCCGGAAGAACTTGACCCTCGTCGTGCGTAACTTGGCGACGCAGAGCACGATTCGCTACAACCTCGTCGGCTGCACGCCGCGCAAATGGAACGTCGGCTCGCAAGCTCCATCGCCGGGCCCCAACAATCGACCCGCCGCCTTTCGCACGCAGGCCGAGGGAGGAGCGGGGATCGAAGAGGCGACCTTCGTCTGCCAGAGCGTGGAGGCTCTGGGCTAGCCCTTCAGTCCGCCGCGGGGCGGGCGGCGGCTTCGGCGGCGGCCCGCAAGCAGCCTTGGCACAGGCAACGGGAGTAGTTGCACTGGAGCTCGCGCCGGGCTTCAGCCGGAACGCTCTCCTTGCCGCACCAGCAACCCAGCAAGGGGCCGCACTCGAAGCTCTCGCCGCAGGCCTCGCAGGTCTCGCGCTTGCCCTGCACGGCGTGCCGCAGGATTCGGCCGATCGACGACATCGCCCTACTTCTTCTGCTCCTTGTCGAGCGCCTTCTTTTCCTTCTTGTCGAGGAACCGCACCAAGGCCACCCCGTCCCACGGTTTGCCGTCCTTGGCCGTCGACTCCACCCGGCCCATCTCCATCACTCCCACGTAGTTCGGCCGTAGTCCGTACTTGTTGATCAGGTACCCTCGTACCGCCGCCGCCCGGCGCTGGGAGAGCAGATAGGCCTCCGAGGGGTTGTCGACGCCTGCGTAGCCTTCCACCATCACCGGATCGTCCTTCACGTGGTCGATGAACTCGCCGAAGGCCCGGTCGATCGCCCGCTTGCCCTCATCGGTCAGCTTGATCAGGTCCGTGGACGGATCGAACAGGCTCTGGGAGTGGAGCCAGACTCGGTCGAGCGGATACCCCGGAGCCCTCTCGCCGGCCTTGTACTCGGCCGGGGAGATCTCGTTGAGGTCATAGAAGCCGCGCTTCTTGAAGAAGCCTCGCAGCAGGAAGTTGTGCTTGAGCGCCTCGGCGTCCTCGGCGAAGTCGGTCATCGTCTCGCGCGCTGAAGCCATCGTCTGGCGCACGTCGTCCGTCATGCTGGGCTCGCCGTCGTCGCCTTCTTTCTGGAATTTGTCGAGCAGATCGTTGGCCTTGGCCGTCAGGTCGCGCACGTTCGCGACGGTCTGGTCGACCTTGCCGACCACGTCCTTCTGCTTGGCGTCGTCGATGATCTCTCCCGCCGACGAGCTGATCTTCGACACGTCTTCGGAGACCTTCTTCAGCGTCTCGGTCGTGCTCTTGAGATCCTCGTAGACCTTCTCGTCCTTGAATAGCTTGCCCACCGTTCCCTTGCCGGCGTTGATGTCGTTCATCACGCCTTCCACGTCGTCGGCGATGTTCTTGGCGCTGGCAGTCATCGAGGTGATGTTCGGCCGCGCCTCGGCCACCAGGGTCTCGGCTTCCTCGGCCACGTCGTTCACGTTGCGGACGATCGTCACCAGGTCCTGCTTGACCTCGTCGAGCAGTTCGTCGGCCGTCTCCACAATCTGTTTGGCCTGGTCCAAAAAGTCGGAAATCTGGAAGGGCTCCACGCTCTTCACGCCGCGGCCGTTCTCGATCTGCGGCGCGCCGGAGGTCCCGGCCTCCACCTGCAGGAACATGTTGCCCACAATGCCGTCGGTCTGAATGGACGCCACGGAATCCTCGCGGACGATCGGCTGCAGCTTCTCGATGATGCGGAACCGTACGCGGAACTTGCCCTCCGGCGTCGGCGGCGCTTCGATGGAGGTCACCTCGCCGGCGTCCATGCCGGAGACCCGCACCGTCGCGCCGTTCTGCAGTCCCGCCAGGTCCGCAAAGTCCGCATAGGCGTCGATGCTCTCGGTGAACATCTGTCGGCGGTCGCCGATCATGAACAGTCCGAGAGCAAAGAGCAGGAAGCCTCCCACCAGGAAGACGCCCACGCCGCTCTTGTCACCCTTGCCCATACCGATCAACCTCCACTTTGTGAGCTCAAGAATTTCTTCACGACCTCGTCGTCGCTGGCCTCGAGCGCCGCCAAATCCCCGCGAGCCCGAATGAGTCCTCCATCGAGCAAGATCATCTCGTCACAGATCCGCCGCGCGCTGGGAATGTTGTGCGTGACGATCACGATGGTCGTCTCGTCCTCCTCGCCGATCGAAATCAACAGCTCGTCGATCTCCTCCGACGTGATTGGGTCGAGCCCCGCGCTGGGCTCGTCCACCAGCAACACCGAGGGACGCAACGCCAAGGAGCGCGCCAGCGCCGCCCGCTTCTTCATTCCGCCGGAGAGATCCGCCGGCATCTTGTCGTACTCCCCGTCGAGCTTCACCTGCCGCAGCAGCTCCTCCACGCGGTCGCGAATTTCGCTCTCGTCCACCTTGCTCTGCCGGCGCATCGGGAAGGCGATGTTCTCGCCCACGGAGATCGAGTCGAACAGCGCGGCGCTCTGGAACAGGAAGCCCATCTCGCGGCGCAGCTCGCTCAGCCCCGACGCGTCCAAGTCCGCCACGTTGCGGTCCAGCACGAACACGTCGCCGGCGTCGGGTTCCAGCAGTCCGATCATCAGCTTGAGCGTCACGCTCTTGCCGGTTCCGCTGCGGCCCAGGATCGCCACCGAATCGCCCTTGCCGATCTCGAACGAGAGCTCCTTGAGGATCGTTCTCGAGCCAAACGACTTCGAAACCTTCTCGAACCGGATCGCCGCCTCGCTCAAGAGCCCTCCGGGAACGCGAAGAAGATGATGCGCACCAGGATCACGTCCACGATGATCAAGATGATCGACGACGCCACCACGCTCTGCGTGGAGGCGCGGCCGACGCCCTCGGCCCCGCCGCGAGCGTTGTATCCCAAATAGGACGAGATCGCGGCGATCAGAAACCCGAATACGGCCGTCTTGAGCGTGGCCGGAATGTAGTCCCGGAAAGGCACGCTCGAGAACGCCCGCTGGAAGTACAGCTCGAACGAGATGCCGCTCAGCATGGTCTCGGCCAGAAACCCGCCCGAGATCGCCATGAAGTTGAAGACGGTCGTCAGCAGGGGCTGCGCGATCATGCAGGCGACGACGCGCGTGGAGACCAGATACTTGAATGAGTCGACGGCCAACGATTCCAGCGCATCGATCTGCTCGGTCACCCGCATGCCGCCGAGCTCCGCGCCGATGCCCGCGCCCACGCGGCCGGCCAACAGCAGGGCCGTCACCAGCGGCCCCGTCTCCTTGATCATTGCGATCGCCAGCACATTGGGGATCAGCGCCTCGGCGCCGAAGCGCTCCAGCGAGCTGCGGGTGTGCATCGACATCACCACGCCGACCGCCAAGCCCGATAGAGCGATCAGCGGCGTCGAACGGACGCCCAGCGAGCCGAGCTGGACGATGATCTCGGGGATTTCGAAAGGTTTCCGGAAGGCGTCGCGAAAACCGCGCAGGCCAAACAGGCCCATTCGTCCGGCGTCATCGAAGAAATTGGCGATGAGCTCCCGCATTCCCTTCCCGGCCCTAGGCCCTCCCTGAGCCTAGCAGGGTAAACTGCCGCAGCGCCCCTTTTTTCGGGCGTCGCGCGCACAGGTCCAGCGGCCGGGCGACACCAGGGAGAGCCCTGCGCCGGGCCTTCCGTTACTCGATGCCGAACAGCCCAGGCCGCACGTGCTTGTACTGGAAGTGTTTTGGGTTGACCGCCGTAATTCCCGGAGTATCCACCGCAATCACCTGTTTGGAGATCGGGCCGTAGGCCGCGCGCGGCGCGATGGTGCCCTTGGCAACCAGGATCTTCTGGCGCTCCGGCGAGACGCCCTGGCTGATGAGCTGGTGCAGGCTGAACGGGATCACCCGCTTGCGCGTGAGCATCAAAAGATTCGGCAGGTCGCGCGTCGAGCCTTCCACTTCGATCAGGGCCGTGGGCAGCATGTCCCAGTAGCGTCCGCCGCCGTGGCGTGCCTCGGTCTCGATGAACCGGCCGTCGCTGAGCAGCTTCACGCGGCCCCTCACCCGTACCGGATTGCCGTGCATGTCGTCGGTCTTGCCGCCGACCAGCATGTCGAATTTGCCGTCGATGCCGGCTTGGAACGCCGCCTGGTTGGCCTCGGCGTCGGAGATCACCACCACCCAGCCGGTCGCCTTCTGCTTCAGGAGCTCGTCGAGGATGAACGTGCTGTCGCCGGAGGAGCCGCCGCCGATGTTGTCCCCGGTGTCCATCAAGGTGATGGGGCCTTCGGGCGCAGCCATCGCCAAGCGGACCGCCTCGGCGGCGTCGGGCAGGTCGAGATTCAGGCGATCTCGCGTGGCCCACAGCATGTCTCCCAGGCGCTTGGCTTCGCGTTGGGCCAGCTCGGGGTCGTTGTCGGTCACCACCACCACGCTCGGACCCATGGCCGGGATGTCCGCCCACTGGTAGCCGCCCGAAACGCTGGCCGCCAGCACCTTCGGGTTCTTCTCGAGCTTGCGGCTCTCTTCGGTCACCGTGCGGAAGGGCTCCTCGTCCGTGTTCTGGAAGATGAGGTTGTAGTTCATCGGCGGCTTTGCGATCGCCTGCACCGGCTTGACCTTGCCGGCGATGGTCTGGGCCAGGATCTTCGCGCCGAGCTCTCCGGCCTGCATGGCGTCCAGGTGCGGGTTCTCCTTGTAGGTCACCACCGCCGTGGTCAGCTTCACGATCTCTTCGGAGACGTTGGCGTGGAAATCCGAGGTCACCACGATCGGGATGTCATTGCCGAACGCCGCCCGCACCCGGCGGACGACCTCCGCGTCGGCGTGCGGGTAGCTCTCGGCCACCATCGTGCCGTGCAGGAACAGCAGAATGCCGTCGAGCTTCGGCGCCGCATGCAGCCGCTCGATCAGCTCCTGCGTCAACGTGTCCAAAGCCTCGTCGGTCACCGTGCCGATGGTCTGCGGGCCGGCGATGATCGTCGGAAACAGCTCCAGCCCGTTTTCCTTGGCGCCCTTGATGAATCCGCTGGTGGTGCTGTTGGCGTCGGAGAACTCCTCGATGATCTTCTGCCCGCGCACGATGCCCTCGGCGCCGCGGATGCCTTCTTCGAAGCCGGCCAAGGTAGTCTTCTTGGGGTTGAAGGTGTTCGTCTCATGGACGATGCCGCCGATGGCGACGACTGGCCGCGCGGCCTGGGCCGCCAAGCAGAGGGGGAGGGCGAGCAGCGCCGCCAGGATTCTCGTTAACGCCACGGCTCGATTATAAGCCGGACCGGCGCCCGGCTACTCGCAGCGCAGGGCTCGGCTGGGCGCCGCTCGGCTCGCCCTCCGCGCCGGGAGCCACGCAGCCGCCAGCGCCACCGAGCCCAGCGCCAGCGGCGCGGCGAGGAACACGGCCGGGTCCAGCGGTTCCACGCCGAACAGCAGGCTCTCTAACGACCGCGCCAAGCCGAGCGACGCCGCGACCCCGACCGTCAGCCCGGCCAGCGCCGGACGCATCGCACGGAGCGTGCACTCGCGGACGATCTGGCCCGAGGTTGCCCCCAACGCCAGCCGGACGCCGATCTCCCGCTCTCTCTGTCGGACCGAGTAGGCCATCGCGCCGAACGTCCCCACCGCCGCCAGCAACAGCGCCACGGCGGCGAACAGGCTCATCAACAGCAGGTTGAAGTCCTCGCGCCGGGTGGATTCGGCGACCACCTCCCGCATCGACCGCATCCCCACCGCCGGCAGTCCGCTCGTCGTCTCGAGCTCCTTTCGCACCCGGTCCGCCAAAGCGGCCGGTGGGCCGTTCGTGCGGATGATCCAGGAGGTCGGCTGCCGCACATAGTAGGCTGTCGCGCCGTCCGGGTTCTGGGCGGCCGGAATATAGAGGATCGGGGCCGGGTTGCCGTCCGCCGGGGAACGGATGTCGTCCACGACGCCGACGATCTCGAGATAGTTGGCCTTGGCGGCCGGGCCGATGGCGACCCTGGCGCCCAAGGCGTCGCCGTTGGGCCAGTCGCGCAGCGCCAAGGCCTGGCTGACGATGGCCACCGCCGGAGCCCCGGCGCGGTCGTGGTCACCGAAGAACCGGCCCCGCACGAGCGGAATCCCGAGCGCGTCGAAGTAGCTCGGGGTGACGGTGGGCATGTTGGCTCGTGGGTACGCCCCGTCCGGTTCCCGGCCCTCGATCGTAAACGAGGCGTTGGGCGCGCCCCCAGTGGGCAGGCAGCATCCCGCCGCGGCCTCGGCGACGCCCGGAATCGCGCGGATCCGCTCCAAGGAGCCCTCGAAGAGGTTCGTCACCGCCTCGGTCCGCTGGTACTTGCCGCCCGCCAGCGAAAGCTGGATGGCGAGAGCCTGCCGCGGCTCGAAGCCCAAGTCGACGGACCGCATGGCGACGAAAGTCCGGATCAGCAAGCCGGCTCCCACCAGCAACGTCAGCGCCAGAGCGACCTCGGCTCCCACCAGAACGCTCTTGCCGTCCACCCGCCGGCCGGCGATCTGCTGCCAAACGCCGCCTGCGGCATGCAGCATCGCGTTGAGGTTCGGGCGAGCGGCCCTCCAGGCTGGAACGATCCCGAACATGAGGCCCGTACCGAGCGTGACGGTCGCGGCGAACAACAGCACCCGCCAGTCGGCCGAGACGGCGGCGCCGTCCGCGCCGATCCGCGGCAGGCCGCCGGTGTCGAAGGCCAGCACGGCGCGGATGCCGGCCAGCCCGAGGCCCACGCCCAAAGCGCCGCCAAGCAGCCACAGGGCCAGGTTCTCGGTCAGCATCTGCCGCACCAGGCGGCTCCTATCCGCCCCAATCGCCGCCCGAATGGCGATCTCCCTCGCCCTGCCCACGCCCCGGACCAGCAGCAAGTTGGCGACGTTCGCACAGGCGATCAGCAGCACGAACGCCACGGCGCCGGTCAAGATGAGCAGGGGCCGCTCGGCGTCGCCTCCTACTACGGTTTGGATGCGGCGGACGACGAAGCGAGAGCCGCCCAAGCGTCCGCCGATGTCGGGGAACTTCCCGGCAAAGGCGTCCGAGGCCAGCGCGAGCCGCCGCTCGATCAAGTCCTGCCCGACGCTCGGGCGAATGCGTCCCGCGACGCTGAAGAAGTGCCCCTGGTCCATGCTGGCGGGGTCGATCTGGAAAGGGATCCAGACATCCACCGGGTTCCAAGCGTCTCCGTCGGCGCCGGGCGCCAGCACGCCGAGGATCTGATGGATCTCGCCGCCCAGCTCCAGGGCCCGTCCGAGGACCGCCGTGTCGCGTTGGAAGCGCCGCTCCCAGAAGGCGTCGCTGATCACGGCGTACCCGCCCGCGCCGGGCAGGTCCTCGCTCGGGCCGAACAGCCGACCTCGCCCGACCGTCAGCCCGAAGAGCCGAAAGTAGCCGGCCGAAACCTGCCCGACGCGCACCTGCTCGGGGAATGCGCCCCCGGTCAGGTTCATGTCGGCGTAGCGGTACGCCGAGACGTCCTCGAACAGGTCGTCCATTTCGCGCCAGGCGTTGAAGCGCGTCGGCGACCCGCCGGACGGCGGCAGCCCCTCCCGGGCCGTGCCGAAGACCACCACCTGATCGGCGTCCGGCGCGCCGACGGGTCGCAGCAAAACGGCGTTGACCACCGAAAAGACCGCGACATTGGCCCCGATGCCGAGCGCCAGGGTCGCCGCGACAGCCGCTGAGAACCCGGGATTCCGGCGGACGGACCGGGCGGCGTAGCGCAAGTCCTGCGCCAGCTCCGAGAACAGCCGAATCCCTCGCGCCTCCCGCGCTTGTTCCACATACGCCGCGGCCGAACCCAGCTCCACGCGGGCGCGGCGGCGCGCTTCCTCCCGCGGAACGCCCGCTTCTTCCAGATCCTTCGCCCGGCAGTCCAGATGAAAGCGGATCTCGTCGGCCAAGTCGGCGCGCTCTCGGCGGCCTCGGAACAAAGCCTTGGCGAACGAACGGAGCCGCACTCGCACCGGTTAGGCCTCCTGCGGCCCGGCGGCCAGCGCGGCCGCGATGGCGGCGGCCAGCCGGTTCCAACTGGCCGATTCCTGCTCCAGCCGACGCCGCCCGGCCTCAGTCAGGCCATAGAACTTGGCCCGACGATTGTTCTCCGAGACGCCCCACTCGGCGTCGAGCAGGCCCTGGTGCTCCAATCGGTGCAGGGCGGGGTACAGCGACCCTTGTTCCACCTGCAGCGCGTCGCCGGAGATCTGGCCGATGCGCAACAGCACGCCGTAGCCATGCTGGCGTCCCAGCGAGACGGCCTTGAGGATGAGCAAGTCGAGCGTGCCGGGCAGCAGCTCCGCGGTGGATGCCATGGGACTCCTAGTTGAGCTAGGAGAGTAACGCGGGCTCTCCTAGCCTGTCAAGGAGAAGGTTTGTCGGTCTCGGATTGCAGTTTCCGAGTCGCGAAATGGTCCGCCAGCCGGTAGAGGATGGCGGCGATCTCGATGAAGAGCTCGATCAGGCTCCCGGCCGCTTCGAACATCATGGCTCCTCTCGAAGAACGCGACCAGGAGAGGAAAGTTCACTGCCGCCGTTCGAACGCCGCGCGCGCCACCGCTTCCACCAGATGTGGCGGGATGAACACGACGCCCGTGCGGTCGCCCAGCACGGCGTCGCCCGGCATCACCGTGACGCGGCCGATGCGAATCGGCGTGTTCACCCCGCTCAGCATCGCGTCCTCACGCACGCCCGGGTGGTAGCCGCGCACGAACACGGGCATGCCGTGCTCGGCCACCCCGTCCAGGTCGCGGAAGGAGCCGTTGATCACGAACCCTCTGCCCGTTTGCAGAAACAGGCCCAGAATCAGGTTGTCGCCGCCGAACTGCCCTTTCTCCACCCGGCCCATGATGTCGGCCACGAGCACGTCGCCGGGGCTCAGCAGGTCGATCACGCGCTTGGTGGGATGGGCGTCCTCGCCGCGCGCCTTCGAATCCGCCTCGGCGATCTCCATCACGTCCGGGCGATCGGGCAGAAACTGCGCCGTAAACGCCCGTCCAACGAGCTTCTTTCCGGCCTCGTGATTCGTCCAGCCGCCCTCGAACTGGTTCGGGTAGCCGTGCTCCGCCAGCACTTCCTGGGCGAGGGTCGTGCTGGCTTCGCGCAGCCTCTCCAGCCAATACTCCGGAATCGCGGGGCGTCCGTCCGCCAGGCGCTCATAGGGGTTGAGCGGCGTGTACTTGCGAAGCTGGTCGGGACCGAAGCCCGCGAGCTGGGCCGACGCTTGGGCAGCGGTCAGCAGCAAGGCGAAACCGAGAGGGCAGCATCGTTGAGCAATACTGAACATCAGATAAGTGCCAACCTGTGATATCTTCGCGGTTGGGATCAATCTAAGTCTTGTATCTGTGTGGCTTGCTTGCCTGGGTCTATTTGAGACCTCGCATCGAGTTAATCAAAATGGCCTTGACGGGATCCATGGATCGCAGGTTATCCAGGGCGCGCTCGGCATCTTCAATTCGCCCTACCTCTCGATATATCTCAACTGCGTGGGAAAGTTGGTCGGCGCTCGTCGCGCCCAGCGAGATATATTCATCGACCATCTTTTCCGCTTTGGCTGTCTGTTCATCGGCCTGATAATCAAGAGAGAGGTTATATAGATAGGCCGGTTCATCTGGTGCGAGATCTACCGCTGCTTTTTGTCGAATTATGGCTGCCTTGTAATCCTTGGCTCCATAAAATAGCTTCCCGAGTTGATTATTGAAAAATGCCTTGTCGTCAGTGTCGAGATCAGGGCGTTGAAGTGCCTTATCGATGAAGGGCTCCACTAGCGGTATCGCTTCATTCTCGCGATCAGTCACAGAATAGAAGTGAATGATCGATCCGATGGCATTCTTAAGTGTGTCCAAGGGCAGTCCTGAAGCGTGTTGCTCAAGGAGGCGGAGAGCCAAGTCCTTGGCTGATTCGTCTCCAAAACCTGCAAGGATGCCTGCGTAACTGACCACCAAGTCTGGATTTCCTGAATAGAGTTTTGCCAATCTTGGTAGAAGACCCGAGGCACTTTCGAGGTCACCGCCAGCGATCGCCTTCATGAAGGCATTCCTCGGATTGGCTGCGGACTGCAACTGTGCAGTCCACTCGTCGGTGCCGAATGCTGCGTCTATTTGGGGCCTCAGCCCAGAACCTCCTCCCCCTGCGACCTGCAGCGCGCCAAGCTTGCGCTCGATCCGGTCTACGGTTGCCGACAAAGTCGCTAGTGAGACGCCGCTCCCCGATTCGCCATAGCCATTTTTTTCGAACTCGTCAACGAATTTCCTGATCGATTTGACGCAGTCTAGGGCAGCCTCCGCCGAACTGTAATCGTACGGTATTGTTCGGATTACGGAAACGTCGAATGGTATCGACACCTCGTCTTTTCGGGCAAGCTGCAGGCAGGGTTTTCCTGTCTCGTTTCGCCGTCCAAGTTCATAAAATACGTTTGGATTGCCGCCCGTCACATCGGCAACGCACAATTCTGCGGTTTGCACGAGCTCGATTATGTCGGCTGTAATTGAGCCAGATTTTGCAATGTGGTCAACCCTGACAACTTCGAATTCGTACTTCTCGAGTGCCGGCTTAAGTATCAACTCCAGGAGTTTGTCCGCATTTTTTCGCGTTTCGCTCCCGTCCGGTCCAATCGGGCTGATTACGAAGCATTTTCTTGTCACTGTAGTCCTCCTTAGCGTGCGTAGAATCCGCGGGCCAGGCTCAATCGCAGCAGTCTTGTCATTTCAGGCGAAGATGACTCGACCCAGGGACATCAGTCGTCGATGCCGTACTTCTTCTTCTCCTTCGCCAGCCACTCCTCGTACTCCTGCTTGAGCTTGGGGTCGCCGGGCTGGGGTAGAGCTCGCTGGCCTTCCATTTGCCTGTGGCGAGCTTGCCCTTGGTCCAGATGTCATGCAGCTCGAGAATCTTCGAGCGCTTGGCCGCCTCCTCCACCACGTGCGGCGGAATGAAGCTCAGTCCTTCGCGGTCGCCCACCACCACGTCGCCGGGCATCACGGTCGTGCCGCCAATGCGGATCGGGACGTTCATGCCCATCAGCATCACGTCCTTGATGGCCGAGACATCGAAGCCACGCACGTAGATCGGCATGTTCTGCGGGTAGATGCCGTCGAGGTCGCGCACGCCGCCGTCGATCACATACCCGTTGCCGGTGGCCGTAATGATGGCCGTGGAAAGATTGTCGCCGGCGAAGGTGCCGCCTTCGATCTTTCCGAACAGATCCACCACCAGCACGTCGCCGGGCTGCAACGCGTCGATCACGCGCTGGTTGTCATTCTTGCCCAGCCCCTTGGCCTTGGCGTCAGCCTCGATCACCTCGTCCAGGTCCGGCCGCACGGGCATGAACACGGCCGTAAAGGCCCGCCCGACGAGCTTCTTCTCCGGGTGCACGATCTGCCAGCCGCCCACCCACTGGTGCTCGTAGCCGGCGCCGCGCAGCGGTCCCCACAGCATCTCCGACGAGGAGCCCTTGAGCATCTCCAAGTACTTGTCGGGGACCTTCGGCCGGCCGTCCTCGAAGCGGTCGAACGGATTCTTGGCCGTGTACTTGATCAGCTCTTCCTTGCCGAAGCCTTCGAGCTGGGCCCAGGCGGGCGCGGACAGGAGCAACAGGGCTATCACCAGCTTTTGCATGGGCATGAATTTAACACACGGGAAAGCGGGCGGCGGAGCGGCGCCCGGCGAGTATACTCGGAACGAAGTCTCGTCGAAGCAGGGAGGACTTTCGACATGACGCGTTGGCAACGAGCGGTGTGCGCCGCCGTCCTGCCGGCCTTGCTTGCGGCCACGGCTGCAGCCAAGCCGTTCATCTTCTATCGTGGCGTAGTCAACGCCGCCAGCTTCGCCCCGCAGGGCCTGCCCAACGGCGCCGTGGCGCGCGGCTCCATCTTCACTCTCTTCGGCCGAGGTCTCGGGCCGGCCGAGCCCGCCACGGTTTCCGCGTTTCCGTTGCAGGACTCCTTGGCCGGCGTCTCCATCGAAGTCTGCCAGGCCGGCGCCTGCAAAGCGGCGATTCCGCTCTTCGTCCTGGACCGTCAGATCAACGCGATCCTGCCGTCGGACGCGCCCCTGGGCCGCGTGGCGTTGCGGGTGACGTTCGGCGAAGAGGCCGGCAACTGGGTTCCGGTCACCGTCGTCGAGTCGAGCGTGGGCTTGTTCGCCGTCAACAGCGCAGGCTCCGGGCCCGGCATCACGCAGAACTTCGTCTCGCAGACGGACCAGCCGCTCAACTCCCGGCGTCTGGCCGCCCGGCCCGGGCAGATCGTCACGCTGTGGGGCACGGGGCTCGGCGCGGGCCTCAACGCCGACCGCGACGCCCCGCAGCCCGGCGATCTGCCGGCTGACGTCGAGATCTACGTGGGCGGCAAGGCCGTTAGCCGGCGCCTCTACGCCGGACGCAGCCCTTGCTGCTCGGGCGTCGACCAGCTCGTCTTCGAGGTCCCCGCCGATGCGCCGCTGGGCTGCTACACGCCCGTGCAGGTGCGCACCCGAGGCGGCATTGTCAGCAACGCTGTGTCGATGGCCGTCAGCGCGGACGGTTCGGCCTGCCGGGACGCCTTCAACCCCTTGGTCGATTCGCTGGCCGCGGGCCGCCGCACGGGGCTGCTGCTGGCTCAGCGGTTCGACATCCGGCTCGACGTCGACCCCGATCCCGCCGAGCCGTTCGTGACCGAGATCGCCCTGGGGCTGCTGGCTCAGTCGGCGCCCTCGGACTACTTTCACAATCAGCTCGTGCTGCCTCCGGCCGGCTCCTGCACGACGCAAGCCCTGCGCGGCGACCTGTTTCGGGGCCGCGGACCGAATCCAGTCGCGGGGCAGCCGCTCGACGCCGGCTCGGAGCTGCGCCTCAGCGTCGGCGGCCGGACGGTTTCGCTCACGCCGGGGCCCTTCCCGCAGCTCTACGCCGCCCGGCTTTCGTCGGCCGCCCAGGTCGCCTCCAAGGCCCTCCTCACGCCGGGAGCGACCGTGAGCCTGAGCGCGACCGGCGGACCCGACGTCACGAATCTGTCCGCCGAGCTCACCGCCGCCGCCGGTTTGAACTGGACGAGCCGCGACGAGCTGACGCAGGTGACCCCTGGGCAGCCGCTCGCCCTGGCTTGGCAGGGCGGGGAGGCCGGCGGCTACGCGGTCCTCTGGGGAGAGTCCTACGCGGTGAGCCACGACGCCTCCGGGCGCTTCCTTTGTTTGGTTGACGCGGCCGCCGGCGGCTTCACGGTCCCCGGCTTCGTCACCGCGCAACTGCCGCCGACCGCCGGACGCCTGTGGACGCTCGATGCCTGGATCGCCTTGGGCAGCCTGCCTGTCGCCGCTTCGCCGGCCTCGGCTGACGGGTTGGACGCCGCCGGCGCGCTGTTCGGCGCTTGGCAGGCCAATTCCGTGCAGGTTCGGGAGGCGGCCGATGAATAGGCGAGCTTGGCGCGCGGGGCTGACGGCGCTCCTCCTGCTGCTGGCGCTCGCCGGCTGCGATGAGGAGGAGCGGCCCTTCGTCGAGAAGGTCTACGGCGGCAAGCTCTACCGCCAATATTTCGACAAGGATGACGGCGAGGCCCGCATCGAGACCTGGATGCAGGACCCCAACGACCCCTTCCGGCGCTTCATGAAGGTCAAGGACCCGAAGCTGGCCGAGCTCGTTGACGCGCAGGGAGTGGAAGTCTCCGAGGACATCGCCAGGACCTTCTTGCGCGAGGAGGGCGCCCCGGGCGTGGCGGCTCTGCTGGAGCGCCGGCCGCTGCTCTACGCTCTCGACGTCTTCGCCGCCGACCGGCTGCTGGAGATCGACCCCGCCGACGCAGCCATCCTCGACGAGCTCGAGCTGCCGCAGCGGAGCCCGCTGGGGCTGGCCCTTTCTCCGGACCACACCGCCTTGTATCTGCTGCACGGTCTGCAGGACGGCTCGTTCGGCGACCCCGTCCGCCCGGCCACGGTGTTGCGGATTCGCGGCAACCCCCTGCGCGTGGAGCGGCGCATCGACCTGCCCGACGGGCTCCGGCCGGCCGTGGGCTCCGCCGCGCTGGCGCTGTCGCCCGACGGCGGCTCACTCTACGTCGCCGTCATCGGGAGGGCTTCTGAGACCTCGCCGGGCTTCAACAGCGAGATCCTCCACTTCGATGCGGGCTCCGGCGCGCTCCTCGCCCGCATCCCCTATCCGACCGACGACGGAAGGTTCACGGGACTCCAAATGAGCCCCGACGGCGCCGTGCTGTACGCCTCCGGCAACCTGCTCTACGCCATTGACACGCTGACGGACACGGTTTCGGCCGGGATCTACGCCGGGGTCCCCGTCAGCGCCCTCGCGATCCACCCCAGCGGCTCCACCCTGTACGCGGCGCGAGGCTTCCCCAAGGGAATCCTGGCGATCGACACGGCGACGTTCTCCGCGGCCGGCGAGATCCCGATCGAGCAGGCCCTGACGCTGACCAAGCTCACGGTCACCGGCGACGGCCGCGACCTGTTCGCAAGCGACATCAACGGCAAAGCGGTCTACCACGTCGATACGGCGACGCAGCAACTGGTGGAGGCGATGGAGACTGCGGGCGGCAGCAACGTCATCGCGGTCGACCGCTAGAAGCCGAATCGCTCGGGGTTGCGGCCGATGACGATGGCCGCCAGGATCTTCGGCACGTACTCGCGGGTCTCCGAGGGCAGCGTCTCGCTGGCGTAGAGGTACCAGAAGTTGCGCTGCGCGATGGGGTCCTCCACCCGCAGCACCGCCCGTTTCACGCGGGTGGGGCCGCTGTTGTAGGCGGCCAGCGCCAACAGCACGGAGCTCCCCGAGCCGAACTCCAGGATCAACGAGCGGAGGTAGCGGGCGGCGGCCTCGGTCGAGCGGTCCGGGTCCAGCCGCTCGTCGATCTCCGCGTTCACGCGCAAGCCCAGCTCCCGGGCCGTCACGGGGGTGAGCTGCCACAAGCCCACCGCGCCGGCGCCGCTCTCGCGGTGGTTGACCAGGGCGCTCTCGGCCAGCACCACATAGGCCAGATCGGGCGGCAGATTGGCCTCCTCGAACTGGCTCTGCATCCGCTCGAAGCGGCCGCGCGCCCGGTCCAGGGCCTGGCGCATCGTCTGGCGGTCCGCCGTCTGGTAGAGGTCCACGTAGTGGCCGACGCGCGCCGCGAACTCCGGCGGCGCCACCGAGCGCTCCGCGCCGAACTCGAGCAGTAGGCGGCGGAGCTCGCTCTCGATGAAGAGCTGCTCCCGGTCGGGCTCGGTGAGCTGGTACAGCACCCTCTCTTCGAGGTTGTGGGCGATCGTCTGGTAGCGCTCCAGCCGCTCGAGCAGGTCACGAATCTCGCGCGCATCCTGTCCGCCGGCGTGCAGCCGCGATTCGATGGCGGCTAGTTGGCGGTCCACGTCGCCCTTCTGGCGGCGAAGGCTCGCGATCGTGAGGCCGGCCCAAGCCAGCACTCCCGTCAGCGCCAGGGCCAACGCCCACGCCAGCCGCCGCCAGCGTCGGCCCGCGCTGTGCCGGGCGAGAGTCACCGCCCTTCGCAGGATGGCGGCCGTGCCGCCGCCGAGCCTGCGGTCCGGCGGCGCCGTCGGAGGCTTCTCCACCCGGGTGCGCTCCAGGGCCGGCAGGCTCGCGCCGCGCGCGCGTCGCAGTGACCCCGCGGCGACCTCGACCGTCTCCGCCAGTTGCGCTTCGGGTAGCCACTCGAGCTCGAAGGTCCACTCCGGGCCGCCCTCGCCCAGCGTGATCCGCATCCCGTCGGAGAGCTCCGCCGTCTCCACGCGCCGCCCGTCCACCCAGGCGCCGTTCGTGCTGGCCAGGTCATAGAGCCGAAACCCTTCGCCTTCGCGCCGGATCTCCACGTGGCGCGCCGAGACCACGGCGGCGTTGGCGCCGCGCACGGCGACATCGTTGTGCGGGTCGCGGCCGATGCGCGTCACGTCGCCGCGCAGCAGCGTGCGGAGACCGCTGTGCAGGCCGTCCGAGCGGACGAGCCAAGCCTGTCGACGCTGTGCGGGCGCTTGCACGGTCGCTCTCTATCTTGGCGCAAGCGAGCCCGCACCGGGCGCTCCCGCGCCGGGGCGCCAGCGGACCCTTCCGGGCCGTGGACGGGCGGGTTGGGCCGGACGGCGGCCGCCGGCAGAGATCGCGAAAGTTGTCGTCTTCGCCGCCGGGCGTAGTAAGATCACTCGACCAGGAGTTTCACGAAACAACCATGACCAAGACGCAATTCGTTGTCTCCCTCTTGACCTGCGCGGTCCTCGGCGCGACCTCGGCCGCGGCGCAGGATCTCAGCTTCTTCATCACCAGCAAGGGTTCGGGCAAGGGCGCGGACCTGGGCGGCTTGGCCGGAGCGGACGCCATCTGCCAGAAGCTGGCCGCCGCCGCCGGCGCCGGCTCCAAGACTTGGCACGCCTACCTGAGCACCAAGACCGTCAACGCCAAGGACCGCATCGGTTCCGGCCCCTGGTACAACGCCAAGGGCGTAAAGGTGGCCGAGAGCGTGGCCGACCTGCATTCCGACAACAACAAGCTCGGCAAAGAGAACTCGCTGACCGAGAAGGGCGCGATGGTCAACGGCCGCCAGGATAAGCCGAACACCCACGACATCCTCACCGGCTCGCAGCTCGACGGCACGCACTTCGCCGACGGAGAAGACCACACCTGCAGCGACTGGACCTCCAGCGGCGAGGGCTCCGCGCAAGTCGGCCACCACGACCGGCAGGGCGGCGGCGCCAATCCGACCTCCTGGAACTCCGCGCACGGCTCGCGCGGCTGCAGCCAAGAGAACCTCATCGGCACCGGCGGCAACGGCTACTTCTACTGCTTCGCGGTGAAGTAGCGCGCCCCGCCGTCGCCCAAGCCAAACCGAGCCCGGGACGTCGGTCCCGGGTCTTTCTTTTTTTGAGAGCCCTACTCCGGCTTGCCCAGGGAGCACAGCGGGTCGCCCACCACCACGTTCATCCAGCTCAAGAACGGGATCGACAAGTAGAACGACTCGGCCAAGTTCCGGCCGCCGTAGTAGGCCGGGAACAGGTAGTTGGGGTGGGGCGTGCCGGCCAGATACGGCTCGTAAACGTGCCCGGACGCCCCCGTCGCCCCCTGGCGAATGAAATCTCCGGTGAGCGACTGCGGCGACCCGTCGAAGTAGGCCGTCTTGTCGGCCCAGGTCGTGATGCGCCAGTCCGCCGGCGGCTCCCGGAAGGTCCGGCCGTCGGTGGAGACGTACTCGGTGGCGATGCCGCCCGGCAGCCACGTGAAGCTGGGGTCGCGGCGATGGTCCGCCGCCCGCTGACCGTCGTTGGAACCCCAGGACGCGTAGCCGATCACGTTCTTCACGTCATACTGCACAGCGGGCGTCGTCTCGGCCTTCACCCTGTCGCCGGGCAGAGCCCGCATGGCGACCTTCATCCACTGGTCGCCGCCTCCGTCCTTGCCCGGCGTGAGGTCGAACACGAACAGCCCCGTGTTGCGCGCCGCCAGCGAACGGTCGATCAAACCGCGCACGTCCGACAGGGTGTAGCCGGTCAGCCGCGTGGTCGGGTAGAAGCGGTACTTCGCCAAATCGAACGGCAGCAAGTACTGGCCGAAGAACGGATTGTTCACCGGACCCGCGGCGGCGAACGCGTCGCCCTGCCGCTTGGCGTACAGCAACGCCAGCTCGGAATCGACGGCGGCGGCGTCGGACTCCTTGCCGCCGGCCGTGCCTTCGATGCGCAACGGCACTCCCTTGGCGGTGACCAGATAGAGGATGCGTTGGGGCTCCGGATGAGCGTCCAGGCAAGCGCGCACCGCTCCCTCCAGCGCCTCGTAAGTGGCCCGGTCGATGGTCTCCTTCTCGACCGTTCTAATGCGGCAGAGGTTTTCTTTGGGAACCTTCCGGCGGCGCTGGTAGTATTCGCCGATCTCCTGCGAGATCTGCGACCCGGCGTTGACGATCAGCAGGACGTTCGCGCCGGTTTGCGCCCGGCAGACCGGCGCAAAGCTCGCCAGCAGAGCAACGAACGCAGCAACAAGGCGCGGCAAGCCTTCATCATAAAAGGCAGATGCGAGCTCTGGTATTGGGAGAGATTCTCTGGGACGTGTTCGACGACGGCGAGCGCCTGGGCGGCGCGCCCTTCAATTTCGCGGCCCAATTGGCCCGCCTCGGCCACGAAGCCTTGCTGGTGAGCGCCGTCGGAGAGGATGAGCGGGGCCGCAAAGCGCTCGAGCGAGCGCAGGAGCTCGGCGTCGGGAAGCGGTACATCCGCACCACCCGTTGGGCCGACACCGGCGTCGTCGAGGTGCAGCTCAACGAGGCGGGCCAGCCGCAGTACCAGATCCGCCGGCCGGCCGCCTACGATTTTGCCGGACTCTCGCCGGAAGACCTCGCCGGCCTCCGGTCGAATCCGCCGGACTGGATCTACTACGGGTCTCTGTTTGCCCGCGAGCCGCGCCCCAAGGCCTTGCTCGAGAAGACCTTCGAATCCTTGCCGGAGGGAGAGCGCTTCTTCGATGTGAACCTCCGCCCGGACTCCTACACGCCGGAGCTGCTGCTCGAGTTGCTGCCCTACGCCACCGTGTTGAAGGTGAACGCCGACGAGGTCTGGGAGCTCGAAAGGGCCGCCGGCGACGTCCATGACGGCCAAGAATCCTTCGCGCGCCGGGCGGCTGACCGCTACGGCCTGCGGGGCGTCGCCATCACTCGCGCCGAGGACGGCTGCGCCCTGTTCTGGGAGGGCGAGTGGGTGGAGGCGCCGGGCATCGCCGTGAAGGTCCACGACGCCGTCGGCGCCGGCGACGCCTTTTCGGCCGCGTTGGCCCACGCCACTAGCCAAGGGTGGCCGCTGGCCACGCGGGCGGCCTTCGCCAACCGGGTGGGAGCGCTGATCGCCTCCAAGGCCGGGGCCACGCCGGAGTGGACCGAGGAAGAAGCCTGGTCGCTGGAGGCCTGAAAGGCGAAAGGGGCGAGGATTTCTCCTCGCCCCTCCCTGCCCGGATTCCGTGAATCGCCCGCCTTAGTCCTTGTGGCGATTGACCGTGGAGTAAATCAGCTCGGCCGGCGGCATCGGGCCCGACGTCAGAGCCTTGTCGTGGAAGGACTGCAAGCTGAAGTCCGTGGTCGCTTCCTGGTAGCCTTCCTTGACCTGCTGCCACTGCTTCGAGCCGATGTACGACAGGGCCGTGTCAGTAGGGGTGAGCTGGATCTTGCGCACCGCGCTCTCAATAGCGCCCGCTTCCATGAAGACCTGCCGGCGCAGCAGCTCGCGCGCTTCCTCCAGCGGCATGTCCATGGCGTGCAGCTTGATGTCGAGAATGCAGCTCGCCAGAAACTCCAGCTTGTACTTCAGCCAGTTGAGCTTGAACTGCTGCCCGCCGGACTGGAAGCCCAGGTTGATCGACGACTCGATCAGGTACCAGTTCCAGCCGCGCGTAAAGCCGCGGTTGCCGTCCACGTTGCGCAGCAAGCGGTCATTCCGGTCCGGAAGCTGCGCGCTGAGGACGGCCTGCGCATAGCGGGCGTAGCCGTCGATGGCCACGATCTTGAGCTTGAAGTTGTTGTACTCGCGGAGCTTGGAGAGCGTCTGGGCGCGCGACCAGTCGGCCGGGATCGGCGTGATCCAGTACTGAGCGCCCTCTTGCGGATCGAGCAGCGGCGGCGCCTGGAAGGCGTCGACCGGGTTGGTCAAGCTCAGGAACTCCGGCGTCTTGGCAATCGTGAGGCTCACATCAGGGACTACGATCACCTCTTCGCTCTTCATGAACTTCTTGACTTCGTCCACGTCCTGCTCGATGCGCTCGACCAGGCCATCGCCGCTCGAAAGGCGGTTCTCGTCGGAGACGACATCGAGGATGTCGCGCATCAGGGCGAAGTCGTTCGGGGCGCGCTGGCCGCCGTAGATGCCGCGGTGGATCGGGCGCGCGGTCTCGATCAACTGGCCGTAGGTCTCGTCGAACTCGGCCTGCAGGCCGCCCAGAACCGAGTCCAGGCTCTCCTCGTAGCGCGAATAGACCTTGATGCGCTCTTCATAGAGGGTGCGGCCCAGGCGCCAGTCGGCGCTCGAATCCAGGCCGGAGAGGAACTGGTTGTAGCCCTGCAGCGCCTGCACGGCCGGGCCGGCCGCGCCGTCGTACTGGCCCTTCAGGCTGGCCGGAAGCTTGGCGGGGATGCCCTTCTGGATCAACGCGATCAGTCCGTCCACACCTTCCTTGGCGGCCGCAATCTGCAGCTCGGAGGACTTCGTCACGTTGGCCTGCGCCTGCTCGAGTAGAGTCGGCACCTGGCCCAAGCGGGCGATGATGTCCGCGTAGCGGTCCGCCTCGGGAGCGTACTCCACCACGACCGGCGTGAACAAGCCGTTGCCGAGCACGCGCACGTAGAAGCCCGGGTTGTGCTTGAAGGGTTGCTCCTTCTCCAGTCGATACAGCGCGCGGGCGACTCGATTCTCAACGACCGCGTAGTTGATCCAGCGCTCGCTGTTGAACTTCTCCCGCGGCGGCATGTCCTCGGCGGAGTGTAGGCGCGCGTTGATGTCGTTGTAAAAGCTGACCTGAGCGGCGATGGCGGAGCTGGAATAGTCGCCGAGCAGCGTATCGAGGTCGGTCGTGGCGCCGCTCTCGCCCTCGGCCGCGGCGGCGGTGTGCTGGTGGTAGCCGACCGCGGTCGCCTCGACCGGGTCAAAGACCAAGGGCTGGGTCGCCATCTCCGCAACAAGCGGGTCGATGTTCTCCTGGACTGGCCCAATGGGGCCGCAGCCGGCAAGGAGAATCGCCGCAATCGAAAGGACGGCGCACGACAGGAGCCGCTGGTTCGTTGATTTCATGAGTTTCTTGGGGCGCTTTGGGTTCGGCGCGAGTCTTCCAGTTTGGGGCGTGCAGTGGCGCACAGTTTTCGGCCTGCTCGGGCCGGTACAGCTCCCCTATCTTACTGGCACGCCAGGGGGGCAGGCAACAACCCGAACGGTCGCGCCCGCCTCCCCACGAGAGTCTTGCACCCCGGTCAGTCGCGTTCGAGCCGCCGACGCAGGAAGGCCGGCTGGTTCAAATCGTCCGGATCGAGGGCCGCTTCGTCCGGCGGCTCGGCCTGCGCCGGCGGCTCCGCCTTGGAGGCCAGCGGCGTCAGCGTGCGGCGGCCGCTCTCATCCCGCAAGGGCATGGTGCGGACCTTCGACACCGCCGCTGCTGCGGCCTCGGCCCGCTCCACCGAACCCGTCGCGGTCTGGTCGGTGCGGAAGCCCGTCGCGATGACCGTGATCTTGACGTTGTCGCCCATCTCTTCGTCCAAAACGCAGCCGAAGATGATGTTGGCGTCGGGATCGGCGGCCTTCTGGATGATCGACGAGGCCTCGTGCACCTCGTGCAAGCCCAGCTTCGACGAGCCGGTGATGTTGATGAGGATGCCGCGGGCGCCTTCGATCGAGGCGTCCTCGAGCAGCGGTGAGTTGACGGCCTTGCGAGCCGCTTCCACGGCCGCCGCCGAACCGCCGCAGACGGCCGTGCCCATCACGGCGTAGCCCATGCCCTCCATGATGGTGTGGACGTCGGCGAAGTCGCGGTTGATGATGCCCGGGATGGTGATGATGTCGGAGATGCCCTGCACGGCCTGCCGCAGAATGTCGTCGGCCTTGCGGAACGCCTCGAAGATGCTCGTGCCGCGGTCGACCACTTCGAGCAGCCGCTCGTTCGGGATCGTGATGACCGTGTCGACCGTGGCGGCCAGCTCCTTGAGGCCGTCCTCGGCCGAACGCTTGCGCATCGGGCCCTCGAACTGGAACGGCTTGGTGACCACGGCCACCGTCAACGCGCCGAGCTCCTTGGCCAGCGACGCCACGATGGGAGCGGCGCCGGTGCCGGTGCCGCCGCCGAGGCCGCTGGTGACGAACACCATGTCGGAGTCGCTGAGCAGCTCGATCAGCCGCTCGGTATCCTCCAGCGCGGCCTTGGCGCCGACCTTCGGGTTCGAACCCGCGCCGCGGCCACTGGTCAGCTTCTGGCCGATCTGCAGCTTGATCTGCGCCCGCGAAACGCGCAGCGCCTGCTCGTCGGTGTTGACGGCGGCGAACTGAACGCCTTCCACGCCGGCCTCGATCATGCGGTTGACGGCGTTGCAGCCGCCGCCGCCGACGCCGATCACCTTGATGCGCGCCGTGGGTCTCATATCATCGTCAAACGCGTACATGGGTTCCTCGGCCGGCCGCTCTTCGCGCCGGGGAGGAGCGGAGGGCTCGACGCGCCGGCGGGCTCGTTCGAGATGCTCATCGTGTTCGAATTCGCTCATTTTTCGATCTCTCCTGGCTCTGGTTGGGATACCCGGCTCTAGCGGCCGTTCGTCATCCTTCGAAGAGCGCCTTGAGCCATTCGGCTACCGACTCTCTCCGCCTTTTCTTGTGCAAACGCAGCCTTTGGGCGTAGAGCACGAGTCCGAGGGCGGTCGCCCACCCCGGATGATCGAGCTCGTCCGGCAGGTCTTCGATACGCGGCGGCAGTCCGACCCGCGCTTCCACGCCGAGCGATTTCTCGGCGAGGTCGCACAGTCCGGCCATGCAGGCCAACGAGCCGGTCAGCACGGCGCCGCCGACCAAGCGGTTGGCAAAGCCGGCCCGCTTGATCTCGTCGCCGATCAGCTCGAAGACCTCCTCCGCGCGCGCTTCGAGTATCTGGTTCAGCAGGCGGCGCGGGCGCTGCTGGGACCCTCCTTGGAAATCCGGCGTCTCGATGGTGACGTTGGGCGGCGTCTGCTCGGGCAGCACGCAGCCGTACTGCTCGATGAGCCGCTGGGCGGCCTCGCGCGGCGTGCGCAACACCGAGGCTACGTCCGAGACGAAATGTTCTCCCGCAATGGGAATGCCGGTGGTCAGCCGCAGGTCGTTGTCGAGGTAGACCACCAGCTCGATCGACCCGGCCCCGAGGTCGCAAACCGCGACGCCGATGTCGCGTTCCTGCTCCTCGAGCACGGCGTAGGCGGCGGCGAAGCCTTCCGAGACCGTCTCCTCGACGACCACGCCGGCGCGGTTGACCACCGCTTGAATATTGTCATGCGCCTGGGCCAGCGCCGAAACCACCTGCACGTGCGCGTCGAGCCGCCGGCCGTTCATGCCCAGCGGGTTGCGCTTGCCCGGCTGCTGGTCCACCGCGAACTCGAGCGGCACCGCCTGCAGCACCACGCGGTCCTCGCTCAGCGGGGCCTGCGAGGCGCGCTTGATGACCTCGTCCACGTGGCGCCGTTCGATCTGGTTCTCCCAGGAGTTCAAGTTCAGCGCCGCGTGGCTCACGTTGCTGCGCAGGTGCGGGCCGCCGACGCCCACCACGGCCGCTTCCACCATCATGCCGCCGTTCTTCTCGGCGTCTTCGATGGCCTTCTCCAGCGACTCGAGCACCACATCCTGGTCCGAGATCACGCCCTTGTCCCAGCCGCCGGCCGTCGGCACGACGCCATGGCTGATGAAGCGCAGCCGGGAATCCTCTTCCAGCGCGACGACGCAACGCGTCGCGCCGCTGCCCAAGTCAAGCCCCACCAGGTAGTCCTGTTTTCGCGGCATAGCGATTGTCGGCCTCAGGGCTGTACCGGCCCGGCTCCCCTCCTGGCGTCGGCGTAGGGCAGAATCACCACCTGATCTCGGATGCGCAGGTCCACCCAGCCCACTTTGCCGAACTGGCGCTTCCAGCTATCGATGTACTCCAGGTAGACCTCGAAGCGATGGCGGAACAGCTTGTCGCCCATCTGCAGCTCGATCACCTCGCCGCCGTCCACCACCGTCACGCGGGCGTTGCCGTCGTCCGCCACGTTGATTTGCGAGATGCGCTCGCTGTAGTGCGGCTCCTCGGCGTCCAAGTCTCGCACTAGCCGCTCGAACAGCCGCACCCGCGCCTCGCGGTCCTCGCGCGAGGCCGCCGGGTCCACGCCGTCGATCACCGGCAGGTCGAACTGCTCCCCGGCCAGCGGATCGAGGAAGACGCCGCGATCGTCGATCATCCGCAACTCCAGCGTGCCGCCCTTGGCCGGCACGCGCACGAACGCCAGCGGCCGACGCTCCTGGATGTCCACCCAAATGCGGTTCGGCCACAACCGGACGACCGACGCATCCGCCACCCACGGCACGGCCAGCGTCGCCATGCGGCGGGCTTCCAGCGGCGGGTCCAGCAGACTCTTGCCGAAGTCGTCGGCAAAAACGGCCTGAATACGGCCCTCGTCCACGCGGTCGAGCCCCGTGATCACTAGGCCGCCGGGCTCGAAACGGAAGCGCGGCCCCTGGGCCACGTACTGGTCCACGGCATAGGCCGAGCCGGCCGCCACCGCCACGAACGCCAGCGTAAACAGCAGCGGACGCCAGGGCCAGTTGCGCCAATCGAAGATCCAACGCCGGACGCGCACCGGCCCCTTGCGGCGGCGATAAGCGCCCGTCTCCGGACTCGAGCTCTTGCTGGACGCGGTTTTCGCCATCAGCCTCGCGTTAATCTCCCGCCGCGCTCACCGCGGCGCGGGCCTCCAGCCGTTCCAGAATCTGATCGCCGGCCCGCCAGACGTTGCCGGCGCCGAGCGTAATCACCACGTCGCCGGGCTCGGCCAGCGTCGCCAAGCGCGCCACGGCGTCCTCCATCGACGGCGCGTAGTGCGCGGCCGGCTGGCTGGCGGCCTGGATGCGCGCGGTCAGCCCCGGGCTGTCGGCGCCCGGCAGGGGTTGCTCGCCGGCCGAGTAGACGTCCACCACGGTCAGGCTGTCGCACTGGCCGAAGCAGGCCGCGAACTCGTCAGCCAGCAACTGCGTGCGGCTGTAGCGGTGCGGCTGGAAGAGCACGTGCACGCTCCGGAAGCCGCAAGTGGCGGCCGCCGCCAGGGTCGCCGCGATCTCGGTCGGGTGGTGGCCGTAGTCGTCGACCACCGCGATGTCGTTGCGCCGGCCGCGGAGCTGGAAGCGCCGGTCCACGCCGATGAAGCCCCGCAGGCCTTCGCGAATCTGCTCCGGCGTGGCGTCGAGCTCGAGGCCCACCATCGCCGCCGCGGCAGCGTTGAGAGCGTTGTGGCGACCCACTGACTGCACCTCGAACACGCCCAGGTCGCGGCCCTCGAGGCTCAGCCGGAAGCGCGTGAACAGCCCGGCGCTCTCGATCTCGCTCACCCGCAGATCGGCGTCGGCGGACTCGCCGTAGGTCCTCACCCGGCGCACCATGCGCGGCAGCAGCCGGCGCAGCACCGGGTTGTCGATGCATACGATCGAGGAGCCGTAGAAAGGGGTCTTGTTGGCGAACTCCACGAAGGCGTCTTCGATCGCTTCATCGGAGGAGTAGTGATCCAGGTGCTCGCGATCGACGTTGGTGATCACGGCGAGAATCGGCGCCAGCCGCAGGAACGAGCCGTCGGACTCGTCGGCCTCCACCAGCAGAAAGTCGCTCTTGCCCACGCGCGCGTTGGAGCCCATCTGGCCGACGCGTCCGCCGACCACCACGGTCGGGTCCTTGGCCGCCCCGTGCAGCACGGCGGCCGTCATTGAGGTCGTCGTCGTCTTGCCGTGCGAGCCGGCCACGGCGATGCCGTACTTGAGCCGCATCAGCTCGGCCAACAGCTCGCCGCGCATCACCGTCGGCACGCCCTGCTCCTTCGCGCCGGCGTACTCAGGGTTCTGCGGCGAGATGGCGGAGCTGTAGACGATCACGTCGGCCCCGCGGATGTGCTCCACAGCGTGCCCCTCGAAGACCGTGGCGCCCATCCGCCCCAGCCGCTCGGTGATCGGCGACCGCGTCAGGTCCGAGCCCGAGATCTTGTACCCGAGGTTGAGCAGGATCTCGGCGATGCCGCTCATGCCGATGCCGCCGATCCCGATGAAGTGGATGCGGCGTTGTTTGACGATGGCTTCTCGAAACAGCACTTCTTTCTAAGACTTCCTTTTCAAGGCTTCTTCGATCAATGCGTCGGCCACGCGAGCCGCGGCTCCGGGCTTGGCCAAGCCGCGGGCGGCGTCTTCCATGGCTTCCAGCCGCCCGGGAGCGCCGAAAATGCAACCGACCTCGCGCACCATCCGCTCGCCGTCCCACTCGGCGTCCGCCGCCACGCGGGCCGCGCCGGCTTGGGCCATCGAACGCGCGTTGCGCATTTGATGATCGTCGGCGGCGTGAGGGTAGGGAACCAGGATGGAGGCCTTGCCGGCGGCGGCCAGCTCGGCCAGAGTCGAAGCTCCCGCGCGGCAGACAATGAGGTCCGCCCGGCCGAAGGCGGCGGGCATATCGTCAATGAACGACACCGCCTCGCAGGCGATTTCCGTGGCGTCTCGCAGCGCGTCGTAAGCAGCTCGAACACCATTGTAGTCCGCCGGTCCGGTCTGATGCAGCAGTCGAATTCCGCCCGGAAAGCCTTGTTTGGCCCACGTTTGCGCCGCCGCGACGGCGGCCTGGTTCAAGCGGCTCGATCCCTGGCTGCCGCCGGTGATCAGCACCAGCGGAGCGCCCACGTGGTGCTTGCGGGGCAGCCGGAAGAAGGCGTCGCGAATGGGCACCCCCACGGTCTCGGCCTCGGCCGAAGGCAAGTGCTCGGCGGCGGCGTCGAACCCCACCAGGGCGCGGCGGGCGAAGCGGGCGGCCAGGCGATTGGCCAGCCCTGGATAGGCGTTGGGTTCCATGATGAGCAGGGGGACTCTCTTGGCGATCGCGGCCAAAACCAGCGGACCGGAGGCGTAGCCGCCGAGGCTCAGCGCGGCCGCCGGCCGGTGTCGGTCCACCAGCCTCGCGGCTTGCCGTACGCTGGCCGGCAGCTCGACCAGCGTCTTGATCCGTCGCGACCAGGGCACGCCGTTGAGCGGGCCGATCTGCAGCATTTCCAGCGGAATGCCGAACTGGGGAGCGAGCTTGGACTCCATGCCGCGCGGCGTGCCGACGATCGTGCACTCGGCCCCGCGCGCCCGCAGCTCCGCAGCCACCTGCAGCCCGGGCAGCACGTGGCCGCCGGTCCCGCCCGCCGCGATCAGGAACGACAGTCCGCGCGCCGGCGGCAAGGCCGGCTGCGGGCGCCCCGTGCGCAGCTCTCGGTCAATCTGCATGCTGACTGACATTCAACAAGAGTCCCGCCCCGGCCAGAGACATCATCAACGAGCTGCCGCCGTAGCTGATGAACGGCAGCGGCAAGCCCTTCGTGGGCAGCATCGACAGCACCACGCCGACGTTGATCATCGCCTGGCAGACGATCATCGCCGTCACGCCCACCGCCAGGTAGCGCCCAAAAGCGTCCGGCGCCCGCATCGAAGCATGCAGGCCCCGCCAGAGGATGAAGGCGAAGGCGCTCACCACCAGCAGGCAGCCCACCAAGCCCGTCTCTTCGCCGATCACGCCGAAAATGAAGTCCGTATGGGCTTCCGGCAGGAACCGCATCTTCTGGCGGCCCAGCAGCAGCCCCTGGCCCAGCAGTCCTCCGCTGCCCACGGCGATCTTCGACTGCATCACCTGAAACCCCGCCCCGAGCGGATCGGCCTCCGGGTCCAGGAACACCAGGAAGCGTCGCACGCGGTAGGGCTCGACGATCGTCGCCAGGTAGCCCAGCGGGACCGCTACGCCGATGCCGACCAGGAACCAGCGCAACTGCAAGCCGGCCGTCCACAGCATCACGGCGGCGATGACCATGATGGCTACGGCGGTGCCGAGGTCGCGTCCGCCGAAGATCAGTAGGCAGACCGCCGCCAGCACGATGGCCCCTCCGGCCAGCGAGCGGATGTTGTCTATGCGGTCGCCGTAGGTCTCCAGGTAGTAGGCCAGGAACACGATTACGGCCAGCTTGGCCAGCTCCGACGGCTGGAACGAGAAGAAGCCCAGATCGAGCCAGCGGCCGGTCCGAGCCCCCGAGCCGACCACGAACGCCAACGCCAACAGCACGATCGCCGCGCCCACCACGCCGAACACCACCTTCTGGTTCCGCAGCTCGTGGTAGTCCCGGAACATCAGAAACCGCATCAACCCCAGCCCGATGAACGCCGCCACCGACTGTTTGATGATGAACGTCGGGTTCGGATCGCCGTCCGCCGCCGTCACGCTGAAGACCATCAGCAGCCCAAAGAACGTCAGCCCCAGGATGGTGAGGCAGAGCAGGCGATCGTAGTGCAGTTGTCGCGGCATTCCCTCAGTCCTCCTTCGGCTCGGTGGCCAGCGCCGCCACCAGACGTTTGAATTCACGGCCCCGGCGCGCGTAGTTTTCGAACTGGTCGAAGCTGGCGCAGGCCGGAGACAGCAGCACGGTCTCGCCCGGCTGAGCGCGCTCGGCGGCGTAGCGCAGAGCGGCTTCGATGGTTCCGCAGTCGACCAGCGGCGCCACGCCTTCGAGCTGTGCGCGGATCGTCGGCGCGGCTTCGCCCACCAACAGCAGCTCCCGCACACGGCCCCTCAGCAGGTCGGCGAGCGAGGCGAAGTCGCCCTGCTTGTCCCGGCCGCCCAGCATCAGCCAGAGCCCGCCGGCGAACGACTCGACGGCCTTGCGGGTGGCGTCCACGTTGGTCGCCTTGGAGTCGTTGTAGTAGTCGACGCCGCCGATCGTGGCGACCTTCTCCAGGCGGTGCTCGACGGCCTGGAACGATTGCAGCCCGGAGGCGATGGCGTGGTCGGGCACGCCGGCCAGGGCCGCGACGGCCGCAGCCGCCAGGGCGTTTTCCAGGTTGTGCGCGCCGCGGATCGGCAGGTCCGTCGAGCCCACCGGCCGGCCCTCGAACCAGATGCGCCCGCCGTCCGCCCAGGCGCCGCGGTCGGCCGGCCGGCTCCGCTGGAACCACACCAGCCGCCCCTTGACGTCCCCCGCCAACGCCGCCGTGGCAGCGTCGTCTCGATTCAGCACGGCGGCGTCATCCGGAGTCTGCGAGGCCAGGATCTTGGCCTTCGCGGCGACATAGGCTTCGAAGCTGCCGTGGCGGTCCAGGTGATCCGGCGTGATGTTGAGGATCGCCGCGATGTGGCAGCGGAAGGCTGAAGCGGCTTCGAGCTGAAAGCTCGACAGCTCCAGCACCGACCATTGGTCGTCGGTCGACTCCTCGACCATGTCCAGCAACGGTCGCCCGATGTTGCCGCCCACCACGGTCCGCAAGCCGGCTTCGCGCAGGATGTGGCCGATCAACGACACCGTCGTCGTCTTGCCGTTGGCCCCGGTCACGCCGATCACTCGGCCGCGCAGCTCGTCGGCGGCGAAGTCGAGCTCGCCGGCCACCCTCACGCCGTTGTGCCGCGCCGCCCGCAGTTGCGGTAGCCGCCAGTCCACGCCCGGGGAGGGGACGATCAGGTCCTGCTCCAGAAAGACCTTGTCCGGGTGCCCGCCCAGGTGGATCTCCGCCAGGTACGGTCGCAACGACTCGATGATCGCGCCGAGCCTCTCGGGATTGCTGCTGTCGGTCGCCTCCACCCGGGCGCCGCGGCGGGCAAAGAAGCGCACGGCGGCCTGCCCGGAAGCTCCCAGGCCCACCACGAGCACCTTCTGTCCGTCGTACCTCATCGCAGCTTCAACGTCGACAGCGCAAACAGCGCCAGCACCAGGCCGGCGATCCAAAACCGTACGATCACCTTCGATTCCGGCCAACCGAGTTGCTCGAAGTGATGGTGCAGCGGCGCCATCTTGAAGATTCGCTTGCCGCGCAGCTTGAAGCTGCCGACCTGCAGAATCACGGACAGCGTCTCCACCACGAACACCCCGCCGATGAACAGCAGCAGGACCTCCTGCTTGATCAGCACCGACATGATGCCCATCGCGCCGCCCAGCCCGAGCGATCCCACATCGCCCATGAACATCTCCGCCGGGTGCGAGTTGTACCAGAGGAAGGCCAAGCTCGAGCCCACCATGGCCCCGCCGAAGATCGTCAGCTCGGCCGCCTGCGGTACGCGCGGAATGTCGAGGTAGGCGGCGATCTCGCGGTGGCCGGCGACGTACGTCAGCGCCGTCAAGGCCCCGGCGCATACCACCGTCAGCCCGATCGCCAGCCCGTCGAGCCCGTCGGTGAGGTTGACCGCGTTGGACGAGCCCACCAGCACCAGAAACAGGAACACCAGAAAGCCGGAGAAGGCCAACGGCAGCGTCCAGGGGTTGTGCAGCAGCGGCTCGATCACCAGCGTCGGACGGATCTGCTTGAAGAAGGGGAGCGCCAGCACAGGCTGGTACTCCCCGCGGAGAGAGAGCCAGGCGAGAACCGACCCGATCGCCAGCGTCATCAACGCTTGCAGGCCGAACTTTCCTCGCGCCGTCAGCCCCAGGTTGCGGGCCTTGCGGATCTTGGCGTAGTCGTCGACAAAGCCGATCGCGCCGAAGCCCACTAGCGCGAACAGCGCAATCCAGACGTAGGCGTTGCGCAGGTTCGTCCACAGCAGCGTGGGCACGAGGATGGAAATGTTGATCAGCAGCCCGCCCATCGTGGGCGTGCCGGCCTTGGACAGGTGCGACTGCGGACCGTCGGCGCGAATGTGCTGGCCGATCTGGAACTGGCGCAGGCGGCCGATGAACCAGGGCCCCAGGATCAAGCCCAGCCCCAGCGCCGTCAGCATCGCGAACGCCGTCCGCGTGGTGATGTATTGGAACACCCGGAACGGGCTGAACAGCGGATAGAGCTGTTCATAGAGGAGGTGGTACAGCATCGGCTACCGCCCTCCCCCGGCGCTCGCCGCCGCCAGCGCGCGCTCCAGGCCCACGCCCCGGGAACCTTTGAACAGGATCGTGTCGCCGGGCTGGAGCAGCCCGCGCAGGGCGGCTCCGGCTTGGTCGGCGTCTTCAAAGAACTTCACGGCGCCGTCGGCTGCGCCGCTCTCGGCGGCTCCCTCGGCGATCTCTCGCGCCGCGCCGCGCACGGCGACGATCAGGTCCGCCGCTCCGGCCGCCTTGCGGCCCACTTGGCGGTGCAGGGCCGCGGCGCTGTCGCCCAGCTCCAGCATCTCGCCCAGCACGGCTACCTTGCGCTTGCCAGGCAGCTCCGCCAGCACGTCCAGCATGGCCTCGGCGGCGGCCGGGTTCGAGTTGTAGCAGTCGTCCACCACCAGCCAGTCGCCGACCGGCCGGATCTCGCCGCGCATCGAGGCCGGCCGAATCGCGGCGGCGGCCTTGCGCAGCCAGCGCGCCTCCAGGCCCAGCTCCACGGCGACGGCCAGCCCGGCCGTCATGTTCAGAACGTTGTGCCTTCCCGGCAGATGCGACTCGAAGGTCAGCGGCTGGCCCTTGCGATCCTTGCGCTTGAAGCCGAAGCGCGCGCCGTCCGGCCCCAGCTCCACGTCCACCGCGCGGTAGTCGGCCGGCTCGGCCATCCCGAAGGTGACCGTGCGGCCTTGGCGGCCCTCGCCGAACTCCCGCACGCGCGCGTCGTCGGCGTTGAGTACGGCGACGGCGTCGTCGGAGAGCTCGTCGATGAGCTCCCGCTTGGCCGCCGCCACGCCTTCCACGGAATGGAAGTGGCCCACATGGGCGGCGCTGACGTTGGTCACCAAACCCACGTCGGGCCGCGCCAGCCGCGCCAGCCGCTCGATCTCCCCGGCGTGGTTCATCCCCAACTCGAGCACCGCCGCGTCAGCGTCGTCATCAATCCTCAAAATGGTCAACGGGACGCCGATCTCGTTGTTGAGATTGCCGACGGTCTTCGAAACCCGCATCTTCGTCGCCAGCAGCGCCGCGACGATCTCCTTGGTGGTCGTCTTGCCGTTGGAGCCCGTCAAGGCCACGACCGTTCCGTCCCAGCGGCGACGTCCCTCGTAGGCGAGCTGCGTCAGCGCCCGCAAAGGGTCGTCCACGCGATACAAAAAGCCGGCCCGCCCCGCATCAGGCGTATCCCACGAACGTCCGACGACGGCGGCCACGGCGCCGGCGGCGAAAGCCGCGGCGACATAGTCGTGGCCGTCATGGCGCGGACCGGCAAGAGCAAAAAAGACGTCTCCGGGCTGGATCGTTCGCGTGTCGATCGACCAGCCTCCGGCCACGACCTGCGAATCCGCATCGCGGCCCACGCCGAGTATGTCGGCGATCTGCTGCAAGGAAAATTTCACGAGCGCCGGACCCCCCGCAGCTCTTGCAGCATCTCGCGGGCCACTTCGCGGTCGTCGAACGGCAGCGTCCGTCCGGCCACCTTCTGCACCGTCTCGTGCCCCTTGCCCGCGATCATCACCAGGTCGCCCGGACAGGCTTCCCGCAACGCCCGCTCGATGGCCGTGCGGCGATCGGCTTCGCGCACGTAGTTCGCGTCCACCCGGTCCAGCCCGATCGAGGCGTCGGCGAGGATGCGCAAAGGATCCTCGGTCCGAGGATTGTCGGATGTAAGAATGACGCGGTCGCTGCCACGGCCGGCGGATTCGCCCATCAGCGGGCGCTTGGTGCGGTCGCGGTCGCCGCCGCAGCCGAAGACCGTGAGGATGCGGCCCTTGCGGCCCACGATCTCGCGCGCCGTACGCAGCACGTTGTCGAGCGCGTCGGGCGTGTGGGCATAGTCCACGGCCACCACGAAGGGCTGGCCCTCGCGGACCGTCTCGAAGCGCCCCGGCACGGCTTCGAGCGCGGCCACGCCTTCCTCGATCGTGCGCGGCTCCACGCCGGCGGCGATGCCTCCGCCGATGGCAGCCAGAATGTTCTGCACGTTGAAGGCGCCGAGCAGGTGCGACCGGATCTGGAGGACACCCGCCGGCGTGTCCACCTCCATCCGCAGTCCCTCGAAGCTGCTGTCGATGCGGCGCGACCGGATCGCCGCGGGCCGCTCGATGGCGTAGCTCAGCCGCTCGAAGCCGTCGAGCTTCAGCAACTCGCGCCCCACCGCGTCATCGGCGTTGATCACGCCGTAGCGCGGCGGCCGGGCGCCGGCCCCTTCGAACAGCCGCCGCTTGGCCCGAGCATAGGCTTCCATCGTGCCGTGAAAGTCCAGATGATCCTGGCTGAGGTTCGTGAAGACGCCCGCGAGGAACTCGAAGCCGTAGATGCGGCCCAGCTCCAGGCCGTGCGAGGAGACCTCCAGTGTGGCGAACGAGCCGCCGATCTCGCGCGTGCGGGCGAACAGGCGAACCAAGTCCAGCGACTCCGGCGTGGTGTTGACGGCTTCCACCACCTGGTCGCCCACGGTGTGTCCGATGGTGCCCAGCCGCGCGGTGACGTGGCCCGCGGCCCGCAGGATCGAGTCGATCAGGTAGACCGTGGTGGTCTTGCCGTTGGTGCCGGTCACGCCCAGCAGCCGCACGGCTCGGTCGGGCCGGTCGTAGAAGGCCAGAGCGGCTTCGGCCAACGCCCGCCGTCCGTGGCGGACCTGCACCCACGGCGTGGGGTCGCCCGCCGGCGCGGGCCTCTCGCTCACCACCGCCACCGCGCCCGCCCGCAGCGCCTGGGGAATGAAGTCGTGGCCGTCCACGCGCTCGCCCGGGAAGGCAAAGAACACGAAGCCCGGCTCGATGCGCCGGGAGTCATAGTCCAATCCGAGCACTTGCGGAACCGCCGGCGCCGGGGCCAGGGGTTCCGCCCGTTCGAGCAGCTCCGCCAGGTTCATCGCCGATGGCCCGCCTCGGCGAGCACGCGCCCAAATTCGATGCGGACCAGATCGCCCGGTTCCAGCGGCGAGCCCGCCGGCGGCGTCTGGCGAACGGCTACGCCGACGCCGCGCATCTCCACGCGCAACCCCAGCGCCGCGCAGCGGGCGGCGGCGTCGCGCACGCTCATGCCGTGCAGGTCCGGGGCTTCCAGCGCCGTCACCCGCAGTCGCACCGGAGCGGACGAGCCGGCCGCGGTCGCGTCGCCGGCCTCCGCGTCGGCCGCGGCTTCGCTCGAAACCAGGATCACGCCGTCACGCGCCGCCCAGGGCGTCTTCGCGCTCAAGTCCAGCGGAGGCGCGTCGGCCAAGTCCGCCAAGGCTTCCGGGGCTGGCCGCGGCTTCTGTTTACGCGGCTCCACCGGCTCGGTCGGCGGCACGTCGCGAAAGCGCAGGGCCTGCGCCGCCAGGTCGGGGAAGACCGGCGCCGCCACCTGTCCGCCGTAATACTGGCCGACCGGCGAATCGAGCACCACCACGGTCACCAGCGAGGGGTCGTTGATCGGTGCGATGCCGGCGAAGCTGGCGATGTAGCTGTCGGTGGAGTAGCGGCCGGTGTCCTCGTCCACCAACTGCGCCGTACCCGTCTTGCCGCCGACGCGGTAGCCCGAGGTCTGCGCCAGCCGCGCCGTACCCTCGCGCACGGTGCGCTCCATCATCGCCCGCAGAGCGGCGGCGGTCTCGGGCCGAATCACCCGCTCGGGCTCGGCCGGCTGGAGCCGCTGAATGTGTCCCGAAGGCTCGCGCACCGAATCCACGATGCGGGCCTTCACGCGCTTGCCGCCATTGGCGATCACCGAGATCGCCTGGGCGAGCTGCAGCGGCGTGACGCCGATCTCATGCCCCATCGCGATCGAGGCCACCGAGCCGTCGCGCCAAACCTTCCAGTCGCGGACCAAGCCGCTGATCTCGCCCGGCAGCTCGATTCCGGTCTTCTGCCCGAATCCGAACCGCCGCACATACTCATGGAAGCTCTGCGCTCCCAGCCGCTGGGCGATCTTGATGGCGCCCACGTTGCTGGAGTTGGCGATGACCTCCGAGACGGACAGCAGCCCGAAGCGCTTGTGGTCGCGAATCCGCCGCCGGCCCACGTAGATCACGCCGTTTTGGCAATCGAGCACTTCGTCGGGGTTCGTCAGCCCCAGGTCGAGGGCCGCGGAGACCGTCACCGTCTTGAAGGTCGACCCCGGCTCGTAGAGGTGGCTGATGGCGTAGTTCTCCCGGCGGTCCAGGTCGTCCTTGCTGTGGGGCCGCTCGTTGGGGTCGAACGTCGGCCAGCTCGCCATCGCCAGCACGTCGCCATTGGAGGGGTCCATCACGACGATGCTGCCGGCCGCGGCGCGGGTGTCGTCGATCGCCTTGGCCAAGCCCTCTTCGGCCAGCGTCTGGATGCGCTCGTCGAGCGTCAGGTAGAGGGCGCCGCCGGGCCGCGAGGCCTTGATCACGCGGCTGTCGTAGCGCTGCCGCAGCGCGTCGTACTGCACCTGCCGCAGGCCGGGCTCGCCGGCCAGCAGGTCCTCGTAGGTCAGCTCCAGACCGCCTTGCCCGGCGTGGTCCACGCTCACGTAGCCCAGTACGTGGGCCGCCACCGAGCGCTTCGGGTAGTAGCGTCGGCTCTCCTTCTCAAAGTGCACGCCCTGCAAATTGAGCTGCTGCACGAAGCCCTTGAGCCGCTGCGACTGGCCCGGCTCGATCTGCCTCTGAATCCACTGGAAGCCCTTGGCGCGCAGCTTTCCCTGTACCTCGGCGCGATCCACGTCGAGCACCTGGGTCAGCACCTTGGTCACCATCTCCGGGTCGCTGACCTTCTCCGGGAAGACCGCCACCGACTCCACCGGCGAGCTCAGCGCCAGGTCGTTGCCGTGCCGGTCGTAGATGCTGCCGCGCTCGGCGCGGATCTCGACCGTGCTCACGTGCTGCCGCTCGGCCAGGTCGAGGAAGTGGTCCGCGCTGCGAACTTGCAGGTCGAACAGCCGCCAGGCGACGGCCACGAACCACAGCGAGCAAATCAGGCCAAAGGCCGCCAGCCGCACCAAATCGTTGCGTCGCGCCTTGCTATCCAGACCGGGGACCGGCTCGCGCCTTTGCATTGCGCCCTCCTAGGGCAACTTCACAACGTGCGGTTCCGCAAACGTCTCCGCGAGGGTCGGCTCGCTCGTCGTCGGGTTGACGGTCAAGTCCTGCCAAGCGTAGTGCTCGGGCGGAGGCGCTTCCAGCCCCATCGCCGCCGCCACGCGGCCCACCCGCCGCAGGTCGGTCAGTTGCGCGTGCCGCACCTGCAGGTGCCGCTCCAGCTCTTGCAGCTCCATGCGGCGCTCGCTCAGCTCCGCCTGCCGGTAGCCGGAGTGCCGCAGCCAGGCGCGCGGCCCCAAAGCCACGATCGCCAGCAGCAACAGCATGGCGAGTACGCCGACAGTCCGTAGCCAGGAGCGCTTGTCCGCCGGGTCGACAGGACGCCGGACGCGCGAGTTGTCGAAGCTCTTTCTGAACAAGATGACCTCCTCCATCGGCAGCGGCCGGCCGCCGGCGCGCCGCCGTGACAAGCCCGCCTTGCGGGCCCGGCCGGCCGCGGCGCCGTCGTAGCAGAAGCGGGACGCCGCCGGACGCTCAACCTCGTCCGCGCCGTCCCAACCCCACATCGAAGCCGCGGCGCTCATGCGACCCTCCGCAGAGCGCGCAGCTTGGCGCTGCGGCTGGCCGGATTCCGATCCACCTCTTCCTGGCTCGGCGTGACGACCTTTTTGGTCAATACCTCGTAAGGACCTTCGGCGGCCCAGCGGCGAAAAGCCCTTTTCACGCGTCCATCCTCCAAACTGTGAAAACTCACGACGACCATCCGGCCGCCCGGGCGCAGCAGCGGCGGAGCCGTCTCGAGCAGCCGGTCCAGCTGCCCCATCTCGTCATTGGTCGCGATCCGCAAGGCGGCGAAGCACTTGGTCGCGGGGTGGAGCTTTTGATCGCGAGCTCGAGGGACGGCGCGTTCGATGATTTCGGCCAGATGCCTGGTCGATCGAATCGGCCGCCCCCGAACGATGGCTCTTGCGATTCCTCTGCTCCTCCTTTCGCCGCCCAACTCGTAGAACAAGTTGGCCAGCTCCCTTTCGTCGTAGAAATTCACGATGTCGCCGGCGGTCAGGTCCTGTCGCCGGTCGAAGCGGGCGTCCAGAGGCCCGTCGTATTGGAAGCTGAAGCCGCGCTCGGGGTCTTCCACCTGGTCGCGAGACCAGCCCAGATCGGCCGCTACGCCCGCCACGCCGGGCTCGACCTTCTCCGCGATCTCCGCAAACCCCCCATGCACGAATTCCACTTTGCCTCCGTATGCCGCCAGCCTGACGCGCGCTCTGTCGATCGCCGTTTCGTCACGGTCGATCGCAATGAGCCTGCCGCCTTGCAGGCGGCTCAAAATGCGCTCGGCGTATCCCGCCGCGCCCAAGGTGCAATCCACGTACACACCCTCGGGGTCGATCGCGAGATACTCTGTAACCTCCTCCAAGCAAACGGGATCGTGTCGCAAAGCCGACTCGTCCCGGTCAGAACCCCAGGTTCTGAGCAAACGCCTTGTCGGCGTCGGTCATCTTCGCTTCGGCGGTTTTTTCCTTGTACCGCTCTGCGCTCAGCGCGAGAATGTGGTTGGACTGCCAAAGTAAGCTGATCTCGCCCCTCATCCCCGGACCCTCCCGCAAGGCTCCAGGGATGAGGATGCGACCTTGGGCGTCCAAGGACTGTTCGGCCCCGTAGTGGTTGGCCAAAAACAAAATCTTGTTCTTCCGCTCTCCGTCGAGGTCGCCCGCGCCGGCTGTCTTCTCCGAAAGTCGCCGCTCGAGAACCTCCCACTCGGCGATCGGAAAGATCTTGACGTCGCGCTCATCGAGGCTGGTGATGAACACGTCCGGACTGCCGTACTTTTCGAGCAGATTCTTGCGGACCAGAGCCGGCATTTTGAGCCGGTTCTTGTCGTCCACTCGGCCTGTCTGCAAGCCCCGAAACATCGCCTGGTGCGTCTCTCCGCCACGTCGACCCTAGCTAGTCCAATTTAGTCCATTCCGAACCACTTTGGTCCCTCCTATCCTTGCCCAAGACCACAATGGAGTCAAGGAGAAAGGGGGTCTTTGCTCGAAAAATTATGAGGTCGGATCTAGCCCACCATATGTTGTGGTATTGGGCTCTGGGAGCCCCATTGGGCGCGCCGAATCGCCAGTGGACCGCAGTGGACGAAAACAGCCGGTTCGAGGCGTCGGAGAGCCTCCGGTGGACCTGATTTTCGGTGGGCGAGGGTTGCGGACGGCCCCCGTGGAGCGAAGTGGACCGTTCCCGTCGGCCCGGAGACCGCGGAAGGATCCCCGCGGCGAGCTTCGGACGAGCTGAGAACGAGCCGCAAGGGACCGGATTGGCGGTCGTGAGCGCGCCGGTGGACGGAAGTGGTCGATCGAACGGCGTTTTGCGCGGGGAAAGTCGGGCGCGCTACCAATACCAGCGGAACTTCATGCTCAGCGTGCGCGGCTGGACCACTCTGGTCCCCACGAACACCGACTGGAAGTTGTACAACGCCGTCCTGTCGGTCAGGTTCGAGACCTGCAGCACCAGCTCCCAGTCGCGGTGGTCGCCGCTGTAGTGCTCATAGCCGACCGCGGCGTCGACGATGGTCCGGGGCCGCACCCGGGCCGGGTAGGAGTCGAGGTCGACGTAGGGGAGCTGATCGAAGTAGTCCGGGTCCTGCGCCACCACGGCCGGGTCGGACGGATTCGCCACCAACCCGGAGTCGTAGCGAGCCTGCCAGCTCGTCCACCAGCTCCGCCGCGGCCGGTACATCACCAGACTGCTGACCGACAGCGGCTGATCGTGGTCGATCACGAACGGCCCTTGGCTGAGCACGTCCAGCGCGCTGCTGCCTAGGAACAGACCGCCGGTGAAGGGCGGGGTCACGACCACGTGGTAGTGCGTCAGGCTGACCGAGCCGCTCCAGTGGCTCCTCTCCGGCACGGTCAGCCGCGTCTCGAAGCCGTTCACATTCGAGCGGGCCAGCGAGGTCGGGAAGATGATGCCGGTGTTGAGGAAGTTGTCGTTATCTTGCAGATCGTGCGAGTCCTTGTGGTAGACCACCGCGTTGAGGCTGGCCCAATCGCCGAGGCTCTGTTGCACGCCGGCCTCGTAGACGTTCTGGCGCTGGGGGCGGATGCGGATCACGCCGCCGTTCAGGTCCCGCCGCACGTCCGGCGGCGCGAGCTCGCCGGCCTGCTCGGAGTTGGCCAACAGCAGGTTCTCGTTGGGCGGCGTCTGGAAGTTGCGGTTGTAGGAGGCCCGCAGCACCGTGCCGGTCTCCTTCAGGTGATACGCCAGCCCGACCCTCGGCTGGAACTGCGCTCCCACCACCAAAAAGCGGTAGTTGTCATAGCGTCCGCCGAGGTTGAGCCGCCACCGCTCCAGGTGGATGCGGTCTTGCAGGAAGACGCTGTAGAGGCTGCCTGCGCCTTTCTGCGAGAACCGGAACCAGTCGCCGCCGCGCGCGAGGTCGTACGGCGTCAGGTTCGGGTTGTAGCTCGCCGCCCCGGGGTCGTTGAACGCAGGATTGGTCAACCCGAACGAGAAATTCTCGCTGACCGGAAAGTGCTGAAAATCCAGCCCCAACCGCACCGTGTGCGTTCCCTTGTCCCAGTTCAAGCGGTTGAAGGTGGACAGCGTCGACAGATGCCGCGCCAGCGAGGCCGTCACGGGCGTGTCCCCCAGGCTCGGCAGCAGCCGCGCGATCGTCGTGCGGTACGAGGTCGTCGAGTCGAAGGTGGCGGTGGGCGAGAGCATCCGGACCCAGCCCAGGGAGACGGCTGCGTCCGACAGCAGCCGTCGTTGCTCCTGGCCGTTGAGGTGTTGCGAGCGCAGGTTCGCCAACTGAAACGACGACCGGCCGGTCATGCCGCTGAGCCGAAAGATGTTGCGCGGGCCGGCCTGGTAGTCCAGCCGCATCGTCGCCCGCTCGGCGTTGCCGCCGTTGTGCAGGTTGTCCAGCGAGGGGCTGTCGAGAAAGCGGTGACTCTTCACGCCCGACAGCGCCGCAAAGTAGCCCAGCTTGCCGTGCGCGCCGCCGAGCTGCAGCAGGGACGTCCCGGTGTCAAAGCCGCCCCCGCCGACCTCCAGCGTCCCAAAGAACGGCTTGCCGGCGTCGAAGCCCGAGCGCGTCACGATGTTCGCCACGCCGGAGACCTTGCTGCCGTACTCCGGCGGGATGTCGCCGGTGAACAGCTCGAGCGACTGCACCACCGAGGGGTCGATCGAGGTGGCGAACGAGCCCGTGAACTGGTCGCTGATCGGCAGTCCGTCGATCACGTACGTCATCTGGTTGTGGGCGCCGCGCGGATGGATTGCGCCGTTGGCATTGGCGGCAAAGCCCGGAAAGTTGAGCAGGATCGACTCCAGTCCCCGCGCTCCGGCCTGCACCGGCATGCGCTCGATGGTCGACCGGTTCAGCTCGGTGCGTGTGCCGGTCGCCTCGGTGTCGATCAGCAGGGCGCGGTCAGTCACGCCCACGTCGATGGCTTCGCGCTGGGCTTCGAGGGCGAGCTGGACTGCGAGCGCCACGGGCACGTTGGAGCGCAGCGAGAGGGTCTCGACGTGCGGTGCGAAGCCGTCGCGCACGATCGCAACCTCATAGCTCTGGAACGGGATGTTGAGGATCGAGAAGCTTCCATCGTTTCCGGTCAGCGTGGCGCGCTCGAATCCGGTCAGCGGGTTGGACAGGCTGACCGAGGCCGACGGAACGGCTCCGCCATTCGGGTCGACCACAGTTCCGCTGAGCTGGGCCGTGGCCTGGCCGGCAAGCCGCGCAGGCCAGGAATACGTGCAAGCGAACAATCCGATGAGGATAAGCAATCCTCGAAGATTAGGCACCACTAAAAATTAGCAGTAGGAAAAGCTGACGTCAACCGGATGGCGCCATCTGATAGCGCCGGGCTAGCCCGGTTGGGAAGGAGAGGCCGGTCCAAATCCGCGGCTTGCAGTGACTTCGTACGTCCGGAACCCCGGACTGTGCCCCGCCGCGTCGCATCGTAGGTCGCGGGACCTGCTCACTCAGGAATCAAGAGTCGCCGGAAGCTGTCTTCTACTTCTGTGGCGGATCTTTCCGGATTGAGCTCGCATTCGGTGTCGACGAGGCCTTCCAGCGCGTCCTTGTTGAGCCCACGCAGAAGGTGAGCCGCGTGAAGGAGCACCTCTCGACCGCGCTCCGCATCATCCAGGAGTGCGTGGTAGAACCAACCCAGCTCCACGTAGGCTTCCACATAGGTATCGTCCAACGCTATCGCCGATTTCAGAGTGTCCTCGATCACATCCATTTCGACATCAGCGTCGGAGTCGTCCGCCATGATGAGGGCGAGCGCTTTCCGCACGAGCGACTTTGCCGAAAGCGGCTGATCCTTCTCTTGCTGCCGTATTGCGCGCAACTCAGTGGTGAAGGCCGCACGAGCCTCATCCCAAGCTTTCACCGAGCCCCTTTCTCTAGCCGATTCAATATAGGCCACGACAAGCTCCGATATCGAAACGCCCGCAGAGGCTGCCGACAGTTCTACCTCGCGGTATACGTCGTCAGGAAGCTCGATGGTGGCGCTTGCAGCCATACTCTAGACCTCCCGCTCACCGCAGCTTCGGCTTGGACGTCGCCCGCCCCCGTTCGGTCGCCAGCCGGTCGGACAGCATCCGCACCTGCTCCAGATAATCCGGGTCCTCGGCGTGATTCGTGAACTCGTGCGGATCGGCCAAGTGGTCGTACAGCTCCACGCCTTGCCGCCCCCGCGGACCCCACTCGGTGTAGCGCCACCGCTCGGTGCGAATGGAATAGCTGTGCGCCTTGGGATGGTGCGGGCCGCTCGGGTGCAGCCGGTCCTGGCTGTCAAACACCGTCAGCGCCGCCGTCTTGCCCGGAGCGTTCACGTCGTTGAGCTGTTTTCGCAGGCTCACCCCCATCACGTGCGGCGGCGCCTGGAGCCCGGCCAAATCCGCCAGCGTGGGATACAAGTCCACCAGCTCCGCCACCGCCCCAGAACGCCGCCCGCGGGTCTGCTCGAAGCCCGGCGCCGCGATCACCAGCGGCACGTGGTCGGAGTTCTCGAACAGCGTCGTCTTCTGCCACAACTGATGCTCGCCCATGTGGTAGCCGTGGTCGGAGGTCATCACCACAACGGTGTCGTCCCACAGCTCCAGCCGGTCCAGAGTGTCCAGAATCTTGCCGAGCTGGGCGTCCATCAGGCTGATCGCCGCGTAGTAGGCCTGGATTGCTTCCATCTTCGTGCGGTCGCCGATCTGGTCCTGATAGATGCGCTGGACCCAGGCCGCCGCCGGCACGTCGAGCAGGTCGTCGGCGGGCTCATCGGGCAAGCGGATTTTCGAAATGATCGGGTACAGGTCGAAGTATTTCCGCGGCGCTACGTAGGGCGTGTGGGGGCGGTAGAATCCCATCGCCAGGAAGAACGGCTCGTCTTTGTGGCTTTCGAGCAGGTCCACCATCGCCGCCGCGCCGATCGCGTCGGTCTGCTCTTCCTCCAGCCCATCGTCGGCCAGCCAGCTGAGCGTGCCGCCGAAATCGCCGGGCTTGCCGATCGAGAAGATCAGCGGCTCCACGAGCTTGTCGCGGCCCTTGGGGTTGACGACCTGCTCCCACGACGCCGGGTCGTCCACGCCGCTGGTGCCGATCTGCCCCGGCACGCCGTAGTGATAGATCTTGCCGACGCGGGCCGCAAAGTAACCGTTGTTGCGGAACATCTGCGGCATCGTGACCACATCGGGGATCGTCTTGCGGAAGTTGCTGCCGTTGGAGATTACGCCGGTCTGGTCGGGATACAGCCCGGTCATCAGCGACGAGCGGCTCGGATTGCAGACCGGGTACTGGCAGTAAGCCCGCTCGAAGACGACGCCGCGCCGGGCGAGCCGTTCGAAGTTCGGAGTACGGATGACGGTGTTGCCGTAGATCGAGAGATCGCAGTTCAGGTCGTCCGCCATGATGAACAGGACGTTCGTCTTGTCGGCGGCGCTGAGGCTGACGGCCAGCAGCAGGAAGGCGGCGAGGCGGAGGAGCTTCATGGGCTGACGGCGATTCTAACGGGCCGGCGGGCGCGAGGCCAAGCGAGCGGCTATGATGACGGCCATGGAACGGATCGCTGTGGAAGAGCTCGGCGACAAGTTGCAGTCCTATTTGAGGAAAGCCGCCGACGGCGCTTCGTTCGAAATCGTCGACCAGGAGCGTACGCTGGCCGTGCTCGGTCCGCCCGTCGAAGAGCAAGCGGCTTGGCGTGAGCTCGTTGAGCGAGGCGTCGTGATCCCTGCGGAAGAGCCTGGCTTACCGCTAGAGTCAGCCTCTATGCCGGCCGACCAAAGTCGCCCGGCGTCCGCTCTTTTGGAGCAATTGCGTGGGGAACGGCTTTGAGCGTCGCATTCTGCGACTCCTCCGCTATCGTCAAGTTTGCCGTTTCCGAACCGGAGTCAAACGCGGTTCATCTAGCCTCTGCTCTCTCCCTCATTAGTGCGAACGTGGAACTGTTCGCCTATGACGTGCGGCTTCTCTCCGCCGCCTATCAGCTCGGAATCCCGACGCGTTCCCCCGCCTGATACAATCGGCGGCGCTATGTCGCTCGATCGCCGTGATTTCCTCCGTGTGGCCGCCGGAGCCGCCGCCGCGTCCCTGCCATACGGCTGCGCTTCCCCCCAGCCGGAAGCCGAATCCGCCGCCGCCCCCGGCCGCCCCAATATCGTCCTCATCATGGCCGACGACATGGGCTTCTCCGACATCGGCCCCTACGGCGGCGAAATCTCCACGCCCAACCTCGACCAGCTCGCCGCCAACGGCGTCTGCTTTCGGCAGTTCTACAACGCCGCCCGCTGCTGCCCCACCCGCGCCTCGCTGATGACGGGCCTCTATCCGCACCAAGCCGGCGTCGGGCACATGATGGAGGACTACGGCCTGCCCGCCTACCGCGGCAGCATCAACGACCGCTGCGTCACCATCGCGGAAGCCCTCCGGCCGGCCGGCTACACCACGCTGATGTCCGGCAAGTGGCACGTGACGCCGCCGGAGGTCCGCGACAACTGGCCGCGGCAGCGCGGCTACGACCACTTCTTCGGCACCATCACCGGGGCGGGCAACTTCTACAACCCCGCCACGCTCCAGCTCGACAACGAGCCCGCCTCCACCGCCGACCCGGAGTTCTACTACACCAACGCCATCGGCGACCACGCCGTCCAGTTCATCGCGGAAGCGCCCACGGAGAAGCCGTTCTTCCTCTACATGGCCTTCACTGCGCCGCACTGGCCGATGCAAGCGCCCGAAGCCGACGTGGCCCGCCAGAAGGGCAAGTACGACATGGGCTGGGACGCCCTTCGCGAAGCCCGCCGCCAACGCCAAATCGAAAAGGGCGTGACCAAGGCCGACTGGGAGCTCACACCCCGAGACTCCGAGGTCCCGGCCTGGGAAGACGCCGAGGACAAGGCATGGCAGTCCCGGCGCATGGAAGTCTTCGCGGCCATGGTCGAGATTCTCGATCGCAACATCGGCCGCGTGGTCGACCAGCTCCGGCAAGACAACCGGTTCGACAACACGCTCATCCTGTTCTTGGCCGACAACGGCGGCTGCGCCGAAACGCTGTCCGCGCCGGGACGCGACCCGATCTGGTTCACCGACAAGACCCGCGCCGGCGAGACGGTGCAGAAGGGCAACGACCCGGCCGTCATGCCGGGCCCCGAAAACACCTACCAGAGCTACGGGCCGCCTTGGGCGAACGCCTCCAACACCCCTTTCCGGCTCTACAAGCACTGGACGCACGAGGGCGGCATCTCCACGCCGCTGATCGCGCACTGGCCCGCCGGCGTGAAGTCGCCCGGAACCTGGTCCGACGAGCCCGGCCACCTGATCGACATCATGGCCACCTGCGTGGATCTCAGCGGCGGCGACTACCCCGCCGAGCTCCACGGGCAGGCGATCCAGCCGTATGAAGGCCGCAGCCTGGCGCCGATCCTGCGGGGCGAGGCCCCGGCCGATCGCGAGGCCCTGTACTGGGAGCACGAAGGCAACCGCGCCATCCGGCAAGGCAAATGGAAGCTCGTCTCCAAGTACAAGGCGCCGGAGAACGGCCGCTGGGAGCTCTATGACATCGACGCCGACCGCACCGAGATGCACGATCTGGCGGCGGAGATGCCGGACAAGGTCGAGCAGATGAGCGCCCTGTGGCAAACCTGGGCGGACCGCGTGGGCGTGGTCCCCTGGCAGAGCTGGAAGAAAGCCTAGCCTAGGACGCCGATGGACAGAGCAGCCTCAGTGGGGCCGGACATTCTTGTCCGGCCTACCTCACGGCCGCAAAATCCCCGGGCAAGCCCCCCGCCCGATCACCACCGGCCTCTCCAGCAACCGCCGGGCGGCCTCGGCCGGGTCGAACCTGCTGCGCTGAAAGGCCCATCCCGGGATGCTCGCCAGCCGGGCGTACTGGCGCCGGGCGAAGTCCAGGTAGCGGTTCCACTCCGTCGTCTTGAAGGCCAGCCCTTGGGGGTCTACGTCGCCGCGGTCGTTGTAGACCGTCACGACCTCGAAGCCCAGCTCGAACAGGCGCGCCGCCTGCTCGTCCACATCGCATGAGCGCAACTGGGCGTCGGCGAACGGCGGCACGTCGTGGCTGATCTCGTGGCCCGGCGAATCGCCGAAGATCACCAGCACCTTGCGCCCCGGCTCGTTCATCGCCGCGTCGGCGCAGGCTTGCATGCCTTCGGCCAGGGCGTCCACAAAGTCTCCGCCGGGCGTGGGCGGGATGGCCGCCAGGCTGCGGTGCAGCAGGTCGAGGTCGCCGCGTTGCGGACGCCGATCGTCGGGGCGTTCGGGGTAGACCGCCCAGCGCGGCCGCAGCTCGCGGGTCACGTCCTCCAGATCATCGCTGGTGTCGCCGTAGGCTAACGCCGCCATGCGCCAAGAGGGATGCTTGGCGACCAGGCCCGCCGCGAACGAGACCAGCGCCGCGACGCAGTCATCCCAGGGCGCCGAATGCGCCGGCGACAGCAACGGCTCCACCTCGAAGCCGTCGCCCTCGGCGGAAACCCGCCGGGCGGTGGCGTCCACCAGAAAGAAGATTTGCAGCGGCTCGCCGTCATGGCGTCGTAGCAGCCGCCGCCCGTCGCGCGCTTCGAGCGGCAGGGTGTGGACGACTCGCTCGGACCGGATCTGCCAGCGGGCGTCGGGCAGCCGCCGCAGGTGCAGGTGCACGGGCTCCTCGGGACGCGTGGCGACCTCCGCCAGCGCCACCAGCGCGCCGTCTTGCTTGATCGCCGCCTCCACGGCCTGGGCGCCGGGCAGGCAATCCAGCCACAGGTCGCACTCTTGGGCCCCGTCCTCGAGCGGCAGCGGATGGTCCACGACGCGGCCGGCGGCCGGGTCTGCTATGCATTCGATCGTCAAAGCCATGGGCGCTAGAAGACTCCCCGCCTACTTTCGCAGGGAGTCGATCAGGTTGTAGAGGGCCAGCCGCACCTTGTCGGCCGAGTCGGCGTCCTGGGCGCACGCCCCAAAGTCGGCCGGCAGTTGCACCTTCGAGCCGCCGGCCTCTTGAAAGTTGGGCCGCCCGGCGCCGGGGCCGTCGCAGATGTACTGGATGAGCAAGCCGCGGTGCATGGGCTCCAGATTCTCGAGCTTCGCCAGGATGTCCTCAGGCTTCAGCGCGCCCACATCCGGGATCAGCCCCTGGCGACGCAGCTCGAGCTTGGCCATCGCCATGAAGCCGGCATAGTCTCGGGAGGCCGTTTTCGCGCCCGGGCCCAGCAGCTTGCCGATCGCCTCTTTCTGCGGCGAAGCCGCCACGGCCTCGTCCAGCCTCTCCAGGTCCACGGGCGTCAGCAGCGGTAGGTTCGCGGCGGCGCTCTCCGGAGCCTGGGCTTCTTTCTTGGTAGATGGCGCCGGAGTCGTCCCGCCGTCGAGCCAAGCGGGAGCCAGCGCGGCCCCCAGGCCCAGCAGCACGCCGGCGACCAGCGCGCCCGCCGTCATCGCCCAGTTCGTCTTGGCCTCGGGCTCAGGAGGCGGCGGCGCTGGAGCCGAGCCGGTCGAGCGCAGCTCTCGCACCTGCTCCTCCAGACGGTCCAGCCGATAGCGCTGCTCCGGCCGCGAAATCGCCTGCCACACCAAGTTCTCGCGATCCTCGGGCAGCTCCGCCAGCAGCGTCCGCAGCTTCTCCACCGACTCCTCGGAGCCCAAGTCCGAGGGGATCACCAGGCACTCGCCCGCGGAGAGCTCCACGCCCTTGCCGATCGGGATCCAGCGCGGGCCGGCGTCGCTGATCGCCAGCATTCTCTGCGGCGGCTCGTACCCCGTGACTCCTGCCGCCAACACGCTCACCTGGGTCGCCCCGTTCGCCGCCTGCGCTTGTGCAAACACGCCGCCGGAGCGCCGCACCGCGTCGGCTGCTCGTTGCGCGTCGTCGGTTTCGATTCGATCCCCGCTCAGGGCGATCCACTGGTCGCCGCGTCGTACGCTCTGGAGCTTGTCCGAGCGGGCGCCAAACAGAGTGATGCGATCCACCATGGAAACTCTCCCCCTCTATCGCAGCGTGGGTTCGGGCAACGTCTCCTGTCGCGTCCGCCCGGGTTCCCTCTCCTCCAAAGCCCGCCGAAAACGCACGCCGGCCTCCCCAGCGAAGCCCTTGGCGTGAAAGTAGAGACTGGCGTGTACGTGCGCCCAGTTCTCTGTCGGATGCGGCCGCCCGTCGAAGCGCGGACACTCGCGCGCCTGATTCACGAACGCCGCCCACCAGTCCGAGCGTTCCGCGTAGCCGCGCTCGGCGCCGATGCGCGCGACCTGCATGGCCTGCAGCAGGATCACCGAGCGTGAGGTCAGCACGGCCAGCAGCTCCAAGGCGGGCAGCTTGCCCGCGCTGAGCTCGAGCCAGTCGCTGCGCTGCCGCAGCAGCTCCAGCAGCGGCGCGCTCAGCCCGCCCAGGTCTTCCAGCTCCAGGCGCTTCCGGATCAGCTCCAGCAGCGGGGTCAGCGGATGCGTGGAGGGCAGCTCCGCGAGCTGCTTCCAGCAGGCGGCGTCCAGCCGGTTCTCCAGCAGAGCCCCCAGCGCCTCGGCGGCCAGCCGCTCGGTCGGGTTCAGCTCATGCAGCTTCGGCCACAGCGCTTCGGCCTCGGCGGCGTCGCCGCGCCCCAGCGCCCGCAGGGCCTGCTTGCGCTGCGTCGAGGCCGCGGCTTGGCTCTCCCTGGCGGCGGCGCGGCGCGCTGCGGCGTCGGCCCCTCGGTCCACCACGTAGTCCTCGGCCTTCTTGTCGGAGGGGCGGTAGGGATCGATCGCCGGGAGCCGCGAGAGCAGAGCCGTCCACAGGTCGAGCGTACGTTGGTCCGGCGCTTTGCGGATCAGGTCTTCGGTCTGCTCGGATTCGAAGTACGGAATGGCGTCAAACAGCCCGCGCGAGGCGCTCTTGGCCGCCAGCTTCTCCAAGTCCGCCGCGCCCAGCTCGGGCAGGTCCTCGACGGCGGCCTTCCACTCTTCCAAATAGGGCTTGCGGGGCCCTCGCGCAGCAAGCCAGGCCAGCGCCGCCGCTGCGCGGACGTGCTTGGGCGCCTCGCTGCGCTCCCGCCAGCCGAACCAAGCCTGCTCGCGCACCAGCGCCTGGGTGAGCTTCTCCGGCGAACGGCCCATCTGCCCGTCCAGCGGACCGATCAGGGCGTCCGCCGCCGCGGGCCGCTCGAGCGCAGTCGCCCATAGCGAAGCCCACTCCTCACTGTTGAGCTCCGCCCGCTCGCCGGCCGGCAAATCCGCATAGGCCCTCGCGATCTCTTCCGGCCACTGCCGGCCGCGCCGCAACCGGCCGGTCTCGTCGAACAGCAGCGACGGGCCGACTGCCGGAAACTGCGACGACAGCGCTGCCCGCGCCACCTGCACCTTCTGCGCCGCGTCGAGCTCCGAACCGGCCGCCTCCAGCAGCCCGTGGACGGCTCCCAGCGACGCCCGAGCGGCCGACTCATGCGCCTGCTCGGCGGCCAGAGCCAGGTCCAGGTCGCGCAGGCGGCCCGCGGCGGCGGACTCCTGCAGAATCGCCGACAGCGCCGGGTTCAAGCCGGTTCTGCGCCGGGCGCTGCCGAGCAGAGCCAGCGTGAAGACCTTCGCTCCGGGGCCCTTCGCCAGCGAGTGGCGCAGCGCCTCCGCCAACGCTTCGTCGCTGAGCGCCCCCGCCACCGGCTCGGTCCAGCCGTCGGGCAGGTCCGGGGGCAGCAGCCCGGCCTGCGCCAGTCGCGCGGCGTGCGCCACGGCGGCCGGATCGGCCGGCGAAGCCGCCCGCAACCGCTCGCTCAAGCCGGCGGCGGCGCCGGGCCGTCGCGCCAGCTCCCGCAGCGCGGCCGCCTGCAAACGGCTTCCGGCCAGGGGCTGTCCGCTCGTCGCCGCGACCCGTACGACCACGGCGTCCGACGCCCCCGCCCAGTCTTTGGGCTCGAGCAGCGCCTGCAACCGGTCCGGTTCGGGGGAAGCCGCCCAGCTCCCGATCAGTTCGTCCGCCGCGGACGGTTCTTCGGCGCTCAGTGTCAGGCTCAGCAGCGTCGGCAAGGGCAGCGCGTCGGGCTCGGACAGCGTCGGATCGTCGAGCAGCCCCGCCTTGTGGGAGAACCGCAGCACGGCTTGCGAGCCGCGGCGGGCGACCTCCACGGCGGCCTCGGCGTAGCGCCGGCAGGCCGCCAGCTCCTGCTCGGGCCCCGCGCTCACACCGCGCCCGAGCGAAAACAGCACGCCGCCGCCGCGCTCCCGCGCCAAGTCGTACGCCTCTCCCAACCGCGGGTCTCTCTCGTGGAAGGCCACGACCCGCGCTCCGAGCTCCCCCACCAGCTTGGACGGCGAACCCAGCGGCAGCGCCGCCGTGCAACGGGCCCGCAGCGGCGCCGGCAGGGCGGCCCTGGCAAAGGCCGTCAGCCGCACCACGTCGCGCACCTCGTCCGGCGCGGCGCCCTCCAGCGCGATCACCACGGCGGAATCCAGCAGGCTCACCGCATACAGGCTCGCCAGCAACTCCGCCGCTCGTTGGGGATGGCTCTCGACCGCCTGGAGGAACACCGGCGCGGGCTCGCCGAACAGGCTCTCGCCCTCTCCCTGCGCCGGCGGAGCGCTCCGGAACGCCGCGTCCGCACCCAGCAGCGCTCCCAGGTCCTCGGCGCCGCCCGGGCCCATCCGCACGTGGACGAACAGCGACCCGTCAGCCTCGACCGCGCCGCGCGCCACGAACGACCTGCCCTCTTCCTGAAAGCTCCACCACAGGCGTGGCGGCGAGGGGAAGCTCGCCAGAGACTCCGGCGCCACGTCCACCGCCAGCAGAGCCCCCACGCGTGCGCGGGCCGCCGGGCTCAATCCCCAGGCGGGCAACGCCGCCGCGGCCAAGTCGGCCCGGGCGTCCGACGAAGCGCTGATCGAGATGTAGGCCGAATCGCTGGGAGCCACTGCGTGCCGCTCTCCGCCCGAGCTTCGCATTCAAACAGTACCAAAGTCGCCCCGCGGAAGGACGGCCCGCCAGCCGTTCAACCGCGCCGAGCCATCTCCGCCAACGCCCTCAGCCGAGGCAGCACGTCGCCCAGGGGCGCGGCCGGTCCGGCCGGGTCGCCCAGACCGTAATAGACCCGGCGGAACAGCTCGTCGAGCTCTTCGTAGCGCACCGCCTCGCCGCCCTGCGGCTCTACGGTTCGGAACGGCGGGCAGAGCTGCTGCTGGCCGGCCTCCACGCTCGGGAACGCTCCGGCGGCCAGCAGGGCGAAGATCGCCGCGCCCAGCCCGGTGGCCGGCTGCGCCGGGACCTCCACCGGCAGCCCCAAGGCGTTGGCGTACACCTGGTTCAGCAAGTCGTTCTTCTGTGGAATGCCGCCGGCGTTGATCACCCGGTCCACGCTCACGCCGTACTGCCGCAGCCGGTCGAAGATCACGCCCGTATGCAGCGCCGTACCCTCGATGGCCGCAAACAGCTCGTCCTCGGCGCCGTGGGTCAGGTTCCAACCTAGCGTCACGCCGCCCAGGTTGGGGTTGATCAGCACGTTGCGGTCGCCGTTGTCCCACACCAGCCGCAGTAGGCCGGTCTGCCCGGCGCGGTAGCCCGCCAGCCGGGACGAAAGCTCACTCACGGAGGCTCCCGCCCGGCGCGCGATGGCCTCGAAGGCGTCGCCGGTGGCGGAGAGCCCCGCCTCGATGCCGTACTTGGCCGGGTGGATGGAACCTCTCACCATGCCGCAGACGCCGGGAATCAGGTCGGCCTCGGCCACCACCGCCATGATGCACGTGGACGTGCCGACCACGTTGACTACATCGCCCTCGCGAACGCCCGAGCCGATGGCGTCCCAGTGCGCGTCGATGCCGCCCACCGGAATCGGAATGCCCTCCCGCAAGCCCAGCCGGGCCGCCCAGGTCGAGCACAGCGTTCCGGCCACGGCGTCGCTGGTGGCGTAGCGTCCGCCCAGCTTCTCGCGCCAGCCCGCCAGCAGCGGGTCGATGGCCGTGAGCAGCTCTTCGGACGGCAGGCCGCCGAGCTCCGCGTTCCACATCCACTTGTGGCCCATGGCGCAGATGCTGCGCGGCATCTCCGCCACGGACTCGATGCCGCAGAGCGTGGCCGCCACGGCGTCGCAGTGCTCGGCGAACGTCGCGGGGCGGGGCCCGTCGGGGTGCGTCCGCAGCCAGAAGAGCATCTTCGAGAAGCCCCACTCGGAGGAGTAGGCGTCGCCGCACCAGCGGATGGCTTCGGCGGCGGCGTCCCGCGCGCAGCGGGTGATCGTGGCCGCCTCGCGGTGGGCGCGATGGTCGCACCACAGCATATAGTCGTCCAGCGGCCGCAGCCGCTCGTCGAGCGGCACGACCGACGACGCCGTCGTATCCAGGGCGAGGGCGGCGACGGCCGAGCCCTCCACGCCGGCGTCCGCAAGCGCCGCCCGCATCGCTCCCACGAGCGCTTCCATCTGGTCGGCGTGGCTTTGGGTGGCGAAGTCCGGGTCGTCGCGGCGCCGCTCCAGCGGGATCGGCGCCGTCCCGGAGCCGAGCGGCCCGGCCTCGCTGTCAACGATCGCTACACGGACCGACTGGGTCCCGAAATCCACTCCGGCTGCCAAGGACATGGCGTTCAGGATAGACGGATTCTGCTCCCCTGTGCGCGGCTTCAGAAGCGCACTTTGGCGGCGACCTCGAAAACCCTCGGATCGCCGGCCGGACAGTTCGGGACAGTCCGGGGACGGAGCCCGGCAGATCGGGGAGCCCGAACTCAGGTGCGCCGAACCGGGGCATCACTCTGCCCAATTCCACTCCAAGAGCAAATGTTCGTGCCCGAGTTCAAAGACCGTCGCCGAACCCGAGTCTACTGTACCAGGGTAATAGAGGATGCTGGCATCCTCGCGCCTCACTCCTACCAGATAGAATCCCGGGCCAAGACCCGTCACAGTAAACTGACTCTCACCGGTCACAAGCGAACGGTAGGGGATCGGCTCTTGTCGATCGCCGAAGACTTGAACAAGAACTACATCGTCCGCCGGATCCACTCCGGGTCTCAGAATGAGTGACATAGAAGAATAGGCGGGCAGATTGAGATGGACAAAATCTGGATACTGAACGATCCTATTCTTCAGATCAACACTTAAAGACGCCGCAGTAGCTCCAAGGAATTTACCACCCGGCGTTGTGAACTCAAGGGACACAGAACCGGGATCACCGATCGGAAAAACAAAACAGCCATCTTGGTCCGTTGCGGCTGTCTCAGTACGTCCAAGAGCTCTGATAGTAATGCCCGGCAGCCCCTCACTGACGAATCCAAACACCTCTCCGAAAAAGAATCGCTCCGTCGTCACGCGCCCAATGATAGATCTCGAACGTAGTCTGTCCTCAACTGAATGACAGGCCTGGGACTCTGTATTCATGCAGGACCAGAACCCCGCCATACTGACGAACAAAACAACGGGCGATATTCGAGGGCGATTCACCATGGCAGTTCGGGGATGCGGTTTGAAGGGCGATCGGCCCTAGACAGCATACGTATTCAAGAAATTGGCTGCCTGTCACTTACCTTTTCCTACCTTTCCAGTACCAGCCCGCACGTCGACCGCCACCGCCCGCGCTTGGCGAAGCATCGCACACCCCACGCCCTACTCAGGCTCCGTTCCTGAACGCCATTCAAGAGGTAGTTCCGTGACGGTAGTCCCGGGTAGCTTCGTGAGGCGAAATCCACTCCGGCTGCCAAGGACATGGCGTTCAGGATAGACGGATTCTGCTCCCCTGTGCACGGCTTCAGAAACGCACTTTGGCGGCGACCTCGAAAACCCTCGGATCGCCGGCCGAGGTGATCGAGCCGAACGTCTTGGCGCCGAACGAACCGTTGGGGTCTCCCCACGACGGCGTGTTGGTGACGTTGAAGCTTTGCACGCGCATCTCGAGCCCGACTCTTTCGGTGAGCGCGAACGTGCGGCCGAGCATCAAATCGAGCGTCCGCCATCCCGGCCCGCGCACCGGATGCCGGGAGCTGTTGCCGAGCGTGAACTGCGGCGCCAGCGCAAAGGCGGAGGTGTCGAAGTACCGCGCCGTCGTCTGCTCGTCCCGCGGCAGGTTTGGGTCGCGCAGCCGGTTTGGCCGTTGCGAGCCGAAGCCGGCAAAGGCGTTGTAGTTCGGCTGCTGCTCCACCGGCACGGGGATGCCCGACTGCAAGCGGGCGATGCCGCCCAGCTTCCAGTTGCGCAGCAACGACCGCTTCCAGCCGCGCAGCCGGTCCGCGGCCTTGGGCTCCCACACCCAAGAGGCCGCCAAGACCTGTGGAATGTCTCCGCGCGAGACGTCCCGTTCGAGCGTGCGATTGCGGCTGTCCGCAATGGAGAAGTTCGCCACGGGGCCGGTCAGCGCCGAGGCCGAGAACACCGACGAGGCGTCGTCGATCAGTTTGGAAAACGTGTAGGAGACGCGGAACGTCAGCCCGGCCTCAAAGCGCCTTTCGAGCGACGTCTGCAAGCCGTGGTAGACCGAGTGTCCGATGTTGTTGCGGTACAGGCTGACCGTGGTGAAGCGCGGCCAGGGCTTGAGCAACTGGGCCCGGGTCAGCGTCTCCCGCCCCAGGGAGGAGGACGCCGGAATCTCCCCCAGAAAGGGATTCGCCACGTTCTCCAGCAGCGCCGCGCCCAGGCTGAGCTGGTCCGCCGTCAACTGGTTGAGGTTGCCGTCCGGAACGCCCAAGCTGGTGACCTTGGAGCCGATGTAACCGATCTGCCAGCTCGTGGCCGAGCCGAAGCTGCGCTGCAAGGTGAAGTTCCACTGTTGCGAGTAGCCCGAGCCGTGGTTGCGGTCCACGCCGAAGACGCCTTGCCCCAGGCCCGCGTCCGGCCCGATCGGCGCGGGGACCACCGAAGGGCCGTCGGCCAGCCGGAAGGCCGGCGACAGATTGTCCAGCGACGACTCGCCCAGCGTCTGGATGAAGGGGAAAAACGGCGTGGTGAACGGCGTGGTGATGCCGGCCATCTCGAACCAGGCCAGCCCATAGCCGGCGCGCACCACCAGCCGGTCCTGTGCGCGCCAGGCCAGCCCGAAGCGCGGCCCAAAATTGCCCCAATGCATCCGCCGGGCGCTCCGCGACTCGCCGTCGCGACCCAGGAAGACGAGCTGCTGTGAGTCCAGGTCGAACAGCGCCGCCTGATCGCGCTTCTCCGTCGACGGCGCGTTCATCGTGTAGCGCAGCCCGAAGTTGAGCGTCAGCCGCTGGGCGGCCTTCCAGTCGTCCTGCACGAACAGCTCGGCGTTCTGCGCCCTGGGTTGCAGCGAGCGCTCCTGCCAATCGATCTGGAACGACTGCGTCTGGCCCAGCAGCAGCGACGCCACCGAGCTCCCCGAGCCGGGCGCCGACGGCAGGCCCGTCTGCGGCGCCGTGAAGCGGAAGCTGCCCGTCGGGTTGGCCGGCTGCACCATGTTCAGCCGCTGCAGCCGGATGTCCGCGCCGAGCTTCACGCTATGCGAGCCGCGAATTAGCGACAGCGTCTCGAGGATCTGCGTGACGGAGGTGGAGAAATCGACGTTGCTGCTGGCCGACGGTCCGATCTGCTGGTAGCCGTCCGGGGCGAACGTCGGTAGTACGTCGTCGAACGCGCTGGTCGGCACGCCCGGCAGCCCCAAGGCCTCCAGCGGGGAGCGGCCGGTCCGCAGCATCGAGCTGTCGAAGTCCCGCGTCGTGTGGCCCACCCGCAACTGGTTGAGCGCGCGCGGCCCGATCGTCCAGGAGTGCTCGGCCGCCAGAACGTTCGAGCGCGTGTGCGAATCGCCCAGCGTGCCGGAGGCGATACGGCCGCTGCCGTCGGGCAAGGGGGCCACCGGCGAGGTCGTGTCCCAGAAGTGCGCCCAGCGGCCATGGACCCTGTGCCGCGAGCTCACGTCGTGGTCGATGCGCAGGCCGAGCTGGTCCTGATCCTGGGCTTCGGACGCCTGTCGCAGGTAGTTGTTGGCCCCGGGGCGGTTGGGGGCGGGGTAGCGCGCCAGCACCGCCGCCGCCACCGGGTCGATGCGCGCCAGTGGAACCGTCGCGTTGGCAAACAGGTCGCGCTCCACGCCGCCCGGACCGTTGCGCGTCGTGGCCGGGTCGTAGACGGCCGCCGAGGAGGCGGAAAAGTCTCCCTGGCGCTCGAGCGCGGTCGGCACAGCGCTGATCAGCGTGCGTCCGGTGCGTAGCCGCGAGCCCTGGTATTCGGTGAAGAAGAAGGTGCGGTTGCGCCGGATGGGGCCGCCCAGCACGTAGCCGAACTGGTTGCGCCGAAAGCTGGGCTTGGCGCCGCCGGCGGCGAACACGTTGCGGGCGTTGAGCTTCTCATGCCGCAGGAACTCGAACAGGGTTCCATGGAAGTCGTTCGAGCCCGACTTGTGCCGCACCTGGATGACGCCGCCGTTCGAGCGGCCGTACTCGGCGGAGTAGCTGTTGAGATCGACCCGAAACTCCTCGATGGCGTCGAGAATCGGATAGTAGGCGACCTGCCCCGGCTCGGGCTGCAGCACGCTGAGGCCGTCATAGATGTATTCGTTGGTGCGCGGGCGGCTGCCGTTGAGGCGCGGAAATGCCGAGCCCCGTGGCAGGGCCACGCCGGGCAGGGTGGCGACGAGCGGCACGAAGTTGCGGCCGTCGAGCGGGGCGTTGAGCACGAGCTTGCTGTCGACCACCGTCGCCACGCCGCCGCGGCCGGTTTGCAGCACCGGCGTGGAGGCGCGAACCTCCAGCGCCTCACTGCGGCCTTCCAAAGGCAGCCGGATTTCCAGCGCCACCCGCTCGCCCGTCTGTAGCCGGATGGCGTCCCGCTCCGTCGCCTGGAAACCCTCGCTCGCCACCCGCAGCCGGTAGTCCGCCGGCAGCAGCCCCAGCCAGCGCACCGAGCCGTCCGCACCGCTCACGCCCGTCAGCTCACGCCCCCGGCCGAGGTCCTCCAGCACGGCCGTCGCGCCGGAAACCGCCAGCCCCGCAGGATCTCGCACCACCACCTCCAGCTCCGCCTGTCCGCTCTGCGCCAAAAGCGAAGGCGCGGCGACCAAGCTCAGCAGTGCGAGCAGATAGATGTCTCTCAATCTGGTCATCGTCTTAAAAACAGGACAAATCGCCCAGGATACAGTCGTCTGGTATCCTTGTCAATGTCTGATGGAAGTGACGAACCAGGTGCGCGAGACCCGGACCCGCAGGGGTCTGTCCGCCGCCGATCTGGCCGACCGCATCGGCGTGAGCCGTCAGACGGTCCACGCCATTGAGAGCGGCGCCTATGCGCCCAACACGGCCGTGGCCCTCAAGCTGGCGCGGGAGTTGGGCGTGGGCGTGGAAGACCTGTTCCATCTCGAAGGCGCCGCCGCGCCACAGCGGGTGGAAGCGGCCCTGGTGGGCGGCCCCGCCTACGCCGGCGCTCCCCTGCGGCTGGGTCGCGTGGGCGAGCGCATGGTCGCGGCGCCGTGGTCGCCGGAGGTCTTCGCCTTGCCGCTGGCCGACGCAGCCTCCTTGGAGGACGCCGCGAGCGGCTCGGTGCAGGCGTCCCTGCACGGACCGGCGCCCGACGGCGGCGACCGCTTACTGTTGGCCGGCTGCGATCCGGCCTCGTCGCTGCTGGCGGAACATCTGCGGCGGGCCGCCGGCGTGGAGCTCATCGCCGCGCCCAGCTCCAGCCGCAAGGCGCTCGAGTGGCTGGAGGCGGGGCTGGTGCATGTGGCTGGCACGCACTTGCGCAAAGGGGCGGCCCGGATTCCGGCGGGCTGCCGCGTCTTCACCTTCGCCGAGTGGGAGGAGGGCTTGGTGACGGCGCCGGGCAACCCGAAGAACCTGCGGTCGTTCGCGGATCTGGCCGGCCGCCGGATCATCAACCGCGAGCTGGGCGCCGGAGCCCGCTCCTTGCTGGACGCCGGGCTGGAGCAAGCCGGCGTCGCCGCCTCGACCATCGACGGCTACGATCGCATCGCGCCCGGCCACCTGGCCGCCGCCTGGGCCGTCCGGCGCGGCGAAGCGGACTGCTGCGTGGCGCCGCGCGTGGCCGCTCGGGTGTTCGGCCTTTCGTTTACGCCCTTGGCGTCGGAGCGCTACGACTTCGTTGTGCCCGAACAGTGGCTGACCCTGCCGGCCATGCAAGCCCTGCTCGACGCCCTGCAGCGCAGCGCCTTCCGCCGCGAGCTCGACGCCCTGGGCGGCTACGACACCTCGGCCACCGGCGCGGAAACCCAGCGCTAGTCGATCGGGCTACGCCGTGGAAGCGGACCGCTCGCGTTCCGCTTCCGCCGCCCGGGCCAAGTCCAGCTCGTAGGCTGACTGCAGGTTCATCCAAAATTCCGGCGAGCTGCCGAAGTATCGCCCCAATCGCAGGGCCGTGTCCGCCGTGATGCTCCGCCTGCCCGCCAGAATCTGGTAGAGCCGGTTGGGCGGCGTCTCGATGACCTCGGCCAGACTCTTGGCCGAAAGGCCGCGTTCCTCCAGCTCATCAGCGAGGATTTCTCCGGGGTGAATGGGGGTGCGCGCCATGACAGTCTCCCTTATTAGTGGTAATCCACAATCTCGACGTTCTGAGGTCCGGCCGCGTCGCTTGGCCACTCGAAACAGATGCGCCATTGGTCATTGACGCGAATCGAGTACTGGCCCCTGCGGTCTCCCTTCAGAGCCTCTAGCCGATTGGAGTTGAGCGCAGCAAGATCGCCAAGGCTGGTTGCCGCGTCGAGAATGCGAAGCCTTTTCTCCGCTTGCCGGCGGATAGGCTCCCATTGGCGAACCGGCCAACCCGAAGCGAATCGCTCGGCATCCCGGTTGCGGTAGCTCGTGATCATTCTGCGTCGGACAGTCAATTCCATTATAGACGAGTGACGTCACGCGTCTATCGCTTGCGGCCGGCTTGACCATCGGGCGCCAAGATAAAGGCGCAAACGAGGACTGTCGAATGAACTCAGCAGCAACGGCCGCCGCACAGGACCCGATTCAGAAGATGCGTGAATCGCTCAAAGCCCTCGACGAAGGGGTAGTTCTTGCCGCTGAGACCGCCCAACTGCCGGCGACGCAGGGCGGCACGAGGGGCGGAATCTGGGAATGGAGTTGGTATCCCGCACTGGAACAGGGCGATCGGCGTCATCTCCTGTTGCTAGCCGACGGCGACGAGGAAGGCTGGAGCCTCTAGTTGCTGGGCTTTGGATTCCCCTCTGGAAAGCCCAAGCGCCGCGTCTACTACCTCAGCCGCCTACGCCACGGGGATGTCGACCCCCAACACCTCAGCGACGCATTGAGGCCCGAGCTCGACAAGGCCTGGCAAGACCTCCAGGCCGCCGCCTGAGCCGCTGTCCTACTCCGTCGCCCGCGTCTCGATCTGCTGCCGCACCTGCGCGATGAACGGCTCCAGCTCCGTCGCGCCCTGATCGCCCTTCTTGCGATCCCGCACCGCCACCTGCCCGGCCTCCACTTCCTTCTGGCCGATCACCAGCATGTAGGGAACCTTCTGCATCTGCGCCTCGCGGATCTTGAAGCCGATCTTCTCGTTGCGCTCGTCCAGTTCCGCGCGAATGCCGGCTTGCTCCAGCCGCTTCAGCACGCCGCGGGCGTACTCCATCTGGTTGTCGGTAATCGGCAGGATCTTCACCTGCACCGGCGCCAGCCACACCGGGAAGGCCCCGGCGTAGTGCTCGATCAGCACGCCCATGAAGCGCTCCACCGAGCCCAGCAGCGCGCGGTGCACCATGTACGGACGGTGCTTGGCGCCGTCCTCGGCCACATACTCCAGCTCGAATCGCCGCGGCAGGTTGAAGTCGAACTGCACCGTCGAGAGCTGCCACGAACGGCCGATCGCATCCACCATCTTCACGTCGATCTTCGGGCCGTAGAAGGCGGCCTCGTCCGGCATCACCTTGGCCTGGATGCCACGCTCGGCCAGAGCGTCCTGCAAGCCCTTCTCCGCCAGCGCCCACTCCTCCGGGTCGCCCGCATACTTGCCCGACGCGCCGCCGTCCCAGGTCGACAGCTCCACCTCGTACTCGTTGAAGCCGAAGGTCTTGAGCACATCCAGCGCAAAGTCCACGCAGCCGATCACCTCCTGGGTCACCTGCTCCGGGGTGCAGAAGATGTGCGCGTCGTCCTGCGTGAAGCCGCGCACGCGCAGCAGCCCGTGCACCACGCCCGAGCGCTCATACCGGTACACCGTGCCGAGCTCGCCCAGCCGCACCGGCAGCTCGCGATAGCTGCGCAACCCTTCCTTGTAGATCAGGATGTGGAAGGGACAGTTCATCGGCTTGAGCTGGTACTCGACGCCGTCCACCTCCATGGGCTTGAACATGTCGTCGGAGTAGAAGTCCGCGTGGCCGGAGGTCTTCCACAGGTCGAGCTTGGCGATGTGCGGCGTGAACACCAGCCCATAGCCGCGCTTCAGGTATTCGTTGCGCAGCCAATCCTCGATGATCTTGCGAATCAGCCCGCCCTTGGGATGCCAGAAGATCAGGCCCGCGCCGGCGGCGTCCTGAATCGAGAACAGGTCCAGCTCCTTGCCCAGCTTGCGGTGGTCGCGCTTCTTGGCCTCCTCGAGCTGCGTGAGGTACTTGTTGAGGTCCTTCTTCGAAAAGAACGCCGTGCCGTAGATGCGTTGCAGCCGCTGGTTCTTCTCGTCGCCCTTCCAGTACGAGCCCGAAACGCTGAGCAGCTTGAAGGCCTGGATCTTGCCCATCGACGGGATGTGCGGCCCGCGGCAAAAATCGTTGAACTTGTCGCCGGTCTTGTAGATCGAGACCGTCTCGGCGTCCTGCTCGGTCTTGTCCGAGATCAGCTCGCACTTCATCAGCTCGCCCTGTTCGCGGTAGAGCTTTAAGGCCTCGTCGCGATCCATCCAGATGCGCCGGTTGGGCAGATCGTTGTCGACGATCTCCTGCATCTTGGCCTCGATCTTCTCGAGGTCCTCCGGCGTGAACGGCTGTTCGCGCTGCATGTCGTAGTAGAAGCCGTTGTCGATCGGCGGCCCCACGCCCAGCTTCACGTCGGGATAGAGCTCCAGCGTCGCGGCGGCCAGCAGGTGGGCGGCCGAGTGCCGGTAGACTTCCAGCGCCTCCGGGTCGCGATCGGTCAGAAGGCGCAGCTTGGCGTCGGCCGTCAGGGGCGTCGTCAGGTCCACGAGCTTGCCGTCGAGCTCGGCGACCAGGGCGGCCTGGGCGAGCCGGCCACTAATGGACTGCGCTACGTCGAGAGGGGTCGCGCCGCTCTCGACTTCCTTGACGCTGCCGTCGGGAAGAGTGATCTGAAGCATCTTGTTCTTCCTATTGTCGAAGATCCGGCGTGGGAGCGTCGAGCCCCGGTGAACCCAACCCGCGCAGGCCTCAGCGCACCGAGATTCCGGCCGGAGAAATAAACGTGTCGCGATCGAATTCAAACCGATTGACGATGCCAGGCCGGTCGATGCGGAGCGGCAAGCGAACGATGATTTGGGTGACCGCGTTCACCAGCCCCGGGGCCGGGCCGGCGTGGAGGACTTTGATCGGGTCCGGCGAGTAGCTTACCCGCACTTGGGCCGCCAACTCGGCCGCGCCGTTTGCGATCTCCCCGTCGCCCGAAGGGCGCGATGTGACGCCCGCCCCGGCGCCGTAGAGGACCACGATGGAGCCCGGGCCGGCCGGGTGGTCCGGGCTGTTCAGCGAGCCGTCGCCGTGGAATGCCACCGCCGATCCCTTTCCCTCCGGGTCTTGACTGAACAGAGCGAAGTCGTACTTGACCACCGGGAGGGTCAAGGGCGGCAGACGGGTTCCCAGATACTCGACTTCCACGTCCGCCGACTGACCAGGCGTCAGCGAGTACGGCGCGACGGCGTTGATCTGACCCGCTTGCGCGTAGAGCAGCGGCGCAAATTGTCCGCCGATGCGCACCCGAACGCCGGCCAGCTCGGTGGGATAGCGGTTGTTCGTCACAGCGGCGCTGACCCCGACGGCGGGTCCCATCTGTGTTCCCACCAGCATGATCAGGCCTCCCGGCGAGAGTCGCATGTTGTTGGAACGGCTGGCCGCGTGCGCGGCGCAAGCCAAGTTCGCGACCGTGGGTTCCTCAGTCCCCAGCCGCTCCACGACGCCTTCCACCGCCCGATGAAACCCGCCACGCGTATCGACGAAGGGCCGATATTGTGTCGACGAGGATAGAGGGTGCAGATAGCTCGCGAAGGTAAGCGCGCCGTTGGGCTGAAAGCGCATCAGGTAGAGATGAGAGGTCCACGGGCCACAACCCAAAGGCGCCAAGGCGTCCGGTGTTGTGGGCCATCTAGAGCTTCCAGTGAACAAATGGAGCCACACCCCGTCACCAGGACCCTTCAACAGGGAATGATTTCCTTCGGCCGGCACGTCGGTTCGGGTGATCTCAGATCCCTGGGCCGTGAACCGAGACAGGTAGCGGAAGAATCTCGCCTCCCCAGTCAGCGACGGTCCGAGGTCCCAGAGTCCGTGGACCCAGGCTCCCCCTTCGGCGTTAGCAACGATGTCGCTGACTTCGTTGCCGGTTGGCCCCGGCCCGCCGTAATACGTTGCCCAGATGGGACCGGAGCCATCCGGACCCAGCCGGAACAGATAGGCGGCGCGTTGGCCTCGCTCACTTCGGATTGCGCCCGGCGTGACGGGGACGTCCGAGCTGGCGGAGCCGCCCGCGTACACACTTCCGTCGCTGTGGGCGCTCAGCGTTCTCAGCGAGCCCGGAACCATGGTCGAATAAACCGGGCTGCCGCCAACGAGATCGAAGCGTAGAATTGCCGAACAGTCCGGGCACGCCTGCGGATTCAGCCAGGCCCCCTGCGTCGTCGGAAAACCATCTTCAACCACCACAAGGACAAACATCCCGGCCTCGTCTCGCCAAGAAGTCCTCCCCTCGCGCTCATCCGCAGGGCCCCCATAGAAGGTGGAGTACAGTAAGTCTCCCGTGGTCGCGTCGAGCCGGGCGAGGAACAGGTCGCCGAACTTGGGCGCGTGGGGGGGGCCGTCGCCAATCGGGCCGGCATTGGTGGACTGCCAAGCGTGGGGCGTTACGGGGAAGTCCTCGGAGCTCGTGGTTCCCACTACGGCCAGACCGCCATTGGCATCGGGATGAACGACGGCGGCGCGATCTCGAAAGGCCCCTCCGAGCACCGTCGAGAACAGCGGATTTCCTTCGGCGTCGGCGCCGGCCACGTGTACGTCCGAGCAGAAGTCCAGCACGTCGTCCGATATCTCGCCACAGACCACGGGCGACGAGAACGGCCGAGCGGAATACAGATGGCCGGATGCGTCTGCGGCCGTGTACGCCGGCTGGAACGAGCGCGATTCGGATTTGGTCGTCATCTCCACGAACACCGATGCGCTTGGGTCGTACGAGCCCAGGGCTACGTCGAACTCTCCGGTCCAAGGGTGAACGAAGTCCACGTCCACGGTCGTCTGGACGCCGTCGATCCATTGATAGGCCGCCACGGTCGAGACCGGCGCCGCGGCCGAATAGGGGGAGCCCGTGGCCACAGGTCGAAGACGGACCATCTTCGGGTCGCCGCCCGGGTGGACCACGAATGTGAGCAAGATGGCGGAGTCCCTCTCTCCCAAGACCAGATCGACGCCGGTTGCGATGCCCTGAATCTCGACCTGACGGTAAGCCGGGATGTCCCGCAGCCAAGCGCTTGGAGGCCCTTGGAAGCGGTTTACGCGCCCCGGCCACCGATCCATGGGCTGCACCGTCGGCTCGGCGTCGTCCGCGGCGAACCTCCGGATCGCCAGATGGCCTTGTTTGGTGAACAACCGAAACTCCCGCCTGGTGATCGCGGCGTAGATGGGGTCGCCGTGGACCACCACGAGGACTTCAGGATCGACCTCTTGGCCGATGTTCTGTTCGTAGAAGAAGAATGGCGTCGACAGAGTGACGCGTTCAACGGTCGCGGCCCGCGCTAGCCCCGCTCCCAGCAGAATGAGCGCCAGCCAGGGCCAGGCCGGCCCGGTTGCGGCCCAGTGGGCGAATCGCAGCAGCGGATGCAAGCGGGGCATTGTCCTGTCATCGACTGGAGCGCCGCCTCGCTGTACCGCTCTCAGCGCACCGAGATCGTGGCCGGTGAAACGTACTGGCTGCCGCCCACCACCACGTTGATCCGGTTTGGCCCCGACGGCATATCGTCCGGCAGGCGCAGGTTGATCTGCACGGCGCCGTTGACCAATCCCGGCGCCGGCCCGGCGTAGAGGGGCTCGACGTACTGCCGGTTGTGGAGAATCTTGATGGTCGTTTGGAACGCCGGGAGGTCCGTCAGCGGGGCGAGCTCGCCGTCCAATGAGGGCGGAACCGTGGCGCCCGCTCCGGCGCCGTAGAGCACGATGATCGAGCCCGGGTCGGCGGGATTCTCCGGCGTGTTCAGCGTCCCGTCCTGATTCAGCGCCGCAGCCTGCCCCATTCCCGAGCCGTCCAGGCTGAACAGCGCAAAGTCGTAAGGAAACACGTCCACCTGCAACGGCTCGGTCGTCCGCCCGTCGTATTCGACGACCACGTCGATCGGTTCTCTCCCGGTGACGGCGTACGGCGTGACGGCGTTGATCTGGCCCGCCTGCGCATACAGCAGCGGCGCCGGAATGCCGTCCATCAACACCCGCACGCCGCCGAGCTCGGTCGGGAAGCGGCCGTCGACCGGCGCGCCCGAAACGCCTTCCTCCGGTCCCATCTTGGTTCCGACCAGCGTCACGATGCCGCCGGTGGAGACGCGCTCGAAGTTCCAGCGGCTCGCGGCGTGGCTCACGCAGCCGATCGCGAACGGCGCGGGCTCGTCGAGCAGCAGGCGCTCCAGCCGGCCGTTGCGGACCCGGTGGAAGACGCCGGCCGGGTCCGCCAGCGCCTGTTTCGGCGAACTCCCGGGGCCCGGCAAATAGCTCGCCTGCTCGAGAGCCCCAGCGGCAGTGAACCGGCGCAGGTAGCCGTGGCCGTCGTTGTTGCCGCAGCCGCTCGGCAGCAGGGCGTCGCCGGTCACCGGCAGCGAAGGCGTCGCGGCGGCCATATAGTGCAGAATGCCGCCGCTCCCGTCAGGCAGCAGCGTCCCGCCCAGGTCCGTGGGGAACGCCGAAGCCGCGACCTCAGACCCATCGGCGGCGAACCGCGCCAAGAACGAGCTCGGCTCCTGGCCCAAGTTCAAACCCAGCGAATCCGAATACCCGGTGATCCAGACTTGTCCGTCCCCGCCGAGGGCTACGCCGCTCGCGCGGTCGCTTCCGGGTCCGCCGTAGTACGTCGCCCATACGGGCTGCGAGCCGTCCGGGGCCAGCCGGAAGACATAGGCGTCCGACGCCCCTCGCAGCTCCGTTTGCGCCGCGCCGCCGGTGACCGGAACCGGCTGGTCCGCCGCGCCTGCATAATACACGCTCCCGTCAGGGCGCGCCGCGATCGCTCCGCCGCCGGGTTCGACCGGGGGGAGGAACGTGGAGAATCGCGGGCGGCCCGCCCGCAGGTCGAACTGGACGAGCGCGTCGACGCCGCACCCGTCGCAGCGCGGCTCCGCGGTTGGGATCCAGGCGCCGGGAGTGGTCGGAAAATCGGCGCTCTCAGTGTGAGCCAGCGCGGTCAAGAGCCCGTCGGCCACCGCGATCGAGCGGCTGCTCTCTCCGCCGGGTCCGCCGAAGAACGTGGAATACAGCATCTCGCCCGTTACGGCGTCGAGCCGCGCCAGAAACAGGTCGCCGAAGGTCGCGGCGACCCCCAAGGGCCTGGGCCCGATCGGCCCGGCGTTGGCCGGCTGGAAGGCGTCAGCGGTGACGGGAAAGTCCTCCGAAGCGGTCGTCCCGGCCACGCTCAGTCCGCCCGCCCCGTCCAAGCCCGCGAACGCCGCCGCGTCTTCCGCCGCTCCCGCCAGCACCGTGTAGAACAGCGGCTCGCCCCGCGCGTCGTAGGCGGCGACAAAAGCGTCCGGGCAAGCCTCCTCCGTGCCTCCCGTCGTCACGCCGCACAGGACGGCCGAAGGCGCCGAGCCGGTCAGATAGACATTCCCCGCATCGTCGACCGCCGAGGGCGTCAGCGCGAACCCTCCGCCGGCGTCCACCGCAATCTCCAGATACAGGGGCTGCTGCGCGTCATACGAGCCCACCCGCAACCCGGCCTGCATCGCGCCGCGAACCTCGTACGAGGCGTCCACCGCCACTCGGCTGTCGTCCGTTCCCTGGTAACCCGCGGGTGTGGCGAAGGTCGCCGACCCCCTCAGGAAGGGAAAGCCGTCCACGCGCCAAGCTCCGTCGGCGAGCTGGGCCGTCAGGTTCGACTCCAGCAGGACGGCGCCGGGGTCCGCGCCCGGCCGCACCACGTAGGTCATCACGATCCGCGCGCCCTGGCCGCTGAGGATCAGGTCCACGCCGGGATAAACTTCGGCGAGCTCCACCCGGCGGTGTGCGGCGAGGTTCCGCTGCCACTGCGCCTCCGGTCCCACGAAGCGGTGCGCTCGGCCGGGCCAAGTCTCCAGCGGACGCATCTCCGGCGAGGACTCCGCTGCTGCGAAACGCACCCGGATCTCCGAGCCGACCCGGCTGCTGTACGGGGTGAACAAGTGCAGCTCGCGGGCGCTCAGATAGGACTGCGGCGGCCCGCCGCGCACCAGTAGAATCGCCTCCGGGTCAGACGCCTGGCCCACGTTCTCCTCATAGAAGAAGAACGACGGCTGCGGCAGCGTCTCCAGCACGGCCCCGGGCAGCAGACCGGCGGCAAGCAGGAGCAGAGAGGCGATCCGCATGGCCCTCATCGTAGGCAACCCGGCTGCCAACCGCGAAAGCCCAGCCCGCTGCTTCGCCCGACGCCGGACGTGACTCAGCGCCCTCCCTGCGGCCTGGAAGCTTCTTGGAGGTCTTGCTGCGCGAACAGGACGGCGAAACGGCCTAGGACTCTTCGTCGGCTTCGTCGCCCGCCGCCTCGGCGCCCGTCCGTCGCGCCTCGCCGGCCTTGTAGATGTACTTGATGCTGTCCTTGTAGATCAGCAGGTTCGGGCCTTCGCTCCGATTGATCTTGATGCAGGTGCGGTCATACCACTCGATCACGCCGTGCAGGGACTCGCCGTCCTTGAGCACGACCGTCATCGGCGTGCGATTCTGCATCTGTTTGACGTAATAGTAGGCTTCCGCGTGGGTCTGATCCGGCGGGGCCGGGCGTTTCCGCGCCGGCTTGTTCTGTGGCGTTGGCATGGGGTTTTGATTCACCGCGTGAAATCGGCCAAGGGAGGTGGCGGACCTGCGCCCTCTATCGGAGCGCTTTGGCCGCGTATTGGGTTCACGAATAGCACAGCGCGGGAGAGCGCTGCAAACCGATCCTACCCGCCGTGTGGCAGAGAGGACAGCCGGGCGGCGAAGCCTTCCAGCGCGATCTGTTTCTGAATGTTCCGCCTACGCAGCTCGTCGAGCTCGTCGAGACCTTTCTTGGCTTCCTCGAGCCAATCGAAGCGCACTCGCTCGGCCAGCTCGCGCAAATCCTCGCGGATGTCCTGGTTGATCAGCCGTCCGGAGCCGTAGCGCAGGTGCAGCAGATCGCTGAGCAGGCCAAAGAGCATCTCGATCAGAGCTTCCAGCTTCTCGCGGGTCTTGCGGGCGATCGATTCGGTCCGGCCGATCAGGTCCGCGAAGCCGCCCCCCAGCGCCGCCCGCAAGACCGCCAGCATGGCTTCGCGCCGCGCCAGGTACTCTTCCACGTCGATCGCCAGGGCCGCGCCCGGGCTGCCCTGGGCCCAGGCGGCCAGCCGCCGGCGCTCCTTGTCGGAAAGCTCCCGGCGCCGCTCGAAGAACTGCTGCATCTCTTCCGCCGTCAGCCGCGAGAGATAGAACGGTACGGACCGCGAGCGGATCGTCGGCAGCAGGTCGTAGGGGTTCTCGGCGATCAGGATGATCGTCAGCGCCGCGGCGGGCTCTTCCAGGGTCTTGAGCAGCGAGTTGGCGGCCTCGTCGTTCGCGCGGTCGGCGCCGTCGAGCACGAAGACGCGGCGTTTGCCCTCCGACGGGCTGAACTGCGCCGCGTTGCGCAGCTTGCGCGCTTGCTCGATGCCCACCATCCGCAAGGGGCCGTCGGGCGGAAAGATCAGAAAGTCCGGGTGCGTCGAAAAGACCAGAGGGTTGTCTGTGCGCTTCGCCGCCGGCAGCTTCTCGCGCTCCTCGGTCTCCTTCACGAACTCCGGCAGCGAGAGGTCGGCTGCCAGGATGCGCGTGCAGGCGTGGCAGGAGCCGCAAAATTCATCCGCCGCGGCCTCGCGGCACTGGATCGCCGCCGTCAGGTAGCGCGCCAGCGTGGCCTTGCCGATGCCCCTCGGGCCGGAGAACAGCAGCGTCTGCGGCAGGCGGTCTTGCGCCAGCATGCCGCGCAGGGCGGAGACGACGGGGGCGTTGCCCAAATAGTCCGAGAAAGGCATCAGCGCTTCTCTCTCAAAGATGGACGCCCAGGCGCTCGGTGAGCAAGGGCCCGACCGCGGCCAGGATCTCCGCTTCCACGTCGTCGATCGAGCCCGCCGCCCGGATGCGGCGCACCCGCTCGGGCTCGCCGCGCTGAATGGCTCGGTAGCCTTCGAGCACGCGGGCGTAGAAGGCTCGGCCTTCGCGCTCCATGCGGGTCTCGTCTTCGTCCAGGGGCCGTTCGGCGTGCCGCTCCAGGGCGCGCTCGACGCCGAGCGTCGGGTCGAGATCGAGCCACAGCGTCAGGTCCGGCGCCAGCCCGCCGCAGGCGACTTTCTCGATCTGACGCACGGTTTCAGCTCCCAGCTCGCGGCCGTAGCCCTGGTAGGCCACGGTGGCGTCGGTAAAGCGGTCGCACAGCACCACGCGTCCACGCTCCAGAGCCGGCCGAATCACCTCGGCGATGTTCTGGGCGCGGGAGGCGAAGTAGAGCAGCAGCTCGGGAATCGGCCGCAAGTCCGCGTTGCGGGCGTCGAGCAGCAGCCGCCGGATCTCCGCGCCGATGCGCGTGCCGCCGGGCTCCTGCGCCAGCACGGGCTCGCAGCCCGCGGCGCGCAGCCGAGCGGTCAGACGCTCCATCTGGGTCGTCTTGCCGACGCCGTCGACGCCCTCGAATGTCAGAAAGAAGCCCGGCACGATCCGTCCGCTTCAGGATAGGCCGCGCCTCAGGCGAGCCGCAAATTGGGGTAGGCGCGCAGCGACCAGTCCGAGCGCTCCCCCCGCGCCAGCCGGGGCCAAGCCGCGGCGGCGATCATCGCGGCGTTGTCGGTGGAGAGCGCCAGCGACGGGAACCAGACCGGCAGCGAGAGCTTCTCGAAGCGTTCGCGCAGCCCGCGGTTGGCAGCCACGCCGCCGGAGACCAGGATCGACTCCACCTGCTCCTGCTCGGCGGCCTGCTCGGCGCGCGCCAGCAGCTCCTCGATCACGCGCTGTTGGAATGAAGCCAGCAGATCCCGGGTCGGCTGGGGCGTAGCCGCCAGCACGGCGTCGAGCGTGGGCCGCTCGCCCGGCTCGAACAGGCGCCGGCGGGCGGCGATCTCGGCGTCCATGGCGCCGGCCCGCACCCAGCGCAGCACGGCCGTCTTCAAGCCTGAAAAGCTCCAGTCGAGCGGATTGCCCTTCATGCGGGTTCCCGGCAGGTCCACTTTCGAGGCGTCGCCGAAGGGGCTCAGGCGGTCGACCCACGGTCCGCCGGGATAGCCCAGCCCGACCAGCTTGGCCACCTTGTCGAAGGCCTCGCCGGCGGCGTCGTCGCGGGTGCGGCCCAGCAGCCGGTAGGAGTACCCGGCCGTCGCGTCCCGCTCCACCCGGAACATGTGAGTGTGTCCGCCGCTGACCACCAGCGCCAGGGCGGGGAAGACCAGCCGGCCGCCCTGCTGCGCCGCTTCGAGCGCCACGGCGTGGATGTGACCTTCCAGGTGGTTGACGCCCAGCAGCGGCTTGCCGAGCGCAAACGCCAGGCCCTTGGCGTAGGTGAGTCCCACCAGCAGCGCGCCGGCCAAGCCGGGGCCGCTGGTCACCGCAATCGCGTCGAGCTCGCCGTAGCGCAGGCCGGCGCGCTCCACCGCTTCCCGCACGATCGGCGTCACGGCCCGCAGGTGCTCGCGCGAAGCCAGCTCCGGCACCACTCCGCCGTAGCGCGCGTGCACGTCGAGCTGGGAGGCGACCACGCTCGACAGCACCCGCTCGCCCGATACGACCACCGCCGCGGCGGTCTCGTCGCACGAGCTCTCGATCCCTAGAATGCGCAAAACGGTTGACTCGAAAGAAGCAGGCAGCCCTGGCAACGGGCCGCCCTACAAACAACAACCCGATCGGAGGAACCGATCGGGCTCAGCCGCCTCCGCCGGGGAACAAGCCGGCGGAGGCGACGGCGGCCGCTAGGGTGATCCAGCGGCTCTTAACACTCAGAGTAGGAACGTCTAACGAGCGGGTCGATCACGGCCCGCTGATTGCTCAGCTGACGATCACCTCACTCACCAGACGCTCAATACTAGGACTACTCTCTTGCATTTTGCTGGATCACCTCCTTGTGCCAAGATGGCGCCCTCATGCTAGAACTTTCCCTTTGAGATCGTCAATGGCGGCTGGAACAATTTAACGGGCTCTTGTTCCGCTGATGTGTGCGACAGCCCACGCCGCCCAGGCTTCTTTGTCGAGGGAATTGCGAGAAGGGCCTTAGTGGAGCCTCCGCGAACCGCGCGCTAGAGTAAGCTCATGTCGCCTGCGATTCGCACCCGCGGATTGCAAAAGAGCTACAACGGTAAGCCCGCCGTGCGCGGTCTGGAGCTCGAAGTCCGTCGCGGGGAGTTCTTTGGCTTTCTCGGCCCCAACGGGGCGGGGAAGACGACCACCATTCACATCCTCACCGGCGTCATCACGGCCACCGCCGGCGAGGTGGAAGTGCTGGGGATGAACGTCCCCGAGCAGATCCACAGCGTCAAGCAGTTGATCGGCGTGGTGCCGGACGAGAACGTCCTGTTCGACCGCCTCACCGGCTACGAGTTCCTGGAGTTTGCCGGCCGTATGTACGGCCTCGAGCGCGCCGTGGCCGCCGAGCGCGCCAAGGAGCTCATGGCGCTGTTCGAGCTCGACCTGCGGGCTGACACGCTGATCGCCGGCTACTCCAAGGGCATGAAGAAGCGCGTCGCCCTGGGGGCCGCGCTGATCCACCGGCCGCAACTGTTCCTGCTCGACGAGCCGTTCGAAGGCGTCGATCCGGTCGGCGCCCGGTTGATGAAAGAGATCCTGCTGCAACAGGTGGCTCAAGGCGCCACGGTGTTCCTGACCTCGCACGTGCTCGAGGTGGTGGAGCGGCTCTGCGACCGGGTGGCGATCATCGCCGAAGGCCGCGTGGTGGCCGAGGGCGCGGTGGACGAGCTGCGCGCGGCCGAAGAGACTCTGGAGGACATCTTCCTCCGCGTGGTCGGCGGCGAGCGCTCCATGCAGCCCCTGGCCTGGTTGTAGTCCGCGAGATTCCTTGGTGGTCGACTTCTCCCAGATCGCCGCTCTGCTCCGCCTGCAAAAGCAGACGGTCGCCAACGCCTTTCGGCAGCATTCCGAGCGGCACGGGCTGTGGGCTTCGATCGCCCTCAGCATCCTCTGGTACGGGCTTTGGGGCGGCGCCGCCGCCATCGCCGCCATGACGCCGAATATGATCGGCGTCGAAGACGTCGAGACCGCCTTGCCCGGCGTGCTGCTGTTCATCATGGGCTACTGGCAGCTCTCGCCGCTGGTCACCCTGTCGCTCGGCATTTCGCTGGACATGCGCAAACTGGCGCTCTACCCCACCAGCGTGCCGACGTTGTTCGTCGTGGAATGCCTCCTACGGATCTGGAGCGGCTTCGAGATGATCCTGATCCTGGCCGGCCTCTGGCTGGGGCTGGTGACGGCCGGCACGGCGCAACCCTGGCGGCTGACGCTGGCCTTTGCGCTGTTCGTGGCGTTCAACGTGCTGTTCTCGGCCGGCATGCGCAACCTCATCGAGAGGGTCTTCCAGAAGCGCGTGCTGCGCGAGATCGTGCTCATCCTGATGGTCTCGCTGACGGTGCTGCCGCAGATGCTGGCGTTCTCCGAGAAGGCCCGGGACCTGGCGTCTTCGGCGGTCAAGAACGAAGTGGACGTGCCCTACTGGCTCTTCCCCTCCGGCTTGGCCGCGCGGATCGCCGTCAGCCAAAGCTCGGTCGGCGATTGGGCGCTGTTGCTGGCGATGCTGGCCGCCTCGGCGGTGTTCGGCTACGGGTTCTTCCGCAGTTCCTGCCGGCTGACTTCGGCTTCGACGGCCGGCGAGCAGGCCCCGCCGATGCGCGGCGCGCGCAAGAGCCTGACGCTCATGCAGTGGCTGGCGCGGTTGCCCTCGCGAGCCTTCCCCGACCCCTTGGGCGTGCTGATGGAGAAGGAGATCAAGTACCTGTGGCGCAGCCCTCGCTTCCGGCTGCCCTTCTTCATGGGCTTCACCTTCGGCGTCATCGCCTGGGTGCCCATCATGCTGCGGATGAAGGGCCCGGTGGGCGAATGGATGCAGCAGAGCGCGGCGACGTTCATCACGCTCTACGCCCTGCTGCTGCTGGGGCCGGTGCTGTTCCTCAACCGTTTTGGGTTTGACCGCGGCGCCACGCGGTTCTACTTCTGGATGCCTCTGCGCTTCGAGGAGCTGCTGCTGGCCAAGAATCTGGCGACGGCGGTCTACGGCTACTTCGAGATGTCCCTGGTGGCGACGGTTTGCTGGGTCATCGGCTTGCCGGTCGGCTGGCGCCAGATCGTGGAAGCCGTGGTGGTCACCACGGTCGCTCTGTTCTACTTGATGACGGTGGGCAACCACATGAGCGTACGCTTCCCGATCCCCAGCAATCCCGACCGTGTGTCGCGAGCCGGGGCCAGCCACGGGCTGCGGGCCGCCGTCCAGTTTCTGCTGTTTCCGCTGTCGCTGTCGCCCATCCTGTTGGCCTTCGGCTGGCGTTACGTGGGCGAGAGCCCCCATGGCTTTTTCTGGATGATGCTGGCGGCGGGCGTGCTCGGCGTGATGCTCTACACGGCGGCCTTCCTCAACGCCGCAGGCTACGGACAGCGTCGGCGGGAAACCCTGATCGGCTTCCTCAGCACCGGCGAGGGGCCGCTGGCGGCCGAGTAGCTTCGCGGAGCAACAGCCCTGCCGCGCAAGGACACAGCCTCCCCGCAGAAGCCTCTGGCCCGGCCGCCGGAGCTGCCGGACCCTCTCGATCCCCTCGACGGCTCGTCGGCGCTGCTGGCGGGCGATCGCATCGACCTCTCCGAGCGCCACCTGGAGGCGCTGGACTGGAGCGCCCGCGCGCTGGAGCGGCTGCGGCTGGAGGGCTGCCTGGTCGAGCGCTCGCAGCTCGCCGGCGGACTGCTGGAGAACGCCCATTGGCTCGACGCGCGCTTCTCCAAGTGCGACCTCTCCAACTTGGAGCTGCGCCGGCTCAGCGCGGTGCGAGTGGAGCTGATCGACTGTCGCATGGCCGGCCTCCGCGCGCGGCAAACCGAGTGGGAGAGCGTCGTCTTCCGCGGCTGCGCCCTGCAATACGCACAGCTCGGCGAGGCCTCGTTCCGCGCCTGCGAGCTCGACGGCTGCAACCTGGAAGACTCCGACCTCTATGGCGCCGACCTGCGCGGCTGCCGCCTGCGGGGCTGCAATCTCCGCAACGCCGAGCTGACGGCCGCCAAGCTCGAGGGCGCGGACCTGCGGGGCTCCAAGATCGAGGGCCTACGGGTTCTGCCGTCCGATCTGCGCGGCGTGATCGTTGACGCCGGCCAGGCTCTGGAGCTCGCGTTGCTGCTCGGCGTCCGCATCCTGTGACCGTTGTTACGGCCTCTCCGCGGGCGGCCCGCTCGCCGGACCGCTAGAATCCGTACATGCGCACTTTTGCGGCCTTCTCTCTCTTCTTCGTTGTCGGCGCGCTGCCCGCGATGGCGGACCAGGCCTCTCACCGGGCGGCCGTGGAGGATCTCCTGCTCTCCGTCAAAGCCGATCGCGTGCCCGAAAACTATTTACAGATCCTGAAGGCCAGCTTCGCCCAGGGCTTCCAGAAGGGCGGCGGCACGGCCGCACAGTCCGCCGTGTTCGACAAGTACTGGTCCGAAGCCGACGCCTTGCTGCGCACCGAGCTCACCTGGCCCAAGATGAAGCCCGAGGTCGTGGACATCTATGCCAAGGCCTTTACCGAAGAAGAAGCCCGCACCCTGACGGCCTTCTACCGCTCGCCCGTCGGCCAGAAGGCTCTGGAGCAAATGCCCCTGCTGTCGCAGCAGACCGCCGAGGTCGGCAAGGCCCATCTCAAGGCCATTCAGGCGCAGATGCAGGCCATCGCCGACCGCATGATGGCCGAGCTGCGTCCCAAGCCCTGATTCGAGGTTTGTTCGGGAGCCCGCGCCGCTATGTCCGTGCGGCGAGCGGTGGTATCCTCTTCCACACGGCCGCTCCTGCGGCCCGTTTCTGTTGTGTCCATCGTCGCCCGAGGAGTGGTTCGCCCGGAGCGCCGCACGAGCCCGCGGCGGCCCGAGCCCGGCGTCGCCAAGCTGCTGTCAGTGGGCGAGGACGACCAGATTCGCACCAGCATCGTGCAACTGCGCGACATCTCCGAGGGCGGCTACGGCGTCTTGACCGACTACAAGCTGCCGATCGGCGAGCTGGTCTGGCTGCAGTGCGACCAGGGCGAGATGCAGCGGGCCGCCGTGCGCTACAGCCGCCACCTGCGCGGGCTCGAGTGGCGCAGCGGCCTCTACTTGGTGCAGCGGGAACAACGCCGCCGCGAACGAGACAAGGTGCAGGGCGCGGCGTTCCTGAGCTGGACCTGCCCCACCACCGGCTCGCGCAAGTCGACCACCGTGAAGGTCTGCGACGTCTCCGAGATCGGCGCCGGCGTCATCGCCGAGATCGAGCCGCCGGTGGGGTCGCTGGCGCTGCTGCGCGGCGAGACGATGTCGTACTCCTGCGTCGTCCGCCACACCCGGCTGATCCAGGAAGGGCACCGCGTGGGCCTGGTGTTCGCCGGACGGCGCTCCGAGCACAAGCGCGAGTTCGAAACCGATTGGCTGGACTAGCCTATAGCCTACTCGGCCGCCTTCGGCAGGGCGAAGGCCACATAGGCATCGCCGAGCTCATGGCCGAGCTTGCCGCCGCCGGTCGCCGCGATCACCACCATCTCCCGGCCGCCGACCTCGTACACCGCCGGCGGCGCGAACCCTCCGAACGGCAGCGCGTGGCGCCACAGCTCCCGGCCGTTGTCGGCGTCGAACGCCCGGATCAGCTTGTCGCGGGTTCCCGCCACGAACACCAACCCGCCGGCCGTCACGGTGGCCCCGCCGAAATTCTCCGTGCCGGTCGGCGGCAGACCCTTTTCGACCAGCTCCGGGTACTCGCCCAGCGGAACCGCCCAGGCGATCCGGCCGGTGTTGAGGTCGATCGCGTTCAGCGTGCCCCAAGGCGGCTTGCCGCCGGGGCGGCCCTGGTCGTCGAGCAGCTTCTTGAAGCCGTAGAAGTAGTAGTTCGGCCGGTCGTCCATCGTGGGCCCGCCGCGCGACGGCGCCTCGCGGCCGTAGAAGAAGTCCATCAGCGCGCTCTGCTCCAGCGCCGTCAGGCCGGCCACCGGCGGCATCGCCTCGTAGCCGTTGCGAATCATCGGGATGAGCTGGTCCTCGCGATGCCGCCGGCGCACGTTGCGCAGCTCCGGCGCGTGGCCCTTGCCCTCCATGCTCTCGCCGTGGCATACCGCGCAGTGCTTGCGGTAGGCCTCGGCGCCCGGCGTGTCGGCGGCGAAGTCCGGCGCCGCCGAGCCGTCCTCCTCGGCCACCTTGATCAGCCACGGCACATTGTTGGAGTTCACGTACAGCCGCTGGTTGCGCGGGTCGAAGGCCGCGCCCGTCCACTGCGCGCCGCCGTGGATGCCGTAGACGACGTGCGGCTTACCCAGCTCCACGGGCTTGAACCAGCCCATCGTGGCCCCTTCGAGCTGAGCCAGCACGGCCTCGCGCGCTGACGGCGTCACGTTCGTCGCCTCGTCTTGGTTGAACTCCTGCGGCGCGAACGGCTGCGGCAGCTCCAGGAACGGTTGATACGGCCAGGTCAGCTCGCCGGGCAGCTTCGACGTCGGCGCCCGGCGCAGGCGGAAGTCGTACAGCGGCTTGCCGGTTAGCCGGTCGAGCAACAGCGTGTTGCCGATCTTGGTGACGGCGGCGACGGCGTCGTACAGCTTGCCGTCCCGGCGCACCGTCACCAGATTGGGCGGCGAGGGGATGTCGAGGTCCCAAATGTCGTGGCGGATCTCCTGGAAGTGCCACAGCCGTTTTCCGGTCTTGGCGTCGAGCGCCACCACGCAGTTGGCAAAGAGGTTTCGGCCGCGGTGGCGCGGCCCGATGATGTTGGGGTGCGGCGACCCCGTCGCCACGTAGGCGATGCCGCGTTCGGCGTCGAGCGCCATGCCGCCCCAGTTGTTGGCGCCGTCGTCGGGACGGTCCCAGGTGTCGTATCCCAGCTCGCCCTCGCGCGGAATCAGGTGGAACTCCCACAACTGCCGGCCGTCGCGGATGTCGTAGCCCTTCACCACGTTCCACAGCGGCGCCACCAGAATGTGTCCGTAGATCGCCGGCGCCACCGTTCCGTCGGCCGGAACCGAGCCCTCGTCGCCGAAGCCCGGGACCGGCCGGCCGGTCTTGGCGTCGATTGCAAACAGCTTCTTGCGGGTCGTGAACGCCAACCGCGCCCCGAGGCCGTCGTCGCCGCGCCAGTAGGTCAGGCCGCGGAAGGCCGGTCGGTCCCCGGCGTGGAAGCGCCACAGCTCCTTGCCGGAGGCGGCGTCGAGCGCCACGATGTGATCGCCCGGCGTCGGCGCGAACAGCACCCCGTCCACCACGATCGGGTTGGCCTCCAGGTGGCCCTTGCCGTCGCCGGAATTGTAAGTCCAGGCGACCTCCAGGTTGCGAACGTTGTCCCTGTTGATTTGAGTGAGCGAAGAGAAGCGGCTGGAGGCGCGGTCGCCGTGCGAGCGCTCCCAGCGCCGATAGTCCGCCGGGGCATACTCCCGAGCGGCCGGCGTCAGCTCGGAGGTCGCCGCCGCCGGAATCGTCTCGTACTCCGGCAGCTTCGCCCGCTCCTCGGCGCTCTCCACCTCGAAGTAAGGGCCCTCCTTGGCCGCCGCGCCCAGCAGCACGGCGGCGCAGACGACAGCGGCGCCAATCTTCCATCGCATAGCCGGTCACATCGTAGCCGGTTTCGCTCGGGGTCGAGGCGCCCATTGTTTCCGAATCTCGGCCAAGGGGCTTGGGGGCTCGAAAGGGAAGCCGGCGTGCAATACACAGCTTTCTGATCGGCTCCGCCTTGGCCTGATCGGGAGGTGCTTGTGACCCGCTGGGCTCGCGCTCTCTCGCCCGTTCTGCTCTGGGTTGTCGGCTCGACCCTTGGCGCCGCGGCCCCGGTCCTCTTCGACGGCGGGGTGGTCAACAGCGCCGACTACTCGGCGGCCGTCGCCCCGGGCATGATCCTCTCGATCTTCGGGGAGGATCTCGCTCCCGGCGTCGACGCAGCGCGCAGCATCCCCTTGCCCGAGGAGCTGCTCGGGGTGAGCGTTGAGATCAACGACGGCTTGTGGACCCAGCGAGCGCCGCTGTTCTTCGTGTCCGCCGGCCAGATCAACGCCCAACTTCCGTTCGACTTGGCATCGGCCTCCATCCAGGTTCGCGTCCTCACGGCCCAGGGCGCGAGCAACACGATCACCACGCAAACGGCGGCTACGGAGCCCCGCCTATTCACCAAGACGCAGGACGGACGGGGCGAGGCGATCCTGGCCCACGTCGACGGCTCCCTGGTGTCCGAACAGGCGCCCGCCCAGGCCGGCGAGTGGGTGGTTCTCTACCTAACCGGCCTGGGCGCCGTCGACCCGCCGGTCGCAGCGGGCGAGGCCGGGCGCGGCGACCCGCTGAGCTGGGTGACCACACCCGTCGCCGTGACCGTCAACCGGGCCCCGGCGAGCGTCTACTTCGCCGGACTGGCGCCGGGCTTTGCGGGGCTCTACCAGGTGAACTTCCAGATTCCCGAAACGGCTACCGCCGGACGCGCCGCGATTTCGGTGACCGCCGGCGGCAGTTCCTCTCAGCGAAACGTCACGCTGGATTGCGACCTCGCCCTCACGCCCCTGGGCTCGGCCGCCGTGTCCTCCGCCGGGGGAGCCTTGGCCGTCGGCGACGCCGCTGTCACCGTCCCCGCCGGAGCCTTCGCCGCGACGGAGCAGATCGCGCTCTACGCCGCCAAGGGGTCGGGGAGCTATCCGGCCGACTCCGCCCTGTTCGTGCTGGAAGGGCTGCCGGACTCGACGGCCGGACCGATCGCCGTCTCCCTGCCCGTCGCCGGGACCGGCTCCGGGCCGGCGTATCTGGTGATCGAGGAAGAGGGCGGAACCGGCGCGGCGACGTTGCTGGAGGCTGTGGTCTCCGCCGGGCGCGCCTCCGCCGCCGTGCCGACGCGTGCGGCGGCCGCCGAACCGCAACGCACGTCCACTGACGCCGCCCCGAAGGCTGTCTCCACGGCCCGGGCGCGTCGCCAACTGCTCTACATCAGCTACGGCATCGTCTGCGAAGACCTGGTTGACGGAAGGTTCCACGCCTGCCACGACCGGTCCATGCCGACGGAGCTCGTGCAGGGCTTGGACTCGTCGATCCGGCGCCATCTGGAGCGGCTCGCCGGTCTCGGCTTCCGGACTACGGATATCGGCCTCTCCGCGCCCGTTCCCTTGTCGTTCGTGTCCGCCCCCATCGGAGCGGGAACGGTTCGCTACTCGAGCTTCGATCGCCGGAACGCGATCGCCGTGGAGATCGATCCGGAATGGACGTCCCTCAACCTCGGCCACACCCTGTGCCACTACCTGCAGGCGCAGTCTGACCGCATGACCGAGTTCCGCCACGGCGCGCCCGCCACCCCCTGGACCTGGTTCCACGAGGCGGTCGCCGCCTGGTACGACGAAACGCAATTGCAGGACCCGAGCGACCAGACGTTCGTCTTCCACACCGAGGAAACCTATGCGAGCTCGCTGTTCTTCTTGAACAGGCCGCTCCAATACGGCGGTGGCGCCGGGGGCTACTCCGCTTGGGATCACGGCGCGGGCGCGGCCTCGTTCGTCTACTTCCTCAATGAAGACCCGGCCGACGCCGGTTGGATCGCGGGAGTCACCCAGCGCTGGACTCCGTCGAACACCCCGGTCGACGCGCTGAAGCAAGCCGGCCTACAGTTCTCGAGCGCGTGGCCCGACTTCGGCGGCGCCTTCCTGGAGAGCTTCGTCTCCTTTGAATCTGGTCTGTTCCCCGAAAGCTCCGGGGAAGTCCTCCTCCAGGACGGCGTCCAGTGGCGCAGGGGGCTCGATCCGACCCTGCCGGACGAGGCCGTCAGGTTTCCCTGGCCGTCCGCGCCCGACTTGAGCGCGCTGTTCGGCTACGTCCAGTTGGTCGCCGACACTCCGGCCGGCAAGGCCATCGAGGTCAGCCTGACCCAAGGGGCCGACCATGCCACGGCGCTGCTCTATGAAGGCTTCGGTCCGGAAACGCTTAGATATCTCGGCGAGGTGTCCGGCGCATCCGTGTTGCGGCTGAGCCCGAACGAGATCGTTCTGGAAAACGGCGTTCGGATCTGGGTCCTGTTAGCCAACCACCGAGCCGTCGCACCCTACAGCGGCGCCTCGGAGGTGGAGCTGCTGTTCGCCGTGAGGGCTGAGGCGTCCGACGAGATCCTCTCTAAGTTGCAGACCCAACCCGAGCTTCGCGCCAACCTGCGGGCCACGGTGCGCTGCACGGACCCCAGCTCCGGCGACGAGCTGGCTTGCCCCAACGTCGTCTACACCAACTGGTCCGACCTGGGCGAGAAGTACGCGGACGTGGCGTGGAACGGCAGCTCATTCTCCATGGAAGGGTCCTGGGCGAGCGCCCCCACGCCGAGCGGCGACCGCTGGCTCTACGCCGAGAGGGTGGAAGGGACCTATGACGCCGCGACGCAGACCATCAGCGGTTCCGTCTGGCACCGGAAGGTCTCCGAGCAGACCGGCATCGGCTCCAGCGCGGGTTATCGCTTCCGAGACGTCCCTCTCGTTCCGCTGCTGCTGTTCGACGGCGTCAACTTCGAGATTCGCGGGGAAGCGACGGCGAGCCACATCCACGAGGTGCAGGCCCACTACATCCGCGACGGCCAAGAGCAAGACGGTCTGCTGAAGGTGGAGTTCACCGGGCAGAGCTACTTCTGGATCACCTTCGGGCCGCGAGCCGACTGAGCGAGCACGCTTGACAGGCGGGTATAGCCTAAAAGTAAGAGCGTCGGGCACAGCGGCCACCGCCCGGCGTCTCACCTGCAGGTTTCCCCGTCGTGGGACAAGTCGAGCCGTCGCGGCCTTTTCATGGGTTTGAGGCCCACCCAATCGAAACCCTAGCCTCGGTCCTCGGACCGTACCTCATAGAACCAGCCGGCTGCATTTCGGAGAAGGGTCCCGGCTTCGTAGGGGCCCACCCTATTTTCTCCCCCGTTCTTTGCCAACTGACCCGCCTCGACGAGGCGCTCGGCGTCCAACGCCCCTTACTGCGGATGCTTCGCAAGCCAGCGGTCCAGGGTTTGCCGGGCATTGAGCCGTACGTCGCGCGTACGCTCGGAGTCCAGGGCTCTCCGAAACTCCCGGATGGCGGGCCCATAGTCCAATCCCTCTCCTTCAAATTTGTCCGCCACCGACAGGATGATCCGCGTGTTCCAGTCGAACTGCTCGGCATAGAAGGTGTGGGTCCTCTCCACTGAATCCTTCGCCTCCGCGGTCAGCGTCTCGATCGCCGTCCGCACCGGCGCGGCCAGAATTTTGCGGTCCTCGGCGGAAACCTCACAGGCGTCCAGGTACACCAATCCCTTCTCGGCCCAGCCGCTTTGCAGCGTTTCTGCAAGCCGGGCGATGAGCTGCGGATCGGCCTCGACCTTGGCGATCGCGGCTTGGCGAATCTCGGGCTTCTCGAAGCGGTTCGTGAACCCGAGCAACTCGGGCAAATCGTTGGCGGCCTGGAGGGACTGGACCCGGGCCATGATGTCTCGGTCGCGCTGATTGTCCGCCTCCACGGCCTCTTCCACGCGCGCCTGTTGTTGCTGTTGGGCGTGGATCATGGCTTCGATCAGCATCCCGCCGCAAGCGAGCAGGCTGAAACCGGCGACGGCGACAAAGGGCAGCCCCAGCGTCGGCGGCTTCAGGCCGGGGCCGAGCGAGGGGTTCAGCGCGAACGCCAGGAAGGCCATCGTCACCAGCGGAAACAAGACGACGGCCCAGCTCGTAAAGAGGCGCACGACCCATGGCAGTTGGCTGATGTGCTCCGCCTTGCTCATGAAGCTGAAGAACGTAACAACCAGCAGCGCGATGCCGGAAACCAAGACCAGCGCATACTGCGATCCTCGCTTCACGGGCAGCCAGTCGAATCCGCCGCGGCCGGCGGCCACCAACAGCGCGGCCGTCAGCAGCAGCCATAGCGGCGTGAGCACGAAGATCGAGCCCCACACCGCCCCGCCGTCACCGCGCCTGCGGCCCGCGTCGCTCAGCATGAGCTGCAGCGGAACCAAGTAGAGGAGCCCGGCCAGGGCGATGAGAATGTTACCAAGGATGCGCATAGGGTGGACCGTCAGACGCCTCGATGCGTCGTCGTCGTCCAGTTGATGCGCGGCCGGAGCGCGGAACGCGACACGGAATTGCGGGCCAACCGATCGCCGCCCCGCATCCTAGTGCTCAAGGCAGGAATGGGTTTGCGATCGTCAAACGTTCGATCCGCTGCTCGTGCTGCAGATCTTCGCTCCACAGGTTGCTCGAATCCAAGGGAGAGTCAGCGCTCATTCATCTGGTCCCGCGTAAACCGGCCCCCGCCGGTCTTCACGAGCTACTCGAGGTCCGCCATGAGGGCGTCATAGGCGGCGGCGCGGTCACTACTCCTGGAGTACTCCTCCAACCACCGACGGAACTCTGCGTTGAGAGTGGTCTACTCTGCAAGCGCTCGTCGACGGGCGGCTTCGATCAGCCCTTCGTCTGCACGGAACATGATGTTCCTCATCACTGTATTCCCGGCTTAGGCCCGTTTGCGAAGCTCCAGCTCCTCCAGCGTCCGCGGCCAGTCCTTCTTCATCAAGCGCGACAGCGAGCGGTCCGCCAGCAGCTTGCCGCCGGTCTGGCAGGTTGGGCAGTAGTTCGTCTCGTTGTCCGCGTAGCGGATGCGCTGGACCGGGCCGCCGCAGCGCGGGCAGGGCTGCCCATAGCGCCCGTGGACCGCCATGCCGTCGCGGAATGCGGTGACCTTTTCGGGGAACCCGCCGCCCGCTTCCTCGCGCAGCCGGTCCGTCCAACTCCGCAACGTCTCCCGCACCGCTTCGAACAGCCGCGCGATCTGCTCGTCGGGAAGCTTCTGCGTCAGGGCTACCGGGGAGAGCTGTGCGGCGTGCAGGATCTCGTCGGAGTAGGCGTTGCCGATGCCGCTGAACAGCCGAGGGTCCGTGAGCGCCCGCTTCAGTGTGTGATTCGCACTCGTCAGCCGGGCCTGGAAGGCCGGCAGGTCGGCCTCCAGAACCTCCAGGCCGCCGGGGTCGATCTCGGCCAGCGCCTCGTTCCCCCGCACCGCATGCAGCGCCGCCCGCTTCTTCGTGCCGGCCTCGGTGAGGATCAGCGTCCCGCTGCTGAAGTCGAAGGCGGCCAGCCCGCGCCGTCCGCCGGGAGTGGCCGCCCCGGCGGGCTTCCAGTGCAGCCGGCCGGCGATCATCAGGTGCAATACGAGCCACAACTCGCCGTCGAAGCCGAAGGCGATGCGCTTGCCGATGCGCCGCAGCTCCAGAACGCGCCGGCCCTCGAATTCGCTCAGCGCGGGCGCGGCGGTGCGTAGCAGAAACGGGCTCGCCAACCGGATCGCCTCGAGCCGCTCCCCGAGCACGCGCTTTTCGAGCGCCTCGATGTAAACCGTGACGTCCGGCAGCTCCGGCATGCTCGATTGTAGGCTCGAAAATCCGATTGCGCTATGCTGCCTTGTCGGAGGAATCTCAGTGGCCAACGCACTCATCACCCTCGCCAAGAAGCAGCCCGACGCGCCCCAGTTGGCGGCGGACCTTCGCAAGGCCTTTCCGGCGGACAAGCTCCAGGACGGTTCCGCCGTTCTGACCGATCGCGGGGATTTCCTGTGGGCGATCGCCTCGGCCTCCGAGCCGTACCTCTACGTCGACGACGAGCCGGTCCACAAGATGAACAAGGCCGCCGACGGCCTCTGGTTCCACACCGCCAAGGTCCAGCAGGGCTACTCCCACGCGCACTTCTACCGCATCGACGGCAAGGTGTTGGGCGACAAGCGTTTTGACAATGCGGCGCTGAACGAGGACTCCTACGAGCAGCCCGGCGTGCCCCAAGGCAAGCTGAGCGAGATGATGATCCACGAGTCGGCCATCTATCCCGGCTACAAAATCTCCTGGTGGATCTATGCCTCGCCCGGCGTCGATCCGGCCACGCCCGCGCCGTCGATGATTTGGCATGACGGGCAGGGCTTCACGCGCCGCGAGGCGGGTGACAGGCTGCCGGTGGTGACCGAGAATCTGGTGCACCAGAAGAAGATCCCGCCGATGGTGCACATCCTGCTATCGCCGACCGTGAATGGCGAGCCCGGAGCGCCTGCGCCCGAGCAGCGCTCGCTGCGCAGCTTGCTCTATGACTCAGTCAACGACCACTACAACAAGATGGTTTTCGGCGAGATCTATCCGAAGGCCCAGACGATGTACAAGCTGCGCACCGACGGCTACTCGACCGGCACATGCGGCCAATCCTCCGGCGGCATCTGCGCCTTCAACCAAGCTTGGTTTCGGCCGGACCGTGTCAGCCGCGTGATCTCGCGGATCGGCACCTTCACGTCCATCCAGTGGCGCTACGGGCAGGACAATCCCACGAAGTTCTTTGGGTATGAGGACCCGGCGGGCTTTCTGGACGGCGGCAATTTGTACCCCTTTCTCCTCCGCAAGCGGGACCGCAAGAACATCCGTGTGTGGCTTTCGGACGGCAACTACGATTTGGAGAACAACCACGGATCGTGGCCGCTGCAGAACATCCAGATGGCGAACTCGCTGAAGATGCAGGAGTACGATTTCCACTTCCGTTTCGGCAACTCGCAGCACAGCACCCAGCAAGGGGCGTCCGAGCTGCCTGAGGCGATGACCTGGCTGTGGCGGGACTACGATCCCTCGAAGACCGAGCAGATCTACGAGATGGACCCGCTGGAGAAGGAGAAGCCCTACTTCCGGGTGAAGATCGTCAACCGCTAACGTTTCGCTTCAGAGGCTGCCGTGACCAGGAGAAACAGAGCCTGGGACGTAAGTCCCAGGTCGAGGTCACCAGTCGATCTCCGATTCGTCGATCTCGGCAAGCGGGCCGTCCGCCGCCGGACGCACCGCGGCGCGTCGGCGCAGGCGCAGCAGGAACCACGCCGCCCAGGCGCCGCCGAGGGCCAGAGCGATCCAAGGCGTCCAGAACAGGAGGTCCGCCTGCCCGCCTTCGGGGACGATCAGCACGCGCTTGCCGTACTGTTCGACGAACGCTTCCCGGATCTCGGCATCGGAGCGGCCGGCTTCGATCATGGCGGTCAGCTCCGCCCGCGCTTGTTCGGCCGCGGGCGAGCGATGCGCCGAGAGCGCTTCCTGCCCGCAACACGGCGCGACGAAACCGTCGGCGAGCTCGTCGAAACGGGCTTGCTGTGGCTCGGTCAGCGTGGCCGACAGCGCAGTCGCCAGCAGCAGAGCCAGGAGAGGAAGACGTGTCATCGGGGCCTCCACTTCTTCGATGCCCGCGCGGAGCCGAACGATGTCGGCGCCGTGCGGTTCGCGGCGGTTTTTTGCGGTGCGGTGATCATGCGAACATGAGAGCTGTCACCCAGTATGCCCCTCGACGAGTTGCAACGTGAGTACTCCGCCCTCCAGGAGAGGGTGCAAAGCGCCAGGGGGTATCTTTGACGCCCCCGCCCACCGCAAGCAGCTCGAAGAGTCCGAAGAGCTGATCAGCGACCCAAATTTTTGGAACGACTCCGCCACCAGCCAGAGGGTGATGCGCGAGCGCAAGCGCCTGACCCAGGTCATCGAGAACGACCAGGAGCTCAAGCGGCGCGTCGGCGATCTGGAAGCCTTTTTCGAGCTGGCCGAGGAGGGCGAGGACGTTGAGAGCGACATCGCCCAGGAGCTGCGGACGCTCTCCCAGCGCGTGGATGAGATCGAGACCCAGGCGCTGCTGTCGGGCGAGAACGATCACCGCAACGCACTGATCGTGATCCACCCCGGCGCGGGCGGCGCCGAAGCCCAGGACTGGGCCGAGATGCTGCTGCGCATGTACCTGCGCTGGGCCGAGCGCGAACGCTTCAAGGCCGTGGTCACCGACCGGCTGGAGGGCGCCGAGGCCGGCATCAAGTCCGCCACCATCGAGATCACCGGCGAGTACGCCTACGGCCTGTTGCAGAGCGAGGTCGGCGTGCACCGGCTGGTGCGCATCTCGCCGTTCGACTCCGCCGCGCGGCGCCACACCTCGTTCGCCTCCGTGTTCGTCTACCCGGAGATCGACGACGAGATCAAGATCGACATCAAACCCGACGACCTGCGCATCGACACCTACCGGGCGGGCGGCGCCGGCGGCCAGCACGTCAACATGACCGACTCGGCCGTGCGCATCACGCACCTGCCCACCAACATCGTGGTGCAGTGCCAGAACGAGCGCTCGCAGCACAAGAACAAAGCCACGGCGATGAAGATGCTGCAGTCGCGCCTCTACGACTACGAGATGCGCAAGAAGCAGGCGGAGTCGGACAAGCTGGAGGCCTCGAAGTCCGACATCAACTTCGGCAGTCAGATCCGCAACTACGTGCTGGCGCCCTACCGGCTGGTGAAGGACCTGCGCAGCAAGCTCGAAGCCGGCGACGTGGACCGCGTGCTCGACGGCGACCTCGAGCCCTTCATGCACGCCTTCCTGGTCTGGCGTAAGACGGGCCGGCTGGCGGGCGAGGATCGGGAGTTGGAGTAGCCGGCTCTCTCGGTGGAGCCGGACATTCCTGTCCGGCGACCTGCGGCTCAGTCGATCGACTCCACCAACCGCCCCACGGCTTCCCGAAAATCCTGGTGCTCCGGCAGCAGGCTGATGACCAAGTACCCTTCGCGGTCGAACCCGAACAGGTGCCCCGGGTGGGTGTAGACGCTGGCCGTCTCCAGCAGATAAACCGCCCACTCCTCATCGGTGAGGGAGTTGGGGACGCGCAGGATGGCGTACCAGCCGGCTTCCGATTTCAGGCGGCTCACCGGGGTGTTGCCGCTGAGCTTGGCGTCCAGAAACTCCAGGTTCTGCAGCAGCCGCTCCTTGATCTGCGGCTGGATGAGCTTGCGCTGCGCCAGCAGGGCGCCGGCGGCGAGCTGGGTGGGCGTGGAGACTGACAGCAGCGTGTCCGCCATCACTTCCAGGCGGGCCGTGGCGTCGGCGTCCGGGCCGACGGGGCCGCGCACGGTGATCCAGCCGAGCTTCATCTGCGGCAGCGCGGAGATCTTCGACAGCCCGGAGATCGTCAGCGTCAGCGCCAGGCAGCGGCTGTCGAACGAAGCCATCCGGGAGCTCTCCTCCCAGGTGTAGTCGAAGAAGACCTCGTCGACGATCAGCGCCAGGTCGTTCATGATGGCGTAGCGCGTGAGCATGTCGCGCTCCTTGGTCGAAAGGAGCTGCCCGGTGGGGTTGTTCGGGCTCACCACCAGAATCGCCTTGGTCTTGGGCGTGATGGCCGCCTTCAGGGCCTGCAGGTCGATCTCCCAGCCGTGGTCGTAGACCAGCGGGTAGTGCACCAGCTCGATGCCGGCCATGTCGGCCAGAAAGTCGAACAGGGGATAGCTGGGCTTGGGCGCCAGGATCTGGTCTCCCGGCTCGCAGAGCAGCCGGAAGCAGTGCAGGTAGGCTTCGCTCGAGCCGCTGGTGAGGATGACGCGGTCGGTCGGGATGGGCATCCCGCGCTCCTCGTAGTAGTTCGCCACCGCCTGCCGCGCCGAGCGGATGCCTTTGGGCGCCGGGTCGTAGCGCATCACGCCGGGGCCGGAGAGGGCGTCTTGGATGGCTGCGTCGTCATAGACGAAGCCGCAGCGGGTGGGGTTGGATTCGGTCAGATCGTAGAGAACGGTTTCCTGCCGGCGGAGCTGCTGGAGACGGGCGGCGAGGCGCGTGGGGGCCGTGGGCCAAGCGGTGCGCGGGTTGAACACGTCTTCATCATGGCAGGCCGCCGGACGCGGTAGGATAGGCGGGAGGCGCGCAGCCCGCGCCCTGGAGTAGGGGTTGAAACAACGAATCATGTCCCGGATCGTTTCCGCCAGGCCGTCCCTGAAGAGCTTCGCCCTCGGCATCCTCGGTTGCGCCCTGTTCGGCGCCGGGCTGCTGGTCGGCGCGCACACGATCGAGAAGCCCTCGACCGTGATGCACGTGGTGACGGTGAGCTGGAAGAACGACGCCAGCCCGCAGCAGATCCAGGCGGCGCTCGACGCCGTCGGCAAGATGAACTATCCCGGCATCAAGCGGGTTTGGCTCAAGTCCTTCAAGTCCCAGACCAAGGACGCCGCCTTCGTGATGGAGTTCGAGAGCAAGAAGGCTCTGGAAGACTACGCTGACTCGGACGCCCAGAAGGAGTGGTACAAGCTCTACCTGCCGATCCGCGAAGAGTCGGTCACCAGCGACATCACCAACTAAGCCAGGCGGCTCCCGCCCGGCTCGCAGGCCCGTCCTCGAAACCCGAGGCCGGGCCTGCTTCCTTTTCCGGGGAGGTTTACAGCAGAGTCGGCGTCAGGACGAGAACGCCGCCGTGCGTCCCGCCCAAGACTCCGCCGCCGAAGCTGATCGTCAGCGGATTGTTGAAGGTTCCCACGCGATGGGAACGGAAGTTGACGAAGAAGCCCGCCGGCAGACTGAGCGTGTCGACCACCGTGCCGTTGGCGCGCTTGACGCGGAAGTAGAAGTCCGGGTTGGCCTCCGGGAACGGCGTGCGCCGCGTGGTCGTGGTCTCGTCGCCGGTCTCCAGGTTGATGCGCGTGGTCTCGACCACCTTGTTGCCGCCACGGCTGACTAGCTTGTCGCTCGGAATGTAAACGCGGATGCGGCCGGCGAAGTCGGTGGTGAACTCCCCGAACGTCTCATCGGCCGTACGCTCGAAGTGCGTCTTCTTGACGATGGCGAACTGTGCGGAGGGCGTGTGCTGGCCGCTGGTGGAGGTCGAAGGCGGCGGCAGGGTCACGTCGTCGCCGGCCGGCGACACTGCGTCGCGATCCATCAGCTTTACCGAAACCCCGCTCATCGCGCGGGCCACGCCGACCGCGTCGGCCTCCACAAAGCGCACGTAGAGATAGGTGTTCAAGGTGTCCGGCCGGGTCCCCAGGTGCGCCGCCAGCAGCATCGTGCTCTCGTCGAGCCGAATGAAGTTGCCGGTGGCCGTCGGCAGCAGATCCGTGCCGGGGTAGGGGAAGTCCAGGTCGACGATCGTCGGCCCGCTGTCGCCGCCTCCTCCGAAGGCCAGCTCGAAGTCCGGCGCGTCGAACTCCAGGATCGTGGTCAGCACGCCGATCACGCCCAGCGCCGCCACGGCCGTCAGTCCGGAGGCGATGCCGATCCCGTTCAAGATGAGCGAGCCGATCGCCACGATCAGCGCCAGGCCGAGCGTCGTGAGCACGCACAGCGCAGCGGAGCCGTTGCCGAGGTTCCTGGACTTGTCCTGGTGGATGATGATCCTGTTGGTGTCGAGCGTGATCGTGATGGTGACGGTCGCCGTGAAGGTCAGATCCACGTTCAGGGGACACAGGTCAACGATTTTCCCCTTGCCGATGATCTTGATCGTGTCTTTGCCGAAGGCCACGTCGGCGCTGTCGATTACGGCGTCCGGATGCGTGTCCTTGGCGATCCGCGTGAGCTGGCCGCTGCGCGCGGCGGCCTGCACCAGCAAGCGCAGAACCTGTTCGTGGACCCGCGTGAAGAAGTTCGTGTCGGCGTCGGGGAACAGCGCCCTCAGCGTGTTCGGGTCGCCCGTGCCGGGCGTCCCCTGCACCTTCACGCCCACCAGCAAGGCGTCGCCGCGGGTGATGATGGCCGTCTCGTGAATCTCCAGGCGGCCGATGGGCAGGGGGATGGCGGCGCTGATCGCGAACCGCAGAAAGTCCTTGAGCTCGAGCTGCAGGGCGTTCTGGAGCAGGACCGCCAAGCCGTCGACTTGGCCCGGCGCCGGCGTGGTGATCCTTTGCGCGGGCGAGCTCGCATCGATCTCCATGCGGGCGTCGATGCTGTCGGAGAGGTCGATCTGGATCTGCAGATTGCGCGCCGTGGCCGTCACCGGCGTCGATTCGGTGACGAGGCCGACGCTGAGCCGCAGCCGCCCGGTGGCGAACGTCACCACGGTGCGGAACGAGCCGGTGGCGATGCTCAGAATCCGCTCGAAGTTGAGCCGGAACGGGATCGAGACGAAGACGCGGTTGAAGCCTTCCCGGATCGCCTCGATCGTCGGAGGCGAGGTGATCTGCATCCGGCCGACCTGGCCTCCCGGCGTGTCCTGCCCGACCACGAACGCGGCCTGCAGCACGGAGCGCTCTCCGGCCGGCAGCAGTTGATCGAGAAAGAGCGTGTTGGGGATCACGCCGCTCGCGTGCGCTCCGCCCAGGATCTCGTTGGCGAGGCTGAAGCGCAGGCCGGCGCTGAACTCGAACTCGCCGGGCCCGAGCGCCCGCGGCGCGATCACGGGGTCCGCCCCGACGGTAAAGCGCACGTTGCCGGCTTCGGCGGCGGCCTTGTTCCAGGCCTTGCGCTGGGCGGCGGTGGGCTTCTTGCGAGCTTGGAGCTGAGTCTTGAGATCGGGGCTCAGCTTCAGGCCGGCTTGCTCGAGTGCGGCGATCGGGTCGTCAGCCGTGACGACCGAGCCGAGGTGGGGGACCAGGTCCTGGAGCTTCGAAATCGTAGCCATGCGGGGAACTCCTGTCGAGTAGGGGGAAGAACAGGGCGCTGCACGATGGGCGATGACACGAGGAATCGCGGCGGAGGGGATGTTCCGCGGCTCCAAGATACTGCCGAAAGGCGGGATTGAAAAGCGAAAAGTCACGCGCCCCGCCCGCCGGGCGAACGGAAGGTCACGTTCGCCGGCCGGGGACGCGTTCGGAGATGGCGGGAGGGGGCGGGAGTTAGCCGACCGCGCCGTGCTTGGACGGCTTCTTGATGTCTTCGAGAGCCTGCTCGGTGGGATGCGTCGGATACAGCCCCAGCGAGCGCGAGATCTGGCTGTAGACCTCGGAGATCGGCTGGGTGCCGTCCACGGTCAGGAGCAGATTCTTCTCGCGGTAGAGCTCCAGCAGCGGCTTGGTCTTCTGGTAGTACTCCTCCAGCCGCACCCGCAGAGCGTCGGGGTTGTCGTCGGCGCGCTTGGTGAAGCCGGAGCCGAAGCCGGCCTTGGCGCGCTCCATCACGCGGTCGAAGACGACCTCGTCGGGCACGTCCAGGTAGATGACCCGGCTGACGTTCCAGTTCTCGAACAGGTACTCGGCCTGCGGACGCGTCCGAGGAAAGCCGTCGAGCACGAAGCCGTAGTTGAAATCGTGAATCTCCAAGCGTTCCCGAACGACGTTTTCGACGATGTCGTCCGGCACCAGCCGGCCCTCGTTCATGATGCGCGTGATGCGCGCCGCCAGCTTGGTGTGGTGGGCCATGTGCCAGCGGAAGATGTCGCCGATCGAGATGTGGACGAAATCGTGAGCGTGGCAGAGCAAGCGGCTTTGGGTGCCCTTGCCGGAGCCTTGCGGCCCACAAATGATGTACTTATGCATACGCTGAAAATTCGACGAAACGCCTAGTATACGATCGGTGCGGACGAGGGCGCCCGGTCAGGCCCGCTTGCGCCCGTTCAAGCCTGCGCCTTGAGCTTCTTGACGTCGATGCCCAGGCGCTGGATCTTCTGATTCAGGGTCGACAGCGCCACGCGCAAACGCTTGGCCGTTTCGGTCTGATTGCCCCCGCACTTTTCGAGCTCTTCGATTACCAGACGGCGCTCGAACTCCTCGACGATCTCCGGGAGGCTGGAGCCGGCCGCCGGCTGGAAGTCCACCGGTAGCTTCTGCCGCCGCACGCCGTGACGCTCGAGCAGCCCTTCGGGCAACAGCTCCACCGAGATCTCCGGTTTGGTCGCCAGCACCACCGCGCGCTCGACGGCGTTCTCGAGCTCGCGCACGTTGCCCGGCCAGCGGTGGTCCATCAGCATGGCCATGGCGTCGGAGCTGAAGTGCAGCGCCGAGTGCCCGGAGGCGTCCAGAAACTTCTCGTTCTCGCGGCAGAAACGGTCGAAGAAGTGCTGCACCAGCAGCGGGATGTCGCCGGAGCGGTCGCGCAGCGGCGGCAGCCGCAGTCCGATCACGTTGAGGCGGTAGTAGAGGTCCTCGCGGAACTCTCCCTTCTCCACCAAGATCTCCAGGTCTTCGTTGGTCGCCGCCACGATGCGCACGTCCACCCGGATGATCTCGTTCGAGCCGACCGGCATGAACTCCCGCTCCTGCAGCACGCGCAGCAGCTTGGCCTGGGTCTCCGGCGTGAGCGTGGCGATCTCGTCCAGAAACAGCGTGCCGCCGTTGGCGGCCTCGAAGAATCCCTTGCGGTTGGCGGCCGCCCCGGTGAAGGCGCCCTTGATGTGGCCGAACAGCGCCGACTCGAGCAGATCGACCGGGATGGAGCCGGAGTTGACCGGGATGAACGGCCCGTCAGCCCGCGGCGAGTTGGCGTGCAGGGCCTTGGCGATCAGCTCCTTGCCGGTGCCGCTCTCGCCGGTGATCAACACGGTCGAACGGCTCGGCGCCACCTGGCCCACCAAGCGGAAAATCTCCTGCATGGGCTCGCTCTTGCCCACGATGTTGGCGAAGCTGTAGCGGTCTCGCAGCTCCTGGCGCAGCCGGGCGTTCTCCGACTCCAGGCGGCGTCGGGTGATCGTCTGCTCGATGCCCAGGACGAGCTTGTCGTTGTTCCAGGGCTTGGTGAAGAAGTCGTCGGCGCCGAGGCGCACGGCCTTGACGGCTGTCTCCACCGAGCCGTAGGCCGTCAGCATCACCACCGGCGTGGCGGAGTCGGTCTCGCGGATCTGCTCGAGCACTTCCAGCCCGGAGCGGTCCGGCAGCATCAGGTCGAGCAGCACCAAGTCGTAGGCGCGGTTGCCCAGCGCCGCCAAACCCTTGGCGCCGTCGACGGCCGTATGGACCTCGAAGCGCTCGAGACCGAGGAGGGTCTCCAGGCTGTCGCGAATGACCTCTTCATCGTCGATGATGAGGATGCGGCCGCGGGAGTCGAGCCGGTTCTGGGCGTCAGGCATGGACAGGCTGGCGAACAACGGGGAGCTCGATCACGAAGGTCGTGCCCTCGCCCTGCGCGCTGTGCGCGCTGAGCTGTCCGTTGTGCTCTTCAATGATCCCATAGCTGATCGACAGACCCAGGCCCGTTCCGCGCTTGGGGCCCTTGGTGGTGTAGAAGGGGTCGAAGATGCGGCTGAGCTGCTCGCGCGGGATGCCTACGCCGGTGTCGGCCACCTCGACGCGAATGCGCTCGCCGTCTCCGTCGCCGTCCCGCTCCAAACGAGTCGTCACCCGCAGGACTCCGCCGTCAGGCATGGCGTCGCGCGCGTTGAGGAAGAGGTTCAGGCAGACCTGCTGCAGCCGACCGGCCACGCCCCGAACCTCCGGCAGTCCGCCGTCGAGGTCGGTGACCACCTCGACGCGCGCCTTGCGTAGCTGGGGCTCCACCAGCGACAGCGTCTCCACCAGCGCCTCGTTGAGGTCCACCGGCGCGAAGTCGTGGGATGCGGTGCGCGAGAAATTCAGAAGAGAATTGACGATCTCGCTGGCACGGAAGGTCTGCTGAGTGATCTTCTCGAGCGCCTTGACCTGGGCGGGGTCCTCGCCGACGCGTTTGGCCAGCATCTGGGCGTAGCTCGAGATCACCGCCAGCGGCGTGTTGACCTCGTGCGCCACGCCGGCGGCCAGCAAACCGATCGAGCTGAGCTTGTCGGTCTGCACGATGCGGTCTTCCAGAGCCACGCGGTCGGTGACGTCGTCGAGGATCAGCAGCCGGCCGATCGGCTCGAAGTTCTTCGCCACCAGCGGCGCCACGGCCATGTCGATGATGCGTTCGCCCACCGCCTGAGGGCTCTCCGGCGCCGGCCGGAACTCCGCCGGAAAGTCCTGGGCGCGGACGTTCAGCTTGTAGGCGTTGTGGATGCCGCTCTCGTGCCGGGCCTTGGCGTACTCGTCCACCACCACCGACGGCAACAGCTCGTCGAGGGGTCGCCCCACGGCGTCGCGCCGCGAGATGCCGAAGACCAGCTCGAGCTGCGTGTTCCAGCTCTCCACACGGTCGTCGAGATCGATCGCCAGAATGCCGACGTGCAGCGACTCGACAATGTTCTCGTTGTAATCCTTGAGCCGCTGGTACTCGCTGGCCTTGGTCGCCAGCGAGCGGTATAGACGCCCGTTCTCGAGCGCGATCGCGAAGCTGCCGGACATCGCCCGCACCAGTGCCAAGTCCTCGCTGGTCAGGTAGTTGCCGTCGAGCGTGGGGCCCAGGCCGATCCAGGCGGCGGTGCGCCCTTGCGCCCGGCAGGCCACGTAATAGTTCAGATCCAGGCTGGCGATGGAGGCCCGCTGGCTGGGCTCTTCCTGGATCGGGTTGGAGGCGTCCTCGATGAACAGCCAGCCGCGGGCGTCGAGCGACTCCGAGCGCAGGAAGCTCAAGTCGAGATGGGGCGGGCAGTCGAAGCCGACCGTGCGCGCCGTGCGCAGACCTCTGTCGCCGTTGACGAACAGCGCCAGCCGCTCGACCGCCAGGGTCTGCTGCAGGCGATCGCGCACGGCGTCGAGCATGCGGTCCGGGTCGGTCTCTGCCGCCAGTTCCGCGGCGAAGTCCGCCAGCGTCTGGCGATAGTCATAGCGCTCGCGGTAGTAGCGCCGGTCAATGAACGACTGGATCTTGTTCTTGAGCGGCTGGAAGACCAGCGCGGCCAGAACCACTGAAGCCACCCAGGCCGCCGGGCCCAGGCCGCCCAGATCGACCCGCACGATCGAGCTGAGGCTGGCCGCCTTGGCGTAGAACGCCGCCAGGATCACCGCCGTCGCCAGCGAATAGGCCGCGCCCCGCCGCACCGCCACCTCGACGTCCATCAGCCGGTGGCGCGCCATCGAGGCCACGAAGGCCAGCGGGATGAAGGCCAAGCCGAAGACCGAGATCGTGTGGTTGGGGCCCGGAATCTGTCCGGCCACGTACGGGCCCACATAGAAGGCCACGAACGGCGCCACGCCCCACAGCGCGCCGTAACCCAGCCAACGCCGCTGCTGCCGCTCGGCCGGGTCCGCCGGCGCCACGCCCCAGCGCAGCCACAGCGCGCCCACCAGCATTTCCACGCCGAGCACGCCGTAGGAGGTGCGGTCGAGGTCTTCGCGCAACACCGCCAAGGCCATGTCGGTGTGGAGCCAGCCGCCGGCGGCCAGGTGCGCTAGTCCGATCAGCCCGAAGGCCAAGGCGTAGACGCCCGCCACCGCCCAGCGGCGCACGCCCGGCAGCTGCCCGCGCGGGAACGCCATGCAGAAATGCACGAACAGAGCCGGCGTGAGGGCGGTGGCCCACACGTCCGCCCAGTAGATGAAACGGTCGAAACCGTTGAGCTCGCCGGTGTAGCGGAACGCGTACAGCACGAACGAGCTCAGACAGAACGCGAAGAACGTCCGCGCCAGCCGGTGCCGCGGCTTGCGGTAAAGGATGAACAGGCCGACGCCCAGGTAGGCCGCGCCGACCACCCATTGGAAGACCGAGATCGTCGTCCGCCGCGGCGCCTCCGTCAGGATGATCTCGATCGCCAGCGGCGTGCGGTCGCGCTGCACCTGATACAGCGCCCGGTCCCAGGCGCCCAGCCGGTCCAGCAGCGCATAGGCCTCGGCGGCGCGATCGATCTTGCGGTCGTTGATGCGCAGCAGTTGGTCGCCGATCTTGACGCCGGCGCGCTCGCCAGGTCCTTCCGCCTCGACCTTGGACGCCCTGACGACGCCGTCGGCGTCTGTCCAGGCCACGCCGTCATAGGGAGGCTTGTACTCGGCGCGGCGGTCGAGGTTCCACAGGGCGCAGAAAACCAGGACGACGGTGAGGGCCGTCAGCCAAGCGTCCGCTCCACGCAACCGCTGCCAAAAACGCATTTCACCCCAGCCGCGTCAAATGACCCGGCAGAAGAACAGTCTGTTACAGCACGCGAGGGGCCACTCGCGGCGGAGAGCCGTCCTCTGCTAAATGTCGCAGATTCAAGACCGAAGCGCACCCGTTCTTTGTCGGGTTGCCGTTAGAAAATACGCATTTAGGAAGGTTCTCTTCCGCTTTTCGTAGGTTTCTCGGTCGGCGGATTTCTGAAACGCGTCGCGCCGCCCGGTCGTATCCTCGGAGAAAGGACCGGGTTCAACCCTGGAGCCGCTGTCTCGGCCGGGGCGGCCGCTGTGCGGAGGCGCACGGCACGGCCGCCGGATCGCCGCCGGCTAAGGGCTCCGCCTTGACCTAGCTCGGGCCAGGTCCTAGAATCGAGACGGGGTGGAGCGCCCGAACGGTTGCCTCGGCCGCTCCGACGAGAAGAGGTTCTTTGCCAGTGATGTCGAACCGAATCTGGATTAGCTGTTGCGCCTTGGCGGCGCTTTGGGCGGTCGCGACTCCGTCGTTCGCGCAGGAGCCCTCCGGGGGCCTGTCGAAGAGCGAGGAACGCCGTCGTCTCAAGGAGTTGCGGAAAGAGCTCGAAGGGCCCTTCAAGAAGTGGCTCGACGAGGACGTCCGGTACATCATCACGCCGGACGAGCGGAAGGCGTTCCTGCAGATGTCGACCGACGAGGAGCGCGAACAGTTCATTCAGGGCTTCTGGCTGCGCCGTGATCCCACGCCGGACTCGCTCGAGAACGAGTACCGCGAAGAGCACTACCGCCGCATCGCCTACGCCAGCGAGCGCTACGCCTCCGGCATCCCCGGTTGGAAGACCGACCGCGGCCGGGTTTACATCGCCTACGGCCCGCCGGATGAGATCGAATCGCATCCCTCGGGCGGCATGTACCAGCGCCCCTACAACGAGGGCGGCGGCTTCACCTCCACGTTCCCGTTCGAGATCTGGCGCTACCGCTGGATCGAAGGCATCGGCAGCGACATTCTGCTCGAGTTCGTCGACCCGACGATGACCGGCGAGTACCGCATGACGATGGACCCGTCGGAAAAGGACGCCTTGCTGTACGTGCCCGGCGCCGGTCTGACGATCGCCGAGCAGATGGGCCTGGCGGACAAGCGCGACCGCTTTACCCGTACGGACGGCACCCGCATGGGTACGCCGATCGGCGGCCAGCAGTCGATGCGCTACAACCAGTTCGAGCGGTTGCAGCTCTACGCCAACATCCAGAAACCGCCGGTGGTCAAGTTCAAGGATTTGGAGGCGGTGGTCGACTCGACGATCGAGTTCAACACGCTGCCGTTCCAGGTGGAGATGAGCTACGTCCGGATCACCGACAGCTCGGTGCTGACCGGCATCACCGTTCAGCTCGACAACCAGGACCTGATGTTCAAGCAGGAAGACGGTCTGCACAAGGCCGTGGTCAACATCTACGGCCGCATCACCACGGTGACGCGCCGGGTGGAGACCTTCTTCGAGGACACCGTCAGCATCAACACCACGCCGGACCGGCTGGCGGCCGAGGCCGAGCGCTCTTCGATCTACAACAAGCCGCTGCCGCTCAAGCCGGGCATGTACCGCCTGGAGCTGGTGGTGAAGGACATCATCGGCGAGACGATGAGCACCTATCGCACGGCGCTGAAGGTGCCCGAGTTCCCCGATGACGCCCTCGGCATGAGCACGCTGATTCTGGCCGACAAGATCGAGCGCGTTCCGACGCGTTCGCTCGGCGCCGGACAGTTCGTGCTGGGCGCTTCGAAGGTGCGTCCGCGCATCACCGAGGAGTTCAAGAAGGACGAGCGGATGGGCATCTACATGGAGATCTACAATCTCGGGGAGCCCGAAGGGGAGGACATTCCGGACGGCGAGATCAACTACCAGATCGCCCGGGCCGGCTCTCCCGGAGATCTGCTGTTGGATGTGACCGAAGACTTCGCGGACATCCGCGGCGCTTCGCTCACGCAGGTGACCATCGAGAAGCTGTTGCCGCTGGAGGCTCTGCACTTGGAGCCGGGCGAGTATCAGCTCACGCTCAAGGTCACTGACCGGGTCCGCAACGAGGTTCTGACGCCGACCACGAAGTTCAAGGTGATCTAAGGGCGGGCCGCGAGGCCGCCGGGCGCCAAGGAGAGCAAGAGACTGTTCGAGTCGTCGATCGCCGGAATCCAACGCACTGCCCTGAGAGCGGCGGTGACGGCCGGCTTTTTGCTCCTGACGGCCGCCGCGCCGGCCCAGAACTTGCTGCTGGGCTCGATCCAGGGCTGGGTGAAGGACGACCGCGGCACGCCCCAGATGGGCGCCGCCGTGGCCGCTCTGTCGCCGGACGGCGTAATGCTGAAGCGGGTCTTCACCGACCATCGCGGCTCGTTCGTGCTCACCGATCTGTTCCCCGGCGAGTACGCCCTGCGGGTGACCCTGAACCGCTTCCTGCCGCTGACCGAAAACGGCGTGAAGGTCGAGGCCGGCCGCAGCGTAGTGCTCGACGTCGGGCTGCGCGGCTTGTTTTCCTCGATGCAGTTGGCCTATCCGGGTCGCGGCCAAGTCCGCGACATGACCGACGACTGGAAGTGGGTGCTGCGCGCGACGCACACCACGCGGCCGGTGCTGCGCCTGGCGCCCAACGAGGACGTCGCCGAGACCCGCCGGGTGATGCGCAAGCTCTCCGGCGCGTTCAGTGAAACGCAGGGGCTGGCGAAGCTCAGCGGCGGCGGCGGGGTGCGCTCGACGGCCCTGGCCAACGAGTCCGATCTGGGCACGAGCTTTGCGCTGGCGACGTCGGTGTTCGGCAACAACGACGTGACGGTGAGCGGCAATTTCGGGAACAATATCGCCGGAGACACGCCGACGACGGGCTTCCGCGGCAGCTTCAAGCGCGAGCTCGGCTTTTCGGCGCCGGAGGTGAGCCTCACGGTGCGTCAGTTGCAGACCTCGGCGGCGGCCGGCCGGGCGCTGTTCGACCCGATGCAGGGCAGCTCGTCGATGCCGTCGCTCCAGACGCTGTCGCTGGGCTTCCGCGACAGCACGAAGATCGGCGCCTCCACCGAGCTCAAGTACGGTTTCCTGTACGAATCGGTACGTTTCATCGACCGGCTCGACTACGTGAGCCCGTTCGCCAAGCTGACCCATGAGATCACGCCGCGCCGCAGCGTGGAGCTGCGCTACTCCTCCGGGGCGCCGCGGCCCGACGCCGACTCGGCCAAGCAGGAGCAACTGCGGCAGAGCCTGTCGGCGCTGGGCATGTTTCCGCGCGTCTCGCTGCTCAACGGCCGCGCCACGGTGCAGCGGACCGAGCACATGGAAGCGGCCTATCGCGAGGAGCTGGGCAAGGGACTGTTCGAGGCCGGCGTGTATCAGGACCTGATCACCGACGCCGCCTTGAGCGCGCTCGCGCCGGGCAGCTTCTTCGACGGGGCGAACATTCTGCCGGACCTGTTCTCGCAGGCGGCCACGGTCAACGGCGGCCGCCACTTGATTCGCGGCTACCGGGTCTCCTACGCCCGCAAGGTCAACGAGCGGATCGAGGCCGCGCTGGGCTACGGCAACACCGGCGCGCTGGACTACCGCGAAGACGGCGAGGGCAAGGTGGACGCCGCGAGCCTGCGCGACCGGTTGGAGGTCGACCGGGCCCACATGCTCACGACTTCGCTGTCGGCGAAGCTGCCCGGCACGGAAACCTCGATCATCTCCAGCTACCAATGGCTCAACCGGCGCTCGGCGATCGCGGCGGACCTCTATAATGAGTTTGCCTCCCGCTCCAACCCCGGGCTGAATTTCTTCGTGCGGCAGCCGCTGCCTTTCGGCGCGGGTTCGGGCCGCTTCGAGGTGACCGCCGACGTCCGCAACCTGCTGGAGGCCGGCTACATCCCGATCCAGACGCAGGACGGTCGTACGGTCTATTTGGTCCAATCGGTCCGCAGCTATCGCGGATCGCTGAATTTTGTGTTCTAATGTCGTTTCTTAACACTAAGCTGACGCGCCGTTCGATCCTGACTCAGACGTTTACCTTGGCCGCCCTCTCGTCGCCCGCGCTTCTCGCTGCGGACCTGACGAGCCTGCGGATTCTGGTGGTCGACGAGGAAGGCAAGCCCGTGCCGCGCGCCAGCGTGGTGATTGGACGACTCAAGAAGGAAGACAGCCGCAAGATGAAGGGCCGTCCGTTGCAGCTCAAGACGAGCATGCAGGGTTCGGCTCCTTTGCCGCCGCTCGAGCAAGGTTGGTACATGGTGCAGGTGATCAGCACCGGTTACCAGACCTACGGCGGCAAGATTGAGCTCAGCGGCGTCGAGCAAGAGTATACGGTGACCCTGAAACCACCCCAGAAACAGTTCTCTGTTCACACGAAGGACCAGAAGTAAGAGGGCGGAGAGGTTCTCACCGACCGGGTTCCCCCACCCCGTCACACCCCGAAGAAAAAGGCAGGCTGCCACTGTATGCGCCTCATTACTGCGCTCGAATTGAACTCCAAAGTTGTCGCCAACCTCACCGAGCTCGTGCGACGACTCCGTCCCGTCGCCCCGGTGCGGTGGGTCCATCCTCAGAACATGCACGTCACGTTGAAGTACGTCGGGGATTGGCCCGAATCGCGCCTCGACGTCCTGTTGCGCAACCTCTCAGAGGTTCGCGTGACCCAGCCGATCGCCGTGCCCTTGGCCGGCCTGGGCTACTTTCCGAGCCTCGATCGGCCGCGAGTCTTTTGGGTCGGCGCCGAGAACACGGCTCCCCTGCGCCAGTTGGCCAGCAACGTCGACGCCGCCTTGGCGCCGCTCGGCGTGGTTCCGGAGGTGCGGCCCTACCAGCCTCACCTGACGCTGGGCCGGGTCTTCGACGGCGAGTCGCTCGACGAGCTGCACAACGCCGTCGAGGAGTTGCCGAGCCGTGAGTTCGGAACGCTGAATCCCGACCGCTTCACGCTGTTCGAGAGCACCGTCACCGACGCCGGTCCGGTCTATCGCCGGGTGGCCGAGTTCCCGTTCCTGCAGGTGGCCGAACCGGTCGAGGTCGGCGCCCGGCCGACGCTGGTCGGACGCGTCTAACTGCTCGGGTTTACAATTATTTGACGCCGCGGCCGCAACCTTCAGCGCGCCGCGGTGTTCTTTATGGGCGTGGGAGCGGAAATCGCTTTGGAGCCCGATGCACGACGGATGCTCGAGGTTCGGGCCGGGGACACGGCCAGCTTCGAGCTGCTGCTCGTCAAATATCGTGGGCCGCTGATCGGATATCTCGGGCGCATGGTGCGCGATCCGGCCTGGGCCGAGGAGCTGGCGCAGGAGGTGTTTCTACGCGTCTACCGCGCGCGGGAAACCTATGAGCCGACGGCTCGCTTCGCCACGTGGCTGTATCGCATCGCCACGCGCCTGGCGCTCAACGCGCTGCGCGATCACCGGCACGAGAAGAGCAAGCGCAGCCTGGATGAAGAGCTCGACGGCCGTCCGGTGATCGAAGCCGTCGACGGGCGGGCCAACCGGGAGCAGCAGATGCTGGCCGACGCCAGGCTGTCGGCCGTGCGCGAGGCGATTGCGCAACTGCCGGACAAGCAGCGCGCCGCCGTGCTGATGCACAAATACCAGGAGATGGACTATCAGCAGATCGCCGACGCCCTGGGGTGCTCGGTGTCGGCCGTCAAGTCTCTCCTGTTTCGAGCCTATGAGACCCTGCGAGAGAGGCTGGCGCATCTGGCGACCAGCCCGAAGGCCGACAGGGCGATCCTCGACGGAGGAAATGCTTAAATGACTCGCGAACAAGCGTTGGAGAGGATTCACGACCCCCGCGGGTTGCCGCGGGACGCCGCCGAACGGCGGGCCCTGGAGCGCTGGCTCGACAGCGACCCCGAGCTTCGCGAGCAGTTCGAGCAGCAGCAGTCTTTGTTCGCCGTGCTGGACGAGTGGGCCGACCCGCAGCCTTCCCAGGGCTTTGACGCGGCGCTGTATCGCCGGATCGCCGAGGAAGCCGAAAGCCGGACGAGCTGGCGGCAGCGTCTATTCGGTCTGCTGGCCCCGCGCTTCTCGCTGGCGACGGCGGCGCTGGCGGCGGCCTTGGCGCTGGCGGTGCTGTGGCCCCATCCCGAGGCCCGTATGCAGCCCCAGCCGGTGGAGAAGGCCGCGCTGAGCGGCGACGAGGTCGAATACATCGAGGCGCTCGACCAGGCGCTCGACGATGTGGATATGCTGGTGGACTTCGACGCCTTCGCGCCCGGAGCCGTCGAGGACCGGTCCTAAGGAGCCTTGCGAATGTGTTGTGTCGCCCGAGCCGGAAGCTTGGCGACGCTGGCTTGGCTGGCGTGGTCGGGACTGCTTACGCCCGCCGCGTTCGCGCAGAGAGGCCCGCGGGGGGGCGGCTGGGCGGAGCTGGCGCAGGCCGGGCCGCCCGGGCAGGGCATCGCGCCGCTTCCGCCGGGAGGTCCGGGCGGACCGCCCGGCCGGCGCCCCGGAGGTCCTCCGGGGCCTGGGGGACGTCCGCAGGACCGGCCCGACGGCCTCAACCAGATGGTGGTGCGGCTGATGCAGTTGCCGCCCGAGAAGCGCCGCGAGATGCTGCGCAACAACCCTCGGCTGCGGAACCTGCCGTCGGACCAGCGCGAGCGTCTGATGGATCGGCTGCGTCAGTTCGACGCCATGCCCGAGGAAGAGCGCGAGCTGCTGATCCAGCGCTATCAGCTCTTCGCGCGCCTGCGGCCCGAACAGCAGGACCTGGCGCGGGATCTGTACCAGCGCTGGTCCAAGATGCCGAGGGAACGGCGGACGGCGATGACGAAGGCGCTGCAGCGGCTGCGCGGGCTGACGCCGGAAGAGCGTGACGGCGCTCTGACCGACGATCGGCTGACGAAGAAGTTCTCCGGCGACGAGTTGGAGATGCTGGGCGAGCTGTCCGATCTGGCCGATCAGCCGCCGCCTCCCCGGCCGCCGCCGCCTCCGCGCAGGCGTTGAGGTCGCTGTGGGGACGCGGTCGGCTCAGCGCGCCTTGGGCTTGCTGACGGCCTTGGCGACCAGCGCCGCGACGGCGAAGGCGAACGCCCAGACGCTGATCGGCGGCATGCCGCCATGCCAGCCGGCGGGTTCGAGCCAGCCGCTCCAACCCATGGTGAAGGTGTGGCCCGCCAGCATTGCCAGGGCCCAATAGCCCATCCGCTGCATCCTCTGCCAGCGCTCGCCGCCCAGGGCTTCATACATCAGCGGGAGGGTGGTGATAGCGGGAAACATCAGGAAGCCGATCGCCAGCGCCCCGAACAGGAAGGTCACCTCCCCCATCAGGTTCATCTTGCCGCCGTCGATGTAGAACTTGCCGTAATACGCCGGCGACAGCAGCGCCAGCGAGAGCATGATGTGCAGCCCGGCGAAGTACAAACCCGTCAAGCCGAGGAACTTCGCCAGCGAGCGGCGCCGCTTGGGATCGCTGGGATAGGCCTTGATCCACTTGCCGACCAGGTAGGAGCAGGACAGGAAGACGACCGCGCCCAGCCCGAACGACTTGTTGATGACGAAGGACGGCAGGTGGATCCATTCCACCGGGCCGAAGATGTTGTAGCGCAGGATCGCGTAGGCGATGCAGGCGCCCCAGACGCCCAGCACCCAGCGGCGTTTCTCCGCGATCGGCAGAACGATATCGGAACCGGGGTTCTTCTTCCAGGCCCTCGTCGAGACGGGCGGAAGCTCCACGGCCGGCGGCTGAACGGTTGACATCGGCAGCTAGTCTAGCTCAGCGCCCCGACCGCCCGCATCTTCTCTTTCAGGTCGGCGCGCTGGGCGTCGGTGAGGTCCACGAACGGCGGACGCACGTACATGCGGCCCAGGCCCTTGGCTTCCAGGCAGGCCTTCTGGGACTCCGCGGCGGCGTAGCCCTTCAGGATCGCGGCCCGTTCGTCGAGCTTCTTCTGTGCCGCGGCCACATCGCCGCGCTCGCGGAAGGCCTTGACGATGGCGGCGGTCTCGGCCGGAAACACGTTGCCGTTGCCGGTCAGCGCGCCCGCTCCGCCGGCTTCCAGCACGACTTGGATCTGCGCCGAAGCCCCGGTGAACACGTGCAGGTCAGCCTTCTCGTGGATGTAGCCCAGCGTGTTGTCGAGCTTGCCCCAGGAGTCCTTGACGCCGAACAGCCGCGGGTGGCCGGAGAGCTTGCGCACCAGCCCCAGCGTGATCTGGACGCCGCTGAGTTGCGGAATGTTGTAGAGCAGCACGGGCAGCTCGGAGGCGTCCAGGATCGGTTCCATGAACGCCGCCAGACCGTCGTCGGACGGCTGGGAGAAGTAGAACGGCGGCAGCAGCAGCAACTGGTCCGCGCCGGCGCCTTGAGCGTGGCGGGTCAGCTCCAGCGCCTCGGGCTGATTGGAGCTGCCGACCTGGCACATCATCGCCAGCGAGCCCTTGTGTTTGAGAAAGACTTCGAGGTTGCGCTTGCGCTCCTCGGTCGAGAAGGAGGCGAACTCGCCGGTGCTGCCGTTGACCAGCACGCCGTCGACGCCGTTATCGCGCAGGTAGGCTAGGTACTCCTTGGTGAGCCCCTCATCGATCCGGCGCGTCCGATCGAGCGGCGCCAAGGCGGCCACGATGAACAGCGGGCGGCGGTCGCCCGCGCCCCCCTTGGGGGCTGCGGCGGACAGGGCCAGCGGCGCGGCGGCGGCGAGGAAGCTGCGGCGTGTGAAGGACATAGCGAGGCTCCGGAACGACTCTTCGACGATCGAAACGATGCGTCGGCGGCATTGTAGCAGGCCCGGCGCCGGCGGGACAGAACAATCCCCCGGGCGCCCGTACGGGAGCGCCCCCGGCCCCGCAGGGCCCTCGAGGACCGCCGGCGGCCCGCAACTATGGGACCGGCGCGGCGGCCGGCTCGGCCTCGGCCGGCGGCGCGGCCTCGGTCAGCTTCTGTTCTTCCTTGGCGCGACTGGCGACCGTGGCGGCGTCCGCCACCTCCAGTTGCACCGGCTGCTCCATCAACGTCGGCGCGTCTCCGCCGGTCTGGACCATGAGGTTGTACGAACCCATGGCCGTGTCGGCGGGAATGACGAAACGGATCGTCTCGGCGGTCTGTTCGCGGATCTCGACCTCTACATCCTTGCCTCCGGCCGTGAGGAAGAGCTTGGTCACGTTGGCCGCGTCCAAGCTCTGGCCGTTGGCGGTCGCCTCGCCGCCCGGCTGCGCCGCGGTCGGCTCCACCGACACCAAGCGCGGAAAGGCGGCCCAAGCGAGCGTCGCCGTCAATGCCAACAGTCCAATCAACCCTTTCGTGAGCTTCATGGCTTCACCTCCCATGAACTGAGCTGCTGGAATGGTAGGCCCAAGCCGCCCTCGCCGCAACGGATTTCTTCGGGAGTTTGTTGCGCGGGCCGACGCCGTACGGGCGGCCGATCGTGCGACCCTCAAAGGGTGGAGTCCGAGCCGAAGCCCACGAGCGCCGCGCGGCAAGGTCTGTACTGGCTGGCGGCGTTGGGTTTGGCCTCCGCGCTGCTGTACTACTCCCTGCGCGGCGTCGACTGGGGACGGGTGGTCGAGCTGCTGGGGCAGGCCCGCCTGACCTACGTGAGCGCCGCCTTCGGCGTGATGTCGCTGGCGCTGGTGTTGCGGTCGCTGCGCTGGCGCGTGCTGCTGCTCTCGGGCGCGGATTTCTCGCCCGTGGCGGTCTTTTGGGCGACCGCCGTCGGCTATCTGGGCAACAGCTTCTTGCCGGCGCGGGCGGGCGAGCTGCTGCGCACCGTGATCGTGAGCCGCGCCTCGGGCCTGACCAAGACGTTCGTCCTAATGACGGTGCTGTGTGAGCGGCTGGTGGACGCCGTCTCGTTGCTGGCGATCGGCGCCGGCATCCTGCTGTGGCTACCGAAGCTGCCGCAATGGCTGGAAGTGACGGCGCGGCCGCTGGCCGTGGGAGGCGCGATCGGCGTGGCCGGGCTGGTGGTCGTGCCGCTGTTCGAACCGTTCTGGGAACGGGTGATCCGCCGGCTGCCGCTGCCGGACCGGCTGCGGACGGTGGCCGAGCATACCTTGGAGCAGGGCCTCAAGGGGATGCGCAGCCTGCATTCGGCGCAGCGGCTGGTGGTCTACATCGTGCTGACCGCCGCCATCTGGGCGCTCGACGGCCTGGTGATGATGGTGGCTTCGCGCTCGATCGGCCTGTGGATGCCTTGGTCGGTGGCGATGTTGCTGGTGGTGGGGCTGGGGTTGGGCAGCGCTTTGCCGTCCACGCCGGGCTACGTGGGCATCTATCAGTTCGTGGCAGTGAGCTTGCTCACGCCGTTCGGGTTCGAGCAGAGCGACGCGATCGCGTTCATCCTGCTGTTCCAGGCGCTGTCGTACGCGGTGTTTCTGCTGTGGGGGCTGCTGGGGCTGTCGCAAACCTCGCCCGGGCTGCTACGACGAAGGGTCTCGGCGGCCTGAAGCGAGGGCCGCGGGCCCGGGACTGCGTGCTACGATCGCGAGCGACGATGCCTGACTCGCTCTCCCGCCGCGCGTTTCTCGCCACGCTGGCCGCTCCCGCGCTGCTCCCCGCGCAGCAGCCGAAAAAGCCCAACATCGTGTTCATCCTGGCCGACGACCTCGGCTACGGCGACCTCGGCTGCTTCGGCCAGCAGCGGATCCAGACCCCGAACATCGACCGCCTGGCCGCCGAGGGCATGCGCTTTACCAGTACGTACGCCGGCTCGACGGTCTGCGCGCCGTCGCGCTGCTGCCTGATGACGGGCTTCCACACCGGCCACGCCCTGGTGCGCGGCAACGGCAACCGGCCGCCGCTGGACGAAGACGTCACCGTGGCCGAAATGCTCAAGAAGGCCGGCTACGCCACCGGCGCCTTCGGCAAGTGGGCCTTGGGAGAGGCGCAGACTCCCGGCATCCCCAATGACCAGGGCTTCGACGAGTTCTTCGGCTACTACAGCCAGACGCACGCCCATACCTATTACCCCACGCACCTGTGGCGGAACAAGACCTACGAGCTGCTGCGCGAAAACCGCGGCGCCCGCCACAACGCCTACTCGCACGACCTGATCGCCGAGGCGGCGCTGGACTGGATGGGCCAGGTCGCCGGCCGGCCCTTCTTCTGCTACCTCGCCTTCACCACGCCGCACGCCGACAACGAGCTCGGCGCGGACACCGGCAACGGCCAGCCCGTGCCAGACTTCGGCCCCTACGCCCAAGAGCCCTGGCCGGACGTCGAGAAGGGCTTCGCCGCGATGATCACGCGCATGGACCGCGACGTGGGCCGCGTGCTCGATCTGCTGAAGGAAAAAGGCGTCGACCAGGACACGCTGATCCTGTTCTCGTCCGACAACGGCCCGCACAAGGAAGGCGGCCACAGCCCGGCGTTTTTTGAGAGCCAGGGCGGGCTGCGCGGCATCAAGCGCGACTTCTACGAAGGCGGCATCCGGGTCCCGGCCATCGCCCGCTGGCCGGGCAAGGTGAAGGCCGGCGCGGTCTCCGAGCAGCCCTGGGCTTTTTGGGACTTCATGCCGACGGCCTGCGAGCTGGCCGGTGTGACGCCGCCGCCCACCGACGGCATCTCGTTCCTGCCGACCCTGCTGGGCAAGAAGCAGCCCCAGCACGACTACTTCTATTGGGAGATCGCCATGCCGTCCGGCGCCATGCAGGCGGCGCGCGTCGGCAAGTGGAAGGGCGTTCGCAAGGCGCTCGACCAGCCGGTGGAGGTCTACGATCTGTCGCAGGATCTGGCCGAGCGCCATGACGTTGCGCAACAGCATCCGGAGGTCGTCGAGCAGGTGAAGCGCGTCTTCCAGCAGGCTCACGTGGATTCGGACCGCTTTCCGCTCGCCAACGGCCGCGGCTGAGGGTTTTCAGGCAGGGCGGCGCCGATGCTCCATCCGCTCAACGTCCGCATCGCCGGCCGCCTGGAGGAGACGGCCGATCTGCTCGAAGAGCAGCGCGCCAACCCCTTCCGCGCGCGGGCTTATCGGCGGGCGGCCGAGACCGTCCGCAGCCACCCCCGTTCGATGCGCGAGCTCGCCGAGGCGCGGGGCATGGAGGGGTTGCGCGAGCTGCCCGGCGTCGGCGAGAGCCTGGCGCGGTCGATCTTCGCCCTGGCCGTGACGGGACGGCTGCCGATGCTCGACCGCTTGCGCGGCGAGGCCGACCCGGTGGCGCTGCTGCGGACCGTCCCCGGCATCGGCCGCATCACCGCCGAACGCATCCACCACGACCTCGATATCGACACCCTGGAGGAGCTGGAGGTCGCCGCGCACGACGGCCGGCTGGCGGACATCTTGGGCATCGGCAAGAAGCGGCTCGGCGGCATCGTCGATTCCCTGCAGGCGCGCCTGGGCGCCGTTCGCGGCGGAGAGAGGGCGCCGGCGGACGCCGAGCCGCCGGTGAGCGAGCTGCTCGACGTGGACCGAGAGTACCGCGACCGCGCCGCCGCCGGCGAGCTGCGCCGCATCGCCCCGCGGCGGTTCAACCCGGGCCACGAAGCCTGGCTGCCGGTTCTGCACACCCAGCGCGGCGAACGCCACTACACGGCGCTGTTCTCCAACACGGCCCGCGCTCACCAGCTCGGCGCGACCAGGGACTGGGTGGTGCTGCACTGCGACGGAGGCTGCGGCGAGCGGCAGTATACGGTCATTACCAGCCACTGGGGGCCGACGGCCGGCAGGCGCATCGTGCGGGGCCGCCAAGACGAGGGATCGCCGGCGTCCCGTTGAGGGCGGAAAAGGCGGACCATTTTTGCCGGAAGCGATCCTTCGATTCCCGATTCCTCGGGCTTGCTGTGCGATGATATTCGGCGCCATGCGCTCCCTGACCCCCCTCGTTCTGCTTGCGCTGCCCTTGGTCCTGCCGGCGCAACCGACCGTCCGCGTCGACACGCCGATGACGCCGCCGGACTGGGCTCTGCTGGAGCGCGCGCTGCTCGACGCCAATTCCCGCTCGGTGGAGGAATTTGCCGACCGCTACATCGACGAGCGCGGCTATCTGCTGCACACCATGCGCTGGGGCACTCTGGACGGCCCCGACGACGCCATCGAGACCTACTACAACTGGACCCTGCTGCACGCCCTGGGCGGCTCCGACTCCACGCTGGAGCTCTACAAGAAGGGCCTCGAAGGCCACTTGCTGCAGTACAACGAGCTGCGCACCGAGCTCACCGAGATCGCCGCCCACGGGGCCTATCACAAGGAGTTCATCACCCAGTCAGACTGGTTCCACACCGGCGAGGGCATGCGCGGCTTCCTGCTGATGGGCTTTGCCGACCCGACCGACCAGTTGCTGGTGAACCGCATGAAGCGCTTCGCCGGCATGTACATGGATGAAGACCCCGAGGCGAAGAACTACGATCCCGAGCACAAGATCATCAAGTCGATCTGGACCGGCTCGCGAGGCCCCATGATTCGGCAGGCGACGGTGTATGACTGGGTCGGCGACCCGGTCCCCGGCACTTTCCATCTGCTGCACAACCCGGCGCGCGACAACGAGATGCTCGACCTGATGAAGTGGTACCCGCGGATGCTGGCGCACTGCGAGGGGTATCTCGATTCAGCCGGCGACAACTTTCTGAACTTGGGCGCGACCCTGCTGGGCCTGAACGCCTACGCCTTGACCGGCGAGCAGAAGTACAAGGACTGGACGGTCGGCTACCTCGACGCCTGGAAGCGCCGGGCGGCTGAGACCGGCGGCTGGATTCCTTCCAACGTGGGCCTGGACGGCAAGCTCGGCGGCGAGCACAACGGCCAGTGGTGGAAGGGCACCTACGGCTGGAAACTTCACCATCTACGACGGCGAGCTCGAACAGATCGCCCACCGCAACTACTTCACCGCCGCTTCCTGGACAGGCTTCGCCAACGGCCTGCTGCTCACCGGCGACCAGTCCTACGTGGACGTGCTGCGCAAGCAGATGGACCTGATCTTCGACGCCAAGAAGGTGGAGGGTGGCAAGACGCTGCTGCCGACCATGTACGGCGACCCGAAGGGCTACGAGCACAACGGCAAGCCGGAGTGGTACGAGTTCCGCCCGGTGACCTACAGCGACCGCCTGGCGGAGATCTACCTGTGGTCGATGCAGCGTAAGGACCTGGAGCGGATTCCGCTGGAGCAGGAGCCCTGGCTGGGCTATCTGGAAGGCAAGAATGACGCCTACCCCGTGCAGGCCTTGCAGCGGGACTTCGAGTCCGTGCGCGAGAAGGTCGAGGCGATCCGCAACGATCCCACCTCGCCGGACACCCGTCTGGCCGACTATCTGCTGCGGATCGTGCCGCCGGCCACCGATCACCTCACCGAGCTGATGCTGGGCGGCTACTTCGCGCACGGCAAGATCTGGGCGCTGCACGCCCGGCTGCGCTACTTCGATCCGGAGCGCCGCCGCAGCGGCATGCCCGAGGACGTGGCGGCCCTGGTCCACAAGCTCACCGCCGACTCGGTGACGGTCACTCTGGTCAACACCAACCAGGTGGAGGCGCGGGATGTGCAGGTGCAGGCCGGCGGCTACGGCGAGCACCAGTTCAAGGGTGTCAAAATGGGTGGGCAATCCACGGCGCTCGACGCGGGCTGGATCAACGTCCGGCTGGCCCCCGGCGCCGGAGCCACGCTCGAGCTCTCGATGGATCGCTATGTGAACCCGCCCACGTTGGCGCAACCGTGGAACCGCGGCTGGGTCGGACCCCGGCAGTAGGACCAGTCCGCAGAACAGGGCTTCGGCAGGCAGGCCGAAGCTCTTGGTGGGATACCGCAGGTCGTACCATGAACAGACTCCTCCTCGCTTTGTTGCTTCCGGCCGGACTGTTGGCTCAGTCCGCCATCGTTATCGAGACTCCCATGGATCCGCCGGAGTGGGCCTTGCTCGAAAGGGCTCTGCTCGAGGCGAATTCCGACGCCGTCGAAGCCTTTGCGGCCAAGTATGTGGACTCCCGCGGATACCTTTTGCACACGCCGCGCTGGGGGACGCTGGATGGTCCCGACGACGCCGTCGAGACCTACTTCAACTGGACGCTGCTGTACGCCCTCGGCGGCGCGGATTCCGCGCTGAAGCTCTACGACAAGGGCCTGGACGGGCACCTGCTGCAGTACGGCGAGATGCGCACCAAGCTCACCGAGCTGGCGCGCAACGGGGCCTACCATCGCGAGTTCATCACGCAGTCGGACTGGTTCCACACCGGCGAGGGCATGCGCGGCTTCATGCTCTACGGCCTGGCGGCGCCCTACAACCCGCTGTACCAGGAGCGCATGAAGCGCTTCGCCGAGATGTACATGGGCCACGACCCCAACCTGCCGGAGCAGAACTACGACCCCGAGAAGAAGCTGATCAAGAGCATCTGGACCGGCTCCATGGGGCCCATGCTCCACAAGGCCACGACGTATGACTGGGTCGGCGATCCGACGCCGGGAACCTTCCACCTGCTGCACAACTCGGCCGGACGCGGCGAGATGCTCGACCTGATGTCCTGGTACCCGAAGATGCTGGCGCACTGCCAGGACTATCTGGATTCAGTGGGCGACAACCCGCTCAACCTGGGCGCGACGCTGCTGGGCTTCAACGCCTACGCCTTCAGCGGCGAGAACAAGTACCGCCAGTGGGTTCTGGAATACGTGGACGCCTGGGCCGAGCGCATCGCCAAGGCCGGCGGCATGATCCCCACCAACGTCGGCCTCGACGGCGAGCCCGGCGGCGAGTACAACGGCCAGTGGTGGAAGGGCACCTACGGCTGGAACTTCACCATCTATGACGGCGAGATCGAGCAGGTGGCCAGCCGCAACACCTACTCCTCCGGGCCCTACGCAGGCTTCGGCGTGGCCTACCTGCTCACCGGAGACCGCAAGTACGTGGACGTGCTGCGCAAACAGATCGACATCCTCTACGACAACAAGAAGGTGGAGGGCGGCAAGACGCTGCTGCCGACCATGTACGGCGACCCGAAGGGCTACAAGTCCAACGGCAAGCCTGAGTTCTACCAGTACAGCCCGAACCTGCACGAGAGCGAGCTGACGCAGATCTACCTGTGGTCGATGGATCGCAACGACCTGGCGCGGTTGGACACGAAGAAGGGCTGGATCGGATTTCTCGAAGGCAACAACCCCAATTTCCCGGTCGAGGCGCTGCGCCGCGACTTGGCCTCGGTGCGCGGCAAGGTCGAGGAGGCCCGGCACGACCCGACCAGCCCGGACACCCGTCTGGCGGACTATCTGCTGGGCCTGTCTCCGGCGGCCACCGACAACCTGACCCAGCTCACGCTCGGCGGCTACTTCGGCAACAGCAAGCTGTGGGCGCTGCACGCCCGGCTGCGCTACTTCGACCCTTCCCGCGGCCGGCCCGGCCTGCCGAAGGACGTGGGCGCGCTGGTCGAGAAGCTGACCTCTGACAGCGTGACGGTGCAACTGGTGAACCTGGACCCCGTGGAGTCGCGGGAAGTGCTGGTGCAGGCCGGCGGTTACGGCGAGCACGTCTTCATCGGCGCCACGGTCGGCGGACGCCGCCGCGCCGTGCAGGGCAACACCTTGCGCGTACACCTGGCGCCGGGCGCCGGCGCCAAGGTCGAGCTGGCGATGGAGCGCTACGTGCGGCGGCCGGACCTGACGCTGCCGGCGGGAATCGTGCCGCGCCAGTAGCCCGCCGGATAGCGGCGCGTCTACCGGCGCCGTGCGGGAATTTCGAGCGCTTTGTTTTCAAGCCGATGGCTGCTTTTGGCAGCCTTCGGCTTGGTCCCGCCCGGTAGCCTGGAAGAGAGGCTGCCATGGCGGGATTCAAGAACAATCGAAAGCTGACTGTGCGGCAGGAGCAGGCGCTGCGAGCCTTGGTCGTCTACCCCTCGGTGAGGGCGGCGGCGCAGGCCGTGCACGTCCCCGAGCGGACCGTCTATCGCTGGATGGCGCAGCGCGAGTTTCGCGCCAAGCTGGAGGAGGCCGAGGACGATCCGCTCGGCGCCACCCGCGCCCGCACGAACCATCTTTCCGGCGAGGCCCTGTCCGTGCTGCAGGAGATCATGAAGGACCGCACGGCGGAAACGGCCGCGCGCATCCAAGCGGCGACGACGTTCCTGCGGTACGTCGCGCCGTCGGTGGCCGCCTCGCAAAGCGACGGCTAGGAGGCCGTCGCGCGGCGGATCTTGCGCTCGGCCTCGGCGGCCAAGCCGCGCCCGCGCTCGGCGAGTTCCTCGCCCAGTTCCAGAGCCTGATCCTGGAGTTGCTCGCCGGTGCGGCGCAGCAGCCGGCGCGTGTAGCGGCCCGAGTGAGGGGCCGTCAGCAACGCGGCGGCCGCTCCCAGCGCCGTTCCCAGGACGACGCCCAGGCACAAGTATCCAAGCTCTCGATCTGCCATGGCTTCAGTTCTCCTATCCCTCAGCGTAGCAGGGCGGACGCCCTCGGCAAGGTCTTGTAAATAAGACCCTAGGGTCTGAAAAGAGTACGCCATATATGGTAAAGTAAGAGCAAAGGCGTTGCGCGTGTGACGCCACTCTTTGAAAACCAGCTTCGACAGGAGGTTTGATTGGCCAGACCCAGCGTTAGCTACCAAAAACGTCGCAAAGAAATTGCACGCCTCGAGAAGAGGCGCGAGAAAGAAGCGCGCCGCGAAGAGCGCAAGATGGAGAAAGACGCCGGTACGGGCGGTCCTCCCATCGAAGTCGTCGATCCGGCCGACTTGGGCCTGCCGGACCTCGAGCACCTTCGTTCGGAGGAGAATCGACTCCCCGAGAACATTCGCAAGCGGTTCGATCCGGCGCTGCAAGCCGAGTAACTCGCTCTTCTGGACGCGGACCCGATGCACCGGATACGGTCGGGTCCGTTTCCACAGGCCCGCCCCCTACCTCTGCCCTCCCTGACTCGTTCAAGATAGACAGAATGTTGCGGTTGGATCGCCAGCCGGAGCGCGGCGTCTCGATCATCGTGCCGTGCTTCAATGAGGAGCGCTCGATCGAGGCCACCGGCAAGGCCTTGTCCGAGGCGGCGGCGCGTTTGGACCTTCCGGTCGAGGTGATCTTCGTCAACGACGGCAGCGCGGACGGCACCGCGGAGCGCCTGAAGGCTCTCGCCGCCGGCTCCGACCTGTTCCGCTCGCTCAGCCACACCCTCAACCGGGGCTACGGCGCCGCGCTGAAGACCGGCATCGAGGGCGCCCGCTACGACCGCATCGTCATCACCGACGCCGACGGCACTTACCCCAACGAGCGCATTCCGGAGCTGGTGAAGCTGCTCGACGACGCCGATATGGCCGTGGGCGCGCGCCAGGGCGCCGGCGGCGACAGTTGGATCCGCACCTTCGTCAAAGGCGTGCTGCTGCGTTTCGGTCGGCTGCTCTCCGGCGCCCAGATCGCCGACATCAACAGCGGATTGCGAGCAATGCGCGTGAACTGGGTGCGCCAGTTCTGGTTCATGCTGCCGGCAGGCTTCAGCTTCACCACCACCATCACGCTGGCGATGCACTTGAGCCATCTGCGGGTGGTGTATGTGCCGATCGACTACCGGCCGCGCGTCGGCAAGAGCTCGATCCGCCCGATCTCCGACACCGTGCGCATCTTCTCGCAGGTGTTTCGGACCGTGGCCTACTTCCGGGCCTTCCGGGTCTTCAGCACCATCGCCGTGGCGCTGCTGCTGTCTTCGGTCGCGGCGGCGTTCGGCACCTGGGCGGCTTGGGGCTCGGTGGCGCAAGTGCCTACGGCGGCGCTGGCCATCACCGGAGCGCTGTTCTTCGGCATGGGCCTGATCGGCGACCTGGTCAACGCCCGCCGCTCGCTCTAACGACTCAGAACCATTTGGCCTTGTCGACGACGTTGCGCAGGGGCTCCCCGGCGACGAAGCGGCGCACGTTGTCGAGCACTACGCCGAGGTGCCTTTCGGCGATGCGGGGCGAGAAGCCGGCCACGTGCGGCGTGAGGATCACGTTGTCCATCCGCCACAAGGGATGCTCGGCCGGCAGCGGTTCGGTCTCGTAGACGTCCAGCGCGGCCCCGGCGATCACTCCTTCGCGCAAAGCCTCCACCAGGTCGTCGAGCGGCACGATCACGCCCCGGCCGATGTTGATGAGCACCGCCGACGGCTGCATCTTGCGCAGCTTGTCGAGCCGGAACAGGCGCTCGGTTTCCGGCGTGTGCGGGGCGGCGATCACGAAGAAGTCGCTCACGGCCAGCAGCTCGTCGAGCTTCTCCGGAGGCCAGATGGCTTCCACGCCCTCGGGCGCTTCGGTCTTGAGCGGGTCCATGCCGATGACGCGCATGCCGAACGCCGCGCCGCGCCGGCCGATCTCCTCGCCGATGTAGCCGAAGCCGAACACGCCCAGCGTCAGGTCCGCCAGGCAACGGTGCGCGCGGTCGATGGATCCGATCTGGCCCGGTCCGGTCGCAAAGCTCGGCCGCCCCTGCTCGCCGCCCACCGGCGCCCAGCTCGCCTCGTGCTGCCGCCGGATGTAGGTCAGCAAGTGGCGGCTGAAGCAGAGGATGTAGCCGAAGACTTGATCGGCGATGACGTCCGAAAACAGCCCGCGCATGTTGGTGAGCTTGCAGGGATGGTCGACCAGGGCGGGGAAGACGTAGTGCTCCAGGCTGGCGGTCGGCGACTGCACCCAGCGCAACTTGGTGGCCGCGCCCAGCAGCCGCGGGGTCAGCTTGCCGAAGAAGCAGTCGGCGTCGGCGATGTGGCCGGCGGCCTTATCCTCGTCAGCGCAGTTGACCACCTGCATCGAGCCGGCGGCTTGCTCGATTTTCGCCAGCCGCTCGGCGTCCACATCGGGAAAAATCACCATCTTCATCGGCGCGATGGTAGCAAAGGCCGCGGCCCGCGGGCTCGGCGGTACAATTCGGCGCATGGCGCAAAACAACAAGCGGGTCGGCGTGATCGGTCTCGGCTCGATGGGCATAGGCATAGCCCAGTCGCTGCTGCGCGAGGGCTTTGACGTGGCCGGCGCGGATGTCGTCGAAGCGCAGCGCGAACGCTTCCGCCAAGCCGGAGGCCGCGCCGTGGCTCAGCCCCGCGAAGCGGCCGAAGGAGCATCGGCGGTGTTCTCCGTGGTGGTCAACGCCGCCCAGAACGACGCCGTCCTGTTTGGCGAAGGCGGCTCCGCGGAGGCGATGGCTCCGGGGACGGTCTTTGTGAGCTGCTGCACCGTTGACCCGGCCTATCCTCCGAAGACGGCCGCGCGGCTGGCCGAGCGAGGCGTGCTCTATCTCGACGCCCCCATCAGCGGAGGGGCAGTCAAGGCCGCCGCGGGCCGGCTCACCGTAATGGGCGCGGGAGCCCCGGAAGCCTTCGCGGCGGCCGAGCCCGCGCTTGCGGCCGTCGCCGAAAAGGTTTTTCGTATCGCCGACCGCCCGGGGCCGGGCTCGGCGGTCAAGCTGATCAACCAACTCCTGGCGGGCGTGCACATCGCCGCCGCGTCCGAGGCGATGGCGCTGGCCGCCAAGCTGGGCCTGGATCTGCCCACGGTCTACGAAGTGATTACGGCTTCGGCGGGCAATTCGTGGATGTTCGAGAACCGCGTGCCGCACATCCTGGAAGGCGACTACCAGCCGCGCAGCGCGGTCAACATCTTCACCAAGGATTTGGGGATCGTGGTGGATTCCGCGCGCGCCAACCAGTTCCCGGTCCCGATCGCCGGGGCCGCGATGCAGATGTTCCTGATGGCGGCCGCGGCGGGCATGGGCCGCGATGACGACGCCTCGGTGGTGCGGGTGTATCAGAAGCTGGCGGGGATCGAGCTGCCGACCCAGGATTGAGGCCACGGCGGCCTCCGGGCCTCGGTGGTCGCAGCCTCACGGCTGCGGCTCCGTTGTTACATGTCGCGGCGCATCAAGCTGAAGGTTTGGCCGGTCGGCCCGCGGTCGGGCTGGGTCGCCAGGAACAGCGCCAGCGGCGCGACGTCTTCCGGCTGTTTGATCCACTCCACCGGATTGGTGAACGGCGTGGTTCCGCCGGACGCGGCCGCGCGGCGCTCGACGTCGGCCGTCAGGGCGGTGCGAACCGGCCCGGGGATCAGCTCGTTGACGGTGATGTTCGTCTCGCCGAGCTCTTGCGCCGCCACCCGCACCAGCAGCGACAGCCCGGCCTTGGCCGCCGAGTATGACGAGGCGCCCGGCGAGCCGCGCCGCCCCTGGCCCGACCCAATGGCGATGATCTTGCCCGCGCCGCGCGCCCGCAGGTGCGGCAGGGCGCACTTGAGCGTCAGGTAGGCGCCGTTGAGGTTGAGCTCGACGGTGGCGAGCCAGGCGGCCGGGTCGCCGGTCTCGATGGGCATGCGGTCCATGTTGCCGCCGGCGTTGATGACCACGATATCGACTCCGCCGAACGCCTCCACGGCGCGCTGGTAAAGCCGCTCGACGGGCTCGAGCCGGGTAACGTCCGTGGGAACGGCGATGGCGCGACCGCCGGCGGCTTGAATGGCGGCGACGACCTCGGCGAGCTGGGCTTCGCTGCGGGCCGCGCAGACGATGGCGGCTCCGGCGGCGGCGTAGGCCTCGGCAATGGCGCGCCCGATGCCGCGCCCGGCCCCGGTGATGACGGCGACTTTGCCGTGGAGCGGTTTCTGTTGCATAGCGCCCGCCACGATAGCTGATTCCACGGTGTTCCCGCGAGCCGGACAGGAATGTCCGGCCCCACCGAGGCTGCTCCGTCGTCCTGGTGGAGACGGACATTCGTGTCCGTCGATCTTGCCGGCCGGCAATGGCGCTACAATCCGCTGATGCGTCGTCGCTCCCTGTTGAAAGCGCTGCCCGCCGGCCTGGCCGCCGCTGTCCTCCCCGGCCCCCGTTCCGCCCATGCCGCCCTGCCGAAGATGAAGATCACCGGCGTGAAGTACTATCACGTCGGCGGCGACACCCGCCCCATCTTCAACCAGTCCAGCGAGATCGTCGTCGTCGAGACCGACGCCGGCATCACCGGCATCGGCGAGGGCGGCCATCGTGACTCCATCGAGCAGCTCGCCGGCCTCATCATCGGCGAGAACCCTTCCCGCATCGAGCACCTCTGGCAGCTCATGTACCGGCACTACTTCTATCCGCCGGGACGCGAGAAGATCCACGCCCTCGGCGCGATCGACCTGGCGCTGTGGGACATCAAGGGCAAGGCGCTGGGCGTGCCGGTCTACGAGCTGCTCGGCGGCCTCACGCGCAACTTCGTGGAGTGCTACGCGACGGGCTTCCCCGACCGCGGCAGCTTGAAGGAAAGCGCCCGCGCCTGCATCGAGTTCGGCTATCGCGCCTACCGCTTCCACGGCGCCGACGCCGGCCCGGACGGCTACAAGGCGCGCCGCGAGGTCGACCGCGCGGCCGAAATGTGCCGCCAGGTCCGCGAAGGCGTGGGTGAGGACGGCGACTGGGCCATCGACTTCCACACGCGCCTCGACCTGCCCGACGCCGTGCGCCTGTGCGGCCTGATCGAGCCGCTGCGGCCGTTGTTCGTGGAGGACCCGATCCGCTCGGAGAACCCCGAGGTCTACCGCACCTTCCGCCCGATGGTGAAGGTTCCGCTGGCCGTGGGCGAGCACTACGGCGACCGCTGGGACGCCAACATGCTCATCGAGAACCAGCTCTTCGACTTCTCGCGGGTGACGCTGCCGAACGCCGGCGGCATCACGGAGTTCATGAAGCTGGCGGCGCTGTGCGAGACGCACTACATCGGCCTGGTGCCGCACTTCACCGGGCCGCTGGCCGAGGCCTCGCTGGTGCATTGCCTGGCGGCGTCATCGGGGCCACATCTGATGGAGATGCGCGGGCTGGGCAAGCTGGAAGCGCCGCACCTGCCGGAGGTGTACGATTTTCGCGCCGGCAAGCTGTACCCGGTGAACAAGCCGGGCCTGGGCGTGACGTTCGACCCGTCGCAGGCGCAGCTCGTGCTGGAGGTGAAGGAGCAGTCGCGGCCGATCCCGCTGTTCCAGCGCCCCGACGGCTCGATCACGAACTGGTAGCGCGCGCCTCCAGGCGAGCAGCGGAGGCCGTCCCGGCCTCCGTTCCGGAGGTCGTCGGGGACCGACGACCCGGCACGCCGGAGGCGTGCGCTACGAGCCCAGCTCGCGTTGCATCAGCACCGTATCCACCCAGCGCTCGAACTTGTAGCCCACCTTCAGCAGCGTCCCCGCGTGGCGGAACCCGAACCGCTCATGCAGACCGATCGAGGCCGCGTTGCCGCTGTCGCCGATCACCGCGATCATCTGCCGCCACGGCCCCTGCTCGCAACGCTCGATCAGGGCGCCCAGCAGCGCCTTGCCGCAGCCTTTCCCGATGCAGGCGGGGTCGACGTAGACCGAGTCCTCGACCGTGAAGCGGTAGGCCGGCCGCGGCCGGTAGGCGCCGGCATAGGCGTATCCCACGACCCGGCCGTCGATTTCCGCGACCAGATACGGCAGCCCCGCCTCCAGGATCGCCGCCCGGCGGCGCGCCATCTCGGCCTCGTCGGGCGGCTCCAGCTCGAACGTGGCGCTGCCGTGCAGCACGTGATGGCCGTAGATGCGGGCGATGGCGGCGATGTCCGCCTCCGCCGACTCGCGCACCAACGGCTCGCTCATGCGACGGTCACCTTCGCCAGCTCCTTCTCGTCAAACTCGAAGCCCAGCCCCGGCGCGTCGGGAACCTCGACGGACCCGGGCGAGTACGGCAGGCGCTGGGAGAGGATCTGGTCCCCAAAGGCCCCCTTGTAGCTCTCTCCGCCCTCCAGAATCACCGAATTGACCGTGGACGCGCACAGGTGGATGGCCGAAGCCCTGTACGGCGCCGAGCCCATCGAGGAGTGCGGCGAGAACAGGATGTTCTTCACGTCGGCCATGATGGCGATTCGCTTGGTCTCGGTGATGCCGATGCGCGCCGTGTCCGGGTTGATGATGTCGCAGGCGCGGCGATCGAAAAGCTCGGCGAACTGGAAGCGGTTGGAATACTGCTCGCCGGCGCAGATCGGCATGTCCAGCTTGTCCGCCAGGATCGCCATGCCCTCGAAATCCTCCGGCATCAGCACGTCTTCCCACCAGCCGACGTTGCCTTGGGCGTCCAGAATGCGGCCGACGCGGGTGGCCTCGGCCAGGGTGTAGCCGCCGAGCGAGTCCACCAGAATCTCGCCGCGGCCCTTGAGCACGTCGGCGGCGGCCACCACGCGGTTGACGTCGCGAATCTGCTCGCCGCGCCCTTTGGCGAGGCTCATCTTCTGGACGGTGTAGCCGATCTCGAGCAGCTCGCGGACCTTCTCGGCGACCTCTTCCGGCGGCCCGCCTCCGACGCCTTGGTAGGTGGGGATGCTGTCGCGGAACTTGCCGCCCAGCAACTGGTAGACCGGCAGCCCGGAGGCCTTGCCGACGATGTCCCACAAGGCGATGTCGACGCCCGCCATGGCGCGCGTGAAGTAGCCGGTGCCGTAGCCGCGCAGCCGCTGGGTGGAGTACATCTTCTCCCAGATGGGCTCGATGCGGCGGGCGTCCTCGCCGATCAGGATCGGCGCGAAAAGGTCGGTCAGAATGGTGGCGACGGCGCGGGGCGTCATCACGGCGTGGGACTCTCCCCAGCCGACGATCCCCTGGTCGGTGGTGATCTTCACCAGCACGGTCTGCTGGTAGCCGCCCTGGCGGACGGTCTCGCCGCGCTCCAGGCGGTTCCACAAGCCCTTGCCGGTGGTCATGCCGCCGAGGGGCGTCATGGAGACGAACTCATCCTCGGAGCGGCCCGGCGCGGCGGGCGAGCGCAGGATGACGGGCTCGACCTTGGTGATCTTCAGCGGGACGCCGATCTTGGTTTCGGCGGCGTACAGGGCGGGGAAGGCGGCGCCCAGGGCAAGCGAGGAGCGCAAGAAATCGCGGCGGGTCATACAGCTTGGGAGAATAGCAAAACCCCAGGCCGGGGCCTGGGGTTCTGCTGCCGTCGGTGTGAGAGGGGTCTCCGTTCGCCGTCCTAGATGTCGTAGTACAGGCTGAACTCGTACGGATGCGGGCGCTGGCGGACGGCGTCCACCTCGGCCGACATCTTGTAGTCGATGTAGCTGGCGATCAGCTCTTCGGTGAACACATCGTTCCGCGTAAGGAACTCGTGATCCTCCTCGAGCGCCATCAGCGCGCCGTCGAGCGAGGTCGGCAGCGCCGGCACGTTGCGCAGCTCTTCCGGCGACAGATCGTAGATGTCCTTGTCGAGCGGTTCGCCCGGATCGATCTTGTTGAGGATGCCGTCCACGCCGGCCATCATCATCGCCGAGAAGGCCAGGTAGGGGTTCGACGCCGGATCGGGGTAGCGCAGCTCCACGCGCTTGGACTTCGGGCTCTGCGAGTACATCGGAATGCGGCAAGCGGCCGAACGGTTGCGGCGCGAGTAGGCCAGGTTGACCGGGGCTTCGAAGCCGGGCACCAGGCGCTTATAGCTGTTGGTGGTCGGTGCGCAGAACGCGGCCAGCGCGGCCGAGTGCTTGAGCAGGCCGCCGATGTAGTGCAAGGCCATCTCCGACAAGCCCGCGTACTGGTCGCCGGCGAACAGCGGCTCGCCGTCCTTCCAGATCGACTGATGCGTGTGCATGCCGCTGCCGTTGTCGTTCCACAGCGGCTTGGGCATGAAGGTCACCGTGCGGCCGTGGGCGAAGGCCACGTTCCGCACGATGTACTTGTAGAGCATCATGTTGTCGGCGGACTTCACCAGCGTGTCGAAGCGCTGGTCGATCTCGCACTGCCCGCCGGTGGCGACCTCGTGGTGGTGGCACTCGATGTTCAGGCCGCAGGCTTCCATCAACTGCACCATCTCAGTGCGGATGTTCATGTGATGGTCGGTGGGCGGTACCGGGAAGTAGCCCTCTTTGTAGCGCGGGCGGTAGCCGAGGTTGTGGTCGGCGCGGCCGGAGTTCCAGCGGCCCTCTTCGGAGTCGATGTAGTAGAAGCCGTAGTTGGGGGCCTGGTCGAAGCGGATGTTGTCGAAGATGAAGAACTCCGCCTCGGCGCCGAAGAAGGCCGTGTCGCCCAAGCCGGTGTAGAGCAGGTACTTCTCCGCCTTCTGGGCGATCCATCGCGGGTCGCGCTCGTAGTGCTGCTTGGTGATGGGGTCGACGATGTTGCAGATGATGACCAGCGTCGGCGTCTCGGTGAACGGGTCCATGAAGACCATGTTCGGGTCGGGCATGATCAGCATGTCCGACTCGGAGATCGCTTGCCAGCCGCGAATCGAGGAGCCGTCGAACCCGAAACCATCCTCGAAGCTGTCCTCTTCGAGCATGTTGATCGGGTAGGAGACGTGCTGCCACAGACCGGGCAGATCCGCGAAGCGCAGATCCAGGATCTTGGCGTCGTTCTCTTTAGCGAACTGGATGACGTCCGCGGGGGTGCGTGAAACGCTCATAGTTCCTCCAAGGGTAAACAGTAGAGATTTTCGGGGCTGACGGGGCTCGGCGACACCACCGGAGTTGGAATCATATCACAGCGTTTTTTCCATCCCGACGGCTGTAGCAGGGATAGAAAGTTTTGATCGCCCTGGCCTCAGGGGAACCGATCCCATACGATTTTCGTAGGGTGCAACAGCGATGAGCGCGCGAATCCTTGGCCTGTTGATCGGCTTCGTGTTGTTGACGCTGCTGTTCTGGACGATCGAGCTGCGCTGGCCGGGAATTCCCGCGCAGAAGCGGCTGCGGCGGGGCTTCCGAACGGACGTCTTCTACTGGTTCTTCACCCCGCTGGTTACGCGCGGGCTCAGCCGCATCGTCCCGCTCGTCGCCCTGGTTCCGCTGCTGTTGCTGACCGGACGCTCGCTTGAGAAAGAAGCCCTGGCGGCCGGCTGGGGACCGGTGGCGGACCTGCCCGTAGCGGCGCAGGTCGCGGTCGTCCTGGTGGCGGGCGACCTGGTCGGCTACTGGACGCACCGCTGGTTCCACTCGCCGGCGCTGTGGAAGTTCCACGCCATCCACCATAGCTCGCAGGATTTGGACTGGCTGTCGTCAGTGCGGCTGCATCCGGTGAACGACGTGCTGTCGAGGACGTTGCGGGCGGTTCCGTTCGTGCTGCTGGGCTTCTCGCCGACCGTCATCGCCGGCTACATCCCATTCCTGACGTTCCACGGGATTCTGCTGCACGCGAATGTGGACTGGACCTTCGGACCGCTGCGGAAGGTCGTCTCGAGCCCTGTCTTCCACCGCTGGCATCACAGCGCCGAGCCGGAGGCCGAGGGCAAGAACCTGGCCGGGCTGCTGCCGCTGTGGGACATCGTGTTCGGCACGTACTACATGCCGGAAGGCAAGCTGCCGCGGGAGCTGGGCGCGCCGGAGGCGGCCGTGCCGGACGGTTTTTGGGGCCAGATGGCGTATCCGTTCCGGCGCGGGTAGCAGAGGCCGGACAGGAATGTCCGGCCCCACTGAGGCTGCGGCGCTGGTGGAGACGGACATTCCTGTCCGTCGAAATTTACCGGAACCGCGTCCCCTTCCACTCCCGCACCAGATACTCCGAGCACCAGAACGCCAGCGCCTGGATCGTCAGCGAGGGGTTGAAGCCGCCGTTGGTCACGTGCAGGCTGCCGTCGATGACGAACACGTTGTCCACGTCGTGCAGCTTGCCGTGCTTGGTAGTGACCGAGGTCTTGGGGTCGTCGCCCATACGGCACGTGCCGGCCTGGTGCTGGCCGCCGGAGACCCCGAGCCCAGGCAGGCTCAGGCTGATGTCCCGGCCGCCGGCCTCTTTGAGGATCTCCGCCGCCCGCTCGGCCAGAAAGCGGCCCGTCTCGCGGTCCTGCGGGTGGCGATGGCCGCTGATCTTGGCCACCGGAATCCCCCAGTAGTCCTTGAGCGAGTCGTCGACCTCCACGCGGCTGGCGAACACGGGCATCTCCTGCACAGGACCTTTGAGCCCGGCGGAGCGCTTGTAGTAGCTCCGCATGAACTCCTTGTGAGCAGCGCCCCAGCGCCCGACCGTGGGCGTGGGGCCTCGCTGGGAGAACAGGTAGGGCAACCGGATGAACTCGTTCGCCAGCATGGCGCCGCCCACCACGCCCTGGTTGCCGTGGCTGTAATCGCACAGCGCCACGCGGGCGGCCGGGCCGGTCCCGTCAAACAGCTCCTCGTCGAACACCGCCGCCGCCCCGGAGTAGGCGTGGCCTTGCAGGTTGCGGCCGACCCAGTCGTTGCGATTGCCCAGGCCCTGAGGGAACAGCTTGCTCTTGGAGTTGAGCAGAAGCCGCGGAGACTCGGTGGCCGAGCAGGAGACGATCACGACGTCCGCCGGCTGCTCGATGAGCTCTCGGCCCTGGAAGTAGGCCACGCCGGTCGCCCGCCCGCGCGCGTCGGTCAGCACTTCCTTGGCGACGCACTCGGTCCGCAGCTCGCAGTTGCCGGTCTTCTCGGCGCGCGGAATCACCGTGTCGGCCGTGGAGCTCTTGGCGTGCACCTCGCAGGCGAAGCCCACGCAGTGCGGGCAGGCGATGCAGCAGGGGCGCTCGGCGTAGAGCTCCGAGTTGATCGCCATGGGGATCGGGAAGGGATGCAGCCCGCGGCGCTTGGCGGCGTCGGCCAGGAAGCGCGCCTCCTTGTTGAAGGGCAGCGCCGGCGTCGGATAGCCCTTCTTGCGCGGCCCTTCGAAGTGGTTGGACCCCGCGTCGCCGGAGACCCCGATCTCCCACTCGGCCTTCTCGTAGTACGGCTCGAGCTCTTCGTAGCGGATCGGCCAGTCTTCCAGCGTGGAACCCTCCACGGTTCCGTAGGTCGACCGCATTTGGAAGTCTTGGGGCAGGAAGCGCCAGGCCATCGCGCCATAGCTCTTGGTGCCGCCGCCCACGCAGGCGGCCACGTGGTTGTAGCCGGAGTCCGACGGCAGCGTCCGGCGGAAGACCGGCGGGTCGCCCGAGCCGATCAGACGGATGTGGCGTTCGTCGTCCGGCCCGAAGGCGCTGCCGAGCACCCAGGTGCGTTGCGAACGCAGCTCGTCGTGGCCGGTGTCAGAGAACTCCAGTCGCGGCCCGCGCTCGAGCAGCACGACGTGCAGCCCGGCCTTGGCGAGCTCGTAAGCGACCACGCCGCCGGCCGCTCCGGCGCCCACGATCACTGCGTCTGTCTTGGGCAGCTTCATCGCCGAGCCTCAGTGCATCACGTCCATGATGCCGAGCATGCGCCAGCTCACGCCGCCGCGGTTGCCGCCGTGATGCGGCGCGCCGTAGAAGCCCTGCATGGCGTGTTCCACTGCCCGCGCCAAGAACGTCTGCGCGGAGAAGTCCGGCCACTCCGGCCCTTCCGCTTCGCCTTTTTCGAACTGTTGTAGCAGCGCTGTTCGCTCGTCGGGGCTTAGGTCTGGAAAGCTCTTGCCGGCCAGCCGGAGAGCGGTGGCGTCGAGCGCTGGCAGCCCGATCAGGTAGAGCGGTGCGAACCGCGACAGCGGGCCGCGCAACTGCTTCTCCAGATAGGACACGACGCCGGCTTCGGCGCCGCCGGGCCACTCGTCGTCCGGCGGAATGATCGTGTCGGCGAGCGCGGCGGCCAGCTTGGCGTTGTCGGCGGAGAAGAACTCGGCTTGCTGGGCGCCGAGCGTTTCCGCGGCGGCCCCGGCCAGCGCGGAAGCCGCCACGAAGCCGCGGCGGGTGATCTTGGGCTTTCCGTCCATGCGAGCCGTAGCGTCGGACACACGGCGCCGCCGCGTCAAGCGCCTACTGCTTCTGGTTCTCCAGCCAGCTCTCGTAGGAGTGCGTGCGCCGGCCGGTGTAGCGGTAGGTCTCAAAAACCTCTTCGTGGCCCAGCGCCCGCGGGTCGCCTTCGGCCTCGAGGGTCTTCTGCATTTCGTCGCGGAGCTGCGTCTTCATCTGGAAGAACTCCGGCTTGTCGGCTAGATTGTTCACGCAGGCCGGGTCTTCGCTGACGTTGTAGAGCTCCTCGGCCGGCCGCTTGCCGAAGCTTAGCCGGTACCACTCGTTGAAGCTGCCCAGGATCTTCCCTTTGGTCGGCGAGTCGTCGACGTTGCGGTAGCCGGTCTCCGGGTTGCCGGCCGGCCAGGCGTCGGGCTCGTAGTTGCGGACGTAGAGGAAGTCCGGCGTGCGGATGGCGCGCACCGGGTAGCCGGCGTCGTCGGGACGGCCCAGGTCGTGGCGTTCCTTGCCGACGATCATGCGGTTGCGGGTCGAGTCCACCGTGCCGGACTTGTTGGACTTCAGCACGCCCAAGAAACTCTTGCCCGTGACGGTGTTCGGAATCGGCACGCCGGCCAGCTCCAGGAACGTCGGCATCAGGTCGCGGACGTTGATGAAGTCGTCGATCTTGCGGCCGCCCTGCATGCCTCCCCAGCGCACGGCCATCGGCAGGTGGAAGCCCATCTCGTAGATTTGGCCCTTGACGCGGGGGAAGGGCATGCCGTGGTCGGACGTCATCACGACCAGCGTATTGTCGAGCTCGCCGATCTCTTCGAGCTTCTTCAAGGCCTTGCCGACGTGGGAGTCGAAGTGTTCGGCCTCGACGGCGTAGTCGGTCATGTCGCGCTTGATGGTCTCGTCGTTCTGCGCGTAGAACTTGGGGACCTCGACCTTGCGCCAGTCCTTGCCGGCCTTCTCGCCGGCGCCGTCTTCGTAGGCGCGATGCGGCTCGTGGCCGCCGAGCCAGAAGCTGAACGGCGCTCCCGAGGGGCGCTTGGAGAGGAAGTCCGCGAAGTTGGCGGCGTAATCGGTGGGGCTGATGAAGCGGTACGGCGGGTCGAGCTTGATCTTCGAGAACTCGGGCCCGGCCGGGTTGCGGTCGAAGCCTCCTGCCTCGTAGTCGCCCGGGCCCCAGCCCTTGCCGGTGAAGCCCACGTGGTAGCCTGCGTCCTCCAGCACTTCAGGAAAGACCTTCCATTTGTGAGGAAACACGCCAAAGTGGTTGATCGCCTCCTCGAGCTGCCAGGTGTTGCGGCCGGTCAGGATGGTGGCGCGGCACGGGCTGCACTTGGGGTTTGACGTGAAGGCGTTGGTGAACAGAACCCCTTCGCGGGCGAGGCGGTCGAAGGCCGGCGTCTTGACCCAATCGCCCGCCCCATAGGCTCCGGCGTGCGGCCAGCCCCAGTCGTCGGCGATGCAAAACAGGATGTTGGGGCGGCGCTGCTGCGCGGCGACGGGGCCGGCGGCGACGGCGAGGGAAGAGAGCAGGATTTGGCGGCGAGTCAGCGTCATCGGCCCATCATGATAGCCGGAACGCGACGGGCTACGCTGCGGGCTCGTCGAACAGGTCGGCCGGCTCGAGGCTCACGCCGAGATCGGGGAGCTCGAGCTTGCTCACGCGCAGCAGCCCTTCTTGCCGGTAGACGCTCAGGCGGCGCTGCTCGGGATCGATGACCCAGACGTGCTCGACGCCCCAGGCTCGATAGTGATCGAGCTTGTAAACGAGGCGGGAATACACATCACTGGGCGAGATGATCTCGGCCACGAGCCATGGCGGGTTGGTGGATCGCGGGTCGCGCGTGGCGCCGGCAAAGACGCAGTAGTCCGGGACGAAAACCGTTCTGGGATCGACCTGAACCCGAAGCTCGGGCCTGGCTAGGATCTTCCCCGCCTTTCTTGCCGGGCCGAAAGCCTCAGCCAGGACTTGCTGGGCGAGCGAATGGGCGTCATTCGGCATTGGGCGCTCGGCGACCTCCCCGTCAATCAGCTCGGCGTCGACGCCATCGAAGCTCATCGACAGATAGTCTTCGAGCGAAACCAGCTCTTTGACAACGCCCATCAGCGCTCAGCTTACCACCGGCGCCTACTGCGGCTCTTCGCCGACTTTCGGCCAATACGTCCCAAAGCACCAGACGTTGCCTTCGGGGTCCTTGCAGATGTAGTCGCGGCTGCCGTACGGCTGGTCGGTGAGCTCCATCAGGATCTCCGCGCCGGCCGCTTTGGCTCGGTTGTGGTGCGCGTCCACATCGTCGACGGCGATGTAGATGGTCTGGCTGCTCAGCGGTCCGGCCTCGCGAGGGGTTCGAAAGACCTTGTCGAGCTCCGAGTCGGAATTCTTGCCCGAGCCCAGCATGATCATCGCCGAGCCGAAGCTCAGCTGAGCGTGGGCGATGGAGCCGTCGTCGGCGGCGTAGACCGCATTCTTCTCGAACGCGAAGGCCCGCACGAGCCATTCGATCATGGCGGGCGCGTCTTCGTAGCGTAGGCAAGGGTAGATGCGAGGCGGTTGAACGTCCATGCGAGTAGCCTATCGCGCCGGGTTCGGCCGTGAATTGAACGAATGGGACATGCTACAGCGGCTCCAGCACGCCGCCGCCGTCGCTGTCGGTGCGGCGGTCGAGCTCGGGCGGCGTGAGGCCGGAGAGGCTGCGGAACTCCCGGATCAGGTGGGCTTGGTCGGAGTAGCCGCAGTCGAGGGCGATCTCGCTCCAGGCCGCTCGTGGCCGATCGAGGGCTCTGCGTCGGGCGCGCTCGAACCGTAGAATGCGGGCCACGGTCTTGGGCGGCTGCCCGAGCTGCTGCTGAAAGCGCCGGGCCAGGTGGCGGCGGCTCCAGCCCAGCTCCCGCGCCAGCTCGTCCACCGGCAGCGCGCCGTGCGATGTCCTCAGCCGCTCCCAGGCCGCCTCGACTTCCGGAGCCGCCGGGCGCGCTCGGGCGAGCCGATCCAGCAGGAAGCGGTCGAGAAGCTCGAACCGCGGTTCCCATCCCGGGGCTGCGTAGAGCCGGTCGAGCAGGCGCTGCGCGGAGCGTCCCCAGAGCAGCTCCAGATCCGCTACCTTGGCCGCGATCTCGTGCATCGGCAAGCGTAGGATGCGATAGGCCCCCAGCGGCGAAAAATTCGCTTGCATGCAGTAGGCCGAGCCAGCCGAGCCGACGACGGCGAACGAGTCGCCCATGCCGGCCACGAAGCTGTGGAAGGGCTGCGGGCCGCCGCCCGCAGCGTAGCTTCCGTCGATCGTAAAAGGCTCGCCGAAGTTGAGGATCAGAGGGATCTCGGATGTCGCCGGCTCCCGCCGCACGATGGACTGCCCGCCGGACTCCCGGTAGCCCTGATACTCCGCCACGTAAGGCCGCAGCGCCGGGTGAGGGATGCGCCGAACCAGCTCCCAAGGCACCCGCTCATCATAGCCTTCGCCTTCGAATGCGCTCGCTGACTCGAGACGGACTACCGCATGGCCTTGGCGAGGAAGTCGAGGAACTCGGGCTCGGCCTCGAGATCTTTGAGAAGCGGAAGTACGATCTTGTTGCCGTTCTGGCCGTTGGTCAGGATCACCGCGCCCGATCCGGTCGTGGGGCATAGGTAGGCGTACGTGTAGAGTCCAGGGTCCCGGCCGGTGTGCATCAGAATGGTCTTGCTCCCGAACCGGAGCACTTGCCACCCAAGTCCCATGCCCAAGTCGTCCGGACAGACTTCCTTTGGGATTGCCTGACACATCTTCTCTCTCAGGCTGACCTGAACCTTGCTCCTCTCTTTGGCAAGGTCCGCGCTGATTCCTTTGTCTTCCATCACTTGCAGCAAAAGACGGGCGTAGTCCGCTGCGGTCGTATACGCGAGATCGGACGCCACGGGCCGGTCGGCAAAGGTCGGTTTGAGCCACTGGCCTTGTGCGTCCGCGGGGACGGCGACTCTCCCCTCGAACCACGGCTGGCGCGTATAGGCGGTGTCTTCCATGCCGGCGGGCCCAAAAATGAGCTCGCGGGCGTGCTCTTCAAGATTCTTTCCGGTCTTCTTCTCGATGAAGCGCGACAGATATTCATACCCCTCGCCGGAATAGCCGAATCCCGCGCCCGGATCGTTTCTGAAGGTGAGGACATTGCCTGTTTCCGACCGCCAGTTGGCAAAGCCGGTCTGGTGGCTCAGGGAGATCCGCGGGGTCAACAGCTTCCGTCGCTCATCGCTTTCGATGTCCGGGTCCGTCCAGTACGTATACATCGGTTCGTCCAGGGCGATCGCGCCTTTCGACATGAGTCGCAGGGCAACCTCGGCGCTGATCGGCTTCGTCAGCGAGGCGATGTTGTAAAGCGTGTCCGGCGTCGGGGCTGCAGTGGAGCTGCTTCGGCCGTAGGCGGTCGTAAGCACGATCCGACCGTCCTTGATTTGTGCGATCGAGACGCTTGGAATGTTGTGCTCCGCGAGGAGACGATTTGCGTCCTGCTCCAGAACGGCGGGGGAAGCCTGGGCCCAAGAGACGACGGCTGTTCCAATCGCCATGAGAGCGGTACGAGCCCAGGGGCGGAGTACTGTGAAACGGTTGTGCATGATTGTTGGTGAGCTATTCGGTTTCGGCCGCAAGAATGGAACTGCAGGAGAGCGTCCTGCTGGGCGTTCTCTCATTGGCCGTTAGAAACGACTTGGCGCGTCATCGTCCTCGTATTGCCTCTTTCGGGCTGGACCAGAAGCGTCTTGGCTTCTCCGTCAGCGGGAGACGAGAAGATGTACTCCGTACCGCTCTCGGGGTCCACGAATCGATCTTCGCCTTCCATCCGCAGGAGGACGGCCGGTGCGGTGTTGAGTCGCGCCGCGAGCCCTTCTGGAACGGCCTCGATGGACATCTTGTCGGCGGAGGCGGGACCCTCGCGATACGAGCCTTCGTACGCTGCGAGTTGGGCTGCGTCAACAGGCTGGGCGGTGATGACTCGCTGGAAGCGCTCGGGCCATTGATACTCGCTCGCCACGGCGCGCGTGATCTCGAGCGCCAGCGGGATCCCGGAATCTGAGTTGGTCATGATGACGACGCCCTGCCCGGTGGCCGGAAAGCCGATCATGTAGCAGCGAAACCCGGCGTTTCCTCCGCCATGGAGGAAGTGCTTGGCTGCGCCTTCACCGCCCACGAAAAAGCCGAGGCCCATGCCTCCGTAGCGGTTCACCAGGTCGGGTTGTCGCGCGATCAAGAGTCGGGCTGCTTCCCGGTCCTGACTCATGCCGGGAGGATTGCCGTCCGCCATCACCCACAGTGCGAATTCGGCCAGATCCGATGCGGTCGTCCAGAGGCCTGCGGCGGCTTGCTCCGGGTAGACGTGCCAGCGGCCGGCCACAGGCCGTCCGTCGTCGCCATAACCCGTGGCCGCCCTCTGCGCCTGCCGCTCCGGCAGGGGTTGCAAGAAGGTACTGGACGCCATTCCAAGCTGATCGAGCACCAGCTCGGCCATCAGTTGATGGAAGGGTTTGCCGGTCACGTCTTCGAGGATCTGCTGGACGATCGTATAGCCGCCGCCGGAGTACTGCCAGGACTTGCCCGGTTCCTGTTCGACACGGATTGGCAGGGAGTTGGCGGGCGGAGCGCCGCTCAGCACCTGCTGGAGTGTCGGCACGGGGGCGCCTACTTCGTAACCGTCAAAGCCGTGCACGGAGATCCCCGCCGAGTGAGACAGCAGTTCTCGTAGCGTGATGGGAGAGGTTGCGGTCAGCGCCGATTCCGGGATCTTCCACGAGGAGAGATATCGGTCGACCGGAACGTCCAGGTCGAGGGTTCCGCGAGAAACGAGCATCAGTGCGGCGGCAGCGGTGACGGGCTTGCTGATGGAGGCGGCCTGAAAGAGGGTTTCCGGCGTCGCCGGCGTTTTGTCCTCCCGAATGGCGCCGTACGCACGGGACCAAGCGATCCGGTGCTGGTCGATCACAGTGACGCTGACAGCCGGCGCGCCATAGCGCTCCATCCGGCCCCGAATGTTCTTTTGCGGGACAGGTTCGCCGGCGACGGCGACCGGGAACAAGAGACCCGACTCGATCCGTTGAATTGCCGCGGTGTTGGTCTGCTGAGCGGACGCGCCAAGGGGGATCAGCAAGAAGCACAGGGCAATCCCTGCGGCCTTCATCCCGCGCGCCGCCTCAAAGAGAGGGGTCATGATCAGCGGTACGCAGGTTTCGATGCCCTTGTTCCCTCACAGGTTGGGGAACAAGAACCTGCGAGAGGCCGGGGCCGACCGAGGCTATCCGTCCTCTCTCGCGCATGCACGAGGGCTCTAGCTCGGGTGAACGCCCGGAGCGGCGTCCATGGACCAGCTCACTTGCGTCGGCTCGGTCAGCACGAACATCAGCACGGCGTCCTCGCGAACCTCGGGCTTGCTCACCGCCTCCGCCCGCGCTTCGGGGAAGACCGGGGCCGTCGTCAGCGAGGCTTCCTGCCCGCCGTGGATCATCAGGCTCGTCAGCCGGATGCCGAGCGGCAGCACGCCTTCATCCTCGGCTTGCGCGTCGACGACGAACTCGCCGCCCACCGGGGCGCCCTTCGGTGCGATCACCACGTTGTCTCGGATTAGAGGCAGCTCGAGCGTGCCGGCGAACTGCGCGCCGGTCTCCATCTCTTCGAGATCGATCGGTTCGGCCGGAGTCACCATCAGCTCGGTGCCGGCCGGCAGCTCGATGGCTCGCACCATCTCTTCCGGCTGGTAGACCTTGCCGCAACCGGAATCGAGCAGCAGTAAGACCGCCGCCGCACCCACCAGGCTCATCCAAGAAACTCCTTCAAATCGTGTGATTTTTCTCATCACTGGGTGGACACGAGCCCTCCCGCCCCCGTTTCAAGACCGCCGCGAGACCCGGCCGGAGTCTGATATCCTGCTGTATTCACAACTGCTTCCGGGCCTTGGAGCCGGGAAAAGAAGGACGATTCGAAACATGGCGAAGATTGTGACCTTTGGCGAGATCATGCTGCGGCTCTGCCCCCCGAATTTGGAGCGGCAACTGCAGTCCCCGATGTTCGTGGCGACCTTTGGCGGCGGCGAGGCCAACGTGGCCGTCTCGTGCGCCAACTACGGCCTGCCGGCCTCGTTCGTGACGGCTCTGCCGGCCAAGCACGAGATCGTGGATTCCTGCCTCGCCGAGCTGCGCGGGCTGGGCGTTTCCGTGGATCAGGTCAAGCGCACCAAGGGCGGACGCCTGGGTGTCTACTACCTCGAGCACGGCGCCAACCAGCGGCCCTCCAAGGTCATCTATGACCGCGACTACTCCTCGATTTCGCTGGCCAAGCCGGGCGATTTCGACTGGGATGCGATCTTCGACGGCGCCACTTGGTTCCACATCACCGGCATCACCCCGGCCATCAGCCAGGGCGCGGCGGACCTCTCGATGGAAGCCGTGCAGAAGGCCAAGGAGAAGGGCCTGACGGTGTCGTGCGACTACAACTTCCGCAAGAAGCTGTGGAACTACGGCAAGTCCGCGCCGGAAGTGATGCGCGAACTGGTGAAGTTCGTGGATGTGGGCATCGCCAACGAAGAGGACTGCCAGCTCTCGATCGGCGTCTCGGTGGACGTGGACGTGGAAGAAGGCCACCTGGACACCGATAAGTACAAGGCTCTGGCCGAGAAGATGTTCCAGGAGTTCCCGAACCTGAAGAAGCAGGCGATCACGCTGCGCGAGTCGATCTCGGCGTCGCACAACGGCTGGTCGGCGTGCCTGTATGACGGCAAGGACTTCTTCCTATCGCAGAAGTACGAGATCACCGACATCGTGGACCGCGTGGGCGGCGGCGACTCCTTTGCCGGCGGCCTGATCGGCGGCCTGCACCACTACCCGGACGATCCGCAGTCGGCGCTCGAGTTCGCCGTGGCGGCGTCCTGCCTGAAGCACTCGGTGCCGGGGGACTACAACCGCTTCCCGACGGCGGACGTGGTGGCGCTGATGAAGGGCGGCGGCTCGGGCCGCGTGCAGCGGTAAGAATCGGCCGGGCTAGGTCTTGACCCAATTGTGATGGGGCTCACGGCGACGCGTGAGCCCCATCGCTGCGTTGACGGTCGCCATCGAGATCGTTCTTGCCTTCCGGTCGGCGACCCGGTAGCATCACTACCGCCATGTCGCTCAACCGTCGAGAGTTCCTCGCCTCCACCCTCGCACTCACCGCCGCGTCCGCGGCGGCGCAGCCCCTGGAGGACCTCTGGGGCGGCAATGTCATCGACATCCACTCGCACCTGCGCCGGGACAACGACGGCAACGCCATGCATATGGACGGCTGCGGCGTCTCCCACGCGCTGCTGCTGAGCCGCGGCGCCCCGGTGGAGCAGATCCACGCCATGCAGGCCAAGTACCCGCATCGCTTCGTGTGGTCCTCCTCGGTCGACGTCACGCAGCACCTGGCGTCGAGGCTGCTCACCGAGGCCGTCAAGAAGGGCGCCATCGGCTTTGGCGAGCTCAAGTCCAACGTCACGGCCAACGGGCCGGAGCTGCAACGCCTCTACGGCCTCGCCGCCGAGCTCGACGTGCCCATCCTGATCCATTTCCAGGAGTTCCCACACTACGAAGGCGAGACCAATTACGCCACCGGCATCAAGAAGCTCGCCCGGATGCTCGAAACCTACCCGAAGACCCGCTTCGTGGGCCACGCCGACGCCTTCTGGGCCAACATCAGCGCCGACTACGCCAACCAGGAGGCCTACCCCTCTGGTCCGATCAAGCCGGGCGGCGTGACCGACAAGCTGCTGTCGGACTACGAGAACATGTACGGCGACATGTCGGCCAACTCCGGCAACAACGCGCTGTCGCGCGACCCGGAGTTCACCAAGGACTTCTTGAAGCGCCACCAGGACAAGCTGATGTTCGGCAGTGACTGCTCCTGCGCGGACGGCCACGGGGCGGGTGTCTCCCAAGATCGCAATCCCGCGGCCAAGCGCCTCAGCGGCAAGTGCGTGGCCCGCGAAACCCTGACCGTGCTCAAGCGCTCCACCACGCCGGAGGTTTTCCGCAAGCTCACCTGGGAGAACGCGCAACGCATCTACCGCATCCCGAAGTGGGACGCATAGCGGCGGCCGGATAGGAAGGTCCGGCGCTACTGCGGCTCGGGGAAGAGCCCCTCGAACGCCGGCGTCGGCTTCTCCACGAAGGCTTCCCCTTCGCGCACCAGGAACAGCGCCGGGAGCTCCAGCTCCACGGCCTTGCCGTAGCCCGCCTCTTCGCCCAGCACGATCAGCGCCGTGGCCCAGGCGTCGGCGGTGGCGCAGCTCGGGTCCAGCACCGTCACAGAGGCCGTGCGATGGCCGACGGGGCGGCCCGTGCGCGGGTCGATCTCGTGGGAGTAGCGCTCGCCGTCCTTTTCGAAGTAGTTGCGGTAGTCGCCCGAAGTGGCCATGGCGATGTCGTGCAGCGGCAGCACCCGCTGGATCGTGCGGCCGGCCGGGTCGGGCTTCTCGACGGCGATGCGCCAGGGCTCGCCGCTGCGGTTGACGCCTCGCACGCGGACCTCTCCGCCGATCTCCACCATGTAGTCGGCGTGGCCGGCGCCTTCGAGCGCCTCGGCCGCCTTGTCCACCGCGTAGCCCTTGGCGATGGCCGAGAGGTCGCAGTACACGCCGTCGATGGTCTTGTGCAGGGTCTTGGCGGCGGTGTCGATCTCGATCTTGTCCCAGCCGGTGAGCGCCCGCAGGCGGGCCAGCTCGGCGTCGTCGAGATCCTCGCGCCGGTCGCCGGGGCCGAAGCCCCAGGCGTTGACCAGCGGGCCGACGGTGATGTCGAAGACGCCGTCGGAGAGCCCGCCGATGCGCCGCGCCTCGGCGAAGACCTCGATCGTGTCGGCGGAGGCCTCCATCGTCGCGGGCCCGGGCAGGTCGTTGAAGCGAGACAGCTCGGATGTCGCCAGGTAGGTGGACATCTTCTGGTTGACCTGCTCGATGGCCAGCTCGATCGAGGCCTGCAGGGTGGCCGCCGCCTCTTCGGTCATCGGCTGCGACGACCGCACCTTGACAGACCAGGTGGTGCCCATCGCCTCGCCGGCGAAGGCTTGCTCGGAGGGCGCAGAGCCGCCGCAGGCGTGCAGCAGGAGAAGGACGGCGAGAGCGGCGGCGAAGGCGCGCGGGGCGGGGCGGGGCGGGCGTGGGATTCGCATGATCGTAGGGGCGGGAGGGGAGCCGCAAAGGAAAAGCCGCGCCATCTCGGGGGAGATGGCGCGGCCTGTGAGACGTCCCGACGGCTGCGGCTTAGCTGCCGAAGTCGTCGTAGAGGATGTTCTCCGGCTCAACGCCCAGGCTGTCGAGCATCTTGAAGACCGCCTGCAGCATCATCGGCGGACCGCACAGATAGTACTCGACGTCTTCCGGCGCCGGGTGCTTCGACAGGTACTCGTCATACAGCACCTGGTGGATGAAGCCCTTGTAGCCGGTCCAGTTGTCTTCCGGCTGCGGGTCCGACATCGCCATGTGCCAGGTGAAGTTCGGGAACTCGGCCGAGATCGAGTCGAAGTCCTTCACGTAGAAGGCCTCGCGCAGCGAACGCGCGCCGTACCAGAAGGTCACCTTGCGATCGGTGCGCAGGCGCTTGAACTGGTCGAAGATGTGCGAGCGCATGGGCGCCATGCCGGCGCCGCCGCCGATGAAGCACATCTCGTTCTTGGTCTCGCGGGCGAAGAACTCGCCGAACGGACCCGCGATCTCGACTTTGTCGCCGGGCTTGAGGTTGAAGATGAACGACGACATCAGCCCGGGAGGAATGCCCGTGGTCCGCGGCGGCGGAGTGGCGATGCGGACGTTCAGCATGATGATGCCGTACTCCTCGGGGTAGTTCGCCATGGAGTAGGCGCGCTCGACGTCTTCGTCGCAGTGGGACTCGAGATCCCAGAGCTTGAAGCGGTCCCAGTCGTCGCGGTACTTCGGCGCTACGTCGAAGTCCTTGAACTTGACGTGCGTGCCGGCGGGCCGCTTGATCTGGATGTAGCCGCCGGCGCGGAACGGGACGCTCTCGCCGGCAGGCAGCTCGAGCACCAACTCCTTGATGAAGGTCGCGACGTTGTCGTTGGAGCGCACCGTGCACATCCAGCGCTTCACGTCGAAGACTTCCGGCGGGACATGGATCTTCATGTCCTGCTTGACCTTGACCTGGCAGGACAGCCGGCAGCCCTCGCGGGCTTCGCCGCGCGAGATGTGGCCGGTCTCGGTCGGCAGCATGGCGCCGCCGCCTTCCATCACATCCACCTTGCAGACGCCGCAGCTTCCCTTGCCGCCGCAGGCCGACGGGATGAAGATCTTGTTGTTCGCCAGGGTTCCGAGCAGCGTGCCGCCGGTGGGCACCTTGAGCGTCTTTTCGTCGTTGATGACGAGGTTGATCTCACCGCTCGCTACGAGCTTGTTCTTGGCCACCGTCAAGACGGCGACCAGCGCCAGAATCAAGACGGTGAACATTGCTACGCCAAGTAGAATTGTTTCCATGATGGTCGCGTGACTCCTTTCGTTGCCGGCGGCGGTCGTCCCTTAGAGCTGGATGCCGCCGAAGGCCATGAATCCGATGGCCATCAGGCCCGTCAGGATGAAGGTGATGCCCAAGCCGCGCAGCGGGCCCGGCACGTTCGAGTAGCGCATTCGCTCGCGAATCGAGGCCAAGGCCACGATCGCCAGCGCCCAGCCGATGCCCGAGCCGAGCCCGAACACGATGCTCTCGCCCAGGTTGTAGTCGCGCTCGACCATGAACAGCGATGCGCCGAGGATGGCGCAGTTAACGGCGATCAGCGGCAGGAACACGCCCAGCGCCGCGTACAGCGCCGGCACGTACTTGTCGAGGGTCATCTCGACGATCTGCACGATGGCCGCGATGGTTCCGATGTAGGCCAGGAAGCCCAGGAACGACAGGTCCATGTCGCCCAGGCCCGCCCAGGCCAACGCGCCCGGCTTGAGCACGTACTGCAGCAGCAGGTTGTTCATCGGCGTGGTCACGGCCAGCACGAAGATGACCGCGACGCCCAGGCCCATCGCCGTCTTCACTTTCTTGGAGACGGCCAGGAACGAGCACATGCCCAGGAAGAAGGCCAGGGCCATGTTCTCGACGAAGATCGATTTGACGGCAAGACTCAGATAGTGTTCCATCTCTCTCCTAAGCCTCGTCGCTCTCGATCTGGTAGGGCTTCCAGGAACGCAACGCCCAGATGAAGATGCCGATGATGAAGAACGCCGCGGCGGAGGTCACCATCAGGCCGTTGGGCTGGTACCAGCCGCCTTCGTTGACGGTCGGGATCAGCGAGTGGCCCAGCAGCTTGCCCGAGCCCAGCAGCTCGCGGATGAAGGCCACGCAGACCAGGACCATGCTGTAGCCCAGGCCGTTGCCGATGCCGTCCACGAAGCTCAGCACGGGCGGGTTCTGCATCGCGAAGCCTTCAGCGCGTCCCATCAGGATGCAGTTGGTGATGATCAGGCCGACGAACACCGACAACTGCTTGGAGATGTCGTAGACGTAGGCTTTGAGGACCTGGTCGGCCACGATCACCAACGAGGCGATGATCGTGAGCTGGACGATGATGCGGATGCTCGACGGAATCATGTTCCGGAGCAGGCTGACCGCAAAGTTCGAGCAAGCCGTCACCAGGGTGACCGCCGCGGCCATCACCAGGGCCGTCTCCATCTTCGTGGTCACGGCCAGGGCCGAGCAGATGCCGAGGACCTGCAAGGCGATGGGGTTGTTTTCGAACAGAGGGTCGAAAAGCGTGCTTTTCATGTTTGTCGCCATGGAATGTGTCTCCTGCGCTCAGCTATGTTGCTCGCGGAATTTCGCAAGGTAGGGAGCGAAGCCGCCGTCTCCCAGCCAGAAGTGGAGCATGTTGCTCACGCCCCGGCTCGTGATCGAGGCGCCCGAGAGGCCGTCCACCTGGTGCGGCGCCGACGAGGGCGGTCCGGCTTGGCCCTTGATGACCTGCAGCGCGGGTTGCCACTGGTCATTGTAGGCCTTGCGTCCGGGCCACTTGGCTTTCCAGTTCGGATTATCGACCTCGCCGCCCAGTCCGGGGGTCTCCCCGTGCTTGTAGTAGGTGATGCCCCGTACGGTCGTGGTGTCCTTGTCGAGGGCCAGGAAGCCGTAGAGGGTCGACCACAGGCCGTAGCCCTTGATCGGCAGCACGATCATCTCGACCTCGCCGCCTTCGCCGGTCACTTGGTAGATCACGGCTTCCTTGGGCAGGCGCTGGATGGACGAGCTGTTCTCCGGAGCGGGCATGCCGGTGTCGGCGCCGTCGGCGGCCTTGTCCATGTCGTAGGTCGCCGGGTCGAAGCTGGGGCTGTCGACCACGTCGCCGCTCTTGAGGTCGATCACGACGGGCTTGACGCGCTCGTCGTAGATCGTCTCGAGCTGCTCGCGGCTCAGGCCCGCGGCCGGCGAAGCCAAGCCGGTGGCGTAGAGCACGTTGCGCTGCTTGTCGAACGCCGCGTTGGCGGTCTGCTGCGTCTTGAGCGCCACCGCCGCGCTGGAAACCATCAGTCCGCAGACGATGCAAACCACCGCTGCGAATCCGACGATGTAGGTCACGCTATCACGCTGCATAGCGGGCGGCCCTCCTCTTGATGTTGGCCTGGACGATCCAGTAGTCGATGAAGGCGGCGAACAGGTTCATGAACAAGATCGCCAGCATCATGCCTTCCGGGTAGGCCGGGTTGACCACGCGGATCAGCACCACCAGCAGCCCGATGAAGAATCCATACACGTACTTGCCGGTGAGCGAGTGCGCCGCCGAAACCGGGTCCGTCGCCATGAAGACCATGCCGAAGGCCCAGCCGCCGAGCACCATGTGCCACCAGAACGGCACGTCGAAGAACGCATTGGTGGACGATCCGATCAGGTTCAGCAGTCCCGACGAGAAGATCGTGCCCAGGACCACGCCGGCCATGATGCGCCAGGAGCCGACGCCCGTGGCGATCAGAACGACGGCGCCGAGCAGGGCCGCCAACGTCGAGGTCTCACCGACCGACCCGGGGATGAAGCCCAGGAAGGCGTCCCACCAGGTGACCGTGCCGGTCTGCAGCGCCTGCAGCCCACCGACGGCGGCGTTGGCCAGCGCCGTGGCGCCGCTGACGCCGTCAACGCGCGTATCGGCCGCGATCCAGACCTTGTCGCCCGACATCTGCGCCGGATAGGCGAAGAACAGGAAGGCGCGCCCGGCCAGGGCCACGTTGAGGATGTTCATGCCCGTGCCGCCGAAGATTTCCTTGGCGATGATCACGGCGAAGGCGATGCCGAGCCCGACCTGCCAGAGCGGAATCGTCGGCGGCAGGATCAGCGGAAAGAGCATCCAGGTGACCAGGAAGCCTTCGTTGATCTCGTGCTTGCGGATGATCGCAAACAGCGCCTCGAGGTTGCCGCCGATCGCGCCGGTGACGATCATCACCGGCAAATAGTACAGCAGGCCGTGGGTGAAGCAGGACAGGATGCTGTCGGAACGCAGTTGCAGGCCGATGAGCTGGAAGAGCTGCGTCTGCCAAGTGTCGAGCGGCTCGGCGCCGTGCTCAATGGCCCAGTGCGCTTGATAGCCGATGTTGTAGATGCCGAACAGGATGGCTGGAACCAGCGCGACGACGACGGTGATCATCATCCGCTTGAGGTCCAGAGCGTCGCGGACGTGCGAAGCGCCGCGCGTGACCTTGCCCGGGGTCAATACGATGGTTTCAGTCGCTTCGAACAAGGGATAGAGCCGCTCGAGCGGCGCTCCCTTGCCAAAAAGCTTCTCCGGATCCAAAGGGTTGCTCATGACGCGTGGTTGTTTACCCCTCTTTCTCGATGGTGGTCAGCAGCTTGCGCAGCAGAGGCCCGTAGTCGCTCTTGCCCGGGCAAACAAAGGTGCACAGCGCCAAGTCTTCTTCGTCCAGTTCCAACACGCCGAGCTCTTCGCAGCGTTCGATGTCCTGCATCAGCAGGGCCCGCAGCAGGAACGTCGGCATGATATCCATGGGCATGACGGCTTCGTACATGCCGATCGGAACCATGGCGCGGTCCGATCCGTTCGTCGTCGTGGTGAAGTTGAACTTCAGGCCCGGAATCACTCCGCCCAGGTAGGCGTTGATGGTCGAGTACTTGTCCAGACCCAAGCCCAGCCACCCGAAGACCTCGCGCTTGCGCCCTTCGGCGAGCGCGGAAATCTGCAGATGGTAGCGGCCCAAGTAGCCGACCTGCGGCCCGGCGGCCCGGCGGCCCGAAAGCACGGAGCCGGAGATCAGGCGCATCTCGCCCTCTTTGAGCTCGCCGGCGGTGAGATCGTCGACCGAGGCGCCGACGCGCGTGCGCAGCAGCCGTGGGTTCTTGACGCCCGGGCCGGCCAGCGAGATCACGCGCTCGACGTCGAGCACGCCCTCGCCGAACAGCTTGCCGATGGCGATGACGTCTTGATAGCCGACGTACCAAACCGTGCGCAGCCGGCTCACCGGCTTGAGGAAGTGAATATGGAGTCCCGCCGTGCCGGCCGGATGCGGTCCCGAGAACTCCTCGGTCTGCACCTTGCCGCTCGAAGGGGCCCGCACCGACGAGTCCGCTCCCTTGCAGACGTAGACCGGCCCTTCGGTGAGCTTGGTCAGCGCGATCACGCCGCGCTCGAAGTCGGCTTCGCGGCCCTTCATGGCCACGTCCACCGAGGGCGCGTGCGGGTTCGTGTCCGCGGCGGTGACGAAGATCGCCGCCGGCGTTTCGGCCGGGTCGGCCACGCGGCTGAACGGCCGCTGGCGCAGCGTGGTCCACAGGCCGGACTCGATGAGCAGGGCTTGCGCTTCGTCGCGGCTGAGCTCGCTGGGAGCCTTGCCGGTGTAGGACGCGAAGGAAACGCAGTTGTGACCGCCGGAGCGTTCGGTTTCGTCGAGCTCGATGACCACCGACAGCAGCGCGCGCCGGTCTCCGCGATGAACGGCGACGACCTCGCCGCCCCCTGGAGCCGTGTAGCGCACGCCCGTCGTCTTCTTGTCCTCGAACAGCAGTTGCCCGCGGCGAACGACGTCACCGACCTGCACTTGCATGGTGGGCTTCATGCCGATGTAGTCATCGGCGATGAGTGCAACCCTTGTGGGCTGCGGCGCGTCTTCAATGCTTTGGACGGGATCTCCCGCAATGGGCAGATCCAGCCCCTTTTTGATGGTGTATCGACTCATGCCAGCTCACACGAGTTGAACTCAGCCGCACGATCGAGCGTTCTGGTCGCGACTTCGGCGAGACTCGCCGGCCGCAGTTTTGTATCAGTGTCGCAAACCGCTCGCGGACGTCTCAGCTCGTCTCCTCTCCATGACTCTGCGGCGCCGCAAATACACGAAGAGCCAATCTCCCTTCCGGCGTTGGAAGGGACTCGTCAGGCGCAGCGGTATACGGCAATGTTCCAACGGCGACCCAGTTTCAAGGCTGGGCGAATCACTATCTTAGCGTTCCCAGGTCGCGTTCCGCCATTGGCCGCTCCGAGCCTGGGGGAAGCTCGCAACAACAGCACGTTATAATGATCACCTGGAGTCGCAATGGAATCCCAAATCGTTCATCCTGAACGCGTTAACGAAGCGGGATCGCAGCCGCGCCGAATCTTTCTCAACGGCGATCCGTACGAAATCGCGCCCGGTTCGACCGTCCGGGACCTGCTCGACGCGCTGGAGCTGGGCGTGGAACGGGTCGCGGTGGAGGTCGATCGGCGGATCGTGCGCCGCGACGAATGGGCGGCTCGGGAGCTGGCTCCGGGGGCCGTTGTAGAGGTCGTTCATTTCGTGGGCGGCGGGTAAATGCACGGTTTTTCAAGCCCATAGAAAAGGCTATTCAAGCCCGCCGCCGCTGTCGTACAATTCAGTGATTCTCCCGCAGCCCCCCATGTTCAAGATGCCTGAAACGTTCCAATCCCACCGTCGAGACGCTCGCCGCGCCGGGGAGACCTACAGCAGTCAAGAGGTCTCCAAGATGACCGGCGTCAGCTTGCGGCAGTTGCAGTGGTGGGACGAGCAGGGCGCGGTGTCGCCCGTGCAGCGCGGGCATCGCCGGATGTACCAGATGCACGAGGTGGTCGAGGTGGCGTTGATCACCGAGCTGCGTCTGAAGGGGATTTCGCTGCAGAAGATTCGCAAGGTGCTGAGTTTCCTGAAGGATGAGCTGGGCGGCGGGCTCGTCGAGGCCTCCCAGGACGGCGGCGAGGTGCACCTGCTCACCGACGGCGAGAACCTCTACCTCGAGAGCAACCACCGCACGATCGTCGACATCCTCAAGAACGCCAAGCAGCCGCTGATCGGCGTCTGCATCTCCGACCAGGTCGAGCGGCTGACCGCCAAGGTCGACGTCCGCAAGGGCGTGCGCTCCGAGCGCGGCGAGGCCGACCACCGGGCCCAGCGCGCGGTCAGCTCCTAGCCGCCGCAGCGCGCGAATCGTTGGACAAAGCCGGCCTTCGAGCCAGCTTTTGCATTGGCGCCGACGCGGCGGGCGGCCCTCCGAGCCGAGGGCCGGCGCTGCGCTACAATCGCTGGCTGCATGACCCGTCGTTCCTTGCTGAAGACCCTCCCCCTGGGCGCCGCCGCCGCGGCTCCGTCGGCCGTTCCTACCGCCGCCGCTCCTTCGAAGATGAAGATCCGCCGTATTCGCTACTACCGCGTGGCGAGCTCGCGCCCGATCTTCAACCAGTCCTCGCACATCGTGACCGTGGAGACCGACCAAGGGATCACGGGCATCGGCGAGGGCGGCTCCAAGGACATGATCGAGCAGCTCGCCGGCCTGATCATCGGCGAGGACCCGTTCCGCACCGAGCACCTGTGGCAGCTCATGTACCGGCACTACTTCTATCCGCCGGGACGGGAGAAGGTGCACGGTCTCGGCGCCATCGACCTGGCGCTGTGGGACATCAAGGGCAAGGCCCTGGGCGTGCCGGTGTACCAGCTCCTGGGCGGGCTCACCCGGAATTATGTGGAGTGCTACTCAACCGGCTACCCCAACCAGGGCTCGCTGCGCGAGACCGCGCGGGCCTGCATCGAGGCCGGCTTCCGCGCCTTCCGGACCGGCGCGGGCTCTGACGCCGGCGACGGCGTCTTCCGCTCGCGCAGCCAGGTGGATGAGACGTTCCAGCGCTGCAAGGAGATCTACGAGGGCGTGGGCGACAAGGGCGACTGGGCCATTGACTACCACACGCGCTTCGACTTCTCCGACGCCGTGCGCCTGTCGGAGCTGCTCGAGCCGCTGCGTCCGCTGTTCTGCGAGGACTTGGTGCGTTCGGAGAACCCGGAGGTCTACCGCACCCTGCGGCCCATGGTGAAGATTCCGATCGCGGTGGGCGAGCAGTTCGGCGACCGCTGGGACTCGAACATGCTCATCGAGAACCAGTTGATCGACTACACCCGGGTGACGCTGCCCAACGCCGGCGGCATCACCGAGTACATGAAGCTGGCGGCGCTGTGTGAGACGCACTACGTGGGCCTGGTGCCGCACTTCACCGGGCCTGTGGCCGAGGCTTCATGCGTGCACTGCATCGCCGCCTCGCCCGGGCCGGCCTTCATGGAGATGACCGGCGACGGCTCCCAGCAGTATCCGCACCTGCCGGCGGTGTACGACTTCCGCGACGGCAAGATGTGGCCGAACGAGCGGCCCGGCCTGGGCGTGGAGTTCGACCCCTCGAAGGCGGATCTGATCCTGGAGGTGACCGAGCAGTCGCGGCCGATTCCGCTGTTCCAGCGGCCGGACGGCTCGATCACGAACTGGTAGCCCGACGGCCGGAAGGCTTAGCCGCGGGGCTGCCAGCGGCGCAGCCGCAGGCTGTTGGCGACGACCGAGACGCTCGACAGAGCCATGGCCGCCGAGGCGACTACGGGCGAAAGGCCCCAGCCGGTCCAGGGCTCGAGCAATCCGGCCGCCAGCGGGATGCCCACGCTGTTGTAGGCGAAGGCCCAGAACAGGTTCTGGCGAATCGTGCGCAGGGTGGCGCGGGCCAGCTCCAGGGCGTCGGCCACGGCGGACAGGCGATCGCCGGTGAGCACCAGCCCGGCGGATTCGATGGCGACGTCGGAGCCGGCGCCGAGGGCCACGCCGAGGTCGGCGGCGGCCAGCGCAGGGGCGTCGTTGACGCCGTCTCCCACCATCGCCACCCGGCGGCCCTGCTCGCGCAGCCGGCGCACCTCGGCCTCTTTGTCCTCCGGACGCAGCTCCGCCAGTACGCGGTCGATGCCCAGGTCGCGGGCGATGGCTTCGGCCGTGGAGCGCCGGTCGCCGGTGGCCATGGCCGTCTCGAGGCCGTCCTCCTCCAGCCGGGCGATCGTGGCGCGGGCGTCGTCGCGGGGCTCGTCGCGCAGGCCGAAGACGCCGGCGAGGCGCCCGTCACGGGCGGCGACCGCGATGCTCTTGCCCTCCGCGCTCAGCCGCTCAATGGCCTCCCCGGCTGCGGATAGGTCCACGCCCTGTTGCGCGAGCAGCTCCGGCCGGCCGACCAGCCAGTCGGCTCCTTCTAGGCGGGCGCGCACGCCGGCGCCGCGCAAGGCCTCGAACCGCTCGGGCTCGGCGAGCGCGCCGCCCGCCTCCCGGGCGCGGCGGACCAGGGCGGCGGCCAGGGGATGCTCGGAGCGATTCTCAATGGAGCCGACCGCCCGCAGCAGCTCGGCTTCCTCGATTCCGAAGGCGAGCGCGTCCGTCGCCAAGGGCTTGCCGCGGGTCAGCGCGCCGGTCTTGTCGAAGACCACCGCGTCCACCTTGCCGGCCAGCTCGAGCGCGCCTCCGTCACGGATCAGCACGCCGAGCCCCGCGCCGCGGCCCACGCCGACCATCACGGCCGTCGGCGTCGCCAGCCCCATGGCGCAGGGGCAGGCGATGATGAGCACCGCCACCGCATGCAGCAGCGCCACTTGCAGGCGCTGCTCCGGCGGGCCGAGTGCGAACCACGCCGCGAAGGTGACGGCCGCGATCGCCAGCACGACCGGCGTGAAGTAGCCGCTGATCACGTCGGCCAGCCGGGCGATGGGCGCTTTGGAGCCTTGGGCCCGGCGCACGAGCTCGATGATGCGCGCCAGGGCGGTCTCCGCGCCGACCTTTTCGGACCGGAAGCGAAAGGAGCCGGAGGTATTGAGCGTCCCGCCGACCACGGCGTCGCCGACGGATTTCTCCACCGGAATGCTCTCGCCGGTGAGCAAGGACTCGTCCACGGCCGAGGCGCCGTCGAGCACCGCGCCGTCCACAGGGATCTGCTCGCCGGGCCGGACGACGACGATGTCTCCCGCCTGCACCTGCGCCAGCGGAATCTCTTGCTCCACCGAGCCGCGGACCACCCGGGCGGTCTTGGGCCGCAGCTCCACCAGTTTGCGGATAGCGGCGGACGTGCGGCCGCGGGCGCGGGCTTCGAGCATGCGGCCCAGCAGAATGAAGGCGATGATGGCGGCGGCCGTCTCGTAGTAGACCGGCGGCATGGCGCCGTCCGCCGAACCGACCAGCGACGGGGCGACCGTGGCGACCAGCGAGTACAGGAACGCCGACCCCGTGCCGACGGCGATCAGCGTATTCATATCGAAGGACAGATGCCGCAGCCCCGCCCAGGCCTTGCCGTAGAACGGCGCGCCGCCGTAGACGACCACCGGCAGGGCCAGCGCCAGTTGCAGCCACTGCTGGCCGGGGAAGTGCAGCAGCCCGTGGCTCATGGCGAGCAACAGCAGCGGCGCCGTAAAGAGGGCGGAGACGATCAACCGGCGGCGCCAGTCCTGCTCCTCGCCGCGCTCCTCCGGCTCCCACTCCTCGGCCGAGGCGGCCAGGCGGGCGGAGTAGCCGGCGGCCTCCACGACTTTCACCAGCTCTTCGCGCGTGATCCGGGCGGGGTCGAAGACGACGCGCGCCGAGCCCGACGCCAGGTTGACCTCACAGCTCCGCACCCCGGCGGCCTTCCGCACGCGCTGCTCGATGGTGTGCACGCAGCCGGCGCAGGTCATGCCCTGGATCGCCAGATCAACGGTCTCGGTCTGCGGCTCGCGGGGAGCTGTCGGAACCGCCGGAGCCGGCGCCGGTGCGGGCGGGGCTGCCGGGGCGATGCCGCCGAGGCCTCCGAGCTGCACCAGGTTGGGCTTTGCGACGCCGCCCGCCGTGTAGCCGGCGTCCCGGACGGCCTGCTCCAGGCGGGCCCGGCCGACTTTGCCGGCTTCGACCTCCACGCGGGCGCGACCGGCGGCGAGATCGACGTCCACCGAGGCCACGCCGTCCAGCGTTTGCAAGGCTTGGCTGACGGTGCGGACGCAGTGGTTGCAGGTCATGCCGCCGACGGCGACTTCGATCCGTTCGAGCGGCGGGGCTACGGCGTGTTCACTCATAGAGCCTCCGAATGCGGCGTGTGCGGGCGGGGAGCGTGGGGTCGGCCGGCTTCCAGGCCTTCGATCAGGCCGCAGACATGGCCGTCCGCGGCGCCTTCCCGATCCCAGGCGTCGAGCGTCTCGCGCAGCTCCGCGCGAAAGCGCGTGAGCTCGGCGATGCGTTTCTCCAGCGCCTCCAGCTTCTCCGCGGCGAGCCGGCGCACCTCTTCACAAGGCCGCCGGCCGGCTTCGGCTTCGCGAATCAAGCGGGCGATCTCGTCGAGCGTGAAGCCCACCGACTGCGATTTGCGAATGAACTCGAGGCGCTCGAAGACGCCTTCGTCGTAGAGCCGATAGCCGGCGTCAGTGCGACCGGCGGGTTCCAGCAGGCTGCTCTTCTCGTAGAAGCGCAGGGTCTCGACCGCGACGCCGGAGCGGCGGGAGACTTCTCCGATGCGTAGACGCTTGCTCACGGCCTCATTGTAGAGTCTGGAGTCTGCTATAGAGTCAAGGGAATTTTTGAAGGTCGGCCCCGCCGACTTTCGCGGGCGTCTCCGCGACGCACGGGCTTCCGTCGCGCCGTGGACGGCCGCTCGGCGGCGGGGCTTTTCCGCTCAATCACTTGGCGCCGGGAGGCGTCCGCCGGAGGACGGCGAAGGGGAGGAGAAAGTCACCGAATCGAAACCCGGCGGCTCTGATTCCGGGGTCCCTGGAGCGGCCGAAACAGTTCGAACAGAGCGCGTCTTCGGGCGCTGTAACGTCGCGGAAACAGCCTCCAACGCAGCTACAATGGGGGTCTTCATGGCCAAGGGATCTTCGACGACTCCCCTGATGCGGCAGTACCACACGCTCAAGGAGCAGGTTCCCGGAGCTTTGCTGTTCTTCCATCTCGGTGACTTCTACGAGCTGTTCTATGACGACGCCATCGTGGCGGCGCGGGACCTCGAGATTACGCTGACGTCGCGCAACAAGGAGCGCGGCGATCCGGTGCCGATGTGCGGCGTGCCGGTGCGCTCGGTCGACGGCTACATCGCCAAGTTGATCGAGAAAGGGCACCGTGTGGCCGTCTGCGAGCAGGTGGAAGAGCCGGGTCCGGGAAAGAAGCTGGTGCGGCGCGAGGTGACGCGCATCGTCACGCCGGGCACGGCCAGCGACCTGAACCTGCTGCGCTCGGGGCAGAACAACTACCTGGCCGCCGTGGCCGAGCGCCGCGGCTCGACCGGGCTGGCCTACGTGGACGTCTCGACCGGCGAGTTTCGGATGACCGAGCTGGCCCCGGAAGAGGTCGAACCGCTGCTCGAGAATCTGGGCGTGCGGGAGGTGCTGATCCCTTCGGCCGGCCCTCTGTTCCCCACCGCGTCGCGCAACGGACACGCCCAGCGGCGGCTGCACACCGAGGTGGAAGCCTGGGTCTTCGACCACGACTACTCCGAGCGGCTGCTGCGCGACCACTACAGGCTGCACACGCTGGACGGCTTGGGCGCGGCCGGGCGCGAGGCCGCCATCTGCGCCGCCGGCGCGCTGCTGCACTATCTGCGCGACACCCAGCGCGCGGCCCTGGGCCACGTGGAGCCGCCGCGGTTCTTCCGCCAGCGCGAGTGGATGCTCCTGGACCCTGTGACGGTCCGCAACCTGGAGCTGGTGGAGCCGCTGTTCGGCGGACCGGCCAAGTCTACGGTACTCAAGACGATCGACCGCACCGAGACCGCCATGGGCGCCCGGTTGCTGCGGCAGTGGCTGCTGCGGCCCGAGCTGGACCGTGTCGAGATCGACTCGCGGCTGGGCGGCGTGGAAGAGCTGGTGAACCAGACGATTCCGCGCACGGAGATTCGGCGGGAGCTACAGCACGTGCTCGACATCGAGCGGCTGTTGGCCCGGGTGACGCTCGGCTCGGCTTCGCCGCGCGACGTGGCGGGTTTGGGCGCATCGCTGCGCTGCCTGCCGATGCTGCGCGGGCTGGTGCGGCAGCTCAAGTCCGCCCGCATGCAGAGCCTGCTGGAGCGCATGGACGAGCTGGCCGATGTGCGGGAGCGCATTCTCGGCGCGATGAGCGAGAACCCTCCGGCGGCGCTTTCCGACGGCGGCGTGATCGCGCCCGGCGTGGACCCGGAGCTCGACGAGCTGCGGGAGATCAGCCGCGACAGCCGCAAGGTCATCGCCCGCATGGAGGCTCGCGAGCGGCAGCGGACCGGCATCCAGTCGCTCAAGGTCAAGCACAACAGCGTGTTCGGCTTCTACATCGAGGTGTCGAAGGCGAACCTGGCGCACGTGCCCGACGACTACGACCGCAAGCAGACGCTGGTCAACGCCGAGCGCTTCATCACGCCGGAGCTCAAGGACTACGAGCAGAAGGTGTTTCAGGCCGAGCACCGCATCGAGGCGCTCGAGCGGAAGCTCTTCGAGCAGGTACGCTTGGCGGTGGCGGCCGAAGCTCCCCGCATCAAGCAATCGGCGACGGCCGTCGCCGAGCTCGACGTGTTGCAGGGTTTGGCGTTGACGGCGGCCGAGGGCGACTACGCCCGGCCGGAGATGACCGACAACGGCGAGATCCAGATCATCGCCGGCCGGCACCCCGTGATCGAGCGCTTGGCCGAGGAAGACGGGGCCGAGCGGTTCATTCCCAACGACGTCTACCTGAACGGCGCAGACCATTTGCTGGCGCTGATCACCGGCCCCAACATGGGCGGCAAGTCGACCTATCTGCGGCAGACGGCGTTGATCGCCATCCTGGCCCAGATCGGCTCGTTCGTGCCGGCGCAGCGGGCGATCCTGCCGATCATCGATCGCGTCTTCACGCGCATCGGCGCCAGCGACAACTTGGCGTTGGGCCGGTCGACCTTCATGGTGGAGATGACCGAGACGTCGCAGATCCTCAACACGGCCACGCCGCGCAGCTTGGTGCTGCTCGACGAGATCGGCCGCGGCACGGCCACTTTCGACGGGCTTTCGCTGGCCTGGGCCGTGGTGGAGCACATCCACCAGAAGACGCGCGCCAAGACGCTGTTTGCGACGCACTACCATGAGTTGACGGAGTTGGCGGATCTGTTGCCGGGAGTGGTGAACTTGCACGTTGGCGTGAAGGAAGCAGGCGATCGGGTGGTGTTTTTGAGAAAGGTGGAGCCGGGCAAGGCCGACCGCAGCTACGGCATCGAGGTGGCTCGGCTGGCCGGGCTGCCGATGGCCGTGGTCGAGCGGGCTCGGGCGGTGCTGCGCAAGCATGAGCAGCGCGAAGTGTCGGTGTCCGAGGAGTTGTCGGCGGGCGTGCGGCCGCTGCCGGTCCAGGGCTTGATCTTCGAGGACTCCTCCGGCGTGCTCGACGAGCTGCGCGGACTCGACGTCGACGAGCTGCGCCCCATTGAAGCGCTCACGCTGTTGCACGAGTGGAAGTCCAAGCTCGCCAAGGCGGGCCGCAACTGATGCTCGTCGCAGGCTTGATGAGCGGCACGTCAGTGGACGGCATCGATGTCGCCCTGACCCAGATCGAAGGCGAGGGCTTCGAGCAGCGGGTGAAGCTGCTGGCCTTCGAGACGATTCCGTACCCGACCGACATTCGGCGCCAGACGCTGGCGGCCTCGAACGCCGCCACGCATACCGCGACGCTGAGCCAGCTCAACGCGGCGCTGGGGATTCTGTTCGGCGAAGCAGTGCTCGAGACCTGCCGCCGCCACGGCGTGGACGTGCGGGAGGTGGAGCTGGTGGGCTCCCACGGCCAGACCATCTATCACCAGGCCACGCCCACACGCTTCGGCGGACGGCTCATCGCCAGCACCCTGCAGATCGGCGAGCCGGCCTACATCGCCGCGCTGACAGGGGCTCCGACGGTGGCGGACTTCCGGCCGGCGGACATGGCCCTGGGCGGCCAAGGCGCTCCCCTGGTGCCCTACGTCGACTATCTGCTCTACCGCTCGCCCCACCGCGGCCGCGCGGCGCTGAACATCGGCGGCATCGCCAACCTGACGGCGATCCCTCCCGGCGCCAAGCCCGAAGATGTGCTGGCCTTCGACACCGGGCCGGGCAACATGCTGATCGACCAGTTGGTGTCGCAGTTCTCGCGCGGGGTGCAGCGCTACGACAGCCACGGCCGCATGGCCGCCTCGGGAACCGTACGCCCGGAGCTGCTCCAGGAATTACTGGCCGACCAGTACCTGCGCCGCAGCCCTCCCAAGAGCTGTGGTCGGGAACAGTACGGAGCCGAGGTCGTGGCCGCTCTGCTGGCCGAGAATTTGCCGGCGGCCGACCTGGTGGCGACCGTCACGGCCTTTACCGCCGCCAGCATCGCCGACTCGATCGACCGCTTCGTTTCCCCGCGGATGCACCTGGACGAGCTGATCGTCTCCGGCGGAGGGGTCAAGAACCCGGAGATCATGCGGCGGCTGGAATCGCAGTTGCCGGACGCCAAAGTGTTGGCGTCAGACGACTTCGGCGTACACTCGGATGCCAAGGAAGCGATGGCGTTCGCGATTTTGGCGCACGAGACCTGGCACGGGCGCGCCGCCAGCCTGCCCTCGGCCACAGGCGCCAAGGGCGCCGCCATCCTGGGCAAAATCGCACATCCCCCGCCGAAGAGTTGAGCGGGGCGGGCTGCGGCGGTCGTCTTTTTTGTGACACCCTGCGTCTAGACCTGCATGAGGGGCGGGAACTCCTTGTGTGGAAAACATTTGCCCGCCCTCGTGTCGTGTGATATGGTCTGGTTGAATAGCTTGGGAAAGCTCTGCTTGGCTGTCCTGGCGGCGGCATCGTTGCTGGGGGCCGAGCCGATGGCGACCAAGGGGGAGGACGGCGGTCTGGTGATCGGCGTCCGAGAGCCCGCGGCGCAGGAGGCGGCGGAGATTTCCGTGGCTGTTCGAAGGTACGGGATTCGCGAGGATCCGAAGACCGGTCGGCTCGTTCGAGTCAACGCCGGTCGGAAGGTTCGGACGGTTCCGGCGGCGCGGTCCGCGACTGTTGCAGCAGGATTGGAGGGCGTCCAAGTCCTCTCGTCCGAATCAGCGGGGAAGAGCCCGGGTTCGGTCGAGTTGGAGTCCCTGGTGCAAGAGGCTGGACGGCGTCATGACGTTGACCCGGAGCTGATTCGGGCCGTCATGCGGCAGGAAAGCGGCTTCAACCCGCTGGCCGTTTCCCGCAAGGGAGCGCAAGGGTTGATGCAGTTGATGCCGGAGACGGCGAAGAGGCTGGGGGTACAGGACGTTTTCGATCCCGCCGAAAACGTCCTCGGAGGAGCAAAGCTCCTACGGCAGTTGATGGACCGTTACCAGGGTGATCTGGACCTAGCCTTGGCGGCGTACAACGCCGGCGAGGGGGCGGTGGAGAAATACGGCGGTTTGCCGCCGTATCGCGAAACCGTCGATTACGTAGGTCGGATCACGCAGGCTTACGGTCTCGTGGCAAGAGCCGATTCGGAGGCAGTGACGCAGTCGATCGTTCCCAAACCGAGGATTCGGGCGGTGGAAGGATTGGACGGATCGCTGGTTTTTGAAACGGAGTAGGGCCATCTTGGGGAACCCGTGGAGGGCAAACCCCGGGGAGAAGCGGGATTCTTGTGAAAGAGCTCGTCCGTAACATGATGGCGGCCTGCTTGGCTGCGACCTTTGCGGTGTCGTTGACGGCCGCGACGGGCCGACAAGCGGCGGCGCAACACTACCAGCGCGCGCAGGAGCTGCTGGAGGATTTGCGCGCGGTGCCGCGCCTGGAGCTCGGCAAGAAGCAGTACGGACTCGTCATCGAAGCGTTCCGGGGCGTGCAGCGCTCGAGCCCGGCCAGCGGCTATTGTGACGACGCCTTGCTGTCGATTGCCGACCTGTACGCGGAGATGAACGACCGCTTCGGCGACGACGGCTACCGCGACAAAGCCATCGACGGCTACCGCTTCCTGATCCGCGAGTACCCGCACAGCAAGCTGCTCGACGAGGCGAAAAAAGCTCTCGCGCGGCTCGAGTCCGGGCAGAAGCAGACCCTCAGCCAAGTGAAGCGCCCGAAGGCGGAGGACGACGAGCCGCCGACGGTGAGCCGCGCCGAGCCCGCTCCGGCTCCGGCCGAACCTGTTCAGCGCGCCGCCAAGGAATCCAAGCCCGCTCCGGCCCGGGAAGAGCCGGCCAAGGCCGCTCCGGCGAAGGAGGCTGCGGCCCCGCAAGTCGTCGCGGTTTCGACCTCTTCCGTCAACCCGCTGGAGAACCGCGCGGCCGAGACCCCGGCCCGGCTCCACAAAGGTTTGGCCGACATCCGTGGCCTGCGTTACTGGAGCACTCCGGAATACACCCGCATCGCCCTGGAGTTGGACGACTACGCGCCCTACAAGTTCGAGTTCCTGGCGCGGCCGCGTCGGGTCTACTTCGACCTGTTCTCGGCCCAGTTGTCCGGCGATTTGATTCGCGGCGCCAATCATGAGATCGGAGATCGCGCGGTGGAGCGACTGCGGATCGCCATGAACCGCAGCAACAAGGCGCGGCTGGTGATGGACCTCAATGACGAGGTTTCGTATGACATCTCCTGGCTGACCAACCCGCCCCGGTTGATGATCGAGCTGCGGGCCAAGACGGCTCTGCGCCAGACCCTGGCGCGACAGGAAGAGCCGGAGCCGGCGCCGGTCGACGTGGAGGAGCCCGCAGCGGCCGAGGTCGTGGCGGTGGCCGAGGAGCCTGAGCCGGCCGAGGAGAGCGAGGAAGCCGAAGAGGCCGAACTGGCGGCGGTGTTGGAGCAGCCCGCGCCGGAGGTGATGGGCCGGGTGGAGCCGGAACCGGAGCCGATGACCTTTGCGGAAGCCTTCCGCGCGCTCAGCGGCGACGGACCGCGCCGTCGGACGACTCGCAACGCGGCCCCCGAGCCGCGTCACAAGCCGGAACCGCAACGGCAGCCCGAGCCCGAGCCCGTGAAGCCGCCGCCGCCGGCCCCGCAACCGAAGGCCGAGGCCGCCAAGGCCCCGGAACCGGCCCCGGCCGTTTCCGAGCAGGTCGCCGAGGAAGTCCCGGCGAAGGCAGCCGAAAAGGCTCCTGAACCGGCCCCGGAGCCTGAGCCGGAACCCGTGGTGCTGGCGAAGCTCGAGAAGCCCGCGCCGGCCCCCGCGACGCTGAAGATGGCGCCGCCCAAGCCGGCCGAAACGCCCGCCAAGGGGTCGCCCACGCTGATCCGCGCCTTGGGCCTCAAGGTCGGCAAGGTCGTCATCGACGCCGGCCACGGCGGCCATGACACCGGAACGATCGGCCCCAGCGGGCTGCGCGAGAAGGACGTGGTCCTGGACATCGCCCAGCGCCTCGGCGCGATGATCGAAAAGCGGCTGGGTTCCGAGGTGCTCTACACGCGCGACGGCGACAAGTTCCTCGACCTGCGCAAGCGCACCACCGTGGCCAACCAAGCGCAGGCGGATCTGTTCGTGTCCATCCACGCCAACGCTTCGAGCACCCGTTCGGTGCGCGGCGTGGAGACTTACTACCTCAATTTTACGACCGACCCGTGGGCGTTGAAGGTGGCCTCGCGCGAGAACGCCGCGTCGGACAACTCGGTCCACGAGCTGCAGGATCTGCTGTCGAAGATCGCGCTCAAAGAGAAGATCGACGAGTCGCGCGAGTTCGCCACGCGCATGCAGGGCTCCCTGTACGACGGGTTGGCGGGCACGACCAAGGGCTTGCGCAACCGCGGCGTGCGGCAGGCGCCGTTCACGGTGCTCATCGGCGCCAAGATGCCGGCGATCCTGGCCGAGATCGGGTTCTTGAGCAACCCGACCGACGAGAAGCTGATGCAGGGCTCGAAGTACCGCCAGCAGGTGGCCGAGTTCCTGTTCGAGGGCATCGAAAGCTACGTGGGGAGCCTGAGCTCGCACCACCTGACCATGACCGATCAGGAGCGCGCCTCGGCCTCCCTGGATTGAGTTCTTCCCCCGGGACCGACTCTCTGCGTGTCGGTTCCATGGCGGGCGTCTCCCAGGCGTCCGCCTTCTTTTTACCCTCCGGCCGGCGGCTTGACGAGTCCCCGGCGCAAACGGTCTACTTGAAGGCAATGTCGATTCCGCGCGAACAGCAACAAGGCCTCGTCGGCCGGCTGACGGATCTCTGCGGGGGGGCTTACACGCCCCAGCAGCGCCGCAAATACTTCATCTCCGGCCCGCAGTGGGCGGGCGCCTACGAGGGGCACGCGCTGTTTCACGCGCCCACTCGCGAACCGGTGTCGTTCGAGGAGGTCATCCGCCACCTGGGCGAGATCGGCATCCCGTACTGGACCACGCACGACTCGGACGTGATTGCGACTGACGTGCTGCTGACCGACCGGCAGTGGGAAGTGGTCGGGGCGATCTCGCGAGCCCTCGAGCAGAACGGCGTGAAGTGCTCGATGGTCACCTGCGAGACCTTCCATCACCCTGTGTTCGCCGGCAGCGCGGCGGCCGAGGCGCCGGAGGTGCGCGAGTACGCCGCCAAGCGTCTGCGCAACACCGTGGAGATCGGCCACGAGCTGGGCGCGCAGTTCGCCGTCTACTGGCCCGGCACGCTGGGCTACATGGTGCAGGGCGCCATCGAGGAGACCCAGACGCTGCGCTGGTTCGCCGACGGCCTCAACGCCGCCTGCGAGCGCGACATCGAGGTCGCCCAGCAGAAGGGGCGGCCGACGCTGAAGCATTGCCTGGAGGCCAAGCCCTTCGAGCCGCAGGCGCAGATCATTCTGCCGACCTCGGACGCCATGATGGCCTTCATCGGCTCCGGCCTGCTGACGCATCCCGAGATGGTGGGCCTGAACCCCGAGTACCTGCACGAGCTGATGTGGGGCGGGGCGGTGCGGGCCGTGCTGGCGAGGGCCCTGCTGGCGGGCAAGCTGTGGCACTTCGACATCAACGACGGCTACCCGCTCAAGCATGACGTGGACCTGGGCGTGGGCTTGGTCAATCCGCTCGATTGGCTGAACGTGCTGGTGCTGCTGCGCACGCACGGCTACGAAGGCCCCTTCAATCTGGACTACAAGCCGCCGCGGACGACGTCGAACTACGGCGTCTGGAAGGTGAGCTTCCCCACCGCCGTCGACCGCTTCATCACCCTGTGGGAGATCGCCGGCGAGGTCGCCGAGGACTCCGTGCTCAACGAGGCGACCGCGGCGCTGAAGGCGGGCGGCGGCGCCACGGGCGGCGACCTGCAGTCGATCGTCGAGGCCAACAAGGAGTTGCTGTCGCTGCACGAGCTGATCTCGCACCGGATCTTCCAGATCCTGATCGGGCAGCACAAGGGCCGCACCTTCTCGGTCTGAGGCTTCCGGGCCGATGCTCAAACACCGCAGCGGCGGCGAGGTCCGGCTCATCGCGCAGCCCGACCACGCCGCCCTGAGCGGCGCGCTGGCGGCGCATTGGGGCAACGCCTCGTTCGCGCGGCCGGAAGCCTGGGGGCCGTGCCGGGAGCCGGAGCAGCTGCGGCGGCAGACGCTGTTCGGCATTGCCGAGCACGACAACGGCTGGTGGGAGTGGGAGGCCGACCCGCGCATCGACCCGCGCGACGGCCTGCCGCTACACTTTCTGGAAGCCCACGGCGACGACCACTTCATCCGCTGGCAGCGCGGCGTGGCGCGCTTCGCCGAGCAGCGGCCGTGGGCGGCGCTGCTGATCGGCCGGCACGCCTACTGGCTCTACGCGGCGCAGGTCGATCCGCACTCCGACCCCGCCTTTCGCTTTCCGCTGTTGACCGCCGCCGTTCCCCCCAAGGAGGCTGACTCAGCCGAGGGCCGTGCGATCGTGCGTTTCCTGGAAGGGTTGCGGGCGGCGGAAGAGCGCTGTTTGGAGAAACTGCGGGAGGAGCCTTTCGGGCGGGAGGCGCTGGAACCGGCGATCCTGCGGTCGTCGGTCCGCCTGCTGCAGATCGTGGACGCCCTCTCGCTGCTGCTGTGCGCGCGGACCCCGGAGCCGCGCAGAATGCTCGGCGCGCCGCGGGCGGGCTGGGACGATCGCGTCGACCTGGAGCTGCGGCCGCTGGGCGACGACCGCTACGCCCTCGATCCCTATCCGTTCGATCAAGACCCGTTGTGCGTCGCCTGCTGGGAGACGGCGGTCCGAGACGAGGAGACGCCGATCGACTACGCCGAGCGGCGCTACGGGCTGCCGCGGCGAGCCCGGCCGATCGAGCTGACGGCCCAGCGCTAGGCGCCCAGGCTCTTCTTGAAGGCCAGCGGCACGTTCTGCTCGACCAGCTCGAGGTTGATCATCTCGGAGTTGCAGGCCGCGATGCGGTAGTCCTCCAGAGCCCATAGGTAGCACTTCTGGGCCACGTGCAGGCCCTCGGTCGGGTTGTGCTGCTCGATCATCGCCACCCGCCGGGGATCATTCGGTTTGCCGTTGTTGCGGCCATGGTTGACCGGGCGGGCGACCTTCATGGCGATCACGCCGAGGTCGGCCTTGCTGGCCTTCGTCAGGGCCGATTGCAGGTAGTCCTTGTTGACGATGTTGTAGGCCACCATCGCCGCCGAATAGACGCCGGAGTCCACCGCGCCTTCGAGTACGGCGGCGGGGTCGTTGTGGGCCGACACGCCCAAGTGCCGCACCTTGCCGGCTTGCTTGAGCTGCTCGAAGCCCTCGAAGAGCTCGTGCGACTGCGTCTCGGCGTAGGTGCTGGCCGCGTGGGGGCACATCACGATGTCCAAGTGGTCAGTTTCGAGCCGGCGCAGGCTGTCCTCCACGTGGTCGATCATGGCCTGCTTGAGCTTTTTCGGCCGCTGGACCTTGTCCCCAAAACGCTCCTCGACGAGGTTCGCGCGCACGGATTTCTCGACCTGCGCGCGCTGCGAGTCGAAGTAATTGCACAGGTAATCTTCGTCGAGAGCGTGGCGTTCCTCGATCTTCTCGCGGACGGCGTCGTCGATCTTCTTCTTCTCGCTGTCGGGGAGCGATTCGTAGACCTTCTGCAAGGCGTCGTTGCGATCGTCGAGCCAGGGGCTGGCCTTGGAGGTCAAGAAAACATTGTCCCGGCCGACGGCCTTGAGGGCCTGCGCGTAGCCGGCTTCACTCTTGCCGCGACCGTACTGGATGGCGGTGTCAAAGTAGTTCAGGCCCAGCTCGAAAGCCGTGATTACGTGGTCGTAGTTGGTCGGGGAGATCGTATTGCCGCCGCAGATGATCTCCGAGATCATGAAGTCCGTGCGTCCCAGGCGCCGATAAGACATACCAGGGCGCCTGTTGCGCCACTCGCCGACGGCGTTGTCCGGCGCCGGATCCGCCTTGCACGCCAGCGCGCTCAACAGCGCTCCGGAGGCCGACAAGTGCAGGAACTCGCGGCGATTCGGGTCGGAAAGCATGCGGCCATTGTATCGGATGGCACGTCGGGAAGAAGTGAGTAGCGCCCAGGGATGAAATGAGTTGAAGGTCTTTGCGAAGTTCGTCGTCGTCGCCTGTATCGGCCTCCTGAGTTGGTGGCAGATGGGGTTCCATCTGCAAGCCGGCGTCGTTACGGGCGGCCTGATTCTGCTCGGGGCCGTGGCGGCTTGGCTCACCGCCAGCTCGCGCCGCAGCGGCTACACCGTGGCGGCCCTGCTGGGGCTGGGATATCTGGCCGAAATTCTGTGGATGGTCGACCGTAGCAACCTGTACTACATGTCGCCGCTGCTGGGATGGTCGGCGGGTCTGTTCGGGGCCGGAGCCGGGCTGCTGTGGGCTACGCGTGAGCGTCCCAAGCCGAAGCCGGTCTACGAGCGGCACCCGGAATACTAGGCCTTGGGCGCGAGGCGATGGCGCGCGATCTCCCGACCGTCTTGGACGGCGACGGGGATGTCTCGCCCGTAGAGCGCTTTGAGCGCCGGGTCCAGGTCGATGTTGACCGGCTCCACGCGGTGCCCGCGGGCCTCCAGCTCCCTTTTCATTTCTTCACAAAGGCCGCATCCCGGCCGGGTGTAGAGTGTAACAGGAGAGACCATCTCATCCCATCGTGGCACGCCTGGCCGCGATGCGCAGGTCCTGCGGCCCTCGACGGTGACGCTCATTCTTCAACTCCTCCGGCGCGGCTTCGGAGCCGTCTTTCCCGGCGCGGCGGAGAAGGACCCGGCTTTTCGCGCCGAGATCGACCGCTTGAGCGTAAGGGCCTTGTGGACGATCGGCTGGATCAATCTGGTCGTGCCGGTCGTCGCCGTGCTCTTCCACTCGATCACCGAACTCGTGGAGCCGCAAGGGCGGCGGGGCCTGTGGTCGCTGACGGTGTTCCCGTTCGTGGGCTTGTTGGCGATGTCGATCGCCAAGTGGCCTTGGGGGCGCAGCCATGCGCGCGCGCTGGCGCTGCTGTGGGCGCTGTTTTCGGGCGTGATCCTTACCGGCAGCGAGCTCTACGCGGCGCCGCAGCCCAATCTGGCGCTGATGGCTTCGTCGCTGCACATCGTGCTGGTGCTGCTGGTGACGGTGGTGGCCACGCCGGCCAAGCCTTGGCAGATCCTGTTGCTGGCCGCCGGCCTCAATGGCGCGAACTTCGGATTGGCTCACCTGGCCGCCGAGCGGGGCTACATTCCCGGCGTCTCGTTGCACCTGTACGCCGGCTTGGACCTGATCGCGCTGCTGTGCACCGGCTTGGCCGCGCTGAACTACCAGCGCGTGCTGGAGACCTACCGCTCGCATCGCTCCGAGATGGAGGCGCAGTCGCGCCTGCTGGTTTCCGACAACGCCGCGGCCTTGGGCAAGTTCGCCGCCACCCTGAGCCATCAGCTCAACTCGCCGCTCGGCGTGCTGGAGAGCGCCATCGACTCGCTCGAAAAGGTGTCCAAACGGCGTGGCGGCGTGGACGACGTACGGTTGCAGGGGCTGGCCGAGGATCTGTTCCGCAACGCCCGCGGGGCGGCCGGGCAGCTCGAGGAGGCCGTGCGCCGCATGCAGCGCTTTACCAACCTGGACCGCGCCGAGGCGCACCCGGTGGATCTGGAGCAACTGCTGCGTGACGTGACCTCGATGGTCGAACCCGACGTGAAGGACCGCGTGCGCATCGACCTGCAGTGCGAACGGCTGCCCAAGGTGACGCTGCGGCCGCAACAGATGAGCGCGGTCTTCGCCAAGCTGCTGCAGAACGCCGTGCAGGCCAGCGACCCCGACTCGACCGTGGAACTGCGGGCGACCTGCAGCAACGGCGCCGTGGAGGTGCGCGTGAGCGACCAGGGCCGCGGCCTGGACGCAGCGGCCCAGCGAGAGCTGTTCGAGCCGGCCTTCCACGTCCGCGACGGTAAGGTCGTGGGCGGCCATTGGGGGCTGTTCACGGCCCGTCAGGCGGTGCGCGAACAGGGCGGCGACATCGCGGTCCGCAGCGAGCCCGGCAAGGGCTCGGAAGTTGTCGTCACCCTGCCTCGCGACGGCGCCGATTCCCACTAACGATTTCGAGGGATCGGGACGTGGAGGGGCTTTTTCCAGGCCAATCCTCGCGACCCATTCCAAAATTGAATCGTTGTGCGGCGGAAGCCCCTGAAATGCTAACGTAACCGTATAAATCGGGTACGGCGGGCCCCCAAATTCAGGGGATCAAAATCGCCGTTTCGTTCGTATCCTGTTCTAGATGTGGCGCGACGCCCCGAATTGCGCCGCGCCACGGGTAAGTATTAGGTTCCAAGGGGGTTCCCTATGACGCAACGTTTGCGTTGTGCCGTGCTGGCTCTGTCGCTGGCTTGGCTCGTTCCGCAGGCCTACTCGCAGGCCTCTTCGCAGTTGACCGGTCAAGTCGTGGATGCGACGGGCGCGGTCGTTCCGGGCGCTGAGATCAGCGTCTCCAATGTCGAGACGGGCGCCGAGCGCTCGACTCTTTCCGGAGAGCAGGGCGACTACACCATTCCCGCGCTGCCTCCCGGTCTCTACTCCATCGCCGTCAACAAGGAAGGGTTCCGCGCCGTTGTCCGCGAGGGCGTCCGGCTCGAAGTCAACCAGACGGCTCGTATCGATTTTCAACTCGAAGTCGGCAATGTGGTGGACACGATCGAGGTCACCGAGGCCGCTCCGCTAATCGAATCCGATTCGTCGAGCATCGGCCAGGTGATCGAGACCAAGGCGATCGTCGACCTGCCGCTCAACGGCCGCAACTTCGTGCAACTCGCCATTCTGGCGCCCGGCGTCACTGGCGTCGGCTTTGGCGCGGGTGGCACGATCATGTCGGGCAGCCGGCCGGACGACCTGCGTCCCGGCTCGGAAGTCTTCGCCAACGGCAACCGCGAAGGCTCGAACAACTTCCTCATGGACGGCGCTGACAACAACGAGCGCCTGACGCTCTCGATCACGCTGCGGCCCTCGGTGGAGTCCGTGCGCGAGTTCAAGATGCAGACGAACCTGTTCGCCGCCGACCAGGGCCGCAACGCGGGCGCGACTGTGAACGTCATCACCAAGTCCGGCTCCAACCAGTGGCACGGCGCGGCCTATGAGTTCTTGCGCAACAACGCGCTCGACGCCCGCAACTATTTCGCCAACGGCAACAATCCCAAGCCGGCCTTCCGCCAGAACCAGTTCGGCGCGGCCTTCGGCGGCAAGATCGTTCCCAACAAGCTGTTCTTCTTCACCAACTACGAAGGGTTCCGCCGCCGCCAGGAGAACGCTCAGGTCGGCACGGTTCCGACGGCGTTGATGCGCAACGGCGACTTCTCCGAGCTGCGCGACATCTACGATCCGACCACCACCGTCGCCACCGCCGGCACGGCCAGCGGCTACACCAACAGCCCGTTTCCGAACCGGATCATCCCGGTGACGCGCTTTGACGACGTCACCGGCCGGTTGGCGCAGGCCTACCCGATGCCGACCAGCGCCGGCGTCGTCAACAACTACCTGAACACGCCGAAGGATAAGCAAGCGTGGAACCAGGGCGACGGCCGCATTGACTTCAACATGAACGAGAAGAACGCCATCTTCGGCCGCTTCTCGCGTCAGGACACGGTCACCACGCGGCCCTCGACGTTCCCGGTCACGACGGTTCCAGGGATGACCACCCCGGTCGCACTGGGTAACGAGAACACCTTCGCCGGCGACTCCGCCCTGAAGGCTTACAACGTGGTCGGCAACTGGGTGCATACGTTCACGCCCACCTGGGTGATGGAAGCTCGCCTGGGCTTCAACCGCTTCGATCTGAACTTCACGCAAGAGGGCGCGGTGGAAGGCGCGAAGCTCGGCGAGGAGCTCGGCGTGAAGAATGCCAACCAGGGACCGATGTCGGACGGCATTCCGATCTTCTCGCCCGGCGGGTACTCCGGTATCGGCCAGACCCGCTCGCTGCCGATCATCCGCACCGAGAACACCTACCACCCGGCGATCCGTATGACCAACATCCGCGGGCGCCACACGCTGAAGTTCGGCTTCGAGCTGGCGCAGCGCACCCTGCGGCAGTTCCAGACCAACCGCGGCAACGGCCGGTTCAACTTCGACCGCACCTTCTCGCGCAACCACAACAACCCCGGCGCCACCGGCGACGGCATGGCGAGCTTTCTGCTCGGCGCCGCTTCGGTCATCGAGCAGGACTTCACGCTGGTCTTTCCGCACATCCAGGTCGGCGAGTACAGCTACTACATGCAGGATGACTGGAAGGTCAGCGACCGCCTGACGTTCAACATGGGCATCCGCTACGAGTACGACACGCGCGTGCGGGAGCGGGACAACCAGTGGACGAACTTTGACGTCACCACCGGCACTCTGCTGATCGCCGGCTTCAACACCAACGCGAACACCCAGGTGCGGCCCGATCCCAACAACTTCGCGCCGCGCTTCGGCTTCGCCTATCGGCTGCGCGAAGGCACCGTGCTGCGCGGCGGCTACGGCGTGTTCTACAACAAGTCCGGCAGCGAAGCCGTGGTGATGCGTCGCCACCGCCAGTTGCCGTTCGGGCCGATCAACGCGGCCAGCATCAACCAGTTCTCGGCCGACCCGCGGCTGGTGCAGGACGGTCTGGACCCGATCCCGAACCTGGACTTCGCCACCGTGGCGAACAACCCGGTCGGCAGCCTGGTCGCCGTCGCCAACGACTTCAAGACCGGCTACGCGCAGCAGCTCAACATCCAGTTGCAGCAGCAGTTGGCGCACAAGATGGTCTGGAAGATCGGCTACGTGGCCAACATCAACTCGCGGCTCGACTTGACGTGGAACTACAACCAGCCCACGCCGGGTCCGGGCGCGCCGGGACCGCGGCGTCCGCTGCGCGACATCGCTCCGAACGTCGTGGACGTGACCTACAACACGACTGACGCCAACTCGAACTACAATGCCCTGCAGACCTCGTTGGAGCGCCGCTTCTCCGAGAATCTGGGCTTCTTGGCGTCGTACACCTACTCGCACTCGATCGACACGACGGGGAACGCCTTCGGCGGCGCGGACAACGGTCCGTTCCCGCAGGACATTCGCAACCGTGCGGCCGATCGCGCCACCAGCGGCTTCGACATCAAGCACCGCGTGGTCTACTCCACCAACTACACGCTGCCGATCGGCAAGGGCCAGAAGATCGACTTCAACAACAAGGTCGCCAACTACGCCCTCGGCGGCTGGAAGGTGAACGGCATTCTGACCATCCAGTCGGGCCTGCCGTTCACGCCCACGCTGGCTTCGTCGGTTTCCAACGCCGGCGGCAGCCGCCCGGACCTGATGCACAGCGCGAAGCTGGACAACCCGGATCGCGCCCACTGGTTCGACACGTCCTTCAACACGCAGGGCGCGGCCTGGGGCCAGCCGACCATCTACACCTTCGGCAACGCCGGCCGCAACATTCTGCGCGGACCCGGCCGGACGAACCTGGACTTCTCGCTGTTCAAGGACTTCGGGTTGACCGAAAAGTTCAACCTGCAGTTCCGCGCCGAGACGTTCAACATCTTCAACACGCCGCAGTTCGGCCTGCCGAACGGCTCGATCGGCAACCCGAGCGCCGGCATCATCACGTCGACGGTGGGCAACCCCCGTCAGATGCAGATGGGCCTGCGCCTCTCGTTCTGAGCGACGAGGGCTTCGAAACAACCTGGGGGCCGGACACTGCGTCCGGCCCCCGGCCTTTTTCTGACGGGACTCGCCGGACGCCGCGCGGCGCGCCCATCCTGCTAGCATCGCCTCGATGGCCGCCGCAGTCCGCTGGACGCTGCTGACGCTGCTTGCGCTAGCGCTGATCCTGGTTCCCTTCGTGATCTGGGAAGAGCCGATCACGGCTTGGGTCGAGGCGCTGCTCGCCGACGACTCCTCCCGCGGCGGCCTCGGCTTGGCGCTCGCCGGCTTGTTGGCCGTGGACGTCTTGTTGCCCATCCCCTCCAGCCTCGTCAGCACCGCCGCCGGCTACCTGCTCGGCGTGGCTGGGGGAACCCTGGCGACCGGCGTCGGCATGACGGTCGGGGCCGTGGTCGGCTACGGGCTCGGCGCCAAGCCCGCTCGGCGCTTCACGCGGCGCTTCGTCGGGGAAGCCGAGCTGCTGCGGGCGCAATCCGCTTTCCAGCGCTGGGGGGGCTGGGCTCTGGTCGCCTGCCGCGCCGTGCCGGTGCTCGCCGAGGCTTCGGTCGTCTTCGCCGGCGTCGCCGGCATGGACTTCCGGCGCTTCTTGCTGCTCACCACCCTGGCGAACTTCGCCATCGGGTTCGTCTACGCCGGGGTCGGCGCCCTGGCTCTCGAGGCCAACTCCTTCCTGCTGGCCTTTGCCGCCGCCGTCGTCGTCCCCGGGCTCGCCATGCTCCTGTTCCGGCGGCTTCGCGCCTGAGCCTCTTGCCGGAGCCGCGGGGAGCGCCCGGGGCAGCAGGCCGATCGAGAAGCCGACGATCAGGTAGCCGATCAGCGTTCCCGGAAAGGGCTGGCGCAGCACCAGGGCGGGGTTGAGCTCGCGCCAGACGAAGCGGAACGAGACGTAGTACCAGCACAGGGTCAGCAGCGCCGATCCCCAACGGTAGCGGTGCGGCTTGTTCAGCCAGCCGCGCAGCGCCACGCTCATCGCCACGCTCAGGGCGGCGGACATGAGCACGAAGCCGGCCGCTCCGGCCGCCGTCGCCGGCGACAGCCGCCGCGACAGTGTTCCGTGTGCGAGGAATGTCGCACCGAACAGGTTCATGTAGCGCCAGGGGCCCTCGCCGCGCAGCAATCCGTCGAGCGCGTGATAGCTCAGCCCGATGAGCCCCGAAACCGCTCCCAGAGCCACGGCGGTGGCCGTCACGCCCCCCAGGGAGCGGCCGGAAAAATCCTCTTTCGCGTCCGGCGGCATAACAATCGGTGAAACAGTCGTTTCGGCTACGCTACCATAGCGATCTTTGCCATGAATCGCCGCGTTGTCATCACGGGTATCGGAGCCGTCGCACCCAACGGCCAAGGTCGGGAAGCTTTTTGGGATTCCGTCAAGCACGGGCGCAGCGGCGTTCGGCAGATCCAGTCGTTCCCGCTCGACGACCTGAACGTGCGTGTTGCGGGGGAGATCGTAGGCTTCGACGAAGACGCCTGGATCGACCCCAAATACCGCAAGCACGTGGGCCGCTGTGTGGCCCTGGGCCGCGCCGCCGCCGCCGAGGCCTTGCAGGACGCCGGGCTGGACACGCGTCAGATGCCCACCGAGCAGCTCCAGCGCATCGGCGTGCTGGTGGGCTCGGGCGGGGGCAGCCAGGTCTTCACCGAGGACCAGTATCGCCTCTACTACGACAACCGCGAGAAGGAGGTCAGCGTCTACACGATTCCGACCTCCACTATCGGCAGCTTGGCCAGCGAGATCTCGATGGCCTTCGGAACTCGCGGCATGAGCCACCTGGTTTCGACCGGCTGCACCTCCTCGACCGACGCGATCTTCTACGCCTCCGAGCACGTGCGCTCGGGCCGCGTGGACGTGGCGCTGGCGGGCGGCGTGGACGCGCCGCTGTCATACCTGATCCTGCGCGGCTTCGATCTGATGCGGATCATGACGCGGAATTGGAACCACGCCCCCGAGCGCGCCTCGCGGCCGTTTTCGAAGGATCGCTCCGGCTTCGTGATCGCCGAGGGCGGCTGGTTCTTTACGCTGGAGGACTATGACCGCGCCCGCGAGCGCGGCGCCAAGATCTACGGCGAGATCGCCGGCTACGGCTCGACCTGCGAGGCCTTCCACCGGGTGCGCCTGGAGGAGGGCGGGGAAGAGCCGGCGCGGGCGATGGGCATGGCGATCGAGGCGGCCGGCATCGAGAAGCAGGACGTCGACTACGTCAACTTCCACGGCACCTCGACCGAGCTCAACGACCGCGTGGAGACGCAGGCCGTGCGGGTCTGCTTCGGCTCGCACGCCGACCGGCTGTGCGGCTCGGCGCTGAAGTCGCTGATCGGCCACCCACAAGGGGCCTCCGGCTCGGCCGGTATGGCGGCCACTCTGCTGGCGATGCGCGACGGCGTGTTGCCGCCGACGATCAACCTCGACGAGCCGGACCCGGAATGTAATCTCGACTATGTTACAGACGTCGGGCGGCGCGCTCAGATCGAGTACGCTGTCTGTAATTGCATCGGTTTCGGCAGCAAGAACTCGGCCATCGTCCTGCGCAACCTCGGTCTGGCGGGCTCCCCGGCCGCGTAGGCCGGTCGCGGCCGCGACGCCATGCCTAGCGCCGCCGTTTCGCGTCCCATCGTCGCAGGGCCCCGCCACATCGTCGCCGTCGCGTTGGGGAGCTTTGGGGACGTGCATCCGATTCTGGGGGTCGCGCGGGCCTTGCAGGATCGCGGCCACGCCGTCGACTTCATCGCCAATCCGCTCTACGAGGAGCTGGTGCGCTCGAACGGGCTGGCGTTCCACGCCATCGGCGCCGAGCAGGACTTTCTGGACGTCATCGAGAACCCCAAGATGTGGCTGCCGCGCCACGGCGTACGCATCCTGGGCGAATCGCTGATCCTGCCCTACATGCGGCCCACCTTCGAGCTGATCGAGCGGTTGCGGCGGCCCGAAACCATCCTGATCGCTCCGGTGACGGCCTTCGGCGCCCGCATCGCCAACGAGGTCTTCGACCTGCCGCTGGCGACGCTGGACCTGCAGCCGGTGCTGTTCCGCAGTGAGCTGGATTCGCCGGGCCTGCCTCTGGAGCCATTGAGCCGCTGGGCCCCCCTGGGGCGGCTGTTGCGGCGGGCGATCTACTGGACGGCGGACATGCTGTTCTTCGACCCCGTGCTGCAAAGGCCGACCAACGCCTTCCGCGCCGAGTTCGGGTTGGAGGCGATCCGGCGTCCGTTTCACGATTGGGTGCACTCGCCAGACCGCACCATCGGCCTGTTCCCGCCCTGGTACGGCGAGCCGCAGCCGGACTGGCCGGAGACGGCGCGCGCCACGGGGTTTCCACGGTTCGACGAAGCGGACCAGCGCCCGCTGCCGGAGGGGCTCGAGGAGTTTCTGGCGGGCGGCGATGCGCCGATCGTGTTCACGCCGGGCACGGCGATGAGCCAGGCGCGGCGCTTCTTCGAGGCCTCGGTGGAGGTTTGTCGGCTGCTGGGGCGGCGGGGCATTCTGCTGTCGCACTTCCCCGAGCAGATTCCGCAGCCGCTGCCGGAGACCATGCGGTACTTCGAGTACGTGCCGCTGAGCCGGGTGCTGCCGCGCGCGGCGGCGCTGGTCTACCACGGCGGCATCGGCACGGCCTCGCAGGCGCTGGCGGCGGGCATCCCGCATCTGGTCGCGCCGTACAGCTTCGATCAGCCGGACAACGCCGCCCGGCTGCATCGGCTGGGGGTGGGCCGCACGCTGTTCCCCATCTTCTACAGCCCGCGCCGCGCCGCCGAGCGGCTGCGCTGGCTGCTCGAGACGCCCTCGGTGCAAGCGGCCTGCCGGCGCTGGCGAGAGGCGATCGCCGCGCAGGACGCCTTGGGGCAGACCTGTGAGCTGATCGAAGCCCTTTAGGCTATCCTCTTGGGTTGCCGCAGAAACCGCAGCTCTCGGCCGCCGAGGCCGTCGCCCTGATCCCTTCCGGGGCCACCATAGCCGTCGGCGGGGCCGGCGCTGGCCATGCGCTGCCGGACCTGTTGCTCGAGGCGCTGGGCGACCGCTTCCGGGGCTCCGGCTCGCCGACCGAGCTGACGTTCTTCCACCCCTTCGGCGTCGGCAACCAGAAGGACCGCGGCCTGGAGCATGTGGCCGAGCCGGGGATGATTCGGCGGGTGGTGGGCGGCCACTGGTCGCTGGCCCCGACCATGGCGCGGCTGGCCGAGGAGGACGCCTTCGAGGCCTACTGCCTGCCCGCCGGCGTGATCGTGCAGCTCTACCACGCCGCCGCCGCCGGCAGCCCGGGCTGGATGACGCACGTGGGGCTGCAGACCTTCGTGGATCCGCGCCTGCAAGGCGGAAAGCTCAACGCGCGGGCTCGGCAGGATTTGGTGGAGCTGGTCGAGCGGGACGGCAAGGAGTGGCTGTTCTACCCGACGATCCCGGTCAACGTGGCGCTGCTGGGCGCCTGGACGGCGGATACCGACGGCAACCTGGCGATGAACGGTGCGCCGGCGCCCTGGCACAACTGCGCCATGGCCCAAGCCGCCAAGGCCTCCGGCGGGCTGACGCTGGCCGTGGTGCGCGAGATCGTCCCAGCCGGCTCGATCCACCCGCGGGACGTCCGCACGCCCGGCTGCTTCGTCGACGCGCTGGTGCTGGACCCGAGCCTGGGTCAGACGTTCCAGACCGACTTCGACCCGACCTACTGCGGCGACGCCCGCAAGACCGATTTCGAGGATTTCCCGTTTGGGCTGCGCAAGGCGATTGCGCGGCGGGCGGCGATGGAACTCGAGGACGGCGCGGTGATCAACGTGGGCTTCGGCTTGCCCGACGGCGTGGTGGCCGTGGCCCGCGAGCAGGGCTTGGCCGGCCGGATCCAGACGACCATCGAGCACGGTCAGTTCGGCGGCGTGCCGGCGCCCGGCCTCGAGTTCGGCGCGGTGTGGAACGCCGACGCCATCGTGGAGACGGGCCACATGTTCGACTTCTACCAGGGACGCGGGGTGGACCAGACCTACTTGGGGTTCCTGCAGATCGACCGCGCAGGCAACGTCAACGTTAGCCAGCTCGGCGGCAAGATCGTGGGCGTGGGCGGCTTTATCGACATTTCGCAGAAGGCGCGCAAGGTCGTCTTCTGCGGAGCCCTGTCAGTGCGCGCCGAGGTGGAGATCGACGACAGGCGGGTGCGCTATGTGCGGCGCGGCAAGCCGAAGCTGGTGGACGAGGTGGCGCAGATCACCTTCAGCGCCGACTACGCCCGGCGGACCGGCCAGCAGGTGCTGTACGTGACCGAGGCGGCGGTGTTTCGGCTGGGCGAGCGCGAGATCGAGCTGATCGAGATCGCCCCCGGCGTCGACCTGGAAAATGATCTGGCGCCGCAACTCGGCTTTCGGCCGAGCGCGGCGCCAGAGATTCGAACGATGCCGGAAGAGATCTTCCGGCCCTAGCCGGCCGCCCTACTGGACGGTCGTGTCAGGATCGCGCGGCGTCAGGTTCTTCACCGGAATCGTGGCCGCGTTGCTGATGTAGAAGCCCTGCTCCACCGTCACCGGGGTCAACGGGTCGTCGGGCAGTTGCTCGTTGAGGATCAGATTGACCTGGTAGACCCCCACCATGCCCGGCGCCAGCCCCACGAACTCCACCGTGGCGGTGCGGCCTCCGATCCGAGAGGAGACGAAGTCGTCAGCGACGGCGGGGACCGTGAAGAGCTGGGACTCCGGCGTGACCTGACCGGTTTGCAGGCCGGCGTCCTTCGGCAGCGGGGACGTCAGGCCGAGCCCGGAGGCGTAGACGATGACGTGCTCGCCCGGCACGGCGGGATTGTCCGTGGTGATGGGCGTAAACGGGTCGTTGCCGCAGCACAGAGTGGCCGTGCGCGCCGTGGCCGAGATGATCGTGAGGTCGCTCGATTCGGCCGTGTAAGTCACCGAGTTGCCGTCGCGGCCCGAGGCCCGGGCGCGGATGATGACGACGGGCGGCGTCTGTCCGCCGATCAGGAAGCCGTCCTCGACGTTGGTGGTCACGTCCACGCCCGCCCCGCTGGAGGCGTCAACGGCGAAGGCGATCAGGTTGCCGTCTTCGCCGAGGGAGCGCGCGACGACCTGGAATTCGACGGCGCCGATGACGTCCAGAACGCGCGCGGTCACTTCGCGGTCGCCCAAGCCGCCGTTGATGCGCTGCACCAGCACGTTGCGGATGACCGTCAACGTGTCGTCTTCCTGCACGGTGTAGGAATACTCGCGCGCCGGGTCGGAACCGATCGTGATCGTCACCACGTCGCCGGCTGCAGGCGTACCCGCGAGGTCGACGGTCGCGCGGGCGGAGAAGAAGCCCTGCCGACCGGCCTCGGCCACCGCATCGGGATCATTGCCGTTGTTGATGAGCTCGATCAGCCGGTCGCGGACGGCTTCGAGAGTGTCGTCGGTCTGAGTCGTATAGGCGTACGTGCGGCCGTTGATGGTGATGGTCACCGTGGCGCCGGCGTCGACGGTCTCCGTTTGCTCCTGCGTCGAGCCGGAGGTCACGCCGGTGCCCAGTGACAGCGCCACGGAGCCCTCGGCCGTGCCCTGACCGTGCAACGCGACGGCCTGGCGCGGCTCGTTGCCGGGGTAGGTGAACACGCCGGGGGCGGCGCGCGTGACGTCGTTGGCGCGGGCGATGGAGACGCGCACGGAGCCGTCGTCGAAGACGCGGCGCACCCATGTGCTCACGCCCTGGCCGGCTACTTCCCACGGCACCTGATAGTTGATCTGGTTCGGGGTGACGGCGTAGATCGGCGACCGCACGCCGTTGGTATAGACTTCCACGCCGCCCAGCCGCGTCGGCAGGAGGCCGTTCTCGTCGACCCCGGCGGTGTAGACCTGGTCCGAGAAGCCTTCGCCGAAGATCGCCGCGAAGGTGCCGGCCGGCAACTGCCGGGCGTCGCTGCCAAACTCCAGGCGTGCGCCGGAGGTGCTGGTGGTGATGCCGGCGCCGCCGAGCTGGTTGTCGATGGTGACGGCGTTGCCCGGCCGGCCCTCGAACTTGGCCGTCAGGCGGATGCGCGCCGGGAAGGCGCCGCCGGAAAACACGACCGGGTCCGACGGGGCGTACTCGACGGTGAGCTGGGTGTCCGCGGCGGCGTAGATCGCAAACGGCGTGCCGTTGAGCTCCGGGCCGGCCTTCTTGGCCGTCAGCACCAGCACCTCGAGCTCGGATTCCGAACGCGTGGCGATGTAGGGCAGCTCGGTCTCGGCGTGGTCGATCAGGTACTTGAAGCGGTCGACGAGGATGTAGGGGCCCTGCTCGGCGTCGAAGTCGTTGGTCACGAACTCGTACTTGATATCGCCCACCTGCAACGTCACCGACTCGCCGCTGCGGACCGTGCCGCCGAAGCGGATGCCGGCCTTGGAGAAGGTGCCGAGGCCGTTCTCCGGCGTTGCGGTGACGAGGCTGTACTCGTCGTCCTGGATCGCCTGCAGCATCTTGTTGCGCACGCTCTCGCCGGTCTCGCCCTTCGCGGTGGTCATCTCGTAATGGCGGCCGGAGATGTCGAGCTGGACGAGCTGGCCGTCGTCGGTGGTGGCGCCTTCCCACTGCACGTAGCCGTTGGCGTAGATCGCGAAGCTGGCGCCGTTGCGGATGCCTTCGTCGTCGACCATCTTCACGCCGGGGCTGAACACCAGCACGCGCCGGACGTAGGGGTCGGCTACGTAGAGGTTGTTGTTGTCATCGAGGGCCATCGCCGTGGGCGAGCGCACGTTGCCCGGCCCGACCGAATCGGTCATGGCGATGAAGTTGGGCTGGCCGATCACGATGTCGGCGGCGGTCCCGCTCTCGGTCGGGATCTCGTTGTAGACCAGGATGCGGTCGTTGCCGCTATCGGCGATGAATAGACGCTGGCCGTCGGAGATCACCGCGCGCGGGAAGTTCAGCGTGTACTCGCAGCGCTTGGGGTAGCGGGTGACGGGATCTTCGGGGTCGGTGCGGTCGATCGGATCGGGGTAGATGTAGTCGTCGGGGGTGGTGCTGCCGTCGTCGGCGAACGGCCCCAGCGGCTCGCACATCTGGTAGACCGCGCGCCGGATCGCCGCCGTGGTCGTGTCGTCATCGTGATCGAAGAAGCCGGTGGTCTCGAAGTCAGGCTGGCCGAGGACCACGTCCGCGGCCGGGTCGTTCGAGGTCGGGATCGTGTTGTAGATCAGGACCCGATCGAAGCCGAGGTCGGCGACGAACATTTTGCCGTTGGCGGTGGAGACGCCGATGGGATCGTAGAGCCGCTTGGCCGTCGGGCCGTAGTCCGACTGGGTCAGATCCGGCTCGGGGCGGGTGTCGAAGTCCGGCTGGCCGATGACGACGTCCGGCTGCGCGCCGTTCTGTTGCGGAATCTGGTTCCAGATGAGGATGCGCGAGTTCTGGGTGTCGGCGACGAAGAGCTTGCCCTCGCCGATCCACACGCCCTGGGGGCCGCGCATGCCGTCGCGGGAGGTCTTCGGGGTGACGGTCTTGTTGTCCGGCTGACCCAGGATCACGTTCGGCGCGACGCCGTTGGAGCTGGGAATGCTGAGCCACAGCAGCACGCGGTTGTTGTTCGTATCCGCCACGGCCAGCACCTGGCCGTCGCTGGCCACCGCCGAGGGCGCCTTCATGCCGCCGCCGGCGGCGGCGTCGATGGTCTCGAAATTCGATTGACCAAGCACGACGTCGGCCAAACCCACGCAGGCCGGGCAGTCGCCGTCTTGCGGCAGGGTCGCCTCCGGCACCGGCACGAAGTCCGAGAGGTTGTTGTAGACCAGCACGCGGTTGCCGATGGGGCCCGCGCCGATGCGGTTCCCGTCGGCGACGAACAGGCGGTTGCCCCCGATGGCCACGCCGCCGGCGCCGCCGATGGAGCTGCGCGTGGGCGTGGGGTCCTGCCGCGTAAAGCTGGACTGGCCGATCACCAGCCGGGCGGCCTGGTGGTTCACCCAAACCTTGGCTTGCGGCGCGGGGTCTTCCTGTTGGGCCGGAGACGGCGGGGCGGACAGGCCCAGCGCCAGCAGGGCGAACAGGCTCGACAGATTCCTGGCGGAAAAGCTCTTCGTGGTCATCGCTTGGATCAGAGGTCTTCGGGGGCGGGCGGGCGTTGGAACTTCAACTCGTGCGAGATATCTCCGCGCGGCGCAACGGCGCGCGCCCTTGAGAGGCCCACTTTCTACTTACGCGCGTCGCTGCTGTCAGGGTTCCGCAAATAGGCGTCGTCGCCGCGCACCCAGTCCTCGCGAACGGGCGCGAAGACGTCCATGGCGACCGAATTCTCGAGCGCCACCACGCGGTGCGGCTCATCGGGCGGAATCTCGACGACATCGCCCGGGCCGGCTTCCAACGAGCCGTCGGGGAACTCGAACAGCAGCCGGCCTTCGAGCACGTGGCTCATCTGCTCGTTGTCATGCGAGTGCCACGGCACGACGGCGTCTTTCTCCATGTAGATGCGGGCCGTGGTCATGCGGCTCGAGTGCACGACGCGCCGCCCGATGCCGGGCGTCATGCGTTCGTGCTCGATCGTGTCCCAGTGGCGCTTCCGCATCAGCTCTTCGTCGGCCCCCGGCGGCGAACCCCATTCGCTCCGCCGGCCCCCAAGGTCCGAATCTTCAATTATATCCATCCACGGCGCCGCTTCGGCGTCCGCCGCGCACAGTTATACTGAGGGCGGTCTCGAATGGACCGCCGAACCCCTCGATTTCCGCTCCCGCTCGCGCTCGCGACGCTGTTCGCCTTCGCTGTTCCTCCGGCATTCCCGCAGACGCCGCGCGTGATTCGGGTGGACCTCGACCACGTGATCCATCCGCTGTCGGCGGAGATCGTTCGATCGGGCCTGGCACAGGCCGACAAGGATCACGCCGCCGCCGTCGTCGTGCGCCTGAACACGCCCGGCGGTCTGCTGACGGCGACCGAGGAGATCATCCAAGCCATTGTGGCCTCGCCGGTTCCGGTGGTCTGCTGGGTCGGACCGCGCGGCGGCAAGGCGGCCTCGGCCGGCTTCATGATCCTGGTCTCCGGCGATGTGGCGGCGATGGCTTCCGGCACGAATACCGGCGCGGCGCATCCGGTGGCGCTGGGCGGCGAGATGGACGAGATCATGATGCGCAAGGTGGAGAATGACACCGCCGCCCGCATCCGGTCCATCGTCGACAAGCGCGGTCGCAACGTCGAGCTCGCCGAGGAAGCCGTGCTGGCGAGCCGGGCCTTCACCGAGCAGGAAGCCCTCGAGTCGAACCTGATCGAGATCATCGCTGACGATATTCCGTCGCTGCTCGAACAGCTCAACGGCCGGACCGTGCTGCGCTTCGACGGCTCGCAGACGACGCTCGAGACCGCCGGCGCGCAGGTGATTCCCTATGAGCTCAACCTGCGGCAGCGGATTCTGCTGCCGCTGATCGACCCCAGCCTGGCGTTCATCCTGATGGCGCTGGGCGTGCTGGGAATTTACGTGGAGTTCACCCATCCCGGCTTGGTGGCGCCGGGCGTCATCGGCGCGCTGCTGACGCTGGTCGGGGCGATGGCCCTCTCGCTGCTGCCGATCAACTGGGCCGGCGCCGGACTGCTGATCCTGGGCGTGGCGTGTCTGGTCGCCGAGGCCTTCGTGGTTTCCGGCGGTCTGCTGACCGTCGCCGGCGCGGTGGCGATGGTGTTGGGGGCGGTGATGTTGATCGATACGAGCATCCCCGAGCTGTCGATCGGCTGGGGAACGGCGATCGCCGTGGCCGTGCCGTTCGCGGCGATCACGGTGTTTCTGCTGCAGTTGGCCGTGCGTTCGTTCAAATACAAGGTCTCGACCGGGTCCGAAGGAATGGTCGGCGAGGTCGGCGTGGCCAAGACGGAGGTCGCCGCCAAGGGCCAGGTGTTCGTGCACGGCGAGTTGTGGAGCGCCAGCGCGGCGACGCCGATCGCGGCCGGCGCAAGAGTTCGCGTGGTCGCCGTCGACGGGCTGCGCGTGCAAGTGGAGGCGGCGCCGGACGTTGGGCCGGGCGAGCCTCGAACGGTTTAGAGAGGAGGAGAAGATGGGCGCAGGCTGGCTATTCATCTTGATCGTGGGGATCTATCTGCTCAACTGCGTGAAGGTCCTCAAGGAGTACGAGCGCGGGGTGGTGTTCCGGCTGGGACGCCTGCTGCCCGACTCCAAGGGGCCGGGCTTGGTGCTGATCTTCGCTCCGATTGACAAAATCGTACGGATCTCGCTGCGCGTGGCCACCATGGACGTGCCGCCGCAGGACGTGGTCACCCGCGACAACGTGACCGTCAAGGTCAGCGCCGTGGTCTTCTTCCGGGTGATGGAGCCGCGCAAGGCCGTGGTGGAGGTGGAGGACTTCGTTTACGCCACCTCGCAGTTGGCCCAGACCCGGCTGCGGGCAATTTTGGGCGAGGCCGAGCTCGACGAGCTGCTCAGCCAGCGCGAAAAGCTCAACGCGCGCCTGCAGGAGATTCTGGACGAACAGACCGAGCCTTGGGGGATCAAGATCCAGGCCGTCGAGGTCAAGCACGTCGATCTGCCCGAGCAGATGATTCGAGCCATCGCCCGGCAAGCCGAGGCCGAGCGCGAACGCCGCGCCAAGGTCATCCACGCCGACGGCGAGTTGCAGGCTTCCGAGAAGCTCAGCCAAGCCGGCCGGCAACTGGCTTCCGAACCGACTTCCGTCACTCTGCGGTATTTGCAGACGTTGACGGAAATCGGCGCCGAGAAGAATACGACCATCATGTTCCCCATTCCGATCGATCTGTTCCAAGGATTGGCGAAATGGGCGCAAACCCTGCCTGAGACCCAGCCGTCCGCGAGCCCGTCGGCCAGGGATTCCACACGACATGAGTAGTACTGGAGCCTGAGTCCTATTCTCAGTACATTTTTATTGCTTTACGTTCAAGTGGGCAGAGTAGAATATAGAGTCGATGGCCCGACATGATGAGGACGTAGAGCTCGTCTTGGGGAACAAGCAGCTCTTGAGCTTGTTCTTTGTGGTGGTGTTGTTCTTCGCCGCCTTCTTCTCGGTGGGGTATACAGTCGGATACGGACATGGGGAGCAGAGCGGTCCCGCGCCGTCGCTGGCGTCGGCCGATCCGTCCCCGGAGCCCTTGGACGACCGCAGCTTCCCGGAGTCCCTGCTCAAGGAGCCGCCCACGATTCCGGAGGCGGCGTCGGTCAAGGAGTCGCCCAAGGAATCCGTGAAGGAGTCGACCCGCGCCGACATCGAGCGCGCCGCTCCGGATCTGGCCGGTCTGGCCGAGGACAAGCCGAAGCCGACGATGGCGAAGGCCGCTCCGGCGCCGGTTGCGCCGAAACCCGAGCCCAAGCCGCAACCGAAGGCGGAAGCCAAGAAGCCGGAGCCCAAGAAGCCGACGCCGACGCCGGCGGCCGCCAAGCCTGCTGCGGCGACCGCGGCCGGCGGAGAGTATCACCTGCAGGTGGCCGCGCTTCGCGTGCCCAAGGATGCCGAAATGCTCTCCGGAACGCTCAAGGAAAAGGGCTACCCGGCCAAGGTGAGCAACGCCAAGGGCGACGGCTGGTACCGCGTGCTGGTGGGTCCGTTCGCCAGCGCGGAGGCCGCCAAGGACTTTCGCACACGGCTCAAGAGCGACGGCTTTGATACGATGCTGCGTAAGCAGTAGCGTTCTGCAAAGCCCCCAATGGATCTGGTCCAGATTGCGCCCGGCGTGCGGCGTCCCGCTGAACGTCTCCCCGAGTGGCTGCGCAAGAGCCGCGTCGACTTTCCGGCGATGCACGAGCTGAAGGTGGAGCTGCGCAAGCGCCGCCTGCATACCGTCTGCGAGTCCGCCCGCTGCCCGAACATCCATGAATGCTTCAGCCGCAAGGCGGCGACGTTCATGATCCTGGGCGACATTTGCACCCGCCGCTGCGGCTTCTGCGCTGTTCCCCAGGGCGCGCCGGGGTCTCTCGATCCCCAAGAGCCCGAGCACGTGGCCGAGATGGCCGCGGAGATGGGGCTGCGTTATGTGGTCATCACGAGCGTCAATCGCGACGACTTGCCCGACGGCGGCTCGGCGCATTTCGCGGCCACGGTGCGAGCCGTCCGAGAGGCCCTGCCCGAAGCGCAGGTCGAGGTGCTGACGCCTGATTTCTGCGGCGACTTCGACGCCGTGGCGCGGGTTCTCGACGCCGGACCGCACGTCTTCAACCACAACATGGAGACCGTGGGACGGCTCTACCGGCGGGTGCGGCCGCAGGCCGACTACCGCCAGTCGCTCGACGTGCTGGCCTTCGCCAAGCAGCGCCGCCCGGAGACGCTCACCAAGTCCGGGCTGATGGTGGGGCTGGGCGAAACGCCGGCGGAGGTCCTGGAGCTGCTGGCGGATTTGCGCTCCGCCGCGACCGACGTCGCCACGATCGGCCAGTACTTGCAGCCGCGGGCGCATCGCCTGCCCGTGGAGGAGTTCGTGCGGCCGGAACAGTTCGAGGCGTACCGCGAGGCCGGCGAGGCGATGGGCTTTCGAGCCGTGTTCAGCGGGCCGCTGGTGCGCAGCTCCTACATGGCCGAGCAAGTGGAGCACGGCGCGCGATGATCGCCGCGGCGGCCCTGGCGGCGCTCAGCGGAGCGCTGCAGGTCCTCACATTTCCCCGTTTCTCCATCTATTACCTGGCGGCGCTGTCGATCGCGCCGTTGCTGCTGGCGTTGGCTCGCGCCGACGCCCTCGGCGGGCCTTCGCGCAAACGACGGTTTCTGCTGGGCTGGCTGGCGGGGACGATTTTCTGGGGCGGCTCCTGCTACTGGATCTACGGCGTAATGCACGACTACAGCGGCGTGCCGGCGGTGGGGGCGGCGGCGATCTTTGCGGCGTTCTCCGTGGTCAAGGGCTTGCACCTGGGCGTGTTCGGCCTGTTGGCGGGTCCGCTGCTGCGGCGGAGCTGGGCGACCCCGGCGATCGCGGCGCTGTGGGTGGCGATCGAGGGCACGCACCAGTACCTGGCCTTCACCTGGCTGCACCTGGGCAATGCCGCCGCGGCGATGACCGTGCTGGCCCCCTTGGCGCCGTACACCGGCGTCTACGGGCTGTCGTTCGCGTTGGCGATGATGAACGTAGCGCTCGCCCTGGTGCTGTTGCGCCGGCCGCGCAAGCAACTGGCTTGGCTGGCGCCGCTGGCCCTGCTGCCGCTGCTGCCCGCTTTGCCCGAGGACGAGGTCGGCTCGCATGAGGTGCGGCTGGTGCAGCCGGCGGTGCATCCGGACGAGCTGCTCTCGGGCAACTGGACCTCGCAGCGCGCCGGCGAGCACTACCGCGAGATGCTGCGGATGTCGACGGCCGACCCGACCACGCCGGAGCTGCTGGTGTGGCCGGAGTACTCGGTGCCGCTGTACTACTTCGACTCCGAGCCGCAGCGGATGCTGGTGGAGCTGGTGGCCCGCAAGGTCAACGCCCCGTTCCTGTTCAACAGCGTGACCTTCCGCGAGGAGGACGGCGAGAAGCGGCCGCTCAACAGCGCCATCCTGATCGCGCCCGACGGCGAGCTGCTGGCCTACTACTCGAAGATGCATCTGGTGCCCTTCGGCGAGTTCGTGCCTTGGCCGTTCTCCTTGTTCATCAACAAGATCACGATGCAGGCGGGCAACTTTCTGCCCGGCGACAAGGTCGTGGTGGCCGAGGCCAACGGCCACAAGATCGGGGCCTACATCTGCTACGAGAACGTCTTTGCACGCGGCGTGCGGCAGTTCGTCGCCCAGGGCGCGGAAGTCCTGGTGAACATCTCCAACGACAGTTGGTACGGACGCACCGCGGCCCGCTACCAGCACCTGCTGATCGCCCGCATGCGCGCCATCGAGAACCAGCGCTGGATTCTGCGGGCCACCTCCGACGGCATCACCACGGTCATCAACCGCGCCGGACAGATCACCACGCCGCTGCCCTCGTTCGAGCCGGGCGTGCTCAACAGCAAGTTCGACTATTCCGACGAAATGACGTGGTTCGCGCTGTACGGCGAGTGGTTCTGGTACTTGTGCCTGGCGACGACGCCGGCGCTTCTCTGGTTCAGCAGGAAGAGCTAGGCCAGCAGGTCCGTCAGCACGTTGCCGTGCACGTCGGTCAGCCGGTAGTCCCGGCCCGAGTAGCGGTAAGTCAGCTTGGTGTGGTCGAGACCCAGCAAGTGCAGGGACGTTGCGTGCAGGTCGTGCGGCGTGACGATGTTCTCCACCGCCTTGTAGCCGAAGTCGTCCGTGGCGCCGTAGGCCGAGCCGCCCCGAATGCCGCCGCCGGCCAGCAAAATCGAGTACCCCGGCGGGTTGTGGTCCCGTCCGCGGCCGACCTTCTCGGTGCCGGAGTTCTGGATCATCGGCGTGCGGCCGAACTCGCTGCCGACGATGATCAGCGTCTCGTCGAGCAGGCCGCGCTCCTTGAGATCGGCCACCAGACTGGCGATCGGACCGTCCGAGAGCCGGGCGTGGCGCTTGTGGACCATGATGTCGTCGTGGCTGTCCCACGGCTGGCCGTTGCCGTAGTAGACCTGCACGATGCGCACGCCGGACTCCACCAGTCGCAGCGCCATCAGACAGCCGCGGCCGAACTCGCCGTCGCCGTAGCGCGCTTGGACGTGGGCGGGCTCCTTGGAGATGTCGAAAACCTCCGGGGCCTCGGTCTGCATCCGGAAGGCGACTTCCATGGATTGGATGTTGGCCTCGAGCGCCGGGTCGTGGCTGGTTCGCGCCAGGAACGAGGAGTCGAGCTTGGAGAGCAGCTCGAGCTGCCGCTCCTGCTGGCCGCGGCCGAGGCGCTTGTTCGTGAGGTCTTGGATGAGCTCCTCGGGCGACGGCGCGTCGGACTTGATGTAGGCGCCTTCGTACTTGGTCGGCAGGAAGGCCGAGGACCACAGCCGCGGTCCGCCGGTGGGCGTGCCGGGGCAGAGCACCACGTAGCCGGGCAGATTCTGGTTCTCCGAGCCCAGCCCGTAGACCACCCACGAGCCGAACGACGGCCGGGAGCCGCCGCGCAGCGCGTGCCCGGTGTTCATCATCAGCATCGACGGCAGGTGGTTGACGCTGTCGGACTGCATCGAGCGGATGACGCAGAAATCGTCGATGGACTCGCGGATCTTGGGGAACAGGTCGCTGACCTCGACGCCGCTCCGGCCTCCCGGGCGGAACTCGAACGGCGACTTCATCAGGCCGCCCGAGGCGCGGTCGGTCTTCACCTTCGGCCCGGGCATGGGCCGGCCGTCGAGCCGCGTGAGCTCGGGCTTGGGGTCGAAGCTGTCCACGTGCGACAGTCCGCCGTTCAGGTACAGAAAGATGACGTGCTTGGCTCTGGGCGCGAAGTGCGGCTGCTGGGTCGAGGCGGCGTGCAGGCCGTCGGCCATCCCGACGACGCCGAAGCCGGCGCCGAGCATTTTGAGGGTTTCGCGACGAGTGAGCATGGGCCGGACCGGTCGGTCGCGATCAGCATACCAGACCCCAACCCAAGGCGTTGACCGCAAACGCCTTGCTGTGTTCCTATCTGGGCGTGCCGCTCGACCGACGCTCCTTTCTCACCGCCGCCCGCGCCCAGACGCCCAAGCGGCCCGTCCGTATGCACGTGGGCAGTCAGCGCGGGGGAGACCTCGGGCGTGAACACCTGCAGTACTTCAAGCGGCACGGCGTGGAGCACATCGCCGGCTGGCCGACCGGCGCTGCGGAGGCGACGCTGGCCGATGACCTGGCGCGCGCCAAGGAGCAGTGTGCCAAGGAAGGCGTGAGCCTCGACATCGCCGTGCCGCCGCTGCTGGCCGGGGCCCCGGCGGCGGCGATTCTGCTGGGTAAGGACCCGGAGCGCGAGCGCGAGATGGCCTATCTGCACAAGCTCGTCCAGGCCTGCGCCTCGGCCGGCGTTCCGGCCTTCAAGTACAACCTGCGGGTGCTGTTCAACGTGCGCTCGGGCAAGACGCCCGGCCGCGGCGGCTCGTCCTACAGCACTTGGAAGTTCGAGCAGGTCAAGAACGACCCGCCCGAGCCGGGCGTGGGAAGCGTGGACGCCGATACGTTCTGGGAGCGCATCACCTGGTACCTGGACCGGATGATTCCGGTATGCAACGAGTACAAGATCCGCGCCATGTGCCACCCGCACGACCCCGGCGTGCCGAAGTCCGGCTACAAGGGCGTGGACCGCGTGCTGGGCACGGTGGAGGGGCTGGAGCGGCTCATCTCGATCCAGGAGAGCCCGTACCACGGGCTGAACCTGTGCCTGGGGACGACGGCGGAGATGCTCCAGAACCCGGCCGAGGAGCTGCCCCCGGTGATCCGTTCGTTCGGCGAGCGGAAGAAGATCTTCAACATCCACTTCCGCAACATCGTGGGCCGGCGCGACGACTTCTACGAGACCTACCCCGACAACGGAGACATGAGCATGCCGCTGTTGGCGGAAACCCTGTATGAAGTGGATTATCCGTACATGCTGATGCCGGACCATATGCCGCCGCACCCGGATGATCCGGGCTACAAGCAGGCGTTTGCGTACGGGTTTGGGTACATCAAGGCGGTGTTGCAGGCGCTGGAGACGCGGGCCTGACTCAGGCCCGCGTCCGCCGGCGCCAGTTTATTGCGCTGCGCCGACCGGCAGCACGACGATCTTCGAGCCCACTCCGCTCAACTCCACCTGCAAGGCGCGGTTGCCGGGCTGCGCCGCTGCGCCCACGATGAAGTTGACCTGGTAGACCGAGATCAACTGGGGCGCGTAGAACGACCCCAGGACCTCCTGCACCGTTCCGTCGAGCGTGACCGTCGGGTCGGCCACGGTGAGCGCCGGGGGAACCGGTCCCGCTACGTTGGTGGCCACTGCCGGCTCCAGCCGCCCCATGCCGGTTAGGAAGAGCTGCACGGCTTCGCCCGGACGCGCCGGGTTGGTGGGCGAGACCAGCGAGTAGTCCACGTGCAGCGCTGCGGCGAAACGCGAGCCGCCGGTGTCTGTGACTTCAAAGATCCCCGGCTGCGGGCTGAAGACCGGGACCCCGGGGATGCTGCTCTGCGAGCTGTTGTTGATGACGGTGACGGTGGCGAAGTTGCCGCTGGTCTGGAACGGGACCTGGATGTTCACCTGTTCCTGTCCGTTGATGTTGACCAGCGCCAGGATGGGGGCGGCGACGCCGTTGACGAGCACTTGGACGCCGCGGAAGACGGTCGGGAAGCCGCTGGCCGGATCATACGGCGTGGCGGCGATGCCCTGCACGTCGCCGGTGATGTTGACCGCGAAGATCGACGCGGCCGAACCCGGGCTCAGCCCCGGCCGGAAGCTGGCCGCGTTGACGAAGCCGTCGGTGGTGAGCACCGGCTGGGCCCCGAGCACGCTGACCAAAAAGTCCACCGCCAGCCCCAAGGCCGTCGCGCGCACCTTGGCCGGCCCCAGCGTGGAGCCCGCCCGGATGAAGGCCGACGAGCGGCCCATGGCGTTGGTCGCGCCGGTTTGGGACTCGATGGTCACCCCGCCCTCGAGCACGCTGAAGCTGACGTTGACGCCGGCCACCGGCTGGCTCTGCTCGTTGAGCACTTCCACCACGACCGGTTCGGCCGTCACGGCTCCGGCGGCCACGGTTTGGGCGTTTCCGGAGACGGAGCGGAAGAAGGTGGGGATGTTCGTGACCGTGAGGTTGAACGTCGCCTGGATGGAGCTGTCAGACTGGGCCGCCACCAGCACCTGGAACGGGCCGCCGCGAGCCGTGGGCCGCACCAGCGCGGAGGCTTGCCCCTGGCCGTTGGAGACTTGGCCGACGACCTCGAGCGCGGCGGCTTCGGGCGGATTGACGCCCCAGGCGACCGCGGTGTTCGGCACGGGGTTGCCGCAGACGTCCGCCGTGCGGACCAGCAGCGCCTGCCCCATGCGAACGCCCGGCGAGCCGCTCTGGCCGTCGCCTTGCAAAACCTGCAACTGCGCCAAGGGGCCGTTGTTGGCCTGGAAGTCCAGGGTGGCCTCGGTGGAGACGGCGGTCAGGCCGATCTGGATGGTTCCGGTGCGCGAAGGGCAGCCGAAGGTGACGGTCGTGACGGCCTCGCCGCTGACGTTGGAGGTCACCACGGCTGGGCTGAAGGACAGGTCCGCGCTGGAGCGGAAGAAGATGGTGGCGCCGGGCACGGGCTCGTTGGAGTCGTTGACGGCGCGCACGCGGATGCCCGTCGGCGCCTCCTCGCCCACGGTCCCGATCAATGGGCCGGTCGTCAGCAACTCGATGTCGGTGGCGATGCCGACCGGCGTGGGCGAGACCGTGGCCGTAAAGGGTTCGGGCAGCACGCGGCCGTTGTCGTCCGACACCAGGATCTGCACGGTCGTGAAGCTGCTGACCGCGCCGGCGTTGCAGACGATCTGGCCGAGGCCGTTTTCGTCGGTCAACAGCTGATCCGTGCAGAAGACGGCGTTGTTGCTGCTCTGGACGGTCAGCTTGAGGCCATTCTGCGGCACGCCGTTGATGCGGGCGCTGACGACGAGCGGCTGCGGGAACTGGGTGTTCTGGGTGACGATTTGGCCGTTGCCGGAGACGATCCGCAACCCGTCGCTCTGGTCCTGGTTGGCGACGGTGACGGTAAAGGTCACCGAACGGCCGCCCTCGCTCACCGTGACCGTCGTGGTGGTGTCTTGGTTGACCTGGTTCGCCTGGCAGATGATGGCGGCCTGGCCGCTCTGGTTGGTGGTGGCGTTCGCCGGGCAGGTGATGGCCGCGCTGGCGGCGTTGACGTTGACTTGCAGCCCGACCTGCGGCGTGCCGTCGATCTTGGCTTCCACGGTGAGGGTGAAGCTCGTGCCTTCCGCCGCCGTGGAGGGATCGGCGCTGACCTTGGCGAGCCCGCCGCTGGGGCCTCCCCCCGCGATCACGTTGAGCTGGAAGTTGGCGACGTTGGCGCCGTCGGTGAGTTGGATGGTCACCGGCGTGAACACCGAGACGAAGTCCGCGGTGCAGTCGAAGGTCGCCTCGCCGAGCAGGGAAGCGGTCCTCGACGTCGGGCAGGTCGCCACGCCCGGGCTGATCGAGGCCACCGAGATCGTGCCGCCCGAGAAGGGCACGCCGCCCTTGACCGACCGTACCGAGAGCGAGAACGAAGCGCCGGTGGCGACGTTCTGGTTGTTGCCGGCCACGATCGACAGACTGTCCGACAGGCCTTGCGGCACGACCACCACCGAGAAGACCACCGGGTTGCCGAGGCCGCTGACGGTGATGGAAACCTGGGTCGACGCCGGGACCGAGACCGAGGCCGTGCAGTTGATGGTGGTCACGCCACTCAGCGCCGGCGCATTGCACGTTGCCAGCGACGGCGAAACGGAGACGCCCAGCGGCAACCCGCCGATGACGCCACCGCTGCCCTGCACTTGCAGCGTGAAGGGGTTGCCGGCGAGCACGATCTGGCCGTCGCCTCCGACCTTCTCGAGCTGCGGGCCGGTTTGTTCCACTACCGGCCCGGAGAGCAGGGCCAGCGCGGTGGTTCCGGCCGAAGGCGTCTCGAGGGCTGCCGTTTGGCCCGTGACGTCCACTCGCTGCAGGGACCCGTTGCCGGCCATGCGCCACTCGACGCGGCCGTCGGGCGAGGCGGCCGAGGGCTCGGCGAGGCCGGAGGCGGCGGAGCGGGTTCCCACAACCCGGCTCGGCCGCTCTCCGGCTGCGAAGAAGGCGTCGGACAGCTTGCCGAGGTCAAACCCGGCCAAGCCGCCTTCCGCCGTCGCTCGTCCGGCCTGGAGCGCCTGGACGAACGCCGGCAAGGCCGTCGTCGGTCCGTCGAGCGCTCCGGTCGAGACGTTCATGCGAAACACCGTCCGCCGGTCAGAGGCCAGCAGGAAGGCGTAGCCGGAATCTGCCGGCAGCGCGACCCCGGCCAAGTCCCGGCCGGTCTCGGCGATCGTGTCGATCGAGCCGTCGGACGTGTCGATGCGATACGCCTTGGAGCCCGCGGCCAGTACCAGAAACCGTCCGTCGGCGCTGAGCGCGGCCGGCTGCAGAGGCGCCGGCGAGCCTTCCACCGCGATGCTCCCGAGACTCTGGAAGGCGCCGTCGAGAACCTCCACGCCACCGTCCCCGATCAAGTAGATGCGGTCGAAGCCACTGCCCGAAGGCGCCGGTCGGCCGACTGCAAACCGAGCGCCGGCAGGGACTTGCGGCGTGGAGAGCAGCGTGAGCGTGGCGGCGTCATAGACGCGCGCGACCGCCGCATCGCCGTCGAAGGCGAACAGCAGGTCCGCCGCGGGCGCGGTCAGGGGCAGGGCGCAGAGCGTCAGGAGCAGGGACAGGAAATAACGCATGGGATCTCGTCGACCAACGGGGACAACAGGCGGGCGCCCGCAGGCCGCGCGGCTGCTAGGAGCAAGACGACGGCCAAAGTTTTCAACGCCAAGAGACTCGGCGCCGAGAGTTTCAGTGACAGTGTAGCGATCTCGTCCGGCGCCGGGGGGGCGGACTGCTTGCGGCGGGCGCTTTCGGCCTGCTAGGGTTTTCCCCTTAAGTGCGTTGGTTGTGGATTCTCTGCCTCGCCTGCTCGGCGAGCGCGCAGGTTGTTTCGTTCGAGTGGACCGAGAGGACGGCGGAGCTCGGGCTCGCCGCGTTTGCGATTCCCGGCCGCGCGCTGACTGCGGCGGACCTGGATGGCGACGGCGATTTCGACCTGCTGCTGGCGGACCGGCGGCCGGCGTCGTCCCCCGCCGCTGCGCTCAAGAATCGAGGTTCCCAGGGGTTTCAGCAAGTGGCGCTGGATCTGGTTCCCGGCGTCGGGACGGACGTTTGTGCGGCCCAGGGGCCGCCCGGGCGGCCGGCTCGGGCATTCGCCTCCGGCCCGTTCGGGCTGTACTTCGCAGGCGGGACGCTGCGCGGGGATTTCCGCGCCTGCGAGGTCGGCGTCTCGGTGCTCGGGCCGGAGCCGTTGCTGTACCTGGCGGCGCCGGAGGGGCTGCGCGCGTACGCGGTGGAGGACCTCGAGCCGCGCGAGCCCGTGAGCGCCGCCGGTTGCGACCTGCGAGGCGTGCTGCTGCTCCCCGACGAGGCGATTCTGACCTGTGGGCAGGGCGCCTCGCAACGGCTGGGGCCGGGCGGGCGAGCCCTCACGCCGGTTGGAACGGGCGGACGGGCGAGCGGCTCGCGGCGGGCGGCCTGGGCCGCGGGCGACATCGACGGCGACGGCGACGCGGACCTGGTCGAATCCGCCAACGACGCCCCGCCGACGCTCAACCGCCGAGCCCCGGACGGGAGCTTCGTCGCCGAACCGCTTCCGACCGACGGGCGCGGCCTGGGAGACGCGTTGCTGTTCGACGCGGACTTCGACGGCGACCTGGACCTGGCGCTCGCCCAGCGGGATCGGGTGGCCTTGTTTCGGAACGCCGACGGGCGCGGACGCTTCGAGCCCGCCGGCGCCTGGGAAGTGGCGGCGGCGGCGCTGGCCGAGGCCGACCTTGACGGCGACCGCCGCCCGGAGATCATCGCCCGCTCGGCCGAGGGCGACCTGCACGTCTATTCCTCGCGGGCGCCGGGCGGCTTCTTGACGTTGCGGCTCGAGGGCTGGGACGGCGCGACTGCCGGCGCGGCGGTGACGCTGGTGGCGGGCGGACGCAGGCAGAGCCGCCGGCAGGCGGGCTCGGGCGACCTGCACTTCGGCTTGGGGGCGGAAACGACCGTCGATCAGCTCCGGATCGTGTGGCCCAGCGGCCGCGGCCAACTCGCACAGGGCTTGCGGACGGGCAAGGCCTACCGCGTCCGCGAGGGCGCTCCGGTCGAGCTGCTGGAGGAGTAGCCTCGCAGGCGATCGGGCGGTCGAGTCCATCCGGCAATCGCGCTACAGTCGAGAGTTGGACGTTCCCCGGTGAGCAGCGCCCGTTGGTTGAGCCTCGGCTACGTCGCCGTCGTTGCGGTCGCACTGTGCGGCAGCGCCTTGCTGTCGCCGTGGGCGGCGTTGGCCGTGAGTCCGGCCATCGGCCTGTCGAGCGTGACGATCGCGCGGGCGATGGGCCTGCGTCCGAAGAATCTGTGGCTCATCGCCGGGCTGACGCTGCTGGGCAGCCTGGTGGGCGTTCTGGCTGCGGCGCCCGGGCTGGGCAGCCCGCAGGAGGCTGCGGCGATCTCTCCGACGGTGGCTATGGCGACGGCCGTCGCCAGGGTGCTGCGGGAGTTGCGCGGTTCCGGCTCGGCGCGCGGCTAGACGTACATGCCGCCGTTGACGTTGAGCACGTGGCCGGTGACGTAGCCGGCTTGGTCCGACGCCAAATAGCGCACTGCCGCCGCCACGTCTTCCGCCGCGCCGATGCGCCCGAGCGGGATCTTGTCGAGAATCGCCGCTCGCTGTTGCTCGCTCAGCGCAGCCGTCATGGCCGTTTCGATGAAGCCCGGCGCCACGGCGTTGACGGTGACGTTGCGGCCGGCCAGCTCGAGAGCCAGCGACTTCGTCAAACCGATCAAGCCGGCTTTTGATGCCACGTAGTTGGCCTGTCCGGGATTGCCGGACTGGCCCACCACCGACGAGATGTTGATGATGCGGCCCCAGCGTTGCTTGATCATGCCGCGCATCACGGCTTGGGTGAGCAGAAAGGCGCCGGTGAGGTTGGTCTGGATGACCTCGTTCCAGGCTTCGGCGGACATGCGCATGGCGAGGCCGTCGCGCGTGACGCCGGCGTTGTTCACCAGGATGTCGATGGGGCCGCCGGCGGCTTCCTCGGCGGCTTTGGCGGCGGCGGCGATGGAGGCGGCGTCGCTGAGGTCGAGCGCTACGGGGTGCGCTTCAGCCCCGCTCGCGCGGATCTCCTCGGCCAGCTCAGCGAGCTTGTCGGCCGAGCGGGCCGCGATGATGACGCGGTAACCGGCCGAAGCCAGATCGAGAGCGCAGGCGCGGCCGATGCCTTGGCTGGCCCCTGTGACGAGAGCGACGCGGGTCTTGGGTGCGCTGGCGGTCATGAGAGAGCTTTCTCCAGGCTTTCGGCATCGCCGACCGCGGCGCCTTCCAGGCTGCGATCGATGCCCCGCAACAAGCCGAGCAGAACCTTGCCCGGGCCGATCTCCAGGAATCGAGTGACGCCTTCGGCCGCGAGACGGCGAACCGACTCTTCCCAGCGTACCGGGTTCGGAACCTGTTGGAACAGTCCGCGGCGAATCTCCTCGGCGGCGACCACGCTCTCGGCGGCGAAGTTGTTGACCAGCGGAATGCGCGCGTCGGCGATCGCCGTCTTCTCGAGATCCAGGCCCAGGCAGCGCTGGGCCGGCTCCATGAGGGCGCAGTGGAAGGGCGCGCTCACGGCCAGGGCCACCACGCGCTTGGCGCCGGCCTGGCGGGCGAGCTCCTGGGCGCGCTCGACCGCGGCGGCGTCGCCGGCGATCACGATCTGCAGCGGCGAATTGATGTTGGCGGGGCTGACGATCTGGCCTTCGGCGGCCTGCTTGCAGATTTCGGCCACCTGATCGGGCGACAAGCCCAGGATCGCCGCCATGGCGCCGACGCCCGGCGGCACGGCCTCTTGCATGTAGCGGCCGCGCTTGCGCACCAGTTGCACTGCGTCACGGAAGTCCATCGCGCCGGCGGCGACCGCCGCGGAGTACTCTCCCAGGCTGTGGCCAGCCACGAAGTCCGCTTCCGGCAGGCCTCGCTCGCGCAGAGCCGCCAGCGCTGCGATGGACACCGTGAGGATCGCGGGCTGCGTGTTCTCGGTGAGGGTGAGCTCTTCCTTGGGGCCCTCGAAACAGAGCTGGGAGAGCGGAAAGCCGAGGGCGTCGTCAGCCGCCTCGAAGACGGCGCGGGCCGCCGGAGACGTCTCCGCCAAGTCGCGCCCCATGCCCGGCGATTGGGAGCCCTGCCCCGGAAAGAGCCATGCCGTCTTGGACATAAACCTTCCAGCGTAGTCGTTCGGGAAAAGAGCCCGCAAGCCGGGTCGGAGGGCTCCACGGGTCGAAGGGGAAGGCGGTCTCGCTCGGATGACCCGCCGTTCCGGAGGGTCTTGGTCCAAAAGATTGGGATATAGAGAACTGCCAGTTCGTTGGAGAGAAACTCCTTGATGTAACCGCTTGTAGTTCGGGTATGCGCTGGCTGAGATCCCTCCGGTGAGTGCGTTCTCCACGGCGTCGCCTCTGGCCTCTTCGCTTCGCTCACGATTTGTGTATGTCATTTGTTTTAGACATGTTGTGGTCCAAGTCGGGGGCCTAGAAAATTCCGGAGGAATCCGTGGGATGGGCTATCGATACCTGTGTTATCGATTGACAAATCCATGAGAACAGGGGTACGATTCCCGGGGGTCTAGGGACGCCCATTCCAAGTCAGATTGTTTCAGGGCGTTCTGCCTTCTCCGCCCCCCTGGAGGTGCATCTTGCTTCAGCTCTGCCGGATTTTCGGCGCCTGTCTCGTTTTTTGTTCTCTCGCCTTTGGTCAGGCGGGCGGCGGCTCGATTTCCGGGCTCGCCATTGATTCGACCGGTTCGGCCATCCCTGGCGCCACGATCACGGTCAAGAACGTCGCTACCAACGTCACCCAGACGACGCAGTCGAATGAGAGCGGCATCTACCGCTTCCCCAGCCTCGCCGTCGGAGTCTACGCGCTGCGCGGTACGGCGGAAGGCTTTCAGGCCTACGAACGCCCCCAAGTGGAGGTGCAGATCAACCAGGTGACCACCGTGGATCTGGCCTTCGAGCTCGGCGCGGTCACCGAGACGATTACGGTCAGCGGCGTTGCCGCTCCGTTGATCCAGACCGAGCAGACCGACGTCGGCATCGTCGTCGAATCCAAACGCTTCTTGAACCTGCCGCTGACGTTGGGCGGCGGCATCCGCAACCCTTCGAGCTTCATCAAGCTGGCGCCGGGCGTTTCGGGCACCAGCACCTGGAACAAGTCGGTCTCCGGCGGCGGGTCCTTCCAGGATCAGGTCTACTACGACGGCATCTCGTTGAGCCGCGGCGACTTGTCCAACGACGGCGAGGTCAACCCGCCGGTGGATTCGATCGGCGAGTTCAAGCTGATCACCAACAACTATTCGGCCGAGTATTCGCACGCGCTGGGCGCGATCACCAGCTTTACGCTCAAGAGCGGAACCAACGACTTTCACGGCTCGGCCTGGGAGTTCTTCCGCAACGACAAGCTCGACGCCCGCGGCTTCTTTAATTCGGAGAAGGCGCCGGTGCGGCAGAACGAATGGGGCGTTACCGGCGGCGGTCCGGTCTTCATTCCGAAGGTCTACGACGGTCGCAACAAGACGTTCTGGTTTTACTCCTACAACGAGTTCTATCGCCGCGGCGGGCAGCTCAGCGGGCTGAACACGATTCCGACGGCGAACATGCAGACGGGCGACTTCGGCGAGCTGCCGAACACGATCTATGACCCGTCCACGACGGTGCAGAACGGCGACGGCTCGTACTCGCGCGACCCGTTCCCGAACCAGATCATTCCCGAATCACGCTGGAGCCGCGTGACCTCGGTGATGCTGCCGTACCATCCCAAGCCCGAGTTGCCCGGCGTGACCCAGAACAGCATCGCGCCGCTGGCCAGCCCCAGCGTGACGCAGCGGCACCAGGCGATGAAGTTCAACCACGACTTCACGAGCAACCACCGCTGGTCGACGACGATCTCGAGCACCGGCCGGCCGTCGATCAAGAGCCCCGGCCCGTCGCGGCTGATCCCGGTGGGCGATACGACCGCCTTGATGAACTACAACTATCAGGTCGTCAAGACGAAGGTGATCCACTCGAACCTGGACAGCACCATCAACCCGACCACCTACAACCGGCTGGGCTTCGGCTTCTCGCGGTTCTTCAACCCGAACAACAGCTTGGCGATCAACCAGGGCTGGACGCAGCCGAACGGCGGCATGCTGGGGCTGCTGGGTTTGCAGTTCGACAACTTCCCGACGATCCAGTTCGACACCCAGGGCTACACGCGCTACGGCGACAACATCGCCGGCGACTACCACGCCGACACCTATACCTTCCTGGATACGCTGACGATGATCCGCGGCAAGCACGAGCTCAAGATGGGCTTCGAGGTGCAGCGGCACGACGACGACTACGACAGCCAGGGCACCGGCGCCGGCGACTTTCACTTCAAGAGCAACGGGACCGGGAATCCCCAGGCCTTCGGCGCCACCGGCGACGCTTGGGCGAGCTTTCTGCTCGGTCAGGTGGACAATGCCTCGTCTTATTTCCGCGCCGACCAGGCGAACGGCCGCTACGCGGTGTGGGGCATGTTCATCAACGACAGCTTCAAGGTCACCCCGAAGCTGACCATCGACATGGGGCTGCGGTGGGAGATCATCGTGCCGCACGGCGACCCCAAGGGCCGCTTGTCCTACATCGATCTGCACACGCCGAACGACTCGGCCTCGGGGCTGCCGGGCGCGCTGATCTTCGGCGGCGACCAGGGCTTCGGCAACCGCCTGCTCAATACGCTGTGGGTGAACCCGGCGCCGCGCTTCGGCTTCGCCTATAAGTTGCAGGAGAAGACGGTGATTCGGGCGGCCGTGGGCATCTTCAACTCCAACTACATCAACCAGGGCCTGGGCCTGCCGCAGACCGGCTACGCCACGACGGCGAGCTTCGCCACCGGCAACAACGGCGTGACGCCGGCGTTCAACTGGGACAACGGCTTCCCGCAGAACTTCCAGGCGCCGCCGAACTTCTCGCCGACGCAGTCCAACGGCCAGAACGGCACGGTGGTCCTACGCGACGACTACAGCTTGCCGACCAAGGCGCAGTGGAACCTGATGTTCGAGCGGCAGTTCCGCGACGACATCGGCGTCAGCATCGGCTACGTCGGCAACAAGGGCACTCACTTGTACGAGAGCCAGAACATCAACCAGATTCCGGACGCGGCCACGCAGCTCCCGCTCAACGTGCTGCGGGCGGACGTGAACTCGGACCTGGCGCGCCAGTATGGCGTGGTGGAGCCGTTCGCGGGCTTCTCCCAGCTCTGGGGAGCGCGCGGCACGGTCGCCCAGGCGCTGCGGCCGTACCCGCAGTTCGGTAGCCTGAGCATCTACGGCTCGACGTACGCCAACTCGAGCTATCACTCGCTGCAGACGAAGATCAACAAGCGCTACCGCAACGGTCTGACGGGGACGTTCGCCTACACGTTCTCGCGCTTCAAGACCGACGGCCGCATGTTCGACGGTTTCGTCAACTCCCAGAGCTACTACCAGCGCGAGCGGAGCTTCCACCCCACCGACCGGCCGCACGTGCTGACCTTCAGCTACAACTATGAGCTGCCGTTCGGCGAGGGCAAGCGCTGGCTCAACGCCGGCGGCGTCGCCAACGTCCTGCTCGGCGGTTGGACGGCGGCGGGCGTGCACTCCTACCAGAGCGGGTCGCGGCTGTCGGTGACCGGCAACAACACGCTGCCGTACTTCAACGGCGGGTTGCGTCCGGACCTGGTGAGCCCGGACTCCATCCGCAGCGACGTGACCATGGGCGCCTTCGACCCGGCCACCGACATCTACCTCAACAAGGCGGCCTTTGCGCTGCCTGCGGAAGGGCAGTACGGTTCGTCGCCGCGCTATCTGAGCAACGTGCGAGGCCCGATGTACCTGGAGGAGTCGTTCGCGCTGTTCAAGAACACCAAGATCACCGAACGGATCACCCACCAATTCCGCTTCGAGGTCGCCAACCCGCTCAACCGGGTGGTGTTCGGCAACCCCGTCACGAACTTCGCGGCGGGCAACTTCGGCCGCATTACCGGCACGCAGTACACTCCGCGGAACATCCAGTTCGGCATGAAGCTGCTCTGGTAACCGCCGGAACCCGCCTTCGGGCTATCGCCCGCCGCAGCCGTTGCTGCGGCGGGCTTTTCTTCGTTTGGAAACGAAATTGTTTCCGGAGTCAAAAGAAAGCGCATTCATTCTCGTTGCATTCGGTCAATCCTCTCGGGAATCGATAGCACGAAAGCGTGGGATGACGAAAGATTCCTGGGGCTCCTGGAAAACGTTCTGTTTTATGGGCCGCGGCTGGAAAGAAGCGGACTCAAAGGGTTCGCCCGACGCAAATGGCATCCCGGATTCGCCCCCATGGACCCGTCGTAGGGTTTCATCCATATTCGCACTGAACGCGCAAATTCAGGTGGAATTCGTTGACTGGAATTCCGGCCCGGGTTTAGGCTGGCGACCTAGGGGTCTCGTGGCTCCTTTTCTCGCCTGACAGCGGCGCCGGCACGTCTCCCCGGCTCCTTTTGGAGGTTCACTTTGCCGATTATCTGTCGGTATGCTTCTGCATTTCTGCTCTTTGCGTCCGTCGTTTTCGGACAGGCAACGGGCGGATCCATCACCGGGCTCGCGCTCGATTCCAGCGGCGCTGCCGTTCCGGGAGCCGAGATCACGGTGACCAACACGGCGACCAACGCCGTCCAGCACGCTCAGTCGAACGAGAGCGGCATCTATCGCTTCCCCAACCTGCCCGTCGGCGTCTATTCCCTGCGCGCCACGGCCGAAGGATTTCAGGGCTATGAGCGCCCGCAGGTCCAAGTGCAGATCAACCAGGTCACGACCGTGGACATCGCCCTGGAGCTGGGCGCGGTGACGGAAACCGTGACCGTCAGCGGCGTTGCGGCGCCTCTGATCCAGACCGAGAAGACCGACGTCGGCCTCGTCGTCGAGTCCAAGCGCTTCCTGCAACTGCCCCTCACCCTGGGCGGCGGCATCCGCAACCCTTCGAGCTTCATCAAGCTCTCGCCGGGCGTCTCCGGCACCAGCACCTGGAACAAGTCGGTCTCCGGCGGCGGGTCCTTCCAGGACCAGACGTACTACGACGGCATCTCGTTGAGCCGCGGCGACTTGTCCAACGACGGCGAGGTCAACCCGCCGGTGGATTCGATCGGCGAGTTCAAGCTGATCACCAACAACTATTCGGCCGAGTACTCGCACGCGCTCGGCGCGATCACCAGCTTCACGCTCAAGAGCGGCACCAACGAGTTCCACGGCTCCGGCTGGGAATTCTTCCGCAACGACAAGCTCGACGCCCGCGGCTTCTTCAATTCGAGCAAGGCGCCGGTGCGGCAGAACGAGTGGGGCGTCACCGGCGGCGGCCCGGTCTACATCCCGAAGGTCTACGACGGCCGCAACAAGACGTTCTGGTTCTACTCCTACAACGAGTTCTACCTGCGCGGCGGCCAGTTGACGGGATTGAACACGATCCCGACGGCGAACATGCAGACGGGCGACTTCGGCGAGCTGCCGAACACGATCTACGATCCGGCGACGACGGTGCAGAACGCCGACGGCTCGTACTCGCGCAACCCGTTCCCGAACCAGATCATTCCGCAGTCGCGCTGGAGCCGCGTCACCTCGGTGATGTTGCCCTACCACCCCAAGCCGGAGTTGCCCGGCGTCACCCAGAACAGCGTGGCCCCGTTGGCGAGCCCGAGCACGACGCAGCGGCACCAGGCGATGAAGTTCAACCACGACTTCACGAGCAACCATCGCTGGTCGACGACGATCTCGAGCACCGGCCGGCCGTCGATCAAGAGCCCCGGCCCGTCGCGGCTGATCCCGGTGGGCGACACCACGGCGCTGATGAACTACAACTTCCAGATCGTGAAGACCAAGGTCATTCACTCCAACCTGGACAGCACCATCAACCCGACCACTTACAACCGGCTCGGTTTTGGCTTCTCGCGCTTCTTCAACCCCAACAACAGCCTGGCGATCAACCAGGGCTGGACGCAGCCCAACGGCGGCATGCTCGGCCTCACCGGCCTGCAGTTCGACAACTTCCCGACGATCCAGTTCGACACCCAGGGGTACACCCGGTACGGTGACAACATCGCCGGCGACTACCACAACGACACCTACACGTTCCTGGATACGTTGACCATGATCCGCGGCAAGCACGAGCTCAAGGTGGGCTTCGAGGTCCAGCGGCATGACGACGACTACGACAGCCAGGGCACCGGCGCCGGCGACTTCCGGTTCCGCAGCAACGGCACCGGCAACCCGCAGTCGTTCGGCAACACCGGCGACGCCTGGGCGAGCTTCTTGCTCGGCGAGGTCAACAACGCTTCGTCGTACTTCCGCGCCGACCAGGCCAACGGCCGCTATGCGGTGTGGGGCATGTTCATCAACGACACCTACAAGGTGACCCCCAAGCTGACCCTCGAGATGGGCCTGCGCTGGGAGATCATCGTGCCGCACGGCGACCCCAAGGGCCGCCTGTCCTACATCGACCTGCACACGCCCAACGACGCGGCTTCCGGTTTGCCGGGCGCGCTGATCTTCGGCGGCGACCAGGGCTTCGGCAACCGCTTGCTCGACACGCTGTGGGTGAACCCCGCGCCGCGTTTCGGCTTCGCCTATCGCCTGCAGGAGAAGACGGTGATCCGCGCCGCGGCCGGCATCTTCAACTCCAACTACATCAACCAGGGCCTGGGCCTACCGCAGACCGGCTACGCCACGACCGCCAACTTCGCCACCGGCAACAGCGGCGTCACCCCGGCCTTCAACTGGGACAACGGCTTCCCGCAGAATTTCGCGGCTCCGCCGAACTTCTCGTCGACGCAGTCGAACGGGCAGAACGGCACGGTCGTGTTGCGGGATCAGTACAGCCTGCCCACCAAGGCGCAGTGGAACATCATGTTCGAGCGGCAGTTCCGTGACGACATCGGCGTCAGCGTGGGCTACGTCGGCAACAAGGGCACCCACCTGTATGAGAGCCAGGCGGTGAACCAGATTCCGGACGCGGCCACGCAGCTCCCGCTCAACGTGCTGCGCGCCAACGTCAACTCGGACTTGGCGCGGCAGTACGGCGTAGTGGAGCCGTTCGCGGGCTTCTCCCAGTTGTGGGGAGCGCGCGGCACGGTCGCCCAGGCCTTGCGGCCCTACCCGCAGTTCGGCGACCTGAGCATCTACGGCTCGACGTACGCCAACTCGAGCTACCACTCGCTGCAGTCGAAGATCGACAAGCGTCTGCGCAACGGCTTGACCGGGACGTTCGCCTATACGTTCTCGCGGTTCAAGACCGACGGCCGCATGTTCGACGACTTCATCGGCGCGCAGAGCTCCTACAAGCGCGAAAAGAGCTTCCACCCCACCGACCGCCCGCACATCCTGACCTTCAGCTACAACTATGAGCTGCCGTTCGGGAAGGGCAAGAAGTGGATGAGCTCCGGCGGCGCGAGCAACGCGATCCTCGGCGGCTGGAGCCTGGCCGGCGTGCACTCCTACCAGAGCGGCACCCGCCTGGGCATCACCGCCAACAACACGCTGCCGTACTTCAACGGCGGCCTGCGTCCGGACCTGGTCAACGCCGACGGCGTCCGCAGCGACGTCGCCATGGGCGACTTCGACCCGGCCAAGGATATCTACCTGAACGCCTCGGCCTTCGCGCTGCCGGCGGAAGGGCAGTACGGCTCGGCGCCGCGCTACCTGAGCAACGTGCGGGGACCGATGTACATGGAAGAGTCCTTCGCGCTGTTCAAGAACACCAACATCACGGAGCGGATCTCTCACCAGTTCCGCTTCGAGGTCGCCAACCCGCTCAACCGAGTGGTGTTCGGCAACCCCGTCACCAACTTCGCGGCAGGCAACTTCGGCCGGATCACCGGCACGCAGTACGGGCCGCGCAACATCCAGCTCGGCATGAAGATTCTCTGGTAGCGGCTGGATCTCTCTCCCTGACGCGCTGGGTCCGCCGCGGCGACTTCGCCGCGGCGGACCTTGCCGTTTACAATGCACCCATGTCGGTTCGCTGTGCGGCGCTGCTGCTATGGCTCGCCGCGAGCGCCGCGGGGGCCGACGGATACGTGGGCTCGCAGGCCTGCCAAGGCTGCCACGCGGAGATCTGGCAGCGTCAGGCCGGCAGCGCCCACGCCGCCTCGTTGTGGGCGGCCGGAGAGCATCCCCTGGCGGGGGCCGTGGCCAAGCTAGGCAACGTGGAGCGCGCGCCGGGTTTCGTGGCCCGCTTCTACCGCGCCCAAGGCGGCTTGCGGGTTCGAATGCTGGGGGGCGGGGAAAGCTCGGACATGGCGGCGGACTGGGCCTTCGGCGCGGGCGGACAGGGCGTCACTTTCGTTTCGCACCTGGAAGGCGACTACTACTTGGAGCACGGTCTTACGTTTTTCGCGTCCGTGGGCCGGCTCGGCCCGACGCCCGGCCACATCGCCGCGCCGGGCTCGCTGGGCGAGGCCGTGGGTTTGACCTACCGCATCGAGGGCGCCGGCGGCATCCGAGGCTGTTTCGAGTGCCATTCCACCGGCCCGGCGGCCTTTGGCGCGGACGGCCGGGCGCGGCTGACCGAGGCGGGCGTGCGCTGCGAGGCCTGCCACGGTCCCGGCGCGGAGCATCTGCGGGGGGGCGCGCCGGAGTTCTCGGGCAAGGTCTCGCCGGCGGCCATCTCCGAGCGCTGCGGGGCGTGCCACCGTCGCCCGGACCCTTCGCAGGCCGCCGACTGGGGCGACCCCTGGAACGTGCGGCACGCGCCGGTATACCTGGCGCAGAGCGCGTGCTTCGAGGGCGGCGCCGGAAGCCTCTCCTGCGTCAGTTGCCACAGCCCGCACGATCCGCTGGTCAAGACGGGCGGCGGAAGCTACCGCGCCGTCTGCCTGCAATGCCACCCAGGGGCGCACGAGGGCGACGGCGAGCGCGGCGATTGCGTGGCGTGCCACATGCCGGGGGTTCGGCCGCAGCCGAATCTGCAATTCACCAATCACTGGATAGGGGTCTATGCCGAGGGTTCGCCGCTCCAGCCCATGGGTCGCTAGCCTGCTGCTGGGCGCGGCTCTGGCGGGCTGGGCCGGCCGGCCCAGCCCAGCCGCGCAGGACGACCTTGCGGCGGCGCAGGCTCTGTACCGCCGCAAGGAGTTCCACGAAGCGGCCAAGCTGCTGCTGCGCCACCTGGACGCCAGGCCGGCGGACTATGAGGCGCTGTTGCTGCTGGGCCTGAGCTTGGAGCAGAGCGGCGACGCCGCACAGGCCGAAAAGGTGTTTGACGAAGCCCTGCGGAGGCGGCCCGACGACGGCTCGACGCGGCTGTCGCTGGCGCGAACGCTCTACCTGCAGAGCCGCTTCGACCAGGCCGCCGAGAGCCTGGAGATCGCCCGTTCGCAAGGCGCGGAGCCGCAGCGGGCGGACTACCTGGCCGGCTTGATCGAGGAGGAGCGCGGCGACGACGAGGCCGCCCTGCGCTTCTACCGAGGGGCCGGGAGCCACGCCGACGCCCCCGCCAAGGCCGCCGCCGCGCTGCTGCGGCTGGGACGGCCGAGCGAAGCCTTGGAGACTCTGCGCGAGGCGCCGGATTCCCGGGAGGTCCGCTACCAGAGAGCCTTGGCCCTGGTCGCGCTCGACCGCCGCGACGCCGCCATCGCCGAGCTGCGGAAGGCTTCGAGGCATCCTCAGTCCAAGGCGCTGCTGGAGAGACTGCGGGCGCTCCCGGCGGAGGATGGTGCGGCGGGGGCGCGGGAGGCCTCGGAGGCGGCGCGACCACAGGCCGTCCGGTTCGTCGAGCGAGCCGAGGAGGCCGGGCTCGACGTCGTCCTCGCGAACAGCCCGACGCCGGAGAAGCACCTGCCGGAGACGATGGCGGGCGGCGTGGCGATTTTCGACGCCGACGGCGACGGCCTGCTCGACCTGTTCTTCGCCAATGGGGCCGCGACGCCTTCGCTCGAGAAGACCGGTCCGCAATACGCCAACCGGCTGTACCGCAACCGGGGCGGACTGCGCTTCGAGGACGTGACCGAGCGCAGCGGCTTGGCCGGGGAGGGGTTCTCGATCGGCGCCGCCGCGGCCGACTACGACAACGACGGCGACGTCGATCTTTTCGTCGCCGGTGTCGGCCGCGGCCGGCTCTACCGCAACCGGGGCGACGGTCGCTTCGACGAGGTCTCGGCGGCGGCCGGTTTGGCCGATGGGGCGTGGTCGATCGGGGCGGCTTGGTTCGACTACGACCGCGACGGCCTGCTCGACCTCTTCGTCGCCAACTATCTGCAGTGGGACGCGGCCTCCGCGCCGGTCTGCCAGGACAGCCGCAGCGGCGTAAGAACCTACTGCCACCCCAAGTTTTTCGAGCCGCAGCCGAATCGCCTGTACCGCAACCGAGGCGACGGGACCTTCGAGGACGTGACGCGGGCGAGCGGCGTGGGCTCCCGCCCCGGCAAGGCCATGTCGGTGGCCGTCGCTGATGTCGACGACGACGGCGACCCGGACGTCTTCGTTCCCAACGACGCCGTCCCGAACTTCCTGTTCGTCAACGAGGGGCGCAACGGCTTTCGCGAGGCGGGCCTGACGGCGGGCGTGGCGTTGAAGGACGACGGCAAGGCGGTGTCCGCCATGGGCTCGGCCTTCGGCGACGTGGACGGCGACGGCCGTCCGGACCTGCTGTTCACGGCCCTGCCGGGCGAGACCTTTCCGCACTTCCACAACGAGGGCGAGGGCCTCTTTCTGGACCGCACGTACGCTAGCCGCATCGGCGGGCTCAGCCGCCGGCTGGGCGGCTGGGGCGTCGCCCTGGCGGACTTCAACAATGACGGGGCGGCGGACGTGTTTGCCGCCGGCGGTCACGTGATGGACAACGTGGAGCGGTTCTCCTCCGACGCCTACCAGCAGCCGAACGCGCTCTGGCTGGGCCTCGGCGACGGGACGTTCGTGGATGGCTCGGCCGCGGCCGGCTTGGCGGACCGACGCGCCGCCCACAGGGGGCTGGCCGTGGCGGACCTGGACCAGGACGGCCGGCTGGACGCCGTGGCGACGACGCTGGGCGGAAGGCCCGAGCTGTGGCGCAACGAAACCGAGCCGGCCGGCTGTTGGCTGCGGCTGCGCCTGCGAGGCGTCGTGAGCAATCGCGACGGCCTGGGCGCGCGGGTGGAGGTCGATGGACGCGTGCTGGAGAACCAGTCCGGCGGCAGCTACGCCTCATCGAGCCACGGCCCGCTGCACGTCGGCTTGGGGGCCTGCGACGCGCCGCGGGCGGTGCGCATCCGCTGGCCCAGCGGACGCAGCCAGACGCTCTCCGCGCCGGAGCTCAACCGCGAGATCCAGGTGCGCGAGCCGGACGAGTAACCGCCTCGCGTGCGCCTACTCCAGCCGCGCCAGGAGCTGCTCCGCGTCGACCTCGAGGCGGTCGCACAGCTCTAGGAACCAGCGCCGGCGCTCAGCCATGTCGTCGGTGTTGAACTCCAGGAAGAAGGGGCGCAACTCCCAGTCGAACGGCTCCTCGGCCTTGTCGTGTACGTACATCAGCAAGGCCGCGAAGTTCGTGGCGATCTCGCCGCTGCGTCGCAGGACGCCGCGAAACAGCGCGTCCACGACGGCGGGCGGATGGAACTCCTCCGCCTCCGTCATTGCTTGGGTGAGGCCGCCGTAGAATTCCGCGGTTTCCAGAGCGGCGACCAGGGCGGCCGTGCGGTCGTCCGCGCCGGCCAGCTCCGGGGCGTAGTTCAGGACCGCAACCTGGATCTGGGAGTCGCCTTCTTGCAGCGCTTCACGCAGCTTGGCTTGGGCTTTCGGCGTGTCCAGGGCGGCCAAGGCCTCCACGTCCCGCCAGTCCTGGACGCCTCGGCTCAGCAGCAGACGCTCGATCTGGCCGCGCTCCTCCGGCGAAGCCTCGTCGAGCAGGTCGAGATCGTAGCCCACGCCGTCGTGGAACTTCTCGTAGTCCATCGTCATGCTGCGGCGAAACCGCTCCAGCAGAGACGTCGAGCCGGCCGCTGTTGCCCTTGGGGCGGCTTCGACGGGCGGCGGCGCCGGTGGGGCTGCCGCAACCGGGACGTGCGTGGCGGCAACCGTCGCGGCCGAAGCGCTCGCAGCGGCGCGAATGGCGTCCATGTCCGGTTCGGGCTCCGGCGCGTGCGGAGGCTCCAGCACGAAGTACCAACGCTTCGGGTCGGTGTATTCGCCGGAGTACCGCGAGGTGTTGCGGTCGTAAAAGCTCACGCCTTCGCTCGAGGCCCGGGGGCGCGACTGCACCGGACGGGCGAGTTGGACGTAGCAACCCACCGGCGGGGCGGGGAAGGAGTGGCCGACTTCGACCACATCGTTGCCAGCGGCCAGCTCGGCCTCGATCAACTCACGCAAGGCGGGCGGCATCGCGTCGATGTCCGCTTGGTCTTCCGGGCGAATGGGCATGAGAACCTCCGAGCTGCAATTGCGTCATTCCGCGGCGAAGCCCGTCATCGCTGTTTGGCGAGCCAGGCGTCGAGCGTCGCGCGGGCGTCCAGGCGCACGTTGCGGGTCTCCTCCACATCGAGCGCTTGGCGGTACTCCCGGACGGCCGGGACGTAGTCGACGCCTTGGCCCTGGAACGCGTCAGCGGCGGTGATGATGAGGGTCGCTTGGCGGTCGAACTGTTGCGGGATGAACGTGTGGGTGCGCTTGATTTCGTCGCGGGTCATGCCGGTCAGGGCCCGGATGGCGGCCAGGACAGGCTGCGCCAAGGCGGCTTTGCGTTCCGCCGTCGCCGGGCGGGCCTCCAGGTAGGACAGCCCGGAGTCCGGCCAGCCGTTCTGCAGGGCGTCGGCCAAAGCTTCGGGGAAGTCCGGCCGCGACTCGACCTTGGCGGTGGCGATCTCGCGGATCGAGTCCGCCTCGAAGCGGCGGGTGAAGCCCAGCAGTTCGGGAAAGTCGGCGACGGGGTCGAGCGCTTCCACTCGGCCCAGATACTCGCGGTCGCGGGCGTCCGCGCGGGCGATCTCGCGCTGCACTCGCCGAGTCTGCTCGGCCTGCAAGGCGGAGACGCCCTCCAAGGCCATCCCGAGGCAGGCGAACACGCCGGCGGCGGCCACGGCCGCCATGGGCGCGCGGTAGGCCAGGGCCGGAATCTTCTCCGACAGTCCCGGATTCAGCGTGAGCAGCCCGAACAGGAGCGTAACCAGCGGAAACGCGAGCACGGCCCAGCCGGCGAAAGGTCGCGCCGCCCAGGGCATTTCTTCGGGGCCGCCGAGCTTGCCCAGGTAGCTGAACAGCGTGAGCACGGCCAGAGCGAGGCAGACCAGCAGCACGCCGGCCGTCTGCCAGCCTCGGCCGCGGCCGGTCCAGTCGAGACCGCCTCGCCATACGGCCGCCTCCAGACCGCCGGCGGCCAGCAGCCACAGCGGCGCCAGGACGAAAGCAGCAGCCCAGAAATGACCGCCGTCATTGCGCCGGGTCGCCCCTTCCTGGAGCACCATCTGCAACGGGACGAAGTAGAGGAGCGCCGCCAGGGCCAGGCTGATATTGCCGACGATCTGCATGAGGACCCTTTGGAGTATGCCACCGTGCGCGATCGGTCGGCGGAGACGCGCGGGCAAATATTTCTCTCTTGGGCGGCGTCGCATTCGGGCCGGTTTGGCCGCACTGGGTGACAGGACGAAGGCGCCCTCGACGGTCCTCGAAAAGGGGATTGCGGAGAGCCGCCGACCTCCGCTACTCTGCCGCTGCTAGAGACTGTTCAGTCCCATCGGAAACCCCATGAACACAGCCAGACAACTCATCGAAGCCCCGGCCAGCGACTCCTCCCGCCAGTACGAAACGCTGGGCTATGTGGACGCCTATGACGCCGTGCTCAACTGTGACTACGCCTTCGTCGCCTACAAGGAGGTCGACAGCTACGGCTGGCGGGTCCGGATCTCCTCGTCGCAGACCGCCGGCGCGGTCTTCGAGCCGGACATGATCCGCAACCAGGCCCGTGCGGCCGGGGCGCAGGGCAAGCCCTGGTTCCAGTGGGGCTACAGCTTCGACCCCAGCCCCAGCGATCCGCGCAACATCCAGTTCCGCGTGCATGTGGCTGACGGACAGGCCTCCGAGATCGAGATGCTGGTTCAGCTTCGCAAGGCGGACGGCTCGGCCGGCGAGGCCAAGTCGGTCACCTTCCCGTGGCCGCAGGACTAAGCAAGGCGGCGCAGGGGCCGGAGTTCAGCGCCATGAGCAGAGCCCTGTCGATGCTGGTCGGCCCGGAAGCCGTGATGGCCGCGGTCACCGCCGGCGTGTACGTGGTCTGCGCCCGGCACGCGTCGGGGGAGGGACGCGATCTGCGCCTGATGGAGCAGCTCTCGATGCTGCTGCCGCTGTTGGCCGTGGCGGCGGTGTTCTTGACCGGATTGGCGCCGGGCGCGGCGTCGTGGTGGTGGCTGGGCCGCGCCGTGGCGGCGTCGTTCGTGGGCACGGCGATCTTCAGCTATCGCATCGTGGAAGGTTTCGGCGAAGGCGCCAAGGGGCAGGACGCCGCCTACATGATCGGCTTTCTGTCCGCCGGGGCGGTTTCGGCCGTGGGCGTGGCGGTGTTCGGCGCGCTGATCCGCATGGGCGAGAGCCCGGGGTTCGCCGCTTGGTTTCGCATGCGGCCCGTGACGGCCTGGTGCCTGACGTTGCTGGCTTCGATCCCGATCGGCGTCGCTCTGGTGATGACCCTGGCGACGGTGGGAGGGTTGGCGCTGGGGTTGGCGACTGCGTTCAAACGTTGAGGGAAGAGCGATGGGCTGCACGATCGACCATCTCCGCGCCGACCACCGGCTGACCGTGCTGAAGGCCTTCCGCGACGCGGACGGGGCGGCCTGCCCGGCCGGCGAGACGCCCGTGCTGCGAAGGATGTCCCTCGACTGGGGCGCGCAGCGCATCCGCCTGGAGTGGGAGCGCGACGGGGCAGCGGAGGTTTTCTCGTTCGATCTGCGCGCCTCCGAAGGCCCCGGCAACGGCCGCATGCGCGAGTACTTTGCGGTCGGCGAGGCCGTCCCCGATCCGGCGGAACAGGCTGCGGCCGTCGCGGCGCTCGAGCCCCCACCGCCGGCGGCCGAGCCGGTGCGGGCCGCGGGCCGCTGGGACGAGGCTCTCGAAAGGGTCTGGGCGCTGGCGTTCCGAGGGCGGTTCGAGGAGGCGGCCGAGCAACTGCGGTGGGTCGACGAGGGGCCTGCGCCGAGGGTGGCCGCAGCGCTGACGGAACTGGCCGAGCGGGCCGCCGCGGCGCCGAACCCGGCGGTCTTCGAGTGGTTGCGCGAGCGAGCCGTCGACGCCTGGTACGGTTGGGGCTCGCAGGCCACCAGCGGCGGCGACGGCGCCGCTCGCATGCTGGAGATCAAGCCCGCGCTGCGCCGTCTGGACCGCCTGCGCGAGCAGCGCGCCGCCCGGCCCTGAGCGCGTCGGCTACTGACGCAGCGTGAAGGCGAACAGGGAGTCCCCCGAGCTGACGGCGATGTACTGGCGTCCGCCGACCATGTAGGTGATCGGCGAGCTGGCCACGCGGCCTCCCAGCCGAACCCGCCACAGCAGCTTGCCGTCGGTGGCGTCGATGGCGAAGAAGTTCCCCTCGATGCTGCCGGAGAACAGCAGGTCCGTGGAGGTCGCCAGCAGGCCGCTCTCGGAGACTTCGGTGGTCTTGAACTCCCACTTGCGCTCTCCCGTCCGCGGATCGATGGCGCGGATGGCTCCGTAGCCGGGGTCCTTCTCCTCCATGGCGTCGGGGTAGACGCGGGCGACGGCGCTGCCATCGTAGCGGTTGCCGGCGGTGTAGACCGGCTCGCCGGTGTAGAACAAGCCCCAGTAGTCGATCCAGGCCGTCAGATAGAACAGCTCCGTGCGGGGGCTGAAGACCGGCGCGTACCAGTTGGTGCCGCCTTGCACGCTGGGGTAGACCTTGGCTCCCTGCTCGCTGGGGCCTTGGCCGGGAATCTTGATCGGCCGCCCCGTGGCGTCGAGCCCCTCGGCCCAGGTCTGCTTGGTGAAGGGCTTGCCCAGCAGAAAGCTCCCGTCCGTGCGGTCGAGGACGTAGAAGAAGCCGTTGCGATTGCCCCACAGCAGCAGCTTGCGGGCCTTGCCGTCGATCTCCATGTCGGCTAGCACGGGCACCTGCACGGCGTCCCAGTCCCACTCGTCGTGCGGCGTGAACTGGAAGTGCCAGCGCAGCTCCCCGGTGTCGGCGTCCAGAGCCACGACGGAGTCGGTGTAGAGGTTGTCTCCGGGGCGCACGGAGGCGTTCCAGTCCGGGCTGGGATTGCCGACGCCCCAGTAGATGAGGTCGAGCTCGGGGTCGTAGCTGCCGGTCAGCCAGGCCGATCCGCCGCCGGTCTTCCAGGCGTCGTTCTCCCAAGTCTCGTGGCCTTTCTCGCCCGGACCGGGCACGGTGTTGAAGCGCCAAGCGCGTTCGCCGGTGGCCGCGTCGTAGGCGTCGAGGAAGCCTCGGATGCCGTACTCGCCGCCGGCCGGCCCGATCAGGATCTTGTCCTTGACGGCCAGCGGCGCCATGGTGAGCGCGTAGCCTTCGCCGTTGTCGACGATCTTCTTCTCCCAGACCACGCGGCCGGTGGCGGCGTCGAGGGCTTTGAGGTAGCCGTCGAGCGTCCCCATGTAGACCTTGTCGTCGAGCAGCGCCACGCCGCGGTTGACGCGTCCGCAGCAGACGTTCACACGGGCCGGCAGCTTATGCTCGCTCTTCCAGAACTCGCGGCCGGTGGCGGCGTCCACGGCGACGGTGTTGTTGGGGCCTTCGGTAAAGTACATCACCCCGTCCGCCACCAGCGGCGTCGCCTGCCAGGTGTGCGTGGAGGAGCCTTGGTAGACCCAAGCCAGCTCGAGCCGATCGACGTTGGCGCGGGTGATCTGATCCAGCGTGCGAAAGTGCCGGCCGTCGTAGGAGCCCGAGTAGGTCGGCCAGTCGGCCGGCTTCCGCTCGGACTCGACGATGCGCTCGAAGCTCACCTGAGCGTGCAGCAGGCCGGTCAGCAGCAGGGCCGGCGCCAAAAGGAGTCCGCGTCTCATCAGTCTTCTCCCTGCGATGGCTCGCCGTGCGCCAGCGAGGCCAGGTAGGCGATCAGGTTGTCGAGATCGGCTTGGCTCAAGCGGTCTCGGTACGAGGGCATCGGCGAATCAGTCACGGTCTCCAAGTTGCGCAGCGCGGCCTTATCGAGCGCGAGCAGGCGGCCGTCGGGCGCGAGCAGTTGCAGCGAGAAGGCGTCCTCGTTAAGCCGCAGGCCCTCCAGACGGCGCCCGTCGTTGGTCGTGGCGCGGACCCGGAAGTAGTGCGGATGCACGCTCTCGTTGGGGTCGAGGATGGACCGGCGCAGCTCAGCGGCCGAACGAATCGCCGCGGCGGCTCGCAGGTCCGGGCCTTGGCGGCCGCCCTCGTCGCCGATGCGGTGGCAGCGGATGCAGCCCTGCTCGCGAAACGTCGCCGAGCCCTGGGCCGGGTCGCCCGCGGCGGGGTCGAGCCGGTTAGCGAACGTCCGGACGTAGGCGACGACCTGCCAGCTCTGGCGCTCCGAGAAGGTGAAGGCCGGCATGTCCGTACCGGCGATGCCGGTCTGGAGGAGGTCGAACAGGGCGGCGTCGGAGGTGGCGTAGTGCAGCTCGCCGGCAAAGTTGGGCGTGAAGCCGGGCCAGCCCTGCCCCTGCTGGCCGTGGCAGTTCGAGCACAGCGGCCGGTACAGGCGGGCGCCGGCGGCCACGTCGTCGGGCGAGGTGTAGGGGTTGCGTCGAGAGCGCTCTTGCGCCGGCAAGACGCCGAGCGCCAGAACCAGCAAGGCGCCGAGGGCCGAAGTCCGCATCAGGGCGTGATCTCCGCCGGAAGGGTAGCACCCTTCGATCGCCGGCTCAAGCCCGCCGGGGGCGTTAGGGCCCCGCGAGACGGCGTACACTGAGCGAAGAGGCGACGCGGTCGTCGACCTCGAGCCCTTCCATGATGAAACGCTGCGTCGGGGCCGCCGCCATGGCCTCTCTTTGTCTCCTGCTTGCCGCTGCGGTCCGCGCTCAGGACTCGCCGGACTCGGTGGTGCGGGGCTCCAAGATCTTTCGCCAAACCGAGTTGGCCGTCGGCCTCGACAATCCTTGGGAGGTGACCTGGGGGCCGGACGGACGGCTCTGGGTGACCGAGCGCTCGGGCAAGCGCGTGACGCGCATCGACCCCGCCACGGGCGAGAAGCGCACCGCTGTGACGATCGACGAGGTGTCCGCGCCCGGCGGTCAGGACGGCCTGTTGGGGCTGGCTTTGCACCCCGATCTGCTCAAAGGCTCCGGCGCCGACTTCGTGTATGTCTACTACACCTACGTGGACAAGGACCGTGGTCCGGACCCCGACGTGCCGGACGAGCAGAGCCCCTACCGCTACCTCTACGGCAAGATCGTCCGCTACTCCTACAACGCCGCCGACGGGGCGCTGTCCGCCCCGCACGAGCTGATCGCCGGGCTGCCGGCCGGCAATGATCACAACGCCGGCCGCCTGAAGGTCGGCCCGGACCGCAAGCTCTACCTGACCATCGGCGACCAGGGCCACAACCAACTCGGCAACTACTGCCTGCCCATTGAGGCGCAGCGGCTGCCGACCCGGCAGGAAGTGGAGCGGAAGGACTACGCCGCCTACGTGGGCAAGTCCCTGCGGCTGGAGCTCGACGGCTCCATCCCCGCCGACAACCCCAAGCTGGCCGGCGTGCGGAGCCACGTCTACACTTACGGGCACCGCAACATCCAGGGCATCGACTTCGGCCCCAACGGCCTGCTCTACGCCGCCGAGCACGGCCCCAAAACGGACGACGAGATCAACGTCCTGCGCAAGGGCGCCAACTACGGCTGGCCGCACGTCGCCGGCCTGCGGGACAACAAGGCCTACGAGTACGCCCGCTGGGCCGAAGCCTCCACGCCGTGCGCCCAGATCAAGTTCAACGACGCGGCGATCCACCCGAGCGTGCCGCGCGAGCCGGAGTCGGCGTTCAAGAAGCGCTTCCAAGAGCCCCTCGCCACGCTGTTTACCGTGCCCACCGGCTACAACTTCGAGGACCCGGCGTGCAACGGCATCCACTACATCTGCTGGCCGACGGTCGGCATCTCCGGCGTGGAGTATTACCGCGCCCAGGGAGCCGGCGTGCCCGATTGGGAGCGGGCGTTGCTGGTGACCACGCTCAAGCGCGGCTCGATCTACGTGGTGAAGCTCGACGCTTCGGGGAAGAAGGCCGTGGGGCCGATCACCCGGCATTTCCAGTCCGAGAACCGCTACCGAGACACCGCCGTCAGCCCGGACGGCCGGACACTCTACATCGCGACCGATTCGGGCGGGCTGGCCGAGGCCATCGGCGGCGGGGCCACCACGAACATGCGGAACCCGGGCGCGATTCTGGCCCTGACCTACGAGGGCGAGGCCGAGGCGCCGATCGAGCCGAAGGCGCTGAGCAAAGCCGGCGATGCGCCCACGACCTCCTCGGGACCCGGCGGCGCCGGCGGCGCTCCGCCTCGCTTCACGGCCGCGCAGGCCGCTTCGGGCAAAGTCGCCTACAACGCCAACTGCGCCGTCTGCCACGGCAACACCTTGACCAACGGCACGATGGGGACGCCGCTGGCGGGTAAGTACTTTCAGGAAAAGTGGTCCGGCAAGACTGTGCGGGCGCTGCTGACGCACGCCCACACCATGCCGCCTTCGGCGCCGGACTCGCTCGCGGCCTCGGTCTATGCCGACGCCGTGGCCTACATCCTGGAGCTCAACGGGGCTGCGGCCGGAGAGACGCCTTTGCCGGCCGACCCGGCCGCCGCCGGCGAGATGATCATTCCCTGAGGGCGGCCGAACGGTTCTTGACCGTGCGGTCCAGCCACATCCACAGGCCGGTCAACCAGAGGGTCGCCGGCGTGAGGCCCAGCGCCAGCCAGAGCGCCTTGGACCACGCCCCGCCCCAAAGCCCGAAGTGGATCGGGCTCAGCATCTGCGCGACGCGCAGCGCCAACGGCTGATCCTCCAAACCGACCGTTCCCAGCAGTTCGCCCGAGTACTGGTCGAAGTACGACCCGAAGTAGCCGGCGACGACGGGATTCCCCCGCCGCCGGGCGCGCACGTTGAAAACGGCTTCCCGGCCGCGGGGTAGGATGATTCCGTCGACCACGAATCCGGCCGGCAGCAGCGCCGCCCCTCTCCGGTAGACCTCCTGCACAGAGGTCGCCTGTCCGCCCTCGACGACGGTGGACTTCGGAAACGCCAGCGCCGCCTGGAAGTCCTCGAACTTCTCGCCCGTCAGCCAGGTCAGCGCCTTCCAGTAGTCCTGCGGGAAGCCGAAGTAGCCGCCGGTGAAAGCCATCACCGCCAGCGCTCCGGCGGCATAGAAGCCTACGGCGCGATGCAGGTCGAAGCGCAGCCGCTTCCAACGAGAGCGCCAGCGGATGAGCAGGCCGTCGGCCCAGCGCTCGCGTCCGGGCCACCAGATCACCAAGCCGGTCAGGCACATCGCGAACAGGCCGGCGGCCAGGGAGCCGTTGATCCGTGAACCTTGTTGCCCCAACAGCAGATGGAAGTGCAACTCCTCGAGCCAGCCGAACAGGCCCACATCCCGCGGCTCCACGCCCAGCACCTGGCCGGTGTACTGGTTGAAGTGCACGTTGAAACGGTCGACGAACTGGCGGCGCTCGTTGGTGCGGCCGATCCAGGCGTAGGCCGATTCGCGCTCGCGGTGGAGGCCGATCACGCCGCCGATCTCGTGGTTGGGATTGCGCCTGCGGACCTCCGCGAGCGCCTCGTCCAGGCCTTGCACGCGCTCCCCGGGCTCCACGCGGCGCACGGCCGGTTCGAGCGCGGCGGCGATCTCGTCCTTGTAGACCAGGGCGGCCCCGGAGAGGCCCATCAGCGAGGCCCAGGCGCCGAGCAGCAGCCCCGTCCAGAGGTGGATGCGAAACGCCCAGTGGCGCCATCGCGCCGATCCCGGTTGCCGCCAGAATCCCATCTCCCCAAGAGTACAAGGCTCGGGGCGGCAGGGCCGGTGCGGCGTCAAGCCTGGGCCGTCAGGCCTTCGATGACCTGCTGTACCGACTCGACAGACAGCGGTTTGACGATGTAGCCGTTCACGATCCGGAACGATTGGGCCCGCTTGCGATCCAGCGGGCTCAGCGATGAGCTGAAGACCATCAGGGCCACGCACGCCGAGTTCACCACGCCCCCCTCTACGGCCGCCTCCAGGCGTTCGATGAACTCGAACCCGCCCATGCGGGGCATGTTGATGTCCACGAACAGCAACGTCGTCGAGGGCGAGGGACACGCCCGTCGAAACTCGTCGCGGGTCAGGATGAATTGGAGGGCCTCCTCGCCGTTGGCGAACTCGTGGATGTCCGCCGTGAGGCCGGCCTTGCGGACCATGCGCGATGCGATATAGCGATCGGACGATTCGTCGTCAACGATGAGGATCGATCGAATCATGGGTGTATCCCCTGGGCAGTCTGACGCGGAAAGTCGAGCCGCCGGAGTCGCTCTCGAAGCTGATCTTGCCGCCTAGGCACTCGACTTGCTTGCGGACCATGGCCAACCCTAAACCGCTCCCTTCGGCGTGCTGCGCGTGGAAGCGCTGGAACATCTGAAAGACCTTGGGTTTGTCTTTCTCGCGGATACCCAACCCGTTGTCCTGCACTTCGAGGTAGACCGCGTCTTGGGCTTCTCGAACGCTGAGCTTTACGAAGGGGCTTTCCTTGTTCGGATCGCGGTACTTGATGGCGTTACCCAGCAGGTTGCTGATGATGATGCGCAGGCGCGTGAGGTTGGACAGAATCGTGATCTTGGGCTCGATCTCCCTGATCAGCAGGACCCCGGCGTCTTCGCAGTCCCTCTCCCGTTCCTGCGCGATCTCGGTCGCTAACTCGCCGATTCTCGTCGGCGACAGCTCGGCTTCCACGCGGTCTGCGCGCGCCAGTTCGAGCACCGCTTCGACGAGGCCCGAAAGCTGCTCGGCCTTACGGCGGACATCCCGTAGCAGTCCGTCCACCTCCTTGATGCGGCCTTCTTGGAGGTCGTCGAGGGCGATGTCGACGACTCCGCGGATCGTCGCCAAGGGCGCCTTGAGGTCGTGCGAGGCGCTGTGGGCGAACTCCATTAGATCCTCATTGGTGCGCCGCAGACGCCTCTCGACCTCCTTGCGCATCGAAATGTCGATGACGGTGGCGATCGTATAGGTTCCCTCCGGTTGCTCGAGCGGGGTCAAACCGATCTCGAGGGGAAACTCGGAGCCATCCTTGCGGCGGCCGAACAGGTCGCGTCCATGGCCCATCGGGCGCTGGGCCGGGTGTTCCGAGAAGCTGCGGCGGTAGACGCGATGCTTCATCGTCGAGTGCTCGGGGACGAGCGCGTCGACCGAGAGGCCGATCAGCTCCTCGCGCTCATAGCCGAAGCACTCGCAGGCCTGCTTGTTGCACAAGGTGATCTTGCCGGTCGGGTCGACCAGCACGATTCCGTTGGGCGAGCTCTCCACGACCAGGCGGAAGCGCTCGTCCTGACGGGTCCGCTCAGTGAGGTCGAACACCCAGGCCACCGCCATGGCCTCGTCGTCGACCATGACGGTGGTCAGCCCGATCTCCACCGGAATCAACTGACCCTTCTTCGAAACCCCCTTGAGGTCCTGGCGACGGCTCATCCGCCTGGTGGTGGGGTAGTCGAAGTAGGCTGCTCGGAGGATCTCATGCTCGGTGCGGAAGGGCTTGGGGACGAGGATCTCGATGGGCTGTCCCTCGATCTCGTGACCCTCGTATCCAAAAAGGTGATTGAAGCGCTCATTGGAGCGCACGATGTGGCCGCTGCGTTCGACCAGCGCCATGGCCAACGGAGCGTTCTGGAAGAGGACCAGAGAATCCGCCGTGGAAGCGGACTCTGTGTTCGGTTGGCTGTTTGGCTGGCGGTTGGAAACAGATTGTGTCGGCATTGCCATCCCGTCGGGATCTGAGAGGTTTGCGCCCCTTTGTTGATATCGGCCGAATCGGGGAGATTCGGGAGTCTCTCATGCGCCGGCCCTTGCGCGCCGATAAGACTCACACAGTGACGGCGAACGAAACCGAAGAGTTGGTGCGCCGAGCCGCCCACGACTTGAAGGGGCCCGTGCGGAGGATGTCGTCCTTCGCCGGCTTTCTGCGGGAAGACCTGGGAGACGCTCTGACGGACGATGTCGAGCGGGACCTGCGATACATCATCGAGGGAGCCGAGGAGCTCAACGGCCTGCTCGAAGGGTTGACGGATCTGGCGCTGGCCGGGTGTCAACGGTTGCAAGCGCAGAAATCCTCACTGACGCAGTGCGTCGTCCGCGCCCACGAAGCGCTTGGCGAGGCCGGCGACAGTCTGACGGTTGTCGCCGACGAAGAGGTAGCCGCCTGGGCCGATCCCACCGCGCTCACCAAGGTGTGCGGGCGGCTGCTCGAAGCCGCGGTCTGGCTGGCCGGCGGACAAGCCGTGACGGCCTCGGTCCGGCGCTCCGGGGCGGGGGAGGCTCTGCTGGAGCTGGACGCGCCCGGGCTCGTGCTCGCCGAGGACGACCGGCGGAATGTGTTCGAGCCGTTCTACAAGATCGGCGAGCGGCCCCACGACCCCAAGCTGCGGTTGGCCTCCTGCCACTCGGCCGTCGTCCGCATGGGCGGCCGGCTCGAGGCTGAGCAATCTGACGCCGGCCTGCGCCTGCTGCTGACGTTGCCCGCCGGCCCGCCGGAGACTGCGCAAACTTAGGCCCCGCGCCGGCCTCAGCCGGCGATCGGCGACGCTTGGCTCAGCGGAGCGGCTCTGAGGAGGTCCGCCGTCTCGATCACCGTGGCGTACTCGGCGGCCATGTTGGCCAGGGAGATCTGGTGCATGTCCTCGGCTTCCCAACGGCGTCCACGGCGATCGGTGCGGGGGCAGGTCGCCGTGCCGTCCGCCAGCACGTACACCTCGAACCCCAGATCGCCGGCTGAACGCACCGTGCCTTCGATGCAGTTGTTGGTCTCGATGCCGCCGATGACGAGCTTCCGCAGACCGGCTTCGCGCAGCAGGGCCTCGAAATTGGTTCCGATGAGGGCGCTGCTGGTGGACTTGCGGATCACCGGCTCGCCTTCCAACGGCAGCAGGGCGGGGTGGAAGTCGTTGCCCGGCTGGCCCGGACGGAACGGGGAGTCGGCGTGCACGGAATCGTGGGCGACGAAGTAGACCGGGCGGCCCAGTGCGCGCCAGCGTTCGAGTGCGCGCTGGAGGTTGGGGATCAGCTCCGGGTTGTTGCGGCCGCTCAGCCGCGGCGTCTCGATGGCTTGCTGCACGTCGACGATGATCAGGGCGGTGCGGGAATCGAAGCGCTCGAAGTCCATGGAGTCATCGTCGAGCCGCTCGGGGCCGCGCGTCAACGAGAAGGCCCTCGGGCCTACGGGCCTTGGAGGCTCTCCGCCGCATCGCGGAGGGCTTGGCGCGCGCCCTCGAGCCAGTCGTCGAGCCACGGGGAGGGGGCGCCGTCCAGCGCCAGCGACCAGCCCGCGAGTTGTAGCAACGCGCTCCCTGCGCCCACTTGCAGGAAGGCGTCGTTGGCAGGGCCGGCCGCGATGTCTCCGTTGGACTGGCCGCGGAGCAAGGCTCCTTGGGTGAGCGTGAGCTGGAGCGCCGCGCGCACGAGGGCGTCCAGTCGGTCGACGTCCACGGTCAGCGCCTGCGCCCGGTCGAGGAGATCCAGGCCCTGCCCGATCCCCGCTCGGGCCTCCTCGAGCGCCGAGATCTCCGGGACCGAGGCGGGCGAGAATTTCGAGATGCCCTGGAAGGTTCCGGTGTAGACTGCGCCGTCCGGGCCGACCTCGGCGCCCGCGTAGAAGGAGTTCTCGCAACTGGCCGGCAGCTCGAAGAGCTTGCCCAGGATCACGATCCCCAGCAGAGGATTGAGGGAGAGCACGGCTTCGAGCGAACAGGTCTGCATGGAGCTGGGCGCGAACCCGCGCGAGGCGCCGGTTTCCCAGTCGATCCGCTCCAACCCCCAGGCGCCGTTGCGCTGGCCCACGGCGTAGATCAGGCCGGTGGCGGCGCTCATGGCGGGGATGCCGTTGGGAATGCTGATCTGGGAATTGACCCATTTCGTTTGGCACGTGCGGGTTTCCGGGTCCCAGTCGATGCGCTCCACGCCATAGGGCGCCTGCGTCGGGTCGCCGCCGGCCAGAGCGCTCAGGGCCCGGCGGTAGATGGGCAGGAACGATGCGAACGCAGAGTCGTCGGCGAGCAGATTGTTCACCACCACCGCGCCGTAGCCGCGGACGAGCACGGATTGCTCGGAGAGCGACTCCTCGGCCGAAGGGTCTCCGAACGTGACGGGGACCTCACAGGCGATTCTCGGGTCCTTGCCGGGCGCGATCGGCTGCCAGTCGCCGGGGATCTCGTCCCGCCAGTACAGCACGAGGTTCATCAACTTCTTGCCGTCGGTGATCACGACGAAGCGGTCGTCGCTGTACCGGGTTCCCATCAGGGAGGGCGTCGAGCCGGAACCCTCTCCCAGGCGGACGGTGCCTTCCGCGACCTCGGTCTCGTACTCGCTGCGCCAGCCGAGAGTGAGAGCGTCGTCGCCGTCGTCGAAGCGGTAGAGAGCCTTGCTGGTGACGACGTAGACGCCGCCGTTCTCATCGGCGGCGACGCTGTTGGAGACGCCTTCGAGATCCTCCGCCGGGATCGTGGGATCGCCGCAAGCCGCCGCGTTGATGGAATGGGAGCGCAAGGCGTCGGCGCTCATCTGAGAGGCCTTGCGCGGCAGCGTTCCGACCACGCCCTGTTTGGTGGCGAACGCCAAGCGGCCGTCGTAGGTGAGGGTCAGGCCGATCAGGACGTCGTCCTCGCGGCAGAAGAACGCATCGGGCAGAAAGAACCGCTTGACGAGGCGGATGGGAGAGAAACGGTCGCCGGGGATCTTGTCGCGAAAGACCTCGATCCAGCGCGAACGCGCCGTGATGAAATTGTTGTCGCGGTCGACCACGTTGTAGGCCCCGGTCGTGCCGATGGCGAACGACGGCGGGTCCGTCTCGCGCTCGGCGGGGACGTAGCGGTCGATCACCTGGAAGGTGCGGTGGTCGATCTTGGCGACCACGCCTTCCAGGGTCAACGGCGAGGACCAGATGGCCCGGCCGCCGTCGAGATAGGGGGACGTGAAGTCGAGCGAGATGGGCGGGCCGGGTAGGACCAGGTGCTCGGCGGTCACCGGCTGGTCAGCGAGCGGGCCGGGAAAGGGCGACGAGGCCTGCGCGTAGGAGCCGCGATGGGTGGCGCCCCACTCGGAGCTCGAGGCGGCCGGATTGCAGAGCGGCTCGTTGGCGGCGAGCGGTGTGAGGCATGGCGGGGGCGCGGCTTGGAGGACGCCGATTGCGACCAAGAAGAGAGTAGTTGTGCGCCTCATCGTACGGCCATTGTGCGGCCTGCCGGAACCGGCTGCAAGCGCGGGCCGCCAGCTTCGTACAGGGGTCCTGGAGGCTAGCGCGGGTAGCGGGCGACGGAAAAAGTATAGCCCTCTCGGCGACCGGGATCCCGGAGGGCGTTCTCGACCCATTCGATGTCGGCTCGGTGATTCTTCCCCCAGATCGTCCTCGGAAAACGACCATCCAAGAGCGCGCCTGCGCGATAAGAAACGTCCATGGAGCTGACCGCGAGCCACGCGGGATCGTGCCAGTAGCCGATCGCTTCGACGCTGACGTCGCCTGCTCTTCGGGCGTCATCGGGACGCCTTCGGTCCAGCGATAGGCCGTATAGAGATAGGAGCGGGCGTAGCTGGGGACAATGATCCCGAGGTCGCCGCCGGCGTATGCGGCCAGTGGCGGGCTGGGGTGTTTGTCGTGGCTGAAGACCGCCAGCGGATAGGAAAAATGCGTGCCGGCGAGGGCGAGGGTCGAGGAGAAAAACGCCGTCAGCGCCAGCGCGCCGAGGTTGGACTGAACGAGGTGGATGTTCATGGCTCGGAAAGTCTCCGAAGTGCCACTAGTCCAGCGGGAAGCGCCCCAGGATGCCCTTGATGATTATGTCCAACTGACTTCCATTCGTGTAATTCGCGGGAGCCACGAAGTTCGCCCGATCCTCGGATATGAGTCGGTAAAGCTTCTTCTGGGCTCCACCCTCGGAGTCAGCCCAAGCCTTAGGGTCGAAGACGGCGATTGAATAACCACCCTGATGGCGGACCATCTTCATAGATGGGATGTCGGTCTCGCCGTCGCCGATGAATATCATTCGGGAGAATGGGACCCTCCGCTTGGAGTGTGGCTGCCAGAGATTTACTTTCTCGTTGTCCCAGGAATTGTCGACCCCTTTATTGATGCGAAACAGAAACTGAGTTTTGTTTGTGTAATTGACTGCAAGTCCTGGCCAGACGGCCTCACCCAATTCGTCATATACAAATTTCGATGCGAATACATTTTCAAATTGTCCATAAATCGCGCAACCTTCGATCATCTCGCGGAGCCCGGAGGAGATTACATAGTGCTCGAGCTGAAGATTGATTAAGGCCGCGTGCGCTGAGATCCGATCAAACCAAGTGTCGAGGCCGGCGAAGAGGGGAACGTCGCGGCCGTGCTGTTTCAGCGTGTCTGCAGTGATCGAACACTCTGCGGCCCGAGCGCGCCGCAGCATTTGCTGCATGTAGACCAGGATCTCGTCAGCGTCATGCTTTCGAGCCTCGCGCTTCACCTCAGCCCAGAACTCCTCGGGGGTGCAATTGAGTCCAGGAAGAAAGGAGTGCTCCGGTAAGTTCCCCCGGGCCAGTGTTCCGTCGAAATCGTATACTATGGCCGCAAAAGCCTTGGGGGCTGGGGTCGTCATGATTCACCGAACCGGTGGCCAGATGCAATGCCGTTATCCTACTTCATCGGGGCACGCCACTCGCATGGGTAAGTTGGAGACCGGCAGCCCGACGACGAGCAGAGTTGGCTCCCTAGCATTTTGAGTCGTTTCACAGCCGCCGCAGGTGAAAGCCGCCGTCCACGTCGAGCACTTGGCCGGTGGAGTAGTCGAGGCTGCCTTCGGCGATGGCGCGGACGGCTTTGGCGATGTCCTCCGGCAGGCCGAGGCGGCCTTGGGGCAACAAGCCCTCTTCGGCGAGCTTCTCGTATTTGCCTTTGACCTTGGCGATCATGTCGGTCTGGATGATGCCGGGGCGGATTTCATAAACGCCCACGCCGTATTCGGCCAAGCGATCGGCGAACAGGGCGACGGTCATGCTCAGGCCGGCTTTGGAGACGCAGTATTCGCCGCGATTGGTGGAGGAGGTGTAGGCCGAGATGGAGGTGACGAAGACGATGCGGCCCGAGCCTTGGTCGCGCATCTGGCGGGCGGCGGCTTGGGTGAGGAAGTAGGGGCCCTTGAGGTTGGTCGCCAGCACCTCATCGAAGCTCTCCTCGGTGGCTTCGAGCAGGTCGGCGCGCTCGCGGGGAGCCATGCCGGCGTTGTTGACGAGCAGGTCGAGGCGGCCGAAGGTTTCCCAGCAGTAGGCCAGCAGCGCGTCGCGGTCGTCGCGGTCGGCGATGTCGCAGCGGAAGAGGGCGCAGCCGGTTTCGGCCTGGAGGGAGCGCGCGGCGTCTTCGCTGCCGCGGTAGGTGGCGAGCACGCGGTGGTCGAGGGCGAGGTCGAGGGCGATGGCGCGGCCGATGCCGCGGCTGGCGCCGGTGACGAGCGCGACGGGGGCCTCGGGGGCTACGGGTTGGTCGGGCATGAGGGGTCCAAGGGGCGGACCCTCTATTCTTCCAGAACCGAAGATCGGGAGACGCTCCGCCAACCCCGAACTGCTGTCCCGGCCTCGGCCCCTCCGAGTCCCTCGGCCGAGGACGCTCGCCGGCGGCTGGCGTGATAGATGGCGCGGCCGGCCAGGGGAACGTTCTCGAGCAGTTGCAGCACCGGCTCGGCGAGCCCGGAGCGGCATAGTAGCCAGGAGATGGCGAAGCTGCCGCGCTGCACCAGCCCGAGTCGCTCCCGCTGGCGCGCGGAGTAGTGGCGGGCGGCGCTCTGAAACTCCCGTTCGCCGTCGAGCCAGGAGGCGATGGCGTCAGCGGCGTCGATGCCGGAGGCCAACGCGTTGGTCACGCCCAGGCCCAGGAAGGGGGCGATCATGCCCGCGCCGTCGCCGGTAAGGAAGACGCCTCCGGAGACGGACTCCTTGGGGGTGAGAGGGGTTTGCGCGATGGCTCGGACGCTGTCCGGGATGGGCTCGGCGTCGCCGATGCGGCGGTCGAGGGCCGGGTTGACGCTGCGAATCCAGGCGATCAGGCTCTCGGGCTTGCCGCCGGCGGCGCGCAGGACCTCGGCGTGCGCCAGCACGGCCACCGCGCCGCGGTCTCCGTCGAGGTTGATGAAGCCGCAATAGCCCCCCGGAAACAGGAAGAGCCGCACGACATCGTCGACGGCAGGCCGGCGGTACTGCATCTTGACGCCCACATAGGGGCTCGCGCGGCGCAGAAAGGGCCGGTCGAGCGTGCGGTCGAGGGCGCTGCGTTTGCCCCAAGCGCCCACGACGGCGCGGGCGCGGATGCGCTCAGAGCCGACCGAGATGTGGAAGCCTTCGGCGGGGGAACCCTCGACGGCCGTGACGCCCGCGCCTTCGCGGTAGTCGGCGCCGCCGGCTTCCACGGCGCGGCGCAGGGCGGCGTCGAGCTCCCGGCGGGACAGGCCGTAGCCGCCGCCGTCCAGAGGCATCTGAAAGGTGCGTCCCCGGGGCGAGTGCATCGCCAGGCGGCGGACGGCGATGGGCTGAACGGCTTCGATTGCCTGGCGCACCCGCAGCGCGTCGAGCGAGCCGCGGGCTTCGCCGGAGAGGAATTCGCCGCAGAAACGAGACGGCGAGCCGCGCTCGCGGTCGAGTACGACCACGCGCAACCCCCTCTGCCGCAGCCGAACGGCGGCGGCGCAACCGGAAGCCCCGCCGCCGATCACGGCGACGTCAGTTTGAAGGGAACAGTGTCGGGCAGGGGTAGGCGTGGTTGACGATCTCACTTCACTCGTCAATGCGCAAGACGCGGCCCCTTTCCCGACGGTTCCCGCTGTAACCCTGCTGAATTGGAGGGTTGGGACGGTCGAGTACATCCGCCCCATTCGCTCTCGATTCGGGGCGGGCGGCGGCGGCGGCCAGCAGCGTCGGCAGGGCGGCGAGCGAGGGCAGGATGCGCCGAGGCTTCCAGCGGGCGAGCTCGGCGGCGGTGGTGACGCCGGTGAGCACGCCGATGAAGGGCACGCCGGCGGCGTGGGCGGCCTCGCCGTCCACCACGCTGTCGCCCACATAGATCGCCTCGGAAGGCGCCAGGCGCAGGCGATCGAGCGCCAGACGCAGCCCTTCCGGGTCGGGCTTGGGGACGCGTACGTCGTCGCCGCCCAGCAGCACGTCGAAGCGGTGATGGAGATTCTCGCGCAGCAGCACGTCCTCGATGCGGCAGCGGTACTTGGTGGAGACGATGCCGAGGAGCACGCCGGCGTCGTGGAGCGCCTCGATGGAGGCGGCGGCTTGGTCGAGCAGGCGGGTGCCGGCGACCATGACTTGGTCGGAGCGGCGCCGCCAGTGGCTGCGGAACGCCGGGGCGTGGCGCCGCCAGGGCTCGCCGGCTACGGCCACCAGGGAATCCTCGAGCGGCAGGCCGATGGTGCGCCGGATCAGCTCGGCCGGCGCTGGCAGCAGGCCGATGTGGCCGAGAGCATAGTTGAAGCAGTCGACGATGCCCTCGGAGGAGTCGGCGACGGTGTAGTCGAAATCGAACAACACGGCTCGGGCTTTCACTGCACTGATTGTCGCAACGTCGGGCTGGTACCCTGGGTACTTGTTCAATCCCGTACGGAGGTTCGAGCGCCATTGATTCGCAACGCCGTTGTTCCGGTCGCCGGTTTGGGAACGCGTCTGCTGCCCGCGACCAAGTCGCAGCCGAAGGAGATGTTGCCGGTCGCAAAGAAGCCGATCGTGCAGTACGTGGTGGAGGAGCTGGCCCGCAATGACATCGACCGGCTGCTGTTCGTCACCGGCCGCGGCAAGCACTCGATCGAGAACCATTTCGACCGGGACCCGGAGTTGCGGGCGTCGCTCGAGCGGGCCAAGAAGCAGGACCTGCTCGACGAGCTGGCCTTCGAAGGCATCGGCCTGAGCTTCATGTACACCCGCCAAGCCCAGCAGAACGGGCTGGGCGACGCGATTCTGTATGGCGAGCCGTTCGTGGGGCACGACCCGTTTCTGGTGGCGCTGGGGGATTCGATCATCGGCATGAACGGCGAGTCCGACATCGTCCGCCGCATGTCGCAGGCGTATTCCGAGCGGCAGGCGGCGGCGGTGATCGCCGTGGAGGAAGTGGAGATCGAGCAGACCCGCCACTACGGCGTGGTGCAGCCGGACGGCGACGGCGACGTGTTCGCCATCAGCGATCTGGTGGAGAAACCGAACCCCAAGGACGCGCCGAGCAACTTGGCGATCGCCGGCCGCTACGTGTTCGCGCCGCTGATTTTCGACATGTTGCGGAGGGTGCAGCCGGACAAGAAGGGCGAGATCCAGCTCACCGACGCGATCCGTATGCTCTGCGCGACCGGACGCCGGGTGGTGGGCGTGAAGCTGAGCAAGAGAGAAAAACGCTACGACATCGGCAACTTCGCGAGCTACTACGAGACCTTCGCGGAGTTTGCGCTGGCGGACCCGCAGTACGGGGCGGAGTTCCGCGAACGCCTCAAGAAGATGCTGGCGGAGTAGAACGCGATGCGGGCGCTGCTGTTGGTCGACCTACAGTATGACTTCATGCCCGGCGGAGCCTTGGCGGTTCCGGAAGGCGATGCAGTCGTGCCTCTGGCCAACCGGCTGATGGACAAGTTCGACCTGGTGACGGCCTCGCAGGACTGGCATCCGGCCGACCACGGCAGCTTCGCCAGCCGGCATCCCGGGGCCAAGCCAGGCGACCGCATCGAGCTGGACGGGCTGCCGCAGACACTCTGGCCGGACCACTGTGTGCAAGGGACGCGCGGCGCGGAGCTGCACGACGACCTGCGGATCGGCGAGATCGACCGGATCTTCCGCAAAGGCCAGGACCGGCTGGTGGACAGCTACAGCGCCTTCTATGACAACGCCCGCCGGCGGTCGACGGGCTTGGGCGAGGCCCTGCGGGAGCAAGAGGTTGACGAGCTCTACGTGATGGGCTTGGCGACCGACTACTGCGTTCTCTACAGCGTGCTGGACGCGGCCGAGCTGGGCTTCAAGACCGTGGTGGTGGCCGACGGCTGCCGCGGGATCGACCTGACGCCCGGCGACGTGGAGGCGGCCTGGGAGAAGATGCGCATCGCCGGGCGGGTCATCCGCAGCAAGGAGATTCTGGGTTGAGCGACGACGTGGAAGTATTGGGCGAAGGCCGCTTTCTGCGGCTGGTGAGCCGCAAGACCTGGGAGTTCGTCCAGCGTCCGAACGCCTCGGCCGTGGTGATCGTGGCGGCGGCGACCGTGGCGGGCGAGGCGGTGCTGGTGGAGCAGTACCGAGAGTCCGTGCGGAGCTGGGTGATCGAGTGGCCGGCCGGGCTGGTCGGTGACGAGGCCGGAGCCGAGGACGAGTCGTTGACCGAGGCGGCCGCGCGGGAGCTCGAGGAAGAGACGGGATATCGCGCCGCCGACCTGGAGATCGTGACCGCTGGTCCGCCCTGCGTGGGGCTCTCCGAGGAGATCGACCACTTTCTGGTGGCGCGAGGACTGGAGAAGGTGGGCGAGGGCGGCGGCGTGGGCCACGAGCGGATCGTGGTGCGGCTGGTTCCGCTGGCGCAGCTCGCGGATTGGCTGGCGGCGCAGCGCGCGGCCGGGCGGTTGGTGGATCCCAAGGTCTACACCGGACTCTATTTCCTGGAACGGGCGCTGGCCCCCGCCGCTTGAGGCTCTGGGGCGCGTACGATGGGGGAGATGTCCGAACAGATACGGCGGCCTACGACGGTCGAAGAGTTGGCGGCGGAGTTGGCGGCGGGCGCCGCGGCCGGACAAGCGATGGAGATCGGCGGGGCGTTCACCAAGCGCAGGCTGGGGGGCTCGGCCACGGCCGCCGCGCGGACGATCTCGACCAGCGCGCTGGACCAGACGCTGGCCTATGAGCCGGCGGACCTGACGATCAGCGTCGGCGCCGGTATGCCTTGGGCTTCGCTGACGCAACTGCTCGCCGACAACGGACAGATTCTGCCGCTCGATCCGCCCTTTCCCGGAGCGACCGTGGGCGGCGTGTTGGCGGCGGACCTGAGCGGCCCGCGGCGGCGGCGCTACGGTACGGCCCGCGACGTGGTGATCGGCATGCGCTTCGCCGCCGTCGACGGCAAGGTCGTCGAATCCGGGGGCATGGTGGTGAAGAACGTCACCGGGCTCGACATGGGCAAGCTCATGATCGGCTCGATGGGGACGTTGGGCGCGATCGCCACGGCGAACTTCAAGGTCTCCCCGCGGCCCGAGACCTCCGGCACGTGCGCGTTCCTGAGCGATTCGACCGACAAGCTGGCGAAGCTGCGCGGCCGGATGCTGCAAGGCGTGGCGCAGCCGACGGCGCTGGACCTGCTCAATGCCGCCTGCGGGCGCGGGCTGGAGATCGACTTCGGCGCGGACTTCGTGCTGCTGGCCGAGGCGACCGGCTCCGAGGCCGTGGTCAAGCGGTCGCGGGCGACGTTCGAGACGTTGGCGCGGGAGACCGGCGTGGAGTTTCTGGCGCTCGAGGAGACGGCGGCGCAGCGGCTGTGGCGGGCGATCCGGGACTTCCACCCGGCGAGCCTGGAGGCGCACCCGAAGGGACTGCTGCTGCGGATCTCCACCACGGCTACGCAGTTGGGCGAGGCGCTGGCGTTGCTGGCGGGCTTGGCGCCGGACGCCTGGGTGCTGTCGCGCGCGGCGAACACAGTGATCTGGTGCTCGCTGGATTCCTGGGAGAGCGGCGCCCGGACGCTGGAGCGGTTGCGCAAGGCCGGCCACAAGACGCTGGTGGAGAGCGCCCCTCCGGAGGCTTCGCTGGAGCGCTGGGTGGCCGGCGGTCCCGCTCTGGAGGCCATGCGGCGCCTCAAGGCCGAGCTCGATCCGCAGGGGCTGCTCAACCGCGGCCGCCTGTGGGGCAAGATCTAGACCGCAGCGCGCACCCCTTCCTCTCGCCCTGGGAGGTTTATTCTCCGCGGCGCTAAAGCCGACCGGCGGGCGGCCGATCTATCTTTCCAGTCGAACCCTCCGCGGGCTTGCCCATGCAGGTCCGCCGGGTTCGCCGGCCATCCGTCATGAAGAAAGTCCTGCTGTGCGCGCTTGCGCTGGCCGCCGTGTCGGCGGCCGAGCGTACTGAATCCCCTTTGCAACCGGGAGGCCGCGATGCGGCGTACCGGGTCGGTCCCGGAGACGTGCTGGAGATCGCCGTCTTCGAGGTCGAGGAGCTGAGCCGCTCGGCCGCGGTCGCCGCCGACGGCCGTATCCGGCTGCCGCTGATCGGTCCGGTCGAAGTGCAGGGGCTGACGCCGCCGGAGATCGAGACCAAGATCAGCGCAGGCTATGCCGACGGCTACCTGCGCGACCCGCAGGTGTCGGTCGCCGTGGTTGACTTTCGCAGCCAACCGGTGAGCGTGCTAGGGGCGGTGCGCGAGCCGGGCGTCTACCAGTTGCTGGGCCGGCGCCGGCTCAGCGACGTGTTGGCGCTGGCCGGAGGGCTGAGCGAAGAGGTCGGCGACACGATCCGCATCGGGCGCGGCGGAGACGGCGAAGGGGCGGGCGAGCTCCAGGTCTCCGTCGGCGCGTTGCTGTCGGGCGAGACGACGCCGCAGAACGACCCCTACATCGAGCCGCACGACTCGATCCAGGTGGGCAAGGCGGGCATCGTCTACGTGCTGGGCGCGGTGGGCCGGCCCGGGGGCTTCCCGATCAAGGACCAGGAGCCCATGACGGTGCTGCGGGCGATCTCGCTGGCCGAGGGCGACGAAGGCGTGGCGGCCCGCAAGCGGGCGCGGGTGATCCGGCGGCGGGACGGCCAGGAGAGCGAGATGCCGATCCGGCTGGACCGGATTCTGGAGGGCAAGGACCCCGACCCGACGCTCGAAGCCAACGACATCGTGTACTTGCCGGACTCGAAGCTCAAGAAGTCGCTCAACCGCGGTTCGGAAGCGGTCATTCAGATGGCCACCGGCGTGGTGATCTGGCGTCGCTAGAGGGAGGAACCAGCCGATGAGGAACGACAAGCTGCAACGGTTGAGCGAGACGCTGGCGCCGTCTCCGTACCCCCCGCACGGCCTGGGGCCGCAGGCGGCCGGGCCCCGCTTTGGGCAGGGGCGCTTCGAGAGCGGTCCGCCGGCGCTGCTGCAGTCGGTGGAGGAGACGCAGCTCGAATCCGCCGTCTCGCTGCACGAGATCTGGAAGATCCTGTTGGGCCATCGCCGCACGGTGCTGTTTGCGATGGTTTTGGGACTGGCCGGCGCACTGGTCTACAACTTCGTGACGCCGCCGGTGTACCGCGCCACGGCGACGTTGCAGATCGACCGCGAGCAGCCCTCCTACGCCAACATCAGCGAGGCGACGACGCCGCAGTTTCCGGAGAATCCGGACTATTTGGAGACCCAGTACCGGGTGCTGCAAAGCCGTTCGCTGGCGCGCCGGGTGATGCTCGAGCTGCACCTGAACCGCTTGGCGGAACTGACGGGGGAAACCCCGCCCGAGGAGTTGGCGGCGGTGGCGCCGGGGCAGGTGCACCCGAAGGCCCTGGACCGCTTTCTGGAAAGGCTCAGCGTGCGGCCGTCCAAGGGCACCCGGCTGGTGAACGTCTCCTACGATTCGATCGACCCGGAGCTGGCGCCGCAGGTGGTCAACCGGCTGGCGGCGCTGTTCATTGACCGCAACCTGGAGGCGCGCTGGACGGCGACGAAGAAGGCCGGCGAATGGCTGGAGCGGGAGCTCAAGAGCCTGGAGGACAAGCTGCAAAAGAGCGAGTCGGCCTTGCAGCAGTACGCTACCGCGCACTCGATCCTGTTCGTGGAAGAGCGCAAGGACATCACGACCGAGAAGCTGGCCCAGATCGAGGCGGAGCTGACCAAGGCCGAGGGCGAGCGGGTGAACAAGCAGTCGCTGGCGATGCTGGTGGAGGAAGTGGTGCAGAGCGGCGGCGACCTGCCGGGCAGCCTGGGCAGCGAAGCCTACCGCGAGCTGCAGGCGCAACTCTCGGAGAGACGCCGCGAGCTCTCGCGGCTGCAGGTGACCTTCTCGGACGGCTACCCGGCCGTGCAGCGGGTGCGCAGCGAGATCACCGAGATCGAGAGGGCCGTGGAGGCCGAAACCCAGCGTCTGCTCAGCGCCGTGCGCGAGGACTTTGCGGTGGCGCAAAAGCGCGAGGAGCTGCTGCGGGCGGCCTCGGTGGACCAGCGCAGCCGCGTGAACCACATCAGCGACGACTTCATCGAGTACAACCTGCTCAAGCGCGACGCCGAGACGAACCGGCAGCTCTACGAAGGGCTACTGCAACGAATGAAGGAAGCCGGGGTGGCGTCGGGGCTGCGGGCGTCGAACATCGCCCTGCTGGACCCGGCCGAGCGCCCGTTGCTGCCGGCTCGGCCCAACAAGGCGCTGAACTGCTTGGGCGGACTGGCCGGCGGGCTGCTGCTGGGCGTGGCGCTGGCCTTTGTGAAGGATCAGCTCAACACCGTGGTCCGCACGCCGGAAGAGGTGGAGCGGCTGACGCGACTGCCGCTGCTGGCGGTGGTGCCGCGCACGCGGCGGCCGGCGACGCGCAAGCTGCTGACCAAGCCGTTCGACGACGCAGACGGGCCGGAGACGGCGATGGTGCGCTGGGACCCCGAGCAGAACCTCTCGGAAGCCTACCGCACCCTACGCAGCTCGGTGCTGATCGGTTGGGACGAGTCCATGCGGCGCATCCTGCTCACCAGCTCGCAGCCGCAGGAGGGCAAGACGACGGTCAGCCTGAACCTGGCCTGTTCGCTGGCGCAGTTGGGCCGCAAGGTGCTGCTGATCGACGCGGACATGCGCCGGCCGGACTGCCACCGTCAGCTCGAGCTCGATCCCTTGCCGGGGCTGCACGCCTACCTGCGGGGCGAAGCCGAGCTCGACGAGACGATTCGGCCTTCGACGATCGCCGGACTCTCGCTGTTGCCGGCCGGCAAGGCCACCAACGACGCTGCCGACCTGTTGCACTCGGCGCGGCTGCCGCGGCTGCTCGACGAAGCCGCCGAACGGTTCGACCACGTGGTGATCGACTCGCCGCCTTCGCTGACGCTGCCGGACTCGCGAACGATCGCGCGCTACGTGGAGGGGCTGGTGCTGGTGGTCTCCGACCGCACCGAGAGGGCGTCGCTGGCGCGGACCAAGCAGAGCTTCGACGACGCCGGGGTGCGCTTCCTGGGCTTCGTGATGAACCGCGTGGACCTCGGGCGGCCCGAGTACGGCTACTACCGCACTTACGGCTACTACGAGTCGTCGTCGAGCGGCGGTAAGGGCGGCGTGGACCGGCGCAAGGAGAGAGCCGCCTGAGGTGCGCCGGCTGCTGCCACAGGCTTTGCTGGGCGGGGCGGCCTTGCTCTCGGCCGCCTGCGCTTGGCGGCTCGCAGGCCCCGGCGTAGCTGACGGGGGTGCGATCCACTGGGGCGCGATCCATTGGGACGGGGTGGCGGCGCTGGTGGCGGGCCGCTTGGTTTGCTCCGGGCTGTTTCGGCTGGAGCGCATGCGCTGGCGCAACTGGAACCAGGACGATCGGCTGATCTGGACGGCGGCGGCGCTGTGCGGCTCGGTGGTGGGCTTTCTGACGGCCGGCGCCCTGGGGCTGCTGCTGCCGCTCAACGTGGCGATCGTGGAGGGGCTTCTCTTTCTGCAATTGGGGTCGCTGGTGGGCGAGCGCTGGCCGCGGCGCGGCGACGGCGGCGGCGAGCGCAAGGCCCCGGCGCTGATCTACGGAGCGGGCGGGCAGGGCAGGCTCCTGCTGGCCGAGCTTCGGCGGCCTGACAGCGGCTTCGACCCCATCGGCTGGATCGACGACGACCCCGCCAAGGCCGACGCGGTGCTGGGCGGCGAGCCGGTTCTGGGACCCATCGAGGCTTTGCCGTTCCTGACCGAGCTGCACGGCGTGCGGACCGTGTTCACGGCGATTCCGGGGTTACCCGCCGATCGCTTGGAGCGCGCCGCTGAGATGGCTCGGATGGGCGGCGCGCGGCTGATCGTGCTGCCGACGGTGCGCGACGCCGTGCGAGCCCTGCGACGGCGTCAGTTGGCGGCTTGAACCCAGCGGCGGCTTGGTAGACTTTGGGCCAAGAGGTTCCCGCCGCTTGCTCCGCAGCCTGCTCTCGCTCACCGCCGCATCGCTCCTCGCCCAGCCAATCGCCTTTGTGGACGCCTGGATCGTCGACGGCACGGGCCGCCCCGCCTATCGCGGCAACGTGGTGCTGGACGGCGAACGGATTGCGGCGGTTGGACCGGAAGCGGCCCCGCCCAGCGGCGCGCGGGTGATTCAGGCGGCGGGCAAGACGGTGTTGCCGGGCCTGTTCGACCTGCACACGCATTTGAGCTACTCGGCCGTCAGCCGCTTGTCGGGCGACTGGCCCAAGAACTTGGCGGCCTACCTCTACTGCGGCGTGACCTCCGTGGCGGACTTTGGGGCCTACCCGGAACAGTTCGAGCCGATGCGCAAGCTGTTGCGCGAGGGGACGGTGACCGGTCCGCGCATCCACTTTGCGGCGCGGGTGGCGCCGCCCTACGGGCACGGCATGGAGGGCGGGCGCGGCGACTACTTCTCCTACGAGGTCTTCTCGCCGGCCGACGCTCCGCTGGTGGTGGCGAAGCTGCTGGAGTTTCGGCCCGACGCCTTGAAGCTCTTTACGGACGGCTGGCGCTACGGCTACGACGAGCCCATGGCCGGCATGCGCCGCGACACCATCGCGGCCCTGGTCACAGAGGCTCGCAAACACGACTTGGAGACTCTGACGCACACGGTGACGGTGGACGGCGCCAAGGACGCCGCCGCGGCCGGCGTGGACGTGATCGACCACGGCCTCGGCGACCGAGAGGCCGACGACGAGCTGATCCGCCTGCTGCTCGACAACCAGGTGACTTATGCGCCGACCCTGGCGGTCTACCACCCCAAGGGCCGCGACATTCTCGACCAGACGCTGGACGCGATCCTGCCGCTGGACTCCCGCGAGCTCGTACGGCCCCCGCTGCGGCCGCCGGCGCCGGACGCTCCGCTGGTGGGGGAGTACTCCGACCCGGACGCGCCGCGAGCCCGCCGCTGGCGCAATCTGATGGCGAACAACCGCAAGCTGCACGCCGCCGGGGTGCGCTTCGGGACCGGGACGGACGCCGGCGTGCTCAACGCCTGGCACGGCTGGTCGTTGCTGCGCGAGCTGCAACTGCTTGTCCACGGGGGTCTCTCGCCGCTGGACGCTCTGGTCGCGGCGACCGGCGCAAGCGCGCGGGCCCTGCACGTGGACGGCGAGCGCGGCACGCTCGAGGCCGGCAAGCTGGCGGACGTGCTGCTGGTCGACGGGGCGCCGCACGAACGCATCGAGGAGATCGAGCGCATCGAGAGGGTCTTTCTGGGCGGCCGGGAGATCGACCGGCACGCCTTGGCCGGACTGATGCAGCGGCCGGGCCTGACGTCCCTGCCGGCGGACACCCCGCCGGCGTTGCTCGATGACTTTTCCGAGCCGGGCCGCAAGGCGTCGATGGGGACGCATTGGGTGAACGCGACCGACTCCGGCTTGGAGAGCGCCGAGCTGCGCTTTCAAGATACCTGGCGCTCGCGTGGGGACCGCTGCCTGACGATTCTGGCCCGGATGGGCTCGGAGCAGGGCAGTTGGGCGGCGGCGGTGCTGCCGCTGACCCCCGGGCAGGTCGCGCCGGCGGACCTGAGCGACTACCGCAGCCTGCGCTTCGACGTGCGCGGAGACGGCGAGTACGAGCTGCAGATCGCACAGCGCCGCGTGCGCGACGGCCGCTATACCCCGCGCCCGTTCACGGCCGAGGCCAAGTGGCGGACGGTGGAGATGCCGATTGGGCGGATCACGGATGCGACGGCGCTGTACTTTCGCATCGCCCGCGGGCCGGGCGAGGAAGCCTGGCTGGAGCTCGACAACATCGAGCTGCGGAAGTAGATCCGCCATTAAGAACCTGCGACATCATATTTCGACCGCGCTTCAGCGATATCTATCGCCCTCAGGCATGGCGGGCCGCCACCCTGCATTTCCCCCTGCGGATAAGTCTTCTCCCAGTAGCGGCCATCGCTCGGATCCCGGTATAGAATCTCCCAGTCGCCTCCAATTGGGCTGTTGACGATTTGAGTTAAGTGCTTTTCGGTCAATTGCTCGATTCGATGGCAGGCCTCATCCGGGCGTATTTTGCCGTCCGCCTCTATCCACCGGCCTGCGATTTCTACCTCGGAATGATCAATCATGTTGCTGTTCATCGAGCACCCGGTCTAGCGGACTTCGCATGGCGTAGTTGAGCTGCGAGGTCAAAGTCCGGAACTAAGTCGCCTCCCAGGTGCTGATCTTAGCCACAGCCAGCCTCGGAGTCTTCACGCAGCCCGGCAAGTCCGACGCCCAGGCGCCCAGCTACTAGCTGCCTCCTCGACGAAGACGGCGTAGGTCATGGTTCGATTCTGCTCCCGAATGTCCGCGCCTCCCAAGATGAGTAGAGCTGGGACGGCGATCGCGGCGCTCCTTACCGCCTCCTATGGCCGTAGCGGTTCCGGGATGGCGAAGCCGTCGGCGCGCGAGTCCGACGCTCCGGAGTTCACCTTGGTCTTGGAGTTGTGCATGACCGCGTTGCCGCGGCCCATGACCGTCGAGTGGTCGCCGCGCAGGTTGAGCTCGTGGCCCATCGCGTTGAGCCGGACGAGCACGTCCTTGTCATAGCGCGATTCGATGGAGACTTTGCAGCCCGGAACGGACGTCACGCGAAAGCGCGGCGCTTCCAGGGCTTCTTGCAGGTTCATGCCGTAGTCGGCGATGTTGGCAGCGAACTGGGCGTGCGCTTGCGGCTGGTTCGGGCCGCTCATGATGCCGAAGCCGATGTGCTGGTCCCCTTTGGTCATGAAGCCCGGGATGATCGTGTGGAACGGCCGCTTGCGGGGCTCCAGGCGGCTGGGGTGCTTGTCGTCGAGGGTGAAGCCGCCGCCGCGGTTATGCAGGTGGAAGCCCATGCCGTCCACCAGAACGCCCGAGCCCCAGCTTCCGGAGACCGACTCGATCCAGGAGGCGATGTTCCCCTCGCCGTCGACCACCGCCAGGTAGGTCGTATCCTTCCATTCCGGCGCCCCGGCCTTGACCTCGCAGTTGGCTTTCTTGGGGTCGATGCCCTTGGCGCGTTCGGCGGCGTACTGCTTGGAGAGCATGCCGGCCACGGGAACGTCTTGGAACTTCGGGTCGGCGACGTAGGCATAGAGGTCGGCGTAGGCCAGCTTCATGGCCTCGATCTTCTTGTGGACTTCCGGCGTCGAGAACGGGCCGGCCGGCGAGGCCTTGGTCTGCTCCATCAGGTTGAGCATGACCAGCGCGGCGATGCCTTGGCCGTTGGGCGGCAGCTCCGAGACGGTCCAGCCGCGGTAAGTGGTGCTGAGCGGCTCCACCCATTCCGGTTGCCATTCCGCCAAGTCGGCGGCGGCGAACGTCCCGCCGCGATCGTGGGAGGTTTTCAGGATGGCCTGGGCGATCTCGCCTTCATAGAAGACGCCGGCGCCCTGCTCGGCGATCAGGCGCATGGCGCGGCCCAGGTCGGGGTTGCGAAAAATCTCGCCTTCGGTGGGCGCCTTGCCGCCGGGGAAGAAGAGCTTCTCGCTGCCGGGCTCCAGCCTCGGAACCCTGCTGTTCCAGGCCCCGGCGATGATCTCAGTGACGGGAAAGCCTTGCTCGGCGTGGTGGATGGTCGCGCCGAACAGGTCCTTCCAGGGCAGCTTGCCGAAGCGTTTGTGCGCCGCCTCCCAGCCCCGCACGGCGCCGGGCACGGTGGTCGAGTGGATGCCGTGCTGCGGCATCTTGTCCTTGATGTCCTGGCCGGCGAGGAACTCCTGGGTCAACCCCTGGGGGGACCAGCCGCTGCCGTTGAGGCCGTAGAGCTTCTGCGTCTTGGCGTCCCAGTAGAGCACGAAGACATCGCCGCCGATGCCGCACATCATGGGTTCGACGAGGCCCAGTACGGCGTTGGCTGCGATGGCGGCGTCCACGGCGGAGCCGCCGCGAGCGAGGATCTCCGCGCCGGCTTGCGACGCGAGCGTGTGACTGGTGGCTACGATCCCGTCACGGCTGACGACCATCGAGCGGGCGTGGGAGCGGTCGGCGGCGTGCGCCGGGAGCAGGCTGAACGCCAGGGCGAGTACAACCCAGAGAATCGGCATGGGCCGAATGTAGCACGCGCCCGCTGTTCCGGCGATCAGCTCGGCCGAAACAGCCTCGGCGGCGTCTGGCTGACCCAGTCCGGGCCGTAGAGACGAGCCATCAGGGGGCCGCAGATCGGCTCGGCGCGTTCCAGGACGAAGTCGTCCGGGATGAGGGTCAGCGCGGAGGCGTCACCCCGCTGGCGGTTGGCGTGGACGGGCTGCAAGGTCTCCGGCGGAATGGCGAGGAACTCGCTGAGGCGAGGCCCGGAGGCGCGCAGCTCGGCGGTCTTGATGACGAGGGTGCGGTCCGGCGGCGCCTCGGCGAGCATGCGCTCGGTCTCGTCGCGCCAGTAGTGGAACAGCGAGCGCAGGGGGAACAGGCCGAGCTCCCGCAGAGGCTCCTCCTCGGGCGCGAAGGGCTCGTCGTAGCGCCCGAAACGGGCGTCGCGGTAGCGCTTCCAGAGGCTGCCCGGCTTGAGAGGGCGTCCGACCATGTGGTTGGCCAGGGAGACGACCCAGGGCAGGCAGCGCCGGACGGTGACCACGAAGCGCGCCTCGGGGTAGCGCTCGGCCAGCGGCTCGACGAAATGCCCCAGGTACGAAGCCACATCGACCTCGAGCCGAAGCTGCTCGATGCGATCGTCCAGCAGCGGAAAGACCTGCTCGCGCGACAGCTCGCCCTCCAAGTGCGCCGAGACGGCCGGCAGGATCTGGAGGCCGCTCTCATGCGAGGCCCGGTAGTGTCCGGCGAACATGGCGGCCAGGCTGGTGGTGCCGGTTTTGGGCAACCCGACGCCGAAGACCCGGAGGCGCAGCGGGGGAGCGAAGAGGCGGCCGAACACGGCTTTCAGGATAGCCTCGCGCGGACCGGACCGCGACCTGCTAGCTTGTAGGGCACGATGACCGTCGATCGCGGCGCGGAGCATGAGGCCGGCTACGCCGCCTACACGCCGTGGGTGTTGTCGTTCTACGACCTGCTGGTGCACAAGGTCTCCAATCGCTTCGCTTGGCGCTGCCCGACGGACCTGATGATCGACCACTATGAGCAGCATCTGGCCGACCCGCACCTGGACGTCGGCGTGGGCACGGGCTTCTTCTTGGACAAGGCGCGGTTTCCGGTGCCCGAGCCGCGCGTGACGCTGCTGGACCCGAACCGGCACTGCTTGGATTCGGCGGCGCGCCGCATCGCGCGGTACCAGCCGAGCAAGGTGGCGGCGGACGCCCTGGCGCCGCTGCCGGAGCTCGGCCGGTTCGGCTCCATCGGCCTGCTCTACGTGCTGCACTGCCTGCCGGGAACCATGGCCTCCAAGGCCGTGATCTTCGATCGCCTGAAGCCCCTGCTCGCCGACGGCGGCACGCTGTTCGGCGCCACGATTCTGGACGATGACGAAGACGCCAACGCGGTCGCCCGCGCGCTGATGGGGTTCTACAACCGCAAGGGGATCTTCTCGAACCGCGAGGATTCGCAGCAGGCTCTGGAGCTGGAGCTGCGGCGTCGCTTCGAGCGGGTGGAGATTTCGCGCGAGGGTTGCGTGGCGCTGTTCGCGGCGAGCTGAGGCGTCTGCTGCAAAATAGTCTCTCGATGCCACGCATAGCTCCTTCGCCGCGCCAAACCCGACCCGGCTATGAAGCGTTGCAGCGCCGGATCGAGGAGCCCCTGCACTGGGCCGTGACGCTGGCGGCGGTGGCGACCATCCCGATTCTGGTGGCGCTGGAAAGAGGCGACTCGGCGTGGTGGGTAATGGCCGGCGACTGGGCGGTGTGGGTCGTCTTCCTGGTCGAGTACATGGTGATGGGACTGTGCGCCGCGGACCGGCGGGCTTACCTGCTGCGCAGCTGGATGAGCCTGACCGTGGTGGCCTTGTCGTTCCCGGCGCTGCCGGCGCTGCTCTCCGCCGTGCGTCTGGTGCGGGTGGCGCGGCTGATTCGAGCCCTGCGCGTGCTGCGGCTGCTGGCGGTGACGGCGCGCGGCATGGAGGCGATGCGCCGCAGCTCGGGTGGGCGCGGCTTGTTCTATATCGCGATTCTGACGGCCCTGATGACGGTCTCCGGCGGAGCTCTGCTGGCGCTGCTCGAGCCGGACAACGTCCACAACGGCTTTTGGGGCGGGCTGTGGTGGGCGATCGTGACGGTGACGACGGTGGGCTACGGCGACATCGCGCCGCAGACGGCCGGCGGGCGGATTCTGGCGGTGCTGCTGATGCTGTGCGGGCTGGGGCTGCTGTCAACCCTGGCGGCCAGCATCAGCGCGGTGTTCGTGGGCAGCGATGAGCACGCGGAGTTCGAAGAGCTGCGGGAGCGGCTGGCGCGGTTGGAGGAGAAGCTGGATCGGGTGCTGGAGGAGCGCTCGCGCGGCGCGGCGGCGGGAGATTAGAAGGCCGAGGGTTGGGCTTTCCGTGCGGTCAACCAGCGGCGTAGGGATTCCTGCGTTTCGCCCGAGCGGCGGCCGGCGAGCAGTCCTTCGACGCTGATGTCCTCGTCGGGCGCCGGCCAGTGGATGCCTTCGCCTTGGCCGATGAGCCTCCAGTCGGCGCGCTCTTCCTGCGTCGCGTGCGCGAGCCGCGGAAACCACGCGACGGGGGCTGAGATCGTGCGGCCGTCGGAGAGATGGACGGTAAGGGCTTCCGAGTCGATGCGAAGTGCCACTGCGGTCACGACTTTCAGGGTAGGACGTCGCGAGCCTCGCCATGCGGGTTTCGAGAGATCGACGGACAAGAATGTCCGTCTCCACCAAGAGGTCCCTGGCTACAATCAACCCGATGGGGCTGGGCGATCGCGCGAAGAAGCTGGGGCCGGAGGCGCTGTATGAGTATGCCGTTGGCGCGCTCGGGCGGCGGGCGCTGACCGAGCGCGAGCTGCGGCTGAAACTCCAGCGCAAGGCGTCCAAGCCGGCCGATATCGATGATGCGCTGGAACGCGTTCGCTCGCTGGGTTACCTCGACGACGCTCGCGTGGCCGAGTCGCATGCGAACTACCGCAAGGAGTTCGAGGCGCTCGGGCGGCGCAGGGTGTTCAGCGAGCTGCGGCGGCGCGGCGTGGACGCCGAGACGGCCGCCCGCACCGTTTCGGAGGCCTATGAGGAGGTCGACGAGGCCGAGCAGATTCGGCGCTATCTCGAGCGCAAGTTGGCCCGCCGGCTCGACCGCCCGATCGACGACCCCAAAGAGGTCGCCCGGCTGACGCGCACGCTGCAAAGGGCCGGTTTTTCCTCTGGTAGAATCGTGGAAGCGCTGCAAAGGGTCGCCGCCGACCCCGGCTGGCTCGACGGGCTCGAAGAGCCGGAGCCGCCGCTGGATGCAGACGACCTCTAGACCCAATCCGCTAGCCCGAGGCTCCTTCTTTTGACAGGCAACGAGATCCGGGAGAAGTTTCTCCGTTATTTCGAGTCCAAGGGACATCGCATCGTTTCGAGCTCCTCGCTCGTTCCGGCGAATGACCCGACGCTGCTCTTCGCCAACGCGGGGATGAACCAGTTCAAGGACGTCTTCCTCGGCGCGGAGAAGCGCGACTACTCGCGGGCGACCACCTCGCAGAAGTGCGTGCGCGCGGGCGGCAAGCACAACGACCTCGAGAACGTGGGCCGCACCCGCCGCCACCACACGTTCTTCGAGATGCTGGGGAACTTCTCCTTCGGCGACTACTTCAAAAAGGACGCCATCCGCTACGCCTGGGAGCTGGTGACCGAGGTGTACGGCCTGCCCAAGGAGCGGCTCTACGTGACCGTCTTCGAGGACGATGACGAAGCCGAGGAGCTGTGGGCGAACGAGACCGATGTGGGCCGCGACCGCATCTTCCGCTGCGGCGCCAAGGACAACTTTTGGCAGATGGGCGACACCGGTCCGTGCGGCCCCTGCTCGGAAATCTTCTATGACTTCGGCCCGATCGGGCTGGAGCCGGGCGAAGAGGACGCGCCGTTTCCGGCCGACGTGTCGCGTTACGTGGAGATCTGGAACCTGGTCTTCATGCAGTTCGACCGCGACCTGGCCGGCAACCTTACGCCGCTGCCCAAGCCCTCCATTGACACCGGCATGGGTCTGGAGCGCGTGGCGGCCGTGCTGCAGGGCAAGATCAGCAACTTCGAGTGCGACCTGATCCGCCCGATCATCGACGAAGCCGGCCGTACGTTGGGATTCCGGTACGGCGATGACCCGAAGATCGACACGACGCTGCGCATCATCGCGGACCACGCCCGGGCGGCGACGTTCCTGATCCACGACGGCGTGGTTCCGGCCAACGAGGGGCGCGGCTACGTGCTGCGCAAGATCATGCGCCGGGCGCTGCGGCACGCGCGCCTTGCCGGGCGGGAAGAGCCGTTCCTGTTCGAGCTGACGAAGTTTGTGGCGGACCTGATGCGGCCGGGCTACCCGGAGCTGCAGGACTCGATCGTCCGTGTGCAGAAGATCGTGCGCGACGAGGAAGTGCGCTACCAGCGCAGCTTCGCCACGGCGGAAAAGGAGTTCGAGGCGGCGCTGGAGACCTTGACCGACGGCGTGCTTCCCGGGCCGACGGTGTTCAAGCTGTACGACACGTTCGGGCTGTCGCTCGACGAGCAGCAGGAGATGGCCGACGAGCGCGGCTTGCGGCTGGACCTGGACGGCTACCAGGCTGAGATGGCTCGGCAGCGGGAGCGCGCCCGGGCGAGCTGGAAGGGCGCCGACCACGCCACGGTGGGGCCGGTATACCAGGAGCTGCTGGACGCCCATCGCACGAAGTTTCTGGGCTATGAGACGACCGCGTCGAACAGCTCGACGATCGTGGCCCTGCTCCAGAACGGCGAGCGCGTGGAGCGCGTGGAAGCCGGAGCGCGCTGTGAGATCGTGCTCGACGAGACACCGTTCTATGCCGAGTCCGGCGGTCAGGTGGGCGACAAGGGCTTCTTGCTGGTGGGTTCGGACGAGGTGGCCTCGGTGGACGACACCCAGGCGCCGCTGAAGGGGCTGACGGTGCACAAGGCCCGCGCGCTGGCGACGCTGACGGTGGGCGAAAAGGTGGGCTGCCGCGTCTATCCGCGGCTGCGCGACGCCACGCGCCGCAATCACACCGCCACGCACTTGATGCACGCCGCCCTGCGGCAGGTGCTGGGCAAGCACGTGAAGCAGGCCGGGTCGGTGGTCGACCCGGAGCGGCTGCGGTTCGACGTGACGCACTACGCGGCGGTGACGCCGAGCGAGCTGGAAGAGGTCGAGCGGATCGTGAACCGCGAGATCCTGGTGAACGAGCCGGTAGTGACCGACGTGATGGACCTGAACCAGGCCGTCGAGACGGGCGCGATGGCGCTGTTCGGCGAAAAGTACGGCGACAAGGTGCGCGTCGTGCAGGTCGGGGATTTCTCGAAAGAGCTCTGCGGCGGCACGCATGTGAGCCGTACGGGCGACATCGGGGTGTTCAAGATCACCGGGGAGGGCAGCGTGTCGGCCGGCGTGCGGCGGCTGGAAGCCGTGACCGGCGAGGGCGCCTATGACCTCTACCGCGACGCGCTGGAGAAGGTGCGCCAGATCGGCTCGCTGCTGAAGGCTTCGGACCCGGACGTGGTCGACGCGGTGGAGAAGGCTCTGGCCGACCGGCGCGAGCAGGAAAAGGAGATCGAGCGACTGAAGGCGAAGTTGGCGCAGCAGAGCGCGGGCGAGCTGCTGGCCGGAGCGCGCGACGTCAACGGCGTGAAGGTGGTGGCGGCCAAGGTCGACGGGCTCGACCGGGGCCAGATGCGCTCGCTGGTGGACACGTTGCGGCAGAAGATCGGCTCGGGCGTGGTGCTGCTGGGCTCGGGCGACGACGGCAAGGTCTCTCTGATCTGCGGAGTGACGAAGGATTTGGCCGGCAAGCGGGTGCACGCGGGCAAGATCGTGGGTGCGGTGGCGGAGAAGGTTGGCGGACGCGGCGGTGGCCGGCCGGACCTGGCCGAGGCCGGGGGGAAGGATGTTGCGGCGCTGGCGGGGGCGATCGAGTCGGTGTTTGGAATGCTGGAGTGAGCCGCCGGGATTTCCCGGCGGTCCATCCGTGGCGATCCCACCGGTGGCGCCACAATTCGTGATTTCGTTGCGGGACAAGCTGATCGCACCCAGGTAAACCCGGGCGCCCATTCGCTACGCCAGCCCGCGGCGACGTGGCATCCTGGTAGCTCATGCAAGCCTACGACGAGGGCGGCAACCAGGGGCGCATCGCCGCGCTCACTAATCGCGGCGTGCAGGTTTGGGGGGCCGACCGCAACTACATCGCCCCGGACGTGCCGCTCGACCAGATCGAGCCCGGCGCGGTTCTGGTCCAGTCGATGCTGACCGGCGCGGCGACGCGCATCGGCCGGGGCAGCCGCATCGGCGAGTCGGGCCCGGCGCGTGTCCACGATTGCCAGATCGGGCGCCACTGCACCGTCGGCGCGGGGACCTATGACGGCGCCACGTTTCTCGACAAGGTCTCGATCCGGGGCTACGCCGAGGTGCGGCCCGGGACGCTGCTGGAAGAGCAAGTCGAGGCGGCGCACTCCGTCGCCTTCAAGAACACCATCCTGACGGCGACCTGCGTGACCGGTTCGCTGCTCAACTACTGCGACCTGTTCATGAGCGGCGGGACCTCGCGCGAGGACCATTCCGAGGTCGGCTCCGGCGTCATCCACTTCAACTTCGACCCGCGCGGGGACAAGTGGGGCAGCCTGATGGGCGACGTGCGCGGCGTGCTGCTGCGCTCCGCGCCGGTGTTCGTGGGCGGGCAGTCGGGGATCGTGGGGCCGGCGCACATCGACTTCGGCGCGGTGGTGGCGGCCGGGTCGATCATTCGCCGCGACGTGCCGGCTGACTGCGTCCACTTCGACGCCGCCAAGGCTCAGACCGTGAAGGGCTTCGATCGAGAGGTCTACCAGGGGTTGCGGCGCAAGTTTCTCTCCACCGCGCGGCTGATCGGCAACCTCTGGGCGCTGGCCGCCTGGTACCGGGCGGTGCGGTTGCCCTACGCCGACGACTACCAGAAGTCTCTCTACGAGGCCGCCGAGGAGCAGCCGCGGCGGCACATTCGCGAGCGCGTGAAGCGGCTGGAAAAGATCATCGACAAGTTGGACCGTTCGCTGGCCAAATCCAATGCGTATGAGAACGAGCACCGCCGCCTGATCGAGCGGCGGCGCGAGCTGCGCGAAGCCCTGCTCGGCTCCGTGGCCGGTGACGTTCCCGACAATTTTGTGCGGGAGTACGCGCAGGCTCGTGAGAAGATGAGCCACGTGGAGGCGGTGCGGGCCGTGAGCGAAGAGGCCGCTGGGGCGGCTGCGCAATGGCTGTTGGGGATCGCCGCCGGGCCGGTGGATTCGCTGGGGCGAATTTTCGGCGAGTGAAACCCAAGCCCGCCCGAGCGCGTCGAAGCCACGGGGAAAGAAGCGATCGGGGAAGGATCAAACGGGGGAACCATGGACAAACGCTCGATCACAACGCTGCTGAGTCCGTTCGTACTGGGGCTGCTGGCCGTGGCCGCCTCGGCGCAGATTCCCTCGCACTCGCGCTCGGCATCGGCTCCGGCCGCCGCCGCTCCGGCCGCGGTGCCGTCGCATTCGCCGACGTTTTCTGCGCCGATGGGCTCGCGGTCGGGATCGATCGGCGGCCCCTCCTACGGCGGCTCGCGGGGTGGCTACAGCGGCGTGAATTCCATGGGGACCTGGGGCGGTACGCGCAACTCGGTGTTCCCCCGGCCCGAGTACCCGACCTTCACCGGCCGCGTGACGACGGCCGTGAATGGTCCGACGCCCATCGATCCGGTGCGGGCGACCTGCAACTGCGGCAACCGCATGTTCGACCTGGGCTACCTGCGGTTCGGCTCGAGCTTCCAATTCATGATGGGCGGGCCGTTCGGGCTGCCGTTGCAGCCGTGGATGTTCCGCTCGGGCTGCAGCTTGAGCCTGTACGCGCCGGGGTACCGCGCGATGACGCTGCCGCTGATGCTCGACCCCTACAACAGCTTCTATGCGGTTTCGTCGCTGGGCAAGATCCGGATGGAGCCGTACGAGGACGTCTCGACCGTCAGCGCGACCTCCTACACGGCCTCGAAGGAGGCCCGCAAGGCCTATGAGAAGGGCGTGAAGAAGCTGGCCGACGGCAAGCTGGAGGACGCCAAGCAGTACCTGCAGGAGGCTGTGGCGCTGCACCCGACTTATGCCTCGGCCTGGACCGTGCTGGGGCACACGCTGGTGCGGCTGGACGACCATGCCGGAGCGCGCGCCGCGTATGAGCGCGCGGTGGAGTCGGACCCCGACTACGTCTCGCCCTACCAGCCGCTGGTGCGCCTGGTGGCCACGGACAAGGACTGGCAGCGGGTGATGGCGCTGACCGAGAAAGCGGTTGCGCTGAACCCCTATGACGCCGAGCTGAAGTACCAGCGTTCGGTCGCCGCGCTGCAGCTCGAGCAGTACGAGTTGGCGCGCGATTTGGCCGAGCGGGTGTTCACCACCGACGACGGCGCGCTCTACCCCGAGAGCGGCTACGTGCTGGCGAAGGCCTACCGGGCGCTGGGCGAGACGGACAAGGCGATCCGGACGCTCGAGGAGTATCTAGAGCGCGACGGCAAGGCGCAGGTGCGGCGTTGGGCCCGCAATACGCTCGACGAGCTGCGCGCCGAAGCCGGCCCGTCCGCCGAGGTCGCCAACTAGGTCGCCTTGCAAAACGGAGGGCGCCGGCCCCCTCAATGTCGGGTCTTCTTCCGCAAGGCCTCGATGGCAGGGGTGTTGGCCCAGGTCGACATCGCCCGATGCTGGGCGTCGGTCCACAGCGCGGGCCGCAGCGCGCTGATCTCCAACAAGTCTCGAAACTGCTCGTCGCTATAGCGCGACTGCCGGGCCCAGGCGGCAGGGTCGAGCTCGGCGGCGAACAGCAGCGGCGGGATCTTGCCGTTCTTCAAAGGCAGCAGGCGCGTGAACACCTCCGGCCGCGGATAGTAGGCGGTGGACCAGGCGCGGATGAGCTCGCACTTGATGCGGAGCTGGCGGGCGCGCGGATCGTCTCCACGGGCCTCGGGTTCGAGGTCGGACAGGGCTTGCTCGGCCAGCGCCAGCAGGTAAAGCCCCTCGGCGTCGGAAAGCGGTTGGGCGTCGCCCGGCGCCGATTGCAGGAAGCGCTCGGCGGCTCCGGCCCGCAGAAAGCGCTCGAAGCGGGCGGCGGGTTCGGAGAGGGCGGGCGGCCGGCTGACGGGCTCCGCGGGGCGGACCGTTTCGGGCGGCTCAGGGGCTTGGGGAGACGGCTCCGGCTCGGGCTGGACCGGCGCGGGAATGGGCGCGGCGCGAACCGGCGCGGCGCGAACCGGCGCGGGCCGCGGCGTGGGAGCCGGCGCCGGTGAAGGCTCCGGGGCTGTGACCGTGGGCCGGGGCGCGGCCCCCAGCCGCGAGGCGTCGCCCGTCCAGGCGGCCCGGGCCATCTCCGCGGCCCGGTCTTGAACCTCCGCCGAGATGGCCGCGGCTTCGCCCGAAACGGGCGGCTGGCCGGCGGTGCGAACCGCTCCCTCCCAGTTGGAGAGGCTCTCGGGCAGGTGGCGGCTGTTGGGCAGAGAGCCGGCCAGTGAGACCCGGAAGGCCGCCTGGACCGGCAGGGGCAGCAGCAAGGCCGCCAGAGCCAGCGGCGGGAGCGGCTCGGCGAGCCCGTCGAGCAGCGCCGGGCGCGAGCCCGGGCCGCTGAGCAGCTCGGCGTAGAAGCGCGCCAGCAGCGCCTCGTCTTCGACGGCTTCGCGCAGCTCCGCCAGGCCGCGCGAGATGGCCGCCTCCAGCCCGTCGCAGGCGACTTCGTCCTCCTTGCGCCGCAGGTAAAAGTCCGGCTCGTCCCAGCGGTAGCTGTCCCAGTGGTCCCACCAGACGGCTTCGGAGGCGTCCGCCAGGGCGCCCAGCAGTGCGAAGGCGCCGGCGATGCGCTGGTTTTGCTCGGGCTGCGGCCAGTAGAGGATCTGCTTTTCGAGACCGCCCGACCGGCCGCTGCGATCGACCGCCCGGCTGCGGTAGCCGACCACGGCCACGGCCGCGCCGACCAGCGACCGCCAGGCGTAGGTGCGTATGGGAGCGTCTTCGGGGCCGAGGCTGAGCAGCCGATCGAGGCCGAGCTTGCGCGGCTGGATCGCCTCGCTGTGGGTGATCCAGCGGAAGTCCGAGGCGGCTTGGTGCACCTTGCCCAGCACGGCCCGGTGGACCGTGAGCGGCTCGTCGGGAGCCTGCGGACGAGGGCCGAAGGCCGGCCAGGGCGGAAGCTCAGGCATCGTTGTCCATGGAGCGGAAGATCCACTCGAAAGGTTCGAACAGATTGAGCGGCTGGCAGACCCTCGCCCAGCGGGCCTCCAGCCGCTCGTCGAAGAAGATGGCCGGCCGCACCACGCCGTGCAGCAGTTCCACGCCGACCGACGAGACGGGGAAGAGGCGGATCTTGGTGAAGTAGTTCTCGGCCCAGCTCAGCAGCTCCGGCTCCATGCGTTCGAGCACGAACTCCTGCGGCTCCTCGCGGGCGCGGCGCAGGTCCTCGGGCGAGTGAATCAGCATGTCCGCCTTGGTCAGGCAGATGGCGATGGGGTTGGGGTCGAGATCGGTCTCGCGGTAGGGCCGGCCGGCGCTGTGCAGATCCTCGAAGGCGCGCAGGATCTGGTCCCGGCGGCGCTTGGGTTCGCCGGTGTGATCGAAGAAGAACAGCCGGCCTTTGGCGCGCAGCAGGGACTGGAGCACGTCGGCGTCCATCTCCTCGTAGCGCAGGCCCGGGCGGTCGTCGGTGTCGAGCACGAAGCGGTGGCCGCTCCGCTGGCTGACGAACACGTAGGAGAGCCGAATGCGGTCGATGGCGGCGGAGGTGGCTTTGGGGAAGCGGTTGCGGACGTCGATCGTCTGCCGCATGTCCTGCAACCACTCCTTGGTCTGCTGATCGCCGAGGTAGACCGTCCAGCCGGCTTTCTTGAACTCGGTGGAGCGCAGGTAGAGCAGCGCCAGGAAGGCCGTCTTGCCGGAGGCCGACGGACCCCACAGGGCGACGCGGCCGTCCTCCTCGGCTTCGGCCGGGGGCGCGACCGAGGGCTCTTGCTGCTCCATATCCTGCTGGGGGGCTTCTTCCATGGGTCGAGGGTCCTTCAGCGGCGCAGGCGGGAGGGAGAGACGCCGAGCTGCAGCGCTTGGTAGAGCAGCTCGCGGCGGATATCGTTGGGCGGCGTCGCCGCAGCCGGCTGGCGGGCCAGCTTGTCGAGCTTGGACTCGACTTCGCGGCGGGCCTCCGGCCGAGACTCCCTCTGCACCACGCCCTTGAGGTTGCGGGCGGTCTCGCGCAGCTCGAGCGCGATCCGCCGCTTAGCCTCGCGGTCCGCCAGCGCCAGAGTGCGCTCGGCCTCGTTGAGCTGCATCACCGCCTGTTCCCAGTCGGCGGGCTCTTCGGGAACGCCTTCGAGCAACCGGCGGGCGCGCTCGAACAGCGTGAAGGCGTAGCGGTGGCGGCTGTCCTTCTGGATCTCGAGCTGCATCGCGCGAACCTGCTCTCGCAGCTCGCGGGCGCGCGTCTCGCTGCGGCGCAGCTCTTCTTGGAAGGTGCGGTGGCCGGCGAGCCAGCGCGCCGATTCGAGCACCTGCACCGCTTCGTCCACGTCGCCGAGCCGTTGGATGTCGTCGAAGTCCGCCAGCAGGTGCTCGGCCCAGATGCGCTTGGAGTCGCCGCTCTGGGCCACGCCCTGCACGAAGGCGCGCAATCCTTCGGCCGCGGCCTGAGTCTGCTCGCGGACGGCCACGGCGGCTTCGGCCAGCTCGCGGCGGTAGACGGCTTCCAGGGCTTGGGAACGCCCCAGCAGTTCTTGCACGGCCGGAGCGGTCAAGCCGTCCAGGGCGTCGGGCCAGTCCGGCGCCGGCGGCGCGAGGCGCTGCACGGCTTCGAGGGCCCGGGCGCTCTCGGCGCACAGGGCGCGGCGCTGCTCCAGTTCCTGCGAGGCCAGACCGACGGCCTCGGTCAAGCTCTCGGCGAGCGTCTTGTCAATGGCGTCGAGCTGCCCCTCATAGTGCTCTAGGGCCGCCCCGGCGGAGGGCCGGGCGAGCGCGTCGAGCCGCACGGTCGTGGCCTCGAAGGCGTCCGGGGCGGGCCGGCCGAGGGCCTCCCACACGCCGGCGATCTCCGAGCGGCGCGCCAAGGCGCTCTCGCGGCGTTTGGCGAAGCGCTGCCGGGCGGCGGCGGAGAGCTCCTCCAGCCGAGCCAAGTCGACGCTGATGCGGTCGCAGATCTCCAGCAGCGCCAGCGACTGCTGCGCTTGCGGCTCGCCGCCGGGAGCGTCGGGGATCTGGGCGCGGTTGCGGTGGACGCCTTGGGAGACCTCCTGCGGGTGCGACAGGTCCAGCAACCGCGTCACCGCGTCGTTCAGGGTCTGGATGGCCTCGCCCGCGGCGGCCGCCAGGGTTCCGCGCTGGTTGGCGGCCAGGCCCTCGAACTCCGTCTTGGCCTCACTGAGCTCGGTGGCGAAGTCTTGCAGGTCGACGGGCTCCGCCAGCGGTGCGTCGTCGAGGGCGGCGATGCGCTGCTCGATCCTGGCGATACGCTCGTCGCGGGCGGCGCCGGTGCGGCAGGCGTCGCAGAACAGCTCCATGCGCTTGCGCAGTTGCAGCAGGCTCGCGCGAGTGCGCAGGCGGGCCGTGGCGGCCAAGGCCTGCAACAGCTCCTCGACCTCCACCCGGATGGCGTCGGCCGCCTCGGCGGTGAGGTCGGGGGAGCGCCGCGCGAGCTGGATGCGGTTGTCGATGTCGCGGATGCGCTCCAGGGCGTCCGACGGCGCCGGTTCGCCATCCACCGGCGGCGCCGCCGTGCGGAAGTCGGCCAGCGTCTGGGCCCAGTCCGAGGCTTGCGGAATGGCTTTCTTCTTCAGGTCGCCGAGTTCCTGCTTCCCCGGCAGGTTCTCGATCTTGCGGACGTGCTCGTCGCGGTTCTTGCGGTAGGTCTCGAGCTTGTTGCGGACCTGGTCGGTCCAGTGATGCGAGGGGCCGTCGCGCAGAAACTCCTCGCGCCAGCGCTTGAGGTCGCCCTCCAAGCCGATGCGGCCCAGCTTGTCGAGGTCGCGCAACAGCTCTACCGTTTCGGCCAGCAGGGAAAGCGCAATCTGGTCGCGCGGGATGCGCCGCTGGAAGTCCTGCAAGGTCTGGCGGGGGCCCTTGAGCTCGGCCGTGCGCGCCACATCGCGGCCCAAGGGCTCGAGCTCGGCCAGCCATTCCCGGTGGCGCTGCTCCACCGATGCCGCGAAGGGGCCACTGTCCTGCGAACGCAACAACGCTTCCAGCGCGCTGATTTCGGACTGGAGCTGCGAGGCGCGCCGGCAGACCTCGTCGAGTCCCGCGCCGAGCTGATCCACGGTGGTGGCCTGCAACAGCAGCTCGTCCACCGAGGCCTTGTTGGCGAACATCAGCTTGAAGCTCGAACCGGAGAGCTCGCGCAGGCGGTCCAGGGCGGCTTGCCGCTGGGCGTGGAAGGGCCCGAAGGACCCCGGGAGCTTAGACTGCCACTCGTCGAGCCGGCGGGCGGCTTCCTCCAAACGGTCGCGTGTGCTCAGGTCGCTCATCGTCTTGCGGCGTGGGCGGCGTTACTCAGCCGGGCCAGCAGCTCCTCGGCGGCGGCGAAATCGAGGGTCGCGTCGCCCTCGGCGGCGCGCACCAGCGGCGAGGCCGACAGGCGATCGGCGCCGGCCAAGCCCTCGCGCGCCACCTCGCGCAGCCACTGGTGGGTCCACTTGAAGATATTTTGCAGCAGCGCGTTGTCGGCTTCAATGGCTTCCACCAAGCCGATGCCGCCGGGGTAGAGATCCACGATGGCGACGCCGTGCACGTAGTCGCGCCCGGCGCGCAGGCCGTGGATGGCCACCACCTCCAGGCTGTCGTCGTCGGCGCCGAGGTGCACGGGCAGCATCAGGCGGAAAGCGGCGGCCATGGCGTCCAGGGCCTTCTCGTCCGGGGCGGGGTCGAAGCTCAGCGTGAGAGTCCGGGTGGTGAACGACGTTCGCACCGGGCGTTCGAGCTTGCGCAGGTCGAGCCGTCCCGACCCGTCGCGTTCGAGCCAGCCGTCGAGATGCTCGCGGTAGACGGCGTCGGCCACGAAGCGGTGCGTGATCACGCCCAACCCTTCGAGCGTGATCTCGTCGCCGACCTTCTGCAGCCGCTGGATCTGCGGGTAGCGCTGGCGCCAGGTGACCAGGTACTGGTCGGTCTGCTCGCAGGCGATCTGGCGGCGGTCCTTGACGGTCTGGTGGGACTGCCACTCGTCGATGCGGTAGCGGCGGCCGTCGGTGACGAAGACCTTGCCGGGGTAGGCCTCGATGCCGGCGCGGTCCGGGTCGACCTCCAGCGGTACGGCCTCCTCGACGTCGCCGGCGGCGAGGTTACGGACTTCGATCAGCTCCGAGCTGACGGTGCGTAGGGGGCGCGGCCGGGAGTCGGGCGGCTGGTCGTTGCGGCACAGCCAGTCGGCTTGCAGCAGGCCCTCGTCGTCCAGGAAAAGCACCTCGCGGCGGATGAGCTGACCGGTTCCGGCGAGCTCGCGGAGCGTCGCCAGCAGGATGTCCCGGTTCCAGCCCAGGGAGGTCTCCAGGCCGCGGCGGGTCTCCTCCACCTCATAGAGGGCATGCAGCAGGTGGCGGCGGACGATGTTCGGGTTGCCCTCGGCGCGAATCAGCAGCCGCGAGGACCGCCACGGGGAGTCGTCGCGGTCAAAGGCTTGCAGCAGGTATTCCAGGTAGGGGTTGTCCGGCGGCAGGATGCCGACACAGTGCGGCGGGCCGGCCGGGGTGGAGCGCGCACCCTGGCAAAGCATCTCCGGCAGGGACAGCGCGGAGGCCTCGGTGATCGGCAGGATGCTGGCGCCGGCTTCGGGGCGTTCGGTGGTCAGCCGGTCGGCGACGATGGCGTCGTCGCCCAGGTGGGCCTTCTCCAGGCTCTCGCGCTCGATGGCGGTGATGTGCGGCGGGGCGTCGAGCCGGGTGGTCCAGCCCGACTGCGTGGAGACCAGGGCGGCGGTCAGCGGCAGGCGCTTGGCGCGCTCGGGCAGCACGTCGGCGGCGCGCGTGCGCATCAGCTCGCGGTCGTGCTCGATGCGGTAGGCCCGCAAGGGGCGCACGTAGGCGGTTTCGATGCGCGTCTCCTGGTCGCGGGTGAAGCGGTAGGGCAGCACACGTTGCAGGAAGGGCGAGAGCTCGGCGTTGCCGTAGGCCGCTCCGCGCGCCAGCGCCAGAGCGCGGACGCCGGGGCGGCCGTGGGCGCGGATGATGCGGTGCAGCCGCCGCGAGATCGCCCAGATGTTCGCCGCCAGCGCGCCGGTGTAGGCGTGCACGTCCCACCACACGACCATGCCGATGCGCGACACCAGGTTGCGCTGTTGCAGGTTCGGCTTGTTGGCCTCGTAGCGCAGCCGCGGCAGCAGGCGGTCCGAGAGAGTCTCGGCGTCCACGATCCAGACGTCGGCGTCGCCGGCTTCCTGCAAGTCCTTCCAGGAGCGGGGCGCGGCGACGCGCGCGGGCAGCTCCGTGGAGCCCTCCGGAGGGGCGGCCCAGCGCTTGATGCGCTCGGTGAGGTCCGGCCGCGGCCAGGGCGTAATGATGAGCGTCGCCTCGCCCAGCTTGCGCGAGAGGTCGGCGGCGGCCAGCCCCACTACCTCATGCTGGCCGCAGTTGTCCGGGGCCAGGATCAGCCGATTGCGCTCCGCGCCGGGAGCCACGGCCTGCGGACGCGTCAGCTCGTGGACGGCTTCGAGCAACGTGTCGGAGACGCCCAGCGAGCCCTTGGCGGCGATGCGTTCGCGCCACTCCGCGATGAGCCGGTCGGAGGCCGTCGGGCGCGGCTTGAGCAGCGACGCCGGCCGCGAGAACAGATCCGCCAGCGCGACGCCTCCGGCGCGCATGGCCTCGGGCCAGTCCGGCAGAGAGGGCCCGGGCTTGGCCTGCTCGGCGGGCGCCTCGGCGGCGGCCGCCGCGGCCGCTGCCGGCTTGCTGCGGGCGACGGCCAGCAGCGTGATCGAGAGCAGGGCGGCCGTCGTCCAGTTGGCGGCCGGGTACGACGAGGGGGCGTTGCCGAGACGGCTCCAGCCCATCGCCAGCAGTCCCGCCAGCGGCAGCGCGCACAGGGCCGCCCAGCCCCGCCGGTCGATCTGGTAGCCGATGGAGCCCGCCAGCCAACGGCCGGCGGCGGCCGGCGCGGCCTGGAACAGTCCCAGAACCAGCAGCAAGCTCCAGGGCAGCAGCGGCGCGAAGAGCCAGTACTCCTGGCGGTCGACGCCCGGGATGGAAGCACGCGCGTCCGGGAAAGCCGTGACGATGAGGTACAGCGCCAGCAACGGCGCGGCGATCGCCACGCAGGTGCGGGCGGCGATGCGGCTCCAGTAGGTTCCCGTGTCTCCGCCGTCGGCCTTGGCACGGGCGGCCAGCTCGGCGACGAGCGCCGCGACGAGTCCCAGGATCAGGACGATGGCCGGCAGCAGGCTGTTGATCTCGAAGCTCATCGGCCCTCCTCCAGCTCGAGCAGGCGGGTGGGCACGCCGAGCTGCATCTCGAGGAAGTAGGCGCGCTCGGCGCCGACGGCCTTCACGGGGTCTGCGTAGCCGGCCTCGCTGAGCTCGTTGGAGATCGCCGGCAGGCGCCACCAGGCGTCCGGAAAGACGCTCAGGCGGGTCGAATCGGGGAGCTGATCGGCCTTGAGGAGCTGGAAGGCCAGGGGCAGCTTGGAGTTCCGGCGGACAGCCTCGCCCAGCGAGCGGGCCCGCTCCTGCTCGGGCACCGAAGGCCCTTCGCCGTTGCCGGAGTGGATCGGGTCGCGGTAGTCCGCACTGAGCTTGTCGAGAAACGCCAAAGGCCGCAGGAACTCTTCGCAGTAGCGCGAAGCCCAGTCCTTGAAGAGATTGAGCTTGGTCTGCCGTTCGCCGAAATGCGTCGGCTCGGCGGTGCGCTGGCGGAAGACCGCCGCCAGGTCTTCGTTGCGTTCGAGCTGGCTCAGGGCGGTGTTGGGCCCTTGGCGGTCATAGAACTGCGGGCGCGGCAGGCGCGGGTCCACGCCGTTCATGTCGAGGAACTTGCCGAGCTGATCGGTCAGCCAGTGCATCTCGCGGGCGCGCCGGCTCAGCAGGTCCTTGATGCGCAGCAGCTCGCCGAGCACGTCGCCCAGCACGCGCATCCGCAGCGAGGCGGCCACGTTGTCGCAGTGGGCGCGCAACTCCTGCTGCAAGGCCGAAGAGCGGGTGGCGGCGCGCACGCAGTCAGTCAGACGGCCGCGCTGGGCGTGACGGTAGAACTCGTCGGCGCGCTGGGAGCGCTGCTCGATCGAGCGCTGGAAGACTTGCCGGCCGAGCTGCCAGCCCAGCAGCCAGAACGCCGCCGTCACCACGAACGGCAGGACCTGCGCGGCCGCGCCTTCCAGGACGAAGAACTCCGCGAGGGCGTCCAGGGCGAACGGCGCGGCGGCCAGCGCGAAGACCACGGCCAGCAGCGGCCACCACTTGTCGGCGAGCTGCTCGGTCTTGACGCGTCCGGCCTGAAAGCGCAGGTAGTCCTGGTGGCGTGCGGCGATGCCCACGAAGGGGTCCTGCTGCTCCGGAGGCGCTTCGGCGCTCGCGGCCGGCTCGTAGCGCAGCAAGGGCTCGAGGCGTTCGATCTGGTCGAGCAGTTGGCCGACGGTGAGCGGGTCGCGCACGGCGTCGAGCTCGCGCAGCACGGCCGCTTCGAGGTCCTGCCGCAGCTTGCCGAGGCGCTGGTCGGCGATGTCGCGGGACTCGTGGCCTGCTTCTTGCGAGATCTGATCCTTCAAGCCCCAAATCGCCTGCTGCCAGCCGCGGCGCACCTGCTCGGGCCAATCCGGGTCGGTCGGGTCGAGCTGCAAGAGCTTGCCCTCGATCTCGTCGAGACCCTTCTGCCGCATGGCGTCGATGCGCGTCAGCCCCAGGGTCTGCTCGATGCGCTCGGGCAGGTAGTCGGCGAAGTGCTCGCGCAATGCGTCGCGTCGCGGGCTCTCGCCGCGCTTGATGAGGTAGTCCAGGAACAGCCGCGAATAGGTGGCGGCGCTCAGCCGAGCCACCAGCCCGAAGCTGAGCTGGATGCTGCGGATGCCGACGGTGGCGGCCGGCGGCACGCCGTCGGACTCGCGCTGATACAGCCGCTCGCCGGCTCCGTGGCGCTGCCCCTCGAACAGCAGGAACTCCAGGAACAGCGAGGCCTCGTCGATGCGGGCGTCGCGGTTGCGATGGCCGCCCTGGGTCTCGCTGTCGAATAGGTAGATGCGGCCGAAGGCGGGCTCGTGGCGCTGCGCCGCCTGCTCGTTGCGCTGGAAGGCGTGGGCGAGGGCTTCGCGTAGGCGGTTGTTCTCGGGAGCCTTGCGCCAGTACTCCTCGAAATCGAGGATTTGCAGGAAGTTGAGGTAGTCCTCGCCTTCCTTGACGCGCGTCATCGAGCGGCCTTGCGAGAGCTCGTGCAGCATGGGCTCGAGCATCTCCTGCAAGCGGCCCACGGACTCGGCGCGGCTGGCGTGGGCGACCACGATGACGTCGAGGCCGTGGCTGCGCTCGGCGGCGTTCGCGGCGTCGGCGGCGTGCAGCCGGCGCTTGGCGGCCGCGGCGGCGTGGGCCAGGGCGCGTCCGGCGTCGCCGTCGGGGATGTCGATCTCCTCGATTTGGCGATAGAGGTCGAGCATCACCTCAGGGGGAGCTTCGTCGGTGGCGCCGCCTTCGAGCGGGTCGGGCGCCCACAGCAGGGCCAGCGATTGCAGCCGCCGGCGTTGCAGCGACGAGGGGTCGTCGCGCTCTTCCCAGGCGAGCACGCCGCGCGCGGCGGCCCCACGGAGCAACCGTTCCAGCACGGTGCGTCCGTAGGCCCCGTAGCCGACGAGGATGGTGGGATGCCGCTTCATCGCCGGGCGATCCTCGCGGCTATTGCACCGGGTTGTCGTCGGCCGGCGCGTCGAAGCTCAGCTCGCTGGCCAGCACGCGCGACGCAGGCCCCGCCGAGCCCTTGGTGAACGGGCGGGTCGGCTTGGCGTCGAGCAGGCCCTTGACCATCGACTGGATGACGCGCAGCACCGGCTGATCGAGCTCTTCCTGGCGGCTGTTTTCGCCCCGGCGAGCCGCCATCGCAATGTCTTCGAGCAGCTTGCCCGCCCAAGCGCTGAGCATCTCGGCGCGTCGGCGCAGCTCGTCGGCGCCGAAGGACTCCTTGGCGGCGTCGATCATGGCGGCGAAGCGCGGGCCGAGATCCTTGTCGAGGTGGTATTCCCCCAACGTGTAGAGCGCAGCGGCGAGGTTCTCGCCCAGCGGCTCGTCCTCGCCGGAGCCTCTGCGCCAGAACAGTCCCTGGGCGGTCTTGAAGACGACCTGAGTGAGCAGGCCGTCGACCAGCCGGTCCAAGGCCCAGGAGGCGCTCAGCTCGCTCTTGCGCGGGTTTAGGTTGGGCAGGGCCGCTTCCCAGTGATAGTCGGTGTGCAGGTGGTAGGAGCGGCGCTCGTTGGCGGCGGCGCGCTCGTAGGCCGCCTCGATCTCGCCCACCACGGCGCTGAAGTAGTACAACGGGATCGGCAACTCCATGTCGTGCACGATCGCCAGGTGCGGGCTGGACCAGTCCGAGTGCTGCGGCTCGCGGCCGCCGCGCTCCAGGATGCGGCGCAGGCGCTGGTCGAAGTCCGGAGACACCGAGCCGGCCTTGAGCACGTAGTGACGCGTCTGAGCGACCTTGACGCCGTCATCGAGCGTATCCAGCTCTTCCGAGCGCAACCGCGCCGTCACGCCGGCCAACTGCGAGAAGGCCACCAGCTTCTTGTCGACGTAGTGGTCGAGCTCGGCCTTGGTGGGCGGCTCGCCGGCGCGGCCCGGCGTCAGCAGACGCGCTTCGAGCTCCAGGCCGGTCTCGATCGTGAGGCCCTTGACGTCTTCGTCGCCGTAGATCGACCGCCGCAGCCGGTCGCGACCGAGCTTCACCAGAGCCTGACGCAGGTCGACCACGGCTTGCCGTTCGGACTTCTCCATGAAGCGGCCGCTGCCGGGGTCCTTGACCGGCTTGAGCTCTTCGGCGATCGCTTGCGACAGAGCGTTGCGGTCGTAGGTCGTCATGTCGCGGCCGGCGTCCACGAACAGCGCCCGGTAGACCTCAGGCCACAGCCGGCGGCGGGGCTTGTCGAGCGTCTCGAAGATCTCGACCGTCAGAGCCATGCGCGGAATGATGGGGTTGGCGCCGCGACGCAGCGACTCGGCCTCGGATTCGAGGTCCTGCACCAGGTCGTTCATCCGCGTGGCGAGCCGCGCGAACAAGTGGGCGCGCTTGTGCAGGTACTCGAGCAGCTCCTTGTACTGCGCCATCTCGAGCTTGGCGTCGAAGAAGCGCTTCTGCGCCTGGGCGATCTTCTGGAAGTTGTCCTGGGCCTCGTCGCGAGTGCGCAGGAAGGTCTCTTCGTCGTGCCGGAAGAGCCACTTCTTGGCGTCGGCGGCCTGCCGCAGGTTCTCGAGGAACTCCGTCTCCAGCCGCTCCTTGACCTTGGCGTTCTCGAGGCTGGCGCGCTCGGTCTTCTCGTAGCGCTCCTTCACCTCGGGCATGATCTCGGTCTCGAGCAGATGCAGCAAGCGCAACACGAGGTAGCGCTCCTGCATCGGGTCGAGCTTGAGGTCGCGGACGACGTCGCCCTCGGCGGCCGAGTTGCGGACGGCTTCCAGGCCTTCGTCGATCAGGACCGAGGCCTTGCGCACGTCCTCCACCAAGCCGCTGACCTGCTGCACGTACTGATTGACGCCTTCGCGGTGGAAGACGAACGTGCGCTGCTTGATCGAGATGCGGTTGAGGATGGGCTCGCGCTGTTTGGCGAGCGCCTCGCGGACCTTGACGATCAAGGTGTCGGCGCGGCGGGGCTCGCCGTTGTCGTCCACGCCGCCGGTCTTGCGGCCCAGGTCGACGTCCTCCACCAAACGCTGCCAGTAGCCGTTGGTCAGCTCGTCGCGCTCGTCCTGCTGCGCCATGGCCTGCACGGAGAGCACGAAGGCCTTGTTGATCTCGCGGTAGCGGTCCTCTTCCGCCATGTTGCGGAACTTTGGATCTTCGTAGTTGACCTGCAGGCGCTCCAGCGCACGGGCGCGGTCGTCGGTGGCGTCGGGGCTGACGCCGAAGGTGATCTGGCGGCGCAGGGCCTCGGCGGCGAAGCGCAGCGCGGAGTATTCGAGCAGGTCTTCCGCCGGCAGCACCAGCGTGGCCAGTCCGAAGGCGCCGAAGTTCTTCGAGTAGCCGCGGCCGACGTTCTTGAGCTCGCCGGGAAAGCGCGTCAGCTCGGTCAGATGCTTCTCGTAGTTGTCGGCCTCGCTGAGGATGCGGCCGATGATGGGCGTAAAAGCTTGCCAGAAAGTGGCGTCGGCGGCGACCGAGACGATGTCGCTGACGGCCATCTGCGGCGGCAGGTCATAGATCGACGAATAGTAGAACGGAGCCTGCTTGACGCGTGGCAGCTCCGAGGTGGAGGTGTTGTTCCAGTAGACGAAGACCTCGCCGTTGGGCATGTCCTTCTGGACGTCCGGGTACTGGATCTTGGTGAGGTGCTCCAGCTCCTTGAGCGCGGCGTAGGTGTTGGCGTGGATGTCCTGGTGCAGGTCCGGCGCGACCTTGTTGAGCAGCGTGGTGGAGAGCAGGAAATTACCGATCACGCGCGGCCGCCAGTGCAGGCTGCGGATCACGTCCTGCAACAGGTAGGCGGTCGCCAGAAAGCTGCCTGAGCCGGTGCCGCCCGCTAGCGTGGCGTACAGATAGACGTAGATCGTGGGCGGGTCGGACAGCCGGAACGTGTTGTCGGCTTCCAGCAGGTGGCGCAACAGCTGCGTGAAGCGCTCGCGGATCTGCGGGCTGGAGTAGTGGAACCCCAGCCGGGACTCGACGCGGATCTGGCCGGCGCCGAAGCCCCCGCCCGGCCGCGGCTTGTAGGCCTTGTCCAGCCATTGCAGAGCCTGCTGGTCGCCGGACTTGCGGTAGTTCTCCACGGCTTGCGCCTTGTCGAAGGCGCCGATGGTGATCTTGTTGCCGCGCGGGACGTGCTCGAGCTGGTTCTGGTCGTTGATGTCGGTGTCGATCGACACAAAGCTCGTCAGCGGGCGTAAGGCTTCATCCCAAAAAGGGAGCTGCTTGGCCCGCGAAGCCATGCGGTCGACGATCTTGGAGCCGGTTCCGCCGAGGCCCACGAACATTCGCGGCGGGACTTTCCCTTGGAGCTTCAGACTCGACTCATCCGCCATGGCTACCTCCTCGACACCCGCATCCGACAGTCTCCAGGCGTACTCTGCGCCCGGCTTGCCTTCTTCGGAACGCCCCTATCTTATCCCGTACGGAGGTCGAAATACAGGCTGCGGTCGACGGTCCGGAACAGAACGCCGGTGGGTACGGGGAACTCCCGGTCGGGCAGCAGCTCCCAGGTTCCGTCGACGGCCAGGCGTTCCAGGCTGCCGTGGATGTCTTCCTTGATCTGGATGCGGCCGGAGTCGGCCCGCAGCCGCGCCAGCGAGCCGGCCTTCTTGCCGGTGAGGCGGTAGTCGGGCTGGATGTAAACTCTGGCGTCGCGGTAGAAGCCGGCGTGGGCCCCACTGGCGCGCCGAATCTCGTAGAAGACGCCCTCGCTGACGTCTTCCTCGGCGGCGAACTGCACGCCGATGCGGGCCGGGAAGCGCGACGGCGAGATGAAGCCGTAGGCGATGATTCCGCCCAGCAGAATGCCGGCGGCGCCGGCCAGCCACTGCCAGTAGCAGTCCAGCCAGGGGTCGGGCTCGATGCTGACCGACAGAGGAGCCGACGTGCGAAGGACCGAGCCGTCCACGCGGCGGGCCTGGATGGCGACCTCATGGGGCTCGTCCGGCGCGCAGGCGGCGGGGCACTTCTCGGTGAGGATCTGCACACGGTAGCGCTGCGCGCCGCCCGGTTGGAGCGTCAGCCGCACAGGGTCCTCGCCCAGCGGCATCCACTGGCCGTTGACCTCGACTTCGAGCTGCGCGCGCGAGCGGTCGAAGTCGGCGGTCAGCTCCACGTCGGTCGGCGCGGAGACCCGCACGCCCGATAGGTCGAGGCTGCCGGAGGCGGAGCTCTCGCTGGTCATCGGGCCGAGCTTGATGGGGCTCGGCGGCGGGCCGAAATCGAAATCCTCCTGGGCCGCACCGGGCGGGGGCGGAGGAGGAGGCGGCGGCGTGGCCGGCTCGCTCGGAGGCGCCGCCGGGCTGGGCGTGGACGGCGCGGGCGATGAGGGCGTGACGGACGGCGCGGACGGCTCGGGTTCCGGGAGCGGTTCGGGCGCGGTCGGCGGCACGATCTCCGGCGCCGGGACGGGTTCCGGGGCGGGCGGCGGCGGGGGCGTGTCCGTCACGTCCACGGTCATGTTGACGGTGCGGTCGATGTCGCCGCCGCGCAGCCGCGCCTCCACGTTCTGGCGTCCGGCGCTGGGAAAGCTCACGCGGGCCGAGTAGCGCCCGGAAGCGTCGGGCGTGAAGCGGACCGGGCGGCCGTTGACGTTGGCCTCCACCGACAGACCCGCGAGTCGGCCGGGGTCATTGATCGCCAGGCCCGTGCGCTCGTCGTAGGGCTCGACCGTCAGCATCGTCTCCTCGCCGCTGGGAGCCGTGGTGGTGAGCATGCGGAGGCCCACCGCCCGCTCCTGGATGAGGATCCAGCCGCCGCCGGTACGCGAGCCCGTCTGGAAGGTCCAGCGTCCGGCGCGAGGGTTTGTGAACTTGACGATGCGGTAGCCGCGGTTCACGCCGTCGAGCCCGACGGTGCTGCCGCCGCCACGGTAGTCCAAGACGAGCTCGTCCGCGCCCGGATTGCCGCCGCCTTCGCGCAGAGCGGGCAGCGGGCCGTCGGCCGCCACCACCAGATAGGCTTCCTTGACGAAGTCGTCGATCTCCACCACCACGTCGCCGCGCAGGGGGCCGTTCTTGACGTTCTTGGCTCCCAGAAAGCGCTGGTAGACCTCGCCCACGGCCGTCGCCAGATCAAAAGCGTTGCGGGTGGCGCGCGTGAAATTGAACGGCGGGTCGCCGCGGAAGGAGCCCATGTCCTCGCCGAGGTTGACGGCGGCGATCATCGCGCCGCTGGCGCGCAGATCGTTGAGGCCGCGCATCAGCGGGACCTCGCACTCGCCCAGCCCGCCGGCGTCGGCGACGATCAGCAGCAGCCGCGGCCCGGAGTTGCCCAGAAACTGAAACGCCGTGTGCAGTGCCCGCGCGAAGTGGGTGTAGTTGTTGTAGATCAGAAAGCGGGAGAGCTGGCTCTTGAAGCTCTCGCGCGGGCCGCGCAGCTCGAGCTGGACGCTCGGGTCGGGCGGCGCCGAGCAGTCTTCGTTGAAGGGGCGATAGCCGCCGGGCAGGGGAATGCGAATCCCGATGCGCCGGGCCGCTTCGACCATGGCGCCTTGCTCGGCCGCTCGGGTCGCTTCGGCCGCCTGCTGCTCGTTCATCATGCGGAAGACGGCGTAGCGGTCGCCGTCCCCGGCGATGTCTCCCACGATCTTCGAGATCTGTTCGGCGTAGTCCTGCGGATCGTTCTCCTTCATGGAGATCGACGTGTCCACCACCACGGCGATCCGGCGCTGCGCCGCCGCGGGCAGAGCGGCCAGCAGCAGCGCCAGTGAAGCGATCCAGGGCTGTCGAACGCGCATCATCCTCCGGTCCTCAGCTCGAAGTACAGAGTCTTCTCATGATTGCGGTAGACGACGCCGGTACGCGCTTGCGTTTCCTCGGGAGGCAATTCCTCCCAATCGCCGTCGATGGTTTCGCGCCAGAGGCTCTGTCCCGGCGCCGGCTCGATCTTCACCCGGCCGCGGTCGGCGCGCAGCTTCGCCAGCACGTTTACGCGGCGTCCGCTGAGGCGATAGTCGGAGCTCAGATACAGACGTGCGTCGCGGTACAAGCCCACTCCCGAGCCCGGCTGGGCGCGAAACGGGTAGAAGAAGCCCTCGCTCAAGTCCGCCTCCTGCGAGATCTGCACCCCGTCGCGAGCGCCGAAGCGGGAGGGCGAGATGTAGCCGTAGGCGACGATGGCGCCGAGCAGCGTGGAGACGGCGGCGGCGATCCACGGCCAATAGCACTTCAGAAACGGGTCGCCGACGACTTCCACCACCAGCGGTGCGCGGATCTCGACCACCGAGCCGTCGGCGCGCGGCGCACGCAGCGTCACCGTGTGGGCCTGCTCGGGCGCGCAGGCCGTGGGGCAGGCGGCGACGGCCAAGCGGAGCCCGATCTGTCGGCGGCCATCGGAGCGCAGGCGGACCGATGGGTTGTCGTGCAGGTTCGTCCAGCCGGCGTCGGTCTCGATCAGCAGCTCAGTGTTCGACAGGTCGAGGTCGGTGTCGACGGTGAGCGTCACTTCGCCTTGCACCGCGGCGCCGCTGAGGTCAATCTTGCCGGCGGCCTCTTCGCCGCTGCCCACCGGACCCAGCCTGACCGCCGGTGGAGCGCCGCTGAAGCTGAGCTTGCCCAGCGCTTCGAGCTTGCGTTCGACCGGTTCGCCGCGGACGCCCGGCGGCGGCTGCACGACGATGGCGACCTCTCCGGCGGCCGGCGGCGTCCAGGAGGCGCTGTACACGCCGTCGCCGGCGGTACGGTCGCCGCCGGTCCCGTCGTCGCGCAGTTGCACGGAGGCTCCGCCGGCAACGCGCGCGTCCAGGTAGGCCGGCTTGTCCGCGCCGCCGCCTTCGGAGCGGGCGCGCACCTCCAGCAACAAAGGGTCGCCGACCTCGGCGCGCGCCGGGAGCTGCGGCTCGAGCTTCCAGCCGGGCTCGCGCACGTCGAGGCTTAGCGAGAGTCTGCGCTCCAGGTCGCCTCCCTTGAGCATCGCGCTGACGGTGCGGCGGCCTGTTTGGGGCAGCCGGGCCACGGCCGTGAGCACGCCGTCTCCGGCGGTCTTGTCGCCTCCGTTCCCATCGTCGCGCAAGGCCAGGCGTTGGCCGTCGACCTCCACCTCGGCCTGAATGGGCGGATGCGAACCGCCCACGATGCGCTCACCGGTGCGCTCGTCGTAGACCTCGAAGGTGAGCAGGGCTTCCGGGCCGGCGGTCACGGATTCGAGGGGCCGGATGGCGATGGCGGACTCTTCGAGCAGCATCCAGCCGCCGGAGGCCGAGCCGGCCTGAAAGCGCCAGCGGCCGCCCTGCGGATGGGTGAGCCGTACGATGCGATAGCTGCGCGTGCGGCCGTCGAGCCCGACGGTTTGTCCGCCGCCACGCAGGTTCAGGTCGGCGTTCTTGGCCGAGGGGTTCGACGGATCGGGCTGGATGGCGCCGATCTCGCCGTCCACGGCCACCACCAGGAATGCCTCCTTGACGTAGGGGCCGACCTCCACTTCCACGGAGCCGCTGGAGAGCCGGCCCGTCTTGGCCTCACGCGAGCCGAGGAAGCGCTGATAGACCTCCGCGACGGCTTCGATGAGCTCCGAGGAGTTGCTGGCCGCTCGGGTGAAGTTGAAGGCGGGGTTGCCGCCGAAGCCGCCCGTGGAGGAGCCGATGTTGACCGCCGCCACCATGCCGCCGCTGTTGCGGAAGGCTTGCAGCTCGCGGGTGAGCGAGCCTTCGCACTCGTCGCTGAGGCCGCCGGAGTCGGCGATGAACAGCAACAGCCGCTGCTGGGCGGGGTCCAAGGTCAACAGTTGCAGCGCCGTGTGGATGGAGCCGGCGAACTTGTTGCCGCCGTTGTAGCGCCCGATGAAGCCTTGAATGGCGGCCTTGAAGCCGGCGTAGTCGCCCGAGCGCATGGCCAGCCGCAGGGCCTCGGTCGGAGGCGCGTCGCAGATGTCGACCTCGCTGTCCGTGGGCGGCAGGCGGGTGACCTGGTAGCGGTCGCCGGGCTCGGTGAGGTCGCCCAGGATCTTGGCGAGCTGCACGGTGTAGAGCGGCGCGTCGTTGCGGAGCATCGAGCCGGAGGTGTCAATGAGCACGGAGACGCGGCGCTCCGCCGCCGCCGGGCTGATCGACAGGAGCCCCAGCAAGGCGGCGACGAGCGGGCGCGACGGTGTCATTGCTCGAATTCGGCGCGGAAGGTGCGCATCTCACCGCCGGGGCCTTGGTAGCGATAGCTGCGGCGCGCCTCGATGGTATAGGTCTCTCCGTCGGTCGGCGCATCCTTCCAGCCGCCGCCGTCCTCTTGCTGCAGCCCGTGGGCGCCCTGCGGCGGGCGGAAGGCGTAGAGATCCCGGCCCAGGGGCCGCACCCAGCCCAGCGGAGCGGGGCTGCCGGGCGTCTCGAACGGCAGCTCGGAGTCCAGCCCGGCCAGCTTACGGAACAGCGGCGCCTCTCCCAGCGGCTGCGGCAGAAACGGGCCGCCGGGAGCGCCCGCCGGGGCCATCCGGAAGTCCGGCGGCAACGTCAGGCGGTAGCGCGTATACCAGGCCAGCAGCGCCAGCAGCAGGAGCAGCAGCAACAGCGTCAGCAGCGACCAGTAGCGCTGCCAGAAGTCCGGCGCGGCGACCTCCAGCTCGATCGTGAAGGGGTCGGACAGGGCGCCGAGCGGCATGTCTCGGTACGGCGGCTCGGCGAGGCTGAAGTGCAGCTCCACGCCGGCGGTCCCGCCCTCGGTGGGGCGGCCCGTCTCCACGCACACCTTCAGCGGAAACTCCGGCGCGTCGGCGTTGGCGGCGCGCTTGAGGCGGGCGATCAGGTCGGCGTCGAGCTGGGCTTCCCACAGGGCGCGGCCGGGCTCCTTGAAGCGCACCGGGCGGCCGTCCAGGCGGACCGAGGCGCCGGCCAGCGGCCCGGAGCCCAAATCGAGCTTTGGATCGAGGGCGGCGGTCAGGCGGAACGGCTCGCCGCGCCCGGCGCGGGCTTCGAAGCGCTCCCAGGGCTCGAGCACCAGCGAGAAGTTGGCGCAGCCGACCTCGGAGCGGCCCAGGCTCTGGCGGTCCGCGCCGGCTTTGGACGGGGTCGAGCGAATGCGCAGCAGGGGCCGCACGGTGGCGGCCATGCCCTCCACGCCGGTCAGCGTCTCGAGCACGACCTCGCCGCGCATGGCGCGCGCTTCCAGGCGGCCGAGGTAGAAGTCCGAGCCTTCCGGAAAGGTGTCCTTGAAGACCGGGCAGACGCGGTAGATGCGGGCGTCGCGGTCGGCGTTGAGAGCGCCGCCGGAGGCCGCCTCCCAGTCGCTGACGTAGTTGCGTCCGCTGTCGCGGTCCGGGCCGTGGACGCGGAAGCTGACGGCGATGTCGTCGGGCGGCTCCTCGCCGCTGCCGCCGCGCAACTTGACGGCGACCTCTCGGCACAGATCGTTCTGTGTGGCGAGGGTCTCGAAGGGCGACAGGTCGGTCCATTCGAGCTCGATCTCCGGAGGACGCAGGATCGCCACGATGGCGTTGGGCGAGGCGAGCTGGATCTCCACCGGCGCCTCCGGGATGGGCGCGGTCAGCCAGCGTACGGCGTAGCTGGCGCCGGCCTCGGAGGCGGTGCGCAGCTCGTTCGCCAGGCCGGGCTTGGGCTCGGACGGGAACTCGAAGCCCGGCTTCGCCCCGGCGGTCTTCCAAAAAGCCACGACGGCCGCGTTCTCCGGGATCACTCGGCCGCGAAGCTGGAGCCGGTTGCCGCGCACGATCTCGGAGGTATAGGCGCAGCAACGCCCGAAGATCTCGATCATGTTCTCCAGCAACAGGTCGCCGGAGAGGTCCTCGAACACCTGGCCCAGGCTGGCCCCGCCGGAGTTGACGATCGGCTGGAAGAAAGCCGACGCCGCGGCTCCCTCGGCCCGGCCGAAGGCCAGCACCTGGAGCTGAATGCTCTGGTCGAGCATCTTGGGCACGAGCTTTTGCCGGATCAGGCTCTGGTCCAGGTCGCTGCGGTCGCTCTTGCCGTCGGTCACCACCACGATCACTTTCTGGCCCTCGCGGCCCTCCAGGCGCTTTACGGCGGTGCACAGGGGAGGGTAGAAGTAGGTCCAGTTGGCGTCGTAAGGGGCGCGGCGGAGCTTGTCGGCCAGGTCCGCCCCGGCGGCGGCGCTGGAGGAGCCGCGGATGGCCGGGATGACCGCGCCGGCGCGATCCTCGCAGGGCTCGCTCGAATCGGTCCACTGCTGGCCGCCGGACTGGAACGGGATGACCTCGAAGGTGTCGCCGGAGGCTAGGTCGGGCCGCGCCAGGTCGAAGAGCATGGCGGTAGAGAGCGTTGCCAGCCGCTTCTGATCGTTCTTGATCATCGACTTGGAGGTGTCGAGGATCACCACGATGTGGCGCCGCGCCTGGGCCTGGACGGCGACGGGCGTCAGCAGCAGCGCGGTCAACAGCAGCCAGAGCAGTCTCATCGGCCCATCCTCGTGGCGGTCTGGAAGAAGGGGCCGCGCTCCCCGATGCGATACAGCTCGCCGCCGCGGATGCGCCGTCCCTGCTCGGGAACCTCGTCCCAGTCGCCGTCGCCGCCGTCGCGGTACAGTCCGCCGCCGAGGCCTTTGACCAGCACGCTGCGCGCTCCCACGGCTTCGAGCGACACCAGCGCGCCCTTCTTCGAGCCGGTGATGCGGAAATCCGGCGTGAGGTAAGCCTGGGCGTTGCGGTACCAGCCCTTGCCGGTGCCCTTCCAGCTCCGAATCGGCTGCGGCAGGTTGTCCTCCAGATCAGCCAGCTCCGGGACGTAGATCAGCGCCAGCTCGCGCGGAAAATTGTGGGGCTTGATGAAGCCGTAGAGGATGAAGGCCAGGACCAGGAACCCCAGGATTCCCAGAATCCACCACTTGTAGAGCTCCCAGAACGACAAGCCTTCCACCTGCCACGTGAGCTCCAAGGGGACGGCCGCCTCGGCGTCCTCGCGCCCGCGCATCCGTATCTCGGCCCAGCGCCGGCCGTCGCTGCTGGACGACGGCGCGCGGCGCTCGGTCACCAGGCAGAGCTGTTTCTCGTCGGCCGGGCCGATCAGCAGGGCCTCTCCGCCGGGCCGGGTGGCGCCGCCGACGGCGTGCAACTCGAGCGCGTGGCCGCTGGGCAAGGCCTCCAAGGCCTTCAACTCGAGCGGGACCGAGCCGACGTGCTCGGCGCTGAAGACCAGCGGCAAGCAGGCCTGCTCGCCGGCCTTGAGGGAGCCGAAGTCGAGCGCTACCGGGCCGCCGGTGTAGCGGAACATGCCGGAGACCTCGATGACGCCTTCGTTGGAGCGGTCGATGAAGCTGTTCGACGCGCGCACCCGCACGGTGGTTTGGCCGGGCTGGGCGAGCGTAATGGTCGCGGCGAAGCGTCCGTCGCCGGCCGTCGCGTCCGGCGCCACGCCGTCGTCGCGCAGCTCCACGGTCTGGCCCTCGAAGCGGGCCTCCATCTTCACGTCTTCGCCCAGGTCCGCCGGACGGATGTCCGCGCCGCCCTCTGAGCTCCTCAGCGCCACGACGAGGGTCGACGGAACCCCGGCGATCACCGAGCGCGGCTCCAGCAGGAACGGGGCCAAGCTGGAGCGCTCGATCACTGCGTAGGAGACGTCCGCGCCGCCGCCGCTGGCGCGCACCTCCCAGTCCCCCGGCGTGGGCTTGCTCAGATAGGCCACCTTGTAGGCGCCGGCGCGGGGTTGCTGATCCTCGGCGAAGTTGGCGAGGACCTCGCCGGACGGGCCGACCACGCTGGCGCGCGAAAGCGTCGTATCGCCGAAGATCACCACCCAGGCTTCTTCGATCTCCGGCTTCATCGAGAAGCGAGGCTTGGCCGAGACCCGGCTGTCGGCCCGGAAGGGCGCTCGCACCACCCGACGAAAGGCGTCGGCAAAGGCCGACATCAGCTCGGCCGGACCGGTGGTGGTGCGGCGCGGCAAGCCGGCTTCGGCGGCCTGGTCGGTGCTGCCGCGCCCGAAGACGATCGCCTCGATGCCCACGCCCTCGCTCTGCAGCTTCTTGAGGGTCTGCTTGGCGGACTCCCAGTCCTCGGCGCGGCCGTCAGAGAGCCAGATCAGCACCTGCGGCCGGTCGGGGTCCTCGGCGCGGTTCTGCTCGAAGATACTGCCTGCGGTGGCGAACGAGTAGCCGAAGTAGCTGGAATTGGCGACGGGTTCGAGGTGCTGGTCGAGCTCGCTCTTGAAGGCGGCCGAGCCGCGTTGGGGCCGCAGCTTCTCGCCTACGCGGATGCGCCCCTCGGCCAGCTCCCGCTGCTTCTCCGGCGGCAGGGTGTAGCCGGAGCAGTTCTGCGAGGGGTCTTCGCGGCAGGGCTGGAACTCGCCCGTCTGCACCATGCCGACAGCGTCCTTGTCTTGCCCTGCCGACATCAGCCGCAGCACGGCCAGCTTGCCGGGAACGATGTCGGAGAAGAGCTTGGAGACGAGCAGGGAAGTGCGCTCGGGGTCCATGCCCGGCTCGAGCATGCTGCGCGAGGTGTCGACCACCAGCACCACGTCGGCGCTGAAGGAGTCCTGGGCTGCGGCCGGGCCGCAAATCGACAACAATGAGAGGACGCCGAGGAAGACGCTCGCGCACAGGCTGTTCGCCGGCTGGACGCCCGGGCGACGACGACCTGGGGAAAACGCCGTAGAAATCATGGGCGCGGCCACTAAGATAGTACCCTAAGCCGGCGCGCCGGCGGGAGCGGCCCGACAACGACGGAACCCTGCGAGCCCGAGGAAAGTCCAGGAATCTTATGAGCGACATGCGCCCTCCAGAACCCCGGCCCGCCGGCGGCGTACGCCGCTGCCCGCAGTGCATGACCCAAGTGGCCGGCGACGCCCGCTTCTGCGGCGTATGCGGCTCGGCGTTCGACGCCAAGGCCGCCGCCCCGGGCGACCCGGACCCGGGCGCGCTGCTAGCCGAGCGCTACGAGTTGGGGCTGGCGCTGGGCGAGACGCCGTACGGCCGAGCCTTCATTGCCTGGGACCGCGTGGACGGCGACAAGCGCGTGGTGCTGGCGGCGGCCGGCCCGGAAGTCTTTGCCTCGGAGCTGGCGGACCCGGCCACGGCCGACGAGGCGACCCGCAGCCTGCTGGCTTCGCGCTCCGGCGCACGGGTGACCCCCACTGCGGGCGCGGCCACGGCCCTCGACGTTCTGTGGGTGAACGAGCGGCTGGCGTTGGTGTTCGACGAGCCCTCCGGCCGGGCCCTGCTGGGGGCCATGACGCTGCTCGATGCGCTCGACGCCCGTGAGCGTCCGCCTGAGCCCCGCGAGGCCGTGGCGCTGCTGGCGCCGGCCGCACAGGCTCTGCAGGCCTTCCACGAGGCGGGCCGGGTACACGGTAGAGTTTCGCCGCAATCGGTTTCCATCGCGCCCGGGGCCCCGGCGGCTCTGCTCGATCTGCCGGCTCTGCAGCCGACCCGCGACGGCGAGTCGCGTCGGGTGGCGCCGCTGCTCGACCGCCCCTATGCGCCGCCGGAGCTGTTGGGCGGCAAGCCGGCGGGCGTGACGGCGGACGTCTACGGATTGGCGGCGACGCTGTTCCGGGTGCTGACCGGGCGCGCGCCGGAAGGGCGTTCCACCGCGGACTTGCTGACGGACCTCCGCCAGGTCGGCGCGCCGAGCGCCATGGCCGAGGCGGTGCGGCAGGCTCTGTCGCCTTCGCCGAGCGGTCGATTTTCGGCAGTCGAGCCGTTCTGGCGGGCGCTCGAGTCGTCGTTCGTGACGCCTCCGACGGCGCAGTGGCCGCGCATGGCGGCGGCGGTTCTGGCCGTGCTGCTGATCGTGGCGGGCGGCGTCTGGCTGGGGCTCGAGTACGGCCCGGAGATGGTGGCGCAGGTGCAAGCGCTGATCCAGGGCGGACCGAAGGTGTCGCTCCAAGGGCCGGAGCCGCCGGTGGCGCCCGGGACGGACGTAGAGCTGCGCTGGGATGCGCCGGCCGACTCGCAGGTCACCTTGGATGGCAATCCGGTGGCGCCGTCGGGGACGACGGTCATCCCGGCCATCCAGGAGAACCGCACGTTCGCCTTGCAGGCGACGCTGGCGGACGGCTCGGTCGTGGACCGCACGTTCGAGGTGCAGGTGGGCGCGGCGGCGGGCGCCATCGAGATCGTGTTCGAGGGGCCGACCGAGCCCGTGGCCTACGAGGGTTCGGCGCGGCTGAGCTGGACGGTGCGCGGCGCCGCCAGCGTGAAGCTCGACGGCCGGGCCGTGGACCCTTCCGGCTCGTACCTGGCCAGCGGGCTGACCGCCAACGAAGAGCACACCCTGGAAGCCCTGGCGGCCGATGGGACGCGCGAGAGCCGGACGGTGTCGATCCAGGTGCTGCCGGGCTCGGTGAGCCCCTCCGGCCCCGGAACGATCCCCGGTCCCGGCTCGGGCTCCGGTCCGACGCCGGGACCTGGGCCGGGCCCGTCGCCCGGTCCGGGCAGCGGGACCAAGCCGACTCCCAAGCCGCCGATGGTTCTGTCCTTCGTGCCGTCCACGCTCAGTGCGCCCTACGACGGCGCGGTGGAACTACAGTGGGAGGCCGTCAACGCCAAATCGGTGGAGCTGGACGGCGCGGCCGTACCGGCCAAGGGCAGCCGCCGGGTGAGCGGCCTGCGCGCCGACCGTTCCTTCGTGCTGACGGCCGTGGGTCTCGACGGAACCCGCCAAGAGAAGCGCCTGACCGTCAGCGTGACGGCTCCCGGCGCGCCCTCCATCTCGGCGTTTCGCGCCGAACCGGACAGCGTGCTGGCCGGGGCCCCGGTGACGCTGCGCTGGCAAGTCTCGGGCGACGTCAGCTCGCTGGCGATCAAGCCCGGCGGGGCTGTTTCGGGCGCTTCGGGGACCTTGCAGGTGCGGCCGGATCGCACGACGACCTACGAGCTGACGGCGACGGGGCCCGGCGGCAAGACATCCGCCACGACCGTGGTGACGATTCGGGCCGGGGCGCCCACCATCACCTTCGAGGCGCGTCCGCCGACGGTCTCCTGCACCGGAGCGTCGCAGTTGAGCTGGAACGTTCGTGACGCGACCGAAGTCTCCATCGAGCCCGAGCCCGGCGCGGTGGCGACCAGCGGAACGGCGCGGGTGAAGCCGGGCCGCGAGCGGACCTACACGCTGACGGCGAAGGGGCCGGGCGGGGTGGCCTACAAGGAAACCACGGTGCGGGTGGCCTACGATGGTCCCAGCACGGGCGTCATCTCCATCAACGAGAAGCTGCAGAGCGGCGTCTCGCTGGCGGTGGCGGGCTTTCCGTGCGTGCCCGTGGATATCACGGTGCAAGGGGATCCGCTCAACCTGCTGCAGCCGCCTTCGGCGCGCGGCGGCGAGTGGGTGGCGTATTTCACCAGTCCTCGGTCGGGTGTGCGGGAGGTGAAGTCGCAGATCCGTTGGACGGTTCGCTAAGGGGGGAGTGTTGGAGGGGATGCGCGACGCCAAGGCAGACGCCGCCCCCAGCCGTTGTCCGCGCTGCATGGGCCCGCGGACGCTCGGGGCGTTGCATTGCGGCCACTGCGGGTTGCGGCTCGACGCGGCCTCGGACCCGAGCGCTCCCTTTGCGCCCGGCCACCGGGTGGCAGGCCGCTATGAGGTCGGCATGCCCCTGGGCCGCACCGGTTACGGCCTGATCCTGGCCGCCTGGGACGGCTTGCGCGACCAGCGTTGCGCGCTGAGCGAGTGCCTGGTGCTGGAAGGCGCCGCGGCGGACGCGGACGCCGCCCGCGAGTTGGCGACGCTGTTCGCGCGCGCCGGCGCCGCCGCGCCCGCGGCCGATCCGGTCTTTGCTCCTGTGTTGGACTTTGTGGCCGAGGACGGGTTGGGCTACTTCACGCTCTCCTACGAGGACGGCGAAGCTCTGGCGACGATGGCTTCGTTGCAGGAGACGCTGGACGGCCGGGGACGGCCCTACGAGCCGGCCGAAGCGACTGCGCTGCTCGAGCCCGTGATGGCGGCGATGGAGCGGCGGCACGCCTCGGGACGGCTGCACGGGCTGTTGGGGCCGGACAACGTCTTTCTCGGGCCGAGCGGACCGCGCATCTTGGATTTCGGACCGGCCTCGCTGGCCGACGGCGCTCCCGCGGGCGTGAAGGCCGCTCTGGCGCCGGCCGCCGCGCCGCCGGAGATCGCCGCCGGTCGCCCGGCCGGAGCGCCCACTGACGTCTATCTGTTGGCCGCGCTGGTCTACCAGGCTTCCACCGGGCGGGCGCCGGCCCGGGCCTTCGCCGCGCCCACCGCCATGGGGGTCACCTCGGACTTCCGGTTCGCGCTGGAGAAGAGTCTGGAGAGCCGTCCCAGCGACCGGATCGCCTCGGTGCGCGCCTTGCGGGACGCCTTGGCCAAGGGGGCTCTGCCGGCGGCCGCCGCGGCGCCGGGCCGCGACCGCCGGGGCCTGTTGGTTGCCCTACTGGGCATGGCCGGACTGGTTGTGGCCGGCGCCGGCGCCTGGTGGCTGTGGCCCGACGGGCCGCAGCCGGGCGAGCCGTCGGCCGAGAACGAGCCCGCCGATCCGGTCGCGTCGGAGCCCGCGCTGGGGGAAACGGTCCCGGAAGAGCCGGCCTCGTTCGACGATCCGCCGCCGACCACGGCGCTGGACGAGCCTGCGTCGGATGACAGCCCGCCATTGGCCGCGGCCCCGGTGATCCGGAGCTTTACCGCCGAGCCGGAGCGCGTGCTCGTCGGGGCGCCGGTCGACCTGTATTGGAACGTCAGCGGCGAGATCACCTCGTTGCGGCTCGAGCCGGGCGGAGAAGTGGCGGCGCGCAGCGGCTCCAAGCAGATGCGGCCCGACCGGCTCACGACCTACCAGTTGACCGCCCGTGGGCCGGGCGGCGAGGCTGTGAAGACCGTGCTGGTGGAGGTGGTGGACCCGAGCCGGCGGCAGCGCGAGCTCGATCTGCTCCGCAACAAGAAGCGCGACGAGGCGCTGAAGGATCTGCTGGGCGGCAAGGACCCCTAGGGGGAGGGAGGCTGGTATGCGGGGGAAGAGAGGAATAAGGGGCTGGCTGCTGGCGTTGGGGCTGGCGAGCGTCTGCTGGGCCGACCCGGTGAGCGTGGACCGCTTGCAGCGGGCTCTGCGGGTGATGGCGGAAGGGACCCTGACCGAGGCGGACATCGTGAAGGCCCTGCGGGACGAGGGCGCGGCCTTTCGCCTGACGCCCGAGCTGGAGAGGGATCTACGGAGCGCCGGAGCCACCGATACGATCCTGCAGACGATTCGGGCCGTTGCGCCGCCGCCGGTCGCGCCGCCGCCTCGAACTCCGCCCAAGACCCCGCCGCCGAAGACTCCGGAGCCGGAGCCGAAGAGCGCGCCGCCGTCCGCCCCGGCGCTACCCGCCGGCCCGATCGCGCTCGAGAGTCTGGTCCAGGCTCTGCGGTCCGGCGCCGATCAGGTGGACCTGACGCTGCGGGTGGAGACGCAGGGCGTCGCCTTCCCCTACGACGCCGCGGCGCACAGCGCCCTCACCGCAGCCGGAGCCGGGCCTCGGCTGCTGACCTCTTCGGCCGCGCTGAGTCTGCGCAGCCCGGGTTTCGGCGGGGATTTCGAGGCGCTGGAGGCCCTGGTGCGGGCCCGCGTGGACGCCAACGATCTGCTCGCCGAGCTGCGCCGCAATCCGCTGGGCTTTCCGGTGACCGTGACGAGCCTGGAGGACCTGCGCAAGGCCGGCGGCTCGCCGGAGCTCGAGCAAGGCTTGGTGGATATCGCGCTGAGCTCGAACCAGGACCCGCTGTCGCTGGAACTGCTGGAAGCTGCGTTGACCGTGCGCTACGCCCCGACGCGCCTGTCGCGGGCGGTGCAGGCCTGGGGCGTGGCGTTTGCGCCCACCGCGGAGTCGCAAGGGGCCCTGCGGGCGGCCGGAGCCTCGCCGGAACTGCTCGACGGCATCGTGGCCCGCTGGCTGGCCTCTTCGACGGAGCCGCTGAGCCTGGACGAGGTGCTGGGCCTGTGGGAGCTGGGGGCCTCGGACGCGGTGTTGATCGAGACGCTGGGGCGCCGCGGAGCGAGCTTCCCGGTCTCCGACGAGAACGCGGCGCTGCTGAACAAGCCGGAGCTCAACGACGCCCTGCGCCAAGCTATCCTGGCGGCGGCTCTGGAGAACCAGGGCTTTCAGCGCATGCCGGCCCGCCAAGCCGAAGACTACGATCCGTTCGCGGCCTCGGGACGGTTCGACCTGCGCATCCACGTGGACAAGGTCGAGGAGATCTACATCGTCGGCGACTTGATCCTGCGTAAAGCCCTCGACGGCGCTCCCAGCAGCAACGCGGGCTCGGAATACTCCCAAGCGATCCCGCGCCAAGGGATCGTGGACGGCTCATTCGAAGTGCAGCAGATGGACGGTCGCGGCAAGATCGCGGTCATGGCCAAGCCCAGCGCCGAGAACGGCTACCTGTTCAAGGCAAGGGTCTACGACGAGAAGGGCGCGGCGGACCGCTACCACCTCCGCCTGACCTGGCGGACCCGCTGAAACGCAAAGCGCGAGCGCGAGGCCGGCGTCCCGCGCTCGCGCTCGCTTGCTCCTCTCCCCCCGCAGCGTCCTACGGCGTCGGCTGGACTCCGAGAGAGCCTTTGAGGGATTCCAAATAGCTGCCTACGCTGACGCGTCCCAGCTCCCGCCGCGCCAGGTCGAGCCGTTCGGCCACGCCGATGCCGCTGGGGTCGCCGCTGTCACGGGCGTAGGCCTCCAGAGCCTCCACGTGGCGGCGCCACAGGGCTACGTCGCGCTGCTGTTTCAGCGTCAGCCGTTCGCGGTACCAGTCGCTGGCCAGGATCGCTTCCCGCTCGAATAGGCCGCGCACCTCGGCGTCCTTTTCGGTCTTGCCGTTCCAGGAACCCTCGGCCATGATCGTCGCCAGGGCCTGCAGAGGAGGGCACAGGGCTTCCGCGGTGCCGTCTTGGAAGTACTGCTGGGCGACGGTCTTGTGGGCGTTGGCGATGTACTCGACGCCTTCGGCGAAAGCCGCCCGGTCCTGGCTTTCGGGCTTGAGGATGGCGTCGTCGAAGACCTTGTCGGGGTTGTCGAAGACGCGCCCGAAAAAGCGCCGCACGAAGCGGTAGTTGATGCGCCAACCCAGCCGTGAAGCCGGAATCAGGCGGCCTTCGTGCTCGAAGTCCTCCACCGGCTCGAGCAGATTCTCGCGCCGCAGGAACTCCGGCTCGCGCTCGAACGGCTCCAGCCGGCACCAAATCTCCGGGATCAACAGGCTCACGTCGTGTCCCACGGCTACGTTGGGGCCGATGTGACCGGCGGCGGTGGAGAAGCCCGACAGGCCGGTGAGCACGTATGACAGCAACGCGGCGTTCAGGTCCGCGGCGAAGCGCAGGTTGTTGAACGGCCCCTTGGTGAGCGCGCCTTCGCTGCCGAAGCCCGTCGTCGAGGGGCTCTTGCCCGTCAGCGACGCGATGAAGTCCATGAACAGCTCGGGCGGCTCCTGGTAGTGGATGGGGCCGTAGACGGCGAGCTGCTTGATGCCCAGGGCGGGGTCGGGCGGATTGTTGCGGCGCCCGAACAGAACGGCGCTGACGGGGATCGCCAGCGGCTTGTCCTCGGGGATGCCGCGGTGCAGCCGCAGCCCCATCTCAGCCACGTATTTGTCGAGCGGGCGCACCATGTCAGGCCGGGCCTGCAGGTAGCGCGGGTTCTTGGTGGGCTTGCCGTCGACCATGCGCGGGATGGCCGAGCAGACGGTGTAGGGCGTGCCCTTCTCCACCGACTGGCGCAGCAGTTCCTGCATGGGCGCGGTGAAGGCGTCGAGATCGATGGCGCGCTCTGTGAGCTGACGAACGCGGGCCAGGTCCAGCGGCTCGAAGTTCGAGACGAAGTTGTTCGGCTCGGCCAAGTCCGCCTCGGCCTGCTTGTCGAGGCCGCGATGCACGGCGTCGTCGGGTCGCTGGAAGAGGCGGTACTCGCAGTTCTCGGCGAACTTGTAGCTGCGCTCGGCGTCCACGCCAAAGCCTTGCGGCAGCAGCTTGCCGGCCACTACCACGCTGGCGGTGATGTCGTCCTCGGTCTGCACCTTGGCCGCGGCGGCGAAGTCCTGCCGCACCTTGAAGGTCCGCCAGGTCTGCTGGCCCAGCAGGCCGACCCGCAGGTAGGTGCCCACCAGCTTGCGTTCTTGAAACTTCAGCTCATGGCCGGCCGAGCCGTTGATGATGTCCACCGAGAAGTAGCTGCGCCAGTCGTCGCCCCACTCCGGCGAGTAAAAGCGCTTGATGGCGAACACGAGCGCGTAGACGTGGCTGGGGATGGAACGCAGCCAGGAGTTGAAGGCGTCGTTGTACTCGGCCGAGGGCGTCAGCAACTTGATGACGCTGCCCAGCGAGCGGGCGTCGCCGAGGATCGGGCGGCTGGGGCGGCTTTGGTAGACCGCTCGTTCGGCCGAATCCTCGCGCCAGCGCACCGCATAGTCCTTGGTGAAGATCTCCTCCACGCGGTCCAAGTCCTGCTCAATGTCGTTGACGAAGATCGGGCCGTAGATCATGTAGTCGCGCAGCGACTTGGAGATCTCACTCTTGCCGCCGCCGGAGACCGTACACGGCTTGTGGCAGGAGACGCCCTCGGCGACCGTGCCGATCAGCCGCCAGCTCGGCGCCGCCGGATGTTTCTCCATGCGCAGCTTGTAACCGGAGGGGGCGATGTAAACCTCATGCGGCAACAGGGGTATGGAGCACTCGCGGCCGTCTTTTTCCCACAGGATGCGCTGCTCCCGCAGCGAAGCCTTCGCCACGGCGGGCACGTAGACGACTTGCGGGTGGTTCCGGTCTCGGCCGTAGCCTTCCGGCATCCGTTCGATCACGGTGGGGTAGTCCTTGGCGATCTGCTCGAAGGTGCGGCCGTTGTGGCGCAGAGCGTTGACCTGGAACTCGTCGCCGACGCTGTAGCTGGCAAAGGCCAGGGCCCCGCCGGCGTGCTCTTCCTCCGCGCCGCCGTAGAGGTTGGCGGAGTAGCTGATCTGGGTCTTGACCTCTTTCTTGCAGTAGCCGAAGTAGTTGTCGGAGATGATCGTCACCACCACGCCGGCCTCGGTGCGACAGGTGACCTTGAAGGCGCCGCCGTCGTTGTAGAGCTCTCCTTCTTCCTTCCAGCACATGCCGTCGCGACGCTGGCGGTCAGTGGCCTCGGCCCAGCGGGGCAAGCCGACCTCCTTTTTGGTCAGGCGGACGAGGTGGGTGGCCAGAATGACGCAGCCGGTGTGACCGGTCCAGTGCTCGGGGTCCAGGCCCGCGTCGTTCTCGGGCAGTACCGGGTCGCCAGCGTTGCCGAAGATGGACTCCACGAAATCGAGGTTCGAGACCAGCGATCCCGGCGCGAAGAAGCGCACCTCCATGGTCTTCTCGGGAGTGACTCCGGGGACCGCGGGACAGACCTTGGGCCGCAGCAGCAGCGACACCCAGCTATGCGCCTTCTCCTCGCATTCGCTGGTGAACGGCAGCTCGAGCAGCTCCCGAGGCGGATCGACGGCCTTGCGGAACAGCGCTGCGAAGACCGCCCGGGGGACCGCCCGCTTGTCGAAGGCGACCGGCAGACCGTCTTCGACCACATGGAAGGTGCCGACGGTCGTGCGACGGTCCTTGGCCGGGTTGTGGAGCACGCCGTTGGCGACGCGGTAGGAGTCCACCAGCTCGGAGCGGAAGTGGTGCCCGTCGGCCGGCAGGGCCAGCTCGCGCGCCATGCCGTGACGGTCCAGGGTGATCGACCGTCCGGGAAGCCGCAGCGGCGCGCCGCCGACGACGTCGCCCACATGGTCGGCCAGAAACGCCTCGATGCGGCGGTCCACCGGGCAGCGGTGGTCGACCAGCAGACGCTCCTTGGCCTGAAAATTGTCCAGCAGCCCGGAGGCGATCTCGGCAAAATCCGAGTCGCGTTCGTCCAGGGCGGCCGGCAGCCCGTGCGCCAGCAACGAAAGGTTGATATAGCGGAGCAGGCGACGGCGACCGCGCTCGGATTCCTCCGACGATTCCGCGGACGCAAACCCGAGCGAGCGTTTGTAATCCATGAAGCTTTCCGGCGAAGCAAAGCAGGCATCCCCAAAGGCGGGAGCATTTCCAGGGACGCCCGGACGGGGGACGCGTCTGAAACAGCGACGCTTCCCCCGGATTGTCCCGAAGCGCCGCGAGCGAACGCAACCGGAAACGCCGCCCGCTGTCATGATCAAGAAGGACTTGCGATGCTACGGCGAGTGACGCAACACACCCTTGCCTTGGCGACGAGCCTGTTCACGCTCGTTTGCGCCGCAGACGGGCAGTTGTGCCCGCAATGGAGCCCTGCCCGCCCGGTGGGCGCGCTCGACGCCGCGACGATTCCCGAGGCTTCCGGGCTAGCGGCTTCGCGGCGCTACCCTGGCCGGCTCTATCACATCAACGACAGCGGCAACGCCCCCGTGCTGTACCTGACGGACGCCGCCGGGGCGGCCGTCGGGCAAACCGCGCTGCCGCCGATGAAGGACTCCGAGGATCTGGCGCTGGGCCCCTGCGGCGACGGGACCGGCCGGGATTGCGTCTTCGTCGCCGACACCGGGGACAACAACCGCCGGCGGACCGAAGTCGGCGTGCTGGTCGTACCGGAAGTACGGACCTTCCCGGCCGAAGCGGCGGTTTGGAAGAGGCTGCGGCTGCGCTACCCGGACGGTCCGCACGACGCCGAGTCGCTGGCCGTACACCCGGTCACCGGAGACCTCTTTCTGCTGGCCAAGGAGTTCGCCCTGCTGCCGGGCCATGGGCGCTCGGCCCGCCTCTACCGCCTCACCGCCGACGTTTGGCGCCGCGCCGGAACGGATCGGCTGACGTGGGAACCCTACGGCGAGATCGACCTGCCGGCGCTGGCCGCAAAGGAAGGGGCGACTTTCAGCCACGTCGCAACATCTATGGACATCAGCCCGGACGGCAAGCGGCTGTTGATTCTCACCTATGACCACGCCTGGGAGATCGCTTGGGACTTGGCGGACGGGCCGCCGCCGCCGACCGCACAGCTCCAGCGAGGCCGCGATTATCAGCTCGTCCAGCTCGAGCCGATGCTCGGGAAGGAGACCATCGCGTGGTTGCCGGACGGCAAGGGATTTCTGCAAGGCAAGGAATTCAAACCGGACGGCGAGCCCTCCGTCCTGTTCCGATTGGACTGCTCAGCTCCTTGAAAGTCAGGGTTTCGCTGTAACACTCCTGTAGGACTCCCCATCACCCGTTGAGAACGGCGCCCGACAAATCAGGGAGCCGTTTCTGAAATCAACCAAGGAGTACCACAGGAATTATGTTCAGAGTTTTGGCCTTTTCCACGGCAGCCTTGTTGCTGCCCAGCCTAGGACTGGCGCAGGCGACGACCCAGACCGCGACCGTCAACCTGACCGCTGATCTGCAAGGATCGAACGAGAATCCGGCTGTTGAAACCGACAACAGCGGCAACTTTACCGTCAGCATGGTCTTCGACATCGACGCCGAAGACGACGGAACTTTCGAAAATATCGGCGAGGCCGTGCAGAGCGGACTCGACAGCTTTCTCGGCCTCGTTGGGGCCGGAGACGACACGGACAACGAGGACGACCCCATGCCGGGCGGCCTGACGGTCGAGCGAAACGACATCCAGAAGGTGACCGTGTCGGTCCGCGGCGATTTTGACAAACCGACCGGTTCCGCCAACCAGACGATCACCGGCTTCCACATCCACAAGGGAGGCTCGTCGGAGAACGGCGACGTGGTCGTCAACTTCAACGTGATGGACATGGCCGCCGCGGCCGGTTCCACCCGCATCAGCCGCTCGGTCACGCTGACCACCTCGATGGAAGTCGACACGGCTGTAGAGATCGCGCGCAATCCCAGCGCGTACTATTTGAACCTGCACACCTCCGAGAACCAGTCCGGCGAGATCCGCGGGCAGCTCCAGCGCTCGGCCGACGACCAGAACCGGCAGCTTCGCGGGGAGATCACCATGCTTAGCCGGCAGTTGAGCGAGCTGCGGGCGGACCTGAGCGAGTTGATCTCCTTCACGCAGGACATCTCGAGCGAGGCTCGCGTCATGCAGTTCAACCGCATCGACTCCAACGTGGCCGCCATTGGGCGACGCGTCGGACTCAATACGGACTCGGAAGAGGTCGTGGGCTCGGCTCGCTAAACCTCTCCTCCCAAAGCCCGCCAAAAGATCGAACCGCCGGGAGCGCCTCGGCGGTTCTTTCACGTTCCCGCGGCCTGAGCGGAAGCGGTCCCCTGGGAGGCCGTCCCGGAACGCTAGAATCAACCTGATCATGCAGGCCCGAGTGCGAGACAACGAAGTCTACGACGCCGTCATCGTGGGTTCCGGCGCCACCGGCGGCTGGGCCGCCAAGCAACTGGCCGAAGCCGGCCTGAAGGTCGCCGTGCTCGAAGCCGGCTCGCGCACCACGCCGGACCAGTTCGGCGAACACGTGCCGCCGTACGAGATGAAGTACCGCGACACCAGCCCCGGGGGCGTGGCGTCTCCCGAGATCGCGCGGCTGCGGCCGATCCAGGCCACCCAGGGCGCTTGTTCGGAGACCAACTGGCGCTGGTACGTCAACGACATCGAGAACCCTTACACCACGCCCGACGACATGCCGTTCCGCTGGATTCGCGTGCGGGCCGTGGGCGGCCGCTCGCTGGCCTGGGGTCGCCAGAGCTACCGCTTGAGCGACCTGGACTTCAAGGCCGCCACGCACGACGGCTACGGCGTGGATTGGCCCATTGACTATGCCGAGATGGCGCCGTACTACTCGCAGGTCGAGCGGTTCATCGGCGTCAGCGGCCAGGCTGAAGGGCTGGCGCACTTTCCCGACAGCGACTTTCTGCCGCCGATGGCCTACACCTGCGGCGATCAGCGGCTAAAAGCGCGCGTGGAGAAGCGCTTTGGGCGGCTGGTGACCATCGGCCGCACGGCCATTCTGACCAAGGAACACAACGGCCGGGCCGCCTGCCACTATTGCGGACCCTGCAACCGCGGCTGCATCACCTACTCCTACTACTCCAGCCCCTTCACCACGCTAAGGGCCGCCGAGGAGACCGGCCGCCTGACACTGATTCCGGACGCCGTCGCCAGCCACATCACGCTCGACAAGGCTTCCGGCCGAGCCAACGGCGTGGCCTACCTGGAGCGTTTCTCGCGCACGGCGCGAGAGATTCGCGCCAAGCGGGTGGTCCTGTGCGCTTCCACGCTCGAATCCGTGCGGCTGCTGCTGACCTCGGCTCCCGGCGGCCTGGGCAACGGCTCCGGCGTGCTCGGGCGCTACATCATGGACCACATGTACGGCGGACAGGTCAGCGGCGTATTCGACGACATGCCCGCCAAGCCCTGGCACGGGGCGCCGCGGCGCCCCAACGGCCTGTTCATCCCGCGCTTCCGCAACGTGGACAAGCCGCACACCAACGGGCTGATCCGAGGCTACAGCTACCAGGGCGCCAGCGTCCCGCGCTTCGCCATGCACGCCTCCGGCTTCGGCAAGAGATTCAAGCAGGCCGTCCATGACGAGGCGGACTGGTCGGTCGGCGTCCACGGCTTCGTCGAGTGCCTGCCCGACTACGACAACTACTGCGAGCTCGACCCGTCGCGCGTGGACGCCTGGGGCATTCCCGCACTGCGCATCCACATGAAGTGGCGCGACAACGAGAAGGCCCTGTTCCAAGACGCCCTGGGCCAGGGCGCGGAGATGCTGGAAGCCGCCGGCGCGAAGAAGATTCGCCAAGCCGACCTGGCGGACGCCCGGCTGCCCGGCTTCGGCATCCATGAGGTGGGCGGCGCGCGCATGGGCGACAACCCCAAAACGAGCGTCGCGGACCGCTGGGGCCGGCTGCACGAGGTTCCCAACGTGTGGCTGATGGACGGGGCCGTCTATCCCAGCATGGGAACCGTCAACCCGACCCTGACCATGATGGCCAACGCCGTGCGGTGCTGCGAAAAGCTGGCGGCGGACGGCTGACGGCCGGATTCGCCGATCCCCGATCGACTGACTAGCGCAGCTTGCCCTCGACGAACGGAACCTCGAAGACCTTCTCGTGCATGATGGGGCCGTGGCCGAAGTAGCCCTCTTCGCCAAAGAGCTCGCCGTGGTCGGCCGTGATGGTGATGTAGGTGTTCTCCGGAACCATGTCGAAGAGCTCCTCGACCACGCCGTCGAGATACTGCACGGTCTTGACCTGCCGGTTGCGCAACTCGGCCATCTTCTGAGCGTCGAAGAACTTCTCGTGCGACTCGACCACCTTGCCGCCGACGATGTGATCGTCGAGGTGCTTGAAGACGCCGTGCACGCCTGAGATCCGCGGCCAATCCTTGGGGTCCTCGTTCGGCAGGGCGTAGGGATAGTGCGTTTCGCCGACGTTGAGGATGTAGAAGGACGGACGATCCTCGGGGAAGCGCATCTCCTTGAGCATCGCCCGCATGTCGTTGTGGCTGTCCATCAGCCGGAACGTGTCGAAGTTCTGGTTCAGGATCGTGCGCGGATTCAGCACCGGCAGCGAAACCATCGCGTGGGTGCGGTAGTTGAGCTTCTGCTGCAGGAAGGCCGGGAAGTAGAGCTTCGGCACGAAGGACTTGAACTCGATGTCCTGCTGCCCCAACCGCTCGTTGAACCGCAGGAAGTCCTTCTTGTAGTACTCCGAGGCGTAGATGTTCTGCGGGCTCTGGTGCGGCAGCAGTCCCATCAGCAGGTTGTAGTGCGACGGCGCCGTCCACGAGGCGTATGACCACCGCTTCTCGATGGGCCCGAGCTTCGCGATCGTCTTGGGGGCCGCTTCGATGAACGTGTCGTAGCGGCACGAGTCGAAGATCACCAGGATGTAGTTGTTGCCGCGGGGTTGGCTCATACGCTTCTCCCGATCCTACCAAGTTGGAGCCTCGCGCTTCGCATCGCGGTCCGCATTCCCGTGATTGCGTCCGGACGCCGCGGCCCTAAGTCTGGCGCAAATCGGATACCTGTTCTTTCGCGGATTCAGTACGGTGTGTTTACACTATTAAATCGACAACTGATTCACAGGTGTGATCCATCGTTAACTCCTGTCAATCTAAAGAAAGAAAAGAGGTTAGATGATGAACGCTACGAGGATATTGAGAGTCGCCGTGTTCGCGACGCTGCTCGCTGCTTTTCCCATGATCGGCCTGGCGCAAACCGGGACGCTGACCGGACGAGTCACGGACCAGACGAACGCCGTCATTCCCGGGGCCAAGGTCACCGTCACGAACGAGGCGACCGCCGCCGCCCGCGATGTCTCGACGAATGCTTCCGGGTACTACACCGTCACCCTCCTACCGCCGGGGCAATACCGCATTCTGGTGGCGGCCGACGGATTCAATGCAGTCAATCGCACCGGGATCACGTTGGAGGTGGATCAGCGCGCGGAGGTCAACTTCGCCCTCGAGATCGGGGCCATCTCCGAGCAGATCGAGGTGACGGCCGACGCCGTCCAGCTCAACACCGTCGACGCCAGCCGAGGGCAGGTGATCGAGAACAACCGCATCGTCAACATGCCGCTCAACGGCCGCAACTACAACCAGCTCGCGCTGCTCTCCGCCGGGGCCGTGCAGCCCGTCGGCGGCCGATTCGGCGGCTTCTCGGTGGGCGGACAACGCACCACCCAAAACAACTTCATCCTCGACGGCGTGGACAACAACGGCTCCGAGCTCGCCGGCGCGCAGCGCCGGTCGGAGATGGTGCAGCCTTCGATTGACGCCATCCAGGAGTTCAAGGTCCAAACCAACTCCTACGCCGCCGAGTACGGTCGCGCCATGGGCGGCGTGGTGAACGTGACGACCAAGAGCGGCACGAACCGGCTGCACGGCACTCTGTTCGAGTTTCTGCGCAATGAGAACCTCGACGCGAAGAACTTCTTCGATCCGGTCGACAAGCCCAAACCGCCGTTCAAGCGCAACCAGTACGGGTTCTCCGTAGGAGGACCGCTGTGGCTGGGAGAAAAGCTCGACTTTCGCAACAAGATCTTCTGGTTCGGAGACTACGAAGGCACCAAGATCCGCGAGAGCTCGACCATCAACTCCACGATCCCGACGCTGCGGATGCGGACCGGCGATTTCGGCGAGCTCAGCAAGACCATCACCGATCCCAGCACGGGCAACCCCTTCCCCAACAACGTCATCCCGGCCAACCGCCAGGACCCGGTCGCCCAGACGCTGATCAACCTCTACCCCGATCCCCAGAACAGCAGCCTAGCCGCCAACTACTTGAACCAGTCGCCGGCCAAGAACGACGTCGACAAGTACGACGCCCGCATCGACTTCAATCCCACCAACAAGGACATGTTCATGTGGCGGCTTTCGCGCCACAACTCCGTGAATCCCGCCGTGCTCGCGCTGCCTCCGCCGGCCTATGGCGGCGGTCTCGACACGATCATCCAGGGCTACAACACCGGCGCGAGCTGGAACAAGGTGCTCAAGCCGAACCTGCTATGGTCCATCCGCGGCGCCTGGAACTTCGGCCTGTTCAAGCGCGACAACCCGGCGCAGACGGGCGGCGCCCTGCTCAACGAGCAGTACGGCATCATGGGCGGGAACAACTCGATACCCGGCAGCTTCTCCGCCATGGGCATCACCGGCTACCGTCAGGTCGGCATCGGCGGCTTCAATCCGGTCGATCGGGACTCCCAGAACCGCCAGCTCGTGACCGACTTGAGCTGGACCAAGGGCAAGCACTCCATCAAGGGCGGCTTCAACCTGATTCGCTCGCAGAACAACATCTTCAACATCCGCCACGAGATCGGCACCTACAACTACAACGGGCGCTTCACCGGCGACGGCATGTCCGACTTCTTGCTCGGCGACGTCAACACCTACACCTATCAGACCCGCATTCAGGTGCAGTTGCGCCAGACGCTGTGGGCCGGCTACGTGCAAGACGACTGGAAGATCACGCCGAATCTGACCCTGAACCTGGGCATGCGGTACGAGTTTCTGCAGCCCTGGAAAGACAAGTACGACCGCATGGGCATCTTCGACATCACCACCGATCCGGCCAACCCGAAGCTGATTTACGCCGGCACGGAGGGCAACGGCAGCTACGGCCGGGCGATGTACCACTCGGACAAGAACAACGTGATGCCGCGATTCGGCCTCGCCTATAAAGTGGGAAGCAAGACCGTGGTGCGCGGCGGCTACGGCATCTACTACACCTACATGGAGCCCTTCGGCGACGCGCAGTACCTGATCGGCAATCCGCCCAACGCGTACGGCGTACAATTGACGTCGAGCCCGACCACGCCGGCCTTGCTACTGCGCAACGGTCCTCAAGCCGGCTCGCTGCAGCTCGAGAACGCCACCGGGCTGACCTTCTCGTCCTACAACCGCAATCCGTCGCTGAGCTCCGCCCAGCAGTGGAACTTCAACATCCAGCATGAGTTGGCCAAGGATTGGCTGTTCGAGACCGGCTATTCGGGCTCCCGCGGCACGCACCTGTTGCGACGCTACGACGGCAACTTCTCGCCGCCGGGGCCGGGCAACATCAATGACAAGCGCCGCTACGCCTCAGCTACGATTCCCGGCATCGACCGCCCGGTGTCGCCGCTGGGCCAGGTGATCTACTACAACCAGGACGGCAACAGTAACTACCACTCCTGGGTCACCAAGATCGAGAAGCGCTTCTCGCAGGGCTTCACGGTACTGGGCTCCTACACTTGGTCGAAGAACATCGGGGACACCTGCGGCAACGCCGCGGCCGGCAACACCAGCGGTTGCGGCTTCCAGGATCTGCGCAACCTGAGCATCGAGAAGGCCCTGGACAACCAGAACGTTCCGCACCGGTTTGTCGTCAGCGGCTTGTATGAGCTGCCCTTCGGACGCGGACAGAAGTTCGGGTCGAACATGCCCAAGGCGCTCGACTTCGTCTTTGGCGGATGGGGCGTCGGCAGCATCGTCACCTACGCGAGCGGCCGACCGTACTCGGTCACTATCGGCGGGAACCCTGCCAACACCGGCACGCACGGCGTGGTCAACCGCCCCAACGTCAACGGCAACCCGATCCTCAGTAGCGACGAGCGGACCATCGAGGAGGATTTCGATACCAGCGTCTTCTCCCGCCAAGCCGACTACACGATCGGCAATTTGGGCCGCAACACGATGCAGCAGCGGTCGGCCTTCAACTGGGACTTCTCGGCTCTCAAGATGTTCGACATCACCGAGAGGGTGCGGCTGCAGTTCCGCTTCGAGTCGTTCCACTTCACCAATACGCCGCGCTTCGGACAAGCCGGAGGCACCTTCGGCACGGCCAACTTCGGCCGCATCACGAGCGCGGGGACGCCTCGCAACATGCAGTTCGGGATGAAAGTCATCTTCTGACCAGCCTGCATTGACGCTCCGTGCCACCCAAAGGTCCCCGCCGCCTGCTGCGCCGGGGACCTTCTTGTTGCCGCGGTCCGGCGCTTCATGTACGCCAACACCTGCATACGTGGGCGGACCGAGCGGAGCCTCGATGGGATCGTTCGATATCGCACCATAGGGCTCGCGAGGCCTGCGTGGAACGATATACTTATATTCGCGATCGTGAATATGAGGGAGTCCAGCTCTACGGCGAGGGGCGACAGGCCGACCAAGGCCATGGCCGAGCTCTTCAAGGCTCTCGGTCATCCGGACCGGGTACGCTTGGTAGAGGAGCTTTCCGACAGTGAGAAGGACGTCAACACGCTCTGCGAGAGCTTGGGCGTGCGTCAGGCCCGGATTTCCCAACACCTGGCGGTGCTGCGCGCCAACCACGTGGTGGAAGACCGCAAGGAAGGCCGCCACGTGCTCTATCGGCTGGCCACGCCGGCGCTAGCCGCTTGGCTCCTGCTGGGCGGCGTGGCCCTGGGCGAATCCGCTCCGAACGTGAGGCAGTCTCAGTTCGAAGAGCCTCGGGCCGCGGAGATCGAGACGGAAGAGGAAAGCGAGAAGAGGCACAAGGCATGAAGAAGATCCTGGCCGGCGTACGTCGCTTTCAGTCGAGCGTGTTTCCGCAGCGGCGCGAGCTCTTTCAGCGACTCTCCCACGGACAGCAGCCCGAGGCGCTGTTCATTACCTGCGCGGACTCCCGCATTGATCCGAGCTTGATAACGCAGAGCGAGCCCGGCGAGCTGTTCATCTGCCGCAATGCGGGCAACATCGTGCCGCCGCACACCGGGCAGACCGGCGGCGTCACCGCTTCGATCGAGTATGCCGTGGGCGCTCTGGGCGTGCGGCACGTAATCGTCTGCGGGCACAGCTATTGCGGAGCCATGACGGCCGCCATGGACCCGCGCAAGCTCGAGCGGTTTCCCCACGTGAAGAACTGGCTCACGCATTCGCTGGCCGCGGTTCGCATCGTGGAAGAGGCCCAGAACCTCAGCGAAGAAAAGCGCCTGCAGGCCCTGATCGAGCAGAACGTGCTGATGCAGTTGACGCATCTGCGCACGCACCCCTACGTTGCCGCCGCTTTGGCCGCGGGGCGGCTGGAAATTCACGGCTGGGTCTACCGGATCGAGTCCGGCCAGGTCCTGGCCTACGACGAAGTCGAGCGAGCCTTCCTTCCGGTCGGAGCCGAATGGTCGGACGAGACCGGCGAGACCACCCCGACGTCGGACCTGCGCAACTTGCCGACCATCTGACAGCCGGCAGGCGCCGAGACGCACTGCTGCCACCCCTATGACATCGCCTGATCTATCGAAGGACTTGTTGGCTTCGGTGGTCGTCTTCCTCGTCGCGTTGCCGCTGTGCATGGGCATCGCGATCGCCTCGGGTGTTCCGCCCGCCTTGGGCTTGCTCACCGGCATCGTGGGCGGCTTGGTGGTTGGGCTGCTGGCCGGCTCGCCGCTGCAAGTCAGCGGGCCCGCGGCCGGGTTGGCCGTGCTGGTCTACGACCTGGTGCGAGAGCACGGGCTCGAGATGCTGGGCGTGGTGCTGCTGATTGCCGGGACAATCCAGTTGGCGGCCGGGCTGCTCAAGTGGGGCCAGTGGTTCCGAGCCATCTCGCCGTCGGTCATCCACGGGATGCTGGCCGGCATCGGCATGTTGATTCTGGGCTCGCAGTTCCACGTGATGGTGGACGACAGCCCGCGCGGCGGAGGGCTCGAGAACCTGCTGTCGATCCCCGAGGCGCTCTACAAGGGGGTGTTTCCGATCGACGGTTCCACCCACCATCTGGCCGCCTTCATCGGGCTGCTGACCATTCTCACGCTGCTGAGCTGGAACCGCTACAAGCCGCAGTTCCTCCGAATGATTCCTTCGGCCCTGGTGGCGGTGGTCGTGGCCTCGGCGACGGCCGGCTACATGGGGCTGCCGATCAAGAAGATCGAGGTGCCGCACAACCTGGTCGACGCGGCCAACCCGCCTGGACTGCTCGACTTGTCGAGGATTTTGGAGCCGGAGATCCTGCTGCTGGGCTTTGTCGTCGCGTTCGTAGCCAGCGCCGAGACCCTGCTGTGCGCCGCCGCCGTCGACCAGATGCACAACGGCGAGCGCACCAACTACGACCGGGAGCTGGCGGCGCAGGGCGTAGGCAACCTGATCTGCGGCGTGATGGGAGCGCTGCCGATGACGGGCGTGATCGTGCGCTCGGGAGCGAACGTGCAGGCCGGAGCGACTTCCCGCTACTCGACGATCCTGCACGGCGTCTGGCTACTCTCGACCGTGGCGGTCTTCCCTTGGCTGCTCAACCACATTCCGACGGCGTCGCTGGCGGCGATTCTGGTTTACACCGGCTACAAGCTGCTCAACATCGCCAAGATCAAGTCGATCGCCGGCTATGGCAAGGCTGAGGTGGCGATCTACTTCGTCACGCTGGCCGGCATCGTCGCCACCAATCTGCTCGCCGGAGTGTTACTGGGCGTGGGGCTCGCCGTGGCCAAGCTGGTTTACACCTTCGCCTACCTGCGGGTGGAGACCGTGCGCGACCAGAGCGCCAACCGAGTGGACCTGACACTGCGCGGGTCGGCGACCTTCCTGGGCCTGCCGCACCTGGCCATGGCGCTCGACTCCGTACCCCGGGGAGCTGAGCTTCATATCCATATCGGGAACCTAGACTATATTGACCACGCCTGCCTGGACATGCTGTCCTCATGGGAGAAGCAGCACGCCGCCAACGGAGGCACGCTGCGTGTGGAGTGGCAGGCGCTGGTGGACCGCTACCACCGCTCTGCATCTGGGACCAGCTCCGACGGGGTCTCGTCGAGGGAAGCGACGATGGCCTCGATGGGGCAGTAGGGAGATCGCTGTTCGGCGAGCTCTCTCTGCGTTAGGAGGGATCCTGCGTCCCTCCTAACGCTGGGCAACGTTCCTTTCTTTACAAAGCTTTATCATTTCTCGCGGCTCGCGCTGAATCCCTGTGGCGCCGCGCCGCGTCTGACAGGGCGAGACCATGGACTCCCCTGCAGGTTGGACCCGCCGCCGCGCCCTCGCGGCTCTCTCCCTGGGAGCGGTCGCCGCGCCGCGCCTGCTGGCCCAGGCGCAGGACGACGGTCCCGGAGCAGTCTTCCAGGCCGGCGTCGACGTGGTGAACGTCTTCGCCACCGTGCGCGACAAGAAAGGGGCCCTCATCACCACCTTGACCAAGGACGATTTCGAGCTCCACGAGGACGGTCGTCCGCAGACCATCGAGTACTTCGCCACCCTCACCGACCTGCCGCTGACCGTGGGACTGCTGGTCGACACCAGCCGCAGCCAGGAGCGCATTCTGGAGGAGGAACGCACCGCCGGAGGCCGCTTCTTCGAACGCGTGATCGATGAGAGCAAGGACCAGGCGTTCCTGATCAACTTCGACTACGACGTGACCCTCGTCCAGGATCTGACCTCGTCGCGCAAGGCCCTGAGCTCCGCGCTCGACGGGTTGCACACGCCGGGCGAGATGCGTCCCCGGCGCATCGTCGCCAATCACCAGTTTCCCGGCGGCCCGTTTCCCGGCGGGGGCAGTCCATTCCCCGGGGGCGGCGGCCCGTTCCCAGGCGGCCGGCGAGGGCGCGGCGGTCCGTATCCCGGCGGCGGAGGGCCGTACCCGGGCGGCGGCCGAGGCGGGTCCGGAGGAGGCGCCGGCGGTCGCGGCATCGGCACCGCTCTGTATGACTCGGTGTACCTGGCCGCCAACGACGTTTTGCAGGAGCAGTCCGGACGCAAGGCCGTGGTGCTGATCTCCGACGGCGTGGACATGGGCAGCAAGATGACGCTCGACCAAGCGGTCGAAGCGGCCCAGCGCGCCGACGTGGTCGTCTACAGCATTTACTACGCCGACGAGGCGCTCTACGGCCGCTTCGGAGGCTTCGGCATGGGCGCCGGCCGCGACGGCGACGGGGCCCTCAAGCGGCTCTCCGAGCAGACCGGCGGCCGCATGGAGAAAGTCTCCAAGCACCTCTCGCTCAACCAGATCTTCGATCAGATCGACGAGGAGCTGCGCAGCCAGTACAGCCTCGGCTACAGGCCCTCCGAGGGCGCCCGCGACGGCTTTCGCGAGATCAAGCTCAAAGCCAAGGGCAAGTACGACGTCTTCACCCGCGCCGGCTACTACCCGAAGCTGGGCTGAGACCGCTACCCTCAGAGTCCGATGACGGCTCGCGGGGCGCTCTGGATAGCGACGATGGCGGCAGCCTACCTGCTCGCCGCGGCGGCGGGGCGGGCGCAGCCCTTCGAGCCGGTGGAGATCGGCTTTCGCCACCAAGCATCGAAAACATCCGCCAAGCACCTGATCGAGACCATGGGCGCGGGCGTGGCCCTGCTCGACTATGACGGAGACGGCCTGCTGGACCTGTTCTTCGTCAACGGCGCACGCCTCCACCCGCAGATGGCCGACGACGCGGAGCCCGACAAGTCCGAGCCGGCCTTCTGGAACCGCCTCTACCGCAACCGCGGCGACTGGCGCTTCGAGGACGTGACCGCCGCCGCCGGCCTGGCGGGCCGGGGTTACGGCATGGGCGCCGCCGTCGGCGACTATGACAACGACGGCGACCCGGACCTGTACGTGACCAACTACGGGCCCGACATCCTTTACCGCAACGACGGCGGGCGCTTCACAGAGGTCCCCGGCCCAGCCACGCCCGGCTGGTCGGCCGGGGCTGCCTTTCTGGACTATGACGGCGACGGGCGGCTCGACCTGTTCGTGGCGCGCTACCTCGACTGGAGCTTCGCCGTCAGTCGGCCGTGCGGCGAGCAGGACGCTTCCTACTGCCACCCGCGGCTGTTCGGCGCGGTCTCCCATCGGCTCTACCGCAACCTGGAGGACGACCGCTTCGAGGACGTCTCTGAGCGCGTGCGCCTGACCCAGGCGCCCGGCAAGGGCCTGGGCGTGACCGTCGCGGACATCGACGGCGATGGCGCGATGGACGTCTTCGTCGCCAACGACTCCGTGCCGCAACAGCTCTTCCTCCAGCGTGGCGGGCGGCTGGTCGAGTCCGGCGTGCCGTCCGGAGTGGCCTACGACGCCGACGGCCGCACCTACTCCGGCATGGGGACGGCACTGGCCGACTACGACCAGGACGGCGACCTCGACCTGTTCGTCAACGCGCTGGCGCTCGAGGGCTACTCGCTCTACCGCCAGACCGAGCCCGCCGAGTTCGACGCCGTCGCCGCCGGCAGCGGCCTGCTCGCCGCCACTGAGCGCAACTCCGGCTGGGGCGCGGGCTTCGGAGACTTCGACAACGACGGCTGGAGCGACCTGTTCGTGGCACAGGGCCATGTGATGGACGACATCGAGCGCAGCCAGCCGGGGCTGCGCTACCGCGAGCCCTTGCTGCTATTGCGCAACCTGTTCGGCCGGTTCTATGACGTGTCCGCCAAGGCCGGCGAGGCGTTCGGGCAGGCCCGCGCCGCTCGCGGAGCGGCGATCGGAGATCTCGATAATGACGGGCGGCTGGATCTGGCGGTGCAGGTCAACGACGGGCCCGCCCTGCTGTTGCGCAATCGAGCGCCCGACGGCAACGCTTGGATCGGCTTCGAGTTGGTGGGCGACGCTTCCAACTGTGACTCCATCGGGGCTCGCGTGACGCTGATCGATTCGGAGGGCAAGCGGCGGCTGCGCTCCCTCCAGCGCGCGGGCGGCTACCTCTCGGCCGGCGACCCGCGGGCGCACTTCGGCCTCGGAAGGGCGGCGGCGGAGCGCGTGGAGATCGTTTGGCCCGGCGGCCGCAAGCAGACGCTCGACGCTCCGGCGCCGAACCGTTACCACCGGGTCGTCCAACCGCCTGTAGAATGACGCCATGAGCAAGCTCCTCAAGCTCGTCGGCGGTCTGATCTTGTTGTACCTGCTGCTGATGGGCGGGAGCGGTCTGGCGATCCAGGCGATGCTGTCCGGCGGCGTGGGGCAGAAGCTGCGCGCCAAGGCGCAGAGCCTGTTGCCGGTGGAGGTGTCGATCGAGGGCGGCGACTTCGACTTGAAGGAGTGGTTCTTCTTCCGCCCGGCGATCGGCTTCGACCAGTTGCGGGTGGCGAATCCTCCCGGCTACAGCGACGAGCCGCTGCTCGTGGCCGACCGCATCGCCGCCCGGGCGGACCTGTCGTCGCTGCTCGACAACGCCGTCTCCATCCAGTCCATCGAGATCCTCGCGCCGCATCTGCGGGTGGAGGCCGACGCCAAGGGCCGCACGAACATCGACGCGCTGCTGCAGGCTTTGAGCCACAAGGACAAGGAATCGTCGGCTCCGCCGGCCGATCCCGCCGGCGAGGAGGCCAGCGTCTCGGTCGGCAGCTTCCTGCTCGATGACGGCGTCATTCTCTACACCGCGCCGAACGAGGAGCCGCTGACGGTTCGCAACATCCGCGTTCAGATCACGGACTTCGACCCGGAATCGGAGTTCGGCCTACAGGCGGCGCTCGACGTGTTCGAGGACGCCGCGCTCAAGCTCGGCTTCGACGGCCGCACCGGACCGTTCACACCCAAGAGCTCGCCGACCAACGGGACGCTGACCATCGAAGGCTTTCCGGAGAAGCTGCCCGCGCGGTTCCGGGAGCAGTATCTGGGCAACTTCCTGCTGGCCCCCGGCGCCGGCAGCCGCTTGGCCGTGACGGCCGACCTGGCCGGCGACCTGCTGGGGGTCCTCACCGGCAAAGGCTCCTTGCGGTTCGAGAACCTGGAGCTCGGCAAGCCTGACGAGGAGCGCCTGCCGCTGAACGGCGATGCGGACATTCTGCTGACGTTGATGAATCCTCTTTCGAACCCCAGCTATCACGTGATCATGCCCGACGCCGAGCTGAGCCTCGGGGCCGGCAAGTGGCAGGGCGGGGTGGAGGTGCAGGTCGCCGGCGGCCGCATGGAAGGCAAATCCACCGGCTCGGTCACCGGCGTGGACGTGAACCAGATGCTCACCGCGTTCTCCGACGCCAAGGATGTCGTCTTCGGGCAAATGCGGCTGGAGCGCTACGACCTGTCGTTCGCCGGCTCGACCTCCGAGCAGATCAAGAAGACCCTGAAAGGTTCGGGGCGGCTGGAGCTCAGCGACGGCAAGCTCGCCGTGTTCGACGTCTTGCAGACCGTGGAGAAGTTCGTCTCGCTAGCCTGGACGGGCGAGCAGCAGGCCAGCGGCTTCACCAGCTTCGTGCGCTTCGGCACGGACTTCACGATTGCCGACGAGCGCATCAATACCCCGGATCTGCTGCTCGAGAACGATGCGGCCCGGATCGGCGGCAAGGGCTCGATCGGATTCGGCGGCGACGATCTGAAGCTGGACTACGACATCTCGAGCCTCATCACGGGCGTGCTGGCCGACAAGCTCGGCGGCCCCAAGAACGCCGACGGCGTGGCGCAGTTGGCCGTTCCCATTCGCGTCAAAGGCGCTGCGGCGGCGCCGCTGGTCTACGTGGATGTGAAGAGCTTGGCGAAGAAGCAGGCCGTGGACCAGGCCACGCGGATACTGGGCGGTCTGCTCGGCGGTAAGAAGAAGGCCGAGGAGGGAGAGGCCGGAGCCGAGCAGGCGCCTGCCGAGAAGCCCCGCCTGCCTTTCAACCTGGAAGGGTTGTTCAACAAGAAGAAGCCGCAGTAGGACCTACGGCCGGAGCGTTACAATCAACCCCCGGGATCGCGAATCCCGATTGCCCCGCGCCTTTGCCGGGCGCCGCCGTACACTCTCAGGGAGGTCCCCGATGACCCGCCGCCAGTTCTTCGCCGGAGCCTTGGGCTCGAGCGCCCTGCTGCTCGACTCGCTCCACGCCTCCGACGCCCAGTTTCGAGGCGTCTATCCCATCCTGCAAACGCCTTACACAGAGGACGACGCGGTCGACCTGGAGACTCTGGCCGAGGAGGCGCGTTTTGCGGCGCGCTGCGGGGTGCACGGCATGGTCTGGCCGCAGCGCGCCAGCCAGTATCAATACCTGAGCGTGGATGAGCGCCTCGCCGGCGCCGAAGCCCTCAAGAAGGCCTCCCAAGGGTTGGCGCCCAAGCTCGTCATCGGCGTCCAAGGGCCCGACCTCGAAACGGCCGTGCGCTATGCCCGGCATGCCCAGAAGCTGCGTCCCGACGCCATCATCGCCTTGCCCACGCGCGACCAGGGCGAGTTCGACTTGGCCGAGGTCGAGCGCTACTATGCCGCTATCGCTCACGAGTGCGACCTGCCGATGTTCGTGCAGACGACCGGTAATATGACCGTCGAATTCGTACTGGGGATGGCGCGGCGAATCCCTACATTGCGCTTTGTGAAAGACGAGGCGGGCAACCCCGTCTCCCGCCTCGTGGAGTTCAATCAGGCCAGGCGCGGAGGCCGCCCCGAAGTCTTCTCCGGCAACCACGGCCGCAACCTGATCGACGAGATGATGCGCGACGTTGCCGGCAATATGCCGGCCACAGGATGGGTGGATCTCTACGTGAAAGTCTGGGACTTTTTTCAGGCGGATGAACCAGATCGGGCGCTCGCGGTGTTTAGTAAACTTCTATTGTTCGTGGAGCAGGCGGGGGCCTACGGATTTCCGACCCTTTCGTATGTTTTGCAGCTTCGAGGGGTCTTCCATAACCATCACACGCGCGGCAATCTGCCGCCGCTGGACGGGAAAGCCCTCGAATCCTTGCGAACGACCTATGAGTTCGTTCGACCGGAACTGACCGCCTGAGCGGCCCTTCCGGTCCTAGCCGGGCTGACATCCCCGGGGCGCCCGAATCGTTCGATGGCGACGGTACGGCGACTGGCGCCCCAGACGGCGCCTGCCCCCAGCCGTCCTAGCGGTGCGCAGGAGAATTGCGATGAAACATGGAGTGCACTTGGTTGCGCTGCTCTTGGCGGCGTCGCCGTCGATTTTCGCTCAACAAGGCTCGGGAACCATCCAGGGCACGGTACTCGATCCCCAAGGGGCGGTCGTCCCCAGCGCGCGGGTCGAGGTCCGCAACCTGGATACGAACGCGACCTTTGAGACGCTGACCAACGAGACCGGCCTCTACACGGCGCCGGGGCTGTCCGTGGGCCCGTATGAAGTCGCGGCGCAATCGCAAGGGTTCAAACGCGCGCTGCGCAGCGGCGTCGTGTTGCAAGTCAACCAGAACGCCTTGGTGGACCTGACGCTCGAGGTGGGGCAGTTGGCCGAGGTCGTCGAGGTTCGCGCCGATGCAGCCTTGGTGGACGCCGGCGGGGCGACAGTCGGCGCCGTCATCGAGCGCAAGCGTGTTACAGATCTGCCACTCAACGGCCGCTCCGCCCTGGCGCTAACGCTGTTGACCTCCGGCGTCATCTCGAACGCCGGACCCACCGCGTCCGGCTTCGGCGACCGCGGCACGCAGCTCTCGGCCCTGTCCATCAACGGCGGCCCGAACTCGATGAACGCCCAGATGCTCGACGGCAACAACAACACCTTGTCGTATGCGGGCGAGATCGGCGTGCCCCCGGCCGTGGACTCGGTGGAAGAGTTCAAGGTGCAGTCCGGCGCCATGTCGGCCGAGTTCGGCTTCACCGCCGGCGGCGCCGTCAACCTCGTCACCCGCTCGGGTTCGAACAAGCTGCACGGCAGCGCCTACGAGTTTCTGCGCAACGACGCCCTCGACGCCCGCAACACCTTCGATCCCGGCAAGCTGCCGCTGCGCTACAACCAGTACGGCGTCTCCGCCGGCGGTCCGCTGATCAAGAACAAGACCTTCGCCTTCTTTAATTGGGAGGAGTACCGCCTGCGGCGCAGCACCCCGCGGATCTCTTCGGTTCCCATCGAACCCTTCCGGCGCGGCGACTTCGGCGAGCTGCGCACGGCCAACGGGACGCCCATCCCGATCTATGACCCCGCCACCACGCGGCCGAATCCGGCGGGCAGCGGCGTCATTCGCGACCCGTTCGAGAACAACGTCGTGCCGCAGAGCCGCTTCGATCCGGTCTCGCCGCAGATGGTCGACCTTTGGCCCTCCCCCAACCGGACGCCGTCGAATCCCTACACGTTCTCGCAGAACTACCAGGACGCCGCCGTGACGAATACGGACTGGACGCAGTGGAACGGCCGGCTCGACCACAGCTTCACGCAGAAGAACACGATCTTCTTCCGCTACACGCAGGTGTCGCACTTCACCGGAACCAGCGCGATCTTCCCCGACCCGACCGTGGGGTCGAACCGGCTCGACGACCAGACAAACAAGAACGTCGTCCTGTCGGACACTCACGTCTTCACGCCTACGCTGCTCAACAACCTGCGTGTCGGCCTGAGCCGCCAAGCGTTCGACTTCACGCCGGCCAACTACGGCCAGGGCTGGCCGGACCAGCTGGGCCTGCCGGTCAGCATTCCGCGCGACCAGATGCCGCAGGTCAACTTCGGCTACGGCATCATGGGCGGCGGCCAGGCGGGCATCCGCGGCTCGCTCAACTGGGACGTCCAGAACATGACCACCTGGGTCGTCCGAAGCCACACGCTCAAGATCGGAGCGAACTACCGCCATCTCTATGGCGGTAACAACCAGGGCCCCGCACGGGCCGGCGTCTACAGCTTCTCCGGGCTGACCCGCAACCCCCGTTCCCCCAGCGGAACCGGCGCGGACATGGCGCAGTTCCTGCTCGGCGACGTCACCTCGGCTACGCTCGACCGCACCCTGGGCAACTCCTGGAGCGGCGAGACTCTGAGCTTCTTCCTGCAGGATGACTGGAAGCTGTCGCGCCGGCTGACGCTCAACCTCGGCTTGCGCTACGACTACCAGTCCAAGCCGGTGGAACGTTATGACGGCCACATCAACTTCGACCCCGGCTGCACGCTGCCCAACGGCGTGCAGGGCTGCACCGTCTACGCCGGCTACGAGGGCCAGCCGCGCTCTTTCCGTGACGCGGACTACAACGACTTCGGACCGCGCTTCGGCTTTGCCTACGACCTCACCGGACAGGGCAAGACAGTTCTGCGGGGCGGCTACGGCATCTACTACCCGTCGATCTTCTGGCGCAGTTTCTTCGGCGACACCAACCTGTTCACGCAAACCCGCACCACCTACACTGCGCCCACCAACCAAAGCGCCTTCCGCTTCTCGGACGGGCTTCCGTTCGAGCCCCTGGGCGCGATCGGCCGTTCGGCCGGGCCCGACGGACTCCTGGGGCAGGCCGTCAGCCTGACCGAACCGGTCGGCACGACGCCGATGTCGCAGCAGTGGAACGTGGGAGTGCAGCACCAGTTGGGAGACTGGCTGCTCGACGTAGCCTACGTGGGCAACAAGGGCAACCACTTCGTCTCCGGCAACTACGACCTCAACCAGCTCGATCCGCAGCTGATGCAACAGATGGGTCTGTCGCTGTTCGACCCGGTGCCCAACCCCTTGGCCGGTCTGGTCCCCGGCGCGCTCGGTACGGCCCAGATCATCCGCGCCCAGACGCTGGTTGCCTATCCCGGCTACCAGTCCGTGGCGGTCAACGACCCCTTGCTGGGGAACTACGCCTCGCACCAGGTGCAGGTGAACGTCCAGAAGCGCTTCTCGGAAGGGTCTCTGCTCAGCGTTGCCTTCACCGGCGGGAAGAAGATCTCCGACTCGCTCGATTCGCCGGTAAACTTTGGCAGCGTCGAACAGGTCACGGCGATCTCCTATCAGAACGGTCTCTACGACCGACGGGCGGAGAAGAGCGTCGACCCGACCGACATCTCGCGGCGGCTGGTCCTCAGCGGGCTCTACCAACTGCCGTTCGGGGCGGGCAAGCGCTTCGACGCCGACAACGGGCTCAACCGGCTCATCGGAGGCTGGCAGCTCAATGCCATCGGCGTGATGCAGAACGGCGTCCCGGTGGTGGTGAGCCAGAACCCGGCGACAAACTTCGCGGCTACCCGCCCCGATTCCACGGGGGTCAGCGCGGCCCTCCCCAGCGACCAGCGGACGCCCGAACACTGGTTTGATACCGCACAGTTCATGGGTCCCGCGCTGTTTGCATTCGGCAATACCGGGAGAGCCCTGCCGGATGTTCGCAACCCTGGCGTCACCAACTGGGATCTGTCCCTCATCAAGGACACCCCCCTCGCCGAGACCGTCAACCTACAGTTCCGTGTGGAGGCTTTCAATGCCTTTAATCACGTGAATTACGGGATGGTGAACAGCCTGTTCGTTCCCGGCGCCGACGGCTCGAATTCCAGCTCCAACTTCGGAACAATTACGTCCGCAAGGGACGCCCGAGTCTTGCAGCTCGGCCTCAAACTACTCTTCTAGGAGTGGTTCGAACACCCTAAAAACAGGGGGCTCGAAGCGTCTCGGGGGTTTTCTCAGCCTCCGAGACGCTTCGGTGTCATGATGAAGCCACGATCGGAGAATCGGGGGGATTATCCAGGGGGTCTGGACATTGACAGCGTCCCTCCGCCGCCGATAGGATACACGACGATCTGTTATAACAGATCGTCTTCCCATGTTCAGGAGGAACGTATATGAAAGGTGGGGTGCGCCTCGTGGCGCTACTGTTGCTCACGACTGCGGGCATGTTCGCTCAGCAGGGCGGAGGAACGATCTCAGGGACAGTGTTGGACCCGCAAGGGGCCGCCATCCCCGGGGCTGAGATCGAAGTCAAGAACGTCGACACGAACGCGACCTTCGAGACTTCCACGAACGAGTCAGGTTTCTACACGGCTCCGGGTCTGCCGGTAGGCGCCTACGAGATCTCGGCGCAGAGTGACGGTTTCAAGCGGGCGTTGCGCAGCGGCGTGACGCTCTTGGTCAATCAAAACGCACAAGTGGATTTGACGCTCGAGATCGGCCAAGTGGCCGAGGTCGTCGAGGTGCGTGCGGACGCGGCGATGGTCGACACTTCCGGCGCCGCCCTCGGTACGGTCATCGAGCGCAAGCGGGTTTCGGACTTGCCGATCAACGGCCGTTCGGCCCTCGCGCTCACGATGCTCAATCCGGGCGTCGTCTCCAACGCCGGTCCCACGAACTCCGGGTTCGGCGACCGCGGCATTCAGCTTTCGTCGATCTCGATCAACGGCAGCCCGAACTCCATGAACCAGCAGATGCTCGACGGCAACAACAATACGTTGAGCTACGTGGGCGAAGTCGGCATCCCGCCGGCCGTCGACGCGGTCGAGGAGTTCAAGGTTCAGTCCGGCCCCATGTCGGCCGAGTTCGGCTTCACGGCGGGCGGCACCGTCAACCTGGTGACGCGCTCGGGCACCAACGACATTCACGGTACGGCCTACGAGTTCCTGCGCAACAACGCTTTTGACGCTCGCAACGCGTTCGCGGCCAAGAAGCTGCCGCTGCGCTACAACCAATACGGCGTCTCCCTGGGCGGCCCGATCATCAAGAACCGCACGTTCGCCTTCTTCAACTGGGAGGAGTATCGTCTGCGGCAGAGCACGCCGAGCATCAACTCGGTGCCGATCGCCCCGTTCCGCACCGGCGACTTCGGCGAGCTGAAGACCTCGGCGGGCGCCTTCGTGCCGGTCTATGACCCGACAACGACGCGCGCCAACCCCAACGGCAGCGGCGTGATTCGCGATGCGTTCGCGAACAACATCGTGCCGTCGAGCCGCTTCGATCCGATCTCGCCGCAGATCGTCAACTTCTGGCCGCTTCCCAACAAGACGCCGAACAACCCGAACACCTACACGCAGAACTATCAGTACTCGTCGGTGGCGGCGACGGATTGGACGCAGTGGAACGGAAAGATCGATCACACGATCAGCTCGAAGAACTCGATCTTCTTCCGCTATACCCAGGCCGAGCACTCGCCGAGCTCGAACAGCCTGTTCACCGACCCGACCGTGGGCGGCAACCGCGCCGACGATCAGACCAACCGCAACGCGGTGGTCTCGGACACGCACACGTTCTCTCCGACGCTGCTCAACAATCTGCGCGTCGGCGTGAGCCGTCAGTTGTTCATCTTCACGGCGGTCAACTACGGTCAGGACTGGCCGAGCAAGTTGGGCCTGCCCTCGATCGTTCCGCAGGACCAGATGCCGAACATCGACTTCGGCTTCGGAGCCATCGGCGGCGGCGCAGCCGGCGCGCGCAGCTCGCTCAACTGGGACATCCAGGAGATGGTGACCAAGGTGGCGGGCAACCATACCGTCAAGGTTGGCGCCAACTACCGCGATCTCTATGGCGGTAACCGCCAGGGTTCGGCGCTGTCGGGCAACTTCAGCTTCGGCGGCCTGACCACCAACCCGCAGTCGCCGGGCGGCACCGGCTCGAACATGGCTCAGTTCCTGTTGGGCGATGTCAGCAGCGCTTTCATTGACCGCATTCTGGGCAACTCCTGGCAGGGCCACACCGTAAGCTTCTTCGTGCAAGACGACTGGAAGGTCTCCCAACGCCTGACCCTGAACCTGGGTTGGCGTTACGACTTCCAGTCCAAGCCTATCGAACGCTACGACGGCCAGATCAACTTCGACCCGACCTGCAAGCTGCCCAGCGGCATCCAGGGCTGCACCGTATTCGCCAACTACGATGGCCAACCCCGCTCGTTCCGCGACGAGGATCACAACGACTTCGCCCCGCGGTTCGGCTTCGCCTACGACGTCACCGGGAAGGGTAAGACGGTCGTGCGCGGCGGCTACGGGATCTTCTATCCGTCGATCTTCTGGCGGAACTTCCTGGGCGACGTGAACCTGTTCTCGTCCACCCGCACGACCTACTCGGCGCCGACGAACCAGAAGGCGTTCCAGTTCGCCCAGGGCTTCCCGTTCGCTCCGTCGGAGTCGCCGGGCCGCACCGCCGGTCCGGAGGGCCGTCTCGGACAGAGCGTCAACATGACCGAGTCCAAGGGGACGACCCCGATGACCCAGCAGTGGAGCCTGGGCGTCCAGCACCAGATCGGCGACTGGATGTTCGATGTCACCTACGCCGGCAACAAGGGCAACAACTTCATCTCGGGCGGCTACAACCTCAACCAGGTCGACCCCGCTCTGCGGCTGCAGTTGGGCCAGTCCTTGAATGACCTGATCCCCAATCCGCTGGCCGGCCAAGTGCCGGGCGGCCTCGGCGCGGCGACGATCCAACGCGAACAGACGCTGAAGGCCTTCCCTGGCTACAACGCCGTCAACGTCAGCAACCCGCTGATGGGCAACTACATCTCGCACCAGGTGCAGATCAACGTCAAGAAGCGCCTGACCCAAGGGCTGCTGCTCAACGTCGCCTTCACCGGCGGCAAGAAGATCTCGGACTCGCTGGCGAACCCGGTCGACTTCGGCCCGGTCGAGCAAACCAACGAGAACGGCTTCCAGAACGGCCTTTACGACCGCCAAGCGCAGCGCGGCGTCGATCCGACCGACGTGTCGCGGCGCTTGGTCGTCAGCGGCGTCTACCAGTTGCCCTTCGGCCAAGGCCAACGCTTTGACGCAGGCAACGCCGTCGTGAACAAGATCGTCGGCGGTTGGCAGCTCAACACCATCGGCACCATGCAGTCCGGTATTCCGATCACGGTGCGCGGCGCCAACAACTTCGCCGCGGATCGTCCGGACTCCACCGGCGTCAGCGCGGCGCTGCCCGGCGACCAACGCACGGCCGCCCGGTGGTTTGACACTACGCAGTTCGTCAACCCGGCGCCGTTCACCTTCGGCAATGTCGGCCGCTCCCTCCCGGATGTCCGCCACCCCGGCGTCATCAACTGGGATCTGTCGATGATCAAGAACACCCAGGTCTCGGAACGGCTCAACATCCAGTTCCGCGCCGAGGCGTTCAACTTCCTCAACCACACCAACTACGGCTTGGTGAACGACACGTTCGTGGCGGGCCCCGATGGCAAGAACTCCAGCGGCAGCTTCGGCACGATTACCAGCTCGCGGGACGCCCGCGTGATCCAGCTCGGTTTGAAGTTGATCTTCTAACGTGGATCAACCGATCCCATCGAAGCTCCCCACTTCGGGGGCGGCGGGCCCAAAAGCCCGCCGCCTACCGGGTGGGTGCTCCTGCACCCCGAAGCGGCAGGTGGACCTCCGATCCATCTGTTATAATAGCGGCGCTTCCGGAGTACAGGAGGATTTCGAGATGAATGGTGGGGTGCGCCACGTGGCGCTACTTTTGTTCGCAACCGCCGGTGCGTTCGCACAGCAAGGCGGAGGAACAATCTCAGGGACGGTATTGGACCCGCAAGGGGCCTCCATCCCAGGAGCGGAGATCGAAGTCAAGAACGTCGACACGAACGCGACCTTCAAGACCTCAACCAACGAATCCGGCTTCTATACGGCGCCCGGTCTGGCGGTGGGATCCTATGAGATCTCCGCCCAGAGCTCGGGCTTCAAGCGGGCGTTGCGCAGCGGCGTGACGCTTCTGGTCAATCAGAACGCACAAGTCAACTTAACCCTCGAGATCGGCCAAGTCGCCGAAGTCGTCGAGGTGCGCGCCGACGCGGCGCTGGTCGATACATCCAGCGCGTCTCTCGGCGCCGTCATCGAGCGCAAGCGCGTCTCGGATCTGCCGATCAACGGCCGTTCGGCCCTTGCTCTCACGATGCTCAACCCGGGCGTCGTCTCCAACGCCGGTCCCACGAACTCCGGGTTCGGCGACCGCGGCATTCAGCTTTCGTCGATTTCGATCAACGGCAGCCCGAACTCCATGAACCAGCAGATGCTCGACGGCAACAACAACACGTTGAGCTACGTGGGCGAAGTCGGCATCCCGCCGGCCGTCGACGCGGTCGAGGAGTTCAAGGTGCAGTCCGGTCCCATGTCGGCCGAGTTTGGGTTCACCGCAGGCGGCACCGTCAACCTCGTCACACGCTCCGGAACGAACGAGATTCACGGCACCGCCTACGAGTTCCTGCGCAACAATGCTTTCGACGCGCGCAACGCGTTCGCCACCCGGAAGCTGCCGCTGCGCTACAACCAGTACGGCGTCTCCCTGGGCGGCCCGATCATCAAGAACCGGACGTTCGCCTTCTTCAACTGGGAGGAGTATCGCCTGCGCAAGAGCACGCCGAGCATCAACTCGGTGCCGATCGCCCCGTTTCGTAGCGGCGACTTCGGTGAGCTGAAGACCTCGGCGGGCGCCTTCGTGCCGGTCTACGACCCGACCACCACGCGTCCCAACCCCAATGGCGGCGGTGTGATTCGCGATCCGTTCGCGAACAACATCGTGCCGCAGAGCCGTTTCGACCCTGTGTCGCCGCAGATCGTCGACTTCTGGCCGCTTCCCAACCGGGCGCCGAACAACCCGAACACCTACACGCAGAACTATCAGTACTCGTCGCTGTCCTCGACCAACTGGACGCAGTGGAACGGCAAGATCGATCACACGATCAGCTCGAAGAACTCGATCTTCTTCCGCTACACCCAGGCCGAGCACTCGCCGAGCTCGAACAGCCTGTTTACCGACCCGACCGTCGGCAGCAACCGTTCGGACGATCAGACGAACCGCAACGCGGTGGTATCGGATACGCACACGTTCTCTCCGACGTTGATCAACAACCTTCGCGTCGGCGTGAGCCGTCAGTTGTTCAATTTCACGGCCGTCAATTACGGTCAGGACTGGCCGAGCAAGCTGGGCCTGCCCTCGATCGTTCCGCAAGACCAGATGCCGAACATCAACTTCGGCTTCGGAGCCATCGGCGGCGGCGCGGCCGGCGCGCGCAGCTCGCTGAACTGGGACATTCAGGACATGGTGACGAAAGTCGCCGGCAATCACACGATCAAGATTGGGGCCAACTACCGCGACCTCTATGGCGGCAACCGCCAGGGTGCGGCGCTCTCGGGCAACTACAGCTTCGGCGGTCTGACCACCAACCCGCAGTCGCCCGGCGGGACCGGCTCCACGATGGCTCAGTTCCTGCTGGGCGATGTCAGCAGCGCCTACATCGACCGCATCCTGGGCAATTCCTGGCAAGGCCACACCATCAGCTTCTTCGTGCAGGACGACTGGAAGGTTTCCCAGCGCCTGACCCTGAACCTGGGTTGGCGCTACGATTTCCAGTCCAAGCCCGTGGAGCGTTACGACGGCCACATCAACTTCGACCCGACCTGCACGCTGCCCAGCGGGATTCAGGGCTGCACGGTGTACGCCGGCTACGAAGGACAGCCGCGCTCGTTCCGCAACGAGGATCACAACGACTTCGCTCCGCGGTTCGGCTTTGCCTACGACCTGACCGGCCGGGGCAAGACCGTGCTTCGCGGCGGCTACGGCATCTTCTACCCGTCAATCTTCTGGCGGAACTTCCTGGGCGACGTGAACCTGTTCTCGTCGACCCGCACGACCTACTCGGCGCCGACGAACCAGAAGGCGTTCCAGTTCGCGGAAGGCTTCCCGTTCGCTCCGTCGGAGTCGCCGGGCCGTACCGCCGGTCCTGACGGCCGCCTCGGACAGAGCGTCAACATGACCGAGTCCAAGGGCACCACGCCGATGACCCAGCAGTGGAGCTTGGGCGTGCAGCACCAGATCGGCGACTGGATGTTCGACGTCACCTACGCCGGCAACAAGGGCAACAACTTCATCTCGGGCGGTTACAACCTCAATCAGCTCGACCCGGCGCTGCGTCTGCAGCTGGGCCAGTCTCTCAACGATCTGGTCCCCAACCCGCTGGCCGGCCAAGTGCCGGGCGGTCTCGGTGCGGCGACCATCCAGCGCGAACAGACGCTGAAGGCCTTCCCCGGCTACAACAGCGTGAATGTCAGCAACCCGCTGATGGGCAATTACATCTCGCACCAGGTGCAGATCAACGTCAAGAAGCGCCTGACTCAGGGGCTTCTGCTCAACGTCGCCTTCACCGGCGGCAAGAAGATCTCCGACTCGCTCGCCAACCCGGTCAATTTCGGTCCCGTCGAGCAGGTCAACGAGAACTCCTTCCAGAACGGCCTCTACAATCGGCAGTCGCAGCGCGGCATCGATCCGACCGACGTGTCGCGGCGCTTGGTCATCAGCGGCGTCTACCAGTTGCCTTTCGGCAAGGGGCAGCGCTTTGACGGCGGCAACGCCGTTGTGAACAAGATCATCGGCGGTTGGCAGCTCAACACCATCGGCACCATGCAGTCCGGTTTGCCGATCACGGTGCGGGGCGCCAGCAACTTCGCCGCGGATCGTCCCGACTCGACCGGCGTCAGCGCGGCGCTGCCGAGCGGCCAACGCACGGCCGCCCAGTGGTTCGACACTTCGCAGTTCGTCAACCCGGCGCCGTTCACCTTCGGCAATGTCGGCCGCTCCCTGCCCGATGTCCGCCACCCCGGCGTCATCAACTGGGATCTGTCGATGATCAAGAACACTCGCGTCAGCGAGCGCCTGACGGTGCAGTTCCGCGCCGAGGCGTTCAACTTCCTCAATCACACCAACTACGACTTGGTGAACGACAGCTTCGTGGCCGGCCCCGATGGCAAGAACTCCAGCGGCAGCTTCGGCACGATTACGGCGTCGCGGGACGCTCGGGTCATTCAGTTCGGATTGAAGTTGATCTTCTAACGTGGATCGCATAGTTCCAACCCAACTTCGCTTCTGGGGGCTGGCGGCGCTTGTCGCCGTCAGCCTCCAGGCGGCGGATCCCTACATTTCGGAGGGCTTCGTCGAAATTCCCTCCTCCATCCGGCTCGGCGCGATGTCCTCGGTCCAAGTGGACGCCCAGGGCCGGGTCTACGTCCTGCACCGCGGAGAGCCGCCCTTGCTGGTCTTCGGCAAGGATGGCCGCCTCGAGAACGCCTTCGGCGACGAGATGTTCCGCACCGCGCACGGCCTGCGCCTGGGCCCCGACGGCAACGTCTGGGCGACCGACAACGCCGGTCACTGCGTCTACCGCTTCACGCCGCAAGGCGAGTTGCTCGGCTACTGGGGCTTGGTAGCGACCCCGGGCGACGGCCCGGATGTGTTTCGCTCGCCCGACGACCTCGTGTTCGCCACCAACGGCGACGTTTATATCGCCGACGCCGGCAACGGCCGTATCGTGCGCCGCGCCGCTGACGGAACCTTCAAGCAGCAATGGGGCTCGAAGGGCAAGGGCGAAGGGCAGTTCGCCGCCGCGCACGACATTGCCATCGATTCGCGCGACCGCATCTACGTCGCCGACCGCGGCAACAACCGCATTCAAGTTTTTTCGCCCGATGGCCAGTTCATCGCGGCCTGGGGAGGCTTCGGCAACCCCTTCGGCGTGCTCGTCGTGGGCGACGAGCTGCTCGTCTCCGACGGCGACGCCAACACGATCTCTCACTTACGCCTCACCGACGGCAAGCTCGTCAAGCAGTGGGGCAATGCGGACATGCTGAAGCTGCCGCACCTGATGGCGACCGGCCCCGACGGCCGGCTCTACGTTGCCGAGGTGAACGGAGCCCGTGTCCAGATCTTTCGACCCGCAGGAGGCTCAAAACCATGAAACGACGCGACTTTCTAGGAGCCGGCTTCGCAGGGTACTCCCTTACGATCTTCGCCGACCGAATTCCGGCCGCGGCTTTCCTGCCGGCGGTCCCGCAAACCGACCGCATCCGGCAATCGTTTGACCGCATCGTGCCGGACGTTCCGCTGAGCAAGCGGCTCGATGGCGAGCCGCACCTGACGCTGGTGGATCTCGACACCGACATCCTGATCGCCGGCGGCGGCCTGGCCGGAGTCTGCGCCGCCCTGCAGGCGGCGCGCAACGGCGCCAAGGTCGTGCTGGTTCAGGATCGTTCGCGGCTGGGCGGCAACTCGTCGTCGGAAGTGAAGATGCACGTCGTCGGCGCCAACTGCCACAAAGGGCGGCCCGGCTGGCGCGAGAGCGGCCTGCTCGAGGAGATCCGGCTCGACGACGCGGTCAACAACCCGCAGCGGACCTTCGAGCTGTGGGATCTGCTGCTCTACGACAAGGTCATCTCCGAGCCCAACATCACGCTGCTGCTCGAAACCCAGCTCTACGCTGCGCAGAAGGATGGCGACCGCATCACCGAAGTGCTGGCGCGCTGTGACAAGAGCGAGCACGTCTACCGCGTGCGGGCGAAGCTGTTCGTCGACTCGACCGGCGACTCGCGCCTGGGGCTGGAAGCCGGCGCCGAGTTCCGCACCGGCCGAGAGGAGCGCGCCGAGTTCGGCGAGACTCTCGCCCCGGTGAAGGCCGACGAGGAGACGCTGGGCTCGAGCGTCCTGTTCACCGCCCGCGACTACGGCCGCGAGATCCCCTTCACGCCGCCCAAGTGGGCCCGCAAGGTGACCGCCGAGCACTTGGCCAAGCGCAAGATCCGCTCCTGGGAGTACGGCTACTGGTGGATCGAGTGGGGCGGCGACAAGGACACCATCCGCGACAACGAGCTCATTCGCTTCGAGCTGCTGTCGATCACGATGGGCGTCTGGGACTACATCAAGAACTCCGGCGACCACCCGACCTCGGCCAACTGGGGCCTGGACTGGGTGGGCATGATGCCAGGAAAACGCGGCAGCCGCCGCATGGTCGGCGACGTCATCGTCACTCAGCAGGACCTCGAGAACGGCCAGTGGGAAGACGCGGTGGCCTACGGCGGCTGGCCGATGGACGACCACCCGCCCGGCGGCTTCGATCGTTCCGACCTGCCGCCGAACACCGCCATCCGCACCGACGAGGTCTTCAACCTGCCGTTGCGCTCGATGTACTCGAAGAACGTCTCCAACCTGTTCATGGCGGGCCGCAACATCTCGGCCTCGCACGTGGCCTTCACCTCTACCCGCGTGATGGCGACTTGCGCCGTCATCGGGCAGGCGGTGGGCGCGGCGGCGGCCATCTGCGTCCGCGAGGGCGTCGAGCCGCGCGCCGTCTACGAGAACAAGGCGTTGCTGAGTGAGCTGCAGCAGACCCTGCTGCGCGACGACGCCACCATCAAGAACACCGTTAACCGCGACCCTAAGGACATCGCCCGGCGGGCGAAGGTCTCCGCCTCCGGCTATGAGCGCGACGCCAAGCCCGAGCTGGTGCTCGACGGCGTCACGCGCGACATCATCTCCCGCGGAAACGTCGAGGTCCACCGCTGGACCGAGCGGTTGCAGGGCGACCAGGGCGCCTGGATCGAGCTGAGCTGGGACGAGCCCCAGGCGATCAGCGAGGTGCAGTTGACCTTCGACTCCGGCTTCCAGCGCGAGCTGACCCTTTCGGCCGCCGACTCGGTGCAGGACAACATGATTCGCGGTCCTCAGCCGGAGACGGCGAAGGACTATACTGTCTCCTACAAGACAGCGCCGGACGCCGAGCTGATCGAGCTGGAACGCGTCACGGGCAACCACCAACGGCTGCGCCGTCATCGCTTCGAACCGGTCCAAGCCCGGGCCATCCGAATTCACGTGCAAGCCGCCAACCGCGGCGCCCAGGCGCGAGTCTTCGAGGTGCGTTGCTATGCGTAAGTTGCTGGTCTTGTCGCTCGTTGTGGGAGTTTCCGGCTTCGCCCAGGAGCTGACTCCGGAGGCTCGTGAGCGAACCGAGCGCGCCCATCGCGCCATCGAGCAGACCGGCCCCACGCCGTCGGAGATCGCCGAGCAGATCACCGCCGAGGCGGCTTCGTTGCGGCCCGGCGAAGCCTCGCCCGCCCCGGTGGCTCGCCGCAACTTCATCGACGAGCGCGTCTTCGGCCGCATCGAGCGCGACGGCATCCCGCACGCTCCGCTGTCCAACGACGAAGAGTTCGTCCGCCGCGCCTATCTCGACGCCGTGGGCCGCATCCCCACCATCGAGGAGTCGCTGGCCTTCGTGCAGGACGCTGATCCGGCCAAGCGCGAGAAGCTCATCGACCAACTCGTCGACAGCGAAGACTTCGTGCATCGCTGGTCCTATTACTTCGAGGACCTGTTCCGCGCCGGCAACCGCATGGCGTCGGGCAAGAACCTCTTCCACTTCTGGGTCGAAGAGTGGCTGCGGCTGGACCGCTCCTACGCCGACGTCGTCCGCGACCTGCTGACCCAGAGCGCCAAGACGAGCCATTCCGCCCCCGGCGCGCTCTACTTCGCGCGGGACTTCGTCAAGGCCAAGGACGATCCGGACACGCCCGACGCCGAGGACATCGTCAACCGGCCCGACGCGCTCGACGAGTTCGCCATCACGTCCTCGAAAGTGCTGCTGGGGCTCAATATCGGCTGCTTCTCCTGCCACGACGGCGCGCACCACCTCGAGCAGGTCAACCTCTTCTCGACCTCCAAGACCCGCGAGGAGTTCTTCCAGCAGGCCGCCTTCTTCGGCAACACCCGCATGGTCATGAACTGGGAGAACGGCTTCCAGGTGCCCACCGAGTACACCGTGGACGACATCGCCGAAGGCTATCCGACCACGGCGGAGAGCATCGTGCGGGTGCCGCGGACCGGGGGCTCCAACACGCCCAAGTTCATCCTGAGCGACGAGTCGCCGCGGCCCGGCGAGAACCCTCGCGAAGCCTTGGCGCGCATCCTGACCGCCGACATCCAGTTCTCGCGGGCCCTCACCAACCGCATCTGGGCGGAGCTGATGGGCGTGGGCATCGTGGAGCCGGTCGACGACTTCGACCTCAAGCGCTACTACCCCAGCGACGATCTGCCCGAGGGCTGGACGGTCCAGCCGAAGGACCCGGCGCTGCTCGATGACCTGGCCAAGGACTTCCAGGCTGGAGGCTTCAGCTTCAAGCGCTTGGTGCGGCGCATCATGAATTCGAGCGCCTACCAGCTCTCGTCGAAGTTCGACGGCGAGTGGAAGCCCGAGTACGGCGACTACTTCGCTCGCAAGTACGTGCGGCTGCTCGGCCCGACGCAGCTCCACGACGCCATCGTGACGGCCACCGCCAAGCCCGGCGAGTACGAAGCCGGCGTGGTGGAGGTCGGCATGGCGCGCGACATGCTCGACCCGGCCGAGGCCCCCGGCGAGGTCGCCGAGTTCATGCGCGCCTTCGGCCAGCAGATCCGCGACGAAATGCCGACCCGCGTGCCCTCTTCGTCGATGCAGGCGATGCTGATGATGAACTCCGACGTCGTGCTCGACCGCGTGAAGGCGCAGGGCGCAAGCCGCGTGGAGCAGTTGCTCGACGGCCGCGAGCAGGAGCGCATCACCGCCGCCCAGGCCATCCGCGCCGCCACCGGCCGGGACGCCGAAGAGGCGGAGATCCAGATCGCTGTCGAGCGCTCGCTGGTCGAGAAGATCTACCGCGCCACCCTCTCCCGCCGGCCCCTCGAAAAGGAGATGGCCGTCGCGCTGGGTGAGCTCGAACGCCACGGAGACCGTGGCCTCGAAAACCTGCAATGGGCGCTGCTGAACAGCCCCGAGTTCATTTTCAACTATTAGGCAAACGTGAAAGGACAGCGGAGGACGTGATGATCAAGCGAGTTCGAGACCTGATTCCCGCGAGGCGAGACGTTCTCAAGCTCGGTTCCCTGAGCCTGCTCGGCGCATTCGCCGACACGGCTCTGTGGCCTCCCAAGCTGCGCGCCGCCGGGCGCTCCAACCCGCGCGGCACGGCTCGCTTCGCCATCGTTGTCGAAGCCGCCGGCGCCATCAGTCATGTGGACACCTTCGACTTCAAGGAGAACGAAGGCACGCCCGACGACATCGACGTCCGCCAGATCAACAACGAGCTCTACCTCTCGCACCGGCTCTTTCCCGAGCTGTCGACCGAGATGGACAAGGTCGACGTCGTGCGCACCTTCAAGAGCCACGAGGTGGTACACTTCCGCGGCGAATACTACACTCGCGCGGGCCGACCGCTGAACCCGGCCCAGGCCGCCGAGATTCCGCCGGTGGGCTCGATCATCGCCTCCGAGCTCGAATCGGCCCGCCGCGAGTCCGACACCTTCCCGACCTACATCAGTTGCAACCTGGGCTCCTCGGCGCTGCCGACGGGCTTCCTGCACCCGCGCTTCTCCGGCCTGGACATCAACGCCAAGGCCGGCGCCGGCTCGGTCTCGGCCGAGGGCGACGCTCTGGCGGCGCTCGAGGAGCGCTTCCGGCTGCTCAAGGAGCTCGACGAGGTGATGAGCGAAGGGCGCAAGGGCCGCGGCCGCAACATCGAGTCCTTCCACGACTTCCAAGAGGACGCCTACCGCATCCTCGGCGACACCCGCTGGCCCACCGCCCTGACGATGGCCGACGCCGACAAGGAGCGCTACGGAGACAGCTCCGTCGGGCTCGGCTGCCTGCTGGCCCGCAACTTGGTCCAGGCCGACGCCGGCACGCGCTTCATCCACGTGAAGCACGCCGGCTGGGACCACCACAAGAACATCTTCACCAAGCCCGATGGCGGCCACTACCAGCACTGCAACGACCTGGACCGCGGCGTCGCCAACCTGCTGCGCGACTTGGCCGCCACGCCGTCGCCGCGCGAAGGAGTGGGGACGCTGCTGGACGAAACGATGGTGGTGGTGGCGACCGAGTTCGGCCGCGTCCCCGGCCCGCTCAACGGCGTCGCCGGACGCCACCACTACAACCAGACCTACGTCGGCCTGTTCGCAGGCGGCGGCGTCCAAGGCGGTCGCATCATCGGCAAGACCGACGCCACCGGCGAGCACTGCGTCGAGACCGGCTGGAAGTACGGCATGCAGATCAAGACCGAGAATATCTACGCCTCGGTCTATTCCGCCCTGGGCATCGACTGGCGCAAAGAGATCAAGGACACCCCCTCCCGTCGCGTGTACCGCTACGTGGATCCGCTCGGCGCCACCGAACCTTGCATCGACGACGAGATCAAGGAGCTCTTCGTTTGAGGCTGGCCATCGCGATTTTCGCGCTTCTCCTGCCTGCGGCGGCGGAGGAGCCCGCCCCCCCTCCGCCTGCTCCCGGGATGGTTCTCATCCCGGCGGGCGAGTTCCAGATGGGCCGGGCGAAGACGACCGTCGATGACGAGAAGGGCATGCGGCCGCTGATTCTGCGCGATGACCGGCCGGTGCATTCCGTGCGCCTCGACGGCTATTGGATGGACGCCACCGAGGTCACGCACGCCGCCTACGCCAAGTTCGTCGCGGCGACCGGCCATCCGGCGCCGCGCCACTGGCCCGACGGCAAGGCGCCGGCGATGCGCTCCGACCAGCCGGTCTACAACGTGGATTGGAACGACGCCAAGGCCTATTGCGAGTGGGCCGGCAAGCGTCTGCCGACTGAAGCCGAATGGGAGCGCGCCGCGCGCGGCGGCCTCGACGGCAAGGACTATCCCTGGGGCGACGAAGGCGTCAGCCCCGAAAAAGCTCGCTACAACACCCCGCTCGGGCCCGGCCCGACGGGCAAGCTCGGCAAGAACGGCTTCGGCCTGTTCGACATGGCCGGCGGCGTCAGCGAGTGGTGCTCGGACTGGTTCGAGCGCGACTACTACGCCCACAGCCCGGCCGAGAACCCGCAAGGGCCCGCCGAAGGGCTCTACAAAATCATACGGGGCGGCGCCTGGTCCGACAGTCCGGCGCGCCTCAAGGCCCACTTCCGCAACTGGGTCCGACCCGATCAGAAGACCCCTAACATCGGCTTCCGCTGCGTAAAGGAAGCCCCTACCGAGGACGACGCCCAGTGACGCGCCGTAATTTCTTGACTCTCGCCGGCGGTTTGACCGGCGGCTTGGCGGGTTCGCTCGCCGACCAACTCTTTGCCGCCGGCAACGCTCCGCTGAAGATCACCAAAGTCGAGCCGATGGTCATCCGCACACCCAAGGATGACCATCCGCCGGACTACTTTCTGGAGATGACCGAGGTCGGCCGCGAAACCGGCGGCATGGGCCTGTGGAACCGGCTCGACCACGCCTCGCCGACCCGTTTTCGCGGCGCCACTCAGGCGACCCTGGTGAAGATCACCACCGACCAGGGCTTGGTCGGCTGGGGAGAGAGCCACGCGCCGGCCGCGCCGCGCGTTCATCAGACGGTCATCTCGGACCTGTTCGCGCCCATTCTGCTGGGCCAGGACGCCCGCAACGTCGAAACGCTGTGGGAGAAGTTGTACTCCTCCCAGCGCACCCGCGGCTACGCCACCGGCTTCTTCACCGAATCCATCGCCGGCATCGACCTGGCGCTGTGGGATCTGCTGGCGAAGTACCTCGACGCGCCGCTGTACCGCGTGCTCGGCGGCAAGTACCGCGACCGCATCCCGGCCTACACCGGCGTCGGCGGCGGCACGACCGAACAGCTCCAGGACAACTGCCGGGCGCTGCTCGACCGCGGCTTCTCGGCCGTCAAGATGAGCCTGAGCAAGGGCTCGGGAACCTCCAACGTCGACCGCGTCATCGCCGCCTCCGAGGCTATCGGCGACCGCGGCCAACTCCTCATCGACTCCCTCGGCGCCTACAAGATCCACGAGGCCCGCATGGTCGGCGCGGAGATCGACAAGCTGCCCAACATCGGCTGGTGGGAAGACGCCTTGCTACCCGAGGACGTCGGCGGCTTCGCCGAGCTCAGCGCCGCGCTCAAGACGCCCGTCTGCGCCGGCGAGGAGATCTCCAACCGCTTCCAGTTCCGCGACCTGTTCGAGGCGCGTGCGGTCGACATCATCAACCCCGACGTCTGCCGCGCCGGCGGCGTGAGCGAGTGCCGCCGCATCGCCATTCTGGCTGACGTCTACGGCGTGCTGTGGTCGCCGCACGTCTCCACCGGCACGGCCCTGTACCTGGCCGCCTCCACGCATCTGGCTGCGCATACGCCCAACGCGGTCATTATTGAGGGCGGCCAGTTGCTCGAGCGCGCCTTCGGCAATGTGCTGCTCAAAGAGCCGTTGCCGTGGAAGGTGGGCGAGGCGCAGGTTCCGGAACGGCCGGGCATCGGCGTCGAGTTCGACGAGGCGCAACTCGCCAAGGTCCGGGTGAGCTGATCATGCCGGCGCGGCCCATCAAGAACCTGCGTTGGACTATCGCCGCGCTGCTGTTTCTAGCGACCGTCATCAATTACGTCGACCGGCAGGCCCTATCGGTGCTGGCCGCGCAGATCAGCGCCGACCTGAACCTGTCGAACATCGACTACTCCAACATCGTGCAGGCCTTCCTGGTCTGCTACGCCTCCATGTACATCGTGTGGGGCGTGTTGATCGACCGCTGGGGCACTCGGACGGCGCTGGCCGTCTCGATGGTCTGGTGGTCGCTGGCCAACACGCTCCACGCCGGCGCGCGCGGGGCGATGGGACTGGGCATCTTTCGGGCCCTGCTGGGCTTGGGCGAGTCGGGCAACTTCCTGGCCGCCGAGAAGGCCATCTCGGAGTGGTTTCCGCCCAAGGAGAGGGCCTTCGCCAACGGCTTGGTGAACGCCGCCGCGGCGACCGGCGCGATCCTGGCGCCGCCGCTGATCGTCTGGATCTACACCCAGTTCGGCTGGCGCATGGCCTTCGTCATCACCGGCTGCATGGGCTTCGTCTGGCTGTTCTTCTGGCTCACATGGTACTGGATTCCGGCGGCGCACCCCCGGGTGACCGTGGAAGAGCGCGAGATGCTCGCCGCCTCGCCCGGCGTGGTGCGGCACAAGAAGGTGCGCTGGGTGGAGCTGTTCCGCTTCAAGCAGAGCTGGGGACTGTTCCTGTCGCGCGTGGTCGCCGACCCGGTCTGGTGGTTCTACCTGTTCTGGCTGCCCAAGTATCTGCAGGAAGAGCGCGGCTTCACGATCACCGACATCGGCTTGTACGTCTGGATGCCGTATCTCACGGCTGACATCGGCTCCATCGTCGGCGGCTACGTCTCCGGCTGGTTCATCCAGCGCGGCGTTGCGGTGGTTCCGGCGCGCAAGCGCGTGATGGTCGTCTGTGCGGCGCTAATGCCGTTGGGCTTGATCATCCCCTGGACCGACTCGCCCTTCGTGGCCTTGGCGGTGATCTGCGTCATTACGTTCTCCCATATGGCCTGGAAGACGAACCTGATGACCATGACCAACGACTTATATCCGACCTCCATCGTGGGTTCGGTGGCCGGCCTGGTCGGGTTGGGAAGCTCACTGGGCGGCATTATCTTCACGCGCATCACGGGTATCGTCGTGGAGAACTATTCCTATACCCTGATCTTCATCGTGATGGCGTTCCTGCATCCCGCCGCTCTCTTGCTCGTTAACGCCCTGATTCGAGGGCCGATCGACGACGACAGCGCGCCGGCCGTACAGATCGAGCCGGAGGCCCGCGCGGCATGACGCCTTCGCCGCAGCGGCCTGTGCGGGCGCGGCGACCCGCCTCGGCCGTCCGCAAGCTCGCCGACCAGGTGCATCAGCGCCTGCGCGCCGACATTCTGGCCCGGACCTACAAGCCCGGCGAGCGCCTGGACATCCCGGCGTTGGCGGAATCGTTCGGCGTCAGCCAGATGCCGGTGCGCCAGGCCGTGGGCCGTCTGGCGGACGCCGGGCTGGTGGAGGTCAAGCCGCGCAGCGGCACCTACGTCGCCACGCTCGACGCCAAAGAGATTTCGGACACTTTCGACGTCCGTTGCGCCCTGGAACGGCTGGCGGCCGAGTCCGCCGTCCGCAATGTGACCGACAAGGACCTGGCGCTGCTCGAAGGAATTCTGAGCGGACTGGCGCAGGCCGTCGCCGCCAACGACGCTGAGCGCCACGACGAGCTCAACAGCGAGCTGCACGACCGCCTCATCAAGCTCTCCGGCAATCCCAAGCTCGTCCAGGTCTACGAGGAGCTCAACGCGCACATCAAGATCGCGCGCATCCACCTCGAGAATCGGGATTGGTCCTATCGTACCGACCTCGAATCGGCCGAGCACCGCGCCATATTAACGGCGCTGCGGCATCGTTCGGCGCCGGAGCTGGCCGCCGCACTTACTACTCATATTGAACGCTCGAAAGACGTTCTATTGGCTGACATCAGGAAGTCTTCATGAATTTGCAGGGTATCATCCCGATTCTCGCTACGCCGTTCCACGAGGACGGCTCGATCGACTACGACGGCCAATTGCGCGTCGTGGATCATCTGCTCGAACAAGGGGCCCACGGGCTCGCCGCCTTTGGCAACGCCGGCGAGGGCTACACCCTGCTGGCCTCGGAAAAGCGTCAACTGCTCGACGCCATCGTCAAGCGAGTCGCCGGCCGCGCGCCGGTGGTCGTGGGCGTGGGCGTCACCGGAACCGAACAGGCCGCCGAAGCCGCTCGCGAAGCGGCCGGGCAAGGCGCCGACGCCTTGATGGTGCTGCCGCCCTACTACCTCAAGCCCGACGCCGACGGCGTCGTGTTCTTCTTCGAAACCGTGGCCAAGGCGGCCGGCATCCACGTGATGATCCAGGACGCGCCTCTGCTCACCGGCGTGCCCATGCCGCCGCCGTTGATCGCCCGCATGGGCCGCGAGATCGAGCACGTTGACTCGGTCAAGGTCGAGCAGCCGCCCACCGCGCCCAAGGTCAGCAAGGTCTGCGCCGCCGCCGGCGACAGCTTGACGGTGCTCGGCGGCCTCAACGGCCAGTTCATGATCGAAGAGATCCGCCGCGGCGCCCGCGGCCAGATGCCGGCCGCCGACATGACCGCGCTCTACGTCGCCGTCTGGGACGCCCTGGAAGCCGGCGACGACGAACGCGCTTGGGACGTCTTCACCAAGATGCTGCCGCTGGTGCGCTTCGAGCTCCAGCCGGGCCTCGGCGTCTCCGCCGTCAAGCACAACCTCGTGGCGCGCGGCGTCATCGAGAGCGCGCGAGTCCGCCATCCCACCCACTCGCTCGACGCGGCGGCCCTGGCTGAGCTGGCCGTCCTGCGCCGAAGGGTCTTGGAGACCTAGGAGCGGCCATGGCAGCAGTCAAGCTCGAACGCCTCGAGGCGATTCCCGTTCGCATTCCGCGCGACCTCACGGCCGCCACGGGCACCGCCGGCACGCCGACTACGCTCAAGTCCAACCCATACGACTACCGCTGGTCGGAGACCTACGAGGTTCTCTACCCGATTCACTTTGAAACGACCCTGGTACGGCTGACGGCCAGCAACGGCGCCGTCGGCTGGGGCGAGGCGCAGGCGCCGCTGGCGCCGGAGGTCTCCGCGGCCATCGTCGAGCGCCTGCTGCGGCCGGCGGTGGAAGGCGAGCCGTTCGGGGGCAATCCCGCCGAGATCAGCCGGCTTTGGGACCGCATGTACTCGACCATGCGGGTCCGCGGCCAAACCGGCGGCTTCATGCTCGACGCCATCAGCGGCGTGGACATCGCTTTGTGGGACTTGGCAGGCAAGATCCACGACGCCCCGGTGGCGGAGCTGCTGGGCGACCGGCCGCCGCTGGACCGCCTGCCGGCCTACGTCTCCGGCCTCGCCGGCGAGACCAACGCCGAGCGTGTGGAGCAGGCGCGCGGCTACCGCGAGCAGGGCTTCTCCAAGTTCAAGCTCTTCTTCGATCGCACCAAGGAAGACCTGCTGGGCCTGATGGACGCCCTCCGCGCAGAGCTGGGCGACGACACTGAGATCGCCGTCGACGCCCTTTGGCGGCTGCGGGAGGACGCGGGTGACTTCGGTCGTCAGCTCGACCGGCGGCGGGCCATGTGGCTCGAATGCCCGCTGCTGCCCGAAGACCCGGCCGCCCACGGCGTTCTGGCGCGGTCCATCCGCACGCCGCTGGCGCTGGGCGAGAGCTACCGTACCCGCTACGAGCTGGCGCCGTTCTTCCGTGAGGAGTGCCTACGGTTCCTCCAGCCCGACCTGGGCCGGGTGGGCTTGACCGAGGGCATGCGCTTGGCCGTGCGGGCGGCGGGCCTCGGGATCGCCGTGGTGCCGCACGTGAGCATCGCCATGGGACCACAGATCGCCGCGGCGCTGCACTTTGCGGCTGCGGTCCCCAACTGCAACTTGGTGGAGTACAACCCCAAGGTGTTCTCGGTCGCCAACCAGTACCTGGCGACGCCGATCGAGCTCGACGGAGCCGGATACAGGCTGCCCAAGGGCCCGGGCCTCGGCGCCGACGTGCTGGCCGACAAGATCCCCGTCGCGGTCTAGAACAAGAAAAGACGGCTCGTTCCGGTACTCGTAGTACGAAATGCTTGGAGGTCTCGGCTTTTGCGCTTAGAATGGGCAAATGCCGGGACCCCGGCAGCTTGGGCCTCCTGGCCGCCTCAACGGGTGGCGCAGGGGGCGTGAACCCTCGAGACACGATCCCATCGTGACCGATCCCGCTGCGGTCGAACGGCGCGTGGAGGGCTTGTTGGACGACCAGAGCGACCTGGTCGACGCCGTCCCCTCTGGGATGGGCGATTCCTTTCGGCCCTACCCGCTGGGCCGCCTCGCCGAGGACGGCTCGGAAACGCCGGACATGCTGTATCTGACGTTTCCGTTCGGCAACCAGCTCTATCCCATCCCCTTGCCGCCCCGTGTCGGAGTTCCACGTTGGCGCGCCTTCAAGGCTTGGCGGCGGGTGGGCTCGGAGCGGGGTTTTGACGATCAGTTCATCGCCTCCCAGACAGTTCCCCTGGACGAAACGCGGACCGTGGAGCTCGGCCGAGACGGCTACTGGGTCTTCGAGCGGCGCCAGGGCTCCAAGGTGATCCACTGGCAGATGAGAGGCCGCCAGGTGATCATCCAGGGAGCCGCTCCGGGCTACACCGTGCTCACGGCGATGAACCGGCGGGGCCGCATGGTGGGAGACTTGGTGGTGTCGGTGAAGGAACAGCGCCCCGTTCGCCTCGGGGTGATCCGCCTGATTTGCTACAGAGACATGGAACACGCCGGTTCGGGCGACCCGCCGCTCCGTGAACCCAAGCGAACCCTCCAGGGGATGCGCGACGTGATCCGCGCGGCCGAAGAGATTCTGCAGCCCCAGACCAACGTACGTTTGCTGGACTTCGACTTTCGGGAGATCGGAATCGCCGGCGACCTGGGATTTCATGTGACCTACGCCGAACTCGTCGAGAACGTGCTCTCGGAGCTCCATCCGGCGGCCCAGCTCACCGTCGTGCTCGTCTGGAACCTCGAACGCAAGGAGCTCAAGGACCCCCACGGCGACGAGGTCTTGGGCGTCCACTTGTCGTATCCCAGGGGCGGCAGCACGGGGATGGTCGCGGTCCAGGACCTCGACCTGCCGGGCCGGGGCGACCTGGGCAAGGTTCTGGCGCATGAGGTGGGCCACTGGCTGCTGAGCGGCAAGAAGCCCTCGAGCGAGCAGCATAGCCGGAGCCCGGGCGACCTGATGTACTTTGCCGCCGAGGAGAAGGGCGGCCTCAAGTCCGGCACGACGATTACCCGCGAAGAGGCCGACCTGATGAACCCCAGCGGGGCCGCGCCCGACGAGTGGTTCCATTTCTGAGCCCTCCCGGCGCCGCCCGGGCGCAACCCTTCACATATTGATCGCGTCAATAGTTGAACAGTTTCTATAGTTAAAGCCATGCAGTGGCTCAACTATCACCACCTGTTCTACTTCTGGACGGTCGCGCGAACAGGCGGCGTGACGGCGGCGAGCGATGAATTGGGTCTGGCGCAGCCGACCATCTCGGCGCAGATCCGCAGTCTCGAGGAGTCCCTGGGGCAGCGCCTGTTCGACCGGATCGGCCGCCGGCTGGAGCTTACGGACACCGGCCGCACGGTCTATCGCTACGCCCACGACATCTTCTCGCTGGGACGCGAGCTGCAGGAGGCGCTGGGCGGCGGGTCCGCCGATCGCCGTGACAAGCTGCGGGTGGGCGTGGCCGACGCCTTGCCGAAGATGGTGGTGACCCGGGTGCTCAAGCCCCTGATGAGCGGCAATGACGAGGTACGCCTGATCTGCTTCGACGGCAAACCAACCGAGCTGCTGGCGCGGCTGTCGTCGCACGCGCTCGACCTGGTGCTGTCGGACGCCCCGATCGGCGCCGAATCCACCACGCGCGCTTTTAACCACGAGCTGGGCGAATCCGGCGTTTCGGTATTCGTACCCAAACGAGAGGTGGAGCGCTACCAGGCCGATTTTCCACAATCATTGGAGGGAGCGCCGTTCCTGGTTCCGACCGAAAATACGTCTCTGCGGCGGATGCTCGACTACTGGCTGACCAAGCATCACATCCGGCCGCACATTCTCGCCGAGCTGGAGGACAGCGCCCTGCTGAAGGCCTTTGCACAAAGTACCGACGCAGTCTTCGCCGCGCCGTCTTTAGTGAAAGAGTCGATTTCAGAGCTCTACGGGGCGGCCGAGGCGGGAGTGCTGGAGGGCGTGCGCGAGCGTTTCTTTGCGATTTCTCTCGAGCGAAAAGTGCGGAATCCAGCCGTGGCAAAACTGTTGGAAATCGCACACGGCCGGATCTTTCGATCCTAGGGAAAATCAATCGATACCCCAATGTTTATCAGTTTGACCGAATAGTTGAACGATCCTTATCTTGAAGAGTGGGAGTCTGCTCCCACGCCTGCGATGGCCCAAGAGACATCCACAACAATTCACGCCCCGTTGGACGCCCTGCGGTCCCCCACCGAAAAGGGGGTCTCGTACAGCGGCAACCCGCTGCCCCGGTTGATGGCCCTGCTGCAACTGGAGCGCTCCGAGCTATGGGTGGTGGTGATCTACTCGATCGGCATCGGCCTGCTGTCGCTGGTAGTGCCTGTGGCCGTGCAGTCGGTGGTCAACTTCATCGCCTTCGGGTCGCTGTTGCAGCCGCTGGTCATCCTCACGATGTTCGTGCTGGTGGCGCTGGGCTTTTCGGCGGTGATGAACGCCTTCCGGGTCTTTACGGTGGAGATCATCCAGCGCAGGGTGTTCGTGCGGGTGACCACGGACTTTGCGCAGCGGCTGGTGCGGGCGAAATCCGAAGCCTTCGACCGGCTCTACGGCCCGGAGCTGGTCAACCGCTTTTTTGACGTGGTGACGGTGCAGAAGAGCGCGGCCTCGCTGCTGATGGACGGGCTGACGCTGGTGATGCAGACCACGCTGGGGATGCTGCTGCTGGCCGTCTACCATCCTCTGCTGCTGGCCTTCGACACCTTTCTGGTGATGGCTATGGCCACGATCATCTTCGTGCTGGGGCGCGGTGCGGTGCCGACGGCGATCAAAGAGTCCAAGGCGAAGTACGCCATCGCGGCCTGGCTCGAGGAGATCGCCGGGCACGCTACGGCCTTCAAATCGTCGTCCGGCGCCACCTACGCGCTGGGCCGCATCGACAAGATGGCCAAGGATTACCTGGAGAAGCGCAAAGCTCACTTTCGCGTGGTGATGCGGCAGGTCATCGGGTCGCTGGCGCTCCAGGCCATGGCAAGCGCGTCGCTGCTGGGCATTGGCGGCTTTCTGGTGATGCAAGGGCAGCTCACGCTGGGGCAGCTCGTCGCCGCCGAGCTGATCGTGACCACCGTCGTCAGCGGCTTCTCCAAAGTCGGCAAGAAGCTCGAAACCTACTACGACCTGCTGGCCGCGCTCGACAAGCTGGGAGAGCTGATCGACCTGCCGCTCGAGCGCGAGGGCACTGCTCACACGACGCCCAAGCCCGGGCCGGCGACGCTCCAGCTCATCGACGTCTGCGTCAAGGCTTCGCGCGGCCAGCCTGCGCTCGACAACGTGAAGCTGCGCATCGAAGCCGGTGAACGCGTGGGCGTCACCGGGCCCAGCGGCTCGGGCAAGTCGGCTCTGGCCGGCGCCTTGTTCGGGCTGCGGCGGCCGGAATCGGGCATCGCCCTGGCCGACGGCCTCGACGCCCGCGACCTCTCCTGGATGGATCTGCGCGAGGAGGCCGCCCTGGTCGGCGATTCCGACATCATCTGGGACACCATCGAGCGCAACATCTCCATGGGGCGCCCGAACGTCGGGATCGAGGAAGCGCACCAGGCGCTGGCGGCCGTGGGGCTGCTGGACGAGGTGCTGACTCTGCCCGACGGGTTGCAGACGACGCTGAGCGGCGACGGCGCTCCGCTGACCACTGTGCAGGCCGTGCGGCTGGCTCTGGCGCGAGCGATCGCGGGCAAGCCGCGGCTGCTGATCCTCGATGCCGTTCTCGACGGAATCGGCGATCGCGTCCTGCGGGATTCGATTGCGCGCATGCTGTTTGACCGCTCCGCCCCGTGGACGCTGGTCTGCATCACCAACCGCCCGGATTTGCTGGCCCTCTGCGACCGCGTCGTAAGGCTGGAGAGGGGACGACTCAGTGAGGCCGCTTGAGATGAGGGCGCCGGTTCTAGACGGGCATTTCGAAGCCCTGGAGCACGTCGGGTCGCTGCGCAACGCGCGCGTGCTGTCGTGGGTGTTGGCGTTGCTGCTGATCGCCACGGGGCTGGCTCTCACGGTCACTCCCTGGCAGCAGAACGTGGTGGCCTCCGGGCAGGTGGTGGCGTTCGATCCGGTCGAGCGGCGCCAGTTCATCGAAGCGCCCGTCGACGGCCGGATCATCCGGTGGGAGGTGGTGGAGGGCGCGCGGGTCTCCCGCGGCGACGTCCTGCTCGAGATCCGCGACAACGACCCCGCCCTGGTGGAGCGCATGGAGCTGGAGCGGACGGCCACCGACGGGGTCCGCGAGGCGGCGCTGCGCAAGGCCCAGTCGATTCGCGAGAAGATCGATCGGCTGCAGTACACGCGCGACCGGGCGATCGCCGCGGCGGACTCGAAGATCCACGTGGCCGACGACAAGATCAAGGCGGCCGAGCGCGGTCTGGAGGCGGCCGAAGCGGCCGAGAAAACGGCCCGCCTCAACTTCGACCGTCAGTTGCGCCTGAACGACAAGGGCTTGGCCTCGAGGCGCAACTACGAGCTCTCGGAGCTGCAGTTCAACCAAACCGTGGCCTCTGCCAACAAAGCTCGCGCAGACCTCAACGCCGAGCGCAACAGCCGAGTGGCCTTGCTGGCCGAGCGCGAAAAGATCGACGCGGAGAACCAAGCCAAGGTCGAAGACGCGCGGGCGTCTCTCGAATCGGCGCTGTCGGACGCCCAAAAAGGCATCGCGGAGCTGACCAAGGTGGATGTACGGCTGGCGCGCCAGGCGACCCAGGTGGTCACCGCTCCGGCCGACGGCGTGGTGCTGCGCGTGACGGCGCGGCAGGGCGCGGAGATGGTGAAGGCCGGCGACATGCTCATGGAGCTGGTGCCGATCTCCACGCACAACGTGGTAGAGCTTTGGGTGGACGGCAACGACGCGCCGCTGGTGTCGCCCGGCCGCAAGGTGCGGCTCCAGTTCGAGGGTTGGCCGGCGCTGCAATTCGCCGGATGGCCGTCGATTGCCGTGGGCACCTTCGGCGGCGAGGTCTTGCTGGTGGACGCTTCCGATAACGGCATGGGGAAGTTTCGAGCCCTGGTGCAGGCGGACCCCGAGGATGCGGAATGGCCCGAGCAGCGCTATTTGCGGCAGGGCGTACGGGCGAACGGCTGGATCCTGTTGGACAAGGTTTCGCTGGGCTTCGAGCTCTGGCGCCAGTTCAACGGCTTCCCGCCCGCCACCACCGCGCCGCATCTGGAAGCCAAGGAGGGCAAGAGTTGATCCATTTCTACTGGGCGCTGCCGTTGGGACTTACGCTGTTCGCGGCCGCGGCGAGCGCCAACAATGCGTCGAAGCAGGAGGGCTCGCTCGATCCGTTGCTGCTCGAAGAGGTGCTGGCGACGGCGGAGATCTCTTATCCCCTGCTGTTGGCCGCCCTGCAAGAGCGTGAGATGGCGCAGGGCAAGGCGCTGAGCGCCGAGGGCGCCTTCGATACGAAGCTCTCGCTGAAGTCCGAGCAGAACCAGTTCGGCTACTACAAGAACCGCGCCAACGGGGCGCGCGTCGAGCAGCCGTTGGCGGACTGGGGCGGCGAGGTTTTTGGCGGCTACAAGCGCGGCCAGGGCAACTTCGGCCCCTGGGAGCAGGACATTCTCACGCTCTCGCGCGGCGAGTGGAGCGGCGGCGTGCGGCTGCCCTTGCTGCGCAACCGGGAGACCGATGAGCGGCGCACGGACTTGCTGCTGGCCCGCCTCTCGGTGGAGCTGGCAGACGCCTCGATCGAGAAGCAGCGGCTGAAGCTGCTAGAGACCGCCGCGAAGTCCTACTGGGATTGGGTCTCGGCGGGACGCAAGCTCGAGGTCGCCGAGGCTCTGCTGGAGTTGGCGCAGGCGCGCATCCGCCAGGTGGAGGAGGCCGTGGCGGCCGGCGAGGTGGCGGCCATCGAAATCGTCGACAACCAGCGCGCCCTGCTGGAGCGCCAGGCGGCTGTGGTCGCGGCCACGCGGGAGCTGCAGAACGCCGGCTTCGAGCTGTCGATGCTCTACCGCGACGCGCAGGGCAAACCGCAGGTCGTGGGCCGCGAGCGGCTGCCGGAGTTCCCCGAGCCGGCGGCGACCCCTCCGGAGCAGGTCGAGGAGGACTTGCGGATCGCGCTGGAGCGCCGACCGGAGATCGCCGGCACGCTGGTGGAGGTGCGCCAGAGCCAGGCGGAGCTCGGGCTGGCGCGCAACCAGTTGCTGCCGGAGCTCGACTTTACGGCCCAGTACGGACGCGACGCCGGCGACGGCTCGATCACCAAGCGCGGCAGCGAGTTCATCGCGGGCGTCACCTTGAAGTCGCCCTTCCAGCGCCGCAAGGCCAAGGGCGCGGTGGCCGTCCAGGAAGCCAAGCTGGAGCAGCTCGATCAGAAGCTGACCTTCGCGCGCAACCGCGTGGAGGTCGAGGTGCGCGATTCGGTTTCGGCTCTGGACGCCGCCCTGCAGCGGCTGGAGCTGGCGCGGGCGGAGCTCGATGTTTCCCAGCGTCTGGCCGAGGCCGAGCGGGAACGCTTCGAGCTGGGCGACTCCACGCTGTTCGTGGTGAACCTGAGGGAGCTGTCGGCGGCCGGGGCTCGGCTGAAGGTGATCGGCGCGCTGGCGGATTGCCACAAGGCCGAGGCGGTCTACAGGGCGGCCGCGGCGCTGTACTGATCTGTGGGAGCATGGCAGGCATGACCCGACGCGAGGCGGCACGAGCCTTGGCGGCCGCCGGCAGTTTAGCGCTGCCCGGACCGGCTCGGCCGCAGACGACGGGTCCGGACCTGCCGGCGGATGCGGCCTTGCTGGTGATCGACGTCCAGCGTGCCTACACCATGGAATCCTCGCCGCTGTACTGCGAGGACTGCGGCCCCACCATCGCGCGCATCAACGAATTGATCGAGCTCTTCGAGGCGAGGTCGCGCCCCGTTCTGTATATTCGCCACCTGCACCGGGCCGACGGCTCGGACCTGGGGCGGATGTTCGACTACCTGGGAGCGCCGGCCGCCGACTTCGACTTCAAGCAAGGCTCGGAGGCGGTGGAGTACGATTCGCGGCTCCGCCGGCCGGCGTCCGCGCCGGAGATCCTCAAGACGCGCTACTCCAGCTTCGTCGGGACGACTCTCGAGGAGTCGTTGAGCGCCCAGGCCGTTCGGACCGTGGCGATCTGCGGCTTCATGACCAACTTCTGCTGCGAGTCTGCCGCCCGAGACGCTCACGATCGAGACTACTTCGTGGACTTTCTGGCGGACGCGACCGGCACGCCGGGGACCGAGACCATCCGCGAGCCGGAGATGCGGAGAATCGTGGAGGAGTTGCTGGGAGCGGGCTTCGCCAGGGTCCACCAGACCAGCGCCTACCTGCAGGCGGCCCGGGGCTGACTCAGCGCCTGCCTGCTTCCGGGTCCACCGCCTCAGGGCCCGACCTGCGGAACCAACTGCGGGAGCGCGTAGGCGAAGAGCATCGTCACGGCCGCCAGAAACACGGCCAGGATGATGCTGTGCTTCAAGGTGACGCGGAACAGGCGCCCTTCTTCCGACGAGGCCATGCCGGTCGCGGCCACCGCCACGGCGATGCTCTGCAACGAGATCATCTTGCCCATCACGCCGGTGGCGGCGTTGGTGGAGGCCGTCAGGATGGGGTTCAGCCCCAGGGCATTGGCCGTCACCACCTGCAGATTGCCGAACAGGGCGTTGGAGGAGGTGTCGCTGCCGGTCAGAAAGACGCCCGTCCAGCCCAGCATCGCGCTGAAGGCCGGGAACAGGGGGCCGGTGGCGGCGAAAGCCAGTCCGAGCGTCGAGGTCATGCCGGCGTAGTTCATCAGAAAGGCCAGCGCCAGCACGGACGCGATCGTCAGCAGCGGCTTGGAGAGCTGCCGCAGGACGCGCCCGCAAACCCCTCCGAACTGGACCGGCGAAAGACCCAACAAGGAGGCCGCGACGAAGGCGGCCAGAAAGCACGACGTGCCCGCCGCCGAAAGCCACTGGAAGCTGTACAGGGCCGGATATGGCGAGGGTTCGGCCGTGAGCGGCGGCACCCGCAGGATGGTCTCGTGCAGGCCCGGCACGGGGATCGACACGCTCCACGAGTTGAGGAACGCCTGGAGCGGCGGGAAGCGCCAAGCCAGTACGAAGATCACCAGCAGCGTATAGGGGCTCCAGGCGGCCAGGATCTCGCGGCGGCTGTGCCGGTGGGCGCCGAAGGTGGGCTCGATGTCGCCCTCCAGCCGGAAGATCACGGCGGGCTTCCAGAGCTTCATGGCAATGACCATCGCCAGCATCGCGGCGATGGAGGCCAGAATCGCGGCAAGCTCCGGCCCGATGAAGTTGGTGGCGCCGAAGAGCACCAAGGCAAAGGTCGCCGAGCAGGCCAGGATCGGCGGCAGAGCCCCCAGGGCGCCGCGGAAGCCGGACATGATGACCACCATGTAGGCCGGGATGAGCAGGCCGATCAGAGCGCACAGACGGCCCGTCATGGCGCTGAGCGTCGCCAGCGGCAGCCCGGTGATGCCGGCCAGGGTGACCACGGGAATGCCCAGCGAGCCGAAGGCGACCGGAGCGGTGTTGGCGACCAGGCAGATGAACGCCGCGTAGAAGGGCGAAAAGCCCAGCCCGGTCAGCATGGCGGCCGCCACGGCGACGGGCGTTCCGAACCCGGCCGCGCCCTCGATGAAGGCTCCGAAGGCGAAGCCGATCAGCACCGCCTGCAGCCGCCGGTCGTCGCTGAGCGAGCCGATCGAATCCTTGATGACCTCGAACTTGCCGGTCTCCACCGTCACCCGATACAGGATCAGCGAGGCCACCACGATCCAGCCGATGGGGAACAAGCCGAAGGCCGCGCCATAGACCATGGAACCCGCGGCTTGCGGCAGAGGCATGTGGTACACGCCCACAGCCAGGGCCAGCGCGACCGCCAAGGCGCTGAGCCCGGCGACCCAACTGGGCCTACGCTGAACGCCCAGCAGGAAGAACAGGATCAGCAGAGGCAGGGAAGCGGCGATTGTGGAGTAGGCCAGGCTGTCGGCGACGGGCAGGTAGTTTTGTTCCCACATCAGGGTTCGCGACCTGCAGGACTGTAGCACGCTCGGAAGCGGCTCCGGCGGCCGGAGGGGTGGAAAAACGCAGGGGTTTTCGCAGGGCCGGCGGCGATCAGTCCAGATCGCTCTGAGGGCCGCGCCACATCCACACGCCGGCCGAGCCGAAGACCACGCCGATGCCGCCGAACAGCGCCGCGCCGAAGGCCCCGTACTCGGCCAAGAAGCCCGCCGTATCGCCCTGGGGCGGACGCTCGCGCTCGGCTTGCAGCCGCAGCCGTTGCGCTTCACGTTTGGCGCGGTCGTAGTGCGCGCCCTTGCGGCCGGATTCGTGGATCTGCTGCGCGTACTCCTCGAGGGCCGAGGCGCGCGCCCCGGCGGTGGCCCGCTCGGTCTTCCAGGCGCTCATCTGGTCCAGACCGGCCCAGACGCCGAGGGCGCCGCCCAGCAGTCCCATCGCCAGTCCCACGCGCAGAACGCTATGAATTGCATCCGGTCCAACTGTCACATTTCATATCCAACCGACGGCGTTGGTCGGAGCCCCTCCAGCCTGGAGTGTTCGATGCAGTCAGCCCGGCGCCGGTTTCGCGCCGGAAATTGGCCGGCCGGCCACCCTCCAAGCTTGGGATTCGCAGTCAGGCTAGCACGGCATTTCGAAAACAAAGCCGCCGCGAAGTGGCCGAAAACGCATGGCGAAAACTGGAAAGTCCGGTTCCACACGTTAGCGCGGGGGGCGCCGGAAAATCGGTCGGAATTCAGAGACGAACAGAGGGTTCCGCGAGGGCCGCCAGTGTGGCTGGAAATGGAAGCGAACCGCAGGCTGGGAAATCGGAGGGGAAATGGTACCGGCGCAGGGATTCGAACCCCGGACCTCTTGATCCACAATCAAGCGCTCTAACCAACTGAGCTACGCCGGCTTGGCAGGGGTTAACCTTCATGATGCGTCGCCGGCCGCCGCCCTGTCAATGGACCCCGCGCCCTCAAGCGATTCTCTCAGCCGCCGATAGACTAGGCGACAAGGAGGTGACGACCGTGGAACCCATTGCAGCGTTCCCGTCCGGCCCCATCGTCGAGCGCACCGAGCAGCCGCGCCGCATCGACCGCCTGGGCGCGGACTCCGAGCGGCGAGGCGCCCCCGAACGGCGCTCCCGGCGCAAGCCCGGGCGGCCGGAGGACGAGCCCGACGACAGCGGCTCCGACCCGCGCCCCAGCTCGTCCGGACGCCACATCTGCATCGACGCGTGAGCGTCGCCCGCGGGGAAACACCGCGCCCCTTCCGGGCGTCCAACCGACGGCGGACGGTATGATATCGTCTTCGCTGTTGGCCGGAAGAACATGCAGACAGAACTGAAGAAAGCGGTGGTGCTGGGCGCCGGAACGATGGGGTCGCGCATCGCGGCCCACCTCGCCAACGCCGGCGTCGACTGCCTCCTGTTGGACCTCCCCACGCCGGGCGCGTCCACCCCTGCTGAACGCAGCGCCGTCGCGGCCAAAGCGCTGAAGGCGCTGGCGAAGGCGCGTCCGCCGGCCTTTTTCACCGCCAAAGCCGCCGAGCACTTGCGGGTGGGCAATTTCGAGGACGACCTGGAACGCGTGGCCGACGCCGAGTGGGTGATCGAGGCGGTCATCGAGAAGTTCGACGTCAAGCGCAAGCTGCTCGAGCAGGTGGACCGCTTTCGCCAGCCCGGCTCGCTGGTCAGCTCCAACACCTCCGGCCTGCCCATCGCCAAGCTGGCGGAGGGCCTTTCCGCGGACTTTCAGGCGCATTGGCTGGGGACGCACTTCTTCAACCCGCCGCGCCACATGCGGCTGCTGGAGCTGATCCCGACGCCGGCGACCAAGCCCGAGGTCGTCGACTTCGTCACGGAGTTCTGCGACCGCCGCCTCGGCAAGGTCGTGGTGCGGGCCAACGACCGGCCCAACTTCATCGCCAACCGCATCTTCCTGTTCGCCGTGATGCAGACCCTGCACACGATGACCGAGCAGGGGCTGACGATCGAAGAAGTCGACGCCCTGACCGGCCCGTTGGTCGGCCGCCCGCGCATGGCGACGTTCCGGCTGGCCGACTTTACCGGCATCGACGTGTGTCTGTACGTGGCGCGCACGCTCTATGAGCTGGTGCCCGAGGATGAGCGGCGCGAAGTCTATCAGCCGCCGGACTTCCTGGTGCAGATGGTGGAGAAAGGCATCGTCGGCGACAAGGCCGGCCGAGGCTTCAACAAGAAGGACTCCAAGGCAGCCGGCGGACGGCTGGTGCTGGACCTGGAGACGCTGCAGTACCGCGAACGGATCGAGCCGGATTTCCCCGAGATTTCCGACGCCAAGCGCCTGCCCACGCCGGGAGAGCGCGTGAAGGCCGTGCTGGCTTCCGACAGCCGCGCCGGCCGCTTTGTGTGGGCCACGCTGAGCGAGCTGTTCCTCTACGCCGCCTCGCGCGTGCCGGAGGTTTGCGACGACATCGTGGCGCTGGACGCCGTAATGAAGTCCGGCTTCAACTGGCAGCGAGGCATCTTCGAGCTGTGGAACGACATCGGCGTCGAGGAGACGGCCCGCCGCATCGAGGCCGACGGCAAGCCCCTGCCGGAGCTGGTGCAGCGCGTGCTGGCTTCGCCCTCCAAGAGCTTCTACGGCGTGCAGGGGACCGCCCCCACCTACTTTGACTTGGCCTCCGGCGAGCAGCGGCCCATTCCGCCGGCTCCCGGCTCGCTGGAGCTGCGCCGTGTCCGCCTGGCCTCGCAACCGGTGGAGCACAACGGCAGCGCCAGCGTGTGGGATCTGGGCGACGGGGTGGCTCTGCTCGAGCTGCACTCCAAGGCCAATGCGCTCGACGAGGCGTTCTTTGCGCTGTTTGACGCCGCCATGGCCCGCACGGTGCGCGACTTCGACGCGCTGGTCATCGGCAACGAGGGTGAGAACTTCTCGGTCGGCGCGAATCTCCAGATGATCCTGGGACTGAGCCTGCAAAGCCGCTGGGAGGAGCTGGACCAACAGCTACGCCTGGTGCAGCGATTGATCACCGGCGTGCGGCGGATGCCCAAGCCGGTGGTGGCGGCGATCTTCAGCCAAACCCTGGCGGGCGGCTGCGAGATCGCCCTGCGCGCGGATCGCGTGCAGGCGGCGGCGGAAACCTACATGGGCTTGGTCGAGGTCGGCGTCGGCCTGGTGCCGGCGGCGGGCGGCTGCGCGGAGGTGACCCGGCGCTACACGGCGGGCCTGGACGCCAAGGACGACGTGACGGCGCACATGCTGTCCGCCTTCGAGATGATCGGCACGGCGAAGGTGAGCAACAGCGCCGCCGAGGCCCGCGAGATGCGCCTGCTAAGGGCTTCCGACGGCGTGACGATGAACCGCGACCGCCTGCTGGCCGAAGCGAAGAAGGCGGCCCAGGGGCTGGCGACGGCGGGCTACGAGCCTCCCGAAGAGACGCCGATTCTGGTGGGCGGACGCGGCGTACGGGCGGCGCTCGAGCTGCGCCTGTGGATGATGCGGCAGGCCGAATGGGCCGGCGACTACGACGTACACGTGGGCAAGAAGCTGGCGAACGTGCTCGCCGGCGGCGACCTGACTGAACCGGCGTTCGTCTCCGAGGAATACCTGCTGGGGCTGGAGCGCGAAGCGTTCCTGTCGCTGTGCGGCGAACAGAAGACCCAGGCGCGCATCGAGCACATCCTCAAGACGGGCAAACCCCTGCGCAACTAAGGCCAAAACCAAGCGCAACCGAGCCGCGGCCGTGAGGCCGCGACCACGGAAGGCTGGGCGCCGGGGTGGTAGCAACCTCACGGTCGCCGGGGGGCGTCTGAACCCCGGGTCGCGCGGAGTCTCGTAGTAGACCTCCGTGCGACTACTATTGATCCTCTCCCTTCCCCTTGTTCTTGGCGGTTCCGCGGCGGCGCAGCGCCTGCAGTTCGGCGTGATCGGCGGCGCGGCGGCGACCCGGGACTACATTCGTTCCGACGACAACGGCAGCGGATCGCGCTCGCCCATCGGCGGACCATCCTTGGAGTGGCGGTTCACCGAACATTTTTCCGTCGAGTCGAACGCCATCTACCGGCGTTTGCAGCGCGAGCAAGGCGGGCCGACTGTCACCTGGGAGTTCCCCGTGCTGGCGAAGTATCGCTTTACAACAGGCCGTGTGAACCCGTTCGTGGAGGGCGGCGTGTCATTCCGCGCCACGGGCAATCGCAATACGCATCCGTCCCACTTCGGCGTGACGGCCGGCGCGGGCGTGGACCTGCTTTGGCATGGGCTGACGGTGTCGCCGACGGTGCGCTACACCCGTTGGCGGGACGACGTGTGGTGGACGCAGCCCTCCAAACCGGACCAGGTGGAGCTGCTGGTGGGCGTGAGCCATGCGGCGTTCAGCGACCGCAAGCCGTTGGGCGAGCGAGTGAGCTTGGGAGCCGTGGTGGGGTCGATGCTGGTCCGCCCGCTGCCGAGAAGCTCCAGCGTGGAGACCTTCACCACGCCGGACTTTCCGGACGGCATCGTCGCTGCCCGGTCGCGCACGTATTCGCGCAGTTGGTTGGCGGGCCCGCGGATCGACGTTCGCCTGACGGACCGTTGGAGCGTAACGGCGGAGGCGAATTACCGCCAGATCCGCTTTCGCCAGACGACCCTGTTCGCGGCGGAGGGCGGACTAGGCGTTCCTACCAGCGGCGAGTTCCACAACAAGGCGGCCGTCTCGTGGCAGTTTCCGGTGCTGGTCCGCCGCAGCTTCGGCGACGGGCCGATACGGCCCTATCTGGCTGCGGGCCCTTCGTTTCGGTTGGCGCAGACGATCGGCGGCGCGAAGCTGTCCACGGTGGGGGCGAGCGCGGGGCTCGGCCTGCAGTTCGAGTGGCGCGCCCTGCGCTTCGATCCCGGCCTGCGCTACACCTACTGGGGCTCTTCGAAGTACCTGAACGGCGAGACGGCCCCGGACGGCGCGCGGCCCCATCAGCTCGATCTGCTGATGGGCGTGACGTTCTGATTCGGCTATTCGGCGGCGCGGGCCGGCTCGTAGTGGGCGGCCAGGAAGCGAACGGCTTCGGCGCCGCACAGCGCCATGGACCCCCAAAGGTCGTGGCCCAGGCCGGCCATCACACGATAGTCGAAGCCGATGCCTTGCTGGTGGAGGAAGTCCACGAAGGCCGCGTTTCGGCCGTAGAGCCGGTCCTGGTCGCCCACGAAGAAATAGAGCGCGAGGTTGTGTTTGATCTGGTCGGCGTGGACCTTGGCCCAGTGATACACGCTGTTGGCGGGGTCCACCGGCGCGCGCTCGTCCGCCCCGGCCGGTAGGTCGGGGTTCGCGTCCAAGGCTCCGGCGAAGGAGGCCACGGCGCAGAACGCGTCCGGGTGGGCCAGCGCCAGCCGCGTGGCGCCGCCTCCACCCATGGAAAAGCCCATCAGCGCGCGGCCTTGGCGGGAGGCCAGCGTCCGGTAGCGGCGGTCGATCTCCGGGATCAACTCCCGCATCAAGTAGGTTTCCGCCAGGACGCCGCTGGCGGGGTTGTCGCGGTAGCCGCTGAAGTGCCCGGCGTTGACGAACACGTAGATCACGTCGCCGATGCGTCCGGCGGCGAGCTCGGCGATCACATATTCGACGACCGGCGTGTCAGAGCTCTCGCTGCCGGTGGCGCCGTGGCAGTAGTAGACCACTGGGTAGCGCAGCGAGGGATTGTCGGCGTAGCTCGGCGGCAGGTAGATGTTGTAGCCGATGTCGCGGTCCATCGACGGGCTGTGGACGACGCCGTGCGTGAGGTGCGGCAGCTCCACCGGGACGTTCCAGCGCCAAGTGGAGGGCTCGCGGCCGATCTCCTTTTTGTAAGCCGTGGCGGCCTCGCTGGGCTTCATTCGCGGCAGCGGGTGCGGCGCGGTTTGCGCCGAAGCCCAGCCGGAGAGCAGCAGCAGGACCGCCAGCGAGGGTCCGGGGCGGAGAAGACCGCGGCGGCCGGGAGCGGAAGGATCGGTCGTCATGTGTACAGCCTCGGCGCGCGGCCCGGTTGGACGCAGGGGGCCGCGGAGCCGCCGTCAGAGTAGCCGAAGCGGGGCCGGCGAGCAATCTGAACCATGCGGCCCGACGGCGCGCTGTAGACTTGGTACACCAGCAAGGAGTCTCCCGATGGCATCGCAGAAACCGCCCGCCGCCCAGCGCCTCACTCGCCGCAGCATGCTTCAGGCCGGAGGCGCGGCGACCGCGACCGGGCTCCTGGGGCTGACGCCCGCCGCCGCGGCCGCCACCACCGGCATGCCGGTGCGAGGCGGCGGCCCGGAGGTCTACTCCCGGCTCGGGGTGGAGCCGTTCATCAACTGCACCTCCACCTACACCATCAACGGCGGGTCGCGGCAACTGCCGGAGGTGATCGAGGCGATCGAGCAAGCCGGCCACTACCACGTGAATCTCGACGAGCTGATGGCCAAGGCCGGCGCGCGCATCGCCGAGCTGCTGGGGGCCGAGAGCGCCATGGTGAGCTCGGGCGCGGCGGGTTCAGTGACCTGCGGAACCATCGCCTGCGTGGCCGGCGGCGACCCCGAGAAGATGAAGCAGTTGCCCAACACCGCCGGCTTGAAGAACGAATGCATCGTGCCGAAGTGGTCGCGCAGCTACTACGACCAGGCCGTGCGCAACGTCGGCGTGCGGATGATCGAGGTCGAAACGGCCGAGGATCTCGCCGCCGCCTTCTCGCCGCGCACCGCCCTGGCGCACGCCCAGGTGAACGTTGCGGACAGCGGCAACCCGTTCTCGCTGCGGCAGTACGTGCAGGCCTGCCACGCGCACGGCGTGCCGGTGCTGATCGACGCCGCCGCCGACCTGCCACTGCGTCCCAACCCGTTTCTGGAAGCCGGCGTCGATCTGGTGGCCTACAGCGGAGGCAAGATCCTGCGGGGCCCGCAGACATCCGGCATCCTGATGGGCCGGCGGGACCTGATCGCGGCGGCCTACGCCGGCAGCTCGCCGCACATCACGTTCGGCCGCACCATCAAGGTCAGCAAGGAAGAGGTGGTGGGGCTGGTGACGGCCGTCGAGTACCTGGTGCAGAAGCGCGACCGGGACGCCGAGGACCGCGAATGGACGAGCTGGTTCGAGCACATCAAGGCTCGCATCGAGCAGGTTCCGGGCGTGAAGGCCGAGATCACGCCGCCGGACCGCCCGGCCTATTACCCGGTGCTGTTCGTGGAGTGGGACCCCGCCAAGATCGGCTACTCGAACGCCGAGCTGGGCCGCGAGATGCTGGCCGGTTCGCCGCGCATCATGACGCACGCCGAGGGGGAGGGCCACCGCTTCGTGCTGCGGCCGGCGGCGATGTATCCGGGCGAATACAAGATCGTGGCCGAGCGGCTGTATGAGGTGCTGAAGAATGCGCCGGGCCCGAAGCCCGAACCGAAGCGGCGGCCGGCCGGCGTGGATGTGAGCGGCCACTGGGTCGCCGAGTTGGAGTTCGTGGCGAGCCGCACGCAGATGCGTCTATACCTGGACGCCGACGGGAATGAGATCTCCGGCTCCTACAGCAGCCCGCTGGTTCCGCACGGGACGCTGCGCGGGCACGTGGACGGCGACCGTGTGGCGTTCCAGATCCGCGGACGCTACGAGGCGACGGACTTCGACTACAAGTTCGAGGGGGCGGCGACGCAGAACGAGTTGGGCGGGATCGTGGAGCTGGGCTGGGAGTACGGCCAGGCGAAGTGGTCGGCGCGGCGGGCGTAGCGCACGCCTCTGGCGTGCCGGGTCGCCGGTCCCCGACGACCCCTCCGGACGGAGACCGGGACGGCCTCCGCTGCACGCCTGGAGGCGTGCGCCACGGGGGCTGCTAGGGTAAGAAGCGGCGAGGCGACTCCCGATGAAGATTGGAATTACCTACGACACGGGCTTCTTTCCCGGAGCCCGTCCCTCCCGCGCGGTGTTTCGGCGCGAACAGGTCCGGTTCGACATGCAGGCGATTGCGCGTGAGCTGGGGTGCCCGGCCGTGCGCATCACCGGCGGCGACTTGGAGCGGCTCCGCTGGGCCGGCCGGTGCGCCGCCGACGCCGGCTTGGACGTGTGGTTCTCACCCTTCCCCTGCGAGCTGGAAGACCCCGCGATGACGGCCTTCTTGGCCGAGTCCGCGGCGGCGGCCGAGGAACTGCGCCGGCAGGCAGGGACGAACGTGGTCTTTGTGGCGGGGTGCGAGGCGAGCGTCTTCGGGAGCGGCTTTCTGCCCGGCGACGACGTCTACGCCCGGCTGCGGCTGCTGAGCGCGCCGACTCCCGAGCTGTTTGCGGAGTATCCCCAGATCCTGGCCCGCTTCAACGCCTTCCTGGCCGAAGCCGCCGACGCCGTGCGAGCGCGGTTCGCCGGGCCGGTCACCTACGCCTCGGGCGCCTGGGAGCAGGTGGACTGGACTCCGTTCGACATCGTGGGCGTCGACGCCTATCGCGACGAAGCCAACCGGGAGACTTTCGCCGCGTCGCTCCAAGCGCTGGCCGGCCACGGCAAGCCGGTGGCGGCCACCGAGTTTGGCTGCTGCACGTACCGCGGCGCGGCGGCCCGCGGCGGCTCCGGCTGGATGATCGTCGAGGGGGCGGGGGCGGACCGGCGGCTCGACGGCGACTGGGTTCGCGACGAGGACGAGCAGGTACGGTACCTGCGGGAGGTGGCCGAGGTCTACGAGCAATGCGGGCTGGAGGCGGCCTTCTGGTTCACCTTCGCCTCCTGGAACCGGCCCGCCGGGGAGGGCCGCCGCGATCTGGACGTGGCCTCCTTCGGCGTCGTGCGGGTGCTCGACGAGGGCGCTGCATCGCCCGAGGCATGTTGGGAGCGCAAGGCCGTGTTTGAAGAGCTTGCGCGCCGCAACGGCCGGTCGTAGCCGCCGTGCGGAAATGCCGCGCGGGCCGTTGTCAGCGCGGGTGTAAGGTGCTTAACTGTCTGCACCATGCGCGCCCTCTCTCGCCGCGATCTCTTCTCCACTCTGGGGGCCTGCGGCCTGGCGGCGCTCCCCGCCTGCACCGCCGGCCACGCGGAAAAGGTCAAGATCACCCGGGTCGACCTGCACAAGGTGGTTGTGCCGATGCAGGACGACATCATCAGCAGCCCGGAGCTCGGCCCGGACGCGCTGACCGAGTTCCCGTCGATCCCCAAGTTCATTCTGGAGCTGCACACCGATTCGGGCATCGTCGGCGTCGGCGAGACTCCGCGCGCGGTGGAAGAGAGCGACGTGCTGCCCAACGCCCAATTCCTGGAGGGCAAGAACCTGTTCGACTTGAACCTGGCCCGCCTGGAGCTGCCCAACCGACGGACCTACAGCGCCTTTGAGATCGCCGTGTTCGACGCGCTCGGCAAGGCCGTCGGCTGGCCGGTCTATCAGCTCCTGGGCGGCAAGGCGCAGGACAAGGTCTATGTGACGTACTGGTGCGGCCGCAAGAACCCGGTCGACGCCCGGCGGGTGGCGCAACGCGCGCTCGACGGCGGCTTCACGAACCTGAAGATGAAGGGCCGTCCGGGCGATCCGATCGTGGAAGCGGTGGCGGCGGTGGGCGAGGTCGCGCCGAACTTGAAGGTGACGGTCGACTTCAACAGCCACTACGCCACCGCCGAGGAGTTCCTGCCGATCGGCAAGGGGCTGGACGTGCTCGACAACATGCTGACGATCGAAGACCCGGTGAAGAAGGACGACCTGTCGCAGTTCGCGCGGCTGGAGGAGCTGTTGCGGACGCCGATCACGCTGACGGCCGGGAACGCGCGCTTGATCGTGGAGGGGGCCAAGGCGGGCGCCTGCACCTACATCAACACCGGCCCGGCGCCGGGCATGCACGGCTTCGTGCGCAACGCCTACGTGGCCGGCGGCGCGGGGATGCCGGTGTGGCACGGCTCGGGCCACGAGCTGGGGATCAAGGACGCGGCGTTCATCCACTCCTGCGCGGCGGCGGAGAACTGCACCCTCGCCAGCGACGCGCTGAGCTACCGGCGCGTGGACGATCTGCTGGTGGAGGCGATTCCGATCGTGGAGAGCTACGCGATCGTGCCGGACCGGCCGGGACTGGGCGTGGAGTTGGACCGCGACGCCGTAGCCCGGTATGGGGTGTAGCGCACGCCTCCGGCGTGCCGGGTCGTCGGTCCCCGACGACCGTCCGGACGGAGGCCGGGACGGCCGCACGGGGTCTGCCTGGGCTCGTAGCGCACGCCTCCGGCGTGCTGGGTCGTCGGTCCCCGACGACCTCCTGGACGGAGGCCGGGACGACCGCACCGGATCTGCCTGGGGTTCGTGGCGCACGCCTCCGGCGTGCCGGGTCGTCGGTCCCCGACGACCGTCCGGACGGAGGCCGGGACGGCCTCCGCTGCACGCCGGGAGGCGTGCGCTACGGGTTTGCTCGGCGCCAGGCGCTGGACCAGCGGAACTCTTCCGGGGTCTTTGCCAGACCTGCTCGGACGGGGTTGGCTTCGATGTAGTGGGTGATGCGCTGCAGCTCCCGTTCGTCGCGTACCCAGCGGTCATAGCTCTCCCGCTGCCAGAAAGGTTGGCCGGTCAAGCCCAACAGTTTGTTGCATTCCCGCGCGGTGAATCCCTTGAGCTGCCGCAGAAACTGGCTGGGGTGCGCCCGCGGCCAGACCAGCAGGTGGACGTGGTTGGCCATCACTACGTAAGCGACCACCTCGTAGCTCTTCAGCTCGCGGTCGCCGAAAAGGATCGCCGCTTCGACGATCTCGGCCGGCCCGGGCTTCCCGAGCCACAGGGGTCCCTTGCTCGCGGAATCGAGATAACGGTCGGTCCAAAGGAAGGCTTTGCCGGATTTCCAGGAGCCCGGGGGCGGCAAGCGGGAGGTAGGCAGGCTCCCGTGAAGGGTCCAGGTGAAGAACAACGCCCGGTCTTCCGGATAGATGTGCGGAAGACGCCGATACTGCAAGCGTTCGAAAGAGTAGCACGGGGCGCCCGCCTCCGACCACTGCCCTCCGGTCGGCCGCTCGGGATTTGCCTGGGCTCGTAGCGCACGCCTCCGGCGTGCCGGGTCGTCGGTCCCCGACGACCTCCCGGACGGAGGCCGGGACGGCCTCCGCTGCACGCCTGGAGGCGTGCGCTACCCGAGATGGCGTGTATCCGGCAGGACCGGCGGGCGCGGGCCGGTGTTGAACATGGCGCTTCGCTCCCGGCGGTAGGTCATGTCCAGGTACGGCGTCTCCACGCGGCGGCCCACGGCGGAGTAGCGGCCGTTCTGCCAGTTCGACTGCATGTTGAACGCTGTCAGCCCCGTCGACAGCAGCAGCCGCTCCGCCGGGCAGGGCTCCTGGCGCGTCAGCATCATCTGCGTGATCCAGTGCTCGAAGGCGTTGCCGGCGCGGTAGTGGCCATACTGGCGGCCCGGCCAGCCGAGCATCGAGACGAGCGTCGGCTCGGCTTGGCCCGCGATGTCGCAGGCATAGGTCCAGCCCACGTCCGGCGCGTCGTAGATCGCGGTCTTCGTCCCGTCGCGATAGTCGATCAGGGTGACGCTGGGCTCGCGGACCGTCTCCTGAAAATGCCCCGGCTGAAAGTCGAAGCGCTTGCCAACGGCGTCGAGCAGCCCGCCGGCCCAGGGGTTCCGCTCGGTCCAACTCCACACCTCCCGCCCGCGGATGCATTGCACGGCGGCGACGCCGGTCTCGCCGCCCTTGCGGCGCTCTACGAAGCTCTGCGCCACGTCGATGGAGTGGAAGAGGCTCCCTTCGCCGCTGGAGCCCCCGGCCAGGACCGACGCGCGGATGGGCGTTTCCGGTTCGAGATCGATCGCCGGCTCACGGTAGTAGTAGGGGATAGACGAGCCGCCGAAGAGCGGAAAGTCCAGCTCACGGGACTTGTCGAACATCCACTTGGCTTCGTCCCAGCTCGTGGACAGGTGCTTGTCATTGAACACCGGGACGGAGCGCCGGCTCCGCTCGAAGACCTCCACGATCTGCTGGTAGAGCCACCAGCGGGGATAGTATTTCTGGCCCAGCAGGTTGCTGTGGTAGTCGCCGTGCTCTCCCACCAGCGCCACGCCGTCCACGGCCAGCTCGCCGCCCCCCAGTGTGAGGGCTTCGCGGACCGTGGGCAGCAGGGGAATCTTCTTGCGTTCGCAGACGGCGCGGCCGAGGACGCTGTCGTCGAGCTTGTCGATGTGGACCGAGACGATGTCGAGGCGGGGAGGCACGTGAGCCCCTTGGAACCAATAGCCGTCGAGCAGCTTGCTGAGGATCCAGTCCGCGTGGGAGCTCGTGCCGCCCCAGTAGGTGACCACGCAGGCGATGCGGGGCCGCTTCTCCGCGGCGAAGAGGCCGGATTGGGCGGCCAGAGCGGCCGTCCCCAGAGCGCCCAGCAGGTCACGCCGGCGGAAGAGCTTGGTGGGAGCCATCCGTCGATTGTCCCGCATCGCCGGAGAAGGAGGCGGGGACGGTCTCCGCGGCGCTCCCGGAGGCGCGCGCCCCGTAGTATCATTCCGCCATGATGCTGCGGCCCGTCCTGCTTGTTGTCTCGTTGGCTCTGTCGGCCGGATTTGCCGCGGGCCAGAAGCTCACGGCGAACATCCCCTACGTGGAGAACGGGCATGAGCGCAACGTCCTCGACGTGTACGCGCCGCAGAAAGCCGCGCAGGGGCTGCCGGTGATGTTCTGGCTGCACGGCGGCGGCTGGCAGGCTGGGGACAAGAGCGATGTGGCGCTCAAGCCCAAAGTCCTCACCGAGCGCGGCTTCGTGTTCGTTTCATCCAACTATCGGCTGCTGCCGCAGGCCACGATGGACGAGCTGACGGCGGACGTGACGGCGTCGCTGGGCTGGGTCTACAAGAACATCGCCCGCTATGGCGGCGACCCGAACCGCATCTTCATCGGCGGCCACTCGGCGGGGGCGCAACTGGCGGCGCTGCTGTGCACCGACGATCGCCTGGCGCGCGGCGTCGGCGTGCCGTTCGCGGCGCTGAAGGGCTGCGTGCCGGTGGACGGGGATACCTACGACATCCCGAAGATCATCATCACGGCCGAGCTCCGTACGGCGCTGTACGGCCGGCCGTTGCCGACGTTCGGCCACCGTCAGAAGTTCGGCAACGATCCGAACAAGCACCTGGAGTTTTCGGCGGTTACGCATGTGGCGAAAGGGAAGGGCGTTCCGCCGTTTCTGCTGCTGTACTTTGCCGGCAACGCGGACACCCGGGCGCAGGCCGAACGGCTCGAGAGCGTGCTGCAGGCGGCGGACGTGCCGGTCAAAGTCTTCGGCAAAGGGGACACGAACCACGTGCGGCTGAACGACGACTTGGGGAAGCCGGAGGACCCGGCGACGGTGGAGCTGTTTCGGTTCTTGGACCCGTTGACGGGGCGCAGCGGGCGCTAGAGAGGGGCCGGCGTGTAGTGCACGCCGGAGGCCGGGACGGCCTCCGCTGCACGCCTGGAGGCGTGCGCTACGGAGCTTGCTAAAGGCGGCGGGCGTGCCGGTCAGGACCCGGCGACGGTCGTTTGTTGGGTCAGACCCTGAAGTAGGGCTGGAGCAACTCCATGATCTGATCGAGCTCTCGGAGGTCCGCTGCGTCCATGGTGAAGCGGCTCGTCCGGCGCATGATGACGTTCTTGAAGACGCCCCGCCGCCGCAGAATCTCTTTCATCAGGACGAACGTGGTGCGCCGCTCGAGCACGGCCGACAGCAGGAATTTCTGGAAGAGCTCGTGCGACTCTTCCTTCTTGCCCTCGTGATACCAGTCCCAGATTTGGGCCTGGATGTCCGCGAAGCCGGCGCCCGCCATCGTGCCGCCCGAGCCGCGTTCCATCTCGCTGTAGAGGTTCATGGCGCCGCCGCCGGTGGAGGGGAACAGCGTCCGCTTGCGCTCCTTGACGACTCGCGTGACCTCATGGGGAACGTTGCCGGCCTCGAGTTTGAGAATTCGCAACGACGGAATCTTGTCCGCCATGCGCAGCAGGAAATCGGTCGTCATCCCGCCGTTCGAAACCTGGATGCACAGGGGTAGCTTCGACGCCGACGCGATCGCGGTGAAGTAGTCCTCGAGATACTGGCTATCGCCGTAGCCGTCGGTGGGTCCGAGGGCGTGCAAGCCGTCGGCGCCGATCTTCTCGGCGAAGCGGGCGTACTCCATCGCCTCGAACTTGTTCGCTCCGTGAACTCCGATCAGGACGGTGGTGCGGCCCTTGGCTTCCTTGACCACGGCCGGCGCATAGCGCATGCGCTCGTTGAACGAGATGGAGGTGGTTTCGCTCGCGCCCGCGGGCCACACCACGCCGTGAACGCCGCCCCGGCAGAGAAAGTCGGTCTCCTTCCGCAGGCAGTCCTCGTCGATGGACAGATCGTCGAGGAAGGGAGTCTGCATGATCACGAAGATCCCCTCCCATTGCTTTTCGGCCGCGCTCAGCGCCGGCGTCGCGGACAGCGCAGCGGCGAGTTGCAGGAGTCGCCGCCTGTTGATCGTGGTAGGCATCGGCGTTGGTATACCACATCGGGGGATCGGAGGCCGGGACGGCCTCCGCGGCACGCCGGGAGGCGTGCGCTACGAGGGGCGGACGGCCTTGCGGTCGGTCCAGGTGAGGCCGTGGAGCTTTTCGGGGGGCGGCTCGGGCGCGGAATTGCTCAGCCACAGGCCGACTCCGACGGACACGACCGTGGAGATGACGCTGTACCAGAGCCACGAGATGCCCGTGGTGTAGCCCAGCGCCGCCACCGCCGCGAAGCCCGCCACGATGCCCCAAAACGCCCCGAAGCCGTTGGCGCGGCGGAAGAAGATGCCCAGCAGGAAGGCGCCGACCAGGCTGCCGCCGAAGAAGTTGCGGATCTTGCCGGCGGCCACCAGGATGTCTCCGAACGAGTCCGTATAGAGCGAGATGCCGGTGGCGGCGAGGCCGAACACCAGCGTCATCTGGCGGGCCAGCTTGACCGAGCCCTCGCGGCCGCTCAACGGCTGGTAGAAGTCCCGCAGGAAGACCGTCGCCAGCGAGTTGAGCACGGAGCTGATGGTGGACATGGCTGCGGCGAAGACGCCCGCGATCAGCAGGCCGCGCCAGCCGGCCGGGAACTCGTCGAGGATGAAGCGCGGGAAGGCTTGGTCCGGCGCGGGTAGGCCGCCGGCGGGCGGCGACTGCTGGTGGTAGACCCACAGAGCCGTCCCGATGAAGAACAGGATCATGCCGTAGAGGGCGTTGATTCCCAGCGACCAGCCCAGCGCCAGCCGGCTGCCGCGCAGGTCCGGCGTGGTGAGGAAGCGTTGCACCTCGGACTGGTCGGCGGCGTACTGGCTCAGCAGCAGGAAGGTTCCGCCGAACAGGGCGCCCCAGAAGGTGAACTCGGTGTCGAGGCTGGCGGAGAAGTTCCAGAACTTGAGCTTGTCGGCGTCATAGGCTCCGTGGACCGCGCCGAGGAAACCGCCGTCGACCTTGCCGAGCACGAACCAGAGCGCGGCGAACAGGCCTCCGGTGAGCACGAAGAACTGGGCGGCGTCGGTCCAGATGACCGCCCGGATGCCGCCGAGGGTGGTGTAGACGGTGGTGAGCAGGCCGATGGCGGTGACGACGGCCCAGAAGGGAAGACCGGTCATCTCCACCACGATCAGCGCCGGGGCGTAGATGCCGACGCCGGCGTAGAAGAGCTTGAGGAACACGAACAGCGTGGCCGCCAGCAGGCGCGTCTTGCGGTCGAAGCGCAGCTCCAGGTACTCGTAGGCCGAGTAGACCTGCAGCCGGAAGAAGAACGGCAGGAAGAAGAACCAGGCGATGAGCAGCGCGCCGGGGTAGGCCACGCGGAGCTGCAAGTAGGTCCAGTCGCCGCCGTAGGCTTGCCCGGGCGCGCCGACGTAGCCGACGGCGCTGAGCATGGTGGCGATGCCGGACATGGCCGCGGCCTGCCACGGAATGCGGTTGCCGCCGAGGAAGAATTCCTTCAGATTCTTCTGGCCCCGGAAGGCGATACCCAATCCAACGATCAGCGCGAGATAGCCCAGCAGGACGATTTGATCAGCGACGGCCACGAGCAGCGGATTATATCGTGGAGAGATGGGAATCGCCGCCGACATCGTCTTGATCGTGTGCGCCGCGCTGATCGGCGGGCTGATCGCGCAGCGGCTGGGACAGCCGTTGCTGGTGGGCTACATCGTGGCCGGCGTGCTGGTGGGGCCGAATACGGCGGGGCCGACGGTGGTGGAGATCCACGAGATCGAGCTGTTGGCGGAGATCGGCGTCGCCTTGCTGCTGTTCGCACTGGGGATGGAGGTGTCGTTCAAGGATCTGGCCCCGGTGCGCAAGATCGCGCTGATCGGCGGGCCGATTCAGATCGTGCTCTCCATCCTGCTGGGCTACGCGATCGGCAGCGGGGTGTTGGGCTGGGGCGGGATCGAGTCGGTGTGGTTCGGGGCGATGATCGCGCTGTCGAGCACGATGGTGACGCTGAAGATTCTGCTGGCGCAGGGCACGGCGAACACGCTGGCGAGCCGAGTGATGATCGGGCTGCTGATCGTGCAGGACTTGGCGGTGGCGCCGCTGCTGATCGTGCTGCCCAAGCTGAACGACCTGGAGAAGGCTCTGCCCGCGCTGGGGCTGGCGGCGTTGCAGGCCGTAGGCTTTTTGGCGGCGATGATCTTCGTGGGCACGCGGTTGATTCCGTGGGCTCTGAAGAAGATCGTGCATTGGCGCGACCATGAGCTGTTTCTGGTGGCGGTGCTGGCGCTGGGGGTCGGCGTCGGGTACGGCACCTACCTGTTCGGGCTGTCGTTTGCGTTTGGGGCGTTCGTGGCGGGGATGGTGCTGTCGGAGTCGGAGCTGAGCCACCAGGCGCTGGCGGACATCGTGCCGCTGCGGGACATCTTTGGGCTGTTGTTCTTCGCGTCGGCGGGCATGCTGTTCGACCCGATGTTCCTGGTCGAGAATTTCGGCGAGGTGGCGCTGACGGTCGCGCTGGTGATTGTGGGCAAGGCGGTCATCTTCGGCTTGCTAACCCGCTGGTTCGGGTACGGCAACCGCGCGCCGTTCATCGTGGGGCTGGGGTTGGCGCAGATCGGCGAGTTCGCGTTCGTGCTGGCGCGGATGGGCGTTTCGACGCAGTCGATTTCGCAGGAGGTCTACTCGCTGGCATTGACCGCGACGCTGGCGACGATGGTGCTGTCGCCGGCGCTGGCCGGGCTGTCAGGGCCGCTGTATGCGCGTTGGCGGCGGCTGGTCCCGCAGGACGAGCCGCTGCAGACCTTCCACTTGCCCGAACAGGGATTAGCTGATCATGTGATCGTTGCCGGCTACGGGCGCACAGGGCGGGCGGCGGTGCAGGTGATGGGGCGGATCGGCGTGCCCTACCTGGTGGTGGACTTCGACCACGAGAACATCGCCGAGTGCCTGCGCAACGGGTTGCCGGCGATCTGGGGCGATGCGACGCGTCCGCAAACGCTGGAGGCGGCCGGCGTCGGCCGCGCTCGGCTGCTGTTCTTGACCATTCCGGATGCCGAGACGATGAAGATGGTGGTGGTGAAGGCGCGGGAGGCCCAGCCGGGAATCGAGGTGGTGGCGCGGGCGCTGTATGCCGAGCACATGCAGGAGCTAAGGGAGATCGGCGTGTGGTCGGCGGTGCAACCGGAGTTCGAGGCCGGGCTGGCGATGGTGCGGCAGGTTTTGACGCGCTACAACGCGCCCGCCGAGCGGATCTACGCCTTCAGCGAAGCGGTGCGGCAGGAGATGTACGCACCCATGAGCGGGGAGGCGTTGCCGCCGGCTTGCGCCACCGTGCTCGATACAATCGGCCGGGCGCATCCGGCGCTGGAGATCGGCTGGGCGGAGGTCTGCGTGGGGACGCCGGGCGTGGGCCGCACGATCGGGGAGCTGGACTTGCGGCGGGAGACGGGCGCGTCGATTGTGGCGCTGGTGCGGGACGGAGTGGCGCTGCCGAATCCGGGGCCGGAGGTCGCCTTGCTGCCCGGCGACTTGGCGGCGCTGCTGGGGGCCCCGAACGAGCGCGACGAGGCCCGGCGGCTGCTGGCGGGGGGCGTGAGCGCCTCCTGAAAAGGCGGTCGGATAGGCCGCCGAGGCGGGGTATACTGGGGCGGTCCGGACCGAGGCCGCTATGCCGCCTGTCGCACGCCTGCTCTCCGGCTTGGCTCTCACGGCGCTGCTCGTCGCGCCGGCCTCCGCGCGACCCTTCCTCTACTACCGAGGGATTCTCAACGCCGCCAGCTTCGCGCCGGAGGGGTTGCCGAACGGGGCGATCGCAAGGGGCTCGATCTTCTCGCTGTTCGGCCGGGACCTAGGGCCCGCCGAGCCGGCCATCGTGTCGGAGTTTCCGCTGGGCGCGAGCCTCGCAGGGGTCTCCGTGGAGGTCTGCCGGGGCGAGGACTGCCGCAGCGCCCTGCCGCTGTTCGTGGCGGCCGGGCAGATCAACGCCGTCCTGCCGTCAGACGCGCCGCTGGGGCGCGTGGCGGTGCGCGTGAGCTACGACGGCGAAGCCGGCAATTGGTCGCCGATCACCGTGGTCGAGTCGAGCGTGGGCCTATTCGCGGTCAACAGCGCCGGGTTCGGCCCGAGCGTCACGCAGAACTTCGTCAGCCAGACCGAGCAGCCGATCAACTCGCGCCGCGTGGCCGCCAGGCCCGGCCAGATCGTCACGCTGTGGGGCACAGGCCTGGGGGCGGCCCTCAACCCGGACCGGGACGCGCCGTTCGCGGGGGACCTGCCGGTCGAGGTGGAGATCTTCGTGGGCGGGGCGCGCGTGACGAACAAGCTGTACTCCGGCCGGACGCCGTGCTGCTCGGGCGTCGACCAGATCGTCTTCGAGATCCCCGCCGACGCGCCGCTGGGCTGCTATGCGCCGGTGCTGGTGCGGACCAACGGGACCGTCGTCAGCAACTCGGTGTCCATGGCGATCTCGGCTGACGGCTCGGCCTGCGAGGACGGCTTCAACCCGCTGGTGGCGTCGCTGGCGGGCGGCGGACGCGTGGGGAGCCTGCTGACGGCGGTGTTCGACGTGCTGCGCGAGGTCGATTCGGAGCCGGCCGAGCCCTTCACCACGGAGCTTGCCGGCGGCTACTTCGTCCAGCCGGCGATGTCGGACTTCTACTTCAACCAGCTCGTGATGCCGCCGGAGGGGAGCTGCAAGACCTTGGCGTTCCGCGGCGACACGTTGCGCGGGCGCGCCATGAATCCCGTGCCGGACCCTTCGCTGGATGCGGGCGAAGCGCTGACCCTGAACGTGGGCGGCCGGAGCCTGCTGGTGGGCCGCAGCCTGTTTCCGCAGTCGTTTCTGGAGGTCCTCTCGTCGGCGCCGACCGCTGACGGCGAGGCCGTGGTGCGGGAGGGCGACGCGGTTCGCACGACCGCCGCCGGCGGGGCGGACGTGGGCAATGTGGAGGGCGAAGCGACGGCGCGCGCTCCGCTGCGGATCGGCGACCGGGCGGCGCTGACGGAGGTGCGGAGCGGGCGGCCGTTGACGCTGGAATGGACGCCGGGCGATGTGCAGGACCAAGCCGTGATTTGGGGCGAGGCGTACAGCGTGGCGCACGACGCCTCCGGCCGCTTCGTCTGTGTGACCTCCGCGGCGGCCGGCGCGCTGATCGTGCCGGACTACATCACGGCGCAACTGCCGGCCACGGCGAACCGCAAGTGGGCGGTCGACGCCTGGATCGCCCTGGGGGTGGTCTCCAAGAGCCCGCCCCGGGCCAGCGCCGCCGGCCTCGACGACGCGGCGGCGATTTTTGGGGCTTGGCAGATGAACACCGTGGCGGTGAGGGACTGACGCGATGGCCCGGAAGGACCCAGTGGGGCGGTTTGGGCTGGCGGCCGTGGCGGCCCTGGCGCTGCTGGGCTGCGCGCCCCCCGATCTCGAAGACCAGCGCGACAGCCCCGAAGACGAGATGGAGTACGTCGGGACCCTCGCCGAGGCCTTCGATGACTCGCCGGGACTCCGGGCCGAGGGCGCCGGGGGGAAGCGGGCGGGCGTGGATAGCCTGGCGGCGCTGCGCAAGACGGACCGCCGCGTGGAGGTCTCCGGGCGGGTTCCGATCACCGAGCCGCTGAGCTTGCGGGGCTTGGTCCTCCGCCAGCAGACCGTCGCCTACGCGCTGGACGCCGCCGCTGATCGCGTGGTGGAACTCGACCTGCAGACCGGCGCGGCGACCGACGCGGTGGCGCTGCCGCTGCGCAGCGCACGCTTTTTGGCCGATGCGCCGAGCGGGGCCTTGTACGTGCTGCACCCGCCTCGCGACGGCTCGACGGGGCCGGCTCAGCCGGGCGCGATCGTCGAGATCCTGCCCGGGCCGCTGCGGGTGGCCGGCCGGATCGACCTGCCCGACGGCGTCGGCCCGTCGCCGGACGGGGCCGGGCCCGCGGCGTTCTCGCCGGATGGGAGCGTGCTGTACCTGGCGACCGACAGCCTCGACGGGCAGCCGGGCGAGATCCTGGGGTACGACCTGTCGAGGCGGTCGATCGTTTTCCGGGTCGCCCATCCGACCGCCTCGGCGCGCTTTCGCGAGCTCGCGGCGGGCCTGGACGGGACGATGCTCTACGCCACCGACGCCGGCGTGAGGGCGTTTGCCGTGGATGTGCTGACGCAGACGGTCTCCGCCCAGCTCAGCCTGGGCGCGCTGACCAGCGGCGGGCTGGCGCTGCACCCCAACGGCTCGACGCTGTATGTGGGGCGCAACCAGGAGCGAGGGGTGGCCGTGGTCGACACGGCCACGTTCTTGCTGACGAGCGAGATTCCGCTGCCGGCGTTCACGATCAAGGAGATGGCGATCACGGCCGACGGACGCGATTTGCTGGTGAATTCCACGACCAGCGCGGCGCTGTTCCAGATCCGCACGGGCTCGAAGGCCGTGCGGCAGACGCTGGACCTCGAGGCGGGGGCGGACCGCTTTCTGGCGCTGGAGCGCTAAGGCTTGGGGCAGAGGCCGGCGCTGTCGGGGCGGTGGTCGAAGCTCAGGATGCGGGCGACCTTCCAGCCGTCGTCGCCCTTGGCCCACAGGTGCACGAACTGGGCAATGCCGGGCGTCGCGCCGCCTTGTTGCAGGAAGCAGTGCGTCCCCCGCTCGACGGCTCCGTAACCCTGGATGGGAAAGACTTCGAGGCTGCCTTCGACCAGGCGGCGAGCGACCCCTTGCTCGCGCGGGCAGTCGGCCGGGGCCTTGACGGCGCGGCCTTGGGTGAAGCCGCCGCGGTCGTGGTAGAACTCGACGTCGTCGGCCAGAAAGGCGTCCCACTTTTGGGCGTCGCAGGCGACGAAGGCGGCGTCGAACAGGGCGGCGTCGAGGCGGGCGATCTCGTCATACAGCGGGCCGCTGGTGGGGGAGACGAAGGGCGGAATCGCGTCGGGCGCGGTTTCGACGAGGACGCCGGTCATGACGCCGCCCGGCGAGGTGATGGAGACCTTGCGGGCGCGGCCGTCGACGAGCGTGAAGGCGACCTCGAAGTCGGCGGCGGCTTCGGGGCGAAAGACGTTGTCGCCCTGGGAGAGCAGGCGGGTGGGAGCGTTGTCGTTGAAGGCGGCCAGCAGCGCGCCGTCCTGCTCGAAGACGCGGACGCGCGCGGCGGGGGCCTGTGCGTCGGGCGGGGCGACGGAGTAGACGCCCACGAGCTGCTGTCGCTGCTCGGCGGTCAGCGGAAGGTCCTGGACGGCGGCGGTTTGGGCCGGCAGCGTCGGGGCCACGGCCGCCAGCAGGGCGAAGACGGCGGCGCAGGGCCGCAACAAGCTCATGGACAGCGTATACGGCAGGCGGCGGGGCGATGTTCCCCGGCGCGGCGCGGAAGGCGACGGCGTTCCTGCAGGTGATCTGTAAAAACACTGTAAACGCGGCGAAAACGGGGTTAAGATACGGGTTCACGCTCTAGTCGGTCATCGACAGGAAGACATGCCAAGACGCGAATCGCCGCTGCAATCCGAGATGGTCCAAGGGACCCTCGACATGCTGATCCTCAAGACGCTGGTCCTGGGGCCGGCGCATGGCCAGACGATCGCCCATGCCATCGAGAAGGGGTCCGAGGAGGTGCTGCAGGTCGAGCACGGCTCGCTCTACCCGGCCTTGCGTCGCCTGGAGAACCGCGGCTGGCTCGCCTCGTTCTGGGGGACTTCGGAGAACAACCGCCGCGCCAAGTACTACCGGCTGACGCCCGAAGGCAGGAAGCAACTGGCGGCGCAGACCTCTCGCTGGGAGGAGTTGGTGCGGGCGATCGGCCGCATTCTGAACCCGGCCGAAGAGGGCCGCTCATGAGCTGGCTCGAGAGCTGGCGGCGCTTCCGGCGGCGCGACGAGGCTGACGCCGAGCAGCGCGAGGAGCTGGAGTTCTACCTGGACGTGACGACCGAGGAGCTGATTGCGCGCGGCATGGACCCCCAGGCGGCGCGCGAGGCCGCGCGCAGGAAGCTCGGCAGCCCGACTTTGATCCGCGAGGAGATCTACAGGATGAACACTTGGACCTTTTTGGAAGGGCTGCTGCGGGACGCCCGCCATGCACTTCGGATGATCCGCCGGAACCCCGGTTTCAGCGCCGCAGCGATCCTTTCGCTGGCGCTGGGCATCGGGGCTAACACGGCCATCTTCAGCGTGGTGAACGCGGTGCTGATCCGGCCGCTGCCTTACCCGGACGCCGACGCGCTGGTGGGCGTGTTCAACTCCGGCGAGCTGCACGGCCGGCGTTCCAACGACATGGGTTTTGGGCCTGGCCTCTATGCGGTTTGGAGGGAGAGCTCGGAGGCCTTCGAGGAGTTCGGCGTCTGGGGGCAGGGGGCCGCGACGCTGACCGGCGCGGGCGACCCGGACCAGGTCCATACCGTCACGGTGACGCAGGGAGTTCTGCCGGCGCTGGGCGTACAGCCATTGCTGGGCCGCTGGTTCTCCGCGGAGGACGATACGCCGGGGACGCCGCAGACCGTGATCCTGTCGCACGCGTATTGGCTGCGGCGCTTTGGCGGGGACGGGGGCGTTCTCGGGCGCCAGGTGATGATCGACTCGGTTTCGCGGCAGGTGATCGGGGTGATGCCGCGGAGCTTCCGGTTCCTCGATCTCGAGCCGGACGTTCTGCTGCCACAACGGTTTGCCACCGCGAACCTGCCCTTCTTCGAACCGTTCTCCCTGTCAGGCGTCGCGCGGCTGAAGCCCGGGGTGACGGTGGAAGGGGCGAACCGGGATGCGGCGCGCATCCTGCAGCAGCAGATGCCGGAGGACTTCCGCGCCTATGCCGACGAGGTGCAACTGAGGCCGAACCTGCGTCCGCTGAAGCAGGACGTGGTGGGGGACATCAGCACGGTGCTGGGAGTTCTGGCGGGGGCGCTGGGCTTGGTGTTCCTGCTGGTCTGCGCCAACGTGGCGAACCTGGTGCTGGTGAGGGCGCAGGCGCGGACGCAGGAGTTCGCGATAAGGGCCGCGCTGGGCGCCGGCCGGCGGCGGATCGCCCGGGAGCTGCTGGTGGAGAGCCTAACGCTGGGGCTGCTGGGCGGCGCCTGCGGCGTGGCGCTGGCCTATGGGGCGGTGCAATCCCTGAAGGTGCAGGATCTGAGCGCGATCCCCCGGCTGGCCGAGGTGGCGGTGGACGCGGAGACGCTGGCGTTCGCTTTGGCCGGCTCGGTGGCGGCGAGCCTGCTGTTCGGCCTGATTGCGGCGTTGCAGTGCGGGCTGCCGGGCTGGGTCGTCGGGGCGCGCGGCGCGAGCCTGGGGCTCGAGCAACTGCGGACGCAGAATGTGCTGGTGGTGGCGCAGGTGGCCCTGGCGCTGGTTCTGCTGGTGGCCAGCGGGCTGCTGATCCGCAGCTTCATGGCGCTGCGCTCCGTGGAGCCGGGCTTTACGCGGGCCGAGAGCGTGCAGGCGGTGAGCATCGCCATTCCGGACACGCAGGTCCCCGAGCCCGAGCGGGTGGCGCAGATGCAGGCGGACATCGTCGAAGGCGTCGGCCGGCTGCCGGGCGTGGAGGCGGTCGGGCTGACCGACTCGTTGCCGATGGACCCCGACAATCAGAACGGCATGACGATCGCGGTGGAGGGCGTGTTCGAGCCGGGCGAGATTCCGCCGTTCCGACGCATCAAGTGGGTCTCGCCGGGGCTTTTCGCCGCGCAGGGCACGCGTTTGCTGGCTGGCCGCGACTTTGCCTGGGAGGACCTGACGCAGCGGCGGCGGGTGGCGATCGTGTCAGAGAGCATGGCGCGCGAGTACTGGGGAGAGCCGGCGGCCGCGGTGGGCAAGAGGGTGCGGCCGGGACCGACGGGCGACTCCTGGATGGAGGTCGTGGGCGTCGCGGAGGATGTGTATGAGGCTGGGGCCGACAAGCCGGCGCCACTGCTGGTGTACTTCCGGACAGGGCTGGATCAACCCCGGCAGCCGGGACAGCCGCTGTCGATCCGGCGGAGCTTGATTTTGGAGATTCGAAGCGACCGGGCCGGGGCAGGGAGCTTTCTGCGGGAGGTTCGGGCGGCCATTCACGCGGTGAACCCGAACCTGCCGTTGACGGAGGTGCGGACGCTCGACGCCATGTACCGGCGCATGATGGCCCGCACGTCGTTCCTGCTGGTTCTGCTGGGCGTGGCCGGGAGCATGGCGCTGACGCTGGCCGTGATCGGCGTGTACGGCGTGCTGGCCTACGCGGCGGGGCGGCGGCGGCGCGAGATGAGCATTCGGGTGGCGCTGGGGGCTCGGCCGGAGCAGGTGAAAGGGCTGTTCGTCCGCCAGGGGGCTCTGCTGGCTTGCGTCGGCTGCGTCGCGGGCCTGGGGGCGGCGGTGGGACTCTCGCGCTGGGTCTCGTCGCTGCTGTTTGGGGTGACGCCGCTCGACCCGGCTACCTATGCGGCGGCGGCGCTGGCGGTTTGCGGGGCGGCGCTGGCGGCGAGCTATCTGCCGGCGCGGCAAGCCTCGGCCGTGGACCCCGCGGAGTCGCTGCGGGCGGACTGAGCGGCCGAAAATTTGTTCGAAAAGTGAGCCAGAGTGAGCCAAACTGAGCCAAAGTGAGCCATCCGCGGGCCGCTTTGGCGGGCTCGGGAGCGGTTGCGCGCTGAAATTCGCCGGCGGAGGGGCGACCGTCGCTGCCGGTGCGACAGCGCCCGGCCGGGGAGGATGGTTGGGCTGACACGGGTTGGCCTTGGAATAGGTAAGGGCGCCCCGCGGGGCGCCCTGCTGGTTTTAGGGTAGCGCGGGGTGTCAAGCCCGGCCGATCGGGTGCGATGTCAATGAAATTGATCTTTCTGTAAAGTGTGCTTGACAGACGGCCTTGGCGGGCGTAGGGTGTGAAGTGTCAAGAGTGCTTTACAGAAAGTCAACCGAGGGTGACACTATGGACTCCGTGAGAGCGAAGGGCGCTGGGTATGAGGCGCGGATGATCCGGGCTGTTGGGCGGCTTGCGGGTTGGGCCGGGGCGTGGCTTGCCGCAACCGCGCTGATGAAGTTCGGGCCGCGGTTTCTGTGGGAAGAGGCGTCGCCGCTGACGCTGCTGGCGGTGGGGCTGAACGTGGCGGTGGGCGTGGGGCTGATTCTGGCCCACAAGCGGTATCTGGCGGAGCTGGATGAGCTGCAGCAGAGGGTGTATCTGAATGCCCTGGCGGTGACGGTGGGCGTGGCGGTGGTCGCGTCGATCCCGTTTTCGGTGCTGTATGCGTACCACGTCGTGCCTGTTCGGCCGGATGTTGCGCATCTGGTGGGGCTGATGGGGCTGACGTTTCTGGCGGCGTTCGTGTACGGCTCGGTACGCTACCGATGAAGAATCGGCTGAAGGTGCTGCGGGCTGAGCGGAACTGGACGCAGGCGCAGTTGGCCGAGGCGCTCGATGTGTCGCGACAGACTGCGAATGCGATCGAGACGGGGAAGTTCGACCCGAGCTTGCCGTTGGCGTTTCGGGCGGCGCGGGTTTTTGGGCTGCGGATCGAGGAGATTTTTGATGATGGGTATGGGGATGATTCGGCAGGGGGCGAGGGGGCGTAGGCGCTTTGGGAGCTCGCTGGGGCTATTCCGGTTTCCCTGCCTGAAGGTCCTTCAGTAGGCGGTCGAAGGCCTGCTGGTAGGAGTCGTGGGACTTCCAGTTGCTGAAGTCTGGGATGAAGTATTCGCGGATTTCACGCGCCAAGTCCTTGCCTGTATCGGCGTCAAATAGACCCCACAGTCGGATCTTTTCGAACTCGACGAGCCGAACTGGAAACAGGACTCGTCGCCCTTGCGTTCGCTCCTTTTGGAGGGCGTGCAGAATCTCGGTCTTGACCCATTCGCTGGCCATGCTGGCCTCGGAGAGGATCAGCAACAGCCGGTCGTGGACGCGGATCGCCTCCTCGATTTGGGCATGGAGTTTCTTGCCACCTTGGATATCGTACGGCGCGAACCAGCAACGCACTCCGTGGTCCTGTAGGTCCGCGTGGAGCCGCTCGGCAAAGGCTTGGTCCTGGGTGGAGTAACTGATGAAGCAGGAGTAAAACTCGAAGGGCGATCCGAGGAGAGACGGCAGGTACTCGATGAACGAATCCGGGAGGCCGCAGCCGCGCAAGAACGACAGAGGGAGCTCGCCGGAGCGGGCCAGGGTCCGGTAGTCGAGCGTGCTGGGACCCAGATGCTGGCATGCCTCCAATCCGTGCGCGTCCCGGAGGTCGGTGTCGGCGAAGACGGATTCATGCAAAACGGCACCGCCGAGGTGCGTTTCTCGGAGGTCCGACCCGACAAAGTTGGCTGCGCTGAGATGCGCCCCGCTTAGGTTTGCTCCGGTGAGGTCGGCCCATGGGAGATTTGTCCACGCCATGTCCACCCCGCGGAGGTCCGCCCCGCTGAGGTTCGCCTCTTCGAAGAAAGCCCTGGTGAGGTCAGCCGCACGGAGGTCCGCGCCTCGGAGATTCGCCTCGCTGAGGTTCGTCCTGGTGAGGTCGGCCTCGCTGAGGTTCGCCCTGGTGAGGTCCGCCCCGTTGAGGTATGCATCGCTAAGGTCCGCCCCGCGAAGGTCCGCCCCGCTAAGGTCCGCCCTGCTAAGGTCCGCCCCGCGAAGGTCTGCTCTTCCGAGGTTCGCCGCGGCGAGGAATGCTTCGCTGAGTTTCGGTTGGACCTCTGGATTCTCCCGACGCCATAGTTCCCAGGGCCGCCTACCTCCTTGGAGCTTGGCGACATGCTCAGCATCTGCCATGAGCCGGAGATTTTAGCAGGGCCTAACCGTTATGTGGTCAACGGGTTCGCCAAAGCCTGCTTCGAATGTTGAACTCTCCTGGCTGGCCTCGCACTTACGATAGAAGGAGCCGAGCAGTGCGTCTGTTGCGGATTGTAAGAACGAGTCGCAGGAAGAGAGAATGCCATGCAGAAGCCCAGGGTTGTGATGTGTGTTTTCGCCGTCGCACTTGCGCTGAACGCTCAGGCTCGACCCTGTGGCGGGGGGGCCGAATCGTCGCTCGGGCTGCGCTACATTTGCACCAAAGGCAACCCCGAGGAGTATTTTGTTCGGTTTCCGAAGGCTATGCTTTCCGGCGACTCGACCTCGACGGAAGTCATCGAGGTTCCGATCGAGTTGCTGAACTTGGGAGAACCGGCTGTGTCTTGGGATGTGATCAAACGGCCGGAAGAGTTGCCCTATCGCTACTCGTACGCGTTGTCCAATGGTTCTCATGCGCGGCGGGCGATCTGGAGTTGGGCGCTGGTCGTTCCGGGCGAGGATGATTCCAGCACGCTGTCCCATCCACTTTGGCGATTCACCTCGCCGGCCTCTCTGGCGACCAACGCGCGAATCGCGTCGCAAGCCGCGATTTCGGACGGTACGCTCGGCAAGTTCGCTCGCTGGACGACGACGCTCGAGGAGCATCCTATTGAGCCAGGCCAGGCGCTGGCGGAGTTCGTCGTTGATTCGGCGTTTCGGCCGGGGTGGACGACGGCCTATGTGTCGGCGGGAAAGGGCATCGAGGTTCCTTTCGAGATGCCTTCCGCGGTGCACGATGAGCTTGCGACGCTGCAGAAGCCGGAGAACGAGCAGTCCGTCGTCCTGACCATCGGGCCGAAATTTGGTCCCGAAAGCGCGCCGCGGTGGATTGCCTCGGATTGGCGCCTGGGCGTTCAGAAGATGGTTGACCTGGGCGGCTTGACGGCGGAGTCCGATTACGTTCGCGAATTGCTCCATGCCCTGGAGCAGTTGGCGACCGCGGAGTCCCAAACGGCCGTGCTGACGGTTCGCATCAAGCCCGCTAACGGCCTCGAGGAGAGGGTGCATCGAGCCGTGAGTCTGGCTCTGGCGCCGGTGAAGTAGCGCCGAGTGATCGTAGGGGGCTCGATTGGTAGGCCCTCCTTCGCTGGGGCGCCCTTAGGTATAGGCTGGGCAGCCTCGGGTAAGGTCGGCCGGCCTGGTTGTCCGCTTGCCGCTGGCGTTTCGGGCGGCGCGGGTTCTTGGGCTGCGGATCGAGGAGATTTTTGATGATGGGTATGGGGATGATTGGGCGGGGGGCGTGGATTGAGGCGAAGCTCCTCGGAGGTAGGGGAAACGAGAGGCGGGAGGCTTGCGTGCGGGCCATGCGAATAGGGGTTCAGGCAGCGGTTCTATGCCCCGTACTGTTTGGTCTCATTTTGCTTTGGCCGAGATCGGCTCACTCCCAGACGGACGAGCCAGATTCTATTCGAATATTGGGCGTATTCTATACCCCGAATGAGATATCGAGAACTGGCGACGCCGAGGCTGCGAAGACGGTTGCCACCGTAGTGTTCGCTGTTTCGGACAGACTATCAGGGCAGACTATCGGCATCAAACTCAACGAGCACGGGGGATTCCACCTTGACTCCGGTGGTATTGCATCTGACGGCTCGAACTTGGACTATGATCCCTCGTCTGGTGTGCAGTTGGTTCGCGTCACGTCCAGCGACCGGCTCCAACTGGCAGAGTTCCAAATCACTGCGAAGCCTGAGGGCGGCGGCGGGTCGATCCGCCACCATGGCGCCGTCGCGTCGGTCTCCAGCGGAGTGCAAAATCTATTGGTATTGCCGGAAGATGAGAAAACGGTCGCGAGTGAGCCTCTCAGAGTAACGATGCGTGAATCTCAATAGGAACTTCCGCTCGTTTCCATCCGGCAGGCTCCGCGCCCCGCGGGCGGCGCGCGGTGGCGTAGTCGTTTGCGCGCAGGCTCTGCTCTTCGGCGCGTTAGAGCCGGTAGACGCGCTTCGGTTGACCGGCCGTCCTTTGCGGCGCAACGTGACAAAAAGGCCGGCCGCCTCGGGTGAGGTCGGCCGGCCTGGTTGTCAGTTGCTGTTCTTGGTCAGAACATGAACTTGAGCGCGAACTGGTTGGTTCGCATGGACCGGGCGCTGGTGATGACGCCGTAGTTGAGCGACGTGACGCCGGTGTTCGGGTTGTTCCAGTTCGGGTGGTTCGCGAAGTTGAACGATTCGAAGCGGAACTGCAGGTTGTAGCTCTCGGTGAAGCGGAAGTTCTTCATCATCGAGAAGTCCAGGTTTTTGAAGCCCGGGCCGGTGTACATGTTGCGGTTGATGTTGCCCTGCCGCGCGGCCAGCTCGTTGTAGACCTGGCCGTTGATGGTGACGGGCACGTCGCAGGCGATCGCCGCCGGACCGCGTCCGTCGGTGGGGTCGCGGGCGAAGAATTCCTGCGGCGTGGGGTTGTCGAGGAACGGGCTGATGCCGGTGGCGTCGCCGCGGTTGCCTTGGGCGTTGGAGTCGATGTCGCCGCAGTTGCCGCCGTTGAAGGGCGTGCCGGTCGACAGCGTGAGGATGGAGCCGACCTGCCAGCCGCCCGCGATGGCTTCGAGCACGCGGTGCTCGAACTTGAGCGGGAGGTCATAGAGCAACGACAAGGTCATGCGGTGCTTGGTGTTGAATTGCGACAGGCCGCGTTCCCAGCTCAGGTCGTAGCTGGAGGCGGGGAAGAGGTTGTCGCCGCCGTTGGTGCGGATGCCCGAGCCTGAGTCGATGGCCTTGGAGAAGGTGTAGCCGAACAGGTAGGTGAGGCCGCTCTTGTGCCGCTGGCGCAGCTTGATGGCCATGGCGTTGTAGGACGACGTGGAGACGTTGGCGATGGTCTGGATGCGGCCGTAGATGTTGCCGCCCCAGGGGCGCCGCTGGTCAGTGGAGGACAGATCGGTGGGATCGGCCCGTTGCAGAGGCGTATTGAAGCCGTACATGCGCTGCAGCTTGCGGCCCTGGTTACCGGAGTAGCCGACCTCGAGCATCATCGTGTCAGTAATTTGCCGCTGCACGTTGAGCAGGTACTGCATGATGTAGGGCGTGCGGCGCCGGGCGTCGTTGGCGAAGGTGTAGAGGCCGTTGACGCAGGGACCGCTCCAGTTGGAGCACTGGGCGCCGCCGCCGCCGGCCGCGGTGGACCAGGGCGAGTCGAGGTTGACGGTCGGAACGGTCTCGAGACCGCGCGCCGACTGGCGGAAGCCGAAGTTGCGGCCCATGTCGAAGACCGGGTTGCCGGTGTCTTGCGAGTAGTAGACGCCGAAGCCGGTGCGGATGGTGGTCTTCTGGTCGGGCTGGTAGGACAGACCGAGGCGGGGGCCGAAGTCGTTGGTGTCCTTGCGGACGGTGGCGTGGTTGAACAGGACGTCGTCGCCGGTGGCGGTGGGGACGTTGTCAGCCATGTGCACCGAGAGGCCTTCGTTGAAGTCGCCCGAGCCGGGGCGGACCAGGACGGGAGTTTGGCAGCTCTCGTCGATGCCGGTGTTGTCGACGCCGGGGCAGAACATTTGTACGTTCATGATGCCGCGGTAGCGGTCCTTGAACGGCGGCGTGTACTCGTAGCGCATGCCGATGTTCATGGTCAGGCGGTTGTTGATCTTCCAGGTGTCCTCGGCGTAGAAGTGCGCGTAGGTCTGGCGGAACTGGACGTTGGCGATGCCGAGCGAGCGGGTGGCTTCGTCCATCCAGCCGAGCAGGCCGGAGGCGAAGGCGTCGCCGGTGCTGCTGATCTGGCCCGGCAGAGCGGTGGCGCGGGAGTTGAACTGCAGCAGGCCGCGCGGGAACTGGTTGCCGATTTGGTTGAAGCGGACCGAGCCGATCTCGCCGCCGAACTTGAAGGTATGGTCGCCGCGAACCCAGCTCAGGTTGTCCATGATCTGGTAGGTGCGGTTGTGGTTGATGAAGGGGCCGCCGGTGGCCTCGCCCCAGCCGTTGATGATGGCGTTGCCGGCCTGGCCGACCTGCGGGGTGCCCCAAGCGGCTTCGATGGGCGAGATGAGGCCCGGGATGCCGAGCTCGGAAGTGACGTCGCGAATGCCGTTGAACTTGGTGAGCTTGGAATTGTCAAAGATGTTGGCGCCCAAGCGCAGCTCGTTGACGACGCTGGCCGAGAGGGTCCAGATGTTCGAGAGCATGAACTGGTCGACGCGGGTTTCGATGCGCTCGTCGTTGATGGGGAAGGTTCCGCCGGAGGCGAGGTTTTCAGCGCCCCAGGAGTAGCGGCCGAACCACTGGGAGTTGGCGCTCTGGCTGAAGTCGATGCGGCTGGTGAACTGGTCCCAGTCGAACGGGCTCGGCGAGTTGCGGGCGTAGTTGAACGGCGCGACGCCGGCCACGGCTCCGGCCACATTGGGCGAAGGCAGGAACTCGAGCATCTTGACGAAGGGCTGCTTGAAGCGAGCCGTCGGGATGGTCTGGTTCGGGAAGGGATCGGCGGTCAGCGAGCCGTCGGCGGCGGTCCGGATGGTGTCCGGGTCATAGATGGTGACGGCGCCGCTGTTGGAGAAGTCGCCGTTGCGAATGGCGTCGTCGGCCACGGTGGCGCGGCGAACGCTCTGGACGCGCTCGCGATAGCCCTCGTAGTTGGCCATGAAGAACAGCTTGTTCTTGATGATGGGGCCGGTGGCGGTGAAGCCGAACTGGTTGCGGCGGAAGGGCTGCTTGGGGCTTTCCGATCCGTCGGCCTGGCGCGGGAAGTTCCAGGGGCGGGCCTGCACTTTGTCGTTGCGCAGGAACTCGAAGAGGGTGCCGTGGAACTGGTTGCCGCCGGCTTTGGTGGTGACGTTGATCTGTGAGGCGGCTTTGCCGAACTGGGCGGAGTAGACGCCGGTTTGGACCTTGAACTCCTGCAAGGCGTCGACCGAGGGACGGACGACGAAGGTGTTGAAGTTCGGGTCGGTGTTCTCCACGCCGTCGAGGGTGAAGCGGTTGTACTGCTGGCGCATGCCGGCGACGGAGATGGCCTGGTTGGCGCGTTGGCCGCCCTGGCGGGAATTGGCCTGGCCGCCGGCGGGCATTTCCGCCGAGACGTTGGTCGACAGCTTGACGAGGTTGAGGTAGTTACGGCCGTTGATGGGCAGCTCGACGATGCGCTGCTGATCGATGACGGTGCCGAGCGAAGAGTCCGAGGTTTGGAGCATCTGGGCTCCGGCTTGGACTTCGATGACCTCGCTGACGGCGCCGATCTCCATGACGAAGTTGACCTGCTGGACGTCGCCGACCTCGACGACGCGGTTGCTGACGGTGGCCGTCTTGAAGCCTTCGAGCTCGGCTTGCAGGTCGTAGACGCCCGGGTTGAGGAAGGGCACCGAGTAGAGGCCCTGTACGTTGGTTTCGACCTCACGAGCCACGTTGGTGGCGGTGTTGGTAATGGTGACTTTGGCTCCGGCGATGACTGCGCCGGACGGGTCCGAGACGGTCCCCGAGATTTCGCCGAAGGTCTGCGCTGCGACCGGCGCCGTGGCCAGCAACAGAGCAAACGCGACGGCGAGTGCGTGAGCACGCTTCATATCGCGATCTCCTAACTCCCTGGATCAAACGTTGTCCTCACTCCGGCGACCACGGGCTCCCTCGAACGGCCGGCGCGACCCCTTGCGCCGGCATGGAACCCCTTGAACTTGGGTCGCCGAATCCTTATCGCGGCTCAGGCGGTCTAGGCGCGGTATCCGGAATCTTGGAGCCTCCTTGGGCTGTTCCGGTGACCGAGCGTAGATCGTCTATCTCACAAGCCTTGTATGTCTTAGCACGTGATTTCACGGAATGCAACTGGCGATGTAGAGCCGAAAGTCCGGACGGATTAGGGATTCTGCGTGAGAGGCCTGAAAACACGTTGATTCTAGGGGTGTAACCGAAAAGACAATGAAGACGCCACGGAGCGGGCCGGGGGAGGCGGGCCGAGTGGAAGCGGGGCGGCGGTCGCGGATGTGAGATTTCATAGAATGCCTATGGCGGGGAGTAGGCTCGAGTCGCCGAGGGGTCCCGCGAAAGCCGCTCGGCAGGGCGTTTGGTGAGGTTGGAGATCGTAATCGAGCGGTGATATACTCAGGGCGGTTCAAATTCCGGGTTCTCCTCAAACCAAGTCGTCCGCCGGTTTGCGCTCGCCGGGGGCGGAATATTCCAGAGCTCAAGGAGGAGTTGTGGTGGATCTATGGGTCCTGCGGGTCGTCGTCGTTGCGATCTCGGCGGGGCTGGCTATGCAGTTGGAACCCTTCGGCTTGCCCGCGGCCGCGAGCGCGGCGTTGGGGGCCGGTGTGGCGGGGGCTCTGATTGCCGTGGAATCTCGGTTGAGGCGGGCCAGCTTGCGCCGACTGATCGGCGCCGGTGCGGGAGCCGTGCTGGGGGTGGTGTGCGCCGCCCTGGTTTCGGGAGTGCTGGGCTCTTCGTTGGGGCCGAGCGCGGCGGGCGCGCTGCAGGCGGCGGCCCTGGTGGGCTTTGTGTACGTGGGGGCGGCCGTGGGCGCCAGCAAGGGCGAGATGCTGAATTTGGCCGCCCTGAGCATCTTTCGGCCGGACACGGCTCCGTCGGAGGTGCGCAAGGTGCTCGACACCAGCGTGATCATTGACGGACGCATCGCCGACATCGCCGAGGCCGGCTTCATGGACGGCGTGCTGGTGATCCCGCAGTTCGTATTGTGGGAGCTGCAGTTGGTGGCCGACTCCGGGGATTCGCTCAAGCGCAACCGCGGCCGGCGGGGTCTGGACATCCTCCAAAAGCTGCAGAAGATGAAGAGCCTGGACATCCAGATCGTCGAAAACGATTACCCGCACTTGAAGGAAGTCGACCAGAAATTAATCGAGCTGGCGAAAGAAATCGACGCGAAAATCGTGACGAATGACTTCAACCTGAACAAGCTGGCGCAGTTGCAGGGCGTGCGGGTGGTGAACATCAACGAGCTGGCCAACGCCCTCAAGCCGGTGGTGCTGCCGGGCGAGCTGATGCAGGTGTTCATCCTCAAGGAAGGCAAGGAGTACAACCAGGGCGTGGCGTACCTGGACGACGGCACGATGGTGGTGGTCGACAACGCGCGCGACCAGATTTCGAAGACAATTGAGGTATCGGTGACGAGCGTTTTGCAGACGACGGCGGGCAAGATGATCTTCGGGCGTTACGAGCATGACGGGGCCCCGGCTCCGGCACCGTCTCGTCCGTCGCGGAAGAGCTCGGGGTCGACTCGCGCTTACGTGGCCCAGCGGTCCGGCGACGCCTAATTTGTCCGGCCGCATTTCCCAGACAACATGAAAGCCGTAGCGATTATTCCCGCCGCCGGGCTCGGAACGAGGATGGGAGCGGCGCCGGACTCCGGCGTCGGCGCCCGCAAACAGTTCCTGCAGATCGGCGATGCGCCCGTGGTGGCGCACACTTTGCGCAAGTTCGTGCAGGCTGAAACGATCGATTCGATCGTGGTGGCGGTGCGGGCCGAGGACGTGGAGACGTTTCGGGAGCTGCTGGCCGGGCAGACGTTTTCCAAGCCCGTGCACGTGGCCGAGGGCGGCAAGAACCGGCAGGAGTCGGTGCAGAACGCCCTGGCGGCCGCGCCGGCGGACGTGGAGCTGGTGGCTGTGCACGACGCGGTGCGCCCGTTCATCACGCCGGCGCTGATCGACGCGGCGGTGCGGCAGGCGGCCGTGGACGGCGCCGTGATTCTGGGCATGCCGGCGGTGGACACCGTGAAGCAGGTGACGCAGAAGATCGTGCAGGCGACGCTGCCGCGCGAGCGCATCATGCTGGCGCAGACGCCGCAGGTGTTCCGTGCCGAGCTGCTGCGGCGGGCGTTCGAAGTGGCCGAGCGAGAAGGCTTTACCGGCACCGACGAGGCCAGCCTGGTGGAGCATTTGGGCGAGGACGTCCACGTGATGCGCGGCAGTTGGCGCAACATCAAGATCACCCGTCAGGAAGACATTCCCCTGGCGCGCTTTCTGCTCGAAACCGAGGGCGAAGCGCCGCCCGAGTCGCCCGAATAAGCGGGCGGAGATTCATCGAGACATGGCGCGAGACTATCGTTGCGGCGTGGGCTATGACCTGCACCGGCTGGAACCGGACCGCAAGCTGATCCTGGGCGGCGTGGAGGTTCCGTACGAGAAGGGCCTAGCGGGGCACTCGGACGCGGACATTCTGATGCACGCCCTGACCGACGCGCTGCTGGGCGCGGCGGCGCTGGGAGACATCGGCGAGATCTTTCCGCCGAGCGACCCGCAGTGGAAGGACGTCGCCAGCGAGGTCTTCTTGGGGCACGCGGTGGAGCTGCTGCGCAGCTACGGCTACGAGATCGTCAACGTGGACGCGGTGATCATTTTGGAGCGGCCGAAGCTGCTGCCGTTCCGCGAGGCGATTCGGACGAATCTGGCTCGCATCCTGGGGATCGAACGCGGACGGATCGGGCTGAAGGCGAAGACTTCGGAGAAGGTCGGGCCGGCCGGGCGCGGCGAAGCCGCCGAGGCGCACGCGGTGGCGCTGATTGCGCGGGACGCGGCGCCGAAGGTGATGTGAGGAAGTGAGCAGTGAGCAGTGAGCAGTGAGCAGTGGTTGCTTGGGACTGGCGGCTGCTGTCTAGAGCAAAGCCGGAGGCGGCATCGAGTTTTCCCCCTATGGCGCGAGGGGGGGCTTGCTTCCGATACTGTTCTGCGTGAAGCTCTCCAACTTTCTGCGTTGGGGCGGACGCAAGGAAACCCGTCCCGAGTCCGAGTCCAGCAGCCCGTTCTGGGGGCGCAAGGACCGGCGCCGCGCCGGCCGGCGCGTCCTGGCGGGCGAGGGTTGGCTGCTGTGGCTGGATGAGTCGGGCGAGCTGCAGCGCGAGCGGGCCCAGTATGTGGACAGCTCCGAGCAGGCCGAGAACGCCTTGGGGCTCGGCGCGATCGTCCGGCGGCCGACTCCGATCGGTCCCCATTGCTGGACGCTGTCCGACGATGGCCCTTCCTACCCCTGCGTGGTCAAGCACTGTGAGCCCTGCGACGAGGGCTTTCGGGTGGGCGGCCGGCTGGATCCCGAGGTTCAGGAAGTTGAGGGGTGGGGCGCGGCGAGGGTGAAGTGGCTCACTCCCGAGGAGACGCTGATGGCTTGTCCGTCGTCGATCCGCAACGCCACCGAAGGGCTGATCGAGGTCAATGTGGCGCTGAAGCCTCCGTCCGACGTGCTGTTGCTGCTGGAAGGCAAGGATTACGCCTGCCTGTGCGCCCTGCGCAAAGTGGCGCCCTATGGCGACCGCTACCTGCTGGAAGTGGAGCCGGTGGGCGAGGCGACGCCGGTGACGCGCGAAGAAGAGGCGGCCTGAGCTAGCGCTCGGCTTCGGGAATCGGCTCGACGGACTGGGCGATCCAGTCTCGAAACGTCACGCGCAGCGGTTCGAGGCCGGCGGCTTCGCGCGCTCTGTATTCGACGATCCGGGTGGCCCCGCCGGGGGAGACCCGCGACGCGGCTCCGGCGCCGAGCGCGAAGTTGACCTGGGTTTCACTCATTCCCGGCTCGGCCTGGCCGGCTTCGATCTTCTGCCAATCCTGCTCGGACCAGTGCGAGTAGAGCTCCTTGGGGTCCTTGCTGAAGAAGATGTCGTCCACGTAGACGACTCCGCCGTTGCCCACCATCACCTCGGCGGACTGGGAGTCCAGGAAGAAGCCGAGCCACAGGGCGCCGTCGCGCTGGAACACCTTCTTGGGAGTGATCTTGGCGAGGGGCGGCAACAGGCGGTCGCCGGGCTGCGCGGTCAGCGCCCAGCCGGCGCGCACCCAGAGGTCCATGCCCACCAGCTTCTTGGCCGTGGCGTAGCTGGCGATGTTGGTCTTCGGCGGGACGACGTAGAGGTCTTCCTGCAGGGGCTTCTCTTCGACCTGGGTTTCGACCGGCGCCGCCGAAGGGCGGGTGAACCAGTCGAACGCCACGTAGCCGACCGCCAACACCAGCGCGACCTTGAGAGACACGCTGACGTAGCCGACCCATTCCTGTTCGTGCCAAGCCATTCCCTTCAGGCTAACAGGGCGCGGCGCGGCCTCAGGGGCGGCGGGCGACGTGCAGGCAGGAGACGCCGAACGTCAACCGCTCGAAGAAGACGTCACGCAGGCCGGCGCGCTGCATGGCGACGCCGAGCTCTTCCGGGGTGAGGAAGCGGTCGACCGAGCGCTGCAGGTAGGAGTAGGCGTCGCCGGCGCCGGAGACGGCGTTGCCGATGCGCGGCAGGACCTGTTTGAAGTAGAGGTCGAAGACCTGCGCGAAGCCCGGCAGGGTGGGCTGGGAGAACTCCAGGATCGCCACGCGCCCGTTGGGGGCCAGCAGGCGGGCGAACTCCTCGAGCGCGGCCGAGTAGTTGGCCAGGTTGCGGAAGCCGAAGGCGACGGTGATGAGGTCCACCGAGGCGTCAGGCAGCGGGAAGCGCATGGCGTCGGCCTCGAGCAGGCCGGTGGCGGTGCGCAGCTTGCGCTGGGCTCCGTCGAGCATGGGGCGGCAGAAGTCGCTGGCGATCACCGGGCGGGCGACGGGGCCGCAGAGCCGCATGCGTTCGCGCTCGAGCGCCAGCGCCACGTCGCCGGTGCCGCAGCACAGGTCCAACACGCGGGCCTGGGGCTGGGAGAGGGTCGAGCGAACGGCCTTGGTCAGGCGGTTGCGCCAGTAGACGTCCACGCGGCCGGAGAGCAGGCGATTGAGCAGGTCGTAGCGCGGCGCCACGCGGCCGAACATCTCGCGGATGTGTCGGGAGGCGGCGGCTTCATCGCCGGGGCTGACCCCGGCCGGGGCTGCTCCTGAAACGGGGGGGCGGACAGGCACGAATCTTTCACACTAGCAGGCGGCGCGGGCTAGGAGGAGGCGGCGACGGCGTCGAGGGCCGCTTGCATGGCTGCTTCCACGGCGTCCATGGCGACGTCGCTGACGACCTTCACCTGGCCGATCCGCTCCGGCAGGATGAAGTTGGTCTTGCCGCCGATGGTCTTCTTGTCTCCCATCACCCGCGGGGCGGTGCGGGCGGCGTCGACGCCTTCGAGGCTGGGGATGGGGCCGTAGGCCAGGATGACGCGCTCGATGCGCAAGCGCTCCTCGTGGCTGATCGTGCCGAGGGCTTCGCCGAGGCGGCCGGCGGCGATCATGCCCCAGCCGACGGCCTCGCCGTGCAGCAGCAGCTCGTAGCGCGTCTCGGCCTCGAGGGCGTGGCCGAAGGTGTGGCCGTAGTTGAGGATGCGGCGCAGGCCGCCCTCGCGCTCGTCCTCGGCGACGACTTCGGCCTTGATGCGCACCGATTCGGCCACGATGCGCTCGATCAGCTCGGCTTCGCGGGCCAGCACGGCGTCGCGCTTGTTCTCGAGCAGGTCGAACAGCTCGGGGCTCCAGATGACGCCGTACTTGATGACTTCGTAGAGGCCGGCGCGGATCTCGCGCTCGGGCAAGGTGTCGAGCGCATGGGTGTCAATCAACGCCAGCTTCGGCTGCAGGAAGGCTCCGAAGAGGTTCTTGCCGCCGGCGAGGTTGACGCCGGTCTTGCCGCCCACGGCGGAGTCGACCTGCGAGAGCAGGGTGGTGGGGATCTGGATGACGTCCACGCCGCGCATGTACGCCGCGCCGAGGAAGCCCACCATGTCTCCGGCGACGCCGCCGCCGAAGGCCGCCAGCACGGCGCTGCGGTCGGCGCCGGCTTGGTGCAGGCGCTCGGCCATGGCCTCGACGGTGGAGAGCCGCTTGCGCTGCTCGCCGAGCTCGGCCGTGATCAGCTCGAAGGGGAGGTCGGCGAGCCCTTTGCGGAGGCGATCGCCCTGCGCATGCCAGACGCGTTCGTCGGCCACCACGAAGAGGCGGCGGTTCTTGACGACGGGACCGAGGTACTCGGCGGCCTTCTCGAGGCAGTCGGCTTCCACGATCACCTCATAGGCGGCGGACGCGGCGCGCACGGGGATTCGCTGCATGGCTTTTGCTCGTTGTACCACGCGGGGAGGGGTCGTCGGGGCCGTTGCGGTTGCGCTACCATCGCCGATGCTCTAGATTTGGCAACCGGTCACGAAACCGCTCCGATCTCGTCATGCATCCCCTTCTGATCCTCTCCATCGCCATCGGCGTCGTTCTCTTTCTGATCATCAAACTGCGGGTCAACGCCTTTGGCGCGTTGATCGTGGCGGCGACGACGGTGGGCGCTCTGTCGCCCAATATCGCCATGAAAGATGTGATGCCGGAGGTCGCGGCCTCGTTTGGGCGGGTGTGCGGCAACATCGGCATCGTGATCGCGTTTGCGGCCGTGGTGGGGCAGTGCCTGATGGAGAGCGGCGCCGCGGACAAGATCGTGCGGGTGTTCCAGAGGGCGTTGGGGAACGCCAGCCCGGCCTATTCGCTGGTGTCGAGCGGCTTCATCCTGTCGATTCCGGTCTTTTTCGATACGGTGTTCTATCTGCTGGCGCCGCTGGCTCGGGCCAGCCGGGTGCGCTCGGGCAAGAACTACGCCTTGTATCTGATGGCGGTGGCGGCGGGCGCGACGGCCACCCACGCGCTGGTGCCGCCCACGCCGGGTCCGCTGGCGATGGCGGAGTTTCTGAACGTGGACATCGGCGTGATGATCCTGATGGGGTTGGCGGTGAGCTTGCCGATGTCGCTGACCGGGCTGGCGTTCGCGTTCTTTTGGGACAAGCGGCTGAACATTCCGCTGCGGGACGCGCCGGGCGTGACGGTGGCGCAGCTCGAAGCGATGGCGGCGCAAGACGAGACAAACCTGCCGGGCTTCTTCGAGTCGATTCTGCCGGTCATCCTGCCGGTGCTGCTGATCACCTCGAACACGCTGGTCTCGTCGCTGGGGGTGGAAGGGCCGCTGAAGAACCTGACCAGCTTTGTGGGCAATCCGAACTTCGCCTTGCTGGCGGCGATGGTGGTGGCGGTGCGGACGCTGGCGCGGCAGAAGGGCGCGACGCTGGTGGAGCTGGCGCCGTCGATCGAGCGCGCGCTGGGGTCGGCGGGCCTGATCATTCTGATCACCTCCGGCGGCGGCGCCTTTGGAGGGATGCTGGTGAAGTCCGGCATCGGCGACGCGATGGCGCAGACGTCGCAGGCGATGGGCTTGCCGACGCTGCTGCTGGCCTTTGTGCTGCCGGGGATGCTGAAGCTGGCGCAGGGGTCGGGCACGGTGTCGATGATCACGGCCAGCTCAATCCTGGCCCCGCTGGCCGCGCAGGGGCTGCCGTTCCACCCGGTCTACCTGGCGTGCATGATCGGGTCGGGGTCGAAGCTGGGCTCGTGGATGAATGATTCGGGGTTTTGGGTGTACGCCAAGATGTCGGGCCTGACCGAAACCGAGACGCTGCAGACGTGGTCGATTCTGCTGGCGGTGCTGGCCTTCGGCGGCGGCGCGGCGACGCTGATTCTGGCCACTCTGTTCCCGATGGTGTAGCGGGCGGCCTGCTGCCGCGCGGACAGGCGTACAATCAGGGCGCCATGAGGGTCCCCGCCGTCCGTCTCGCGTTTCCTGTCGTTGCTCGTGCCGCTGTGTTTCTCGCCGCCTTCGCTTTGGCGGGGACGGCGCAGTTCTATCGCCCGCAGAAGGAGCCGCCGCGGGAGTGGCTGCCGCAGGCGATGACTTACCCGAGCAAGATCACCGCCGACCGGCTGGAGAACGCCGAACATCCTTCGATCACGCGCGACGCGGCTGGGGCGGTGTGGATCGCTTGGTCGTCGTGCCGGCCGCAGACCGACGCTTGGCCGGTCGGCGAGGCGGACATCGACGCCTGGATGTGGCCCGACGACGGCGAGGATTCGATCTACATTCGGCGCTACGACGGCAAGGATTGGAGCGACGAGCAGACCGTCAGCGCGGTTCCGGGGATCAACCTGAAGCCCTCTGTGGCGGCCGACGGAGACGGCGTGCGGGTGCTGTGGACGGCGCGGCGCGGGGGGCGCTGGGCGGCCTACGAGAGGCGCTACGACGGCCGGGAGTGGTCGCCGGAGCGGCGCATCCCCGGGACCGAGGATGTGCTGGAGATCCGCGCCAAGACGCTGACTGACGGACGGCTGCTGGCCGTGGCCCGCAAGATGGTTCCGCCGCGGTTGGAGCTGCACGCGCTGACGCTGGCGGGCGGGAGCTGGAGCGCGCCGCAACGGTTGGACGAGGGCCGGGGCCGTTGCCACCGGGCGCACCTGCTGCCGCTGGACGGCGGCGGCTGGCGGGTGGCTTGGGACGAGGAGCGGGACGGCAACTACGACGTGTTCGCGCGGCGGGACGGCGGCGCGGTCGAACGGCTGACGACGTCGCCCTTGTGGGATACCGCACCGACGCAGGCGGTCGGCTCCGACGGCCGACCCTGGATCGCCTGGGAGCGGCGCGAGCCCTACGGCGGCCGCTTCGCCTACCACGGCCGCAGCATCTTCGCGAAGATTCTGGAGGCCGACCGCTGGAGCTGGGCGCCTTCGCCGTTCGAGGCTTCGGCGGACCCGGGCCGGCTGACGCGCCACTCGGAGTATTGGGCCGCCCACGCGATGAGCGAGGAGCGCTACCCGCAACTGCTGGCGCGGGACAACGGCGAGATGTGGCTGTTCTGGCTGGGCGGCGGACGCATGTCGAGCGTGTCGTTCTCCGGCCGGGTGCTGCGGGCGGGGAAGTGGTCGGCGCCGAAGATGATCTTTCGCGACTCGAACCCCTACACGGCGTTCCAGTTGCCGTCGGTGAAGAAGGGGGTGGATTTGGCTTCGTCGGGCCGCGGACCGTACCAGGTTCCGTTGGCGAACCAGTTTGCGCTGGCGCTCGACGACGCGACGGGCTGGCTGTGGGCGGCGTATGAGGTTCCGCGGCGGCGCCACATTGCGGATCGGCTGTGGAACGGCGACATCACGCAGCGGCCGGGCGGCTACGGCGCCGACATCTACAGCCATCGCATCGACCTGGACGAGCGCGCCGCGCGCTTTGCCGAAGTGGTGGACGTGCAGGAGCCCATCGACGCGCTGGCGCCGCGGGAGTTTCGGCGGGATGCGACGAAGACGCTGACGGTGGACGGACGCACCTACAGCCTGGTCTGGGGAGACATGCACGGGCACACCGAGAACGACGGCATCGGGACGTTCGACATGTACTACGCGCACGGCCTGTTCGTGACGGGGATGGACTTCGTGGCGTCCACCAACCACGACTTCACGCCGGACTTTCTGACGCAGTCCGAATGGGCCGAGGTGCAGGCGCTGGCCTCGGTGTACGAAGCCGCCGAGGGGCGGGTGGCCTTCAGCGGCTGGGAGTGGACTACGGACGCCCAGGACGAGCGCGGCGGCCACCGGGCGATGTACTTTCTGCAGGACAACGCGCCGCTGTTCCGCTCCACCACGACGGGCTCGGATACGGTCTACAAGCTGTACTCGCTGATTCGGCCGTGGGACGTGATCCTGCAGCCGCACCACAACGACTGGAGCGGCTACGACGCGCGGCTGCAGCCGATCTTCGAGATCACGTCGGCTTGGCGGCAGGCGCGCGAGGAGGCTAAGAAGTTCAAGCCGCGCGGCCCGGTGGCCTCGGTGTGGGAGGCGCTGGAGCGCGGCTACCGCATCGGCTTCGTCGGCTCCGGCGATTCGCACTGGATGGGCGTGGGCGAGGACTTCGGCATTACCGGGGCGTATGTGGACGACGTCAGCCGGGAGGGAGTGTTCGACGCGGTGCGCTCGAAGCGCGTGTTCGCCTCGACCGGGGCGCGGGTGCTGATCGACTTCCGGGTGAACGGCGCCTTTCTGGGCGACCAGATCGAGGCGGAGAAGGGGAAGCCGCTGAAGCTGGAGGTGCGGGTGGAGGGCGACGGCCCGCTGGACGTGGTGGAGATCGTGAAGGACCACAAGGTGATCCACGCCAGCAGCGGTTCGGGCGCGACGGCGCAGTTCGAGTATTTGGACCAGTCCGGCCCGCGCGCGGACGGCAAGGCCAGCTACCTGTACCTGCGGGTGCGGCAGAAGGACGAGCAGTACGCCTGGGCCAGCCCAATTTGGGTGGACTGGAAATAGGGCCGGCGGGTCCGCCGCGGCGGAATGGGCGCACCCGAGGCGCGCCCCTGAGCCACAATGGGGCGAGCCCCCTATGATCGAAACCTACGCCTACGCTCGCGCCGGCCTGCTCGGCAATCCTTCCGACGGCTACTACGGCAAGACGATCTCGTTCATCTTGAAGAACTTTCGGGCGCGGGTGCTGCTGTACCCTTCCGCCCGGCTGGAGATCAAGACCGGCAAGGCGGATACGCCGATCTGGGAGCATCTGGAGGATCTGCGGGCGACGACCCGCTGGCGAGGCTACTACGGCGGGCTGCGGGTGATCCAGGCGCTGCTGATGCGCTTTACCGACTACTGCCTGGAGCAGGGCATCGAGCTGCACGACCGCAACTTCACCATCGAGTACGAGTCGACGATTCCGCTGCGGCTGGGCATGGGCGGCTCGAGCGCCATCATCATCGCCACGCTGCGCGCCTTGCAGCAGTTCTTCGAGATCGAGCTCTCGCAGCCGGTCCAGGCGAATCTGGCGTTGCAGACCGAGACGCTGGAGCTGGGCGTGGGCGCGGGGTTGCAGGACCGGGTGATCCAGGTCTACGAGGGATTGGTGTTCATGGACTTTGCGCGGGAGCTGATGGCGCAGAGGGGTTTTGGGGACTACCAGCCCCTGGACGCCGGCCTGCTGCCAAACATCTACGTGGCCTACCGCACGAGCCTGAGCGAGGGCACGGAGGTCTTCCACAACAACATTCGGGCGCGCTTCGAGGACGGAGACCCGGTGGTGGTGAACGCCATGCAGCGCTGGGCGGCCATCGCCGAAGAGGGCAAGCAGGCGCTGCTGGCCGGCGACACGGCCGCGCTCAACGGCCTGATCAACGAGAACTTCGACCTGCGCTCGAAGGTTTACCGGATCTCTGAAGGCAACCTCGAGATGGTCCGGACGGCCCGCAGCGTGGGGGCCAGCGCCAAGTTCGCCGGCTCGGGCGGGGCCATCGTGGGGGCTTATGAGGACGAGGCGCAGTTCGAGCGGCTGCGCGAGGCGCTGTCGCCGATCGGCGTGGCGGTGCTGAAGCCGAAGATGTGAACCGGGCAGTGACGGCGTTGTACCCCAGGCGGCATGCCATCGTCCTCGGCGCTTGCCTGCTGGCGGGCGCCGTGGCGCTGCTGTGGCCGGCGATCGACAACGGCTACCTGTTCGTCAATATCGATTCCGGGCGGCACTTGGGGCCGGGGCGCAACTTCAGCGTGGCCTACCCGCCGTACTACAACCTGTGGCTGTTTCCGCTGTATGAGTGGAACTTGGCTTGGCTGGTCGGGCTGGCGCAGGCCGGTTTGGCGGTCAGCCTGATCGCGTTGGCGCTGCGCTTTGTGGCGCGGACGCCGAGCGCGGGCGCATTGGCGCTGACGGTGGCGGCGCTGGCCGTGGGGACGGCGCTGCCGTTTGCGGCTTCGACGGCGCTGCCGGACGCCCTCAGCGCGGTGGGGCTGCTGGCGATCGTGCTGGCGCCGCAGAGCCCCAGGGGCTGGCGCGCGCCGCTGGCCTTCGTGGCGATGGGCTCCACGCTCGTGCACTACTCGCACCTGCCGATCTATGCGGCGGCTTTGGGCGCGAGCTTTGGGTTGCAGGCGGTGGTGCGGCGGCGGGCCTTTCGGATGGCGAGGTTTCGCGAGGCCGCGGCGGCGCTGCTGCTGGCGCTGGGCGTCCAGATGGGGACGAACTGGGCGTTCTACGGCCGGGCGTCCTACTCGATTTCCGGGCCGGTCTTCGTGCTGGCGCGGTTGCAGCAAGACGGTCCGGCGACGTGGTTCCTGCGGGAACAGTGCCCGAATCCGGCGTATCGGCTGTGCGGCGTACTGGATCAGTTGCCGGCGCCGAGCGACGACTTCTTGTGGGAGGAGCAGGGGGCGGTGAAGCAGCTCGGCGACTTTCAGGAGCTCAGCGGGGAGGCTTCGCGGGTGGTGGCCGGGGCGGTCCGCGCCTACCCCTGGGAGACGGCCCGGATGCTCTGGCGCAACTCCATCGAGCAGCTCGGGCTGGTCGTGGCCTTTGCCGTTCCCACCCGCCGGGAGGAGTGGATGCTGGAGATCGCCGCGATCTATCCGCCGGTGCTGGCCGCGCTGGAGAGCGCCAAGCAGTACGAGGACGGCTACTGGCCGGCGGGGCTGGGCAAGGCGCACGAGCGAGTGATGGCGGCGAGCGCGTTGCTGCTGGTTCCGCTGACGGCGCTGGCGCTGCGGCGCCGGGAAAGCCGCGCGGCGGCGATTTTCGCGCTTTCGATCGCGGCCGGCTACGCGATGAACGCCATCGTCACGGGCGGACTGTCGCGACCGGTCGCGCGGTATTCCGGGCGCATCGCTTGGCTGATTCCGTTCGCGGTTCTGGTGTTGGCGTTCTCCTTGGCGCGGGGGCTGCGGCGTTCCGGCGGCCGAGGGTAATACAATGGCGGCCATGCGTTGGATTCCGGCTGGAATTGTACTTTTGCTGTTGGGCTGCGGCGGATCGGCTCAGCGGGAGGGCGAGGGCGTGACGGCGTTCATGGGCGCGACGATCTTCGACGGCGTCGAACCGATCGACGACGGGTTGATGCTGGTGAAGGACGGCATGGTGATGGCTTTGGGGCCGGCCGGAACGTTCGACATTCCGCAAGGGGCCAAGCTGGTGGACCTGAAAGGCCGCTTCGTGACGCCGGGACTGATTACCGGGCACGCGCACCCGGGCGGCTCGGTCGGGCTCGACAGCAGCCCGGAGCTGTATACCGAGGAGAACATCATCTCGGACCTGAAGCTCTACGCCCGCTACGGCGTGACGACCGTGGCCAACCTGGGCGGGCCGGGACCGCAGGGCTTGGCCGTGCAGGACGCCGAGAAGACGCCGGCCATCGGCCGGGCGCGGCTGGTGGACGCGGGGGTGATCGTGACGGGGCCGACGCCGGACGAGGCCCGCGCGCAAGTGGACTCGAACGCCGACCTGGGCGTGGACCTGATCAAGATCCGCGTCGACAGCTTTCTCGGCACCCGCGAGAAGATGGCGCCGGAGACCTACAAGGCCGTCATCGAAGAGGCGCACAAGAAGGGCTTGCCGGTGGCGGCCCACCTCTACTACCTGGAGGACGCCAAGGGGCTGCTGGACGCCGGCGTGGACTACATTGCGCACTCGGTGCGCGACCAGGAAGTGGACGAAGCGTTGATCGCCGAGTTGAAGGAGCGCAACGTGTGCGTCTGCCCGACGCTGACCCGGGAGGTCTCGAGCTACGTCTACGAGTCGACGCCGGAGTTCTTCAACGACCCGTTCTTCTTGGAGACGGCGACGCCGGCGGTGCTGGAAGAGCTGCAGAAGCCCGAGCGCCAGCAGGCCATCCAGCAGGACAAGGCGGCGCAGAGCTACAAGCAGGCGCTGGCCATGGCCGAGACGAATCTGAAGAAGCTGGAGGACGGGGGCGTGCGCATCGTCTTCGGCACGGACAGCGGCCCGGCGGCGCGCTTCGAGGGCTACTTCGAGCACATGGAGCTGCAATTGATGGCCGACGCGGGCCTAACGCCGGAACAGATTCTGCGCTCGGCGACCTCTGACGCCGCCAACTGCCTGGGGTTGCCGAAGGTCGGCATCTTGGAGCCGGGCCGGTTTGCGGACTTCGTGGTGTTCGGCAAGAGCCTGCTCGACGACGTGGGCAACAGCCGCACGATCGAGAGCGTGTGGGTGGGCGGCGCCGAGATCGAGCGCTGACAGCTACGGCAGGCGGGTGCGCAAGTATTCGCCCATGCGGCGGCGCCAGACGATGAGGGAGAACTCCTCGAGGGCGCGCGCCCGGGCTGAGGCGCCGAGGGCTCGGCGCAGGGCATGGTCGGCGACGAGCTTTTCGAGGCCGGCGGCGATGGCCGGGACGTCGCCCACGGGGGCCAGAAAGCCGTCGACGCCGTCGCGCAGGAAGAACGGCAGGTCACCGACCGCCGTGACGACCGCGGGCAGCCCGCAGGCCATCGCTTCGAGCTGGGCGTAGGGAGCGGCTTCGGCGTCGGAGGTCATCGCAAAGACGTCGAGGTCGGCGAGAAAGGCGGGCATGTCGCGCTGAAAGCCGAGGAAGGCGACGCGGTCGGCCAGGCCCAGCGCGGAGGCCTTGGCGCGGAGCGCCTGCTCTTCAGGGCCCTCTCCGGCGATCTGCAATTCGGCGGGGGCTCGGAGGCGGGCGAAGGCCTCCAGCAGCAGGTCAAAGCGCTTCTGCGGATGCAGGTTGCCGGCGGCGCCGATGCGCACGGGGCCTGCCAGGCGCGGGCTGTCCGGGGAGTCGCCGGCGCGGGGGCGGAAGCGGTCGGAGTCCACGCCGTTGGGCACGATCGTGACTCGCTCCGGCGTCAGGTAGCCGAGCTCGGAGAGCAGGCGCCCGTAGCGGTGGCTGACCGAGAGGACGTCGCTGAAGCAGGCCAGGAAGCGGCGGTCTTGGGCGGTCTGGCGGGCGGCCCATCGGCCGGGCAGCTTGTCGATCCAACGGAAGGGGCGGTCCTGCTGGGCTTCCAGGGAGTCCATCGCCAGGTGCATGGTGTGCAGCCGGCGCGGGACGCTCGCCAGGCGACGGGAGCCGAGGACGGCCGGGGCGAGCCAGCCGGCGTGGCCGTTGACGTGGACCAGGGCCGGCTGGAGGGCGTCGAGGGCGGCGTCGAGGGCGGCGGTGGCGGTCGGGGCGTCGGTGCAAAACGGCGCGGCCCGGCGGCGGACGCCCAAGGCGTCCACGCGCGCCAGCAGCTCTTCGTAGTGCCGCGCTTCGTCGCTGAGCAGGTGGGCTTCCGCGCCCAGCGCGACGGCGGTTTCGAGCAGGTCCAGCAGGTAGCGGTGATTGCCGCCCAGCGTCGGCTTGGAGACCGGAGGGGTGGCGGCGACGAACAGGACGACGGGACGGGACGGCATCGGGTCGACGGGCGGAACCTCCACCTTATCCCATCGGCCTAGGCGGGCCCTCGCTGGAGCCGTCGGCGGCGGACGGCGATGAGCTGCCAGCTCAGCAGGACGGCCACGGCTCCGCCTTGGAGCAGGCGCGCCGCGAGGGTTTCGAGGCCGCCGTCGTAGCGCAGCTCCACCTCGCACGGCCCCTCGCAACGCGGGGCCGCCAGCAGCAGGCCGAGCTCGCTGCGGAGGGTTTCGACGCGGCGGCCGTCGACGAAGGCCTTCCAGCCGGGGTGGTAGCTGATGCGCACGAGCATCAGGTGGTCGGGCTCGAGCGGGCCGGAGCGGATGAGGACGCGGTCGGTCGCCAACCAGGTGAGCTCGGCGCGGGGCCGGGAGGGGGAGCGCATGGCAGCCAGCAGTGGTTGGAGCGCGGCCAGGTCGGCGCCGCCGTCGGGCGCGGTGGCCACACGATCGGCGGGCAGCAGGATCGAGACCTGCTCGGCGGGTTTCGGGCGGCGGTAGACGACCAGCAGCCCGTCCCGAAAAACCTCGTCGAAGCCGATGGCGGCGAACTTTTCCGGAGCGGTGACGCTGGCGCCGGCCAAGCCGGCTTGCAGGCCGCCCAGCGCCACGGCGTCCGCGCCGAAGACGTCGAGCCAGGCGCGGGCCTGCTCGGGCGAGGCGCCTGCCATCAGCGCGAAGTTGACGGCCGGCCACAGCGGATTGGTCACGCCCTGGTCGAAGCCGCCGTGCAACTCGGGGTTGTCGACGAAGACGTTGAGCCAGAAGCCCGCAGAGCCTTCGGCCCAGATTCGGGCGTCGGGTCCCAGCGCGCCGACGGCCTGGGCCAGGCGGTACTCCGGGGTGGCCTCGATCTCGACCGGCGCGCTCATCCAACGGCAGTAACTACGGACGGTCCGGGCTTGAAAGAGGACGAACAGCGCCAGCGCGGCGGCCAGAACGCGCCGCTCCCGGCGGTTGAGCAGCCGCGCCAGCCGCGCTCCGGCGAAGGCCGCCAGCAGCGCGACGAACAGCTCCATCTCCAGGTGGTAGCGGTCCGGCTGCGGCAGGGGCGTCGCGCCGGTCCAGGAGAAGACGACGGGCAGGAAGCCCAGCAGAACCGTCCCCATGACGGCGAAGCGCAGGCCGCGATCGGCCTGGATCGCCCGCAGGCCGCGCTGGGCCAGCACCAGGAGCGCCACGGCCAGCGCCACGTATTTGAGGTTGCCGGCTTGGAGCGGATAGGGGCCGCCGACGATCTGCGCGTTGGAGCGGATGGCGGCGATGGTGGAGGGCGGAATCCACGGCGCCGCCAGGGCGTAGGCCAGGGCGGCGACGCCGGCCGCGCGGGCCCAGACGCGCCGATCGCGCCAGTCCGGGCGGGTGGCGAGGTAGGCGGCCATGGTCAGCGCCAGTCCGACGGCGCCCAGCCAGTTCGTCAGCACCGTCGCCGCCGTGGCCGCCGCCGCCAGGGCGGCGCGCGCCGGGCCGGGCTTGGCAAGAAAGCGGTCGAGAGCCACGACGGCGAGCGGGATCAAAGCAATCGACAGCAGGTGCGGCCCCTCGCCGTACTGCGTCAGCGCCTGGAAACGCCGCGACAGGAAGATGCTGCCGAGGTCCTCGCGGACCACTTGGAACAGGAACGCCGACGGCGACAGGACGGAGTAGGCCAAGGCGGCGTAGAAGGGTTCCGCCACGCGGCCGGCGATGCGCACGCCCATCCAGAACAGGCTGACCGGTCCGAGCGCGAAGATCAGCGTGCACACGGCGTGATAGGCCTCGCCGGGCGGCCAGCCGGTACCGGCAATGACGGCGGCCGTCAGCCCGTGCAGCAGCGGCGGGTAGGCGTTCTGGAAGGGAATGCCGCCGTACCAGAGCCGGAACCAATCGAGCTGCAGCGGATGTGCGGCGATGTAGCGCGCCAGGCTGATGTAGGCGGGCTCGATGGAGCTCATGTGCCGCGTGAATTCCACCCGGAACAGCTCCGCCGCCATCCATGCATTGAGGCCGAAGAGAAACAGCGCGGCGACTGCAATTTGGAGTTTTCGGGGCGGCAAGCGAATAGTATCGTCCATTGCCCGGGCGTCGGCGTGAGCGGCTCCGGCGGGGCGTTTCGGGGGCCGCGCAATAGAAAGCTTCGATCGGTCCGATAGCGCTCCCGGCCTTGTGGACGGCTGATTTGCGCGGACCTGGGCCTGGCAAGGGGTCTCGGCGATACGCCTGAACCCGCATAAAAAATTCGTATTCCTCGGATAGAAAGCTTCTTGTTGGCTTTGCCAGCGGGGCCATACGACGATGGAACCGGATTCGACCAGGGAGGTCGGTCTGGATTCGCCCCCGTGCGGCGACGGAAGCAACCCTTGTTGGAACAACCCTTGTAGGTAGAGGAGTCTCGCGATGAAGAACGGTTGGACGCCTGGGCGTCTTGCTTCGCTCCTGTTGGCGCTGCCTGTCGCCGCGCTGGCGCAGGACGATGCGGCGGTGGATTCGGGCGATAACGCCTGGATGCTGCTGTGTTCGGCTCTGGTCCTGATGATGACCGGGCCCGGTTTGGCACTGTTTTATGGCGGTTTGGTCCGCAAGAAGAACGTGTTGGCGACGATGATGCAGTCGTTCGCGATGATGGCCTTGATGACGGTGTTGTGGGCGCTGTACGGCTACAGCTTGGCCTTCGCTCCGGGCAACGCCTTCGTGGGCGGGTTCGACTACGTGATGCTCAACGGCGTGGGGACCGAGGCGAACGGCACGATCTCGCACTACACGTTCATGGTGTTTCAGTTGATGTTCGCGATCATCACTCCGGCCCTGATCAGCGGCGCGTTTGCCGAGAGAATGAAGTTCTCGGCGATGCTGTGGTTCACGGTGCTGTGGGCGACGATCGTGTACTTCCCGATGGCGCACATGGTCTGGTCGGCTGACGGCTTGATGTTCGAGGGCGCGCTGCCCTGCCTGGACTTCGCCGGCGGCACCGTGGTGCATGCTTCGTCGGGCATTTCGGCGCTCGTGATCGCGATCTATCTGGGCAAGCGCCAGGGCTATCCGGGCGAGGCGATGAAGCCGCACAACCTGACGCTGGCGTTCATCGGCGCGTGCCTGCTGTGGGTGGGCTGGTTCGGGTTCAACGCCGGCAGCGCTTTGGCCGCCAACGGGCTGGCCGCGACGGCTTTTGTGAACACGCACTTCGGCGCGGCGGCGGCGGTGGTGGGCTGGCTGGCCATCGAGTGGCTGCGGGACGGCAAGCCGTCGATGCTGGGCGGTATCACCGGCGCGGTGGCCGGGCTGGTCGCCATTACGCCGGCGTCGGGCTTCGTGACGCCGATGGCTTCGCTGGTGATCGGCTTTCTGGGCGGCTTTGTCTGCTACTTTTCGGTAGCGGTCGTCAAGAAGAAGTTTGGATACGATGATTCCCTGGACGCCTTTGGCGTTCATGGGGTGGGCGGCACCCTGGGCGCCATCTTGACGGGGGTGTTTGCCAACAGCGCCGTCAATGGTCCCGGAGGGGCTTTGGAGGGCAACGTCGGACAGCTCGTGAACAACACGTTGGGCGTGTTGCTAACCTGGGCGTTCGCCGGCGTGGCGACTTTCGTGATTGTAAAGCTCGTCGACAGCGTGGTGGGGATGCGCGTCACCGAAGCGGATGAACGTAGCGGCCTCGATGTCAGCGAGCACGGCGAGGAGGCCTATCAGGTCTAAGACGGGGTGCGGCGTCGCTGGGCGCCCTCTCCGAGCGATCGGATTCTGCTGAGGAGCTAAGCATGAAGCGCATTGAAGCGATCATCCAACCGTACAAACTCGACGACGTCCGCGACGCCCTCAAAGGCGTTGGCGTGGACGGCATGACGATCTATGACGTTCGGGGCCACGGCCGCCAAAAGGGTCACAAGGAGGTTTACCGCGGACAAGAGTACGAGGTGGACCTGCTGCCGAAGGTCAAGATCGAGGTCGTTGTCGCCGATGAGCGGATCGAAGAGACGGTGAAGGCCGTTGTCGAAGCCGCCCGCACGGGCAAGATCGGAGACGGCAAGGTCTTCATCTTCCCGGTGGAGGAAGCGATCCGGATTCGCAACAGCGAGACCGGGGACGCCGCCCTCTAGCGCCGGCCCATCCGCCGCTCGAGCTGTTTTAGAAGGCGGGCCGTTCCTCCCACAGGATTCGTCCCAGGCCCCGTCGTCGCCAAGCCGGATGGCGACGACGGGCCGCCGCATTTATTGAGTGAACATCCGGCCCAGACAGTGACTGCGCGACGACAGCATTTGCTGAAATAAAGGCAGCCCTACCGTTCATGAACGACCTCTTGACGTTCCACGCGCAGAGCATGGAGCGGATCAATTCCGCGTTTTTCGAGCGTGGCGACGGCGTCGCCGCCACGCGGGACCGCTCCGAAACGGTGGACCAGATTGTCACCGGCCTGTTCGAGCGCCTCTGGCCCGCTGCGTTGCGCGACGGCTGCGCCGTGCTGGCCGTGGGCGGGTACGGCCGCTCCGAGCTGTTCCCCTACTCCGACGTCGACCTGCTGTTTCTGTTCGACAAGGAGAGCACGGCCGACAAGGGCAAAGAAGCATTGGCGCAACTGCTGACCGCCCTGTGGGACGCGCAGTTGCGGGTCTCGCAGTCGGTGCGGACCGTCTCGGAGCTGATGCGCTTGGCCGACGGCAACGCCGAGCTGCACATCAGTCTGCTGGATCTGCGCTTTCTGGCCGGGGACCGTGTGGTGTTCGAGGAGCTGGCCAGCCGCAACCTGCCGAAGTTCTTCGTCCGCGAGCGCAAGTCGCTGATTCGCAATTTGATCCAGTTGGCGGAGGAGCGCCGCCGCGAGTTCGGCGACACGATCTATCACCTGGAGCCGGACATCAAGGAAGGGCCGGGCGGGCTGCGGGACCTGCAACTGGCGTGCTGGGTGGGCCAGTTGGCGCACATCGACTCCGAGCGCATTCCCGCTTGCGGCGAGCACATTCCCGCCGAGCTGCGTCCGGGGCTCGAAGAGGCGCGGCCGTTCCTGTTCGCGCTGCGCTGCTACCTGCACTACTTCAGCGGACGGGACAGCAACCGGCTGGCGTTCGACCTACAGGAGACGATCGCGCACGACGGCTCGGGCAAGGCTTTTCGGGAAGTGTCGAGTGCGGCCGACTGGATGCGCGACTACTTCCGGCACGTGCGCTCGATCCGCCGGCTGGCGCAGCGGGTGATCGACGAGAACGCGACCTCGCGGGCGTCGCTGTTCAGCTTGCTGCGCAACCGCCGGTCGAGCTTGTCGAACCGGGATTTCTCGGTGACGCACGGGCGGATCTTCCTGCGCTACAGCCAGGCGATCGAGAGCGATCCGGAGATCGTGCTGCGGCTGTTTCGGTTCGTGGCGCGGCACGGGATTCCGCCGGCGCCGGCGACTGAGCGGCTGCTGACCGACGGGCTCGAGGGCTTCCGCTCATGGATCGCGGCGGGCGGCAATCACTGGCCGCTGATCGCGGAGATCCTGGTGCAGCCGCACGCCTACGACGCACTCAGCGCGATGCACGACGCCGGGGCGCTGTATGCATTGTTCCCGGAGCTGGAAGCCATCGACTGCCTGGTGATTCGAGACTTCTATCACCGCTACACGGTCGACGAGCACACCCTGCTGGCGATCCGCACGCTGCACCAGTTGGGGCAGGAAACCGACGAGATGACGGCGCGGTTCGCGCGGCTCTACAACGAGATCGAGTCGCCGGCGAATCTGCATTTGGCGCTGCTGTATCACGATGTGGGCAAGGCCTTCTCCGAAGCCGAGCACGTGACCGAGAGCGGCAAGGCCGTGGCCGGGGCGATGCAGCGGATGGGGCTGGACGCGCGCGACCAGCGGCAGGTGCGCTTTCTGGTGGAGCAGCACCTGGTGATGTCGCACTTTTTGACCAAGCGCGACATCTCCGACCCGGAGACGATCGAAGAGTTCGTGGGGATCGTCGGCACGATCGAGAACCTGCGGGCGCTGACGCTGCTGACCTACGCCGACACCTCGGCCGTCAATCCGCGGGCGATGACGGATTGGCGCAAGGAGCTGCTGTGGCAGCTCTACTTGTCGGCGTTCAATCGGCTGACGGGAGAGACGGGCGACCGCCGCATCGGCGGCAAGGCGGCGGCGCCGGTGCTGGCGCAGGTGGCGGACCCGGACGAGCGGGCCGGCGTGGCGTCGTTCCTCGAAGGGTTCCCCGAGCGCTACCTGCGGACGCACTCGCCCGACCAGGTGATCACGCACTATCGGCTGAGCCGGCAGCTCGACGAGCGGGTGGCGGCGGCGGAGGTCGAGCGGCGGGAGTCTCTCTACGAGGTGACGGTGCTGACCTGGGATCGGCCGTTCCTGTTTGCGTCGCTGTGCGCCGCGATGGCGGGCTTCGGGCTCAACATCGAGCGGGCCGAGGCGTTCTCGAACGCGCAGGGGCTGGTGCTGGACACGTTCACGGTGACGCTGACCGACGGACGGGCGGCCGAGCTCGACGAACACGACCGCAGGCAGCTCGCCCGCACCTTGCGGCGCGTGGTGGAAGGCCGCGAGGACGTGCAGAAAATGCTCGGGCGGCGGCGGCGCTTTTTGGGATCGCGCGGGCGGACGCCGCTGGAGCCGGACGTCTCATGCGACAACGAGACGTCGTCGCGGGCGACGATCTTTCACGTGATCGCCGAGGACCGCACGGGGCTGCTCTACGACCTCACCAGCGCCTTCTCCCGCAACGGTTGCAGCATCGAGGTGGTGCTGAGCGAAACGCAGGGGCGACGGGCGATCGACGTGTTCTACGTGGTGGCCGAGGGGCGGAAGCTGAGCCCCGAAGAAGCGCAGCAAGTGCTCAGCGATCTGCGCGGCGCTTGCCGCTCGAAGGCCGCTTGAGGGCTCCCGGCGCCGCAACCGCCAGGTTGCCTCGGGCGCCCGGGGGCGTCTACCATTGAAGGCAAAGCTCGATCAGGTCAAACAGACCTGAGGAAGTTTGTTTTAACGAGATCTCAACCGGCTTGCAATCCGACTGGAACCGCTTGGGTCGATCCTGAGTTCGTAACAGCGCCGCAAGTGCCGGCATCTTCCGCCGCAGGAAGAACCGACTGGCGACGGCGCCGCGCTCGACTTGTGATCGCTCTGCGTTACTCTCCCGCTCCCAACGCCGCCCTTCGAGGCGGCTCGCGGAGGGGACGCCTCAGCGGCCCAAATCCTGATGTCGTGTTGAAAAGCCGTGGGTCCTCCATCGACGGAGGATGCGTCTCCGGCCGAGTGCGCCTGAAGATGCGGATCGAGGAGAAACCGTGAAGAACAGCAGCCTGCACTATTTTGTTCGCGAGCCGGAAGCCGTCAAGGGATTTCGCACCGGCGTATCCCTGCACAGCCACACGATGCACTCGAAGGAAAGCACTGCCTTCATTGCTCGGATTGCGAAGAAATCGAAGTTCTTCAACTGGTTCATCCGGAACCAGATGCGCAAGTACAGCGAGACGACGGATCTGAAGGAGCAGGTCGGCCGGATGTGGTGGACCTCGCCCTGGTCGCCGGGTCAGGCGTTGCGGATCGAGAAGGGGCAGATCGAAGGGCTTGGGCTGAAGCCGCTGGTGTCGATCTCCGACCACGACAACATCGAGGCGCCGCTGCAGTTGCAGATGATCGCCGACAACCGGGACGCGCCGATCTCGGTGGAGTGGACGACGCCGTACGAGAAGACCTACTTCCACATCGGCGTGCACAATCTGCATCCGCGCTGGGCGGTGGAGATGATGCGGCGGATGGCGGAGCTGACGGCGAATCCGGACAAGAAGACGCTGCGGGACATGTTCCACGAGCTGTCGTCGAACCCGGACGTGCTGATCATCTTCAACCACCCGTACTGGGATCAGCCTTGGCTGGGCGCCGAGTACCACGACAAGGTCATGCGGCAGTTCATCGCCGAGTACCGTCCGTACCTGCACGCTTTGGAGATCAACGGCCTGCGGTCTTGGACGGAGAACCGCAAGGTGGTGAAGCTGTCCAAGCAGCTCAACATGCCCCTGATCTCCGGCGGCGACCGGCACGGGCGGGAGCCCAATGCGACGCTGAACTTGACCAAAGCGTCGACGTTTGCGGAGTTCGTGGAGGAGTTCCGCGACGGCGCGCCGAGCAAGGTGCTGGTGATGCCGCAGTTCCACGATCCCCTGGTGTTGCGGGTGATCCAGTCGATGGCGGACATTTTGGCGGACCATCCGGAGCACGCCAACGGCAAAGTGCGCTGGAGCGAGCGGGTGTACCGCCACTGCATCGACGACTCGATCAAGCCGTTTACGGCGTTCTTCGAGAACGGGGAGCCGTTCATCATGCGGCGCGTGATCAACGGCGCGCACATTTTGACGAGCCCGCGGCTGCGGCCGGCCTGGATGCGGATGGCGGAGAGCCCCGAGGCCGCCCTGTGAGCCTGGGGCCCCCGCGGGTGGCCCTGTTCACCGATAGCTTCCACGAAGTGAACGGCGTCGCGCTGACTTCTCGTCAGCTCGACGCCTTCGCACGTCGAAGAGGCCTGCCGTTCTTCAGCGCACACGCCGGCCCGGCGACGCGTTTGGTCCAGGACGGCTCGGTGACGACCTACGAGCTGCGCCGGGGGCTGTTTTCGTTCAGCGTGGAGAAGGACCTGGCGACGGACCCGGCCTTCATGCGCTACCTGGGGCGCACCGAGCGGGCTTTGCGGGAGTTCCGGCCGGACCTGATCCACATCACCGGGCCGAACGACGTAGGCCTGCTGGCAGCCTTGGCGGCGAAACGAATGAAGGTGCCGATGACGGCCTCCTGGCACACGAACGTCCACGAGTACGCCGCTTGGCGGCTGGAAAAGATCCTGACGCCGCTGCCGCTCCATTGGCGCAAGGGCGCTTCGGCTTGGGCGGACCGCGAGCTGCTGGGGATCTTTACCAAGCTCTATGGGGCGGCCAAGGCCTGCTTTGCGCCAAATCCGGAGCTAATCGCCATGCTGGAGCAGCGCACCGGCAAGACGGTCCACTTGATGCGGCGCGGCGTGGAGATCGAGCTGTTCCATCCGGACAAGCGCAGCCGGACGGACGGCGTCTTCGAGCTGGGCTACGTCGGGCGCATCTCGTCGGAGAAGAACGTGCGCTTTCTGGACCGGCTGGAGAAGGGGCTGCTGGCGCGCGGCAAGCCGAACTTTCGCATCGTGGTGGTGGGGCACGGCGGCGAGCAGGCTTGGCTGGAGAGCCAGTTGTCGCACGGCTCGTTTCCGGGCGTGCTCAAGGGCGAGGCCTTGGCGAGGGCTTTCGCCAACTTCGACCTGTTCGTGTTCCCGTCGTTCACAGACACCTACGGCAACGTGATCAACGAGGCGATGGCGTGCGGCACGCCCTGCGTGGTGACCACCGGCGGGGGGCCGAAGTACCTGATCAAGGACGGCGAGACGGGCGTGGTGGCGCGCGACGAGGAACACTTCATCCAGACCGTCGCGGAGCTGATGGACGATCCGTCGAGGCACCGCGCGATGCGGCTGGCCTCGCGCGAGCACGCCGTGGAGAACTCATGGGACCGGGTGTTCGAGAGGCTGTTCGAGCAGTACGCCCTGGTGGTCGAGCAGTATCCTTCCCCCCTGCGCGAGCCGGCGCAGGCGCTCGGGGCCGCTGTGCGACAATAACCGGGTTTCCGCTCAGGAGCCCAGCATGCACCGCAGACGTTTTCTCTCCGCCGGCCTTGCCGCCGCGGCCGCCGCTGTTGCGGCATCGCCGTCGCGCGCTTCGAATGCGGCCAAGTTTCAGCTCAAGTACGCGCCGCACCCCGGCATGTTCAAGGAGCACGCCGGTGAAGACGTGCTCGACCAGATCCAGTTCGCGGCCGACCAGGGCTTTACGGCCTGGGAAGACAACAGCGCCAACCAGCGGCCGGTGGAAGAGCAGAAAGCGATCGGCAAGAAGCTCGAACGGCTGGGCATGACGATGGGCGTGTTCGTCTCCTACGGCAAGGGGCGCTTTGCGGAGTTCGACTTCGTGACCAAGACGGACAAGGCCTACCAGGAGACGCTGAAGGCGGAGATGCGCGAAGCCGTGGAAGCGTCCAAGCGCCTAAACGCCAAGTGGACGACGGTGGTGCCGGGGGCCGTGAACCAGAAGCTCGATCCGGGCTACCAGACCGGCAACTGCATCACCAACCTGAAGGCGATGTGCGAGGTCTGCGAGCCGGCGGGGCTGGTGATGGTGCTGGAACCGCTCAACTGGTATACGAACCACCCGGGGCTGTTCCTGCGGGGCGTGCCGCAGGGCTACGGCATCTGCAAGGGCGTGGGTTCGCCGTCGTGCAAGATTCTGGATGACCTGTACCACCAGCAGATCGACATCGGGAACCTGATCCCCAACATGGAGATGGCCTGGGACGAGATCGGCTATATCCAGATCGGCGACAACCCGGGCCGCAAGGAGCCTACCACGGGCGAGATCAATTACAGGAACGTCTTCCGGTGGATCCACCGCAAGGGCTACCAGGGCGTGCTGGGCATGGAGCACGGCAACTCCAAGCCGGGGAAGGCGGGCGAGCAGGCGGTGATCGCGGCCTATCGGGAAGTGGATAGTTTTTGACGCCGTAGTCTGAGGGTGAATGTCGGCGGAGGCTCAAATTTCGCTGCGGGATTACCTCGAGACGGAGTTCGAGGGGCCGGCGCCGGAGTACGTCGACGGCGAGTTGGCGGAGCGCTCGATGACGAGCCTGGAGCATTCCAGGGTTCAAAGCAAAATCCATCTTCTGTTGGGAAAGATGGCAGAACCGAGGGGGCTGCACTGCTACGTGGAAGTCCCCATGCGAGTGGCCGGCGACGGTGTGCGTGTGCCGGATATCGCTGTCTTCGAGGGCTCCGAACCCTCGGGGCGGATCGCCGAGCAACCGCCGCTGTTGATCGTCGAAGTCTTGTCGCCGTGGGATACCTGGAGCGGCTTGCGACGGCGAGTCCACGCGTACGAAGGGTCCGGCGTCGCCCACATCTGGCTGGCTGACCCGGACAGCCGTGAACTCTACAAGGCGACTGACGTTGAACTACGCAGGGTCTCCGCGCTGGAGCTGCCGGATTTCGATTTGCGCGTCGCGCCGGAAGAAGTCTTTCCGCAGGGTCCGGGTCCGGCCCAGCTAGACTAAAGAGGTATGCGATCCCACCGTTGGGCCCCCCTGGCGGCCCTCGCGCTCGCCTTGGCGCTGCCTGGTTTTGCGGAGGCCTATGTCGGTCCCGGAGCGGGCTTTGCGTTCGTCGGCTCCTTCGTTAGCTTGCTGGTCGCCTTTGCGGTGGGCTTCGCCTCGCTGCTGATCTGGCCGTTCCGTGTGGCGATGCGCGCGCTGCGGGGCTCCCAGGGTTATAAGAAGGCCAAGGTCAAGAAGGTCATCTTCTTGGGGCTGGACGGCCTGGAGCCGACTCTGGTGGAGAAGTATTTGGCCGAGGGCAAGATGCCCAACCTGGCCAAGCTGCGCGACGAAGGACAGTACTCGACGCTGCGCACCACCTTTCCGGCCCTGAGCCCGGTCGCCTGGTCGACCTTCGCCACCGGGTCCAACCCGGGCAAGCACCAGATGTTCGACTTCTTGAACCGCAGCTTCAAGAGCTACATTCCGGAGCTCGCCAGCTCGCACGTGGCGCCGCCGACGAAGATGCTCAAGCTCGGCAAGTGGCGCATTCCGCTGGGCAAGCCGATCGTGGAGCTGCGCCGGAAGTCCAAGACGTTCTGGTCGATTCTGGGCGACAACCACGTGGCGACGACGATTCTGCGGGTGCCGATCACCTTCCCGCCGGAGAAGTTCGAGGGCAAGCTGCTGTCGGCGATGTGTACGCCGGACCTGCTGGGCACGCAGGGCAGCTTTCAGGAGTTCACCACCAAGACCGGCGACACGGACTTCGAGGCCGGCTTCCGCTTTCCGCTGCGCAAGAACGGCAGGGGATATGACGGAGACATCGTGGGGCCGGACAACTCCCTGGTGGAGGGCGGCGGGGCGATGAAGATCCCCTTCAAGCTGGTCCCGAACGGCTCGCCCGGCCACGCCGTGCTGGAGCTGCCCGACGAGAAGGTCGAGCTGCATGCGGGCAAGAACAGCGACTGGGTGCGGCTGACGTTCAAGGCCGGTCCGGGCGTGAAGGTCACCGGCATTACGCAGTTCCGCATCGTCTCCACTGAGCCGGAGGTGTCGCTGTATTGCACGCCGATCTCGATCGACCCGGAAGCGCCGGCGCTGCCGATCTCGCACCCCAGCTACTACGCCACCTACTTGGCGAAGCTGCTGGGCGACTATTCGACGCTGGGCTTCGCGGAGGATACCTGGGCGCTCAATGAGCGCGTGATCGACGAAGACGCCTTTCTGGAGCAGGCCTACTCGGTGTGCGACGAGCGAGAGAAGATGTTCTTCTCCACGCTCGAGAAGACCAAGCGGGGCATGGTGACGTGCGTGTTCGACACCTCCGACCGCGTGCAGCACATGTTCTTTCGCTACCTGGAGAGCGACCACCCGGCGCACAAGGCCAACGGCAACGGCTTGGTGAAGTACCAGACCGCGATCGAGGATCTTTACAAGCGGATGGACGACATCGTCGGCAGGACGTTCCAGTACGTGGACGACGAGACCGTGCTGTTCGTGCTCTCCGACCACGGCTTCAAGAGCTTTCAGCGCGGCGTGCAGCTCAATACCTGGCTGCTCGAGAACGGCTATCTGGCGGTGAAAGAGGGCGCGGACCTCAAGACGATGTCCTACCTGCGGGCCGTGGACTGGTCCAAGACGCGCGCCTACAGCTTCGGGCTGGCGGGCATCTACCTGAACGTGAAGGGCAGGGAAGCGGAAGGCATTGTGGAGCCCAAGGAGGCTCCGGCGCTGATGCAGGAGATCGCCGACAAGCTCACCGGCTTGATCGACGAAGAGCGCAACGCAGTCGCTATCTCGCGGGCTTATCCCAAGAGCGTCTGCTACTCCGGCCCGTACATGCGCGTCGCGCCGGACGTGGTGGTGGGCTACAGCATCGGCTACCGCAGCGCCTGGGACGTGGCGGTGGGCAAGGTCGGCGCGCCGGTGTTCGAGGACAATCTGAAGGCCTGGTCGGGCGACCATTGCATCGACCCGCCGCTGATTCCCGGAGTGCTGTTCGCGAACCGCAAGTTCAAGGCGGAGCGGCCGGGCATCGAGGATATGGGTCCGACGTGCCTGTCACTGTTCGGCTTCCCCACGCCGGCCTTCATGGACGGCAAGGACATTCAGGTCGAGGTCGCCCGCTAGGCCGATTCGCCGCTAGCTGTGGGTGAGGGGCCTCACGTGGACGGCCTTCACCGGCATGACGTGCTCCACCTGCTGCTCTTCATAGGTTTCGATCGTCACCGGCGTGTTGCCGAACTCGCCGGTGCGGACTAGTTCCTGATGCGCCAGTTCGTTGCCCTTGGCGTCAAGACGCAAGAGCACGCCGCCGTCGCCGGAGAGCGCAAACTCCTTGGTGTGGGGGCTGGTGGGGCAGGGCTTGGACTGGTCAATTTGCTTACATTGCCAGTCGACGAGCTTACCCTGCCACATGTTGTCGGCCTGCTGCGACACCGCCGGCAGGGCGAGGACGAGGGCCAAAGGCAGTAGATATCTCATCATGCTCAGTAGACTCCGCGCGCCGGAAGTGTGTTACTGAGACCGTCTGTGCGCCGGGAATGCGAGGGCGGCGTTCGCCTTTTTGGAGCGAATGTCAACTCTCAGGGACTATGCTTCGAGGCGGCATTCCTGCCAAAAGCTATTACGACGGCGTGGAAGGGCGGCCCTGATTCCGATCCACGGGCGCATCCTGAGCCTTTCAGCACTGATGGCGGGCCCCGCATTGGAGGCGGTTGAGTGTGGATTTATCTGGATGGTTTTCGGGAAGAAACTTTGAGTTTGTGAGAATTCGTGGTGTTAAAGAAGGTCTCGCATTCCGCCGGCGATCGGCGGCTTGAGTCTGGCGAAAATAAAAAAACCGGACTGGCCCTTGGTTGGAGGCGGGCCAGTCCGGGTGATAAGATTCGCGTTTGCCGGACGACGGACCATTTCAGGCGACGCCAGCGAAATCAGGGTACATTGGTTTCCCGTCCCGTGCAATCCTTTTTTACGGGGATGTGCCGAGGGTATATGGGTTGTCTTTTCAGATACTCAATTGTTAATCAGTCGGCTCATCCCTTCTAATCGGCGGCGCCGGAGAGGCGGGCGGCCGGAGCGAGCGCGGCCGTGGCCCAGGAAGTGGCCGCAATGGAGATCCACTGGTTGGGGCCGTGCGCGAAGCCGCTCTCGAAGTAGGGTTGGAACTTCGGAGCGCGGCTTTCCACGAACCAGGAGCCGTCGGCCTGCTGGCTGCCGCGCAGGAAGTCCACGCCCCGGCGGTAGTGCGCCTCGTCGGCCGCGGTGACGCCCGCCGTGTGCAGCGCCCACATCGTGGTAGCCGTGGACAAGGGGTCGCTCGGGAGATAGGGGTTGGCCGCCCAACCGCCGTCGGCCTGCTGCATTGCCAGCAGCTTCTTGGCGGCGCGGCGGATCTGCTGTTCCGGCGCTTGGGTCCAATAGAGGCCCAGCAACCTCCAGGCGTGGTCGTCGGTGGAACGCGGCTTGTTGGCGAGCAGCCAGGCCTGGGCTCGCTGGGTTCGCTCGGTCATCTCGGCGCGGCGGCCGGCCGGCGCGTACTCGCCGAGGGCTCGCACGGCCATGGCGGTGCGGGCGAAGTGGCCTTCCTCGAGCGGAGCGCGTGCGAAGCCGGTCAGGCGCCAACTCCCGTCCTGGTGTTGCTGCGCCGCGATGTTCGCCACCAGAGCGTCCGTGCCGGGGTTGTGCGGCACGCCTTCGAGGGCCATGCCGAAGAGCGAGTAGGTGGGGGTGTCCGGCGTGCCGGGCGCGTCCATGCGCTCGAGCAGGCCGGGGCTGAACATATTCCACTGGGCGATCACCTGCTGGGCGGCGTCGGCGGCCAGGCGGTCGTCGATGCGCAGGCCGGCGGCGCGCGCCTCGGAGGCGGCGATCATGGCGAGGTTCTGGTGGTGGCAGCCGACGCAGCCGCTCTGGCGGAAGAACTCCGCGGTGGAGGACTGGACGGCTTCCATGGCCCGTTCGGCGGCCAAACGGACCTCTCGCGGGCGCTCGATCGCCTTGGGGGCGGGGCGCTCCTGGGCGCGGCGCTCGGCGCCGGCCTGCCGCAGCAGGGACAGGACCTCGGGGTCGCCGAAGCGAACCGCCCAGTCCAGAGCCGTTTCGCCGGCTGCGCTGACCGCGTTGACCTCGGCGCCGCGGGAGAGCAGCAGCTTGACGGTGCGGCGGTCCTGGGTTTCGCCGGAGACGGCGAGCATCAGCGGCGTCATGCCGCGCGAGTCGGCGGCGTTGACGGCGGCGCCGGCGTCGAGCAGCGCTTCGATCACGGCGGGGTCGGCGGCCGGAGCGGCCAGCATGAGCGGCGTGAGGCCCTTGAGCGCCACGTCGCCGTGCTTGACCTTGCCGCCGAAGACGTTGGCGTCGTTGACGCGGGCGCCGCGGTCGAGCAGCAGGCGGACCATGGCGAGGTCGCCGTGGCCGGCGGCGTACTGCAGGGCGGTCATGCCGGCCTTGTCGGCGCGGTTGGGGTCGCACTGGCGGGCCAACAGATGCTCCACGGTTTGGCGGTCACCGGAGCGGGCGCCGGCCAACAGCGGCGTCACGCCGTTTTCATCAGCCTCGTTCGGGTCGGCCCCACGGTCGAGCAGGAGCAGCACCGTGGCGGCTCCGCCGTCGCGGGCCGCGGCCACCAGCAGCGGCGTGTTGCCGGCGCGGGAGCGAGCACGGACGTCGGCGTCGGCGCCGAGCAGCAGCCGCGTCTTGACGGGATCGCCGGCGGCCCAGATGAGCGGGGTGGCGCCGAGGTCGGTCTGGGCGTTGGCGTCCGCGCCCGCCCGCAGCAAGGCGGCGACGGCTTCGGGGCTGCCGAACGCGACGGCGTCGAGCAGGGGCGTGACGCCGCCGGGGCCCCGCTGCTCGCGCATCGGCGCGTTCGCGGCGAGGGCTTCGATCCGGGGCAGGTCATCCTGGCGGATCGCGTCGAAAATGTCCATCGCGCCGCTCTTGGGCGAAGCGCCGGGAGACGGAACGGACAGGACGAGGGAGACGAAGAAAAGAAGAATCGCTCGTGAGCGCAACATGATGCGGTTCTGGCGGACTCAGACGTGGCGGCCGTCGGGCCGCATCCGCCCCTCCACACCGAGAATGCGCGGGGAAGGCGCGGAAGCCGACACGCGGGGCGGCGGAGGCGTCCCAGCGGCCGGCGGGTCCTGCTATCATTCCGGGGGAATGCGCACGCTAGCTCTGCTCCTGTCTCTGGCGGTTTCGCCGGCCCTGACCGCCGCCGGCATCGAGTTCCATCGCACCGACGACTCGATCGAGGTGACCAACAACGGCAAGCCTCTGACCACGCTCTATTTCGGAGACCAGACGCAGAAGCCGTACCTGCACCCGCTGCGGGCGGCCGACGGGCAGATCGTGACCCGGCAGTACCCGATGCGCGACGACGTGCCGGGCGAGGCGCACGACCACCCGCACCACCGCGGCCTGTGGTACTCCCACGGCGACGTGAACGGGCTCGACTTCTGGGCCAACGAGCTCGACCAGGAGCCGCGGGACAAGAAGGGCAAGATCGAGCTCAAGGGCGTACACAAGGCCGACGACGGGATCATCCGCGCGGACTTCGAGTGGCGGACGCCCGAGGGCGACGTGCTGCTGACCGAGAACCGCACCATGCGGTTCCAGGTTTCGGGCGAGAACGTGCTGATGGACTTTGACATCACCCTCAACGCCGAGGTCAAGCCGGTGAAGTTTGGAGACACCAAGGAAGGCACGTTCGCCATCCGGCTGCATCCGCAGATGCGCGAGGTCACGCCGGACAAGAAGCCGGGCAAGGGCGTGATCGTGGACGCAGAGGGCGCCAAGGGCGAGAAGAACGTGTGGGGCAAGGCGTCGCCGTGGGTCGACTACTCCGGCCCGATCGACGGCAAGACCTACGGCGTGTCGATCTTCGATCACCCCAAAAACCCCAAGCACCCCACCTTCTGGCACGTGCGGTCCTACGGTCTGTTCGCCGCCAATCCGTTCGGCGAGCATGACTTCTTCCGCGATCCGAAGCGGGACGGTTCGATCACGCTGAAGCCGGGCGAGAAGATACGCTTCCGCTACCGCGTGGTGATCCATCCGGGCGACGCCGACGCGGCCTCGGTGGGCAAGCTCTACAAGGGCTGGGCCGGCCACTAGGCTTCCGGCCCGAACTGTCGCGGTGGAAGGCCGGGGGAGTCTCCCGTGTCCAGGCATAGGCTGTCGCTGTCGCTTCGCATCCGGCTCACCTTCTTGGCGCTGGGAGTGGCGGCCGTGGCGGTTACCGGCGCGTTGGCTTTTCGGCTTGCCGAAGAGGCCCTGGAGAAGGCCACCTACGAGCGGCTGACCGGCATTCGAGAGACCAAGAAGCGGCAGGTGGAGGCCTACCTCGCCGGAGCCGTGGCGGTGGCCCAGGCCGTGGGACGGGACGAGTCCGCGGCGGACGCCGTGCTGGGGCTGCGGGCGGCTTGGCCTCCCGGCGGCTCGGAGTACGGCGAGGTGCGGGCGCTGTACGACGAAGGCCTGCGCGGTCTTGCCGAGGCTTACGGCTTCGAGGATCTCTTGCTGCTCTCGGGCCAGGACGGCCTGGTGGTCTACTCCGCGCACGGCAGCGAGCTGCTGGGGCGCTCCATCGGTGAGATGAGCCTGGCGGGCTCTCCGCTGGAGACGGCTTTTCGAGACGTGGTGGGGGGCGGCGAAAGCGCCCGGCTGGCAGACTATGCCGTGTACCCGGAGATCGGGGCGGTGGCGGCGTTTGCGACGGCTCCGGTGATCGACGCGGGTGAGGTGCGCGGGCTGGTGGCGGCGCGGCTCTCCATCGACACGATCGACGAAGTGATGACCGGCGGCCGCCGCTGGCGCGACGAGGGGCTGGGCGAGACCGGCGAGACCTACCTGGTGGGGCGGGACGGCCTGATGCGGAGCGACTCGCGCTTCTTGATCGAGTCGCCGGCGGACTACCTGCGGCAATTGGCCGAAGCCGGCGTGCCCGAGGAGCGCATCGCCCGGATCCGCTCCCACGGGACGACCGTCCTGACCCAGCGACTGGATACCGAAGCCGTGCGCGCGGCGCTGGCGGGCGAGTCGGCGGCGGGTCAGATCGCCGACTACCGCGGGGTGCCCGTGCTGAGCTCGTTCGGGCCGGTCCAGATTCAGGATCTGGAATGGGCCGTGGTGGCCGAGATCGACGCGGCCGAGGCATTCGCGCCGGCGCGGCGGTTGCGCAATCAGGTCGCCGGACTGGGCTTGGCGGTGGCCTGCGTCGTGCTGGCGCTGGGGTACGTGGTCGCCAAGCGCACGACCGAGCCGCTGCGGGCGCTGACGCGCTCGGTGGAGCGGCTGGGGCTGGACGCCTGGCGCGACGAGGGCCGGCTGGCCGCCTATGAGAAGGCCGACGACGAGGTGGCGCGGCTGGCGCTGCAGTTCGATCAGGTCAGCCGGCGGCTGCGCGAGACGACCGTTTCGAGGGACTACCTGGACGGGCTGCTGGCTTCGATGCTCAACGCCGTGTTCACCATCGGCCCGGTCGTGGGCGAAGGCGCCGGCCCGGCGCCGATGAGCGTGCGCTCGGCGAACCCCGCGGCCTGCCGCCTGCTGGACTATCGCGAGAGCGAGCTGATCGGCCTGCCGCTGCGGGACGTGCTGGGCAGCGCGGCGGACGAGCCCGGGTGGCTGGAGCCGCTGCGGCGCGACGGGCGACTGCAAGCCGTGGAGAAGACGCTAAGGTCGCGGGACGGGCGGATGATTCCGGTGCTGTTCACCGCCGCGCTGCTGGAGCCGCGAGGCCCCGCGCGGGAGGGCGAGGCGGTTTGCGTCGCCCAGGACATCGTGGACCGCAAGGCGGCCGAGCAGCAGTTGCAGGCGCTGGCCAGCCGACTGCTGGTGGTGCAGGAAGAAGAACGCAGCCGGCTGGCCCGCGAGCTGCACGACGACGTGACCCAACGCCTCGGCGCTCTGGCGATCGATTTGGGGAAGCTGGTTCGACGGGAGGATATTCCCGATGCCTCGGCCGATCGGATTCGCGACTTGCGCGAACAGACGATCCGCTTGGCGCATGACGTGCAGGGCCTGTCGCGGCGGCTGCACCCCTCGATTCTCGACGACCTGGGCTTGTCGTCGGCGCTGAGGGCGGCGACTCAGGCCTTGCGCGAGCGTCTGGGCGTGGCGACGTCGTTCGCGGCGGAGAGCTTGCCGGAGGAGGTCTCCGGCGAGGCGGCGGTGGCGCTGTACCGCGTCGCGCAGGAGTGTTTTCAGAATGTCGCTCGGCACGCAGGGGCGTCGGAGGTGAACGTCGAGCTGAGCGTGCTCGACGAGGTGGTGCGGCTGCGGATCGAGGACAACGGAGCCGGCTTCGACCCTGAGCAGGCGCGGCGTCACGGCGGGTTGGGGCTGGCTAGCATGTCCGAGAGAATGCGGTTGACGGGAGGGACGCTGGAGATCCGCTCGACTCCCGGGGCTGGCACGATCGTGACGGCCGAACTGCCCTATCGGCGGCCCGCCCAGCAGGGAACGACGACATGAGACGCCCCCGCATTTTGGCCGCCGACGACCACCGCATCGTGGCCGAGGGCTTGCGCAGCCTACTGGAGCCGGAGTTCGAGCTGGTGGGCACTGTCGGCGACGGAAGGGCGCTGGTGGAAGAGCACGACCGGCTGCATCCGGACGTGGTGGTGGCCGACGTGACGATGCCGCTGCTCAACGGAGTGCAGGCCATGCGGCGGCTGCGCGAGCAGCACTCCCCGGCGAAGTTCGTGTTCCTGACGATGCACCCGGACGTGGACTACGCCGTGGAAGCGCTCGACGCGGGGGCTTCCGGGTACGTGCTGAAGCACTCGGCTCCGGAAGAGCTGGTGACGGCCGTGCGGGAGGCTCTGGCGGGCCGGACCTACATCACGCCGCGCATTGCAGGAGCGGTGCTGGAGGCGATGCGGCGTCCGGGCGGGGCGAGCGCGGCGCGGCTGACCTCGCGGCAGGCCGAGGTGCTCCAGTTGCTGGCGGAGGGGCGCTCGGCCAAGGAGATCGCGGCGCAGCTCGACCTGTCGCCGCGCACGGTGGAGTCGCACAAGTACGCCATCATGGAGGCGCTGGGCGTGAAGACCTCCGCCGAGCTGGTGCGCGAGGCCGTGAAGCGCGGCCTGGTCCCGGACTGAGGACCGAAATTCCTCCCCGCCCACACCGTAATTTTTCGGATTTCCGGGTTCGGAAGCGATCTCTAGGCTGAGTTACAGCACAGGGACGGCCGCCCTAGGCCGTCTCGACGCACAGGAGAGATTGACCATGACCCTGAAATCCAGCATGATGCGAATCTTCCTCGTCGGCGTCGCGGCGCTGGCGACCACGACGTTGAGCGCCATGGAACCCTACTCGAAGAAGGACCTGGACCCCAAGAACCTGGCCCGGCTCGAGGAGAACGCGACGACGCCCCACGACTGGCGCGAGATCGCGCGGATGTACGAAGCGCGGGCGAAGATGCTGTTCGAGAAGGCCGAGCGCCACGATCGGCTGCAGCAGCGCTACGCCGCCGCGCCGAAGTCCCTGATCGCCAAGCGCGGCCATGGCTGGAACACGCCGAAGCGGCAGGCCGAGCTGGCCGCGCAGGCGCGGGAAGAGGCGACCGAGGCCCGGCGCGTAGCGGAAAGCTACATGGCGCGCGCGGACGGCTCGGCTGCGCGCCGCAGCGGCGCGGCTGAGACGGGCGGCGACGGCTCGAGCCTGTAGCTACCAGGCGAGCAGCTTGCGGATCGCCGCCTCGATGTCCTCGGTTTGCGGCAGGATCTCTTTCTCGAGTCCGGGGTTGTAGGCCACCCAGGTGTCCTCGGCCCCGATCCGCCGCACCGGGGCGTCGAGATAATCGAAGAGCTCATCGGCGATCCGCGCCGCGATCTCCGCCCCGAAACCCCACGAAAGAGTGTCCTCGTGCGCCACGATCACGCGCGAGGTCTTCTTCACGGATTCCGCGATGGCCTCCCAGTCATAGGGATTGAGCGTGCGCAGGTCCAGGATCTCGATCGAAGCCCCTTCCGACTGCGCGATCGCCGCTGAAGCCGTCACGGCCTTGTGCACCAGGGCGCCGTAGGTGACGATCGTCAGGTCGTCGCCTTCCTTCACCTTGGCGGCCTTGCCGAACGGGACCATGTAGTCCGGGCCCGGGTAGGGGCTGCGGTTGTAGATTTCGCGGTACAGCTTCTTGTGCTCGAGGAAGAGCACGGGATCGTCGCAGCGGATGGCGGTCCGCAGCAAGCCGTTGGCGTCGCGGGCGTTGGATGGGAAGACCACGCGGAGCCCGGGGATGTGCGTGAAGATCGACTCGCCGGACTGGCTGTGATAGACCGAACCGCCGTTGAGGTAGCCGCCGATGGGGGCGCGGATCACCAGCGGCGCCGAGAAGCCGTTGTTGGAGCGCCACCGCAGGCTGGCGAGCTCGTCGCGAATCTGCATCATCGCGGGCCAGATGTAGTCGAAGAACTGGATCTCGACCACCGGCTTGAGCCCGCGCGTCGCCATGCCTTGGGCGCGGCCCACGATGGCGGCCTCGGCGATGGGAGCGTTGAAGACGCGCTTGGAGCCGAACTCACGCTGCAAGCCGCGGGTGGCCTTGAAGACGCCGCCCTTGCCCGGAGCCACCGCCAAGGCCTCTTCGCGGCTGCAATCGGCGATGTCTTCGCCGAACATCACCACGCGGTCGCTGGCGCGCAGCTCGTCGCGCAGGCATAGGTTGATCAGATCGACCATCGTTCGCGGGTCGCCGGCGAGCTGCGGCTCGGTCAAAAAATTCGCCGAGGTCGGATCGACGCTCGGCGAATACAAATACTTTTGGTTCTGGCCGCCTAGCGGCGGCGCTGCTGCGAGCGCAAGCTCGAGGGCCTCGCCGATCTCGGTCTCCACCTGCAGGCGAATCTCCTCCAGGCCGTCCTCGTCGGTCACGTTCCGGCGGAGCAGCTCGCGGGCCAAGCGCTGGATGGGGTCCTTGGCGGCCTCGCGCTGGCGCTCGTCGGGGGCCTTGTAAAGGGTTTCGTCGTCGGAGTGCGAGTGGCCGTAGGGTCGGATGACGTGGGCGTGCACGAGGGCCGGCCCGGCGCCGCTGCGGCAGTAGCGGATGGCCCGATCGAGCGCCTTGCGGCTGTCGACCAGGTCCAAACCGTCCACTTCGGCAAGCATCAAGCCCGGGAAGGAGGTCAGCAGGCGGGAAATCGAGCCCCCCGGCGTCTGGGTTTCCACCGGCACGGAAATGGCGTAGCCGTTGTCCTCGATCAAGAACAGGACCGGCAAGTGGCTGAGGCAGGCGGCGTTGATGGCCTCCCAGAACTCTCCCTCGCTGGTGGATCCCTCGCCGCCGCAGACCAGCGTCACCTGCCGGTCGTTGGCGTTGGCGGCCTCGTCGAGCGTGGAACCGTGCGCGCAGCCGACCGCTTGCAGGAACTGGGTGCCGGTAGCGCTCGAAGGCGAGACAATATTGAGCTCGGGGGAAGACCAGTGCGTCGGCATCTGGCGCCCCCCGGAGAAGGGATCCGACCCGGCGCCGACGGCTTGCAGTAACATGTCCAGCGGCCGGACGCCTAACGCCAAGCAGAGGGCCCGATCGCGATAGTAGGGATAGACCCAATCGTAGCCCGGCCGCAGCAGCATTCCCGCCGCGGTCTGTACTGCCTCATGTCCGGCGCAACTGATTTGGAAAAAGGCTTTGCTTTGCTGCTTGAGAGTGATCTCCCGGTCGTCGAGCCTACGCGACAACAACATGTTGCGGTAGGCCGCCAACAGCTCGGCATCCAACCCTTCGACAGACGAAACAGAGATCCGTTGCGTAAGTCCGCTGCTATCCACCATATGACCGCGTCTCAGTGTACCCAGGCCACCCTTCGACGGCAACTGTCCGCAGTGGAAATTCCGGTAAAGCCATGATTCAAAGGAGCATAGGATTGTGAGGCGGGGATTGCCTGCCCGTTGGGCCAACCCCCTGATCGTGGCCGGGATGGCGCTGGTGCTGGGCGTGGTGGCTTGGCTGCAATATCGCTGGATCGGGGAGCTCAGCGAGGCGGAAAAGGCGCGCCTGGAGCGGACGCTGGAGCAGTCCGCGCGACGCTTTCGCGGCGGCTTCAATCGGCAGCTCCATGAGTTGGCCGTTTCGATCGCGCCGGAGATGCGGGAGCTGGACGCAGACAACGTGGAGGCGCTGACGGCCGAGCGCTTGACGCCGTGGCTGGAGGGGACGCCGCTGCGGATCGAGTCCGCCTGGATGCGCCGCATCGCGGCCTCCGGCGAGGGCGAGCTGCTGCGGCTTTCGCCGGCCGACCGGTCCTGGGAGGCGATTCCCGAGACGGCTCCCGGCGTCCCTGGTTTGCTGGCCAGACCGTGGCGAGGGGGCGGACGGCGCGGCTTTGGGGGCGGCTCGGGGTTTGTGGGTTTTGGCGGCGGGTTCGGTGGCCGACCGCCGACCTGGACGTTTCTGGGCGACGGCCCCTACCTGGTGCAGGCGCTGATCCATTTCCACCGAGAGGAGCCTTCGGGGCGGCCACAGCGGCCGGACCTGCTGGGGTTCCTGTTCGTGCAGCTCGACGAGGCGGGCCTACGCCAGAGCCTGTTTCCGCAGCTCTTTGCGGAGACGTTCGGCGAGGTGGGAGAGCTGGGCTACGAGGCGGCCGTGCTGGAGATCGGTGAAAGTGAGCGGGTGATCTTCTCCTCGCAGCCCGATGCCAAGCCGCAGGACTTTTTGCGCGCGGCGGTGCGCTTGCCGCTGCTGCTGACGCGCGACGAGGTGGAGAGCGCGGGCCGGCGGGCCGGCCGGCCGCCGGAGATGCGCCGGGAGGAGCCGCCCCAGCGCCCCGGCGACGGCCATTCGCCTGGGGGGCCGCCGCCTCCTCCCAACGAGCCGGGCGGTCCTGGGGGACCCGGCGGTCCGCAGCCGGACGCCATGGAGGCCGGCGTGGCGGCCGGGCCGGGCCCGGAGTGGATGCTGCTGGTGCGCCATCGCCAGGGCTCGCTGGACGCGGTGGTGGGACGGCTGCGGCGGCGCAACCTGGCGATTTCGACCGGCGTGTTGGCGCTGCTGGCCGTGGGCATGTCCACGGTGCTGCTCTCGACGCGGCGGGCCCGCAAGTTGGCCGAGCTGCAGATGGAGTTTGTGGCGGGCGTCTCCCATGAGCTGCGTACGCCGCTGGCGGTGATCCGCTCGGCGGGAGACAACTTGGCGGAAGGCGTGGTGTCTGACCGCGAGCAGGTGCGCGAGTACGGCCGGCTGATTCGCGGCGAAGGCCGGCGGCTGAGCGGGATGGTGGAGCAGACCTTGCAGTTTGCTGCGGTGCAGGCCGGCAAGCGCCAGTACCGGGTGGAGACCGTGTCGGCCTCGGAGCTGCTGCGGCGGGCGGCGGAGGAATCGCGGCCCGCCGTGGACGAAGCGGGCTGCCGGCTGGACGTGTCGGTGCCCGAGGACTTGCCGCTGGTGCGCGTCGATCCGGCCGCCGCCGCACACTGTCTGCAGAACCTGATCGGCAACGCGGTGAAGTACGGCGGCGAGGCGCGCTGGGTGGGGCTTTCGGCGCGGCGCGTGAACGGGGCGGTGGAGGCCGTGGTGAGCGACCACGGGCCCGGCATAGACCCCCAGGAGGCCGCCGACATTTTTGAGCCGTTCTATCGCGGCAAGCGCGCCACCGAGCAGCAGATCAAGGGCAACGGCCTGGGGTTGGCGCTGGCTCGCAGCGACGCGGAGGGATTTGGCGGTAAGCTGACCGTCGAGAGCCGCGTCGGCGAAGGCAGCTCCTTCATCCTGCGCATGCCGATCGACTCGAGCGCCTCATCGTCATGAAGATTCTGCTGGTAGAAGACGAAGCCGGTCTGCGTTTGACCCTGAGCGACCGCTTGCGCAGCGAGGGGTACGAGGTCGATACGGCGTCCGATGGGGTGGCCGGTTTCGACAAGGCCGCCACCGGAGCCTATGACCTGATCGTGCTGGATGTGATGATGCCGGGCAAGAACGGCTTTGACGTCTGCCGGGACCTGCGCCAGCAGAAGGTGGCGACGCCGATTCTGATGCTGACCGCCCGCGGGCAGACCATCGACAAGGTGCTGGGGCTCAAGATCGGCGCGGACGACTACCTCACCAAGCCCTTTGAAACGATGGAGTTGCTGGCGCGCATCGAGGCCCTGCTGCGGCGCCGGCCGCCGCCGACGGCGGCCTCGGCGCGCTATGAGTTCGGCGACGTGCAGGTGGACGTAAAGAGCACGGAGGTTCGGCGGGCGGGCGAGGTCCTGCAACTGTCGGCCAAGGAGTTCCAACTGCTCAAGTACTTTCTGGAGCACCCCGACGAGACCCTCTCGCGCGACGTGCTGCTGCATGAGGTGTGGGGCTACGAGTCGACGCCCTCGACGCGCACGGTCGACGTGCATGTGGCCTGGCTGCGGCAGAAGGTCGAGGTCGACGCCAAGAACCCGCAGCTCATCGTGACGGTGCACGGCATGGGCTACAAGTTCGTGGGCTGAAGCGAGGCTATACTTGCGGCATGCTGGGGAAGTCCGTTGGGGCGGCCGTGTTCCTGTTGGCGATCGGCTGGGCCTGGGGCGCCGAGCCGCCGGCGCGGTGGTCAGGGCTGCGGGAGGTCAATCCGCCCGCGGAACCGTCGGGAGAAGCCGTCACGGCGATCGTGGGGGCGACGCTGATCGACGGGCGGGGCGGCGAACCGCTGGGGGATTCGGTGGTCGTCGTCCGCGGCGCCCGCATCGTGGCCGTCGGACCGCGAGCCTCCACGCCCATCCCCGCAGGCGCCGAGCGCGTCGAGGCGCGGGGACTGCACCTGCTGCCGGGGCAGTTCGACACGCACTTCCATTCCGGCGAGACGAACGGGCCGACGATGACCGCGGCGTTGCTCGACGCCGGCGTGACCAGCTTTCGCGATCCGGGCCACCCGGACACGTACGGCCATCTGCTGGAGACCTCCGAGCCGCGCCCACGGGCCTTTTTGACCGGGAAGCACCTGGATCAGCCGCCGCCGGCGTATCCGGACAACTCCATCCTGCTGCAGACGGCGGACCAGACGCGGGCGACGGTCGACCGGCTGATCGACGAGGGCGCTTCGGCGATCAAGGTCTACTTTCGCTTGCCGGTCGATCTGATCCGCGAGGCGGCGGAGAGGGCTCACCGCCGGGGCGTTCCGGTGACGGCGCACTTGGAGCTGGTGCGGGCGGACGCGGCGATTCGCGCCGGGCTGGACGGCATCGAGCACGTCACGTCGCTGGGAACGGTTCTGGCGACGCCGGAGGACGCGGAGACGTTCGAGCGCGGCGTGGATGCGGCCAACGAGTATCGGCGGGACGGCCGGTACTGGCTGTGGAGCCGCTTGGAGCTCGAGAACAATCCGCGGGTGCAACCGCTGCTGGACTTGATGGTCGAGCGCGGAACCTACCTGACCCCTACGCTGTATACCTTCGAGGTGCGTGAAGGGGACAAGGATGCGACGCCGGAGAAGATCGCGGGCTTTCGGAAAATGGTCGAGCTCGTCGGCGTGGCCTATCGCGCGGGCGTGCCGATTCTGGCCTGCTCGCACGGGAGGCCGCCGGAGGCGAACTGGCGAGACATCGAGCTGATCGTGCAGGCCGGCGTGCCGCCGCTGGAAGCTCTGCGCGGCGCCACGGATTACGCCTCGCGCTTCTTTGGGGCGCAGGACCGCCTGGGGACGATCGAGGCGGGCAAGTTGGCGGACTTGGTGCTACTGGGCGAGGACCCGACCCGGGACATCGGTGCGGTGCGTTCGGTGCGGCGCGTGATGCTGAATGGGCGTTGGGTGCGGTGAGGGACCTCGAAGCGAGCGACCGGCTGAATTATGATGAGGGCAGCTTTGGCGGAGATGGCGCTTGTCCAACCTGCACATTCACAATTCTCGCGACCTGTCGGCGGAGGAAAGGGCCGTCCTGGAGCGGCTGCTCGGTCGGTCGTTGCGTGAGGGCGAAGCCGTGGGCGTTCAGGCGCTTCGCGAAAGCCCTGCGCCGACCGGCGCCGAGCGGGAGCGGGCGGCCGAGGAGTTGCGGGCGGCGGCGGACGCCCTAGCGATGCAAATCGATCCCCACGCTTCAGCCGATGAGCTGGACTCCTTGATTGAAGAGGCGATAGCCGCTGTGCGGCGCGAACGGCGCTAGATGCGCGTTGTTTGCGACACAAACATCCTCGCCCGTTGTTTCCCGAACCAATCTGGGCCGTCGCGCCGACTCTTGGACGCTCTCTTTTTCGGAGAGGAGCACGTTCTGGTCATTTCGCCAGAGATTCTCGACGAGCTCGAGGAGACTCTGGCGTATCCCCGGATTCGTCGGCGCTGGGCGACCACGCCTGAAGCGGTCTCCCGGTATCGTTCCGCCCTGGAGCGGTTCTCTCACGTCGTTGAAGCGGCGCGCGGCCCCAGGATTGTTCCGGGCGATCCAGACGATGATGTGGTGATCTATACCGCGATCGCCGGTCGCGCCGACGTAATTTGCACAAGGGACCAACACCTGCTCCAACCCGACGTTCTGGCCTTCTGCCAGAGGCGGGGCCTTCGAGTGATGAGTGATTTGGAAATACTGGCCGAGCTGTAGGGCTTCGGCTCACGGAACGCGACTTGGCGCAGGCTAGAATAGGCGGACGTCATGACGCGCCGTAGCTTTCTTGCCGCGACCGCTGCAGCCCCGTTGGCCGCGCAATCTTCCAAACCCATCACCGATTCGACGCACCTGCGGTTGCTCGAGACCCGGTGGGTCAACCCGCCGGCGCCCGGCCAACTGCCCGTCGGCGTGAGCCACCACACGCGGCGGTCCAAGGCGCTCGGCAAGGATGTGGGCTACTGCGTCTACCTGCCGCCCAACTACGAGCGCTCGCCGGGCCAACGCTATCCGGTCATCTACAATCTGCACGGCGCCGGCGGCAATGAGCTGCACGGCTTCGAGGAGGCGCGGGCGTTGGAGAAGGGCATCCGCGACGGGCGCTGGCCCGAGATGATTTTGGTGATGCCGAATGGCGGCAAGACCACCTTCTACAAGGACTCCTTCGACGGGAAGTGGCCGGCCGAGACGATGATGATTCGGGAGATGATCCCTCACATCGACGCCACGTTGCGCACAATCCCCGAGCGAGCCGGCCGCTGCATCGAGGGCTTTTCGATGGGAGGGCGGGGTTCGACGCGCCTGGCCATGAAGTACCCCGAGCTGTTCTGCTCACTGTTCAACGAGGCCGGCAACGTTCCGCATACCTCGCTCAACTACGATCCCTCCAAGCCGGAAGCCTATCCGAACTTCTACCTTGGGCCCGACAAGCAGAACTACATCGACAACGACGTGTTCCTGCTGATCGAGAGGAACCTCGCCGAGATCAAGAAGATGCGCATCCAGATTTGGTGCGGGACGCTCGACGACGGTCATATCGGGACCGTGCGCGGGTACCACCAGGCGCTGCTGGACCATGGCGTGGACCACACCTATATGGAAGTGGAGGGCCTGGCGCACGAGCGCACCAAGATGATCGCCCGCTACGAGACGATCTGGTACGACTACCACGTGGAGTCGCTGCGGCGCGCAGGCTCGGTGTAGGCGGTCGGCGCGATTAGCGGCTGGTGAGGCTCTCGTAGGCGTCGAGCAGCCACTGCGGCGGATCGGGCTCGCCCTTGTTGGGCATGCCCTTGGTCATGGACCAGCGGTGGAACCAGGAGATCCCGTTGCCGCTGGCGTAGTCGTTGGGCAGTGCGTAGGCGGGGTCGCGCAGAGCCTCTTCGAGCGAGATGAAGCGGTAGCCGCGGCGCTCGAACATCGCCAGTAGCTCTTCGGACCGCCGCATGTTCAACACGTTGGAGTGCATCAGGTGGATCTGGTGGATCTCGCGGCCCACGACCTCCACCGAGCGCTTCTCGAAGAACGCCACCACGGACTCGATGTAGGGCACGTAGGCTTCTTCGATGCGGCGCTCGAGGTCCTTGTCGCCGGTTTGGATGGCGTGCGCCAGCAGGAACGAGAACTGCCAGTCGGCGTTGTCGAACGTGACCGGAGACTGCTGGAAATCGTGCTCGGCCAAGAACGCCCGCAACTGGTCGCGTGTCTGCGGCGTGGGGCCGGTGTGCAGCATCGGCGAGCGGAAGTAGCGGGTCGGCCGGCCGGTGAGTTGTTGGAGCTCCTGATCGCCTCGCAGGACGTCCGGCAGGTACTCCTCCGGCGGCGACGAGGTGTAGCTGCGGTGGCTGTAGGAGTGGTTACCGATTTCCGCGCCGGCGTCCTGCCAGAGCTGCAGAATCGCCCGGCGCTGGTCGTCGGTCAGCTCGTCGGCGCAGCGGCTGCCGATGACGAACGCCGTGAGCGGGACTTGGCGCTTCCGGAACGGCGCCAGCAGGGTCCGCGTCAAGGGCTCGAGCCGCTCGATGGCGCAAGCGCCCGCGCCGGACTGCGCCACGGGCAGATCGTCGATTGTGATGGCGACCGTCCGCTGCTGGGCGGCCAGAGGAAAGACCAGGAGCCCGGCGATCGCCAGGGCTCCCGGCAGCGAGCTGATTTTCGGGAAGGTCACTAGTTCTCGGGCAGGTCGCTGTGGCCCATCAGGTGGAGGTCGACGGCGCGCGCGGCCTTGCGGCCCTCGGCGATCGCCCACACCACCAGAGACTGGCCGCGGCGGGCGTCGCCGGCCACGAAGACATTGTCGACCGAGGTGCGATGCTGCCCGTACTCGGCTTGCACGTTGCCGCGGCCGTCGTAGGCGACGCCGAGGTCGTTGAGGAAGCCTTCCTGCACGGGGTGCACGAAGCCCATGGCCAGCAGCACGAGGTCCGCCGGAATCTCGAACTGCGAGCCGGGAACGGGCTCGAACTTGAAGGGGCGGCGGCCGGTGACAGGGTCCGGCTCGGGCCACTGCAGGCGCTCGCCGCGCAGAGCGCGCACGCGGCCCTGGTCGTCGCCCAGAAACTCGTTGGTGTTGACGGCGTACTCGCGCACGTCGCCTTCCTGGTGCGAGCTCTCGACCTTGAAGGTGAAGGGCCATTCGGGCCAGGGCCTGCCGCCGGGCTCCTCACGGGTTTCCGGCGGCTTGGGCAGCAACTCGAACTGGCGGATGGACTTGGCGCCGTGACGGCGGGAGGTGCCCAGGCAGTCCGCGCCGGTGTCGCCGCCGCCGATGATGATCACGTGCTTGCCCGCGGCGGAGAGGTCGAGCCCTTCGTCCACGGCCCGCCCGCCGACCCGGCGGTTCTGCTGCGGCAGGAACTGCATGGCGTAGTAGATGCCTTCGAGCTCGCGGCCGGGGATGGAGAGGTCGCGGGGCTGCTCGGAGCCGGTGGCGATGAGCACCGCGTCGAAGTTGTCCATCAGGTCGCGGGCCGAGACGTCCTTGCCGACCGTCACGCCGCAGCGGAACTCCACGCCCTCGGCTTCCATCTGCCGCACACGGCGCTGGACCAAGTGCTTCTCCATCTTGAAGTCCGGGATGCCGAGAGCGAGCAGGCCGCCGGGAACCTCGTTCTTCTCGAAGACGGTGACGGCGTGGCCGGCGCGGGCGAGCTGTTGCGCTCCGGCGAGCCCGGCCGGGCCGGAACCGACCACGGCCACCTTCTTGCCGGTCTTGGTTTGCGGCGGCTGCGGCGCGATCCAGCCCTGTTCCCAACCGTGGTCCACGATGGACTTCTCGATGGCCTTGATCGAGACGGGATCGGCATTGATGCCCAGCACGCAGGCGGCTTCACAAGGGGCCGGGCAGATGCGGCCGGTGAACTCGGGGAAGTTGTTGGTGGAATGGAGCTCGCGCAGAGCATCCTTCCAACGCCCGCGGTAGACCAGGTCGTTCCAGTCCGGAATGATGTTGTTGAGCGGGCACCCGGTATGGCAGAACGGGATGCCGCAGTCCATGCAGCGCGCGCCCTGAATCGTCAGGTCCGCCTCGGCCATCGGCTCGTAGACTTCGTTCCAGTCCTTGATGCGCACCAGTACGTCACGGCCGGCGGGGGCCTGACGCTCGTACTCCATGAATCCCGTCGCTTTACCCATAGACCTTAGAGTTTACCGCGCCGCCGCGCCGCTTCGATAGGAGCACCCCTTGAATCGTGCGCCGGGTGATATTAGAGGGCCTTATTCGGCTCGGCGGCGGACCGGGCGCGCCAGGCGCGGAGACCGAAGAACAGCGCCAGCAGGCCGACCGCCACGCCCACGATCAGAGGCGTATTGCGCTTGAAGATCTCCCACGCTTGGTCGCCGAACCAGACGCCCAGCAGAATGAGCCCGCCGTAGCGGACGGCGCGCGCGAAGGCCACCGCCAGCGCCACCCGCAAGGGCTGTATCCCCAGCGCGCCGGCGGCGAACAGGAAGACCTTCATGGGCGACAGGGGGATGGGGACCATGGTGGGCAGGATGACGGCGGCGGCGTCGTAGCGGCGGAGGTTTTCGCGAATGCGCTCGAGCTTCTCCGGCGAGGCCGACTTGCGCAGGGCCCAACCGCCGCCGCCGCGGGCGATCGAGTACAGCAGCATGGCGCCGAGGGTGGAGCCGGCGACGGCGCAGACGCCGAGCGCGGGCGCCGTGGCGGGGAACGCCGCGGCCTGGGTCACGATCAGCAGGTCCACGGCTTGCGCGGTCGGCAGGAACGCCGTGTCGAAGATGGTGACGACGAACATGCCCAGCGGCCCGAGCGCGGAGAGCTGGGCCCACAGGCTCTTGAAGGAGAGGCTCATGCGGGGAGGGGGGAGACGGCGCCGCCGCCTTCGTCCAGGGTCTCAAAAAAACGCAGAGCCTGCTCTTCGGCCCAGAAGCGGGGGCCCTGGCTTGACAGAAATGCAACATGGCCGCCGTGACGCGTGGCGGCCAGATGCACGTAGGGGTTGCGCCCGAAGGCGGGGTCTCCGGCGTAGACCGACCAGGGGATGAACGGGTCGTCCTCGGCCTCGATCAGCAGGGTCGGCAGGCGGATGCGTTCGAGAAAGCCCGCGGAGGAGGCGCGAGCGTAGTAGTCCGCGGCGCTTTGAAAGCCGAAGGCGGGCGCGGTGACCTGGTGATCGAAGTCCCAGATCGAGCTCGAGCGGGCGCCGTCGATTTGCGCGAAGATCTCGGGCTGCAACCGCTTCTTGAGGGCCAGGGTGGCGCGGAGCTGCCGCAGGAAACGGACCTCGTAGACGCGGTTGCGAAACTCGCCGATGCGCCGCGAGCAGAGGTCGAGGCGGATGGGCACGGAGACGCCGCAGACGCCCCGGACGTGCGCCGGCGGGCTCTCGCCCCATTCGCCGGCCAGTTTCAGGGCCATGTTGCCGCCCATGGAGAAGCCAAGCACGTAGAGCGGCTCGTCGGAAAGCTGCTCGACCGCCGCGCGCAGGTCGACGGTGAGGCCGGAGTGGTAGAGGGTGGGGCAGAGATGCTCGGTGCCGCCGCAGTTGCGCACGTTGAGCCGCACGGTGTTGAAGCCGCTCTCGAGGGCCCGCTGCGCCAGCGAGAGCATGTAGCGGGCCTCGCTGCAGGCCGTGAGCCCGTGGACCATCAGCAGGGTGCGGCCGGCGCCGATTCGGTTGATCTTGGCGAGGGTGCGGACGCCCTCGTCGGTGGAGAGGAAGCGGGATTCGGTGGGGAAGCGCGCCTCGTCCCAGCGGGCGGGCCAGTAGCGCGCGATGATCGTCTGGAGGTCTCCCTGCCGGAGCAAGGGCCGGTAGGGGCGAAGCCAAGCGGGCGCTCCGGGGAGGCCGGGCTCGTCGGCCCGGTAGATCGGCAAGGGCGGATTCTCCGGCCTTAGAGGTACTTGTTGATGGCCGCGCGGATCAGGTTTTCCTGATCCAGCCAGAATTCGCGGTCCATGCCGGGGTGATCTTCGACGATCTTGCCGGTCTTGTCGACGAAGACCAAGTGCGGGACGTAGTGGCGGCCCATCAGCGGCATTTCGCAGAAAGCCGTCCACTGCTGGCGGGTCGAAAGGCCGAGGGGGAACTGCACCTTGTGGTCGGCGGCGAACTCATCGAGGTTGGCGGCGGCCGAAGGGTTCACGGCGAGGCCCAGAATCTCGAAGCCCTTGGCGTGGAACTCGCTGTAGATGGGGGCGAGCTTGTCCGCGGTGGCTTGGCAGTGCGGGCAGTCGGTGGAAAAGAACAACACCGCCACGAACTTGCCCTTCAGGTCGGCCAGGTTCACCTGCTTGCCGTCCATGGCCTTGAAGGTCAATTCCCCGGCGGCTCGGGGGACGTTGCCGGCCAACCCCAAGCTGCTGAAAACAAGCGCTAAAGCGCACAGGAAAGTCGTCCGCGTCATTTCGATCCCAAGATATCATACGCGCCGAAGCCCCTCCGGGGTTACCCGCGAGGGGCCGAGGCGAGCAAAAAAATGCCGCCGGTCCGAGCCGAAGCCGGGACCGGCGGCGAGCGAGTGGAGGAAGTCCCCCTGGTGGATCCCCGGGGAATCAATCTTGCGGGCTGGCCGGCGTGTCGTCGAGCGCCACGACCGTGCCGGTGATGGCGGCGGCGGTGCCGCCGGTCACGACGGCGACGCTGGCCCAGTGACCCAGGCTGCCGATGGACCAGCCGGACTTGGCGCCGGCGCCGGCGGCGCGACCGGCCGTCCGCGGAGCGCGCTTGATGGCTCCGCCGGCCTTGTCGTCATCGTCGTGGTCCTTCTTATCCTTGTCCGTGGTTTGCGGGCTCGGCGGGAGCGCGGCGGCGGCCAGAGCGAACGAGCCGGCCGGCACGGTGAAGGCGCCGTCCTGTCCGCGCACGACCACATCGCCGCGGTAGGCCGCGATGAGCTTTTCGCCGTCGCGGTCCGAGACCACGAACCAGTTGTCGCCGGCGGCGTCCTTGGCGGCGACGCTGAGGTCGCCGAGGCGGACGGTCGCCCTGTCGGCGGCGACGACGCCGCTCGAGAGCGTGACGGCGTCATCCGACAGCGAAGCCTTGGACTCGGCGCGAATCTCGACTCTCCCCTTGCTGGGCGACGAGAGCACGGCCAGGGCGTCGGCCCCGGTCTCGATCACGTCGCCGGCGTAAATCGTGGAGCCGCTCGGCAGAGCGACCTGGTTGCTCCAAACAGCGCCGGCCGTGGTGAGCCCGCCGAGTGCGGGCGCCGCCGACGCTGGCAGCGCCGCGAGGGCGCAGGCCAGAATGATTGCGAAGTAGCGTTGCATATGAATTCGAAGTCCTCCTCGATCCGGTCAGGCGGGTTTCTGGTCGGCCTGTTCTCTCTAGAATTCATCGACCCCGGCGGCGGCGAACCTTAGGCCGGAATGGCGGTCAAGGGCATCGGCGTCCGCATGGAGCGGGCGATCTGGGCGCCGACGAGCTCGGTGATGCGGTCGGCGATGCGGGCGGCGTCCTCATCGGTGACCGCGCCGTGGATGGGGATGCAGAGGATGTGGCGGCTGACCGCATCGGTGGTCCGCAGCGCTTCCTCCTGGGGCCGGTAGTAGGGCCGGTAGAGCTTTTGGCGATGCAGCGGCGGGTCGAAGTAGGCCCGCGTTTCGATGCCGTCGGCGGCCAAGTCGCGCATGAGCTGGTCGCGGTCGACGCCTCTCTCCACGAGCACGCCGAAGTCCTTGTGGCTGCTCACCGCGGCCGAGGGAATCCGTTGCAGCCGCACGCCGGGGACGTCGCGCAGGCGCTTGGCGTAGAGGTCGGCGAGATAGCGGCGCCGGGCGATGGCGGCTTCCAGCCGGGCCAGGCTGGCGCGGGCGATGGCGGCCTGGATCTCGGTCATGCGGGCGTTGAGGCCGAGCAAGTCGCAATCGTAGGCCTCGCCTTTGCCGTAGTTGCGGGCCTTGCGCAGGTCGCGGGCGAGCTCGGCGTGGCGGGTGGTGATGAGGCCGCCTTCGCCGCAGGTCATCTGCTTGGTGGGCGAGAGGCTGTAGACGGTGGCGTCGCCGCGCCCGGCGACGCTCTCGCCCTGCCAGCGCGCGCCGAGAGCGTGGGCGCCGTCGAAGATCAGCGCCACGCCGGCCTCGCGCGCCAGCTTCTCGAGCTCGTCGATCGGCGCCGGGCAACCGAACAGATGCACGCCGACGATCGCCGAACATCCCCGCGTCATCACTCGGCGAACGCTGTTCGGGTCGATCTGGAAGGTGGTCGGGTCGCAGTCGGCCAGGACCGGTCGCAAGCCGTTCCACAGCAGGCTGTGCGCCGTGGCGAAGAAGGTGAAGCTGGGCGTGACGGCCGCTCCGCGCAGGCTCAGGCAGCGTTCGACCAGCATCAGGCCGGCGGTGCAACTGGAGACCGCCACGCAGTGCGGGGCCTCCAAGACCTCGGCGGCTTCGCCCTCGAAGCGAGCCACTTCGGCGCCATTGGTCAGCTCGGTCCCGGAAAGAATATGCGCCAGCCGTTGCTGCAGCTCCTCGACAGGAGGCAGCGTCGGCCTGGCGATCGGGACGACAGTGGATGGTGAGCTCATAATGCGCCCTCCTCGGCGCCAAGCGGACGGTTGGGTCCGCTCCAAGCGGTATCGAAACGCGCTTGCCGCCCGGCCGTCCCGCTACGCCTCGAGGCGGCCAAGCGGGAGAGCCAACGGGTCAGCAAGACCAAGCCCACGCCCCAGACGGCGGGACGCAGGAAGACCGTGAAGGAATTGCGCGCGGTCCAGATCAGAGGGCCGAGCAGCATCGCCCAGATCGCCAACTCGGCGGGGCTTTCGCCGGCCGCGACGCCGAAGCGGACCAGGAAGAAGCCGAGCGCCACGAAGTAGACGATGACGCCGGGGGTCCCGAAGTTCATGTAGGGCTCGGCGACCGCCGAGAAGCCCAATCCGCCGTTGCGCTGGTAGATCCAGGGTTCGACGATGCGGGTGACCCAGCGGCTCGGCGGCAGGTCTTCGATCGGCATGTAGCCGCCGCCCTGCCACTCCAGGGCGAGGTTGGGAACGAGCATCTGAGCGGCTTGCCAGTAGGTGTAGCCCCAGCGCAGGTCCTCGGTTTCGAGCAGCACCAGGGTATGAACCAGCGGCCGAATGCTGCCGCCCATCTCACCGACGGCCGCCAACGGGCTCGAGGTCGTGGTCAGGTCCAGCAGGGTGCGCTCGCCCAAGGACTTCTCTCGCGCCACGCGCGCCGCCGGCACCGCCAGCAGCAACACCGCCGCGCCGACGGCCAGCCAGCGGCGGGGCACGCCGGCGCCGCGTCGCTCGGTGAGAGCCAGCAGCACGGCCAGCGGCGCCAGAGCGAAGCCGCGGTAGCCGGCCAGAAAGATGAAGCCCGTCCACAGCAGCCCGGCCGCCAGCACCAGCCGCAAGCGGCGCAGCGGCGCGGAGGCGGCGGTCAAGTACAGGCCCATCGGCACGATCTGCAGGCTCGAGACCAGCAGGCGCGGGTCATAGGTATTGGTGAGCTGGTAGGACTCGAAGTACGAGGCGCTGAGCAGGCGGGAGAAGCCGATTTGCCAAGCACCGAGCAAGAGCGCCGCCAGCCCGACCAGGGTGGTAGCGGCGCCGCACAGGTACATGACCGTGTTGTGGCGCGGCGCGGCGGCTTGCTGCGGCGCGGACGGGGCGCGCCGCAGCGCCGCCAGGGTGAAGCCGAGCTGGTAGCAGGCGATCGCCAGGATTGCCAGCGTCAGCGCCGGCGCCAGGTCCCAGGTGACGAACCACAGCGGCAGGCGAGAGGCCTGCGCTCCCATCGCCCACGGCCCGGCCATGCCGAAGTGGAACAGCCCCAGCGCGTAGAGATAGAGCATCGAGGGCGACAGCAGCGGCATCCGCAGCCCCGCCAGACCCACGGCGATGGCGCAGGCGAACGAGGCCACGCCGGCCAAGGCGGCGGTGCGATCGTCGCCGGAGGACCAAGCCAAGGCCAGCAGGGCGACCTGCAGCAGCAGCCCCGCCGCGGCGGGACCCGTCCTGCCGGCGGCCTGAGCGACCCGTCTCACGGAAGGCTGGGGAAGTCTCACGCCGCCTCCGCCCAATCGGCCGCGTCCTCATCGGCGGATTCGGCCTGCTCCAAAACGCCGTCGTAGTAAGCGGTCAGCCGCCGCCAAGCGTCATCGATGGCGAACCCGGCGTCGCGCAGCAGCTCGCGGGCCGCCTTGGAGGCCAGGCGCCGGCGACCGGGCAAGTCCGCCAGCCGCCGCGCCCAGCCGGCGTCGAGGGCGGCGGAACCGATCAACTCAGGGATGGCGAAGGCTTCCCGGCTGATGCGGTCGGAGACCAAGCAGGGCAGCCCGGCGGCCTGCCCCTCGAGCAAGGCCACCGGCAGGCCCTCGTAGAGCGAAGGCATGACGAAGGCGTCAAAGAGCCCGTGCAGCAGCTCAGCGACGTCGCCGCGCCGGCCGGTCAACCGTACCAGCCCGTCGAGACCCAGGTCGGCGATCCTTTCTTCGAGGGCAGGCCGCAGCTCTCCCTCGCCGACGATCGCCAGCCGCAGCCGAGGCTCCCATTGGCGGGCTTCGGCGAAGGCTTCGAGCAGAAACGCGTGATTCTTCTGCGGATGGAGGCGTCCGACGGCTCCGAGCACGAAGGCGTCCTCGGTCCAGCCGAGCTCCGCCTTCAGCGAGCCCCGGAGGGTTTCGCAGGGATTCAGGTCGAGGCCATAGGGCAGCAGCTTGACGTCGCGCAGGCCGAGCATTTTGGCGGCTCCCCGCGAGCAGGCCAGGCCCAGGTTGGCGAAGCGCCGCATCGCGGCGCGCATGCCGGCGCGGTACAGGAAGCGGCCGGCGGAGCCGCCGCGGCCGTCGCGGGAGTTGTGAGCGTGCGCCACGCGCACCGGGACGCCGGCCGCGGCCGCCGCCGCGGCGATCACGCCGCCGAACAGCAGCACATGGCTGTGCACGACGTCATAGCGTTGCCCGCGCAACAGCTTGTGCAGCCGCCAGGGGAAGGTCGCCGCCGGCCGGAAGGGGCATTCCAGGATTTCCGCGCCCAGCTCGCGCGCCCGCTCCACATAGGGGCCCGGCTGCGGATCGAGCAGGCAGACGTCAGCGCTCCAGCGGCAGCCCGGCGGCCGCGAGGCGAGCAGGCGCAGGAACCAAGTCTCCGCGCCTCCTGTCGCCAGGGAGCCGAAGATATGGATGGAACGACGGGGGGCTCGAGTGCGGGATGCGTCCACGATTCAAGCAGACGATCGGCCGCTCGGGCGGATGGCATTAGGGAGCCGGGCCGGGGGCGCCCAGCCAGCAAGGGCGGCTGCGCCTTAGTGGCGGGAGCGGCTGCGGCGGCCGAACAGACGGCTGCTCCAGGAGGATCGCCGCCGGACGCGGCTGTGCGGCGCTTCGATGCGCTCGCCCCACAGCGCCGCCCAGGGATTGTCGATCAGCAGCTCTTGGGCCTTGGCCTCGCTCCAGCGGTAGACCAGGAATTCCCAGGTTTCGAGCAGGTCCGGCGGGCGGTCGGCGAGATCGACGCCGTCGCTGGCGACGAAGCGCGCCAGGTTGGAGTCCACCAGCGCGATCGCCTCGCGCTGCACGCGTTCGCCGAACAGGCCCGTAAGAGACGCTCCGCAGACCTGGAACAGCGCGCCGTGCTTGAACCAGCGCTGCAAGCGGGCCGGGCTGCCGCGCAATCGCGGGCTGCGCTCGGGCGCTGTGATGACGGGGACGGCCCCGGCTTCGCGCAGGCGGTCGATGAGGTCCGCCATCGAGCTGCGCATCACCTTGTCGTCGGAGGCGTCGAGCAGCAGGTACTGGCGGCCGTTGATGGTGTAGCGGCCCGGGTCGGAGGAGACGGCGGCCAAGTTGGCCTCGTTGAGCTTGACCTCGCAGCCGCGATGCAGGTGGATGGTCTCGCCCAGAGCCGCTTGTAACCGCTCGATGGCCGAATCGGCCTCGGCGGGGTCCCAGGGTTGCGACAGGTCGGTGGTCGGGGCGACGACGAGCTCGCGCGTGCCTCGTTCGGCGGCGTAGCGGCACATCGCCAGCGCCGCCGCGTCGTCCGGGGCTCCCCGGTCGGCGCCGGGCAGCGCGTGCGCCTGCAGGTCGACCACGAGTCGGGACTCCCGCCTCAGTCGGTCTTGACCCAGGCGCGGGTCTCGGCGGCCTTTTCGGTGGCGTCGAGCACCTTCTGGTTCAGCACGCCGTCCTCGAAGTCCGGACGGACGCGGTGGCCGGATTCCATGCCCTTGAGGAAGTCGTAGACGCTGTGCGTGAAGGTGTGCTCGTAGCCGATGATGTGGCCGTCGGGCCACCAGTGGCCGCCGTAGGGATGGGTGGAAGCGCAGCAGATGATGGTGCGGAAGCCCTGCGCGTCGATGTCGTCGTCGGTCGAGTAGTACTGCAGGTTGTTGAGGTTCTCCAGGTCGAAGACCACCGAACCCTTGCTGCCGTTGATCTCGAAGGTGTTGTGGTTCTTGCGTCCGGCGGCGAAGCGGGTGGCTTCGAGCGTACCGATGGCGCCTTCGGCGAAGCGCACGCACATGACCACGGCGTCATCGACGGTGACCGGCTTCTTGCCTTCGCCGTCGAGCGCGGGCCGCTCGGTGATGAAGGTTTCGGTGGCGGCGCAGACCTCGGAGATCTCTCCGCAGAGGTAGCGGCCCAGGTCGATGATGTGGGCGCCGAGGTCGCCGAGGGCGCCCGACCCGGAGGCTTCCTTATCGAACCGCCACAGCCGCGGCAGCTCCGGCGACATCGCCCAGTCCTGCAGATAGCGCGCGCGGAAGTGGAAGACGCGGCCCAGCCGGCCGTCGTCGATCATGCGCTTGGCCATCGCCACGGCCGGGCAACGGCGATAGTTGTGCATGAGAAAGTGCTTCACCCCGGCGTTTTCGGCGGCGATCAGCATCCGCTCGGCTTCGGGCAGGGTGTTGGCCAGAGGCTTCTCGCAGATGATGTGCTTGCCGTTGCGGGCGGCTTCGACGGCCATCTCGGCGTGCATGTGGCCGGGCGTGGAGATGTCGACCACATCCACGTCGTCGCGCTGCATGACGGCTTTCCAGTCGGTGGAGGCTTCTTGCCAGCCGAAGGTCTTGCGGGCCTCCTCGGTCTCCCGGGGATCGCGACCGACCAGCACGGCCATCTCGACCTCGGGAGCGTCGGAGAAGTACATGTTGACGTTGCGGTACGCCTGGGAATGGGCCTTGCCCATGAACTTGGTGCCGAACAGGGCGACTCGAACCGACATTTGCGCCTCTTTGAACCTTCTATTGGGATTGGTGGGGGACCCGCGGCGGGCGATGGCGGGCCGTCAGATGAACATCTCTTCGTCGAGCGTGGCTTGATCGACGGTGGGACGGCGGCGGCGGAAGCCCGCCAACTGTTTGAGCGCCGCGTCGATGCCGGCGGCGACCGCGCGAATTTGCCGCACCGGCTGCAGGATCGTTTTCTGGACCGCGTCGACGGTCTCCTCGATACGGTCGATATTCTTCTGGACGCTCTGGTCGACGCGTTCGAGCTGCAGGCGGCTGCTGGCTTGCAGGTCGGTGAGGATGCCGTCGATCTTCTCCATCTGGACGTGACCTTTCTCGGTGAGGGCCTTGACGTCGTCGAAGATCGGGCCGGATTTCTCGCGCAATTCCTGCAGGGCCTTTTGCGCCGAGTCGGCCATGGGCTCCCAGCGATCCAAGAAGACCGAGGTGCGGTCCTTGAGCTCCTTCATGGCGCGGAACATGCCGAACAGCATGCCCAGCATCAGCAGCAGCGCGACGGCTGCGACGCCCGTGAAGGCGGTCATGATCTTCAGCAGAAGGTCGACTTGGTTCTGGTCCATGTTGAGACGTTGTCGCCGCTCGCCCGCGCCGGCCCTAGGCCTCTTCGGGGGCGGGGGAGTCTTGGAGGGGCTGCTCGGTCGCCTCGCGGTAGGCCCTGCGGCCGGCTTCGAGAGCGGCGGCCAACTGGTCGCGCTGCGAGCTCACCGTATCGCGGCTGCGGTTGAGGATCTCGTCGGCCTGCTGGCGCAGCTCGCCGCCCCGCCGCCGCACGTAGTCGCGGCCCTCGTCGGTGCGGCGGCGCACATACTCGCGGCCTTCGCCGGCGCGCCGACGAAGATCCTCGCGGGTCTCCTCTCCGGCAGCGGGGGCGTACAGAATTCCCAGGGCTGCGCCGGCGCCCAGCCCCAGTAGAAAGTAAGGGAGTTTGGTGTCAGCCATGGCGATCAATCTCTCCGAAACATTCGCGCCCGGGAGTAGCGCACACGGGTAGATCGTAGCACAGCAACGCGGATATGCCGCCGAATCCGCCGGTTGGCCTACACTGTGAAACATGGTTCTGAGCGGGAATCGAGAATGGGCGTGGCGCTGCCTGCCGATCTTGGCCGCAGCGCTGGTTTGCGCCCCTCTGGGAGCCTCCGACGAGTTCGAGAAACAGGTCCGCCCGCTGCTGGCCGCCAAGTGCCACATCTGCCATGGCGAGAAGCAGCAGATGGGGGGCCTGAACCTCAGCACCCGCGAAGGTTTCCTGGCCGGCGGAGGGCGCGGTCCGCTGATCAACGCCGAGCAGCCTGCCGAGAGCTTGCTGCTGCGCGTGGTGCACTACGGCGACGGGCTGAAGATGCCTCCGATGGGCAAGCTGCAGCCGGCGGAGATCGCCGCGCTGGAGCAGTGGGTCGCCGGAGGCGCAGAATGGCCCGCGGAGAAGGCGGCGCGCCAGGACGCTCCCCACTGGGCCTTCCAGCCGCTGCGCAAGGATCTGCCGTCGAGCTCGATCGACCACTGGTTGAACGAGCGCATGGCGGCCGAGGGCGTCGTCGCCGCCGGACCGGCCGACAAGCTGACCCTGCTGCGCCGGGCGACCTTCGACCTCACCGGTCTGCCGCCGACGCCGGACGAGATCGAGGCCTTCGAGGCCGACGAACGGCCGGACGCCTTCGAGCGCGTGATCGACCGCCTGCTCGCCTCGCCGGCCTATGGCGAGCGCTGGGGGCGGCATTGGCTCGACGTGGCGCGCTACGCCGATTCCACGGGCGCGGACGAGGATCACCGCTATCCCCACGCCTGGCGCTACCGCGACTACGTGATCCGGGCGTTCAATTCCGACAAGCCCTACGACCGGTTCGTGCGCGAGCAGATCGCCGGCGACCTGCTGCCGCCGGAGGATCCGGCCGAGGGCGTGAACGTGGAGGGCATTGTGGCGACGGGCTTTCTGGCGCTGGGGCCGAAGCTGATCGCGGAGATCGACAAGCTGAAGATGTTCTACGACTCGGTCGACGAGCAGATCGAGGTCACCTCGAAGGCCTTTCTGGGGCTGACGCTGGCCTGCGCCCGCTGCCACGACCACAAGTTCGACCCGCTGTCGACGAAGGATTACTACGCAATGGCGTCGATCTTCGCCAGCACCAAGAACTGGGGCAAGGTCGAAGGCTCGCCGGTGGTTTCCACCTTGTATGACCGACCGTTGGTCCCGATCGCCGAGGAGAAGGCCTATGAGGACGCTCTGGCGGCGATCGAGGCCAAGAAGGGCGAGGTGAACGCGGTGCTGGGCAAGGCCGGCAAGCGCTACCGGGACGCCCGCATGGAGCGCCTGGCGGAGTCGATGCAGGCCGCCTACCGCATATATGAGGAAGGCGCCGACGCCGCCGAGACCGCCGCTGCGCTCGGGCTGGAGCCGGAGGTGCTGGATCGTTGGGTGAGCTACCTGAAGCCCACCTGGGAGCGCCGGCCGCAGCTCGAGGCCTGGTACGCGGCCAAGACCCCGGAGGCGCGGGCGAGCGCTGCGGCGGAGTACCAGCAAAGGTTCCTGGCGACGGCCGCCGAGCGCGACGAGGCCAATGCGAAGTGGGAGGCCGAAGCGGCCGCCGCCAAGGAGCGCGGCGAGGAGCCGCCGGCCAAACCGAAGTTCTTTGCCGGCGACGACCGCTTCTTCAGCGAAGTTTCCGGCGGCAAGGGGCCCTACGCCTTGCCGACCGAAAATCGCGACGAGCACCTGACCGCAGAGGCCAAGCAACAGCTCGAGACGCTGCAAGCCGAGCAGAAACAGCTCGAGGAGACCGCGCCGAAGCCGCCGCTGGCCAATGCGGTCAACGAGGGCAAGCCGGTCGAGCAACACGTCTTCTTGCGCGGCGACCCGCGGCAGGAGGGCGACCTGGTCCCCAAGCGCTTCCCCGTGGTGCTGGCCGGCGAGCGGCAGACTGCGATCCAGGACGGCAGCGGCCGTCTGGAGCTCGCCAACTGGCTGGCCTCGCCGGACAATCCCATGACGGCGCGCGTGATGGTCAACCGCATTTGGCTGGGCCACTTCGGCGAAGGGATCGTGCGGACTCCCAACAACTTCGGCCGCATCGGCGAGCCGCCCACGCACCCCGAGCTGCTCGACGCCCTGGCCGCGGAGCTCATCGCCTCCGGCTGGTCGGTCAAGAGCATGCACCGCCGCATCATGCTCTCCGGAGCCTATCGACGAAGCTCGGTTGCGACGGCGGAGCAGGTGGAGAAGGACCCCGAGAACCGGCTGCTGGCGCGGTTCCCTTCGCGACGGCTGACGGTCGAGGAGATGCGCGACGGGCTGCTGTCGCTGGACGGCTCGCTGGACCGCACGCTGTTCGGCGCGCTGAGCTCGGGCGAGGGCACCGACAAGGAGTTCAGCGACGCCCGCAAGAGCCTCCATCCGGACGATACCAAGCGCCGGACGATCTACGTGTCGCTGCGACGGTCGAACCTGCCGACGCTGTTCAGCCTGTTCGACTTTGGCGACGCCGTGACCAGCAACCCGCAGCGCAGCTCGACGAACGTGGCGCCGCAGGCCCTGTATATGCTCAACAGCGACTTCATCGCGGAGCGCGCCGGGGCCCTGGCGACGATGCTGCTGGCGGACCCGTCCCTGGATGAGAACGCGCGCTTGCGGCGGGCTCATCTGCTCGTGCTCAACCGCCCGGCCGACGCGGCTTGGCTCGACTTGGCCTCCAGCTACTTGGCCGGCTACCCCGATGCGCCGGCCGAGCAAGCCTGGACCAGCTTGTGCAGGACCCTGATTGCCTCCAATGACTTCCTCTACATCCAATAACAGGCCCCCTTCCCGCCGCGAGATGCTGCGGCGCACCGCCTCGGGCTTCGGCTGGATGGGGTTGACGTCGCTGTTGGCCGAGCAGGGCGCGTTGCGCGCGACCGGCGGCGAGTCTCCGCTGGCGCCCAAGCAGCCGCACTTCAAGCCGCGCGCCAAGCGGGTGATTTTCCTGTTCATGCACGGCGGGCCGTCGCACTTGGACACGTTCGATCCCAAGCCGCGCCTGACAAAGGATCACGGCAAGCCGCTGCCGTTCGACCGGCCGTTGACGTTTGCTGAAGGGCAGATGGGCGGCTTGCTGCGCTCTCCGTGGGAGTTCAAGCCGCGCGGCCAGTGCGGCCTGCCGGTGTCGGAGCTCTTTCCGAACGTGGCGCAGCACATCGACAAGCTGTGCGTGATCCGCTCCATGGTGGGCGACAGCGTGGCTCACGGCGGGGCCGTGCTGCAGCTCAATACCGGCTCGAACACCTTCACGCGGCCCAGCACGGGGTCTTGGGTGATCTACGGCCTGGGGACGGAGAACCAGAATCTGCCGGCTTTTCTCACGCTCAAGCCGGGCCTTTCGCACGGCGGCGCCAAGAACTGGAACTCGGCGTTTCTGCCGGGGGTGTACCAAGGCACGCCGGTGGGCCACGGCGGGGTGAGCGTCGACGAGCTGATGAAGAATCCCATCGAGCATCTGCACAACACTCGGCTGACGGCCGAGCAGCAGCGCTACGAGCTCGACATGATTCAGAAGATGAACCGGGCGTCGCTCGAGAAGCATCGCGACAACCCGCAGCTCGAGGCCCGCATCCAGGCCTTCGAGCTGGCCTTCCGGATGCAGACCGAGGCGCCGGAAGCGTTCGACATCAGCAAGGAGAGCGCGGCGACGAAGAAGCTCTACGGCATGGACGAGGACGTGACGCGCGACTTCGGCTGGCAGTGCCTGATGGCCCGGCGGCTGGCGCAGCGCGGCGTGCGGTTCATCCAGATCAACCACGAGTACGGCCCGGGCAATGAGGTCGGCTGGGACGCTCACACCGAGCTGATTCGGCTGCACACGCGCACGGCGGCGATGGTGGACAAGCCGATCGCGGGCCTGCTGGCGGATCTCGAGTCGCACGGCCTGCTCGAGGACACGCTGGTGGTGTGGGGCGGGGAGTTCGGGCGCACGCCGGTCTCCCAGGGCGGCGACGGCCGCGACCACAACCCTTACGGCTACACCATGTGGATGGCCGGCGGCGGCGTGCGCGGCGGCATGGCCTACGGGGCCACCGACGAGTTCGGCTACTACTCCGAGGAGAACCGCATGCACATCCACGATCTGCACGCGAACATCCTGTACGCGCTGGGGATGGACCACGAGCGGCTGACCTACTACCACAGCGGCCGGAACTTCCGGTTGACCGATGTGGAGGGCCGCATCGCGCCCGAGCTGTTCAGCTAGCCGCCGCTGGGTTCCTGCTCGGCCAGCTTGGACTCCAGGCAGGCGAAGAACTTGTCGGTCATCACCTTGGAGGCGGCCCCCATCAGCCGTTGGCCGACGCGGGCGATGGCGCCGCCGACCTGGGCCTTGCCCGAGAATTCGACCTTCGTGCCGGACTCGGTGGCGCTGAGCCGCACCTCGCCCCCGCCCTTCACAAAGCCGGGCTTGCCCTTGCCCTCCACCAGCATTTTGTAGGAGACGGGGCGCTCGAGATCCTGCAACTCCACCACGCCTTCGTAGCGGCCGGTGATGGCGGCGATTCCCATGGACAGCACGGCCCGGTAGCGATTCTCGCCCAGGGCCTCGAGCTGTTCGCAGCCGGGCAGGCAGGCGGCCACGATCTTGGGGTCGACCATCAAGTCGAAGACGCGCTCCGGCGGGGCGTTGAAGCTGTACGAGCCGTTCAGATCCACCGGCCACAGCCTAGCACACGGCCGGCGCTAAGGCGTCCGGGCCCGCCGGCTGCGGCGGCGGTCCGGCAGGCTGTTCAAGCGCTGGGCCAGATCTTCCAGGCTGGCGAGGTTGTGGACCGGCAGGAAGTCGTCCACGAAGGGCAGCGCCGCCTGCATGCCGCGCGTGAGCGGCTGATACTCGGGCGAGCCCAGCAAGGGGTTGAGCCAGATCAGCCGGTGACAGCCGCGCTGCAGCCGAGCCATCTCGCGGCTCAGCGCCGCGGGGTCGCCGCGGTCCCAGCCGTCGGAGATCAGCAGCACGACGGGGCCGCGGCTGGAGACTCGGCGGGCCCAGTGCAGGTGGAAGGCCCGCAGAGCTTCGCCGATGCGGGTGCCGCCGGACCAGTCCGGCGCCAGCGCGGCCAGGCGGCCGGCGAACGGACTTGCCGCCCGCGCTCGCCGGGCCGCCCGCAGCGGCAGGGTGATGCGAGTGAGCCGGGTGGCGAAGACGAAGGCCTCCACGCGCTGGAAGCCCTCGGTGATGGAGACCATCAGTTGCAGCAGCATTCGGGAGTAGCGCTCCATGGAGCCGCTCACGTCGCACAGCAGCACGATCGGGCGCGGCTTGCGGCGGCGTTCCCGGCCGGGCAAGGCGAGGGTCTCCGGGGCGCCGCGCGAGGCGTCGCGCACGATCTGACGCAGGTCCGGCCGGCGGCCGCCGCCGCCGCGCCAGCGAAGGGTTCGGCGGAAGCCCGGCTCCCAGCGAAACTGCGCCAGCAGAGCGCGGGCTTGCTCAAGCTCCTCGGCTGTCAGCTTCCCGAAGTCCTTCTGGCGTAGGGACTCGCGCCCGCTGTAGGTGCGCAGCTCGACTTTCTCCGGCGAGGGGGCGGGCGCCGAGGCCGCCTCGGGGCTCTCGGCGTCGGCGCGCAGCGACTCCTGCTCGACCCGAGGGCGGCCGTAGCGGCGCTGCTCGCCCAGGGCGCGCAGGTCGCGGCGGGTGCGCTCGCCGCGCGGCGGACGCCAGAAGGCGCGGAAGGCTTGGTCGAAAAGCGCCAGATCGTCCGCTCGGTGGATGAGCAGGGTTCGCAAGGTGTAGTAGAAGTCCTGGCGGCGGCCGATGTCGATGAGCGGCAGGGCCCGGGCGACGTCGAGCATCCGTCCGGCCTGGATGTCGAGCCCGAGGTCGTGTAGCAGACGGCCGAAGCGGACGAGGTTGGGCAGCAGGCGGCTCATCCGGCCGAGTGCGCTCCGCCGGCCAGGGCTCGGTGAAGAATCCCTCGGGCGCGCTCGCCGCGGATGGCCTCCACGTCCTCCTGGTTCTTGAGGATCAGGCCGAGCGTCTCGTCGACGGTTTCGGCGTCGAGCTCCTGGCGGTCCAGCGCCACCAGGGCGGCGATCCAATCGAGCGATTCGGAGACGCCGGTCTTCTTGTACAGCTCGGCGCGGCGCAGCTCGGCGACGAAGGCCGCGACTTGCTCGGCCAGCCGCTGCGGCGCCTCGGGGGCCTTGGCGCGAAGGATCTCGAGCTCCTTGGCGGGGTCGGGGTAGTCGATCCAGTGGAACAGGCAGCGCCGCTTGAGGGCGTCGTGCAGCTCGCGCGTGCGGTTGGACGTGAGGACGACGATGGGAGGCTCGGCGGCCTGGATTGTTCCCAGCTCGGGAATCGTGATCTGGAAGTCGGAGAGCAGCTCCAGGAGGTAGCCTTCGAACTCCTCGTCGGCGCGGTCGAGCTCGTCGATCAGCAGCACCGGCGGCGGACCTCCGTGCTCCAGGGCGGCGAGCAGAGGGCGTCGGATGAGGAACTCTCGGCTGAAGAGCTCGCGTTCGGCGGCCCGGCGGTCCAGAGCGCCTTCGGCCTGCAACAGCCGAATCTCCAGCAGTTGGCGAGGGTAATTCCACTCGTAGACGGCGTGGGCGACGTCCAGGCCCTCGTAGCACTGCAGGCGGATCAGGTCCGTCTCCAACACGGCGGCCAGGACCTTGGCGACCTCGGTCTTGCCGACGCCGGCCTCGCCTTCGAGCAGCAGGGGGCGTCGCAGCGCGAGCGCCAGGAAGATCGACGTGGCCAATCCACGGTCGGCGATGTAGCGCCGGCCGGAGAGAGCGCCCTGCAGGGCGTCAATTGTCGGAAAGGTCATGAGCGAACGGTTGCGAGGCCCGCCGGCGACAGCGCTGCCGCCGGCGGACGGCCTCAGGCCAGCCGCCCCGCGGCGGCGGCCAGGGCGCGGCGGACATAGACGTGCGCCACCGCCTTGCGGTACTCGGCGGAGGCGTAGATGTCGCCGAGCAGGTCGTCGCCCAGACCGTCGGCCGTGGCGGCGGAGGCGGCCTGGAGGGTCCGGTCGTCGAGCGGCTTGCCGGTCAGCGCCTGTTCCACGGCCAGGGCCCGGGTAGGGATGGGAGTGAGGCCGCCGAGAACGACCCGGGCCTCGGTGCAACGGCCCTCCGCGACGGTCAGCCGGACGGCGGCGCCGATGACGGCGTAGCGCGAAGCCGGATGCGGCAACTTGGAGTAGGCGGAGGCTTGGCCCTCCGCTTGGCAGGGGACCTCGACGGCCGTCAGCAGCTCGTTGTCTTGAAGCGCCGTCATCATCATGCCCTCGAAGAAGCTCTCCGCCGGCACGGCCCGCGAGCCGTCCGGGCCGGTCATGTGGAAGGTCGCGCCGAGGGCCGTGAGGACCGCCGGCAGGTCCGAGGCGGGGTCGGCGTGGGCGACGTTGCCGCCGATCGTGCCGCGGTTGCGCACCGCCGGGTCGCCGATCTGCGCGGCGGCCTCGGCCAGAGCCGGAGCTTGCCGCCGGATGTCGTCGGAGGAGGCCAGCTCGGCGTGGGTGGTCAAGGCGCCGATCCGCAACGCGCCGCCCTCGACCGAGACGCCCTTGAGCTCGGGGATGCGGCCGATGTCGATGAGCGTAGCGGGCGCCGCCAGGCGCAGCTTGAGGATGGGGATGAGGCTGTGGCCGCCGGCCAGCAGCTTGGCGTCGTCGTGCTCGGCGAGCAGGCGGCCGACATCGGCGGCCGAATCGGCCCGGACGTAGTCGAACTTTGCGGGAAACATGGCTCAGGCCTCCTTGGCGTCCTGGATCGCGCGCCAGACTCTCTCCGGCGTGAACGGCATGGCGATGCGCTGCACGCCGAGGGGCGCCACCGCATCCATGACGGCGTTGTAGACCGCCACCGTCGAGGCGATCGTGCCGGCCTCGCCGATGCCCTTGACTCCCAGCGGATGGTGCGGCGACGGCGTGACGGTCGAATGCACCTCGATGTTCGGCAGCCGGTCCGCCCGCGGAATGGCGTAGTCCAGCATGGCGCCGGTGAGCAACTGGCCGTCCTCGTCGTACACGGCGCCCTCCCACAGGGCCTGGCCCACGCCCTGTACCACGCCGCCGTGGACTTGGCCTTCCACGATCATCGGGTTGATCTGCGGCCCGCAGTCGTCCACGCAGACATAGCGCTGGAGGTCCACCTGACCCGTCTCCGGATCAACCTCCACCACGGCCAAGTGCGCGCCGAAGGGGTAGACGAAGTTCGGCGGATCGTAGAAGGTGGAGGCCTCCAGCCCGGCCTCGACGCCGGCAGGCATGTTCCAGGCGACGTTGGCCATCAGGGCCACTTCCTGGATCGTCTTGGCCTGGTCGGGGGAGCCTTTGACGAAGAACTTGCCGTCTTCGTAGTCCATGTCCTCCACGGCCGCTTCCAGCAGGTGGGCGGCGATGATCTTGGCCTTATCGCGGATCTTGCGGGCGGTTACGGCCAGCGCGGCCCCGCCGACGGCCGTGGTGCGGCTGCCGTAGGTGCCCCAGCCCATCGGCGTGTTGTCGGTGTCGCCGTGGACCACTTTCACGTCGTCGGGGCTGACGCCGAGCTCGCTCGAGATGATCTGGGCGAAGGTGGTCTCCTCGCCTTGGCCGTGCGGCGAAGCGCCGATGAAGACGTGCACCTTGCCGCTGGGATGGAAGCGGACGATGGCGCTCTCCCACAGGCCTCCCTGGAAGCCGATGGCTCCGGCCACCTGCGACGGACCCAGGCCGCAGATCTCGACGTAAGTCGCCAGGCCCAGGCCCAGGTAGCGCCCGTTCTCGCGCGCCTCGGCCTGCTGGCGGCGCAGGTCTTGGTAGCCGGCCTTGTCGAGCAGCTTGTCGAGCGCGCCCTGGTAGTTGCCGCTGTCGTAGGTGAGCCCGGTGACGACGGGGTGGCCGTTGTCGAAGGCCGGAATGAAGTTGCGCCGGCGGACCTCGGCCGGATCGAGCCCGAGCTCCTTGGCCAGCCGATCGACCAAGCACTCCAGCATGAAGGTGGCCTCCGGGCGTCCGGCGCCGCGGTAGGCCTCCACCGGCGTGGTGTTGGTGTGAATGCCGTAGACGTCCTCTTGGATGGCCGGAATGTCGTAGACGCCGGAGAGCATGAGCCCGTGCAGGATGGTGGGAATGCCCGGCGCCGCCAGCGATAGGTAGGCGCCCATGCCGGACCAGACCTTCGCCCGCAGGCCGGTGATCTTGCCGTCCTTGGTCGCGGCCAGCTCCACCTCCTGCACGTGGTCGCGACCGTGCGTGGTCGCCTGGTAGTTCTCGCTGCGCGTCTCGGCCCACTTCACCGGGCGGCCGAGCTTTTTGGAGCACAGCATGGTGATGAAGTCCGCCGGGTAAGCTGCGATCTTGCTGCCGAAGCCTCCGCCGACCTCGGGAGCGATCACCCGCAGACGGTCTTCGGGAACGCCCGTGACGGCCGAGCTGACGAAGCGCAGGATGTGGGGATTCTGGGTGGTGTTCCAGACCGTGAGCTCGCCCGACGCCTGGATGTAATGCGCCAGCGTCGCGCGGGTCTCCATGGCGTTGGGGATCAAGCGCTGCTGGACGATGTGCTCGTGCAGCACGACGTCGGCGTTGGCGAAGGCGGCTTCCACGTCGCCGCCCGTCAGCGTCCAGTGGAAGGCTTGGTTGCCGGGGACGTTCTCGTGGAGCTGTGGGGCGTCGGGCTGGGCGGCCTGCTCGGGGCTGGTCACGGCCGGCAGAGGGTCGTAGTCCACGTCGATCAGGTCGAGCGCGTCGTAAGCCTGATAGCGCGTCTCGGCCACGACGACGGCCACGATGTCGCCCACGTAGCGCACGGTGTCTTTGGCGAGGCTGGGGTAGTCGGCGACGACCAGCCCGGAGTTGGGCAGCAGCCAGGCGCAGGGAACGGGGTTGAGCTCGCCCTCGGCGTCGGCGCTGGTGTAGACGGCCACCACGCCTTCGGCCTCGAGCGCCGCAGAGGCGTCAATGGAGCGGATGCGGGCGTGGGCGTAGGGGCTGCGCAGCATGGCGGCGTGCAGCATGCCGGGCAGCGTCATGTCGTCGGTGTAGAGAGCGCTGCCGGTGATCAGGCGCGGGTCTTCGCGCCGGCGGATGGCGGAGCCGAACATGCGGGTGGTCATTGCGAGCCTCCCGCCATGGTCTTCGCCGCCTCTTTCACCGAGCGGACGATGTTCTGGTAGCCCGTGCAGCGGCACATATTGCCTTCGAGAGCGTGCCGAATCTCGGGCTCGCTCGGGTCGGGGTTGGTGCGCAACAGCTCATGCGAGGCCAGGATCATGCCCGGCGTGCAGTAGCCGCATTGCAGCCCGTGCTTGTTCCAGAAGGCCTCCTGCAACGGATGCAGCTTGCCGTCGCGAGACAGGCCCTCGACCGTGGTGACTTGGCAGCCGTCGGCCTGCACGGTCAGACAGGTGCAGGACTTGACGGCCACGCCGTCGAGCAGCACTGTGCAGGCGCCGCATTGGCTGGTGTCGCAGCCGACCTTCGTGCCGGTCAGGCCGCCGAGATCGCGAAGGAAGTGAACGAGGAGCTGGCGGGGTTCGACTTCGCGATCGAACCGCCGGCCATTGATGGTGAGTTGGACTTTCAACGCCGCGCCTCCAGGCGTCGGGACGCGGGCTCGTCTCGGCGCCGGTTTTCGCAGCAGACTGTATCACAACCCGGCGCGCGGGGCGGCGGCTTTGAGACCGCCGCCTGCGACGATTCGCACGCCGCCGAGGGGGCGGCCGCGGCCCTGGGTCAGGCGCCTTGCGGCTGGTCGTCGGCGCGCTTCTTCCAGCGATAGGCTTTGACCGAGTTGCGCCAGAAGTACTTCTCCTGCGCCTCTCGGCTCTTCTCGGAGGCGTAGCGCTGCACGATGCTGAGAATCTTCGGATAGGGTCCCAGCGGCTCGGAGTTCGGCCAGTCGCTGCCATACACCACGCGGTCCTCGCCGAAGACGCCCCACATCTCGTCGAGCTTCGGCCGGTACAGCTCCAAGTCGTCAGGCACCGCGTCGCCGACCTTGCGCAGCACCGAGGAGACCTTGGCGTAGACGTTGGGCCGCTGGCCGAGGGCGCGCATGGCCGTCTCATAGGCGGCTCGCTCGGGCCCGGCTTCCGGCTCCTGCAGCTTCGGCAGGTGATCGAGCACGACCCGCAGGTCCGGAACCTTGTCAGTGAGGACCACCACGTCCTCGAGCGCTCGTACGCTGGGGTTGGCGGTGTCGAGCGTCATGCCGCGCGACGCCAGCAGCTTGACGCCTTCGACGAATGCCGGACGGCCGAGGGCCTCCCGCAGGTCCCGACCCCAGAGGTACCCGTAGCGGATGCCGAGAAAGAGCGGGTTGGCGCCAAAACGGTCGAGCTGCGCCGCGAACTCGGGGTGATCGGGCTCCAGGTCGCCGATCGTGCCGACCATCAGCGTGTCTTTTTCGATGACGTCGAGCACCCACTGGTTGTCCTCGAGCAGGGGGCTGCATTCGACCTCGATGGCGCCCACCACGCCGAGCCCCGCGCTCTCCTGGCGCAGGCGGTCCGGCAGGGTCTTCTTGTAGATGAGCGTGTTGGTCTCCGGGGGCCAAGGGACGCCGCCGGGACGGGTGGGGTCGTAGAGGTGAACATGCGTGTCGAGGATCGGGATGGCGGCTTCGGCCTGGGGCGCGGGCTCGGGTTGCGCTTCCGGCTGGGAGGAGCAGGCGACGCCGGCGGCGAGCGCGGCCGCGGAGGCGCTGAGAAAGGTTCGGCGATGCATCAGCAGTAGCTTACCTCGCCGGGAGGGCTTTGGGCGCCGGTGGTGCAACACCTTGGCGGGCCCAGGTCTCTACCCGGTGGAGGCGAGGTGAACATGATGAAAGCAAAACACTCGATACTGATGTCCTTCATGCTGGCGGCTTTTCTCGCCACCGGCTGCCCGACCGAACAGATTACCCGGACGCAACAGAACCGGCCGACGACGCCGGCGTCGTCGACGGCCACGGTGACCGTCCAGAACGGAATGATTCCGGCCGGAACGCAATTGGCGCTGCGCGTGGACGAGACGATCGACACGAAGCAGGCCGGCGGCGTCTATCGCGCCGAAGTGGCTCAAACGGTGGTGGATGCGTCCGGCCGGACCGTGATTCGGCAGGGCTCGCCCGCTGAGCTGACGGTGGTGGACGCCAGCGGCGGCGGCGCCGTGGGCACCCGGAAGATCGAGCTGGCGCTGCGCTCCATCACGGTGAACGGACAGCGCCAGATGGCGAGCAGCGTGGGCCGCGAGGAAGGCGGGCCTTCGGGTTTGGGCGCCAACCGGCGTACGGCTGAGATGGTCGGCGGCGGCGCGGCCTTGGGTGCGGTCGTCGGCGCGATCTTCGGCGGCGGCAGCGGCGCGGCCACCGGCGCGGCCATCGGTGCGGCCGGCGGCGCGGCGACGCAGGTGCTGACCCGTGGCGACACGGTCCGCATCCCCGCCGAAACGGTGATGGGCTTCCAGCTCTCGGCCCCGCTGCGGGTGAGCTGAGGGTAGGATTGGAGCTTGTTGAAGAGGGTCCCGGCTCGGCCGGGGCCCTTTTGGTTTTGGCGGGGGCGCTGGTCTGCCTGTCCCGAGGAGGCCCGCCACTCGACTACAAACGGTCTTCCGACTGTCCCAGCATCCGTTCCTCGGGCGGGCCGCTGGTGAGAAACTCGTTGATCTGCGGCGCTAAGAAGCCATACGCGTACTCGTTCATGTAGAGCGAGGGGTGATTCGAGTCAAAGTACAGCGGCCGCCCGTCGGCGCGAACGGCGCAGTATCCCTCGCTGCAGACTTCCCGATCGATGCGCAAGACGTGGTCGAAGTTGGCCTCCGCGGCATCGATCAACGGACTCATCGCTTCGAGGTATTCGGCATGACTCCGGCGGATTTCGAAGTCCGTCTTCACGCGATGTTGGCGGAAGAGCGCTTCCGGGACGGAGTACTTGGCCCCGGGCGCGGTGACCAGAAAGCCTGAGGCGACGCCCATCTCCTCTAAGGTGTTTCCTGTCAGAGAGATAGCGCCGACTATATTCCTGAGTCGAGTCGCGTCGTCGACGCTCTCGAGTCCGTCGAAAACGGTGTTCTTGGTTGTCAAAGCGCCGAACCAAGATCCTACGACCAAAACGCGTTCGATCTTGGCGCGCGCGATGTAGTCCCTCACCACCGTTGTCATTTCCAAGCAGCCATCTTTGTCGACTTCAGCGCGTTCGAGTCCAAACGCGATCGGACAGCCGGCCGTCGAAATGCCTAGTGCCGACACGCCCGACGCCTTGAACGCCCGGTCGAGAAGGGGATACCACGCTCCCACATGCGAGTCGCCCCAAACCAGAACCTTGGGCTGATCGTCACTAGCCGCCTCCGCTCCGAGTTGGCAAAGACCGCGGTCGCGGCCTCTCAATTTGGCGAGAACGATGTCAGGTTGACACTGTCTATCGCTCACCTCCTTCTCATAGGACACGCCGGCCAGACTCAGCGCCTCCGGCGTAAGCCGGCTAGGCAGTCCGTCCGACAGCAACGGTACAGCCGAGGCTGCCGACAAGAGCACGATGCCGGCTAGGGAGCTGGCGAAAACGGCGCGGCGGCTCTTCCAGACCGCGGTCTTCTCTCGGAACGGCTGCTCGATGAAGCGCCAAGACAGCACCGCCAACCCAATCGAGACGACGAACAACAGCACCTGATCTTGGAACTCGACGCTACGGAGCACCACCAATCGGAAGAACACGATGAGGGGCCAGTGCCACATGTAGAGCGAGTAGGAAATCATTCCGATGAAGACCAACGGCCCCCAGGACAGCATGCGGCCGGCATATCCCTCCCTGCCTGCCCAGAGGATGGCGGCGGCCCCGAGGGCAGGAGGCAGGGCGGTGTATCCCGGAAATGGCGTTTCCGCAGAATAGGCGAAGACGGAGATCAGGATCGCCAGCAAGCCGGCAAGCGAAATCGCGTGCGCCGCGGGTCCGCGCCGAGCTTTGGGGAGGTCTGCGACCGCCAACAATGAGCCCAGAAGCAACTCCCATGCCCGCAGCGGCGACATGTAGAAGTTGAACGCGGGACTCCGATGCGTGAGAAACGACGACAGGGCCAGGGACCCGACGCACGCCAGAGCCAGCAGGGTAACGACTTGCCTGCGGTTCAGATATCGAGCCAGCAACATCAGAGCGATGGGGAGGAAGATGTAGAACTGCTCCTCGACTGCCAGGGACCAGAGGTGCAGGAGCGGTTTTGTTTCCGCGGCGGCGTCGAAGTAGCCGGACTGGAAGTAGAGAACGATGTTCTCGATGAACAGCACTGCGCCGACGGCGGATTCGGCGAAGGTTTCCATCTCCTCCGGCGTAAACAGGCTGAGGGCAACGAGAAAGCAGCACGCGATCACGGCGAACAAGGCCGGCAAGATGCGGCGCGCGCGACGCTCGTAGAAATTGACGAGGCTGAATCGACTTTGCTCGATCTCGCGCCACACGATTCCCGTGATGAGAAATCCGGAGATCACGAAGAAGATGTCGACGCCGACGAATCCGCCGCTGAAGGCGGGGGCGCCCAGGTGGAAAAGTACGACGGGCAGAACGGCCAGCGCTCTGAGTCCGTCGATGTCCTCTCTGTACCCTCGAATGTTCGGACGGATCAATGGAGTGGCTCCGCCCCATGATGGGGATTGGACGAGTTGGTCCGGTCGCAACGGCTGAAGCGGATCGTCTTTCTTGACCGCCGACCCGGGTATTTGGCTACGATCGCCGTCGTCAAAGAGACCTCGATTCCGATCAACAGTGCGGAAAAGTCGGTGAACGCGACTTCGCGGCCGCGCAGAAAAGAGGGTCAATCCTCGATGGGGAAGTGTATCACGATCACGGCGTTGTGCGGCTTTCGCCGTTTCCTTTCCGTATCCTTTCAGCTCGGTGCGAGCTCAGGGTTGTAGGAGCCCTCGTACGGATTGCGCGATCGAGTCTAGGCGAACCTGCGATGGATTTTGGTCGTGTAGCGGTCCAGAACTCGACTCTCGGCGGACGGAACGATCGGAGTGATACCGACGTGTGCTCGGGGGAAAGTTGCGCAGAATACGGGGAAAAGAGGGTTGAAAGACGGGGGAATGACGGGCGCGAGGGGAACGCGCCGTGGCAAGGCCGGCGGCGGGGCTCGTGTCGCGCCGGTGGGATGTGAAGGGTTGGTGCGAGCGCCCCTAGGCGGATTCGATGGAGAGGCGCGGCTGGATCGGGGCCGTTGCTTTGGTCCGACCGCCTGTTGGGCGATGACGTACGATCGCTAAGCGGCCGAGACGAAGGTGTCGGTTACAATTTCCTCCAAATCGCTGTGGCGATTGGGCCCGGTGGCGAGGAGTGGCTGGAGAGTTGACAGGTCTGAGCAAGGACTTCCGGTTTGCGCTGAGGACGTTGTGGTCTTCGCCTGGGTTTTCCCTGCCAGCGATTCTGGCGCTGGCCCTGGGAATCGGCGCGACGACGGTGATCGTCAGCTACGCGGAAGCAACATCGCTGCGAATCTTCGGCTACCGCGATGCCCTTCGTCTGGAAGTCGTCGAGCAGATTGGGCCGAACGACGACCGACATGACGTGCATGCGGTCACCTACGTTGCTTGGGAGGAACGGGCTTCGTCTCTGAGCGGTCTCGCAGCGACGAGCTTTACGACTGCGAACCTAACCGGCGTCAAAGATCCAGAGCCGTTGTTCGGCAGCCGGATCTCGGCTAGCCTTTTGCCTCTGCTCGGCGTCGAGCCTGCGGCTGGCCGCCGATTTGCCGCGTTCGACGAGCAGCCGACCTCTGCTCCGGTTGTGATGATCAGCCAAAGGCTGTGGCAGCGCCGCTACCAATCGGACCCGGCCGTGATCGGCCAAGCCATCCGTCTGAACGACACAGTCTTCACGGTGGTAGGCGTGATGCCGGACGGATTGTACAGTCACGGACCGATTTCGGCGTTTCACGACTACTGGATTCCATTGGTCCGGTCCGAAGACGCCCCTGGGCGGTACCTCGATCGAGATGCCAAGAACGACGCCAGAACAGTGTACGCGCGCTTGCGCCAAGGCGTCGGGCGCGAGCAGGCGCGAGCGGAGCTCGAGCAGATTGCTGCGGCTGTCGCCGAAGGGCAGCAGCCAGACCGGTTGGGCTGGCGAACTCGGATCACGCCGTACTACGACAGAGTTTTGGGCCGAGATGCGGAGACGCTCGCGATGTTTTGGGCGGCGTCTGCGGCCCTCTTGCTGATCGCCTGTGCGAACGTCGCTCTGATGATGTTGGCGCGGTCGAACCGCCGAGAGAGGGAGTTTGCGGTCCGGTTGGCGCTGGGCGCCAGCCGTCGTCGGCTCATCCGACAGTTGCTCGCCGAGAGCTTCGTGCTCGCGGTCGCGGGCGGTGCGGCCGGTGTGGCGCTTGCTTATGTGGCGCTACCTGCGGTTGTCGCCATGGCCCCTCCTACTTTGCGGCAAGGCGGACTAGACGGCATGTCCCTGGATTCGCTGACCCTGTCTTGCGTCTTGGCGACATCCGTGGCGACGGCCCTAGGCTTTGGGCTCACGCCCGCACTGCGGAGCGCTCGCCTGGACTTGCAGCAAGGTTTGCAGCGGGCGACTGCCGGAACCGGAACTGATCGCAGCGGACGAATTCTGCAGGATGCTCTCGTTGCGGTGGCGATCGGCTGCTCGGTAGCGCTGCTGATCACGTCGAGCCTTCTCGCCGAGAGCTTCTTCCATCTGCGCAATGTGGACCCGGGATACCACGCAAGACGCGTGCTCACAGCTCGCCTGCCGATTCCGCTCTACAAGTATGCCGAAGACGTGCGCGGGCAGTTCTACTTGGATGTCGTGGATCGCATTCGGGCCCTTCCGGGCGTGGAAGAAGCGTCCGCTGCGGTGCCGCTGCCGATGGGGAACGTGGATACCAACATGCGGCTCGTGCTGGAAGGCGAATCGCCCAGGAATTCCGGAGAGATGCATTTGGTGCGTTTCGGCGGAGTGACCGGGCGCTTCTTTGAGTCGCTTGGCATTCCGGTGCTGGCCGGACGCTCGTTCGACCGGTCGGATCAGGTCTCCGGCGATCCCGTCATCCTCGTCAACCAAGCGGCGGCCCTCGAGTATTGGCCAGGAGAGAACCCGCTGGGAAAGCGGGTCAACTTCGACCCGGAGCAGACCGAACCTTGGGCCACGGTCGTCGGCGTGGTCGGCGACGTGCGGTACCGCGGACCCGGCGAAGGGGCCCAGCCCACTGTCTACAGGCCCGTGACGCAGGGATTATTCGGCACTTTCGGGATGACGCTGCTGATACGAACCGAAGGTGAGCCGATGGCCGTTGCTCCGGCCGTCCGCCGAGAGTTATCCAAGATTGATCCAGATGCTCCGCTCGGCGAGATCCGAACGATGGAGCAGGTGCTGGAGGAGAGGCTTTCGGGGCCAAAGTATCGTACGGCCATCGTTGGGCTGTTCACCGCCGCGGCGCTAGCGTTGGCGCTCGTGGGCGTGTTCGGAGTCGTCTCGTACTCGGTATCCCGGCAAACCCGGGATATAGGGCTGCGCAAAGCGTTGGGGGCCAGGGCCCCGGATATCGTTCGCCTGGTACTGGGGCGGACTTCGTTGGTTGTCGCGGCCGGTTTGATGGCCGGTGCGGTGGGATCGCGACTTCTGACGAGCCTGCTCGCTCACCAGCTCTATGGCGTCCAGCCGGGCGAACCTGCGGTCACCATGGCGGCCGGGGCGGCTTTGGCTGTCGGAGCGTTGGTTGCGGCGGCTTTCCCCACCCTTCGGGCGACACGCATCGCGCCGATGGACGCGCTCCGCGAGGAGTGACGAGCGAGAACACGGAAGACGCGGATAGCCTCGCGTAGTGACTCAGGGCCTGCCGGGCGGCGGGCTAGAACTGCTCTTCGTGGCAGGTTCCGCACTCGTTGGGGGCTTGGCGCTGCTCGTGGCACGCCATGCACGACTTCATGCTGTGCTCCACTTCCGCGGTCATCACGTCGCGTTCGCGGACTGGGCCGTGGCAGGTTTCGCAGGCGACATCGGCTTGGGTGTGGACGCGGTGGCTGAAGTAGACGAAGCCGGGGAGCTCGTAAAGGCGCTGCCAGGGGATGGGCTGCTTCTGTTCGGCGGCGGCGGCCAGCTTCTGGATGTGCGGGCTGTCGGTCTTGATCGCCTGGTGGCAGCTCATGCAGAAGCCTTCCGCAGGGAAGCCCATGAACTCGCCCGGGTCGGCGTTGGCGTGGCAGTTGGCGCACTGGAGGCCCAGCGCCAAGTGCGTCTTGTGGCTGTAGGGGATGGGTTGCTGCTGGCCGCTCATCGACGCGGCCAGCAGCAGAGTTCCGGCGACCCCCAGGATCACCGTCTGAGCCGGCGAGGTCACTTCGGCGTCACGTGGATCAGGGCGCCGGGGTTGGCGTCCTCGAGCAGCCAAAGCGTCCCGTCCGGAGCCTCCGTCACGTCGCGGATGCGCTTGCCCAGGTCCCAGCGCTCGGCCGCCTTGGCGCCGCCCTTGCCGTCGAAGACGAGCCGCGTGAGCGTGTGGCTGCCCAGGCCGCTGACGAAGCCGTCGCCGTCCCACTGCGGGAAGGCCTTCTTGCCCTGGTAGAACATCAGGTCGCCCGGCGCGATGACGGGGTTCCAGTAGATGACCGGGCCGGTGAACTTGGGCTGGGCGTCGTGGCTGGGGATCGGCACCTTGTTGTAGTTGGCGCCGTAGGAGACGACCGGCCAGCCGTAGTTCTTGCCCTTCTCGATGAGGTTGAGCTCGTCGCCGCCGCGCGGGCCGTGCTCGACCTCCCAGAGCTCGCCGGTGGGCGAGAACGCCAGGCCGTAGGGCGCCCGGAAGCCGCTGGCCCAGGTTTCGGCCGGGGTCATGTTGGGGCCGGGAAATTTGTAGGTACTGACGACGGGAGCGGTCTTGGCGAGCTCGGTGTCCCGCGGCGGGTCAATGAGCTCGATGGTGTCGGCGCCGGTCTTGCCGAAGTTGGGATTGTCGGCGGCGGGCTTGCCGTCCAGCGTGAGATGCAGGATCTTGCCGACGGGCTGGTTGGGGTCCTGCGCCGGCGTCATGCGCTGGCGGTCGCCCACCGATAGGAACAGGGAATTACCGTCGGGCGCGAAGGCGATCTGTCCGCCGGCCTGACCGCCCTTGCCGCGGGGCATCTGGCGCCAAATCACCTCAAAGGCCTCCAGCCGGGGGACGCGGCCGGCGTCGAGCTTGGCGACCGCCAGAACCTGGCTTCCGCCGTACTCGCCCGGCTCGATGTAGGTGACGTAGACCTTCTGGTCGGTGGCGTAGTGCGGCGACAGGTAGATGCCGAGCATGCCGTTCTGGCCCTGCCAGTAGACCGGCGGAGTGCCGCCCAGCGGCGCGATCTTGCGGCCCTCGGCCGAAACCAGCCAGATGGGCCCGATCTTCTCGGTGACCAGCATGCGGCCGTCGGGCAGGAAGGCGATGCGCCAGGGCAGCTCGAAATCGTCGGTGGTGGTCAGATTGAACGGCAGCGTGGCCTCGGCCTGCTGGTCGCCCATGTTGACCTGGGCCCAGATGGGAGCGCACGCAAGAGTGAGCAACAGCGATGCTCTCGCCAACTTCGTCATGGTGATTGTCCTCATGGTCTCTTCCCGAAGGCCGAACTCGAGAGCGCTTAGAGGTTGCGCTCCGCCATCCTCGACGGCGGTGAGGGTTCTACGCTCGACGCCTTGCGATGGAAGAGGTGGTTGGGCATGGAAGAAAGCAGCAGTATAGCAACTGCCCAGCGCGCCGGGTCCGCTGTGCGGAGACGGTCCGCAGGGGGCGGCGAGCTCGCTCAGGTGAGCGCGACGGGCTCATCCGCCGGCGCCGCGACGGCTTCCACGCGCCGCAGCCGGGAGGCGGATTTCTGCATTTCGACGATGCGGCGGATGTGGCGGCGCAGGAGCCGGCCCGCCAGGGCGCCGTCGCCGGCTTCGAGGGCGTTGAGGATCGGCCAGTGGTCGAGCTCGGTCGCGGCCATATCCACCGCGCCTTGCAGCAGCCAGACGCGGACGCGCACGGCCAAGGTGAGCGAGTCCCAGGTGCGGCGCAGGGTCCGATTGCCGGAGGCGTCGACGATCATCCGGTGGAACTCGATGTCGTGGCGGGCGTAGCTCTCGATGTCGCCGGCGTGGGCGGCCTGGCGGATGGCGCAGGCTTTCTCGCGCAAGGCGTCCACGTTGCGCGCCAGGCGGCAGGCGGCGAGCTTGCCGGCGTGCTCCTCGAGCAGAGCGCGGATGTCGTAGGCCTCGCGGATCTCCTCGTCGGAGATGTCGCGCACGTAGCTGCCCTTGTAGGGGATCTTGAGCACGAGCTCAAGGGCTTCGAGCTCGCGCAGAGCTTCGCGCACGGGCCCTTGGCTGGTTTGCAGCTCCTTGGCCAACTGCAACTCCACCAGGCGCTCGCCGGGCTCCAACTCGCCGCTGAGAATACGCCGCACCACCTCCCGCTTGACCCGATCGGCCATCGAATCACGGGGAATCGCCGTGGATGTCACCCCAAAACTCCTGGGCCCAATTATAAGCACACTCGAAGACGGCGTACGCGGGCGCTGACTATCAATTATTGATAATATGGGTCTTCGATGTGGATCATCCGCGCCGCCCTGGACCGACCGCATACGTTCCTGGTGCTGGCGCTGGCGATCCTGCTGATCAGCCCCATCGTCATTCAGCGCACGCCGACGGACATCTTTCCCAACATCGACATCCCGGTAATCGCGATTGACTGGCAGTACGCCGGTCTGAACCCGGAAGAGATCGAGGGTCGCATCACCACCCCCTTCGAGCGGGGGCTGACCACACTGGTGGACGACATCGAGCACATCGAGTCCACCACGATCAACGGGTATGCCATCGTCAAGGTCTTCCTGCAGCCCGGCGCGAGCACGGACAAAGCCAACGCCCAGATCGGCGCGATCTCGCAGAACGTCGTCAAGCGGCTGCCGCCCGGGATCACGCCGCCGCTCGTCATCAACTACAACGCTGCGACCGTTCCGATTTTGCAGATCGGGCTTTCCGGCGAAGGACTCACCGAGACGGAGCTCAACGACCTCGGGCTGAACTTCGTCCGCATTCGGCTGATCACCGTGCCCGGCGCCGCCGTGCCGTACCCCTACGGCGGCAGGCAGCGGCAGGTCCGCGTGAATCTGAACGCCGGGTGGATGCAGGCGAAGGGCGTCTCGGCGGCCGATGTCGTGAGCGCGCTGGCGCAGCAGAACCTGGTGCTGCCGTCGGGCACGGCCAAGATCGGCGACCTGGAGTACTCGATCGGCCTTAACGCCAGCGCCCAAAGCATCGAAGAGCTCAACAACTTGCCGGTCCGCGTCGCCAATGGGACGCCGATTCTGATGCGCGACGTGGCGCACGTGGCCGACGGCTTCGCGCCGCAGACCAACGCCGTGCGCCAGGACGGCCGCCGCGGCTCTTTGATGACGGTGCTCAAGTCCGGTAACGCCTCGACCATCTCAGTGGTGGAGGGCATCCGCAAGATGCTGCCGGTGGTAGCGGAAACGCTTCCGCCCCAGCTCCGGATGCAGCCCTTCGCCGACCAGTCGGTGTTCGTGCAGGCCGCCATCGACAGCGTGGTCCACGAGGGCGTGATCGCGGCGGCGCTGACGGGCCTGATGATCCTGCTGTTCTTGGGCAGTTGGCGCAGCACGCTGATCATCGCCATCTCGATTCCGCTGTCGGTGCTGTCGTCAGTGATCGTCCTGGGCTTTCTGGGCGAGACGATCAACATCATGACGTTGGGCGGGCTGGCGCTGGCCGTCGGCATTCTGGTGGACGACGCCACGGTCACCATCGAGAACATCGAGCGCTTTCTCGAGGAAGGGCACAACCTGCGGGAGAGCATCCTGCAGGGCGCGGCCCAGATTTCGGTGCCTGCCCTGGTCTCCACGCTGTGCATCTGCATCGTCTTCCTGCCCATGTTCTTCCTGGGCGGCGTGGCGGGACAGCTCTTCGTGCCGCTGGCGATGGCCGTGATTTTCGCGATGCTCGCCAGCTACATTCTCTCGCGGACGCTCGTGCCGACGTTGGCGATGTTCCTGCTCAAGGCGAAGGGCCGGCCGGAAGCCGGCTCGCTGAACCCGTTCACGCTGTTCCACCGGACGTTCGAGGCGGGCTTCGAGGCCGTCCGCGCGGCGTACCGGGATGCGCTGGAGCTGCTGATCCGCGTCCGCTGGGTCTACGTTCCGCTGGCGTTGCTGGTCTGCTCGTCGGCGGTGCTGCTGAATCCTTGGCTGGGGCAGGACTTCTTCCCGACCTCCGACGCCGGCCAGTTCACGCTGCACGTGCGCGCCCGCACGGGGACGCGCATCGAGGAGACGGCTCGTTTGTGCGACCTGGTGGAGGGCTCGATCCGCCGCGTGGTGCCGCCGGAGGAGATCGAGGGCATCGTCGACAACATCGGCATCCCCTACAGCTCGATCAACCTCACCTACAACAGCTCGGGCATCATCGGTCCGGCGGACGCGGACATCATCGTGTCCTTGAAGCCGGACCATCGGCCGACTGAGGACTATGTGCGCGAGCTGCGCAAGGTCCTGCCGCGCGAGTTCCCCTCGGCGACCTTCTACTTCCTGCCGGGCGACATGGTGACGCAGATCCTGAACTTCGGCACGCCGGCGCCGATCAACGTGCAGATCGAGGGCAAGAGCATCGAGGAGAACCGCGTGGTGGCCAACGAGATTTTGGCCGACTTGCGGCACGTGCCGGGGCTGGTGGACGCGCGCATGCACCAGCGATTCGACTACCCCAAGCTGCGGGTGGACGTGGACCGGGTGAAGGCTTTGCAGGCCGGGCTGACGCAGTTCGACATCGCCACCAGCATGCTCGTGGCGCTCAGCGGCAGCTACCAGACCGCGCCGAGCTACTACCTCAACCCCGTCAACGGCGTGAACTACAACCTGGTGACGCAGGCGCCGCAGTATGAGATGGACTCGCTCGATTCGCTGCGCAACATTCCCGTCGGCGCGCCCCAGCAGTCGCACCAAGAGGTGCTGGCCGGCTACGCGAACATCCATAGGGGCGCGGAGATGGCGGTGGTCACCCACTACAACATCCGCCGCACGCTCAACCTCTACGCCTCGGTGCAGGACAGGGACCTGGCCGCGGTGGGCCGGGACGTGGAGAGCATCGTGGAGAAGCACCGCGCCTCGCTGCCCCGCGGCAGCACGATCTCGGTGATGGGCCAGTTGGCGACCATGCGCGAGAGCTACGCCGGGCTGGCGGCCGGACTGTTGGGCGCGATCGTGCTGGTGTACCTGCTGATCGTGGTGAACTTCCAGTCGTGGCTGGACCCGTTCATCATCGTGATGGCGCTGCCGGCGGCGCTGGCCGGCATCGAGCTCGGCTTGTTCCTGACCGACACGCGGTTGAGCGTGCCGGCCTTGATGGGCGCGATCATGTGCATGGGCGTCGCGACGGCCAACAGCATTCTGGTGGTCTCGTTCGCCAAGGAGCGGCTGCAGGAGCACGGCGACGCCATCCGAGCGGCGGCCGAGGCCGGCTACACGCGCTTCCGGCCGGTGCTGATGACGGCTCTGGCGATGCTCATCGGCATGATTCCCATGGCGCTGGGCGCGGGCGAGGGCGGCGAGCAGAACGCGCCGCTGGGCCGTGCCGTGATCGGCGGTTTGGCCTGCGCCACCGTGGCGACCCTGTTGTTCGTCCCGGCCGTGTTTGCGCTGCTGCACGGCCGTCAGAGAGCAAAGCCGGCGACCGCCGGAGAAGAGGAGGTCGCTTGAACGCCGCGACTGCACACCAAACCACGGGCGCGTCCGCGCGGCGGCGGAGCCGAGGCCCGCTGCTCGCCGCGGCGATCCTGGCCGTCGTTCTGGCCGGGGTCATCGGCTACAAGGTCTCGGCGGGAATCGATGAACGCGTCGCCGCCGCCGAATCACTGCGCCGAGCCACCGACGAAGCCGCCGAGCTGACCGTCAACGTCGTCACGCCGGAGCTGGGCTCGCCGGTCGAGGAGATCTCGTTGCCGGCCATCCTGCAGCCCTATCGCGACACGCCGATCTTCGCCCGCACCAACGGTTACCTGAGGGCTTGGTATTTCGACATCGGGTCGCGCGTCGAGGAGGGAGACCTGCTGGCGGAGATCGAGGCGCCGGAGGTGGACAAGCAGCTCCAGCAGGCGCGGGCCGAGATGGCGACCGCCGAAGCCAGCCTCAAGCTGGCGAAATCGACCGCCGAGCGCTGGAAGTCGCTGCTGGAGACGAACTCGGTTTCGAGGCAGGAGACCGACGAGAAGGCGGCGGCCTGGCAGGTGCAGATCGCTCGCTTCGACGCCGCGGCGTCGAACGTCAAGCGCCTGGAGGACCTCCAGTCGTTCCAGCGCATCGTCGCGCCGTTTTCGGGCTTCATCACCGCGCGCAACACGGACATCGGCGCGCTGGTGGCCGCCGGCGACAACACGGAGCTGTTCCATCTGTCGTCGATGGATCGCCTGCGGGTCTATGTGAACGTGCCGCAAGCCTACGCGGGCTCGGCGAGGCCCGGCGTGAGCGCCGAGATCACCTTGCAGGAGTTTCCAGGCAGCCGGTTCCACGGACGGCTGGTACGCACCTCGAACGCCATTGACCCGGTGGCGCGCACGCTACGTACGGAGTTCGATGTGGACAACAAGGACGGCCGACTGCTGCCCGGCTCCTACGCCACGCTGCACCTGACGCTGTCGGGCCAGGCCAGCGCGCTGACGATCCCCGCCACGGCGTTGATGTTTCGCTCCGAGGGGTTGCGGGTGGCGGTGGTGGAGGGCGGCAAGGCCGAGCTGAAGCCGATCACGATCGGGCGCGACTACGGGCGGACCGTGGAGGTCACGTCCGGCCTGGAGCTGGGAGACCAGGTGATCGCCGATCCTTCCGATTCGCTCGTCAGCGGCATGGCCGTGCGCGTGGGAGAAGGCGCGGAGGCCGGCCGTTGAGACGGTTTGTCTGCATCGGTTTGGCCTTGCTGAGCGGCTGCGCCGTCGGGCCGCCGTACGTGCAGCCGCCGGTGGCGACGCCCGCGGCCTACAAGGAGCCGGCGCCGCCCTCCTTTGAGACCGCTCAGGGCTGGAAAGAAGCCCAACCCGGCGACCACCTTGAGCGCTCGGGCTGGTGGGAGGTCTTCGACGACGAACGGCTCAACGAGCTCGAAGAGCAGGTGGCGACGGGCAACCAGACGCTGCAGGCAGCCGAGGCGCGCTTGCGGCAGGCGCGGTCGGCCATCCTGGTGAGCCGCTCGAGCAGGTATCCGACGTTCGTGCCGTCGCCCGGTGTCGGGGGCCTGCGGTACTCGGGGCATCGGCCGGGCTTCCCGACTTCCAGGCCCTCGGACTCGCCGAACCTCACCTTTCCGATCGACTTCACCTACGAGGTCGATTTCTGGGGCCGGGTGCGCAAGACCATCGAGGCCCGCCGCGACGAGGTGCAGGCCTCCACGGCGGAGATGCAGACGGCTCGCCTGGGCCTGCAAGCCGAGCTGGCCCTGAGCTACTTCGAGCTGCGGGCGGCGGAGGCGCAGAGCGCCCTGCTGACCGAGACCCTGGCGGCGTTCCAGGAGATGCTCGTAACCACCACCCACCGCTTCGAGGGCGGCGTGGCTCCCAAGGCGGATGTGAGCCAGGCCAAGGCGCAGCTCGAGTCCGCGCGCGCCGAGCTGACGGACCTGGAAGTCGCCCGAGCCCAGCACGAGCACGCCGTGGCCGTGCTGACCGGCAGACCCCCGGCCGATCTCGCCGTGGCCGCGGGAGACGGCAAGCTGCCGGAGCCTCCGGCGATTCCGGTGGGCGTGCCGTCCGAGTTGCTGGAGCGGCGGCCCGACATCGCCGCCACCGAACGCAGGACCTCCGCCGCCAACCAGCGCATCGGCATCGCCCGCACGGCGTTCTATCCGACGGTCAGCCTCAGCGGCGGCATCGGCATGACGGGCACGTCCCTGCTCAACTGGTTCACCTGGCCCAGCCGGCTGTGGTCGCTCGGAACCACCGCGGCGGTCCCTCTGTTCGACGGAGGGCGCCGCGATGCCGTGGAGGAGGGCGCGGTCGCCGAGTACGACGTGACCGTGGCCGAGTACCGCCAGACGGTGCTGACGGCCTTCCAAGAGGTGGAAGACAACCTCGCGACGCTGCGGGTGCTGGAGACCGAAGAGCGGCAGCAAGCCGAAGCCGTGGCCGCGGCGCGCGAATCCCTGCAACTGGCCACCAACCGCTACCAAGGCGGCGTGGACACCTACTTGCAAGTGCTCTCCGCCCAGACGGTCGAGCTCGTGAGCGAGCGGCGCATGATCGACATCCGCCGCCGCCGGATTCTGGCGAGCGTGGCTCTGATCAAGGCGCTGGGCGGCGGCTGGGACGCTTCGGAGATGCCCCGCCCGGTCTACTGAGCCGGAGTAGGCGAGCTACCAGGCCGCGACGCTGCCGTCTTCATGGAAGACGCGGGCCATCGGCTTGGTTCCGCGGAAGGGCTTCTTGGCCAGGGCGGCTTCGTTCATCTCGAAGCCCAGGCCGGGCTTGTCCGGCAGGGGGAAGTAGCCGTCGACCATGCGCATGGCCGGGAAGCCCAGCCACTCCTCCCAGAGCTTCTCCTTGAAGGTCGGCTCGACGCCGGAGCAGATCTCCTGCACGATGAAGTTGGGCGCGGAGGCGTCCACGTGCAGGGTGGCCATGCCGCCGATGGGGCCTTCGCAGGCGTGCGGCGCGAGCATGCAGCCGGAGGCCTCGGCCATGGCCGCCACCTTCCACAGTGCGGTGATGCCGCCCACGTGGTTGATGTCGCATTGCAGGATGTCGACCGCGCCGTCCTCGAGCAGTTGTTGCACCGAGTAGTGGCCCACCAGCCGCTCGCCGGTGGCGATGGGCGTGGTGGTACGGCGGGCGATTTTCGACATGGCGCGGTAGTTTTCCGGAGGGCAGGGCTCTTCGATGAACATCAGCTTGAGCGGCTCGACTTCCTTGCACAGGATCGACGCCACCGCCGGACTGGTCTTGGCGTGGAAGTCGACGCCGATGTCGATGTCGTCCCCCAGGCCTTCGCGCAGCATCTGCATGCGTCCCACGGCGGCCGAGATGGCCTCGTTGGTCTCGATCCATTCGTAATAGCCGGGGATGCCGCTCTTGAAGGCCGTGACGCCGAGCTCGTCGGCCTGCTCGCGCACCTGCTCCAACTGCTCGCGGGTGTTGGCCTGGGTGTGATAGTAGCCGCGCACGCCCTTGGGCTCGACCGGCCCGCCCAGCAGCCGGTAGACGGGCTGGCCGAGGATCTTGCCGCGCAGGTCCCACAGCGCCTGGTCGATGCCGGCGATGGCCGAGCCCAAGATCGGTCCGGCGCGGTAGAAAGCGTGGATGTACATGTCCTGCCAGATGTGCTCCACGCGCAAGGGGTCTGCGCCGACGAAGAACTGCTGGAGGTCGTCGATCGTCTGCATGACCGCGCCGGCCTTGCCTTCGAGCGTCGCCTCGCCCCAGCCGACCACGCCCTCGTTGGTTTCGAGCTTGACGAAGACATAGGGGCGGTCGGAGTCGTCCTCCCACGTCACACCGAAGGTCTTGAAGCCGGTGATGCGCAGCTTGCCGGGCGAGGCTTGCGGCAGAGCCGCGGCCGGAGCGGGAGCGCAGCCGCAGGAGTCGGCGCCGCGTCCGATGGCCGCGGAGGCGGAGGCCAGCAGGGCGCCGCCGAAAAAGTGTCGTCGATTCATCGCCATCGCTCCTTTCGCTACAGGGCGTAGCGGCGCAAGGCCCCTTCGTCCACCTCTACGCCCAGCCCCGGCCCTTCCGGCAGCGCCAGAAAGCCCTCCCGCGGACGCTCCAGCCCGTCGCCCGCAATCTCGGTTCGCATCTTGCGATCGCGTTCGCTTCGGGCGAAAGGAACGTCGAGGGCGAAGAAGTTCGGGGTGGAGGCCGCCACCTGCAGGGCGGCGGCCGTGGCGATGGGGCCGCCGCGCGAGAACGGCGCTATGGCGGTGTAGTGGGCTTCGGCCAGCGCCGCCGCCCGCCGGGCGTAGCGCACCCCGTGCACGGCCACGTCGAGCCGAAACACGTCGATGGCTTGCAGCCGCAGCAGGTCCTGGAACTCGGCGTTGTCGACGATCGAGCGGCCCCAGCCAACCGGCGTGGTCGACTGGTCGCTGATCTTCCGCAGGGCCTCCTCGTTGATCTCACCGGCCGGCTCGTCGATCCACAGCAGGTGGAACTGCTCGAAACGCGCGGCCAGGGCGGCGCCCTCGGCGGCCGTGGTCTCGCCGCGGCAGTCCAGCACGAGATCCTCGCCGGCCCGGCGGAGGCCTTGCAGGCGCTCGAAGGTTTGCTCGTAAAAGGCTCGGCCGCGGGTGGGACCGGCGGGGATCTCCACCGGGGCGGAGAAGGCCCGAAAGCCCATGCGGCGCGCCAGATCGAGGTCCTCGTCGCGCTCGAGGATCGCCAGGGCCCGGGCTTTGTCGCGGGTGCGTCCGGAGAGCAGGTCGTAGCCCGGCGCCTTGGCGACTTTACCCTGGATGTCGAGCAGGGCCATGTCCACGGCGGCGCGTACGCCGGCCGGCTCACCGGCCAGCAGACGACGAGTGGCTTCGGCGGCCAGGGCGTCCCGCCCGCGCAGCGTGGCCTCGGCCTGCCGGAAAGCCGCCACGGCGGTCTCGGCGTCGGGCGCGGCGCGGGTCTCGCCCCAGCCGTCCGGGCCGCCGTCGGTGGAGACCTTCACGACCACGTAGGCGCGTCCGCCCTCGGGCTCGGCGACCGCCCAGGCGTCGAGGCCGCGAATCGCCAGGTCGGGACGGCGGGCGGGCGCTTGCGGCGGCGGCGCGGCGGCCAGGGCGGCGAGGCGAAGACGTTTGGCGAGGCTGCGGGTCGCGGGCATGGCGAGGAGGCTTCCGGGGCAGATTGTAGCGGATCGCGCGCCGCCGCACTCCTGGGGCAAACTGTAGGTTTGAACGTCCGCATCTGGCTGTGGTTGGCCGCCGCGCAGTCGATCTGGGCGGGCAGCTACGTGGCGATGAAGTTCGCCGGCGCGGAGATGCCGGTGGGCGCGGTCGTCATTTTGCGCTACGGCGTCGCCTCACTGGTCTTCCTGCCGATCTTCGTGCGCCGCGGCATCCCGCGGTATCCCCGCCGGGACTGGCTGTGGATGATCGCCCTGGGCGCCGTCAACTTCACCGTCTCGCCCAGCTTGCAGGTGGCCAGCCTGCGCCATACGCAGGCGCTGGATATCTCGATTCTGGTGGCGATGGAGCCGCTGGTGACGGTGCTGTTCGCGGCGCTGCTGCTGGGCGAGAAGCTGGGCGGGCGGACGATTGCGGCGGGGCTGCTGAGCTTGACGGGCGTTCTGGTCCTGTCGGGTTTGGGAGAGGCGGGCTCGGCGACGGCCTCCGACCGGCTGTTGGGCAACGGGTTGTACTTTTGGGCGATGTTGTGCGAGGTGTCGGTGACCATCGCCGGGGCGCGGCTGGCCAAGAGCTACGACCCGGTGGTGACGATGGGGCTGCTCAAGACGGCCGGGTTCATCGCGGGCTGCGCGGTCTACTTCGGCGTGTGGGATGAGGTGGCGTGGGCCCAAGTCAGCCCCAGGGCGTGGATCTCGATCGTGTACCTGGGAGCCGGCGCGTCGGTCTTCGGCTACTCGGTGTGGTACTGGCTGCTGCGGACGGCGCCGGTGCAGAAGCTGGCGTTGAGCCTGTTTCTGCAACCGATCGCGGGGACGGCCGCCGGCGTCTTCATCGCGGGCGAGACGATCGGTCCGAACACGCTGCTGGGCGCCGCGCTGATCTTCGCGGGCCTGGCTTGGCAGGAGGTCCGCCGGCCGCCGCGCCAGCCCATCGGCGGCGGCCCCGTATAATCTTGCCTATGCGTTGGCTCCCAGCAATTGTCGTCGCCCTGACCCTGTTTGCCTGCGGCGGCGAACCCCCCGCGCGGGAGCAAGCCGCCGGCCGGGCCCCGAATATCGTGATCATTCTGGCCGATGATCTGGGCTACGGCGACCTGGGCGTGACCGGCGCGCCGGACATCCATACGCCGAATCTCGACCTGCTGGCCGCCGAAGGCGTCCGCTTTACCCACGCCTACTCCAACGCGCCGGTTTGCAGCCCCACGCGGGCCGCGCTGCTCAGCGGCATGTACCAACAGCGCACGGGCGTGGACCGTGTGATCTATGTCTCCGAGCGCGAAGTGGGCCTCGATCCCAAGATTCGGCTGCTGCCCAGCTATCTGGAAGAGGCGGGCTACGTGGCCGGCATCTTCGGCAAGTGGCACTTGGGTTATCCCAAGGAGAACTTTCCGACGCGTTTCGGCTTCGAGGCCTTCACGGGCTTCGTCGCCGGCAACATCGACTACTTCGCCCACACCGACCGGCTCGGCAATCCCGACCTGTGGAGCGGCGAGGAGCCGATTACCGACGAGCGCTACATGACGGAGCTGATCGCGGGCGAGGCCAAGGCCTTCATCGACCGGCATCTGCAGCGGCCCTTTCTGCTCTATCTGCCCTTCAACGCGCCGCACGACCCCTACCAGGGGCCCAATGACCGCGAGTCGGCCGGCAACCAGGAGCTCACGCGCCAGACCAACCGGACCCGGGCGAAGTTCGTCGAGATGGTGGAATCGCTCGACGCGCAGATCGGCGAGGTCATCGCCCATCTCAAGAAGGTGGGCCTGTATGACCAGAGCGCCATCTTCTTCATGAGCGACAACGGAGGGTTGCCCGTAGTGGCCCGCAACGCGCCGTTCTCAGGCTTCAAGACCGAGCTGTGGGAGGGCGGCGTCCGCTCCACGTTGATCGCGCGGTATCCGGGCCACTTCCTGTCCGGCGCCACCGTGGATACGCCGGCGATCGCGATGGACCTGTTCGCCACCGCGCTCGACATTGCCAACGCGCCGCGGCCGGACCGTCCCGTGGACGGCGTGAGTCTGCTGCCTGTGTTGGAAGGGACGGGCGTGCTGCCGGAGCGGCCGATCTTCTTCCGCTACCAGAACCCCAAGGGGCCGGTGCAGCGCGCAGTCGTGGAAGGCGGCTGGAAGTACCTCAAGGACCCCAAGGAACAGGAACACCTGTTCCACCTGGCCGAAGACCAAGCCGAGCAGCACGATCTCTCCGCCGAGCACGCCGACAAGCTGGAAGCCATGCGCGCCCAATGGGAAGCCTGGGAGGCCGAGGTGACCCAGGGCGCGCCGACGCTGCCGACCTACCCCTAAGGCAAACCGCAGATCGGGGCCAATCCGTATACTGAGAGCCGCCATGCCACGCCCATCCGCGAGCGCGCCATTCGTCTTGGGAGTCCTTTTGCTGGGAGCCATTGCTATGAACGCCGCTGACTTTCCCGAACCCGCCCTCACGGAGGCCCCACGGACGGGCCAACAGACCGTCGTGCTCGCCGGAGGCTGCTTCTGGTGCACCGAAGCGGTGTTCGAAATCATGGAAGGCGTTGACGACGTGGTGTCGGGCTACGCCGGCGGAACCGAGGAGACGGCCCAGTACGACATCGTCTCCACCGGTCGCACCGGCCACGCCGAGGCCATCCTCATCACCTACGACCCGCAGAAGACATCCTACGAGGAGATTCTGAAGATCTTCTTCAGCGTGGCCCACGACCCCACGACGCTCAATCGCCAGGGCGCGGATCGCGGACCGCAGTACCGCAGCGCCATCTTCTACGCCGACGAGGAGCAGAAGAAGGTCGCCGAGGCCTACATCAAGCAGCTCGACGCAGCGCACGTCTTTGCGAACCCGATCGTCACCCAGGTCGTGCCGCTGGAGAAGTTCTACACGGCCGAGGGCTACCACCAGGACTACGCCGGCCGGAACCGCTCCAACCCCTACATCGTGCATGTTTCGGACCCGAAGGTGCAGAAACTCAAGAAGATGTACCCGGGCTGCGTGCGGAAGGGCAAGTAGGCTTCCCGCCTTCACTCGCCGCTGAGAACCCGGCCGGTCGGCCGCCCGCGCAGGACCTCTAGACGGGCGCCGTCGCTTTGCGCATACTGGGATTGTCCGCCTGGGAGGCGGAGCCCTACCACCTTGATTCGACCCGCAGTAATGCGCTGCGGCCGGGACGTTCCCCCCGGCCGGGCGGAAGTAGCGACTGACGCAGGAGCAGACGGCTCTGGCGGAGCTGTCGTCTGTGCACAGGACCTACTGGAATGGACCGCGAAAGACTCGGCAATCTCGACGTGTTGCGGGCGTTGGCGGCCCTGATCATCTGCTTCTACCACTACCTGGAGCACGACTTCTCGCGCATCGGAGCGGTCGCCACGGTTCTGCAGCACGGTCCGCTGGCCGTTGATGTCTTTTTCGTGGTGAGCGGGTTCGTGATCCCGCTGGCCCTGGCTCGGGTGAACTTCCGCCTCGCGGACAGCAAGTCGTTCCTGGCGGCCAGGATGGTGCGCCTGTACCCGGCGTACGCGGTCACGGCCGTTCTGGCGATCGCGTTGTGGTATCTGGGCTCGCACACGCCGGGATTTCGAGGCAAGCCGTTCGACGTGTCGGCGGCGCAGTTGGCGGCGCATGCGCTGTTGGCGTGCGACCTGGTGAGGCTGCCGTGGGTGACGCCGGTCTTCTGGACGCTGGCGATCGAGTTCCAGTTCTACCTGCTGATCACGCTCTCGTTCCCGTTCCTGCACCACCGGAATGCGCTGGTGCGCCACGCCGCGCTGTGGGCTTGGATCGCCTGCCCGGCGATCGTCGGGGGAGGGGTATCCGTCTTTTCATGGACGGCTCTGTTCGCTACGGGCCTGTTGTGCTTTCTGAAGCGCGCCCAACTGCTGGGGCCGGTCTCGTTTTGGATCTATCTGGGCTTGGCGATTGCGTCGCACGGCTTGGTGCGCGGCGTCGGCGGGGCGATGGCCTCGGCTGTTTCGGGGCTGGCGATTCTGTATCTGCCGGAGGTTCGTTCGCGGACGCTGCTGTGGATCGGGACGATCTCCTACTCCTTCTATCTGGTGCATCTGGTGATCGGCATCCGCGTGCTGAACTTGGCCAAACGCTTGCCGGAACCGCCGTTGCACCCTTGGCCGCAAGTGATTGTGGCGTTGCTGGTCTCGCTGGGCGTGGCGGCGCTCTTCTATGAGCTCATCGAGAAGCCTTCGCATGAGTTTTCCCGGCGGGTGAGGAAGGCCTTGCAGCGCAAGCCGCAGCGTGATGCGGCGCGGGAGATGGGACCTGCCGTCGCCGTGGCGGAGCCGGCGGCCACGGTGAGCGCGGACGCCTGAGGCCCGGCCTACCGCGCTGGGCCCGGCTCTGGGCGATGGCCCTTGAACAGGTAGAGCAGCCAAGCCAGCGAAGGGGCCAGCAGGACGCCGCCGCCTCCGATGCCCCAAGCGACGGCGTGGAGGGCTCGGTCCGGCGCCTTGGCCGAGGCGAGCGTAATGGCGGGAGGCAGCAGCGCGGGATACTGCGCCAGTCCCCAGCCGCCGATCACGCAGGCCACGGTGGCGGCGGCGGCGACCACGGCCTGCGCGTACTTGCGCCGGTACAGCGCCGTCAGCGTCAGCAGGCCGGTGAGCGCGGAGAGCCCGACCAACGGCCAGCCGCGGGCGACCACGCCCTCCCACAGTCGGGGCGCCGTGGAGGCCGCGACGGCCAGCCCCACGCCGGCCAGCAGCCCGACGCCCGCGCCGGTCGCCAAAGCCCGGCGCCGCCAGATCTCGGCCAACTCCGCGCCGCCCTCGCGCTCGGCGTCGCGGCATAGGTAGACGGCGGCCAGATAGGCGCACAGGCCCACGTTGAAGAATCCCAGGTAGATCGAAAGCGGCGAGACCCAATCGGTGAGCCAGTCGCCGTGGAAGCGTCCGTCGGAGGTCACCGGCAGGCCTCCTTCGGCGATGGCGCCCACGGCGGCGCCGAGAAAGAAGGGTGCGATCACCGACGCCAAGGCGAACACCACGCCCCATAGCGCCTGTTGCCGGCGGGCCCCTTCGCCGTAGTAGCGTAAAGCGAAGCCGGTTCCGCGCAACACGATGCCCAGCAGAGCCAGCAACAGCGGCAGGAACAGCGCCCGGCTGACGGCTGCGAAGGCCGGCGGAAACGCGCTGTGCAGGACCACCAGCACGAAGATCATCCAGACATGGTTGGCTTCCCAGACCGGGCCGATGGCGTGCTGCAACAGCTTGCGGTCGCGCTCCGAAGGCCGAAAGGCCAAGTTGAATTCCCAGACGCCGGCCCCGAAGTCCGCCCCAGCCAGAGCGGCGTAGAGCGTGGCGGCGACCAGCAGGACCACGCCGAGCAAGGCTTCAATGCTCACGCAGAGCCTCCGGCGGCAGCGGCTTGCGCGCCAGCAGCCGCAAGACCGAGAGCAGGCCGGCCGTCAGAGCCGCGTACAACACGACGGCGGCCAGCAGCAGCCAGACCAAGCCCGGCGCCTGCGTGACGGCGTCCGCCGTGCGCAGCACGCCGTAGGCGATCCAGGGTTGCCGGCCGACTTCGGTGACCACCCAGCCGGCTTCGAGCGCGATGACGCTCGCCGGTCCGGCGGCCGCGACCGACCACAAGAAGGCCCGTCCCCGAGGCAGCTCGCCTCGCCGCCCGAGGGCCCAGGCGCCCCAGACGGCCAGGGCGATCAAGCCCGTGCCGAGGCCGACCATGATCTGGAAGGCGAGGTGGGCGACGGCGACCGGCGGCCAGTCCTGCTCGGGAAAGTCGTTGAGGCCCTTCACCTCCGCCTGGGGGTCATGATAGGCCAGCACAGAGAGCATCGACGGGATCTCGAGGGCGAAGCGGGTGGTCCGCTCGGCCTCGTTGGGCAAGCCTCCGATGCGCAGCGGCGCGGCGGTCTCGGTTTCGAACTGCCCCTCCATGGCCGCCAGCTTCACCGGTTGCGTGCGCGCGACCGTCGTTGCCGCCCAATCGCCCACGAAGCCCTGCACGGGGGCAAGCACGGCGCCCACGGCGAAGGCGACGCCCATCGCCCGTCGGTGGTACGGGGTCTCTTCTCCCCGCAGCCGCGCCCAAGCGTAGTAGGAAGCCACCACGAAGCCGGTGACCATGTAGGCGGCGACGAGCATGTGGCTGGTCTGCGCGCCCGTGGCTGGGTTGAACATGGCGGCCAGCGGGTCGACGTCCGTCACCACGCCGCCTTCTAGCGTGAAGCCGCGGGGCGCGTTCATCCAGGCGTTGGCCGTGACCACGAACCAAGCTGAAGCGAAGCCGGACAGAGCGATCGGCACGCCCGACCACCAGTGCACGCGGGGCGACAAGCGATCCCAGCCGTAGAGGTAGATGCCGATGAAGATGGCTTCCAGGAAGAACGCGAAGGCTTCCAGGGTGAACGGCAGGCCGATGACCGCTCCGAATACCCCCATCAGCTCGGGCCAGAGCACGCCCATCTCGAACGAAAGCACGGTGCCCGAGACGGCTCCGACGGCGAAAACCACCGCGAAGGCCTTGGCCCAGCGGCGGGCCAGCACGCGCCAAGCCTCCCCGCCGTCGCGGTTCGCGCGCCACTCGGCGTAGAGCAGCAGCACGGGCATGCCGACGCCGAGGCAGGCCGTGACGATGTGCCAGCCCAGGGTGAGAGCCATCTGGAGGCGGGCGGCGAGAAGGTTCGTCACGATGAGGCTGAGCTCCGCTGTCTCACTGCATCATCTTCGACCGCCAGCAGGCGCAACTGGGTCAGGATCTCCCCCGCGGACCCCGAAAGCTCCACCGAGCGGCCCAACATGATCGAGAAATCCCGCAATCCCCAAATGGCGCCGAGCTCGCCGAAGCTGCTGAAGTACGTTCCCACGACCTGCTCGCAGCGCCCCAGGAGCAACAGCTCCGCCAGTGCGTCCTGCATCGTCGAAGGCCTATAGACCGCAGCGGGAGCGAACCGGCGCATCAATCCGGCGGCCGCTCGGAAGCGCTTGCCAAACCGCACGATCCGCTCGCCGAACCGTTTCACGAGCCTGCGCTCGACATCCGCGTTGTCCGTCGCCAGAAAGAAGCGGGGATCCGACGACCGTTCGATCAGGTCTTCGAAGCCTTCGACTTGCGAAATGTGTTCCATCCGGAAGCCGGGGATGGTTCGGGCGAAATAGTCGTAGTCCAGCAGATTGTCGGTGTGACGGATGTGCAATCCGATGACGGTCTCGAGATCGTGGCGGTCGCTGAAGACCTCCACCGAGCGGGCGACCTCGTCGCGGACCCGAAGGCTCTGCAAGAACTGGGCGACGGCGGCCAGGAATTGGGGCCGAGGGACGAGACCCTGGAGCTCATCGCACCAGATCTGCTGGAACCAGTCGGCCCGCGTGAAAATCGATGCCGGCGGTAGGGCGGCCGCTTTCGCCGGGGAGAGCAACTCGACGTCGGCGGCGGCAAACAGCTCTTGGAACTGAGCCGGGCAGTCGCGGTCCCGAACCCAGTGCAGCCGCACCGGACGATCCAGCAGGCAGCGGCTCATCGCGGCGTAGCCGGCCAGCGCCCGCAGGCGATTGGCGAGCCCGACGTCGGCGGCGACGTACGCGATCGCATCGGGCAACGCGTTGGGCCGCAAGGTGGGGGCCGGCCTCAGCATGGCGCCGTTCCCGCGCTGCGTCCGGTTCGTCCGTGGGGTCGCATCGAACGTGGGATTCCAACCCGTCCGCGCAACGCCTGCATGCTACGCTACGCAGAGTTTACGAGTATGCCCGACAATTCAGTGTACGACGCGATCATCGTGGGGTCGGGAGCGACGGGTGGCTGGGTCGCCAAAACCCTCAGCGAGGCCGGCATGCAGACGCTGCTGCTCGAAGCCGGGCCCCGCGTGACCGACAAGGACTTTACCGAGCACGTTCAGCCCTATGAGCTGAAGTATCGCGGCGACTCGCCGGAGATCGCCCGCAACCGGCCGATCCAGGCGATGAAGTACGCCTGCCGCGAGTCCAACTACCACTGGTTCGTCGACGACATCCTCAACCCTTACACCACGCCCGAGGGCATGCCCTTCCAGTGGACGCGCGGGCGGCAGCTCGGCGGCCGCACGCTGACTTGGGGCCGGCTGAGCTGGCGGCTGGGGCCGAGGGACTTCAAGCCGGCCAGCGTGGACGGCTACGGCGAAGACTGGCCGCTCTCCTACGAGGATCTGGCGCCGTACTACGACCGCGTGGAGCGCTACGTGGGCGTGAGCGGCAAGAAGGAAGGCTTGGCGCAGATTCCCGACGGCAGTTTTTTGCCGCCGATGGCGATGAACTGCGGCGAGATGCACTTCGAGAAGGCGGTGGAGTCCAAGCTGGGCTTGCCGGTAACCATGGCGCGTCCGGCGATCGTGACGCAGGCGCACAACGGCCGCGCGGCTTGCCACTACTGCGGGCCGTGCGAGCAGGGCTGCATCACGCACTCGTATTTTTCGAGTCTTTGGACGACGCTGGTGGACGCCGAGAAGTCCGGCAACTGCACCATCCAGACCGGCGCGGTGTGCTCGCACATCACTACCGACAAGAACACCGGCAAGGCCAACGGCGTGGCCTACATCGACCACGCGACGCGAGCGGCGCGGGAAGCGCGCGGCAAGGTGGTGATCGTCTGCTGCTCGACGCTCGAATCCACGCGGCTGCTGCTGAACTCCGGCGAGGGGTTCTGCAACTCGTCGGGCGCGCTGGGCCACTACCTGATGGATCACATTGCGGGCTCGGCCTCGGGCGTGATTCCGGTGAAGGAAGAGCGCAAGTGGGTGGGACCGCCGCGGCGTCCGGGCGGCATCTACGTGCCGCGCTTTCTGAACCTGGATCGGCCGATGACTGACGGCATGCTGCGCGGCTACGGCTTGCAGGGCTCACACAGCTCGAGCTACGGCTCGACGGGCTCGATTGCGGGCGTCAAGGGCTTCGGCAAGGGCTTCAAGAACGCCGTGCGGGAGCGCGAGGATTGCTGGCGGTTCGGGCTGTCGGCCTACGCGGAGTGCCTGCCGCAGTACGACAACTTTGTGGCGCTGGACCCCGAGGTGAAAGACGCCTGGGGCATTCCGGCGCTGCGCATCCACGCCTCCTGGGGCGACAACGAGATGAAGCTGTACCGCCACATGCTCGACCAGGCCGAGGAGATGCTGCACGCCGCCGGCGCGAGCGAAGTCACCAAGCAGAAGGACCCGCGCTGGCCGGGCGGCGCCACGCACGAGCTGGGCACGGCGCGGATGGGCTCGGACCCCAAGAAGTCCGTCGTGAACCGCTACCGACAGGCCCACGACGTCAAGAACATCTTCGTGACGGATGGGGCGACGTTCCCGTCATCGCCTTGCCAGAACCCCACGCTGACGATGATGGCGCTGGCGCTGGAGACGTCGGAATATATCTTGGATTCCGCCAAGCGCGGGGATCTGTAAGGCTCGGCGAAGAAGACGGTCAGGAATGTCCGTCTTCACCAGGAATGTAGCCTCAGTAGGTCGGACAACCCTGTCCGACTATCAGCCACGAGCCAGCCATCCAGGGTTCTCGCTTCCGCCTAGCTATTCGCTTGAGGATGCCGTTCTCAGAGACTCCTGTATCACTTCCAATAACCCAGGAATCTCCGGAAGCGAACGATGAGAGAATCTCCTCTCTATGGCGCGCCGCAGGCCAGACTTTTCGTGAGCCCTGGGAATCCGATACTTGTAAATGTCCAAGAATAGCTGCACCGCGTATTCGAATAGGGGACCGCCTTGGGTTTCGTCACGCATCTTGCGCAAGTCATCAACGAAACCTGGGATTGATCTTGTTGCTGTAATAACTTCCGCGAACGTGTCAATCTCTTTAATTAGTCCACCGGTGTCACCGGGCATGAGCGGAAATTTAGCTAACGACGCCGCTTCGTAATAGATGTGAACGATGGCACTGGCCACGCTCCTCGGTAAGTCATCAAGACCCCCAATATTGACGTGTACCATTGAAGCACACATGGCGAGAGTCTGAGTGTCCATGCCATCTCCCGGCGCGAGGGCAGATTGACAGATTTCGTTGAATTCGTCAACTAGGGGTGGACTGCGGGCGGATCGTACTCGATCCGAACCGGCTTGCCGCCCGCCAGAATCGACAGCCTTCCCGCCTGGCACACCAGCTCGTTGTAGCGGCTGTTCGCCGGGGTCGCCAGCACGCCCCGGGCGTCGACCTCCGCCAGGGCTTGCCGGCGCTCTTCCAGGCTGCTCGTCTCTCGCTCGATACGCTGGATCTCGGAAACCAAGGCGTCCACCGAGCGCACGCCATAGCCCCACGGTACGAGGCCCGGGCCGCCCAGGTCCTGGTACATGAAGTAGTCCGGGCTGGGCTCGACGTAGGCGTTGGAACCCGCGCCGCCGGGGTTCTCCAGGAAGGCGTATTTGAGGCCGCGGTACTGGTCCGAGTGGTCGAGCCAGGCGCCCTTCTCGCCGCCGGAGAAGTACAGCGTCATGCCCTGGGTGTTGGGGCCGCCGGCCTGGTCCGGGAAGCTCAACGAGTTCTGCACGTTCAGGCAGGCGCCGTTGGACCAGATCACGCGGGCGTCGGTCCACAGGTAGCCCTCCACGCCGTTGGGGAACTTGTCCTTCACGCCGTAGACGCTCACTTCCACCGGCAGCAGCCCGGTGAGGTAGTGGACCAGGTCCACGTAGTGGCAGCCGATGTAGACGAACGAGTCGGTCTGGTCGCAGGAGAACCAGTTCTGGAAGTTCGAGTGGCGGTAGTACCACTTCTCCATCAGCACGGCGTGGCCCAGGCGCAGCTCGCCGAACAGGCCCTGCTTAGCTCGGGAGCGGGCCAGCAGCGAACGTGGGTCGAAGCGCTTGTGGTACTCCACGCCGACAAAGAGGCCGCGCTTCTGGGCTTCCTGCTCGATCTCGAGCGAGTGCGCGATGTCGAGCACCAAGGGCTTCACGCAGACCACGTGCTGGTCGGCGCGCAAGGCGTCCATCACGATCGGGTAGTGCGTCTGGTCCGGCGTGGCGACGACCACGGTGGAGCGGGGCGGCAGCTCCGCCAAGGCCTGCTTGTAGAGATCGGGCTGCCGGTCGCCGCCTTCCCCGGCCGTGTAGTCGGGCAGCGGACGGAACGAGCGGTCCGGGAAGGCCCGTTGCAGGGCGGGCGCTTCGGCCAAGGCCTTGACGGTGCGCCCGTGCTGAGCGCAGACGGTGATGGGGCCGAGCCGGCCCTCGCGCTGCATCTGGTAGAGAGTAGGCAGGATCTGATCGTGGGCGATCATGCCGCCGCCGATGAGGAGCGTGGGTTGGTCGAGCATCGCTGGGTTTCCCATCGTAGCGCTTGGGGAACTTGTCGGGTTTTCGTGTCGTATCGCGTAAGGTGTGGGTAAGGAACCTTCTCGCCATGCGATCCGTGATCCTGCTGTTGCTGGTCTCCGCCGTAGCCTCCGCCGCTGCTCCGACGTTCACTGAGGACGTGGCGCCGCTGGTCTTCCAAAACTGCACGTCCTGCCATCGGCCGGGACAGGCCGGCCCCTTTCCGCTGACCAACTACGAGGAGGTCAAGAAGCGCGGACCGTTCCTGGTGGCCCTGACGGAGGCGCGCATCATGCCTCCGTGGCACGCTGAGCCGGGCGACGTGGAGTTCGCCGGAGCGCGGCGGCTGTCTGACGAGCAGATCGCGCTGCTGAAGAGCTGGGTGGAAGCCGGGATGCCCGAAGGCGACCCGGACAAGCTGCCGGCCTTGCCCGAGTTCGCCGAAGGCTGGGAGCTGGGCGAGCCGGACCTGACGCTGGCGATGGACAAGGAGTTCGAGATTCCCGCCGAGGGCGAGGACCTCTACGAGTACTTCGTGATGGACATTCCGCTCACCGAAGCCAAGTGGGTGCGGGCGATCGAGTATCAGCCGGGCGCCCGCGCGGTGGTGCATCACATCCTGGGCTTTCTGGTGGACGGTGAGGCGCTGGAGCGCAAGAAGGGCAAGGGCCTGGGCGGGCTGACGGGCGACCGCAACCGGGTGCTGACGTGGGCCATCGGGACCGACCCGCGGGTGCTGCCCGAAGGCGTAGGCGTGCGGGTGGAGCCGGGCATGAAGATGGTGATCCAGGCGCACTTCCACCCCACCGGCAAGGTCGAGCGGGAGCTCTCGCACATCGGGCTGTTCTTCTCCGACGAGGCCGACCTGCGCACGACCACGGAGATTCAAGTGCCGGCGCACTTCGGCGAATGGTCCGGCATCGAGGTTCCTGCGGGCAGCGACAAGTACACGCTGCGCGAGTCGTTCACGATTCCCGTGGACGTGAAGGCCTTCGCAACGTTCGCGCATGCGCATTACATCGGCAAGGCTTTCGAGCTGACCGCGCATCAGCCGGACGGCAAGTCCCTGACGATTCTGAAGATCGACAACTACGATTTCGCCTGGCAGGAGCTCTACAAGCTGAGTGATCCCTTGGTGTTGCCGGCCGGCACGCGCTTGGATGCGGTGATCCGCTGGGACAATCGTGCGACCAACCCGGCCAACCCGTACAGCCCGCCGCAAGACATCCGCTGGGGGCCGTTCAGCGAGGACGAGATGGGCAGCATCATCCTGGACTCGATCGCCGTGAATCCGGCCGACGAGCCGAAACTATTGGAGGCGCTGGAAGAGCACGCGGCGCTGTCGGCGGCGAACTTCTATTTGACGACCGGCGGCAAGTTCTTCGACGGCCGCAGCGACCCGGGCGATCGACCGAAGAAGGCGGCCAAGAAGGTGCTGGATCGCTTCGACGCGGACGGGAACGGGGAGCTGAGCGAGGCCGAGAAGCAGGCGGCGCGGGAGTTTCTGGCGGCGCACGGTTTCGACAAGGGGTACGAGCGGGCTTCGGACGATTGACGCTTCGCGATTGCGAGCTTAAGATCACGGCAGAGTCGGGATCGAATGTCGATGCAAAGAATCTCTCTGGATGCGTTTCGTGCTGACACGGAAGGAGCCCTGCGCCGGATTGCGGAAACGGGCCGGCCGGTATCCCTGCAGACGGACGATGTATCCGCCGTCGTGCTCGCGCAGGCCACGTTTGACGATCTGCTCCGGCGGCTCGACGAGGCCGAAGCGGTGGCGGGGATTCGACGCGGGCTCGATCAGGCGGACCGCGGAGAGGGCCGGGACGCCCGCCAGGTTTTGGCCGCGATCGGGCGGAGATTGGCCGTAAGATAGGATCTCGAAACATTGGGCTACAAGGTCCGGTTCCAGCCCGCCGCGGTCGAGGAACTGGAAGACGCTGTGCAGTGGCTGGAGCTTCAATCGGCAGCAGCCGCCGCCAAATGGCATCAGCAACTGTTGGACGCCGTGGACGCGCTGGAGACCCTTCCCGCCATGTGTCCCCAGGCGCCGGAGTCACGGTTCTTTGGCGAAGAGATCCGTCAGATTTTGGTTGGCGGATACCGGGTCCTCTACCGAATCAAGGACGACGTGGTGGATATACTTCACATCCGCCACGGGTCCCGCGATTGGCTCCGCAGCCCCCGATCGCCGGACGGTTGATGCCGGAACCCGGGCGGCTTGGCCAGCTTCCAGTCCGCGAGAACCTCTAGACGAAAAGTCGATATCAAGGCAAAATGGGAGGGCGGAGAATTCCCATTATGCAATCATTCCTACGCGTCACAGCGCTCTTGCTGGCCCCTGCGGCCATGCTTTGCGCCGACTTTTCGTACACAGAAACAATGCGCATTACCGGCGGCTCCATGGCCGGCGCGATGAAGTTTGCCGGCAAAATGGCCGGCGGCGGGCTCAATAATGTTGAGTCCAAGATCTACCTGAAGGGCGACAAGATGGCCCGCATCGACGAGCGCGGCGGCACCATCATCGATCTTGACGCCCAGACCATTACGAGCATCGACTTCAAGGGCAAGAAGTACTCCACCATCACCTTCGAGCAGATGAAGCAGGCCCTGGAACAGGCCCAGGCCAAGGCGCAGGCCGAGATGGAGAAAGCCCGCAAGAAGAACCCCGACGCGGCCAATGTGGAGATGAGCTACGACGTGCGCATCGAAGACCCCAAGCGAAGCGCCACCGTCGGCGGCTACAACGCCAAGGAGATGATCATGATCATCTCCGCGAACATGGAGGACAAGTCCAAAGGGCAGTCCGGCGCCATGAACGTGGCCACGAACCTATGGCTCAGCAAGGACGTTCCGGGCTACGAGGAGGTCCAGGACTTCCACAAGCGCATGGCCGAGAAGCTGGCCTGGAACCCTTCCAGCGGCATGCTGGCCGGGATGCAGCAGAGCTTCCGCATGGGCGAGTCGATGGCCAAGTTGCAGGAGGAGTCGGCCAAGCTCGAAGGCATGACCGTGAAGCAGGTGATGCGCATGGGCGGATCGGCGTCGGGCCTGGAAGCGATCTCGGAGCAGGACCAGGCGAAGGTGGCCGAGGCGAACGAGGAGTCGTCGACCAAGCAGGCCTTCAAGGGCCTGGGCAGCGCGCTCGGCGGCGGTTTCGGCGGCTTCGGCAAGAAGAAGAAATCGAAGGAGCCCGAGCCGGCCGGCAGCGGGGCCATGAAGGCTTCGGAGGCCGGCGTTCTGATGGAGATGACGACCGAGTCGTCGGGCTTTTCGACGGCGGCGGCTCCGGCGGATAAGTTCGTGGTTCCGGCAGGCTTCGAGCAGACGGAGAGCCCGATGCTCAAGTCGCTGCGGTAGACCGCAGGGCTGCGATTCCGATGGGGCGCTCCGGTGGGAGCGCCCTTGTCATTTCTGTTTGTGGACTTGAACGAGGACCGCCCCGTCTCCGCAGGGCATGCGCAGGCTCGGAGGGTCGCCGCGCATGGTCACGTCGTCTCCCCGAGTCTGGAACCACAACGCCGCCTCGTAGCAGTCGATCGAATTGACGGCGTCCGAGTCCGGCATCCAGTAGTTGTCGAAGTTCGCATCCACCTCGCGAAAGTGCAGGGTCGTCTCGCCTCCCATTGCCGCGAGCGTGCGAATCGCCCGCGCAGGATACTGGTATGCCTGCTTGAAGTACGAGATTTCGCGAATCAGCAGGCTGTACTTCATCGCCATCTCGAGCGGACCCAGGGTGCTGTCGTGCCGAACCGGCCAGCCGTTCGGGGCCCAGGTTGGGTTGTTCCAGGCCGGCTCGAGGTACAGCCAGCCGCCGTCCCGGACGACCCGGCGGGCCTCGGCGAAGGCGCGGCCCGGGTTGGGCACGTGCTCATAGGTCCAGATCGAGAACGCTAGATCGAAAGAGCCATCCTCGAAGGGCAGGTCGGTCGCCGAACCGTGGACGAACGGCTTGTGGAAGAACCGCCCGGCGCTGGACGCAATATCGAGCCCGGTGTAGTCGGGCACGACGTCCTGCAGGGTCCCGCTGCCGGCGCCGATTTCGAGCGACTTCGCGTTCTGGAGGCCGTGGTCGGCCAAGAAGCTTTCGAGCCGCGGCTTGACGTCGGCCCGGTGGGCTACGTTGCGCGCGACCTCCACGTACTCGTTCTCAGTCGCACCCGCGGGGGGCGGCTGATAGGCCGCTTCGTAGAAATCTTCCGCATCGTCGATGAGCTTGCTGGGCGTGTGCGGCCCGTCGACGCCCCATGGGAAGTGGGCGAGGACAATGACGACCCAAGCAACGGCCAGAAAACCGGCCAAACGAAGGAGCTGCTTCGACATGCTTTCCTGACGGTACGGCGGCATGGGGGTCCCTGCAATAAGCAATCGGCCCTAGACAGGCAAAGGTTCAGCGCGCGCAGGGGAGCCGGTGGGCGGCCCTATGCTATGTTGGCCCTTCGGCCCCAGAAATCCTGCGGGCGCTCTGCAATCCCATGTCGGACTACCGTTTCTTCCAACCCCCTCCGCGTCTGCTGCTCGGTCCCGGCCCTTCGATGGTCGACCCGCAAGTCTACTTGGCGATGGCCGCGCCGATCGTCGGCCACACCGACCCGGCCTTCTTCGGCGTGTTGCAGGACGTGGCCGCGTTGCTGCGCATCCCGTTCGGCACCAGCAACGACTTTACGCTGGCGCTTTCGGGCACGGGCACGGCCGGCATGGAAGCGGCGGTGGTGAACTTCGTGGAGCGCGGCACAAAGATCGCCGTGTTCAACAACGGCTACTTCTCGGACCGTCTGATCGACATGGCCGAGCGCCAGGGCGCCGAGGTCGTCAAGCTCGTCAAGCCGTGGGGAGAGGTCTACGGCGACGAGGAGGCCCGCGCCTTCATCGAGCGCGAGAAGCCGGAAGTCGTCGCCTTCGTGCACGCGGAGACTTCCACCGGGGCGCTGCAATCGCCCAAGGCCATCTGCGCGGCGGCGCACGAGGTCGGCGCGCTGGTGATCGCCGACTGTGTGACGTCGCTGGGCGGCATGCCGATCGACCTCGACGCCAACGGCATCGACATCGCGTATTCGGGCACGCAGAAGTGCCTCTCGGCGCCTCCCGGGCTGGCGCCGGTGTCGCTTTCCCCTTTGGCGCTGGAACGGCTGCGCGCGCGCAAGACCAAGAGCGTTTCGTGGTACTTGGACCTGAAGCTGATCGACGAGTACTGGGGCGCTTCGCACCGCTACCACCACACCACGCCGATCAACATGTTCTACGCCCTGCGCGAGGCGCTGCGGCTGATCGACGTGGAGGGCCTGCAGGCGCGCTTCGACCGTCACAAGCTCAACCACAGGGCCTTCGTGGCCGGCGTGGAGGCGCTGGGCATGACGATGCACGTGGCTCCGGAGCATCGCCTCTGGACGCTGAACACGCCGGTGCTGCCCGAAGGCGTCAGCGATGTGGAACTGCGCAAGCGGCTGCTGCACGACTACGGCATCGAGGTGCTGGGCGGATTCGGCCCGCTGGCGGGCAAGGTGCTGCGGGTGGGCCTGATGGGCGCTTCCTCGAGCCGCAACAGCGTATTGTTGTTGCTGAGCGCGCTGGAGACATCGCTCCACGCCTTGGGTCATCGCGGCGAGCGTGGCGCTGTGGAAGCGGCCGAGACGATCTACAACGAAGCCTAAGCGGTCTCTATTGGGCGGCGCGGGTTTCGCCGAAGCCGTCCGACCCGAACCAGGTCAGCTCGACCTGCGGGTGGCCGGCGCGAAAGGCTGCGACGGCGGCTTCGGTGACGGCGGAGCCGCCTACTGACAGGCGTTGCAGGCGCAGCGCGCCCAGCCGTTGCAGGCCGGCGTCGCTGAGACCCGTCCCCGCCAAGTAGGCTTCGCGCAGGCGGGGCAGGGCGGCCAGCAGATCCGCCAGAGGGTCGCCGAGCCGGGCGCACTGGCCGAGGTTCAGGCGTTCCAGGGCCGGCAGCTCCCGCAGGAAGGCGATGCCGGCGAGGGTGACCGGCTGGCGGCTCAGGTCCAGCTCGCGCAACTGCTTCAGGGACGCCAGTAGCTCCACATGCAGCAGCTCGGCGCGCTCGGCGTCCTGGCGGCCCGGGCGGTCCGCGCCCACATCGGTGATCGTTGCGCCGCCCAACAGCAGCTCGCGCAACTGCTTCAGCTCGCTGAGGCGTTCGAGGTTGCGGCGGTTCAGGGCCAGCCCCCACAGGCCTGAGTCGACGCGCTGCACGCCGCGCAGATCGAGCCGGCGGAGGTTCGGCAGGAGCTTGAGAGTCTCCAGACAGCCGCCGTCGAGCCGGTTTGAGCCGATCGCCAGGGTTTCGAGCCGTTGCAGCTCCGCCAGACGATCGAAGCCGTCGTCGGTGACGCGGGTGTGAGAGAGGTCCAGCTCCCGCAGGCCGCCGAGCTCCGCCAAAGTCTCGAAGACCCGGCTGCGGGCCTGCGTTCCCCGCAGGTTGAGCTTCTGGAGCGACGTCCAACCCTTGAGATTCGCCAGGCCGAACTCGGAGACCGCTTCGGCGAAGTAGAGGTTCAGCTCGCGCACGCCCCGCAGCGGGGCCAGGGCCTCCAGGCCCACGTCGCTGACGCCGGTCTCGGAAAGGTCCAGGCGCTCCAACCGGCCCAGGGCGGCGATGCGACTCAGGTCCGCGTCGGTGATCCAGGTTCCCGACAGGTCCACCCCGGCGATCGAGCCGTCCGCGCTTCGCTCGACCCGTCCGCCTTGGGACAGGGCCCAGGCTTCGAAGTCCTGTTGGGTGGGCGGCGCTGCCAGAACGGCGGAAACCGCGAGAAGACCGAGCCACAACCGCACGGCTGCGATTGTGGAGCATGGCTCGGCCGACGGCAAGCCCGGTCTCGGAAGAAAGTTTCGATCGTGTCGGATTTCGGGGGGTATAATCTTCACGGATCGCCATGAGCGCCTCGAAACCCTTGTCACGCAGGAGCTTCCTGCAAGGGGCCACTGCCGCCGGAGCCGCCGTTCGGGTCGGGCTGCCGGCGTTGGAGGCGATGTTCAACGCGAGCGGCTCGGCCTATGCGGCCTCGCGGCGCTTGGACGAGAAGCCGCTGGAGACGCGGCTGGTGTTCTGGTTCAACGGCAACGGCATTCCCGAAAAATACTGGAAGCCGCAGGAGCTGGGCGAGGACTTCCGCATCACGCCGTGTCTGCAGCCGTTGGCGCGGTTCCGCGACGACATCCACGTGATCACCGGGCTGGATTCGGCGGCGGCTCGCCTGCCCGGGCCGGGCAACAGCCACTACCCTTCGATGAGCGCGCTGTTGTCGGGCCAGGTCTACACAGGCCGGGGCGCGGGCGGCCCGTCGTTCGACCAGTTGGTGGCGGGCAAGCTGGGCGGCGAGACGCGCTTTCGGTCGCTGCAGATCGGCGTCTGCCAGGAGTCTTTCGGCGAGTCCATCCAGCGCAATATGAGCTGGGCGGACCGGGACCGGCCGCTGCCGCCGGAGATGATTCCGCACAAGCTGTTCGACCGGCTCTTCGGTAAGCGCGAGGAAGGCTGGATCCATCGCAAGCGCAGCGTGTTGGACGCGGTCTCCGACGACGCGACGGCGCTCGAGGCCGGGCTGAGCGCGCAGGACAAGGTGCGGCTGGACGAGTACCTGAGCTCGGTGCGGGAGCTGGAGCGCTCGATCGCGAGCCTGCCGCCGGAGTACCAGCGGCCCGTCGAGAGACCCGCGGAGGGCGGCGACCTGCGCGACTATCCGCGGATCGCTAAGCTGCAGAGCGACCTGCTGGTGCACGCCTTCGCCTCGGGACAGACGCGGGTGGCCAGCTACATGCTCACCAAGTGCCAGGGGCTCACGCGTTTCCCCTGGCTGGGGCTCACGGCGCAGCGCCACCACGAGTACACGCATGGCGAGGTGGAGACGCCGCGGGGCATGCGCATTCTGCGGGACATCTGCCGCTGGCACGTGGAGGAGTTCGCATACCTCGTGGGCCGGCTCAAGGCTACTCCCGAGGGCGACGGCAACCTGCTGGATCGCACATTGCTGGTGTTTGCGCACGAGCACGCTGAAGCCAATCCGCACAAGAACAACGATCTGGCGCTCATCCTGGCCGGCCACGCCGGCGGCCTGCAAACCGGTCGCCACACGTGGACGCCGGGAACCCTGGGCGACCTCTACACGACGCTCGCGCAAGAGGCTTTGGGCGCGCGCATCGACGCTTTCCCCACCTTCCACGAGAAGCTAACCGGATTGGTTTGACCGGCCCGTTGTTTGACTCCTACCTCATCGTCGATTGGAGCGCCGCCGGTATCCCCAAGCGCGGCCCCGACAGCGTTTGGCTGCGGCTGGAATCGCGGGCCGGCTCGTTGCTGGAGAATCCGGCCACGCGAGCCGAGGCGCGCGCCCGCATCCTGACGCTGGTGCTCGAAGCGCTCCAGCAGGGGCAAAGGATTCTGGTGGGGCTGGACTTCGGGTTTGGCTACCCGGTGGGCTTCGCCGAAGCTCTGGGTCTCGCCGGCTCTCCTTGGCGGGCGGTGTGGAATGAGCTGTGCCGGCGGATCGACGACCGCGCCACCAACTCCAACAACCGCTTCCAGGCCGCCGCCGAGATCAATCAGCGGCTCACCGGCGGCCGAGGGCCGTTTTGGGGCTGCCCTCGCAGCGCCGAGAATGAGTTCCTGGGCTGCCGCCGCAACGACGCTTCGCTCGCCGGGCTGGCCGAGCGGCGGCTCTGCGAGCAGCGGCTGCGGCGGTCGCACCCCGTTTGGAAGCTCTACACAACCGGCTCGGTGGGCTCGCAGACGCTGCTCGGCATCCCCCGGTTGGCCAGTTTGCTGTCGGACCCCCGGCTGGCCGGGCGCGCGGCGGTGTGGCCGTTCGAGACGGGCCTGACGGCGCCGTATTCCCCCGGCGCCATCTTCGCGGAGATCTACCCGTCGATGCGGATCGCCGAGGCTCGGCCGGGCGAGGTGAAGGACTCCGCGCAGGTGCGGACCCTGGCTCGCTGGTTCCGGGAGCTGGGGCAGAAAGAGCGGCTGTCGGAGCTATTCGAGGGCCCGGCGGACCTGACCCCGGACGAGCGGCGGCAGGTCGAAAGCGAGGAAGGCTGGATCCTCGGGGTACTCTAAGCCCTGTGAGCCCTCGTCCCGCCGGTCTTCTCTTCGATCTCGATGGCGTAATCTACAACGCCGACGAGCCGATCGACGGGGCCGCCGAGACGCTGGCCTGGGTGCGTCGGCAGGCGATTCCTCATCTGTTCGTCACCAACACGACGTCCAAGCCCGCGCTGGAATTGCAGCGGAAGCTGGAGCGCTTTGGGATTCCGGCCGAGGCGGGTCAGGTCTGGACGCCGTTGGCGGCCACGCGGCAGTGGCTGAGCGAACGGCCCGAGGGCAAGGCGGCGCTGTTTCTGCGCGAAGCCGCCCGGGCGGATCTCGCCGGACTGCCGGTAGTCGACGACGACGCCGAGACCGGCGCGGACTTCGTGGTGATCGGCGATTTGGGCTCGGCCTGGGACTTCGCCCGGCTCAATCGGGCGTTTCGCCTGCTGCACTCCAACCCCGAGGCCACACTGATCGCGCTGGGGCGCACCCGCTACTGGCGGGCTCCGGACGGGATCTCGCTCGACGTGGCTCCGTTCGTGGCGGCGCTCGAGTGTGCGATCGGACGGGAGGCGATTACGCTGGGCAAGCCGTCGAGGACGTTCTTCGAGGTCGCCGCGGCTCGGCTGGGGCTGGCGCCGCACGAGCTGCTGATGATCGGCGACGACGTGCTGGCGGACGTGGGAGGCGCGCAGGCGGCGGGCCTGCGGGGAGCTTTGGTGCGGACGGGGAAGTTTCGGCCCGAGGATCTGGAGGGCGCGGTGCGGCCCGACGCGGTGATCGACTCCGTGGCGGAGCTGCCGAGCCTGCTGCGCGAGCGCTGAACGACGAAAGCCCCAGGCTCGTCGCCTGGGGCTCTCAGTCTTTGTTTCCGCCGGCTCTCAGAGCTCCTTGAGCTCGATGTTGCGGAAGGCGATCGGCTCGTGGTGGCCCAAGAAGCCGATGTAGCCGGAGGTCCGCTTCAGGCCGGGGTGCTTCTCGAGCACGGCCGGGTCGGTGACCGAAGTGGTGTCGACATCGAGGATGGTCTTGCCGTTGACGACCACCTTGACCTTGGTGCCCTGCACGGTGACCTCTTCCTCGTTCCATTCGCCCACGGGCTTGAGAGCGCCGGTCTCGGCGGGGAACACGTTGTAGAGCGAACCGTGCTTCTGCCAGGTCTCGATGTCCTTGTAGCGCTCGCCGTTGTTGTTGATGATCTGCAGCTCGATGCCCTCGTAGGCCAAGCTCTTGTCCTGCTTGGGGCAGCGAATGCAGAGCCCGTTGTTGGAGCCCTCGTCGAGCTTGAACTCGAACTTCACCTGGAAGTCGGTGAGCTCCTTGTCATAGAACAGGTTGCCGCCGCCTTCGGGCGGGCAGACGATCATGCCGTCCTCTACCACGTAGCCGTCGCCGGTCTTGCCGATCAGCTCCCAGCCGTCCAGCGAAGTCCCGTTGAAGATGGGGTGGTACTCGGCGGTGGCGGCCGGCTCGGCGGGCGGCGGGGCCTCCTCGTGAGCCGCCTCCGGGGCGCCGCCACAGGCCGCCAAAAGGGTCAGGAGCGCAGCCGCGCTCCCCCAGCAGGTCCATTTGCGCATGCTTTTGTTCTCCGTCCTCTTAGCGCGGATGATACCAACCCCGGCGGGGAGGCCACAACAGGTTTGGACCGTTGGCGGGGCTCAGCGAAGGCGCTCGAAGACCTTCACGGCGGTCACCCGGCCGGTCTCGCCGCCCAGGGGGCCGGGGTTCGTGCTGTAGGCCTCTCGGAAGCTCTCCAGGGCCCCGAGCGGGACGCAACTGCGGGCCGGATCGAGGCCGGCAAGCACGAGCGGCTGATCCGGGCGGACTTCGATGTAGCGGTGAGCCTCCTCGTAGGTGCGGAATCGGCGCTGCGAGGTGATCCGGCGCCTCATCTCGCCGTCGGGGCCGGTTTCAGGTTTCCAGGCCAGCGCCCACACCGAATCGACGGGCTCCACGGCGCGGCCGTCGAACAGATACAGGCGGGCCATCATTGAACGGTAGTAGTCTGGGTAGAAGACGACCACGGGCTCGTCTCGTCCGTCGTCGGTTCTTCGGACGTAGACCTCCAGGTACTGCTCCAGGCGCTTCTCGCCGTGGCTCCAGAGGGGGAAAGCGAGGAACTTGGAGCCGGTCGGGGTGAGTGAACCGAAGGACCACACCGGGATGCCGGGCTCCAGCAGCAGGTAGCGGGCGCGCAGCTCCCGGGCGATCGGTAGGGCTTCGGCTTCGGAGGTCGCCAGGTAGAACCGAGCCGAATGGAACCCGCCGGTCTGGAAGCCGTTGGCTGTGGGGATGCGGCCGGCGATCGCGTTGACCTGATGGCCGAGGTCCCACCAGCACAGCACCGTGTAGACCGAATCCGGGTAGTCGAACTCGCCGGCGCGCATGCCGTCGCCATACAAGGCCAGGCGCTTTTTGGGGTCGCCGAAGGGTTCCGGTGTGGACCGGGACAGCCACTCCAGCGCTTGGCGCAGCTCGGGGGAGACGCCGCTGTCCGAGCGTACGATCTCGAGCGCGGGGCCTAGATTGGCGCCGTAGAGGAAGAGCAGCAGCGCCGAGGCGGTCAGCGGCCGCACGCGCCTCGGTGAGGCCTGGTAGAGCTTCCAGGCCGCCGCGCCCGCCAGGACCGCGAAACAGACTGCCAGATAGTAGGCGGTGCGGATCTGGCTCACGGTCATCGCCAGAAAGAAAGCCGTCCAGAACAGAAACAGCGACCGCGCGGGGCTCAGCCCGCCGCGCCTGCGCCACAGCAGCGCGACGAAGGCCGGCAGGGCCAACAGCCAACTGAAGCCGAATTGTTCCCATACGGCTCGGAGCTGAAAGGGGCCGTAGAAGTAGAGGATGGGCCGGAGCTCGCCGAGGGTTTGTTGGCGGTCGGTCGGCTGAAAGCGCGCCAATTCGCTTCGGAACGCGGCGAACCATGGCGGATCGAGGAGGACGGCGGCGGCGATGGCGGCGGCCAGTCCCGCCGAGAGGACGGCCGGCAAAGCCCACGGCGGCGCGCCCTTGCGCCGCAGGAAGTCGCCGAGGGCCTGCAGGCCTGCGAGCCCGAGGATTCCCCCTCCCAGCGCGACATGCGTGTAGATAGACCAGCGGTGCCAGCCGAAGGGCAGGAAGAACAGCCAAGCCACGGCGAGGGTGATGAGGACGCGCTCGACCACCGGACGGGCGTCCTCGTCGCCGAAGCGGCGGATCAGCGCGTACAGAGCGGTCCAGGCGACGATCACGGCGGCCAGCAGGGCGCCGGGGGCCCAGGCGGCGAGATAGGCTCCCAACGCCAGGCCGGCGCCGGCCGCGGCGAGCCGCGAGCGCTCGAACGACCGCAGCAGAGCCCACAGAGCCAGCGTGGAGAACAGGACTTCGGCCACGTGATGGTCGGCGAACCCGAGTCGAGAGACTTTCAGCCAATTCCCTGGGAGAACGGCGATGAGCCAAGCCGCCGCAATCGCCGCCCCAGGAGCGAAGAGCGTGCGCGCCAGCAAGTAGACCGCTGCTGGGACCAGCGCCGCCATCGCCGCCGGCGACCAAGCCGCCGTCGCCTTGGCCAGCTCGGCGCTCGGCGTCCCCGCGCCCAGGGCCCACGCAACGAAGCCGACGCCCAAGTCGTAAAGGCCTGCGAAGCGAGGGTTTTGGCCGTCCGGGTAGACGGCGTAGGGGTCAAAGGTGATGCGCCAGGGAAAGTGGGCCAGCAGGTTCTCGATGACCCGGTAGTGATACCAGGCGTCGGTGTCCTGAAAGTTCACGAACCCATCGGGCTGGAAAACGACCGAATAGCCAAAGGCGCAACGCAACCAGAACGCGAACGCGCAAGCCCCGAGGACCGTGAGCCATCGCACTCCTGTCGATTCTATCGGTTTCGGCCGAAAAGACAGAGTGGTATGTCTGCGATATACTACCTGTCAAGGCGAGCCGTCGTCCTCGTCGAGACCGTTCAACCGCGCCCGAAGCACGGAGGATTTTCTCGATGAACTGGATCTCGCGAGCGCTGCTCGCATCCTTCCTGGTTTGTGGGGGCGCCGCCCCCTCGGAGGGTTCGAGCTTTGTGCTCGCCGCCCCGAGTCCCTCAACATCTTCGCAGCCCTCCGGGGCGCCTGCTTCGACAGCCGGGGAGCCGGCCGACGAGCCGGTGATTCCTGGCTTGCACGGCAACTCCGAATTGCTCAGCGTCCCGCCGTCCGGCCCTTGCGAGGCCGCTCCCTGCGCTGAGACGCCGGAGGCTTTCGCGGCCGGCGGACTCGACGCCGAGGAGCCTGGATTGGCGGATTGGCAGATTCCTGACGGGTCCCTGCGCCTGGACGCGGAGATCATCCACTGGTTCGAGCCTCAGGCGCTGCTGGAGGCCGCCCGCCGACAACCGCCCGGGTCGCTCTGAGCGCCCTTGGCGGCAGGCGGCGGAGCCGAGCGGTCTTGCGAAACCTGTTAGCCTGAGCACAAGGGCCCGTTTGCGCGGGCCCTGCCGCATGGACCTCGCTCACATCCGCAATTTTTCGATCATCGCCCACATCGACCACGGGAAATCCACCCTGGCCGATCGGCTGATCCAGCTCACCGGCGCGCTCACCGAACGAGAGATGCAGGCGCAGGTGCTCGACTCCATGGACCTGGAGCGGGAGCGCGGCATTACCATCAAGGCGCAGACCGTCCGGCTGCTCTATCAAGCCAAGGACGGTGAGACCTACCAGCTCAACCTGATCGACACGCCCGGCCACGTGGACTTCTCCTACGAGGTTTCGCGCAGCCTGGCCGCCTGCGAAGGGGCCCTGCTGGTGGTGGACGCAGCCCAGGGCGTGGAAGCCCAGACGCTGGCCAACACCTACCTGGCGCTCGAGCACGATCTTGAGATCGTGCCGGTGCTCAATAAGATCGACCTGCCGGCGGCCGAACCGGAGCGCATCAAGGAGCAGATCGAGTCTTCCATCGGGCTCGACGCCTCCGAGGCCGTGATGATCAGCGCCAAGTCCGGTCTCGGCGTGCCCGATGTGCTCGAAGCCATCGTCAAGCGCATTCCGCCTCCGAAGGGCGAGCCTGACGCCCCGCTGCGGGCGCTGATCTTCGACTCCTGGTACGACGCTTACCGCGGCGTCATCATCCTGGCGCGCATCGTCGACGGCGCGATCCGCATGGGGATGAAGATGAAGCTCTATGCGGCGGGCAAGGTCTTCGAGGTGGAAGGCCTGGGCTACCGCACGCCCAAGCACATCCCCACCGACGAGCTCGTCGCCGGCGAAGTGGGCTGGATCATCGGCAATATCAAGGAAGTCAGCGACGCCAAGGTCGGCGACACGATCTGCGACGCCGAGAATCCGCCCTCGGGCGCCCTGCCGGGCTTCGAGGAGACCAAGCCGATGGTCTTCGCCGGCCTGTATCCGGTGGAGGCCCACCAGCACGGCGAGCTGCGCGACGCGCTCGAGAAGCTGCGGCTCAACGACTCGTCGTTCCTGTTCGAGCCGGAAAGCTCCATCGCGCTGGGCTTCGGCTTCCGTTGCGGCTTCTTGGGCCTGCTCCACATGGAGATCGTCCAGGAGCGGCTGGAGCGGGAGTTTGGGCTCGACCTGATCACCACGGCTCCGGGCGTGCGCTACCGGGTGCACCTGACTGACGGCAAGATGATCGAGGTGGACAACCCGAGCCGTTGGCCCGAGCCGCAGAAGATCAACAAGATCGAAGAGCCGGTCTACGAGGTGACCGTCCTGACGCAGGACGAGTATCTGGGCGGCATTCTGGCCCTGCTCGAAGAGAAGCGCGGGCAGCAGAAGAAGTTCGAGTACGTGGGCGGCGATCGCGTGATGCTGACCTACGAGGTGCCGCTCAACGAGATCGTTCTCGATTTCTACGACCGGCTCAAGACCGTCTCGCGCGGCTACGCCTCGGTGGACTACCATTTCTCGGGCTACTGGACCTCACCGATGGTCAAGCTGGACATCCTGGTGGCCGGCGAGCCCGTGGACGCCCTGTCGATCATCACCCACAAGGAGCAGGCCCACGACCGCGGCAAGATCCTGATCGGCCGCTTCAAGAAACTGATTCCGCGGCAGATGTTCGAAGTGGCCCTGCAGGCGGCGATCGGCAACAAGATCGTGGCCCGCGACAATATCTCGGCCATCCGCAAGAACGTGCTGGCGAAGTGCTACGGCGGCGACATCTCCCGTAAGCGCAAGCTGCTGGACAAGCAGAAAGAGGGCAAGCGGCGGATGAAGCGGGTGGGGCGCGTGGACATTCCGCAAGAGGCCTTTCTGGCCGTGCTCAGCGTGGGCGACGACGAGTAGGACCGTCGCGGCGCACGCCCGGGAGCGCGCGCCACGACGGCGCTGGATCGATTCTGATCAGTGGATCGTCGGATAGTCGACGTATCCCTCGGGTCCGCCGCCGTAGAACTGCTTCGGCTGCGGCTCGTTGAGCTCCCGGACGCCGTTGCGGATGCGTTCGGGCAGATCCGGGTTGGCGATGAACATGCGGCCGAAGCTGACGGCGTCCGCGCGGCCGGCGGCCACGAAGGCGGCGGCGGAGTCGGCGTCGAAGTGGCCGTTGGCGACCAGCACGCCGTCAAAGGCCTCTTCCACCCGCTGCACGACCGCTTCCTCCTCCGCGCTCAGCGGTCCGCCCGCGGCGCCCATGCGAACGATCTCGAGGAAAGCGATCCGCCGGCGGCTGAGCTCGGCGGCAAAGGCCGCGAAGACCGTCCCCGGGTCCGAATCCTGCATGTCGTTGTAGCCGCTGACCGGCGAGACCCGAACGGCCACTCGTTCGGGACCCAGCTCCTCGATCAAAGCGTCCACTACGGCCAGCGGGAAGCGCATGCGATTCTCCACCGAGCCGCCGTACTCGTCGTTGCGCTGGTTGGAGCCGTTGCGCAGGAACTGGTCAATCAGATAGCCGTTGGCGCCATGCAGTTGAACGCCGTCGAAGCCTGCGCGCAGAGCGTTGCGGGCCGCCCGGCGGTAGTCCTCCACGATGCCGGGCAGCTCGTCGGCCGCCAGAGCGCGCGGCGTGGGGATGTCCACGCGGCCCTTGCCGATCTCGATGTAAGTCTGGCCGTTGGGACGGATCGACGACGGCGCGACCGGCAGCTCGCCGTCGGGCTGCAACGCCGGATGGGAGATGCGGCCCACGTGCCAGAGCTGCGCGAAGATGCGGCCGCCGTTGGCGTGGACCACTTCCGTAACGCGCTTCCAGCCCGCCACCTGCTCGTCCGAATAGATGCCGGGCGTGTTGGCGTAGCCCTTGCCTCGCGGGCTGACCTGGGTGGCCTCGGTCAGGATCAGCGAGGCCGAGGAACGCTGCCGATAGTACTCCACATTCAGATCCCACGGGGCGTCGCCGGGCTGCTGCGCTCGGGAACGGGTCAGCGGGGCCATCAAAACGCGATGCGGCAGGTCGTAGGGGCCGATGCGAAGGGGCTGGAAGAGTGCGTCGTTCATGGGAATCTTTGCTCCTGTTCCCCTTCAGATGCACGACATGACGAATAGTGTGCAAACAAAGTTTGAAAAACCATGCTTCCGCCACAGGCCTGCGTGCGGCTTCCCGCAGTGACGGCGAGCGACGCCGTCGCCATCCGACGGGCGATTTCGCCGTCCGCTGACCGCATTTGCAGTTCGCGGCATCGGGCTGAGAAGCCGGACCTTGCCGTTGTACAATCAGGGACCGCTTGGAGTGCGCAATGGCCTACGATCCTCAAGGAGTCAAGTTCGTTCTTACCGCCCCCGACACGGAGTCGACCGAGCAGGCCTTCAGCCCATGGAAGCAGATGATTTATGCTTCCGCGCCGGCCCGCTTCGTGCCGCGCTTCATGTACAAGAACAACCTCGCCAAGGAGTGGTATCCCGACGGCACAGCCAAGGTGATGCCCTACGGCGTGCGCGTGACCGAAGAGATCCTGATCCGCGAGTACGGCGCGGACAACGTGGCGGTCTGCTACCCCGACGATCTGGACAAGTTCGTCGGGCCCAAGACCGTCGCCGTGGGCGTGGGCGCCCACAACCCGATCGGGACGGCGTTCTCGACCGGCGTCTACTCGAACATCTTCGGCTCGACAGCGCGGCCGGTCAATTCGGCCGAGAGCGAGCGCATCTACTTCCACCCGGCGATTCGGCGGCACCGGCCGAAGGTCATCGTCGGCGGAGCGGGCTCCTGGCAGATCGTCAAGACCGGCAACCAAGACCGGCTGGGCGTTGACTGCGTGATCATCGGCCGCGCTGAGAGCGTGACGCTGGAGCTGTTCCAGAAGGCGGAAGCCGGCGAGGAGCTGCCCAAGTCCATCGAGGCGCCCGAACCCTCGCCCGATCAGCTCGTGACGCCGCACCGGCGCTCGACCTACGGCGTGGTGGAGATGACGCGCGGCTGCGGACGCCAGTGCGCCTTCTGCTCGCCGACGCTCGAGACGCGCATCTCGGTGCCGCCGGAAGAGGTTCTCGAGGGCGTTCGCGCCAACACGCGCAACGGCGGCAAGATCATCTTCCCGGTCTCCGAGGATGTCTTCATCTACGGTGCGGCGGCTCCGTTCTACGTCCCCAACCCGCACGCCATCGTCAATTTCTATGAGTCGATCGCTCGCGAGCCGGGCGTCGAGTACTTGCCGCTGTCGCACGCCACGATCGCTCCGGCGGTGGTGAACCCGCATCTGATCAAGGAGATGTCGGGAATCCTGCTGGACAAGTCCGCGCTGCGCAACCGCAATTCGAGCCACAAGGACAAGAAGTTCCTGGCGCCGCTGATCGGCATCGAGACCGGCTCGCCGCGGCTGGGCGCGTTGACGATGTCGGGCAAGTCGTTGCCGTTCGACATCCGCGACTGGCAGGAGATCGTGGTCGAGGGCACCAACATTCTCAACGAGAACAATTGGTTCCCCGTCTACACCTTCATCATCGGCCTGCCCAACGAGACCGAAGAGGATCTCAAGCAGACGCTGGACCTGCTGCACCGCCTGAAGAACAACAAGGTGCTCTACGTGCCGTCGATCTTCACGCCGCTCGAAGACACCCGCATGCAGGACGGCAAGGCGCTCAAGTCGAAGGAGCTCACGCAGTTGCAGTGGGAGTTCATGATGACGGCCTGGAAGCAGAGCCGCGACTTCGGCGAGATGCGCGACCGCTCGCGGGCCTACTTCAAGATCGGTACGAAGCTGTTCTACTACCTGCGCGGCAAGCATGTGCACGGCACGGTCTTCAAGTGGCCGGCCATGCGCTTCGCCGGCGTCTCCGAAGAGAAGCTCTCGCAGCACCTGTACCTGAACTGGGACAAGGAGCCGACGCAGCCGGTGCAGCAGCCGCGGCTAATCCCCAAGCACCGCAAGCAGACCCTGGAGGAGCTGCGCCAGGTCAACGACTTCCAGCCCTTCAATGTCTACGGCACCTCGCGCGACGCCGACGCCGACCGGACGGGTGCGGACAATCCGTTCAAGATCCTGTCGAGCTACGGCTCCAACGGTCAGTCCAACGGCTGCTCCACGAAGGCGACGGAAAAGGTCGAAGAGGCCGTGGCCGGCGACTAGCTTGGATCCAAAGCGTTTAGCAGACGGCCTCCTCGAATCGCCCGCCGCCCTGCGGGTCCTGTTCGAGGAGGCCGTTCCTTTTCGGCACCTCACCTTCGAACAGTTCTTCGAGCCGGCTCTGCTGGAGCGTCTGATCGCGGACTTTCCGGCCTTCGAACAGGGCAGCAGCCGCAACGAGATGGGCGCGGCTGGCGGCAAGTCGCACCGCACCGACGTGGCGGCCATCTCGCCGGCCTACGCCGAGATCGACGCGCTGATGCGGTCGAGCGAGTTGCTGGGGCTGCTCTCGGCCGCGACGGGCATTCCGGACCTGCTCTACGACCCGGACTACGTGGGCGGCGGCACGCACGAAAATCTCAGCGGGCAGGACCTGGACCCGCACATCGACTTCAACTTCCACCCGACGCGCGGCTGGCATCGGCGGCTCAACCTGATCGTGTTCTTGAACCGTGAGTGGGAGGAGAGCTGGGGCGGGGTGCTCGAGCTGCATTCCGACCCGCGCGTCCCGGAGCGCGACCGGGTCGCCCGCGTGCTCCCGCGAGCCAATCGAGCGGTCCTGTTCGAGACCACCGAAGGCTCTTGGCACGGCTTTCGCGCCGTACGGGCGCCGGCGGGCGTCTCGCGGCGGTCATTGGCCGTGTACTTCTACACTCACGAGCGTCCGCGAGAAGAGACGGCTCCCAGCCATTCCACGGTCTATCGCCAGCGAGGGTTGCCGGAACGGCTGACTCCGGGGCATACGCTGACGGCGGACGACCTGGCCGAGGTCCAAGCGCTGCTGGCGCGGCGCGACGCCCAGATCGAATTTCTCTACGATCGCGAGAAGCGCATGCAGAGTGACTTCGACGCCGCCAGGCTGGCCGTGGAGAGCTCGCTGAGCTTTCGCCTGGGCCGAGTCCTGACCGGCCCGCTGCGCGCCCTGCGCGGCCTCCTCGAGCCCCGACGGTAGGGGCCAGCTTAGCGGAAGCCGAAGCCGTTGACCACGATCGCGAGCTCACGCCCGTCGCCGGGAGGGGAATACGACGGGCTTGCCCGGATGACGATCCGGACGGGGCCCGGGGGCAGCTCGACCGGCGCTTCGAGCAGCCGTCCGCCCGTGCCGTCGTAGTCGACTGACGCGACGATGCGGCCGTCGATCTCCACTTCCACGTGCCGCGCGGGGGCTTGGTCGGGAATGTGGAGGTCGAGCTCGAAGCGGGTAGCGCCGTCCGGGACCAGCAAGACGGCGGAGCCGCGCGGGCCCATCCACCGCCAGTCGGCCCCGTCGGAAGGGAAAAAGCCGGCCAGCAGGTGGGCGTCGGTCGCGGGGTCTCCCAGCCGTAGGTACGAGACGGTGGGGTCGGGCCGGCCGATGAGCCAGGCCGTGACGGTGTCGATCGGGCCGCCTCCGAGGCCGAAGGGCAGCACGCCGAAGTCGCTGGAGGAGTAGCCGGCGTGAGAGCCGCGGCCGATGGTGCGCAGCGGAATGGGCCCGGGGCCCGCTTCGAGGCGAAGCAGCTCTTGCCGGGAGCCCTCGACGCCGTAGTTGATGTGGCCGGCCAGGTCGCTCTCCGCCACGATCGCTCCCGCCGGGACGGACTGATCGCGCAGCAGCGGCTCGCCCCCCAGTCGACCGAGGTAGTAGCGCAGCCCCCATTCGGCGTTGGACCACAGGCGCGCGGAGCCGACCAGAGGCTCCAGACGCTCCGCGAAGAGCCGGTAGCCTTCGTCATAGCGCCGCTCGGACTCCGCCAACGCCAGTCCGAGGGCGAGTTGCACCGCCATGGCGCCGAACCAGAGTGCGCGCGAGGAGACGGCGCCGGTGAGCAGCAGCGCCACGGCCGGCGCCAAGGGCAGGAGATAGCGGGCCGAGCCCGCATAGAACAGCAGGATGGCCGCCGCGAAGAACACGGCCACCCAGGCCGCCGGCCAGGATCGCCGGGCCTCGGCGACGCACGCCAACAGCAGCGCCAGCCCCAAGCCTGCCGAAGCCACGAAGAAGGCGAGCTCGACGGCGGAGTAGCCCTCCAGCGTCAAGGCCTGAGCCCCGGCCAAAGCCGCTCCGGCCGCCAGCGCCCAGCGCCGGTCGCGGAGCCATGCCGCCAGCAGCAGCGGCGAAGCCATCCAGCCCAGGTGGGCTTCCAGCGCCAGCAGGTTGCGCCACTTGCGCTCCAGGGCGAGAAGCCCGTAGCTGCTCGCGTACCCGGCGAGCGCTTCCGCCGGCGCGGCGCCTGCGCTCAGACGCTCGAACAGTTGCCAAGAGGCGAGCAGAGCCGGCCCGGTCGTCAGGGCGGCCCACGCCGCGGGCGAGCGCCGGTCCTCCCGCCAAGCCCATAGGGCCAGCACGGGCAGGCAGAAGACGAGTTGGTAGCCGAAGGTCGCCGCCGCCGCCAACGACGCGCCGGCGGGCAGGTAGCGGCGATGCACGAAACAGGCCGCGCCGAGCGTCCAGAAAGCCAGCATGGGGACGTCGGACTCGAGCTTGCCGCCGTTGACCACCAGCGCGGGAGTAGCCGCGAAGATCAACGCCGCCTCGAAGGCTCGCCCGGTGAAGCGCCGTGCCAGCCAGTACATCGCCAGCACGGCGAGCAGCGAAAAGCCCGTGTAGAAAAGGTGCAGCGGGACCTCGCGCACCCCGCCCAACAGCGTCAGCAAGGCGGCCAGAACGTAGCCGTCGCCCGGCGGGCGGGTGTGTCCGGCGGCCCACACGGTCTCGCCCTGCAGCCGGAAGCCGAACTGCATGGCGTGCGCCGGATCGACGCGGGCGTTTTCCGCGATCAGCAGATAGTAGGCGTCGTCCCCCTGGACGGGCTGTCCGACAAAAGGCAGTCGGATCGCCAGCACCAACAGGATCAACAGGAGGACGTCGCGCCGCAAGCCGCGATCTTAGCTCACTCGGAGGGTCTAACCGGCTGTGACGCGGCGGCGGGCTTCGACGTAGCTGCGGATGTAGACGCGCAGGGCGGCGAGGATCTTCGTCATGACCGGCCAGGATTCGGCGGTGAGCTTGCGGTCGCCGATGCGCTCCACAGGGATCAGCTCGCGGGTCGACGATGTGATGAAGACCTCTTCGGCGCGGTAGAGGTCGTCCATCGTCAGGACGCGCTCGATCAGGGCGCTGCCGTTGGTCGAGAGCTCGTTGAGCATCACCTCGCGGGTCACGCCGGGCAGCGGGCCGGAGCTCAGCGGCGGCGTGTAGGCTTGGCCGTCCAGGACCGCGAAGATGTTGGCCGAGGTGCACTCGGCCACCTCGCCCCGCTCGTTGAGCAGGATCGTCTCGTCGAAGCCGGCGCGGGCGGCGTTCTCGGCCATCGTCAGGTTGTGCGACCACGACAGCGTCTTGGTTCCGGCGAAGGGCGAAGCGGCGTGGCGGCCTTGTTCGGTCACGCTCAGCGCCACGCGCTCCTTGAAGCCCTTGACGGGGATGGCGAAGGCCACCAGGTCAGCGGCGTTGCCGGAGCCGGGGCCCTCCCACAGGCCGCCCTGGCTGCGCACGATGCAGAGGCGCAACGAGGCCTCGAAGGCGTTGTCGCGCTCGACCAGGGCGATGAGCCGTTCGCGGACGGCGTCGCGCTCGAAGCGGTCGAGCGGAACGTTGATTTTGGCCGCGTCGCGCTGGATGCGCGCCCAGTGCTTCTCGAACTCGAAGGGCACGCCTTCGTAGATCCGCAACGTGGTGAAGACGCCCCAGCCGGCCAGCAGCCCGAGCTGTCCGGGGCGCAGGATCGCCTGGGTGGTCGGCAGGATGTCGTCGTTGTAGAGCAGATGGGGGTGCATGGCCGCTTCTCATTATCACTCGCCCGGGCGTAGTAAGCTGGCGAGAGCGATGTCGGAGTTCTTGAGCTCGTTGGTGGAGCGCGCGCGGGCGCTGCAGAAGCGGATTGTTTTTCCGGAAGGCGACGACCCCAGGGTGCGCGCGGCGGCGGCCCGTTTGGCGGCCGAGAAGGTGGCGCGGCCGATCGTGGTGAGCACCAACACGCAGTGCGATCCCGGCGTGTCGTGCATCGATCCGAGCCAGTCGTCGAACATCGAACGCTACGCCCGGATCTATCACGAGCGCCGGCGGTCCCGCGGAGTGACCGAGCAGGAAGCTCGGCGGATTGCCCTCCAGCCGATCTACTTCGCGTCGTTGGGGCTGGCGGCGGGCGATGCGGACGGGCTGGTGGGCGGCGCCGCCAACACGACGGCCGAGACGGTGCGTGCGCTGATCCACTGTGTGGGCGTGGCGCGCGGCGCCCGGCTGGTGTCGAGCTTCATGATTCAAGAGCAGCCCAACAAGGCGTTTGGGCACAACGGCGTGCTGATCTTCGCCGACCCGGCCGTGGTGCCGCAGCCGACGCCGAGCCAACTGGCGGAGATCGCGATTTCCGCCGGTCGCAACGCCCGGAAATTCCTGGACACGGAGCCGCGCGTGGCGATGCTCTCGTTTTCGACCAAGGGCAGCGCCAAGCATCCGCTGGTGGAGCAGGTGCTCGAAGCGGTGCGCATCATCAAGGCGCGGGCGCCGGAGCTGGCCGTGGACGGCGAGTTGCAGGCCGACGCGGCGCTGATCCCGTCGGTGGGCGCTTCGAAGTCGCCGGGCTCGCCGGTGGCCGGCCGGGCCAACGTGATGGTGTTTCCGGACCTCAACGCCGCCAACATCGGCTACAAGCTGGCAGAGCGGATGGGCGGGGCGCAGTCCATGGGCCCGTTCCTGCAAGGGCTGGAGAAGCCGGGCAACGATCTCTCACGCGGCGCGTCGGTGGAGAGCATCTACTACACGGCGGTCGTGACGGCGTTACAGGCCGGCGCGAGCGACTGAGGCGGGGCGCGCCGGCTCAGCGCTCGAAGCGCGTCGCCTGCTTGTCGCGGTGCGCGTCGAGGGCCAATTCGATCAGACGGTCCAGTAGGGCGGGGTAGGGCAATCCGCCGGCTTCCCACAGCTTGGGGTACATGCTGATGGAGGTGAAGCCCGGCATGGTGTTGACCTCGTTGAGCAGGAAGCGGTTGGTGGTCCGCTCCAGAAAGAAGTCGACGCGCGCCAGCCCGCGGCCTTCAACGGCCTGAAAGGCGGCCACGGCCAACCGGCGAACCTCGGCCGTCTGGGCTTCGCTCAGCTTGGCCGGGATCTCCAGCTTGGCCGAGTCGTTGACGTACTTCGCGTCGTAGTCGTAGAAGCCTTCTGTGGGAACGATCTCGCCGGGCGGAGAGGCCTCCGGCGCGTCGTTGCCGAGGACGGAGACTTCGATCTCGCGGCCTTCCACGCCGCGCTCGACCACCAGCTTGCGGTCGTAGCGGGCGGCGTCCTCCAAGGCGGCCCGCAGCTCGTCGTCGGTGCGCGCCTTGGCCACGCCGACGCTCGAGCCCAAGTTGGCCGGCTTGACGAAGACAGGGTAGCCGAAGCGCTCGGCTCCTTCGCGCCAGCGCTTATCGATCTCGCTCCGGCGCAAGCAAATGTGCTCGACGGTGGGCAGCCCGGCCTCGCGGAACAGGCGCTTCATCACGTCCTTGTCCATGCCGCAGGCCGAGCCGAGCACCCCGGCGCCGACGTAGGCCACGTCAGCCAGCTCGAGCAGGCCTTGCAGCGTGCCGTCTTCGCCAAAAGTGCCGTGCAGCACGGGGAAGACCACATCGGCGCCGGCGGTGCGCTCAGGCTCGCGGGAGACGGTGACGGCGGTTTCGGTCGTCAGGTCGGCCTGCGCTTCGGCCGGCAGTAGACGCTGGGATTCGGCCGGCGGCAGCCAACGACCGTCCTGGGCGATCGCCAACGGGATGACTTCGTACTTGGAACGGTCGAGGGCGCCCACGACCGAGGCGGCCGAGCGGATGGAGACTTCGTGTTCGCCGGAACGTCCGCCGAACAGGACGGCAATGCGGAGTTTGTTCATCGAGCTCTCAGGGCTTCATGCGGTAGATCATGCGCGGGAAGGCGATGGTCTCGCGGACATGCTCGATGCCGCAGATCCAGGCCACGCAGCGCTCGACGCCCATGCCGAAGCCGCCGTGGGGGACCGAGCCGTACTTGCGCAGGTCGAGGAACCATTCAAAGGCTTCGCGGGGCAGCTTGTGCTCGTTGAGCCGCTCCACCAGCAAGTCGTAGTCGTGGATGCGCTGGCCGCCGCCGATCAGCTCGCCGTAGCCTTCGGGCGCGATCATGTCCACGCCCAGGGCGACTTCCGGCCGGGTCGGGTCCGGCTGCATGTAGAAGGCCTTGATCTCGGTGGGGAAGCGATGCACCAGGATGGGGCGGTCGTAGTCTTCGCCGAGCAGGGTCTCGTCGGCGTTGCCGAAGTCGCCGCCCCACTGGATCTCGCTGCCCTTCCGCTGCAGCGTCTTGACGGCGTCGTCGTAAGAGATGCGCGGAAAGGGCCGGCGCACGGATTCGAGCTTGGAGACGTCGCGCTCCAGGGTCTTCAGCTCTTCCTTGCGCTCGTCGAGGACGCGGGCGACGACGGACTCCACGAACCGCTCGGCCAGGTCCATGATGTCGTTCAGGTCGACGAAGGGCATTTCCGGCTCGACCATCCAAAACTCGGTCAAGTGGCGGCGCGTCTTGGACTTCTCGGCCCGGAAGGTGGGACCGAAGCAGTAGACCTTGCCCATCGCCATGGCGGTGGCTTCGTTGTAGAGCTGGCCGGACTGGGCCAGGTAGGCGGAGCCCTCGTCGAAGTAGGGCACCTCGAACAGAGTGGTCGTGCCTTCGCAGGCGGCCGGGGTGAGGATGGGGGTGTCGACCAGCGTGAAGCCGTCGTTGTCAAAGAAATCCCGAACCGCGCGGATCACCGAATGGCGCACGCGCAGGACGGCGTGCTGCAAGCGGCTGCGCAGCCAGAGGTGGCGATGGTCGAGCAGGAAGTCGACCCCGTGCTCCTTGGGCGTGATGGGGAACGGGTCGTCGGGCGAGACCGCCTGGATGACCTGCACGTCCTCGACGTCCATCTCGAAGCCCCCGGGGGCGCGCTCGTCGGCGCGCAGCTTGCCGGTGAGGCGCAGGGAGGTCTCGTGCGTCAGATGCTTGATGCGCTCAAACGTCTCCTCGCCGACCTGCGCCTTCACGGCCACGCACTGCAGGAAGCCGGTGCCGTCGCGAACGATCGGGAAGGCGATCTTGCCGGAGCGGCGCAGGTTGTGCAGCCAGCCCTGGATGACGACGGTGCGGCCGTCGTAGCGCGAGGCCTGCTGGATCGTGATGACCGGGGGCGTCGGGGCGGGGGGAGTGGTGGCGGGGTGGCTCAAAATTCTAGCCCTCCAAAAAGTCAAAGGCGCGTAGGGCGGCGTCGAGCGGCTCGGTCTCGGGGTCCGGGTCGACGTCCAGCGCCAGCAGGGTCTTGTCGGCGTTGAGCTGCCGCAGCAGGTCGCGGCCGCGCTTCCAGTCGACGACGGGCTCTTCGGCGGTGGGCATGCGGCGCGGGCGGCGCTGGTTGTCGCCGTCGGCGGCCAGAGCGACGCGGATGTTCTCCGCCATCGTCTCGAACTCGCGGGTCAGATCGCCGGCGGCCTGCGCGGCGGGGAAGTCGAAGGCGTAGCCCAACGGCAGGTGGGTGAAGCGCAGCAACTGCCGGAGGCGGTCGGCGTTGGCGAGGTCGTTGGCCGAATTCGACAGCACCAGCTCCACGTCGAGGTGCCGGGCCATCACCTGCAACTCGTCGAGGGCGTTGAAGGCGGCGTCGAAGGCGGCGTCGCTGTAGAGCTCCTCCGGCGACCCCAAAGTAAGGATCAGCGAGCCGTAGGGGATGGCGTCGGCGACTTCGAGCACGCGCTTGAGCTCGTCGGTGATCTTGATGCGGCGCGGCCGGTCCAGCTCGGTGATGCGCAGCAGGTCTTCCGGGGCGCCGCCGCCGGACTCGTCGCTGGTGGTGGGAGCGATGAGGCCCCGAGCGTCGAGCGGGCTGTCGCGAAACCAGCTCCGGAGCTCGTCGATGCGGCCGCGCTGGCGGTAGTCGAGGCTCCAGCGCTCGCCGTAGAGCATCACGGAGTGGAATCCGGCGCGCTCGATCCGCCCCAGGGTGGCGGTGGTCAAGCGTTCGGAGGAGAACAGTCGGGTGGAGAGGACGCGCCGCATGGGCCGGTAGTTCCGATTGTAGCCCGCGACCGGAGCCTACGACGGCTCCGGCCTCCCCGCCGCGCTAACCTGGAGGGGTGGCGCGAACGCTGTCGGCTCTACGAATCGAGCTGGATGTGATGCCCTCGCCGGTCGCGGACCGGCCGGGCCTGTTGATTCGCGACCCGTTCCGCTACACCGACGCCACGCTGATCATTCCTCCGCTGCTGGCCAGGCTGCTGGCGCTGTTCGACGGCCAGCACAGCGAGCTGGACCTGCGGGCGGCGCTGACGCAGATGACCGGCGATCTGCAGACGGGCGAGCTGGCGAAACATCTGGTTGACACCCTCGACGACAACGGCTTTCTGCAGTCGCCGACGTTCGAGGCGATGCGGGAGAAGCGCCACAAGGAGTTTGCCGAGGCCACCGAGCGGATGCCGGCGCACGCCGGCTCGGCCTACCCGGACGAGGCCGAGGCCCTGCGCGCTACGCTGGCAGGCTACGGCGCTCCGGCGGCCGAGGCGGGCGATCCCGCCGAGGCGCGCTTGCTGGGCATCGCGGCCCCGCACGTCAGCCCCGAGGGCGGCTACCAGAGCTACGCCGCGGCCTACCGCCGACTGCGGGCCGAGCACGCCGACAAGACCTTCGTGATCCTGGGCACCTCGCACTACGGCGAGCCGGAGACCTTTGGGTTGACGCGCAAGGCCTACCTGACGCCGCTGGGCCCGGTGGAGACCGACGTCGCGTTCGTAGACGAGCTGGCGCAGCGGGCCGGCGCGTCGGTCGCCATGGAAGACTTCTGCCATTCCAGCGAGCACTCCATCGAGTTCCAGTCCGTCTTTCTGCAAGGCCGCCTGGGGCCCCACCTGCCCGAGGGCGAGCGGCTGCGCGCCGTGCCGATTCTGTGCGGCGCCTTGGCGGAGAGCCTGTGGACGGGGAAGCCGCCGGAGACCAACGACAAAGCGCGGCGTTTCTTCGAGGCGCTGGCGGAAACGGCGTCTCAGCGTGACGACGTGATCTGGGTATTGGGAGTCGACATGGCGCATATCGGTCGGCGATACGGAGACAATTTTGATGCGATCACCGAAAAAGGCGTGATGGCCGACGTGCGCCGGCGTGACGAAGAGCGGCTGGAGAGGCTCTGCGCCGGAGACAGCGAAGGATTCTTTGAATTGATGCGGCCGAAATCGGACGACTTGCGCTGGTGCGGCTATGGGCCGATGTACACATTTCTGCAGTGCGCTTCGACATTTACTGGTCGTATGCTTAATTATGAACAGTGGAATATAGATCCCAAATCGGTAGTGACGTTCGTGGGGGCGGAGATGCTGAGAGCTCCGGAGACGACATGATCTCGCTGCGTTCGCTGCCCCGTGTCTGCGTGGCGTTGGGCGACCCCTCGGCGGAAGTGATGGAGCGGTTGGCGCTGAAGGGGCTGGAGCAAGGGCAGCGCTTCTTCGAGCTGCGCCTGGACATGCTCCAAGAGCCCGCCGTCGGCATCGACCTGTTGCGGCGGTTGTCGCAGATCCGGCCGCGGCCGACGCTGCTGGCCACCTGCCGGCGGCGCGAGGCGCGCGGCGAATACGACGGCACGATCGAAGAGCAGAACGTACTGCTGCTGGCCGCCGCCGCGGCCGGCGCGCAGTTGGTGGACGTGGAGATCGAGACGGCCGAGCCCGCTCCGGAGGTGGTCGAGCGGCTGCGGCAGGACGCCCGCGTGGTGCTGTCGTTCCACGACTTCGACGGCTGTCCGGACCTGGAGGCGGCGCTCGAGAGGCTGCGCAAGGCCCCGGCGGACATCTATAAGCTGGCCGTGACGGCGCGCCGGCCAACCGATATTCTGCGCCTGCTGGAACTGCTGGACCGTCATCCCGATACGCCTCTGGCCCTGATGGCCATGGGCGAGATCGGCGCGCCGAGCCGGGTGCTGACGGCCGCCTGGGGCGGCAAGTTCTCCTTCGCGGCGCCGGACGGAGCGGCCGGCACGGCGCCGGGGCAGTTGACCGCGACGACGGTGCGGGATCTCTACCAGTTGGCGCGACGGACTCGCCGCTCGAAGGTCTACGGCGTGATCGCGGACCCTGTGGCGCACTCGCTCTCGCCGCAGCTCCACAACCGGGCGCTACGCCGCAAGCGCATGGACGCCTGCTACTTCCCGTTCCGGGTGAGCGCCGACCAGCTCGACGACTTCTTCGAGTTGGCGGAAGGGCTGCCGATCGAGGGTTTCAGCGTCACCATCCCGCACAAGGAGGCGGTGTTGTCGCGGCTGGCGGGCGTGGACCCGCTGGCGCAGCGGATCGGCGCGGTGAACACCGTGTACCGCAAGGACGGCAAGCTGTGGGGCGCCAATACGGACGTGGTGGGCGTGGTCGTGCCGCTGGAGAAGCGCCTGAAGCTGGCCGGCGCTCGCGTTCTGGTAGCGGGCACGGGCGGCGCGGCGCGCGCGGCCGTGTTCGCACTGGCGGACCGCGGCGCGACAGTGGTGCTGGCCGGGCGGAATCCCGTGAAGACAAAGGCCCTGGCCGACGAGGCCGGGGTGGGCGCTGCGACGCTGGAGCAGGTGGCCACGGCGTCATTCGACGCGTTGGTGCACACAACGCCGGTCGGCATGAGCCCCAATATTCAGCAGAGCCTGTTTCCGAATCGCATCCCCGCGGACCTGGTTTTTGATATGGTCTATAACCCGCTCGAAACGGCGTTGCTGCGCCGGGCCGCCGGCCAGGGGAAACAGACCATCGAAGGTTTGGAGATGTTTCTGGAGCAGGCGGCGGCGCAGTTCGAGCTCTGGACCGGCGCCAGGGCTCCCCGCACGACGATGCGGAATGCTGTGCTAGAGGTATTACAAGGGGGGCCAACTGTTTGAATCCGGATTTCGCTACCTTTCAGACCCTGGCGCAGCAAGGAAACATCGCGCCGGTCTGGAAGGCCTATGTGGCGGATCTGGAGACCCCTGTTTCCGCCTATCTGAAGCTGGCTGACGGCCACAAGTACTCTTTCCTGCTCGAGAGCGTGGAGGGCGGCGAGAGGCTGGGCCGGTACACCTACCTGGGCGTCGACCCGTTCCTGCGGGTGACCGCGCGCGGCGACCAGATCGAGATCGCCCGGGGAGAGCGGATCGAGCGCCGCCAGGGCAACGTGATCGACGTGCTGCGGGAGCTGACGCAGAGCTTCAAGCCGGCGCACGTGGAGGGCTTGCCGCCGTTCACCGCCGGTGCGGTGGGCTACGCGGGCTTCGACCTGGTGCGGCTGATCGAGCCGAGAGTGCCGCCCGCGCGCGTGCAGGACGTGGACGCGCCCGACGCGGTGTTCCTGTTCTTCACCACGGTCGTTGTCTTCGACCACCTCAAGCGCCGGATCTACCTGATCGCCAACGTGCGGGTGGACGAGCATCAGGACTTGGAAGCGGCCTATCACGAGGCCGGCGAGAAGATCGCCGAGATCGAGCAGGCGCTGGCGCAACCGACGCCCATTCCGCCGCACTCGGCCTCCACCGGCGACATCGAGGTGCGCTCCAACATCGGGCGCGAGGCCTACTGCAAGGCCGTGGAGAGGGCCAAAGAGTACATTCTGGCCGGCGACATCTTTCAGGTGGTGCTGTCGCAGCGTCTGGAGATGGATCTGCCTGCGCCGCCATTCCAGATCTACCGCGCGCTGCGGGCCGTCAATCCCTCGCCGTACCTCTACTACTTGAAGCTCGACGACAACGTGGTGATCGGCAGCTCGCCGGAGATACTGGTGAAGGTCGAGGGCCGGGACATCGAGTATAGGCCCATCGCCGGCACACGCAAACGCGGCGCCGACGACGCCGAGGACGCCGCTCTGGCCGCCGATCTGCTGGCGGACGAGAAGGAGCTGGCCGAGCACGTAATGCTGGTCGACCTGGGGCGCAACGATGTGGGCAGGGTGTCGGAGTACGGCTCGGTGACGGTCCCCGAGTTCGAGATCGTGGAGATGTACTCGCACGTCATGCACATCGTCTCCGGCGTGCGGGGCAAGCTGCGCAAGGACAAGGACGCCTTTGACACCTTGGCCGCCTGCTTCCCGGCCGGCACGGTCTCCGGCGCGCCGAAGGTGCGCGCGATGGAGATCATCGCGGAACTGGAGCCGACCAAGCGCGGCATCTACTCCGGCAGCGTGCTGTACCTGGATTTTTCGGGGAACCTGAATTCCTGCATCGCCATCCGCACGATGTTCGTCCAAGGGGATAAGGCCTACTTGCAAGTCGGCGCCGGCATCGTGGCCGATTCTCAGCCTGAGAAGGAGTGGGAAGAGACGATGAACAAGGCCGGCGCGCTGCTGAAGGCCGTCGAGTTGGCGCGGGAGCTGTAGCGGCGATGATCCTCGTCATAGACAACTACGATTCGTTCACCTTCAACCTCGTGCAGCACTTGGGCGAGCTCGGCGCGGAGCTCGACGTCCGCCGCAACGACCAGGTGACCCTCGACGAGATCGAGGCGCTGGACCCGGAGAAGATCGTGATCTCGCCGGGGCCGTGTACGCCGAAGGAAGCCGGGGTGTCGGTGCCGCTGTTGAAGCGCTTCGCCGGCAAGAAGCCGATTCTGGGCGTGTGTCTGGGACACCAGTCGATCGGCGAGGCCTTTGGCGGCAACGTCATCCGCGCGCCGTACCTGATGCACGGCAAGACCAGCTCGATCCATCACGACAACCGCGAAGTCTTCGCCGGCCTGCCGCAGGACTTTACCGCCACGCGCTACCACTCGCTGATCGTGGAGCGCGAAGGGCTGCCGGAGGAGCTGGAGATCTCCGCCGAGACCGCCGACGGCCTCATCATGGGCCTGCGCCACCGCAAGTACGCCATTGAGGGCGTGCAGTTCCACCCCGAGTCGATCCTGACGAACGTGGGCAAGCAACTGCTGCAGAACTTTCTGAACCAGGACAGCGCCGTCCGCTAAGGGCCGGGCGCTGTTTTCGAGGGTGAACGAAGAAGGGCCGCCGGAGTGATTCCGGCGGCCCTTTCGTTTGGCCGGCAGGCGCTCAGAACATCAGCTTCAGAGCGAATTGGATCTGCCGTTGCGCACGCTGCAGCGTGGTCTCGCTGCCGGCGGAGGTGATGCGGCCGGTGTTGGCCGTGCCGATCGTCGAGTTCGGGTTGTTGAACTGCGGCGTATTGAAGAAGTTGAAGAACTCCGAGCGGAACTGCAGGCGCACGCTCTCGCGGACCTGAAAGTTCTTGAACACGGAGAAGTCCCACTGGTTGGTGCCGGGCCCGAAGAGCGTGTTGCGTCCGCCGTTGCCCCACACGCGGAAGCCGGGGTTCTGGAAGGCGCTGTCGTCGAACCAGTGCTGCAGCGTGCGCTGATCGGCGGGCAGCGTCCCGTTGCCGATGCGGTCGGCCCAACTGCCTTCGCCGATGTTGAGGGTGTTGCTGTTGGCGGAGACGGTGTAGGGGAAGCCGGTGTAGATGGAGATGGCGCCGTTGAGCGTCCAGCCGCCCAAAATGGCGTCGACCGGACCGGTGGCGCTGCCGAGCATCGGCCGGCCGTGACCGAAGGGCAGGTCGTACTGGAAGGTTCCGCGGAACTGATGGCGCAGATCCTGGTCAGCGTTGCCCTTGTAGAGAGCCTGGTTGGTGATGGGGATCTGGGCGATGCCGGCGGCGCCGTTGCCGCCCTGGCTGCCCATGTCGATGAAGTGGGAGTAGGTATAGGCCAGGTTGTAGTTCAGGCCGCTGGCGAAGCGCTTGTTCAGAGTGGTCTGCAGGGAGTGGTAGCTGGAGCTGCCGGCGGACTGGAACAGGGTGACCGTGGCATGCTGCGGCCAGCGGCGGCGGGCGTCGACGGCCCCGTCGCCGGGTACGGCTTGGTTCAGGTTCAGGGTCTGGAGCAGGTGGGTCCCCTTGGACCCCACGTAGGCCACGGTGAGGGTCTGGCCGCCGGGGACCTCATGCTGGATGGCGGCGTTCCACTGTTGGATGGTGGGGATCTGGAAGTCTTCGGCGAAGGCCACGCGGTTCTGTCCCGGGAGGCTGGGGTCGTTGACCCGCAGGGGACCGTCGGTCAGCGCCCGGGCGCCGAGGAAGTCGGCCTGGTTGGCTTGCACGGTTGTGCTGGAGAAGACCGGCGGCTGGGAAGCCAGGCCGCTGACGACGGGCACCGGAACCATGGAGTAGTAGAGGCCGTAGCCGGCGCGGAACACGGTCTTCTCGGTCAAGCGGTAGGCCAAGCCAAAGCGCGGGGCCAAGTTGTTGCGGTCCAGGGGGACGCCGCTGGCCTCGGGGAACCGGCCGTTGCGGACCGGGACGGGCAGACCGGTGTCGACGTCGAACTGCACCAGCCGGTCGGCGACCTCCGACTGCGGGTAGTCCTGCGGCAGCTCATAGCGCAGGCCGAGGTTGAGGGTCAGCTTGGGCTTGATCTTCCAGTCGTCCTGGATGTAGAAGCCCCAGTCGCTGCGGCGCAGGCCCAGCGTGCCGGTGGTGCCGTCGATGGTCATGCGTTGCGGACGGCCGAGCAGCAACTCCGCCGCGCCGAAGCCCGTGCCGCCCGGGCTGATGGGGTTGTTCGTAAAGATCGTGCTGAAGGGGAAGGACCCGCGGGAGTTGCACGACTGCCGCACGTTGCTCTGCCGCCGCACGACGCCGAAGCCGACGCTGATGCTGTGGTTGCCGCGGGTAAGGTCAGTGTTGTTGCTGACTTCATAGTTGGTGAAGTGGAGCACCGCGGGCGTGCAGCCCTTGGCGCCGATGGTTTCCAAGCCCGAGACGGAGATGGCCGGCAGCCCGGAGGTGAAGTCGTCGAAGTTCACGCCGGGGATGCCGTACTGCTCGGCGAGCGGGACGTTTCCTGTCATCTCCACGTTGTCGAGGGGTTGATAGGAGACGCCCAGGCGCGTCTGGTTGATGGTGGTGGGCGAGAACACGTGGGTGTAGCTGGGCACGGCCTGATAGACCGGCTGAGCGACCAACAGAGAGGGCGTCGCGCTGGGGCCGAGCTCGCGGGTCTCGATGTTGTCGAAGTCGCCCTGTGTGAAGCGCAGGAATCCGCGGGAACCGCCGCTGAAGGCCCGGTCCACCTTGACGGTGTACTGGTCGCCGTCGCGGACGTCGGACGGGTTGACCAGGAAGTTCGCCGCCAGCCCGGGCCGGTTGGGGTCAGGGTAGTGGTCGATGACGTTCTTGCCGGCGGTGTTGAAGCGGCCCACGGGAATCATGTTGTTGGGGAACGGCGTGCGGCTGAGCTTGCCGGAGGCGTCGGTCACCGTGGTCAGCGGGTCGTAGATCGTGATGGCCTTCGACAGGCCGAGCAGCTCGGTGAAGTCGCCGTTCTTCATGCCCGGGGTGGGCACGTCGCTGAGAAACGTCTTGGCCTGCCGCGTGCGGCGGCCCTCGTAGGAGACCAGGAAGAAGGTCTTGGCGTCCTTGCCCCCCAACGGGCCGCTGAACACGCCCCCGAAGAAGTTGCGGCGCAGCGCCGGCTTTTCGCCGGTGGCGAAGTAGTTACGGGCGTCGAGGGAGCTGTTGCGGAAGAAGTGGAACAGTGTGCCGTGGAACTGGTTGGTTCCGGACTTGTATCCGACGTTGACGGTGGCGCCGGAGCGGCCGTAGCGGGCGTCGGGGGTGGAGGTTTCGACGCGGTATTGGTCGAGCGCCTCGACTTCCGGAAACAGCATCAGGCCCCAGCCCTGGTGGGTGCTGTTGTTCTGGACGCCGTCGACCACGAAGTTGTTGTCGGCGAAGGAGGAGCCGTTGACGGAGCTCGAGGTGTTGCCGCGCTGCTGCGACAGGGCCAAGTTGGACTTTTGGGCTTGGCCGGGAGCCGCGCCCGGCGTGTAGCGCATCAGCTCGGCGAAGTTGCGGTCGTTCACCGGCAGCTCGCGCACCTCTCGTTCACTGCGAAAGGTGCTCAGGGTGGCGCGTTCGGTTTGCAGGGACACGCCCTGCGCCTGCACCGTCACTTGCTCGGTGACGTTGCCGAGCTCCAGGGTGAAGTCCACCGCCAAGCGGTCGGCCAGGTTGAGCTCCACCTGCTTGGCCGCCGGTTGGAAGCCTTCGAGCGCGACCGAGATCTGGTAGCGGCCGGCCGGTAGGGGAGGGGAGACGTAGAGGCCGTTGGCGTTGGTGGAGAGCTCGAGGCGATAGTTGGTGCCGAGGTTGAGGACGACGACCTCTGCGCCGGGGACCACGGCTTCGGTGTTGTCGGAAACCGTGCCACTGAGCACGCCCGTGTCGATCTGGGCCTGGAGAGCGCTGACGCTCAGGATTGCGCAGGCTGCCAAGGTCAGGCTGCGGATGCGGCAGTACATGGATAGACCTCCTTTTCCCTGTTCCACATTGCGAAACCTACACTCGCTTTGTAAGTTGGGTGCAGGATAAGAAAGGCCCGCCGGACTGTCAAGACTAGTGGACCGATAAATTCCTATCGATAATCTGGTGCAAGGGTTTTCCCATGGCTTCTTCGGCAGCGTCCCGTTCCAAGCTCTCTTCCAACGCGATGAGCTCGACCCTGCGCTGCTTGCGGGTGCTCGACATCCTGGCCGAACCGCCCTACGAGCTGTCTCTGACGGAGATCGTGGCGCGCTTGAAGATGGTGAAGGGCTCGGCGCATCGCATGGTGCGCACGCTGTGCGAGGCGGGACTGGTGGAACAGGACGTCCGCAGCCGCCTCTACCGGCTGAGCCCCAAATCGTTCTGGGTGGGGACGGCGTTCTTGCGCCACTCGGCGGTCTATCAGGCGGCGCTGCCGCTGATGCACTCGATGATGGAGCGGGCCGGCGGCATGGCCCATCTGGCGGCCTGGCACGAGCGGGCGCTCATGTATCTGCATACGATCAGCCAGCCCGGGGAATCGCACCTGTTCGCCGAGATCGGCGAACGCTGGCCGCTGCACTGCACGGGGCTCGGGAAGGCCATGCTGGCGTACCGCGAGCCGCGCGAGATCGACCTGCTGTTCGCCGTGGAACGAACGCGGTTTACCGCCAACACCATCACCACGGGAGACGCCATGAAGCGCGAGGTCGCGCGGATTCGCGCCAGGGGCTACGCGGTGGACGACGAGGAGATGGTGCAGGGCGTCCGCTGCGTGGCCGCGCCCATCTTTCAGCGCGACGGGCTGGCGGTGGCCGCGGTGAGCGTGAGCGCGCCGACATCACTGCTGACCGACCAACGCATTGCCGAGTGCGCCGCGATCGTCTGCGAGGCGGCTCTGCGCACCTCGATGCAGTTGGGCTTTCGCCCGCCGGTTCGGGAGTGAGGCGGCCCTCTACTTCACCTTCTTCAGCATCACGAAGCGTACGTCGGCCACCTGCTTGCCGGCTACGTCGAGCGCCTTGAGGGTCAGCGTACCGCGGCCCGCCGGCAGGTCCAGCTCGCCCAGTTCGAGCGGCTTGAAGTCCTTGACGTACGACTCGCTGCCGCGGGGCGTGCGGTCGTGCTCGGCGCCACGCAGGGGCGGGTCGAAGGCCTCTGTGATCTGGGCGGAGACCTTGGCGTCGCCGAGCGAAAGCTCGATGGTGGAGCCCACGTCACCCTCCGCGCAGGTGTAGTGCACCACGGCCTGGTAACGGCCCGCCGAGCCGACCTCCACATTCCAGGTCATCGAGCCCTTGGTGGAGGTCCAATTGGTGAAGAACGAGCAATTGGGAGCCTTGGCGCTACGCTCCACGCCGTCGTGCGGCTCGCCGTCGCGCGCGGGCAGCATCGTGAGGTCGGCGTAACCGACGGTGAAAGGGCGCTCGGAGGACTCGCCGATCTCGCGCAGGCACATCTGCCGCCAGGTCTCGAGCTCGCCGCGAAGCTTCTCGGCCACGTCGGGATGTTGGCTGGAGACATCCAGGCGCTGCCCCGGGTCGGCGGTCATGTCGAACAGGGCGCCGTCGTTGTCCAGGCGGAACTGCTGCGTGCGCAGGCTGACGCGGCGGCCCCACTCGGTAAACAGAGTGCGATCAGGCCAGGCGGCGTCCTCGCCCAGCAGCAGCGGGCGAAGGCTGCGGCCGTCGAGGGGCTTGTCGCCGACCCGCTCAATGCCGGCCAGGTCGGTCAGGGTCGGCAGCAGGTCGATGGCGGCGGCGATGCGGTCGATCTTCGTGCCGGGGGCGATGTGGCCGGGCCAGCGCACCAGCAGCGGCGAGCGGACGCCGCCTTCGTCGACAGAGCCTTTGCGGCCCTTCATATCGTCGTTCCAGCGGTAGCTGTTGGGGCCGTTGTCGGAGAAGTACAGCACGATCGTGTTTTCGGCTAGTTGGAGATCGTCGAGCTTGGCGAGCACGCGACCGACGTTCCAGTCGATGTTCTCCACCATGGCCAGGGCGGCGCGGGTTACGGGGATGGATTCGCGCTCGGGGTCGCGGTTGCGCATCGCCAGCTCCTTGTCCTTGAAGCGATCCCAATACTCGTCGGGGACGTCCATGGGCGAGTGCGGCGTGTTGTAGGGCAGGTAGACGAAGAAGGGTTCGCTCTTGTGCTCCTCCATGAAGGACAGAGCATGGTTGGTGAGGTCGTCGATGATGAAGCCCTCGCCCTTGGTGAGCGTGGCGTTGTGCTCCAGCAGCGGGGAGAAGTACTCGCCCCAGTGCCCGGAGGTGAAGCCGTAATATTCGTCGAACCCGCGGTCGTTGGGCCGGTAGGGCGACTGGGTGCCGTTGTGCCACTTGCCGAATGCGGCGGTGTGGTATCCCGCCGCCTGGAAGGCCTCGGCGATGGTGCGCTCATCGAGATCGAGGCGCTCTTCGCCGCGGCTCACGCCGCCGACGCCTCCGTGCGCGTGGTAGCGGCCCGTGAGCAGCTCGGCCCGGGTGGGCGAGCACACCGGGCTGACGTAGAAGCGGTCAAATAACGCCCCGTCCTCGCCGATCGAGTCGATCTGGGGCGTGGACAGGTTGGTGTTGCCGTGAATACTCAGGTCGCCCCAGCCCTGATCGTCAGCCAGGACGATGACGATGTTGGGCCGGGCGGCGTTGCTCGGAGGGGGAACAGGAGAACAGCCTGCGAGCAGGAACAGCAAGAATACAAACAAAAACAGGCGTTTCATCAGCGAAGAGGATACCGCATCGGGCCCTAGCGCCGATGGCGGTTGCGCTCCTCGCGGTCGAAGCGGGGCGCCAGCTCGGCTTCGATCCAGGCGAAGGCTGCCTCGAGCCCGTCAGCTTCGTAGATGCGCCCGATGCGGGCTTCGACGGCCGTAGGGTCTCCCCACGCGGCGAGGAACCGGTTGGAGGTCATTCGGGTGGACTTTTCGCCGTCGACGCGGCCGTCGCGCTCGAGAATGCGGCGGCGGACGTAAAGGCTGAGGACGGCGTCGCCGATCCAGGCTTCGGCGTGCAGGCGGTCTGCGGGCATGTGTTGGCCATGCTATCGGGGCCGGAGTCGATTTTGTATTGACATATCGTAAGGTTTCGATACGATTGAGTTATGGAACCTCGAAGCGACACCGAGTTGACTTCGCTCGACGACCTCAACGTAGCCGCCGAATGCCTGCGCACAATCGCTCATCCTCACCGCTTGCGGATGATCGAGATGATGCTCGGCGGGCGCTACACGGTGGGTGAGTTGGCGCAGGCGTGCGAGATCCCCAGCCACATGGCGTCCGAGCATCTCCGCCTGATGCAGCGTTGCGGCCTGCTGGAGAGCCAGCGGGAAGGGCGCAAGGCCTTCTACCGCGTCGCCGAACCGCAATTGGAAAGCGTCATGCAATGCGTGCAGAAGCGGTTCGGGGCCGGAAAGCAATGACTTTTTTTGCGGCTAAATATCGGAGAGTCTAGATATGACGAGATCTGTGTTCCAGGCGACAATCCTGCTCCTGGCGGCCCTACCGGGTTACAGCCAGGAGCCGCTGACGCTGATCGAAGCCGCGCGTCTGGCGCTCGAATCCAACCCCGCGCTAGAGGGCGCCGCGGCCGGCGAACAAGCGGCCGACGCCGGCGTGCGCGTGGCCGCGGCGGGTCGGCTGCCGCGGCTGAGCTGGCAGGAGTCCTACACCCGCAGCAACAACCCGGTGTTCGCCTTCGGAACGTTGCTGAACCAGCGGCGCTTTACCGAAGCCAACTTCGCCATCAACACGCTGAACAACCCGGCCTCGGTGCAGAACTTCCAGTCGCTGGTGCGGGTGGAGCAGACGCTGTTCGACGCGCATCGCACCAAGAGCGCCATCGCGGCGGCGCGGCTGCAGAAGCAGATGTCCGAGGCCGAGACCGAGCGGCGGCAAGAGGACGTGCTGCTGGGCGTGGTGCAGACCTACTTCGGCGCAGACCTGGCCGCGGCCGGCCTCGCCACTACCCAGGACGCTCTGCGTTCGGTGGACGCGGACCTCGAGCGCGCCCAGGCGATGTTCGACGCGGGCATGGCGACGCAGGCCGACGTACTGGCCGTGCAGGCGCATCGGGCGGCGATCGAGCAGCAGCGCATCCAAGCTGCGGGCGATGCGGAAGTCGCCATCGCCGCACTCAATGATGCGCTGGGCCTGCCGCTGGAGACGCCACGCACGCTGTCGACGCCGTTGGCCGAGGCGTCCGCGCCGGCCGATGATTTGGCCGGCCGCATCGCGCTGGCTCGAGGCGAGCGGCCGGATCTGCGGCAGGCCCAGCTTGGCGTGGACATGGCGGCCGAGAACGCCCGCCAGGCAGGGGCCGCTCGACTGCCGCAGGTGTTCGCGCAAGGCGCCTTGGAGGCCGACCGCGCGCGGTTCGTGAACCAGGGCGGCGGCAACTGGCTGGCCGGCGTGGGCATGCGCTGGGACCTGTGGAAGGGCGGTGAGACGCAGGCCCGCATCGATCAGGCCGCCGCCGGACAAGCGCAGGCCGAGGCGGCGCGGCGGAGGGCCGCGTCAGCCGCGGAGCTCGAGGTGCGCCAAGCCTGGACGGCTTTCTCGACCGCGACGGAGCGGCTGAGAGTGGCCGGGGCGGCGATCGAGCAAGCCGAGGAATCCCTGCGCATCGTGCGCAATCGCTACCAAGCCGGGCTGGAGGACGTGACGTCGTTGCTGCGCAGCGAGAACGCCCTGACCGGCGCACGCTTTCAACGACTGGCGGCGCTCTACGACCAACGCGTCGCCCGCGCCAAGCTGGACCACGCCGCCGGCGTGCTGACTCTCTCTTCGGAGGCCTTGCTGTGATGAAAAGACTGATTCCCGTTGTGATCCTGCTCGGCGGCTTCGCCTGCGGAGGCGCTCCGGAGGAGGGCCACGGCGACGCCGCTCCGGCGGCCGAGATGGCGCCGATCGCCGTCCGCGTGGAGACGCTGGCGCCTTCCTCGCGCAGTGAAGAGGTTCCCCTGATCGGCAGCGTGGCCGCCCAGAAACGCGTGACCGTTTCCGCTCGCATCCTCAGCTACGTGCAGGAAGTGAAGGCGGCCGAGGGCCAAGCGGTGCGCGCCGGCCAGCCGCTGATCGTGCTGGAAGACCGCGAGCTGCGGGCCGGCCTGAGCGCCGCCCAGGCGGCCCGCGCCGAAGCCGCCAGCGCCATCGTGGCCGGCGGCCAGGCGATCGCCGCCGCGCAGTCGCAGCTCGACCTGGCTGCGGTGACGCACAGCCGCTTCGAGGAGCTGCTGGGCAAGAAGAGCGTTTCGCAACAGGAGTACGACGAGGCCGCCGCGCGGCTGCGCGGGGCGGAGGCGGCCGTGGAGCTGGCTCGTTCCCAGAAGGCGCAAGCCGAGGCCAAGCGGGCGCAGGCTGAAGCCGCCATCGCACAAGCGGAAACCCGGCTAACCTACGCCCAGATTCCGGCGCCGGTGAGCGGCTACGTGACCCAGCGGATGGTCGACCCCGGCGCGTTGGCCGCTCCCGGGACGCCTCTGCTCGAGATCGAGCAGTCCGGCGGCTACCGTCTGGAGGTCGCCGTGCCGGAGTCGCGGCTGCCCAATCTGCGCGTCGGCCAAGAGTTGCGGGTGGAGATCGAGGCCCTCGGCGCCGAGGGGCCGTCGAGCGCGCGGGTCGTGGAGATCGTGCCGACGGTGGACAGGGGCTCGCGCAGCTTCGTGGCGAAGCTGGCCCTGCCGGCGAACGCGGCGCTGCGCTCCGGGCTCTACGGGCGAGCCTTTCTGCCGGGCGCGGAGCAGGCCGGACTGACGGCGCCGGCCTCGGCGGTAGTCACCCGCGGGCAACTTCGCTCGGTGTTCGTGGTGGAGCAGGATCGGCTGGTGCGGCGGCTGGTGACGCTGGGCGAGCTCGCCGACGGCCGCTATGAGGTTCTCTCCGGTCTCGAGGCCGGCGACCGCGTCGTGCTCGACCCTGCCCAGGCGGTCGACGGCGCGCGGGCCACGGCCCAGGAGGCGGCTCAATGAACGACAAGCAGCATCTGGGCATTGCGGGCGTGGTCGCTCACGCCTTCATCGACTCGAAGCTGACGCCGCTGATCATGGCCTTCGCCATCGGCGTCGGGGCCTTCGCCACGCTCTACCTGCCGCGCGAGGAGGAGCCGCAGATCATCGTGCCGATGATCGACGTCTTCGTCCAGATGCCCGGCGCTTCGGCCCGCGAGGTCGAGGAGCGGGTGACCAAGCCGATGGAGAAGCTGCTGTGGGAGACGCCCGGCATCGAGTACCTGTACTCGACCTCGACCCCCGGCATGGCGATGGTGATCGCCCGCTTCTACGTGGGGCAGAACGAAGAGGACGCCATCGTCCGGCTGAATCAGAAGCTGGCGGCGAACTTCGACAAGATCCCTCCCGGCGCGTCGATGCCGCTGGTGAAGCCGCGCTCGATCGACGACGTGCCGATCCTGGCCCTGACGCTGCACTCGCAGCGCTATGACGACTACCAGTTGCGCCGCGTGGCCGCGCAGCTCCAGGACTCGGTCAAGCGCGTCACCGACGTTTCGGCCGTGGACCTGATCGGCGGGCGTCCACGCCGGATCGAGGTGGTGCTCGACCCGGCCCGGCTGGCGGCCTACGGGCTGGCGCCCAATGAGGTGGCCGGCCGCCTGATGGGCGCGAACCAGTCGCTGGACGCCGGCGCCTATGACTCGGCCAACCGCCGGGTGCTGGTGGAGGCCGGCGAGTTCCTGCGCTGCGCGGCGGACGTGGAGAGCGTGGTCGTGTCCGTGTCGGCCGGGCGGCCGGTGTACGTGCGCGACGTGGCGCGGGTGCTCGACGAGGGCGCCGAGCCGGACCAGTATGTGCGCTACGCCTCGAAGAAGGACCCGCAGTTCGAGTCCGCCGTGACGATCTCGATCTCCAAGCGCAAGGGCGCCAATGCGATCGTGGTGGCGGACCGTGTGCTGGAGATGGTGAAGGACGTGCGCGGCGCGGTGATTCCGGCCGAGGTCACGCTGGACGTGACGCGGAACTACGGCGAGACGGCGCAGGAGAAGTCCGACGAGCTGCTGTTCCACATGTTCATCGCCATCGTGGCGGTGTCCGTGCTGATCTGGCTGACGCTGGGTTTTCGTGAGAGCTGGGTGGTCTTTCTGGCGATTCCCACGACGCTGGCTCCGACCCTGGCGTGCTTCTACCTCTATGGCTACACGCTGAACCGCATCACGCTGTTCGCGCTGATCTTCTCGATCGGCATTCTGGTCGACGACGCCATCGTGGTGGTGGAGAACATCGTGCGGCATGCGCGGATGGGCGCCAACCGCGGGCGGCCGCTGGCCGACGTGGCCGTCGAGGCCGTCAGCGAGGTCGGCAACCCGGCCATCCTCGCGACGTTCACGGTGATCGCCGCGGTGCTGCCGATGGCCTTCGTGCGCGGCCTGATGGGCCCGTACATGGAGCCGATTCCCGTGGGCTCGTCCTCGGCCATGATGATCTCGATGCTGGTGGCGTTCATCGTCACCCCTTGGGCTGCGATCCGGTTCCTGAAGCCGCACGGCCACGGGCACGGCCATGGCGGAGAGGGCGGGGAAGAAGACTGGACGACGCGGCTCTACCGCCGGGTGATGGGCCCGCTGCTGCACCAGCCGCTGCTGCGCTACGGCTTCCTGCTGAGCGTGGTGGTGATGCTGCTGGGCTCTATGGCGCTGGTGGCGATCGGCTTCGTCGAAGTGAAGATGCTGCCGTTCGACAACAAGAGCGAGTTTCAGGTGATTGTGAACATGCCGGAAGGGACTCCGCTGGAGGAGACGGCCCGGGTGACGCGGCGTCTGGCCGACGGGGTGCTGCTGGAGCCGGAAGTGCACGACGTGCAGACCTACGTGGGCACGGCCGCGCCGTATAACTTCAACGGCTTGGTGCGGCACTACTTCCTGCGCAGGGCTCCGCACGAGGCGGACATCCAGGTGAACCTGACGGGCAAGGAAGAGCGCTCGGCGCAGAGCCACGACATCGCCAAGCGCGTGCGCGAGCGCATCGGCCCGCTGGCGACCGAGCTCGGGGCGCGCATCCAGGTGGCCGAGGTGCCCCCGGGGCCGCCCGTGCTGCAGACGCTGGTGGCGGAGATCTACGGTCCCGAGGCCGAAGGCCGCCGCCGGATCGCCGGTGAGGTGCTCGACATCTTTGACGAGACCGACGGCGTGGTCGACGCCGACTGGCGCGTGGAAGACCCTCAGCCGAAGGTGCGCTTCGTGGTCGACCAAGCCAAGGCGGCCCTGCATGGGGTGAGCGACGCGGAGATCGCCGACGCGCTGTCGCTTGCTTCGGCCGGCCGCACCGTGGGGCTGCTGCACCAGGAGGACGAGAAGGAGGACGTTCGGATCGAGGCGCGTTTCGACCGCGCCGACCGTTCGACGCCGGACCGTCTGGCGACACTGCGCGTCCGTGGCCGCGACGGCTCGCTGATCCCCTTGTCCGAGCTCACGCGGGTGGAGACGGGCGTGGAAGACGCCTCGATCGACCACAAGAACCTGATGCCGGTGACCTACGTGACGGCGGACGTGGCCGGCGCGATCGAGAGCCCCGTCTACGCCATGCTGCAGGTGCAGCCGCGGGTGAGCGCGATCGAAACGGGCGGGGGCTACGAGCTCGAGCAGCTCACGGCTTCGCAACCGTTCACCGACGAGCGCTACTCGCTCAAGTGGGACGGCGAGTGGTTCATCACCTACGAGGTCTTTCGCGACCTGGGGCTGGCGTTTGCGGCCGTGATGGTGCTGATCTACGTGCTGCTGGTGGGCTGGTTCCGGTCGTTTCTGACGCCGCTGGTGATCATGTCGGCCATCCCGTTCTCGCTGGTGGGCATACTGCCGGCGCACGGGCTGATGAACGCGTTCTTCACGGCTACGTCGATGATCGGCTTCATCGCGGGGGCGGGCATCGTGATCCGCAACTCGATCATCCTGGTGGACTTCGTGGAGTTGCGGCGGCGCCAGGGCATGCCGCTCGATGAAGCGGTGATCGACGCCGGCGCGGTGCGGTTCCGCCCGATGATGCTGACGGCGGCCGCGCTGATCGTGGGCGCCGCGGTGATCCTGTTCGACCCCATTTTCCAAGGTTTGGCCATCTCGCTCATGGCGGGCGAAGTGGCTTCTTTGCTGCTGTCTCGCATGACGGTTCCGATCGTCTACTTCATGGCGGAACGGAGGAATGAACAATGACTGTCGATCGCTGGTTGCGCCTGATTGCAGGCTTTGTCGTGATGCTCAGCCTGGCGCTGGGCTACTGGGTGAACCCCTACTGGTACCTCTTCACGGGCTTCGTGGGGCTGAACCTGTTCCAGTCGGCGTTCACCAATTGGTGCCCGATGATGTCGATTCTGCGCAAGGTCGGCGTGCCCGATTCGGTGGTGCGCTCGTAGGCGCGGATGCGGCTTTCCGCACAGCGGCGCGGAAACGGTTCCGCGCCGCGCGGTGTCCTCCACTTGACTCGTCGGGTTTTTGAATCGGGCGGGCGAGGAGGTTCACATGCAGTTGCGAACAACACTAGCGGCTTCAGCCCTGGCGGCGATGAGCTCGGTGGCGGCATTCGGCGCCGCGGGGCATGGTTCGATGGGCGAGGGAGCCACGGCGCATGCGGTACTAAAGAACGCCCAAGGCAAGAGCGTGGGCGAGGCGGAGCTTCGGCAGGGCGTGGACGTGGTTTTGATTCAGGTGCGCTTCGACGGGCTGCCGCCCGGCCGGCACGCGTTCCACATTCACGAAAAGGGCTCCTGCGAGGCGCCGGACTTCAAGTCGGCCGGCGGTCACTTCAATCCGACCAAGGCCGAGCACGGCTACTTCGCGGGCAAACACCACCACTCCGGCGACATGCCGAACTTCGAGGTTCCCAGCAGCGGCAAGATCATGCTCGAGGTTGCCAACCCGGATGTGACATTCGGAAAGGGCTCGGGCAATCTGATGGATTCGGACGGATCGGCCATCGTCGTGCATGACGGCCAGGACGACTACAAGTCCCAGCCTTCCGGCGACGCCGGTTCGCGGATCGCCTGCGGCGTGATCGAGAAGGATTAACGCGGACAGGACGCCCGGCGGGGGCGCGCGCGGCCCTCGCCCCACATTTGGCGGATTCGAGGGGCGCGCCAACGCTTTTTTTCTTCGAAAAGTGAGCCAGAGTGAGCCAATCTGAGCCAGAGTGAGCCATTTCCGGCGCAGCTTGGCAGGCTCGACGGAGGCGTTGAGCCGCCATTTGCCGGCGAATGCTACGTTGTGGCGATCTCAGGCGGCCGGCTGCCCTGGCTGCCCTGAGAAAGGAAAGGGCGTCTTTTCGGCGACCTTGCTGGTCCTAGGGTAACGCGGGGTGTCAAGCCCTGACGGCGGCCGGGACCGGCGCGGCGGCCGATATTTCCCCGCCGTTCCATGTTGCGGGTTCGCTGCGTACGTTCCCTCTCTATTTCTTCCGCAGGCTCCGTAACTCATCCCGCTTGGCCCGCGAACGTCCTTGCGTAGGCGGACGTGGGACTGCTGCGGAGGAATCGGAAACGCGAAGAGTTCGAGGCGCAAGCCGTGCCGCACTTGGACTCTCTTTACCGCACGGCGCGGCGGGCGCTGGGCGATCCCAGCCGAGCCGACGATGTGGTGCAGGACCTGTATCTGCGGGCTTGGCGGTCGTTCGACACCTTCGAGCCCGGCACCAACTGCCGGGCTTGGCTGTTCAAGATCCTGTTGCACTGCATCCACGACCACCGGCGGCGCTGGCTGAGCCGGCCGCCGGCGGATGACAGCGACGAGATTCTCGGCCGGCAGACCGCCCCGGAACCCGTTCCGGCGGCCGTCACCGATGAAGAGCTGTTGCAGGCGCTCGATCGTCTGCCTGAACAGTCGCGGGAGATCCTACTGCTGGCCGATGTGGAGGGCTTTGCCTACAAGGAGATCGCGTCGTTGTTGCAGATCCGGATCGGGACGGTGATGTCACGGCTGAGCCGAGCGCGGGGAAAACTGAGGGAGTCTCTGAACGGCTCGGCGCTGCTGCGGGATTGGGGCCCGGCCCGGGTCGGCAGCGCCTCCGCGTGACCTTGCCGGCGTCGGCCCATGCAGTCGGCGAACGCTTGGGTCGATAGATCCCCGGGGGGAACGCTCCAGCGTCCGCAACCTCTCTACAATACAGCCATGACAGTCGCCGCGCAGTCCGAGCTTCGTCGCGAAATCGAACGTTTTCTCAATGGCTTGCGGCGGCGCAATCCCGCCCAGCCGGAGTTTCATCAGGCGGTCCGTGAAGTCGCCGAGACGATCATTCCGTTCACGCACGAGCACCCCAGGTACCGGCAGGACCAGATCCTGGAACGCTTGACCGAGCCGGATCGGATCATCATCTTCCGGGTCACTTGGGAGGACGACCAGGGCAACATCCGCGCCAACCGCGCCACGCGCGTCCAGTTCAACAACTCGATCGGACCGTATAAGGGCGGGCTGCGCTTTCACCCTTCGGTGAACCTGAGCATCCTGAAATTCCTGGGCTTCGAGCAGGTTCTCAAGAACAGCCTGACGACGCTGCCGATGGGCGGCGCCAAGGGCGGCGCCAACTTCAACCCCAAGGGCAAGAGCGACCGCGAGGTGATGCGCTTCTGCCACTCGCTGATGATCGAGCTGCACCGGCACATCGGCGAGAACACCGACGTGCCGGCCGGCGACATCGGCGTGGGCGCGCGCGAGATCGGCTATCTGTTCGGGATGTATCGGCGCCTGGAGAACCGCTTCACGGGCATCCTGACCGGCAAGGGACTGGCCTTCGGCGGCAGCTTGGTGCGGACCGAAGCCACCGGCTACGGGGCCGTGTACTTCATGCGGGAGATGCTGGCCCGGCGGGGCGACGGCCTTGCGGGCAAGACCGCCGTGGTTTCCGGCTCGGGCAACGTGGCGATCTACGCCATCGAGAAGCTCAATCAGCTCGGGGCGAAGGTCGTGACGGCGTCCGACTCGAGCGGCTTCATCCATGACCCGGACGGCATTCGCGGCGACAAGCTCGAGTGGCTCAAGGACCTCAAGGAAGTGCGCCGCGGACGCATCCACGAGTACGCCGAGAGGTTCGGCTGCTCCTACCACGCCGGGGAGAAGCCCTGGCAGGTGAAGTGCGATCTGGCCTTCCCGTGCGCTACGCAGAACGAGCTCTCCGGCGACGACGCCCAGGCGCTGCTGGATAACGGCGTGATCGGCGTGGCTGAAGGCGCCAACATGCCGACGGAGATCGACGGCGTGAACCGCTTTCTCAACGCCCGGATTCTGTATGCGCCGGGCAAGGCGGCCAATGCCGGCGGCGTGGCGGTTTCGGGCCTCGAACAGTCACAGAACGCGTTGCGAATTTCCTGGACGCGGGAGGAAGTCGAGCATCGCCTGGAAGAGATCATGCAGAAGATTCACTCTCAGTGTGTGATGCACGGCAGCGAAGGCGACGGCTGGGTGAACTACGTGAAGGGCGCCAATATCGCCGGCTTCATCAAGGTGGCCGACGCGATGCTGGCCTACGGGGCCGTGTAGGCCATTCTCTTGCTGTGGTAGTTCTCTGATAGTCTTGCGCCGTCTGTTCCTCCTGCTGGTTCCGTTGGTCTCCGTGGTCGTCGCGATCGCGCTGCTCGAGGGATTGCTGTGGACGTTCGGGCTGTTGCCTCCCAACCCTCGCTACTCGGTCGGCGACCGGCAGACCCGCGAGAGCCGCACGTTCGACGTGGACCCGGCCACGGGCTGGCGGATGCGTCCGCATGTGCGGTTCGACATCGACGGCGTCCTCTACCAGGCGAACGGCCAAGGATTTCGCGCCGAGGAGGACTTCGATCCGAACGACCCGCGATTCCGCATTGCGCTGGTGGGCGATTCGTTCACCTGGGCGTATGGCTCTCCGCTCGAAGAGAGCTACCCGGCGCTGCTCCAGCAAAGGCTGCCCGGCGCAGCCGTGTTCAACCTGGCGATGCCCGGCTTCGGCGTGGACCAGATGTACCTGAGCTTTCGCGAGCAGGCGCTCCCGCTGCGACCGCAGTTGCTGATCGTGGCGATCTGCGATGCGGACTTGAGCCGGTCGCAGACGGCCTTCCGAGCGGTGCCCGAGGAGCGGGAGAAACCCGTCTTCAAAGTGGAGAACGGGCGCTTGGAGCCGAAGACCGCGGCGGACCGGCCGGGCCCTCTGATGCATTGGCTGGAGTACGAGTCGAGAGTGTGGATGGGGTTGCGCTACGCCGTGCGCGTAGCGGGATACAATCTGCCGGTTGGCGAGTGGTGGACCCTCAACCGAGCGATCCTCGACGCGATCCAGGAGTTGGGCCGCGAAAGGGAGATCCCCGTCCTGTTCGTCTACGTCCCGACGGCCGCCTGGCGCCCCTTTCCCACGATGCGTCGCTACATGGCCGAGACCGGCGCCGACTACATCAGCCTGCGGGACGGCGATCCGCCCAACCGTGGGGCGCTGTACCGGGCGGACGACTGGCACTTCAACGCGGCCGGGCACCGCTACGTGGCCGACCAGATCGAGCCGTGGATCGCTGAGCGCTACCCTGCCACCGTCGGGCGCTGACTCCAGCGGGTCGGCGCCGCCCGCCGAGGCCGTCTTCGTGGCATCCTATCGCCATGCTCCGCGTTACGCTGTTCGCCCTGGTCCTGGCCGTCTCCGCGACGGCGCAACCCACGCCTTTCGCTGCGGTCGTGCGGCAGACTTTCGCGGATTTGTTGAAGGTTCCGCTTGCGCCGCCGGAGGTGGACGTGAAGGTCGCCTCGACCAAGACCGAGGACGGTTTGGTGATCGAGGATCTCTCCTGGGAGTCGCTCGACGGCGAGATCGTGCCGGCCTATCTGATTCGGCCGGCGCAAGCGCGGGGGCCTCTGCCGGCGGTGATCTGCCTGCACGGCTCGAGCGGCAGCCGCGAATCGATGGCGACGGCGACGTTCGGGCCGGGTGAATGGACGACGCCGGGCGCCGCGGCTCCCCACCAGCGGATGCTCGGCTGGGCCCGCGAATTGGCGCGCCGAGGCTATGTGGCGCTGGCGATCACGCAGAGAGGGCTGGACCGGCGCGGGCCGGCGATCAACACGCAGGCCAATCTGCTGCTGATTCAAGGACGGACGGCGATGGGCGCGGTGCTGTATGAGATTCGCCAGGGCGTGACGTATTTGGGGCGGCGGCCGGAGGTGGACGCCCAGCGGATCGCGACGACCGGCATGTCGTTCGGCGGCATCACGTCGTTCTACTCCTGGCTGTTGGACGATCGCATCCGGCTGGCGGCGCCGATCTGCGGCGGCGTGGGATCGCTGGCGGTCTTTCTCGAAAAGGCTCAGCGGCACAGTTACCACGGAACCTACTGGTGGGTGCCGGACATGCTGCTCAAAGGCGACCAGGGCGACTTCGCGGCCGCCCTGGCTCCTCGTCCGTTGATGTTGTGGGCGCCGACCGAGGACATCGGCATGCCGCGCGAGGGCGTGGACCGCTTCGTGCAGCAGGTGCGCCCCGCCTATGAGCGAGCCGGGGCGGCGGACGCCTTCGAGGTCCGCCAGCCGGCCGGTGAGCATTCCTTTACGCCCGAGGCTTTCGAAGCCCTGACGGCGTTTCTCGGGCGGAGGCTGTAGCCGCCGGGCTCAGCCGTTGGGGCCGAACTTGGCCGCGCGGCGTTCGATCGACTGCTCGATGGCCTTGTAGGCCGACTCGCGGCTTTCCCAACCGCGGATGTCGACCTTCTTGTCTTCCAGATCCTTGTAGATCGAGAAGAAGTGCTCGACTTCGCGCAGGCGGTGCGGACGCATGTCTTCCAGCGACTCCACCTCATTGAAGCGGGGATCGGCCGTCGGCACGGCGAGGATCTTTTCGTCCTCTCCTTTTTCGTCGTGCATACGGAACAATCCGATGGGCTTGGCCAGGATGAGGCAGCCGGTGAAGGTGGGCGAGCGGGTCATCACCATCACGTCGATGGGGTCTCCGTCGTCGGCCAGGGTGCCGGGAATGAAGCCGTAGGCCATGGGGTAGTGCACGGCCGAATAGAGGACTCGATCGAGTTTGAACAGGCCGAGCTCGGCGTCGTACTCGTATTTGTTCGAGCCGTCCTGTTGGATCTCGACGATGGCGTGGATCACACGCGGCGCGTCGGGTCCGGGGGGAAGGGCGGTAAGATCTCGGTACATAACGAAGAAAAAAGCGGCCCGCTGTCGAGCCGCGCTCCAGAAACCATTATCGATAAATCAGGGCTTGCCTGCAGACCGCGCCGATTTGGAGGCGCGGCCGGAGCGGCCCTTGCGTGCGGCTCCGCGGCGGCCGGGCTTGAGCCGGTTGTCCGAGCTGGCCCAGCGGCCGATGCGGAAATCGTCAGCGTATTGCGCCGTCAAATTGCCGATCCGTACCGCCAACTTGCCGCTGGAATCACAGGTGTAGGTCTCTTCGATCGTCTGTCCGCGGGCGGCGTCGCACCATTCAATGTGGGCGCCGCCGAGGTTCTGGCCGCGCAGCCCGGGATCGAAGGGAAAGACGATCTCGTCCCACAGCGTGATGTCGCCGGCCGGCTGGCCTTCCGGCGTCAGGTGGCTGCACTCCAGGTAGCGGAACTTGCCGACGTTGTGCACCGGCTGGTAGCTGCGCTGGATGCGCAGCGGCTCCTCGCCGGACGCAGGCAGGGCGGCTTCCTTCCAGAACAGCGGGTCGAAGGTGATCTCGCGGCCGGAGTCGCCCTCGCGGTAGACGCCGAAGTAGCGCGTAAAGCGGTCGCGCAGCACGTAGCCCTTGGCGGCGTCGGCTTGCACGGCCAAACCGATGGCCGTGGAGGAACGGCCGTGAGCGGAGCGACGCACCCGCCGGCCGAAGCTCTCGCGCAGACCGCGCGGCACCAGGGGCAGCTCGCTGCCTCCGCCGGCGACGTAGACGGTCTCGATGCGGCGGTCTTCGGTGCCGGAGCCGTCGAGCTGAAAGCCGTTGCGGTTGAGCAGGTCCTCCACGGCGTGCAGCGTCTCGTCCACCGCCGGGCGGCTGCGCTCGTAGAAGTCGTCCACGGGCACCGAGACGGCGTCCCAGCCTTCGCGAACCTGCGCCAGGTCGATGATGATCCGCCGGGAGTTGGGCTTGACGCCTTCCTTCTTCTGCCGGCACTCCTCGCGCAGACGGAACCACTCGGTCTGCGACATCTCCTCGCGCTCTTCCTCCGGGACGCCGGCGGCCTCCAGGGAGGATTCGGCCAGCAAGTCGTCGAAGTCGTCGCCGCCGAGGGTGGAGATGCCCTCGGAGCTCAGCACGGTCTGTTCGGAGCCGAGGAGCCGGACGAGCGACACGTCGAAGGTCCCGCCGCCGAGGTCATAGACCAGCACGTAGCGCTCCTGGGTCGGGTCCGACACAGGGTTCAGGTGGGCGTACTCGATGGCGGCGGCCGAAGGCTCGTTGAGCAGGCCGAGGACGTCGAAGCCTCCCCAGCGGAAGGCCTCGGCGGTCAGAAAGCGCTGGTTCGTGTTGGCGTTGGCCGGCACGCCCAGGTGGACTTCGAGCTTGGAGAGGTCGCCGGGGGCGTTGGAACGCTCTTGGATCTGCACGCGGAGCTCGGTGGTGAGCTCCTGCAGAACCGTCTGCAGCGGCGTGACCGTATCGCCGAGCTCAAGCTCGGTTTGCGGCCCGGCGTGGGACAGGATTCGTTTGACCGAGCGAACGATCGTCCACTCGGGATCGGCCTGCAGGTCCCAGGCTTGCCAGCCGTAGCGGCGCTCGTTTCCGCGGGCGGCGACCAGCGGCGGAAACCAATCGCGAACATCCCCGTCCGGGCTCTCGAACTGCACGATCGGGTAGTTGCCCCGGTCGGCCGCAGCGAGCACGATGCGAGTAGTTCCGAAGTCGATTCCGAGTCTCATGGCGAAGGGGACATGGCGCGCGCGTTTTGTTTGAGTATACGCTGAATCGGTTGGATCTCCGCCCGATTTGAACGGGCTGTTCGTGATGTCGCGTCGTGAAATGCTGCGCTGGGCTGTGTTCGCAATCGCGGCGTGGTTCCTGCTTTTTTCCGGGGTCGGTCTGCGCGGCGTGGTAGGCCCGGACGAGCCGCGTTACGCCTCGATTGCGCGCGAAATGTGGCTCTCGGGCGACTGGGTGACGCCGCGGCTGGGCGGCGAGCCGTGGTTCGAGAAGCCCGCTCTGCTGTACTGGCTCGGGGCGGCGGGGATGGCCTTGGGGGCTCCGGCCGATCAGGCGACGCGGCTGGCTACGGCGGCGCTGAGCGTGCTGTTCCTCGTCTTCTACCATTGGCGGCTGCGGAGGGTCTTCGACGAGACGACGGCGGACGTCTCGACGGCCATTCTGCTGACGACGGCCGGCTGGGCGGCCTTCGGCCAGGCGGGGGTGTTCGACCTGCCGCTGACGGCGGCGGTGGGCGCGGCCCTGCTGCTGCTGCTGGAGTGGGCCGATGATCCGGCGGACAAGCGGCGGCTGCCGTGGTTCGGGGCGCTGCTGGGCGTCAGCGTGTTGGCCAAGGGCTTGGCGGGTCCGGCGGTGGCGACGATGGCCGCGCTGGGCGTCTGCACGCTGCGAGGCGTGAGGCCGGTGGCGCGCGATCTGTTCGCCGCCCGCACCCTGCTGCCGTTTCTGGCGGTTTGCGGTCCCTGGTACGCGATCTGCTACGCGCGCAACGGCGACGCCTTCGTGGAAGAGTTCCTGTGGCGCCATCACGTGCTGCGGCTGATCAGCCCGGAGCTGCAGCACGTACAGCCGGCTTGGTTCTACCTGCCGGTGCTGGCGGGCGCTCTGCTGCCTTGGGCTCCGCTGGCGCTCGGCCTGCCCTGGCGGCGGCTGTGGGAGGACCCGCGCACCCGGCTGCTGCTGGCTTGGGCGCTGGGGACGCTACTGTTCTTTTCGCTATCGACCAACAAGCTGCCCGGCTACATCCTGCCGGCGCTGCCGGCCTTCGCCGCGCTGATGGGGTTGCGGTTGCGGGTGGAGCCCTTGCCGCGCCGTGAGCTGACGGCGGCGGCCTTGTTGCTGGGCCTACTTCCGCTGGCGGCTGCGGTGCTGCCGGAAGCGCTGGCCTCCGGGTTGCCGAGCGCTTGGCCGCCCAAAGGACTGTCGTGGGGACTGGCCGGACCGTTCGCGGCGGCCGTGGCGCTGGTGAGCTGGGCGGCCTGGACCGGCCGGCGGGAGCTGGCGGTATGGGCGCTGGCGGCGGCCGCCGCCGCGGGTCTGACGCAGCTCAAGCTCTCCGTCTATCCCCAACTCGACGCCGCCGCGGGGATTCCCCGTGAGCTGCAGCGTGAGCTGGCCGCCGAGGGCGACCGGATCTGCGTGGGCGACGTACGCCGGCACGTGGCCTACGGGGCGGAGCTCTACAGCCTGGGCCGGGCGCCGGCCTGCGCGGATCAGGACCGGCCGCTGCGGCTCGAAGGCGACCCCCCGAAAATAGTTCGCTGAATTTTCCTACCGTAACTTTCTTTGGCGCGTCAGGGAAAAGACAGACGTAGAGGTCCCGAGTCGGCCGTTCGGCTCGCCGGATCGCCGTTTGGCATTGGAGCCGCCTATGTCCGCCCTATCATCCGTCCAAGACGAACTGCAGTTGACGCGCAAGGAGCTGGAGCTCTTCGAGTTGCTCGAGCAGAATCCAGGTCGATGCTTTTCCCGCGGCTACCTGTTGCGCCGCATCTGGGGGTACAGCGACGACGCCCGGACCCGTACGGTCGACGTCCACGTGAGCCGTTTGCGCAAGAAGCTCGAAGCGCGGGACGACCTGGCTATTCATACGGTCGTTCGGCGCGGTTACGTGCTCGAGCGGCGGGAGCCCGGCCAGCCGGCCCAAGAGGCGCACCTGGGTTACGCGGGCGGGTACTGAGGCGCTACGGATACATCTCCGGCGTCGGTTTGGGTCGGTAGCGCGACTGCAGGAAGGCCGTCAGGTCGATCAGCTCGCGAACGGTCATGGTCTGGGCGAAGTCAGGCATGCGGGATTCCCCCTCGACGGCGATCTGTTCCACCGGTCTGTGCGCCAGACGGTGCGAGGGGTGGATGATCGACGAGACCAGATAGCCGTCAGTCCGCAGCTCGGTGACGGCGCCTCCTAAGGGAACCGGATGCTGGGCCGTGGGAGCGGGGAGGGCTACGCCGTCGACGGTGTGACACTCCCAGCACCGCAAGTGCTCGAAAGCGCGCTCTCCGCGGGCGATATCGCCCGTCTCCGGCAGCCGGAAACCGGCCGGGGAGTGGCGTCCGCCACAGGCCGTCAGCACCGCCAGCAGCGCGAAGGTCAACGTCGTTTTGCTCATCGTTGCACCTCCTGGGCGACAAGGAGGCACGTCGATCGCCATACGCCGGGGCGAACGCGCCTCCGGCGCGCTAAGCTGTTAACGCTATGAAACCGACGTGCGGCCTCGCCCTCGCCTTGTTGCTGGTGGGGAGCGCCGCGGCGCAGCAGCGCTACGAGCCCAACTGGGAGTCGCTGGACTCCCGGCCGGCCCCCGAATGGTATCTGGACGCCAAGCTCGGCATCTTCATCCACTGGGGCGTGTACTCCGTGCCGGCCTACTCGGCGCCCGACCAGTACGCCGAATGGTATTGGAACTCACTGCGGGCCGAGCTGGGACCGAACGCGAGCGAAGGGGCCGTTCGGCGTCACCGCGAGACGCTGGAGTTTCACAACCGGGTCTACGGCAAGGACTTCGCCTATGCCCAGTTCGCGCCGATGTTCAAGGCCGAGCTGTTCGATCCCGCCGAGTGGGCCGACCTGTTCCGCCGCTCCGGCGCCAAGTACGTCGCCCTCACCTCCAAACATCACGACGGGTTCTGCATGTTCGAGTCCAAGGAGGCCAACGAGCACTGGGGACGGCCGTGGAACGCCGTGGACGCCGGCCCGGAGCGGGACCTGCTGGGCGATTTGGGCGACGCCGTCCGTAACGCCGGGCTCAAGATGGGTTTCTACTATTCGCTGTACGAATGGTTCAATCCCCTTTGGCTGACGGATCGGCGGCTGTACGTCGAGCGGCATATGATTCCGCAGTTCAAGGACGTCGTCACCCGATACAAACCCTCCATCATCTTTTCGGACGGCGAATGGGACATGCCCTCCTCGGAGTGGAAATCCGAGGAATTGTTGGCGTGGCTCTACAACGAATCTCCGGTGAAAGACGACGTGATTGTGAATGACCGCTGGGGCGAGGAAACCCGGCATCATCATGGCGGTTACTTCACCACCGAGTACGGCGCAGGGATGCCCGACGCGTCGCACCCCTGGGAAGAGAACCGCGGCATGGGCTTTTCCTATGGTTACAACCGCAACGAACCCCTGGAGAACTACCGCACCGGCAAGGAGCTGATCTGGATGTTCGCCGACTTGGTGGCGCGGGGCGGCAACCTGCTGCTGAACGTGGGGCCGCGGGCCGACGGCAAGATTCCCGAGATCATGCAGCAGCGCCTGCTGGAGCTGGGCGCATGGCTCGACGTAAACGGCGAAGCCATCTACGGCACGCGACCCTGGGTGCGGCCGGCGCAGTGGTCGGAAGGGAAGAGACCGGACCAGGGGTACGGAACCTACAAGGTGAAATACGACATTCTGGAAATGGCCGGACAAGGGCCTGTGGATGGCCGAGCGCGCAAGGAAGTCTTTTTCACCACAAAAAACGGTACCCTATATGCTATTGCGGCCGGTTGGCCCGGCGAGAGCTTGCGTCTCCGCGGCGTGAGAGGGTCGAAGAAATCCACGGAAGTCCGGCTTCTGGGTTACGACCAGCCCCTTGCCTGGGCCCAGAAGGGCGATGACCTTCTGATCGAGGTTCCCGCGCTGGGACCGGGTCAAGCTCCAAGTCAGCACGCTTTTGCGTTCAAGCTGACTTCCATCGATCCCGCCGGCGAGTAGACAGTTATCCAAACCATGGCAGCAAAGAAAGCAAAAACCAAAGCGAAATCGAAGGCCGTGAATCCGCTGCGCCGGGACGTGGAGAAAAACGTACTGGACAACGGCATCCGCGTGATCACCGAACGCGTGGAAGGCGCTGCGGGCGTCTCGCTCTCGGTTTGGGTCAATGCCGGCTCGCGCTATGAGGAGCTCACCGAAAGCGGGATGACCTACCTCATCCAGCAGATGGCCTTTCATGGCACCGAGAAACACTCGGCCGCCGAGATTGCCAAGGCCATCGACGCCGTCGGGGGCAAGGTCGAGACCGAGACCGGCCGGGACTACGCGGCCTATTTTGCGCAGGTGGAAGCGGACAAGCTATCGGCGGCCTTCGATCTGCTGGCCGAGTTGACGCTGAAGCCGAAGCTGACCAGCACGGCTTTGTCGGCCGAGTCGAAGATCGTCCTGGAGGAGCTGCGGGCGGCGGAGAAGGAAGCCGACTTCGTGCTCGACCGGATGTTCTACCGCAGCTTCTGGAAAGGGCACGGCCTGTGCCGGCCGCCCAAGGGCCGACTGCTGACCTCCAAGGGGCAGACCAAGCTCGAGAATTTCAAGCCGAAGTCGATTCAGCGCTTTCACCAGCGCAGCCATCACCCCAAGGCGATCTCGATCGTGGCGGCGGGCGACCTCGAGCACGAGGAATTTCTGAAGCTCGCCGAGGAGCGCTTCGGCGCGCTCGAGGAGCCCAAGAAGCGGGTCTCCACGACCACGCCGGCGAACTTCAAGTTCATGGCGCTGCGCAACCGGCCGCAGTTCACGCAGATCCGCTTTCGCATCGGCGTGCCGGCCTGCTCCGCTTCGGATCCGGATCGGCACGCCGCCGGCCTGCTCAACGCCATCCTCGGGGCCGAAGCCGGCTCGCGGTTGGCGAACCTGGTGCGCGAGGAGGAGCTGCCGGTGACCGAAGCCGGCGCCGAGCTGGCGATGTTCGCCGACGCCGGCTGCCTGTCCGTGCATGCGCGGGCGTCGCGCAAGTCCGTGCAGGCCGCCGTCGAGAAGGTGGTGCAGGAGCTGCGGCGGCTGGTGACGACCCTGGTGCCGGACGAAGAGCTCGAGCGCGCCAAGGCGACCCGGAAGGCGTCGATGATGGGCGTGGTGGATTCGCTGCGAACGCGCGTGGAAGATCTGGCCCGCACCGAGCGCTACTTCGGCAAGCTGCTGTCGCTGGAAGACGAGATCGCCGCCATGGAAGCGGTGAAGGCGACGCAATTGCGGGCGCTGGCGGCCAACTGGATCGCCCCGCACTACCTTTCGCTGGGGCTGCTGGGCAACTTGAAGGGCGTGAACATCAATCCCAACATGTTGCAGTGGTAGGCTGCTGACCGCCTCCGAGAGTTTCGAATTGCCGGGAACCTTTCCCGGCTCGCCGGTGTCTACGCCGCCAGCGTGACCCTTTTCCAGGGAGCCGTCGACGAGCAGCTCAGCGCTCCGCCGCAGCCGCAGCGGACTGCTTTGGCCGCTCTGGCGGCGGCGGGGGCGTTTGCCGTGGTCGCGCACGCGGCCTTTCAGCGGCAAGCCGACGGTCCGGCCGCGGCGGTCCTGGCGGGTTCGATCTACCTTGCGATGGTCTTGGCGGTCGCCGGCGTGGGCGGCTGGTGGGCGCTTCGGGATCTCGGCCGCATCGATCCCGGCGCGTCCAGAACCCTGCTCTACCGGCTGCTGGCGGTCGCCGTTTGGGCTCCGCCGTTCGTGCTTCTCTGCGTGCAAGGGTCTTGGGCGGCCCTCGTTGCGGCGGCCGCAGGGGGAGTCGCCGGGGCGGAGGCGTTCCGCGCGATGCAGGAACAGTTCGAGGGGCCTGACGAGGAGGACGAGCCTCCGAAGGGCTTGCTGCTGCCGCTGGAGGCGTCGCAGAACACGATCGACAGGGCCCGCGCGGCTCGCGTCGCGGCGGTGGGGATCTACCTGAGCGTCCTGTTCGCCTGCGACGGGCGGATGGCCTGGGCGGGAACGCTGTTCGGAGGGACCTGCGCGCTGGTCGCCTGGTATGGGCTCGGCTCGCCCAGTCGAACGGCGTCCGGCGAGCGCTCCTCGCACAGACTCGCCAAGAGGATCGCCCTGGGACTGTTGGTGACGATTTTGGCGCTGCTGCCGCAAGCGGGCGGCTTGCTGGGCGGCGCGGGCCCGGACGACGCCGATCCGCGGACGCGAGCGGCCTTGGCGAACCTGCGCGCGGAGTATTCGTCGGTGATCCTGACCGCGGAACCGCAGGCGGAGCCGTCGCTGCCGTCTCCGCCACGGCCCCGTCCGGATTCGTTTCGCGTGGCTCCGGCGGACTCGGTGGCCAGCATTCCATTCACGGGCGAATACTGGTTCTTCTTCCGGCCGATGCGGCGACCCGATCCGGACGCTCTCCGCAAGCCCGGGAGCCCCCTCACGCTGCGCTACCGGTCCGTGGATCAAAGCGGCTTGGTGATGGAGGCGAACCAACCGCTGGACGCCCCCCTCGCCCTCTCCTGCTGCGGAGCGATCGACCTGGTGCTGCTGGGGTGGGAGACCGAGCCGTCGACGATCGGTCTCGAGCTCGTGCTCATCGATTCCACGCACACCCGGAACCGGGCGGTGAGCTTGGGCGCGCAGGCCTTGACGGACCCTTTTCGGCCGCCGGTGAGGCTTCGCTTCCCCGTGCCCGCCGGAGCGTCGATTCAGCAGTTCGACCAGATCCGGGTGCGGTTTCTGCTCGACGATTCGCGGGAGGAGCGCAGCGCCAGCTTGTCGATCAGCCGCTTCGAGCTGGTTCGCTAGAGCCCGCTCAGCCCTGGCCGATTCGGTGCAACTTGATGACGTCGGTCCGGCCGCCGGTGGTCAGCGGAGTGCCCGCGACGATCACCACGAGGTCGCCGGGGTCCGCCCAGCGCAGCTCTTGCAGCATGGTGTCGACCACCACGACCAAAGCGTCGAAGTCCTGGACCTCGCCGACCGGCTTGGAGCGGACTCCCCACAGCAGCTTCATGCGATGGCATACGTCGGAGTGCCTGGAAAAGGCGGCGATGGGGCAGGTGGGGTGGTGCTTGGAGATCAGCGTGGCCGAGTAGCCGGTCTCGGAATAGACGGCGATGTAGCGGGCGTCGAGCTTCTCGGCCAGGCGGGCCGCGCTGTGGGCTATCTCTGCCGAAAAGGCGTCCTCGGCGCGCGGGGGCGGTCCGAGCTGGAGGCGCGCGGCGCCTCGGTAGCCCTCGGCGGCTTCGATGATCTTGCTCATCATCGAGACGGCTTCGGCCGGGTACTTGCCGACGGCGGTTTCGCCCGACAGCATCAGGCAGTCGGAGCCGTCAAAGACCGCGTTGGCGACGTCGGAGGCCTCGGCGCGCGTCGGCAACGGCGCGTGGATCATGCTCTCGAGCATCTGGGTGGCCGTGATGACGGGTTTGCGCCAGTGACTGGCGGCTTCGATGATCCGTTTCTGGGCCACCGGGACCTGCCAGGCATTGAGCTCGACGCCCAGGTCGCCGCGGGCGACCATGACGGCGTCGGTGACTTCGAGGATCTTCTCCAAATCTTCGAGCGCCTGCGGCTTCTCGAGCTTGGCGATCAGGTGCGCCTGGGCGCCGCACCATTCGATGAAGTTCTTGGCCAGTTGAACGTCCTTGGCGCGGCGCACGAAGGACTGCGCGATGTACTCGACGTTTTGGGACAGGGCGAACTTGAGGTCTTCCTTGTCCTTGTCCGTGATGGAGGGCAGCCGCATGTCCGCGCCGGGCACGTTCACGCCCTTGCGCTCGCCCAACTGGCCGTCGTTGAGGACCTCGGTGACGACGTCGAGCCCCTGGACGCGCACCACGTTGAGCTGGATCGAGCCGTCGGCCAGCAGCACCGAATCCCCCGGCTTGACGTCGGCGGACAGAGAGCCGTAGTCGATCGAGACGCGTTCTCGGTTGCCGAGCAGCTCTTGCGGCGTGAGCCGGAGAGATTCGCCGGCCCGCAGGTCGACGGGGACGCCGCCCTCGAGCTTGCCGGTGCGGACCTTGGGCCCTTGCAGGTCCGCGACGATCGGCACCATGCGGTGGCGCTGCAGGGCCGCGGCGCGCACCCTCTTGATGTTCTCGGCGTGAGTGGCGTGATCGCCGTGCGAGAAGTTCACGCGGACGGCGTTCATGCCCGCGTCGAGGAGCTCGCCGATCTGGTCCTGGGTGCTCGAGGCGGGCCCGAGAGTGCAGAGAATCTTGGTTTTTCTCATCGTCGACCTCGCCCCGGTCCGGCCTGAGCCGAGCGACGGGGCTTCTACCGCCGTCGCCGAACCGGCGGACGGCTATGCCAGCAACTTGGCGGCGATCCCTTCCAATCTATCGGCCAAGTCCACGTCAAAAGCAGTGATGCCGTCGACGTCGTGGGTGTGCAGGTCGACGATGACCTTGGAGTAGACGTTGAACCACTCCGGGTGATGGTTCATGGCTTCGATCCGCGTGGCGGCCGCGGCCATGAATCCGAACGCATGGGTGAAATCCGGGAACGCGTATTCGCGGTGGAGCTTGCCGTCGGCCAGCGTCCAGCCGGGCAGCCCGGCCAGCGCGTCCTGGATCTGCTCGGCGGTGAGTTTCGACCGGCTCGGCATGCGGTCATGATAGCGCGCAGGGTTTTGCGATCGTGTTGCGAGGCGCGCCTCAGCGGCCGAGCTTGGCGAGGTAAGCCACCAAATCCCGGACTTCCTGGTCCGTCAATCGTTCGGAATAGGACGGCATCGTGGAAGTTTTGATGACGCGATATTCGGCGACATCCTGTTTGGACAGCGACCGCAGGCCGGTCTCGGCGGTGAGCAGTTGCAGCGAGAAACTGTCTTCGTTGAGGCGGCGGCCCAGCACGGTTTCGCCGCCGGGCAGGCGAGCTTCGACGAACCAGTCCTCGGGCCGCACATCCTCGGACGGACGCAGCAGCGCGGCTTCGAGGAAGGCGGCCGAGCTGCGCAGCCCGATCGCGCTCAAATCCGGGCCCGTTACGCCGCCCTGGGAGCCGACGCGGTGGCAATTCGTACAGCCGCCGCGGCCGAAGAAGATGGCCTGACCGGCGTCAGCGTCGCCGTGCGCCTGCTCGGCGGCGCGTCCGGCGCTGAGGCTGCGGACGTAGCCGACGAGTTGCCAGACCCTGCGGCCGTCGAGATCGAGGCCCGGCATCTCCGTGCCCGCGACGCCTTCGGCGATCGTCTTGAAGACCGCGTCATCGGAGGAGCCGCGCCGGAATACGCCGGTCGTCAAGTCCGAGCCCTTGCCGCCCGAGCCGAGCGGGCCGTGGCAGACGGCGCACCTCGAGCGAAACAGCAGCGCTCCCTCGGCGACGTCCTCGGGCGTGGCGTAAGGATTGCCCAGCCCGGCCGTTCCGTGTTGGGCGAGAGCCGCCGGGGCCAGAGCGAGGAAGAGAATCCAGCGAAGCACGGCGATGGCTATCTTAGCCCAAGCCGCGCGCTACGTCTCGGCCGGCTCGAAGGTCATCGCCACGCCGTTCATGCAGTAGCGCTTGCCGGTCGGCGGCGGGCCGTCGTCGAAGACGTGGCCGAGGTGTCCGCCGCAGCGGGAGCAGTGCACCTCGGTGCGGGTCATGAAGAACGAGCGGTCGGTGGTCGTGCCGACGGCGCCCTCGATCGGCGCGTAGAAGCTGGGCCAGCCGGTGCCGCTGTCGAACTTCGTCTTCGAGTCGAACAGCGCCTGGTCGCAGCCGGCGCAGTGGAACACGCCCCGGCGCTTCTCGGCGTTGAGCGGGCTGGTCCCGGCGCGTTCGGTGCCGTGCTCGCGCAGCACGCGAAACTGCGCCGGGGACAGCTTTTCGCGCCATTCCTTATCAGTCAGGGTCAAGGGAAATCTCCTGGGAGCTTCGGCGAAGGCGCCGCGGGCCAAGAGCAGGCCGGCGGCGGAGAGGGTGAAGCGTCTACGGGTCAGAGCTTTCATTCTGTCATGTAGCTTCGCGGACGCCTGCCGACGGGTTACGGAATCGCCGCCAAGCGCAAGGTGAGCGGTCCGGGGCGGGTCGGCGCCTCCTGTTCCCTAAAACACCCGAAAGCTTCCGCGTCGTTCAGACGAAGAGATGAGTGGGAGGTTCCGAGCATCGGAACATGCGCCGGTCTTGTCTTTGTCTCACGTCCGCCCTGATCTTGTGCGCCTCGATGCAGGCCCAGTCGATCACGGCCACGCTCGTCGGGACGGTAAAGTCCTCGTCGGGCGATCCGATCTCAGGGGCCACGGTCAGCGTCCTCCGGCAGGCGACCGGCACGAGCCGGACGGCGACTTCCAGCGACCGAGGGCGATTCGCCGTGTCCGGATTGCCTCCCGGGTCCTACTTGGTGTCAGCCAAGGCGGGCGGCTTCCAGGACGGCGCGGCGAGGACCGTGATGTTGACAGTGGGCGACCGCTCCGAGATCGCCCTGGCGCTGGACTCGGTGGACTCTGACGCCACTCGGCAGGTCGTGCTCACCGGCGAAGCGCTGGACGCCAGCCCGGAGCTCGGCGCCGTCGTCGATCACGGCTTCGTGGCCGAGTTGCCGCTGAACGGACGCAGCTTCCAGAGCCTGATCGCGATTCCGCCGGGCGTAGTGCAGACGGCGGAGCGGGATCAATCGCGAGGCAGCTTCGCCGTCTCGGGTCATCGCGCCTCCTCGACCTACTTCATGGTGGACGGCGTGAGCGCATCGTTCGGGCTGCCGGCGTTCGTCTCGGCGGCGCTCAAGGGCAACGACGGCAACGCGCCGGCGCTGACCGCGTCCGGCTCCACGGCCGGCCTGGTCCCAGTGGATTCGATGCGCGAGTTCAAGGTCCTGACCGGATCGTACGCGCCGGAGTTCGGCCGGCTGTCGGGAGGCCAGATCGCCATCGCCACCCAGGGCGGCTCGAACGAACTGCATGGGTCGCTGTCTCACTACTTTCGCAACGACAAGCTCGACGCCGCCAGTTGGTTCGTCAACCGCGACGCGCTGGGCAAGCCGGCGACGCGCCAGAATGACTTCGGCGGCACGGTGGGCGGCCCGATCATCAAGGACCGTACGTTCTACTTCGGAGCCTTCGAAGGCTTTCGCCTGCGGGAGCCCAAGTCGTTGTCGCAGTTCTACCCGACGGCGGCCGCCAGGGCCGCGGCCGTCCCTTCGATCCGGCCCATCATCGACATCTACCCGGTCCCGAATCGGGAGGACGTCGGCGGCGGTCTCGGCCGCTACGCCGCGTCCTACTCCAACCCCTCGGAGCTCGAGGCCTACAGCGGCCGCGTCGATCACGCGCTCAGCGGGTCCACGATGTTGTTCGGGCGCTATAGCTTCAGCAACTCGGCGGCGGAGGTTCGCGGAAACGACGTTCCCGTTCCGGGGCCGATCAGCCTGGCGAACTTTCTCGACGTGGACACGATGTCCGCGACCATCGGCGTGCTGGGGATGCTGAGCGAGTCGCTGACGAACGACCTTCGATTGAACTACTCGCGGGCCACCATCTTCGACGAGACGTACTTCGACGACTCCTTTGGATCCTCCGCGCCGGATGTCGCCTCCCTTCTGCCGGCAGGCCGCACGCTCGACGACTCTCGCTTCATCATCGCGACCGACTCGCTACCGTCGATCGACCTCGGCCGGTTCACCGACAGCCACCAAGGGCAATGGAGCATTGTGGAGGCATTGAACTGGCTACGCGGCTCCCATGAGCTCAAGTTCGGCGCCGACTACCGGACGCTGACGCCGGAGTTGGCTTCGGCAGCCTACCGCCAGATCGGAATTTTTGGGGGCGTCCTTGGTCCGGTGGGGCTGGTCGGCGGATCTCCGATCGTCACCGTGATCCAACAGGAGGACAAGGCGCAACTGCGCTTCCAGAACGTGTCTCTCTATGCGCAAGACGTGTGGCGGGCCAACTCCCGACTGACTCTGACCTACGGCTTGCGCTGGGACTACAATCCCGCACCGACCGGACGCAACGGCTTTGACGTCTACCCGATCTTGAACGCCGACGATCCGACCCGGCTCAGCGTCGGCCCGGCCAACGCTCCTTTGTTCCACGCTCCCAAGGACTCGTTCGGGCCCCGGCTCGGCGTGGCCTATCGGCTTTCGACGGCGAACAACTGGGGAACGGTCCTGCGCGGGGGGACGGGAGTCTACTACGACATTCCGGTCGGCACGGCCACGTCCGTCGTCAGCGCGGCTCCGCATGGCCGTCAGCTCTCCGCGTTCGGACAGCCGTTCCCGGTTCTGGGCTCCCAGTTCTCGGAGGTGCCGCTGAATCTGGAAGCGCCTTACGGCCAGATTCGCGGGTTCGAGCCCGGCATCGACGCGCCGCGCACAACGTCATGGAGCGTGGGCTTGAGCCAAGGGCTGGGGCGCTCGCGCAGTTTACAGGTTTCCTACGTGGGGAACAAGGGGAGTCGGCTTTGGCGCAGGCTCGGCGGCAACCTGTCCAACGGTCGGGTCAATAGCTACGAACTGGTTCGCTCTGACGCCCGTTCGAGCTACCACGGGCTGCAGACGCTGTTCGAGCAGCACCTCCGCGGAGGGCTGCAGGCGCTGGGCTCCTATACCTACTCGCACTCCATCGACGACGCTTCTGAGGCCGCCACGGCCTATCCCTGGCGGTCGGACGGTCCCGGCGTCAATCGAGCTTCTTCGGACTTCGACGTCCGCCACGTCGCCTCCGGAGGGTTTTCGTATGCCCTGCCGTCCCCCAAGGGCTTCCTGCCGGCACTGACGCGGAACTGGGGCGTCGACGGCGTGTGGCGACTGCAGACCGCACCGGTCGTCAACGTCTTCTCCGCCGGCGTGTCTCCAGAAGCCGTGGTGGCTCGCGCCAATGTGGTCCCCGGCCAGCCGTTCTGGCTGACGGGAGATCAGTATCCGGGGGGGCGGGCTCTCAACCGGGCGGCCTTCGAGGCGGCGCCCGCGGGGACCAACGGCAACCTTCCGCGCAACGCCTTCCGGGGCTTTCCGTTGCGGCAAGTCGATCTGGCCGTGCGTCGGCAGTTCCAGGTCTCCGAGCGGTTCACGCTGCAACTGCGGGGCGAGATGTTCAACCTGCTCAACACCGCCAACTTCGCCCCTCCCAACGGCGACCTGTTGAAGGCTCCGTTCGGCGTCTCGACCCAGCCGTATTCGTCCGGGCTCGGTCGCGGCGGTCTGGGTGGAGGCCAGAACCCGATCCAAGCGGTCGGCGGGCCCCGCTCGGTGCAGATCTCCTTGCGGTTGTTGTTCTGAGCCGGCCTGGCTAGTGGCCGACGGAGAGGCCGCCATCGACCATCAAGGCTTGCCCGGTGATGAACGACGCCTCGTCGCTCGCCAGGAACCACACAGCCGCGGCGATCTCCGCCGGCGCCGCCGGCCGGCCGAGCAGACCGATCTGGGTGCGCTTGAGCTCCTCCACCGAGCGCCCCTCCCGAATGGCCTTACGTACGTGGTAGTCGGTGATGGTGAGGCCCGGGCACACCGCGTTCACGCGGATGCCGTCAGGCGCATGGTCCACGGCCAGGCTCTTCGCCATCGAGACGATGCCGGCCTTGGTGACGTCGTAAATCGGCATCTCCTTGCGGCCCACCTGCCAGTGGACCGAGGAAAGCAGCACGATCGAACCCGAGCCCTGCCGCGCCATGGTCGGCACGACGGCTTTGCAGGAGAAGGCCGTGCCTTTGAGGTTGACGGCCAGCATGGGGTCCCATTCGGCGGAGCCGGCGTCGACCAGCCGCGTGAAGTCGCGGTGGGCGGCGTTGGCAACCAGCGCATCGATGCGTCCCCAGCGCTCCAGGGCCAGCTCGGCGAGCCGTGAGCAGAAGGCCTCGTCCGCGATCGACCCTTGCTCGAAGACGGCGTCTGCGCCGATCTCGTGCAGGGTCGCGAGGGTCTGCTCGCCGTCCTGTCCGGAGACGTCGCCCAATACGAGCCGGAAGCCCTCCTGGGCGAAACGGACGGCGCAGGCTTTGCCGATGCCTGCGGCTCCCCCGGTGAGGATGGCGACGCGTTCTTTGGGATGCATGGGCGCGGTCCCCTGTTATCGGACGTTCGGCGCGGTTGCGTCAAGGCAGGGTCGCCCCTAAGCTGGGTCCGGTGCGCCGGATCATCGACCTGAGTTATCCCATCGAGGACCATTTCCGGTGGAAGGTGGAGCGGAGCTTGGCGGCGGCGTTCGACCGAGGCGACGACTTCCAGATCACCCGCATCGGCCTGACGGTTCACGGCTTCACGCATATCGACGCTCCGCGCCACATGGTTCCGGGCGGTGCGACGACCTCGGAGTGGCGGCTCGAGTCGCTGGTGGGGGAGGCCTCGGTGGCGGACCTGCGCGGCGTCGAGGCTGGCCGTCCCATCGATGCGCCGGAGTTGGCGGCGTGTTGCGCGCACTGCCGGCCGGGAGACATCGTCCTGCTGATGACGGGCTGGGACGAGCGCTTTCGGCTCCACGACCCGAGGTTTTGGAGCGAGGCGCCGTTCCTGACGCGACGAGCCTGCGAATGGCTCAGCGAACGGGAGCCGGCGGCGGTGGGCTTCGACTTTCCGCAGGATTTTCCGATTCGGGGACTACTGCGGTCGGATCGCGCGCCCATGGAGGAGTTCGTCAGCCACGACGTGCTGCTGCGCCGCGGCGTCCCGCTGATCGAGTATGTCTGCAATCTGGGTTCGATCGGCTCCGAGCGCACTGAGGTCTGTGCGTTGCCGCTGCGGCTGCCCGACGCCGACGGGGCTCCGGCGCGGGTGATCGCCCTGGAGCGAGACCTGTAACAGAACCGCAGCAGCGCTCAGGCAGGATGGAGTTGTGAGAACCATCCTTCGCCCTCTTTCCCTGACAGCCCTGGCCGCCGTGCTGGCTGCGGCGCTGCCGGCCGCGGACCCCGCTGACGAGCTGCGCATGAACCAGATCCAGTGCCTGGGGACGCACAACAGCTACAAGCAAGCCATCGATCCCTCGCTGTGGCAGTTGCTGGACCAAGCCAACCCCGGCCGCTTCAAGGGGCTCGAATATTCCCACCGCTCGCTGACCGAACAGCTCGACCACGGCTTGCGCAAGCTGGAGATCGACGTGGTGTACGACCCGGAAGGCGGCCGGTACGCCAAGCCCTTGGGGCTGAAGATGGTGGCTGACGCGGGTCTGCCGGCCGGACCCGCCTACGATCCGGAGGGATTGATGCTCGGGCCCGGTCTGAAGGTGATCCATGTGCCGGACATCGACTTCCGCACCAATGTCTACACCTTTCAGGCCGCTCTGGCGGAGCTGAAGCGGTGGTCGGACGCCCATCCGCGGCACCTGCCGATCGCGATCCTGATGAACGCCAAGGACCGGTCGATCGAGCGGCCGGGCTTCGTGCCGCTGCTGCCTTTCGACAAGGAGGCCTACGACGCCTGGGACGCCGAGATCCGCAAGGGGCTGGGTGCGGACAAGCTGATCACGCCGGACGATGTGCGGGGTTCCCACGCGACGCTCGAAGAGGCCGTCCTGGCGCACGATTGGCCGAAGTTGGGCTGGGCCCGTGGGCGGTTTCTGTTCGTGCTCGACGAACACGGCGACAAGATGGAGACCTACATCGAGGGCCATCCGTCGTTGCGCGGACGGGTGATGTTCGCCAACGCCGAGGAGGGCCGCCCGGAGGCAGCCTTCCGGGTGGTGAACAACCCCGTCAACGATTTCGACAAGATCCAGAGCCTGGTGCGCGCCGGCTATATGGTGCGCACGCGGGCTGACGCCGACACGCGGGAAGCGCGCAGCGGCGAGACGGCGCGGCAGGAGAAGGCCTTCGCCAGCGGAGCGCAATACGTGAGCACCGACTACTGGGAGCCGAACCCGGCTTTTGGGACCGGCTACAAGGCGGAGCTGCCCGGCGGCGGCGAAGGCCGTTGGAATCCCGTGGCCGGGCCGGAGAATCCGCCTTCGGCCAAGCCCTGAGCCCGGCGGCGGCTAGGCCGGGCGGCCGAACTGGGTGTGAGGCGAAGCGAGGCCCGCGACCCTGCTGATCGAGAACAGCGGCTCGGGCTCCGCCCGGCCCAGCACGCAGCGCGCCACGTGCTCGCCGAGGGCGGGACCCAGCTTGAAGCCGTGGCCGGAGCCGCCGCCGACGAGCCAAACGTTCGCGGCCTCGGGGTGACGGTCCACGATCAGGTGGCCGTCGGGGCTGTTCTCGTACTGGCAGACCCGCGCCTCCAGCAGGGGCGCGCCGGCCAGGCGCGGGAAGCGCGAGGCCAGGTAGTCGCGAGCGCGGGCCACGCCGTCCGGCGAGGGTGAGCGATCGCCGTCGGTGGGGTCGAACTCGGGGCCGCGGGTGTCGTCGGCGACCTTCAGCCCGCGCCGGTCGACGTTGGGGAATCCGTAGTAGATGCGATCCCCCAGATCCATCCACGACGGAAACTGATCGGCGTCGAAGCCTCCTTCGCCCGACGGCGCCCCGAAGTAGTAGACCTCCTGCCGCGTCGGGCGGATGGCGGCGCCGAGGACTTCCGGGAACAGCCGTCCCAGCCAGGGGCCGCAGGCGAAGACGTACTGGTCGGCGGCGAGCTGATAGGCGTCGGCGAGCTCGATGCACCGCATGGCTTGCGATTCGATCGGTCCCGGGGAGGCGCTGATTTGCGCGTAGGTTCCGCCCTCCCGCTGGAACTCCTCGCAGATCGCGTAACAGGCCTGCCGCGCCCGCAGGAATCCCGCCTCGTGCTCGAAGTAGGCGGTTCGGACGCCTTCGAAACGGACTTGCGGGAACTGTCGTTCGGCTTCCGAGAACTCCAGCGCGTCCACCCGAAAGCCCAACTCCCGGGCCGGCGACAGCGATTCCCGACAATACTCATCGCTGCCGCCGAACATCCACAGCACGCCGGTTCGCTGGTAGAGCGGGAAGCCGCAAAAGTGCTCGCACTCGCGCCAAAGGTCCAGCGAGCGAGCCACCCACTGTACGTAGAGCCGGTCCGGACCGTAGAGCCCGCGCAGCAGACGGGTTTCGCCGCCGGAGCTCGATCGGGAATTGCCGGGTCCCCAGATGTCGAACAGTGTGACGTGGGCGCCCATGCGCTGCAGTTGCAGGGCCGTCCAGCCGCCGAAGGCGCCGGCGCCGATGACCGCCACGCGAGGGCTGTGTTCCGGAGTCGTTTCCGCCGTCGAGGAAGGGCTCACGTCGTTGGGAGGACGCCGCGCCGGGCGCCGCACGCCTCCCATCATACGCGCACGAACACGCCGCTCCCAGGGGACGGATGGGTGCGGAGTCGCTCTGTCGGCCTAGCCGGGCTGCCGCCGGTCGACGATTCGCAGGCGCACCAGCGTCTGGTTGAGCACTTGGTGGGCGATCTCGCCGAAGGTCATCGGGCCGGTCAATTGGCCGGTGTGCTTGGCTTCGAGCTTGCCGAAGAGGTAGTTGAGAATGCAGTTGCAGCAGAAGGCGCCGGCATCGGCGTGCTCCCCCCGCAGGGCGTCGGCGAAGGTTGAGCTATAGTCGGCGACCGGCTTGGCGAAGCGGTAGACGGCTTTCTCGAAGACCGGCGCGTAGAACTGGACCTCGCCCGAAGCCTCGTCCACGCACTGAATCGAGACGTTCACGATCGTGCCGCAGTAGTCTGCCGTCAGCGGTGCGGCCCCGCTGCGGCCGTGGGCTCTGTAATACTCCGCGAAGCTCGTTTCGACCTCGTCCACGAAGGCCGTTTTCGCCGAGAATCCGGTTTCCGGGAAGCGGATCGCCGGGCCGTCTCCCGGGCGGAAGATGTTGAAAATGTCGATCTCCGCAGCCTTTTCCGGCGGAAGCACGACGTGCATCGCGACGGCCGCGTCTTCGGACGAGCGCCCTTCGCGGCCCAAGAAGACCTTGGCGCGCCGGGTCCCGATCGACTCGAGCGGCACGCCCGCCACCCAGCCGACGACGGGGCTGACGAAGCAGTCTTTATAGGCCGGGGCTCCCAACGCAAAGCGCTGATGGGTTTCACCGCCGAACGGCAGGATCAGCAGCGTATAGCCGTCGTAGGGAGTGTTCTGGCAGACCGAAGGCAGGTCGCTGCACTCGTAGAGCCGGGCTTCGCAGGTGACGGCGTCGGCGGGCAGTTCGGCGACGTAGACCTCTGCGTCGGATCGCCGGCCGCCGTCCGGAGTCATGAAGTAGGAGATCGTGCCCCCGATCCAGTCGCCTCGGTCGAGCTGAGAAAGAGCCTCTTCACTGCCGGCTAAGAGCAACGGGCGCCCCAGACGGATCAGACGGTTCACTTCTGAGATAGGCAAAAGCATGAGAGTCAACGGAGCAATTGAGCCAGCTCGTCCTGCAGGCAGAACTCGAGCTTCTCGAACAGCGCGTGGGCGCGATGGATCAGCTCGATCTCTTCCTCCGGCTCCGCGCCGCGGCTCATCTTGAGCTTCGCGTTGTACAAGAGCATGTTCAGAGCCACGGAGTCGGAGCGCAGAGTCTTTCTTCCGGTGATGAGATCCCTCCACACCGGGTGACTGGAAGGTGGAACCATCGCCTGCTAAACGGTTCATCGACCGGGAGCGAGGAGCCCTTTACGAAGGCGGGGCCTGCGCCGTGGCGGGCCGTGATACCCTCGATGGTTCGGAAACGTACATGAGCGCCAACACGCGGAAAGACGCCGACGCCCAGAGCTCCGCCCGTGTCCTGTACTGGTGCGCCTGGGGGTTCTCGTCGTTCGGGCTGCTGCTCGTCTTGTTCGGGATCTATTTTGCCCGGCTGGCCGGCGCCAGCTCTTCGTGGCCCAAGACCGAAGGCAAGGTGGAGCGGGTCGGAGTCCGCACCTACGTCTCGGTCAACCACCAGCACACGGCCCGAGGCGTCAGGACTTACTTTCCGGAGGTTCAGTACTCCTACTCGGTGGACGGCCGGCCGTACGCCTCGAAGCGGTTTTCCCTTGGCGAGGACGCGCAGGACTATCAGGAGCGAGACGACGCGGTGAAGGCTGCGTCCGCCTACCGCGCCGGCGACGCGATCGACGTCTACTACGATCCGAGCGATCCCAGCTCGGCCGTGCTCCAGAAGGGCTTCACGATGGGTTCTTGGGTCCCCTTGCTGATGGGGCTGGTGTTCGGCGGTTTTGGCGCGCTCCTTTTTTGGTCGTTCGGAAAATTGTCACCAGCAGAAACAGGCCCACCAGCAGCACCCCGGTAAGCAGCACCAAGACGGCCATCAAGCCGAGGAGAATGCCCACAGCGCCAAGCATGGGCTTCTCCTGGAAGAACTGCTCGGCCCGGCCGGGCTCGGCGCGTTGCCGAGGCGGAGGGACGGCGTCCGCCGCCCGGGCCAGAGCGAACAGGTCGTTCATCCACTGCGCCAAGTGGTTGCGCTGGACGCTCCGGATCGGCGACTTGAACCCAAAACCCAGACCGCCGCCGGGACGCATCGAAATGGCGCGGAGCCGCGCGCCGGGGTCGGGCGGCAGCAGGCGCGCCAAGCTCTCGATGGTTTCGGGCGCGGCCAACCAGCGTTGCGCCCAGTCCGGCTCCAGCGCCCAGATCTCGAGGTGAGCCAGCTCCGGCGCCCGCGTTTCGACCCGGGACAGGCCGTACCAGGCGTTGATGCGGCGCGCGAAGGAGTTGGACGCCAAGGAAGGAGCCGCGACCAGGCGCGTGGACGGATCGATGCTGACGGTGAAGTCGAAGCGATGGCCTCGGTACTCCCGGTAGCGCACCTCGCCGGCGTAGCGGTTGACGGTGCGCGTCGAGGCGTCGAGACGAACGTTCCGCCCGTTGAGCCGCCCTTCGTAGGTCCGCCCTCTCAGGCCCAGTGGCCGTGAGGCCAAGCCGGCGGCCTGAAAGAAGGGATCGAGCTCGGCTTCGTAAGGGGAAGAGAACGCGGGCATCGGCCCCCATTGTCGCCAACCGAACGTGAAAAATCGTACCTTCGGGCCGCGCCGGGCTCAGACGGCCGGCGCCGGGGCCGGCTCGGCGTCCTCCAGGGGCTTGGAGGGGTCGATGAACGGCCAGCAGGCGACTCCCAGTAGATAGGCCCCGACCATCACGTACAGCAGGATGTTCCAGTTGTCGCCGGTGTTCTGCAGGATGTAGCCGCCAGCCCAAGGAGCCACGAAGCCGGCCAGATTTCCCATCATGTTCATCGAGCCCGCCAAGGTCCCGGCGTACTTGCCGCCTACGTCCATGCAGGCGCCCCAGGCGCCGGGCATGACGAGGTCGTTGGAGAAGCTGGCCATGCCCATCGCCAGCATCGCCCACAGGGGGTCGCGAATGTAGATCGACGCCAGCAGGAAAGCCGAGGCTCCGGCAAAGCCGATGCAGGCCAGCAACCGGCGGCTGAGGGTGACGCTGCCCGTCCAGCGCTCCACATGAGCGGACAGGAGGCCGCAGAACAGCGAGCCGAAACCGCCGAACAGCAACGGAAAGATGGCGTAGCCGGCGGCGGCCTCGGGCGAGAGGCCCCGGCCCGTGGGGCTTTGCAGATAGGTCGGCAGCCAGGTGATGTAGAAGTACCAAGGGTAGGAGAGCAGGAAGTACTGCAGCCAGAGCAGCCAGACCGAGCGCGAACGCATGAGCTTGGCCCACGGCACCTGCCCATGGCCTCCGGCGAGATGCTCGGAACCTTTGAGGAGGTGCAGCTCAGCGGCGTTGACGCGCGGATTGTCGCGGGGATTGTCACGAAACCAAGCCGCGAAGGCGGCGGCCCACACCAGTCCCAGCGAGCCGAACAGGACGAACGCCCAGCGCCAAGTGGTGAATTGCAGCACCAGCAGCACCAGGGGCGGCGTGAATGCGCCGCCCCAGCGCGCGAACATCCACATTACGCCTTGCGCCCGTACGCGCTCGGAGGTCGGCAGCCAGGTGGTGAAGGCCTTGGTGAGGTTGGGGAAACAGCCGGCTTCTCCCGCCCCGAACAGCCAGCGCACCGCGAGCATGGACGTGAAGTTCCAGGTGGCTCCGGTGAGCGCGGTGAAGGCGGACCACCACAGGGTGATGCGCAACAGGACGCGCCGGGGGCCCATGCGGTCTCCCAGCCAGCCGCCGGGGATCTCGAACAGGGCATAGGCCAGGGCGAAGGCTGAAAAGACGACGCCCATCTGTTCGCGGTCAAAGCCAAGATCCCGGGAGATGAGCGGCGCCGCATAGGAAATGCAGACGCGATCAATATAGGCCAGAACAGCCAGCGAGACGGCAAAGACTACGACCCAATGGCGTTGCCTGGAGGCGGGTGCGGCCACAGTCGGGACGGCGCTACGGAGGGCCTGTTGCGGTGAAGACATAGCTGATTTCACCGACGTCTCGACCCTTCTTCGTGGAAGGCGCCGCGCCGGTTGGCAACCTATCCTAATGCAGTCGCGAAATAGTTGGAAGGTGTTGATCGGCTTTGGATTTAGTTGTCAACTCCCCGGGGATCGTTCGTGTATGCTTGATCACGTTATGCGATCCCTGGCATTGCTTCTGCTCGCTGGACTTTCCATTCCCCTACTCAGCGCCGCCCCGCAGAATCTGGTGTTGATCTTGGACGCGTCAGGCTCGATGTGGGGCCGGCTGGGTTCGGAGACGAAGATCGAGTCCGCCCGGCGGGTGGTCCGGGACTTGGCGGGCAAGCTGCCGGCCGATTCGAAGCTCGGGCTGGTGGCCTACGGGCACCGGCGGAAGGGCGATTGCAGCGACATCGAGACCCTTGCTCCGGCGGGCTCGGCCGACGGCCTGGGCGTGGCCGACCGGGTCGACAAGCTCAACCCTCTCGGCATGACGCCGATTACCAAAGCCTTCGAGCAAGGCGCCGCCACGGCCAAGCAGGCCGGCGCGCCCGGCACGATCGTGCTGGTGACTGACGGGCTGGAGACCTGCGGCGGCGACCCTTGCGCGGCCGTTCGGGCGGCCAAGGCGGCCGGCCAGGATTTCGTGTTGCACATCGTGGGCTTCGATGTGGCCAAGGAGAACGTTTCTTCGCTGGAGTGCTCCGCGCAGGCCGGCGGCGGGCTCTACATTCCGGCCGAGAACGCCGAGCAGCTTGCCGGCGCCTTGGAGCAGACGATGACGGCGGAGGCCCCGGTGGGCGATGCGACCTTGTCGGTCCAGTCCGTGATGGACGGCAAGCTGCAGGACGCGCTCGTGAAAGTGTTGCAGCCGGGCAAGCCGGATGTGGGCGGTCGGACCTATGCCGGTGCGGAGACGAATCCGCGCCGGTTCGCCTTGCAGGCCGGAACCTACGATGTGGTCGTGGAACCGTTGGGAATTCAGGGGGCCAGCCCGGTGCGGTTCGACGGCGTGACGCTGGAGGCGGGTAAGGTGGTGGAGAAGGTCGCCAACTTCTCGACGGGGGAGCTGGCTGTGAAGGTGACCCGCAACGGCTCTCTTCAGGATGCAGCGGTCACCGTGCGTCCGGCCGGAGAGAGCCGGACCGTGGCGGGAGGCCGCACGTACACGGCGTCGTCGAGCAATCCCAGGGTGTTCCGCGTGCCGCCCGGGCGCTACGACGTGAGCGTGGAGGTTCTCGGCGTCGGGACGGGCGTGAAGCAGGTTTTCGAGGCCGTCGAGGTGGTGGGCGAGGGGCGCGCCGAGAGGGAATATGCGATCGAGACGGGGACCCTGGCGATCGGCTCGGTGCAGGGGACCACGCTCATCGATTCGACCGTCTCGGTTGTGAACGAAGCGGGTCAGGCCGTGGCCGGCGGCCGTACCTACACGGCGGCTACGTCCAATCCCAAGGTGTTCGAGTTGCCCGTGGGCAAGTACACCGTGAAGGTGCAGCCGGTGCGCCCGCCGGGCTTGGCCGCGAAGACGACTACGGTCGAGGTCAAGCCCGGCGCGAAGACGGAGCAGACGGCCGCTTTCTGACGCGCGGCCGTCGTCCGGTGGGCTCTACGGGATCTTGCCGCCGGTGGAGAGCTTGATGCGGTACAGGCCCGTCCGGGCCGTCATGTACAGCGTCGAGCCGCCGTCGGCCCAGCCCACGTTGGCCGGCACCTCGGTCGGCTTGATCGTGCCCAGGTGCTTGCCGTCGGGCGAGAAGATCCAGACGCCGCCCGGGCCGGTCGCGAACAGGTTGCCCTGGTTGTCGACCTTGAGCCCGTCGGGCAAGCCTTCTTCCATCTGGTCAGTCACGTCGTAGAAGGTGCGGCTGAGGCCCAGGGTGCCGTCCTCGTGGATCGAGAAGGCCTGCCAGTGCTTCTGCGCCGGGTCGGAGTTGGCGACGTACATCGTCGCGCCGTCCGGCGAGAAGGCGATGCCGTTGGGGCGCGACATGCGGGGCTCGAGCAGTTCGACGGTCTTGCCGTCCTTGCTCACCCGGTAGACGCCGTTCTGGTCCTGCTCCTTGTCTTCGCTCTCGTCCTGGCCGATTAGGCCATACGGCGGGTCGGTGAAGTACAGCCAGTCCGCGCCGCGCCAGACGAGGTCGTTGGGGCTGTTGAAGCGCTTGCCGTCGTACTTGTCGACGAAGGAAGTCCACTTGCCGTCGGGCGTGACCTTGGAGATGCGCCGGTTGCCGTGCTCGGCCACGAAGAGGTTGCCGTCGGCGTCGAGCGTCATGCCGTTGGAGCCGGCCAGCCGCCCTTCGGCCACCTCGCCTTCGAAGACGGGCTTCTTGAACTCCGTGGGGGCTCCGCCGGAGGGAGACCACTTGTAGATGGCGTTGCCGAGCACGTCGCTGAACAGCAGGAAGGGCGTTCCCTCCCAGGCGCGCGTGACCCACACCGGTCCTTCGATGAACATGAAGCCGCCGGCGACCTTCTCGATCATGGCGTTCTCGGGGACCAGAGCGTCCAGGCCGGGATCGGCCCGGTAGACCTGTCCTTCGCCCGCCGGCCGGAGGGGGTTGGCCTCTTCCGGCGGCTCGCTCGCGGCGCAACCCAGCGCCAGAACCGTCGCTATCGCCAGGATCGTCTTGGATGGAGCATGCGTCATCTGTCTCATAACCTCCGTCGAAATGCGCCCATAGCGTGGCATAACCGGCGAAGAGTGTCCAGTGGCGGCGGACGGATGGAAAATTCCGGGGAGTTTGCATTTTTCCCTTGCAATCGCCCGGCGGGCCGGGTTACCCTCTGCTGAGTGGTGGTTAGTTTCGCGCAACCGCCCTTCCCACGAATGCCACGGAGGACGACGAAGTCAATGAACGACATCCACGATCAGCGCTTCGGTCGCGTCCGCTGTTGGCGTTCAGCCTCGACGCTCGGCCCTCCGAGCCCTCAATCCTGAAAGCCAACCGCCCCCGCTCACCGATCACGCAGGATTCGTGTATCGCTGACGAGGGTTTCCATTTCCCGCTGACTGACCCGCGGCTCGACCGCGTCAGCAAGCGGCGCCGTCTGCGGACGGCCTGACCGAGCAAGCGGCGACCGGTTTGGTCGCTGCATGGCGCAGGATTTCGAGGGCGTCGGGGGATATTGTCTCCCCCTGATCTCCGAGCGATTTTTGACAGCTTGCACTCACTGATTCTTCGACCCGGGCGGGTCGGAGCAGGGATGGTTCTCAGGAACGGAAGGCCGCCGGTTCGAGTCCGGCCGGCCGCGCTCGGCGCGGCCGTAGCTCAGCGGCAAGAGCGTCCGTCACCATCCCTGCGACAACTCATCCGTCCGGTCTCGAATGGCAAGCATTGACAAGAGGTTGAAGGACGGGTCGATGGACAACGGTTATCAAGCCAACTGACAAAGGCGGGTCGCAAGCCCGCCGGCGCCGCTAGCGAGGCGCCGCCCAGTACAACAAACAAGAAGTCGCCTCCGCATGGGGCATCTTCCGTTGGCCGCCAACTTTACCTGTCCGGATGCGTAGGTAGAAGAAACAGCGGGGAACGGGTCGAAGGTTGACGGTTATCGTCCTGCAAAACCGTCCGTCAGCCATCCACTCATCCGTTCCCCGTTCGTGTGTGTGGAAGAAGAGAGAACAACCCAGAGGGAAGGAGGAACAAAGCTCATGTTGAACTATTTGACGCAAGTGATCGCCGGGCCGACCCCGCAGTCCGAACCGTTGTTTGGGCGGGGTTCGGAGATGGTCTTGAACTCCGCCGGCGGATTCGTGTTTCCGGTCGACGACTGGAAGCGGATGGAGCGGTTCCTCATTCTGGGAGCGGAAGGGGGATCGTACTACGCCTCCGAGCGGAAGCTGGCGCTGGAGAACGCCGAGGCGACGCTGCGCGCCATCGAAGCCGACGGGCTGCGGGCGATCCGGCTGATCGTGAAGGTCAGCGACGGCGGACGCGCGCCGAAGAACGATCCGGCGCTGTTCGCGCTGGCGCTGGCGGCTTCGGCCGGGGATGACCGCACGAAGCGGGCGGCCTTCCGGGCGCTGCCGATCGTCGCTCGCACCGGGACGCACCTGTTCCGCTTTGCGGAGTATGTGGACTCGATGCGCGGCTGGGGCCGGGGCCTGCGGTCGGCCGTGGCGGACTGGTACCTGTCGCGCTCGGTGAGCGAGCGGGCCTACCAGATGGCCAAGTACCGCCAGCGGGAAGGGTGGTCGCACCGCGACCTGCTGCGGTTGGCGCATCCGAAGGCCGAGGGAGCGCGTGACGCTCTGTTCGGCTGGGCGACCCAGGGGCGGCTCGATGCGGCGGTTTGGCCGGAGCTGCGCCTGCTGGAAGGGTACGAGAAGGCCCGGACGGCGGCGACCGCGCGGGAGGCCGCCACGCTGATTCGCGACTATGAGCTGACGCGGGAGATGATCCCGACGCAGTTTCTGCAGTCGCCGGAGGTGTGGGAGGCGCTGTTCGATCGGATGCCGCTGACGGCGTTGATCCGGAACCTGGCCACTCTGACGAGGGTGGGCCTGATGGCGCCGCTGAGCGCGACCGCCCGTGCGGCGGCCGAGCGGCTGGGGGACGCCGAGGCGTTGCGCAAAGCGCGCGTCCACCCGATTGCCGTGCTGGCCGCTCTGCGGACCTACGCGGCCGGGAAGGGTGTGCGCGGAAGCGGCGAATGGGCGCCGGTCCCGACCGTGGTCGACGCGTTGGATCGGGCGTTCTACCGGGCGTTCGAGAACGCCCCGGCGACGGGCAAGCGGTTCTACCTCGCGCTCGACGTGTCGGGCTCGATGGGATACGGAGAGATCGCCGGGGTTCCGGGGCTCACTCCGCGCGTGGCGGCGGCGGCGATGGCGATGACCATCGCCCGCACGGAGCCGCAGTACACCTTTGGGGCATTCGCGCACGAGATGCAGCGGTTGAGCATCCGGGCGACGGATTCCCTGGAGCAGGCGCTCGAGACGACCGACGGGTTGCCGTTCGGAGCGACGGACGCGTCGCTGCCGATGCTGGCGGCTCTTGAGCAGGGGCTGCAGGTCGACGCCTTCGTGGTGTTGACCGACAGCGAGACGTGGTTCGGGCGGATGCATCCGGTGGAGGCTCTGCGCCGGTACCGCGACAAGACCGGCATCCCGGCGAAGCTGGTGGTGGTGGCGATGGTGTCGAACGGGTTCACCATTGCGGATCCGAACGATGCCGGAATGCTGGACGTGGTGGGCTTCGACACCGCGACGCCGCAGGTGATGGCGGACTTCGCGGCGGAGTAGCCTCGGCCGGCGGACCCTATGCAGGGTTCGCCGGCCGCTGTATTCTGGTGTTCGGAAGAGCGCTGGGAGGAGGAACGATGGCTCTGCGTGCGTCCCGCTGTGCTGTTTTCGGACTCGGCCTCATGGCATTGACGTTGGCGGCGCCCCAGGCGCACGCCAAGTGCGAGCTCAAGAAGCTCGGCGGCCTGTTCAGCACCGAATCGTTCGTGGATTCGGATACCGGTAAGACCATCAAGGTCAAGATCGGAGACGGCGCGAATCCCCCGGTTACCGTCGAGAACTACGACGGCAAGAAGAAGGTCGTCGACTACACGTCCTACTCCAACGCCGTCCGCAATTGCAGCTTCTTCGGCTCTTGGCCGAACTGGTTCGCGGCGCCCAAAAGTCTGGCTCAGCCGCGACAAACGACGGCGGTTCCCGTCGTTACGTCGTCGAGCGACCTGGACACGGCCGACCTCGATGGGGACGGCGATCTGGACGCCGTCGGCATCCGTTACTTCCAAGGCGCTACGGTCAGCCTGGCGAACCCGGCGGGCACCTTTCCGCGCGCCGGCGTGGTCTATCCCACCGGCAAGGGGCCGGAGACGCTGTTGCTGGCCGACTTGAACGGGGACGGATTGCAGGACATTCTAGTGGCCGATTCCGGCGATTTCGCCGGCGACAACGGCAAGCTGGCGGTCCTGCTGGGATTGGCCGGCGGAACCTTCTCGCCGGCGCAGAGCTTTGCCGCCGGCGTAGCGCCGAGTGCAGTCACGGTAGGCGACTTCAACGGGGACGGTAAGCTCGACGCGGCGGTGGCGAGCGTCGGCAGCCTGGGGGCTCCGAACCTTCCCGCCGATGCCGGCCGCGTTGCGGTCCTGCTGGGCAACGGCCGAGGCGGCTTCGGCGCGGCCACGCTGCTGCAAGCCGGCGAAAGCCCGAAGTCGATTGTCGCCGCCGATCTCAACGCCGACGGCAAGCTCGACTTGGTGGTGGCGAATCGCTTCTCCGACAACCTCTCGACCCTGACCGGCAACGGCGACGGGACGTTCCGGGCGGCCGTCCAGACGGCGGTGGGCAGCCGGCCGGAGTTCGTGGGCTCGGCCGACTTCAACGGCGACGGGAAGGCGGACGTGGCGGTGCTCCACGGGGAGACCGCGACGATCTCGATGTGGATGAACAACGGCAGCGGCGGCTTGGTCTCCGGCGGGCGCTACATCGCAGGCAGCAGCATCCACTCCTTCGCGATCGCGAGCTCTCCCGACGACGAGCGGCCGACGATCCTGAGCCCGGACGGCTCCGGCGGCCGCTTCCTGATTCTGGCGGCCAATCGCGACGGCTCTCTCGTCGCGCCGCCTTCCTACAACATTGGGGGCGGCCCCGGAGGCGTCGCCTCGGCGGACTTCGACGGCAACCAGCAAGCGGACTTGGCGGTGGCCGGGAGCGGCGGCTTGAAGGTCATTCTGAACCCGAGGATCGGGCGGACGCCCCAGGCGACGCCGCGCCTCGCCGTGGCCGGGGCGACGACTCGTTCGACGGACGTGGCGGCGGGCGACTTCACAGGCGACGGCGCGGCCGACCTGGTGATCTCCGGCAACGGGCTCTCCCTGCTGGCCGGCAACGGCGACGGAACCTTTCGGGCGCCGGTCAACATTGGGCCGTCCGCGCCGTTGGCGATTCGGGCGGCTGACATGAACGGCGACGGGCGGCCTGACCTGTTGACGGTGGAGGACTCCGGCGGGGCCGGGACGGCGGCGGTGTTGCTGTCCGGTGCGGGCGGGACCTTCACCCGGGCCACTTATGCCGTCGGGCGGTCGCCGCGATCGGTGGCGGCGGCGGACTTCAACGGCGACGGCCGCCCGGACCTAGTGGTGGGCAACTTCGGGGACCTCAGCACGCCGGCCGGAGTGAGCCTACTGCTGGCGAACCCGAGCGGCAACTATCGCCCGGCGACGCCGTTGGACGCCGGGCTGAGCCCTGCCATCGTGGAGGTGGGCGACTTTAACGGCGACGGCAAGGCGGATCTGGCCGCGGCCGGGCAACTCGCCGGCGCCCCGAGCTTCTTCTTCGGGCTGCGCCTGCTGCTGGGCAACGGCGACGGTTCGTTCCGGGCCATGCCGGACCTGGAGACCAACTTCGGCCCGACCGACCTGATCGCGTCGGACTTCAACGGCGACGGCTTGCTCGACCTGGTGATGGCGCACTGCTGCGGCGCGACCGACATGTCCATGCTGCTAGGCAACGGCGACGGCACGTTCCGGGTGATTCCGTTCCCGGGCGGGGCTTCGCCCAGCTCGCTGGCGGCGGCGGATTTCGGCGGCGAGGGCCCGGTGGATTTGGCCGTGGTGGGGGCGTCGAGCACTGCGCAGGATGCGGTCGCGACCATTCTGGACTTCATCCTGCCCTCGGTGGACCACGTCTCGGCAGCCAGCGGCTCGATCGGCGAGCAGGCGGCGGATTCGATTATCTCCGCCTATGGCGCGAAGCTGGCCGACGGAACGGCGGCGGCGCCTTCGCCGGAGTGGCCGACGAGCCTGGGCGGCGCGAGCGTGAAGGTGCGGGATTCGGCCGGCGTGGAACGCGACGCGGGCGTCGCTTTCGCCTCGCCCGGCCAGGTCAACTACCACATGCCGGCCGAAACGGCGATCGGGCCGGCGACGGTGATGATCCGCTCGGGCTCCCATCAGACGACGACCGACGTCGAGATCGTGCGCATTGCGCCGGGGCTTTTCGAGGCGACGCCGGACGGCCTTGCGGCGGCCTGGGTGATCCGCGTCAAACCGGACGGACAGCAGTTGCTCGAACCCGTGGTGCAGCTCAACACCGTTGGGCAGGTGGTGGCGGCGCCGATCGACCTGAGCTCCGACACGGACATCGTGGTGCTGCAACTCTTCGGCACAGGCCTGAGAGGCCGGCTCAACCTCAGCGACGTGCGCGTGCTGATCAACGGAGTCTCGTGCAGCGTTCTCTACGCCGGCCCGCAGAACCAGTTCCCGGGGCTGGATCAGATCAACATCGAGTTGCCCAAGAGCCTGCGCGGGGCGGGCGTGGTGAGCGTGATCGTGGAGGTCGAGGGCGAAGCCGCCAACACCCTACAGGTGCGGATTCGCTAGCCAGGGGCTAGTCGTAGACGAAGTGCAGGACCTTCTTGAGGTCCTCCCAGGCTTGGCGCTTGGCTTCTTTGTTGTAGGCCCTCAGCAGGAACGAGGGGTGGAAGGTCGGCATGACGGGAATGTCTCCCCACTGCCGCCACTCGCCGCGTAGCTTGGTGATGCCGGTGGAAGTCTGCAGCAGGGCCTTCGCCGCGGTCGAGCCCAGGACGCAGATGGCTTTCGGCCGGATGGCTTTCAATTGCCGCTCGAGGAACTGCCCGCAAGTGGCCATCTCGTCCGGTTCCGGGGCGCGATTGCCCGGCGGGCGGCATTTGACCACGTTGCAGATGTAGACGTGCTCGCGGCGGATGGCGATGCCTTCGCCTTCCGCGGTGCGGTCGATCATCTGGGTGAGCAACTGTCCGGCGCGGCCCACGAACGGTAGGCCCTGCACATCTTCGTCGGCCCCGGGGCCCTCGCCCACGAAGACCAGCTTGGCCGTCGGGCTGCCGGAGCCGAACACGATCTTCGAGCGGCCCTCGTGCAGCCTGCAGCGGGTGCAATCGTCGCCGATGTCGGCCTGAATCGCTTGCAGGATGGGCAGAGGGTCGTGTTCGGGGGCTGCGGGCGAGGCCATGGTCGGCTGGGGCTCGGGGACTTCGAGCGCGGGCTTGGGCGCCGAGGCCGGTTGCGGCGCGGGAGCGGGTTGCGGCTCGGGCTCGGGTTGCGGCTCGGGCCGCGGTCTTGGAGGCGCAGCCGCGATGGCGGGCTCCGGCGCGGGCGGGGCCGCGGCGACCCGGGGCGTGGTCAGCGGGGCGGGGGAGGGCTCGGCCGTCCACTCGATGTCGCGAAAGCCCAGGTCGCGGTAGAAGCGCAGCCAGGCGGCGAGCTCAGACATGGGCCTTCCTCCGCGCCAGGGCCGGCGCCACCCCGTCGAAGATCCGGCGCGCCATCGCGGCTTTGCCTTCCCTGGGCAGCTCGATTCGCTCGCCCGCCGCGCCGAGCAGCAGCCCCTGGTTCTCCTCCGAATCCATGCCGGCTCCAGCGGCGGCGTCTCCGACGGGGTTGGCGACCAAAAAGTCGCAGCCCTTGCGGCGCAGCTTGTCGAGCCCATGGGCTTCCAGGTCGTTGGTCTCGGCGGCGAAACCCACCAACACGCGGTCTCCCTTCAGCCGGCCGAGCTCGGCCAGGATGTCCTGGGTCGGTTCGAGCTCGATGGCGAGCGCGGCGTCACTCTTCTTGATCTTGCGGTCAGCAACTTGGCGCGGACGGTAGTCGGCGACGGCGGCGGCCATGATGATCAGGTCCGACGAGGGCAGGCGCTCCAGCACGGCCTGCCGCATCTCGGCGGCGGTCTCCACCGCGACCGCCTCGGCCCCGGCGGGCGGTTCCAACGCGACCGGTCCTCGCACGATGCGCACTCTGGCCCCGCGGCGCAACGCCTCGGCGGCCAAGGCGAACCCCATCCGGCCGGACGAGCGGTTGGAGATGTAGCGCACCGGGTCGACCGGCTCGCGCGTGGGTCCTGCCGTGATCAGCACGGACAAGCCTTCCAGGTCCCGCGGTCCCCGGCCGGCCTCCAGCACGCGCTCGACCTCCGCCGCAATGGCGTCCGGTTCGGCCAGCCGTCCGGGCCCGTACATTCCGCAAGCCATGGCGCCTTCGTCCGGCTCGATCACGTGGACTCCCCGGCCGCGCAGCACGGCCAGATTGGCCTGCGTGGCGGGGTGATTCCACATGTTGACGTTCATGGCCGGAGCGACGAGCAGCGGTCCCTGGTAGGCCAGGTGCGCGGTGGTGAGAAAGTCGTCCGCCAAGCCGTGCGCGAGCTTGGCGAGCAAGTCGGCCGTGGCCGGCGCGACCAGAAAGGCGTCGGCCCGCAAGGGGACCTCGATGTGCTCGATGGCGCTGGCGGAATCCGGTTGGGCCGCGCCGGGCTCGAAGAGCTCGGTCACGACCTTGTCCTGGGTCAGGGCGGCGAAGGTCAGCGGCGTGATGAAGCGCTGGGCCGCGGCGGTGAGGGTCGCCTGCACGCGAAAGCCGCGATCCTGCAGTCGCCGGACGATCTCGGCGGCCTTGTAAGCCGCGATCCCTCCGCCGACGCCCAACAGGACTCGCGGCTGTGCAGGCTTGCCCATCGGCCCAACCTCTCCGAGGCTAGGCCTTGTCTTCGACCACGGCCGACGAGCGCGGCGCCACGTGGGACTCCGGCGTGGCCGTCGGCAAGTCCAGTGCGGCGTAGCTCGCCTTGGGGCCGCCGGTGCCGGAGGCGTTCATTTCGGCCTCGACCGCGCCGGTGCGAACCTCTTCCATGGCGATCTTGGTCGGCTTGCGCGACGTCGTCGAGATCAGCGGGCGAGCGCCGGCCTGCAACTGCCGCGCGCGCTTGGCCGAAGCCAGGATGAAGCGATAGACGCCCTGCTCGGGATCATTGGGGATGAACCAGGGCATGTCGGGCGGCTTGGTGCGCTCGCTGGGCAACGCGGGCATGTCGTCGCTGAGGACGGCTGCGTTTTCTTCCGGGGTCGTCTTTTCGCTCATGGGGTCGTCGGGGTGCGGAATCCTTCCAGGATGTTCTGCACGCTCTCCTTGATGCGGTTGGTGCGGCAACGCTCGGCCAACAGGATTCCGCGCAAGCGCTCGAAGGAATCCTCCAGTTGGTCGTTGATCAGAACGTAGTCGTACTGCTCGTAGTCCACGACTTCGCGGGCCGCTTCGCTGAGGCGGCGCTCGATGACTTCGTCGGAATCCGAGGAGCGGTTCCTGAGTCGGCTCTCGAGCACCTGTCGCGAGGGCGGCAGGATAAAGATCGTGACAGCGTGCGGCAGCTTCTCCCTCAATTGTGCGGCGCCCTGCACGTCGATGTCCAGAATCAAGTCGCGGTCGGCTTGTTCCGCCTTGCGCAAGACCTCGCGCGTGGTGCCGTAGAAGTTGCCGAAGACTTCGGCCCATTCGAGCAGCTCGTCGTTGTCGCGCAGCCGCAGAAACTCGTCCCGGGAAAGGAAGCTATAGTGCTCGCCGTCGCGCTCGCCGTCGCGCGGGGGGCGGGTGGTGGCGGAGACAGAGAACTGCAGGCGCCGCTCCTCTCTGCGCCGGTCCTCGAACATCAAGCGCTCCACCAGAGTCGATTTGCCGGAACCCGATGGCGCCGAGATGATGAAGACGATCGACATCGGGTTTCCCAAAATTATTCCAGATTCTGCGCCTGTTCGCGGATCTTCTCGATCTCCGCTTTCAGTCGCAGACCGGCTTCGGTGACCGGCAGCCCGGCGGCGCCGAGCGGATTGGTCTTCGACAGCAGCGTGTTCGTTTCCCGGTTGAGCTCCTGGGCCAGGAAGTCGAGCTGCTTGCCGACCTCTCCGCCGCCGTCGAGCAAGTCGAGCACGCGGTTGACGTGGGCCGAGAGCCGCTGCAGCTCTTCGCTCACGTCGCAGCGGTCGGCCAGGACGGCGGCCTCTTGCAGAATGCGCTGCGGCTCGATGGGCGTCTGGCCCAGCAACTCTGCCAGGCGCTTCTCCAGACGCGCCTGGAACTCGGGGATCATCCCGTCGACGTAGGCGGCCAAGCCTTCGGCTTCCTGCCCGATGCGGGTGATGCGGTCCCGCACGTCGGCGGCGATGCCGTCGCCTTCGCGCTCGCGCTCGGCGTTGAACTGATCGAGGGCGGCTCGCAGAGTCTCCTCCAGCCGCTGCTCGAGCTGCTTCTGCTGGGCCTCGGTGCGCTGCGCCTCTTGCTCGCCCAGTACGCCGGGCACGCGCAGAATGGCCGTCAGGTCAGGCGGGTGCGACAGCTCCCGGGTCTGGGCCAACTCGTCATAGGCCGCCAAGTAGGCCTCGGCGAGCTCACGATTGAGCGCCAGGCTGGTCCTGCGCTCCGAGCGCAGGTTCACGCTCACCTGCACGGAGCCGCGCTGCACGCTGTCCTTGATGAGCTTGCGCACCAGCGGATCGCAGCTCTCCAACTCGGACGGCGTCCGCATCTTCAGGTCGAGAAAGCGGTGGTTCACCGAGCGCAGCAGGACCTCCACCGAGGGATCTCCCTCACTGGCTACGCGCGCAAAGCCGGTCATGGAACGAATCATCGATGGGAGCGACAGGGCGTCCTAGGGATTCGCCGATTGTAACTCGAAAAGCCTTTGGTAGAGCGGACAGCGCGCCAGCAAGCGCTCATGCTGGCCGACGTCGACCAGCCGGCCGCCTTCGAGGACGACGATCTTGTCGGCGCTGCGGATCGTGGACAGGCGGTGCGCGACGACGATGACCGTGCGGCCTTCCATGAGGTTCGCCAGCGCTTGCTGCACCAGCAACTCGGCTTCGCTGTCGAGGTGCGAGGTGGCTTCGTCGAGCAGTAGGATCGGGGCGTCCTTGAGCAGGGCGCGGGCGATGGCGATGCGCTGGCGCTGGCCGCCGGAGAGCCGGTGCCCGCGCTCGCCCAGGTGGGTCTCGTAGCCTTCGGGCAGGGCGGAGATGAACTCGTCGGCGATGGCGGCGCGGGCGGCCCGGCGCACGGCTTCGTCGGAGATGTCCGGCCGGCCGTAGGCGATGTTGTTGCGGACGGTGTCGTCGAACAGGAACGTCTCCTGGGTGACGAGTGAGAACTGGTCGCGCAGGGAGGGCAGGGTCGCCGAGCGCAGGTCCCGGCCGTCGAGCAGGATCGCCCCGCTGGTGGGATCGAAGAAGCGCGGCAGCAGGTTGAGCAGGGTGGACTTGCCGGCGCCGCTGGGCCCGACGATGGCGACGACCTCGCCGGCCTGCACCTGGAGCTGAAAGTTCCGCAGGGTCGGCTCGTCAGGGTGGCCGGGATAGTGAAATCCCACGTCGCGAAACTCGACCGAGCGCGAGAACGGCGGCAGCGGCGTGGCCTCGGCGGCTTCGGGCACGTCGTGGGGGTGCGCCAGATACTCGAAGACGCGCTGGGAGGAGCCGAGCGCCTGCTGAAAGATGTTGTAGATGCCGTTGAGCCGTTTGACCGGCTGGTAGAGCATCATCAGGGCCACGACGAAGGTGGTGAACTGCCCGGCCGTCATCTGCCCGACCATGACCTGGCCCCTGACGTAGCTGAGCAGACCGACGATGGTGAGCGCCCCGAAAACCTCGATCAGCGGCGACGACACGGCCTGCTGGCGCACGTAGCGCAGGCTCGAGCGGAACAGGCGCTGGGCTGTCCGGCGGAAGCGCTCCTCCTCGAAGCCTTCCATGCCGAAGGCCTTCACCACACGGTTGCCGGCGATGGTCTCGTGCAGAATCTGCGTCAGGTCGGCCAAGTCGTCCTGCGCCGTCCGGGTGGTGGCGCGCAGCCGGCGGCCGATACGCGCGGTGGGGATGAGCACCGCCGGCAGCACGGTGAGGCTGATGGCGGCGAGCTTCCAGTCGGTCTGCAAGAGCACCCACAGCAAGGCCAGCACGATGAAGCCTTGGCGCAGCAGGTCCGCCAGGATGTGCGACAGGGCGACCTGGATGCGCTCGATGTCGTTGACCAGCGCCGACACCAAGCGGCCCGTGTGGCGGCTCTGGAAGAAGGCGGGCGACTGATTGACGACCACCGAGTAGACGTGATTGCGCAGGTCCCGGACCCCGGCCAGGCCCGCATAGTTGACCAGGAAGTTGCCGGCAAAGTCACAAGCCCCCTTGACCAGGAACACGCCGAAGATCGCCACGGCGATCATCGACCAGACCGAACCCAACGAATCGGGCAGCAGGCTGTCGAGCAGGATCGCCCGGTCCGTGAAGGGCAGCTCCAGCAGGCGGATCGGGGCGTGCTCGGCGGTGGGGTTGAGGACCCGGTCGAAGACGGGCTCGATCAGCACCGCCACCAAACCGTGGCAGAGCCCCACGATGGCCATCAGCCCCACTGACAGCGCCAGCTTCGGGGCGTGCGGCCGCACGTAGCGCAGGAGTTGGGAGAGCTCGCTCAAGTCTTTTGCAGCAAGCGGCCGATCGCCGCCAAGACGCTGTCGGGCGTTACCGACAGGATACAGCGCGGCTCGTCAAAGGCGTAGCAACGATCGCCGGCGCAGGGCTTGCACGGCCACTCCGTCTCCAAGACTTCGGCGGGCGTGCGCCAGGGGCCCCAGACGGGCGAGCTCGACGAGCCGAAGATCACCGCCGAGGGAACCTCGAAGGCCGCGGCGATGTGCGCCGGCCCGGAATCGTTGCCCACGAACAGGGAGGCGCCGGCGAGCAGGTTCTTGAGCGCCGCGATGGAGACGCCGCGCCTGGTCTCGAATGCGCCGAACTGCTCCAGCAGGTCGTCCTGGCCGGGTCCCGCCAGAATCACCGGCTCCAGGCCGTGGCGCTCGCGCACGACCTCGGCCACGCGCACGAAGTGCTCGGCCTGCCAGCGCTTGGTCTCATAGGCGGCGGCCACGTGAACCACGGCGTAGGGGCGTTCGGCGGGCCCGGGCTCGGCGTGCAGCCGGGCGCCGGGGATCGGCCGGCGGTCCGCGCCCAGGTGGAACATCGCCGAGGCGTGGTGCTCGGCGGTGTGGACCGGCGCCTCGCCCGGCAGCCCTAGAATCTGCTGGGCGCGGGGAATGCGGATGTTGTAGACGAAGGACTTGGCGAAGTGGGCGTAGCCGGCTCGATAGCGGGCGCCGGAGAGCCAAGTCATCCAGGCGCTCGACGATCCCCCGTGCAGGTTCAGGCAGAGGTCGGGCCGGTCGCGGCGAATCTTCTCGATCGCCTGCCGGGTGCGTCCGCGGTCCACGGCCAGCACTTGGTCGATGTCCGGGGAGCCCTCGAGAAGAGGCGCCAAGGGCCGGTCGAGCACCACGGTCACGTCGAGGTCCGGCCGCGATTCGCGCAGAATCCGCAGGGCGGGCGTGGTGAGGACCGCATCGCCGAGCGAACGGAGTCGGATGACGACGACGGTCGCCCCAAGCGGCAGCGTCTGGAGAGGCTGGTCTCGGCCCCGGCTAGCCACGCGCGGCGACGGCTGCGTCCAGGAACTGCTTCGCCAAAGCCTCGATCGCCTGGTAGTTGCCTTCCGCGATGGCCTTCTTGTTCATCAGCGACGAGCCGACCGCGACGGCGCTGGCGCCGGCCTTGAAGAAGTCCTTCATGTTGTCCAGATCCACGCCGCCGGTGGGCGCCATCAGGACTTGCGGCAGGGGAGCCTTGAGGGCCTTGATGTAGGCCGGGCCGCCCATGTTGTCGGCCGGGAAGATCTTGACCATGTCGGCGCCGGCTTCCCAAGCCGTGATGACCTCGGTCGGCGTCAAAGCGCCCGGCAGGGCGGCCACTGAGTAGCGGTTGCAGATCTCGACCGTCTTGACGTTCAGCCCAGGCGTGACGATGAACCGTGCTCCGGCCAGCATGCAGGCGCGCGCCGTCTCGGCGTCGAGCACCGAGCCGGCTCCGAGCAGCAAGTCGTCCCCGAACTCATCGGCGAGCTTTTCGACCACGCCCAGCGCGCCCGGAACGGTCATGGTGACTTCCAGCAGGCGCAGTCCGCCGCGCCGCACCGCGCGAGCCGTTTGGAGCGCGGTTTCCGCCGATTGCGTGCGGATGATAGGGATCACTCCCACTTCCAGGAGAGCGCCGATTGTTGCGGTTCGATTCATAACCAGCCTGAGCGAGCCTAATCCGTTAACGTAGCAGAGGGTAGGCGCAATCCGCACGTTTGACGGCCCCGATCCGGTCGCTTCCCAGTTCGAAGCCTCCCGCCGTCGCGCTGCCATCCGCAAAGACGGCGAGGCGCCGCCGAGACCCGCCCGTTTCCGGGCTTCGGGGTCTTTGTCTTCTCGGTTTTGGGGAAAGGGAGGGTCACGATCGCAACACGGCCCAGCAAGGAGGCTGACGGATGAGCTCTCAGTCCGCCTCGTCCCCTCGCCTTCACGCGCTCGACAGTCTGCGGGCGGTGATGATGCTGCTCGGCGTGGTCCTGCACGGGGCCGCGCCCTATGTCGCCACGCCGTTTGCGATGTGTCCGTTGCGCGACACGACCACGCACCCGGCGTTCGACGTGGTCTTGATCTTGATCCACTCGTTCCGCATGCCGGTGTTCTTCGTGATGGCCGGCTTCTTCGCCGCGATGCTCTGCCTGGAGCGCGGCGAAGCGGTCTTCATCAGCAACCGCAAGCAGCGCATTCTCAAGCCACTGCTGTGGTTCGGCGCGCTTCTGTTCGTGCCGACGACGACCGGCGCCTGGTGGGGCGCTCACAAGGTCGGGTTCATCCCGCAGGATCTGTCGTACCTGCCCCTGGCGATCTTCATGCTGATCAAGAGCGCCTGGATGCACCTGTGGTTCCTGAACCACTTGCTGTGGCTCTACGCCGGCGCCGTGCTGCTGCGGCGCAGAGGCGTCCGGCCGCCCGACGCCTGGTTCCGGCGGGCGTTGGAGAGTCCCTTCCGCGCCGTTTGGCTGGGCTGGGCGGCGGCGCTGTTGATGCTGCCGATGCACACCGGCGCCATTGATGACAGCAGCGCGCTGCTGCCCTTGCCCCGGGTGCTGCTGTTCTACGCGCTGTTCTTCGGCTTCGGCTGGATGCTCTACCGCTCGAAGGACCTGCTCGAGCTGGTCGCGCGGCGCGCGTGGACGCACTTGGCCCTGGCCCTGGCGCTGTTTCCGTGGAACCTGCGGCTGATGCAGGAGATGGCCGTGGCCGGCGAAGACGCCGACACGACCCTGTGGCTGGCGACCACGACCACTTCGGGGCTGCTGGCCGGTTTGTTGACCTTTGCGATCACGGGCCTGTTCCTGCGCTTCTTGCACGCCTACAGCCCGAGCGTGCGGTACATGGCGGACGCCTCGTATTGGATCTATCTCGTCCACATGCCGTTGATGGTCTGGCTGACCGCGCTGATGGCGACGGAGCCCTTGGCGGCCGGAGTGAAATTCCTGATCGGTCAGGTGATCGCGATTCCCCTGCTCGTGTTGTCCTATCACTTCGGCGTGCGATCCACCCGCATCGGGGCGCTGCTCAACGGCAAACGCTATCCGCGGTCGCTGCCGCCGCGGGAACCGGCGGCGGCGCCGTCGGGCGCCGAAGCGCTGCGGGCGAAGGCGGCGCAAGAGAGCGCGGGGTAGGGAGGTCGCTTCGCGCTTGCCCCCGGCGGTCGGCTTCGCCTATCCTGATGCCAGGCGAACAAACGGTGAACCTCCCTTTGCTCGACTTCGGCGACCCTCGCGACGACAAGGCCATCACGGTCTCTCGCAACCCGCTGGCGCGCTCGGACTCCTCGCTCGAAAGGGTGGTGGAGACGTTCGAGGCGATGCGGCAGGCCGAGGGCTCGCCGATCACCACCATTCGCAGGCAGCCGGCCCGCGAAGCCGAGTTCGCGGAGATGCCCGCGGCGGTGGATCCTCGCCTGAAACGGGTGCTGGCGCAGCGGGGGATCGAACGGCTGTACTCGCACCAGGCGGCCGCCTTCGACCTGATCGCTGACGGCCGCAACGTGGTCGTCGTCACCCCGACCGCCTCGGGCAAGTCGCTCTGCTACAACCTGCCGGTGCTCAACGCGCTGCTCGGCGACCCGCACGCGACGGCCCTGTACCTGTTCCCGACCAAGGCGCTCAGCGAGGATCAGCTCGAGAGCTTCCATGGGACGGTGGAAGCGATGGGGGCCGACATCAAGGCCTTCACCTACGACGGAGACACCCCCGGCGACGCCCGGCGGCAGGTGCGCCGCAGGGCCAACGTGGTGCTCACCAACCCGGACATGCTACACGCCGGAGTGCTGCCGCACCACACCAAGTGGTCTCGGTTTTTTGAGAAGTTGCGCTACATCGTCATCGACGAGCTGCACACCTACCGCGGTGTGTTCGGCTCGCACTTGGCGAACGTGCTGCGCCGGCTGCGGCGGATCGCGTCGTTCTACGGCTCCAAGCCGCAGCTCATCGCCTGTTCGGCCACCATCGCGAATCCGAAGGAGCTGGCCGAGGCGTTGACCGAGGAGCCTTTCGAGGCGATCGACCGCAACGGGGCGCCGGCCGGCGAGAAGTACTTCGTCTGCTACAACCCGCCGGTCGTCAACCAGCAGCTCGGCATCCGCCGCAGTTACATCAACGAAGCGCGGCGCATGGCGCAGGTGTTTCTGGACCGCGGCCGGCAGACGCTGATCTTTGCCAACAACCGCCTGGCGACGGAGATCCTGGTGCGCTACCTGAAGGACTCCTACGAGCGCTCGGGCGGGCCTTCGCAGGCGATTCGGGGCTATCGAGGGGGCTATCTGCCAAAGGAGCGGCGGGAGATCGAACGGCAGATCCGCGAGGGCGAGATTTTGGGCGTGGTCGCCACCAACGCCCTCGAGCTCGGCGTGGACATCGGCTCGCTCGACGCGTGCGTGCTGGCCGGGTACCCCGGCTCGATCGCTTCCACCTGGCAGCGCTCCGGCCGCGCCGGCCGTCGGCAGTCCGCTTCGCTGACTGTGCTGGTGGCGTCGTCGGCGCCGTTGGACCAGTACATCATCGAGCACCCGGAGTACTTCTTCGAGACGCAGCCGGAGCGGGCGGCGATCAACCCGGACAACCTGGAGATCCTGATCGCGCATCTCAAGTGCGCGCTCTTCGAGTTGCCTTTGCACGACGGCGAGAAGTTCGGCCCGCACGAGACCGGCGAGCTGATGAAGTTCTTGCAGGACGTGGGGGTGGCGCACCACGCCGGCGGCGCTTGGCACTGGGCCTCGGAGGCCTATCCGGCCGACGCCGTCAGCCTACGCTCGATCTCGTCGGACAACTTCGTCGTGGTCGATCAGACCGGCGAGCCGCGCGTGATCGGCGAGGTGGCGTTCACGGCCGCGCTGACCACGCTGCACGAGAAGGCGATCTACCTGCACCAAGGCAAGCTCTTCCACGTGGAGCGCTTCGAGTACGGCGAGCGCAAGGCCTATGTGAAGCAGGTGGAGTGCGACTACTACACCGACGCGATCGACTACACCCAGGTGAAGATTCTCGACGCCTTCGACGACCGCACGCTGGGCCCGCTGATCGCCAATCACGGCGAGGTGCGGCTGACGCGGCAGATCATCGGCTTCAAGAAGATCAAGTTCTACACGAACGAGAACGTCGGGGCGGGGGACTTGCAGTTGCCGGAGCAGGAGTGGCACACCACGGCGTTTTGGCTGCACTTTCCGGCCGTCTATCTGGCCTCGCTGCAGGATTTCTCGCCGACCGAGCGACAGAACGGCGTGGTCGGCCTGGGCAACGTGCTGCGGACGATCGGTGCGCTGCTGCTGATGAGCGACGTGCGCGACCTGGGGCTGGCCGTGACCGGCGACGAGCCGGACGCGCGGGGGCTGTTCGAGCCCGATCTGTTCCTCTATGACAACTTTCCGGGCGGGATCGGGCAGAGCGAGCCGCTGTTTCGCATGCGGGAGATGTTGCTGGCGAAGGCTGTGGAGCTGATCGAGGGCTGCGCGTGCGAAGCGGGCTGCCCGAGCTGCGTGGGCCCGCCCGGCGAGGTCGGCGACCGCGCCAAGGAGGTCGCGCTGCTGCTGGCGCGCAACAAGCCGGCGATCGAGGCCGCCACGGTCTGATCCCACCGCGGCTCACGGTTTCCCGTTCACGGCTCACGTTCTCCATGACCCCGATCACCAAAGCCGACATCGACCGCCTGCGGCGCCGCATCGAGCGCATCGAGGGCGGCCGCATGGAGCCGTTGAGTCGGGTGGCCGCCCTGGACGAGCCGGAGCCGGAGATTCAGACGCGCTTCGAACCGCCGGAGCGCTACGACGCCGAGACGCTGCTGGACGGAACCGAGCAGCAGAACGAACACGGCCGCTACTTCCTCCAGGAGCGGTTTTTCCCGCTGCACAAGCTGCACGGCGGGTTTGAGATCGCGCGCCTGCAGGACATGCCTGGCTCCTGGCTCGAGGGCGTTTCGAAGGGCGAGATCGCCGCCTGCGACCCTTCCCGGTGGGTGTTCCTCGACACCGAGACGACGGGGCTGGCCGGGGGAACCGGGACCTGCGCCTTCCTGGTCGGCGTCGGCGCGATCGAGCCCGACGGCTTTCGGGTGCGGCTGTTCTTCATGCGCGACTACGACGAAGAAGCCGCGATGCTGCACGGGCTGGCGCAGTTTCTGAGCCGCTACGAGGTGCTGGTCACCTACAACGGCAAGAGCTACGACGCACCGCTGCTCGAGACGCGCTACCGGCTGCGCCGGCTGCCTCCGCCGCTCGAAGATCTCGACCACCTGGACCTGCTGCATGGCGCTCGCTCGCTGTTCAAGCTGAGGATGGAGAGCTGCCGGCTGGTGCACCTGGAGCGGGAGTTGCTGGGGGTGGAGCGCCAGGGAGACCTGCCGGGCGAGCTGATTCCGTACTACTACTTCGAGTATTTGCGGACGCGGCAGGCCTTCAAGCTGGCGCCGATGTTCCACCACAACGTGATGGATATCGTGTCACTGGCGTGCCTGACGCACGTGGTGCTGCCGGCCTTCGCAGCGCCGGAAGAGGCTGACCTGCGCCACGGACAGGATCTGCTGGGGCTGGCGCGTTGGCTGCGCCGGGCCAAGCAGACCGATTCGGCGGTGGCGCTGTACCGCCGGGCGATTCAGGCCGGGATGCACGACCACGACTTGTTCCAGGCATTGTGGGAGCAGGCTCTGGCGGAGAAGAAGCGCGCCGACCACGAGGCGAAGGCCGCGATTTTGGAGGATCTGGTGACGACGCCGAACGCCTTTCGCGCCAAGGCCTGCGAGGAGCTGGCCCGGCACCACGAGCGGGTGACCAAGGATCTGTCCCGGGCGCTTGAGTTGACGCTGCAGGGGTTGGCGCTGGCCCCCAGCGAGGAGATGGAGCGGCGGCGGGCGCGGCTGGAGAAGCGGCTGGCCAAGGCGACGCAAGTTCGGTCGTCGTTGTTTGAAGAACGAAAACCGATCCCCAGACCGTAGTCGAAGGTGTTGTGACCGCGAATCTGGACCAAATCTGCTGCGAGTTCGTCGTCGAGGGTACAGGACTCTTGATTCGATGGAGGCCCGACAGACGGTTTCGCTCCACTGGCCTGGGGGTGGTTCTGGGACTACCAATTTTCTACGGAGCGCTGAGGTGCGCGCAGACACTGTCGGGACCGATCGCAGTCATAGGGTGGACCTTGCCGATCGCTATGGGATTGCTGCTGATCTGGTCTGTGATTTGGTGGATGGGTGGGGTCGAAGTGATCGGAGTCGACCAACGGCGGTTGCGGTACACCGTATCTGTGTTCGGTTTGGACTGGACAGATGTTTTTGTGCTAGAGGGAATCGATCAACTCCGCCTTCACCGCGAGATCTCCCGCCTCGGATACTACTTCCGGCTCGCCTTCGAATACGGAGGTAGGACGATAAAGTTGGGGGCCCTTGAGAAGGAACAGGCTCAGGAGATTCTGGGGAAGATCCGCAACGAGTGTCCCGGAATCTGCGCACCCGAAGGAACTGTTTCACAGCATGGCGATGAGGTGTATCAACCTCTCACGATCTTGAAGTTGTAAGCAGCGCGTGGCGAGTTCGCTTCGAAACGTCAACACGCGGGTTTCATCAGCCGGACCGGCCGATGAAACGGTTGGCCCCTTTGAGATTGACCGCTAGGGCCGCCCCTGTTTCGATCAGCGAAACGATCTTTGCGCGAACGCGAAAAGCGTCCCATAATATGAGCGCTCGTATGTGCTTGCGCTCGCTACTCCTTGCGCTGTTTGTGGCCGCTGCCGCCGGGGCCGCCGGTCCCGATTTTCAGAGGGAGATCCGCCCGGTCCTCTCCGACGCCTGTTTCCATTGCCACGGCCCTGACCCCGAAACGCGGATGGCCGGCCTGCGGCTCGACGTCAAGGACGGGGCCTTTGCCAAGCGCGACCACGGCACGCCGATCGCCCCCGGCGACCCTGCCGCCAGCCTCGTCTACCAGCGCATCACCCACGAGCAAGCGGCGCTGCGGATGCCGCCGGAGTACTCGCACAAGTCGCTGAAACCGGAGCAAATCGAAAAGATCAAGCAGTGGATCGAAGCCGGCGCCGAGTGGAGCGAGCCGTGGGCCTACCGCGCGCCGGAGCGGCCCGCGCCGCCGGCCGTTCGCGACCAGAACTGGCCTCGCAACCCCATCGACTCCTTCATCCTGGCTGAGCTCGAGCGCAACGGCTTGGCGCCGGCGCCGGAGGCCGACCGCCGCACGCTCATCCGCCGCCTGACGCTCGACCTGACCGGCCTGCCGCCGGCCCCGGCCGAAGTCGAAGCCTTCGTCAACGACTCCTCGCCCGACGCCTACGAGAATCTCGTGGACCGGCTGCTGGCCTCGCCGGCCTACGGCGAGCACCGCGCGCGCTACTGGCTCGACGCCGCCCGCTACGCCGACACGCACGGGCTGCACATCGACAACTACCGCGAGATGTGGCCTTACCGCGACTGGGTGATCGGGGCGTTCAACCAGAACATGCCGTTCGACCAGTTCACGGTCGAGCAACTGGCAGGCGATCTGCTGCCCAACCCCACGCGCGAACAACTCATCGCCACCGGCTTCCACCGCTGCAACGTCACCACCAACGAAGGCGGCGTGATCGACGAAGAGGTCGCGGCGATGTACGCCAAGGACCGCGTGGACACCACGGGCACAGTTTGGATGGGCCTCACGGTGGGTTGCGCGACCTGCCACGACCACAAGTTCGACCCCATCAAACAGAAGGATTTCTATTCGCTGGCGGCGTTCTTCCGCAATACCACACAGGAGCCGCGCGACGGCAATATCTATGACACGCCGCCGATCGTCTTCGTGCCGTCGGCCGAGGATGAAGCGCGCTGGGACGCCCTCAAGACCGAGTTGCCGGCGGCTCATGACCGCCTCGATGCGCTAGCCCAAAAGGCCGATCCGTCAGATTGGCTCGATTCCAGGAAGCGCCGCAAGCTCAAGGCCGGAGCCTTTGATGAGAGCGAGGCTTTCGCGTTGGATCTGAGCAAGGCGCCGCGGCTCGAAACCCCCAAGGGCCGCACGGACCTCGAGCCGGCCCCGGAGGTCCATCTCGTCGAAGGCCCGGCCCCGGGGTTGCAGGCTTTGCTGTTTCCCAAGAAGACTTGGGCGGACGTTCCAGGAGTCCAGCCGTTGCATTCCGGCAAACCCTTTACCGTGGCGATCCGCTTCCGGCTCGACGACGTCGAAGGCGCCCGCACATTGGCTAGCCAGAATTATTTCGAGCCGGACCCGGACAAGCTGGACGACCGCGGTTGGCGCATCGAGATCCGCGAGGGGCGTCCGCAGGTCACCATGATGTCCGCGCAGAACCAGGATTTTGGGATGCGTGCGGCGGAGAAGGATCTGATCAAAGCCGGCGAATGGCGTCATCTGACGGTGGTTTATCGCGGCGGGCGGCAGCGTGAAGATTTTTCGTTGTTCCTGGACGGCGAGCGATTGCAGGTGGAGCGCACCGGGCGCGCCCTGCGGGTGCTGGAAGCCGAGATCGCAACCGAGCAGCCGTTGGTGCTAGGGGCCGTCGATCGCGAGGCCGATGAGGACGAGCCGGACAAGAAGTCGGGCTATCTGGAAGGCGCCATTGCGGACTTCCGCGTCTTGGATCGCGCCGTGAGCGACTCCGAGGCGAAGCTGTTGGCGCTGTGGGACGCCGTGGAGACCTCCCGCGGCAAACGCGCCGACCAACTCAGCGAGCGCGAGCGGGAAGCGCAGTCGCAATACTATTTGGTGCGCCGCGACGCCGAGTTCGAGGCCGCCGACCGGCAGTTGACGGCGCTGCAGACTGAGCGGCTCGACATTCTGCGGCGCACCCCGGTGACGCTGATCCAGCAGGAGCAGGATTCCGAGGCCTTTGCCCACATCCTCTATCGCGGCATGTACGACCAGCCGCGCGAGAAGGTCGAGCCGGCCACGCCGGGCGTGCTGCCGCCGATGAGCGCCGACCTGCCCCGCAACCGGCTGGGCTTGGCCCGCTGGCTGGTGGACCCGGGCAATCCGTTGACGGCGCGTGTGACCGCTAATCGCTTTTGGCAGGAGTTGTTCGGCAAGGGCATCGTCGAGACCGCCGAGGATTTCGGCTCGCAAGGAACGCCGCCGACCCACCCTGAGCTGCTGGATTGGCTGGCCGTGGACTTCCAGGAATCCGGTTGGGACGTCAAGCGGCTGATCAAGACCATGGTGATGTCGTCGACCTATCGCCAGGCGGCGGCCGCGACGCCGGACAAGCTCGACAAAGATCCGCTCAACAAGCTGCTGTCGCGCGGTCCGCGTTTCCGGATGGACGGCGAGATGGTGCGCGACTATGCTCTCGCGGCGGGCGGGCTGCTGATCGAAGAGGTTGGAGGGCCGAGCGTGAAGCCCTACCAGCCGGCCAAGATCTGGGAGACGGTGGCGATGTACGGCAGCAACACCCGTTTCTACCAGCGCGACCAGGGCGAGAAGCTGTATCGCCGGAGCCTGTACACGTTCTGGAAGCGCTCGGCGCCGAACCCGTCGATGGACATCTTCAACGCGCCGACCCGCGAGAGTTGCACGGTCCGCCGCGAACGCACCAATACGCCGCTGCAGGCGCTGGTGACGATGAACGACCCCCAGTTCGTGGAGGCCGCGCGCACGCTGGCCGCTCGGACGGTGGCCTCGGCGGACGGCTTTGATGCGCGGTTGGACTTCATCACCGAGCGCTTGCTGGCCCGGCCGTTCGAGGGGCGCGAGCGGTCGGCGGTGCAGGGTTCGTACCGCCAATTCATGCGGCACTACGACACCAATCCCGAAGACGCGCGCAAACTGCTGGCCGTCGGGGCGTCGCCCCCCTCGCCGGGCCCTGCGTCGGAAGTGGCGGCCTGGACGATGGTCGCCAACCAACTGCTCAATCTCGACGAGGTCTTGAACAAGTGATCCCTCCCAAGTCACCCCACCGCACCGCGGCTGACGCCGTTCAAACCGAGACCCGTCGGCAGTTTTTTGGGCGCGGCGCGCGCGGCCTGGGCGGTCTGGCGCTGGCCTCCATGGCCGGCCAATCCGCGTTGGCCGTTCCCCGCGTCGGCGATTCGCTGCCGCACTTTGCGCCCAAGGCCAAACGCGCCATCTACATCCATTTGGTGGGTTCGCCGCCGCAGATGGAGACGTTCGACTACAAGCCGGGCATGAAGGAGTGGTTTGACAAGGACCTGCCGGAATCGATCCGCAAGGGCCAGCGGCTGACGACGATGACCTCGGGGCAGACGCGCTTCCCGATCGTGCCGTCGAAGTTTTCGTTCGCGCAGTATGGTCAGTCCGGGGCCTGGATCTCGGAGTTGCTGCCCCAGACCGCCAAGATGGCCGACGACATCGCCATCATCCGCTCGATGCACACCGAGGCCATCAACCACGAGCCGGCCATCACCTTCATCCAGACCGGCAACCAGATCGCCGGCAAACCCTGCATCGGCTCCTGGATCGCCTACGGGCTGGGTTCGATGAACCGCGACCTGCCGACATTCGTGGTGATGAACGCGACGCACTCGCACCCCAAGGCGGGCGTGCAGGCGATCTCGGCGCGGCTGTGGAGCGCGGGCTTCCTGTCGGCCGAGTACGCGGGCGTGGCCTTGCGGGCGGGCGCGGACCCGGTGCTGTTCGTGAGCAACCCCGAGGGCGTGCCGCAGGACGTGCGCCGGACGATGCTCGACGGGCTGAGCGAGCTCAACCAGATCCAGCACGAAAAGATCGCCGACCCGGAGACGCTCGCCCGTATCGAGCAGTACGAGATGGCCTTCCGGATGCAGTCTTCGGCGCCGGATTTGACCGACCTGTCCAAGGAGCCGGCCTCGGCCTACGAGCTCTACGGCAAGGACGCCCGCAAGCCCGGCACGATGGCGTACACCTGCCTGTTGGCGCGCCGCATGATGGAGCGCGACGTGCGATTCGTGCAGATTTACCAGCGCGGCTGGGACGTCCACAACTCGCTGCCGGAAGTGCTGCCGAGCATGTGCCGTGACGTCGATCAGGCGGTCTACGGCCTGGTGCAGGACTTGAAGCTGCGGGGCCTGCTCGACGAGACGCTGGTGATCTTCAGCGGCGAGTTCGGCCGGACCATCTACTGCCAGGGCAAGCTGACCCAAGAGACCTACGGCCGGGATCACCATCCCCGCTGCTACTCCATGTGGATGGCGGGCGGCGGCGTGAAGGGCGGCGTGGTGCACGGTGAGACCGACGAGTTCTCCTACAACATCGTCAAGGACCCGGTGCACATTCGCGACTGGCAGGCGACGATGCTGCACTTGTTCGGCATCGACCACAATCGCTTTACCTACCAGTACCAAGGGCTGGACCAGAAGCTGACCGGCGTGGAACCGGCGAGCGTCGTCAAACCCCTGCTGGCCTGAGTCGGCCGGCGTCCGCGATGCGCCCCGACGACCACTACTGGCCCGTGCCGGGCGTGCTGGCGGCCGGCCGCTGGCCGCGCGCACAGGACCTGGACTGGCTGGAGGCCATCGGCGTCTCCACGATCATCAACCTCACCGAGCGTCCCTATGAGGACGAGCGGTTCGAGGTGATCCACATGCCGGTGCCGGAGTTCATGGCGCCGGAGCTCGAGCAGGTCGAACAGCTCTGCCGACTGATCGCCGCCGCCGACCAGACCGGCGCTGTGTACTACGTCCACTGCCACGCCGGCTGTGGCCGGACCGGAGCGATGGCCGCCTGCGTTCTGGTGCATCGCGACGGCCTCTCCGCCCGCCAAGCGATCGACCACGTTCGCGGTCTGCGGCCGTGCTCGATCGAGTCCGACGAACAAGAGGACGGCGTCACGGCCTGGGAACAGTATCTGGCGGAGTCCGGCTGAGGGCTCGCAGCGTGCTACCCTAAAGCGTGGGTTCGGGTCTGTGCAGCGTTATGCCGCCAACCCGGTCAGGTCCGGAAGGAAGCAGCCGTAACGGTCTCTGGCGCGTGCCGCAGATACCCGGGCCCACATTCACTCGCCTCTCCTTTTGTTGAAACCCCGCGATGTATCAGGTCATCGCTCGCAAGTATCGTCCGCAGCGCTTCGAAGACGTCGTCAGCCAGGACCACGTCAAGCGCACGGTTGCGAATGCGATCGACCAGAACCGCATCGGCCACGGCTACATCTTTTCCGGCCCGCGCGGAACCGGCAAGACCACGATGGCGCGCCTAGTGGCGATGGCTCTCAACGCCGGCGACGCCCCCAAGGCGGACTTCGATCCCAACGACCCCGTCGCCCGTGAGATCGCCGCCGGCTCGTGCATGGACGTCATCGAGATCGACGCCGCCTCGAACCGGCGGATCGACGACATCCGCGAGCTGCGCGAGAGCGTGCGCTACCGGCCGGCCCGCGACCGCTTCAAGGTCTTCATCATCGATGAGGCCCACCAGATCACGGTGGACGCCTTCAACGCCCTGCTCAAGACTCTGGAGGAGCCGCCCGAGTGGGTGGTCTTCATCCTGTGCACCACCGAGCCGCAGGCGATTCCGGCGACCATCCAGTCGCGCTGCCAGAGCTTCCAGTTCCGCACCGTCGACATCGAGCAGACCGTCGACCGGATGCGCTGGATCTGCGCCAAGGAAGGCATCGAGGCCGATGACGACGCGCTCGTCGCCATCGCCTTGTCGGGCGACGGCTCCATCCGCGACTCGCTGTCGACGCTGGACCAGGCGATCGCGTCGTGCGGCCGCCGGCTGGAAGCCAACGCGGTGCGCGATCTGCTGGGCGCGATTCCGTCGGAGATCACCGACCGCATCCTGAGCGCCCTGCGGGACAACGACGCCGGGGCGATGCTCGACATCGTGGATCGGCTCTTTCGCGAAGGCCGCCATCCGCAGCACTTCGTGGGCGAGCTCACACGGCAGTTCCGCAACCTGCTGGTGATGCAGGTGGCCGGCTCGGACACCCGTCTGGTAACGGCCGGCGCCTCCGAGCGCGAGCAGGCCGCCGAGCAATTGCAGCATTTCAGCCGTGAGGATCTGAGCCGCTATCTGCAGTTGCTGCTCGACCTGTATAGGGATCTGCAGACTGCCGCGCAGCCCCGTTTCCACATGGAGATGGGGCTGTTGAAGATGGTCTACGCCGGTCGGCTGCGGTCGATCGAGGAGGCCTTGCGGGCGCTGGGCGGAGGCTCCACGCCGGAGCCCGACGGGCGCGGCTCGTCATCGTCGGAATCGATTCCGGCCCGCGTTTCGGCCGCCGCGAGCCCGCGCGCCGAGCGGGCGCCGCTGGAGAGGGTTTCGCCGCCGGCGCCGAAACCTCCGCAACCCAAGCCCGCCTATTCCAGGCCGGCTGCGGTTGAGGCGCAGACACCGGTTCCGCCGCCGATCGAGCCGCCTCCGCCGCCCCCCACGCGGCTGCCGCCGGACGAACCGCCGCCGGTGGAGGAGCCGCCGGACCCTTGGACGCCGCCGGACGAGCCCCCGCCGCACCCGCCGATCGACGAACCCCCGCCGGCGCCTCCGGCCGCGAGCGGCTCGGAGAAGCTGCGCGAGCGGCTGATCGCGTCTCTCAATGACGCCGGGCAGGACTTCTGCGCCGGTGCGCTGGCCCAGGCGATCGTGGAGCAACAGGGCGGGGCGCTGCTCATCCGCGTGCCGCACGAGGAGCGCACGATCGTCGAGCTGGAATGGAGCCACATCGAGACCGCCGCGAAGAAGCTCGCGCCGGGATCGCGTGTTACGCTGGGGGACGATTTGAGCCAGGCGGAGAAGGCTCAGTCGGCTTCCGTCCAAGAGGCGGCCGAAGAGGTCTCGCCGCTCGAAACCGAGACGGCGCAGCGGGCGCTCGCCGACCCCGACATTCTGGCCTTTCGGGATCTCTTCCCCGGGCAGATTCGCGAAGTGCGGAACTTGAAGGACTTTAGCTGAGATGAACCCTCAAAAGATGATGCAGCAGGCCCAGATGGCCCAGCAGAAGCTCCGCGAGGAGATTTCGAAGATCAAGGTCGAGGCCTCCACCGGCGGCGGCATGGTGACGGTCTCGATGGACGGCAACAAGTCGCTGCTCGACGTGAAGATCGATCCCGACGCGGTGGAAGACGTGGAGATGCTGCAGGACATGATCCGCGGAGCCGTCAACGAAGCCGCCAAGCGGGTTGACGAAGAGAGCCAGCGCAAGGTGAGCGGGCTGCTGGGCGGCATGGGTTTGCCCCCGGGCCTGTTCTAGAGTCCGCGGGTAACCGACGCTCCGAGGTTGGCCGGGCCGGAGTAGCCTCGATCCATGAATGAAGATCTCGCGGCGCCGATGTCGCGCCTCGTCGACGAGCTCAAGCGCCTCCCCGGCGTCGGCCCCAAGTCCGCTCAGAGGTTGGCCTTCCACCTGCTGGGAGTGACGCGCGAGGAGGCCGAGCGGCTGGCGGAGGCGATCATCGCCATGCGCGGCTCGATCCAGCTCTGCGAGCTGTGCAACAACATCGCCGAGGGGCCGCACTGTCCCATCTGCGCCGACCCCAAGCGCGACCACACCACGATCTGCGTCCTCGAGCAGCCGAACAACATCATGATCGTGGAGCGCACGCGGCAGTACCACGGCCTCTACCACGTGTTGCACGGCTCGATCTCGCCGTTGCGAAACATCCGGCCCGAGGACCTGAAGATCAAGAACCTGCTGGAGCGGTTGCAGGCCGGCGAAACCCGGGAAGTGATTCTGGCCACCAGCCCCACCACCGAAGGGCAGACGACGGCCTCCTACCTGGTGCGGCTGCTCAAGCCGCTCGGCGTAAAGGTCAGCCGCATCGGCGTGGGAATCCCCGTGGGCAGCGAGCTCGAGTTCATTGACGAGGCCACGATGAGCGAATCGATCGAAGGCCGCCGCGAGCTCTGAGGCGCCCCGCTACCCGATCGAATTGCGCCACTGGATGCGCTCGGCTTGCGAGCCGGCGTGGGTCTTCACCACCCACTTGGGCTGGTCGGTCGGGTTGCCCAGCACGTGCGGACGCAGTTGCATCTGGTTGAACTCCCCCAGCAGCTCGCTCTCTTCCAACCCGCGGATCTCCTCTTCGGCGTCGAGGTGAGCCGGCAGCAGCACCTGGATGTCGGGATACTGCTCAACGTTGCGGGGATCTTCCAGGTTCGGCCCGTACCAGGCGAAGCGGAACAGCACCACCAAGCCCTGCGGATGCCGCTCCACCCAGAAAGCGGCCAGGGTGTTGATGAGCACCGGGTCGAGGTCGAGCACGGCGTCCTTGAGGCTGGGGTATTGATCCATGGGGTACGCAGGGGCCGCGCCGGGGCGCGCTCAGTTCCAAGCCAGCGAGGCCCGCTTCTTCCAGTAAAGCGCAGGATCTTCCCGCATGGAGTCCCAGCCGTCGAGAGGCAGGGCCGCGGCGAGATCCGCGGCGCGCAGGTTCGATTCGAGGTGCTTCACGGTGGCCGCGCCGCTCAAAACGACGCTCGCCCAGGGCTGCGCCAAGGCCGCGCCGAGCGCGACGGCGTCGATCGGGCCCAACTCCGCCAGCCGCTCCAAGAAAGGCTCGCCGCCACGTGGCGTCAGACGGCCGTTCGCCAAGCCCTCCTTGACGATGACGCCCCAGCCCGCCGCGTGCGCCTCCGCCAGAGCGGTCTCGGCGGAGCGCTCCAGCAGGTTCCAGGTGGCTTGGACGCCCTCGAAGACGGCGGTTCCGTCCACGCGGGCTTCCAGCGCCTTGCCGATCGTGGCGGCCTGCTCCGGTCCGCTCACCGAGAGCCCGATGTGCACGCCGCCGCGCTCCCGCATCCGAACCAACTCGGCCAAGACCTCGGGCCGATCGAGGACGCCCGACTCGAGCGTCGCCGAATGGATCTGGTAGAGATTCAACCGCCGGCCCAGCAGCGCCGAGGACTCGGCGTGTTGCCGCGTTAGTGTCGGGAGCGTGTGGTCTTTCACCTCGTGCGCATCGGCTTCGGTCTTCCAGCCCGCCGTGTAGGTGTAGCCCCACTTGGACCCGACCGTGCCGCCGTGGGAGTCCGTGAGCCAGCTCGCCAGGAACTCCTCGGCGCGGCCGTAGGAGCGGGCGGCGTCAAAGTACCGTACGCCGAGCTCCCACGCGCGGTCTAGAACCGTGTGGGCGCGCGCCTCCATGGCGGCGACGTCGTAGTCGTGGCCGAGGTCGTCGGCGTGTCCGAGGTTGATGTAGCCCGGCCGGCCCAGCGCAGCCAGCCCGAGCCCGATCGGAGAGACCTCCAGGCCGGTCGATCCCAGCTTGCGCAGCTTCATGTCTCGAGGATGACGGGCACGATCAGCGGGCGGCTCTGGCGCGACGTCTTGCGCGAGAAGTAGCGCCGCAGATCCGTGCGGATCTTCTCTTCCATCAGCCCGAGGTCGGCGACCTCTTCCCGCGACGAGCCTTCCACGGTCTTCTCCACCACCCGGCGGGCCGCATCGAGCGACAGCTCGCCGTCCTCGGAGAGCACGTAGCCGCGGGAGATGATCTCCGGGCCGCTCTCGATCTCGCCGGTGCGGCGGTCGATCGCCACGATCGGAATGATGACGCCGAACTCGGAGATGTGGCGACGATCCCGAATCACCATCTCTTCGAGGATCTCGTCGCCGGTGCCCATGTCGATGAGCACGCGGCCGACGGGGATCTCCTCGGATCCCTTGCGGGCGCCGAACTCGTCGATCACCAGCGATTCGCCGTCGGTGAGGATGAAGGTCTCCTCGAGCCCGTTGTCGCGCAGAGGCGCGGCCAGCCGGGCGTGCTGTGAGAGCTGGCGGTACTCGCCGTGCACCGGCACGAAGTACTTGGGCCGCACCAGGTTGAGGATGAGCTTCAGCTCCTCCTGGCTGGCGTGACCGGAGACGTGCAGCGGCGGGTTCTGGGAGCCGTAGCGCACATCCGCCTTGCGCCGGCAGAGGTGATCGACCATGCGGTAGATCGCCTTCTCGTTGCCGGGAATGACGCGCGCGCTCAGCACCACGATGTCGTCCTCGTCGATGACGGCGTGCCGGTGGGTTCCCACCGCCGCCCGCGACATCGACGACATCGGCTCGCCCTGGGAGCCCGAGACGATCACCAACTGCTGGTCCTTGGGGATACGGCTCAGGTCCTGCGGACGGACCATCACGCCGTCGGGAATCCGCAGCAGCCCCAGATCGTGCGCCAGCTCGCTGGCCGACGTCAGGCTGCGGCCGATCAGCGACACCTTGCGGCCGAACTCCACCGACAAGTCGATGAGTTGCTGCACGCGGTGCGTGGACGAGGAGAAACAGGTGACGAAGATCGCGTTCTCAGCCCGCGAGAAGATGTCCTCGAAGGCGGGATAGACCGTCCGCTCGGAAGGCGTAAAGCCGGACCGGTCGACGTTGGTGGAGTCGGAGAGCAGCAGCAGCACGCCGCGTTGGCCGTACTCGGCGAACTTCTGCAGGTCGAAGAGCTTGCCGTCGATGGGCGTCTGGTCGATCTTGAAGTCGGCGGTGTGGATGATCACGCCGAGCGGCGTCTCGATCGCCAGCGCCACGCAGTCGACCGTGGAGTGGGTGACGCGAATCGGCTCGATGGTGAAGCAGCCGAGCTGGAACTTCTCGCCCGGAACCATGCGCCGGATGTCCGGCTCTTCCTCCAGCTCGTGGTCGTCGAACTTGCGGCGGACCAGCGCCTCGGTGAAGGCCGTGGCGTAGACCGGCGGGTTGAGCTCGGAGAGGACGTAGGGCACTGCGCCCACGTGGTCCTCGTGGCCGTGGCTGAGGATCAGCGCGCGCAGCTCGTCCTCATGGTCGACCAGCCACGTCAGATCCGGGACGATGACGTCCACGCCGAGCAACTCGTGGCCCGGAAATAGGATGCCGGCGTCGATCACGATCAGGTCGCCCTGACAGCGCAGGGCCAACATGTTCATGCCGAACTCGCCCAGCCCTCCCAGGGGAACGATTTCCAGTCGTGTATCGGACAGAGCGGTGAACCTCCCGAAGGTCCAAGGGTACCAAACGGAACGCCCTCAGCCCTCGACAGGCTCCATCGGGACGAACTTGAGCTCGAAGGCTCGGTTGAGCAGCTCCTTGGTGAGCGCGTAGGGCAGCTTCTCGAACCGCAACAGATCCACGGCCACATTCAGCACGTCGCGCGGGTGGCAGCGGCGGAACTTGCGGCCCGTGCGGCGGTAGTGGGTTTCGATGACGTCGGTGAGCAACCCGACCGGGCACTCGATCTTGAGCTTGCGGCAGTAGCCGTGGAAGATGGCGGCGAACTCATCCTCGGTCGGGTTCGCCATGTACATCTTGTACTCCAGCCGCCGCAGGAAGGCTTCGTCGCCGAGGTCGTTGGGGTTGAGGTTCGACGAGAAGACCAGGAAGCACTCGAACGGCACCTCGATCTTGCTACCGGTGTTGAACTGCAAGTAGTCCCGGCCACGGTCGAGGGGGTAGATCCAGCGGTTGAGCAGCTCGGCCGGCGTGATCTGCTGGCGGCCGAAGTCGTCGATCAGGTAGATGCCGTTGTTGGCCTTGAGCTGGTAGGGCGCGTCGTAGATCTTGGCCGCCTGGATGTACATCAGATCCAGCATGCCCATGGTGAGCTCGCCGCCGGTGGTCAGGAACGGACGGCGGCAGCGCACCCAGCGCCGGTCGTACTTCTCTTCCTGCCGCACCAGGGCGCTGATCTCGTCGTCGTCATCGTCGATCTTCTCGTGGTAGAGCGAGTCGAAGACCTTGATGTACTGGCCTTCGGCTTGCAGCACGTAGGGCACGAAGATCGGCGCGGTGTCGACGTTCATCAACTGCTCGGCCAGAAAGGTCTTACCGTTTCCCGGCGCGCCGTAGATGAGCAGCGATTTGAAGGAGTTGACTGCGGGACCGAGCTTGGAGAAGAACTCGTCGGTGGTGACCGCGCCGGAAAACGCCTGCTTGAGCGTCTGCTTGGTCATCCAGCCGGGCTCGACGCGCTGCTTGCGGACGGCGTAGTAGTACTCCTTGAGCGGCACCGGCGCCGGACCCAGGAAGCGGTTGTCGTCCAGGTACTCCTTGGCGCGGTTGCGGCCCGTGTCGCTGCAGGCGAACATGGCCGACACGGTTCCGAACCCGGCGGACTTCTTCACCTCCACCAGCCGAGCCTGCTTGAGGAAATCGAGCACCGGCTCGATCACGCTGAACTGCAGCCCCAGCAGCTTGGCCAGGTCGCGGCCCATCACGTCGCCGCGGAAGTAGAGGTTCTTGAGGATCAGTTGCTCGACGAGGCTGGGAGAGACGCCTGCCTCCTCCAGCGAGCGCGGAGGCGGCGGAACGAACTGCTCGATTCCGGCGCGGACGGCGCTTTCAGCGCGCGATGGAGTCGGAGTTTGGACGCTCATACCGAGGTATACGAACTCAGTATGAGAGCAAGGACCCCTGTGGGGACATCAGGCGAATCCCCCTTTCCCCTTGCGCGCCTTCCTTAGGACGCTCTGGAACTCCACGCCTAGAAGCGCCGCTTGCTGAGGCGGGCGATGTTGAATTTGGCGTTGTCGGAGATCGCCATGACGGCCATGACGCCGGCCTGCACGGGGTCGGTCACGACCAAGTCGGCGGCTTCCGGCGCGGAGCCGGCCATGTTGAGAGAGATGACCACCAAGCCGCGCTCGCGGACCTCGCGGACGGCGTTCTCGATGTCGCCGCCCATCAAGGCTCCGGCGAGCACCAGAGCGCGGACGCGCGGCAGCCGGGCGGTGGCGCGGACGGCCTCGGCCAGGGCGGCCTCTCCCACCAGGGGGATCGTGTCCACGGAGATCCGCTCGCCGCGCAGGTTGTGCCGGTCGGCTTCGGAGACGGCTCCGATTGCGACTTGGCCCACTTGGGCTCCGCCGCCGATGATGATCAGCCGCTTGCCGAACACCTGCTTGAGAGCTCGGCTCTCGTCCACGCCCCGAACATTGTCGAGCGCTCGCAGGTCAGCCACCAGGCCGGCATGGTCTTCGAGATCGGCGATCTCGAACGAGAGCGTCTCGACGTCGAGGCCCGAATCGAGAATGGCGACCGAGGTGATGTCGCCGCCATGATGCAGGATCACGCCGGTGAGCTGATGCAGCACGCCCTTGCCGCGGACGACCTCCACGGCGAGGGACAGCGAATCATTGTTCGGCGGAGGGTATTTGGGATTGGCGCCCGACATGGGGAGATGCGTCTTTCCAGTATCCCCCATCAGCAGGGGCGGACTGGCTCAGGCGACGGCGCCGTCCATGAAGGCGTAGCAGATCATGTGGCACACGATCATGTGGCCGTCCTCGGCGCGGCCCATGTGGCGGTCGTCCACGTGGATCTGCAACTTCGCCAAGCGGCCGAGCTTGCCGCCGTCGAAGCCGGTGAGCCCGATCGTCAAGCAGTCGATCTCGTTGGCGTACTCGATAGCCCGCACCACATTGGGAGAGTTGCCGCTGCCGGAGATGGCCATCACGATGTCGCCCGGCTTGGCGAAGTTGCGCAGGGGCTCCACGAAGACGGCGTCGTAGCCCACGTCGTTGGCGTAGGCCGTCATCGTCGGCAACATCTCGCTCAAGGCCATCATCTTGAAGCGCTTGTCGCAGCCGTAGCTGCAGCCCTTGATAACGTCGCAGACGAAGTGGTTGGCGGTGGCTGCGCTGCCGCCGTTGCCGAAGACGAAGATGGTGCGTCCTTCATCGCGGGCGACGCGAAAGGCGTCGATCGCCTGCTCGACCTTGGCGAGGTCGAGGGTGTCGAGAGCCGCGAAGAGGGCGGATTTATAAGCGTTCGGGTAGGACATGGGGAGTTCGTGAGCCGTGAACCGTGAGCCGTGGTTGGGAATCGGAGCGGACGCTTGCAGCTACTTGTTTTCGTAGCGGCTGTGAGCAATGAACCGATTCCGCTAGCGGCTCACGGTTCACGGCTCACCGTTCACGTACTACTCTCTGACTGCCAGTGCGTCCGCTGCCGCCAGCACCTCTTTCGGGCTGGCCGTGCCGGTGCCGCGCTTCATGATCGTGATGCTCGAAACCATCGAGCCGAAGCGGACCGCGTTCTCGAAGTCGGCTCCGGCGTGGAGCGCCAGGGCCATGCCGGCGGCAAAGCTGTCTCCGGCGCCGCAGAAGTCCACCGGGTCTCCGACGGCGACCGCCGGGAAGGCCCGCTGCTCGCCGTCGCGAACCAGCAGAACGCCGCGGTCTCCCTGCGTGACCACCATCGGTCGCGGACCGATGTGCTTGCGCAGCATCTCGTAGTCGATCTTGCCGAACAGCCGCATGCAGGCGTCTTCGGCCTCGGCGGCGTTGGGCTTGGCGATGGCGTGGCTGTACTTTTCGATGCGGCGCCGCGAATCGGCGAAGACGAGCTTCGAGGATTCCCGCTCGGCGACGTCGGCGATCACTTCGCGGAAGGCGTCGGTCACCACGCCGCCCTCGAGCGTCTCCGCCTGGTCGGCGACCATGATCACATCGAAGCGCTCGTACACCGTGGAGAAGTTCGCGATGAGCTGGTCCTCGACGTCTCCTGGCAGCGGCTTGGTGTTGATGAAGTCCACGCGCGGCCGGTCTTCGATGCCCGTCTCCGCGTTGATCACCTTGGAGTAGGTGAAGGTCTGGATCTTCGGCGAGGCGACCAGATTGGAGTAGTCGATGTGGCGCTTGGCGAGAGACCTTTCGAGCTCGAAGCCGAAGCCGTCCTGGCCGATCGCGCCGAGCACGGCTACCCGGCCCGCTCCCAGAGCCGCCAAGTTGTTGGCCACCGTGCCGCCCGCACCCGGCGTGGCTTCGGTGCGCGTGATCCCGATGCGCGGAATGCCGGTCTCCCGCGAGACGTCGCTCTCGCGCGGGTCGTACTGGCACCAGCGGTCCAGACAAATATCGCCCACCACGAGCACGCTCGCGTTCTTGAACGACGCCATCAAGCCGGACCAATCCATGACCTACCCCTATTCTCGCTCGATGAGGGCGCGTCGCAGCGCCGGAAACGCAGCGCGGTGATCGCCTCGAATGTAAAAGCTCTCGCCGCCGTCTGCAACGGTTCGCACCAAAATCGTCTTGTGCGGCCGGAAATAATAGCCGGGGTCATCCTTGGGCAACTCTTTGTGGATGTTGCCTTGAATGGGCACCAAATCGAAGACCGCCGTCGTGAAATTGGCGATCAGACGGCCCTGCTGGCGGGCGACGTTGCGGGCCATCGCCAGCGCCTTGAGATAGACCTCAGGACCCATGATGGCGGAGCCGAAGTTCAGCATCACGCCGCCTTCGAGGCGCTCGACCGTCTTGGTGAAGATCAGGAAGTCGCGGTAGCTGGCCTTGCCGAGCGCGCCGCCGTCGCAGTTGGGGTGCTCGTGGATGATGTCGTAGCCGATGCCCACGTGCACGGTGACGGGGACGCCCGCCTCATAGGCCGCCGCCAGGATGCTCACGTCGGCGTGGGGCAGCTTGTCGGCCAGGATGCGGCGGCCGAGGTTCTCGCCCAGCCCCAAATCTTCGGCGGCGGCCTCTTTGGCGATCTCGTTGATCTCGCCCGTCTCCGTCCACAGGCCGAACTCGCCGGTACGGATGTAGCGGGCGACCGACTCGGTCGTCGCTCCCATGCGCGCCAGCTCGTAGTCATGGATGCCGCCGGCGCCGTTGAAGGCGACGTGGTCGATCCAGCCGCGCCGGATGAGGTCGATGATGTGCCGCGAGGCGCCCTGCTTGATCAGGTGCGCGCCCATGATGAGCAGCCGCGCAGCGCCGCGCTCCCGCGCCGCCGCCAGCCGGTCCGCCACGACGGGCAGGTCCGGGTGGTCGAGCTCCGGCGCAGCTTCGTCGAGCCCGAGCACATAATCCAAGCGCATGTCGTGGTCGCGCTCGGCCAGCGGACGCAGGTGCAGACGCCCGCGGTCAAAGATGGGGTATTTCGATTGCATCGCGCTCTCGGCGGCCCGGTTCAGGCAGGGAACAGGACAGCCATCAAATCGTCGTAGGCGTTGAAGTTCGGCACGATCCAGTCCGCGCCGACGCCGATCAGGCGCTCCCGCTTGACCGGCTCGACCTTCACGCAGTCGGGCTCATCGGAGGCTACGCCGACCGCCACGCCGCCGACTTCCTTGACGTTCTCAATCTCCACGAAACCGTCGCCGAAGCCCAGAAACTCTTCGCCGCCGAAGCCGCTCTCGCGGATCAGCTTCTCGACCAGGATCTTCTTGGAGAAGGCCTTGTAGTCGTCCAGAGCGCCGAAGACGTTGCCGTTGAAGTACTTGGCCACGTCCAGCAGCTCGGCCTCCTCGCGCATATAGACCTGGTCGGTGCCGCTAGCCAGGTACAGCGTCAGCCCGCGCTCGACGAGAGCTTCCAACAGCCTGCGGCCGCCCGGCAGGATCAGCTCGTCGGCGGAGATCTTGCCTGACCGCAGGCCCTCGCGGCGATCGGTGATCTTCTCCATCAAGCGGTCCAGGTAGATGTGCTTGTACTCCAGCGGGTCCTTGGGCGTCCCGCCGCGCTGGGACACCTGGTCGCGCAACTCCATCATCTGGTAGATGGTCTGTCGGCCTGTCAGACGCCCGACGAACTCGCGCACGATGGCCGTGAGCTCGGCTTCGCTCTCCCCGCTGCCGGTCTCGGCCAGGAACTCCACCATCATCGGGATCATCACGCCTTCCCAGCCGGCGCGAACCAACGACAGAGTTCCGTCAAAGTCGAACAGCACGACGCGGGCGCGGGCGGCGGAGGCGTCGGGGCGAATGATTTCCAAACCGTTAGTCATCAAAGAAGATTCTCAGGAAGGGTCGAGCGGGCTGTAGTCGGAGGCGGGGCAGCCTTCGACCGATTCGCCCTCGAGATGGAAGTCGTCGAAGTCGCCGGTCTCGTCAAAGGAGCCCAGACCGACGCGTCCGAAGCGAAACGAGCCGTCGATGGCCTCGAAGCGCGGTTCCTTGTCGTCGTCGACGAACACGGCGATACGGTCGTCGGCCAAGGTGCGCTCGATGCGAATCGTATGCCAGTCTTGATCCGGTAGAGCGGGGGCCGAGCCGACGCCGGCGATACGGAAGCGGCTGCCGCCGTGCACCTTGAACAGGCCGTTGTGCACGGAATGATTGCCGTCGTCGCTCGAGATGTGGGCGTAGTAGAAGCGCGAACGATTCTGGTAGCCAAAGGCGACCAGCAGGCTCTTGTCGATGCGGCGGACTCGGACGGTGAGCTTGAAATCGCCGACGCAATCCGCCTTCCAGAGCGCGAACTTGGTGGGGCGGCGCGGGTTGCCGACCGGGCCGGGCTTTTCCAGGCGCAGAAAGCGGTTGCCGTCCTCGGAAACCAGCTTCCAGTCGCGCGGCAGGGGCACGAGCCACTGGGACAGATCCCCTGTCTCGAAGTCCGCCTGAGCCTCGGCTCCGCGAACGATCGGCGGGACGACCAGGCCCGCCAACAGCAGCAGGATTGCGCTGCGCATCACGCCCTGTTGTACCAAGACCGGCGCTTTCGCCGCTAGCTCCCGGCGTTCCGTTTCAGGCTTGCAGGTCCAGCCGTTTGCGTCCCTGGCGAGCGGGGCTGAAGGCGGGGTTCAGGCCGCGGGCGCGGCGCAGCCGGTCGATCTCCTGGCGCAGGGCGGATTGGCGCTGCCGCAGAGCCTCGATCGCACGGTTGTCGCTGGCCAGCAAAGACTGAGGATCGAGCGGGGCATCGGTCGGGCCGGGCTGCAGGAGCGCTCCTCGGCGCCGCAAGGCTTGCTCGGCGGCAGTGAGATCGCCGCGCTCGACGGCTTGGACCAGCGCCGCAGTCAACTGTTCGATCTCACGGGAAGGCGTCATCAATTACTGCTGCTGCTCTGCGGCTTGAAGAGCTGGGTGAGCAGGTCCTTCTGCGATTCGAGTCCCGCCAAAAGGGTATCGGCGGCGGCGAACTGGGCCTCCAGGGCGGCGATGCGCTGGTCGATCCGCTCTTGCAGCGCCGTGATTTGCTTGGACAAGGAGGCGTCGGACTCCTGGATGAAGTCGATGGCCGTCTGGATGGCCCCGTTGACCGGATCGGAAAGGTCGGCGACCCGGCTGCGGCTGGCGCCGATGAATCCCGTCGTCGTGGTTCCCAGAAAGTCCTTGACGCCGTTGAAGTCCGAAGCGGCGGTCGAGGCGAACTTGATGGCGTTGAACGTCATCAGCCCGTCTTCGTTGAGCTCCAGTCCGAGCTCGGCGATCGAGTGGATCGAGCCCGAGCCGGTGTAGCCGGCGATGGCGCGCAGCGTCGCCTGCGCTTCGCGCACCAGTACGTCGCCGGAGAGCACGCCGGCGTCCTTGCCGATGTGCTGGCCGATCCGGGCGAGGACGGTGTTGTAGGCCGCCGCCAGGTCGGACAGATTCGAAGAGGTCCCCGATTGATCGTTCGAGGCCGCCACGCGCGTGGAGCCCGCGCCGACGATCGTCAGCGACAGGCCCGGCGCGAAGTCCGAGATCGTGTTGCCGGAGTTGGTGATTTGCACGCCGTTGACGGTGAACACCGCGTCGACGCCTTGGTTGCTGGTCGTGATCAGATCGCCGTTGGAGCTGTCCTTGAGCGTCAAGGTCGTCGAGCCGGTCTTGTTCGAGCTGAGCAGGATCCGGTAGTCTCCCACCGCCGGATTGTCGGAGAAGTTCACCAGCGTGGCGGTGACGTCGAGATTGCCGGCGTTGATGGCGTCTCGAAGGCCGGCCAGCGTATTGTCGAACCCGGCGACGGAGTGGACGCCGGCCAAACCGGAGGCAAAGCCCGTGCCCTGGTCGTTGTCCGTGACGGTGATGTCGAAGGCCGTATCGCCCTCCACGCGCACCTCTCCGCCGTAGGCCGAGAACCGGACGCCGGCTGCTTTCAGCGTCGAGCTCGCCTGGACCGATGCGTTGAGAGCCGCGGCGATCTCCGCCGCGGAGTGGCCGCCGGCGGTTCCGCCGCTCTCGAGGCCGGTGACGGTCGTTCCGGTCGACGAGGAGGTGAAGTTGAAGCCCGTGCCGGCCGAGTCGCTGACCGTGAGCTCGAGCTTGCCGCCGACCGCCGAGAAGCTGACCTTGCCGTTGAGGTTGGCATTGAGAGCGATCTTGTCGTTGAGCGCCGTGGCGATGGCGTCGGCGTCATCGAGGGCGTTGAGTCCGTCGGTGGTGATCGTTTCGTTCGTGCCGCCATCCACGCTGGCGAACGAGACAGTGACCTGATCGCCGGCCCCGACGGTAGAAGGAGCCGACGAAGCCACGAAGAAGCTGTCCAGCTCGGCGGAGATCGAGCCCGAGAGCCCGCCCGAGAAGGCCACATCGACGCTGACTTTGGGAGACGGCGTGGCCGACCCGTTCGTGCCGGCCGTGCGCCCCGAACCCACCGTCAACAAGTTGTAGGTCTCGCTGGAGCTCCCCAGCGTGAGGCTGTAGACGCCGTCGGACGACAGGGCCGTGGCGTCCACATCGGTCAGCCCGACCGCCGTCGTCTCCCGCGCCTTGTCGGCCGCCGAGGTGACCTCGATGTCGAAGTCGACCGGCTCCGGGGTGCCGACGCGCGTGACGCTGGCGACCGAGGTGTTGCTGGAGGTGACCTTCACCGTTCCCTGTGCGCCGGAGACGCCCAGCGTGTTGAAGACGTCGCGCAGCTTGTTGAGGTCGCCTTCCAGATTGCCGAGCTCCACCTGCCGGCTCTGCAGGATGGTCTGCTCGGTCTGGAGGTTCGTGACGGGCAGGCTCGCGGCGTTGAACGTGCGCTCGAGCACCGTCTGGAAGCTGTCGGAGAACGTGCTGACTCCGACGAAACTGGTGGGTGGAAGGCTCATAAGCCACCTCTACGTTTCAGAGAGTCCAGGCTCGCGGGGCCGCCGCGGCCAGCTCGGGCTCTTCCTCGAAGGCGGGGGCGTCCGCCGTCCGCCGTTCTTCCCTCCTGGGCTCGACGCGCGGCGTCGGCTGCCGCAACGGGGCCGATGGCAACGGTTGGGCCGTCAGGGCCAAGTTCGTGCGGCACTCCAGCCATCCGGCGTAGACCGTCTCGAGCAGGCGCAGACTCTCTTCGAGCGGCGCATCCTGCTGTTGCGCGTTGGCCTCCACCAGGCGTTCCTGGATGTAGTCGTAGAGCCGAGCCAACTCGACGGCGATCGAGCCGCCGCGTTCGGCGTCGAGAGAGGTCTGCAACTCCACCAGGATCTGCGAGACGTGCGCAATGGCCTGGGCCCGCGGAGCGATCTCGTGGCGGGCCAGGTGCTCGCGAGCCGCCTTGAGCTTCTCGATCGCCTTGGCGTAGAGCAGGCACACCAGCTCGACGGGGTCTTGGGTTTCGACGCTGTTTTGTACGTAGTCTCCGATCATGCTCCATCATCCTCGGCTTAGGCGATCCGATCGCCTGGGCGGAGGCTCTTGAGCACCTCGGCCGTGCGCAACGTCGATTCCGGCGGAAACTGAGTGATGACCTCCTCGGTGATCCGATCGACCACGCGAATCAGCGGCTGCCCGGTGCCCTCGTCGACGGAGAACTGGAGCTCGCTGTTGGCGCCCAGGCCTCCGCCTTCGTTGATCTTCCGGACCGCTTCGGCAATCTCGCGATTGCGGCCCGCCTTTTCGCCGTCCTTGGCGGAGGTCGCGGTCCGCGAAGCGAGGTCCCGTGTTGCTGTTACATCTGTGATTGTCATGAAGCCCTCCGTGGCCTCCAGCAAATGGACCGAGCCGGAGCTGGGCTCCGACCAACACGCTTATCGGCCAACCGGGAGCGAGGCTATAAACAAAATTTCGGGCGCAGCGGGACGGCGCGCCATCTCGGTATCATCTTGTGCAGGCTGGAGCTCTGCGGCGTCGGGCGGCAGGTTGTTCCATTTGTTGGCTGACAGGGTCTTGCGGCGCTGTTTTGCTCCATGCTGTAGTCGGAGCAGCGTCGGGATCTTTCCGCACCCATGACCATCCTCATCATCGTCGTAGCGGCCACGGTGCTCATCTCCGCGATGTGCTCCCTGTTCGAAGCGACACTGTATTCCACGCGGGTGGGCTTGCTGGAAGCGGAGGCGGCCGGCGGACGGCACGCCCGCGCGGCGCGGCGGATGCTCGACCTCAAGCGCCGCATCGCGCAGCCGACGGCGGCGATCCTGGTCCTGAACACCATCGCCAACACGGCCGGCGCGGCGGTGGCGGGCATGGTGGCTACGGACGTCTTGGGCCCACAGCTGATCGTGGCTTTTTCGATCGGTCTCACGGTTCTCATCCTGTTTATCGGCGAAATCCTGCCAAAAACCTACGGCGCCACCGCTTGGCGCTCGGCTTGGCCGTTCGTGGTGTGGCCGCTGAGCTTCTTGCGGCGCGCCTTGGCTCCGGCGATTTGGCTGACGCAGAAGGTCTCCGACCTGATCGCCGGCGATCAGGGCTCGACCAACGTGACCGAGGACGAGATTCAGGCCGTCATCCGCATGGGCGGCAGCGAAGGCGAGCTTTCGCCGTCGGAGCTGCAATTACTCACTGCGGTGTTCCACTTCGACGAGACCGTGGTGCGCCAAGTGATGCTGCCGCGACGGGAGGTGGTCTACTTCGACATCGGCCAGACCCTGCCCGAATGTCTCGAGATCGTGCGGCGCACCCGCCACACGCGCTATCCGATCTGCCACGGGTCGCTGGACTCCATCTCCGGGCTGGTGCACATCAAGGACCTGCTGGGCGTGCAGGCCAGCGAGGACTTCGACCTCGAAGAGATCGCCCGGCCGCTGCGCACCGTGCCGGACACGCTCGGCATCAGCAAGTTGCTGCGGCAGATGCAGAGCGCTCGGCAGCACATGGTGGCGGTGGTGGACGAGTATGGCACCGTCGTCGGCATCGTCACGATGGAGAACATTTTTGAGCAGCTCGTCGGCGCCGTCCGCGATGAGTTCGACGAGGAAGCGCCCGACATCGTGCCCGAGCAGGAGGGCGTCTACAAGGTGCGCGGCCACCTGCAACTGGACCGGCTGAACCGCGAGCTGGGGCTGGATCTTTCGTCCGAAGAGGTCGACACGATCTCCGGGCTGGTCGCCGAACGAATCGGGCGCCTGCCGCGCGCCGGCGACGAGATCGTTGTGGACGGGCTCACGATCGAGATCGTGGAGACCCAGGCCGGCCGCGCGACCTGGGTGCGGCTGATCACGCCCGACGAAGCCGAGCACGCTCACCACGACGAAGACTAGCCGCCGGCGCTCATTCGCTGCGCCCCGGCGCTCATTCACTACGCAGCGAGACAAGCGGGTCGGCGCGCAGGGCGCGTAGCGCCGGCAGGCACACCGCGACCAGTGCGACCAGTAGCAGAGCTCCGGCGGCCACGCCGAAGGCTACCGGGTCGAACGGCGTCACTCCGTGGAGCCGGCTGCTCACAAAGCGGGTGAGGAAGGCGCCGGCCGCGAGCCCGGCGGCGAGCCCGATGCCGGTCAGCCAGAGCCCTTGCCGGACGAAGATCCACAGCACACTCCAGCGGCCGGCGCCCACGGCCAACCGAATCCCCATCTCCTTGGTTCGCCTGGCCGCCGCCTGGGCGATCAGCCCGTAGAACCCCAGCGCGACCAGGAGCAGCGCCAGCCCGCCGAACAGGGTTCCCAGCACCGCCAGCATCCGTTCACGCCGTAGCTCGGCGCTCAGCCGCGCGTCCAGCGTCGCCAGGTTCCAGACCGGCACGGTCGGATCGAGCTGCTTGACGGTCTCCGCCACGGCGCTCAACAGAGCGGTCTCGGAGCCCTGGGCCCGCACGGCAAACGAGGCCGAGCCGGCGCTCTGCTCGGCGAACGGCGTATAGATCACGCGCTCGGCCGGATTTTTGGGGCCCCGGTCGCGGGCGTCGGCCGTCAGCCCGACGATCGTATACGGACGCTCGTTCGGGTTGAAGGCGATCTCGCGGCCGACCACATCGACTGTTCCCAGAAAGTGCCGGGCGAAGGATTCGTTGACGATGGCAGCTCGGGAGGCGGATTCGGCGTCGCCCGGCGCGAAGTCCCTGCCGGCCAGCAAGCGCAGGCCGTTGGTGCGCACGAAGTCTTCGGCCACGCGATTCCTGCCGGTGGTGTGCTCCATCACCGGTGCGGCCTCGAGCCCGGGCGTGTTGACGAGCGTGGTGCTGGAGAGTCCGCCCATCGGCTCGCTCGAGTAGGTGGCGGCGGCGACGTTGGGCAGGGTCAGCAGGCGCTCGCGGAGTTCCCGAAAGTAGGCCGCGGCGCGCGGGCCGTCATAGCCCGCCAGCCCGGGCCGGACCTGGAAGGTGACCACGTCGGCGCTGAGGAAGCCGAGATCGACCTGCCGGAAGCTCTCGAAAGTCCGCACGAACAGCCCCGCGCCGATCAGCAGAATCACCGCCAGAGCCGCCTGCAGGGGCGCCAGGGCTCGCGAGAGGGTCGTAGAGGGGCCGGCCTCGGTCCCGCCTCGCACGGCCGGCAGAGGGTCCGTGCGGGTGATCCGCCAGAGCGGCCCCAGCGCCATCAGAACCGTCGCCAGGACGGCGACTCCGGCTGTGAACAGCAAGGTCGGGCCGTCGGGCGTCAGGTCGATGGCGTCGAGCGGTGCGTCGCCGGACGCCATCGTCAGGACCGCCCGCGCCACCCAGCCCGCCGAGGCCAGTCCCAGCGAGACGCCGGCGAGTGACAACAAGAGACTCTCGGCCAGGAACTGCCGCGCCAGTCGGAGGCGCGAGGCGCCCAACGAGAGACGGACGCCGACTTCCCGCCGTCGGTCCGTCGTCCGAGCCAGCAGCATCGACGCCAGATTGACGCAGGCCAGCAGTAATACTACCCCGACCGCCCCCATCAGGACCCGAAGCGGGCCGTCGAGGTCGCGCTGAAATTCCGACGCGCCCCCTCCCGAGGCCGGGCGCAGCAGGAAGCGGACGCCTTGAAAATATTCGCGCGCCCTGACGGCGACCGGAGGAGGCAGGGAGGCGATCAGGTCGTCCACGGCGCCGGCGAACACGGGCTCCAAGCCGGCTTGCGCTTGGCTCAGGCTGACGCCGTCGGCGAGGCGGCCGAGCACGCGCAGCCACTGGTTGCCGCTGTTCTGGAGGCTCCCTTGGCCGTAGAAGGCTTCGGCGGCCGACCCGAGCGGCATGGTGATGTCGGGAGAAGAGCCCACGGTGATTCCCCGAAAGGCCGGCGGCGTGATTCCGATGACGGTCACGGCGCGCGTGTTGAGACGCAGGGTGGAGCCGACGATAGCGGGATCGCCGCCGAACCGCCTCTGCCAGAAACCGTAGCTGAGCACGGCCGCCGGCGCCGCGGCCGGATCGTCGTCCGAGCGGTTGAAGAGCCGGCCCAGCGCCGGCGTCACGCCGAGCGTCGCGTAGATGTCGCCGCCGGCCAGCATGGCGGAGGCCAGTCCGCTGTTGCCGTCGTGGACGACGTTGAGGTCATTGAGCGTGACGAATCCGAAAAAGCTCGACAGGGCCGGGGCGCCCTCGTAGAGGCGCAGGGCCGGGTAGGAGAACCGGCAGCCGACCTTGTCGGGCTCGTTCGTGTTGATGCAACTCAGCTCCACCAGCCGCTCGGGCCGGCTTACGGGCAGCGTCTGCAGCAGCACCCGGCGGACCAGCGTGAACATGCCGGTGTTCGCGCCCACGCCCAGCGCGAGCGTTAGCACGGCCACCAGGGTGAACCCCGGGCTGCGCAGAAAGCCTCGGGCCGCATAGCGCAAATCCCGAACCAGATCGGCGAGCCAGCGCAAGGGTCTCTCGTCGCGGCACTCCTCCTTGGCAAGCTCCACGCCGCCGAACTCTCGCCGGGCGCGCCGACGAGCCTCCTGCTCGCTCAGGCCCTGGCGCCGCAAGTCGTCGACCTGCTGCTCGAGGTGGAAGCGGATCTCGGCGTCGAGGTCTTCTTCCCTTCGACGGTGGCGAAGGAAGTCGGGTAGCCTCATTGCAGCTCTCCCGCTTCGGCGCGCAGCACCAGCGCGATGGCTTCGCAGAGCCGTTCCCAAGCCCCGGTCTCCACTTCGAGCTGCGCTCGCCCGACCTTGCTGAGGCTGTAGAACTTGGCCTTGCGGCCACTGTCCGTGGTCTCCCAGCGCGCTTCGAGCCAGCCGCGGTTCTCCAGCCGGTGCAGGGCGGGGTAGAGAGAGCCCTGGCGGATCTGGAGGGCTTCGCGGGAGATCTGCTGAATGCGCTGCGCGATCGCGTAGCCGTGGATCGGTTCCAGGGCGACCACTTTGAGGATCAGCAGGTCGAGAGTGCCTTGCAGCAGCTCGGCCTCGCGGGATTGCGGGTCTTGTTGCCTAGTCATTCTACCTATGGATATCGCGCTATGCCTAGGATGTCAAGGTGTGAACGCCGAGGGCCGGCCAGCCGCGCCTATGATGGAGGGCGGAGGAACAGAAGTGATCAACGTACACGAGGTGGTCGGCGCCCTGAGTGACAGGCTGTCGACCGAAGCGACGGTCCGGCGGGTGTTCGGCGAGCCGATCACCGTGGGGGAGCGCACCGTGATCCCGGTGGCGAAGGTCGGCTACGGCTTCGGCGCGGGAGGAGGCGGCAAGAGCGATGAAGAGGAAGGCGGCGGAGGCGGCGGCGGGGCGCGCCTAACCCCCGCCGGCGTGGTCGAGCTCACGCCGGGAGGGGTGGAGTATGTCGAGTTCGGGATGGAGAAGAAGATCCTGGGCGCGGCGCTCCTAGGCGCCGCGCTGGGATTCGTGCTGGGCCGACTGACCCGCTCGTAGGGAACTAGGCGAAGTCCTGGATGGTCGGGGTGATGATCAGCTCGGGGATCGTGGCGCGCGGGTCGAGCGTGGCGCACAGCATCGCCGCCGCCGCCAAGTCCTCGGGCTGCAGCATTTTGGCCTTGGCTTCGTCGCTCGGCATCACGGGCCGGTTCAGCAAGATCGGCGTGTTGATCTCGCCGGGGCAGATGAGGCAGCAGCGGATGCCGTTCTTGCCCTCTTCCAGATGCACGGAGAGGCTCAGCGCAGCCATGCCGTGCTTGCTGGCGTTGTAGCCCGTGCCGGCCAGAACCGTCGGGCGGACGCCAGCGATCGACGAGACGTTGAGGATGATGCCGTCCTTGCGGTCGCGCATCTCCGGCAGAACCGCGTGGATGAAGTAGAACGCGCCGTTGAGGTTCACGTTCACCATGTACTCGAAGTCTTCGGGCGACAGCTCGGTGAGCTTGCGCTTGGGGACGTTGGTGCCGGCGTTGTTGACCAGGATGTCGATCTGGCCCAGCTTTTCGTGCGCGAACGCCATCACAGCGTTGACGCCTTCGCGGCTCGATACATCGGCGGCAAAGGGAAAGATGCGCTCGGCGGCGTCACCCGCCGTCAGACGGGCCTTTTCGAGCTTGTCGGCGGTGCGGCCGACGGTGACGACGCGCGCGCCTTCGCGGGCGAACTCCGCGGCGATGGCTTCACCGACGCCGCTTCCCGCGCCGGTGACGATGACGTTCTTGCCTGCGAGCTTCATGGGGCTCTGATTCTCCTTACCTGAGGGACAAAGGGTCGATTGTAGCGAACCTCAGGGTTGCGGACGGATCGGCTCCCGCCGGAGAAGCGGGATCGGAAGGGCGCGGGCGCCGGGGCGGAGCCGCGGCGTCAGGCCGGGCTGCCGGGCGCCCGAAGCTTGTACTTCTTGATCGCGACGGCCACCGTCCCATCCTGATTTCGGACGGCGATGCCCTGGATGTGGAGGTTCGTCGGGGCGCCCATGTCGTCGCCCATGTCTACGATGAGCTCTACGCGCCGCCCCAAGGCGATGGGATGCTTGCTCTCGAACAGCACTCCGCGGCGGGAGATGTTCACCGTCCTGCCGGCGCCCTCTACGGCTCCACCCTGACTGCGTACCGTGTACTCCACTGGCTTTGAGATCTCAAAACGTGTAGGGCGCTCGACCATTGCTCTCCTAATTCTTCTAGGGTCTCCCTCTGATCTCAATAGGCCATGGGTCTCAAAATTTTATGGTACTAACGGTTTCCTTTCGCGGAACCTTCCGCAACCGCAAGGGTTAGCGAACCGCGATGGTGATCCCAGGCTGAATGCTCCGGCCGCCGATCGAGATCTCCAGCGGCGTCTGCGACGAGGCGGGCAGGCCGCGCGGCACCAGTGCGTTGATCTGATTGACTCCCTGGAGCAGGCCCGGCGCGCCGCCGGCGTAGAGCACCTGCGCCGATTGGCCTCCGATGCGGACGGTCACGCCCGGAGCCGCGACCAGCAGCGGAAACGGCTGGCGGACCGGGGTGAGCTCGCCGTCCACTCCGGGGGGCGTGGTTTGGCCGCCCCCGGTGAGGAAGATCTGAATCGCTTCGCCGCCCGACACCGGATGGTTCGGTCCGTTGACCGAGAAATCCTGGTGCAGCACCGCGCCTTGGCCGCTGCCGCTCTGGTTGAGCGAGAAGACCGCCGGAGAGGTCGCGGCCACCTGAGCCTGTACGGGCAGGGACGGCGCGCCGTCGACCTCGATCTCGATGCGCGTGGAGGCTCGCTCGGCCAGGAAGAAGGGCGCGACGACGCTGACTTGGTTCTTGGCGGCGAATACGAGCGGAGCGGCTACGCCGTCGAATAGAACGCGCGTCGGCCCGAGCCTGGTCGCCAACCGGCCTTGGGCGTCGAACTGCGCCCCGAGAGGGACGTCGGGCCCGATGCTGACGCCGAACAGCGAGAGGATCTGGCCGGGCGCGATGGGCCGCTCCTGGAAGTCCGCCGCTCCCACGATGGCGCGGCGTTCGAGCCGAGGGCGGAAGAACTCCAGCACGAAGCCTTCCGCTTGGCCGCCGTGGAACTCCTGCTGGGGGGCGTTGGGCGTGACCACGAGCCCGGGAGAGGTTTGGCCCACCTGCCCGGCGGCGGGAGAGTAGTCCACATGCCCCGCCACGAACTCATCGGCCTCCGGCCCCATGGCGATGGCCGTGGTGACGTCCTCGGCCGAGGAGCCGTAGAATCCCGAATACTCGCGGGTCGCCTGGAGCTGGGAATCGAAGCAGTACTTGGCGACCAGAGCGTCGGAGCCGCCGGAGATGGGGCCTTGCGGGAACGTCTCGCTGAGCGGGAAATCGGCCGAGCGCGTGCGGCCGGCGATCGCCAAGCAGCCGTCGCGCCAGGCCAGGTCGCCGCCCTGCTCGATGGCGCCGCCGCCGATCCAGAACTGCGTCTGCAACTGTTTGAGGGTGGCGTCGAAGGCAGCCACGAGCAGGCTCCGCGAGCCGGGGTTGCGGCGAGAGGCCCCGGCGGGAGGCGCCGGCAGGGTCGTCCTCTCCGGGATGTCGCTCGAAGGGCTCTCGAGCAACGTCCACAGCCGGAAGCCGTGCTGGCCGACCACGCCGTTCTGAAGAACCATGCCCGAAAGAGTCTCGTTCTCCGAACCGCCGTAGAACGTTCCTCCGATCGACTGGTAGGTGAACGGCAGGCCGAAGCGCCGACGGATGGGCGTGTGGCAACTGGCGTAGAAGTCGCTCGTGCCGGCCGGGGCGGCTTGGAAGCCGGGCGCGGGCAGCCCGGGCGAGGAAGTCCTCAGGCCGATGCAGAAGGCTCCCGAGTCGGCGACGCCGGCGCGCGCGTCGAGCTCTTCGCGGTTGCCGCCCAAGAAAGTGGAATACGTCAGGTTGTAGAGCGTGGCGCCGCCCGGCTCGCGGCAGTAGAAGGAGAAGAAGGCGTCCGAGCCGCCGGCCTTCTGCGTCTGCACGGCAAACAGCGTGGAGGGGAACGTCGCCGAGTCGGTCAACCCGACCAGGGCCACACAGGGGACCGCGTTGTCTTGGGCCAACGGCGCCAGGAAGCCATCCTCGACCAGCTCGTCTTCGCTTCCGCCGAGCAGCGTCGCGAACTCGATCTCATAGTTGGTGAAGGCGTTCTGGGCGGGGCTCGAATCCTCGGAGCGGAGCTGAAAGAAGGGAAAGTCGGTCTCACGGAGCACGGCCAGGAAGGCGTCGGACCCTCCCTTGCGGCGGGGCTGTAGAGCGTCGGGCGAGACCGGGAAATTGTCCGAACGGGTCTCACCCATCACGTAGAGGCTGCCGTCGGCTCCCACCGTGACGGCTACGGCGCGGTCGTCGGCGGCGCCGCCGAGAATGACGGTGGTTTCGATCTCCCACACCGGCTGAGCGGGGTTGGAGACGTTCTTGACGAGCTTGGTGGCGAAAACGTCCGAGCCGCCGGCCGGCTGTACGGGGAAGGCTTGCGGGGGCAGGGGAAAGTCGAACGAATCGGTGGCGCCGGCCACCCACACCGCTCCCTGCTCGTCCGCGTGGATGTCGAAGATGCGGTCGGCGGTCTCTCCGCCCAGGTAGGTGGCCAGCCCCACGCGCGGGTCGATGACCAGCGGCAGAGCGGGGTCGTAGGCGCCCAGGACGAACGCGGCCGTCTTGGGTTCGACCAGTGCGAAGGCGCACTCGACGGGCTGGTCGCCGTCCGGGCCGGGCTGGTATGCCTGCGGCGGAGCCAGCACGAAGCCGCCGTCAGCCCCCAGGCGCAGGCTGCCGTCCGGTTGGATCGCCGCCGGACCCTCGAGCCCGATGCGGATGCCGCCGAGGTCGGCGCCGGGGGCGGCCAGAAAGTCGTACTCGAGCTCCTCGCCGCGACCGTAATAGAGCAGGTCGATTCCCGGGTAGACCTCGGCGAACCGCAACCGGCCGTAGTGCCGCCCTCCGGAGCGCGAAGGGGTCTCGCCTCCTTCGAAGCGGATGGTGGAACGGCGCAACGGATCGAGCGGCGTCGCGGACGCGTCCGAGCGGGCGCCCAACAGGCTGAGGGTGAGCGTGTCAACGCCGGCCGCCCGGCTCCGCAGGCGAAGCGCATTGGGCGCCATCGTCGCCCGATAGCGAGCGCTCGTCGCGGCCCAGGTCGGAGGCCGCCCCTGTCCGGCGGAGAGCGGCAGGAACGAGAGGGGCTCGCGGGACAGAGCCTGCATGGGGGAGTCCGCCAGCAGCGACGTCGCTCCCAGCAGCGCCGTGGCGCCGACGGCCCAGATGAGCTGTCGAGCGGCGGTCCGGCCGCCTCCTCGATCGATCCGCATTTTTTGTGTGAACCCCTCTCTGCCGGTAAGCCGAAACAAACGAGCATCATACCGTGCCGCTTGCGGCTCGGAGCCGCGCTGGGCGCGATTCCTTGGTCTCCCTGCCGCGGAATCGGGTATTATGACCGAGAGCCGTGGCCCGCCAACGCCCGGCTTTCCCTTCCTTGGGGCCGTCGCCCGCCCCGCCTCGCTCGTCGACGCGCAGGATTCGTCAGCGTCTCCGCTTCTCGGACGCCGTTCGGGTTCAGTCCGTTCTCCGCCGGAAGACTCCGGCCGGATGGCTGCGTCGATGGATCGAGATCTCCTGTTCGTTTTTGGTACGCGTCCTGAAGCGATCAAGCTCTGCCCGCTGATCCGGCGCATGCGGCGGTGCGGCTCGTTTCGGACGCTGGTGTGCGTGACCGGTCAGCACCGCGAGCTGCTGGCGGACGCCTTGGGCGTCTTCGACGTGCGGCCGGACTTCGATTTGGGCGTCATGCGGCCCGCCCAAGGTCTCACGGCCTGCGCATCTCGTATCCTGTCCGGGCTCGATGGCGTGATCCGACAAACGAACCCGGCTTGGGTGGTGGTGCAGGGAGACACGACCTCCACCTTTTGCGGCGCCTTGGCCGGATTCTACGCCGGCGCGCCGGTGGCTCACGTGGAAGCCGGGCTGCGGACCGGCGACATGCATCGGCCGTTCCCGGAAGAGATGCACCGCGTGGTCGTGAGCCGGTTGGCGTCGCTGCACTTTGCGGCGACGCAGACGGCGGTGGAGAGGCTGCGGGACGAAGGCGTGCCGGCCTCCCGCATTCGCTTGACCGGGAATACCGGTGTGGACGCTTTGCTCGAGGTGGTGGCGGGCCTGGAGTCCGGCGTCATCGCGGCGCAAGCTTGGCCCTGGCTCGACCCTCGCCGGCGCTTGATCGTCGCGACAGCCCACCGCCGGGAGAGCTTCGGGCCGGCGATGAGTCAGATCGGAGCCGGCTTGCGGCGGCTGGCCCAAAGGCCGGACGTCCAATTGGTCTGCCTGACCCATCCGAATCCGCAGGCGCGGGAGGTTCTGCGCGCGGCCCTACGAGGAACGCCGGCGCAGTTGCTGGAGCCGCTGGGCTACGCGGCCTTTGTGGACCTGCTGCGGCGCGCTCATTTCGTGGTCACCGATTCCGGCGGCATCCAAGAGGAAGCGCCCTCGCTGGGCAAGCCGGTTCTCGTTCTGAGGGACGTCACCGAGCGGCCCGAGGCGATCCGGCCCGGGACGGCCCAGTTGGTCGGCTGCTCGGCCGAACGGCTGCTCGCGGCGGCCAACCTCCTGCTGGATGATCCTGAAGAATATGAGCGTCGCAGCCGCGTCCGGCCGCTGTTCGGCGACGGCCACGCTTGCCGCCGTATCGAGGAAGCGCTGCTGCAGATGCAGCGGCGGACGGCTTCGATGGTCGCGGGCTAGGTCGCCAGGCGGATCGAAGAAGCTCAGTGCGAGGTCGTCGCTTCGCGGGCGGTGAGCCGCTCCCGCAGCATGCGGGCCTCTCCGGCCAGAAGCTGGGTGAGCTGCTCGGCCGGCATCGGACGCCCCAGGCAGAAGCCTTGGGCGCGGTCGAAGCCCAGCTCGCGCAGCGTCTCCAGATGGGCCGGGGCTTCCACGCCCTCGGCGACGGCGCGCATGTCCAGGGAGTGCGCGAGCGTGACCATCCCCCGCAGCAGGCTGACGGCCTTGGAACCCGGTTCGAGCTCTCCCATCACGGAGCGGTCCACCTTCACGCTCTGGAAGGGAAAGCGCTGCAGGTAGGACAGCGAGGCGTAGCCCACGCCGAAGTCGTCGAGCGAGAGGCCGACGCCGATGGAGTCGAGGCGCGCGAGATTCCTGGAGGCGACGTGCAGGCTGTCGATGAGAGCCGACTCGGTCGTCTCGATCTCGAGGAGCTGCGGGTCGAGGCCTGATTGCAGCAGGATGCTCTCCACGTGGGCGGCCAGGTCGTGCTTCTGCAACTGCAGCGAGCCGAGATTCACGGCCATGCGGAATTGCTGGAAGCCTTGAGCGAACCACTCCGCGCGCTGCGTGCAGGCCATCCGTAACGCCAGCTCGCCCAACTCGCCCAGCAAGCCCAGCTCTTCGGCCAGCGGGATGAACTCGGCGGCGCGGACGCGTTCGCCGTCCGGCCGCGTCCAGCGCAGCAAGGCTTCGGCGGAGACGATTCGCCACGAGCGCAGGTCTACGATCGGCTGGAAGTAGAGTTGGAACTCCGAGCGTTCGGCGGCGCGCACCAGCTCCGATTGCATGCTGAGCTCGCGCGACGCCTTCGAGCGCATCGTCTCGCTGAACAGGGCCACGCCCGTCTTGCCGGTCTTGGCTTGATACATGGCCTGGTCGGCTTGGCGCAGGATGGTCTCGGCGTCGCAGGACGGGCAGCCGCTGACCGCTACGCCGATGCTGCCGCCGCTGTAGACCTCGTGCCGCCCCAGGCGGAAGGGCTCGCAGAGGGCGCGGTGAATCCGCTTGGCGGCGTCCACGGCCTGCTCGGGTTCGATGATGTCGCCCAGCAACGCCACGAATTCGTCGCCGCCCAGCCGCGCCACGGTATCGCCGGAGCGGCGTTGGCGGTTGAGCCGGGCCGAAACGGCCGCGAGCAGCTCGTCGCCCACCCCGTGCCCGAGGCTGTCGTTGACCTGCTTGAAGCGGTCCAGGTCGATGAATACGACGGCGAACTGGAAGTTGTCGCGGGCGGATTGTTCGCAGGCTCGCTCGAGGATGCTCTGGAAGGCTCGGCGGTTCGGCAACCCGGTCAGCTTGTCGATGTAGGCGTCGTGCAGGACCCGTTTTTCCACATCGACGACCGCGGTGATGTCGATCTGCGCGCCGACGAGGTACTCGGGCTTCCCTGCGGCGTCGCGGTGGGCGGCGGCGCGGCTGAGCACCCACAGGTAGGTGCCGTCGCCGCGCTGAATGCGGAAGTCGCACTCAAAGCGGGGATTCTTGCCTTCCAAGTGCGCCGCGATGGCTTCCTTGACCTCGCCCAGGTAATTGGGATGGATTCTCTGGAACCAGTCGTTCAGGTCGCCGCGCAGGTCGTCCGGCTCCAGCCGCATCATGCGCCGCCAGCCGGCCGAGTACTCCACCTTGTCCTTCTTGAGGTCCCAGACCCAGCGGCCGACCTCGGCGTCCTCGAGGGCGATGTCCGCGAAGCGCTCCAGGGTCGTGGCTTTGGCCTTCTTATCCTTCAGCGCTTTCTGGGCCAAGCCGGCGTTGCGCCGCGAGCGAATGAGCGCGAAGAGTGTGAAGCAGAACGCCGCCAGCAAGCCGAGGGTCCAGGGGTCCGTCGGCGGCAAGGCAAGGGCCAGGTAGAGCGTCCCCAGTGGCGCCGGGTTCACCGGGCCCAGGGCGCTCTCCGAACGGGGCGCTCGTTGGGAAGGCCGCATTTGTCTCAAGAAAGACGGCTGAAGCTCCGGCGGATCGGCCGAACCCTCTTTTCCTGTCTCACTCAAGATCCGATTGAATGCTACGGATGGTCAATCCCCCGAAGGGTTCATTTTGGTGGGACTACCGATCCATACGTGGTAGGTGAAACCGCCTAGAAACGGCGGTTTCGGCTGGCTGTGATAAAATGCCGCCCGACCAGGGAAATAGTTCCTCCAAAGCGCCATGCGACCACGATTTCGCCTTATTTTCTTGTTGATCGCGGTCGTCTCCGGGGCGGCCGTTCTGGCTTGGAGCGCCGAATCCTCCGGGTCGTCCGCGCCGCCCCTGTCAGTCACTTTTTCTTCCGACGCTTCGTGGACGCAATCGTGGGATTTCATCGAAGGCCAGGCGCTGGAGATCCGCGTCGGCGTCAAGGAGCCGTCGCTACTGCCGCCCAATGCCCGCATTCTGGCGCGCTGGACCGGGCCGGCTCTGGAACAGTACCGCGGCGAACGCGGCGACTTGCACGCCGAGGCGACGGCGGACTGGTCGAAGACGCTGCACGCTCTCGACCCCGACGTCTATCTGCTCTACCGAGCGCCGAAGGCGGGCCGCTACACCCTGACGGTCTCTCCCTTGCTCGACGCGCCGCAACCCACGCCGGACTACCAGCGTGACGACGGCCTGGCGAGCAAGGCCACGCCTTTGCCGACGCGAACGCCTGCGCCGGCCGGGACCGCCGTGGAAGTGTCGCTCGCGAAGGTCGACAAGCTGGCCGGCGAAGGCCTGCTGCTCGAAGCCGAGCCGAACAATACGCCGGAGATGGCTACGGATCTCCCGCTGGCGGCGGGAGACGCGAACCAAACGATCCGTATCCTCGGCGGCCAGGACGAGCTGGAGTACTTCCACAACGCCGAATCCGGCAAGGGGCCGGACGACTGGTTTCGGGTGGTCCATCGTGGCAGCAAACCGAAGCTGCTGACGGCCAATCTGCAGATGGCGGAGCCCGTGGTCAGCGCCCGGCTGCGCTTCTACCGCCAGGGAGAGCCTTCCGCCGACGAGATCGAGCCGCGCGAGCCCCCGCCGTCGACCGATTTCGGCAACGCCAATCCCGTGCCCTACGTGCACCCGCCGGCCGAGATCCTGCCGGGTCCCCAGCCCGTCTACACCTTCTACGACGGACGCGACATCAACGAGCGCCTGCACCAGCAGGACGACAATTTCCGGTCCTTCCTGGCGCGCAAGATCCAGCCCGGCGAGACCTACTATCTGCGGGTCGAAGCCAATCAGCCCGGCTATGAGCTGGAGCTGCGGTTGATCGACGGAGCGCCATTCGACAACCCCTACGACGCCGTTCGGCAGTCGATCTACTATCACCTCGCCGAGGTGGACGCCTGGCTCATCCACCGGCCGCGCAACATCGCCACCCACACTCGGGTCCGCGACGGATCGAGCCTGTTTGGCGAATCTTGCATGAGCTGCCACACCCAGAGCGGCGTGTGGGGCGTGGCGGACGCCTTCCGGTCCGGCTATCGGCCCGAGGGCACGAACCAGAACCATCGCAGGCTGGTGAACACGATGTACGAGAGCCTGCGGCCGACGGTGAAGCTCGAGGACGGCGCCGTGAACACCTCGCTGGCGCCGAACGACTTGGGCGACGCCCCGGCGGGCAGCCGCGTCGCGGGCCGCAACATCGTGCTCCACGAGCGGACCTTCCGGCCCAAGAAGCTGCATTCCCATCAGCAGCGGCGCACCGCCAACTACGTGCTGATGACCGCGGATCCGCAAGGCATCAACGCCGCCGGCAAGGGCTCCAACTTCGGCCCGAACGTGGTGTTCAAGTTCTCGGGCGAGATCCTCGAACGAGCTTGGCGCGACACCGGCAACCCCAAGTACTTTCTCGGGCTGGAGGAGAAGGCCCGCAAGATTCTGGCGACGGGCGATAACCAGCTCAAGGTCGTCGATGATTTGGCGCACCGCATCGAGTTCGTCCGCGATCTGTTCCCCAAACGGGACGAGTACCTGGAGACCGTGGCGCGGCTGAGCGACCGCGATCCGCAGCGGCAGGCGGCCGCCGTCGAGCTGCTGGACGCCTTGGACGCGCAGGCCCGGCGAGACCTCGACCGGCTGCTCGCCTTGCAGCAGGATGACGGCGGCTGGGGATTCGACCTCGGCGTGGCCGACGGCGACGGCTGGAAGCGCATGGACGAGGCGCCCGACGCCGCTCCCACGGCGGTCGCCCTGATTGCGCTGCGGGCGGCCGGCTACGGGCCGGACGACGCCCCGGTGCGTCGCGCGGTCGGCTGGCTGCTGGCGAACCAGTACCCCTATGGTTTGTGGAACAAGGCGGCCCAGACGGGCTTTGTCACCAACGCCTACGTGATCCGCGCCTTGAGCCGGCTCTATCCCGGAGACGCCCCGGAATTTCGCCGGGAGGACTTCGAGCCAAAGGCCGGCGAGACCTTCCTGGCGGAATTGGCCCGCGTCCGGGCGCTCGAGAAGACAGGTCGCCAGGACTTCGCCGACCTGATGATCGCCGCCGCCGGCAGCCCGCACGCTCAGGTGCGCTACCACGCCTATCTCGGCTTGGGCGGCGCGCTGGCCGAGCAGGGCTTGCCGACGCTGATCGAGGGCTTGGGCGACGGCGTGAAGGCTTGCCGTGAAGCCGCGTTCTGGTCGCTCAGGCAGTTGCTGCTCGACGACAAGGGCTGGCCGCAGGCGTTCGAGGCGTTCCGTCAGGGCGACGACCGCACGCGGCAGTCGCTGATGCAGGCGCTGGTGACCCGAGCCGACCTGAGCGGCCCGCGGGCGAGCGTGGACCCGGCCGAGCTGGCGCGCGTGATCGCCGAAGGGTTCCAGGATCGCCATCCCGGCGTGCGGGCCTACGCTCCGAAAGCTTCCTGGCGCTGGTGGGTCTGGAATCCCGGCATGCGGGACGTCCTCAATCGGGCCTGGGTGGAGCGGCTGAGCCGGCCGGAGCCCAACGCTCACGTCGAGGCCGCCCTGCGCTATTCCACGGCCTCGATGCTGATCGTCAACGGCCAGATCGCCAACCAGACCGGCGGCGACAACCTCGACCAGCAGTACCCCGAGCTCTCCGAGCTGTACCGCTTGCTCTCGGACGAGCGGCAGGCCCTGGCGTCGGCGCAACGCAGCCTGCTCGACCGGCGGCTGGCCGCCGTCGCCGCCACCCACTTCCAGGAGCGCGGCAACGATGGAGGCCCCGGCCAGATGGGCTACTCGACCCCAGGGTCCAGCGAGACCCTGGGCGACGCCGTGCTGGCGGTCTATCGCAACGAAGCCGGCGACGGCGCCGTTCCGTGGCGCAAGATCGCCCTCGAAGGCGCTGCCAACATCAACCATACGGAGCTCCAACAAAGCCTGCTGAGCCTGTTGCAGTCGGACGACCTGGAGATGGTCGCCGTGGCGGCCAAGGCCCTGTCGAACCCGCAGGCCCTGGAGCTCAAGGCGACGCCGGAGACGCTGCGCCCGATGCTGGCGACCGTGGACCGCTTCCTCTCCGACGGACGGGCCGAAGACGCGGCGGCGCTGGTCAACTTCCTGTCGAAGGTGCGTTGGGACTTTGCCGACGTGAGCGAGCAGCAGGAACGGGAGTTCTACCAACTGCTTACGCTGCCGCGCCGGCAGGCGGCGGCGCCCCGGCGCGCCAGGACGACCCTGCTGGGCAGGCCGGCTCCGGAGCCGGCGCCCGCCCCTGAGCCTGCGCCGGTGGGCTACGACGAGCGGGCGACGCTGCTGGGCAAGATCTTGGGAGAGAACCGGACCTTGCAGCGGCCGGCGGCGTTCGACTACGTGTCCGGTGGTCGCCCGGAGTTCTGGCTGCCCTCGGCGGAGTGGATGCTCTCCTACGAGCAGGGCTCCCTCTCGGCGGAGGAGGCCCTGGAGGGCGCCGTGGAGGCCGAGGACTTGCGCGTGCTGGGCCTGACCTTCGGCCGCACGACGCAGCAGCTCGTGCCGGACGGCTTGGCCAGCCGCAACACCGTGCTGTGGTGGCGCGAGGGCATTCCCGGGGCCAAGCTCACGTTCGCGATCGACGCGCCCGCCGCCGGCTCCTACGAGCTGATCGCGGCGTTTCTCTACGACCGTGAGATGGGGACGGTTCGCTTCGCGCTCAACGGCGAGGAGATCGGCGAAAGCTGGGACTTCTACCGGGAATCGATGAGCGCCAGCGGACCGGTGTCGCTCGGCGTGTTCTCGCTGACGCAGGGCGAGAACCGCCTGGAGATCAGCATGCTCGGCGCAAACCCCGAGGCGGAGCCCAACTACGTGTTCGGCCTGGACTACCTGAAGCTGGCGCCTGACGACGGAACCGGTTCGTTGTTCGCCAAGGACGCCCAGGGCGTGGATGTGATTGATCCGATCGTGGTGGCCAAGGACGACGTCGTCGCCATGTTCACCCGCTGGTTCTCCACTGACACGCCGAAGGAGATCCGTGAGCAGGCCATCCGCCTCGCGAACAAGACCGCTCTGCGCCGGAACCCCGACATCCGCAAGGCCCTGGCCGAGTATGTGGACCGCGAGCCGATCCCGCAGTTCAAGACCCGCATCCAGAACATCCTCAACAGTGACGACGAGGTCTACGGCGGTCAGCTCACCAAGTTGATCGAGCAGCAGTCCGGCGGGCAGGCGGTGGAGGTGCGTCCGCTGGGGACCGAGAAGGTCTGGATCGACGACCTGCTTTACTTCCGCGACTACGTCTTTGCCGAGCTCAATAAGATCAGCGACCGCGATAACCGGGCTTGCATTTCATGCCATGGAGTCCCGGGGCGGGTGCCGACTCTTTATTTGGCGCCGCCGGACGCCGCCGGCTACATTGCGCCCGAGGATCTGCTGGCCAACTACCGCAAGATGCAGCAGCGCGTGGATCTGGTCGACGTGGAGCGCTCGAAGTTCCTGATCAAGCCGCTCAACATCCAGACGGGCGAAGAAGACGGGCACCAGGGCGGCGTCCGCTACGAGCGCGACGAGGCGGGGTACCGTCTCATCCGCGAGTGGGTCCTGAAACAACATCGTCTCCAGAGCGGACGCTAACTGTCTCACCGGTTGTCTCACGCAACAGCGCGCAGTGCGGCCCGTCCGCCTGCGCGCTGTTGCTTTTTCTCAACGAATTCAGCATTTCGTGAGGGCTTTGCCATCCGTTCGTCGCTTTGGCCTCGTACATGCAGATGGCAGGTAGTCGATTCCGACCCCGCAGGGGAGAAAACAGAATGCTGATGAAAAAGTACGCTCAGTCTGAAATTGCTACCGAATTGATCTACAAGGCCATCTCGGAGTTGCGTGACGAGCTCGCGCTACTCGATTCCGCCATTGAGCAGGTGGAAGCTCTGGCGGAAGACCCGCCGCGGAAGGTCCGTCCGCGGCGCACCGATCCCAACCGCCCGATCTACAAGTCGGGGCGCGGCAAAGACAACGGCCACGGCGCCTTTCAGGCTTGAGGCCTCGGGCGACGCGGCGAGGCGAGGTTGGACGAGGGGAGCCGACCTCGCCTTACTCGCCGCTGACCCCTCCGACGGCGGCACGGTACAATCGAAAGGTGCGACGACATACCGCTCCGTATCTACTGCTCGTCTTCGCCGCCCTGGTCGTTACCTTCTCGATCGGCGCCGCCCCGGAAACGCCCAAGGAGAAGCTGCCCAATGTGTTGTTCATTACGATCGACACCCTGCGCGCAGATCACCTCTCATCCTGGGGATATCACCTCGAAACCAGCCCTAACATTGACCGCCTCGCCGGGGAAGGCGTGCGTTACGCCAACGCCTACACGGTGACCTCGCGGACGGCTCCCTCGCACTATTCGATGTTTTGCAGCCGTTACCCGCAGGAGCACGGCGCGAAACTGAACGCTTTCGCCGTGCCGGCGGACTCAAAATTCCTGTTCCTGCCGCAGATCTTGCAGCGGCACCACTACCAGAACGGGGCCTTCGTGAGCGCTTGGCCTCTGACGAAGCGGCTGACGAAGCTCGACGCGTTCTTCGACACCTATGACGAGGACTTGAGCCGCAGCTACCAGATGATCAACTCGATGCGCTACGCCGAGGACGTGGCCCCGCGGGCGATCAAGTGGATCGAGGCGCACAAGGAAGGTCCGTTCTTCGCTTGGGTCCACTTCTTCGATCCGCACTCGCCCTACGACTTCCGCAAGGAGTTCGAGGTCACCAAGACGACCGGCGAGCCCGACCACACCAAGGACCGCGGCCAGGCGGTGGTGCCGGAAAACTTGAAGGCCTACAACAGCGAGATCCTCTATACCGACCACTGGGTGGGCAAGCTGGTGGACTCTCTCGACGGCATGGGCCTGAAGGAGAACACCCTGGTGGTGCTGGTCGCCGACCACGGCGAGAGCATCGGCGAGCGGAACTACCAAGGCCACAGCTCGTCGCTCTACGAGAACGTCGTCCACATCCCAATGATCTTCCGCATGCCGGGCACGATCGAGGGCGGCAAGGTGGTCGAGACCAAGGTCAGCACGCTGGATCTGCTGCCGACGATCGTGGATCTGACCGTAAAGCGGGCCAACCCGGAAGCGCAGGTCCCCACCGAGTACGTCGGGCGCAGCCTGGCGGACAACATCCTGGAAGGTTCGTCGATCCCCGAGCGGACCGTGCGCTACGTGGCGTTCTCGGGCCAGAAGTGGGTGATGCCGACCTGGCTATCGAAGATGTGGCTGCGCGAGCTGAACTTCCCCGAGTTCGTCGGCTACCGCACCGGAGACCGCAAGGTCATCTGGAAGCCGGATGACAAGAACATGCAGATCTTCGACCTCGCCAAGGACCCCTTCGAGAACAGCCCGCTCAAGCCCGACGACGACGAGAGGGCCTACCAGAAGGAAGAAGAGGCGCTGGCGAAGTGGTACAAGTCCACGGACCTCGGCGACGGCGAGAACCGCATGACCGATCGCGACAAGGAAGCGCTCAAGAGCCTCGGCTACATTCAGTAAACGGGCTCCCGAGAGCCGAGTATCGAAAGCAGAGAAGCCCCAGCCGCTGCCGGCTGGGGCTTCTTTCGTTTCCGCCCCTTTCCGGCTACTCGTACCAGCCGCGCAGGCGGACCTCGATGCCCGAGCCTTTGAGGGCGTTCTCGAAGACCGCCAAGTCCGAGCCCCGGTAGTGGTAGGGGTAGACGACCTTGGGCGCAAAAGCCTTGACGCCCGCGGCGGCCTCGTCCGGAGGCATCGTGTAGGGCAGGTTCATGCAGACGAACGCCACGTCGATGTTCTTCAGAGCCTTCATCTCCGGGGTCACTTCGGTGTCGCCGGAGAAGTAGATCCGCTTGCCGCCCACGTTGAGCACGTAGCCGTTGCCGCGGCCCTTGTCGTGGAAGAGCTTGCCGGGCTCGGGGCCGCGCTGCAGGTTGTACATCGGGATCGCTTCGATCTTCACGCCTTCCAGCGTCATGGACTTGCCGTTGGCGAGCGTTTTCGCGTCGGTCACGGTTTGGGCGACCGCGGCCGGGGCTACGATGACCGTCGACGGCTTGCGAATCTTGGCGATCGCTTCGGGGTCCATGTGGTCGCCATGGACGTCGGTGATCAGAATGACGTCAGCCTTCGGCAGGCTCGAGAAGTCCGCTTGGCTCCAGGGGTCGACGTACCAAGCCTTGCCGCCGATCTCGAGCAGTACGGTTCCATGACGAACCGGGGTGATCTTCACGCCACCGGCGCTGGTGGAGAGCGTGTCGGCGGCCCAAACGGGGGCTGCCAGGCAAACGAGCAGGGGGAGAGCGGCAAGCATGCGCATGCCCCCTAAGGTACACGAAGCGCCGGCAGCTCGCTTCATGCCGCCCGCTCCTCGGCCTCCGCCGCCAGGGAGCTGGGAATGCGCTCGTGCAGCAGCAACTCCGCCGCGCTCACGCTGGGCTCGGCGTGGAACCAGCGCCGGAAGGGGTAGCCGTGCAAAACGTTGCAGACGGCTACCAAGGCCATTCCCTGGTGGTGAGCCATCCAGGACCGGATCGGCCTCCCCTCTGAGCTCTCCTGCTCGAACTCGATCGACTCATACAGCCCATACCGCCCGCTCCAGCCGCTCTCGTGGATGGATTGCAGGCTCTCGAGAGCCGCGCCGGGGTCGATCTGCAACCCCAGGTAGAGCGCGTAGGGCGCCGCCACCCAGCGCGGCAGGTCGGGCGGCAGCGTCTCCTTGAGGGCGACCGACGGCAGCCCAAAGGCGTGGTACTGGTAGAAGCCGTGCTGGTCCCGGCGGCCGTAGGCGGCCTCGGAGACGCCCCACGGTGCTCCTTGGCGCGCCGCGGCGCGCTTCTGCACCTCCACCACCGCGCGCACGCTGCTGTCGATCAGCGTGTGCGGATACGAGCGCATCCACAGCAGGGGCATCAGGTACTCGAACAGGGTGCCGGTCCAGGAGGCCAGCACGCACTGGTTGCCCACGCGAACGTGCGCCCGGCCGAGGCGGAACCAAGTCTCCTGAGGAACCAAGCCGTTGGCCAGCGCCACGAACACGGCCATGCGGGCCTCCGAGGCCAGCAGGTCGTAGCAACTCCGCTCGAGCAAGCCGGTGGAGACGTCGTAGCCGACCGACAGCAGCTTGCGGTCGCGGTTGAGCAGGATGCTGAAGTCCATCGCCGTCGCCAAAGCGTCAGCGCGGTCGGCGAGGTCATGGATGCGTTCGACCAAACCGGCGGCGTTGCGGCAGCATTGCAGCAGACCGAACAGGAGCTCGTCGTCGGCGTCGACGCTACGCGCCTCGGCGATCAGCGACTTCAGCACGGCCGGCGTCCGCGCCAGACTGGTCGCCGTGATATCGCCGGGAAGCTGGATTCCGGACGCTTCCAGCGCCTGCCGTATCGACGGGTCCAGCCAAGGCGCCAGATCGCGGATGGCGAGCCGGAGACCGAGGACGCGATCCGTGGCGCGGCGTCGCCAATACTCGCCCTCCACGTTGGCCGGAGTGGAGGCCTTGCCGGCGCTCTCCACCAGCGTCAGCATCTCGCGGAACGGGTCTGAGCTCTCCGAACCGCCTGCGCGCCAAACCTCGGCCGCCGCAGCGAACCGTGGCAGAAAGTCGGCCGGAGGCGATTCGAGCGAGCCGGCCAGGGCCCGAGCGACGTCGGTGAGGCCCTCGGCGGCTTCCGGCGATACCGCCGGCCGCTCCACCATCTCGAGCAGCCCTTGCTTCAGGGCCCACAGACAGCCCGCCAAGTTGCCGCTGTCCACGGTCGAGATGAAGTAGGGCGGGGCCGGCTGCAGTGTCCGGGTGTCGTACCAGTTGAGCAAGTGCCCATGCGGTCGCTCCATGCGCTCCATGGTCGCCAGGGTGGCCTCGATGCGGTCGACTGTTTCCGGCAGCGTGGCGAACCCGAGCTCATGCGCCGCCAAGCGCGCGTTGAGCAGCAGTCCGACGTTGGTGGGAGACGTCCGGTGGACGACCAGAGCGGGCGACTCCTGGACGCTGTCCGGGATCAGCCAATTGTCCTCGGCGGTGCAGTTGTCGTCAAAGAAGCGCCACTGCAGCAGGGCCTGATCCCGTAGGAAGCGCGCATCGCGCGGCAGCGACGACGGGCGCGCCGGGGCTGGGGCGCTGTCGAGCCAACGCGTCATGGGCTTGAGCAGGATCCACAGGGCCAGCAACGGCCAAGCGGCCCACAACGATTCCGGCCGGACCAAAGCGATCACCGCCGCCACGGCTACTGCGACCCAGGCCGAGGCGTCCACGTACTTCTCGACGGGTCCCCGCCGCGGGCGGCCCATCTCGGCTTCGGCCGCGGTCTGCCACTCCAGCAGCCGCCTGCGCGTCACATAAACCCGGCGGATTGTCCGCGCGATGGCGTCCAGCATCAGCAGCGTTTGGAACGGCAGGAAGGCCAGAAAGAGGAAGACATGCATCTGGTTCTCCGCGAACGCCTCCAAAGACCCTCGCAGCGCGGAGCGCTTGTTGTGGGCCCACGGCAGGCCCAGCATCGTCAGCGCCAGATTGCAGTAGCCGGGCAGCGCGAACAGGATCAGGACGGCGACAGTCCAGAACGGAGCTCCGCCGGGCAGGAACAGCCAGCCGCAGACCAGCAGCGCGAAGATCGCCGAGTCCTGCAGGCTGCGCCTCAGATTGTCGAAGATCTTCCAGCGCGAGATCGTCGACAAGGGGTTCGGCGACCACTCGCCCCGCCCGTTTGGAACCCGTGCGAACAGCCAGCGCAGGATCTGCCAGTCACCCCGCACCCAGCGGTGCTTGCGCTTGACGAAGGCGTCGAAGCGGGAAGGGTAGTCGTCGATCAGCTCGATGTCCGACGACAGCGCGCAACGCACGTGGATGCCTTCGATCAGGTCGTGGCTCAGCAGGGCGTTGGCGGGAAAGCGGTCACGCAACACTTGCTCGAACGTTTCGACTTCGTAGATGCCCTTGCCCGTGAAGATCCCTTCGCCGAACAGATCCTGATAGGTCTCCGAGACGGCGCGCGTGTAGATGTCGAAGCCGGTCTCCCCCGAAAAGACCGCCGCCAGCCGCGACCGCGTGGCCGATTGTACGCTGATGCCGATGCGGGGCTGGATGAGCGCATAGCCCTCGGTGACGACGCCGGAATCCGGGTCGACGACGGGCCGGTTGAGGGGATGCGCCATGGCGCCGATCAGGCGCCGGGCGGCGTCGCGCGGCAGCTGCGTGTCGGCGTCGAGGGTGATGACGTAGCGCACCTCCTCCAACTGCCTGACATCGCCCACCTTGATCGGAAACTGATCGGAGCGGCCCAGCAGCAGCTCGTTGAGCTCCACGAGCTTGCCGCGCTTGCGCTCCCAGCCCATCCAGGCCTTCTCGCTCTCGTTGTAGCGTCGGCGGCGATGCAGCAGCAGGAACGGTTGCCGCGAGCCCTCCGCGTGACGCTGGTTGAGCTCCTCGATGCGAGTCGAGCAGAGCTCGCTCAAGCGGTCATGCTCATCGACCTCGCGGTCCGAGTCCGGCGCGTCGGTGATGAGGGCGAAGGCGATCTGCGGATCTCGATTGGCCAGGAAACGGATCTCCAACTGGCTGACCATGTCCTCGACCTGGGCTTCGTTGAGCAGCAGCGTCGGGACGGCCACCAGCGTCTTGCTGTCCTCCGCTACACCTTCGCTGAAGTCAAGCTTGGGCGGCACGCGCGGGGGCAGCAGCAGCGTCGCCAGCCGGTTGGCGATGGCGATCGCCGTATCGAGCGAAGGCAGCAGCAGCAACAGCGGAATTGCCCAGGAGGGATTGAGGTCGCCGGAACCGCCGGTCAGCAGCAGGATCACTGCCAGAGCGATCAGCTCCACCACGGTGAGGTAGTAGGCTGTGGGCTGCCGCAACAGGTGGCGCAGGAAGCGTTCGCGCAGGCGGGGGCGAAAGCCGATGGCCGCCTCCAGCATCTCGCGGCCGTCGTCGATCAGGTAGTAGCCCACGTGGCCCCGGCGCTCGGCGGCGCGGGCGTCCGGGGCGGGGTTGGCTCGTGCCGAGGCCGACATGACCACGGCGCGACGAGCCACTTCCGCCTCGCTGTGCGTCGAGCGGTCCGCGAGTTGCGCCACGGCAGCCCGGTAACGCTCCCTCGTTTCGGCGTCCATGCGGCGGTACACGTCAGCCGGTTCGCGGCGCAGAACGCGCTCGACTTCGCTGAGACTCTCATAGAGGCGCGCCCAATCGGTCTGCTCAATGCGGATCAGGCTTGTGAAGCAGTGCCGAACCCGCTCCGCCGCAGGCTCGGCTTCGTCCTCGCTCTTGTCCTGCAGCGCTCGAGCCAGCCGATCGAGCAAAGCCAGTTGCAGGGCAGGCTTCAGCGACCAGACTTCGCGGAGGTCCCACGGCCGGCCCTTCTGCGCCGCCAGGACGTAAGCCTCGACGCCTTCGGGATCGAAGCGGCCGCCGGCGGCTTCGATGTAGCCGGCCGCGGCCTCGAGGGTCAGCCAGTTTCGGGCCTCATCGCGTCGTGGTCGTCGCGAAAGGTCGCGCAGGAGCTGGTCGAGGTCTTTGACTACGGCTTCGATGAGCCGGTGATTCTCAATCAGCCACAGATCCTGATCCGGGGCCGCCGCGTCCCGGTCGCTGCGACTTGGCCGCGCCCGCTCCCAGGCGGCGTCCACCGTGGCGGCGGCTTCGCTGAGCTTGCGCCGCGCGGATTCCGGCGTGACAGGCTTCCACGCTTGGCGATCTTCAGCCGCCCGCGCGGCCAAGCGCGCCGCCGAGGCCTTCGAGGGATCGTCGGCCCCGGACAAAGCGGGATCGGGAGCGGAAGGGTGACGGATGACGGTGAAATCCAAGACGAATCCTCCGGCGGGCCGGCTAGCGATAGCTGGCCGCCTGCAACTCGAACATGTCCGCGTAGCGCCCGCCGACGGCTGTCAGCCGGTCGTGGTCGCCGCGCTCGACGATGCGCCCGTCCTCGAGGACGAAGATCTCGTCGGCCATCCGCACCGTGGAGAACCGGTGCGAGATCAACAGCGCCATCTTGCCCTCGGTCAGCTCGGTGAAGCGCTGGAAGACGTCGTACTCGGAGCGGGCGTCGAGGGCCGCCGTGGGCTCGTCCAGGACCAGGACCTGGGCGTCGCGCAGATACGCTCGCGCCAGCGCGATCTTTTGCCATTCGCCGCCGGAGAGGTCCAACCCGCCTTCGAAGCGGCGGCCCAGGAGCTGGTCGTAGCCTTTCGGCAGGCGGGCGATCACCTCGGAAGCGCGGCTCTTGAGGGCGGCCCGCTCGATCTCGGCGCGATCGCCCGCGCCGTCGATCCGTCCGACGGCGATGTTCTCCAGGGCCGTCATCTCGTAGCGCATGAAGTCCTGGAAGATCACGCCGATCTGCTTGCAGAGATCCTCGGTGGAGTAGTTGCGCAGATCCACGCCGTCGAGCAGGATGCGTCCGGCGGTGGGGTCGTAGAGGCGGGTCAGGAGCTTGACGATGGTCGTCTTACCCTGGCCGTTCTCGCCGATGAGAGCCACCCGCTGCCCAGGTTCGAGCCGGAAGCTCAAGCCGTCGAGTACCATGCGGTCGTTGCCCGGGTAGGAGAACGAGACGTCGTCGAAGACGAAGCCCTCGCGAATGGGCCGCGGCGCCGGCAGGGCATCCGGCTTGGAACGGATGGTGGGTTTGGTGGCGAAGAACTCGAGCAGGTCGGTCAGGAAGAGAGCCTGGTCGGCGATGCTCGAGAACGTCGAAAAGATCGACTGAATGTTGGCGCTGGCGCCGGCGATGGCCCCGGCCAGGAAGGTCAGCGACCCTACCGTGATCTCTCCGGCCGCTGCTTGGGCGATCACCCAGACGTAGCAGCCGTAGTAGCCGACGATGCTGAGCAGGGACAGCAGCGAGCTGGCCCAAAGCCGCCGCTTGGCCAGCGCCACATTCTGGTCGAAGATCTGATCGGAGAGGCGCCGAAAGCGGTCCGTCAGCTCGTCGCTGAGACCGAACAGCTTGAGTTCCTTGGCGCTCTCGCGGCTCGCCCCCAGCACGCGCAGGTAGTCCAACTGACGCCGGACGGGAGTCTGCTGAAAGCTCAGCGAGTAGCCCAGGAAGGCGAAATGGCTCTCGCCGAGAAATGCCGGGAAAACGCAGACCACGAGCACGACCAGCAGCCAGGGAGAAAAGACGAGGATTCCGGCCGAGAGACTGACCGTGGTGACGACGAGTTGCAGCAGCCGGCCCATCGCCTGGATCATGCCCAGGCGGTCAGTCGCTTGCACCCGAGCCCTCTCGAGCTTGTCGTAGAAGACGGGGTCTTCGTAGCTCGCCAAGTCCAGGCGCGAGGCATGCCGCATGGTGCGGACGCTCAGATGGCGGCTGAACTTGTCCGCCAGCAGGCTGTCGACATAGTCGATGGCTCGGGCCAGGACGGCTCCCAAGGTAGCCAGCCCCAACTCCAGGCCTACCCAGGCCCAGAGGTCGTCAGGAATCGGCCCTCCCCCGCGCGCCGTCTGCACGACCAAGTCGATGATCTGCTTGCCGACGCCGAGGGTGGCCAGCGGTATGAGGGCGGCGACGATCCGCAGGACGGCGTTGGCGGCGACGGAACCGCCTCCGGCCTCCCATAGGATCTTCAGGACCGGGGGGACGTTCTTCAGCGCCCGCAGGCGCTTTCTCCACCCGGCCCAGAAACCCGCCGGCTCGCCGCCTGCGGTCTGGTTTTTGGTTTGCAATGGCTTGGGCTGCTCGCTGGAGCTACGGAGCTAGGCCGCGCCGCGGCGCAACAGCGAGAGTCCGGCTCCTGCCAAGAAAGCCGGCGGGGTCACAACAAACATCCCCTGGGCGAGGGCGCTGGACGCCTTCAAAACGACGTCGGGCGAAAAATACGGTACGACGACCGCTAGGAGTGAAAGAGTTGTAAGCCACTTGAACATCCTTTGGGTCCTCCTCGAACGCAATAGGGAGAGGCATTCCCGGGGCCACTCTGTTCCCGGCGCCCCCGTCGGATGTGATTCTCAGGACACACTCACCCTCGGTGTACTGCTACCGATAGGGTGTGTGCAGTACTGGGCCCAAGATGTGGTGGGTTTGGCGGGCTGCGAGTGGCGAGGCGGAGAGGACGGCCGCAGCTGGAGCGCTGAGCCCGAACCGTGGCTTTTCGTGCAAAAGTTGCACGGAATAAGAAAGTCCTACCGGGGGATAACCGCCCGGTAGGACTCGCGAAACTTGGGGAAAGGATGGTGGAGGCGGCGGGAATCGAACCCGCGTCCAAGACAGATCCCTACAAAGAGACTACATGCTTATTCCATTCCTTTGTCTCGACCGCGCCCTAATGAATGGACAAGGCGGATGCGATCCAGTCCGATTGAATCTCGACCTGCTGCTCCGAACAGAAGCTCTCGGTCCAGCCCATGAGGTTTTTACGTCGACCGGCCCGTATGGGCCCGAAACCGGAGACGCCGTAGCCTAATTAGGCTGCGTAAGCGAGCTGCGTGTTGTTGTTGGCAGCTGTGAAAACCGATCGTTTAACGGGAGCTCGGAACCCGGCATGCCTCTCTATAGCGATAACTGACCTGTCGAATCCAGTACGCCCCCCTCCTTACCGTCATTGTATGTGATGCGGGGAAGGAGCGCTGCGTTGCAGCTCCGTTACGGCGTCTCGCTCGCCGTCGCGGACGGCGGCGCCTGCGGCAGGACCTGAAAAGCTCGCCAAGGACCTTCGCGCCAAACCTCTCGCAGGCCCCAGGCGGCCGGGTCGCGGTCGATCGGCGCGAGCGCCACGCTGTGGCCGCCCGCGTCGAGGTTGCCCATCAGGTAGCCGATGCCCTTGTTACGCAGTGAGTTGTGGGCCGCGGCGCGGAGCGCAGCGGGTGAGAACTGCAGTCGGTCGATGGCGATTCGGGCAGGGAAGTGGCTGATCTCGAACTTGGCGTCGCGCTGATTGAGCGGTGTGACGATCTCCAACCCTTCGATCCGGGCCGGACGCGCCAACCGAACCGTCAGCCGAGCCGGCGTCAGCGACGATCCGCTCCGCCACACGCTCAGCGGATCGCCGTCGGAGAGACGGTCGGCCGTCCAAGGCCGCCGGTCCGGCTCCACACGCAGCTCCGCCTGGGGGATCGTGCGGATCTCCGCGATCTCCCACTCGACCGGCCCTGCTGCAGTTTGGCGCAGCTCGAGCTCCTGCACTTCGCGGGCCGCGTCCCACAGCAGCCGGATGCGCCAGGTCGGCGCCAGATCGGGCTCGACCGGCAGGAGCAGGTCGCGGAGCGCATCCCCGCCCAGGACGCTGAAGCGGCTGTCGAGGATCTCGCCCGGGAAGTAAGCGTCCGCCGAAAGGTCGAAAGCGAGGGCGCGGCTGCCGGGCGGCGCGCTCTTCGCCAACCCGCGCGCGCCGGTGAAGGCGGCGTTGTGGCGCTGCACGAAGACCTCCCAGGGCTCAAAGCCGAGGACCACGCGCCAAGGCTCCTCCTCGATGCGAAAGATCCTCGGCTCGGCCAACCATTGCTCGGCCACCGTCGGCCACACGCTCACGCCGTGGAAGGCGACCAACGCCAATCCGGCCCAACGGGCGCCGCGGCCCAGGCTTTGGAGCCCCAGCGCCATCAGCAAGGAGAGGAACGCCAAGGCGGGAATCAGGAAACGCGTCCCGGCGTTGGAGAACCACGGGATGACGGCGACGGCCAGCGCCAAGGCGAACGGCGCGAAGCCCCGCCGTCGCCACCCGAGCAGCGCCAGCGGCGCCGCCCAGAAGACCGGGCCAGTAAACCCTCCGAGCCGTTCCCCACCCACGGTGACCTCCCAAAGCTTCCACAACGGGTCCGAGCCCTCGCTCCGCTCGCCTGCGTGGCGGTAGTCGGAGACGAAGTCCCGAAACCCCTGCTCCCACAGCGTCGTGGCATAGGGCGTTGGGAAGGCCTCGTTGTAGAACGGAGCCGTAGGGCTGCCCGCGATCACGAGGTTGCGCCCGGCCCAGGCTCCCACGAACAGCAGCGCCGCGGCGCCGTAGAGCGCTATCGGCCGGAGCCTGCCGCGGGAGAGGCCCAGCAACGCGGCGCCCGCGGCCACCACGACCAGTCCGCCGGTCATCTTGACGGCGTAGCAGAAGCCGGCGAAGACTCCGGTCGCCACCGCCGTCCAAGGCGCTCTGTCTTCTCTCCACAGCAGCAAAGCGTAGAGCGTAAGGAGCTCGTACAGCGCCAAGGCGCAGTCGTTGTAGGCCAGCACAGCGTCATAGGCGACCACCGGCGTCAAGCCATAGAGCAAAGCAGCGGTCCAACCGACCGCTGCGGAACCCAGCCGCCGGCCCAACGAGACCAGCGCCGCGAGCGTCGCCGCGAAGAAGGCGAAGTGCACCAGGTGCGGCGCGTTGTGGCGGCCGAAGGCGAACGCGAAAACGTACAGGGTCTCCACGCCTTGCGGGAACAGCCCGTAGATGTTGCCTGTGGCGGCTGTCAGGCCGTGTTCGCGGTAGTAGCGGGAGGCCAGACCGAGGTGATAGCCCAGAGAATCCGGCCCGGCATCCGGGGCCAGTGCGTTGAGCAGGTAGAGGGGACCGTAGAAGACCGCGACGACGAACGCCGTACGCCGCCAGAAAGGGTCTTCCTCGAACGTAGGTAGATCCAACTGGCGATAGTCGCGTCCCCAGCGGAACCAGGCCGCCAGGCAGCCCGCGGCCAGCCCCCCGAAAACCGCGTCGTAGTACAGGCCGAGCAACCCGAGCACGAAAACGATCTGGCTGAGCGCCGCCGCCCCCAGCGCAAATGAGAACAGCTCCAGCTCCGGCCGCGTCAGACCCCGGGCGCGGTGAGCCAGCAAGGCGCGTCCCAGCCACCACGACGAAGCGATCACGGCCCCGCCGCCGGCAAGCTCCTTGAGCAGCCTTTCCAGGGCTTCGCGCTCCATCGGTAACAGTCTGTCAGTTTCTCCATTCGCCGGTTACAATGCTCAAGTGCAGAAACTCCTCCTGCTGTTGCTCACCCTCGCTTGCGGCGCGTTCGCGCAGCAGCGCTTCGACATCTTGATACGCGGCGGCTTGGTCGTCGACGGGACCGGCGCGGACGGTTATCGCGCCGACGTCGGCGTGCTCAACGGCCGGATCAGCCGCATTGGCGTGATGCCGGAGGCGACCGGCGAGCGCATCATCGACGCTTCAGGCCTGGTCGTCTCGCCCGGCTTCATCGACATGCACAACCACTCCGATCAGTCGCTCCTTGAAGAGCCGAAGTGCGAGTCGATGATCCGCCAGGGCGTGACGACCATGGTGCTGGGCGAAGGCGGCTCCATGGGGCCGACCCGCGAGACGGACCTGCCCTGGAAGACGCTCGGCGGCTACTTCGATTACGTGGAGAAGAAGGGCGTGGCCGCCAACATCTGCTCCTACGTGGGCCAGACCCAGATCTGGACCTACGTGAAGGGCGAAGCGATCGAGCCGGCGGACGACGGCGACATCGAGGCGATGAAGTCCGAGGTCGATCGAGCGATGCGCGAGGGCGCCATGGGCCTGTCGACGTCACTGCTGATGCCGCCTTCGAGCGAGATCAAGAGCGAGCAGCTCATCGAGCTGGCCAAGGTGGCCTCCCAGTACGGCGGCATCTACTCTTCGCACATTCGCGACGAGGGCGCCGGCGTATTCCGCTCGATCGAGGAAGCGATCAATGTGGGCAAGGGCGCGGACATCCGCGTGGACATCATCCACATGAAGATCGCCGACCAGCAGTTCTGGGGACAGATGAACGAAGTGATCGCGATGATCGACCGCGCCCGGCGCGAAGGCTACGACATCCGCGCCCACGTCTACCCCTACAACGCCGGCCAGAACAACCTGCGGGCCATCATTCCGCCGTGGGCGCACGACGGCGGCAACGAGGCCATGCTGGCGCGCCTGCGCGACCCGGAGATGCGCAAGAAGATGCGCCACGACATCATCAACGGCCTGCCCGGCTGGTACAACCACTACACCGCCGTGGGCTCGGACTGGTCGCGCATGCTGCTGGTGGGCTTCTCGAACCCCAAGAACAAGCCCTTCATCGGCAAGCGCATGAGCGATCTGATCGCGGCGCGCGGCGGCGACGGCGTGGAGGTGCTGTTCGACGTGCTGCTGGAGGAGAACGGCAGCGTCCGCACGGTGTACTTCCACCACGACGAGAAGGACATGCTCTACGCCCTGAAGCAGCCTTACGTGTCCGTGGGCTCGGACGGTTCGGCCATCAGCATGGACGGCAAGTACGCCGCCACCCACCCGCACCCGCGCTATTACGGAACGTTCCCGCGCATCCTGGGGCGGTTCGTCCGCGAGGAGAAGGCGCTCACGCTGCCGGACGCGATCAAGAAGATGACGTCGATGAACGCCGACAAGATCACGATTCTCGACAGGGGCTTGCTCAAGGAAGGGCTGCGGGCCGACATCACGCTGTTCGATCCTGACACCGTGGCCGACAAGGCGACCTTCGAGAATCCGCACCAGTACCCGGTGGGGATTCCCTACGTGATCGTCAATGGCGAGCTCGTGCTCGACAACGGGAAGCACACCGGCGCGTTGCCAGGGCGCGTGATTCGCGGGCCGGGGTACCAGCCCTAGGTCCGGCGTCGCGGGGGCGGGGCTATCGAAGGGCGCTGATCCGTGCGATAAGATTGGAAAATCCGCGGCGCGCCCGGCCCTTTTGCATCGGCCGGGCGGCGTCGGACGATCTCCCCATGAAACAAGTCGTTCGCAAGGGCATCCGCGAGATGGAGGTCGTCGAGGTCCCCGAACCCTTCGCGCCCTCCGGACACGTCCTCATCCGGCCCCGCTATTCGCTCATCAGCTCCGGCACGGAGACGGCGGACATCCACGCCGAGGGCGTGCTCAAGACCGTCCAGGACAACCCCTCGCACATCCAAACCGTGCTCAACGTGGCGCGGAAGATGGGTCCTCTACGGACGGCCCGCGAAGTGCGAGCCAAGTTCAACGACTTGGCCGCGCTGGGCTACTCCGGCGCGGGCGTCGTTGTGGACAAGCATCCTTCGGTGGACGATCTGGAGATCGGCGAGCGGGTCGCCTACGGCGGCGAGGGCACAGGCCACGCCGAAACCATCGTCACCGGTCGGCTGCTGGCGGCGCGCATCCCCGACAACGTCTCCTACGACCACGCCAGTTTTGCCACGCTCGGCGCCATCGCGATGAACGCCGTGCGGACCTCCGGGGTCGGCTTGGGCGACCGTGTGGCGGTGATCGGGCTCGGCCTGGTGGGTCAGCTCGTCGTGCAGTTGGCGCGGCTGCAAGGGGCTCAGGTGATCGGCTCGGACCTGTTGCCCGAGCGCATGGCTCTTGCGAAGCAGCTTGGGGCCGACCACGTGATCGCCGGCGGCGACGGCTTGGCCGAGTCGGTCGGCGCGGTCACAGACGGCCATGGGGCGGACTGCGTCATCATCGCCGCCGCCGCGAAAAAGTCCTCCGGGCCGGCGCAGGCGGCGCTCGAGATCTGTCGGGACCGCGGCCGGATCGTCGTCGTGGGCGCGGTGCAGATGGAGTTTCCTTGGGCCCAGATGTACATCAAGGAGATCCAACTGTTCATGTCCCGCGCCTACGGGCCGGGCAGCTACGACGCGGACTATGAGCGGGCCGCGGTCGACTATCCGTTCTCCTACGTGCGCTGGACGGAGAACCGCAACATGGAGGAGTTTCTGCGGCTGATCGGGCGCGGCTCGCTGCAGATCGACCCGTTGATCAGCCATCGCTACCCCTTGAGCGAGGCGCCGCAGGGCTATTCCACTATCATGGACCCCGCCGCCCGCAGCTTGGCCGTGGTGCTGCGCTACCCCGACGCCGACTTGGATGACGCGTCCGCCGGGCAGGAGCGCCGGCCGGTGCGCCGCGTGGAGGTGGCTCCGCGGGCGGCCAGTAAGGAGCGTTTGGGGGCCGCGGTGGTCGGCGCGGGGAACCTCGCCAAGTGGGAGCACTTGCCGATCCTGCAAAAGCTCGCCGACCTGCGCGCCGTGCATTCTTCGAGCGGCGTTCGCGGCAAGAGCTACGCGCAACGTTTTGGGGCCGCCTACTGCACCACCGACTACGACGAGATCCTCCGCGACCCGGACGTGGACCTGGTGCTGATCGCCAGCCGCAACCAGCAGCATGCGCCGCAGACGCTGAAAGCCCTGCAAGCCGGCAAGCACGTCTTCGTAGAGAAGCCGATGGCCCTCACGCGCGAGGAGTGCGAGCAGATTCTGGAGGCCGCTGAGAGGTCCGGCTGCAGCGTAGCCGTCGGCTTCAACCGCCGCTTCTCGCCGTTCTACACGCCGCTGCGGGACAAGCTGGCGCGGCGCTCGGCGCCGGCCGTCGTCAACTGTCGCATCAACTCGCCCGGCATCTCCGGGGACTACTGGATGGCCGATCCGAAGATCGGCGGGGCCATCCTCGGCGAGGCCTGCCACTTCGTGGACCTGATGTACTGGCTGCTCGATAGCGAGCCCGTCCGCGTCTCGGCGCATACTTTGCCGACCGATGTGGAAGATCCGGTCGGCATCAACAACATGACGGCCAGCTTCCAGTTCGCTGACGGCTCGGTGGGCTCGCTGACCTATTGCACCGTCGGCGGCAAGACTTCCGGCGGCGAGCGCGTGGAGATTTTTGCGCAAGGCGTGGGCGCTTGGACGGAAGACTTCCAGCGGTTGGCGATCAACGGCGCGAGCCAGTCGCGCAAATCACGCTTCTTTGCCGAAAAGGGCTACCAGCAGCAGCTCGAGTCCTTTGTGGAAGCCGTGAAGAAGGGGCGTCCGCCGGAAATCACCGCTCGCGACGGAGCTCGGGCGACCATCGGCTGCCTGGCCATGCTGGAGTCCGCCAAGAACCTGGCGCCGGCGACCATCGAGCTGCCCTGATCCATGAGCGCTTCCTCCGGCCAGCCCGTCCGCGTCCTGTTGATCGCGCCGTCGTCGGACATCCTGGGCGGCCAGTCCGTGCAGGCTTCCCGCATCCTGGGCAATCTCGCCCGGGAGCCGCTGGTGAAGGCGACGTTCCTGCCGATGAACCCGCGGCTGGGTCCGCTGCAGTTCCTCAAGAAGATCAAGTTCGTGCGGACGGCGGCCACCGTGTTCGCCTTCCTGGTGCGCCTGCTGTGGCTGGTTCCGCGCAACGACATCGTGCACGTGTTCGCGGCGGCGTACTTCTCGTTCGTTTGGGCGCCTGCGCCCGCCATCTTGGTCGGCAAGCTCTTCGGCAAGAAGGTCATCCTGAACTACCGGGACGGCCAGGCCGAAGACCACCTGCGCAACTGGCCCATCGCGTTCCGCATCATCCAAATGGCGGACGTGATCGTGGCGCCGTCCGGCTACTTGGTCGACGTGTTCGCCAAGTTCGGGCTGAAGGCGCGGTCGATCTTCAACATCATCGACCCCAGCCCCTTCCTCTACCGCGAGCGACCCAAGCCCCGCCCGATCTTCCTGCACAACCGCATCCTGGAGCCGCTGTACAACATCCAGTGCACCCTGCGGGCCTTCCAGCGCATCCAGCAACGCTACCCGGACGCGACGTTGACGCTTGCCCACGAAGGGCCTTCCTGGCAGGAGCTGGAGGAGTACGCCCAGGGCCTGGGGCTGCGGAACACGAAGTTCGTCGGCAAGGTGCCGCACAGGCAAATCGCCGCGCTCTACGATTCCGCCGACATCTACTTGACCAGCCCGAACCTGGACTGCATGCCCGGGTCGTTGCTGGAGTGCTACTCCTCCGGCCTGCCCATCGTGGCCACCGACGCGGGAGGCATCCCCTACATCCTGTTCGACGAGGCGACCGGGCTGCTGGTCCCGAAGGACGACGACGAAGCCATGGCGAACGCCGCCTTCCGCCTGCTGGAGGAGGAGGGGTTGGCGCTGCGGCTGACGCGCGCCGGTCGAGCCGAGCTGGACCGCTACAGTTGGGACAAGAACGTCCGCAACCTATGGGTCGGCCTGTATGCCGAGCTGATGGGGCGGCCGGAGGTCGCGCAGTGATGAGCCGCCGAGATTTCCCGGCGGTCAATCCGCAAGCAGCCCTGCCGCGGTTGCAGGGCGTTGAATCCGTCTCGAACGAACCAGCGAACGCCCAGGTAAACCCGGGCGCTCATTGTTGCCCATCGCCAGCCAACCAGCGCACGATCACGTCGCCGACTGGGTTGTTCTGGTCGTGGATGCGCCGGGGCTCGCCGGCCGCCTCGAACCAGACTTCCAGCCGCGCCGGACCTGCCGGCAGGTCGAATGTCGCCGTGGGCTCGTCCTCTGAGATCGGCATTTCCGCCCGGTCGCCGTTGACCTCCAGGACGACCTTGCCCGCCTTGCCCTGCTCGTCGTCGCCCAGCCGCACGGTCATCTCGTAGGGGCCGGCGTCTTCGATCTCGATGCTCCAGGTGGTGGGTCTGCCGTCGACGAAGGTGGGGCGGCGGGTCCTCCTGGGCGAACGTGTCCGGGCTGAGCACGAGCTTGTAGCGGTCCGTGATTGCGGCGGCGTTGTGCGCCAAGTGGACGTCGAGGCCGCGGTGCACCTGCGTGAAGTGCGTTCGTTCGGGCCATTCCGCGCCTTCGCCCCGCAGCAGGGGGAGCAGGCTGCGGCCGTCGAGCCGGACTCCGGCGGGCGGCTCCAGCCCGGCCGCTTCGAGGAAGGTCGGAACCACGTCGACGTGAGCGCCGAACCGCTCCACCTTGCGCGGCGCGGCGAAGTCCGGCCCCTGCCACAGGCTGATCGAACGGATGCCGCCTTCGTAGACGTCGGACTTGGTTCCACGGAGCCCCGCCACGTAGCGGGCGCGCTGGGGACCGTTGTCCGTCAGGAAGACGACGACGGTGTTCTCGCGCAGCCCGAGCGCGTCGAGCTTCTCGAACAGACGTCCCATGTTGTCGTCGATGTTCTGGACCATGCCGTAGACGCGCGCCGTCTTCTCATCTAGGCCCATCTCGGCATAGGGTTTCCAGAGCTCGTCGGCGACTTGCAGGGGATCGTGCGGCGCGTTGGTCGGCAGGTACACGAAAAAGGGCTCATCGGCGTGGCGGCCGATGAAGTCCAGCGCCTCGCGGAAGAACACGTCCGTGCAATAACCCTTCGCCTGGAAGCGCTCGGCCCCGCGGTAGAGCCAAGGATCGAAGTAGGAGTTGGGACGGTCGGGCGACTGGTCGATGCCGCCGGACTTGTGCCACACGGCTTCTTCAAAGCCCTGGTCGATCGGCCGCATCGGGTCGTTGTCGCCCAGGTGCCATTTGCCGAAAATACCGGTGCGGTAGCCGGCCGCGCGCAGCATCTCAGCCAGGGTGGTCTCGTCGGAGTGCATCTTGGCGCCGCCTCGGGAGGTGTGGATGATGCCGGTGCGGTAGTGATAGCGGCCCGTCATCAGCGCCGAGCGCGTGGGCGCGCAGACGGGCTCGACGTAGAACCGCTCGAACTCCACGCCCTCGCGCGCCATCCGGTCGAGGTTCGGCGTGCGGATATGCTCGTTGCCGTGGGCGGCGAGGTCGCCGTAGCCCTGGTCGTCGGTGAGCACGAGGACGAAGTTGGGTCTGACCGCTTGCTCCGTGGCGCAGCCCGAGCCAATGAGGAGTAGTGCGAGCAGGAGCCGGCGCATCGCCAGCCAGTGTAGCGATTCCGCGTTCTCCGTCAGCCGGACGGCGCTAAACTAAGGCGATGCTGAGCTATCGAGTTGCGTACTACCTGCCCACGCAGCCGAATCAGAAGGTGCTGGCCAAAGCCCTGGATTTTCCGGGAGCCGTGTCGCAAGGTTTTGACCTGGCCGACGCGCGAGTGATGATCGCGAGCGCCTTGGAAGACCTCGCGGAGGTCCAACTCGAGCTTGGAAACCCGTTGCCGTCCCCGGATGCGGACGCCACCGACCCCGAGGCCGACTTGATTGAGCTGGTTCAGCTCAAAGTGGCCGCCGGCGCCGGTATTCGATGAAGCGGCGAGCCCTCGTCGCGCACCTGAAGAGCCACGGCTGCGAGCTCCACCGAGAAGGGTCGCGGCATTCGATCTTTCGTAACACCGCGACAGGAGCAATCGCTCCTGTGCCCCGGCACGCCGAGATCGACGATCGATTGATCCTGGAAATCTGCAAGCAGCTCGGTATCCCTCACCTGTCGGGAACCTGAACCGGCCTCTCGTCGACCCGAGGCGCGGCGCTAAACTTGGTTGTGGCTCGTTCACCCTACAACGACATGCTCGGCATCCGGGTCGCCGAGGTCCATGACGACGGCCTGAGCGTCGAGATGGACGTGCGTCCGGAGCTGTACAACTTCTACGGCGTACTGCACGGCGGAGCCTCGGCGAGCCTGCTCGACGCGGCGATGGGCATCGCCATCACGCACCACTTTCCGGGAAAGCAGACGGCCACCGTCGAGCTCAAGATCAACTACATGCGGCCCGTGAGCGAGGGCAAGCTCACGGCTCGCGCCCGCTTCATCAAGACCGGCAAGACGCTGATCGTCGGCGAGGCGATGGCCTACCGGGAGGACGGCAAGGAGATCGCCCGGGCCCTGATGACCTACATTCTGCTGGCGGGGCCGGAAGCCTAGGCCGGCGCTCGACCGAAGTCGGGGATCTGCATGCGCTCGCCGCCGGCCAGCGCCGATTCGTGCGCCACCAGGCCCGGCGCGGTGTAGGCGATCGCTTCCCAGACGTTGACCGCCGGGTGCCGGTCCTCCGCGATGGCCTGGATGAACTCGTGCGTCAGGTGGGTGTGCGAGCCGCCGTGGCCGGACGGCACTCGCATCGGTTCGGGCAGCCGCTCCAGGTAGTCTCGCTGCAGCGCCTCCTGCTGCTCCACCTTGCCTTCGGGGTAGCCGTTGGCGTCGATGGAGGTTTGGCCGTTCCGGGCGATGCGCACCAGCGTGTCCGGCGAGCCTTCCGGACGATCCATCAGGAACGACGCCCGGTCGCCATAGAACTGCCCGCGCTCGGTTCCGCCGGCGGCCAGATGCCAGGCTACGGTTACGCGGCTGGCCTTGCCGCGCTCGGTCTCGAACAGCCCCGTCGTGTTCCAGAAGGGGTTGTGGTAGGCGTTGGTGCGGCAGACCTCGTGGTCGTCTCCCCAGCCGATCGCCGAGACGGCCCGCAAGCGCTCGCCGGTCACCGGTACGATCATGCCCGTGCAGTGCGTGGGGTACCACATCGGCGGAAAGCCGTGGCGCCACGTCGGCAGCCTGCGGTCGTCGAACATCAGCTCGAGCAGCCCCTCGTGGTGGTATTCGGCCTCGGAATAGACGATCGTGCCGAACTCGCCGCGCTCGGCCATCTCGCGACAGGTGACGACCTCCGGGCGGTAGTAGCTCGTCTCGGCCATCATGTAGCGCATGCCGGTGCGCTCCACGGCTTCGAGCAGCCGTTCCAACTCTTCGATCGATAGTCCGGCAGGAACGGCGCTGATCACGTGCTTGCCGGCGTTAATGGCGGTCTCGGCCATCCACACGTGCAGCGGCGCCGGCGTGAAGACGCCCACGGCGTCCAGGCCCGGGTGCTGGAGCATCCGGCGGAAGTCTTCGTAACGGTTGCCGCAGCGGTAGACCTCGCTGAGCGTATCGAGACGGGGCTTGCTGATGTCGCAGACGGCTTCCACTCGGGCGTTGGGGTGGAGATGCCACTGGAAGGTGGCGCCGAATCGTCCGCCGACAATGCCGATCCGCACGGGCTGGGACTGCGCGCGCGCACCCGGCAGGAAGGCGGCCGTCGCGCCCAGGGCTGTCAGGAAAGTCCGTCGTTGCATGGCGAGGCCTATTCTACCCGGCTTGGGCCCGGCCGCGACGGCGGCGACGCAGTGTTCCGCCCAGGCTCGCGCCGCCAAGTTTTACGGAGGACGGAAAGCCGCGGCGGCTGCAATGTGTCAGCCTAAAACTACGATGCCAATCGCAAGCGTCAACCCCGCCACCGGTGAAACCCTCCGCACCTTCCAGCCCCTGACGGCCGCCGAGCTCGAAGCCAAGATCGCCTTGGCGGCGTCCGCCTACGCCTCGCACCGCAAGACCGCGCTCGCCGACCGAGCGTCGAAGATGCACCGGGCCGCCGACATCCTCGACGCACGCAAGACGGAGCTGTCGCGCATGATGACGCTCGAGATGGGCAAGCCCGTCGTGGCCGCCCGCGCTGAGGTCGAGAAATGCGCCTCCGTTTGCCGCTACTACGCCGACGAGGCAGCGTCCATCCTGGCCCCGGAGGAGGTCGAGAGCGACGCTTCCAAGAGCCTCGTGCGCTACGACCCGATCGGGCCCGTGCTGGCGATCATGCCCTGGAATTTCCCGCTCTGGCAGGTCTTTCGGTTCGCCGCGCCGGCCTTGATGGCCGGCAACGTCGGGCTGCTCAAGCATGCGCCGAACGTGCCGCAGTGCGCGCTGGTCATCGAAGAGATCTTTCATCAGGCGGGCTTCCCGGAAGGCGTCTTCCAGACCCTGCTGGTTGAGGTCCCCGCCGTGGAGACGATCATGAGCGACCCGCGGGTAATGGCGGCCACGCTGACCGGCAGCGAGCGCGCCGGCGGCGCCCTGGCCTCTCTGTCGGGCAAGTGGCTCAAGAAGACCGTCCTCGAGCTGGGCGGCAGCGACCCGTTCATCGTCATGCCCAGCGCGGATCTCGAAAAGGCCGTCAAGACCGGCGTCACCGCCCGCACCATCAACAACGGACAGTCCTGCATCGCGGCCAAGCGCTTCCTGGTCCACAAGGACATCTACGAGGAGTTCGAACGCCGCTTCGTGGCCGGGCTGGAGGCTCTGAAGGTCGGCGATCCGCTCGATGAGTCCACGGACATCGGTCCGCTGGTCAACGAGCAGATCCTGAGCTCGCTCGCGGACCAGGTGGAGCGCACCGTCCAGGCCGGCGCGAAGGTCCTGACGGGCGGCAAGCGCCTGGATCGGCCGGGCTACTTCTACCCGCCCACGGTGCTGGCGAACATCCCCAAGGGCTCGGCGGCCGATTGCGAAGAGCTGTTCGGGCCGGTCGCGTCGCTGTTCCCGGTGGCGGACATCGACGAGGCCATCGCCTTGGCGAACTCCACCTCGTTCGGGTTGGGGTCGAGCGCCTGGACCAACGACGAAGCCGAGCGCGAGCGCTTTGTCACCGAGCTCGAGGCAGGCGCCGTCTTCATCAACGGCTTGACCAAGTCCGATCCGCGGCTGCCCTTCGGAGGCATCAAGCGCTCCGGCTACGGCCGTGAGCTCAGCGCCATTGGGATGCGCGAGTTCGTGAACATCAAGACCGTTTGGATCGCTTGATCAGCTTCTCGAGCTCCGCGGCCCACAGGATCGCGGTGGAGGCGGCCAGGCAGACGCCCAGGTCCTCCCACGAGAGCGGCGTAGTCTGGAACAGAGACTGTGCCGCCGGCCAGTAGACGACGCCGAGTTGGAGCGCCGTGGACGCTCCGACGGCCGCATACAGGTACCAGTTCGAGGCGGGGTTCATCGTGAAGACGGACTCCCGCTCCGAACGGGTCGCCAGGGCCAGCGCCATCTGGCTCAAGGTGAGCGTGGTGAACAGGACGGTCTGCCACTGCTCCAGGCCGAGCGACCAGTAGCGCCAGCCCAAGCCCAGCGCGACCAAGCCCATCAGGCCGCCGCCGCCCAGGATGTCGCGTCCCACGCCGCGGCTGAAGACGCTCTCGCCCGGAGCATACGGCGGCCGCTGCATGGTGTTGCGCTCGGCCGGCTCCACGCCCAGCGCCAGCGCCGGAGGGCCGTCGGTCACCAGATTCATCCAAAGGATCTGCAACGGTAGCAGGGGGATCGGCATGCCCAGCAGCGGCCCGAAGAACATCACCAAGAGCTCGCCGCAGTTGGCCGAGAGCAGGTAGCGGATGAACTTGCGAATGTTGTCGAAGATGATGCGGCCTTCCTCGACCGCGGCGACGATAGTGGCAAAGTTGTCGTCGCGCAGCACCATGTCTGCCGCTTCGCGCGCCACGTCGGAGCCGGTCAAGCCCATGGCGACGCCGATGTCGGCGCGCTTGAGCGCCGGAGCGTCGTTGACCCCGTCGCCCGTCATCGCCACGATCTGCCCGCGCCGCTGCAAGGCGGCAACGATGCGGAGCTTGTGCTCGGGAGAGACGCGGGCGTAGACGCCGGCCTTGTCGACGATCTCCTCCAGCTCCTGGTCCGACTTGCCGTCCAGGTCGGCGCCGGTCCACAACGCGCCGCCCTCGCCCACTCCGAGCTGCTCGGCGATGTAGGCCGCCGTGGCCGGATGGTCGCCGGTAATCATCATCGTGCGGACGCCGGCCGAACGGCACTGCTCGACGGCCTCGCGAACCTCGGGACGTGGCGGGTCGATCATGCCCGTCAGTCCCAGGTAGACCAGCTCTTGCTCCAGGGTCTCGGCGGCGGTCTCGGCGGGTTCCGCCCCCAGGGCCTTGTAGGCGTAGCCCAGCACACGCATGCCCTGCGAGGCGAGTTGGTCGTGAGTCTCGCGAATGGCCTGCTTGCGAGCCTCGTCCAGCGGCTCGATCCGGCCATTCTCCAACACGTGCGCGGCGACCTCGAGCAGGCTCTCCACGGCCCCTTTGGCGAAGGCCGCGTGGGAGGCGCTTTTCAGATCCGGCGCGGCGCCGAGGAGCTTCGACCAAGCCTCCTGGAGAGGGCCGTCAGGGCGCAGCTCATGGACCGTCGTCATGCGCTTGCGGTCGGAGTCGAAGGGGGCTTCGGCCACGCGGGGCGCGCGAGCGTCGAGGTCTGGCTTGGGCAGCCCAGCTTGTTCGGCGGCCAGCGCCAGCGCGGCTTCGGTGGGGTCGCCCAGGGCGGTTCGGTCGCCGCTCTCGTCACGCTCCAACACGGCGTCGTTGCAGAGCGCAGCCGCGGCCAGCAGGAGCAGCTCGGCGGGAGCGCCCTCCTCGGCCTCAGCCCGCCCGGGGAGCTCGATGCGCTCCACGCTCATGCGGTTCTGGGTGAGCGTACCCGTCTTGTCCGAGCAGATTACGGTGACCGAGCCGAGCGTTTCGACCGCCGGCAGCTTCCGGATCAGCGCTTGGCGATCCAGCATGCGCTGAGCTCCGAGGGCGAGGGCAATCGTCACCACAGCCGGCAAGCCTTCCGGGGCGGCGGCAACCGCCAGGCTGACCGCCGTCAGGAACATCAGCCGCAGCTCGCCGCCACGCCACAAACCCTCCACGAAGACCAGGGAGACGATCACCAGCGCCACCAGAACGAGCGCCTTGCCGAGGTGATCCAGGCGCTTCTGCAGAGGCGTCTGGACATCGCCGGCGTCCTGAATCAGCTCTGCGATGCGCCCCAGCTCCGTGCCCATGCCGGTGGCGGTCACCAGCAATTCGCCCCGGCCGTAGACAGCTTCGGAGCCGCGATAGGCCATGTTGCGCCGATCGCCCAAAGCCGTCTGTTCGTCGAGGACGGCGCAGGCGTCTTTCTCCACCGGTTCGGATTCGCCAGTCAGGGCCGATTCTTGGATTCGCAGGTTGGCGGCTTCGAGCAGCCGCCCGTCCGCCGGAACGATGGCGCCGGCCTCCAGCAGCACAACGTCGCCCGGCACGATCTCGCGGGCCGGAGCTTCCGTCACATGGCCGCCGCGCCGCACCCTAACCGAAGGCTGCGCCATCCGCATCAGCGCCGCCATAGCCTGCTCGGCCTTGTATTCCTGGCGGACGCCGAGCCAAGCGTTGAGGCCCACGATGGCCAGGATCGCGACGGCATCCTCCACATCGCCGAGCGCCGCGGAGACGACCGCGGCGGCGATGAGCGCCAGGATGAGGGTCTCGCTCAGCTGTTCGGCGAGGATCTTCCAGCGACTCTTGCCTCGCCGCTGGGTCAGCTCGTTGGGGCCGCGCTCCTCGAGCCTTCGGCGGGCCTCCTCCTCAGAGAGCCCGCCTGCGGCGTCGCTGCCCTGCGCGGCCAGCGACTCCTCGATGCTCAGTTGGTGGGGTTCCGCCACGGAATCGTCCTTCCGGGCCGGGAATTGCTACTCGAGCTCGACGGGCGTCCGGTACCCGTCCGGCTTCAACGCCAGAATCGAGCATTCCACCTGCCCCAGCAGCTTCTCGGCGGTGTTGCCGATCAGCACGCCCTGAATGCCCGTACGCACCAGCGTGCCCATCACCAACAGATCCACGTTTTCGTCGCGAACCACTTGGTGGATGCCTTCAGCGGGCCGTCCTGCTACAAGATGGACGCGCTCGGCGGGAATTTTGTCGGAGTAGGGGGCGAGCAGCGCGTCCAGAGCCTCTCTCGCGGCGGCCTTCATCCGTTCCTCGAAGCGCACCAGAAGCTCGGGAGATTCTTCCTGCTCGCCCCAGGCGTGCACCACGTGCAGCTCCGCCTGCTGCAGTCGCGCCACGTCCAGGGCGGCCTCCAGAATGCGCCGATTCAGCGCGTTCTCTTCGTCGTAGCCCGAAAGGGGATCGACTGCCGCCAGAACTTTGCGGCACGCTCCGGAACGCTCCGGGTGGACCGCCCACACCGGCGCGGGGCAGACCCGGAACAGGCGCATGGCTGTCGTGCCCCACAGATGCAGCGAGCCGTCGCGGCGGGCGTCCAGCAGGACCAAGTCGTGCTCGCCGCGCAGAACCTCCCGCGTGACCTCGAGGAACGGCTTGCCGTAGAGCGCCTTGGCGCTCACCGGCGTGCCGTCTGCATGGCGAATCGGCGCGGCGGCGCCCTCCAGCGCCTCATAGGCTTCCTTCTTCAGCGTCTCCAGCAGATCGGGATAGCCGAAACCCGGCGCACGCAGAGTCATCGGCAACTCGCCGATCACATCCACGAGCTCGATCTCGGCGCCGGTCGCCTTGGCGATGCGTCGAGCCTGCTCCAGGGCCGGAGAGCCCTCGGTCCGAGCCGTCACGAAAACGAGGATCTTCTTGATGTCTTGCACGCTAGCCCAGCCTTTTGCGCCAGCCGTCCAACTTCTTGGCCAAGTCCTTCTGCGCTTGCGCGCCCTCGGGCTTGCCGTAGAGGTTATTCGTCTCTCCCGGGTCGGCCGACAGATCGAATAGCTGCGGCTCCCAGGTTGGGTGATCGCCCGCCTCGACGAGCTTCCAGCCGGCGGTCTGGACCGCCTCGAAACCCATCGCCGCAAACGCATCGCCCTCGCGCATCTGCAAAGAGTCTTGCAGGGCCGGCGCCAAACTCGGCGCGTCGAAGCGGGCGTTGCTCTTCACACCCGCCAACTCCAGCAGAGTGGGCAGAATCGCCGTCGTGGAGACCGGCGCTTCGATCCGCCCGTTGGGCTTGATCCCCGCCGGGAAGCGCAGCACCCCGGGCGTTCGCAGGGCGCCCTCGTAGGGAACCGCGCCGAACATCCGGCCATGGTCGGCCAGCATGTGCCCGCAGTCGCCCACCACGGCGATGATCGTGTTGTCGAACTGTTTTAGGATCTTCAGCTCGCGCACGATGGCGCGCACTTCGTCGTCCACGTAGGCGACCGAGCCGAAGTAGGACTGCATCAGCAGCCGGATCAGCGGCGCCTGCGACCCCACCGCGTAGTCGCGAGGCTGGTCGGAGGCCGTCGGCGGAGTCGGATGGGTGGCCGGAAGGTTCGGCGCCGGGATGCGCTCGGTGTTATAGCGCTTCGCCCACGGCATCGGCAGAATGTAGGGCTCGCGGGGCTTCCAGAACGTCGTCAGGCAGCACCACGGCCCGCCCTCTTTGTGGGCGTTGAAGAATTCCCGCGTCTGCGAGCCGATCCACCCGGTGGGGAATCCCGTCGCCGGCAGCGCCGTCGCTCCCACGTCCCACGGCGGAGGCCCTTCCGGCCCGTGCGTGAGCGGCTGCATCGGGCGATGCGGATCGCCCTCGAAATGCGCGTAGTTCTCGTCGAGAAAGGCCTTGTAGTCGGGCTCGGGGTAGAGCTTGACGGTATCGGCGGAGAGCTTGGCGACGGGCCTCGGAGGCGCTCCGATCAGGCCGGTCTTGTAGCCGCTCTTGGCAAACAGCTCCGTTAGCGTCGGAAAGCCCTGGAAGGCCTGGGACGCGTCTCCCTCCACCGAGCGCTGCTTGGGGTAGCGGCCGGTCAGCAGCGCCATGCCGCCTCGGGCCGATTCCGGAATAGCCGTAATGGAATGCCGCAGCAGACAGCCTTCCTTGGCCAGCGCGTCGATGGCGGGCGTCTTCGCGATCGCCGCGCCCATCGAGCTCAGGGCGTCCGCGCGCATCTCGCTGGTCAGGATCACGAGCACGTTGGGAGGCTGCTGCGCCCGCGCGGCGCGCGATCCGAGCAGTCCGGCGGTCAAAGTGGCGCCGAAACGGCGGCGGTTGAGCGACGAGGCCATGTACTTCGAAGTGTAGCTGTGCGGTTGCATGCGTTCCAAATCAGACATCGGCGAGCTTGTTCGGCCGATTCCACCGAATGCGGGCCTGCAGCGCGCGGCCTTCGTAGGCGAAGTCTGGGATGCTCTCGCCCACGGTGACGAGGCTTTCCTGGGGCGAGGCGTGGGCGACGTGGAAGTTCCCCAGGCGTGCGGTATGCGCCGCGTCGTTGACGCCGTCCGAGCTCATCGGCACGACGATCCGCTCGCTTTCACGCACCAGGGCGCGCGCGTCTGGGTCAAATCGCGCCATCCAGAGCGGCGCCCGCCAGCGCACCACGTTGAGGTTCGAGGGGTCTTTGCGGGTGTAGACCAGATACAGCGCGTCGCTGTGGTCGAGCCAGTGCTGCTGCGTGGTCGACATCTCCAGGGGCTCGCCGTCGGTCCAGGTCCAGGGCCGCTTCTCCTCCCACTGCAAGCCGTCGTCGGAGCGCGTTACGTAGCCGTGGCCGTCCTCGGCCCGAATCGTCATCCAGTAGGCGTCGCCCCAACGGACGACGGACGGCTCGACCAAGCCTCTCTTGACGGCCAGCGATTGCGTGTTGCCGCGCTCCTGGATCGCCAGGCTCTCACCGTCGAACGTAGCGCGGACGGTGGCGACCAAGCGGTCCTCTCGCTCGTAGTTGGCGAAGGTGAGCGGGATGATCAGGTCGCCGTTCGGCAGCGTCACGCGTTGCGAACAATTGCTGCCGTAGATGCGCGCCGCCTCGGGGTCGTCCCAGGGGAGCTTCTGCGGCGTGCTGAACGTTCCGTCGGCGCGGCGCACCACGTAGACCGGCCAGCGCTGCTCGTTGGGACGTGTCAACACGTTGTCCTTGTAGTAGACGTTCCAACCCATCGAGAGGATAGTCCGCGTTTGCGGATGATAGGTCGGCACGGTGTCGCAGACGCCTTCCTCCACGCCGTCGTCGTGAAGCTTGCGGCCCAAGCCCGGCACGGGCTCGGGCTCACTCCAGGTGCGGCCGGCGTCGGTGGAGGTCGACCAGTGCACCGGGCCGAAGCCGTCGGAGCCGTAGATCGTCTGCACGTTCATGAACAGGCCGTCGGGGGTGCGGCAGGCGCGCGGATGGAACCAGCTCTTGCCGATCTTGGGGCCGTCCCAGATGGTTTCGACGGCGATGGACTCCACCAAGTCGCCGGAAGCCCCGGATTCCGGCGCCCCGGCGGGCTCATCCGGTTGGGAGGGGCCGCAGCCCAACGCGGCGGCGCCGGCAAGGAGGAACGCTCTGCGATCCAGCATGCCGCTACGGTAGCAAAGGAAGGCGCGGAGCCTCAGGGCCCCCCCGGAGGCCCTTGCGCTCCGCGCCTTTGCGCCCCGGCTACTGGACGGCCACGAACACCGGCTGACGGTTGAACTTGCCGCCGATCGTGACGCGCAGCGGCGCCAAGCCCGGAGGCGTGCCGGCCGGAATGCGGACGTTGATCTGCAGCACGCCCGCCACCAGCTCCGGCGCCGAGCCCGCGTAGGCGACCTCCGCCGTCTGGTCGCCGATGGTCACCGTCACCGGCAGCACCGGTCGCGGCAGCTCCGCGAGGATGTCGCCGATCACCGAGCCGTTCGGTACGTTGCGGTCCGGGCGGCCTTCGCCGGTGCCGTACAGCGTGACGATGGAGCCGGCCTGCGCCGGGTTGTCCGCCGTGTTGATGGTTCCGTCGGCGTTGAGCAGCGCACCCACACCGGAACCGGTGGAGTCGCGGGTGAACAGGCCCGGGTGGGCGTCGGAAACCGGCAGCACGAAGGGTTCGGACTCGACGCCGTCCTTGACCACGACGATCTCGACCTCCTCGCTGCCGGCGATGCCGTACGGCGCCACCACGTTGATCTGGTTCCACCACACGAACAGCAGCGGCGCGGGCTCACCGTTGAACAGCACCTGCACGCCGTCGACCTCGGTCGTCACGCGCCCGTTCTCGACCACCAGTCCGGCCGGATTTGGGCGGCCCAGCCCGGAGCCGAACAGCGACACGAGCTGCCCCGGCGCGACTTCGCCCGGCGTGAAGCTGGCCCCGTGCTCGACGCAGGTGATCGAGATCTCGTCGGCATCGGCGACCGTCCACTTGGAGACGTAGACGTCGCTTTGCCCCGGCGCGGACGGCTGGAAGGCTCCCGGCGTGGTGCGGAGAGTCGCGCCCGCGCTGGTGCCGGCGCTGAAGACCACCCCTTCCCGGACGGCGGCGATGTCTCCCAGGCCCGGGAGGAACCCGGAGTAGGCCAAGCGGGCGCCGTCATAGCGGCGCAGCAGGGACCCGTTGCAACCCGGTACGACCGGCCCGCCGAACAGCGGCGAGCTGGAGCCGGTGACGCCGGACACCCAGGCCGAGCCGCCCTCGTCCACGGAAAGCTCGTCCGCGCTGCCCACCACGTAGGTCAGGAAGTCCGGCTTGGCGTCTCCGGGCGTGTAGTGCGCCAGAAAGCCGAGCGAGCGCTTCCACACCGGCAGCGGGGCGTTGGCCGTGGCCGGCAGGTCACGGGAGTCGGTCGAGCCGATCAGGTACAGGCCCTGATCGCCGTCCGCCACGAGCTCGCCGCCGGCGTCGCTGCCCGAGCCTCCCAGCAGTAGCCCGCCCTCATAGGCCTGCTCGCTGAACAGGGCGACGAAGGCGTCGGCTCCCCCGGCCGTGGCGATCGGCGAGGCGCCGGCGCCCAGCGGAAAGTCGGCCGAGCCGGTGGAGCCCGAGACGGCGAAGCGTCCGTCAGCCAGCAACGCCACTCCGCCGCCGCGCTCGTCGAGCCGGCCGCCCAGGAAGGTCGAATAGCTCAGCGCGCTCCCCGCGGGGTTGAGCCGCGCGAAGAAGACGTCGGTGCGCTCGGCGTCGCCCGCCTTGCTCGGCTGCGCGGCGGCGCCTGTGACGGGGAAGTCGGAGGATTCGGTGTGGCCGACGACGGCCGCTGCCCCGTCATCGCCCAAGGCGATGGCGGTCGCCTGATCGACGGACGAGCCGCCCAGCAGCGTGGCGTAGACGAGCTCTCCTTCGGCGTCGAGCTGCAGGACGAAGGCGTCCGAACGCACCGCCGCCGCGTCGCTCGAGGTGGTCTGGAGGGCGCCGGCGGAGGCAGGGAAGTCGTGGGACTCAGTGGTCCCGACCACCGCGAGATGGCCGGCGGCGTTGAGTGCTGCGTCGGCCGGCAGGTCGTTACCGGTTCCGCCGAAGTAAGTGGCCCAGAGCAGGTCGGAGCCGTCCGCGTTGAGCTTGGCGACAAAGACGTCGAAGCAGGGGCTGGCGACGATGGCTCCGCCGCATGAGCCTCCGGCGTAGGCCGGTTGGGCGGCGCCGGTGGAGGCGGGAAAGTCGAGTGAGCGGGTGGCGCCCACCACGTAAGCTTCGCCGTTGGCGTTGACCCGGATCGCGGCGTGCGTGTCGGCGCGGCCTCCGCCGAGGTAGGAGCCGTAGTCGAGCACGGGGTCGATGATCAGCTCGCGCGAGGCGTCATAGTCCCCCAGCCGGAAGGTCACGGTGCGGTCGGCGGTCAGCTCGAAGGCGGCCTCCACGGGGCGGCGCTCGCCGTCGACGAACTGGTAGGCCACCGGCGCCAGCAGCCGCAACTCGCCGTCGGGAGAGACCAGTGCGAGGCCGCCGTCGGCATCGAGATGGAGGGCGTCGGCGCCTTCGACTTGCCAGCCGATCTGCGACGGGTCGGCGCCGGGCGCGACCACGAAGTCGTGCTCCAGGCGCACCGGGTCGCCGTAGTAGATGAGGTCGATGCCGGGATAGACGCCGGCATAGCGCACGCGGCCGAAGTGCGGCGCGACGACGCGCCCCCGCGGCAGGATGTAGCGGCTGCGGCTCGGCAGGGGCTGTTCGGCCACGGGCTCCACCGCGCGCGCGCCGGCGGGCCGCAGCGTAACGAGCGAGTCGCCGTGGGCGATCGACAGGGCGTTGCGTGTCAGAAGAACACTGCCTTGGCCCTGTCGCGCCACATACAAGATTTGCAGGTCGGTTTGTCCGTGATTGGCTTCAAAACGAAGCGGCGCCCGGCCATAGGCGTCCGCGGGGACGGCGGCTTCGGCCAGCGTGGCCAACAGGGCCAGCATCGCCAAGCAGGCGAACGTGCTGAACCAGAAATGGTGGATCGGTTTCATGCTTTGACTCCTCTTTGGGGCGCACCTCGAGCGGGCCGCCCGAAGCGGCTGTGGCGCGAGTTGCGAGTGAACGGTTGGGAACGATCAGACGGGCGGGCTGACGGTCAGGGATAAGCACGGGGCGTGCCAATCGAAAAGCCCCTAGGTTCGGAACCGCACTGCGCCAGGTTCCGCGGCTCGGCGTGTGATATCGTTTGGGCCGCGGCCGCGGCCGCCGTGGGAGGACGCATGAATTTGACGGGAATCCAAGGGCGCGTGGCCCTGGTAACGGGAGCCGGCCGAGGCATCGGCCGCGCCATCGCCATCGCGCTGGCCGGCGAAGGCGCTCGCGTGGCGCTGAGCGCGCGCACTCGCTCGGAGCTCGACGAGGTGGTCGGCTTGATCCGCCAAGCCGGCGGAGAATCCGTCGCCTTCGAGGCGGATTTGTCGCAACGCCCCACTCCGGCGGCCCTGGTCGCCGAGGTGCAGCTCGAGATGGGGCCGGTGGACATCCTGGTCAACAACGCCGGCGTCGGCAGCAGCTCCAACCCCAAGCCCTTGGTCGCTTTCGACGACGATTTTTGGGACCTGAGCCTGGCCGTCAACCTGACCGCGCCGTACTTGCTCTCTCGCGCAGTGCTGCCGGGAATGCTTGAGCGCAGGCACGGGCGCATCCTCACGATCGCCTCGATCAACTCCCGCCGCGGTTCGCTGCACGGCGCCGCCTATGCGGCCAGCAAGCACGGCGTGCTGGGCCTAATGCGGACCATCGCCATGGAGACCGCCGCGGACGGCGTGACGGTCAACTGCATCTGTCCCGGGCCGGTGGTGTCGTTGATGAACGACAAGCGCATGGAGTACGACGCCAAGCGGCTGGGCCGCGACATGGCTGAGCACGAGCGGCTCCAGACGCCGATCGGCGGGCGCCTGGTTCCGGAGGACATCGCCCCGATGGCGGTCTACTTGGCGAGCGACGCCGCCCGCATGATCACCGGGCAGGCGTACAACGTTTGCGGCGGCTTGGTGATGAGCTGAGGCCGCCGACCGGAGAACGAGGAGCCCCACACCCATGCCGACGAGTTTCTGGCGGGCGCTGGTCGCCCTGGCTCTGGTTCCGGCGAGCCAAGCCGGCATCGCCGTGGTGGAGACCGGCGAGTTGGGCGGCGCGCGCTACCGGATCGACATTCCGGAGGAGTGGAATCGCGGCTTGGTCGTCTACATGCACGGCTACAGCCCGGCGCCCAACGATCCCGACGACGAGCGGCAGACCGAGCGGCTGCGCTTCTTCCTCGACGAGGGTTACGCACTGCTGCGCTCCGGCTACTCGGCGGGCGGCTGGGCCGTGGAAGAGGCCATTCAGGAGACGGAGGCGCTGCGGCGGCGCTTCGTGGCCGAGTACGGCGAGCCGCGCGAGACCTTCGTCACCGGCCACTCGATGGGCGGATTCTTGACCATGACGATGATCGAGCGCTTTCCGCACATCTACGCGGCGGGGCTTCCGTTGTGCGGTCCGCTGGGGCCGGCGGCCTGGTTCATGGAACGGCGCGTCTTCGACTTTCGAGTCGTCTTCGACGCCTACTTCCCCGGGGCCCTGCCTTCGCCCGCCCGCACGCCTACGGGGTACCGCAATACGGCCGAGGAGAACGCCCGGTTGGAGGCCTTGCTGTCCGCCCACCCGGAGAAGGCCGCGGCCCTCCGGCAGTACACCGCACTGCGGACGGACCAGGAGCTGGCGCGCACGGCGGCTTTCTGGACGTTCGTGCTGATGGACCTGCAGCAACGCTCCGGCGGCAACGCGTTTGACAACCGCAACACCCTCTACTCCGGCAGCCCGGACGACGACTGGCTCAACGCCGCCGTCGAGCGCTACGCCGCCGAGCCGGGCGCCGCGGAGTACCTGCGCCTCTACTACGAGCCGCACGGCAGAATCACGCGGCCCATGCTGGCGATCCACACCACGTACGATCCGCTGGTGCCGCCGTGGGTCCCGAACCGCTATGCCGAGCTGACCGAGCGCGCCGGATCGGGAGCCTTGTTCGTGCAGCGATACACGCCGCGACCGGGCCACTGCGCGATCGAAAGCGAGGAGATTCGGGCCGGGTTCCGCGATCTGCGCGAGTGGGTCGAGACCGGGATCGCTCCCGGCGGCGGGTTGCAGGGGCCATAGAAAAGGCCCCCGATCTCTCGGGGGCCTTGGGTTTTCTGCGGGAGCGTGGGGCTTAGGCCGGCGAGGGGGACTCGCCTTCCAAGCCCGGCGAACGAGCCGGCTTCGGCGGAGGCTGCATGACCTCCTGCCGCTCGCCCTCTTCCTCGTCATCATGGCCGGAGACCGGCGCCAGCGGAGGCAGCGTCTTGCCCTCGATGAGCGCCTGCACTTCCTTGCCGTCGATGACCTCGCGTTCGAGCAACGCCTCGGCGATGCGGATCAGCGCCTCGCGCTTGTCCTCGATGATCGCCCGGGCGCGGTTGTAGCCCTCCATCGCCAAGCTCTGGACTTCGGCGTCGATGCGGATCGCCGTCGCCTCGGAGTAGTCGCGATGCTGGTTGATCTCGCGGCCCAGGAAGATCTGCTCTTCCTTCTTGCCGAAGGTCAACGGGCCCATCGTGCTCATGCCGAACTCACAGACCATCTTGCGCGCCAAGTCCGTCGAGCGCTCGATGTCATTGCCCGCACCGGTGGTCATGTGGTCCAGGAACAGCTCCTCGGCGATGCGGCCGCCCATCAGGATGGCGAGCTGCGCCTTGAGGTAGTCCTTGGTGTAGGTGTGCTTGTCGTCCACCGGCAACTGCATCGTCACGCCGAGCGCTTGCCCGCGCGGGATGATCGTGACCTTGTGCACCGGGTCGGCATGGCCGATCAGGGCGGCCACCACGGCATGGCCCGCCTCGTGGTATGCGGTGTTCTTCTTCTCTTCCTCGGTCAAGATCATCGAACGCCGCTCGGCGCCCATCATCACCTTGTCCTTGGCGAGCTCGAAGTCACGCATGGTGACGACCTTGCGGTTCTGGCGCGCGGCGAACAGAGCCGCCTCGTTGGCCAAGTTGGACAGGTCCGCGCCCGAGAAGCCCGGGGTCCCCCGCGCCAAAACCAACAGGTCCACGTCCTTGGCGAGCGGAATCTTCCGCGTATGCACGCGCAGGATGCCTTCACGACCGCGCACGTCCGGGCGGCTGACCACCACGCGGCGATCGAAGCGGCCGGGCCGCAGCAGCGCCGGGTCGAGCACGTCCGGGCGGTTCGTGGCCGCCATCAGGATGACGCCTTCGTTCGAGTCGAAACCGTCCATCTCCACCAGCAACTGGTTCAGCGTCTGCTCGCGCTCGTCATGACCGCCGCCCAGGCCGGCGCCACGGTGGCGGCCGACCGCGTCGATCTCATCGATGAAGATGATGCACGGCGCGCTCTTCTTGCCCTGCTCGAACAGGTCGCGAACGCGGCTGGCGCCCACGCCGACGAACATCTCCACGAAGTCCGAACCGGAGATCGAGAAGAACGGCACATTGGCCTCGCCGGCCACCGCACGGGCCAGCAGGGTCTTGCCGGTGCCGGGCGAGCCGACCAGCAGCACGCCCTTGGGGATGCGGCCGCCGAGCTTCTGGAACTTCTGCGGCTCACGCAGAAACTCGATCACCTCGTGCAGCTCTTCCTTGGCCTCGTCCACGCCGGCCACGTCCTTGAACGTCACCTTTTTCTGTTGCGAGGTCAGCAGGCGCGCGCGGCTCTTGCCGAAGCTGAGCGCCTTGTTTCCGCCCGCCTGCATCTGCCGCATCATGAAGATCCAGAAGCCGAACAGCAGCAAGAAGGGGGAGGCGTTGATGAGGAACGAAAGCCAGGCCGGCGTCGACGACACCTGCACCTTCATGACCACGTTCTGCTCTTCCAGGAGCTTGTAGATGTCCGGGTAATTCGGCGGAATCACAACCTTGAAGTTCGTGTTGTCGGTGAGCTTGCCATCGACTTCGACTTCGTTGGTGATCGTGACGCTGGACACCCGGCCCTCGAGGACCTGTTGCCGGAACTCGGAGTAGTTGAATTGCTTTTCCCCAGGCCCCTTGCCGGTCCGCACCACCTGCCACAGCAGGATCGCGGTACACAGCATGACCACCCAGAAAACTGCAGTCTTGACAGTCGAATTCACGTTCACGCTTCCTTCGGCCTACGAGCCTGTTGCGCTCGCGCCGTTACAAACCATAGACGGAGTCCAGCCACTGTTCGATTCCGCAAATTTCTCGACCCGTGAGATGGACCTCTCGCACCGTCAGACATTCGCGGCTCTCGGCGTCAGCCTGCCACGGCTCCGCTACGCCGTAGGCCCGGGTCCACACCACTTGATCGCCGGCGCAAAGCACCGGCCAACCGGGGCGATCCCAAACCTCCACGCGCGCCTTCTGGAATAGGCTCTTCAACTTCATCGTGCGGCTCGGGGAGCTGGATTGCCACCGATCTCCGGGCCGCCATGCCCTCAGTACCAAGGGGGCGGGCAGACGTTTCCAGTCCAGACCCGCCCGGATTGGCTCAGTATAGCGCCCGATTCCGGAATGTTGCGAGGCGATTTCGAACCGAATGCGGGAGCGGCGGTCGGGGGCGAGGAGCTCGGCCGGAGGCTCAACCCGCCGAGCCGGCTCGACGGGGACCTCCGCCCGCGCCGGGGGGGAGAGCATCACGGCATCCAGCGAACGGCGCGCCGTCAGGCCCGGCATACTCGCTTCGCCGCTTCCACGGCCCGGCTCGCACAGCTCTCGCAAGGCCTCGATGTGGTCGGCGCCGAGGGCCGCGCCGCCGGCTTCCTCGGCGGCCGTTCGCAGCAGTCGTCGCTGCACCGCCGGATGCAACTCGCTGAAGGCGGAGACTTTCAGGCGGATTCCCGCCTCGCCGCGCTGCAAAACTCGCGCCGCGGCTACGGCGACAATCTCACTCCAGTAGGCTTCTTCGCTCAGGGCTTGCTCGGCGGTGCGGGCCAGGGCGGACTCCCAACGCGGATTGATCTCCGCCAGCCGCGGTCCCACGTCATGGCGAATCTGATTGCGGCGGAAACGACGGTCCCGGTTGCTCTCGTCTTCGCGCCAAGTCAGGCCGCGTTCGCGAAGGAAATCCCGGATCTCCGAACCGCTCACTCCCAGCAGCGGCCGGATGATGCCGGGCTCGCGCTCGGGGCGGATGCCGGCCAGCCCCCGCAATCCGCTCCCCCGGGCCAGCCGGAACAGGACGGTCTCGGCTTGGTCGGACAGCGTGTGTCCGGTGGCGATCCGGTCGCAGATGCCCTCGGCGATCAGCCCGGCGAACCAGGCGTAGCGGGCTCGCCGGCCGGCGTCTTCCAGGCCGCAACCCCAGTCGGCGGCCAGCGTCGCCACGTCCTCGCCTCGGACGTGCGCCGCCAGCCCATGAGCCGCCGCGAGATCCCGCACGAAGATCTCATCGGCCTCGGAAGCCTCGCCGCGCAGGCGATGATTGAGATGCACGACCGCGAGATCGAAGCCCAGCTCGCCGCGCAGCGCCGCCAGGGCCGTCAGCAGCGCCGTGGAGTCCGCCCCGCCGGAACAGGCCACGCCGAGCGTCCGTCCGGCTACCGCCGGTTCGAGGGCTTTCAGCGCGCTGCGGATTCGGTCGAGCACCGTGATCTCAGTCTAGGGGGCGCGCCTCCTACAGCGCGGCCTCGGTCTCCACCTCGGCTTCGTAGTCCACGCCGTCGATCTCGAAGCCGAAGAGCTGATTGAAGTCTTTGCGGAAGCCTTCGTAGTCGCTGAGCTGGTCGAGGTTCTCGGTGTCGACCTGCGGCCACAGCGCCATGGTCTCGCGCTGCACGTCCTCGCGCATCTCCCAGTCGTCGAGGCGGATCAGACGGTCTGCGTCGACCCGAGGAGTCTTGCCGTCCGCCAAGTGCTCGAAGCACAGCCGCTGGAGCTGCTCGATGCAACCCTCGTGCACGCCCTTGGCCTTCATCACCTTGAACAGCAGGCTGATGTAGAGCGGCACGACGGGGATCGCCGCCGAGGCCTGCGTCACCACCGCCTTGTTCACCGAGACCCAGGCGCCGCCGCCCAGCCGATGCGCCAAGAGATCGTTGAGAGCGTCGGCGGTCTTCGCCAAGTCCTTCTTTGCCGCTCCGATCGTGCCGTCCCGGTAGATCGGCCAGGTCAGCTCGGGGCCGACGTAGGAGTACGCCAGCGTGCGCGCGCCTTCGGCCAGCAGGCCTTCCTCGAGCAGCATCTCGATCCACCAGCGCCAGTCCTCGCCGCCCATCACGCCGACGGTCTGGCGGATCTCGTCGTCGGTGGCGGGCTCCACGCTGGTCATCTTGACCTCGTTGTTGCCGAGGTCGATCGTCTTGCCGCTGTAGGACGCGCCGATCGGCTTGAGCGCCGATTGCAGCGTCTCGCCGCTGCGAGGGTTCACGCGCCGCGGCGAAGCCAGGGAGTAGATGACGGCGTCGACCTGCCCCATCTCCGCTCGAATCCGCGCGGCGGCCTCGCGCTTGATCTCCTCGGAGAAGGCGTCGCCGTTGATTCCTTCGGCGAACAGGCCGTCAGCGCGGGCGCGCGCGTGCAGCGCGGCCGAATGATAGTAGCCGGCCGTACCGGTACGCTTGCCGCTCGGCTCCTTCTCGAAGAACACGCCCAGCGTCTTGGCCCCGAAGCCCCAGGCCAAGGCGATGCGCGAGGCCAGCCCGTAGCCGGTGGAGGAGCCGATGACGAGCGCATTCTTGGGGCCTGTCGCGTTGGCGGGCCGGGCCGCCAGCACGCTTTCGATCTGGCGTTCCACCGAGCGGGCGCAGCCCGCCGGGTGCGCGTTGGTGCAGATGAAGCCGCGAACTTTCTGAGTAACGACCGTCAGAGCCATGAGATTCCCAAACTCTCCAGCATGACAGACCCAGCCCTCCGCCAGCTCATCAGGTCATCGCCAGGTAATCCATCCGGCCGCCGTCGGCCAGCAGGAACTGCCCCGTCATGAAGCTGGCGGCGTCCGAGCAGAGGAATCCGACCACCCCGGCGATGTCCTCCGGCTCGCCTACGCGGCGCAGCATCGACATGCCGGAGATCTTGTCGTATACCGCCTGCCGAGCGGACTCGTCCTTGGCTCCGAGCGTCATGTCCGTCTTCGTGAACCCCGGCAGGACGGCGTTGGCGGTCACGCCGTGGGGCCCGAGCTCCAGCGCGAAGCGTTTGGTAAGGGTCAGTACGGCGCCCTTGATGGCCGCGTACATCGTCGTGCCGGGCATCGACGTGCCGATCGCGGCGTTGGACGAGAGGTTCACGATGCGGCCCCAGCCGCGCTCGATCATGCCCGGGGCGACGGCCTCGGCGCAGTACACGGTTCCCTTGACATTGATCCGCCACATCTGGTCGAATTCGGACTCCTGATAGTCCAAGAGGCGGCCCGGATAGAGAACACCGGCGTTGTTGACCAGGATGTCGACGGGCCCAAGACCTTCCTCGATCTGAGCGATCATCGCCTTGACCTGCGAGGATTCCGAGACATCGGCGGCGACCGCGAGGGCCCTTCCGCCCGCCGATTGAATTTGAGAGACTAGCTGCTCGGCGGCTGCCGCCTGCGACCGATAGTTGACCGCGACCGCGCAGCCTTGGCGAACCAACTCCAAAGCGATGGCCCGCCCGATGCCCCGGGACGCTCCGGTGACCAGGGCTGTTTTCGGCGAGTGAGTATGAGGGTGGACGGAATTGTCGGACATGGCGATTCTCGAGCGGCTTGACGGCCCATTCTAGCCCGTCGGCCTCCGTGCCGCAGTTGGACAGATTCGGCGAGTGAACCGATAGTGTCGGTAGGATTGGTGTTTGAGGAACACATGGACGAAATGGGGAGTCGAACGAAAGTGGCGGAGCCCGGCGTGATGGGGACCTCCCCGGGGCGGGGCTCTTTGCGGCCTCCGAAGGTGGCCTACTTCTCGATGGAAGTGGCCCTGTCGGAGTCCATCCCGACGTTCAGCGGCGGCTTGGGCGTGCTGGCCGGCGACACGTTGCGGTCCGCCGCGGATCTCGGCGTGCCGATGGTCGGCGTCACGCTTTTGTATCGCAAGGGCTACTTTCAGCAAGAGCTCGACGCCCGGGGCGTACAGATCGAGCATGCCGTCTCCTGGGCTCCTGAGGACTACCTGGACCTGCTCGATCCCATTGCGACGGTGACGATCGAGGGACGGCCGGTCAACCTGCGTTGCTGGCGCTATGACATCGTCGGCGTGGGCGGGCACATCGTGCCGGTCTACCTGCTCGACGCCAGCGTCAAGACGAACTCCGAGTTCGACCAGACCCTCACCGATCATCTCTACGGCGGCGACGAGCACTACCGCCTCTGCCAGGAGCTGATCCTGGGCGTGGGCGGCGTGGAGATGCTCTCGAAGATCGGCCACCACGACATCGAGACGTACCACATGAACGAGGGGCACTCGGCGCTGTTGGCGCTGCGCCTCGTCGAGCGTCGCCTGGCCAAGCAGGACAATCGCTTCCCGTCGTCGGAAGACATCGCCGAGATTCGACGGCACTGCGTCTTCACCACCCACACGCCGGTGCCGGCCGGGCACGATGAGTTCTCCGGCAACTTGGTGCGGCAGGTGTTGGGCTTGAACCGCTCGACGCTGCTGTTCTCCACGGGCTTCACCGGGCATGACCGGCTGAACATGACGCACTTGGCCCTGCATCACTCGAACTACGTCAACGGCGTGGCGATGAAGCACGGCGAGGTGTCACGGCTGATGTTCCCGAACTACCGCGTCAAAGCCCTCACCAACGGCGTGCACGCGGCCACCTGGACGGCTTCGAGCGTCCAGGAGCTCTACGACCGCGAGATCCCGGAGTGGCGCCACGACAACGTCTACCTGCGCTACGCCATCAACATCGAGCTTTCCGAGATCCGCCGCGCCCACCAGGAAGCCAAGATCAAGCTGCTGCAGGCCGTGGAGGCCGAGACGGGCGAGAGGCTGGACCCGCAGGTGTTCACCATCGGTTTCGCGCGACGAGCGACCGGCTACAAGCGCGCGCCGATGTTCATGAGCGACCCGGCCCGCATTCGGGAGATCGTCGAACGCTCCGGCGCCCTGCAAGTGATCTACGGCGGCAAGGCCCACCCTCGCGACGACGGCGGCAAGGCCAACATTCGTAAGATCTTCGAGGCCGCGGGCAAGCTGCGCGACGCCGTCAAGATCGTCTACATCCCCAACTACGAATGGCGCTGGGGCCGTCTGATCACCGGCGGCGTGGACTTGTGGCTCAATACGCCGATCAAGACGCGCGAGGCCTCCGGCACCAGTGGCATGAAGTGCGCCCTCAACGGCGTGCCGTCGCTGAGCACGCTCGACGGTTGGTGGATCGAGGGTCACGTCGAAGGGTTGACCGGCTGGTCGATCGACGACGACAACGGCAGCGAGGCCGAGGAGATCGCCTCGATGTACGACAAGCTCGAGAAGGTCATCCTGCCGCTGTACTACAAGGACCCCGACGGCTATGCGACGGTCATGCGCTCGTCGATGGCGCTGAACGGGTCGTTCTTCAACACTCAGCGCATGCTGCTGCAGTACATCTTCAACGCCTACGCCACCACGGCGCGGGTCTGAGCCTGTACCCACCGGAGATCGCGGAGCGCGGTCGCCGCCGGAGCCGCTGGTTGGATCGCAACTAGTCGGCCCGGGCGACCGCGCTCGGCCGTTTGTTCAGCAAGCGCGCCGCCTCGTCGAGCCGGGCCGCCGCGCTCTGGATCATCGGATCGGCTTCAGCCTCCGCGCGAGCGCCTAGGTCGACGTCAAAAGCGGCGGTCAAGACCCGTCCGGCCAGGTAGCGCCGCACGAAGGTTTGGTTGTCCGGATAGTACCCCGCCGTCTCCGGGCTCTCGCGCACCAGATAGCTCTGGAAGCTGTCGAGAGTCGCGCGATCGGGACGCCAAGCATGGCTGAGGGTGCGCGTGTCGAGGGTCTCGGCAAAGCGGGCGAACACCCTCTCGTCCAGCCACCGGCGTTGCACCTCGGTCAGGCCTTGTTCGGGCATGTAGACGTCCGGTGCGATCCCGCCGCCGCCATAGACCGTCCGTCCGCTGGTGGTGTGCCGCAGCTCGGAGTGTTGCGGCTCGAAGGTCGATTCGCAGGGGTCGGCGTAGTAGGCGTCGCGCGAGAGCCCCTCCCAGTCCCGCTGAATCTGGCGGCCGCTGGGGGTGTAGTAGCGCGCCGTGGTCAGCGTCAGGCCGGCCGCGCTGGGCAGGGTGTAGATGCTCTGCACCAGACCCTTGCCGAAGGTGTTGGAGCCGACGATGAGGGCCCGGTCGTGATCCTGCAAGGCCCCGGCCACGATCTCCGACGCCGAAGCCGAGCGGCAGTTCACCAGCACGGTGATCGGGTAGCTCGGCGGCGAGCCGCCCATCGGCGCCCGGTAGCGCTGCCGCCGCTCATTGCGGCCGCGGTGGGAGACGATGGCCGCCCCGGGCTCCAGAAAGCTGCCGGCCACGTCCACGCTGGCCTGCAGCAGGCCGCCCGGGTTGTCGCGCAAGTCAATCACCAAGCCCCGCAGCTCGTGCTTGGAAAAATCGTCGAGCGCCTTGTGCAGCTCGGTTCCGGTGGTCTGTCCGAACGAGGTGATCCGCAGGTAGCCTACGCCGGGCTGGAGCTCGAATGAGATCGGGATCGTCGGGCGGATGATCTCGTCGCGCTCCAGGGCGACGTCGAGCCGGCCCACGCCTCCGCCGCGGCTCAGCGCCAGACGCACGCTGGTGCCGGGGCGTCCGCGCACGCGCCGGGCCACCTCATCGACGTCCAGTCCGGACGTGGGAATGCCGTCGATGGTCTGGATCACGTCCCCGGGACGCACTCCGGCCCGGAAGGCGGGCGTACCGGGGAATGGGAAATCGACGATCGGGTCGTTGCGGAACAGCCGGATCTGCATGCCGACGCCGGCGTATTCGCCGCGCTGCTCCTCGCGCAGCCGCTCGAAGCGCTCCGGGTCGAAGAACTGCGAGTGTGGGTCCAGGCGCGCCAGCATGCCGGGAATGGCGCCGTGATAGAGCGCCGCTTCCGGATCGACCGGGTCGGCGAAATTCTGCTGAATCAGATCGAGCGCCTGCCGGAACCGGCCGGTCTCTTCGGTGACGACGTCCGAGCTGGTGACGCGTCCGGGCCGCCCCAAGGTCTCGCCGAAGTTGCCCCCGACCAGCGCGGCGCCGGCGCAAACCAGCGCAACACCGAGCAGAGAAACGGCGTCCCGAGTCATCCGAACCCGAACCGGCTTTAGTATATCAGCGCTCCTCGACAGAGCCGCTCTTCACCAGAGCGCCCTGATTAGTGTGGCCGAGCCGACGGCTCCGAGCAAGAGCGAGAACCAACGTTGCAGCTTGGCCGGGTCCGTCCGCAGCGCGACGCGAGGGCCGATCTGAGCTCCCAAGAACACAGCCACGCCCAGCAGGATCGAGGTCGGCAAGTCGCCGGCGAGGACCTCCGCCCTACCCAGAAAGCCTGCCGCGGCCGTCACGCTCACCATGAACGCCGTGGTGCCGCAGGCCAGATCGGCGGGCATCCCGAAGACCATGATCAGCAACGGAGTCTTCAAAAAGCCGCCCGCCGTGCCCGTCAAGCCGCTCAAGACGCCGATGAGGGCGGCCGCCGGCAGGCCGATCAGCATGTTGGCGGTGTAGGAGCGTCCGCTGACCTCGCGGCGCCACAGCCACAGGCGCTCATCGTTATCGTCGAAGTTCCAGGTCGGCGGCTCCATCAGCATCGTCACCGCCGCCAGCAGGACGGTCACGCCCAGCAGGATCTCCAGCCACAATGCCGGAAACAGCCCGGCTAGCCGCGACCCGGCAAAGGCGCCCACCGACGCGGTGACCTCGAGAGCGGCGGCCAGCCCCCAGTCGATCCGTCCGGCGCGGCGATAGACCAGCGTCGCCGAGATGGCCGTCAGAACGATGTAGAGCTGGCTGCGCGCCGCGGCCAACTGAAAGTCCGTCCCGAACAGCAACTGGACGGGAGCGTAGAGGCCGCCTCCACCCTGTCCGTACATGGAGAAGAGAAATGCGCCTCCGCCCAGGGACAGGGTCAGAATGAGGGTTTGCCAGGGCACGGCTCGCGGAGGTCTGCCGGTTTCCCGACGGTTCTCAGCATGCCCGACCGCCGTTCCCCGGCGCAACCGAGTCGGCGCGGAGTTTGGGATGTCTGTCCACAGTGGTACGTGATCGGAACTTTGGTACTAAAGTGGCCGGGACCATCCCTCTATTGCTCTATGGGGAATAGCGGTGCATACTCGATTTCGTGCACAGTGTGCTGCGCCATTTCTGGGACGGCCTGGTCGGCCGGGAGAGGGCGGCTTCGCCCGAACCCGAGCCCGAAGAAGCGCGGGAACGGCGCGGAAGTCCGCGCTCGGACAGCTCGGGCGACATCTTCATCCAGTGGGCGACGGTGGATGGCGAGTTCGAGACGGCTCCGGGGCTGGTGCTCAATGTCTCCAACAGCGGTCTGCTGGTCACAGCCGGCTCCGCGCCGGAAGTGGGACAGGGAGCCTGGATTCTGCGCGCCCAAGCGCCGGCGATCCGCGGCATGGTGCGCCGCGTCGAAGTCGCCGACGCCGCGCAGTCCCAGGTCGCCAAAGGGTCCTACTTGATCGCCCTTGAAGTCGTGCGCCGCGAGAAGCGCCGCTATGAGCGCCAACCGGCCGACGGACCGGCCCGGGCGCGTTGGATCGGACCGGCGGGAACGTCGGAATCCTGCGACTGCCGTGTGCGCAACCTCTCCGACGCCGGCATGCAGATCGAGGCCGACCGGACCATCCCGGACGGCTCTTACGTACGCGTCACCGGCCGCCAAGTCGAGTGCGCCGGTTCGATGCGCTACTGCAAGCCGCTCGCCGATGGGAAGGGTTTTCTAGCCGGTCTGCAGTTCGTCGACCGCCCCGTGTCGCGCGACCGCGCCGCGCTGCTGTTCGCTGAGACCGTCTAGCCGGCCGCTCGACGAGTCTCCGCTGAGTCCCAACCAGGTTGCCGGTCCTCCTGGCGCCCGCCCCTCCCCATCCCCATAGACTTCCGGAAGCTGGGCCATAGGACTGCCCGGGATCTCGGCTTGTCGGTCGATACATTGATCATCTACAATTGTTGACGATCTAGGTGTGCCCGTCTGGCCTTGGGCGGAGGATGAGCGATGCGGATGTTCGAAAAACTTCGCTTGCGGCTGCGGTCGCTGTTCCGCCGCCACGAGGTCGACGGCGAGCTCGACGCCGAGCTTCGCTTCCACCTGGATCACTTGACCCAGGAGAACCTTTCGGCCGGCATGGGGCCGGAGGAGGCTCGCCGGGCAGCGCGCCGCGCGGTCGGAGGCGTCGAGCTCTACAAGGAGGAATGCCGGGACATGCGACGCGTGCGGCTGATCGAGGACTTTGTGCGGGACTTGCGCCATGCCGTGCGATCGGTGAGAAAGAGCCCCGGCTTCGCGGCCGTGGTCATCGCCACCCTGGCGTTGGGAATCGGGGCGAACACGGCGATCTTCACGATCGTCGATCACGCGCTGCTCCAGCCTCTCGACTATCCCGACCCCGAGCAACTGATGGATCTAACGGCGGCCTCGCCGGCCGCGGGGGAGCTTCGAGGGCCTCTCTCCGCGCCCGAATACGCCGAGCTGCGTCGCATGAGCCGATCGTTCGCCGACGTGGGCGCGTACGCCACGGGCGGGGCCACCTACACCACCGGCGAGGTCAACCTGGTCGCCGGAGACCAGCCGCTGCGCGTGCGCTCCGTTTCCGTCGACGCGCATCTGCTGGGGACCCTCGGGCTCCTGCCGCAACAGGGCCGGCTCTTTACCGAGGACGAGACCGAGCATTGGGCGGGGACGCTGCCGCCGCCGGTCGCGATCCTCTCCCACGAGCTGTGGACGACCGCATTCTCCGCGCGGCCCCTTGTGGGACAAACCGTTCCGATCGAGGGCCGGCCGCATGAGATCGTCGGCGTCATGCCGCCCGGGGCTGACGTCATGGATCGCCGCGTCCAAGTTTGGCTGCCCCTCTGGCTGCACCCGGACATGGCCCGGCAGCGAGAGACCCACGTCCTCTACGCCATAGCGAGGCGCAAGGCGGAGGTCTCCGCGAAGGCGGCGGAGGCCGAGCTCAGCGCGCTGGTCGACCAGTGGGGCGAGCGCGTCGGTGACGCCGGCCACGTCCCCACCAATCGCCCCGCGGCCATCTCGGACCACACGCTCCGGCTCCAGCCGCTGCGGGACGCCATCGTCGGAGGCGCCAGGGAACCGCTTTGGGCGCTCCAAGCCGCCGTGGGATTCGTGCTGCTGATCGTCTGCGCCAACCTCTCGAATCTGGCGCTGGCCCGCGCAGGCTCCAGGAGGCGGGAGCTGGCGCTGCGCACCGCGCTCGGCGCAAGTCGCGGGCGGTTACTGCGGCAGGCGGTCACCGAAGGCGCGATCTTGTCTGCGTCCGGCGGAATCCTGGGGCTGCTGCTGGCGGACGCCGGCCTCCGGGCGCTCGTCCGCGCCTATCCCGGCAGCATTCCCAGGGCGGCCGAGTTGACGCTCGACGGGCCGGCGCTGCTACTGGCCCTCGGGCTTTCCGTGGGGGCCGCCCTGCTGTTCGGATTCGTGTCGCTCGGTCGCCGAGGCGGTCCCGGCGTGGCGGCCGCGCTCAAGGAGGGCGGGAGAGGCTCCGCCGGCGCCTCGCGGCAATACGCGCGCCGCGGATTGGTGGTCGCTCAGGTCGCTTGCGCGGTGATGCTGGTCCTCGCCGCGGGCTTGTTGGTGCGGACGGTCCGGAACCTCACCGAGCTCGATGCGGGTTTTGATCGTTCGCGCCTGGTGACGTTCTCGATGACGTTGCCGATGGCGAACTCCGAAGCCGACACGCGCGCCCAAGCGTACCAGCGCGTCCTCGACGGATTGCGCTCCGTCCCAGGGGTGCTGGGAACGGTCGCCATGTCGGGGCTGCCGCCCAACCGGACCCCCGACGCGATCGCGACGCCGATCGAGAACTACGTCTCCGACGAGGGAAAGCCGTCCGAGGCGATCGACTACTACCAGTTCGTGATGGGCGACTACTTTGGGACGCTGGGCGTTCCGATCGTCGCCGGGCGCGGCTTCGAGCGCAACGACGGCGCATCACAGGCGAAGTCCGTCGTCGTCAATGAGACGTTGGCGAAGCGGCTCTGGAAGGACGAGAATCCGCTGGGTCGTCGGCTGCGGCCTCCGGGCTGGTCGTTCGGCGGTTCCGAGGACGTCTGGCACACGGTCGTGGGCGTCGCCAAGGACGTTCCGCAGCGCGGCGTCGAGCGCTCGGCCGGCACGGAAGTCTACCTGTCACTGGACCAGCACGGCGTGGCGCCGCCGAGCATGAACGTGGTGATGCGGACGACGCTGCCGCCGTCGGCTCTATCCGCAACAGTCGAACGCGTCGTGCGGGACGTGGATCCGGCCGTCCCGGTAGTGCGGCTGCGGGAAATGGAATCGGTCTTTGCCGAAGCCATTCGCCGGCCGAGGCTGTTGGCGCTGCTGCTGGGCGCGTTTGCCGGAGCGGCGTTGCTGCTGGCGGCCCTCGGCGCCTACGGGGTGCTCTCCTACATGGTCAACGAGCGCCGGCGCGAGATCGGCATTCGCGTGGCCCTGGGGGCGACTCGTTCCGACGTGGTCGGCCAGGTGCTGAGGCAGGGTCTGGCGGTGACGGCGATCGGCGTGGTCCTCGGTCTGGCGGGAGCGCTGGTGCTGAACCGGCTGATCGCGTCGCTGCTGTTCGGCGTGCAGCCGACCGACGCGGGCACGATCGCCTTCGTGGTGGCGACGATGGCGGCAGTCGCTCTGGCGGCCGGCGGGCTGCCGGCGTGGCGCGCCGCGCGTGTGGACCCGAACGTCGCGCTCCGCAACGAGTAGGACCGCAGCTCCTTCGCAGCCCCGTGCGCGAATCGGTAAGCTGGAAGAGGCGGGGCGTCGCAACGGCCGTCCCGGCCCGACGTGCGGGAGCTCGTCGAACAAGGACGATCATGAGCATGGAGATCCCAGGGACGCTCGAGTCGTTGGAGTCCCGCATCCGGACGCTGCTTCCCGAGCAGTACCGCTACTGCTACGAGGACGTGCAGCCGGTCTCGATGGGCTCCGCCGGCCTCAAGTACGACGGCGAAGGCAAGGTCGCCTGGAACCGCATCTGGGGATCGTTCTGCGACTTGGCCATGGCCGGCGGTCCTCCCCACAAAGGCAATCTGCTCGCCTCCGCCACCGCCGTGGAGGTGGCCGACGACCAGGAGCGCTATGAGGACGTGGCCGCGGAGATCTGCCGGGGAATCATCCTGGCGACCGGGCTGCGCGGCGGGCCCTCGGAGATTCCCGGCTGGATCTCGCTGGAGTGCGTGGCCGAGACATCGGCGGACTGGCTGGTGCGCGCGATCAACATGGAGAACGTGCCGGCCTTCTGGCGGGGGACGAAGCTGTATCTGCCGGCCGGACCGACGTACCGGATCGAGAAGGAAATCAAGAACGTAGTGACGGCCGTAGCCAAGACGGCGCACTACTGGCTCGACCACACGCGGCCCGCCGAACAGCGCGAGGTCGCTGAGCTGCTGGGCCGCATGGCGGACACGGCGCCGCTGCTCCAGCCGGCGTTTCCAGGTTCCGTCGTGAAGCCGGAAAGGCTCTTGGCGGTCAAGGCTCGACTCTCCGAGAAGGTCCAGCGGGCCACCGGGCTCCGCCCGACGACCCGAGACTACCCCGGCTGGTGCGGATTCGATGGCCCGGACGTGGAGACGGCCATCTGGATGATGCGGGCCCTGGTGGCCAGCAACGTCCTGTCCCGGCGCGAGGAAGTCACGCTGTTCGTTCCGCTCGATCCGGAGAACGATCCCGACGGCGACCGCGCCGCTGACATGCTGATCCAGGTCCACAGCCTCGCCGTGACCGCGACGGCACCGCGCTAACTTTACTCGTACCGCAGGGCTTCGATCGGGTCGATCTGCGCGGCTTTGACCGCCGGGTAGAGCCCGAACAGCACTCCGATCGCCACGGAAACCCCAAACGCCACGCCGACCGAGACGGGCGTGACGATCGTCTTCCACTGAGCCACGTTGGCGATCAGCCAGGACAAGAAGAAGCCGAAGCCGATCCCCAGCAGGCCTCCACCGATGGAGATCAGGGTCGCCTCGGCTAGAAACTGGCGCACGATGTCCACTCGGCGGGCTCCCGTGGCGCGCCGCACTCCGATTTCGCGAGTCCGCTCGAGGACGGTGGCCAGCACGATGTTCATGATGCCGATGCCGCCGACCAGCAACGAGATCGCCGAGATCGCGACCATCACGTAGGTGAAGATCGTCTGGGTTCTCTGCTGCTGCGCCAGCAGGGCCGCCGGAATGGTGACGGAGAAGTCCTCCACGCCTTTGTGCGTCGAGCTGAGCACGGCCGTCACCACCTTGGCAGTGGCGATGCTGTCGGCCTCCGGCGTCAACCGCAGGTCGATGCCGTCGAGCTCGTCCTTCATGAAGCTGCTCTGGTCCCAAAAGCGGTACTGGAAGGTATTGAACGGGATGTAGATGCGGTTGTTGAGGTCTTCCAACTGGCCGCCTAGGCTGCGGTCCCCCGCGCGGGAGCGCTCGCCGAGCACCCCGATCACTTCGAGCCAGGTGTCATTGACCTTGATGTGTTTGCCCAGCGCCGAGCCGTAGCCGAGCAGGTTGATCTTGGCGGCCTCTCCGAGCACGCAGACCGAGGCGCTGGAGGCGTCGTGGTCGTCGTTGAAGAACGTCCCCTCGCCCGCCCGCAAGCTGTGAATGACCGCGTAGGAGGATCGAACCCCATACATCTCCGGGGTTTCCTTGGAGGGTTTCGGTAGCAGCCGGCTGGGGTGGAGGGTTCGCCGCGGGGAAAGGGTTTCGAGGTCCGCAATGTTGGCCTCCAGAATGCGGACGTCGCGCTCGGTGAGCCCGGGGGATGTTTTGCGCCGCTGCTGCAGCTCTTCGCGGCTCGCCGCCGGCCGGGACTCCACCAGCACGTTGCGGACGCCGAGCTCTTCGATGAAGCGCAGAGACTCTTCGCGGGCTCCGGCTCCGATTGCGAGCATGCCGATCACCGAACCCACGCCGAAGACGATCCCCAGCGCCGTGAGCAGCGTGCGAACGGCTTGCGCGCGCAGGTTCTCGGCGGCCATGCGGAGATCTGCGAGCCCGCGCCGCAGGCTGTAGCCAAAGCTGCGCCGTACCGGTGCGCTCATCGGTTCGTCAGTGCGTCCGTCGCCGTGGACGACGTGACCGCCTCCTGCATCTTGGAAGGATCGGCGAGCGCGACGACGTCTCCCTCGGCCAACCCTTCGATGACGGTCTGGCTCTCTCCGGCCCGCACGAGTCCGACGTCCACGGCGGAGAACGCGCCGTCATCCCAGCGGTACACGAACTTCTGCCCGTCCCGATCGAAGAGGGCCTGGGACGGCACCCACAGAGCGGCCTCGATGCGTTCGGTCTCGATCTCGATCTCGGCGCTCATGCCGGGACGCAAGTCCGGGCTGGGGTTCTCGATCGAGAGCTTGCACTCGAAGCGGCGATCCCATGGCGGACCGCTGGTGTTGCCGATGCTCTTGACGCGGCCCTCGAAGCGGCTGCCCGGCACGCCCGCCACGCGGATGCGAGCCGGCTGGCCGACCGAGAGGTGACCGCGGTCCAACTCCGCCAGCCGCGCGCTGAGCTCCCAGCCGCCCAGGTCGAGCACCTGCGCGACGGCCATTCCGGGCCGAACCGTGTCGCCGACCTGGTAGATCGGCAACTGCATGCCCCAGGAAAAGAAGCCGCTGCCCTGATTCTGCTGCAGCGAGACATAGCCGTCCCGGGGCGCCCGCAGAGTCATCGACTCGATCGTCTTCTGCGCCGTTTCGGCCTTGACGCGGGCCTTGTTGACGGCGGCTTCCTGGATGGCGACGCCGGCGTCGCTGGTGGCTTGGCGGCTGGCCAAGTCGGTCTGGAGCTGTTGCAGACGGTCGCGAGCGGAGCCTACGGCCAAATCGTTCTGACGAGCCACGATGGCGGCGAGCAGCTCATTGCGCCGCGCCTCCAACTCGGCGATCGCCAAGTCGCTCTCGGCTTGCAGCAACAGGAAGCGGGCCTCTTCCGCTTTGGCCAGGCTTTCCGCTTTGGACTGCGCCAGCCGTTGCTCGGCCTCCGCCAAATCCGCTTGCGCCTCGCGCAGATTGAAGGTCAGCTCGGTGATGTCGAACTCCACCGCCACGTCGCCCTCCTGCACCAGCTCGCCCGCCGTGCGCAGGTCGGTGATGACCAACTCGGCGCTGCCCGTCATCGGGGCCGTCAACATGACGCTCTGGCTGCCCTGCAACTCGCCCCGGGCGGTCACGTTGAAGACGACCTCGCCGCTGCGCACGACCGTGCTGGGAGTGCTGGGGGCCGCCGCGACGGTCGCCACGGCCTCGGCGTCTTCCTCACCATGAAGCCAAACGCCGATCAGACCGAGCGCCGCCAGGGCCCCGGCCAGCGCCAGAAACAGCTTCACGGCTGGGCCTCCGGTTCAGCCAGCGCCAATGTCGCGTCGCCGGCGATACCGGCGATCGCAAACTCATCCGGGTTCTCCGCGGTGATCTCGACGACCGTCGGGCGGTAGGAACGGCCCTGCCTGACGTAGACGACCGGCTTGCCTTCGAGCGTAAATAGCGCCTGCGCCGGGACGATGACCGCGTCGGCGATGCGATGGACGACGATGTCCATCGTCCCCGTCATGCCGGGCCGCAGCCTCTCGTCGGGCTTCGCGATCGGGGCGTAGCCGCGAAAATCCCGCGTCGGCGGCCAGTCGAAGCTCTGCTGCGTGAGCGGCGAAACCCCTCGCAGCCGGGCCTCCAGGGAGAGCTCGGGCAGAGCGTCCAGCCGAACCCGAACCTCGCGGCCCTCCCGCACCCGGCCCCGATCGGTCTCCTCCAGCTTGCCCTCCATCTCCAGCGTGGACAGATCCGGGATCTCCGCGATCGCCGCGCCGGGCCAGACCTGGTCGCCCACCTTGAACGGCTTGGCGTTCATCCAGCCCTGCGAGTAGTTGTCGAGAAAGACGATGATGCCGTTCAGCGGCGCGGTCAGCTCCATCCGGGACAGGCGATACTCGGTCAGCTCGACCTCGGATTGCGCCTCGTCTTTGCCCCGACGCAGCGCCGCCACCTTTGCGGCGCTCGAGGCGACGTGCAGCCGATTCGTCGCTTCCTGCACGCGCTGCTTCTCGCGGGTCAGCTCGAGAGCCAACCGGCTGCGCTCGGCCTGCATGGCGCTGAGGATCTCGGACTTCGAGACCTCCAGCTCCGCCCTCTCCACCTCATAGCGGGCGTTGGCGAGATCCAAGCGGTCCTGTTCGGCTTCGATTCGCGCCTCCGCTTCGGCTTGTTCGAGCTTCGCCGTCGCCTCTTCGAGGGCCGCCTTCTTCTCGGCAAGCTGCCGCGACGCGCTGGAGGGGTCAAAGCGAATCACGGGTTCGCCTTGCCGGATCGGCTCTCCCTCCTTGGCCAGCCAGACGATGCGCAGCTCGGGAACGTTGAGGGGCGCCACCATCTGCGCTGAACGGCCGGCGCGCAGCTCGCCGCGACAGCGCACCAAGGCCAGGAACTCTCCCACGCGGGCCTGCGCCGTCGGCAAGTTCCCGTCCGTCTGTCGGCCGCGAAACAGGGAGGCTCCGCCCGCGGCGATCGCCGCCAAGCAAGCAACCATGAGCAGGCCGGCCCACAAGCGGCGCTTGCCCCGCGTCGGGGCGGACGCAGCCCGCGGCTCCGGCTCCAAGCCGGGCTGGCGCGCCGTTTCCGTCATGGTTCGTCCACCTGCAGCACGACGACCGCCGACAGGTCCGGCAGCAGTCGGGCGTCGCTCTGGTCCAGACGGAACCGGGCCAGGAAGGTCTTGATCGGACTTCCGATCGCCGACGCGGCCACCGGGCTGGCCGACGCGAGCTTCGCCGAGAAACGCACGTCGGGATAGGCGTCCAGCTCCACGACGGCGGTCTGGCCGGGGTGGAGCGCGCCCCGGTCGGTCTCCGCCACATAGGCGGCCACTTCCATCTCCGAGGGGTCAAAGATGCGGAGCAGGGGTCTGCCCGGGTAGATTTGGTCGCCCTCCTGGGCGTGCCCCATCGAGCCGTTGCGCCAGGTGGCTTCCAGCGCCACCATGCCGCCGAGCGGCGCGGTGAGCTTGAGCTTGGAGAGGTTGTTGTGCACGCGATCGAGGGCCACCCGCTGGCGCTCGCGCTGGAGCTCCAAGACGCGCAGGGCGCTCTGCTCGGCCGCCTCGCGGTGCTCACTCGAAATGCGGAGGCTCTTCACCTTCGCCCGCGCGGCTGCGGCCTTGGTTTCGTTCTTGAGACGGTCGATCTCGCTCAGCAGCGGTCCCTTGCGGAGCTCGATCTCCGCATCCGCCAACTCGGACTCCGCCTGGCTGAGCTGCAATCGACGCTTGGCGGCTTCGGCCTCGTTTTCGGCGAGCTTCTGTTCCACCTGATGCCCCAGATCCTCGAACTTGGCTTCAGCCTGACGATCCGCTTCCAATTGATCGGTCGGATCGAACTCGGCAAGAACCTCGCCTTCCTGGACCGTTGAGCCATTCAGCGCAAGTTGTACGAGCGTGAGCCGGCTGCCTTGTCCGCTGATCCGCGGCGACTGGACCACTAAATATCGAACCGCCTGGGTTGTACCGGTCGCCCGAACTTCCCGACGTACTTTGGAGGACTGAGTTTCTGACTGGTCGGCAGGAGTCTCGACGGCGGGCTTGGCTGCCTGGGTCAGGTCGCTATCCGCGGCGGCCGCACCGCCGCATCCCAAGGCTAAAAGGCCCCAGCCGCAGGCCAGAAGGAGGCCTCTCTGCAGCGGCCCGGAGCACGTCGGGCGTTGTCGATGGGGGGCGCTCATGGGGCGTTGTAGGTCTTAGACGCTTGACCTTCGAATTTAGTTGAGGTGAATTTGCTTTTTCTTTGGCTGTGAGTGTTTGGTCGAATCTATTCGCACTCTCGGCGCATGCTTCCGCTCGGGATAATTCGTCACGGAGACCGGGGAGAGATACCCGCGGGGGCAGCGTGAGCCCGGACGGGTCGCGTCCGCCGATGGGCGAAACCGAAGGGGCGATCAGCTCCCGGTCAGGAATCGGATGCGGCGACTGCCGGTCCGTCGTTCAAAAAGGGGGAAGTGGCGGAGAGAGAGGGATTCGAACCCTCGATAGAGTTTCCCCTATACACGCTTTCCAAGCGTGCGCCTTCAACCACTCGGCCATCTCTCCGCGAGGGTTAAACTCCCATTATAGGCTTGCGACGGGGGTTCCGCGCTACCCGGGCCGCTGAGACCCGTCGCGGGCGGTGGTCCGCCTTCCGGCGGCTTGCGCCGTCGAGCACCAGGAAGCCGCCTTTTCCCGAGCGTTTCACCTCGTACATGGCGCGGTCGGCTTCGGCCAGCACCTCCTCCGCCGTGTGGGCTTCGCCCTCGTGCAGCCAGCCGCCGACGCTCACCCCGACAGGCAGCCTTTGGCCATCGATGTCGATCGGCGCCTGCAGCGCGACGCACAGGCGCACGGCGGCTGCCTCCACCTCCGAGCGCTGCGACACGCCGTCGAGCAGGACTGCGAACTCATCGCCGCCCAGGCGCGCCAGCGTGTCCTGGCTCCGCACCGCCACCTCCAAGCGTTGGGCGACGCGGTTGAGGACGCGGTCGCCCACGCCGTGGCCGTAGTGGTCGTTGACTGCCTTGAATCCGTCCAGGTCCAGAAAGAGCATGCCCACGCCGGCTTGTTCCGGGTCCTGCAAGTGGTCGCTCAGCCGCCGCAGCAGGAGGGCTCGGTTGGGCAAACCGGTCAGGGCGTCGTGCAGGGCGGCGCGCTCCAAGTCGTCCTCCCGCTCACGGCGCCGGGTGACGTCGGACTGCGAGCCGACGACGTAAGCTCCTCCCGAGGCTTCGTCCTCGATCACCACGCCCTGGGTCACGATCCAGCGCCATCTGTTCTCGGCGTCCCGCTGGCGATGCTCCACGCGCAGGTGGGCGCTGGCCCCCTCGGCGCAGGCGCGCAGGGCGCGGGAGAGGATCGCCCGATCCTTCGGGTGCACCTGCCCGAGCCAATCGGCGAACTGCATGCCGGTCGAGGGCTCCTGGGGGTCGTCGTCCGCGTCGCGCACGTGCATCACGCACTCCGACGTCCTCCACTCCCACATCGACGACTCCGAGGCGTGGAACGCCGCCGCGTAGCTCTGATAGTTGCGCCGCAGCAGGCTGTTGAGGCCTTTCTGCTCCGTGATGTTGCGGTGCAGAATGAGGGCGCCGCCGTCCGCCCCCTGCAGGCGGCGCGCGTGCAGCCCGAACCAACGCTTCTCGAGCGGGCTATTGCAGGGATATTCGAGGCGAAAGTCCGTGATTTGTCCGGCGAGGACCGCCGCAATACCGTCCGCGGCTTGCCGGGCGAATTGACCGTCGGGGCCGGAGGCCGCGCGGCAGATTTCGAGATAGTTCACGCCCTCGAAGCAAAACTTGCGGCCGCAGGAGTTGGCCTCGAAGAAGCGCAGCCAGGCCGTGTTCGCCGCCAAGATGATCGACTGAGCGTCCACCAGAACCGCTTCGTCCGGGAAGGCGTCGAATGCGGATCGCATTCGATCCGAATTGAGCTGAGTATCCACAGGCCCATGGTAGGGGCCGACACTGAATCAGACTAGGGAGTTTTCTACGGAATTATCCTCCGTAGAGAGCCTATAGGGTCTTACGGCGGCGTCTTATGCGGCAGCGCCGCCGAAAGAGCTATTCGTCGATGCCCATCTGGCTCAGGCGGTACCGCAAGGCGTTCCGCGTGAGGCCCAGCAGGCGCGCCGCCTGGCTCTTGTTGTTGTCGGCGCGGCGCATGGCCTCGCGGATGATCTCCTGCTCGTATTCGTCGAGTGTCATGCCGTCGGGCAGGAAGCCGGAGCCGTTGACGGCGGCCGGCGGGCGGGTGACGCCGTCCAGGCGGATGTCGTCGTCGTCGATGATCTCGCCTTGGGCCAGCACCATGCTGCGCTGGATGATGTTTTCCAGCTCGCGGACGTTGCCCGGCCAGTGGTAGGCGCGCAGCTTGTCGAGCGCGGCTTGGGAGATGCCCCGGACGCGGTCGCCGGTGTCGGCGGCAAAGCGCTCCAAGAAGTGCTGCGCCAGGGCGGGGATGTCCTCTCGACGCTCGCGCAGCGGCGGCAGGTTCAGCGGCACCACGTTGAGGCGGTAGTAGAGGTCTTCGCGGAAGGCGCCTTGTTCGAGGGCCGCACGGAGGTCCTGGTTGGTGGCGGCGATGATGCGCACGTCCACCTGCGTGGTCTTGGTTCCGCCGAGGCGCTCGAACTCCCGCTCTTGCAGCACGCGTAGCAGCTTCACCTGCACCTGCGGCGGGACGTCTCCGATTTCGTCGAGAAAGACCGTGCCGCCGTCGGCTTGCTCGAACTTGCCGGCGTGCGAGCGGATGGCGCCGGTGAAGGCGCCCTTCTCATAGCCGAACAGCTCGGCTTCCATCAGGTTCTCGGGGATGGCCGAGCAGGTGATCTTGACGAACGGAGCGTCCTTGCGGGGCGAGCTGAGGTGGATGGCCCGGGCCAGCATGCCCTTGCCCACGCCGCTCTCGCCGCCGAGCAGGACGGTGGCGCGGGTGGCCGCGACGCGCTCGGCGGTCTCGAAAATTTCGCGCATGCGCTCGTTGCGGCCGATGATCTTGCCGAAGTCATAGCGCCGCGTCAGCTCGACCTTGAGTTGGCGATTCTCTTGCCGCAGGGCGTGCAGCTCGAGCACCTTCTCGATGGTGATCATCATGTCCTCGAGCGAGAAGGGCTTGAGGAGATAGTCGCTGGCGCCGGACTTCATCGCCTCCACGGCGGTCTCGACGGTGCCGAAGGCGGTCATGACGATGACCGGCGGCGGAGCGTCCCGCTTGCGGACGTGCTTCAGGAAGGCCAAACCGTCCATGCCGGGCAAGCGCAGGTCCGTGAGCACGAGCACGAAGGGCTGCCCGTCGGAGTCGGCGGAGTCGAGCAGCTTCAGCCCGACCTCGGCCGACTCGGCCTTGGTCATCTGGAACCCTGCGGTCTGGAGCTGCAGCTCGAGGACCCGCAGCATCTTCGACTCGTCGTCGACGACCAGGATGCGCTTGCGATCAGGCGGTTTCATTCGTCTTGTTGGATGGGGAGAAGGACGCGAAAGGTTGCGCCTTTTCCAGGCTCGGATTCGACGCTGATCTTGCCGCCGTGACTGTCCACGAATTTGGAGACCATGGCGAGTCCCAGACCCACGCCGCGGGGTTTGGTGGTGAAGAACGGATTGAAGACGTCTTCGAGCTTATCGGCCGGAATGCCGGGCCCGTCGTCGGAAACGACGATGAGCGCTTCGTCCTCCTGGCGGGACGTGGAGACTCGGATGGAGCCGCCGGCCTCGAGCGCTTCACGGGCGTTGAGCAACAGATTGAAGACGGCGCTCTCGATGAGGGTCTCGTCGAAGAAGAAGCGCGGCAGGTCGCCGAGCTCGGCTTCGAGCCGGACGGCGGGCGCGTCAGGCGGACGGCTCTCCTGCAACGACGCGACGGCGCGGCGCACCACGTCGTTGAGCTGCCCGGTCGCCCGGTGCAACTTGGAGGGCCGCGCGAAGTCCAAGAAGCGCGTTACCAGGGCGTTGGCGCGGTTGACCTCGCTGCGGATGTAGTCGGCCATCTCGCGCGCCACGTCGTCTTGCCCGGCGACCCGCTTGGCGAGCAGCTCGGAGGAGGCGGAGATGACCCCCAAGGGGTTGCGGATCTCATGCGCCAGGCCTGCGGAGAGCTGGCCCAGGGCCGCGAGGCGTTCGGCGCGGCGCACGTCGGCTTGGGCCTGGCTGAGCTCCTGGTTGGCCTGCGAGAGCCGCCGGGTCTTGAGGCGGTTCTCCGCCGCGAGCCGGTTGACCAGGATGGCGCTGAGGAAGAAGAACAGTACGCGGACCGTGAGCTCGCGGGCGCCCTCCGGCGGCACGTAGTAGCTCTCGAGCACGAACAGCAGATACGACAGGTACAGCCCGCTCGAAACGGCGGCGGTGAGCAGAGAGCCGCCAAAGCCGAACATGGAGGCGGCCGAGACAATGGGCAGCAGAAAGATGAGGTAATAGCTGCTCTCGATGCCGCCCGTAGCCCATACCAGCACGTAGCACAGGGCCAGCTTGACGGCGACCGAAGCGGCGGCCTTGCGGGGCGCCTCGGTCCAGCCGAGGTTCCCTTCCGTAACTTGCAGCGCGCCCAGGGCCAGCAGCGCCAGCCATTCATAGGGAGAGTGCTCGGGCTTCGTCAGGCCCAGCGAAGCCAGGGCCCCGAGAAAGAGCAACCAGACGACGTCGTTGCCGCCCAACCCCGTCCAAGCGCGCGCCATCCGCCCCCCAGGCTACTATGAGTGCGGGTCCGCGCGAATGAGAACCGTTGTCCGCTGCCTGCTGTTGGCGACATTTGTGACCGCCGCCTCCTCGGCGGAAGACTGGCCGGACTTTCGCGGCCCACACCGGGACGGCCGCAGCGCCGAGGCGGTCGCGCCGAGTTGGGGCGAGGGCGGTCCGACCGTGATTTGGGACAAGCCGGTCGGGGCGGGCTTCAGCAATCCCGTCGTGGCGCACGGCCGAGTGATCGTCTTCCACCGGCTGGGCGGCGAAGAGGTGATCGAGGCGCTGGAAGCCGCCACCGGCAAGACGGTCTGGAAGTTCTCCTATCCCACCACGTACCGCGACGGCTTCGGTTTCGATCCGGGGCCCCGGGCCAGCCCGGTGGTGGCCGGCGGCCAGGTCTACACCTTCGGGGCCGAGGGCGTGATGACCTGCGTGTCGTTCGCCACGGGCAAGAAAATCTGGCAGCGCACCTTGAACCAGGAATACGGCGTGCAGAAGGGATATTTTGGGGCCGGGGCGACGCCCTTGGCCGACGGTTCGCGGTTGTTTCTGAACCTGGGCGGCGCCGACGGGGCCGGCATCGTGGCCCTGGACAAGGACACCGGCCGCGAGCTGTGGAAGGCTCTCGACCATGACGCCAGCTACGCCTCGCCGGTGTTGGCCAAGTTGCACGGCGAGCCGCGCGTGATCTTTTTCACCAGGGAAGGCATCGTGTTGACCACGCCCGAAGGCAAGGTCGTCTTCGAGAAGCGCTGGCGGGCGCGCATGGACGCCTCGGTGAACGCCGCCGCCCCGCTCGTGGACGGCGACATCGTGTTCTTTTCCGCCAGCTACGGAACCGGCGCCATTGCGCTGGACTTCAGTCAAGGCGACGAACCGGTCGAGCTATGGTCCGGCGAGGACGGCTTGACCAATCACTACGCCGCGGCGGTTCTCTCGGACGGCGTGCTCTACGGCTACCACGGCCGCCAAGAGTACGGGCCGAGCCTGCGGGCAGTGGAGCTGCGTACCGGAAAGGTGCTGTGGAACGAGGACGGCTTTGGAGCAGGCACTGTGACGCTGGCCGGCGACACGCTGATCCTGATGCGCGAAAAGGGTGAGCTGGTGACGGCCAAGGCCGACCCGAAGGCCTTTCGGCCGTTGGCGCGGGCGCAGGTGCTGCCGACGGTGGTGCGGGCCTATCCGGCCCTGGCCGACGGGACGCTCTACGTGCGCGACGAGAAGACTTTGGTGGCGCTGAGGCTGCGGTGATGCGTGGAAAGTTGCTGTTGGCGTTGGTGATCGGCGCTTGGGTCGCGGGCACGCCTTTCATGTGGATGGTGGCGACCCGGAACTTTCAGGTCGTTGAGCGGGTGCTGGCCGAACCGCCCGCGGGTTTCGAGGAGGCCGTACGTCCGCTGCCGCCGGAGAACGTGCGGGCGGCTCTGCGCTACCAGGCGTCGACGGTCAATCGGCTGTTCTTCGAGGGCTGGGGCTGGACGCAGTTGCTGCTGGCGGCGGCGCTGGTCGGCTTGGCCTGGGCGAGCGGGCAGGGGACGGCGTTTCGCACCGTCGCGGTCGTTTGCGCGCTGATCGCCCTGTTCCTGCAACTCTACGTCGTGCCGGAGACGATCCGGCTGGGCGAGCTGATGGACTTCGACCGCAACGCCGGCGACGTGGCCGCGACGTTCTGGCGACTGCACCACACCTACACCGGCCTGGACCTGCTGAAGTTCTTCCTGTTGATCGGCTGCGGAGCCGTCTTGGTCCGCAAAGGCTGAAGCCCGCGACGGTCAGCGGCGGCGCAACGGCGCGTCGAGGATGCCGGGCCAGACCCTCAACACGCCCAACAGGGCCCGCACGCTGACCCACGCCACGGCGGCCAGCCAGACGAGGCTCAGCGCTCCCGGGGCGGACTCATCCACCAGCAACAGGCCGGTGATTCCGACCGCCGTGGCGACGATGACGGCGTTGCGCAAGTAGCGGAAATCTCCCGTGCCCCAGTGGATGCCGTCTGTGCCGAATGAGAGGCCGTTGATCGGTTGGCTCAAGGCGGAAATGCGCCAGGGAACCGCGAACAGGAACGCCGCCTCCGGAGGGACGAAGATCTCGAGCATCCAGCGCTCGGTGACCAGCATGCCGAGGCCGAGCAGCGCCCCGGTTCCGGCCGACCACTGGCACACGACCTGAGCCACCCGCCGGGCTGCGTCGAGCCGGCCGGAGCCGACGAAGTAGGCCGTGAGGCTCTGCCCGGAGAGGGCGAAGGAGTCGAGGAAGAGGGCGGCGAACATCCAGGCGCTGCGAATCACTTGATGCACGGCGCCGGCCTCGGCTCCGATGTTGTTGGCCGTGCGGGTTCCCACCAGCAGAAACAGGTTGAGCGTGGCGGCGCGCAAGAACAAATCACGGCCGACGGTGAAGATGGCGGGGGCCCGCGACCAGTCCAGGGCGTCGGGCCGGCCCAGCCGGCGCAGCGCCGCCAGCGATGCCCAGACGGCACCGATCCACTGGCTCAGCGAGCTGGCCAGGGCGGCGCCGGCCACGCCGAGGGCGGGCACGGGACCGAGGCCGAAGACGAGCGGGTAGTCCAGCAGGACGTTGAGGATGTTGACGGCGGCGGCGATCCACAGGGGCGTACGCATGTCCTGCAAGCCGCGCAGAGCGCCGAAGGCGGCGAAGGTGAGCAGGACGGCCGGCGCCCCGAGCAGACGCAGGCGGGCGTAGGACACGCCGAGCTCGGCTACCGAGCCTTCCGCGCCCAGCAGGCCCACCGCCATCGGGACGCCCGGCCAGGCCGACAGGGTCAGCGCCAGCCCCAGCAACGCCGCCAGCGTCAACGCCAGGGCGTTCACCTGCGCGGCATGCGCCTCGTCGCCGCGCCCCAGCAGCGTGCCGACCTCAGTCTGGGTCGCCACGCCCAGAAAGCTGAACGCCCAGAAGGCCGCCGACAGCATCGTGGCGCCGACGCCGAGCGCCGCCAGGGGCTCCGCGCCGAGTCGCGCCACGAACGCCGTATCCACCAGCCCGGTCAGCGGCTCGGCGATGAGAGAGCCCAGGACAGGAAGGGCCAGGGTGAGCAGCGTGCGGTGCGGCGCGGCTAGAAAGGGGCGTCCGCCGGCGTCGTTTGCGTCCATGCCGCTCAACTCGACCATCTTCGCAGCATGCAGGGGCGGAAAGGACGCCCCGACGGGCCGCCGAAGGCGGGCGAGCGTACCTTTCGGTATGATCAGAAATCCGTGCGAGGCTTTCTGGGGATAGCCTGTTGGATCGCGGTCGGGGTGGCCGCGACGTCGAGCGCCTGTTCGGTCAAGAAGTATGCGATCCGGCAGGTGGGCGCTTCGCTGAGCTCCGGCTCGTCGGTCTATGAGTCCGACGAGGACGTCGAGCTCATCGGCGACGCTCTGCCGTTCAGCCTCAAGTTCGTGGAGAGCTTGCTGGCGGAGGTTCCCGACGACCGCAACCTGCTGCTGACGGCCGCGCGGGGCTTCACCCTGTATTCCTACGCCTACGTGGACTTCGAGGCCGACAAGATCATCGAGGAGGATCTGGCGGAGGGGCGGCGGATGCACGCCCGCGCCAGCAAGCTCTACGAGAGGGCCTTGCGGTACGGCTTCCGAGCGCTGGACAGCCTGTATCCCGGCTTTGAAGAGAATCTGCGGCGCAACCCCGCCGAGGCCGTCGCCGTCACAGACCCCAAGAAAGCCGAGCGCGACCTGCCATTGTTGTATTGGACGGCCGCCTCGTTGGGGCTGGCCGCCTCGACGGCGCAGAGTGATGTGTCCTTGCTGGCGCGCCTGCCGGAGGTGGAGGCCTTGCTGAATCGCGCGATGGAGCTGGAACCGGACTGGGACGACGGCGCGCTGCACGCCTTCCAGGTGACCTTCGCCTCGTCGCGGCCGGGAAGGCTGGACCGTGAGCTGGTCGATCGCAGCTATCACCGCGCGATCGAGCTCAGCCATGGCGGTAACGCCGGCGTCTACGTGGCCTACGCGGAAGCGATCGCGGTGCCGGAGCAGGACGTTGCGCAGTTCCGCGAGCTGCTCGGCAAGGCTCTGGCGGTCGATATTGATAAGTATCCCGACGACCGGCTGGCGAACATGCTGGCGCAACGGCGAGCGCAGTGGCTGCTGGACCGGATCGAAGATCTGTTCCTCGTCGTCGAGCCCGCCCCTCAGTAATCACGTTGCCCCCAAAGGAATCATGCTGCAGCGAATCGCACTCTTCTCCGTTCTGCTGGCCGCTCCTCTGGCCGCCCAGCGGGCTATCCGCGTAAACCTCGGCACCGTCGTGCCGAGCGGCTCGCCCTGGTACGAGATCCTGCAGCAGATGCAGCAGGACTGGAAGCAGATCTCCGGCGGCAAGGTCGACATGCGCGTCTACGCGGGCCAGTCCATGGGCGACGAAGTGGAGATGTTGCGCAAAGTGCGCATCGGCCAGCTCCAGGCGATGGCTACCACCGGCATCGGGCTGGCGCAGATCGACGAGGGCATCGACGCGCTGCACATCCCGATGCTGTTCAACTCCTACGAGGAGCTCGACTACGTGCGCGACAAGCTGGCGCCGAAGCTGGAGCAGCGGCTGGCCGACAAGGGCTTCGTGGTCCTGAACTGGTCCGACGGCGGCTGGGCGCAGTTCTTCACCAAGAAGCCGGCCAAGACCCTCGACGACATCCGCAAGATGAAGCTGTGGATCTCGGCCGGCGACGCCAAGACCGAGCGGCTCTATGCCGACTTCGACCTGCGCGTGACGCCGCTGACCCTCAGCGACATGATGACGGGCTTGCAGACCGGGCTGATCGAAGCCATCGACGTGCCGCCGCTCTACGCCATGCTGGACGGCAGCTTCGAGCGCGCCCCCTTCATGACCGACATCAAGTGGGCGCCGGTGATCGGCGGGACCGTGATCGACAAGAAGACCTGGGACCGCATTCCGGTCGACCTGCAGCCCAAGCTGATGGACGCCGCCCGGAAAGCGGGCGACAAGACGCGCGAGGAGATCCGCAAACTCGGCTCCGACGCCGTAGCGCAGATGAAGCAGCGTGGTCTGACCGTGGTAGAGGCCGACCGGCAGGCTTGGCTGAAGGAAGTGGAGGCGGCTTACCCGAAGCTGCGCGGCGTGCTGGCTCCGTCGGAGCTGTTCGACGAAGCGATCCGGCTGCGGAACGAGTACCGCGCGAAGAAGTAGGAGAGCCCAGTTTTTTCAGGAGTTCCGAGGCGGACTGAAGCTTTCACCCTCCCAACGCGTGACGACGGCCGGCGCGGCGCAGTGGCTGACGACGTTGACGCTGGTGCGGACGGGATCGATCAGCGCGTCCACGCCCAACAGCATCGTCAGCCCGGCCAGCGGCAGCCCCTGGCTCTCGAACAGCGCCGTGAGGATCACGAAGTTGGCTCGCGGAATGCCCGCCACGCCCTTGCTGGTGAGCTTGAGGGTCAGCAGGATCACGAGCTGTCTCTCGAACGAGAGCTCGATACCCGCCGCCTGCGCGACGAACAGAGCGGCCATCGCCAGGTGAATCGTGCTGCCGTTGAGGTTTAGGCTGAGGCTCAACGGCGCGACGACTCCGAGAATGCGCTTGGGGATGCCGAAGCGCTCCATGTTCTCGAGCGTCTGGGGCAGGGCGGCGGCGCTGGAAGTGGTCGCGAAGGCGATCAGGAACGGCTCCCGGGCGAAATGGACGAAGCGTCCCAGCGGTACGCCGGCCCACGCCAGTCCGCCGACCAGCACGACCAACAGGAAGAAGACTTGGGCGAACCAGGCCGCGGCGATGAACTGGGCCAACCCCTCCAGGGTCTCCCGGCCGCCGTCGGCGACGGTGTTGGCGAGCGCTGCGAAGACGGCCGGCGGCGCCAACAGCATCACGTAGTCCACGTAGCGGAAGGCGACCTCGGCGAGCGAATCGGCGAGCGCCACGATGGGCCGGGCCTTCTCGCCCGCCGCCAGACAAGCCGCGCCGAACAGGAAGCAGAACACGACGATCTGCAGCACGTCCCCGCGCGCCAAAGCGTCGATGATGCTCACCGGGACGGCGCTTTCGAGCGCCTCTCCCAGGCCGGTCGAGCTCGGGGCGGCCCCGGCGTCGGCCGGCAGCGAGAGACCGGCCCCGGGCTGCCAAGCGGTCACCGTGAACCAGCCCATCAGCAACGCGAGGGTCGTGGCGACCTCGAAGTAGACCACGGACTTCCAGCCCAGCCGGCCCAGGTTGCCGAGGCTGCCCGCGCCGGCGATGGCCCGCACCAGCACGCCCACCAGCACGGGGCCGATGATCGAGCGGATCAGACGCAGGAAGATCGAGCTCAGAAAGCCGAGCTTGGCCGCCAGCTCCGGCGCGAGCAGGCCGCAGAGGACGCCTCCGGCCGCCGCGAGCAGCATCCAGGAGGTCAGAGAAAGCTTGGGGCGAAGGGCCGTCAACGGTGACGGGAAAGGATAGCAGCCCGGCGAAGGCTCCTGTTCCGAACGGCGGCTAGAACCAGGTGACCTTGTCGGGGGGCGTGTTCGAGCACTGGATGGACTCGGTCATGCCGCTCGAGATCGGGGCGCAGGCGGTGTCTGTGGCGGTGCGCTGAGCCTCTTCCTTGGTCGTGCCGGAGGCCTTGGCGCACTGCGTGCGCCCCTCGAAGGTCATGCAGACCTCGCAGGAGTACCCCCGCAGGCCCATCGTCGAGTAGATCAGCGTACCCAGGACGGCCAGACCGAACAGCAGCGAAACCAACGTCACCTTGGACATGCCTAAAAGTTCAGTATAGTGCCGAAAGATCGCGCTCTCGGGGCGGTAACCTCGGGGTCCAAACGCGCATCCAAAATTGCACATCGGCCCGCCTGGCGCTATGTTACGCTTTGACTGCGCCAACCGTGGCCGGACACCTCGGATGAAAGCCGTCCCACGCCGCCGCCCGTTCTGGATCGCAGCGCTGGTCGTGGCGCTGGCGCTCCCCCTGGTTGGTCAGTTCGGACGGCGTGGCCGCCGATCCTATCCTCCCGGAATGGGTTGGGCGGACGAGAGCGTCCGCGCCGAATTCTTCTTCACGCGCTTGGCGTACTCGGACGGCGGCGGAGGCCGCGGCTGGGGCCGGGGCGCCTGGACGACCGACTGGCCCGACGCCGAGTACCACCTGATGCAGGGCGTCAAGCGCCTGACGGTGCTCGACGCCGCCGATGGCGGCCGCTACGTCTCCCCCATGGACGACGAGCTGTTCGAGTACCCCTGGATCTACGCCGTCGAGGTCGGCAACTGGATGCTCGACGAGACCGAGGCCGAGCGGCTGCGCGAGTACCTGCTGCGCGGCGGCTTCCTGGTGGTGGACGATTTTCACGGCGGCTACGAGTGGGCGGCGTTCGTGGATTCGATGCGCCGCGTCTTTCCCGATCGGCCGATCGTGGAGATCGGCGACGACGACGAGGTGCTGCACGTCCTGTACGATTTGAACCAGCGCATCCAGATTCCCGGCATCCGGGCGGTGATGAGCGGGTACACCTACGAGCGCGTCGACGGAAAACCCCCGTACTGGCGCGGCATCTATGATGATGAGCAGCGACTGATGGTGGCGATCAACTTCAACATGGATCTGGGCGATGCCTGGGAGCACGCCGACGACCCGCGGTACCCCGAGCCCATGACGGCGCTCTCCTATCGGTTCGGCGTCAACTACGTCATCTATGCGATGACGCACTAGGAAGCGCGGGTGCTGGAGCTCTTCTTCAAATATCCGGTCTCGGTTTGGCGCAAGGGCGAGCTGCTGTTCGCCAGCGGCTGGCCGCTGTGGTTGCTGCTCGCGCTGATCGCGGCGGCCGGCGGCTTCTTGTGGTGGAACCTGGCGCAGTCGCCCAACCGGCTCAGCGTTCGGCGCAAGGTCGTGTTGTGGGGCTTGCAGACGGCGATGGCGGCGCTGGCGCTGCTGCTGCTGTGGCGGCCGGCGCTGGGCATCCAGTCGCTGCGCAACCAGCAGAACGTGGTGTCGGTGCTGCTCGACGCCTCGCGCTCGATGGGCCTGGCCGAGAACGGCAAGTCGCGGCTGGATCAGTCGCTCGAGGCGCTGCCGGCGGTGGTGCAGGGGCTGAGCGAGAAGTTCGCGGTACGGCTCTACAGCTTCTCCTCCGATGTGGATCGCATGGAGTCGCTCGCCGACGTGCCCGCGCCCGGTTCGAGCAGCCGCATCGGCGAGTCGGTGGCGGCGGTGCTGCGGGAGTCCGCGGCGGCCCCGTTGGGCGCCGTGATCGTGGTCAGCGACGGCTCGGACAATTCCGGAACCTTCAACCGCGAGCTGATGGCGGAGATCCGCAAGCGCAACGTGCCGGTGCACACCGTCGGCGTGGGGCGAGAGAAGATTCCCAACGACCTGGAGCTGGCCGACGTGGTGGTGGCCCCCAAGGCTCTGCCCAAATCGCAGGTGAGCGCCCAGGCGACGATCCGGCATGACGGCTCCACCGGCAAAACGCGGCTGACGGTCCGCGACGGCTCGAAGATTCTGGCCTCGAAGGACATCGAGTTGCGGCCGAACGAGCCTTCGCAGGTGGAGTGGATCGACTTTCCGGCCGGCGACCCCGGGCTGCGTGACCTGCGCTTTGCGATCGACCCGCTCCCCGGAGAAGAGATCACCGGCAACAACGCCCAAGCGCGTGTGATGGATGTGCCCCGCGGTTCCCGCTCGGTGTTGTACGTGGAAGGCGAGCCGCGTTGGGAGTACAAGTTCATGCGGCGGGCGCTGACTGACGATCCCAGCGTTCGCTTGGTGAGCCTGCTGCGGACCTCGGCCAACAAGTACTACCGCCAGGGCGTGGACCACGACGGAGAGCTCGAGGACGGCTTTCCCCTGAAGGCCGAGGAGCTGTTCGCCTACGACGGGCTGATCATCGGTAGTTTCGAGGCGGCCTTCTTCAGCCCGGAGCAGCAGCGCATGATCCGCGAGTTCGTGAACCGCCGCGGCGGCAGCCTGCTGATGCTGGGCGGCAAGCGCGGGCTCTCCGACGGCGGCTGGGACGCTTCGCAGACCGCCGACGCCTTTCCGGTCTCGCTGACCGGCTTGAACGCGAACACATTCACCCGCGAGAAGGCGGCGGTGCGGCTGACCGCGCGGGGCGCCGATTCGTTGATCTGCCGCCTCGACGGCGACCCGGCCAAGAACGCCGAGCTCTGGAAGGAGATGCCGCAGGTGGCTGACTATCAATTGCTGGGCGACATGAAGCCGGCGGCGGTGAGTCTGCTGGAAGTGCAGGCGGGCGCGGAATGGCGGCCGCTGCTGGTGAGCCAGAGCTTCGGGCGGGGCAAGGCGCTGGTGTTCGCCACCGGCGGTTCTTGGCGCTGGAAGATGCAATTGCCGCATGAGGATGAACGCCACTTCACCTTTTGGCGTCAATTGATACGAGGGCTGGCGGCGAACTCGCCGGGGCCGGTCACTCTGACGAGCGACCGTTCGCTCTACGCCGACGACCCGCGAGTGAAGCTGCGCGCCGAAGTCCGCACCAAGGAGTACGAGATCGCCAACAACGCCACGGTCACGGCCACGATCACGCCGGAGAAGGGAGAACCCCTGACGGTAGAGATGTTCCCGGCGCCGAACGAGGAGGGCGTGTACTTGGCTGAAACGACCGCCACGCAGCCGGGCTCCTACCGGGTGGAGGCCAAAGCCTTCCTCGGCGACGACGCCCTGGGCTCGGCCCTGCTGCACATTCGTCGCGAAGACGGAGTGGCGGAGGACTTTCAGCCGGCGCAGAACCGGCAACTGCTCGAGCGGCTCTCGGAGCAAACCGGCGGCCGCTACTGGACGCTGAGCGAGCTGGCCGGCCTGCCCGAGGAGGTGCGCTTCTCCGAGGCGGGCATCACGGCGCGGGAGAACCTGGACTTGTGGGACATGCCGGCGCTGTTCCTTTTGTTGCTGGGCCTGAAATCCTCGGAGTGGCTGCTGCGTCGCAAGTGGGGAACGATATGAGAGCTCTGTTCCTCGGCATGGCTGTCGGATTGGCGGGGCTGTCCCCTCTTGGGGCCGCGTCGCAGTTCGTCATCATCGAAGGTCTCGGCGGCGCGCCGGAGTACTCCGAGCGCTTTGCCGACGAGGCGGGCCGGGTGGCCGCGGCGGCGCGGCGCTCCTCCGGCGACGACGCCAACGTGCGCCTGCTGCGCGGGCCGGAGGCTCGCTTGGACAACCTGGTGAAGGTCTTCAGCGGCCTCCAGGCGCTGAGCCCGGACGATTCGTTGGCCGTGATCTTGATCGGGCACGGGACCGACGACGGCGAGCAGTACAAGTTCAATATTCCGGGGCCGGACATCACCGCCGAGCGGCTGGCGAACCTGCTCGACAAGATTCCCGTCAAGCGGCAGTTGGTGGTCAATACCACCAGCGCCTCCGGCGGCGCCGTGGACGCCCTCAAGGGCCCGTCGCGCATCGTCGTGAGCGCCACCAAGAACGGCCGGGAGCGCAACGCCACGGTTTTCTCGCGGTACTGGGCCGACGCCTTCGAGGCGCCCGAGGCCGACCAGGACAAGAATGAGACGATCACCGTGGCTGAGGCCTTCCAGTTCGCCCAAGCCAAGGTGGCGGCGTACTTCGACGAGGCCAAGCGGCTGGCGACCGAGCATCCCAGCATCGAGGGCGAGCTGGCAGAGAGCTTCGTGCTGGCGCGGCTGGGGGCTTCGGCGGAGGCTCTCAACGACCCCGCCCTGCGTCCGCTCACGGCCAAGCGCGAAAAGCTCGAGATCGCCATCGACGAGCTGAAGCTGCAGAAAGACGCCATGAGCGAGGAGGACTACTTCAACAAGTTGCAGGCCTTGCTGATCGACTTGGCGGAAGTCCAGGCCGAGATCACCGCCAAGACGGAGGGCCAGCCTTGAAGCGTTGGTGGGCCGTGACGGCTCTGGCGCTGGCGGCGCTGCCGGCGACGGCGTCGGTGTGGGGCGAGGAGCAGGGCAAGCGCCCGGCGGCGCTCGAGCCGTGCGACGCCAGTTGGGATCGCGGCGACCGGGCGGCGGCTCGACAGTGCTACACGGATCTGCTGCGCTCGGACGACCTGGCCGCGCGGGCGGAGGCTTGGTGGGCCCTGGGCGACGTGAAGAGCGCCAACGAAGTCTTCCGAGACGCCATCAAGGCCCAGCCCGAAAATCCCGATCTGCGCGTGCGCTGGGGCTACCTGTATCTCCAGACCCACCAGGAGGGCGAGGCGCTGGCGCTGTTCGGCGAAGCCCTGGAGATCGACGAGAAGTGCCTGCCTGCGAAGCTCGGCTTGGCGAGGGTTTTTGCCGAGCGCTTCGAGGACAAGGCCCAGAAGCTGGTGGACGAAGCGCTGGAAGCCAACCCGGAGTCGGTGGAAGCGCACCTGCTGCAAGGCCGTCTGCGGCTGGAAGTGAGCAACCTGGCCGAGGCCGACAAGTCGCTCGACAAGGCCCTGGAGTTGGCCGCTGCGCAGCAACGCTCGCCGCTGGAACTCTACGCGCTGAAGGCTTCGGTGGACTTGCTGCGCGAGACGACCGACAGCGAGTGGACCAAGAAGGCCCTGGAATACAACCCCCGCTACGGCGAGATCTACTCCATCCCGGCGCGCTACTACATCATCACGCGGCGCTACCGCGAAGCCATCGAGCTGTATGAGAAGGCCGTCCAGGTCGATCCGGAGAACTGGTCGGCGCATGCCGATCTGGGCGTGAACCTGCTGCGCGAGGCGCGCGAGCAGGAGGGTCGCAAGCACCTCGAGATCGCTTTCCAAGGCGACCCGTTCAGCGCCAAGACGGTCAACACGCTGCGGCTGCTGGACTCGTTCGAGCACTTCAAGACCTTCTCCAACAAGGATCTGCTGCGCGACGAGGGCCTCCAGCCGACGGCGGAGGATCTGGCCAAGCCGGAAGTGATCGTGCGTCTGCACGAGAAGGAAGCCGACCTACTGCGGCCGTATGTGATCGAGCTGGCCGACGAAGCCGTGGCGAGCTTTTCCAAGAAGTACGGCTTCACGCCGCAGCGCCCCGTCTGGGTGGAGCTCTACCCAGACCACGACGACTTCGCCGTGCGGACGATGGGCATGCCGGGCGTGGGACTGCTGGGCGTGACCTTCGGCTATCTGGTGGCGATGGACAGTCCGTCGGGCCGCAAGCCGGGCTCGTTCCACTGGGGTACGACGCTGTGGCACGAGATGGCCCACGTCTTTACGCTGGAGGCCACCGATCACCTGGTGCCGCGCTGGTTCAGCGAAGGCGTCTCGATGTATGAGGAGTGGGAGGCTCGCCCGAACTGGGGCGAGCAGATCTCGCCGGACTTCATCAACGCCCTGCAAGAGGGCAAGCTGCTGCCGGTGGCGGACCTCGACGAGGGCTTCATCCGGCCGAGCTACCCCAACCAGATCGCCGTCTCGTACTTTCAGGCCGGGCTGATCTGCCGCCTTATCGACCGCGAGTGGGGAACCGAGAAGCTGGTGGCGATGCTGACCGAGTTCGGCAAGGACCGCTCGACCGCCGACGCGATCCGCACCGCCCTCGGTGTGGAGCCGGAGGAGTTCGACGAGCGCTTCAACGTCTACCTGAAGATGCGCTTGGGCGCGGTGGCGGAGAAGGAAGGGCTGGAGAAGTGGCGCAAGGAGTGGAAGGCTCTGCTCGAAGCGGCCCGCGAAAAGGACTGGTCGGCGGTGATCGAGAAGGGCGAGTCGGTGAAGGAGCTCTACCCCGACTACGTGGAGGCGGGCAACGCCTACGTGGCGCTGGCCCAGGCCTATGAGGAAGAGGGCGCCCGCGACAAGGCCATCGCCGAGCTCGAGCAGTACCGCGACCATGGCGGACGCCAGCCCGAGACGCTCGAGAAGCTGGCCGGCTGGCTGCAGGAAGCCGACCGCCGCGACGACTCCATCAAGACCCTGACCGAAGTGATCTACATCTGGCCCGGCGACGAGGGCCTGCACGTGAGTTTGGGCGAGCAGTTGCTGGCCGCCGGCCGCTCCCAGGAGGCGCTACGAGAGTTCCGCGCGGCGCTGGCGATGGGGCCGATCGATAAGGCGGCGGCGCACTATCGCTTGGCCGAAGCCTACTATAAACTGAGTGACCGCCCCCAAACCCGGCGGCACCTGCTCTACGCGCTCGAAGCCGCGCCCGGTTACCGCCCGGCCCAAAAGCTGCTGCTGGAGATTTCTAAGAATTAGGTCCGTTTATGAGTGCACCGTCAACGTTCCAGGACACCGCCGAAACGCGCGTACAGATCGAGAAGTTCCACTCGTCGATCACCCGCATCACGGAACAGGTTCGCAAGATCATCGTCGGCCAGGATGAGGTCGTCGAGCACCTGTTGCTGACGCTGCTGGTGGGCGGCCATTGCCTGATCACGGGCATGCCGGGCACGGCGAAGACGCTGCTCGTGCGGACCCTGGCGACGGCGCTCGGGTTGACCTTCAAGCGCATCCAGTTCACGCCCGATCTGATGCCCACCGACGTTACCGGCACCGACATCATTGAAGAGGATGTGACGACCGGGCACCGCACCTGGACCTTCATCCAGGGCCCTCTATTTACCAATGTGCTGCTGGCCGACGAGGTCAACCGCACGCCGCCGAAGACCCAGGCCGCCCTGCTCGAGGCGATGCAGGAGAAGAGCGTGACGGTGCGCGGCAACACCTACATGCTCAAGCCCCCGTTCTTCGTGCTGGCGACGCAGAACCCCATCGAGCTCGAAGGCACCTACCCGCTGCCGGAAGCCCAGCTCGACCGCTTCCTGTTCAACGTGGTCCTGGACTATCTGGGCCCGGAAGAGGAGATGCGGGTGGTCAACCGCTTCACCGGCGGTACGCCGCCGGACGAGGTCGTCGCCGTGACCACGGCCGAGGACATCGTGGCCTTCCAAAAGCTGGTCCGGCAGGTGCCGATCTCCGAGCAGATCAACCGCTACGCCGTGGAGCTGGTGCGGGCCACGCGGCCGGCCGACCCCTTGGCGATCGAGTGGGTGAAGAAGTACGTCAACTACGGCGCGTCGGTGCGCGCGACCATGTTCATCGCCACTGCCGCCAAGGCCCGGGCGCTGATGAACGGCCGCTATCACGTGACCGTGGAGGACGTGCAAAAGCTGTCGCTGCCCATCCTGCGGCATCGCGTCCTGACGAATTTCTACGCGGAATCGGACAAAATCACCGTCGATGACGTCCTGCGCAAGATCCTGGAGGAGAGGCCGGCTCCGCGGGAGTAGCGCCCTGTTTGCCGAAACAGAGTAACGAATGGCGGTACAGAACCTTCTCGATCCCACGGTCCTGGTTCGTTTATCGAACATCGAGCTCGTCGCGCGAACGGTCGTCGACGGCTTCCTGACGGGTCTGCACCGCTCGCCCTTCTTCGGCTTCAGCCTGGAATTCGCCGAGTACCGGCCGTACGTGCAGGGCGATGACCCGCGGTTCGTGGACTGGAACGTCTTCTCGCGGACCGAGCGCACCTACATCAAGCGTTACCTCGGGGAGACGAACACCCACCTGGTGATCCTGCTCGACGCCTCGGCCTCGATGGGCTACAAGAGCGGCAAGAACGTCTCCAAGCTCGAGTACGGCAAGATGCTGGCGGCTTCGCTGGCCTATCTGACCACCAAGCAGCACGACGCCACTGGGCTGATTGTCTTCGACGAGAAAGTGCGCGACTACCGCCACCCGTCGATCCGCCCCGGGCATTTCCACTCGATTCTGCACACGCTGGAACGGGCCGAGGCGGCCACGGGCACCAACATGGCGCAGCCGTTCGAGCATTTTCGGCAGTACGTCTCCAAGCGCGGTCTGGTGGTGGTGATCTCGGACTTCTACTACGACCCCGAAGAGGTCATCAAGGGCGTCCGGCCGCTGGCTTTCCAGGGCCAGGACATGGCCTTTTTCCACCTGCTGGACCCGACCGAGATTCAGCCGGATCTGACCGAGACGACGGTGCTCGAGGACATGGAGACGGGCGATCTGTTGGAGGTCTCCTCGGAGTTCGCGCGCAAGGAGTACCCGGAGCGCATTCGAGCGCACGCCGAAAGCCTGAAGAAGGCGGTCCAAGGCGCCGGCGGGGACTACGTGATGCTGGACACCTCGAAGCCGATGGACCTGGCCCTGCGGGAGTATCTGACCTTCCGCCAGAGGAGGCGATGAGCTGATGTCTCTGCTCGCGCCGCTGTTTCTGGCAGGAGCCCTGGCCGTGGGCCTGCCTCTCTGGCTGCACCTGCTGCAGCGCGAGAACCCGATCCGCCTGCCCTTCAGCTCGTTGATGTTCTTCGAGAAGCGCAAGACGAGCACCCTGCTGGAGCGCAAGTGGCGCTATTTGCTGCTGATGGCGCTGCGGCTGGCGCTGATTGCGCTGGCGGCGCTGGCGTTCGCCAAACCGATTTGGGAGAGGCCGCCGACCACCATCGTCAGCGACATCCCCTCCTTGCAGCTCATCACGCTGGACACCTCGCTGTCGATGGGCCACGATGGCCGCTGGCAGCGGGCTCTGGCGGCGGCCGACACGGTGATCGACGGCCTGGGCGAGGCCGACCGGGCGCAGATTCTGGCGACGGGGCCGTCGGTGCGGGTGATCACCCAGCCCACGCGCGACAAGGCGGAGCTGAAGGCGGCCGCCGCCTCGCTCGAGCCGGGCTCCTCGTCCAACTCCTTCGGCGATGTGATCGAGGCCGCCCGCAGCCTGTCTCCCGACGGCGACACGCCCGTCGAGCTGCACCTGATCTCGGACTTCCAGAGCTCGGCGATGCCGGGCCGCTTCTCCGACCTCGTGCTGCCGACGATGGCGCAGTTGGAGGTCCACAACGTCTCCGAGCCCGACGACGCCAACTGGGCGATCGAAAGCGTCAAGGGAACTCTGCGTCTGCACGAGTCCGAGAAGCCTCGCCTGGAGGCGACGGTGGCCTCGTATTCGACCCAGCCGGCGCGCAAGACCGTCACGCTGGAGATCAACGGGCAAGCCGTCGATTCCATCAGCCAGGAAGTGGCCGCGATGGGACGGACGTCGTTCCTGTTCGAGGGGTTCGAGGCGCCGAAGGGCTACAGCCGGGCGCGCTTGGCGCTGTCCCCGGCCGACGATTTGCCGGCCGACGACGTGCGCTTGGTAGCGCTGGACAATTCGCCGCCGGAGCCGATCCTGTTCGTCACCGCGGATCGCCGCCGCCGCGACGCCTTGTTCTACCAGGAGGCCTTGCGCTCGTCGACGCAGTCGGTGCTGCAGGTGGAGGTGTCGTCGCCGGGAGACGCCGAGCGGCGAAACCCCTCGGAGTTCGCGCTGGTCGTGCTGTCGGACGTCGGCCAGCTCTCGACGGCGTTCGAGCAGAAGTTGCGCTCGTACGTCGAGGGCGGCGGGGCTCTGCTCGTCGCCGTCGGCCCCGAGACCGCGCGGCGCGGGTCGATCCCGGCGCTGGGGATGCGGGTGACGGCCGGGCGGCTGCCCCAAGGCGGGGAGTTCCAGTTGGCCGGTCGCGTGGACGAGACGCACGAGGCGCTGAGCCGTGTGGAGAGCCTGCGGGGCGTGGAGTTCTTCCAGACGGCCCGGTTGCAGGTCGAAGACGGCGACGAGGTGCTGGCGACTCTGGCCGACGGCGCTCCGCTGCTGGTGGAGAGAAGGCTGGGAGAAGGCCGGGCGCTGGTGTTCGCCTCCACCCTGGACAACGTCTGGAACGATCTGCCGGTGCGCCCGGTGTTCGTGCCGTTCGCGGCCGAATCGGCGCGCTATCTGGCCGGCGCGGCCGAGCGGACGGCGACGCTGACCGTAGACGATGCGCTCGAGCTGGGCCGACGCCGCGAGGCGAGCCGGATGGTGCAGGTCTACGACCCGGCGGGCAACCGCGCGCTGTCGCTGTCGGAGGCGATGCAGCGGGACGACCTGACGCTCGATCAGGCCGGTTTCTGGGAACTGCGGGGCGAAGGCGGCGTGGAGATCGTGGCCGTCAATCCGGACCCGCGAGAGTCGAACATGCGGCCGATCGACGACGAGACGCTGCGGCTGTGGCGCTCCACGGGCCGTAGCGGCGGAGTCGCCGCCGAGGGCGGCGCGGCCACGCCCATCAAGCCGCCGCCGGTGGAGATCTGGAAGTGGCTGCTGTTCTTGCTGGTTGCGATCGTGCTGATAGAATCCGTCGTGGGTAATCGGCGACTGGACGTGCGGCGAGAGGTATAAGGGGGACGCGATGCTGTCGAGCGGAAATTTGCAAGATTATCTGGCGCAATTCCGGCGGAGACTGAAGCTCAGCATCGCCTCCCAAGGACTGGGCGCCCTGGCCGCCGCCGCGCTGGCGCTGACGGTGGCGCTGGTGTTCATCGCCAACCGCTTTGCGTTCTCTGACGCGAGCGTGCTCAGCGCGCGCACGGCCCTGTTCGGCGGCTTGGCGGCGGTGATCGTGCTGTTGCTGGTGCTGCCGTTGCGGCGTCTGGGCCGCAAGGGCGTGGGCGACGAGCTCGAGCGCCAGGTGCCGGCTTTCGACGGCCGCGTGACCACCTACCTGGACCAGACCCGCCGTCAGCAAGAGGGCGAGCCCGCCAACCCGATGCTGGGACTGCTGGCCGAGGACGCCATGAAGGTGGCGCAGACGGCGCCGGCGGACTCCATCGTCACCACCGGACGCATTTTGACCTTTGCCGGAGCCGGGCTGGCCGCCGCCGCGCTGCTGGTTTGGCTGGGGACCTCGGGGCCGGGCTACTGGAGCTACGGCGCGCAGAGGCTCTGGGCGGGCTGGATGCAGCCGGACAACAAGCCTCTCTACGACCTGATCGTGGAGCCCGGGGATACGACGGTGCGCTCCGGCGCGTCTCTCGAAATCCACGCCTCCCTGATCGGCCTGGACTCCACGGAAGCCGTCATCTACGTGCAGTACGAGAGCTCGGTGGACTGGGAGGCGGCGCCGATGCCGCCCCGCATGGAAGGAACCGGGTTCGAGTTCACGCTGGCGGGAGTCACCGAACCCTTCCGCTACTACGTCGAAGCGGCCGGGCTCAAGTCGACCACCTACGAGGTCAAGGTCGTGGTGATGCCCAATGTGGAGAACATCAAGCTCACCTACGACTTCCCGGACTGGACCGGGATGGAGGACCGCACCGAGGACCCCGGCGGCGACATCCGCGCCGTGCCCGGGACCGAGGTCACCGTCCAGATCACGACCGACAAGCCGCTCAAGGGCGCCGTTCTCGTCGTGAACGAAAACGACCTGGCGCTCAAGGGTTCCGACCTGACAGCTTCCGGCAAACTCGAGGTCGAGAAAGACGGCGAATACTACATCGCGGCCTTCTACGACGGAGAGAAGGTGCGGCTGACCGAGGACTTCTTCATCACCGTGCTGCCCAATGAGAAGCCGCAGGTGAAGATTCTGCGTCCGGGCCGCGACTGGCGCGCCACGCCGATCGAAGAAGTGACGGCGCGCTTTGAAGCGACCGACGACTTCGGCGTCCGTAATCTGGAGCTGCGCTACTCGGTCAACGGCGGCGAATGGGTGACCAAGCCTTTGGGCGGCGGCAATCGCGGACAGGTGAACGCCAGCTACGTGTTCGAGCTCGAAGAGCTGGGCAAGCAGGCCGGCCAAGCCATTACGCCGGACGGCGTGGAGATTCTGACGCCCGACCGGGAAAAGGCGCCCAGCGAGATGCAGCCGCGGCTGTTTCCGGGCGACGTGATCGCCTACTACGCCGTGGCCCGTGACCACGAGAGCGAAGTGCAGACGGACATGTACTTCATCGAGGTGCAGCCGTTCAACCGCACCTTCGAGCAGTCACAGCAGGGCGGCGGCGGCATGCAGGGCGGCCAGCAGGACCAGCAGAACGAGATCTCCAAGCGGCAGAAGGAGATCATCGCGGCCACCTGGAACCTGATCAAGGAGCGCGGCGCCAAGGACGGCCGCTCCAAGCAGGAGATCGAGCAGAGCGCCCAGATGCTCTCCGAGCTGCAGCTCACCCTGCGCGACCAGGCCAAGACCTTGGCCGAGCGCACCCGGGCCCGGGAGCTGACGGGAACCAACGAGAAATTCCGCCTCTTCGTGGAGAACCTGGAGCAGGCGGCCGAAGCGATGCAGCCGGCCGCGGATCTGCTCTCGGAGCTGGATTTGCAGGAGGCCGTGCGGCCCGAGCAGAAGGCCTTGCAGCACCTGCTGCGGGCTGAGTCGCTGTTCACTGACATCCAGGTGGCCTTCCAGCAAGGCGGCGGGGGCGGAGGCGGCGGCGCCAGCCGGGATCTGGCGGAGATGTTCGAGCTCGAGATGGATCTCGAGAAGAACCAGTACGAGACCGGCGGCGGGGGCGGCGGGCAGCAGCAGCAGCTCCAGCGCGAGATCGACGACGCCTTCAAGAAGCTCGAAGAGCTGGCCAAACGGCAAGAGCAGCTCGCCGAACAGGCGCGGCGCGAGCAGGAGATGAGCTTCGCCCAGCGCTGGCAGCAGGAGATGTTGCGGCGCGAGGCCGAAGAGCTCAAACGGCAGCTCGAACAGTTACAGCGGGAAGGTCGCCAGCAGCAGGCCTCCAATTCGCAGCAGAGTCAGAGCGGCCAGCAGGGCCAACAGGGCCAGCAAGGGCAATCGGGCCAGTCCGGCCAGTCGGGCCAGTCCGGCCAGTCGGGGCAATCCGGCCAGTCCTCGTCGCAGCGGCAGCAACAGCAACTGGTGCAGCAGACCATCGAGCGGCTGGACCGGGCGACCCAGCAAATGCGGCAGTCCAGCGGCCAGCAGGGCGGCTCGCCGCAGCAGGGAGCGCAACAGCGGCAGGGCGCCGAGCAGGCCAGCCAGGAGCTGGACCGGGCGCTCGAACAGATGGCCGAGCAGCGACGCCAGCAAGGCCAGTCGGCTCTGTCGGACCTCGCCGAAGGCGCGCAGGATCTGGTGGACCGCCAAGCCGAGGTGCAACCGCACCTGGAGCGGGCTTTGCAGACGGCGCTGGAGGAGATGAAGCGCCAGAAGGAAGAAGGACGGCGCGGCGCCGTTCCGAGCGGCTTGACGCGGGACCAGGAGCGCGAGTTGTCAGCCGAGAAGGGCAAGATGGCCGAGGATCTGCAAGGGCTCGAGCGGCAGGCGCAGGAAGCGATCCGCAACCTCAGCCAGTCCAGCCCCGAGGCCTCGCGGCGCTTGCGGGGGGCGCTGGGAGAGCTGCAGCAGTCCGAGGCGTCCACGCGGCTGCAGACGGCGGCGGACTACATTCGCCGCGGCGGCGCGCCGTACGTGGCCAACAGCGAGGAAGGCGTGGCGCGGGCGCTGCGGGAGTTCCGCGACAACGTGCGCGACGCCGAGCAGATCGCCCAGAACGGCGGCCAGGGCCGCAGCGGCCAAGGCGGCGACCAACTGGCCCAGGCGCTGACGCGGATGGAGCAGTTGCGGCGCGATTTGGAGAAGGCCGCCGGCTTGGATGATCCCAGCGGACGCCGCGGCGGCCAGCGCCCGGGCGACGAGCAAGGCCAAGGCCAGGGCGAGCAAGGCCAAGGGCAACAGCAGGGTCAGGGCCAACAAGGTCAGGGCCAACAGGGTCAGCAGCAAGGGCAAGGTCAAGGCCAACAGGGGCAGCAAGGTCAAGGCCAAGGACAGCAGGGCCAGGGCCAGCAGCAGGCCCAAGGCGGCGGTCAGCAGCCCGGCCAGCAACCCGGCCAGGGGCAGGGCGGCCAGCAAGGGCAACAGGGCCAGCAGGGCCAGGGCGGCCAGCAGGGCGAAGGCCAGCAGCCCGGCGAAGGCAACGGACAGGGCCAGGGCTCCGGGCAGGCCCAGGTGGCGCAGGGCGGCATGACGCCCGGTCAGCAACAGGGCTTCGGCGGTCGCCGCGGCGGCGGCGGCGGGCCGCAGCGCGGTCCCAGCGACGGCAATTTGCTCGACTGGCAGAATCTGCGCGGCGGCGGCGGTTTCACGGCCGAGGACCGCGAGCGCATGCGGGCCGCGTTCGAGCGCAGCGCCTCCGAGTTGCCCCGGCTGACCAAGGAGCTGCGCCAGGGCGGCGTCTACGAGGAGGACCTCGAGGAACTCCGTCGTTTCGTCCAGAACCTGCCGAGCTCGCGCTTCCAAGGCAACCCCGAGCTACTGGAGCGGGAGTACCGCGACATGCTCTCTCTGCTCGAGCAGCTCGAGCTGCAGGTGCGGCGGCAGGTGGAGGGCGATACCGGCGGCCCAGTGCGCGCCCTGGTCGCCGACCCCGTGCCGGACGAATATCGGCAGGCCGTGGCGGATTACTTCCGCCGGCTCAGTGAGGGGAAGGGTAATTAGAGGGAAAAATCAGCCCCCGGTCGGCGGAATGGACGCCCCTCCGAGGCGGGTTGTTCTTGTTTATACTGTGAGCGTCGGAAGATGGGTACGAGGGGCCAAACCGGAACGGACATCGTAGGGTGTTCGCGTAACTTCAGCGATGTGGTCAACCGACGCATCGTGCAGTCGGAGATCGAGGGCGGCGTGCATCTGGGCGACCTGCCGGAAGGCTTCGCACTGGAAGTCGAGACCGAGAACCGCTCCTACCAGTTGGTGGTCCATCACGACGGCAGCGCCGAGATCTCCGGACACCCCGTTTTCTGCCCCTGCCCGGTGAAGGTGAGCATCCACGGCTCCAGTTGGGGCGGTTCGATGCTCAAGGTGGCCTTCATCGGCCGCGGCATGCACCTGGAGTTTCACCACCCCGAGTACCACACGATCACGACCTCCCGCATCGTCGAAATCCGCCAGCGCGCCGCTGCCTGACCGTCCCTGCGGACGGCCGCCCGAGCCGGTCGCTAGACTGAGGGCTCGGAGGCGCTGCGTGTCCTTACGGCCCATCAAGAAGCTCACTCATTCCCAGCCGACCATGGAGGGCGCGGGCGTCCATCTGCGGCGCGCGTTCGGGTTCGGCAATACGTCGGATTTCGATCCCTTTCTGTTGCTCGACGACTTCCGCAACGACACGCCGGAGGAGTACCTGGCCGGCTTCCCGTGGCATCCGCACCGGGGCATCGAGACCATCACCTACGTCTTGGCCGGCACGGTCGAGCACGGCGACAGCCTCGGCAACAGCGGCGCCATCAAGGCCGGCGACGTGCAATGGATGACCGCCGGGCGCGGCATCATCCACCAGGAGATGCCGAAGGGCGACGCTGAGGGCCGTATGCACGGCTTTCAGCTCTGGGCCAATCTGCCGTCGTCGCTCAAGATGACGGCGCCGCGCTACCAGGAGGTCCAGTCCGGCGACATCCCGGTGGTCGTCGAGGACGACGGCACGGCGATTCGCATCGTCTGCGGGCGCTACGGGTCGACCCGGGGCCCGGTGGACGGCATCGCCGCCGACCCTGTGTACCTGGACGTTTCGGTGCCCCCCGGCCGAACGAAGACGCTGCCGGTGGAGACCACGCGGCACGCGTTTGCCTATGTGTTCGCCGGCGCGGGCCGTTTTCGCGGGGCCTCCGAGCCGCAGGCCGTGAAGACCGAGGTGTACGGCGGAGAGGACGCCGGACTGGCGGTTGAGAACCGCACGCTGGCGCTGTTCGACCGCGGCGACGAGGTGAGAGTCGAGGCCGGCGAGGAAGGGGTTCGCTTCCTGCTGGTGTCGGGGCAGCCCTTGGAGGAGCCCGTGGCCTGGCGTGGGCCCATCGTGATGAACACGCAGCAGCAGTTGATGCAGGCCTTCGATGAGCTCCGCCGGGGAGTGTTTCTCGGGGATGAATCGGCCGCTTCAAAAGCGTAGTCAGTCTTCAGCAACCCCGTCCGGCGCTGGTTCAACCGCTAGAGTCGGCGGGGAAGCGGAGCCAGCGCGTATGATGGAGCGGTGTCCGTAGAGTTCATCGCGTCGGCGGGCCGGCCGGAATCGTTTCCGGCCGACGGGCTGCTGGAAGTGGCCTTCGTGGGCCGCTCGAACGTCGGAAAGTCCAGCTTGCTGAACGCCCTGTTGACCAAAGGCAAGCGCCGCAAGGGCGAGCCGCCCATCAGCAAGAAGCAGTTGGCGAAGACCTCGGCCACGCCGGGCCGGACGCAGACGATCAATTTCTACAAGATTGACGGCCGCTACTACTTCGTGGACCTGCCGGGATACGGCTTTGCCAAGGCTCCGCGATCGGTGGTCAACGAGTGGAAGAGGCTGGCGGAGAGCTATTTGACCGACCGGCTGCCGCTGCGTCTGGTGGTGCTGATCATCGATTCCAGGCACGGCGCCAAGGACACCGACGAGCAAATGCGAGAATGGTTGACGGCCAACGACGTACCGTTCTTGGTTGTGGCGTCAAAGGCTGATAAACTAAAGCCTTCGCAGCGCGACGCTGCGATCCGCGCGATCGAGGAGAGTTTCAGCCCACCCGTGGCCTTTTCGGCCGTCACCGGAGAAGGCGTTACGACGCTGTGGGACGGGATTCTCGAGGCTTTGGCCTCGGCAAGCTAACTGTCCAATTTCACGAGCGCAGGGCCCGTTTTTTTCGTTCCGCCTCGGCGGACCCATAGGAAGAATTCATGTCCGATTCCCCGCAGGAAAGCACTCCCAAACCCGCCCAGGAAGAAGGGCAGGCGCCCAAGCGCAAGTCCGAAGGCGGAGGCGGCGGCAACAGCCGCCGGCGGCGTCGGAAGGGTCCCCGCCGGGACTCCGAAGCCGAAGCCCGGCGCGAAGCCGAAGCGCACGTCGAGGCGGCCGAGTTGGCCGAAGCCGAGGCGGATGCCGACGAGGGCGACGGCGAGAGCCGCGCCAAGGCCCTCGACTTGGCTGCGCTGAAGGACATGAACATCAGCCAGCTCACCGAGCTGGGTAAGGAGCTGGGCGTCGAAGGCATGTCCGGCCTGCGCAAGCAGGAGCTGATCTTCAAGATCCTCCAGGCGCAGGCGGAGAAGAGCGGCATGATCTTCTCCCAGGGCGTGCTGGAGCTGCTGCCCGAAGGCTTCGGGTTTCTGCGCGCGCCGGAGTACAACTACCTCCCCGGCCCGGACGACATCTATGTGTCGCCGTCGCAGATTCGGCGCTTTGATCTGCGCACCGGCGACAGCATCCAGGGTCAGGTGCGCTCGCCCAAGGAAGGCGAACGCTACTTCGCGCTGATCAAGGTCGAGGCGATCAACTTCGAATCGCCCGAAGTCGCCAAGACGAAGATCCTGTTCGACAACCTGACGCCGTACTATCCGCAGGAGCGCTTCAAGCTCGAGACGACGTCGAAGAACATGTCCGGCCGCGTGATGGACCTGATGACCCCGATGGGCAAGGGCCAACGCGGACTGATCGTCGCGCCGCCGCGCACCGGCAAGACGATGCTGTTGCAGACGATCGCCAACTCGATCACCACGAACCACCCGGAGGTCGTGCTGATCGTGCTGCTGATCGACGAGCGGCCCGAGGAAGTCACCGACATGCAGCGCTCGGTCAACGGCGAGGTCATCAGCTCGACCTTCGACGAGCCGGCCACGCGCCACGTGCAGGTGGCCGAGATGGTCATCGAGAAGGCCAAGCGGCTGGTGGAGCACAAGCGCGACGTGGTCATCCTGCTCGACTCGATCACCCGTCTGGCCCGCGCCTACAACACGATCGTGCCGCCTTCGGGCAAGATCCTCTCCGGCGGCGTGGACGCCAACGCCCTGCAGCGCCCGAAGCGCTTCTTCGGCGCGGCGCGCAACATCGAAGAGGGCGGCAGCCTGACCATCATGGCCACGGCGCTGGTGGAGACCGGCAGCCGCATGGATGACGTGATCTTCGAGGAGTTCAAGGGCACCGGCAACATGGAAGTGCTGCTGGACCGCAAGCTGGTGGACAAGCGCGTGTTCCCCGCGATCGACATCAACAAGTCCGGCACCCGCAAGGAAGAGCTGCTGCTCACGCCGGACGAAGTGAGCCGCGTGTGGGTGCTGCGCAAGGTGCTCAGCCAGATGTCGACGGTGGAGTGCATGGAGCTGCTCAAGGACAAGATGAGCAAGACCCGGCACAACCTGGAGTTCCTGGCCTCGATGGCCGGCTAGTCGAGCGATGGGACCGGCGGCGCGCTTCGTTCTTCGCGCGGTGCGCCGCCTGTCTCGTGAGATCGACGTTCGTCTGGCGCGCGAAGAGGCTGCCCTGCCGGCCGAGCTGCGCCCGGACGACTCCCAACTCACCCGCTATCGCGAGCTGCTGGAAGCCTTTGACCGCGAGGAGAGCTCGACGGGATACCTGAAGGTGCACGGCGCCCGGCTGGCGCGGACCCTCAGCCTGACGCCGAAGGGCCGTCCCGACCAAGCCATCCTCGAGCTCGGCTGCTACATGCAGATCACGCCGCTGCTCGCGTCCGAGCTGGGCTACGGCTCGGTGCGTGGGGCGTACTTCGGCGAGGCCGGTCGCACCGAGACCCGCCTCGCGAACGTCCAGGGCAGGGAAGTCTTCCGTTGCGAGGTCGACCTGTTCGACGCCGAAACGGACCCCTACCCCTACGCGGAGGGTTCCTTCGACCTCGTGCTGGCGTGCGAGATCTTCGAGCACTTCCGCACCGACCCGATGCACATGCTGGTGGAATCCCGCCGGATTCTCAAACCCGGCGGCGGGCTGTTGCTGACCACCCCCAACTGCGCCAGCATCGGCAGCGTGGCGCGCGCCCTGCGGGGTGAGAATCCCCAGGTGTTCGCGCAGTACGCCCTCCCCGACCGCGGCGAGGACCGCGCCGCGCACGTGCGCGAGTACACGCCGAACGAGCTCGACCGCGCGCTGCGCTGCGCCGGTTTCGAGACGGAGTGGCTGTTCACCGAGCGCTTCGAAGGCGTCGCCACGGAGACCTGGGCGCTCGAGCTGATCGAGCAGGCCGGCTTCGACCCCCGCCTGCGCGGCGAACAGATCTACTGCTTGGCGCGCAAACGGGACGACGCCGAGGTCGAGCGCTACCCGGCGTTCCTCTACGTGAGTTAATTTCAGCGCAAGAAGACCAGAAAGCGTCCGGCGGTCCGGGCGACGGGGTAGTCCGTGTAGAGAACCCGCGTCTCGGGCACATCCGCACAATTCATGCAGACCACGGCGCAGGGCGGCGGCATCCCGGGCCGTTCGAAGCGTGCGCTGGGGTTGCGCACTTGGACGTGCCGAAAGCGGACCTCGGGCCGCCGCAGGCGCAGCAACGCCTGGAAGGGGTACTCGATCTGATACTCGGTCAAGTCGAGCCCCACATCGTCGCAGCCGGAATCCGCCAGGATGTCGACGGAGGCGAGATAGGACTCGCGATTGCCCCAAGGCGTCAGATCGGCGAAATAGCCCTCGCTACGCTCGATGCGCAGGATGCTGTGGGGGCCCTCCAGCGGCCGCGTCCAGTTCGCCGTCAGCGCCAACCGCACGTTGCTGAGCAGCAACAGCGTCACGAGCAAGCGCGCGACGGCCGGGACGGACTCGAGCAGCAGCGCCGGGATCGGCGCGGCCAGGATGAACAGCGGCGTCAGCATGCGGGCCTGAAAGGGCTGCCACTTCAGGTAAGCGCAGAAGCCGAGCAGCCCCAGCAGGACCGCTCCGCCCAGCAGCAACAGCTCGCGACGGCCCTTCGCCCTCGGGCGGCCCAGCAGGAAGGCCGCCGAGAGAGCGTAGGCCAACAGATGCCAGCGATTGTTGGCGTCCGCCTCGTGGTTCGCGTTGCGGGGCGCCTGGTAGGCCGCTTCCCGCCAGGTGGACCGCGGATCGTTGGGGTCGGCGCCCAGCCAAGCATGAGCGGTGAGGACGGCCTGATACACGCCCTCATTCCAGGCCGGGCTGCGGGCGCCCAACTGCTCGGAGGCGTGGCGCAACAGGTTCGACAGCGTCGTGCGCACTCCGGGGGCCTCGTTCTGCCAGCGGTAGCGGCCGTCCGCCTGCGAGGAGTCGAAGCCCAGCGGCGATCCGCTCAGCTCGAAGTTGCGGAGGAACAGCGGCCCGTTGAGCAGGAGCGTCGCCGCGATCCCGCCCACGGCAAGCCGCCCGGCGAAAGCCCAGCGGTCCTGCCTGCTGCGCATCCCGACCAAGGCCAGCGCCAATGGCGGGAGGAAGAGATAGGCCGTCCCCTTGGTGAAAAGCGCCAGTGCCCCGGCGAAGGCGGCCGGAACCCAGCCGGCGCGGGCGCCCGAGCGCGAAGAAGCCAGCCCCAAGGCCAGAAAGGCGACGAGCCAAGCCGCCAGCACCAGGTCGTTCTTGGCGCCCGAGGCTTGCAGCGTGGCGTTGGGCAACGTCGCGGCGAAGAAGGCCGCCAGGATCTGGCCGGAGCGGCCGGCCCCGAGCTCGCGGGCGACCACGGAGACCCCGACTACGCACAGCAGGAACGCTCCGTACTGCGGCAGGTTGGCGCAGCCGTCGCCGTCGGAGAGCAGAAACGTGTGGAGCGTGACGTACTCGGCGAAAGGCTGGAGACTGACCTGGTTCAGATAGTGCGTGGGGAAGAAATCGACGCTGCCCTGCTGCATCCAGTACAGAACGCGCGGCAGATGGTACGCCATGGCGTCGGCGCTGTTGGGGGCGCTGACCCAGGCCGTCAGGCCCGTGCAGCCGAACACGACTCCGATCGCGAGCAGAGCGGCGGCGTCGCTCCAGGACGGTCGCGGAGGCCGCAGGGACGGCGGCGGCGTCTTCCGAGCGACCGCAACCCCGACGGCGGCGACCGTCACCGCGCACCATGCCGCGAAGACCGGCCCCGGCCGCAGCAGCCCAGCCAGGCCGAGCCCTTCGGTGAGCAGTACGACCGCCGCGCCCCACCCGACCGCGCCGCGCAACAGGCGTTCCCGCAGGCTCGGCGAGCGGTCGGCGGCGGCCAGCGCCGCCCAGGCGACCAACAGGATGAGAACGGAGGCGGAAGGCATGCCGAACCTTGGCGATTCTAGCGAATCGTCCACAAACGCAAAACGCGGAGACCCACCCGGGTCCCCGCGCTCCTGGGAAGTCTTCTGACGCCCTACAGGTCCGCCAAGCGCTTGTCGGTGTCGCCGAAGCGCTCCAGCTCGACGCCCATGCGGTCCATGATCGACAGATAGAGGCTGCAGGCGCGGCGGTTGTCGTCGACGCCGGGCTCCAGGTAGTCGAGCACCCGGCCGGTCTGGAGCGAGCCGCCGGCGTGGCCCGCGAGCAGGATCGGCATCTGGTCGGCGCCGTGCGAGTCGCCGTCGAACAGGTTCGAGGCGCCCATCATGATCGAGTTGTCGAGCAGCGTCGTGCCGTTGCCCTCGTCGATGCCCTTCATCCGTTCCAGAATGTAGGCGTACTGCTGCACGTGGAACTGATTCGTGCGCAGGTACATCGCCTCGAGCTCGGGGGCCTTGCCGTTGTGCGTGAGGTCGAGGTGCAGCGCGCCGTGGACGCCGGGGATGAAGCCGAAGTTCATCTGTGACAGGTCGTTGTTGAGCATCAGCGTCGCGACCCTCGTCTTGTCCATCTGGAAGGCGAGCACCACGATGTCGAGCATCAGCTTCATGTGCTCGGCGACTTCCTGCGGCAACTCGTCGGCCGGGCGCGGGATGTTCGGCTCGGTGATCGTGGGGCGCCAGCCTTCGAGCCGGCCCTGCTGCGAGGCCCTCTCGATGCGCTGCTCGATGTCGCGGACCGAGTCCATGTACTCGCCGAGCTTGCGCCGGTCGCCCAGGCTGATCTTGCCTTCGAGGTCGTGAGCCTGCTCGAGAACGGTGTCGAGAATGCTGCGATCGAGATCGCGGTCCTTGCCGTCGCCGACCAACCGGTCGAACGCGCGGGCCGGGTAGATCTCCTTGCTGGCCGGCTTGGTGGGCGTGGCCCAGGAGACGTTCGAGCCGTAGATCATCGACACGCCGTCTTCCAGCCGCAGCTCGTTGGGCTCGATGCCCAGCGCCAGGTACGGCACGGCCGTGTTGTGGCCGATGCTCTGGGCGATCACCTGGTCCATGGTCGTGCCGACCTTGATGACCGCCGGATCGAGGCTCACGTCGGCCCCGGAGAGCATGTTGGGCATGCGTCCCAGGTGCGGGCTGGAGGAATCGACCGCCTTCTGGTTGTAGAGCCCGCGCAGGAAGTTGATGTCCTGGGTGTAGGGCCGCATGGGCTCCAGGCCCGGGCCGATCTCCATGTCCTTGCCGGAACCCTTGGCCCACCAGTGCTCGGGCTCGACGCCGTTGGAGAAGTAGACCAAACCGAAGCGGATGGGCGGCTTGTCGAGGCCGGCGGCCTTGGGATCGTCCGTTTCGGCCGCGCGCAACGATTCCATCCAGGGCAGCGTCAAGGCGACGCCGGCTCCGCGCAAGAAATTGCGACGAGAGACTCGAGAGTTACGGTGGTCGGGGTCGATGCGCTTCATCTTCCGCCTGCTCCTGCTACTGTGGGCGCCGCCGGGGCGGAGTCCGGGTTCTCTGACGTGGACGGCGGGGCTTCCTCGCGTCCCAGCCGCGTTCGAAACTGTGCGCTCGTGGCGATGGCCGTGGCCATGTCCGCGAACGACTGCCGTCCGCCGGCCTCGGTCAGGCGCCGGACCAGCAACTGATCCGAGGCCAGCACCGTACGGCCCAGGGCGAAGCCGAGCAGCTTGTTGGAAAGGTTCTTCAGGATCTGATCTTCCTGCGATTCCAGATACCCGATCAGACCGTCGACGCCGCTGATCTCGGTCTTGTCCGTCAGCGTGCCGGAGTCGTGGATCGGCTGGCCGTTGGGGTACTCGTTCCGCCAGCGGCCGATGGTGTCGTAGTGTTCGAGCGGAAAGCCCAGCGGGTCGATGCGGTTGTGGCAGCCCGCGCAGGTGGCGTTGCGTTTGTGAGCCTGCAGGCGCTCGAAGACCGTGTCCGAGCCGAAGGCCTTGTCGTCGGCTGCGATCGAGCCGGCGTTGGGCGGCGGCGGCGGCACCGGCGTGCCGACGATGCGCCGCAGCACCCAGTCTCCGCGCTTGACGGGGCTGGTGCGCAACGGCGCGGAAGTCGCCGTGAGCACCGCGCCGAGCCGCAGCGCGCCGCCGCGGTGGAGCTTGTCCGTCCCCTCCACCAGCGTCACGCCGTCGGCCGCCTCCACGTCCACATCGAGGCCGTAGATCTGCGCCAAATCCTTGTTCAAAAAGTCGTAGTCGGCGAACACTACATCCCGGATCGGCTTGTCGCGGCGGATGATGTGCTCGAACAGCGACACGGCTTCGTCATACATCGACGCCTTGACCTTGTCGGTGAATTCCGGGTAGCGCTTGGCGTCCACGCCGCGGTACTGGTCGAAGCGGTAGAAGCCCAGCCACTGGCCGAAGAACTCGGTGGCGAGGCGGCGGGCCTTGGGCGCGGCGAGCATCCGCCGCACCTGCCGCTCCATCTCCTGGGGCTCGCGCAGCTTGCCCGCGGAGGCTGCGTCGAGCAGCTCCTGATCCGGCGTGGAGGACCATAGGAAGTAGCTGAGGCGGCTGGCGAGTTCGTAGTCGGTCAGCTCGGTGACGCCCTTGGGCGCATCGGGCTCCTCGAGCCGATACAGGAACGAAGGCGCCACGAGGATGCGGGTGAGCAGCGCCCGGACGGCCTTGCGGTGGTCGAGCTGCAGCTCTTCGCGAGCCTGCACGTAGAAGCCGCGCAGGCTGTCCTTCTCGGCGGCGGTCAGCGGCCGGCGCCAGGCGCGCTGCGCGAAGGCGATGGCGTCATCGACGTGGCCGGGCTGGGCGGCGGCCTGCTGGGCCATCACGGCCTGGTACTCGGAGGTCAGCGTGCGAGCCCAGTGCTGCGCTTCCTCCGGCATGGCGGCGATGTCGGCCTCGGTCAGCTCGGCGATGCCTTTCTCGAGCTTCAGGTCGTACTTGTCGTTGACGAAGTTCAGCGTGGCCTGGTGGAACTCGAACGAGGCCATCAGGTCGGACCAAGCTTCGTCGAGCTGCTGGCGCGTCGCGTCGTCGAGAATCTTGTCGACCAGAAAGTCGTCCTGGCGATAGTACTTGACGCGCTGGTGGAAGCGGTCGCGCTCGGGCTGGTTGTAGTCGTTGTTGAACGGCGGCGGAATCGGGTCCCGGTCGGCCGGCGTGGGCTCACCGTGCGAAGCCTGCGGGAAGTTGCCGGCGTACTCGAGAACGTTGGCCTTCCAGGACTTGAAGCCGGGGCTGTCCGAATCAGCCAGCAGCGCCCAGGAGGGCCGGCCGCTCTGCCCGTCGGCCGTCTGGGAGACTAGCAGTCGCAGCACCGCGTCGCCGGGATCGCCGGCCAGCTCGGCCGTCATCTTCATCGAGAAGAAGCGGGCTTCCTTGCCGATGTTGAGCTGGAAGTCCACTTCGGAGCCGGCCGGCAACGCGAAGTCGTCCGGGCCCAGGGGCGTTCCGGCGGGTCCATGGCCCAAGGCCAGCTTCTCGATGGTCGCGGCGTCGAGCAGCTCGCGCAGCGGCGTCGAGTCCTGCCCGCGCGTCATGCGCACCGCGGCGCCGCGGAAGATCACTACGGCGTCAGTGGAGGCTTGCGGGTTGGCCTCGCCCAGCGAGATGTGGACGGTGGCCTTGCCCGGATCCTCGATGCGCTCCACGAAGTTGAGCTCCTCGCTGCGCTTGGCGACCACGGCGGCGTCGGTAATCACCAGCGCGCGTTCGTCGCCCGCGCCTCCGGCGGCCAGCTCGCCGGCGCCGAACAGCCAGCGCGGCCAACTGATCACGAAGCCCTGGATCTCGGTGCACTTCGCCATCACGGCGTCCGCATCGGCGCCGGGGGCGGGCAGATCCTTCCACATCGTGACCACTTCGCTCGTCGGATAGGTCGTCGAAGGCTGTTGCAGCACGCGCCAAATATGCTGCACGAAGCGCGGCGAGAGGCCGTGCTTGGCGCCGATCTGCTCCAGCGACAGCTCGCCCATACCCAGCTCCGCACGGTGCTCATACTGCCAAGCCGCAAAGAAGGCCTTGCCGTACAGCTCCAGCCCGAACGCCCGGCCGCCCTCGGCGGCGACAGCGCGGAAGCCATGTTGGCGGTAGATGTCGTGAATGCGATGGATCGCCGACATCTCGAAACCGCTCATCCCCGGGTCGGTGTAGAACTGCAGCGGACCGGCGCCGATGACGGCGTGGTCGGCCACCCGCTTGGCGGCTTCGAGGTACAGCTCCAGGCTGGCGTCGGCCATGAACTGGGCGTCGCCGTAGTTGGTAAAGCCCTCGCCGCCGACCGAATCGGCCACGAAGTCACGGTCGAAATTCAGGTCCAGGCCGGTCAGGTCTTCGATCGTATAGGTGTATTCGCCGCTGGTCAGGCGCCGCACGGTCACGCGGCCCGGGGCCCCGTCGTGCTGCTTGGCATAGCTCAGCAGAGCGTTCTGCACGGCGGCGATCGCCTGCGCGCGCTCCTGCTCGCTGGGCTGCGGCATGCCGGCCGGCGGCATGCGCTTCTCCTGGAGCGCCGAGACCACCTTCTCCCATTCATGGAAGCCTTCAGCGACCGACGGGCGGCTGGTGAGCTCCGTAAAGCTGACGCCGGCCATCTTGGCGGCGTCGCCGTGGCAGGCCACGCAGTACTGTTTGAAGATTGCCTCGCCGCCGGGCACGACGGATTCGGCCGCCCGGAGCGTAGAACCGCCGAAGGCCACGGCGAGGACGAGGCAGACGGAGGAGGTGTGGAGGATAAACCTCCAGTGATCCTCCGCGGACGTCAAGGTCGAGGAGAATTTCATCACAACTAGAATTCGCTACAGAGTATAGCGGGTCGGGCCGTGATGTGTAAGCCCAAGCCGGTCTTTAGGTTGCGGGAATCTTGCGATCCCCGCGCCTGGGCCCGCTAGGCGGACCCTTCGCGGTCGCGGCTATCATGGGCTCTCATGCGTCTTTGGTGGGTTTCGTTACTGGCCGCCTCGCTGGCAGGCCAGACTTTCGAGGTTCTCGACGTGCAGAAGGTGCGGGTCGAAGGCGACCCGGCGCAATGGGTGCGAACCGTCCAGGTCGACGCCTCGGCGCCTCGCATCGCCTGCGAGATTCTGGTCGCCGGAGCCGCGCCGGGCGGCGTGGCGGCGGCGCTGCGGGCCGCCGAGAGAGGCCACGACGTCTGTTTGCTCGAAGAGACCGACGAGATCGGCGGGCAACTCCTCAGCGTCTCGGCGCTCGACGAGCATCGCTTCATCGAGAGAGCCGGCGGCACGAAGCTCTACCAGGAGCTGCGGCGGCGCATCCGCGACGGCTCCCGGGCGGCCTACGCTTGGAAGCCCGAGGTCGCCCGGCTGACGGACTTCAACCCGGGCGCCTGCTTCGTCTCCGAGCTGTGCTTCGAGCCGCGCTTCGGGCGCGAGGCGATTCGCGAGATGCTGGCCGCCCACGGCGACCGCATCCGCCTGTTCCCGCGAACCAAGGTGCTGGACCTGGAGGTGCGCGACGGACGCATCCGCTCGGTCACGGCGTACCGCCTCGACCGCGACGAGGGCGTGCGCTTCGAGCCCGGCTGGGTGCTGGACGCCACCGAGCTGGGCGACCTGCTGCCGCTCTCGGGCGTTCCCTACGTGGCGGGTTCGGAGGCCAAGGCCGACACCGGCGAGCCCCACGCCGCGGCCGAGCCCAATCCGGCCTGTGTGCAGAGTTTCACCTACCCCTTCATCCTGGAACGCCGCGACGGCGAGGATCACCGCATCCCCCGCCCGCCCGACTACGAGAAGTTTCGCGACGGCCAGCCCTTCACCATGAAGTTCAACTACTCCAAGGAGTACGGCTGGAGCGGCGAGATCGTCTACGACATGTTCGGGGAAGCGCCGCCGATTCCGAACAACCAGTCGCCCGGGCCGTTCTTCACCTGGCGGCGTGTGCGGGCGAGCAAGCAGATCGCCGGTGAAAATCCGCCGCCGGACCGGGCGCTGATCAACTGGCCGCGGCAGGACTACCACGAGGAATCGTTGCTCGAGAAGTCGCCGGCCGAACAAGCCCGCATCCTGCAACAGGCCAAACGCCAAGCCTACGCCTTTCTGCACTGGCTGCAAACCGACGCGGACGGCCAAGGCCAGCCGGGCTTGCTGCTGGTGAAGGAGGCCATGGAATCCGACGACGGCCTCTCCAAGTACCCCTACATCCGCGAATCGCGCCGTCTCGTCGGCGAAACCCGCGTGATCGAGCAGGACATCGTGCTCGAGGAGCAGCCAGGGGCCCGGGCGCGCGCCTTCCCCGATTCCGTCGGAACGGGCTTTTACATGGTGGACATCCACCCCTGCGGCGCCAACGAGCGCGGACGCATGATGATGCCGCGGCCGTTCCAGATTCCGATGGGGACCATGCTCCCGAAGGGCGTGGACAACCTGTTGCCGGCGGGCAAGAGCCTGGGCGTGACGCACCTCACCAACGGGGCCTACCGGCTGCACCCGGTGGAGTGGAACATCGGCGAGGCGGCGGCCACGATCGCCAGCTTGGGGTTGGCCGAGGGGCGGCGCCCGGCGATCGGCCGGGTGCAGCGGGAGCTGGCCCAAGCCGGCGTGGCGCTGGTCTGGTTCGACGACCTGCCGCTCGACCACCCTTCTTTCGCGGCCATCCAGTTGGCGGCGATTCGAGGCATCTACCCCCTCAGCGAGCACGACCTGCACGCCGCGCCGGAGGCCATGGTGACGCGGGCCGAGGCAGCGCGCGCCCTCGCCAAGTTCTTCGGCCAGGACGTCGACGGCCCGGCCAAGGGCCTGCTGGACGTGCCGGCCGACCATCCGCACGCCAGGGCCGTGGAGATCGCCGTGGAGAAAAGCTGGATGCTGCGGGATCACCGCAACTGGTTCCACCCCGATCTGCCGTTCTATTGGTCGGATTGGAACGGCCCCGAACCGCCGCCGATGGAGCTGGAGCGGCTGGGGCCCGTGCTTCGCCGGGAGCTGGCCGAGCGGTTGACTCGGTAGCCTCCCGGCTCGCCCTGCCGGGCTGATCGCGCAGCCGCTATTCCAGCGACCCGAACGCCCGCGACGAAGCGCTCAGCGCGCGCTGTTGCAGCGTCTTGCCCCAGCTCGTCAGCCCCGCCGAGCCCTCGACCTGGCGCACGAAGCTCTTGCCGTTCGACTGCGACAGATTGAACGGCGCATCGGCCACGAAGTCGTTCAGGTCGCCCGATACGCCCAAGGCCGGCGCGACGGTCTCGAGCAGTCCCGCGAAGGCCCGCCCGGTCACGCGGCCGTCGCCGTCCTTGTCGATTTCCGGGTCGGTGAACAAAATCAGCGCCAACTGCAGCGGGCTGAGCGCCGGGATCGACATCGAATAGTGCGAGTTGAGCTTGGCGATGAACTCGTTGGCGATGATGGCGTGGCCGATGTTGGTCGGGTGCACGCCGTCGAGCGAGAAGACGCCGCCTCGGAAGTCGTTGGTGAGCGTGAGGCCGAACAGGTTGTAGCCGTTCTGCTCGATGTCGTCGAAGAGCGCCGCAATGTCCACCACCGGCGCGTCGACGGCGGCCGCCTCGTCGGCGATGATCTGGTTGAAGTCCTCGATGCGCTGCTGGATGGTCGCGATCTCGGTCGGGTCGAGCACCCAGTTCGGATCGTCGAGCACCGAGCCGTCGACCAGACCGGTGCGCAGGGCCGTGGCCGTGACCAGGGACGTGCGGTAGCCGGCCGGCAGCCCAAAGTCCGACCCGGCGTACTCGGCGAGCTCCGCGGCGTCGAACGTGAAGGCGATGTTGGTCAGGTTGGGCAGGTTGGCGAAGACGACCTTGTCGCTGGCCGCGCTGAGGCGCTGGGCGATCTCATGGAACTTGGTCTGGAAGGTCGAGACCGACGTGAGCTGCGACGCGTCGAGCTGATCGAACGGCAGAATGGCGCCCAGCGAATCGTTGTTGCCCACCCAGCACAGCGTCAGGTCGGGCGAGAGGGACTCGGCAATCTCCACCTGACTGCCGCTATACGGCGACAGGATCAGGTCGGTCTCGCTGTCGACCGGCAGCGTGGGGACCTTTTCGAGCACATCGGTTACGTCCGCGCCGCTGATGGCCAGGTTGTGGGCGTGCAGGTTCGGGTCGAGGCGAAAGCGGCCGAACGTGCTGAAGACGGTGCCGAACGGGTGGCTGATGATCAGCGGCAGCGGATGCGCCGCACCCATCTGGTCGGCCACCAGCTTGGAGTAGACGCCGAGTTGGGTGGCCGCGGAGACATCGGCGGATTGGACGCCCTCGCCGCTGCTCTCCCCCACGGAGACGACCGTTTGGGCCAGGGCGGCGGAGCTGAGCAACAGCAGGCAGAGCGGGATACGGAGCATGGGTACGAGGTCCTCGGGTGAATGAATCAGTCCGAGCATAGCAGCAGACAGCGCTACGTCCAGCCCCAAAACGGGGAGAGGTGGCCGCCCGCCGCTACGGGGCTACCGGCTTGACCGCGCCGTAGAGCGTGATGGCGGGATGGCGCACCACCGCGCGGAACTCCCAGGTCCTGGCCGGGTCCAGCGCCGGCGCTTCCGCCGCGAAGGCGCCCGGCGCGGCCAACTTGCCGGCTTCGACGGTGCGCCAGGGGTCGTCGGGTTCGTAGAGGTCCGCCATGTCCTTGAGCCGGCGTACCTCAAAGGCGACCTCCAGGCTGTCGGCGTCTCCCAGGCTGTCGAGCCGGCCGTGCAGCACGGTCTTCGAGCCTTGGCGCTCGGCGTCGAGCGTCAGCACCACGGGCGGCTGCAGGTTCGGCTCGGCTCCGCCGATTGCCAGCACCACGGGATTCGGCCAACGGCGGTCGTTGTAGAGGCGCTGGGCGCGGGTGGCGCTGATCTCCAGGCCGGCTTCGGTCTGACGCCAGTGCGTGGCGGGGACGACCTCGGGGCGGTACTCGAGAGCCTTGTCGTTCTGGCCCAGCACGCGCACCGCGCCGCCGGCGCCGAGCCGCACCGAGCGCAGCAGCAGCGTCTTCTCCTCGGCGTACTTCCAGGGCTCGCCGGCGACCAGCGCGTAGAGCGTGGCGCCATCCTTGGAACGGGTGAACCAGATGTCGGCCTCGTTGGTGATGATCCAGGGCCTTACGTCGTAGATGGAGTCGCGGTTGACCAGCATCCACAGGGCGATCTCGCGCAGCCGGTCCTCCTGCGGGCCCGGGATCGAACCCCGGGGATGTGGTGCGATGTTGAGCAGCAGATTGCCGCCCTTGGCGCGGGTCTCGATCAGCGTGCGCAGCAGCTCCGTGCCGGACTTGAGGGTGTCGTTGGTGGGCCGGTACTGCCACTGCACGCCCATGGTCAGGTTGCCTTCCCAGGCGCCTTCCAGGGGCAGGCCGGGCGTGTACTGCTCCGGCGTCTCGATGGCCCCGCGGGTCACCACGACATTCGGCTGGATCTGCCAGGCCAGCTCGCGGAGGCCTTCCGGCGGACCGTCCAGAAACAGCACGTCCACGGGGCCGTAGTTGGTCATCAGCTCGCGGATCTGGGCTAGATCGTGCTTCATCAGGCCGGGGTTGTTCTCGGGAAACACCTCGGGCCGGCGGCGGCTCAGCAGCGTCCCCTGCTCGGAGAGAAAGTGAAAGTCGTCGGGCGAGAAGTAGAACCCGATCGGAATGCCCTCGGCGCGAAAGGCCTGCACGAGCTCCGCGGTGATGTCCCGGCCATAGGGCGTGTTCATGATCGAGAAGTCCGTCGTCTTGGTGTCGAACATGCAGAAGCCCGAATGGTGCTTGGTGGTGAAGACGACGTACTGAAAGCCCGACAGCTTGGCCAGCCGGGCCCACTCGACCGGATCGTACTCAGTGGGGTTGAAAGTTCGGGGCAGCTCGGTGAAGAAGCGTTCGACGTACTGCAGCGAAGCGCCGACGAGCGAGTGCGAGATCACCGACCCCACCTGACTGTCCAGGCTCCAGTGGATGAACAGGCCGAAGCCGAGGTCGCGGAACCATTCCAGACGTTCGGGCTTGTTCTGGGCCGGCGCGGAGACGCAGGCGGCGAGCAACAGGAGCAGGGACAGCAGGCGGGACGACATGGCTGCAAGGAATCTTAGCGGGTCCGGCCCGTCAATGCCGTGCCGGCGGAGCGGCCAACAGCTCGCCGAGCAGCCCTTCGAGCGTATCGGGGTTGCCTCGGATCACCACATAGGAATGCTTGGCGACCCGGTTGGAACGCCATTCGGTGTGGCCGTCGGAGTCGGAGACCACGCGGCCCCCGGAGACCTCGTTCCATAGCTTCGGGTCGACGCCGCGCACGGCCAACAGCACGGTCGCCAGGTCGTGGCTGGGCTTGCTGAGCTGCAACGCGAAGCTGTCGAAGTACGGCCGCAGCTCATAGGCCCGGCGAACCGGGTTGGCCTTCGGCGTGGGCAACAGCTCGCGGCCGGTCAGGATCGCCGCCCCGACCTCGTAGCCCTGCCAGACGATGGGCGTGGGCCACTCGTTGACCACCGTGACCACGGCGGCGGGGTCCAGCAGCAGGTTCGTCTCGGGACGGGCGGTGCGCGGAAAGCCGCCGCCCATCAGGTACATGCGGCGGACCTTGCGCTCCACCAGCTCGCGGCCCGGCAACGGGCTGGACGAGTCCGCCGGGGACCGCAGCAGATCCTCCAGGTTGCTCAGCGCGCCCACGGAGCAGAGCACGACGCTGCCGTCGGGCTGCGCGGCCAAGGTCTTGCGGTAGACCTCCACGGCGTCGGGCATGGCGTCGTCGGGGCGCGCATCGTGAGGAAACTCGTCGCGCAAGGCGCCGGCGTAGGAGCTGGGGCGGCCGCGGTCGACCTTGGCTCCGTCCTTGTCGGTCCCGATCGGCACGTCCGGGCGGCCGTACCAGGTGTTGATGGCGTCGACGGCGGCGGCGGAAGCGTTGGAGGCGTCCTTGCGGTTGGTGACGACGGCCAGGATCTCGGCCTCGCCGCGGTCGGCGAGCGCGTTGAGCACGGCCAGGGCGCCCGCGTCGTCGCAGTCGTTGGCCATGTCGGTGTCGAAGATGATCTTCACGGGCTCGGCCTGGAGCGGCAAGGCCGCCAGCACGAGCAGCAGGAATGCGGTTCGTTGGAGTGTCATGTCTCGGGTCGTGGCCGCCCGCTAGGGTTTGGGCGGCAGCAAAGTGGGCTCGTCGCCCAGCAGGAGCGGTTGGGAGAACACGCGCTGCGAATCCTGGTTGCGCTGCATCCAGCGATCGAGCTCGAGAGCCATCTCGTCGAGCCGCTGACGGTGCGCCGGCTCGCCCGCCAGGTTGTGGAGCTCGTGCGGATCGTTGCGCAGGTCGTAGAGCTCCTCGCGGGGCCGCTCGCGGTAGTTGTGCACGATGGTGCGGGCGGCCGGGTCGGTCTGGGCGGCCTTTTCCCAACTGCGCCAGTAGATCAGGCTCGGCGCCGGGGCGTGGCGGTTGATGTGGCTGGCGTACTGGAATTCCGGATGCAGGTTGCGGATGTACTTCCAGTCGCGGGTGCGGATCGAGCGGATCGGATACACGTTGAACTGCCGGTCGCCGCTGTGGGTGGTGAAGATCCGGTCGCGGTGCTCGTCCCGCTCTCCCCGCAGCACGGGGGCGAACGAGCGTCCGTCGATGTTCTCGTCCGGGGCTCTGCCGCCGGCCAACTCCACCAGCGTGGGCAGGATGTCGATCCACTGCACCATGGCGGAGGTGCTGCTGCCGGGCCGGATGACGCCGGGCCAGACGGCCAGCATCGGAACCCTTATGCCGCCGTCGTAGAGGTTCCACTTCGAGAACGGCAGTTGCGCCCCGTGGTCGCTCGTCTGCAGAAAGATCAAGTCGTCGCCGAACTTGCGCCGGGCGCCGTCGTAGATGCGGCCCAGGTCGTCGTCCATGTTGTTGATCGCCTGGTAGTACTGCGCCACGGCGTCGCGCGTCTCGGGCGTGTCCACAAACTTGGCTTCGAGCGAGACTTCGGCCGGATCGTAGGTCGATTTCTCCGGCCAGGGCGTGTGCGGCCAGTTGGTCCCCACGAACAGGCACAGCGGCTTGTCCTGCTTCCAGGCGTCGAGGTAGTCCAGCGCCGCCTGGATGCCGCGGTGGTCGTGGAAGCTGTCGTAGTCGAAGTGGTCAAAGCCGTACAGCCCGGTCTGGCGGTAGTGCGACACCTTGCCGAAGGCCACGACCTGGTAGCCCAAGTCATGCAGGTACGCCGGCAGCTTGCGCACGTCGTCGCGAGGCTGGGCGTGGTTGTCCTCGGCCAAGTGCCGGGCGGGGTAGAGGCCGGTCAGCAGCGAGGCTCGGCTGGGGGCGCAGGCCGGCGCGGCGACGAAGGCGTGCGTGAACCGCAGGCCGTCATCGGCGACCCTTTGCATGTTCGGCGTCCGCACGGCCGTGGAGCCGTACGGCGTGGAATCGAGCATCGAATGGTCGTCCGAGAGGAAGACCACCAGGTTCGGCGGCGCGGCCAGGGCCTGCGCGGCGATCGCGATCCAGGCGAACGCCAGCGAGCGAAACAACGGCATCGGGAGGATTGTAGCGGACCCGTCGGAAGCCCCGCCCTGCTACCCTCTATGACGTTTGTCCCGAGGTGACCCGATGAAGGCGCTGATCGCTTGTTCTTTCTCCCTCCTGCTGGCCGGCGCGGCCTGGGCGCAGGAGCCCCCGGTCCCGAACCCGGATCAGTACTACCACCTGAACCCGGATTCGATCGCGCAGGACGGCGTCCCCAAGGGCGAGATCCGCGGCCCGTTCGTCATCCCCAGCGAAGCCTATCCCGGCACTCAGCACACCTACTGGGTCTACGTGCCGGCGCAGTACGACCCCAAGGTTCCGGCGGCGCTGATGGTCTACAACGACGGCCAGGCCTACATGCACCCCGAGGCCGACCTGCGGGCGCACAACGTGATGGACAACCTGATCTACCGCCGCGAGCTGCCCGTGATGATCGGCGTCTTCATCAACCCCGGGCGGCGTCCGGACCAGAAGGAGGCGAGCTTGTCGGACTGGGGCGACCGCAGCGGCAACCGCCCCGAGGAGTACAACTCGCTCAACGACCTGTATGCTCGCGTGGTGTGCGATGAGCTGCTGCCCAAGCTCAACGCCGAGTACAACATCTCCAAGGACCCCGCCCAGCGCGGCATCGCCGGCTCCAGTTCCGGCGCGATCGCGGCATTCACCGTGGCTTGGCATCGGCCGGACCAGTTCGGCAAAGTGCTCAGCTTCATCGGAACCTTCGTGAACCTGGGCGGCCGTGGCGGAAACAAGTACCCCGACATGATCCGCGAGTCCCCGAAGAAGCCCCTGCGGGTGTTCCTGCAGGACGGCCGCAACGACAATCGCGGCCTGCGCCGCGACGGGACCTACAACCAGGAATACGACTGGTTCTACAACAACGTCCGGATGATGAAGGCGCTCACTGAAAAGGGCTACGACCTGAACTACGTGTGGGGCATCGGCAAGCACAGCCAGAAGCACGCCGGCGCGATTCTGCCCATGGCGATGGCCTGGCTGTGGCGGGACCACGAGGTCTCCACGCGGCATGACGACCTCGAGGAGAGGTCCTTCCACGAGCCGAAGTAGGCCGCGCCGTCAGTCCTGGCCGGCCGGGGAGGGCTTGAGCAGGCCGCCGCTCTCCCAGGCGTCCAGAGCCTTCTCGATCTCGCCCCGGGCCGGCGAATTGGGCTCCATGGCCAGGAACTCTCGGTAGTCCTGGGCGGCTTCGGGCCAGCGCTGCGAGGCGATGTGCACCTCCGCGCTGAGCAGCCAGATCACGGGCTTGTGGCCGGATGGCGGCGCCTTGCGGGCGACGCTGATGGCCTTGGACGCCTCCTCGGCCAGACCCTGGCGCCACAGCGCCAACGAACGGAAGAACAGGGGCTCGGCGCCCGGCGTGATGCTCTGCATCCGCTCCGCCAGCCGCTCGACTTCCTTCCATTCGCCAAGCTCCGCGCGCCCGCGAATCAGCGGCGAGTACGGCGGAGCGTAGCCCGCATCGGCGGCGATCGCCTGTTCGAAAGAGGCGCAGGCGTCCGGGAAGGCCGAGCGGGCCGATTGCACCATGCCCAGCGCGTACCAGGCTGCGGCGTAGGCCGGATACAGTCCGACGGCTTCGCGCAGACGGCGCTCGGCGGGCTCCAGCCGTTGCCGCCGCAGGTCCGCCGAACCCTTCACGAAGGCCGCGCGGGCCTTTCGGGGGGCCGCGTACGAGGTCGAGCTGATCCAGGCCCCGATGTCCATGCCGGCCCCGACGACCAAGTCGCCGACGTCGAGCCCGAAGCTGTCGATGTTGTCGCTGATCGGCGCGCGCAGCCCGTGGGTCCCGTGCAGGGCCAGCAGGATCTCGCAAGAGTGGTACCGATCGGCCAGGGCCGCTTCCTGCAGCGCCGCGGCCCGGTTGGTGTTGCTCTGCTCGCTCGTCGAGGCGGCCGAGACGAAGTTCGAGCCGCCGTCGGTGTCGATGCGAAAACGGCCCTGGGAGTCCGAGTAGGTTTCGCCCACCAATCGGTCGGCGCAGCGCAGTTCCACCCGCGCTTGGTCCGGCGGCGGCGCCCCGTTGGGCAACACCACGCGGCCGCGGACGGTCGCGACCGGAGCGGTCAGTACCGGCCGCGGCGCGTCGTTGGCATATTCCTCTTCCTGAGCCTCGAGCAGAGCCAATCCCGGACCGGCGACGAGCGAGGCGAACGCTACGGTCGCCCAAGAAACCAATCGGGTCATCGCACCCTCCCTATGGACGCGGAGCCTAATTGGCACGGAAGGCGGGACCGGGGGGATGTCCGTTACCGCACGGACCGGCACGATTGTGGGGGATGAAAAAGACGTTCTCAGAAGAGCGCCTGACGGCTCCAGATGCGCCGGGACAGAGGCTAGGCGCGCCCAAGAGTCTCCGATTCCAGGGGGATGACCGCCCACAGAATGAGGTAGACCAGCCAGCCGGGCACGAAGATCAGCGCCAGCGAAACGACCACATACAGGACCCTCACCAGCAGCGGCGGCAGCCCCCAAGCCTCAGCCAATCCGCCGCAGACGCCGCCCAGCAGGCGGCGACGGCGGGAACGGCGGAAGGGAGCTCCTCTCCAAGGCATCTCATGGGGAGATACGAGATCGACCGGGCCGATGTTTGCTAACGCTTCAGCTCGACCTCCTGGAAGGGCATCAGGTTGTCGATGGCCGTTTCGGGCAGGGAAGGGTTCCAGCGGTAGAAGCTGAGCCGGATGGACGCCGGGGTGAAGTCCGCCAGCAGAAAGCCGTTCTCCTCGAGCGCCGGAATCGAGGCGTCGATGCGGACGTGCTCAGCCGGCAGCGGCGGCGTGCGGCGGCCTCCCGAAGGCCAGCCGTTGAGGGTGGAGATGGGGCCGGGCAGCGCGACGTGGACGGGATTTTTCGACAGGTCGAGCGCCCCGGACTGCTGCACCGCGCACTCGCCGATGGCGTGCATGTCCCCGCTGACGATCAGCGGCGTGCGGTCGGGCATGGCCGAGGCGGCCTGGAAGATACGGTCGTGCTGCGCGAGCCAGCCGGCCTGGTAGTAGGGCTTGGGCTTCTTGGTTCCCAGCACGCCCTGGTCGTCGAGGAAGTCCGGGTACCAGTCGCCCCACTTGCCGGCGCTCCAAACCGGCGGCATGGAGGGGGCGTGTACGACGTGGCGCACCTCCCGGTCGGCCATGCGGCCCATCAGCCAGTCTTCGGCCTCGCGCGCCACGATCACGGCGTTGGGGCCGGCAAGCGTCAGGTAGCGCCGGCAGTCGTAGAGCAGCACTTCGGCGAGCCGGCCGCAGCGGATGGTCCCGTAGGCCTCTCCCACGCCCGGGGAGCGGTCCACCGCCGAGGCCCCGGGCAGGCCCGCCGGACGGTTGGCGTCGGGCAGGAACTCGGGGAAGTACAGGCGGCGCGAAGCCCGGCCGAGCTGCAGCATGAAGTGGTCGGGCGGAAACGTGACCATTCGGTCGTTGGCGTCGTCGTTCTCGAAGTAGTCGTGGTCGTCCTGGATGAAGAAGGTCGGCACGGACCGGAACAGATTGCCGTACAGGCTGCGGATCTGGTGCTCGCAGACCCTCTGGTGGACCAGCTCATTCTCGGTTCCCAGCACGGGCAGCTTGCGGTCGAAACGGCCGACCGAGGCGATCACGTCCTCGGCGAAGTTCGGCGAGCCGGTCTGGTGCAGGTCCCAGTAGGTGTGATCGCCGTTGGAGATGACGGCGTCCGGCTGCAGCGCGAGCGCCCGCTCGAAGAAGCGGCGGCGCAACGCGATGGGCAGAAAGTTGTGCTTGCCGCGCGCGTTCATCACGCGCTCGTCGCCGCCGGCGCAGGTGTACACCAGCAGGCGAAAGCTCTGCGGCTCGGCCGAAGGGGCGGGGAAGGTCTTCAGCGTCCAGGGATCGCAAAGCGAACGCCCGCGGGCGTCGACGAGCTCGAGCCGGTGCGGCTCGCCCGGCGCCAGCCCCGCTGCGTCGAAGCGCCAGAAGCGGCCGGCGGTGTCCGTGCGCGCGCCGTCGACGGTGCGTTTCCCCACGCGCAACTGCGGAGGCTTGGGGTGAGCGTCGCGAAACGAGGCCTTGAGCAGGATGCGGTCGTGGGACGCGGTCGGCAGCAGATGCTCCACCGAGCCGGGCTGCCAGGAATCCGCCTGGGCCGACGGAGCCGAGGCGAGCGCGGCCGGAACGAGGGCGGCGGAGGCAAGAAATTCGCGACGAGTCGGCATGGCGCGGGTAGCTTAGCACGGCGCCCGAGCGGGAGCCAGACCGCGGCGGGTCAGGCCGGCGGGCGGCGCCGACGCCGGGCGCGCCGGGGTAAGATGGCGGTTCGGGGTAGCGACTGATGGCGACCCACGTGAATCCGTCCAGGCGCACGCTGATGCACCCGGGGCCCGCGATCGCGGCGCTGGCCGGGACGACGGCGGCGCTGGGGCCTTACGCCTACGCCTTCGGCGATTCGATCGGCGCCTTGGAGCAGACCGGCTGGTTCCCGCAGCCCTGGTCACTGCTGGCGGCCTGCGCGGCCGTCACCCTCGGCGGCCTGACCACGCGGGCCGACCGCACCTGGGACCAAGGGCTGTTGACGGTCGGGGTGGTCGGCGTGGCGCTCTCGCTCGCGCCGGCTTTGGCTGACAGCCCCAGCCTCACCCTGGCCGTGCTGCTGCTGGCGGTGGGCATCGTCTTCGAGGCCTGGCACTCCGACGATCCGCTGCTGTTGCGCACCCGCGCGCTGATTCCCACCCGCGGCGAGCTCGCCGGCACGGCGGCGCGCGCGGCGACGCTCACGGCCGCCGCCGCGACGGTGGCGCTGAGCGTGGGCTTTGGCGTCGCCGACCGCTTCCATGTCCTCCCCGGCTTTGCCGTCGCGGCGGGGATGCTGCTGCGCTGGGCCACCGAGATCCTGGAGGAGCGGCAGCGGTTGGCGCTGACCGCGGTGGCCCTGACGGCCGCCTCGGCTGGGCTCTACTGGCTGTGGGGCGCGGTGGCCGGCCACATCCTGCTGGTCGCCTCCGCTCTGGTCGTCATCCCTTCCAACGAGCGGAAGTCCGCCGCCGAGAGCCCCGCGATGCTGCTGCAGCAGCATCCGGCCGGGCCGCTGGTAACCTCCTTTCTGCTGCTCTGCGCGGGCGGCTCGCTGCTCCTGTTCGCCCCCTGGGCCACCACGGTCCAGGGCGGAGTGCACTGGATCGACGCGGTGTTCACGGCCGTCAGCGCGGTCTGCGTGACGGGCCTGATCACGCTGGATACGCCGCACGACTTCACCTTGTGGGGCCAGGCGGTGATCCTGCTGCTGATCCAGCTCGGCGCGCTGGGCATCATGAGCTACTCCGCGGCCATCATCATTACGCTGGGCAAACGGCTGGGGCTGCGCGAGGAGCGCGCGGTGGCGTCGAGCCTCAGCGCGGCCGACCGCAGCCAGTTGCAATTCGTGCTGCGGCGGCTGCTCACGTTCACCTTCGCCACCGAGGCCATCGGCGCGGCGCTGCTGGCGACGATGTTTCGATTCGACGGCGACAGCCTGCCGCAGGCCGTGTGGCGCGGCCTGTTCACCTCGGTCTCGGCCTTCTGCAACGCCGGCTTCGCGCTCCAGACGGACAGCCTGATCCCCTACCAGACCAATCCCGGCGTGCTGCACGTCGTGGCGGCGCTGATCATCCTCGGCGGCCTCTCGCCCGCCGCCGCCCTGGCCGTTCCCAACGTGCTGCGGGGTAAGGAGCGGCGGGCTCAGGTGCAGATCGCGCTGGCCGTGACGGCGATCCTGCTGGTACTGGACTTCGTGCTGGTGGCCGCTTTCGAGTGGCAGGGGACCCTGGCCGACCTATCGACCATGGACCGTCTGCACAACGCCTGGTTCCAGTCGGTGACGCTGCGCACGGCCGGGTTCAACTCGATCCCGCTCGAGGCCGTGCAGCCCTCGACCTTGCTGGTGATGATGATCTCGATGTTTATCGGCGGCAGCCCGGGCGGCACGGCCGGCGGCATCAAGACCACCACGGCGGCGGTCATGGCCCTGTCGGTGCTGACGGCGATCCGCGGACGCAAGGAAGCCGCGACCTTCGGGCGGCGGATTCCGACGGAAACAGTCGACCGTGCGGCGGCGATCGTCACGCTGGGTCTGGGCACCTTGTTCTTGATCATCCTGGCCCTGCTGCTCACCCAGGTGATGCCCATGGAGTGGGCCGCTTTCGAGGCCGTCTCGGCGCTTGCGACGGTCGGGTTGACCATCGGCGGAACCGGCGCGCTCGACGTGGTGGGTAAGATCGTGATCGTCTTCGCGATGTTCGCCGGCCGGGTGGGGCCGCTGTCACTGTTTGCGTTTCTTTCGTCGCGGGAGTCGGTGCGGGAGTCCGGGCATCCGGCCGAACCGATCGACGTGGGCTGAGCGCCCGCGCGCCGGAGTAGGAGGGAGGAATTTTGCAGAAGCAGGTCTTGATCGTCGGGCTGGGACGGTTCGGCATGAGCCTGGCGAAGGCCTTGAGCTCGCGCGGCGTGGAGATTCTGGCCGTGGACCGCAAGCCCGAACGGGTGGACTCGGTGGCTGCGTTCGCCGCCGAGGCGATCGTGTTGGACGCGACCAGCGAGGAGGATCTGTCGAAGGTGCGTCCGGCGGATCGGGACTTGTGCGTCTGCGCCATCGGCGACGAATCGAGCGAGGCCTCCATCCTATGCACGGCCCTGCTGCGGCAGTTGGGCGGCCGCCGCATCGTGGCTCGCGCCAACAGTCCCTTGCAGGGGCGCATCCTCAAGCTGGTCGGCGCCCACGAGGTCATCAACCCGCTCGAGGAGTTCGGCGCCCGCTTTGCCGATCAGTTCGCCTTCGAGAGGCTCAAGGGCGAGCTGCCGCTGGGCGGCGATCTGGTCGTCGCCGAGGTGCAGCCGCCGGAAGAGTTCGTGGGCAAGACCCTCTCCGAGCTGAAGTTGCCTGCGCGTTTCTCGGTGACCATCGTGGCCACCCGCCGCGCCGGAGCCCCCGACGTCCATCTGCCCACCCCGGATCAGAAAGTGGAAGCCGACGACATCATGATCGTCGTGGCGCGCAAGAGCGCCATCGCGCGGCTGGTGGGCGCGTCGCGATGATGGCCCTACGGCGGCAGAGCCGGACGGTGTTCCTGCTCATCCTGGCGGTGCAGTTGGCGACCTCGTTCGGCGCGATCGCGCTGCTTTCGCGGATGGGGCCGGCGATCGCGAACGTGGCCGAGGAGAACGTGGAATCCCTGTCCGCCGTCGAGCAGATGCTGGGGGCTCTGGCGACGCCGCCCTCCGAGGACGACGAGGCGCCCAAGGCCTTTCTGGCCGCCTATGCGCGAGCCGACAAGAACGTCACCGAGGACGAGGAACGCCCCCTCCTGCAGGCCATTCGCACCGACGCCGAGCAGGCCCTGGAGGGCGAGCCGGCGGCGCGCCACCGGGTGCTGCGGGCCTTGACCGAGCTCGCCGACATCAACCGCAAGGCCCTCCGCCGGGCCGACGAGGACGCCCAGCGGCTGGCCCGGGCCGGCGCTTGGGCGGCCGTCATGCTGGCGCTCATCGCCTTTCTGCTGGTGCAGTTCATGGCGCGGCGCGCCGACCGGGTGTTCGTCATGCCGATCCTGGAGATCGCCAACGTGGTGAACGTGGCCCGCCAGGGAGACCTCTTCCGGCGTTGCTCGATCCACAGCGAGAGCCCGGAGATCCAGAGCCTGGCCGACGGCGTCAACCGCTTGCTCGACCGCCGCAAGGCCCCGGACCCGTCGTCGTCGCCGTTCGACGACGACGCGCTCTGATCCGGCGGCGCGCGAGTCTTTCGGAATCCCCCAGGTTTGTCGAGGCGATCCCCTGTTTCCAGGGGAAACGTCGCCTTCGCTCCTAGCGCCTATCCCTCAGAGGCAAGCGCCCTTATCGGCGCGGGCCCCGACGTAGGGCTTTGTACCGCGCCTCCCCCGTCCGGATGCGAGAGGCCAAGGCGACGTTCCGAATGCAGCGTTCGTTGGAGGTTCTGTCGTGGGTCTTCCTGAGTTCTCGATCAATCGACCGGTGACCGTCTCGGTCGGTTGTCTGCTGGCCATCCTGCTCGGCGCCATCGCCTTCGTGAAGATTCCGGTGGATCTGATGCCGGAGACCGTCTATCCCACGATCAGCGCCCGGGCGGAGTACCCCGGCGTCGGTCCCGAGGAGATGGAGACGCTGGTCGCGCGTCCGCTCGAAGAGGCCTTTTCGGCCGCCCCGGGCGTCAAGGAGATCACCTCCACCTGCTCGGAAGGCAACGCCTACGTACGCGTCGGCTTCAACTACGGCATCGATCTCGACGAGGCGGCCAATGAGCTGCGCGCCCGGCTGGACCGTCGTCGCGGCGACCTGCCCGAGGACATGGAGCCGCCGGTCATGTACAAGTTCGACGTCTCGCAGTTCCCGATCATGTTCCTGACGGTGGCCGCCGACGACATGGACCCCAAGGAATTGCGGCACTTCACTGAGAAGAGCCTGCAGCCCCGGCTCGAGCGCGTTCCCGGCGTCGCCCAGTTCACCATTCGCGGCGGCCTGCGCCGGGAAATCCACGTGGACCTGGAGCTCAACAAGCTCCGCGCGCTGGACCTGGACGTGGCTGACGTGGTCCGCATCGTGCGCGACGAGAACCTGAACGAGCCGGTCGGTCCGGTGCGCGAGGGCCGCTACGAGGTGCTGCTGCGCACCAAGGGCGAGTTCGCCACGCTGGAACAGATCCGTAACGTGGTGGTGTCGGTGCGCAACGGCGTGCCGGTCTACCTGCGGGAGATCGCCACCGTCGAGGACTCGCACGAAGAGGTGCGACAGATGGTGTCGGTCGACGGCCAGGCGGCCGTCCGTCTGTTCGTCTACAAGCAGTCCGGCTCCAACACCGTGCAGGTCTCGGACGGCGTCTGGTCCGAGGTCGCCCGCATCCACAAGGACTACCCCAACATTCACATCTCGACCACCGGCGACTCGGCGGACTTCATCAAGGCGGCCATCGCGAACGTGCGCGATTCGGCCTGGCAGGGCGGCCTGCTCGCCGTGGGCGTGCTGCTGGTCTTCCTGGGCAGCTTCTCCAGCGCGTTCGTCATCGGCGTAGCCATCCCGGTCTCGGTCATCGCCACCTTCGCGCTCATGTACTTCGCTGGCTTCTCGCTCAACACGGTCAGCTTCGGCGGCTTGGCGCTGGGCGTCGGCATGCTCGTGGACAACGCCATCGTGGTGCTCGAGAACATCGTGCGCCACCGCGAGGAAGGCGCCGATGCGCGCACTGCCGCCATCACCGGCAGCAAGGAGGTCGCCACGGCGATCACCGCGTCGACCATGACCACGGTCGCCGTGTTTGTGCCCGTGCTGTTCACGCAGGGCATGTCGGCGGTCACCTTCCAGCAGTTGGCCTACGTCGTGTCGTTCTCGCTGCTGTGCTCGCTGATCGTGGCTCTGACGGTGGTGCCGGCGATGACCTCGCGCATGCTGGAGCACTCCAAGGTGGGCCGTGGCAACATCTTCCAGCGGACCCTGCGCGGTTGCGCCGCCTGGATCTCCAAGCTCGGCGATTGGTACGGCGACCTGCTCGACGGCGCTTTGCGCCGTCCTTGGACCGTGCTGGGCGGTGCGGCCCTGCTGTTCCTGATGGCCTTGGAGATCATGCCGCTGATCGGCGTCGAGCTCCAGCCCGAGGTTGACGAGGGCGAGATCCGCGTGAACCTGGAGCTCGAGCCCGGCACCCGCGTCGAAGTCACCGACGACATGCTGCAGCACCTGGCGCGGATCGTGAAGGACAAGGTGCCCGAGGTCCAGACGATCATGATCGAGTCCGGCGGCGGCGGCTTCTCGTCGGCGCAGGGCCAGAACTCCGGCGAGCTCCGCATCCGTCTGGTGGACCAGCGCCAGCGCAGCCGCAAGGCCCTCGACGTGGCCAACGAGATCCGTCCGATGATGCAGATCGGGCCCGGCATGCTGGTGCGCACGAGCGTGTCGAGCGGCATGTATCGGCGCTCGAGCTCCACCGGCTCCAACCAGGGCGACCGCCTCTCGGTGGAGGTCCGCGGCGACAACCTGGAGATCCTCAAGAGCCTGGCCGAGCAGGTGCGTGAAGCCATGGTGGCGACGCCCGGCGTGGCCGACGCCCAGACCAGCCAGCGGGCGGGCCTGCCCGAGATGGTGGTCGAGGTCGATCGCGACAAGGCCTCTTCGATGGGCCTGAACGTGTTCACGATCGCCGAGACCTTCAAGACGGCCGTCGGCGGGCGCCGCTCGTCGATGTATCGCCAGGAAGGCGACGAGTACAACATCCTGATTCGGTTACGCGAGCCCGACCGCTTGGCCGTGGACCAGATCGCCGACGTGCCGCTGAACCTGCCCTCGGGGCGGACGACGCCCGCGCTCAGCGTGGTGAACATGACTCGCCAGGAGGGGCCGACGCAGATCGACCGGCGCGACCAGGAGCGCATCGTCGTGGTGAGCGCGAACATCCAGGACCGCGACCTGGGCGCCATCGTCACCGACCTGCAAGGCGCCATTGCGCAAATCTCGCGGCCGGCCGGCTATGAGATCCGCTTCGGCGGCGAGTACGAGGAGCAGGTGGAGGCCTTCGATCAGATGACCTTCGCGGCGATTCTGGCGCTGGTGCTGGTCTACATGGTTATGGCCGCGCAGTTCGAGTCCTGGCGCGACCCGTTCATCGTGCTGTTCTCGGCCCCGTTGGCGACGGTCGGCGTCGTGCTGGCCCTGTTGCTCACCGACACCACCTTCAACATGCAGGCCTTCCTCGGGGTCATCATCCTGGTGGGCATCGTGGTGAACAACGCCATCGTTCTGATCGACTATGCCAACCAGTTGCGGCGCGACCACGGCTACTCGCCGCGGGAGGCCGTGATCACCGCCGGCGCCCGTCGCCTGCGGCCGATTCTGATGACGACTTTGACGACCGTGCTCGGTCTGGTGCCGATGGCCCTGGGTCTGGGCGAGGGCGGCGAGTTGCAGGCGCCGCTGGCGCGCACCGTCATCGGCGGGCTGACCAGCTCCACGCTGATTACGCTGGTCGTGATTCCGGCGGTCTACATGCTGCTGGAAGAGCGCGGCTGGCGGCGCGAGCAGCAGCGGCTGGGCGTCGGCGAGATGACCGAGGCTCCGGCGGCCGGCGACTAGCTCGCTGCTCGATGAACCAACAAGAGGGGGCTTCGCCGCACCGGCGAAGCCCCCTCTTTCTTTTTGTTGACAGCCCGCCGCGGACCAGCGTAGAGTTACTTAGACAATCTAAGCATAGAGCGTCTAAATGACCAAGCTGAACATCCTGCCCGGAACGCTCGATCTGATCGTCCTCAAGGTGCTGTCGATCGAACCCCTGCACGGCTACGCCGTCTCACAGCGCGTGCAGGCTGCCTCGAACGGCCGTCTGCTGCTCGAGGAAGGGTCGCTCTATCCGGCGCTGTACCGCATGGAGCGCAAGGGCTGGATCGAGTCCGAGTGGCAGAAGACCGACAACGGACGCCGCGCCCGGGTCTATCGCCTGAGCGACGAAGGCGGCCGACAGCTCGCTCAGGAAGAGGCCAACTGGCTCGGCGTCTCCGCGGTCATGGGCAGCATTCTGGATCTGAAGTGATGCCGTCGTCCTGGCCCTGGATCCTGCTGTTGCAGTGGCGCGAGCGGCGCGAGCTCAGGCTCCGCGTCGCCGAGGAACTGCGGTTTCACCTGGAGCAAGCCGCCGCCGACGAGACCGCCGCGGGGTCGAGCCGCCGCCAAGCCAAGGCCGCCGCGGCGGCCCGGCTGGGCGACCGCCGGGCGATCACGCGGGACTGCCTGAGCGCCTTGGGTCCCCGCAGCGAGGCGAGCCCGGTCGAGGTTCGGCGCGCCAAGACGCTGGCGCTGGCCGCGACCGCCGTCGTCACCCCGCCCGTGCTGGCGCTGCTCCTGCTGGCCCATCACTTGCGGCCTTTGCCGGTGGAGGACCCCAGCTCTCTGTCGGTCTCCCAGCGGCCCGACGCCTATGGTTTCGCCGTAGCCAGGCAATTCCCGCAATTCACGGCGGCCTTCCGGCCCATCGCGGCGCGGCTGGAAGCGGCGGACGGCCCGGCGGAGGCGCTGGGGTTCCGCGTCTCGAGCGGCTTCTTCCGGCTGCAAGGCGTCCGCCTGGCCTTGGGCTCAGTCGAAACCGCCGGCGCGCCGTGCCTGGTCCTGGGAGACCGCCTGTGGCGGAACCAGTTCGGCGCGGACCCCTCCGTGGCGGGCCGCACGGTTTCAGTGAGCGGCGAAACCCTTCCGATCTGCGGCGTGGCGGCGCGGGAGTACTGGTTCCTGGACCGCTCGCGGTCGCTCTGGATCGTCGGGGAAGGGGAGGCCGATCGCTGGTCGGCCGCCTATCTGCTGCTCCGCGGCGGCGAGCCGCCGAAGGCGGCTGAGCGCAGCGTGGCGCTGGTGGCCTACCGAGACGTTTGCCGCGGAACGGTTTCGGCCGCCGTGGCGCTGTTCGAGTTCGCCGTTTGCTTGCTGGCCGTGTTGGGGTTGGCGCAGGCGGCGGCGCTGGGCAGGGCTCTGGGCGGCTGCCGCAAGGGCTTCCGGCTGCTGGCGCGCAGCTACCTGTTCCTGCTGGCGAAGGGGCTACCGGTGCTGGCTGCGCCGGCCATCCTGTGGACGGTGGCGATGGAGAGCGCTGCGTTGGTGTCGGTCGGCTACTTCTCCAAGGTCTGGTTCCTGGTGTCGGGGTACCTGCTCGCGCTGCTGCTCACGGCCATCGTCTGGCGCGTCGTGGCCGATCAGCAGACCCGCTGCCCCGTCTGCCATAGGGATCTGGCCATGCCGCTGACCCTGGGCGTCACCGGCAGCATCCTCTTCGACCTGCCGGCGGTGGAGTACATCTGCGCCTACGGGCACGGCACCTTGTATCGGCCGGAGCCGACCTCCGAGGGCGTCAGGGAGCCTTCTTGGAGCCGTACGGCCGACTGGTGGGACGCCTTGCTGGGCGCGAGCGCGTCGTCGACGAGCGTGGGAGGCTGAACGGCTATGTTGGAAGCTCGCGGACTGTCGAAGCTCTACGCACGCATCCCCGCCGTGCAGTCGGTCAGCTTCATCGTGAAGCCCGGCGAGATCCTGGGCCTGCTGGGGCCGAACGGTTCCGGCAAGTCCACGACGGTCAAGATGCTGACCGGCTTGCTCGAGCCCTCCACAGGCCTGATCCTGTTCCGGGATCAGCCGATTCGGGACGACTTGACCGGCTATCGCCGTCGGATGGGCTACGTGCCCGAGGCCCCCGACCTGTACAACTACCTCAGCGGCCGGGAGTATCTGGAGCTGATCGGCTGCCTGCGGGAAATCCCCGGGCGCCGCCTGGAGCCGCTGATCCGGCGGCTGCTGGAGCTGTTCTCGCTGGGGTCGGACGGCGGCGCGCGCATCTCGTCGTACTCCAAGGGCATGCGCCAGAAGATCCTGATCTCGGCGGCGCTAATCGACGACCCGCCCCTGCTGGTGTTCGACGAGCCTTTGTCGGGCCTGGATGTCACCTCCGCGCTGATCTTTCGAGACCTCGTGCGGCGGCTGGCCCAGGCCGGCAAGACGGTCGTCTACAGCTCCCACGCGCTCGAGACCGTCGAGAAGATCTGCACCCGCGTGCTGATCCTGCGCAAGGGGCGCGTGGCCGCCCACGATTCGGTGGACGCCCTGCGCGACCTGATGCAGTCTCCCTCCCTGGAGGACGTTTTCGCGCAGTTGGTGATCGATGAGGACACCGACCGCATCGCCGGCGAGATCCTGGAGGCCGTCTCGGCAAGGCCATGAGGCGCCTGTTCGACTCCGGCCCGCGCGGCGCCCGGCTGACCGAGCTGTTCTACGAGCGGTTCTTCTTCAACGACCTCGTCTCGGACCCCGACGACCCGCAACTGGCCGCCGCCAACGTCATGGCGATGCTGGTCTTTCCGGGGATGCTCACGCTCTACTGGATCCCCAAATACTACGTGCTGCTGGCCCGGGCGCCCGAGTCCGTCCGGATGGCGCACGGCTTCGGCGACCGCTTCTTCTGGGTGGCTTTCCAGATGGGCGTGATCGGCCTGATCACGACGCTGCAGTGGGATAGGCTCTTTCCCGACCGCCGAGACTATCTCATCCTGGGACCGCAGCCGGTGACGGTGGCGGAGCTGTTCGGCGCGCAGGCTCGGGCGCTGGTGCGCTTTCTGGGCCTGTTCTTTCTGCTGGTCAACGGCTTCGCCGCCCTGTTCTACCCGCTGGCGGTCATTCCATGGCGGGCCGGCGTCGTGGAGGGGCTGGCGTTCACGCTGTCGCACTGGCTGTGCCTGTGCGCCTCGGCGGCGGCCACGGTCGGCTTTGTGGCAGGGCTGCAAGGGCTGCTCACGGCGCTGCTGCCGGCGAGAGTCTACGCCCGGGCGTCGGTCGTGTTTCAGTCGCTGCTGACCACGGGGTTCGTCATCTTCGTGGTGACCGTCCCCGTGTTGCGCGGGCGCTTGATGGCGACGGGGTCGACGGCGGCGGAGATGGCTCGTTCGTCGAGCTGGATGCTGGGCTTGCCGCCGGTCTGGTTCGCGGGCCTGGGCGAATGGGGCGCCGGCCACGGCGCCGCCTTCGCTCCGCTGGCGGCCATGGCGGCGGCGGGCCTCGCGCTGACCCTGGGGCTGGCCGTCGGCGTCTATCTGGGGACGTATCGGCGCTTCATCGTGCGCTCCCTGGAGGAGACGGCCACGCGGGAAGGCGGCAGCGCAGCCCTGCGGCGGCTTCGGTGGGCGCTCCTGGAGCGCTGGCTGCCGGACCGGCTGGAGCTCGCCACCTACCTGTTCACGCTGCGGACCCTGCTGCGGAGCCCCCGCCACCGCTTTCACGCGGGCCTGTTCCTAGCCGTGGGCTGCGCCGTGGCCTTTGCGCAGATCTGGACGGCCTGGGGACGCCGCGGCGACTGGGTGGAGGCGGCCCGCGCCCAGCCGTACATCCTGCTGTTCCTGCTGCTGGCCGGCATCCGGATGGCTTTTGCGATGCCGGGCGACCTCGCCGCCACCTGGGCGTTCCGGTTCCACTTGCAGCCGGACAGCCGGCGCTACCTGCGAGGCGTCCGAAAAGCCTTGTGGGCGGTGGGGCCGCTGCCGTTGGCCCTGGCGGCGACGCCCGTCGTGGCGGCCTGCGTCTCCCCGGCTGACGCTCTGTGGCGGCTGCCGGTGTGGCTGCTGGCTTCCTGGTTGACGGTGGAAGCGGCTCTGCTGCGGCTGGGCAAGATCCCCTTCGCCTGCCGCTACCTGGCGGGCAGGCCGCACGTGATCATCCCTTGGACGTTCTGCGCCGTGGGCATGTTCGTCTACGGCGGCGCGTTCGCGTCCCTGGAGGCCTGGGTGGCGGAGTTTCCCTGGCGATTGCTGCTGCTGGCGCCGGCGCTGTGGCTGGCGGTGCGCTGGGTGCGCGCCCCTGCGTCGGAGATCCGCTTCGAGGAGTCCGGCGAGCTGATCCAGCTCCTGCGTCTGGAATAGACCGCGACGGCCTGCTCACACGATGCGGTGGAAGAAGTGCAGGATCGGTTCGACGACCGGTCCGAAGAGCTTCTGAATGCGAACGCCGACCCAGCTCGGCGTGGTGTAGCCGTAGTACAGGACTCCCCCCAGTACGGCCGGAACGATTACGGCCCAGAAACTGCTAACGGGCGTATATCCACTCTTGGCCAAGCGGTCCGTCCTCCGCCCTCGATCATAGGAGAGACCCTGGCCGTAGGGCCCTCCGGGGAATGCCCTAGGCGCGGTTCGGGAAGCGCTGAGGCAAGCGGGGTTATGGCTACACTGGAAGTTCTTCGATGCAACGTTTGGAATGGGCTCTGATCGTGCTGCTGATCGCGTCGTCAGCGGCGATGGCCGTGGCGCCTTGGTGGGTGATGGACCCGGCGCGTCCGCAGAGCGCCACCGAGCTGCAGTTCGCCTACTCGGTACGGACCGGCTGGGGCTCTGTGCTGGCCATGATGTCGCTGGCCGCCGGCGCGCTGCTGTGCATGCGCCGCTGGACGCTCGGCGGCCTGTGGGGCAAGCTGCTGTCCGTCCCCGCGCTGATCCTGCTGGGCTTGAGCGCGTTCGTGGCCAACTCGAACCTGTTGGAAGAGATCTTTCGGCCGATGGAGGCCGTGGGCTACATTCCGGCGGCTGAGGTGAAGTTCCTGGAGCCTGACGACAAGCTGCTGGTGGCCCACGGCGACGAAGGCGACCGCGCCTACCCCCTACGGCTGTTGCAGTTCCACCACGTGGTCAACACCACGGCCGGAGGAACGCCCGTCGCGGTCACCTGGTGCAGCGTGCGCAAGGCGCCGGAGATCTGGCGCGCGGAGCTCGAGCCCGGCAAGCCTTTGACCTTCCGCATCGCCGGCTTCGCCAACGGCAACCTGGTGCTCGAAGACCAGCAGACCCACTCCTGGTGGGCGCAGGCCGACGGAGAGGCCCTGCTGGGACCTCTGGCAGGCCGCGAAATCCACCCCTTGCGCTGGGAGGAGACCACGCTGGCCCAGCTCCAAGCGCAGCACCCGCAGATGGAAGTCCTGCAGCCAGCCGAAGACTCCGTGCTGGCGCCGCGCTAGGCGGGCCGCTTCAGCGAGCGTCGGCGGTCGAGACGGGGGACGTCAGCGCCAGCACGGCGAAGCCGGTAGCGGCGTCGGACATCAGCAGCCGCGTGAAGTCGCCTTCGCCGCTGCGGTCCTTGTTGAGCGAAAGGGCGTTCCAGCGGCCGTCGGGCTGCTGGTTGCGCTCCAGCCAGAGCCGCGCGCGAGCGATGGCCACGGCCGCCCGCGGATCGTCGACCTGCTGCAACGCGAAAGCCGCCAGGGCCGTGGTGTAGGCGTCGCCGCCGGTCTCCGGCCACCAGGGGGGCGTCGTTTCAGGCCGAAAGCCGCCGTCGTCCTGCTGCCCTTGGAGGGTCTGCTGCACCTGCGCGGCGACCTCCGCGCTCGACAGCAAGCCGCGCCAAGCGCTGGCCGCCCACAGTAGCGCCAAGCGGTTGTGGAGGCTCGTCGACGCGTCCAGCCCCGATCGCAAATAGCCGCGAAGCCGATCGAGCGACTCCTCCGGCGGCGGAGCCTCGCCGGCTACCGGCAAGGCTGCGACGGCGGCCAGCGCCGCGCCCCAATAATTGCTCCCGTCGGTCTCCCACGGGCCCAGCTTGAAGTACAGCCAGTCCCAGTCGCCGGCGGGCTTCTGCTGCGCCCACATGTAGCCCAGCGCCGCCCGAGACTGCGGGGAGAGCGCGCGCCCGGCGCGGCGGTCCCGCGCCGTCAGGACCAGGGCGTTGAGCACCGCTTCGGCCCCCTGGGATTGGGCGACTTTGTCCGCTTCGTGGTCGTACCAGGCGCGGTTGTCCGTCCAGCCGGCGACGCGGCTCTCGACGTCCGCGAACAATTCCGCAGCCGGTTTGGCTTCCGAAAAGCCGCTCAGCAGGGCTCGGGAGAGCAAGTAGGGAACCGCCGTATGGCAGGAGATGCAGGCCGTATCGAGCTTCCGGCGCGTCCGGGCTTCCGTGGTCCACGTCGCCGCCCGGGCGTCGAGATAGCGCGCCGCCGCCTCCCGATTCCAGGAAGCTTCCGCGGCGGCGGGCCGTGAGAACATCGTCAGGCCGCCCAACAAAAGGACGGCGGCCGACATACCGAACCTCAGGCTCGCGGCGGGCGCCCGCACGAGGACCAAGGTAGCACGGGTTTCGCGTCCCGAAAAGGGACCGCTCCGCCTAGGCGCGGCTGAAGATGGAGTCCGACAGCGTGCCGGTGCTGTCGGAGAACGATTCCTGCTCGATGCCCATCGAGCGCAGGATGCTCAGGTACATGTTCGACATGCGGGCGTCTTCCCGCCGCCAGTAGGTCCCGTGCCGCAGGCCCATGTTCGCGCCGCCCGCCACCAGCGTGGGTAGGTTGCGCGGGTTGTGGGTGGTGCTGGCGCCGCTGCCGAACAGCACGATCGTGTTGTCCAGAACGCTCCCTTCGCGGTCCTTGTAGCCGTTGAGCCGCTCGAAGAAGTGCGCGATCTGCTCGCTCAGGAAGTGGTCGTACTTGGCGAAGTGCGACTGGCCTTCCTTGTCAGTGGCGTGCGAGAGCTGGTGGTGCGTCTTCGAAAGGCCCAGCTTGAGCGGGAAAGTGTCGCTGATGCCCATGCCGTCCTCGCGGTTGAGCATGAACGTCACCGAGCGCGTGATGTCCGCGTCGAAGGCCAGCGCGATCAGGTCGAACATGTTGCGGTAGTATTCCGCGGGCTCGCCTTCGGAGGTCGCGTCCAGGTTCAGGTGCGAGTAGTCCTGCTCCTTGAGCGGCACGTCGATCCAGCGCTCGGAGGCGATCAGGCGTGACTCCACCTCATCGAGCGAGGTCATGTACTGGTCCATGCGCTCGCGGTCGGACTTGCCCAACTGCCGGTCGAGTGACTTGGCGCTCTCGGCGACGGCGTCGACGAGCTTGATCCGCCGCTGCAGCTTCTCGCGCTCCGATTCGAGCGAGGCGCGGTCGCCGCGGAACAGCCGGTTGAAGATCCGCCGCGGATTGTTCTCCGCCGGGATCGGCCGGCCCTCCAGGCTGTAGGAGATGGTGCCCGTGCGCGACAGGAAGCCCGTGCCGGCGTCGATCGACATCACCAGCGACGGCTGCCGGCAGTACTGCTTGGTGTGCAGCGCGATCACCTGATCGAGCCCGGCCGAGTTGTAGACCGCGCGATTGGGGTCCTGCAGCGGCGCGCCCGTCAGCCACATGTCCGAGCACGTGTGCGGGTCGGCCTTGGGGCCGTTGGGGTGATGCAAACCGCCCATGAAGCTGAGCTGCTTGCGGAACGGGCTCAGCGGCTCGGTGGACTTGCCGAAGACGAACTCGCCGTTGCACTCCGCCGTCGGGAACCAGCTCCAGTCGTCCAGGCCGTTCTCCTCCTTCGGAAGAGACATGCCGTTCGCCGTATACATCGCGCAGAACCGCCGCGGAAGCTGATCGGTGACCTCCGCGCCCATGGCGTCGAGCGCGGGCAGGGCCAGCGCCGCTCCTCCAATCCCACGAAGGAAGGCGCGGCGGTCCAATTTCAAGGGCGAGTTCATGAGCATCTCCCAGCGGCGGTCGTTAGCATTCTACTACTTCTCGAGAAACAGCTTGCTCGTCACCACGTACCGCAGCAGGTCCTGCATGCGATAGTCGCCGGCTTGCAGCCGCTTCCCGTCTTGTTTGAGCGAATTGAGCTCGCTGTAGGTCAAAGTGCGCCCGTCGGCGTAGGTCATCAGGTGCTTGAGGACGCTGTAGGCCACCTGGTCGATGCGGTCCTGGCTGAGGTAGCGCTTCAGGTCCTCCGCGCCGGACACTTCGGTCCCGTCGGGCAGCGTGGAGTGCGAGTCGACCTCGCCGGTCTTGCGGTGGCCGCCGGCGTCCATCTCCTCGAAGGCCACGCCCCAGGGGTCGATCATCGTATGGCACTGCACGCAGCCGGGCTGGTTGCGGTGCTGCTCCAGGCGCTGCCGCAGCGTCAGGCCGGTGGTGTCCTCGCTCAGGGCCGGCACGTTGGGCGGCGGGTCGTTGGGCGGCTCGGCCACGATCTTGCGCGCCAGCCAGGCGCCGCGCTTCACGGGGTTGGACTCGCGGCCGTCCGAAAGGCCCGCCATGATCGCCGCCTGCGTGATCACCCCGCCGAGCTCCGGACGGCGGCTCACGATCGGCACGAACTGGAATCCGCTGTCGGTCTCCTCGTCGGCCAACCCGTAGTAGTTGGCGACCACCTCGTTGGCCATCACGAAGTCCGAGGTGATGATGTCCTTCACCGGCAGGTTCTCGCGGATCAGGTATTGGAAGTACTCGATGGGTTCCTTGCGCAGTTGCGCCCGGGCGGCCCGCGTCAGGCCCGGGTAGCGCTCGCGGTCGGGCTCGACCACGTCGAACTTCTCCAGGCTCAGCCATTGCGCCACGAACTCGCGCGTGAACTGCGAGAAACGAGCGTCGCCGACCATGCGGCTCACCTCGGCGTCGAGGTTCTCGCGCAGCTTGCCGGCCGCGGCCAGCTTCAGGGTCTTCTCGTCGGGCGGCCCGTTCCACAGGAAGTACGAGAGCTTCGAGGCCAGCTCGTAGTCCGTCAGCGGCTCCGGGTCGGGCGTGCTGCTGGTCTCGATCAGGAACAAGAACTGCGGCGAGGTGAGCGCCACCAGCAGAGCGTCCTTGACGCTCTGGCGGAAGTCGCCGCCCTCGGCATAGGACTCCTCGAAGACACGGAACAGCGCGGCCTCCTCGGCCTCCGTGACCGGCCGTCGGTAGGCGCGGGTCGCAAACGAGCGGATGATCTCGCGAGCGTAGGCCGGCGGATCGTCCTTGTGCTCGGACTCGATGAAGATGCTCTGGTGAGCGCGCGGCGGCCAGGTCTCATACAGCGGCCCCTCGAACTCTACGGACTTCACCATCAGCCGCGGCATGTCCCGGCCGTCGGTGTACTCGCTGCGCACCGCGATCTCCCGGATGCCGGCCAAGTAGTTGACGTTGTCCTTCTCGACATCCGGGCTGGGATAGTTCGCGATCGCCCCCTCGAAGACGAACTTCTCGGGCTCCAGGCTCGAAACCGTCTGCGGCTCCTGCACCGGCGCGAACGTGCCGCCGCAGTCGCGGCGCAAGCCCAGATGCACGCCCACGCGAGGCGCGCGCTTCTCGAAGGCGCGGAGCCTGGCCGTCAGCGGATCGCTCGCGCTCAACGGCGTCAGCGTCACCTGCTCCAAATCCCTCATGCCGTCGTACAGGGCCTGCACGGGCAACTCGCCGGCTTCCAGCCGCACGGCCACGAAGGCGGGCTGCTCGAGCTTGCCGGAGAACGAGCGGTCGCCGAGTTGGAGCGTCACCGTCTGCGGCTCCTCCGGCGGAGGCAGCGCGAAGCGCCGGCCCGGCTCTACCAGGGCTTGCAGCTCGGCCTCATCGAGCGCCCGGCGGTAGAGCCGCACTTCGTCCAACTCGCCGCGGAACTGGTTCGCCTCGGGGATGCGGCCCAGGTAGAGCGCGATGTTCGGGTTGCTCAGGTCGGCCGCCTTGATCTCGCCCTTGGCCACCGCGTAGCCGTTGATGTACAGCCGGCTCTCCTTGGTTCCGCGTTTGACCACGGCCGCCACGTGCTGCCAAGCGTCGTCGAGGATCACGCCCGCGGGCGAAGCGATCGAGCCGTTGGCTTGGTCTCCGGGGCCGGTGGTCACCAGTTGCAGCCCGCCTTTGTTGTCGGGCATCTCGAGCCGCCAACCCTGCGCCCAGTCCTTGCCGCCGACGGCGATGATGCCGGCCTTGCGAAGCTGCTTCGGGCGAATCCAGGCGGCCACGGTGAAGTCGCCCTCGCCTACGTCGAGGGCAGCGTCGTGCGGAATGGCCACCGCGTCCCCGTTGCCGTTGAGCGACACGGCCTGCCCAAAGGGCGATTCCACGAACTTGGCCTCGCCTTCCAGCGCGCCCGGGGCCTCCCCGTCGAGCGCCCAGTAGCCGCCCAGCGCCTCGCTGAGCCGCGACGAATCCGGGTCGCCCTGCTTCTTGCCCCTCTCGCCCACGTGGATGTCCACCTGGTAGACGCCGGCCTGCGGAATACGCAGGGACTGCCGCTTCGTGGGCTCGTTGCTCACGATGGCCCCGGCGGCGGCCGGATCGCGCGGCGAGGCGCCGGGATCGAGCAGCAACCCGTCGTCATACTTGGCGGCGGTCACTGTCACCCGGAAGCGCCCGTGGTCGGGCAGCTCGCGCAGCGAGATCTTGAAGTTCGCCTTGGGGCCGTAGGTGCCGTCGCTGCCGAACAGCTCGTCCGTGGGGATGGCCGGCCGCAACAGCAGTCCCGCCGGAACCGTGCTGTAGGGCAGGCCCTTGGGATAGCCTCGGCTGCCGCGCATGTCGGCGAACACGGCGTGATAGATGCTGTCGAAGTCGCGCCAGCCGCGCACTGTCGCGTTGCCCTCGTAACCTTCGATGAAGCGATACTTCGTCCGCATACGGAAGGGCTCGAAGACGAAGGGCTTCTGCGGGATGAGCTGGGTCACCAGCACGTCCTGGTTTTCCAGCAGCAGGCTGTTGGCGCCCAGGATCAGCTCGTCCGGCAAGGGCTCCGGATTGATCGAGGCCCCGAGGTCCACGCGGAAGTTCTGGATCGAGGGGACCTTGTCGGGGTCCACGATGGAGCGGTTGAGGGCCTCTTCGGCGATCTCGAAGTACGCTTCCATCAGCAGCGGCGAGAGCTGCAGCGTGTCCGTGTTGTTGACGAAGCCGTCCTTGGAGATCGCGTCCGGCGGCAAGGCGTCAGTCAAGTCGTCTTCGAGCAGCAGCAGCTCGCGCAGGGTGTTGCGGTACTGCGCCACGGTCAGCCGCCGCACGATGCCGTTCTTCGGCGACGGGCGCAGCTTGGCGACCTCCAGGGCCTGCGTCACCCAACCCACCACCCGCTGGCGCTCCGCGCCGTCGGGCTGCGGCAATCCCTTCGGAGGCATCGACCCGTTGCTCACCCGCCGCCGAATGCCTTCCCAGACCTTCACGGTGCGGTCGGGCAGAGAGGCGTCCAGGTCGTCCACGCGCACGCCCGCCGTCATGGTGTCCGCGTTGTGGCAGGCGGCGCAATTCTTCGCCAGGAAGGGCTTGACGTCGTTCTCGAACGACGCCTCCAGCGGGGCCGCGGGGCTCTCCGCCGACTGGCCCCACAGCAGGCGAGTCGTCCAGACCGTGCCCGCCAACGTGAGCAACAGAAGCGAGCCGGCGGTCCGGAGTCGTAGCCGACGGGTGATGGAGATCATAAGCCTTGCGGAAGGGGCTGGCGGGCGACGCGGCGCCGGTCAGAGCAAGCCAGCCCGAATCCGGCACTGTTAGCGTAACCAAACCGCGCTCCGCTGGCAAACGCGAACGCGCTTCTTCCGGCCTCTCCGGGGGCCCGGACTACAAATACAGCTTCAAGGCCAACTGCACCTGCCGCGGCGTGTTGCCCAGCGCGCCGATCACGCCGAAATTTCCCGCTCCGAAGGCCGTCCCCGGCGGCGCCCAGTTGGGCGTGTTCGTGAAGTTGAAGAACTCCGCCCGGAACTGCAAGCGGCGCTTCTCGCCGAAGGGAAAATCCTTGTACATCGAGAAGTCGAGCTGAGCCGTCGGCGGGGTCCGCGCGTCCGGCAGCGAGCGCGGCGCGTTGCCGAAGGTGAACGCGGCCGGCTGCGAGAACACGGTCGTGTCGAACCATTGGCTGAGCTTGTCGTCAGTGGAGCGATCGCCGCTGAGCTTGGCGCTGTGGCTGATGTCGGGCCGCTGGGTCGCCGAGAAGGCGTTTGTGTTGTTGGGCGCCGAGATCAGCAGCGGGAAGCCTGTGTTCCACGAGAAGATGCCGTTGACCTGCCAGTCGCCCAGCGCGGCTTTCGCCCAGCCGGGCCAGGACGAGCCGAACGCCTTGCCGGCCCCCACCGGCAGCTCGTAGTTGTAGCTGAATACCAGCCGCTGGCTGATGTCGAGCGGCGACACCGCGCGATCCAGCGCCCGATTGTAGGCGTTCAGGTGCGCCGCCTCGGCGCCCCCCGCGCCCACGCCGATGCTGTCGTCGATGAGCTTGCCGCCGGTGTAGGAGACCAGGAATCCGAGGCCGCTCGAGAACTGCTTCTGCACCCGCACCTGCACCGCGTGATAGATCGAGCTGGCGGAGGTCGGCCGGAAGTTCGTGAGCGTCGCGTACTGCGGATAGGGCCTCAGCAACTGCCCCAGGGCCACTTGCGGACCGGCCAGCGGCCCGGAGCCGATCACGCCGTAGAAGGGGTTGCCCACGCGGCGTTGCAGCTCCGTTCCCATTGACAGCAGCTCCGGCCGCAGTTGGTTCATCTCCCAGCCGCCGTCGGTCAGCTTCGTGCCCTTGTTGCCCACATAGGCCACCTCGGCGGCGATCCGGCCGGGCAGCTCGCGCTGGATGTTGAAGTTCCACTGCTGCACGTAGGACGAGCGCACCGAGTTGCGGTCAATGGAATCGCCCTGGTTCTGGCCCACGTTGGTGAGCAACCCCAGCGAGCTGCCGGTGGGCGCCAGCAGGCCGTTGGGATAGGGGTTGGAGAGCAGGTTCTCCGGCGTAACCCCGTCGATCGAGGTCACCCACGAGGTTTGCGTCGTCGAGCCTTCCGAGGCCCGCGAGTTGCCCGCCTGGCCCACGTAGGGCGGATAGAAGACGCCGTAGCCGCCGCGGATGGTCGTCTTGGAGTTCAGCGAGTACGCCAGTCCGAAGCGCGGCGCGAGATTGTTCCAGTCGGTCGGGTACTGCCGATCGCCGTCCAAGCCCTCGAAGCGCACGCCCCCCCGCAGGTCCGGCATGCCGAGCTGGCCGGCCAGCGGCGACGCGACGTCATAGTCGAACCAAGTGAGCTGGTTGAAGCGGTCGCCCTTGCCGTTCTCCACGTTGTAGCGGAGCCCGAGGTTGAGCGTGATCCGCGGCGTCAGCTTGAAGTCGTCCTGCACATACAGCCCGGTGTAGTTGTTGGAGGTGAAGACGCTGGGAACGATCTGCGTGTAGCCGCCGCTGCCGGCGCCCAGCATCATGCTGGCGATGGAGTTGCCCAGGTCGGAACGGGCCGTGTTGGGATTGGGGCCCTGGGTCATGGCGCGGGAGAACTGGTAGAGCCCCGAGGTGTACTGCTTGAGGTTCGAGCCCACTTGGTTGAGCCGCAGGTCGGCGCCGAACTTGACGGTGTGCTTGCCCTTGGTGGCCGTGGCGCTGCCCACCAGCGAATAGGTTTGGAAGGTTTCCAGCGGCGAAGCCCAGACGATGCCGAGCTGGCTGAACCCCGCCGGCTGGAACCGCGGAACCGTGGCCGGCTGCAAGACCTGGTCGGCCAGCGACTGCGGAAAGCCCAAGTCCGTGAGCGAGAAGCCGTCCGGCACCACCGGCGGGGAATCTTGCGTCACGCGCGTGAACCCGGCTCGGACGTTCAGGATCAGGCTCGGCGACTGGATCCGCGTGTAGTCGAAGCGGTAGCTGTAGTTGGGAATCTCGAAGCCCGCGGTTTGGAACGTCGGGTTGGCGTAGTTGCCGTAGTAGTTCGGCGCGAAGGTCTTGGAGAGGCGGTAGCTGAAGCCGCCGAACATGCGGTCGCGGTCCGTGGGCGCCCAGTCGAGCTTGGCGTCGAGCTGATTGCTGTCGAACACGCCGCTCTTGGAGCTGAAGTGGTTGTTGACGCCCGTGCAGGGGTCGCCGGCCTGCGTCGGGTTCGGGTAGAGATCGACGATGTTGGCCGCAACCGGGTCCAGGCGCGACTGCGGGATGCGGGCGTTAGGAAAGACGTCGCGGGTAAAGCCTCCGCCGGCCGCCGCGCGCGTCGACATCGGGTCGAAGATCTGCGCCGGAACGCAGGCCCCGCCCACCCGGGCCGCGCTCGAGGAATAGTCGCCGGACTTCTCGAGTAGGGTGGGGAAGGTGTTCGTCTGGTTCGCCGCCTGCCTCTGCCGCAAGCCTTCGTAGTTCATGAAGAAGAACGCCTTGTCGCGGACGATCGGGCCGCCGCCTGCGACGCCGAACTGGTTGCGCTTGAAGCTCGCCAGCGGCGTTCCGGAACGGTTGGCGAAGAAGTCGTTGGCGTCCATCTTGCTGTTGCGCAGGAACTCATAGAACACGCCGTGGAATTCGTTGGTTCCCGAGCGCATCACCATGTTCAGCACACCGCCGTTGGTGCGCCCATACTCGGCCGAGTAGCTGTTGGTTTGGACCTTGAACTCCTGCAGCACGTCGGGCGAGGGAAACGCCGCGTAGGAGAGAAAGCCGTTGCTGGCGGGCGGGGAATTGCTGATGCCGTCGATGTAGGCGTCGTTCATATTCGAACGCCCGCCGTTGATGCGAAAGCTGCTGGCGCGGTTGAACTGGTCGGAGAAGTTGCGGGTGGGCATGAAGCCCGGCACCAGGAACGCCAGCCGGAAGGTGTTGCGGGAGTTCAACGGGATGTCGGTCATCTGCTTGGAGTCGACCACCGTGCCCAGCGACGAAGTCTCCGACTCGATGGTCGGCGCGGCCCCGGTCACCTCGATCGTTTCCGTGACCGCGCCGACCTCCATGGTGAAGTCGATGCGCGCCACCTGGTCCACGGAGATGCTGACGCCCGTGCGGTGCACGCTGCGGAAGCCTTCGCTCTCGGCGCTGATGGAGTAGTCCCCGGGGCGCACCAGCGAGAACGTGTAGTAGCCGGACTCGTTCGACTGCGCGCGGCGGGCGATGCCGTTGTCCACGCTCGTCACGGTGATCGTCGCCGAGGGAATCACCGCCCCGCTGGCGTCGGTGATCCGGCCGGTGATCTGCCCGGTGGGCGTCTGCGCGCTCAACGTGAGCGCCAGCAGCAGCGGAAAACAAAGGCGAGATCCCGCCGAAGAGATGGGTCGAAAGAGCGACATTTCCGGTACGTCCCGTCCTCGCCTTGGAGGCTTACGTCGTGCCGCGACAGGCATTTCCGCCCAACGGGCAGCGGTAGCGTAGCACCGGATATCAGGTCGGTCAATCGGAATTTTTCTTTCGTTTCACGATGTGAGACGGAAGAAATCCAGAGGATTTAACAAGCGGCCCGAGCCTCAGGCCAGCGCCTTGCGGATCAGCTCGCCGCGAACGCCGGTGAGCCGCTGGTCCAGGCCTTGGTAGAAGTAGGTGAGCTTCTTGTGCTCCAGGCCCATCAGGTGCAGGATCGTGGCATGCAGGTCGGAGACGTGCCAGCGGTCCTCCACCGCCTCGAAGCCCAGCTCGTCGGTGGCCCCCACGGCTTGGCCGCCCTGCACGCCGGCGCCGGCCAGCCACATGCTGAAGCCCAGCCAGTTGTGGTCGCGCCCCGGCTTGCCCAGGCCCTCGCTGGTGGGCGTGCGGCCGAACTCTCCGCCCCACACCAGCAGCGTCTCGTCCCAGAGCCCGCTGCGCTTCAAATCGGTGATCAGCGCGCCGATCGGCTGGTCCGTCTCGCCGGCGTGCAGCGTGTGGTTGGAGATGCAGTCGTTGTGGCCGTCCCAGGTGTCTTCGATGTGTCCGCCGCCGGAGTAGAGCTGCACAAAGCGTACGCCGCGTTCGAGCAGCCGCTTGGTGATCAGGCATTTGCGGCCGAAGTCGGCGGTGCGGTCGTTGTGCAGGCCGTACATCTCCCGCGTCTGGCGGCTCTCGGCGTCCAGATCGACCGCCTCGGCCGCCGTCGTCTGCATGCGGTAGGCCAGCTCGTAGGAGTGGATGCGGGCGGCGAGCTCGCTGTCGCCCTCATGGCCCTGCTGATGCATCTCGTTGAGTCGCTTCAGCATGTCCAGCGAGCCCCGCTGGGTGTGGTCGTTGACCCCGGGCGGCGTCTCCAGGTTGAGCAACGGCGTGCCGCCGCTGCGGAACAGCGTGCCCTGGTAGGCCGCAGGCATGAAGCCGGCGCTCCAATTGGAGGCGCTGCCGATCGGGCCGCCGCGCGGGTCGGTCATCACCACATAGCTGGGCAGGTCCTGGCTCAGCGTGCCGAGGCCGTAGCTGAGCCACGAGCCCAGGCTGGGCTTGCCGATGGCCACGCTGCCCGTGTTCATCTGGATGCACCCGGAGGCGTGCGCCGCCGTGTCCGTGTACAGCGAGCGGATGACGCACAAGTCGTCGGCGTGCCGGGCGATGTGGGGAAACAGGCTGCTGATCTCGAGCCCGCTCTGTCCATGCCGCCGGAACTCGAACGGCGACTGCATCAGGTGGCCGATCGGCCGGTTGTTCGAGCCGATCGCCAGGTCGCCCTGGTAGGGCCGGCCGTGCTGTCTGACGAGCTCCGGCTTGGGGTCGAAGGTGTCCACCTGGCTCGGCGCCCCGTTCATGAACAGGAAGACGACGTGCTTCGCCTTGGCGGCGAAGTGCGGCTGTTTGGCCGCCAGCAGCCCTTCGGCGCCGGCGGCTCGGGCGGGCTGGGCGAAAAAGCCGTCGCGCGAGAGCAGGTCCGTCAGAGCGAGCATCGGAAAGCCCGCGCCGACGGTGCGCAGCAGGCTGCGGCGGGAAGGCTGGGAGGGGGGCTGTGCGCTCATGGCGGGACGGTCTCTCAGTCCGGGTAGACGAACTCGTTCATGTTGAACACGACGCGGCACATCTGCACCAGCGCCTCGAACGCCGGCGAGTCGGCCGCCTGCTCGGCTTCGGCTTCCGAGCGCAGGAACGCCAACAGCGCGTCGCGCTCTTCCGGCTTGGGCGGGCGGGCCAGCGCCAGCCGGAAAGCCCTGTCGATCTGCGCCGCCGGATCGCTTCCGACCTCTTCCACCAGCCGCTCGGCAAAGTAGCGCGCCTGGCGATTGACGAACTCGCCGTTGAACAGCGTGAGCGCCTGCGTCGGCACGGCCGTCGTGCTGCGCTGGGCCGAGGACTTGGTGGTGTCGCAAAGGTCCAGCACTTCGAGCATCGGCACGATCATCGAACGCTTCACAAAGGCGTACACCGTCCGCCGCGAGGCGTCGCGCTCGTCGAACGGCTTCCAGATCTTGTCCGGATCGCTCGACCCCTCCAGCGCCGCCGGAGGCACGTAGGGGTACATGCTCGGCCCGTACATCGCGGGGTTCAGGCGTCCGCTCACGGCCAGCATCGAGTCGCGGATCGGCTCGACCTCCAGCCGCCGGTAGGGAGCGCGCCACAGCAGCAGGTTGGCCGGGTCCTCCGCCCCGTACTGCGGGTTCCAGGCTTTGCTCATGCGATAGGCGCTGCTGGCCAGAATCAGCCGGTGCAGCTTCTTGACCGACCAGCCGTTGTCGATGAACCAGCGAGCCAGCCAGTCCAGCAGCTCCGGGTGCGTCGGCGCCTCGCCCATCAGCCCGAAGTCGCTGGGCGTCCGCACCAAACCTTCGCCGAAGTGGAACTGCCAAACCCGGTTCACGATCACGCGGGCGGTCAACGGGTTCTCCGGCGCGACGATCCACTGCGCCAGGCTCAGCCGCCGCAAGCTCGTGCGCCGGTCGGCCGACCACGGCGGAAAACTCGCGTTCACCCGGCTGAGCACGGCCGGCGTGGCGGGCTCCACCTCCGGGCCCGGGCTCGTGGCCTTGCCGCGGATCAGCAGCGCGCTCGGCGCGGGCTCGCCGCGCGGTTCGTGCAGAATGTAGGCCGCGTCGCGCGTCGGAGTCCTCTCGTGCAGCTCGCAGATGCGGTCTTCGAGCTCCGAAATCTCCAGCCGAGCCTCCATCGGCAGCGCCTCGGCCATCTCCGCCGCCAGTGGGCGCGAAAACTCGGCGGCCGTGGCCGCCTGCACCTGGTCCCGCTCGGCCTGAGGCGTCAGCAAGGCGTCCACGGCTCGCTGCGGCAGAGCGGATCGGCCGGACCGCAGAAAGGCGTTCTGGGCCTCCAGCCGGATCGCCGCGATGCGCCGCTCGAGGGCGCTCACCTGGCCGTCGCGCTGCTCGAGCGCGTCCAGCTCTTCGAGCGGCGCGATCGGCTGCAGTAGCTCCCTGCGGCCCGCCCGCGGACGCGTGAGCGGCGCGAAGATCGCCGCCATGCTGTAGTAGTCGGCCGCCGTCAGGGGCTCGAACTTGTGGTTGTGGCAGCGTGCGCAGCCGATGGTGAGGCCGAGAAAGACCTCGGAGGTCGTCCGGACCAGATCGTCGAGCTGGTCGTAGCGGTCCGTGGCCGGGTCGGCCGGCTCGTCGTCCCACGGCCCCAGGCGGTAGAAGCCCGTGGCGATCAGCGTCTCCGGCGTGAGGTCGGGCAACTCGTCTCCGGCCAACTGCTCCAGCGCAAAGCGGTCGAACGGCTTGTCGTCGTTGAAGGCGCGGATCACGTAGTCCCGGTAGCGCCACACTGACGGCTTGACGGCGTCGCGCTCGTAGCCGTTCGTCTCGGCGTAGCGCACCAAGTCCAGCCAATGGCGGCCCCAGCGCTCCCCGTAGGAAGGCCGGGCCAGCAACTCATCCACCAGCCGATCGAAAGCTTCCGGCGAGGGATCTTGCAGAAAGGATTCCTGTTCGGCCGGGGTCGGCGGCAGCCCGGTCAGGTCCAAATAGAGGCGCCGCAGGAGCTGCCGCGGCTCGGCCTCGGGCGCCGGCGTCCAACCCTTGCGCTCCAGCTTCGAGAACACGAAGGCGTCGATCGGGTTGCGAGCCCGGGCGACGAGCTGCGGGTCTTGCAGCGGCGGCGGAGCCGGGTCGTGCAGCGGCTGGAAGGACCAGTGGTCCTTGGCGCGGTCGAACTTCGAGGGCTCCGCCGGCTCCTGCTCGCTCCGGCCCTGCTCGGGCCAAGCCGCGCCCGCGTCGATCCATTCTTTGATCCGCCGGACCTGCTCGTCGTCCAGAAAGGGCTCGGCGGGAGGCATCCGCACGCCTTCGTCGAGACCCGCGACGTAGCGGTAGAGCAGGCTGCGCTCGCTATCGCCGGGTGTGATGGCCGCGACGCCCGACCCGCCTCCGCGCAACGCCCGCTCGCGCTGGTCCAGCCGCAGCTCCCCTTGCTGCAACTGCTCGCCGTGGCAGACGAAGCAGCGCTGCTCGAAGATCGGCCGGATCTCCCGCACGAAGTCCGGCGCGGGCGCGGCCTGGACGAGGCTCGGGCCGAACCCCACAACGAACAGGGCTCCGAGGACGCGACGGCCGATGCAAGCAAGAGGCACCGCTGCGGATTCTAAACGAATTCCGCGGCGCGTCCAAGGCCCAAAGCTGGAAACACCCGAGCCGACGCTAGTTCGGCAAGTCCACCCAGATCGGCGAGCTCCACGCCAGGTGCCCGTCGGCCTGCTCCACGCGCACGTAGTAGTAGTTCTCGCCCTTGTCCGGGCTCATGTCGCGGTAAGCGAACGAGACCTCGGCGCTGTTTGGCGTCTGCTGCGTAATGTACTGGCCGTTGCGGATGAGGCTGACCTTGGCCACCGGCGCGGTTCCGCGCACCCTCACGCGGATCTCGGGAACCGTGGCGGCGGCGCGAAACTCCTCGCCCATGAAGTGGTCGCCGATAGAGAACTCGAGCAGGATGTTTTCGGTGGCGCCGTAGGTGCGCCGGGCGCGGATGGCCTCCAGCACGCCCTCCCGCGAGGCGTCGCTCGAGTAGACCATGGCGTGTGACAGGTGCGTGGAGGAGTGGTCGGAGCTGGCGATCACGCCGATCCGCACGCCCTTCTCCCAAGCCCGCCAGATGTAGCCTTCCGGGTGGATCGCCCCCCGGTGGTCGGTCCCCGGCAACGACGGCTTCGGCGCGCCGGGCGCTCCCTCGTGCTCATAGGCCGCCCGCGCCCCTTGGAAGATTTCGGCCACCGGCTGCGCGTCCGGGTCCGTCTCGGTCCAGTCGTTGCCCTGGCTGGTCGCCAACGTGTGCGGAATGGCCAAGCCCTGGGACTTCTTCACGGCGTCGAACAGCAGCAGGGTGTCGTTGTCGACCAGGTCGCCCGCTTGGATGGCGTAGGTGGACCAGTGCTCGGGCATGTCGGGCCGTGTGAACAGCTTCACGTTCGGCACGTTCCGCACGGCGTGGATCACGTTCTTGTGCCCCTTGGGCCAGTGCGGCGTGCGCTCATAGCCGAACAGGGCCACGTAGCGGCCGGGCAGATGGTGCATGTCCGTCACCTTCTGCAGCAGCCACCACCAGTACTCGTAGTCGCCGCCCGCCGAGTGGTCCGTGATGGCCCCGAAGTCCGCGCCATTGGCGTCGATCATGTAGCGAAAGAAGTCCAGGATCGAGCCGTCCACGCGGCCGCCGCCGTCTGTCGAAAGCTCCGTGTGGCGGTGCAGATCGCCCTTGAACAGGCGATAGGTTTGGCCGTTCCACGCGAGCCGCTCGCCGCGCAGCGTCTCCAGGTCCGTCCGCTCGGAGAGCGGATCGAGCGGCGGCTTCTCCAGCGAAGGGTCTTCGGCCGGCACGAAGCGCGAGGGCTCCGAGGCCTTCATCGGCGTCAGCACGCAGGACCAGATCTGGTCCTCCTGCGGCACGTGGAACTGCATGTCGTCCCGCATGTCCGTATGCCAGAACACCCACATCTGGCCGTTGGGCGCGGCGGCGGCGGCCATGGTGGAGCTGCTGCGGTCGCGGCTGCGCGGCAGCTCGGAGGCCGTCAGCCATTGGTCCCCGTCGTAGAACGTGACAAAGGTGTTCCAGTAGACGCGCGGCGCGGCGGCATTGGGCGTCTGTTCGCTGTCGACCGCCCAGGTCCAGTAGGCGAACCTCGAGGCCATGTGCCGAAACAGCAGCCAGACGCGGCCGGTCGGGTCGAGCTGCAGCTTCGGCGCGAACATATTCGGGTCCTCGCCGTTGGCTAACGACGACGACGGAGGCTGGGCCGGCTGGACCCAGTTGCCGTTCTGCAGCACCTTGATGCGGACCGTGCGATGCTCGCCCAGCCGCACGCCCGGCTGCTTCACGCCCAGCGTCGCGCCTCCGGTGTCCTTGCCCCAGTTCACTCCGGTTTGCTCGAAGGCGACCCACAGGCGGTCGTCGCGGTCATACAGCGCGCTGGCCAGGCGCTCGCCGCCGGCGGTCTGCGCCACCGGCGTCAGCTCGCCCCAAGCTCCGCCGCGGAAGGTTCGCATCAGCACGTCGTAGTTGCCGTTGCGGTAGGAGTCCCACACGACCGCGGCGCCGCCGGTCGAGTCCACCGCCACCGACGGCGCCCAGTCGTTGGCCGCGTCGTGGCTCACCTGCTGCGGCTCGGACCATGCGCCGTTCTCGTACCAGCGCAAAAAGATCTCCGACTGGCCGTCACGAAACCCCTGCCAAACGAGCCAGAGCTTGCCGCTCGAATCAGCCGTGAGCCGGTGATGGATGTCCGAGCCCGGATCGTCGGTCAGCCGGATCGGGCCGAGCCAGCGGTCCTTGTCCAGGCGCGCGGCGTAGAGATCCCAGTTCGGCCGTTCGGGATCGCCGCCCGGATAGTCGGTCTGCTGCGACCAGACGAACCACGGGCGGCCCTCGGCGTCCATGGCGACCTGCGGCGTCCAGGTATCGCCGCTGACGCCCGGAATGGGCGTGGCGGCGTACCAGTGGCCCTTGGAAAAGCGCCGGACATGCAACTCCTCGCGCAGCCCGCTGTAGGACGACCAGACCGTCCAGATGTCGCCGTTGGGCGCCGCCGCGGCGGACGGAAAGTCGTTGTGGCGCTGCCTGTCCCCCAGCGGCAGAATCCCGGTCATCCAGGCCACCCGTCCGCCGGCTTCGATTTGGTCCAGGGACGGCCCCGGCGTATTGGGCAAGTCGAGCGGCAACGGCACGACCTGAGCGCAAAGCGGAGCCGCCAGTGCGGCGAAGAGGACGAAGAGCGAGGAGCGAAACATGGCTGCTAAACGCCGCAACCTCGCGACGTTCGAAGGCATTTTACACGGCGCGTCGGCAATTCTTCCGAGGGTTTTTCCGCCTGCCGTGTCGGGTCTGCCCCAGCGCCCGCGCCTCTTGGGGACAGAGGCAAGAATCATGACCGCTCACACCCCACAAGCCACTGCGATCAATGAAGATAGTCTGCACGCCCTCATCGGCGGCGTGCTCCAGGACCTCGGCGGCGCCTTCAGCGTGCCCCTGGTCCAAATGGGAGAGAGCCTGGGCCTTTACCAGGCTTTGAGCGAGGGCGGCCCGATGTCGTCCCAGGAGCTCGCTGCCGAGACCGGCCTGTTCGAGCGCTACCTGCGCGAATGGCTGTCCGCCCAGGCGGCCTCCAAATACATCAGCTACGACCCGGCGACCGACAAGTTCTCGATGACGCCGGAACAGACCTTCGTGTTCGCGAACCCGAACAGCCCGTTCTACCTGGCGCCCGCCTTCGGCGCCGCGGCGGCGTTCCAGCAGAATCTGCCGATGGTCGAAGCGGCGTTCCGGACCGGCGAGGGCGTCGCTTGGGGCGACCAGTCCCGTTGCCTGTCGTGCTCGGTCGCGCGGTTCTTCCGTCCGGGCTACGAGAACCACCTCACCAAGGAATGGTTGCCGGCGATCAGCGGCGCGGTGGAAGCGCTCGAAGCCGGCGGCGAAGTCGCCGACGTGGGCTGCGGACACGGCGTCTCCACCGTGCTGATGGCGCAGGCGTTCCCGCAAGCCAAGGTGCACGGCTTCGACTTCCACGAAAAGTCGATTGACGAAGCGCGCAAGCACGCTCGCGAACACTCCACGCCGAACGTCGACTTCCACATCCAGGAAGCGAAGGACCTCCCCGGCAAGTACGACCTGATCACCCTGTTCGACTGCTTGCACGACATGGGCGACCCTGTCGGCGCGCTGAAGCGCATCCGCGCGGCCCTCAAGCCCGGCGGCTCCTTGATGATCGTGGAGCCGATGGCGGGCGACAGCCTCCAAGAGAACCTGAACCCGGTCGGCCGGATGTACTACTCGGCTTCGACCATGGTCTGCGTGCCCACATCCCTGGCGCAAGAAAACGGAGCGGCGCTCGGCGCCCAAGCCGGAGAGCAACGCCTGCGCAAGATGATCGTCGACGAGGCCGGCTTCGCCTCCTTCCGCCGCGCGACCCAAACGCCCTTCAACCTGGTCCTCGAAGCCAAAGTGTAGAAACAGCAACTCGAGGGCGTCCAGCGATCGCCGCTGACGCCCTCGAGCGGGGCCTGTCGCCAAATCGGCGACGGTCGTTCCACCGACCGTCGCCTTTACGTTTGTGCCCGTCGCGGCGCTCAGTTGCCCGTTGTGAATGTCACGCCGCGCGCCTGGAGACTTGCGCCGGTCAGGTCCCTCGGCCCAATGTGCGTTACGGAAATACTCGCGTTCGCAGGCAGCGGTTGCAGCGGCCGGATTGTGACAGTCTGCAAGTCGTCGGAGACCGTGTAGTCGAAGGGCAGTTCCCCTTGAGACCAGATTCCGAAGGACTGGGCGCTGAGGAACCGCGGGTTGAGCGCGCGATTGTAGTGGAAGACGATCACCGTGTCTCGAGGTACGTTCGTCGCTTCGGAATCCGGCGACACCGTAGCTTCCAACGGCGACAGGTCAGCCGTCGGTCCCGTCGAGAACGTTCCGGTGAGCGGCGTCGCTACGGTATTGCCGGCAAGGTCCTGCACCCCTTCTACGATCCATACGTAAGGCGTGAGCAGATCGAACAGAGCCTTCGGTCTCAGTTCGAGGAACGAACCCGAGACGGTCCGGTCGATCGGAATCGGCGAGCCCCCCGCTTCGATCCGCACCAAATCGGTCACCGACTCGGGCCTGATCGCCGAGTCGAACTCCAGGACGATCGAGTGGTTGATGGGAACCTCGGTGGCTCCTTCCGCCGGTACGGCGTTCACGAGACTGGGCGGCGTCACGTCATTCGCCGTGCCTGTCGTGAACTCCGAGCGGATCGAGGTCACGCTGTTGCCCGATAGGTCTCGTACGTATTCGGTCACCGCCACCGCGTACCGACGATTGGGCTCCAAGGGCGTCGCAGGCTGGACGAGAATCGTACGATTGTCTGCGGACAATGAAATGACGGCAGGCGTCGGCGTTCCGTTGTAGTCGTAGTTGTCCTGGAATTGGAGGAGTTGCACAGCTCCTTCCTCGAACACCGACCCGGAGCTGAGCGGCTCGTCGAAGTGAACCTCGATCACGGCATTGAGTGGCGCCGAGTTCCCTAGTGGCGAGTAGCCGGTGCGTTGTGGCCGGACAAAGTCCGGCCGTTCGCCGGCCGTGAACCCGACCGTGCGGGGCGGGACGGTCCGCCCGATGAGATCCTCGACTCCTTCGACGGTCAGCGTGTATTCGCCCAGCGATTCGAAAGGATCGTGCGGGGTCACCTTGACCGTCGTTCGCTGCGACCAAGTCGAGATGGAGATCATGCAGGGCACACCCCTGCCTGCGGTGTCCATCCAATGGATGGTCTGGCCGTTGAGGGTCAAGGGATTCACCCGCCCCGAGAAGACCAGGTCGATCGAGCCGTTGGACCCGACGCCGACCGCGCCGTCGGGCGGGGAGATCGAGCGCAGCACGACCGGTTCCACGATCTCGGAGCCACTGGTCCGGATCGTATAGCTCCAGGGAACCGACCTCGCGATCGGCGTGCCGTCCAGTGCGAGGATCTCTCGCGAAAATTGGAGCTTCAGATAGGTGTTGGCGGGCAGTAGCGCGTCCGGAATGATGCGCAGCCGGGTGTTGCCGTCTTCGAACGCGAAATGGATCGACCGCGCCGGGCTGCCCAGCGTGATCCGATCCGCGGTGAAGGTCGTTGGGTCCATCGGGCGATCGAACTCCACGACAATGTGAGCGTTCAACGGCGTTTCGGACCCCACGGACACCTTCGCTTGCACGTAGTCGGTTGGCGCCTCCCCCGCGACCATGAAATTCGACTCGTATCGGTAGTTGCTGACCGGCTGTCCATCCGGGGCCAGCAGCAGGCTCTGATCCAGGAAGAGACGAATGCGAGAACCGGCGGCATACGGTTGAGCCGGCGTAAAGCGGATGACTTGGTCGCCCGCCAGAACACTAAGAGTTCCTGCAGCCAGTACGCCGTCCTCGGAAACCAGAACCGCGCTGTTGACCGACGCCGGGTCGATGGGGGCGCTGAAGAAGGCGTAGATCGGCGCGTTCGGCGCTGCGTCGACAGCGCCGGAGGGCGGCCGGATCGACTGCACGTGGGGTTTCGGAGTCGGCTGGGGCGTCTGATTGGCGTAACTGAACCGGCTGAGGAAAGCGGCCGCCGAATTGCCGGAAAGATCCGTCAGCGCTTCGGTGACCAAGATCGTCATTTCGGCCTGATCCGGGATCTGACCGGACGGTCGGATCACCACGGTCGCGCCATCCGCGCTGACCGTGGCGGTCCCTCGATCTTGTCCGTTGACGAATAGCGCTACCCCGGGGCCCACGGTGTGCCGGTTCACCGGCTTGGAGAACGTCAGAGTGGCGGTCGGGTCGGTCACGTCCGTTGCCCCGTCGGGCGGGTTGACGGACAAGAGAACGGGGGGATCGGAGTCCGGCCGAAGGGGGCCGCCCGTCGTGAACTCGAACCAGTAGTACCCGCCTGTGCTGTCGTCGACTAGTACGTTGTTGCCGATATCGTAGGCAAAAATCGTTACGCTGTAGCGCGAGTACGGAGAGAGATCGTCCACGGGGTCGATCGTCAGCCGCATGCGGTCGGCGCTCAGCCAGTATTTCGCTGGAAAACTATCCAGCGCATCTCCGACAAAGGCGCCGTCCCCGAAATAGCCGTTTCCAAGCCAAACCGGCTCACTGAAGTCGACAGTGATCAGAGTATCCACGCGCACGTCGACCTCATTCGCGGCCGGAGCGCTCTGCACGACCGTCGGCGGGACCGTATCCCGAAACGTTCCAGTCGTAAACGTCAGCGGAGCAGGAATCTCGACGGGATTGTCGGCATAGTCCGTCGCCGGCTGCACTCGCAACGTGTACGTCGCATTGGGCGCCAACTGCGTCCACGGCCGGACCAATGCGCCGGACGAGTCGAACATCTGGATCAAGTCGCCTTCGTAGGACCAAGGATCGAGCGGCTCTTTCACGAGCGTCGTCAAGAGGCCCCACGGGAACGTCACGGGCAGGGGAGAGTTCTCGAGCAGATCGGGCCATACGATCGTTGGCGCTGTGACATCATCGATCTCGGTTCCCGTGTAGAAGCTTCCAAACGGGAACGATTGCTGATTGAACCCGTTGCCAGACAAGTCAGTGGCTTGGTCGGTGACGACAATCTGCACCGAAGTCATCGCAGGCAAGGGTGAGTCCGGATGCAGACGCATCAGCGATCCGGTGGGGTCGAGAATGGGCGTCGTGGGCCACGGAGTTCCGCCGATCTGGTAGTAAGCGGTGTCTGGCCGAATCGAAGCCGGGTCCATAGGCTCGCTGAAGCGGACTTTCACGGCGACATCGCGAAACATCCTGCGCGACCCCCCGGAGACGTTGTGTTTCGCCGTGGGCCCAGAGAAGTCGAACTCGGGCCGGGTTTTGAATTTGCTCTGAAACGGCGTCGCCATCACGTTGCCGACCTGATCCCGAAGCCCCGTAATGCGGATCGTGTAAGTATGATCGAGCTGAAGGGATGCCAGAGGGGTGAAGAAGATCGTATTGCGATTGTTGCCGACTTGGAGATTCAGTTCCATTGGACTGCCCCCGTCGAGCAACTGAACGGTCTGCGGCGTCACCGACAGTTCATCGATCGCTTCGTCGAGGTTGGCTTCGAGCTCGACGAAGGGTGAGGCGTTTTGCTCTCCGTCCTCGATGTTCGTGCTCGTCACGGATGGCGGATCGAGGTCGGGCGAGAATCCTACTCGGAACTGGTACGCGCCGAAGCTCCACTCATTTCCGGCCAGATCTTTGAGCCCCGAGCCGTAGTGGGAGAGCGAATGAGATTCGCCGACGGCCAACGGCCGATCCGGGACGAACGAAAACGTGTGCCCATCGGAGGAGAACCCATAGTTCCCCGGGATACTGACCGGCGGGCTGCCGTAGGCAAAATGCAGTTTCTCCGGCGAAACACTCGTTGGGTCGATGGGTTCGTCAAAGCGAAACGTCACGATGGCGTTCGTTCCCGCTTCGCTGGTCGGAGATCGGACAGGGTCGTTGGGAGCGTCGGCGTCAATCCGAACCCCGGTTCGGAAAGTCCACGAGGTCGGCCCGGTCGGATGGCCGGAGACATCCTCCGCGCCGCTGAAATCCACGCGACAGCTCTGACTCGGCGGAAGGATCGATTCGAGGCGGCCCTCGATCACCAAGGACTCATAGTTGTCCAACCCGATGGACCCCATAGGCTGGACGATGCCCCCGCAAGAGACGGTGAGGCTGCTCTTGCGAACCCGAGCTTCGTTGATTCGCTTCGAGACACGGACGCGGATGCGGGCGTTGAGCGGAACATTCGCCAAGCCGTCAGGCGGCGAAACAGCCAGAATCTGCGGCCCAGTGACGTCGGCCGGCGCGCCGATTTGAATACCCGGCCCCAAAGAGGGCTGGAGCGGCCCTCCCGCGAGGTCGGCAATGAGGGAGGTCAGCGACAGATGATAGTATGCGCCGACGGACAGCGTCGTAACGGGCGTAGCTTCGATCGTGTCTCCATAAATCAGCCGAACCGTCACCGGAATCGGTAGGCTTCGGCCGTCCAAGACCTGGACGGACTCTTCGGTAACTGTCGACGGGTCGACCGCTTTGTTCAATCGAGCCGCAAAACGGATGTTGACCGGATTTGGAGCACAGCAGGAGCTCGGCGCGGGGGCGAAACTCACGACCTGCAGGGGCGTCGTCGACGGATCCGGAGCGACTTGGACGATTCGACCGAGGAGCGGGTACGAAATGGGCTCCAAGGTGACGGCCCCCATCAAATCCGGCCTCACGAATGCCTGGACCAAAGCCCCTGGAGCCCAGGCTCGAGCCGGCCGGAACTGCAGCACTTGGTTCCCCGCCAGCGCCACCGTTTCGCCGGCCACGAGCCGGCCATCTTCCGAGACGTAGAGCGTTTGGCTTGTGTCGGTTGCGACGAACGGCGCGTTGAAAAGAATGCTGATCGGGGCTGACGGATCGGCGTCGTCGCCATTGGGAAGTACTTCCCGGACAGATAGTTCCAAGCCGCGGCGCAGACGGTCCACTTGAAACCGCCGAGACACCGTCGGGGCTAGGCCGTTGCCCGCGAAGTCGCGAACTTGGTCGTTGACCGTCAGGTTGAATGCAATATCGGGATTTGGCTGGTAGTAATCGAAGCCGTCGCTAGTAATGCGGTAGGTGTAACGGCGATTGTCGATGGAGCGCGCCGACGGCGATCGTGGCATGCGGCGCCCGTTTACCACCATCAATACCGAGTCGGCGTTTACTGTGGTCGGGTCGACCGGTTCGGAAAAGGTAATGTCGAAGACCAGCGCGTCATCAATCTGAACGCGCTCGCCCTCGGCGATGCTGATGTTGGTCACCTGCGGCGGAGTCGTTTCGGGCGCGCCGGGCCCGGTGGTGAACGACGGCGTGACCGGAAACGCTACCCGGTTGCCGAAAGGGTCGACTGCGCCACAGAAGACCGTATACGTCGTGTTGGGGCGGAGCGGGTAGAGAGGCGTGATGCGGACCCGTTGCAAGTCCTGCGACAACGACGCCGAGCTGGGCAACCCCTCGATTCCGGTCGTAACGGACGTGACCGTCAGAGGGTTGAGCGGCTCGCTGAGCAAGAGTTCGATCACGTTCGTAGCCGGGTCAACGCCTTGTGTTCCGGCGGCGGGGGTCATCGACACGACCGCCGGCGAGATGTTGTCAGAGATCGCCGCGGTTTGAAATACGCTGACGAACGGCGCCAGCGTATTGCCGGCCAAGTCCGTGACTCCAGTGGCCTCGAACGTGTAGAGAACGTTGGGCGGCAAGCTACTCGGGACGATTTCGATCAGCCTTCCGCTGGCGTTGAGTGAATAGTACGGCGAACTGCCATCCGATGCGGTCAGCCGCACCGTCTTGCGGTTGACCGATCCCGGAGCCAGATCTTTGCTCAGCAGGATGCCGGGGCGGGTCCGCTGAGGGTTGTTGATCGACTGGTGAGGCGGCCAGAAACGCTCGACCCGCGGCGGCTCCGTATCGGCGCTGGAGCCGGTACGAAACTGCCATTTGCGGCTGGTGACCGTCCGCGTGCCATCGCCGTAGCTTCGCGTCAGTTCGGCCGTGTAGAGCGTATTCGGCTGGAGGGCCTGATCAGGTTGGAACACCACGCGCTGGCCGTTCAGATCAGCGCGCACTTGGCCCGAAACCCATCCCGCCGAGCCGCGAAGACGCAGAGTCTGCGAGCTTACGGTTGCTGGGATCACGGGAGTCCAGAAATACACCATCACGGAGGCGTTCAGCGGGACGTCGAGGCTGTCGTCCTCAGGCTGTACCCACGTGGATTGACTTCCGCCCTCCCGGGGCACGACCAGGAACCGAGCAGTGAGCCGGCCCTGCATCGGATTTCCGCCGAGGTCCCGGACGCCTTCGACTGTCAAATCGTATTCGAGGCCGGGGGGAAGCCATTCAATAGGTCGGAACTCGAGCGTGTATCCCTGTTCGTTACCCCCGCTGAGAGCAAGTTCCACCGGTGCGCCGTTCTGCGTCAGTTGGACTTGATCTGTTCGGTCGAGCGCTACTGGTTCGTCGAAGTAGATGATGAGATCGTCGCCGGCCAGTAACTTGCCCCCATCGCTCGGGGCCGATCCAGTGATCTGCGGCGGAGTCGTATCCGGTCCGAAACCTGTTTGGAACGAAGACAAGGAGACGGATCTCGAATAGAGGTCCTTTATCCCCTGGCCGCCGACCCCGTAGTCCGATCCCACATCAAACGGGGAGTCCGCCTCGCACGTCAGACGCGTCCAACTCGGGTCGAGCGCACAGTGCAGGGGGGTCGTCCTGCCGCTCTGGGTGGACGTTGCCACCCACGGTCCCTGGGCCGTCACTGGATTGATCGGCGCGGAGAATCCAAAGAACAACTTGGCGTTGGTGGGGGTCCGGCCGGGACCGCGCCAGATGCCGGTCGCACCACCGTGGTAGATCTGACCGGAGCTCGTGATCCGGGTCTGCAAAGGCTGGATGAGTCCTCCTCCCGGAGTCTGCAGCCCCTGCGCCTTCACATCAACGGCAACGCCCGCCGCCGTTCCGGTGAGCGCGCCGGCGATGGAAATGTATCGACCATCCAGGGACACGCTTCGTGTCACGTCAACCGGCGCTCCGTTGCGCAACACTTGGACCGTTTCGGGGCCAACCGTCGCTGGATCGACCGCGGCTGGCAGCGTCAGGATGATGTGGCGGTTCACCGCGATCTCGGTCGAGCCGTCCGGCGGGTCAATCTTGATCTGGCCCAGAGGCGGCGCCTCCCGCCAACGCCCCACCGCCGGCGCGTCTCCAACGCTGCCGAACGTGTAGAGCGAGTCCTCGCCGGGCTCCCACACGCCGGAGCCGTTCGCATCCAGCCGCCACTCCCCGCCGGAGAAGACGCCGACTTCCTCGCTGCCGTCGGCGTTCCAGTCGCCCGCCACCGGAAGCGCGCCGTCGCCGCCGAGGAACACGACGCGGTCGGCGACGCCGCCGTCCCAAACCATGTCGCCGTTCTGGTCGAGAATCCACATTCCCGCCCCATAGGCGCCGGCCTGGTCGCGGCCATCCCCGTCCCAATCTCCGATGACGATCTTCGCTCCTTCCCACCACCAGGCAAACAGGCGATCAGCCTCGGCGCCGTCCCACGCCGCGTTGCCGTTGTAGTCGAGCAGCCAGAATCCCAGGTTGAAGGCGCCGACTTGGTCGCGACCGTCGCCGTCCCAATCGCCGACGATCGGCGTCACCCCCTCCCAGCCGAACGGAAACTGCTGATCCGCGACGCCGCCGTCCCACACGCGGTTGCCGTCGGCGTCGAGGAACCAAAACCCGAGCGCGAAGACTCCCACGTCGGTGACGCCGTCGCCGTTCCAGTCGCCGACTACGGGCGTCGCGCCATCCCAGCCGAAGGGAAACAGCGCGTCGGCGACCCCGCCGTCCCACACGCCATTGCCGTCGAGATCGATGAACCAGAAGCCCCTGGCGAACACAGCGACCTCGTCGTAGCCGTCGCCGTTGAAGTCCGCAACGAACTGCTGCGCGCCGGGAAAACCCAACCCAAACGTCGCGTCCTGACCGGGGGAAAGCGCCCCGTCGCCATTCCGATCCAGACGCCAAAGCCCGTCGCGATAGACGCCGATCCGGTCCGGCGCCACCGTCGCAGCGTCAGCCGACGAAAGGCCGCGGGCGTGTTTGGAGATTGAGGAAGGCGTCGCGGCGGCCACGACGGAGGAGCAAAACAGAAAGGCAACCGCAGTGACAGGGAGAGCGTATCCCCCAATAGATATTCGGCTCATAGGCGACCAATTACAGCGAAACCAATAGCAAGGACGAACGCGCCAAAAGCAAAAGGCGACGAACGGCGTTTCACGGAATGGTGGGGGAATCCAGTCCGCGATCCGCCCTTGAAGTGTAAGCCATTCCGTCGCAGGAAGTCGCAACGGTAATTCGCGTTTTGGGATCGATGCGTCGGATCGACCACACGGGACGAGGAGCGCAACAGGCGCAGGGCTCCGGAGGCGGCAGGCGCGTCCTCGCGGAAATGACTAAACGGGAACCCTCACCGCGCTAGGGCGCGCAGTACATATTCGCTTGTCGAGAAACAGGAAGGAAGTTTGGCTCCTCAGGTAGGACTCGAACCTACAACCCTTCGGTTAACAGCCGAATGCTCTACCATTGAGCTACTGAGGAGCAGCGCCGAGCGGCTCACTCCAGAATCTCACAGACGACGCCCTGCGTCAACCCGGCGCCCCTGCGCCGGAAGGGCTGTCCGCCGCGGCTTCCAAGCCCTCGGCCGTCTGCTAATCTCAAGACTCAGCCATGCAGCTCGATCAAAGCCTTTCCCAATCCCTTTCGCGCTGGAACCTGCTCGACAGCGCCTTCTACCAGGCCTGGAGCGCCGGGGAGCTTCCCGTCGACGCGCTCGCGACCTACGCTCATGAATACGGAGCGTTTATCACGACCATCGCCGACGGCTGGGCCGCTCATGGCGACGACGCCGTCGCCGCCGAGGAGCGCGAGCACGTCGAGCTTTGGCGCGCCTTCGCCAAGTCCTTGGGGACCGACATCGGCGCCGCCTCCACGCCGGCCGTGGCCGAGCTCGTCGAGGTCGCTCGCCGCAGCTTCTCTGACCCGGTGGCTTCGCTCGGCGCGCTCTACGCCTTTGAGGCGCAGCAGCCGGCCACTTCGGCCTCCAAGCTCGAAGGGCTGCGCGCGCACTACGACCTGGGCGCGGAAGCCGAGGTCTACTTCGACGTGCACAAGGACGACCTCGACGAGCCGGCGCTGCTGCTGGAGCGCATGCGGGCCCTGCCCGCCGTCGACCAGGAGCGCGCCGCCGCGGCTTGCGAGCAGACCGCGCGGGCGCTGCGCTTGGCTTTGGACGGGCTCTACGCCGGCTGCGTGGCCCAGGCCTGAGCTCACTTCAGCTCACCTGATTCGAACGGAGGCGGTCGCGCATAGCGGGCCGCCTCTCTTCGTTTCCGTACGGCCGTGCGGTCGCCGTCGCCCCCGTTTCGGCTATCATCGGGCGCGATGTCGAGAATCGTTCCGCTCCTGCTCGCCGCCTGCCTGACCGCGGCCGCCGCCGACAAGCCCAACATCGTCCTGCTATTCGCCGATGACCAGCGCGCCGACACCATCGGCGCCTGGGGCAATCCGCATATCCAGACGCCGAATCTGGATCGCCTGGCCCGCGAAGGCTTCAGCTTCAAGAGCAACTACTGCCTCGGCGGCAACAGCGGCGCGGTCTGCGTGCCCAGCCGCGCCATGCTCAACAGCGGCAAGGCGTACTTTCGGATTCCCATGGATCTCGACGGCGAGAAGACCCTCGGCGAGATGCTGCGGCAGACCGGCTACAAGACCTACGGCATCGGCAAGTGGCACAACCAGCGCCCGGCCTGGCTGCGCAGCTTCGACGGCGGCAAGAACGTCATGTTCGGCGGCATGAGCGACCACACCAACGTTCCCGTCGAAGACCTGGGGCCGGACGGCAAGCTGAAGGCGGGCGACAACCAGCGGCGCTTCTCCAGCCGCCTGTACGCCGATACGGCCATCGACTTCCTCGAGAGCTACCACGACGACGCCCCGTTCTTCCTCTACGTTGCGTTCACGGCGCCGCACGACCCGCGCCAGCCACCGCTGCGCTACCGCCAGATGTACTACTCCGACCGTCCGCCGTTGCCGCGGAACTTCCTGCCCCAACACCCCTTCGACAACGGCAACATGGCCGGACGCGACGAGGAGCTTGGCGCCTGGCCGCGAACGACGGCGATGGTGTCGGACCAGTTGGCCGAGTACTACGGGATGGTCACGCACCTGGACGAGCAGGTCGGGCGGGTGCTGCAAGCGCTCGAAGCCCATCACGGCGACCAGCCGACCTACGTGGTCTACGCCGCCGACCACGGCCTCGCCGTCGGCAGCCACGGCCTGTTGGGCAAGCAGAACATCTACGAGCATTCGATGCGGGCGCCGCTGATCGTCCGCGGGCCGGACGTGCCGGCGGGCGGTTCGTCGGAAACTCTCACTTACCTGCTCGACATCTTTCCGACGCTGGCGGGCGTGGCCGGCGCTTCGGCCCCGCAAGGGCTCGACGGCGCGGACCTGCGCCCCATTTGGCTGGGCCGGAGCAAGAGCGTGCGCGACTCGTTGTTCCTCTCGTTCCGTCACCTGATGCGCTCGGTGCGCGACGAGCGCTGGAAGCTGATCCGCTACCCCCAGATCAACCACACCCAGTTGTTCGACCTGCAGAGCGACCCCTACGAGATGAAGAACCTGGCCGAGGATCCGGCGCAGGCCTCGCGCGTGAGCCGCATGATGGGGATGATCGCGGACTGGCAGAAGAAGCTCGGCGACGACCAGCCCCTGAGCGTGGCCAATCCGCAGCCCAAGGAGATCGACATGACCGGCCACAAGCGCACCCCGGACCGCTGGCAACCGATGTGGCTCATCGAGAAGTACTTCCCGGACTGGCTCTAGCAGCAAACCCGGCCTTCGGCCCGTTTCTGCTAGATTGTCGGCATGCTACTCGATCGCCGCCTGTTTTTGGCTGTCGCGGCCGGCGCCGTCGGTTGCGGCGGACCGTCCGAGCAGGCTTCGGCGCCGCCGGAGGCCGCCGCCGGCAAGATGTTCGAGCATCCCCTCGGAGCGCAGCTCTACACCGTTCGCAGCGTGCTGCCGGAGGACCCCGCCAAGGTCCTCCAGGATCTGGCCGCCATCGGCTACAAGGAAGTCGAAGTGCTGCAGCTCGGCTACGACGAGCTGGCGCCGCTGGTGAAGGACGCCGGCCTCCAGGCGGTCTCCATGCACCTGCGTCCGGGCGTGATCACCGGCGTCTGGGGGCCCACCGAAGAGAAGCCGCCGCAGGCCACGCTCGAGACCGCGATTCCCTGGGCCAAGCAGCACGGCGTGAGCTACGTGGTCATGCCGTATCTGCCGGCCGAGCAGCGTCCGGACTCCCTCGACGGCTTCAAGGCCCTGGCCGAGAAGCTCACGACCGCCGCGCAGGCCGCCAAGGCCGCCGGGCTGGGCTTCGCCTATCACAACCACGCCTTCGAGTTTCAGCCGATGGAGGGCTCCACGCCCCTGGATACGCTGATGGCGGCCTCCGACCCCGCCACCGTCGGGCTGGAGCTCGACGTATTTTGGGTGAGCATCGCCGGCAACGATCCGGTCGCGTTGCTCCAAAAGTACGCCGGCCGCGTCCCGCTGACCCACCTCAAGGACAAGGCCGCCGACGCCCCCACGCAGTTTGCCGAGGGCGCTCCGAAGGAGGCCTTCAAGGAAGTCGGCCACGGCGTGCTGGACTTCCCTGCGATCCTGGCCGCTTGCGAGCAGGCCGGCGTCGCGCACTATTTCGTGGAGCAGGACCAGACGCCCGGCGATCCGCTGGCCAGCCTGCGCCAGAGCTATGAGTACCTCCACTCCGTCCGCCTGGAAGGCTAGATCGTGAACCAATCCCGCTTGCTCGTCGTCGCCGCGCTTTTTGCCGCGGCCGCCTCAGCCCAGGTCGCCAAGAAGGCCAACGAGGGCTACCAGACCGCCGAAGACCGCCAGCGAGTGGCGCGCAGCCTCGGCGACCCCGAACGCGAGCAGCGCCAGAAGCCCCGCGAGCTGCTGGCGTCCATCGGCATCGAGCCGGGGGCCACGATTGCGGACGTCGGCACGGGCGTGGGCTTCATGATTCCGTACTTCCTGGAGCGCATCGGTCCCCAGGGAGAGCTCTATGCCGAGGACATCCAGCAGGACTTTCTGAACCAGGTCGAGGAGCACAAGAAGGCCGAGGGCTGGACGAACGTCCAAACGATCCTCGGCGGCCAGACCGATCCCAAGCTCCCTAAGGGCAAGATCGACCTGGCGTTCATTCTCGACGCCTACCACCACTTCGAGTACCCCGACGTGACGCTCGGCAAGATCGCCGAAAGCCTCGCGCCCCACGGTCGCCTGGTGGTGGTCGATTTCTACCGCAGCCGCGAGCACCCCACCATGTCCAAGGAGCGGCTCGAAGGCCACATCCGCAAGGACCGCGACGGCTTCGCCTCCGAGATCGAGGGCGCGGGCTTCCGCCTGATCCGGCAGTTCGACCACCTGCCCTACCAGTACGTGCTCATCTTCCAGAAGAAGTGAGGCTCCCGGCCGGCCCGGCTCAGTAGACGTTGCCGCGGTTGAAGGGCTCGCCGGCGCTGCCCTTGTCGTAGACGGCGTACATCAGCCCCGTCATCAAGACCACCAGCGTGGCCGCGTCGTCGATTTCGCCCAGCACCTTCAGCTTGCTGATCTTGCCCATGCCGGAGCTGTGCTTCAGGCCCTGCTCGAGCACTTCCGCCGACGTCACGCCGGCTTCGGCGATCGTCTTCTCGACCAGCTCCTTGGAGACCGTCCCCTTTTCCGCGAACTCGGCCATGACCTTGTCGGCGCCGGGAGGCAACTGCGGCTTGGCCCCGGGCTTCACGCCGGCCTGCTTGGCGCGCATCTCCCAGTGCATCTGCGACTGCTGGTGGTAGAGGTCCAAGGCCTTGGGATCGGCCGACGGACGCGGGCGCCCGGCGCTTCCGGCCTCTTCGGCCACGGCCGTCTGCGGCGTCTCCACGCCCGGACCCTTGGCCGGCTCTTTCGCGCCGCTCTTGCCGTCCGGGCCCGGGTCATCGGGTTGGTTCCGGGTGTTGGTGTTGTCGACCGGGTTGACCTTCTTCGAGTCCTTGCTGAACAGCATGTAGGCCGCCGGCCCGAGGGCGAGAGGGTTCATCGAGGCCAGCAGCATCTGCCCGGACTTCTCCTGCCCGTAGGCGGCGATCTGCTTGTCCATGAGCTGCTTGTTGTCGAGCATCTTCTGGTGCAGATCGCTGTGGCCGGGGTCCTCTCCCACGTGGTCGGCCTCGTAGTGGCGAACCACGTCTTCGCGGCGCGCCAGCTCCTGCGCCTGCAGGTAGAAGCCGCCCAGGCCGCCGGTCTCGTTGAAGATCCCGTCCAGAGCCTTCTGGTCGCCCGTCTTGAGCGCGCTCTTCACTCGGCTCGACAGCTCCGTGTAGCGCTGATAGCGCTCCTCGCGCAGGGCGCCGACGCCGGCCATCTTGCCCAGGTCCTTGTCCTTGAGGTTGGCCACGTAGGTCAAGGCGTCGGCCATGTCGTGGGTGTCGACGCCCAACTTCGACAGGCTCACGCGGACCTCGTCGCGGATCTGCGGCGGCATCTTGTTCAGGTAGTTCTCCGCCATCTGCCGGACGCGCGCCTGCCCGGTCAGCCGCTGGCCCTGCAGGTTCCCCAGCGGAACCGGCCCCACGTCGGTCTGAGGGCCTCCCGCGTCGGCCAGCAGCGGGCCCGCCTCGATGCCGCCCTGGTTCTCCACCCGCTGCCGAAAGATCGCCTGCGCCTCGCCGCTGCGGGCCTGTTGGCGCGAGCGGGCCTCCTCGCCGCTCATCCGCGGCGGGGCCGCCTCCGGGCTCGACCCTTCCGCGGCGGGCTCCGGCGGCGCCGCCGGCTTGGCGGCGGGGGCCGTCTCGGCGGTCTGAGGGGCTTGGGTGCGGGGCGTATCGGGCGGAATTCTCATGAGTGGATCTCTTGGCTGACTTATCGCGGCGGCGCCGGCGAAGTTGCCAAACCCAAACCGAAATTTTCTCGGCCCCGCCGGCCGGCTACGTGCCGCCGAGCCCGCCGGTCTGCCGGATCACGATCTCGCGGTTGGCCTGTACGCCCTGGAACGACTGGGACGCGCCACCGGGCCAAACCACCTGGACTTCATCCGCCGAGAGCTCCGGGCCCAGCCCGAACGTCAGTACGTTCTCGCTCTGCGAGCAGTAGCTCGAACCGCTCTTCGCCACGCGGGTTTGGCTCTTGCTCGAGGTCTTGACGGACACCTTGGCGCCGAAGCCGTCGCGGTTGGCGCCGTCGCCGACCAGCCGCACGCGCAGGTAGGAGTTGGCGTTGCCGCCGTCGTTGCGCAGCAGCTTGAGCGGACCGTCGTTGACCGCGATGGCGATGTCGAGGTCGCCGTCGCCGTCGATGTCCGCATAAGCCGCGCCCCGCGCCACCAGCGGTTTGGAGAAGTCCTCTCCCACCTCGTCATTGGCCAGGCTGAAGCGGCCCTCGCCCAGGTTGCGGTAGAGCTGCGGCGACTGAGCGAACTTCACTTTCGGCTGCACGGCTTCGATGGTCGGGTCGAGATGCCCGTTGGCGCAGAAGATGTCCTGGCGGCCGTCGAGGTTGTAGTCGAAAAAGAACGCCCCGAAGGTGAGCGTCAGCAGGCTGCTCTGGCCCAGCTCGCTGCGCGGCGCCGAGTCCACGAACAGGCCGCCGCCCTCGTTGTGATAGAGGTTGACCATCTCGTTGGAGAAGTTGCCCACCAGCAGGTGCGGCCGGCCGGAGCCGTCGAAGTCCGCCGCGTCCACTCCCATCGCCCCGCGCGCCCGGCCGTCCTCGCCGAAGGCCACCCCGGCGGAAAGCCCTACGTCCTCAAAGGTTCCGTCGCCCTTGTTGCGGTACAGCTTGTTGGGCTCGGTGTCATTGGCCTGGAACAGGTCTTCCCAGCCGTCGCCGTCGAAGTCCAGCACCGCCACGCCGAGCGCCTTGCTGGTCGGGTCGGCGATGCCGGCGGCCTCGGAGACGTCCTCGAACGTCCCGTCGCCCTTGTTGCGGTAGAGCTTGGAGGCGGTTCCCTGGTACGACTCCGGCGTGCAGTAGGTCTTGGTCTCGCCGTCCATCGTGCAGAACAGGTCGGCCTCGGGGCTCCACTGCACGTAGTTGTCCACGAACAGGTCGAGTAGGCCGTCATGGTCGAAGTCCAGAAAGGCGGCGCTGGTCCCGAAGTTGGCGTTCGCGATGCCCGCCGCCGCGGTCACGTCGGCAAAGCGCCCGTCGCCGAGGTTGCGGTACAGGCGGTCGCCGCCCAGCGCGGTCACATACAGGTCGTCGAAGCCGTCGTTGTCGATGTCGCCGAACGCCACGCCGAGGCCGAACATCGTGGTCGCCAGGCCGGCCTCCGCCGTCTTGTCCTCGAAGGTTCCGTCGCCCTTGTTGTGGTACAGCCGCGGCGTGGGCTTCTCCGAGGACTCTCCCAGCGGCCGTCCGTTGGCGATGTAGAGATCGGGATAGCTGTCGTTGTCGTAATCCAGAAAGGCCAGCCCCGGCCCCAGCGTCTCCGGCAGATACTTCTTGCCGGAGCGGCCGTTGAAGTGTACGAAGTCGATGCCGGACTCGGCGGTGACGTCGCGAAACACGACATCCTCGGCCCGCGTCGTGGCGACCCCGTTGTGGCTTTCGTCGGGCGCTCCGCCGCAGCCCGTCAGCCAAACGGACGCCGGCAAGGCGAGGGCGAGGGCCAGAGAAGCGGCTCCCGTCCGGGCGGCTCTAATCATTGTCGGCGGTCTCCAAACCGTTGCGCGAAAGGGGAACGGAAGCGTGCTCATGGATAGCTTGCCGTTCGTTGTTGTCCTGTGGGCTGGTCTGTCGAATCCTCGCGGTGCGGGTTTGGGAAGACTCGTCGGCCTTGAAGCGGCGGAACAGCGCTTCGGCCTGCGCGGCCAGATCGGCGCGCCCCAGGCCACGGTAGCAGAGCATGCGGGTGTACTGCATCTGCAGGTCTTCCGGGTCGATCGCCGCCACCTGGTCCAACCGTTCCACGGCCTGGGCGTACTCCTTCTGCAGGAACAGCACGCGGGCCATTTCGTTGAGCACCACCCGGTCGCGCGGATACGAGGCGTTGGCTTTGCGCAACGACGCGAGCGCCGCGTCGTACTCGCCGGCCGATTTCAGGATCAGGGCGTGGAAGTACTGCCCGCGCGCCAAATCCGGGCCCAGCTCCAGCGCCTTCTCTGACAGCGGCCGCGCCTCCGCCGTGCGCCCTTCGGCCACCAGCGTGCGCACCCGGTTGATCCAGCCGTCGGCCCAGTCCGGCCGCGCTTCGGTGACGCGTTCGAAGGCTCGCTCGGCCCCGCGCAGGTCGCCCTGCAGCAGCAGCCCGATGCCGTAGTCGTTCCAGCGCAGGTAGTCGTCCGGCCCCGACTCCAGCCGCCAATGCGCCTCGCCGCCGCCCACCGAAACCTCGGCCGAGGCCTCGGCCAGCACCGTGATGGGCAGCGCCGGAATCTCGCCCTTGATCTTGCCTGAGACGTTCTCCGGGATGTTCTCCGGCTCGTAGCCGTAGCGGCGGTCGTCGAAGCCCGCGCTGTAGAGGCTTTCGTCGCGGTCCTCGGGGACCGGCCGGCCGGCATAGGCGTAGCGCGTGTACTGGTAGGAGAACTTGCGGTAGTTGACCTTGGCCTCGAACCGCACCGGCCCGGCGACGTCCCGGGGCAGCCGCACGTCGAACCGCGCCACGTCGGCGGCGCCCGGCGGAATCAGCCGCGCATACAGCAGGCTGCGCGTCTGGAAGGCGTTGCGCTTGTCCACGTGGTTGCCGTGCTCGTCGAGCATCATGTTGCGGTAGAAGTGCGCGCCGGGCTCCACCGCCCCGCGGCCGTCATCGGCCACGCGGCCGCTCCAGTAGATCGGCTCGCCGTTGGCGTCCAGCGCCTTCAGCTCCACCCAGCAGTCGACCGAATCGACCGTGCCGCCGGGAAAGAAGTGGCCGACCTTGCGCGTCCGCACGACCACGTCCACCCGCACCCGGTCTCCGGGCGACAGCGCCGGCGGGGCCTTGTCGAGCGGGGCCGCCAAGCGGCCGGCCTCCCGCAGGGTGACGGGCGCGTTCAGGGCCCCGGACTCCTCGCCGGTGGCGAATGTCGTGGACATCTGCGGCGCCTCGGGTGGGCGCTTGCCGCCGGGCTGCTGGCGGTCCGGCTGGCCTTCCAGCGGCGCCATCGCGAAGATGTCCACCGAGACGATGCCGTCCTTCAAGAAGTCCTCGACCACCCGCAACTGCTCGGCGTCGTGATTCACGAAGGGCAGGGCGGTGTTGGCCGCCGGAAAGCGGTGCGAGCGCACCTGGCCGTTCTTGGCGCTCTTGTCGAGCGTGGCCGGCGCCGGCGGCATGTGGCAGTCCGAGCAAGCCTGGGAGGCGGCCGGGTAGTAGAACGAGCGGGCGCCGTAGCCGGAGACGCCGCTGGCCTGCCAGGAGTCGTACTCGTTGAACCCGCGAATCCAGCGATAGTCGTTCACCGGCTGGTCCAGGTGCACCTTGTGGCACGACGAGCAGTACTCGGCTTCGCGCAGAAAGGGCTTCAGAAACTGCCGCTTGTGGGCCGCCGGCGCCACGTTGGTTACGTACTTGGTCAGCGTGCGGATCACCGCGTTATCGCTGGTGGCCAGCTCGTGCAGCGGCGGGTACTCGATCGTGAAGCCGCCGTTGCCCATCGAGTCGGCCACTTCCACGATGGCGTGGCACGACATGCAGCCGAGCCCTGCATGGGCCTGGGGCGTATCGATCTGTTCGATCACCGGCTTCTCGAAGCGGCCGTTGAAGAACATCGCGTGGTCATGGCAGCCCGCGCACCACTTGGACTGCCGCACGCCGGCGACTTCCTGCATGTGCTCGATCGACTTGCGATAGAACTGGTTGTTGAACGACGAGAAGTGATGCGCCGACGAGTCCCACTGGGCGTAAATCTCCTGGTGGCACTCCTGGCAAGTCTCCGATTCCATGAAGAAGTTCGACGGAATCAGCTCGCCCGTGGTCGTGTTGGCCGACGACGGAAAGAAAGGCCCCTCCGGCCCGCCGCCCTCGCCGTCCATGGACGCCGGCGCCCATGCCGGGTTGCGGACCACTTCGTCCGGGACCGGCGCGTAGCGGTCGCGCAGCCTGTCGCCCGCCGGCAGCAGCAGCCCGATCGCCAGCGCCGCGCCGACGCCGCGCGCCGCCCCGCGAGGAACCTCGAACCCCTTCCGCCGCAGCCAGAGCCACAGCATCGCCGCGCCCAGCGCCCCCGCCGCCGCGTGCGCCACCACGATCGGGTAGTTCGGCGTCCGCGCGCCGATCACGGCCAGCAGCAAGCCCAGAACGCCGCTCACCGACAACACCAGAAACGTCGGCTTGGCCCCGCCGCGCAACTCCCGCAGCAGCGGAGCGCGCCCGAACCACAGCCCCGCCAGCAACGCCGCTCCCAACGCAATATGGAGCAGCGCGTTGCCCACATAGAAGACCGTCGGGGCCGGGAACGCCGTCAGCCATCCGGCGTTCAGCAGCAGAATCACAAAACCAAGCCACAACCACCGCAACATCATCAGGGACGCTCCGTCACTCGGGACCCGCGGACCAAGGGCCGGATCAGCCGCAGCGCGGGCCGCGTCTGATACCGCACAAAATAGTCCGCCATTTCCCGAGTCTGGGGGGATTTCTCCGCTTCAGGATAAGGATAAGCCGACATCCGGTGAAACGGCAGCGGTTCCACTCGATCTCCAAAAGCCGTGTTCGCGTCCTGCTCCTTGGCCCAGCCGTCGACCAGCAGCACGAAGTCCCTGCGATAGCCCTGCGGAGGCCCTCCGGCGGGGGCGGGGAAGCGCAGGCGCAGCTCGTCCCCGGCGCCCAGCACCACCAAGCGGTCGTCGATGCCTTCGAGCAGCTCCGTCACCTCTCCGTAACGGGTGTACCGTCCGGGCGTGGGGTTCCAGTTCGAGACCGGGTGCAGCTCGGCGTACACAAAGCTCTCCGGCTCCAGCCGCTGCGGATGCACGACGTTGCCGGAGAAACCCCGGAACGCCAGCTCCGCGGCGGCGGCCCGCCACCCGGCCGGGGCCTCCGAGAGCTCGCCCACGCCGTCGGCCGCGAACGCCTCGTCCCAATAGACGCACAGGTTCGTCACGATCCGCACGTCGCGCGAGGAGCTCAGGAACTTGCCCGTCAAGTCCACGGACATCGTCCGAAGCTGCCCGCCCGGCAGTCCCAGGTCCTCGATCACCGTCCGCCACTCGCCCCGCTCGTCGCGCACCTGCAACACCGGCATCCGCAAACCGCCGTCGGGGCTCTGGGACCCGGCCACGATCGTCGACGCGTCGGCCCAGTCCACCCAACCCGTCAGAAACAGCCGGCTGGCGCGGTCGCCCGCCAAACCGTCCAGCGAAAACTCGATCGAATGCAGCTCGGCCGTATTGCGGAAGGTCCGCTCGAAGCCGTCCACGGTGCGGCCGTCGCGCCGCCGCAGCCGATCCAACACGTCCCGCCCGCGATGGTCGACGGCTCGGGAGGGCCGGACCTTCTGCCGCTCGTTCACCCGAAACAGCCGAAAGTCCGGGAACGGCGGCGCCTTGAACTTCTCGTTGAGATAGATCTCCTCCTCCGCCGGGTGGTCCACCGCCAGCAGCTTCACCTCGTCGAGATACGCCACCTCGCGCAGCTCCTCGGTGATACGGATGTCGTAGAACCCGTCGCGGGCCTCGAGCTGTTCGCCGCGAATCCAGATCGCCTCGTCGTGATCGACCGGAAAGAAGCGTCCGTCGCCCAGGCTAGCCCCCAGCGGCGCCACGCCCAGCACCTCGCCGATGTACTCGAAGCCCTTGCCGTTCCAGGTGAAGATCATCGGACACGAGCCCGACAGCCGCGGCTTCTCCTCATAGGCGAAGAGCTGGTTCACCGGCTGCTCCAGCTCGTTCTGGATCATGCCGTTCGTCCAGGTAATGCGCACGGTCTCAATGCGGTCGCGGTCGCCCAGCCCAAAGTGCAGCGGCGCGCCCAGGTAGAGCTGCTTGCGGTAGGTCTCGCCGGCCTTCACCTCCACCCGCGCGCCCTGCGCCCGCACGGCGCTCTTCACGCCTGTCAGCGAGACGCTGGCCCAGGCGTTCTTCACCGGCGTTCGGTTGAAGGCGAACGAGGCTTGCCCGCTGCGGTCCACGACCGTCAGATCCACCCGTCCGTCGCCGTCCAAGTCGGCCGCCGCGGCGGCGACCAGGTCCGCCGGCAGCCCCTGCGAGTCGCCGGCCTCATAGCGCATCCCGCCGCGGCTCAAGGCGAGGCCCTCGGGGCGCACAAAGTCCGTCGCCCCGCGGTTCTGCCAGTCGCCCCAGGCCAGCGCTCGCGGAATTTTCGGCCCCATCGCCAGCGTCCCCTCGTCGTTGCGCAGGATGAGCGAGTCCCCCGCGCCCGGCGTCAGCACCACGTCGAAGTCGCCGTCGCTGTCGAGATCCACGGCTTCCAGACTCACCGGCCCGGCCAGCGCAGGCGCCCCGGCCACCGCCTGCGGCGCGTCATACACCCCCAGCTTGCGGTCCTGGTAGACGCTCACGCCCCCGGCGTGCGCCACCACCAGGTCGATGCCGTTGTCCTCGGCCAGCTCCACGCCCAGCGCCGCGAAGCCGCGCTGCTCCTGCTCCAGCGGCAGCTCCGCCGGCGACCACTGGTCCTTGCCGTCGTTGCGCAGCAGCGTCTTCTTGGCCCCCACCGCCAGCAGATCCTGGTCGCCGTCGTGGTCGTAGTCCTGGAACAGGCACGACTCATAGTCGCCTTCCAGCCAGTAGTCGCCCAGGGTCAGCGCCTTCTCCCCAATCTGCAGCCGCCGCACGCCCTGGCCGTCCACCAAGCAGCCGTCGGCCTTGCCGTCGTTGTCCGTGTCTCCCAGGCCCACGGACCGCAAATCCTCCACGCCGACGGCGATCGGCGGCTTGCCCGGCGTCAGAATCGCCAAGCCGTCCTGGCTCCAGGTGAGGATGCGGTTCTTGTCCAACGGCGCCGCGCCGGACCGCTGCGGAGCCTGCGCGAGCTTCCACGCCGGCTGGGCCTCGAAGACCGTCGCGGCGGCCTTCTGGGCGGGCCGGCCGGGGTCCACAGGGTCGTACAGCTCGGAGTAGAAGCTCCAGTCCACGTCCTCATCCAGGCCGGTCTCGTCCTGCAGCTTCTTGATGCGCTGGAAGGCTGCAATCTCCTGCTTGGCGCGCGCGGGGTTGTCGCGCCGCAGCAGATTGAAGAGTTGAAAATGCGGCGCCGCCAGGCTGGGGTCGAGCCGCGAAGCCTTCTCGAACAGCGGCAAAGCCTCGGCGGGCAGCTCGGCCTGCCGGTAGCACTGCGCCAGATTGTAGACGGCCTTGGCGTTGTCCGGAACCAGCTCCACCATCTTGCGGAACTGCTCGATCGCCCGCTCGGTCTCGCCGGCCTTCTTGTACTCCACGCCCAGGTTGAACCAGGTGTGCGGAATCTCCGGCGCCTCCCGCTGCACCTCGCGCAGCTCGGCGATTCCGGCCTCGGCCTTGCCGGCCCGCAGCAGCGCCAACCCGTAGTTCAGCCGGTCGCGGGCGGAGTCCGGCGCCAGCTCCAGCGCCTGCCGCAGCGTCTCGGCGGCCTGTTCGCTCGAGCCCGGCGTCTCATACAGCGCCTTGCCCAGGTTGCGCAGCTCCTGCAGCCGCGCGGCGGTTTCCGGATCGACGCCCTCGCGGTTGCACGAAACGCCGGTGATGCACAGGAAAGCCGTCAGGATCGAAAGCCAATACCTCATGAGAAACGGCTCTCATCTTACCCATTCGGCCCGCCCGGCCGACGCCGGGCGCCCGGCGCCGTCAGCGGATGAACTGCTGGACGAAGTCTTCTCCCAGGCCGCACTCGGCGTACCACTTGCGGCACATGTCGATCTTGGTGAAGACGTCCTCGTAGCCGATGTTCTTGCCCCAGGGGTCGACGTAGTTCATGATCCCGTTCACCTGGAACAGCGTGATCATCTCGGTCACGTCCTCGGGCACGTAGAGCGTGTGCGTCTCGCCCGGCGGCTCATAGACGTAGCCGCCCTCCTCGGCTACCCAGTCGTGCTCCAGGTAGCGCCACTTGCCCTTGAGCACGTAGCCGTGGACGGGCTGAGGATGCCTGTGCCGCGCCAGCACGCCGGACTTGCGCACCTTCAGCAGGTTCACCCAGTAGCCCTGGCTGATCGACAGGCACAGCGGCCGAAACCAAACGTTCTCGGCCTGCGGAACCCACACCCGGTCATCCTCGGGCAGCACGCTCGGCACCACGATCTCCGTCGCGGCGTCCCGGGGGAAGGGGAGCTGATAGGGCATCAGCTTTTCGTCTTGTTTCGGCGTTTCGTCCAAAGGCATGGAGGTCTCTGCTCGCCGCGCGGCGTCCGCCCGGGAGTCTCGCTGAATTGTAGCGAAGCCGGCCCGCTAGTCCGTCAGCGCCCCATAGACGATCTGCTGGAAGGCCGTGCGCTCCACCGAATCCCCTTCGCGGTGGACCAGGAAGATGCCGATGAGCTCCTTCTCCGGGTCGAGAAAGCAGTACGTGCCGTAGCGCCCGCCGTGGCCGTAGGTCCCGATCGACGCCAGCCCGTCCTGCCCCTCCGGCCCCTTCACCACCTGCCAGCCGAACCCCCAGCCCACGCCCGGCCGCACCTCGATATCGCCCGTGTGCAGCGACGTCATCACGGCCACCGTGGCCGGCGACAGCAGCCGCACGCCGTCGAGCTCGCCGCCGTTGAGCATCAACTGATAGAAGCGGTACAGGTCCGCCGCCGTCGAGTACAGCGCCCCTTCCGGCAAGGGATACTTGGCCCCTTCGCGGAACTTCATCTTGCCCTCGCCCAGCGGATCGGCCGTGTACTTCGCCAGCTTGCCGTCCTTCTGGATGTAGGCTGTGGGCATGCGGTGGAACTTCTCCTTGGGCGGGTAGACGAAGGTGTCGACCATGCCCAGCGGCCGGAAGATCCACTGCTCCAGATATGTCTCGAACGGCATGCCCGAGAGCACTTCGATGATCCGCGCCAGCGTCGCCATGCCCTCGTTGGAGTACTGCCAAGCCGTGCCCGGCTCGAACAGCAGCGGCTGCTGCGAAAGGATCAGCACGGTCTCGTTGAGCGTCTTGTGCAGATCGCCCTGCAGCTCCTTGATGCCTTCGGGCGGATTGAGCGGCATCCCCGAGGTGTGCGTCAGCAGGTCGCGGATGGTGATCGGCCGCCGCGGCTTGCCCAACACCAGCCGGTCGCCGTCGCGCTCCACGATCACCTTCTGGCCGCGGAACTCCGGCAGGTGTTTCTCCACCGCGTCGCCGGTCGACAGCAGCCCCTGCTCGGCGAGCATCATGATGCCCACCGCGATCACCGGTTTGGTCATCGAGTGGATCTGGAAGATGTTCTCGGTCGACATCTTCTGCTTGGTCTCCACATCGGTGTAGCCGACCGCGTCGAGCGCCACCACCTGGCCCCGCCGGGCCACCAGCGTCACGACGCCGGCGATGCGCTCGGCGTCGACGAACTGCTGCATTCGAGGCGCTACCTGAGCGAGGCGTTCCGGATCGAGGCCGGCCTTGCGGGCGTCTTCCACCTTGGGAGGCGCCGCCGACAACGAGGTGCAAAGAGCGAGAACAAGGAGCCAGCGCATGGGAGTGTGCGGACGTAGCGTAGCAGAGCCGCCGCCGCGACGCGCTCCAGCGGTCCGCCGGGCTTGACACTCCGCGCTACCCTGATAGCGACGAGGGCGCCTCGGCCAAGGCGCCCTCTCCGATTTTCGAGGCCGGGCGGACGCCGGCCCAACTTTTCTCAGTCGTCCGCAAATTTCAGCCCGCCGCCGCCGCCGAGGCGGCCAAAGCGGGCCGGAATTGGCTCACTTTGGCTCAGTCTGGCTCACTTTGGCTCACATTTCGAGAAAAAACGCCGAAGCTCCGCCACCCCCTCCCCACAAACCCTCATCGCCCCGGCTCTTTGCCTCCGTCCACGGCTTCCACCCGCACGGCCAGGCGGCCGCGGTGCAGGCGGACGTGCAGCCGGTCGTCCGCCGCCACCCGATCCGCGTCCCGTATGATCGCCCCCTCGCCGGTGGAAACGATCGCGTATCCCCGCTCCAGAATGGCGACCGGGCTGAGCGAATGCAGCTCGCGGTCCAGCACTTCCAGGCGGCGGCCGGCTCGCTCCAGCCGTTGGCGGACGGCCGGTTCCAAGCGTTGCGCCAGCCCCTCCAGGCGAGACTGTCGCCGGGCCAGCTGCACGCGCAAGTCCAGCTCGGCCAGCTCGTGCTGACGGTCCCGCAGCCGCGCCTCCGCCCGGCGCAGCAGCCCGACCATGCGCTCGCGCAGCCGCAGGTCCAGCTCGTCGTTGCGCTGCCAGCGGTCCCGCAGGCGGTGCCGCAACAGCGCCGCGGGCCGCTCGACCCCGGCCTCCAGCAATCGCTTCTGGAGCCGGGCGATGCGGTAGCGCACCGCCTGCCGGGCGCGGTCCTCCAGGCCCTGCAAGCCGGCCAGCAGCTCCGCCTTGTCCGGGGCCACGATCTCGGCCGCGGCGGACGGCGTCGGCGCCCGCAAGTCCGCCACGAAGTCCGCAATCGTGAAATCCGTCTGGTGGCCCACCGCCGAAACCACCGGGACGGTCGAAGCCGCGATGGCCCTCACCACCGGCTCTTCGTTGAAGGCCCACAGGTCTTCCAGCGAGCCGCCGCCGCGGCCTACGATCACCACGTCCGGCCAGCCCGTCTCGCTGAAGTGCTCCAGGCCGCGGACGATCTCCGGCACGGCGTTCGGCCCCTGCACCTGCGCGGGGTAGAGGCGGATGTGCAGGCCCGGGCAGCGCCGCTCGAGCACCCGCACCATGTCCGCGATGACGGCGCCGCCGGGCGAGGTGACGATGCCGATCCGGCGCGGAAGGCGCGGCAACGGGCGCTTGCGCTCGTCGTCGAAGAGCCCCTCGGCGGCCAGCTTGCGCTTGAGCTGCTCGAAGGCGAGCTGCAACGCGCCGTGCCCCTGGGGCTGAATGGTTTCCACGTAGAGCTGGTACTCGCCCCGCGCCTCGTAGACCCCTATGCGGCCGCGGCACAGCACCTCCAGCCCGTCCTGCGGCTTCACCTTCAGGTACATCGCGTTCTGGCGAAAGCAGACGCACTTGAGCTGCGCCTGCTCGTCCTTGAGCGTGAAGTAGTAGTGGCCGCTGGGGGCCCGCCGGCAGTTGGAGACCTCGCCCGCCACCCAGACGTTGTCGAACACGTCTTCGAGCAAGGAGCGGACCACCGCGGTCAGCTCGGAAACCGAGAACGTTCGCCGTTCGGGCGCGAAGGTGAGGCCGAGTTGCTCCAAACCCCTACCGTACACAAACGGGAGGCTACAATCGAGACCGAATGCCGAGACCGATGCGCGCATCCGGACCGTTGCTCGATCGCCGCAGGTTCCTGGCGGCCCTGGCCGCCGCGCCCCTGCTCGCCCAGGGCGCCGAGAAGACGGTGATGACCGTGCGCGGGCCCGTGCCGGCCACGCAGCTCGGCGTCACGCTGATGCACGAGCACGTGATCGCGGATCTGCGCCCGCTGCCCGAGCGCCGCCTCGAGGACTACGACCGCGACGCCGCCATCGAGGCCTGCTATCCCCATCTGCGCGACGTGCGGGCGCTGGGGGCTATGACGCTGGTGGAGCCGACGCCGCTGCACATCGGCCGCGACCTCGAGGCGCTGCGCGCTCTCTCCGAGCGCGCCGACATCCGCATCGTCGGCGCCACCGGAATCTACGGCGCGGCGAACCAGAGTTTCATCCCGCGCTACGCCTTCGAGGAGCCGGCCGAGAAGCTCGCCGAGCGCTACCTGCGGGAGATCGAGGACGGCGTGGGGCCGAGCCGGATCCGGCCGGGCCTCATCAAGACCGGCGTGAACCGTGAGACGCCCTTGCCGGACATCGAGCGCAAGCTCGTCCGCGCCGCCGCTCTGGCCGGCAAGCAGAGCGGTCTGACCGTGGCCGCCCACACCGGGCCCGCCGCTCCGGCGCGCGAGGAGCTGCGCATCCTGCAAGAGGCCGGCCTGCCGGAAGACCGCTTCATCTGGGTCCACGCCCAGAACGAGGACACCCACGCCGCCCGCATCGAGCTGGCCAAGGAAGGGATCTGGGTGGAGCTCGACGGCATCAGCCCTCGCAGCGCCGAAAAGCATCTGGACGCCGTGAAGGCGATGGCTGACGCCGGGCAGCTCCACCGCACGCTGCTCTCCCAGGACGCCGGCTGGTACCGGCCCGGGCCCGAGGGCGCCTCCAAGTACCGCGACTACGGCTTTCTGCTCCACACCTTCGTGCCGATGCTGCGCGAGGCGGGCTTCTTCGCCAAGGAGATCGACCAGTTGCTGGTGGACAACCCCGCCCGGGCCCTGGCCGGATAGCCGCTCCGGTTCACTACTCGTTGTAGAGCGCGATGATGCTGACCCGGCGGTTGGATGGGTCCTCCGGTTCGCCGGGATGGCGCAGGCGCCCGGCGGCGAAGCCGCGGACCTGCGTGATGTGCGACGGATCGACGCCGCCTTCCACCAGGATGCGCCGGGCGGCGTTGGCGCGGTCGGTCGAGAGCTCCCAGTTGGAGTAGTCCGGGCGGCCGCTGAAGATCCGCGCGTCCGTGTGGCCCTCGATCGCCAGGTTGTTGCCCAGCTTCTGCAGCTCGTGAGCGATCGCCAGCAGCGCTTCCCGCCCGCGCGCGGTGGGGACGGCCGCGGCGGAGTCGAAGAAGACGCCCTTCTCGTCTTCGAGCAGCTCGATGCGGACGCCCTCCTGGCTGGAGGTGATCTCGACGTGCTTGCCGAGCTCGCCGATCTCCGGCATGGTCTTCATGGCCTCGCGGATCTCTTCGGCCAGGTCCTGGATCTGGTTGGGCGTCAGGCTCCGCCCGTCGCCGCCTTCGCCCTCACCGAGATGGCCGGTCAGGGCCGCGCCGGTAGGATCTTCGAAGTACGACGCGACGGCCATCTTCGTCTCCTGCGTGGCGCTGGAGAGCCAGAGCACCAGGAACAGCGCCATCATCGCGGTGACAAAGTCCGCGAAGGCGACCTTCCAGGCGCCGCCGTGGCCTCGTTCCACGAACCGGACTCGCCGGATGATCTGCGGCGGCTTTTCGGGCTCCGAGCCCGTCATGCCTGCGCGCGGCATCTCTCCTCCATCTGGTCGAAGCTGGGCCGCACGTCATAGGGGATCGAGCGCCGGGCGATCTCCACGGCCAACAGCGGCGGATGCCCCTTGATGAAGGCGATGATGCCGTTCTTGAGAAAGCGGTAATAGGCCAGCTCGGCGGCGTGCTTGCTGCTGATGGCGGCGGCCAGGGGGGCCACCAACCCATAGGAGGTCAGCACCCCGAGGAAGGTGCCGACGAGGGCTGCGGCGACCTTGTGGCCCAGCTCGGCGGGCGGACCGCCCAGCGAGCTCATCGCCACCACGATGCCCAGCACGGCGGCCACGATACCGAGGCCCGGGAGTGCGTCGGCCGAGCTCATCAGCGACCGCACGGGTTCTTCGTTGTGTTCGTGTAGCGCTTCCAGGTCGGTGTCGATCATTTGATCGAGGTCGTAGGCGGTCGCCCCGCCTGCAATGGCCATGCGAAACGTGTCACAGAAGAATCTCAACGCCCGCCGGTCTCGCAGCAGGTTGGGATTGAGTTGAAAGAGCTTGCTCTCCTCCGGCTTCTCGATGTCGCGCTCGAGGCCCATCATGCCCTTCTTGCGCGCTTCCTGGAACAGTACGTAGAACAGCTTCAAGGTCTCCAGGTAGCGTTGCAGCCCGTAAGGGGAGGACTTGAAGACTCCCATGACGTCGCCCGCCACCCGGCGCAGCACGCGCGGGGGCGTGGCCATGATGAGCGACCCGACCGCCGCGCCCCAAATAATGACGAACTCGGCGGGCTGGTAAAGCAGAATGAACTCGCCCTTGGCGAGCATGTAGCCGCAGGCGACGGCGGCGAATACCATGGTGATTCCTACAAATACCGGCATCGGCGAAGCGTCTCTTCCTACCTATCGTCCAAAAGGCGCCGGATGCTGCGACCAACGGGGCTCCCGCACCGACCTGTAGAATGCGGAGTGAAGCTCTATGCCCGTTGACCCATGGACGCCGGGAGCGCTGCGCCCCCCGTCGTCGAGCTACCACCCCCTGGATCGAACCTGGACCGAAGCCGCGCCCCCCCGTCGTACGCGGTCGCCTTTGCGCTTGCATTTGATGCTGTTTGCGCTGACCGTGCTGTCCACCTGGATGGTGCAGGCGCTGGGAACCGGAGGCTGGTCCTGGATTTACGCGTTCTACTACGTGGGGCAGGGCGGCGACGCCGGCCTGATGGTGGTGCGCTTCTTTGACGCCTTGGCCAAGGGCGCCTCGGCCGGCTTCGAATACTCGTTCTGGCTGCTATTCATCCTGACCTCCCATGAGTTCGGCCACTACTTCGCGGCCAAGGCGCACCGGGTGAAGGCGACCCTGCCGTACTTCATTCCGCTGCCGCTGCCTCCCTTGGGCACCATGGGCGCAGTCATCCGGATGTCCGCCTACATCCCCAACCGGCGCGCGCTGTTCGACATTGCGGTGGCCGGGCCGTTGGCCGGCATCGTGGTGGCCTTGCCGGTGGCCTGGTTCGGCATCCGGCAAGCGGTGCACGCCCCGGTGCAGGCGCTCGCCGGCGGAAGCCTCTATTTCGGGGACCCGCTGATCTTCCGCATCTTTGAGTACTTCACGCTGGGGCCGCGGCCGGAGGGCTACGAGCTGCTGATCGGCCCGATGGCCTTTGCGGGCTGGGTGGGCTGCTTTGTGACGGCGCTGAACCTGCTGCCGATCTCGCAGCTCGACGGCGGCCACATCAGCTATGCGGTCTTCGGTTCCTGGAGCCGCAAGGTCGCCACGGCGGTCTTCGTGGGCATGGGCGTGATGATGCTGTTCAACGGCCCCAGCTACATCCTGATCCTGGCTCTGGCCTGGTTCGCCGGCATCGGGCATCCGCCGACCATGGACGACAGCGTGAAGCTCGGCCCCAAGCGCGTGGCCTTGGCTTGGCTCGCGCTGGTGATCTTCATCCTGTGCTTCACCCCGACGCCGATGGCCGAATGGCAGGGGCAGTAGAGCTTACTGTGCGATCAACGTCGACTCGGCCTGGAACTTGCGGAAATCGCTCCAGCGCACGTCGATCTCGCGGCGCAGGCCCTTCAGCAGCACCAGCTTGGCTTCGAAGCGCAGCCGGAAGCTCGTCGGCAGCCACACTTCGTCGTTGACGTAGCTCTGCGTGAAGTCGAGCTTGGCCCCTTCCTTGAGCTTGACGATGAAGCCGCCGAAGGAGGCGTTGTCGATGGTCTCCACCTCGGCGCGCACCCAGTTGTAGTCGTCTTGCGAGATCCAGGCGCGGCCGCGGATCTTCTGCAGGAACTTGGCCTTGGAGATGGAGGGCTCGTAGCCGCTGCGGGGCAGGCCGTCGATGATCCAGCAGCGGCGGCCCGCCACGGTTTCCTCGCCGGCGAGGGTGAAGTCGAAGGCCTTCACGATCTCGGCGCGGAATTCGCGCTCCTCCTCTTCGTCCTTGCGCTGCTTCTCCAGGCGCCTCTCGCGTTCCTTGGGCGATTCGTCGGCGCGCTCGGCGTAGGCCTTGTCGAGCTTCTTGCGCTCCTTGGCGGCTTCGTCCGGCGGAAGCGGCTCGCCGTCCTTGGCGATGAGCTTGCGGTACTCTTCCCCGAACAGGTAGAGCAGCTCGAAGGTCTTGGACTCGGTTTCCTTGACGGCCCCGTCCTTGTCGAGCTTGCGCTCCTCGACGCGCTCATTGCCGGTGTACTGCTGCTCGATCTTCTCGTTGCGCTCGGAGGCCTCGAAGGCCTTCTCGATGATCTCCTGAGCGTCCGGGACGGGCTGCGCCCAGAGCGCCGCGCCGGAGGCCCAAGCGCACAGGAGGATGCGTCGCAAGCTCGACATATACTCTTGCCTACGTCCGAAAGCCGCGCCGCGTTCCCCCACGAATGGGCCGGGCCGGCGGCCTCAGGCGCTGAAGCCCGCCCAGCCGGGCAGCGCCGCCGCCTGCCGGATCCAGCGCGCCAGGGCTTCTTCGTCGAACGGCTCATTCTCGCGCAGGTGAACGTAGCGGACCTTGTCGTGCTTGGACTCGATCGGCGGCGGCGGCTCCAGCGACGCGCCGGCGAAGAAGGCCACCTTGACGTATTTGCTGAAGCAGTGGAAGTTCAGGAACCAGCCCTGGCCTTCCATGCCGTAGAACGGCGAGTTCCAGCGGACGGCCTTGCGGACCTCGGGAACGGTGCGGACGATCAGCTCGTCGAGGCGCTCGCCCAGGGCGCGCTTCCAGTCCGGCATGGCGGCGATGTAGGACTGTACGGCTTCGTCTCCGTCCGCCTTCGGGATCTGCGGGTTGCCGCCCGACAGCAGCTTGGGCGCGGCGGCTTGGCGGGCCTTCTTCGCGGCTTTCTTGGCGGTTTTGGCCGGCACGATTCCCCTCAGCATACCCGCTCAGTGCTCCCACAACGGAGAGATGCCGAACGGCTCGCCCAGCGGCCAGTCGCCGCGCACCATCAAGACGCCGGCCTCGGGAGGAGTCGGAATCGCCTCGGCGCGGTCGCAGGACAGCTCGGGCGAGAACGACCACAGGACCGGGCGATCGGCGGCGCCTGCCGCGCCCATCACCACGGCGAGAGGCGGCGGCTCTGGGGCGATCACGTCGAGAATCAGCGCGCCGCCGGCTTCTTCGCCCAGGGCCACGATGGCGTTGTGGCTCTCGATGTGCCAGAAGCCGGAGCTCAGCGCGCCGCTCAGGGCGGCGACGGTCAGCTCCAGCCAGCCCGGATCGGCCGTGGCGCAGCGGTTCGACGCCGGTGTGCGGAGCCGCAGCAGGGAGCGCAGCAAGTCAGCGTCGGCGGCGTGGCGCAGCGGTTGGAGCAGCCGCTTCTGCACCTGCGCCGGCGGCTGCGGAGGCGTTCGGAAGCGATGCGTCGGGACCACCCGAAAGCCGTGCGGGGCGTAGACCTCGGGCAGGTCCGTGTGCAGCTTGGCGAGAGCGAACCGCTCGTCGACCCAGTCCAGCGCCTCGCCGAGCAGCCGTCGGGCCAAGCCACGGCGTCGCCAAGCCTCCGTCGTGCCGACCGCGTGGACGCCTGCGACGACGGCCGCGCGGCCGTCGAGCCGCATGGGATGGGCGAGGACGCCGACGTGCGCCACCGTGCGGCCCTGCTCGCTGAGCGTGAACGGCGTGGTTTGGTCGGCCCACGGGAACCCGAGCGCCTCGGCCGTCGCGGCGCCCCCCGGCAAGCCGGGGAAGCACTCGCCCAGAAGGCCGAACACGGAGCGCCACCAAGCAGCGTCGTAGTCGGTTCCCGGCCGTCCGCCGTGCAGGGTCAGCGCCAATCCGGCCAGCGTAGCAAAGCCCCGCTGTGGCGGGCCGATGAGCCGCCGGGATTTCCCGGCGGTTCGATGCTTCCCGTTCCGTTGCGATATCGTCCGTCGGTCCACAGCATCCAGCGCCCAGCGAAAGCCGAGGCGCTCATCGCCCGCCGCTGGCGCGACTCGATCCGATCGCCGAAACTATGGAGAGCGCCAACGCCCCCAGGAGCCCAAGTCATGCCTTCCACTCGCCGTAGTTTCCTCACCTCCGCAGCCCTCGCCGGCGCGGCGCCTCTCTCGGCGGCTTCCGCCGCGCGCGTGCCGGGCGCCAACGACCGCATCCGCGTCGCCTTGATCGGCTGCGGCGGGATGGGCCGCGGAGACTTGCGCGACTTCTTGCGCGCCGGCAACACCCAGCTCGTCGGCCTGTGCGACGTGGACGAATCGCAGATCGCCGGAGCCCAGGAACAGGTCGCCGACCCGGCCAACCAGAAGCCGGAGATCACCTCGCAGGACTTCCGCCGCATCCTGGACCGCCAAGACATCGACGCCGTCATCGTGGCCTCGCCCGATCACTGGCACCCCATCCTGACCGTAGAGGCCTGCAAGGCCGGCAAGGACGTCTACGTGGAAAAGCCCCTCTCGGTGACGGTGTGGGAAGGCCGCCAGATGGTGAAGGCCGCCCGCAAATACGACCGGGTGGTGCAGATGGGGACCCAGCAGCGCTCCGGCTCGCAGTACCTGGCCGCCAAGGAGTACATCGACAGCGGCAAGCTGGGCAAGGTCCGTCTGGTGCGCTGCTGGGCCTACCTGGACTGGAAGGGCGAGACGCCGCCGCAACCGGACGGACCCGCGCCGGCCGGCGTGGACTACGACATGTGGCTGGGGCCGACCGAGAAGAGGCCTTTCAACCCGAACCGCTTCCACTTCACCTTCCGCTGGTACTGGCCCTACTCGGGAGGGCTGATGACGGACTGGGGCGCGCACATGATCGACATCGCCAACTGGTACATGGGCATCAAGGCCCCGTCGTCGGCCATGTCCGTGGGCGGCAAGTTCGCCTATCCCCACGACGCCATGGAGACGCCGGACACCCAGCAGGTGCTGTGGGAGTTCCCTGAATTTTCGATGATCTGGGAGCACGCCCTGGGCGTCGGACGCGGGCCGGAGTCTCGGGAGCACGGCGTGCAACTCCACGGCGAGAACGGCGTGCTGGTGGTGGACCGGGCCGGGTGGGAGGTGTTTCCCGAGACCGACCGCATCGACAAGCCGGTGCGCAGCTACAAAGCGCCCGGCGTGCCCTACGCCGCCTACCGGCCGGACCGCGAGGACATGCACCTGGCGCACGTGCAGAACTTCTTGGACTGCATGCGCAGCCGCGACAAGCCGCGCTCGGACGTGGAGATCGGCCACAACTCGATGATCGCCTGCCACCTGGGCAACGCCGCCGTACGCACCGGCCGCAGGGTCTACTGGGACGTGGAGAACGAGCAGGTGGTGGACGACCCCGAGGCCTCCTCGTTCATGTACAAGCGCGAGTACCGCAAACCCTGGAAGCTCGAGGTCTGAAAACGCTCCCCCGCGAGCGCCGCCGGAGCCGCTCCGCAGGGGGCGGCTCTCTTTGGGGCTTGACGCACTAATTTATTAGTACTAATATCGCCGTGTGAGACCGAAGAGCCCCACCCTCACCGAGCACGAGCTCGAGCTGATGAAAATCGTCTGGGAGCTGGACAAGCCCACCGTCCGAGCCGTCTACGAGGCCTTTCGGCGCCGCCGGAAGATCGCCTACACCTCGGTGATGACGATGATGAACGTGCTGGTCGACAAAGGGCGGCTGCGCAAGGAGAAGGTCGAACGGGTGAACGTCTACCGGCCCACGCAGCCGCGCCAGAAGGTGCTCGGCTCGATGGTGGCGGACTTCGTGCGGCGGGTCCTCGACGGCAGCGCGAAGCCCTTGCTGGTGCAACTGGTGGAGGACGAACGGCTCTCGGAGGCCGACCTCGACGAGCTGCGCGCAATGATCCAGGCGCAGGACGAGGAGAAGCGGCCGTGAGCGCTCCGTGGCCGCCGCTCGAGCTGGTGGCGCGCTACTGGCTGCAGGGCGCCGCGTTGGCCTTGGCCGGTCTGGCGGCGGCGCGGCTGTTGCGCCTGCGGGACCCCCGGGCGCAGGCGGCGCACTGGCGCTGGACGCTGCTGTTCGCGGTGCTGGCGCCGCTGGGCGGACTGGCCGTCCCCATTCCGCAGGCGGCTCGCGGGCTGGTGTTTGCCGCCGACGCCGCCGTGGGCGCTGCGGTCGCCGCCTCGCCGGCCGCGGCCCGCACGAGCTGGCCGTGGGTCCTGCTGCTGGGTGCGGCGGCGATGCTGCTCTGGCGGGCGGCGGGCTTGGTGCGGCTGGCGGTCTACCGCAGGCGGGCGAGGGCGCTGTCTCCGGATTCCGCGCTCTGTCGGGAGGCCGCGCGGCTCCAGGGCGAGTTGGGCGTCCGGGCCGAGTGCCTGGTCAGCGACGAGCTGCCGGGGCCGCTGACGTTCGGCCTGCGGCGGCCGGTCGTCCTGGTTCCCCGCAGCCTGCTCGACCTGCCGGAGCTGCAGCAGCGGGCGGTGCTGGCGCATGAGCTGCTGCACGTCCGCAACCGGGACTGGCTGAAGCTGCTCGGGCTCGAGGCCGTGCGCTGCCTGTTCTGGTTCCATCCCTTGATTCGCATCCTGCTCAACCGGCTCAACGAAGTCCGGGAGCTGCTCGTCGACCGCCGCACGATCGAGCTCACCGGGGATCGGCGCTCCTACCTGGAAGCTTTGGTGGAGACAGCCCGTCTGGCTCCCCGCCGACCCGTCCTGACCGCGCCGCTGTTTCTCGAACGCGGCGCACTCAAGAACCGCATTCAACACATCTTGGAGGATCGACCCTTGTCCACATCGCAACGCACTCTCCGCCTGACCGCCGTGGTCGGCGCACTCGTTCTGGCCGCTTCGCTGGCGCATCTGGCCGTCCCGCTGGAGGCGCAGCGGCTCCGCAAGATGTCCGACGGCAACATCACGCCGCCGAAGCTGATTGAAAAGGTCGAGCCGGCCTACTCCGAGGCCGCCCGGGAGGCGGGCGTGGAGGGGACGGTGGCGCTGAGCGGCGAGGTCACCGTGGACGGGCGCTTTGTGAACGTGGTGGTGCTGCGCGGGCTGGGCTACGGGCTGGACGAGAAGGCCATCGAGGCCGTCGACCAATGGACCTTCGAGCCCGGCCAGGAGAACGGCCAAGCCGTTCCCGTGGCGGCGAACATCGAGATCAACTTCCGCCTGAAGTAGGCCCCGCGCTACCGGCGCACCAACTCCGCGTCGCGCGCCGCCACCCAGAAGGCCCTGCCGTCCGGCAACTCACCCCGATACCAACCCGAACGCTGCTCCAGCAGCCGAAACTCCGCGCCGGCGTGCAGGGGCTCGGTGAAGGCCTGCTCGTAGGTCTCTCCGTCGCCCTTGCGCGCCACGGTTTCCGGCGCCGTCACCACGCCTTCATTGGACGAAGCGGCTCCGGCCGCCTCGGCTCCCAGGGAGATCGCCAGCGACAAGGCGGCCAAGCCGGCGCCGAGCAGGGCCGCCCGGGGAATCCGCTTGCGACCGATCGTGGTCCAGATCAACAGCCCCCAAAAGGCGCCCGAACACACGGCCAGCAGCAGCCTGCGCAGCGCGAACGACAGGTCGTAGTGCCAGAACAGCAGCGTCCGCAGCGCCTTTTCGCGGGTTTCGAGCTCGAAGCGGTCCAGCCGCCGGCTGCGCGCCGACTCCAGGTTCTGCCGGATGTCGGAGTCTCCGGGCAAGAAGCGCTCCGCCCGCCGGTAGTTGAGGATCGCCCGGCCTAGGTCGTCCATGCGGAAGTAGGCGTTGCCGAGGTTGTAGTAAAGCCGTCCGTTCTGGATGCCGCCCTCGTCGATCAGCCGTTCGTAGCGCAGGGCCGAACGGCGGTAGAGGTCGTAGGCCTGCTGCGGGTCCGAGACGGAGGCTTCATTGGCCTGCCGGAACAGCGAGTTGCCTTCCTCGAAGACCGCCTTGGCCTCGTCGGGGGGCAGGGCGGCCGAAGCGCACAAGGCCGTCGCCAGCAGCGCGAGGAGGAGCTTCATCGGCCGCCTCCCAGGGTCTTTTCGATCGCCGCCAGCGCGCGACGGGTCTTGTCGCGGACCGATGCAGCGCTGTCCGCGCCCAGAACGCCGCCGGCGTAGCGGCTGGCTTCGCAGGCTTCGAAGACGGCCCGCAGATCGTCCAGCGCGGACGGCTCCAGACCGCGCGCCGCCAAGGGGCCGCGCACGTCCGCGAAGGTGAGGGCTCCCGGCGGAAGCTCCAGGCGGGCGCCGAGGTAGGCCCGCAGGCGCTCCATCAGCTCATCGGCGAAGCGGTCCTGCGAGCCGGGCTCCGCGAGGAGGCTTTCCAGGCGCGCCGAGGCCTCCGCGACGGCTTTCTGGCGCGGATCGTCCGCGCGCCGCCGCAGCGCCGTCCAGCTCCACAGGCCGACGAAGGCCAGCGGCGGTCCGAACAGGACCAGCAGCCAGAGCGGCGAGCGCAACGTGTCCAGCAATCCGATCGAACGGTTGCGCAGGGCGTCGAGCGCCTCGTAGTTCTGCGCGATGCCGCCCTGCTGGGACTCGATCGCCGTTTGGGCGGAGCCGGCCGGGCCCAGGCCCTCGGCGTCCGCGGCGGTGACGATGCGCGAGCCGTGCACCGTGAGAGGGATCGGAGCCGTCGCCGCCGTCACGTACTCGCCCTTTTCGGGGTCGAAGAAGTTGAACTCGAGCGGCGGGACCTCCGCGGCGCGGGCCGTGCGGGCGCGGATGGTCTGCGTAAAGACCTTGGAGCGGCCCTGCATCTCGCCGGGGGCCATGTCGTCGGGCACCTTGAAGTCCGCGGTCAGCCGCCCTTGGGTCAGAAAATTCGGCAGCCGCGCCAAGTCCAGATACTCCGGCCCGCTGACGCGGACGGTCAGCGTGATCGGGTCGCCCACGTTGACGTCAGTCGGGGTGGCGGATGCCTCGAAGGCGAACTGGCCGATCAGCCCGCTGAAGTCGGCCGGACGGCCCTGCTCGGGCAAAGGCAGCACCTCGAGCACGGGCCTGTTGGACGGAATGGCGAAGCTCTCGAAGGTGGTGCGCGTGCCGAACATGCCGCCGCTGAAGAAGTCGTCGAACAGGCTGGGCGAGCGCCGCATGGAGGCCCGCGCCCGGAAGGCGACCGTCGCCGCGGGCAGCTCGATCTTGCCGGCCTGGCGCGGCGCGAGCAGCTTCTCGAAAGTCACGGTGACGAAGCTGAAGCCGTCGATCGTGCCGCGCCCTTTGCGGGCCGTCACCCGGGTGTCGTTGACCGGGGCGTCGAAGTAGTCGCTGTTGGCGGCCGGGGGAGCGTTGTGCTTGGGGTCGAAGGATTCGAACCGAGGATCTTCGAGCACGGGGACCTGGAAGTTGAACTGGTCGACGTTGCGGCCGATGTACCAGGTCGTGGTCAGCATCACCGGCTGGCCCAGGTAGATCCGCTTGGCGGAGAGCTCCTGGCGCAGCTTGAAGTCCTCGATCTCGCTGGGCGGCAGCGCCTGGATGCGCATGGGCTGGGTACGGGCGGTCTGGGAACCGGCCTGGATCGTCAGCGAAGGGATCGCCAGCACCCCGGCGCGCTTGGGCGTGAGCTGGTAGTTGAAGGTGTAGCCCTCGTCGACGGTGCGCGTCATGCGTCCGTTGATGATGGTGATCGACTGGCTGTTGTTGGCGCCGCCGCCGGCGTCTTCGTAGGAGAAGTCCGCCATCAGCGGGCTCATGTTGGGCGGCTGCGGCGAATCGCTGCCGCTCACCTTGATCTGCAGGCCGAAGGCCTGGCCCACGTAGACGCGATCGCTCTCCACCGCCGCTTGGGCGCGCAGAGGCTGCTGGGCCGACGCGACGCAGGCCAGCGCGGAAACCAGCGCTGCAAGCCGGAGCAGCACCTACCAGTCCTTCTCCACAGGCTGCGGCGAGCCCATCAACAGCAGTTGGCGTCGTTTCCGGTTGGCGCGCTCTTGGTTCAAGATGTCCTCGGGGGTCTGGCGCAGGGCCTGCAAGGGGTCCGCCGGCGCCTGCTGGCCCTGTTGTTGAGACGGATTCTGGGCCTGCTGGGGTTGCTGTTGGCCTTGCTGCTGCTCGCCGGACTTGCCCTGGAGGGCGTCGAGCGCCTGCTGCATCCGCTCGGTGGCCTGCTGCTGGGACTGCTCGGCCTGGCTGAGCTGTTGCTGCTGCATCTGCTGGGAGGCCTTCTGCTGCTGGTCGGCGGCTTGTTCGAGCTGCTCCTGCGCCTGCTGCTTCTGCGGGTCCTTCTGTTGGCTTTGCTGCTGCTGTTGCTGGAGCTGCTCGGCCATCTCGCGGTTGTCCTTTTCGAGCTGCTTCTGCTGTTCGGCCTGCTGCTCGGCCTGCCGGCTGAGGCTTTGATCGCGGGGGTTCTGCTGCTGTTTCTTCTCGAGCTCGTCGCGCTGCCGGTTGAGCTCCTGCTGCTTCTGGAGGTTTTCCGAGAGCTTCTGCTGCAGGTCGTCGGAGTCGTCGGGGTCCTTGGACTGGCCGCCCTGGGGCTGGTTCTTCATCTGCTCGAGGAGCTGCTTCATACGCAGCCGAGCCATCTCGAGGTTGTGGGCGGCGGCGCCGAGCTTCGGGTTCAGCTCGAGAGCCTCCTTGTAGGAGCCGACGCTGCTTTCGAGCGACGTGAGGGCCGAGCGCGGGTCGGTCTTGGCGGAGCCCTCGCCCGCCTTGTAGAGAGCGTTGCCCAGGTTGTATTCGGCCAGGGCTTCGATCTCCGGATCGCCCTGCTCGGCGGCCAGTTGCGCGGCCTGCTGGAAGGCGGCCTTGGCGTCGTCGAACTCTTGCCGGCGGTAGTGCGCCGCGCCGCGGTTGAAGGCGGCGATGGCGGATTCGGCGTCGTTCTGCCCGGCCTGGCGATAGGCTTCCAGGGCCTCTTCGTAGCGCTCCTCGGCGTAGGCCGAGTTGCCTTCGTTGATGAGCGACCGCGTGGAAGCGGCGCTCAGCACGGCCGGCAGGCTCAGCAGGATCAGCCAGGCTCTCGTCATGCGCTTCGTCTCGCTCACTGCTTCCTCTCGCTGACCATCGCTTCTCCGCACAGCAGCAGGAAGCCGATCGCCAAGAACAGTTGGAACTTCTCCTCGTAGCGGTCGATCGTCTCCGACTCCAGGTCACGGCGCTGGGCCGAGGCGATCAACTGCTGGTAGACGTCGCCGAAGTCGATGGCGCCGGTGGCCACGTTGAGGTAACGGCCGCCGGGCGTCTCGGCGGCCATGTTCCGCAACGTCGTCGCGTCCAGATGGCTCCACACTTCCTGTCCTTTGTATTTTAGGAAGGTCTGCTCGCCGCGTTCGCCGGTGATCGGAATGCGCCGCCCGACGTTCTCGTCGCCGAGGCCGATGGCGATCAGCCGAATGCCGCGCTTGCCGGCCTCCCGCGCCGCCTCCACCGGAAAGCTTTCATGGTCTTCGCCGTCGGTGATGAGCACCAGGTCGCGGTACTGGCTGGCCTTGTTGTCGAACACTTCGGCGAGGGCCTTGCGGACGGCGTCGCCGATGAGGGTTCCGCCGCGCGGCACGCTGTCGGGCGAGATGTCTTCCAGAGCCATGCGGAAGAATCCGTAGTCGAGCGTCAGCGGGCACTTGACCGAGGCGGCGCCGGCGAAGGCGATCAGCGCCACGCGGTCGCCGCCGAGCTTGGAGACCCCGTCGAGCACGGCCAGCTTGGCGCGCTCGAGGCGGTTGGGCCGGAGGTCCTCGGCCAGCATGCTGCGGGAGACGTCAATCAGGAACACCACGTCGCGCCCGCGCCGGGTCACCTCCATCGGCACGCGATTCCAGGCCGGGCGGGCCAGCGAGACGACGATGGCGATGACGGCCAGCACGAACAGCACTTCCTTCCAGCGGCGGCCGGCGATGTGCCCCGGATTGAGCTTCTCCAGCAGCTTGGCTTCGGCGAACAGCGCCAGCGCCTGCTTGCGCTTGCGGTGGGCGTACCAGAACAGCAGCGCGAGCAGCGGAGTCACCCACAGCAGGTGCAGCATCTCGACCTGATAGAGGCGGAAGTCGTTCATGGGATCGTCCGCAAAAAGGTCGCCCGCAACAGCGCCTCCAGACCGATCAGGCACAGGCCCGCCAGAGCGAAGGGCGAGAATAGCTCGCGGTAGTCGAGATAGCGTACGGCTTCGATCTCGCTCTTCTCGAGCTCGTCGATCTCCTTATAGACGTCGATGAGCGACTGGGAGTCGGTGGCCAGCCGGTAGATGCCGCCGGTCTGCTCGGCCAGCTCGCGCAGCGCTGCGTCGTCCACACCGGGCCGCTTGGGGACGTTGACTACGCCGAAGGCCGTGGTGAGCGCGCGGTCGTCGCCCACGCCGATGACGTAAACCTTTACGCCCCACTGCTGGGCCAGCTCGGCGGCGTCGGCCACGCTGCGTTCGCCGGCGTTGTTCTCGCCGTCAGTGAGCACGATGATGATCTTGGACTTGATCTCGTAGTCGGCCGTGCCGCCGGACTTGCGCTTGAGGGTCTCCTCGGCGGTGCGCAGCCGGGCGGCGGCCAACGCCACGGCGTCGCCGATGGCGGTGCCGTCCTCGTCGCGGTCCTGGACGAGCTTGACCGATTCGATCAGCGTGCGCAGGGTGGCGTGCGACAGCGTCATGGGGCAGACAGTGTCCGGGAAGCGCGCGAAGGTGATCATGCCGACCAGGTCGTTGGGGCGGCCGGGCAGGTCTCCGGCGCCGTCGACGAAGTCCGTGAAGACCTTCTTGACGACTTCGAGGCGGTTGGAGCGCAAGCCCAGGTAGCGCATCTCCGCGCCCATCGAGCTGGAGCGGTCCACCACCATCTCGATGGCGATGCCGCGGCTGAAGTCGCGGACGCGCTCAAAGCCCATCTGCGGGCGCGCCAGCGCCCCGATGAACAGCAGCAGCGCCAGATATCGCAGCACCGTGGGCAGGTGCAGCATGGCGATGCGCGGGGTGTGCGTGGCCCGCGCCGCCGCCTCGGTGGAGGAGAAGCGCAGGAACGGGCGTCCGCCGCGTCGGCGCTGCCACCACAGCAGCAACGGCAGCAACGCCAGCAGCGCGAACATCCACGGCGACTCGAAGCGCAACATCCCTTATCCGCCCTCGCCCGTTCGCTCCGGTGCGTTTTCGCCCCGCTTCATTGTAGGCGCGGCGCCGCCCGGTCCGGCCTCCCCCGCGGGCGTGGGGCGCGGACGCGTCTCCTCGATGAAGCGGCGGCACAGGTCGGCGGCCTCCACGGCCTCATGGCGGCTCGGCTGGAGCTCGGCGAACTTCACCATGTCGCCGTGCTGCAGGATCTGCCGCAAAAGGTCGCGGTGCTGCGGGTTGAAGGCCAGGCCCCGGCGCAGGTCCGCCAGAAACTCTTCCGTCGTCTGCTCGGGCGCGCGCAGCGAGAACTGCCCCTCGATGTAGCTGCGCAGCAGCGCCGTCAGCTCCAGGTAGAACTGTTTCCAGGCCCCTTGCTGGAGCAGCTCCGACCGCAGCAGCGCGTCCAGTCGGCTCAAGGCCACTTGGTACGGCGGCGGCGGCGGTTCGGCCTCTTCGACGGCGACTTTCTGCGACCGCCTCTTCCAGAGCCACCAAGCCAGCAGGGCCAGCACGGCCACGCCCGCGGCGATCCAGCCCCAGGGCAGCGGAGCAGTCAGCGGGTCGCGAATGTCGTCGATGTCGGCTTGCTGGGGGTCTACGGTGAGCACCGTGTCGACCGTCACTTCGATGGGCTCGGTCTCGATCGCCTGCGGCGTTGCGTCGGCGGCCTGCGGGTCGAAGCACTCCACGCGGAACGGCGGCAGCGTCCAGGTCCCGGGCGCATAGGGGTCGAGCTCGTAGACCCTTTCCACGGCGATGCGTCCGTCGTCCAGCAAGCGCGGGTTGGAGACCTCCGAGCTCGCGGTCCGGAAGTCCTCCGGCGAGCCGATCTTTTCGGGGAACTCGACGCGCTCGTTCTCGTTGACAACGGCCTCGACGTGGACCGTCAGGCTCTGGGCCATGTTGATGCGGTCCTTGTCGATGCGCAGCGTGACGCGCGCCGAGCCGTCCTCGTAGACGCGCTCGATGGCGGGCGGCGCCGCCTCCGGCTTGGGGTTGCAAGCCAGGGTCGCCGCCAGTAGAGCCGCAATCAGCCAACCTCTCACAGGCGCTGCTCCCTCCGGCGGAAGAACAGCATCAGATCGCGCACGTAGTCTTCGCCCACGTTCACGCGCACCTCGTCCACGCCGACCTTGCGGAACAGCGCCTGGCGCTCTTCGTCGCGCTTGCGCGCCAAGCCGGCGTAGGCCTTGCGGGCGGCGTTGCTGCCGGAGTCGAAGATCACGGTCTGGCCTGTTTCGGCGTCTTCGAGGGCGATCAGGCCGACGTTGGGCAAAGCTTTCTCGCGCGGATCGGAGACGGACACGGCGACCAGGTCATGACGGCGCGCCACCAGCCGCAGGGGCTTGACGTAGTCCGGCGCCAGGAAATCCGAGACCAAGAAGACGATGGCGCGTCGCCGCACCACCCTCCCCACGTATTCGAGCGCCTGCGCCAGATCCGTGCCGCGGCCTTGCGGCGAGAAGTTCAGCAGCTCGCGCACCAGGCGCAGGACGTGCGAGGAGCCCTTCTTGGGCGGGATGAACTTCTCGATGCGGTCGGTAAAGGCCAGCAGGCCGACCTTGTCGTTGTTCTTGATGGCGGAGAACGCCAGCAGGGCGCAGAGCTCGGCGGCCACCTCGTTCTTGAGCTGGCCGCGGCTGCCGAACGACCCCGAGGCCGACAGGTCCACGATGAACATCACCGTCAGCTCGCGCTCTTCCACGAAGCGCTTGACGAAGGGCTTGCCCAGTCGCGCCGTGACGTTCCAGTCGATCGTCCGCACGTCGTCGCCGGGCGCGTACTCGCGCACCTCGTCGAACTCCATGCCGCGACCCTTGAAGACGGAATGGTACTCGCCCGCCAGAACGTCGTTGACCGCCCGGTTGGTCGTGATTTCGAGCAGCCGGATCTTTTTGGCGAGCTCCTTGGAGATCATGGCACTTCGACCGCGTCCAGGATTTGACGGACCAGATCTTCTGACGTCTTCTCCTCGGCTTCGGCTTCGTAGGTCACGACCACCCTGTGTCGGAGAACATCCATCGCGACGGACTTGACGTCCTGGGGCGTCACGTAGCCGCGTCCGGCCAGCAGCGCGTGGGCCTTGGCGCCGATCGCCAGAAAGATCGTGGCGCGCGGGGAGGCGCCGTAGCGGATCAGGTCGGCGATCTTGAGGTTGACGGCGGCCGGGTTGCGGGTGGCCTCGATGAGGTTGACGATGTACTCCTCGATCTTCGGGTCCATGTAGACCTCGTCGGCGAGGCCGCGAAGCCGCACGATGTCGGCCGGACGGATCAGCGAGGCGACGGCCGTGGGCGGCACCGAGCGCGCCATCCGGCGCAGAATCTCGAGCTCCTGCTCCTTGGTGGGATAGGTCACCTTGAGCTTGAGCATGAAGCGGTCCACCTGGGCTTCGGGCAGGGGATAGGTGCCTTCCTGCTCGATGGGGTTCTGGGTGGCCAGCACCATGAAGGGCTCGGGCAGCGGGAACGTGGTGTCGCCGATGGTCACCTGGCGCTCCTGCATGGCTTCGAGCAGAGCGCTCTGCACCTTGGCCGGGGCGCGGTTGATCTCGTCGGCCAAGACGATGTTGGCGAAGATGGGGCCGCGCTTGGTGGTGAACTCGCCGTCCTTGGGGCTGTAGATCAAGGTGCCGATCAGGTCCGCGGGCAGCAGGTCCGGCGTAAACTGCAGGCGCTGGAACGACGCCTGGATGGCCTTGGCCAGGGTGGTGACCGAGAGCGTCTTCGCCAGCCCCGGAACGCCCTCGATCAGCACGTGCTGATTGCACAGCAGCGCCAGCAGCAGGCGGTCGACCAAGTCTCCTTGACCGACGATGACCTTGCCGATCTCTCCGCGAATTTGACTGAGCAGAACGCTTTCGCGTTCGACCTTTTCATTGATGGCTTTGACGTCGACCGACAACTGGCGATCCCCCGACTTCTTAGGGTACGTCCTCGGCCGTCCCGCTCGCAGCCCGGAGAAGACCTGAGCCGGGGCGATCAGCCGCGGCCGATCTCTCCGGCGAAGCGGTGGATCTTGTGGAAGGCTTCCGCGATCTGCTCCATGTCCGAGCGCTCGCCCAGCAGAGTGGTCTGGCCGAACCAGAAGGCCTCGCCGCACAGCCGGTCGTTGACGGGGGTCACGTTGCGCTCGCGCCACTTTGCCATCTCGCCGCTCGAGTAGACGGCGCGAAACGCCCGGGTCTGGAAGGCCTTTTCGAGGAAGTCGTCGTGGTTGAGCGGGTGATAGCCGCCCGAGAGCGGGATTCCCTCGGCCTTGACGGCTTCCATGAAGCGGGCCTTGGACATGCCGCCGAACGCCTCGGGCTCGTAGCGCAGCATATAGAGGTGGTAGGCGCTGCGGGTGCAGCCCTCGTAGCGCCGGGCGGGCGTGACGCCGGCCACGTCCGCCAGCAGGCCGTCCAGATAGGCCGCGTTGGCGGAGCGCCGCGCGGCTTGCTCGTCCAGCCGCTCCATTTGCGCATGGAGCACAGAGGCCTGGAACTCGGTCATCCGCAGGTTGGAGCCGTAGCCGCGGTTCTTGCCGTCGCCGTGCAGCGGGTTGCCGTTGTTCTGGAAGGCCGAGGCGCGCACGGCCAAGTCGCGGTCGTTGGTGACCAGGCAGCCGCCCTCGCCGCAGTTGAGGTTCTTGGAGGCTTGGAAGCTGAAGCAGCCGGCGGCGCCGAGCGTGCCGAGCTTGCGGCCGCGCCACTCGCCCAGGTGCGCCTGGCAGGCGTCCTCGAGCACCGGGATGCCGTGCTTCTTGCCGATGGCCAGAATGGCGTCCATGTCCGCGGCCGATCCGGCGATGTGCACCGGCAGAATCACCCGCGTGTTCTTGGTGATGGCCGCCTCGATCTTCGACGGATCGATCTGGTGCGTCTGGAAGTCCGTATCCACGAACACCGGCAGCGCGTGATGCTGCAGCACGGCGTTGACGGTGGCGATGAAGGTGTAGGGCGGGACGATCACCTCGTCCTTGGGGCCGATGTCGAGCGCCGCGAGCCCGGCGTAGAGCGCGGTGGTGCCGCCGTTGGTCGCCACGGCGTGGCCGGCGCCGATCTTGGTCGCCCAGGCCTTCTCGAAGCTTTCGGTGTTCCGCCCGTTGCGGCGGTTCCACAGCCGCGAGCGCAGGGTCTCCAGCAGCAGCTTCTCGTCGTTCTTCTCGACCAGCGGCCAAGACGGGAACGACTCGGTGCGGACGGGCTTGCCGCCCAGCACGGCCGGCTTGTCCGATCCGGTCTTGGCGGCGTGGACGGGACCGGCGGCCAAAGCGGCTGCGGCTCCCACGAAGAGGCGACGGCTCCACATGGCGAGCATGATAGCATCGCGGGTTCATGACCACCGTTGTCGCCGGAATTCTCGAAAAGGATGGGAAGATCCTGGCCTGTCGCCGCCGGGCGGACCAGGACCACGCCGGGCTGTGGGAGTTCCCCGGCGGCAAGCTCGAAGCGGGCGAAAACCCCGCCGAGGCGTTGCGGCGCGAGCTGCGCGAGGAGCTCTCGATCGAAGCCTCGATCGGCGACGAGCTGGAGCGCTACGAGTTCGCCTACCCGGGCCGCAAGCCGATCCTGCTGATCTTTCTGCGCGTGGCGAGTTGGCAGGGCCAGCCCGACTACCAGCAGTTCGCCGAGGCCCGCTGGGAGACGCCGCAGGGGCTGACCGAGTTGCCGTTTCTGGAAGGCGACATCGCCTTCAACCGGCGCCTGGCATCGGGACCGTAGCCGCTGTAGGCCGGACATTCCGTCCGGCCCACCCGGCGGAGAGTCAGCCTACATATCCAGCATGGCGGCCATCAGGGCGCCTTTTGCCGTCGTGTTGAGCGGATCGGAGGCCAGCCGGACCTCGCCCAGGTCGATGGGGTAGGAGTGCTTGCGCAGAGCCTTGTCGAGCTCGTTGCGGAAGCTGCCCGCCAGCGCCGTGCCGCCGGCCAGCACGACCGTCGCCGGCCGTTCGAGCTTGGGCAGCTTGCCGCGGCTGGCCAGCGCCGTCGCTAGGCCGTTGACCACGGTCTCGATCACGTCGTTGTAGTAGACCGACAGGGCCTGCTCCACGCTGTTGGGCGAGAGGCCGTTGAGCGCGAAGCCGGTCTCCTTGTGCAGTCGCACCGTCGCCGGCGTCTCGCCGCTGACCGAGGAGGCGCTGCGGTCGATATAGTCGCCGGCCCGCACGGTGGAGAAGCTGATCGCCGGCATGCCCATGTAGGAGACGCAGACGTTGCACATGCCGCCGCCGAAGCTGACGCCGATGCCGGTGAAGTTGTCGTCCTCGAGCTCGGCGTAGACCACCGCCAGCCCTTCGTTGAGGCTCCTGACTTGGTAGCCCAGCTTCTCGAGCATCTGCCGCACGGTGCGCTCGTGGTAGATCAGGTCGTTCTCATTGGTCGGCGGGGCGGCCGGCGTGGAGAAGCAGATCTTGTCGCCCTTGTCGGCGGGACCGACCATGCGCTTGAGCGCGAGCTCGATCATCTCGAGGCTCTTGGGCTCCTGCGGGTTGAGCAGACCGGTCTGCATGGGGCGGCGGGTGTCGCCTTGCAGCAGGTTGGCGAACTCGGCGGCGCGGTCGCCGTAGGCGATGATCTCCTTGCCCTCCACGGCGTGGGGGACGCCTTTCTTTTGCAGTGCGCGCTCGGTGACCTTGGAGTAGGGCAGCGCCACGAAGGCGTTGAGCTGCGCCGAGTACGAGAAGCTCTCATCGTCGTTGGGCGTGGCCAGGACGATGCGGCTCGTTCCGAGATCCAAACCTTTTGCTTTCGACATACCTTGTTCCCTCTTCTTGTTTGGCTCCGGGCGCTCTGGCGGCGCCTTGTCTGTCCTCAATGGCCGCGCGCGCCGTCCGGGCGGACGTCGCGGCGCAAGCGGCCCAGCGCGTCCGTGATCCGGCGGTACTCGGCGGCCCGCCGCCGCCTCAGCTCCGCCTCGTCCAAGCCGCGGGCGTAGGCTTCCTCGCGAAACCGGCGCTCGGCCCGGGTCATTCCCGGGAAGGGCCGCCCTCCGAGAACGGCTACGAAGTCGTCGTCGAAGCGGAATCCCCAGTGCGCCACGCTCGGCAGCGGCGTTTCGTACTGCGCCGGGAGTCCTATCTGTTCGAACGGGAACAGCCCGGCCCAGTCGGTATGGTAACCGATCAAGTGGTTGTTGGGATTGAGGGAAATCATCTCGTGGGTGACGCAATTTCCCTCAGGAATGCTGAGCGTATCGCGCAGCATGCGGGTGAGTTGAGCGGCGGCGGCGACTTGGGCGGGCGTCACGGCGGCCTCGGGGCCGGTCTCGGAGTCGAGGGCTTCAGGGCGGGTCTCGAAGGCGACGCCCAGAAAGCTGTCGTTGAGATTGAAGTACTGCTCGCCGGCGTGTTCCCACACCGAGAACCCCGCGTGGTAGGCGACCTCGCTCTCGGGCAGCAGACGGTAGACCCGTCCGAAGCGGTCGATCACAAAGTGATAGAGCTTCTCACGGGCCAGGTAGCGCAACAGTTGGCGCCCCCGGTAGCGGATGAGCTGGTTCTGCTCCCGCTCGAGCGGCGGGCTGACCTCGCTGACGGTGGTGTGGAAGACGATGCCGGCCGGCCGGGAGCGCACGTCGGGCTTTTCGAGCGCCGCGGACCAGTCCGAGCCGGCGCCGGCGGGCAGCACGACATAGCTGCGCGGATCGCCGTGCACCAGGAACTCATTGCTGACTTGCAGGCCGTTGCTGTAGAGCTCCATCTCCTGCTGCGTCTCGACCAGCCAAACTTCCAGGGGAAACTCCGCCGCGCCCGGCAGCCGAGCCGGCTTGGCTGCCGCAGGCGCCGGGGCGGGCGATTCGGCTTCCGGGGGGCTCAAGCTGGGGGCCAGCGCCACCGCGCTGACGGCCAGCAGGGCCCCGGCGACCCAGGCCGCCCGCCGGGGATGCAGCGGCGCCGCCGGCACAAAGCGCCATAGCCGCCAGCCCAGCAGCAGCGCGCGCTCGTTCCAACGCAACTTGTGGCGGCGGCACGACGCCAGCGCTTCGAGCGCTGGCACGACTTCGCTAAAACGCGCCAGCGGGCTGGCTCGCAACAGTGAAGGTGTCCTTTGATACTCCGCCAGCGCGCGCCGAGAAAAAGCCAGGCGCTCCACAGGGGATTCCAGCCGGCGCGCCAAGGAGGCGACCGTGCGCTGGAACTCCTGTCCCGGCCAGGCGATCGAACCGGACTCGTCGCGAATGTTCATGCCCGAGAAGCGGCGGCCGCCCCGCCATTGTAGCTTTTGCTCGCTCTGCCGAAACCGTTGGAATTGGTCGATATGAAGGAACAACGAAGCGGCGGGGCCGGGGCCCTCCGAGAGTCACGAAAGTCCTAGGACCGGCTAGGGTTCCAAGGCGTTCGTCCTACGACCCTCGTTGTATTGTGCGTTCGTTTCGGCCGCTCCTAAAGTAGTCGTATGGTACTGGATGTTCTACGGGTAAATGCGTCGGACGTCCGGGAAGGTGAGGCGATGAGACAAATCCGGGCTCGGGTGAGGGGCGGCGGAGACCGCGGGAACGCCATGGTGGAGTTCTCGCTGGTGTTTCTGCTCTTGCTCACGATGATCGTGGGCATGTTTGAGTTTACGTGGGTGCTGTTCCTTCGCGCGACCTTTCACCACGCCGTACGGGAGGCCGTGCGCGCGGCAATCACGGGGGAGCCGGGGCCGAACGGCCTGGACTCGCGCATCAAGTCCGTGATCCAGAGCAACAGCTTCGGGCTGCTCAGCCAGGCTGAGCTGGACGCTCACGTGTCCGTGGAGTTCTTTGACGCCAACTGCGCAGGTGCGACCTGCCCGCTGTCCACCGCCGAGGCCGGCAGCATCGTGCGCGTGGGCATCAACTGTTACGACCTGACGCCGATCACGAACCTGATTCGGAAGGACAACCAGGGGGCGCCGTTCCCGTTCTCCCTGACCGTCTCGGCGTCGGACAAGATGGAGCCCTACCCCGGCAATCCGCCCAACCGGGGCACTGTCGCCAATCCCACCGCCTGCCAGTAGGAGCTCAGCCATGGTTTTTCGACGTTTTCTTCGCGACGAACGAGCCCAGTCGGTGGTGGAGTTCGGGTTGGCTCTGCCGTTCCTGGTGTTGATGTCGGTGGGCACCTTCGCCGTCGGCATGATCATCGACCGGCACTTGACCCTGGGCCAGGTGGTGCGCAACGGCGGCAACATGTACGCCCGCGGCGTGGACTTTTCGAGCACCCAGAACAAGCAGTTCATCATCGACGCGGCCACGGGGCTGGACCTGCAACTCACCAGCGGCAAGAGCGCGGTCTACTTCACGCTGCTGACCCGCGTCCCGGACGACGCCAAGTGCTCGAGCGGCTACTCTCAGCGAGACTGCAACAACAACGGGCGCATCGTGATCGCACAGCGCTACAAGATCGGCAACACGACGGCCACGGGCATGGGCTCGCGCTTGCAGTCCGGCCAGAACGCAACGCAGTTCGTGGATAAGAGCGGCAACGCGGCCTCGGAAGGCGACCATCTCAACCACTTCGATTTGGTGGAAGCCTGGGCCGACAACGCCCCCTCCGCCCTGACGAATACGACGACGGGGTTGCAGGAGAACGAGCTGATCTACGTGGTGGAGATCGTCCATAAGCCCACGACCATCTCCTTCCAGGGCATCTTCGCCCCCGAGTACATGTACGCTCGGGCGTTCTTCTAGCCGCCGAAGCGCCGGGCTCCGGCCCGGGGCGGTTGTGCCGGGCCGGTGTGAGAGGATAGGCGCTTGACCGGGCGCGGACAGGAGCGCGACGACCCGGCCGCATCATGGCCGGACCGGCTCGCTCGCCGCCTGGCGCGGCGAACCTCCGGAAACTTCATTCCCGCCATCGACGGCCTGCGGCTGCCTGCGATGGCTTTGGTCTTCTGGCACCACTTGGTCGCCCTCTACATCGAGCGCTATCAGCCCTTCGGCGTCCACTTCAAGCTGCCCCAGGACTGGTACAAGGCCGCCGCGCTGAGTGGCTACGTCAACCTGGCGTCCCGCGCCGGCTTCGGGGTGCAGTTGTTCTTCGTGATCAGCGGCTTCGTGCTGGCGTTGCCCTTCTTGCGGGCGGCGATCGACGGCGGCAAGCGGCCCGGCTTGGCGGCCTTCTATGCCCGCAGGCTATGGCGTCTGGAGCCTCCTTACCTCATCGCGTTGACGATCGCGTTGGCCCGGCTGGTCCTCGTCGAGGGCAAGCCGCTGATCGTGTTCTTGCCGCATTGGGCGGCGAGCGCGGTCTATCAGCACAACCTGCTCTGGGATACGCCGAGCTGGGTGCTGGGGATCGCCTGGTCGCTCGAAGTCGAGGCGCAGTTCTACATCGCAATGCCGTTGCTGGCCTGGCTGCTGTTCCCTAGGGATCGGCGCTCGCGGCGGCTGCGGGTGGCGGCGCTGATCGTGGCCGGCGGGCTGCTTTCGCAACTGTACTTCGAGGCCGATCCGGGCGCCCGCTTGCGCATGTCGGTGCTGAACTTTCTACAGTACTTCGGCGCGGGGTTTCTGCTGGCGGACTGGCATCTATCGGAGTGGCGCCGGGGCGAGAGCGCGCGGCCCGGCGCCTGGGATTTGGTCGGGGCGGCCTCGGCTTTGGCGCTGACCCTCGTGCTGGCGATAGCCCCGGACCTGTCGAGCTGGGGGCTGCCGCAGCGCTGGCTGGGAGGCAGCCTGCAGCTCCTGCTGCCGTGGGCGACGCTGGCGTTCTGCGCCGCCGCTCTGCGCGGACGAGCCTTCCGGTGGGCCTTCACGCGGCGCTGGGTCGTGATCGCCGGCGGCATGTGCTACACCTTCTACCTCTATCACTGGATGTTTCTCGAGGGGCTGCTGGGGCCGGCGTACCGCCTGGTCGGCGGGCGCTTGGGGCTGGAGTGGGAGGCCTCCGCGCTTTATGCGGTCTGCTTCTGCGCCACCCTGCTGGGGACGGCCGTGCTGTTCGCGCTCTTCGAGAAACCCTTCATGGGCAGGCGGCCGCGCGCGGCTCAGTTGGTGCGCACCACGTAGACGCCCGCCGCCAGCAGGCCGATGCCGAACAGCCGCATGGGGTTGACGGGGTGCAGGGAGTAGCCGACCAGGGCGAAGTGGTCGAGCAGCACCGAGGCGGCGAGCTGACCCAGGATGACGCAGGCCATGAACGTGCCCGCGCCGAGGCGGTGGGAAGTCAGCACCCCGGTCAGCACCAGCGTGGCCCCCATCGCGCCGCCCGCCCAGCACCACCAAGGGGCCTTGGCGGCCTGCTCCATCGCGGGCAAGCCCTCGCGCGTGGCCAGGGCGTAGCCGGCCAGTAGGAGCCCGCCCACGCTGAAATTCGTGACCGCCGCCAGGATCGGGCTGCTCAGGTAGCCCCGGAGGGAAGCGTTGACGCCCGCTTGGAGGGGAACCAGGGCGCCGACGAAGACGACGAACGGAATCAAGAGCCAGGTCATGGACCCAGCCTAGCGCTTTTCGCTACTTCTCCTGGAGCTTCTTCTTGAGGTTCACGGCCAGCCGAGCCGCGCCGCGAATGGCCGAATCCTTGGCCGAGTGAATCTCCGTCTCGTGCTCTTTGTAGAGCTTCTGCGCCCGGGGTTTGACCTCGTCTTCGTAGACCTGCTTGGCCTTGGCGCGCGCTTCCGGATCGTTGGCGAGCTCGCGGGCGGCTTTGGCGATCAGGCGGCGGAAGAGCACGGCGCATTCAGTATAACGGGATGGCCGCCAGGTCGTCGCGCGAAGCGACGTCGTCGGCGCGGGGGCTCCCCAGGGGCGAGCGCTCGTCCTGGAAGATGCGCCGGTGCTCGGCCTGTTCGCGGCGCAGGCGGGCTGCGTCGGGGAACTCGACCAGCTCGCCCTGCAGCCAGTGGGGCTGGACCAGTGGCTCCAGGTCGGCGCCTCCCCGGTAGGCCTCGGCGTGTTCGGCGAGCAGCGCCGTCACCGGCAGGATGAAGCCCCAGAAGGGTTTGCGGCCGGCCTCGACCTCGGCGAGCATGCGCTCGTAGACGCGAGCCACGCGCAGGGCGTTGAGCTCGGCGGGCACGCACTGGTCGTAGTCGGGCCGGCCGCAGAACCAAGGCTCGTGCCAGACGTAGGCCGCTCGGCAGCCGTCGGGCCGCGCCGCGTGGACCCCGCACCGGTGATTCTCCAGGAACACGCAGGGCCCCTGGTCGAGCAGGGCGTCGAGCGCCTGCCGCGGACTTGGTTCGTGCGGGAGGTCGGCGGCGCGCGCTCGCAGGGCGTCGAGGCGAGCTTGGGCGACCGGGTGCGCCAGCAAATCCAAGCCCTCCGCCGAGCTCATCAGCACGGTCATACGGCGGCAGCAGCGGTCACAGCCGGGGCCGCAGGTGGGACGCCCGAGCCGGGGCTCCCAGCTCGTCAACAGCGATTCCAGGGCTCGATCGAAGTCCGCCAAGACCTTATGTTTACAGAGCGCGGCGCGCGCCGTGCAGGAACTGGCCTATACTCGTCGGCGCCATGTGTCGCCTCGTCCTGCTGTCGTTGCTGTTGCTGCCGTCCGCCGCGCAAGCGAGGGTGGACAAGGATGTGGTCTACGGCATGCGCTCCGGCCTGGCGCTGCTGATGGACGTGCACTATCCCGATCGCTCGAACGGGCGGGGGATCGTGTTCATCCCCGGCAGCGGCTGGCATGCGCCGTTGGAGTACAGCGCCACGCCGCTGAAGGAGTCGGGCTTCGCCAAGCTGTGGGCGCCGCCGCTGGTGAAGGCCGGCTACACCGTCTTCGTGATCAACCACCGCGCCGCGCCGCGGTTCCAACATCCGGCGGCGCTGGAAGACGCCCAGCGAGCCGTGCGCTTCGTGCGGGCTCACGCGGTGCAGTACGGCATCGACCCGAATCGCATCGGCGGCGTCGGTGGCTCGTCGGGCGGGCACCTGATCGCCATGCTCGGCGTGGCGGACGCCCCCGGAAACCCGGACTCGCGGGACCCTGTGGAGCGCGAGAGCGGCAAGCTGCAGGTGATTCTGGCGCGGGCGGCGCCCACGAACCTCACCAAAGCACCCGGCGCGTCGCAGGCTTCGTACATGGGACTGCGGCTGCACGAGCGCGATGGCGCCGACACGCCGGAGTTCCAGCGCTATTGGGAAGCTTCGCCGGCGGCTCACGCCTCGCCGGACGACGCGCCGTTCCTGCTGATCCACGGCGACGCCGATGATCGCGTTCCGTACGAGCGCTCGGTCGAGTTCCAGGACTTGCTGACGCAAATGGGCGTGGAGGCGGAGCTGCTGCGTGTTCCCGGCGGCGGCCACGGCGCGTCGTTTCCCGGAGCCAAGAATCCCCCGAACTACCTCGGCGCCATGGTGAGCTGGTTCGACCGGAAGCTGGCGGACCCGAAGGCGAAGCCAGGCACGCCCGCCAAGCCGGCGCCGCCCAGCCCAAAGGTGGAGCGCGATGTGGTGTTCGGGATGGTCTCCGGCGGCGCCTTGCTGATGGACGTCTACCGCCCGGAGAAGCCCAACGGCTTTGCGGTGCTGCACATCACCGGCAGCGGCTGGCACAGCTCCCTGTCACCCGGCGCAGCGCAGCAGAAGGCCAGCGCCCAGGTGAAAGTGTTCGGGCTGCCGCTGGTCGAGGCGGGCTATACCGTGTTTGCCGTGAACCACCGCACGGCCCCCTGGCACAAGTATCCGGCGCAGCTCGAGGACGTGGAGCGGGCGGTCCGCTTCATCCGCCACAACGCCGCTCGCTGGGGCGTGGACCCGGAGCGCCTCGGAGGCGTGGGAGGGTCCTCGGGTGGCCATCTGACGGCGATGCTGGGTTTGCATGATGGGGACGGCGATCCGGACGACCCGGACCCGGTGAACCGGCTCAGCGCCAAGCTGCAATGCATTCTGCCCTGGGCGCCGCCCGTCGACCTGATCGCGATGAACGGCCAGTACGGCAACCCGACGTTCGCGTCGTGGCTCGGCATGCGCCTGATGGCGAACGACAAGAAGACCACCGCGCAGTACCGGATGTACCACGACGCCTCGCCGATTCATTTGGTCTCCAAAGACGATCCGCCGACGCTGATCATCCACGGCGACGCCGACGAAGGCGTGCCGATTGCGCAGTCCCAGGCTCTGGCGGCCAAGCTGAAGGCCGTGGGCGTTCCGGTGGAGGTGATCCCCGTGCCGGGCGGCGGCCATGGCGCGCAGTTCCCGGGCAAGCGGTCGGACTCGCCGGACTATATCGGCGCGATGGTCGAGTGGTTTGACAAGTATCTGAAGCGCTGAGGCGGGGCGGCTACTCCTTCCAACTGTAGTAGCCGTCCGCGTCCATCGGCAGATGCTGCTTGACCGTGGAGCGCCAGTCGTCGAGCGGCGGCGCGCCGGCTTTCTCGAAGAAGCTGTTCATGCGCGTGCGCAACTCGGCGGCCTGCTGCCGGTAAGGCCCGAATCCGATGCGGTTGGTCTGCTCGCCGGGGTCGTCTTCCAGGTCGAAGAGCTCGTTCGGCCAGCCCTCGGCGCGGTCCACGAGCTTCAGGTTCTCGGTGCGGATCGAGCGCACGTAGCCGAACTCGAAGTAGAGCTCGCTACGCCACGCGGGGTTCTCGCCGCGCAGGAACGGCGCGTAGCTGCGGCCCACGCGCTGCGGCTCCGGGGGCGCCTCGACGCCCAAATAGTCGAGCAGGGTGGGGAAGAAGTCGTAGCTCGACACCATCGGCGCGACGCGCTTGCCGGCCGGGATGCGGTTGGGGTGGGCCCAGATCAGCGGGACCCGGATGGACTCCTCGTACATATTGAACGGGATGGTGCCGTTGCCCTTGCCCCAGAAGCCGTGGTGCCCGCAGTTGTAGCCGTGGTCGGCGGTGAAGATGATGACTGTGTCGTCGGTGAGGCCGTGCTCGTCGAGCTTGTCGAGCACAAGCCCGACGTTGGCGTCGACGGCGGAGACCAGCGCGGAGTAGCTGATGTTGGCCTCTCGGTTGTTCCAGTGGGGGACGTGACGGCCGCGGCGTTGCGGGTTCGGAGCCGGCAGGGGGAAGCAGGACAGCTCGGAGTCGTAGTAGGGCCGGCGGTACTTTTCGGGCTGGTAGTCGAAGGGATCGTGGGGCGCGAAGAAGGGCACGGTGAGGCAGAACGGCTGGTCGTGGTGCTCATCCACGAAGCGGGCGGCGCGGGCGCCGACGAAGTCCGTCTTGAAGCCGGTGTTCTTGACGCTGACGCCGTTGTCGAAGAACTCGACGTCCTTGTAGGGGCCGGAGCCCTTGGGCGCGGTGCACCAATCGTCGAAACCCGACTGGGCCTCGGTGTCGTGGCCGAGGTGCCACTTGCCGACCAAGCCGCAGAGGTAGCCGTTGGCCTTGAGCACATCGGCGAACGAGGTGTGGCCTTCGAGAAAGCGGATGCTGTCGGGCCCGACGCTATCCTCGGCCAGCAGGAAGTCCTGGACGCCGTGGTGCGAGGGCAGCTTGCCGGTGAAGAACGTGGCGCGGCTGGGCGAGCAGACCGGCGTGCACGAGAAGGCGTTGGTGAATAGGGTTCCGCGGGCGGCCAGACGGTCGAGGTTGGGCGTGTGGATGTCCTTGCAACCGTAGGCGCCCATCGCCCAGGCGCCGTGGTCGTCGGTCATGAAGAACACGACGTTGGTCTTCTTGCGCGGCGCGGACTGGGCCGAGAGGGCGACGGGAGCGGCGGCGAGCGTGGAGAGGAATCGGCGGCGAGAGGCGTCGGGCAAAGACATCGGCCTAGGATTGTAGCGTGAGCCGCCCGTCCCCATCAGAGCAGACGGATGTCGGGAGAGGAGGGCTCGCGGAGGGCCAGTGCGCCGCGGTCCAAGGTCGCCAAGACGCCACGGTTTTGGATGGCGAGAGCCAGCAGATAGGCGTCGGTGACCTGCCGATGACCCGCCAGGGCGGAGACCGAGTTGGACGCAGCCGACCAGTCGAGGGAGTCGGGCCAAAAGTGATGGCCAGGCAAGGACTTGACCTGCAGAAGGAGCTCGCCGGCTACATGGGGAGTGACGGCGTCTTTCGTGAACGACGGATTACTGGAGATCCGGACGAAAGCGAGCTCGGTCAGAGGACAAGTCGCAAAACCCTGGGACCCGAACTCCTGAAACCAGCGCTGGGCCCGCTCACAATGCACGTGAGAGGGCCAAGCCAAGGCGAGGAGTACGTTGACGTCCAGAAGGTAGACGCTCAAAGCTCGTCTTCCGCCTGCAGAGTCCGCTCCAGCGTAATCGGCTCGGCGTCCCCTGGAACCGAGAACATGGGGAACGGCGCGTCGGTCTGGATTCGGACGGATGGGCGAAGTCCCTGGCGAACCAGTTTGGCGAGCGCCTCACCCAAGGAGATCCCGTCCACGGCAGCCACCGAGCGAGCAGCCGAGACGACATCCTCAGGCAGATTGACAGTGGTTCGCATCGTGATGACCTTAGCATCATGATACGCCTTGCCCTCCGGTGTAAGATCTTCGGAGCGACGGCGCGGGCCGTCGGGATCTTCGGGAGGGATGACGCGATGCGCGCTTGGACGACTCTGCTGCTTTTGACGGCGCTGGGATGCGGGAGCCCGGACGAGCGGCCGCTCGTGGTGAGCGTGCTGTCGAGCCGGCCCGACATGGTTACGGGCGGGGACGCCCTAGTGGAGATCGCCGGCGCTGACGGGGAGGAGCTGAGCGTCTCGCTCAATGGGCGCGACGTGTCCGAGGCCTTCGAGGCGGTCGTGGACGCCTCGCGCCGCAGCGGGCTCGTCACAGGGCTCGAGCTGGGCGACAACCGGCTCGAAGTGCGGGGCGGGGGACGATCGGCCGAGCTCACGCTGGTCAATTACCCGCGTTCGGGGCCCGTGTTCTCCGGGCCGCATCAGGAACCCTTCCCTTGCGAGACCGAGCGCGCGGGCCTCGGAGCGCCGGTCGATGCGGATTGCAGCGCCGAAACGCGCGTGGACCTCTACTACCGGTCGAGCGACCCCAAGCCGCCCGAAGCTCCGGCTGCCGGCGGCGTTCCGGCGGGCTTTCGGCCTTTCGACCCGGCTGCGCCCCGGCCGGCGGACATGGCCCAGGCGACGACATCCGCCGGGCGGACCCTCGACTTCGTGGTACGGGTCGAGACTGGGACGATCAACCGCGCCATCTACCAGATCGCCACGCTCTATGATCCCGGGCAGCCGAACCCTCGTCCCGCGGCGCCGGGCGCGGCCTGGAACGGACGCTTGGTCTACCGTTTCGGCGGGGGCTGCCGGGCCGGCTATCGGCAGGCGCAGGCGCCCTCGGCGCTGAGCGCCGATCTGCTGGGGCGCGGGTACGCCGTGGCGGCTTCGTCGCTGAACGTCTTTGGCAACAACTGCAACGACGTGCTTTCGGCCGAGACGATGATGATGGTGAAGGAGCGCTTTATCGAGACGTACGGCCCGCCGGTCCACACCATCGGCACGGGCGGTTCGGGCGGCTCGATGCAGCAGCATTTGATCGCCCAGAACTACCCCGGTCTGCTCGACGGTATCATTCCGGGCGCCAGCTACCCGGACATCGTCACCCTGGTCCCGCCGGTCACTGACTGTTCGCTGTTGGACGAAGCCTTCCGAACGAGCGGCCTGTCCTGGAGCGACGAGCAGAAGACGGCTGTTTCCGGCTATGCGACCTGGAAGAGTTGCGAGAGCTGGATGAAGAGCTTTTCCCCTGCATGGCTCGAGCCCGGAGCCTGCGCCGCGGAGACGCCCCGGGACGAGGTCTATGACGCCGCGCGCAAGCCTGACGGCGTGCGCTGCGACCTACAGGACAACATGGTCAACCTCATCGGCCGCGACCCGGCGACCGGCCACGCGCGGCGCTTCGTGGACAATGTCGGCGTGGAGTATGGCCGTCGAGCCTTCGAGGACGGCGTGATCAGCGCGGAACAGTTCGTGGCGCTCAACGAGAAGGCGGGAGGCTATGACGGCGACGCCCACATCGTGGGCCAGCGGTCCGTAGCGGACCCCGAGGCTCTGGCGGCTCTGTACGGCGGCGGGCGCGTGAACGCCGGCGCCGGCTCATTCGGCTCGGTCCCGATCATCGACACGCGGCAGTACCTGGACCCGAGCGGCAACATCCACGACCGCGTGCGGACGTTCCTGATGGCGAGCCGGCTGGAGAAAGCCAACGGCGGCGCCGGCAACCGCGTGATGCTCACCAATCCGCCGGCGGAGCTCGACGCGGTGGCGCTGATGGACCGCTGGCTCGATGCCATCGGGCAGGACAAGGCGGGGGGAGAATCGATCGACGTGATCGCCCGCAACCGGCCCGAAGAGCTCTCGAGCGCTTGCTGGAGCGAGGACGGCGAAAGGATCAGTGACGAGGGGACCGGCCGCTGCGCAGAGCTCTACCCCGCGCACGGCGATCCCCGAATCGTCGCCGGGGCGTCCGCAGCCAACGATGTGCTCAAGTGCGCCTTGCGGCCGCTGCGAGCCGAGAATTACGGCCGGAAGCTGAGCCCGGAGCAGCTCCGGCGGCTCCAGGCGGTCTTTCCGGACGGCGTCTGCGACTATTCCAAGCCCGGCATCGGGCAGCAGCCGCCGCGAGGCGTCTGGCAGCGCTTCTAGCCCTTGCGGAAGCTCGAGCGCAGCTCCTTCTTGCGGAGGCGGATGCTGTCCGGCGTCACCTCGACGAACTCGTCGTCGTTGATGAACTCGATGGCCTGCTCCAGGTTCAGCATCTTCGGCGGAACCAGGCGGATGCCCTCCTCGGAGTTCGAGGCGCGCATGTTGGTCAGCTTCTTCTCTTTGACGATGTTGACGTTGAGGTCGTTCGGCCGAGCGTTTTCGCCGACCACCATGCCCTCGTAAACGTCCATGCTGGGTCGCACGAACATTTCGCCGCGCTCCTGGAGGTTGAAGATGGCGAAGCCGGTGGTCTTGCCCGGGCGGTCGGCGATGAGTGCGCCGGTGGGACGCTGCGGAATGTCGCCCTGCCAGTCGATGTAGCCGGCGAAGAGCGAGTTGAGGATCGCGGTGCCCTTGGTATCCGTGAGGATCTGGCTGCGCAGCCCGATCAGTCCGCGCGAGGGAATCTCGAACTCGATGCGCACACGGCCCGTACCGTGGTTGATCATCTTGGTCATCTTGGCCTTGCGCGAGCCAAGCTGCTCCATGACCACGCCCATGAACTCTTCGGGGCAGTCCACGGTCAGGTGCTCCAAAGGCTCCTGCAGCACGCCGTCGATCTTGCGCGTCAGGATCTCCGGCTTGCCGACCATGAGCTCATAGCTCTCGCGGCGCATGGTCTCGATCAGGATCGCCAGTTGCAGCTCGCCGCGGCCCATCACGCGGAAGGTGTCGGGCGAGTCGGTGTCTTCGACGCGGATCGAGACGTTCGTCAGCAGCTCCTTGTCCAGGCGATCGCGGATGTTGCGCGAGGTGACGTACTTGCCTTCCTTGCCGGCGAACGGCGACGTGTTGACGCAGAACGTCATCGCGATGGTCGGCTCGTCGATCTGGATGGCCTTGCGCGGAGTCGGCGTCTCCGGGTGCGTGACCGTTTCGCCGATGGTGATGCCTTCCACGCCGGCGATGGCGAGCAGGTCGCCCGGCCGGCCGACGGTTTCCTCGACGCGCTTGAGGCCCTCGAAGGAGTAGAGCTTGGTGATCTTGGTCTTCTGAAGCTGGCCGTTGAGCTTGGCGATGCCGACCTGATCGTTGAGCTTGAGCGTGCCCTGGTAGACGCGGCCGATGGCGAGGCGTCCGAGGTAGTCGGAGTAGTCCAGGTTCGCCACCTGCATCTGCAACGGCGCTTCCGGGTCGCCGGCGGGCGGGGGCAGGTGGTCGACGATGGCCTGGAACAGCGGCCGCAGGTCAGTGGAATCGTCGTCGAGAGAGGTCTTGGCGATGCCGTCGCGAGCGATGGCGTAGAAGACCGGGAAGTCGAGCTGCTCTTCCTCGGCGTCGAGGTCGATGAACAGGTCGTAGATCTCGTTGAGGACCTCGGCCGCGCGGGCGTCCTGGCGATCGATCTTGTTGATGACGATGATCTGCGGCAGGCGCTGCTCGAGCGCCTTGGTGAGCACGTAGCGGGTCTGCGGCAGGGGGCCTTCGCTGGCGTCCACTAGCAGCATCACGCCGTCGACCATGGTGAGGGCGCGCTCGACCTCGCCGCCGAAATCGGAGTGGCCCGGGGTGTCGACGATGTTGATCTTGGTGTCGCCGAAGGTGACGCCGGTGATCTTGGAGAGGATGGTGATGCCGCGTTCGCGCTCGAGATCGCCGGAGTCCATGACGCGCTCGGCGACGGTCTCGTTGTCGCGGAAGATGCCGCTCTGCCGCAGCATGGCGTCGACGAGCGTGGTCTTGCCGTGGTCAACGTGGGCGATGATCGCCACGTTGCGGGTGGATGTTGTGGAGGCCAACTCGCAGGTTAGCACGGCGGCTAGCCCCACGGTTGGGTGGGTGAATGCCTGCGGGGTTAATTCAGTGTTACGGTGTGGATGTTTGTGGAGATAGCGCCCCCAATGGCTTTCGATAGTCATTGACAGCCGGATGCCCGGCGGCGACATGCGCTGGAATGGCTCGGCTGGTTTCGGCTCTCTGACGACAAAGAGGCCGGACACGAGTGTCCGGCCCCACTGGACTCAGATTCTAAGGCGGCTCTGCCTCTATCCCACCATTTCCCGCTCTTCGGCGTAACGGTCGGCGACGGCCTTCTTTAGCTCCTTCGGGAAGACCTTGATGAACTTCGGGATCATCTGCTCCCAGTGATCCAGCACCCACTGGCCCTTCGGGCTGTTGGTGTACTGGACGTGGCGCTCGATCAGGGCCTTCACTTCGGCTTGGTCCGCGGCTTGGTCGAACGGGTCGAGGTCGATCATCGAGAGGTTCGCGGACTTCTCGCCGAACTCGCCCGACTCGTCGAGCACGTAGGCGATGCCGCCGGACATGCCGGCGCCGAAGTTGCGGCCCGCGGCTCCGAGAATCACGACCTTGCCGTTGGTCATGTATTCGCAGCCGTGGTCGCCCACGCCTTCCACTACGACGGTGGCCCCGGAGTTGCGGATGCAGAAGCGTTCCCCGGCCATGCCGTTGACGAAGGCCTGGCCCGCCGTGGCGCCGTAGAAGGTGACGTTGCCGATGATCATGTTCTCTTCGAACACGAACGTCGAGCCCTCCGGCGGGCTGATAATGAGCTTGCCGCCCGACAAGCCCTTGCCGAAGTAGTCGTTGGCGTCGCCGCGGACGGTGAGCGTCATGCCCGGGCTGGCCCACGCGCCGAAGCTCTGGCCCGCCGAGCCTTCGAAGTCGATGCGGATGGTGTCTTCCGGCAGGCCTTCGCCGCCGTAGCGCCGCGCCACCTCGGCCGAAAGCATCGTACCGGCGGTGCGGTTGATGTTGCGGATCGGGTAGCCGAAGCGCACCTTTTCCTGGTGGTCCAGGGCCGGCTTTGCGCGAGCGATCAGGTCATTGTCGATCTGCGCGGCGATGCCGTGGTCTTGCCGTCCGGTGTGACGGCGGGCGATGCCCTTGTCCACCGGCGGATCGAAGAAGATCTTCGAGAAGTCCAGACCCCTGGCCTTCCAGTGCTCGACGGCCTTGCGGGTGTCGAGCCGATCGACGCGGCCGATCATCTCATCGACCTTGCGGAAGCCCATCTTGGACATCCACTGGCGCGCTTCCTCGGCGATGAAGAAGAGGTAGTCGATGACCTGCTCGGGCGTACCGGTGAACTTCTTGCGCAGCTCCGGATCCTGCGTCGCGATGCCCACCGGGCAGGTGTTGAGGTGGCACTTGCGCATCATGATGCAGCCCATCGCGACGAGCGGCATGGTGGCGAATCCGAACTCGTCGGCGCCGAGCAGGGCGCCGATCACCACGTCGCGGCCGGTCATGAGCTTGCCGTCCACCTGCACGCGGATGCGTCCGCGCAGGTCGTTCATCACCAGCACCTGCTGCGTCTCGGACAGGCCGAGCTCCCAGGGAGTGCCGGCGTACTGGATGGAGCTGACGGGGCTGGCGCCGGTGCCGCCGTCGTGCCCGGCGATCAGCACCAGGTCGGCGTGCCCCTTGGAGACGCCCGCCGCCACGGTACCCACGCCGACTTCGCTGACCAGCTTCACCGAGACGTTGGCATGCACGTTGGCGTTCTTGAGATCGAAGATGAGCTGCGCCAGATCCTCGATCGAGTAGATGTCATGGTGCGGCGGCGGCGAGATCAGGCCCACGCCGGGCGTGGAGTGCCGCAGCCAACCGATGAACTCGTCGACCTTGTGGCCGGGGAGCTGCCCGCCCTCGCCGGGCTTGGCGCCCTGCGAGATCTTGATCTGGAGCTCGTCGGAATTGACGAGGTAGTGCGACGTGACGCCGAAGCGACCCGAGGCGACCTGCTTGATCGCAGAACGCTTGGAATCGCCGTTGGGCAGCGGCTCAAAGCGCGCCGGGTCCTCGCCGCCCTCGCCGGTGTTGGAGCGGCCGCCGATGCGGTTCATGGCGATCGCCAAGGTCTCGTGCGCTTCCTTGGAGATCGAGCCGAAGCTCATCGCGCCGGTGCAGAACCGCTTGACGATCTCGCTGGCCGGCTCGACCTCGTCGAGCGGCACCGGGTCGCCTTCCGTCTTGAGCTCGAACAGGCCCCTGAGCGTGCACAGGGACTTGTTCATGTCGTTGACGTAGTCGGAGAACTCCTGGAAGGAGGAGAAGCTCCGGCTGTTGACGGCATGCTGTAGCTTGGAGACCGAGGCCGGGTTGAGGAGGTGCTTCTCGCCGCGGACCCGGAACTGGTACTTGCCGCCGACGTCGAGCTCGATGTCGGAGTCGTTCACCGGCAGGTAGGCCTGCCGATGGCGTTCCAGACTCTCCTGCGCGATCACTTCCAGGTCGACGCCTTGGATCTGCGAGGTCGTGCCGGTGAAGTAGCGCTCGATGACCTTCTGGTTCAGGCCCACGGCTTCAAAGATCTGCGCGCCGTGGTAGCTCTGCACCGTGGAGATGCCCATCTTGGACATCACCTTGAGGATGCCCTTCTTGACGGCCTTCCGGAAGTTCTCGATGCCCTCGGCGAGCGTGACGTCGTGCTTGAGCTGGCCGTCGCGGTGCAGGGCCTCAATCGATTCGTAGGCCAAGTAAGGGTTGACGGCGTTGGCGCCGTACCCGATGAGCAGGCAGAAGTGCATCACCTCGCGCGCTTCGCCGGTTTCGACGATCAGGCCGACCTTGCCGCGCTTGTGGGCGCGGATCAGGTGATGGTGCACCGCCGCCACGGCCAGCAGGCTGGGGATCGGGGCGTGGTCCTCGTCTACCGCGCGATCGGAGAGGATCAGCACGGAGTAGCCCAGGTCGGCGGACTTCTCCGCGTCTGCGCACAGCTTCTCCAGGGCGCCCTCGAGGCCGCCGGGGCCCGCCGCGGCCGGAAAGACCGCCTTGAGCGTGCGGCAGCCGAAGCGGACCTTCGGGCCGGAACCGTTCTGATCCGCCGGCTCGCCGATGCCGCGCAGCTTCTCGATGCTGTTGTTCGAGAGGATCGGATTGCGCGACTTGAGGACGTGCGCGAACTCCTTCTGCTCGTCGAGCAGGTTGCCCTGCGGGCCGACGTAGCTGTACGTCGACATGACGAGCTCTTCGCGAATCGGGTCGATGGCCGGGTTGGTCACCTGCGCGAAGAGCTGCTTGAAGTAGTTGAACAGCAGTTGCGGGCGTTCGGACAGGCAGGCCAGCGGGACGTCCACGCCCATCGAACCGATGGGCTCGACGCCCTTCTCGGCCATCGGCGCCAGCAGGATGCGCTGGTCCTCGAGCGTATAGCCGAAGGCTCGTTGGCGCGGCAACAGCGTATCGGCGTCCAACCCGGGCGGCTCCTTCATGGGCGGGAGCTTGACCAGGTCGATGAGCTCTTCATTGAGCCACAGGCGGTAGGGCTGGCGAGAGGCGATCTTTTCCTTGATCTCCTCGTCGGCGATAATGCGCCCTTCCTCGGTATCCACCAAGAACATGCGGCCGGGCTGCAGCCGGCCCTTGATCTTGACTTCCTCGGGCTTGATGCCCGAGAGGACGCCGGCTTCCGACGCCAGCACCACCAAACCGTCGTAGGTGACCCAGTAGCGCGACGGGCGCAGGCCGTTGCGATCGAGGTTGCCGCCCACGTAGCGTCCGTCGGAGACCACCAGCGAAGCCGGGCCGTCCCACGGCTCCATCATCGTGGCGTAGTACTCGTAAAAGGCCTTCTTGGAATCCGACATGTGCGGATGCGAGGACCAGGCCTCGGGCACCAGCATCATCAGGGCGTGGGCCACGCTGCGACCGCCTTGGACCAGGAGCTCCAGGGCGTTGTCGATCATCGTGGAGTCCGACCCGTCGGCGTCCATGATCGGCTTGATCTTTTCGATGTCCGCGCCGAACAGCTCCGAGCGCAGCGACTCTTCGCGCGCCCGCATCCAGTTGACGTTGCCACGGACAGTGTTGATCTCGCCGTTGTGCGCCAGATAGCGGAAAGGCTGGGCGCGCTCCCAGGTGGGGAACGTGTTGGTGGAGAAGCGCTGATGGACCAGCGAGACCGCGGACGTGAAGTCCTCCTCGCGCAGGTCCGGGTAGTAGTTCGGAATCTGTGGGGCCAGCAGCAGCCCTTTGTAGACGATGGTGCGTCCCGACATGGTGGCCGGGTAGAAGCGCTGCAACTGGCCCTCGACGGCGGCGGCCGTCATGCGCTTGCGCATCACGTAGAGCTTGCGCTCCCACTGCTCGGTCGAGAGCTCCTCGGCGCCTGGGCCGCGGCCGATGAAAACCTGCTCCACGGCGGGCTCGGATTCGCGCGCCAGCCAGCCGACGGCCTTGCTCGTGACCGGCACCTTGCGCCAGCCGATTAGGACTTGTCCCTCGGCAGCCACCACCGCTTCGACCATCGCGCGCGCCTTGGCTTGATCCGCGGCGTCTTTGGACAAAAAGAGCATGCCCACGCCGTACTGCCCGGGCTCGGGCAGGCGGAAGCCGAGGCGGTCGGCCTCGCGTTGGAAAAACTCATGAGGAATCTGGAGAAGTAGACCGGCTCCGTCGCCGGTTTCGGGGTCACAGCCGCACGCACCACGATGGGTGAGGTTCGCGAGGACCTCAATCCCTTGCTCCACGATCTTGTGGGTGCGCCGACCGTACATATCGGCGACGAAGCCGATACCGCACGCGTCGTGCTCGAAGCTGGGGTCATATAACCCCTGCTTCGGAGGCAATCCGAAGTTCTTCATAGAGTTGTACCGTGCAATCAACACCGCCCTGCCAGGGACGCTCTCGGGATGGGGCTCGCCCTCGGCGGAGACGTTTCCGTCGAGATTAGGCGGGCTCCCTTAGCCGTTCCGCGCTATTGCAGAAACGAGGGGCTTTGATCGCAACAGTAGAATACCAGATGAAGCAGCGCCGCACCTAATATAAGGGAAGTGAATACCGTAAGTGGGCATACGGCTCCACTATTAGGTTTCCGACAAGGGCGCCGGGCGCTTCTAGTGTGGCGAGATCGCGTTGATGGTGGTGTGGATGGTCTCTTCGAACCCTTGGAGCTGTTCGACAAACCGGTCCACGTCGTGCAGGGGGAGGTCATTGAGGATGGCGAGCGGGTCCTCGGTGTGGTCTCGGCGGACGACCGCGAAACCCATGGCGTTGGCCAGCCGGTCGGCGCCGCGCACGGCTGAGGGGATGTCGCCGTTGCGCTGGGCCGGGTCGTGGTGGCGGGCGATGGAGTCGACGAGGTCGTCGGGAAGGTTCCAGTGGCGAGCCAGCCACTCGCCGGCGGCGCTGTGGTCGATGTCGAACAGTTGACGCTCGCACTCGAGCTGATCGAAGTCGTTTTCCCGGGCGACGTCGAGCATGTTGCCGTACTCGACCGGGTAGCAGGCCAGCAGGGCCAGCCGGCCCACGTCGTGCAGCAGGCCCGCTGTGTAGCCACGGTCACGCGGCAAGTGCATCGCTTCGGCCAAGCGCTCCGACAGCAGCGCCACCGCCATCGAATGGTCCCAGCAGATGCGCAGGCCCTGATGGCTCAGGCTGCGCCGGCTAAACCGCCCCAGCGCCACCGTCAGCGCCAGCCGCTTGACGACCTCGGTGCCCAGGACCACGACGGCATGGGAGACGTTGTCGATCCGACGACTCAGTCCATAGAGCGCCGAGTTGGATACGCGCAGGATCTCTGCTGACAGCGCTGGGTCGACGCGCAGCAGGTCCACGACACGCTTCATGGGCACGTCATCGTCGTCGAGCAAGGTCAGCAATTGCAGCGCAACGGCCGGGAACGGCGGCAGATGCTGGATCGCCCAGGGCTTTTCGGAGCCGCGCGCGGAGGTCTCAGGGGAAGAGGCGGGGGCTTGGACGGTCATAGCGGGTCTTCGTATGTCTATTCGGCCGGGCCGAACGTCCCCTTTAGCTTTCGCGCGCGGCGTCCTAAGGGATTCGAGCGGCCCGCCGATAGAAGAGCAGACCCTATGCTGTCCGACGTCCTCCATCAAGCCATCCAAGAGCTGCGGGAAGAGCTCGCCATGATTGATCAGGTCATTCGGCAGATCGAAGCCGTTGACGAGGGCAAGCCTCGCCGCGGCCGGCGCCCCAAGCTCCTCTCTGAAGCCGTCAAGCACGTCGCCAAGACCAAGGGCCGTTCCTCGGACGCCTGAGGGCTCGCCTACAGCCGCACCCAGGATTCCAGGTGCTGCCGCCAATCGGAATCGAGCTTGCCGTTCCGCGGCATCCAATCCGAGATCACCGCACACGCGGCCGCTCCCGCCGCCAGCACGGCCGGCGCGGTCTCGAGCGTGATCCCCCCGATGGCGACCAAGGGCCGAGCCCCGGCCGACGGCGCCAGCCGGGCCAGCTCCTCCAGCCCGACGCGGGGGTCGGGATTTTCCTTCGACGCCGTTGCGAACACGGGGCCCAGGGCGACATAGTCGATCGGCTCGGCGGCCGCCGCCTCGAGCTGGGCTCGGTTGTGGGTGGAGTAGCCCAGAAAGAGCCGGTCGCCGATGACGCGGCGGACGGCTTCGGGAGGCAGGTCGTCCTGGCCGACGTGGACTCCGTCGGCGCCGGCGAGCAGGGCGATATCGGCGCGGTCGTTGATCACGTAGCGCGCGTCGACCTGGTGCACGATCTTCTCCAGGGCCTCCGCGGTCTCGATGGCCGCGCAGGTGTAGGGGCCCTTCCAGCGGAATTGGACGATTTCGACCCCGGCGCCGACAAGCGCCCGCGCCGTCTCGAGCGGATCGAGGCCGGCGCGGCTCAGAGCCGCCGCATCGAGGATGGGATAGAAGCGAGGGAGTGAGAACGGCATCGAAACCTAGCCGGCCCGGAAGGGTTCGTCGGCGCTGCCGCCGTAGATCGAGGGGACCTTGCCGCCCATGGGCCGCAAATAGGTGGTGAGCTGTCCGCGATGGTGCACTTGGTGGCGCAACAAAAAGGAAAGGAACATGACGGCGGGCATTTGGAAGACGTCGCCCAGCTTGAGCTCGGCGTCGAGCCGCTCTCCGGGCATGGTGCGGACCTCGTCGAGCAACGGCAGAACGTGGAGCTGGTAGTGGTCGGCCACCTGCTGCGGCGTCGAAGCCCCGATCGGCTCGGCCGGTTCGAACGGAGGCCAGCGGCCGTCGAGCACGCCGCGCAGAAAGAACGTGTCGCTCTCGGTGATGTGCCGGCACAGCTCGAGGGCGCTCATGGACTTGGGGTCCGGCCGGTAGTCGCAGCGCTCGGCCGGCGCGGCGCGCATCACCTTCAGGGTGAGAGCGGCTTCCAGGCCGAGGTCGCCCAGAAACATCTCCGCCAAAGCCTTGGCGTTCTGTGCGCTCATAAGGCCTGTTGTACCGCAGGCGGGTTACGAAGCGGATTCTTCCACGTAGGGCGGACGGTCGAAGGCGTCGTCGAGCCGCGGGTCGCCGGCGGCTTCGAGCTCGGCCTGGAGCTGGGCGCTGAGCCGCCGCAGCGTCTCGGCGTACTCCGGACGGCCGGCGACGTTTTCGATCTGATCCGGGTCCTTGGCCAAGTCGTAGAGCTCTTCGGCGGGCCGCTTGGCGAAGCAGTAGTCGTAGTAGCGCTTGCCCTCCGGCTCGTTGCGGTGGGCGATGAGCCAGGCTTTGGTGGGCGAAGCGTCGAGATCCTTGAAGGCGACCATGGTGTCAGCGGCCAGCTCTTCTGCCGAGGGGGCTGAGTCGGCCGTGACCGGGCCGGGGTCGCCCATCGGCCAGCGGTCGGGCTTGAAGTTGCGGATATAAAGGTAGTCGTCGGTGCGCAACGCCCGGGTGGGGTAGGGCAGCCGGTCGGGCCGGGCGTCTTCCACGTGGCGCTCCCGGCCGATGAGCACGTGGTCGCGGGCGGGGTCGATGCGTCCTGACGCGCTCGATCGCAACTGCGGCAGAAAGCTGCGGGCCTGCATCGTCGGCGGGGGCTGGAGGCCGGCGGCCTCGACCATCGTCGGCGCCACGTCCATCATGTTCACGAAGTCGGTGATGCGCCGCCCGGCCGGGACCGCCGCCGGCCAGCGGGCCAGCAGCGGAGCATGCACGCCGAAGTCGTAGACGTTGCACTTGCCGTGGGTCACGCCCGGCATGCCGTGGTCGCCCGAGAGCACGACGAGCGTGTCGCCGGCTTCCCCGGTCTGATCGATCTCGGCCAGCAGCACGCCGATCATGGCGTCCCAGGCCAGGGTTTCGCCCAGATAGTCGGCCACGTCCTCGCGCACCTCCGGAACATCGGGCAGGAAAGCGGGGAGCTTGCCTTGGAGCCGGTCCGGGTCGACGCCCCACAGCGCCTTGCCGGAGCCGCGCACCCACGGCCGATGGGTATTGTGCGGCCCGAACCAGTAAACGAACGGTGCGTCGGCGGGGCGGTCGGCGAGGAAGGCCTGGAAGGTCTCGCGCACCTCGGCGTAGATCTCGTCCTTAGTCATGGCCGGCTGGTCTTCGCCGGAAGCGTGCTGCGAGAAGCGGCTCATCGGCGTCTGGCCGCCGATGTAACTCTTCTGGGCCTTGTCGCCCTTGCCGCGGTAGGTGGTCTTGCCGGCGTGGCCCACGTGGTAGCCGGCTTCCTTCAGGATGGCAGGCCAGCTCGGTAGCGAGAGGTAAGGGTCCTCCACGCCCTCGGGCCAGCGAATGCGCAGGTTTGCGTGGCGACCGCAGCGGAAGAAGTACATGCCGGTGGTGACGGCGGCGCGGCTGGGCGTGCAGGAGGGCGCGGCGACGAAGGCGTTGTCAAAGACGACGCCCTCGCGCCCGACGCGGTCCACATGCGGCGTCTCGATCACGTCGCTCAGGCCCGGGCGCGCGGGGTCTCGGTACAGCGAGGCGTAGCGGCCCCAGTCGTCGGCGAAGCAGAAGACGATGTTGGGGCGGCGCGCCGGTCCGGCGGCCTCCGGCGTCTTCGAGGAGCAGGCGGCCGTGGCGGCCAGAGCGGCGGAACAGAAGGTACGGCGTGTCATCAGGCGTCCGTTAGGGTAACGTCTTCGCTGCGGCGGCGGGCGTCGACTTCGAACCAGTTGTCGCGATAGAGATGTCGTCCGCGGGCGGCGGCCCAGGCGCTGGCGGCAAAGTAGGCCGGTATGAACAAGGGGCCCAGCAGCTCGGCCTGGCGGACGTGGACGAGCTCGTGGCTGCGGCAGCGATCGAGCCCAGCCTCATGCCGGCCCAGGATGACGTGTCCGACGGTCATGGCCGTGGCGCCGGCCGGGGTGGCGGCCAGGATGGCGCCGAGCCAGCCGCCGTGGAACTCGAGCGTGCCGGCGCGCCGCCGCACACCGCCGCCGCTCACCAGCGCCAGAGCGCCGAGCGCGAGGCCGACGGCGGTGGTGGGCAGCGCCCAAAGGTAGACCAGAGAACGCATGGGAGCGTCGCCCTCAGTAGGGCCGGATCTGCTCCGGCAGAGGGTCCTGCACCTCGATGGTCTTCAGCAACAGCGCCTTGCGCATCCGCTGCAACAGCTCGGCTCCTTCCGGGGCGGCGGCGATGTTGCGGAGCTGGTGCGGGTCCTTTTCGAGGTCGAACAGGATCTCCTCGCCGTTCTCGTAGATGGCGTAGGTCGCCTGCTTGGAGCGCAGGATCTTGTTCTTGCGACCTTCCATGTAGATCGCCTCGCGGCCGGGCCCGCCCTGCATCGTCTTCACCAGGGACATCCCTTGGTTGCCCTTGGGCAAGGGCAGGTCGGTCATGTCGAGCAGGGTCGGCATGACGTCGACGACCGAAACCAGCTCGTCGACGGCCTTGCCGCGCGGAACGCCCGGGCCCGCCACGATCAGCGGGATGCGCATGGCGCCGTCGTAGGGCCGATCGGACTTGGAGGTGATGCGGTGGTCGCCCAGATAGTCGCCATGGTCGGAGGTGATCACCCAGACGGTCTTGTCCCACAGCCCCAGGTCCTTGACCGACTGCATGATGCGGCCGACGTTGTCGTCCAGGTGGGTGACCATGGCGTAGAAGTGTCGGCGGTAGTCGTCCCACACCGATTCCGGCGTGGAGAGCAGATCCATGCCCCGCATGCCGGCGGCGAACTTGGCGGGCAGTGCGTCGAGCTCGTCGTCGGCGAAGTAGCGCGGCGGCAGCTTTCGGCCGGCGTAGCGGTCCAGGGCCGATTGCGGCGGGTTGAGCGGCGGGTGCGGGGCGTAGAAGCCGGCGTGGACGAAGAAGGGCCGGTCCGGCTGCCGCTCGTGGGTGTCTTCGAGGAAGGTGATCGTCTCGGTGGCGACCCAGGAAGCGTGCGTGGTGCGGTCCTCTCCCTCGAAGGCGTAGTACTCGAGCTTCAAGCGGTCGCCGGGCATGGTGACGCGGGCCTTCTCGCGGACCTCCTTGCCTTGCGCCCAGAGCCAGCGGCCGTAGGCGTCGTCATAGCAGCCCGGCTCGTCGGAGAGCCGCATCTGGTGGAATCCGTAGGGTTTGTAGGGCTCGCGGTGGTCGCGATCCTTGTGCGGCATGAAGTGCAGCTTGCCCATCTGGCCGGTGTAGTAGCCGGCGTCGCGCAACACGTGGGTGAGGGTGACCTCGTCGTCGGGCATCATGATGCCGTTGGAGATCAAGCCGTGCGCCGAAGGGTAGCGGCCGGTCATTAGCGAGGCGCGGTTGGGCGTGCAGGCGACGCCGACCGTGAAGGCCGCTCGAAAGCTCACCCCGGCGCGCACCAGCTCGTCGAGGTTCGGCGTGATCATCTCCGGCCGGCCGTTGGCGGCGATGTGGTCCCAGCGCAGATGGTCCCCCGTGATGAGGACGATGTTGGGCAGGTCGGAGCGGACGGTCTGGGGCGGAAAGTACTCGGCTTGGGCGAACAGGGCCGGCGCCAGGGCGAGGAACAGGATCAAGCTGCGCATCGACTGGTGAGGATAGCACTCGGGCGCCGGACGGACTACGCGTTCCGCTGCTGCCGGTGGGAGACGAACGTCCCGCGGCTTTCGGAGATCAGGCCGCTGGTGACGTGGCTGCGGGTGACCTGTGCGCGGCGGTCGGAGTCCGTCATCGCACGGGTGCCTCCGAAGTCGGCGCGAACCTCCAGGTACTTCTTCAAGTAGGGGCGCTCGTCGCCGGAGCTTGCCAACTGCTGCGGCGTTCGGCCGAGCTGTTCGAGCGCGCGCTCGAGCGTTCCGACCACGAAGGCAGGCCGGTTGACGTGGTTGTCCAGCAGTAGCGCCACGCCGTACTCGGAGGTGATGAGCTCGGAGAAGGCGAGACCTCCCAGCCGCTCCTGCGGCTCGAAGTAGAACTGGTCGAGGCGGCCGATGGCGTGCAGCAGTTGCGCCGTCTGGATTTTGGCGTCTTCGCCGGCGCGGATGAAGCGCAGGGCCCATTTGAAGTCTCGCAGGGGCTGCTTGTCCTCCTCCGAGACCAGCCGGCGGTTGTTGAGGGAGATCCAGCCGGCTCCGCCGGAAAGCCCCTCGAGCGCCAGGCCGAAACGGCCGAAGTAGTGCTGGAACTCCTCGGGGTAGTTGCTCTGGATGCGGCCCAGCAGGGAGGCGAGCTCGCCCGGCGCGCCGGCCGGCCCGGCCGTCCACTGGAACATGCCGAAGCTGAGGAAGGAGTTGTCCCAGGTGTTGATGGCGTCGAGCGCGCCCTCGTTCTCGGCCGTGGCGTCGAGCACATGGCGCTCGGAATCGCTCAGCCGCAGGCGGTCGAGCTCGGCGCTCGAGCGCTCCAGCGCTTCTTCGGGTCGGATGCGGCCGTTGCGGAACAGGCCCAACCGGAAGCGTGTGCCCACGTAGATGCGCTCCTCGGAGCCGACCAGCAGCGCGAAGACCTTGTTGCCCTCCACCGAGAAGACGACGTCACTGAGGTCTCCGTCGGGCGGCGGGTGGCTGGGGTTGAGGACGGCCGGCGCGACGGCGGGCTCGAGCGAAGGGATGCGCAGGATCTGGCCGACGCGGATCTGGTTCGGGTCGGCCAGCTCGTTGGCTTCGGCCAGCAGCCGCCAGCGGCCGGCGGAGCCGAGCAGCTTCTCGGCGATCTTCGACAGGGAGTCCCCGGCGCGAACCGTATATTCCTGCATAGGAGTTGTCTCGCTTCATAGCGTAACGGGGGCGTCAAGCGGCGACTCATAATAGGGAAGCCATGCCCCGCAAATCCTGGATCTTGGTCACAGCCTTCGTATTCGTCGTCGCTTGCGCCACGCGCCAACCGGGCGATCCGCTCAAGCCCGGATACAACACATTTTCCAAGGAACAAGACATCGAGCTGGGGCGCGAAGCCGCCGCCGAGGTCCGCCAGCAGGTGGACGTCGTCAAGGATCAGAAGCTGCAGAACTACGTGAAGGTCGTGGGCGTGCGCTTGGCGCGGCAGCCTCAAGCCGAGGACTACCCCTACGAGTTCACGCTGATCAATGAAGAGTCGATCAACGCCTTTGCGCTGCCCGGCGGTCCCGTGTTCATCCACTCGGGGCTGTTGGCGGCGGCGGACACGGAGGCGCAGTTCGCCGGCGTGCTGGCCCACGAGATTTCGCACGTCGCGCTGCGTCACGGAACCAGCCAGGCGTCCAAGGCGCAGATGGTGCAGTTGCCGGCCGTGCTGGCCGGAGCGATTCTGGGCGACGGCGGCGCGCTTTCGCAGATCGGGCAGGTCGGGCTGGGCTTGGGCCTGAACGCCCTGATCATGAAGTACTCGCGCACCGCCGAGAAAGAGGCCGACGCCTTGGGCGCGCGGATCATGTCCGAGGCGGGCTACGATCCGCTGGCGATGGCGGAATTCTTCCAGAAGCTCGAAGAGGAGACCGGCGGCTCGCAACCTCCGGCCTTCTTGTCGTCGCACCCCAGCCCGGGCAACCGCGTGCAGTTGGTGCGGGCGGAGATGCAGACCTTCCCTCCAGGGCAGTACGGCTACGAGACCGGCGATTTTCCGTTGGCGAAGAAGTTGGTGGCGCAGTTACCCAAGCCCAATCCCCCCGACCAGAAGCAGGTGGCGAACGCCGGCGCCTCTCCGCCGTCGGGATTGGCCAACCAGGGCTCGTTCCAGAGAGTGAACGCCCGGACGTTCTCGCTGGAGATGCCGCCAGGGTGGCAGACCTACGGCGGTCAGGGTTCCAACGTGCTGACGATTGCGCCGCAGCAGGGCTTGGTGCAGACCGGGCGGGGCGGCGTGGCCCTGGGATACGGAGCGGTGACCAGCAATTTTCAGCCGCGCTACAGCCGCGACCTGCTCAATGGCGCCTATGAGCTGATCGACGAGCTACAGGAGATGGATTCGACCCTGCGCGTGACGCGCGAGCCGCGCCAGACGAAGGTGCAAGGGGCGAGCGCCCTGGTGACGGAGCTGCAGGGCCGGTCGCCGTACGGCGGGGTCGAGCGCGACGTTCTGCTGACCGTGGCGCGCCCGAACGGGATTTATTATTTGCTGCTGGTGGGGCCGCAGGAACAGTTCGGGCAACTCGAGCCGGCATTCAACCGGATGATTCAGTCAGTGCAGTTCCGTTAGGGAAGGGGCAGGACGGATTGGAAGGGGTCCTTGGAGAACCTCTCGATTTCGTCTCGCTGCTCTCGCAACAGGGCCTCGATCCGGTCGGTTGAACAGTTACCGACGCGCAGCCCGTGTCCTGTAGCCTGGCGCAAAGGCGGGGAGAGAGGTTCTAATCCAGCAGGAGCTTCAACCTGCAGCCCTCTGCACCAGGCGCTCGCGCTCGGCCGCGAAGAGCAAGGCTGCGCGAACCTCAACTGGAATCCCGATGACGCCCTACAGCAGCCCGTCCAGCTTGTCGTAGAACTCCGGGAACGAAACGGACGCCGCCTCGGCGTTGTGCAGCACGCTCTCACCCTTGGCGCGCAGGGCGGCGATCGCGAACGCCATGGCGATGCGGTGGTCGCCGAATGAGTCGAGCTCGGCGCCGCGGAGACGTCCGCCGCCGGAGATCCGCAGGCCGTCCGGGAAGGCCACGACGTCGGCGCCCATGCGGCGGAGGTTCTCGGCGACCGTGGCGATGCGGTCGGTTTCCTTGACGCGCAGCTCGCCGGCATCTCGAATTTCCAGCCCGTCCCGGCTGTAGGCTCCCAAAACGGCCAGCATCGGCACCTCGTCGATCACGCCCGCCGTGGTCGCCCCTTCGATGGTTCCGCCTTGGATCACCGGCTGGCCGGCGCTGGCGGGACCTTCGATGACCAGGGTCCCAATGGTTTCGCCATCGGCCGCGCGGACGTCGGTCACTTGGATCTTCGCGCCCATGTCCTGCAGAACCGTCAACAGCTCGGCTCGGGTGGGATTGAGGCCCACGTCCTCGATACAGAGCTCCGAGCCCGGCAGCAGCAGCGCCGCCGCGATGAAGAAGGCTGCCGACGAGAGGTCCGACGGCACCGGCAGGTTCTGGCCCGTCAGACGTTGCCCGCCCTCGAGGCGCGTGACGAGGCCGCTGGTCTCGACTGTGGCGCCGAAACGCCGCAAGGCCAGCTCGGAGTGATTGCGGGTCTGCACCGACTCGGTGACTGAGGTGAAGCCCTCCGCGAACAGGCCCGCGAAGAGCGTGCAGGTCTTGACCTGGGCGCTGGCGACGGGCGGCTTGTAGTCGATGCCGTGGAGCTTGCCGCCGTGGATGCGCAGCGGCGCGAACTCGCCGTCGCGCGCCTCGATCTTGGCGCCCATCAGCTCGAGCGGCGTGATGACGCGCTTCATCGGCCGGCGGGCAATGGATTCGTCGCCGGCGATCTCGCTGATGAACGGCTGCCCGGCCAGGATTCCCGACAGCATGCGGATCGTCGATCCGGAATTGCCGCAGTCGAGCCGCGCGGCCGGAGCCTTCAGCCCGTCGCGCCCCACGCCGGCTACACGCACCGTCGAACCCTCGTGCTCGATCTCGACGCCCAGCGCTCGCATGCAAGCCAGGGTGGACGCGCAGTCGGCCCCGGTGGAATAGTTGGTGATCTCGCTGGGGCCGTCGGCGATGGCGGCCAGCATGCCGTAGCGATGCGAGATGGACTTGTCGCCCGGCAGGCGCACGACGCCGCCGATCCGCGCGGCGGGCCGGATGGTACGATCCATAAGCTCCCCATTGTACGGAGGATTCCGTTCCAGCGGGGGCGCGCCCGGATGTCGCTCGCTCGTCGTCAGTTTCTGCTCTCCGCCGCGGCAGCCGCGGGCTCGCTCTCCGCCCAGCGCTATCAGCCGCGCCCGAACGTGCTGGTGATCGTGAGCGACGACCAGGGCTACGGCGACATCGGCTGCTATGGGACCGAGCCCGACGCCGCCACGCCGCATCTGGATGCGCTGGCCGCCTCCGGAGTGCGGCTGACCGGCTTCTACGCCAACGCTCCGATGTGTTCGCCGACCCGCGCCGCCTTCCTCACCGGCCGCCATCCGCTGCGCTGCGGGGTGCCGTTCGTGGTGGACTCTTCGCCGGGCGTGGTCGGCCTGAAGGGCGACGAGATCACCTTGGCGGAGGTCTTGCGGGAGGCGGGCTATCGCACCGGGCTGGTCGGCAAGTGGCACTTGGGCGCGGCGGCCGAGAGCCTGCCCAACGCGCAGGGCTTCGACGACTTCTACGGATTCCATTCCGGCTGCATCGACTACTTCTCGCACCGCTTCTACTGGGGGCTCGAGGGCGGCCGGCCGTCGTTTCACGACCTTTGGCGCAACGGCGAGGAGGTCAACGAGTCCGGACAGTATTCCACGCACCTGTTCACGCGCGAGGCGAAGCGCTTTCTGCGGGAGAACAAGGCCGAGCCGTTCTTTTTGACCGTGGCCTACAACGCGCCGCACTACCCCATGCATGCTCCGGCCGAGTACGTGGCTCGGTTCGAGCACGTGACCGACCCCGAGCGCCGGATGCACCTGGCGATGCTCGCGGCGATGGACGACGGTGTGGGCGAGATCCTGGCGACGCTCGAAGAGGAAGGCCTGCGGCAGGATACGCTGGTGTTCTTCTTTTCCGACAACGGCGCCACGATCGAGGATCGCGCCGGCCGCGGAGGCCGGAATACGCCGTATCGCGGCTACAAGTTCAGCCTGTTCGAGGGCGGCGTGCGGATGCCCGCGATCGCCAGTTGGCCGGGAATCCTGCCGGCGGGCAAGGTCCGCTCCGCCATGTGCGCCGGCTTCGATCTGTTCCCGACACTGGCGAAGCTCTGCGGCGCAGAGCTGCCGACCGACCGCGTGATCGACGGCCGGGACATTTGGCCGCTGCTGGTGGACGGGGCGCGGTCTCCCCACGAAACGCTGTTCTGGAAACGCTACGACCAGGTCGCCGTGCGGCAGGGGGATTGGAAGCTTGTCAAGAATCCGATCCTGGCCCTCGGCGAGGAGAACGCGCTGCATGGGGCGGACCGGACGTTTCTGTCCAATCTGGCCGACGATCCCGGGGAAAAGACGAACCTGGCCTCCAGTCACCCGGAGAAGACGGCGGAGCTCGAGAAGCGGATCGAGAGCTGGGAGCGGTCGCTGGAGCGGTGATCGGGGGCCGGACGCGACGTCCGGCCCCGGGCAGTCTCTGCTAGGCCGCCAAGCCCAGCCGCACCAGCAGGGCCTGCGGGTCCGGATCGCGGCCCATGAAGGCCCGGAAGAGCTTTTCGGGGTCTTCGCTGTCTCCCTTCGACAGAATGTTCGCCCGGAACGCCCGGCCCGTGTCGTGGTCGAATACGCCCGCCTTGGCAAAGCGCGTAAAGGCGTCGGCGTCGAGCGCTTCGGCCCACTTGTAGGAGTAGTAGCCCGCCCCGTAGCCCACCGGGCTGGCGAACAGGTGCGAAAAGCCCGCCAGCATGGCGTACTCGCGAGGCAGCGGCACGGCCGAGTACTCCCGGGCGATCTTGTAGGCGTACTTCATCACGTCGCCGTCCTTGGCCGGGTCGTAGTCGATGTGCAGGGCGAGGTCGAGCGAACCGAAGCTGAGCTGTCGCATCTGGGCGTTGGCGGCGCGGAAGGTGCGGGCCCGCTGCATCTTGTCGAACAGCTCGTCGGGAATGGTCTCGCCGGTCTCGTAGTGGCGCGCGAACAGGTCCAGGGCCTGCCGCTCCCAGCACCAGTTCTCCATGATCTGGCTGGGCAGCTCCACGAAGTCCCAGGCGACGTTCGTGCCCGCCAGCGAGCGGATCTCCACGCGCGTGAGCAGGTGGTGCAGCAGGTGGCCGAACTCGTGGAACAGGGTCTCCACGTCTCGGTGGCTCAGCAGCGCCGGCTTGCCCTCGGTGGGCGGGTTGAGATTGCCGCACATCAGCCCCAGGTGCGGCTCCCAGGTTCCGTCGTCCTTCTTGCGGCCGGTGAGGAAGGAGTCCATCCAGGCCCCGCCGCGCTTGTCCTCGCGCGGAAAGTAGTCCGCGTAGAAGGCGCCGAGCTGCGAGCCGTCCTCATCGAAGACGCCGTAGTACTGCACGTCCTCATGCCAGACCGGCGCGCCGCCCTCGACCGGCCGTACGTCTACGCCGAAGAGGCGCTTGGCGACCGCGAAGAGCCCCTTCTTGACCTCTTCGTAGGCGAAGTAGGGCTTCAGGTCCTCTTCGTCGAAGTCGTACTCTTCCTTGCGGAGCTGCTCGGCGTAGTAGGCCAGGTCCCAGGGTTCCATGTGGACGGCCGCGGCGCCTTCGATCGCCATGCGGAAGTCCCGCAAGTCCTTGTTTTCGCGGTCGAAGGCGGCCTTGGTGCGTTCGCGCAGGTCTTCGCTGAACTCCTGGGCGCGCTTGCCGGTCTTGGCCATGCGCTCTTCCAGCACCAAGTCGGCGAAGTTGTCGTAACCCAGCAGTCGGGCCTTCTCGCGGCGCAGCTCGAGGATCTTGGCGATGTTCTCGCGGTTGTCGAAGTCGCCCTTGGCGGCGCGCGTGTTGTATTCGCGCCAGACCTGCTCGCGGACCTTGTGGTCGTCGAGATAGGTCATCACCGCGGTGTAGGACGGCGCCTGCAAGGTGAAGCGCCAGCCTTCCTTGCCCTTGGACTTGGCGCTGTCGCGCGCTTGCTCTCGGGCGCTGGGCGGCAGGCCGGACAGGCGCGCCTCGTCGTCGAGGATGAGCTCGAAGGCGTTGGTGGCGTCGAGCACGTTTTCGCTGAACTTGGTTGTCAGCTTGGTCAGCTCGACTTCGATCTCCTGCAGCCTCTTCTTGCCGGCAGGGTCGAGCTCGGCGCCGGAGCGGCGGAAGTCGCTGAGGGTCTTGTCGAGGAAGCGCGCCCGCACGCCTTCGAGCGCCTTGGCCTCGTCGGTGGCGGCGTAACTTTGGAGCTGCTTCCAGACCGCCTCGTTGAGGGGAATGCTCGAGAAGAACTCGCTGGCCTTGGGTTGGACGGCGTTGTAGGCCTTACGGAGCTCGGGCGTGGTTCGCACCGACTCCAGGTGCCCTACCACTCCCAGCGCGAATCCCAACTTCTCGGTGACCTGCTCCAGCGCCAGCAGGGTGTTGGCGAAGGTGCGCGGTCCCTGATCGGAGGCCAGCTCATCGAGCCGCTGCCGGGCTTCGCCGAGCAGAAAGTCGATGGCCGGCTCCACGTGGGCCGGCTCGATCTGATCGAAGGGGATGCGAAAACGGATCTCGGTCAGCGGGTTTTGGGCGGACATGGGTCGACAAAGGTCAGTCTACCAGCGCCGCCCGTCCGCCCGAGCGGACAGCGGGGAGGGGCGCGACAGCTCCTCCCCGCTTGGCGCTACTCGTCGTCGTCGTCGTTCCCGTAGTCGTCGTCGCTCTCGTCCTCGTCGTCATCCACGTAATCGTCGTCTTCGTCGTCCGCGCTCCAGCTCTCCTCCGATTCTTCGTCGTCGGAGATGACGCCGAGGCGCCGCAGGTCCTGTTCGAGCTCCGTGCCTGCGTTCATCGGGTAGCCGTGGGTCCAGAAGGCTCGGCGCGGAGCGTCCGGCCAAAGCGCCTCCTCGGTGGGGATGAGCAAGGCTTGCAGCCGCTCGTCCGCCTCCTGCACGGCCGACTCCTCGTCCAGCCCGAGATCGCCGATGATGGTGCGCAGGTCCAGCTCGTTGGAGTAGTCCTCGAAGCCGAGCTCGTAGCCCTCCTCGACCTCGCGCACGAAGTCCTCGTACATCTCGATGAGCCCGTCGCGGCCGGCCACGCAGATGTGTTCCGGGCAACCGCGGCGACGCAGTGTTTGTTCGATCTCTTGATCGGTCATTGAGGCCTCCTGGCGGCCTGACGGCGGAAGTAGGCTTCGCCGTCGTTGGGAATGAAGAAGGTACGGATGGTTCCGTCGGAATTGTAGGCGCCGAACGAGCCCGTGTCCCGGTCGAAGCGCGTGATCACGCCGTCGACTTCGCGGACGATTTCGAGGATCGGGCCGCCCACGGGCGCGTCGCGAAGTTGTTGGGCTTGGGCCAAATACTGCTCGCCCGTGATGTCTCCGAATTCGCGGCCGTGCTTTTGGAAGTGCTCGCGGAAATCGCTGTCGCGGCGAAAACCCGGGCCCGCCGTCGACGCCGCGGGCGGCCGCGAGGAGGCGACCGCGGCGGCCACGGGGCTCGCTTCGGTGGAAGCCGGGGCCGGCGGGGCGTCCACCCCGGAACAGCCGAGGGCCAGCGCCAAGGTCAGGGCCAGCGCCGCCGCCCACATCCGCTGCAACCTCACTTTCACAGAATAGCCCGGCGGAGGAGTCCCGTAGGGGTCGGCGTCAGACCTTATCCGGGACGCGGAATTCTCCTCGATACTCCCGCTGCAACAGGGCGTCGGCCTGCTCGTCGCCGTCAAAACGCATCGTCTTGGGGTCGAAGCGCACTTCGCGGCGCAGGCGATAGGAAATGTTGGCCAAGTGGCAGAAGGCGTTGGACGAGGCGATGTCCTCGATCTCGGCGTTGAGGGACTTCGGATCCTTGGCGCGCATGGCCGCGGCCCAGTTCTCGAGCTGCAGCTTGTCGATCGGACGGAAGCTTTCAGTCGGCGGGATCGGGGCCTTCAGGTCGGGCTCCGGCTTCGAGTTGCGGCCCATGTAGACGTGGAAGAGCCCGTTGATGCCGATCTCCATGTGGCCCTTGGTTCCGTAGAAGCGCCAGGTGCGCTGCTCGTTCGTGTAAAGGTTCACCAGTTTGCCCTCGACGATGGTCCCATCGGCGTGCTCCCAGGTGGCCGTTACAGTGTTGGGCGTTTGCGCTTGATCTTGGTAACCCCAGCGACCGCCGATGGCGTGGATGCGAGTGGGCAGCGCCGGGTCCTTGCGCAGGCCCCAGTTGCAGATGTCCACCAGGTGCGAGCCGTTGTTGCCCATCTCGCCGTTGCCGAAGTCCCAGAACCAGTGCCAGTTGTAGTGCACCAGATTCTGGTGGTAGGGCTGCTCGGGGGCCGGGCCGCGCCAAAGATTCCAGTTCAGCCAGGCGGGCGGGGCCTCGGGCTTCTTGAATCCGATCGACTCGCGCGGGTTGGGAAACACCCAGCTCGCCATGTAGAGGTCGCCGATTACGCCGTCGTGCAACAGCCGGATCGCCTCGCGGAAGTTCGGATGCGAGCGCCGCTGCGTGCCTCCGCTCGAGACCAGACCGGCCTTGCGGACCGCCCGGACGACCTTTTGGCCTTCCACGATGTTGTGCGAGATGGGCTTCTCGACGTAGGGGTGCTTGCCGGCCTGGCAAGCCCAAATGGCCGAGAGAGCGTGCCAGTGGTTGCAGTTGGCGATGACGACTGCGTCGATCGAGGAGTCGTCGAGGACGCGCCGCAGGTCGGCGTGGGTCTTGGGCCTCTTGCCGGTGGCGGCGGCGACCTTGGCGGCCCCTTCAGCCAGCCGGTTCTCGTCCGGATCGCACAGGGCGGCCAGTTCCATGCCGGCGACATCCGGGACGACGTCGACGAAGTTGTCGCCACGGGCTCCGACGCCGATCAGGCCGACGCGGATGCGGTCGTTGGCGCCCGCCCAGGCTCGGGAGGAGCCCAGTAGGCAGGCCGCTCCGGCGGCGGTTTTGAACAGGTCCCGACGGGTCGCGCTGGCCATCTTGGCGGTGATTATCGCACGGCGGCCAAAGCCCGTGACGCTACTCCAGCCAACTCGCCGGCCGGCCGAACTCCGGCCCGAAGACGATCTCGGAGAGCGGTTTGCGCTTGCGCTCCTGGGCGTCGCGGTCGGCGTGCGCCGGCTGAGCGGCTTGGTCGGGTTCGCCACGATAGCCGATGGCGATGGCCGTGGCCGGCTCGAAGCCTTCGGGGATGGCTCCGGCTTGACGGGCCGCCTCCAGGTCCACGCCCGCCATCTGGTGGACGGACAGGCCGCGCACAGTGGCTTCGGCGGAGAGGTTGCCGGCGGCCAAGCCCAGGTCGTGGAGGGCGACGCGGTTGGGTTTGCCGTTGGCCGTGAAGGCCGTCTTGACGGCGGTGATGACGAGCACCGGAGCCTGCTTAGCCCACTCCTGATTCTTGGGTGTGAGGCAGGCCAACAGCTTCGCGAAGCCTTCCTGGTCGTCTTGGACGGCGACCAGAAACCGCCAGGGCTGCTCATTGAACGACGAGGCGGCCCAGCGAGCCGCTTCAAACAGCGAGCGCAGGATCTGCGGTTCCACCGGGCGGCTGGAGAAGACGTAGGGGCTCCAGCGGCGCGCCAGCGTCGGCTCGATGGGATGGTCCGGATTCGCGATTTTCGTCATCCCCCTCAGTGTAGTGATCGGTTGTAGTGAGATAGAGAGAGCATGACCCCCGAACAGCTCGCCGAACGCTACGGTTTCCGCCGCACTCTCAACGCCATCGGGATGCCGACCATCGTCGGCGCGCACGTGGCCTCGGCCGAGGTTCGCGCGGCGGTGGACGCGATCCTGCAGATGAATGTGGAGATCGACGAGCTGCAGGCCGCTGCCTGCCGGACGATCGCCCGGGCGACCGGCGCGGAGGCCGGCTGTGCGGTGTCGTCCACCTCGGCCGGGTTGACCATCGCCGCCGCCGCCGCCATGGCGGGGTCGGACATGGCAAAGATCGCCCGCCTGCCGCAGCCGGTGGGCGAGCGCCGGGAGATGCTGCTCTATCACGGCCACGACGTGAACTTCGGCGCGCCGATCTCGCAGATGCTGCGCCTCAGCGGCGCCGAGGTCGTTCTGCTGGGCACGGCCAACCACGGCGACCTGTATCATCTGCGCGGCGCCCTGAGCGAGAGGACGGCGGCCGTGTTCTACATCGTCAACGGAGCGGTCAACCAGGACGGCGACTTTCCGCCCCTGGCCGACTGCGTGAAGCTGGCGCGTGAGGCCGGGGTTCCGCTGGTGGTGGACGCCGCAGCGGAGCCTGATGTGCGTCCTTTTCTGGCGGCCGGCGCCGACCTGGTGATCACCAGCGCGCACAAGCAGATGGGGGCGCCGACGTCCGGCATGGTTTGCGGGCGGCTGGATCTGGTCCGCGCCTGCTACTTGCAGCACTACGGCATCGGCCGGGCCATGAAGGTCGGCAAGGAAGGCGTGGTCGGCTGCATGACGGCCGCCGAAGCCTGGTACGGACGCGACCGAGAGGCCGAGGCGGCGCGCTGGGCCCGGTTGGCGGAGCTGTTCCACGCCAAGCTCTCGGCCTATCGGCTACCCAAGACGCACCGTGTGGCGGTTCCGCTGCCCGAGGGCTATCCGCACAGCGCCCGTGATTTGGCGAACCGGCTGCGGGAGCGTCAACCGGCCGTCTGGGTGGCGGGGGCCGACGACGCGCGCCGCGAGATCCACCTCGACCTGCGGGTGATGAGCGAAGCCGACGCCGTGCGCATCGCCGAGGCGGTCGCGGCGGCGCTGGAGGCGGCGGAGGCCCCGCGGGAAGACGTGGCGTATCACGACCTCTACTGGTCGGAGCAGCGCTTGCTCGCGTGGCCCAACTGGCCGTAAACATTGCGGTTGCCGGCCGAGCGGTGTATGCTTCGTTCGGGTTTTGATGCGGGTTTTCGGGCTCACCGCGGCGATCATGCTGACGGTCGTCGGCGCGGCGGCTGCGCCGGCTGATTTCAACGAGACCATCCAACCGTTCCTCCAGGCGAACTGCGTGCAGTGCCACGGACCGGCGCTGAGCCTCCGGGACTTGCGCTTGGACCAGTTGCACGCGCCGGGGGCCGAGCCCGCCGAGCGCGATATCTGGACGAGGGTCCTGAATCAGCTCTCGCTTGGGGCCATGCCCCCCAAGCCGCTGCCTCGGCCCGATGACGGCCGGCTCGGTCAGGTGAAGGCCGCCCTGCGCTCCGGGCTGGGGCTGGAGGGCTCGATCGATGCCGCCGAGCGCGCCGGTTTCGGCAATTATGTGGACCACGAGGCGCTTTTCAGCGGAGCCGCGTATCCGCCGGCGCCGGCCCCCGCCCGCGTCTGGCGCATCAACGCCCACGCCTTCAAGGAGATGGTCAACACCTTGGCGCACAAGCCGCTGCTGGTGGCCAAACCGAACCAGGGCGGAGACGGCTTGCACCCCTCGCTGCCCTCGCTGACGCCGGAGCACACGTTTCGGGACTTTGCCAACGTGCACTCGTTCGAGGACGCCACCACCGAGCTGCTGATGAACATGCTGTGGCTGGTGGCGGGCTACCAGATGGACAGCCCGGGCAGTCCGGCGCCGCTGCGCGCCCCGTTGGCGCTCGAGAAGCCCGGGCCGGCCGACTACGAGGCAGCCGTCGAGGCCCAGTATCGAGAGGTCCTGCAACGCGATCCGACGCCCGAGGAGCTGCAAGGCGTGACCGGCTTGGCGCTGCGGACCGCGGCGGACGCAGGCCCTCGCTTGGCCCTACAGACCGCCCTGAGCGCCGTCCTGCTGACGCCCGAGGCCGTCTTCCGATTCGAGCTGGGACGGCCGATCGAGGGCGACGACGACGCGGTGCGGCTCTCCGACCGCGAGATCGCCTGGGCTCTCAGCTACGCCCTCACGGACCGCCCGCCGGATGAGGCCCTGCGGGAGGCCGAGGAGGCCGGCAAGCTGTCGACGCGGGAAGGCGTCCTGGCCGAGGCGCGGCGGATGCTCGACGACCCCGGCCTCGACAAGCCCCGCATCCTGCGCTTCTTCCGAGAGTATTTCGAATACGACCGGGCGCCGAACGTCTTCAAGACCGGCCGCCTGATCAAGCACATCATGGCGCGCGAGATGGTGCTCGACGCCGACGCCTTGGTGGCGCATACGCTGGAGTCCGACCAGGACGTGCTGCGGACGCTGCTGACCACGTCGAAGTATTTCGTCAACTACAACAGCAAGAATCCCGAAAAGCAGCTCGTCAATCGGCCCGACAAGCGCCAGAAGTGGTACTACGAGCTCTACAATCTCGACCGCGAGTGGGAATGGACGCCGGAACAACCGGTCCAGATGCCCGCTGGGCAGCGTTCGGGAATGCTGACGCACCCTGCCTGGCTGTTGACGTTCTCTGACGCGGACAAGAATCAGGCCATCCAGCGAGGGCGCTGGATTCGCACCAAGCTGTTGGGCGGAACCGTGCCCGACGTGCCCATCAGTGTGAACGCCCAGTTGCCCGAGGACGAGACCAAGACGCTGCGCGAGCGGATGCAAGTGACCCGGCAGGAGTACTGCTGGGGTTGCCATCAGAAGATGGACGAGCTCGGCCTGCCCTTCGAGCAGTATGGGCTGTTCGGGGAGTTCCGCGGCGAGGAGGTCGGCCGGCCGGTGGTGACGGCCGGCACGGTCGTCGCGGGGCTGCCGGAGCTGGACGGTCCGGTCGCGGACCCTTTCGAGCTGACGCGCCGTCTGGCCGACTCCGAGCGCGTGCGGCAGGTCTTCGTACGGCACGCCTTCCGCTACTGGATGGGGCGCAACGAGACCCTGGCGGACTCGGAGACGCTGATTCGCGCCGACAAGGCTTATGTGGACGCCGGCGGTAGCATGAAGGCGCTGCTGGCGTCGTTGCTGACATCGGACTCGTTCCTCTACCGCCGCGCGCCGAGGATGGTCGCGGACGGTTCGACCGCAGGAGAGACGCAGTGATCGCCAAACCCGTCGCGGACTTCGGACGCCGCCGCTTCTTGAAGAGCTCCACGCTGGGAGCCGGCGGATTGCTGCTGTCGCCCCTGCTGAATCGGCTGGCTCAGGCGGCCGACGGGCGCGAGGGCGGGGCGCCGCGCTTCCTGTTCGTGGTGGAAGGCAACGGGTTGCCGCCCGAGCAGGTCCATCCGCTGGGGCTGGAGTTCGTCAAGCGCAAGGATCGCGACAAGCTGCGCGTCGACTCGCTGGACGGGACACGGCTGCCGGATTCTCTGCAGCCGGTGGAGGAGTTTCGCGATCGGCTGACGATCGTGCAGGGCCTTTCGGGCAGGATGTGCACCGGCGGGCACTCGAGCGACCACGGGGCGCTGGGCGCCTACCACGCCAACAGCGGGCGCAGCATACAGGGACCGACGATCGACTCCGTACTGGGGCAGGGCGACCCGGGAATCTTCCCCAACGTGACCCTCGGCATCGCGTCCAAGTCGGAAGAAGCGGTGATTTTCAACTGCTCCGCCGACCGGCGCGACCGCAGCCTCGCCACCATCTGCAAGCCCGAAATCGCGTTCTCCCGGATGTTCGGCAGCGTGGCCGAGGGCGAGGCCAAGGCGACCTTTGCCGCCAAACGCAACCTGATGGACTACATGCAGTCCGACATCGGGCGGGTGCGGGGCAGCCTAGCCGGGCCGGAGCGCCGCAAGCTCGACGCCTATCTGGAATCGTACGAAACGATCTCACGCACCTCGCAGCGGCTGGTCGACGCGCGCGAAACCCTGGCCGGCGCGGCGCCGGTCGCGGACGACAAGTACAACTCCGAGGTCGAGACCGACCGCCTGGACGCGCACTTCGAGATGGCGGCGGCGGTGATGATCGGCGGGCTTTCGCAGGTGGTCACGATCGCCTCGGGCGTCGGCTTTCCGTTCTTTGACGTGGTGTTCCGCGGACTGGGCCTCGAGCGGGGCAAGCACCCGATCGGGCACGACTACCGCAGCCAGATCGGCGGTCAGGGCTGGCTCGATGCCGAGAAGATTCGAGCGTTCCACTTCGGGCTGATCGCGCGCTTCCTGCGCAAGCTGGACTCGGTTCCCGAAGGCGACGGGACGATGCTGGACAACACGGTGGTCGTCTACTTGAGCGACGCCGCCGAGGAGCATCACAGCAGTTGCTTCGAGTGGCCGTTCGTCGTCCTGGGCGACCTCAACGGCAAACTGCGGCGCGGCGGTCGCCACGTGGCCTATCCCGACTACGGCAAGCCGGGGCATCGCACCATCAACGCGCTCTACAACACGCTGCTGCACGCAGCGGGTCGTCCGCGTGATGATTTTGGCAATTTGGACCCGGAAATCGACGAGGCCATGCACCGCGGTCCGCTCGACGAATTGCTCGCCTGATCGTTCCTAAGCGCGGAAGAGGCCTCGAGGGCGCCCCCTGTGTATTCAGGGTTCCGAAGATCCCATAATGCCGGTGTTTTGGCCTGTTTCGGTTTGATTTCGGGCGAATTCCGTTGACTTGCCCCGATGCGCGCGCCTAGCGTGTTTAGCGCTTCTCCAAGGTTGGGGGAATCGCTAATGCATCGTTGCAAACCGCTTATCTCACATCGATTGCTGCTGCTCGTCCTAGGTCTCGCCGGCGTGGCGACGCTCTGGGGACAGGGCAGCGGAACCGGGCAGATTCAAGGTCGCGTGACCGACTCTTCCGGCGCCGTTATCCCCGGCGCGGACGTGAATCTCGCCAACGTGGACACAGGGATTGAGCAAGACGCTCAGACCGGCCCGCAGGGCTACTACCGCTTTCCGCTGCTCATTCCGGGCAACTACCGCGTGACCGTGCGCTCGGAAGGCTTTCGCACCGTCACTCGCTCGGGCGTAAAGCTCGACGTGGAACAAACCGCTTCGCTGGACTTCACCCTCGAGGTCGGTGAGGTGACCGAAACCGTCGAAGTCATTGGCTCGGCGCCGCTGCTCGAGAGCGAGAACGCCACCATCGGCCAGGTGGTCGAGAACAAATCAATCGTCGAGATGCCGCTCAACGGCCGTTCGGCCTGGAACCTGGTCCAACTGGCCGGCGCGACGACGTTTATCCAGGGCATCGGCGACGCCGGCGAAATCCCGGTGGCCACGGTGGCCGGCAGCCGAACTTTCACCCAGGGCCTCTACGTCGACGGCGGCTCGGTGCAGAAGTCGGGCCTGAACCGCTCCATGGCCGAGCTGGCGCCAATGGTCGACGCGGTGGAGGAGTTCAAGGTCATCACCAACGGCTATGCGGCCGAGTACGGCCGGTCCGCCGGCGGCGTCTTTTCGGCCGTCACCAAATCCGGCACGAACGAGTTCCACGGGAACCTGTTCGAGTTCTTCCGCAATCAGGTGATGGACGCGCGGAACTTCTTCTCGATCGACAAGGCCCCGCTGCGTTACAACCAGTACGGCGGAACGCTCGGCGGCCCCGTCATCAAGAACAAGACGCACTTCTTCATCGCCTACGAAGGAACCCGCACCACCACAGGCTCGCCGTTCCTTGGTACCGTACCGACGGCCGCCTTCCAGGCCGGCGACTTCAGCAGCCTGGTCGACGGGCAAGGCCGGCGGCTCCAACTCTACGATCCGTCGACCACCCGGCCCGACCCGAGCGACGCCACGAACCATCTGCGTGATCCGTTCGCGAACAACCAGATTCCGCGAACGATGTTCGATCCCGTCGCCGCCAAGGTGGCGACCTACTATCCGTCGCCGAATCTGGCGGGTAACGTGGCCGGCGCCAACAACTTCAACATCAACGTCAGCCCGAAGCGGTCCCAGGACCACGGCACCATCAAGATCGACCACCAGCTCAGCGAGAAGGACCGCATCTTCGGCCGCTACATCGGGCAGCACAACTTCGTACCGCAGGTGACCGTCTTTCCGGATCCCGACGCCAACGCTGTCGGCCCGGCCACCCGCAGCATCGGCAACCTGGCGCACACGTTCATGACCGGCTGGACGCGGACAATCTCGCCGCGCGTGGTCAATGACTTCAAGGTCAGCTACTTGAAGCAGTTCCGCGACCTCTCCCACAGCTCGCTCGGCAAGGACTATCCGGCGATGCTCGGGCTGACGGGCGTGGACGGGCTCTCGTTCCCGCGCTTCAGTCCCGCCGGCTACACCCAGGTGGGCGGCACGGCCAACGTCTTCCGCGTCCAGCGCGGCCCGACGCTGATGCTGTCGGACTCGATCACCTACCTCACCGGGCGTCACCAGGTGAAGGCCGGCTTCGAGTATCGCTGGAACGGCACCACGGATCAGTTCCGGATTCTGCCCTCGGGCGACTTCGTGCACCCGCAGCAGGGCACGGGACTGCAGGGCAACAACCTCAGCGGCAACGGCTTTGCGACGATGCTGTTGGGCTTTGTGGCCAACGCCAACATCCGGGACTCCCCGGCGCTGACGTTTCGGAGCCAGTACTACGGCGCGTTCGTCCAGGATGACTGGAAAGTCACGCCGAACCTGACGCTGAACGTGGGCGTTCGTTACGACATCGAAACGCCCCGCATCTCGCCGGACAACAACTCCAACAGCGTCGATCTGCATGCGATCAACCCGATCGCCAACCGTCCCGGCATCGTCACGTTCGCCGGGGTGGACGGCGAACCCCGCCGGCCGTTCGACTTTGACAAGAACAACATCTCGCCGCGGTTCGGCTTCGCTTACAAGATGTTCGGAGGGCAGACCGTGCTGCGCGGCGGCTACGGGATCTTCTTCGGCAACCCGGACGACGTGGGTCAAGGAGCCGGACCGCGCGCGGCGCTGGGCTTTGCTACCGAGCAGCTCATCATCAGCCCGGACCAGAACCAGACGCCTTCGATGTACCTGCGCAACGGCTACCCGGCGTTCACCCCGCCGGGTCCGGACACGCGCAACGCCGGTTTCGGCGTCGGCAGCACGGTGGAGTACTTCGAGCGCACCCGGCGCACGCCGTACTCGCAGCAGTTCAACCTGGGCATTCAGCATCAGCTTCGCGGCGTGCTGCTGGAGGCGCAATACCTGGGCAACCTGGGCCGGCTGCTGACGGGCAACAACATCAATATCAATCAGGTCCTGCCGGAGCTGGTGGGCCAGCCCGGCTCGATCCAGTCCCGCCGGCCCTACCCGCAATACACGGCGGTGAACCTGCTGTCGCCGAACTTCGGCATGTCGAGCTACAACGCTCTGCTGTTGCGGGCGGAGAAGCGCTACCAGAACGGGTTGCAGTTCCTGTGGACCTACACCTACTCCCACATGCTCGACAACGTGGACGCCATCGCCAACGGCGACTTCGGCGGCACGCCGGGCTCGGGCTATCAGGACTACTACAATCGCCGGCTCGACTATTCGACCAGCCCGTTGGACATCAAACACAACGTGACGTTCAACGTGGTCTACGATCTGCCCTGGGGACCGGGGCGGCGCTGGCTCAATGAGGGACCGGTCAGCCAGGTGCTGGGCGGCTGGCAGCTCTCGGTGCTGGGGACGGTCTTCACCGGGCCCGTCTACGGCGTGACCACCCAGCAGAACACCTGCGAGTGCGGCTCGGCCGGACCGCAGCGCGCCAACATCCTGCACGATCCGGAACTGCCCAAAGATCAGCGCACCGTCGAGCAATGGTTTGACACGGCTGCGTTCGACCAGCCGGCGCGCTTCACCTTCGGCGACGCCGCACGCGCCGTGGGGCGGGCGCCGGGGCAGGCGAACTTCGACATCGGCGTGATGAAGAACTTCCAGTTCCGCGACCGCTATCGCCTGCAGTTCCGCGGGGAGCTGTTCAACGCCTTCAACAAGGCCAACTTCGGGATTCCCGGCACCGCGCTGGGTTCTCCGAACTTCGGTACGATCACCAGCGCCGCCCGAGGACGCAGCATCCAGCTCGGGCTCAAGCTGTATTTCTAACCCGCTGCACGGCGCTGGTCTGACCGCGAGGCGCTCCTTCCGAGGAGCGCCTCGTTTTTTGACAGCGATCCCGTGAATCGTTATTGAACGATCCCTGTTTCTATACGACTCATATTGGTTGACAACAGAGCCGCATGCGCCTACGGTGTTAGCGCCAACTTCCCAAGTTGAGGAGTATCGCTGATGTATCGTAGTCGATCTATCATGGTCGCAGTAGCATGGCTCGTCGCCATTGCGCTGCTGGTTCCCCCGGCCTCGTTCGGTCAGGGTGGAACAGGTCAAATCGTAGGAAGAATCACCGACAGTTCAGGGGGTGTGATTCCAGGGGCAGGAGTGACGCTGACCAACGTGGACACCGGCATCACCCAGAGCGCCCAAACAGGCCCGCAGGGCTACTACCGCTTTCCGCTTTTGCCGCCGGGCAACTACCGCCTGGACGTTCGCTCCGAAGGATTTCGCTCGGTCTCACGCTCCGGCGTGAAGCTGGACGTCGAGCAGAGCGTCTCGCTCGACTTCGAGCTCCAGGTCGGCCAAGTGAGCGAGACCGTGGAAGTGGTGGGAGCCGCTCCCTTGCTCGAGAGCGAAAACGCCACGATCGGCCAGGTCGTGGACAACAAGTCCATCGTGGAAATGCCGCTCAACGGCCGCTCCGCCTGGAACTTGGTGCAGCTTGCCGGCGCCACGACCTTCATCAAAGGCATCGGCGACGCCTCCGAGATTCCGGTGGCGACCGTGGCCGGCAGTCGAGCCTTCACGCAAGGTCTCTATGTCGACGGCGGCTCGGTGCAGAAGTCGGGCTTGAACCGCTCGATGGCCGAGCTGGCGCCGATGGTGGACGCCGTGGAGGAGTTCAAGGTCATCACCAACGGCTACTCGGCCGAGTACGGCCGGTCGGCCGGCGGCGTGTTTTCGGCGGTCACCAAATCCGGTACGAACGAGTTCCACGGCAACCTGTTCGAGTTCTTCCGCAATCAGAAGATGGACGCTCGCAACTTCTTCTCGCTCGACAAGGCGCCGCTGCGCTACAACCAGTACGGCGGCACTCTCGGCGGCCCGATCATCAAGGACAAGACGCACTTCTTCATCGCCTACGAGGGCACTCGGACCACCACGGGCGCTCCCTTCCTGGGCACTGTTCCGACGGCGGCCTACCAAGCGGGCGACTTCAGCGGACTGGTCAACAATCAGGGCGCCCACTTGCAGCTGTACGACCCGGCGACCACGCGGCCGGACCCGAGCGATGCCACGCGGCAGCTTCGGGACCCGTTCGCGAACAACCTGATTCCGCAGACGCGGTTCGATCCCGTCGCGGCCAAGGTGGCGACCTACTATCCCGCCCCCAACGTCGCCGGCAACATCGCGGGGGCGAACAACTTCAACGTCAACGTCGGCCCCAAACGGGCCCAGGACCACGGAACGATCAAGATCGATCACCAGTTGAGCCAGAAGGACCGCCTCTTCGGTCGCTACATCGGGCAGCACAACTTCCGGCCACAGGTCACGGTCTTCCCGGACCCGGACGCCAACGCCGTGGGACCATCCACGCGCAGCATCGGCAACCTGGCGCACACCTTTATGACCGGCTGGACGCGCACCATCTCGCCGCGGGCGGTGAATGACTTCAAGGCCAGCTATCTGAAGCAGTTTCGAGACCTTTCGCACAGCTCGCTGGGTAAGGACTACCCTTCGATGCTGGGCCTCACCGGCGTGGACGGGCTCTCGTTTCCCCGCTTCCGGCCGGCCGGCTACACCAACGTCGGCGGCACGGCGAACGTCTTTCGCGTGCAGCGCGGCCCGACGCTGATGCTGTCGGACTCGATCACCTACCTCACCGGCCGTCACCAAGTGAAGGCGGGTTTCGAGTTCCGCTGGAACGGCACGACGGACCAGTTCCGAGTGCTGCCTTCGGGCGACTTCGTGCACCCGCAGCAGGGTACGGGCTTGCAGGGGGACAACCTCAGCGGCAATGGCTTTGCCACGATGCTGCTCGGCTTCGTCTCCAACGCCAACATTCGAGATTCTCCGGCGCTCGTCTTCCGCAGCCAGTACTACGGCATGTACGTTCAGGATGACTGGAAGGTCACGCCGAACCTGACGCTAAACATCGGCGTACGGTACGACCTGGAGACGCCGCGCATCTCGCCGAACAACAACTCCAACAGCGTGGACCTGCACGCGATCAACCCGATCGCCAACCGTCCGGGCATCGTCACCTTCGCCGGGGTGGACGGCGAGCCGCGGCGGCCGTTCGACCTCGACAAGAACAACCTCGGTCCCCGGTTCGGCTTCGCTTACAAGATGTTCGGCGGCAAGACCGTGCTGCGCGGCGGCTACGGCATCTTCTTCGGCAACCCGGACGATATCGGCCAAGGCGCGGGCCCGCGCGCGGCGTTGGGATTCGCGACCGAGCAGCTCATCGTCAGCCCGGACCAGAACCAGACGCCGTCGATGTACCTGCGGAACGGCTACCCGGCGTTCACCCCGCCCGGACCGGAGACCCGCAACGCGGGATTCGGCGTGGGCAGCACGGTGGAATACTTCGAACGCACCCGGCGCACGCCGTACTCGCAGCAGTTCAACCTGGGCATTCAGCACCAGGTTCGTGGCGTGCTGGTGGAGGCGCAGTACCTGGGCAACCTGGGGCGCCTTCTGACCGGCAACAACATCAACATCAACCAGATGCTGCCCGAGCTGATCGGCCAGCCCGGCACAATCCAATCTCGCCGGCCTTACCCGCAGTACTCGGCGGTCAACATCCTGTCGCCCAACTTCGGCATGTCGAGCTACAACGCCCTGCTACTGCGGGCCGAGAAGCGCTATCAGAACGGGCTGCAGTTCCTGTGGACCTACACCTACTCCCACATGCTCGATAACGTGGACGCCATTGCCGGCGGCGACTTCGGCGGCACGCCGGGCTCGGGCTACCAGAACTACTACAATCGGCGGCTGGACTACGCCACCAGTCCGCTCGACATCAAACACAACGTCACGTTCAACGTCGTCTACGACCTGCCCTGGGGGCCGGGGAGGCGGTGGCTCAACGACGGTCCGGTCAGCCAGGTGCTGGGCGGCTGGCAGCTCTCGGTGCTGGGAACGATGTTCACGGGCCCGGTCTACGGCGTGACGACGCAGCAGAATACCTGCGAGTGCGGCTCGACCGGTCCGCAGCGCGCTGACATCCTGCGGGATCCGGCCTTGCCGAGCGGTCAGAGGACGGTTGAGCGGTGGTTCGACACAGAGGCTTTTGCGCAGCCGGAACGCTTTACCTTCGGCAACGCCTCTCGGTCGGTCGGCCGAGCCCCGGGCCTGGCGAACTTCGACATCGGCGTGATGAAGAACTTCCGATTCCACGACCGCTATCGGCTACAGTTCCGCGGGGAGTTGTTCAACGCATTCAACCACGCCAACTTCGGGATCCCGGGCACCGCCTACGGTTCGCCGAACTTTGGCACGATCACCAGCGCCAACACTGGACGCAGCATCCAACTCGGGCTCAAGCTGTACTTTTAGCGCCGGATGGAGGATGGAAGGCGGGGTCCCGACAGCGGGGCCCCGTCGCCCGTTTTGGCTAAACTCAATCCTGTGAAGCGCCTCGTCCTCGCCTTTCTACTGGCCTGTCTGCCTTCTCTTTCGCAACCTACTCCACGGATCGGCTCTCCGGAGCTCGAGCAGACGCTCGACAAGCTGAACGTGTTGGGTTCGGCGTTGATGATGGCGGCCCACCCGGATGATGAGAACACCGCCGTCATCAGCTATTTGGCGCGAGGGCGGCTGCTGCGGACGGGGTACCTCTCGGCGACGCGCGGCGAAGGCGGCCAGAACCTCATCGGACCCGAGCAGGGCGCGCTGATGGGTCTGATCCGCACGCAGGAGCTACTGGCGGCCCGGAGCATCGACGGAGGAGAGCAGTTCTTCACCCGCTCGATCGATTTCGGCTACTCGAAGTTTCCCGAAGAGGCCTTGGCGCAGTGGGGCCGGCAGCAGTTGCTGGCTGACATGGTGCGTGTGATCCGCCAGTTTCGCCCCGACGTCATCATCGCGCGGTTCCCGCCGCCGCCCGGCGACGGAGGCCACGGGCAGCACACGGCGGTGGGCCACTTGGGGCCGGTGGCCTACGAAGCCGCCGCCGACCCGAAACAGTTTCCGGAGCTGGGGCCGGCTTGGCGCGCCAAACGCTACGTCTGGAACGTGTTTCAGTTCGGACGACCTCGGGACCAGGACCTCCAGCCGAACCCCAATCGCGTTCGGGAAGAGCTCGGCGAGTACAATCCGGTGCTGGGCAAGTCGTACGCCGAGATCGCCGGCGAGAGCCGTTCCATGCATCGCAGCCAGGCGATGGGAACATCCGAGCGCAAAGGGAGCGTGCCGGCGCTGTTCGATCACGTGGCGGGCGAGCGCGCCGAACAAGGCTTGCTCGACGGCATCGACCTGACGTGGGGGCGCATCGACGGCGGAGAGCGCGTGGGCGTCCACTTGGCCAAGGCCCGCGATGAGTACGATCCTCGCCACCCGGAAAAGATCGTGCCGCACCTGCTGGACGCCTGGGAGGAGCTGGAAGGACTGCAAGGCTACTGGCCGGACGTCAAGCGGCCGGAGCTACTGCATGCCATCGAGTTGGCGAGCGGGCTGTGGATCGACGCGACCGCGGACCGCTGGGACGCCGTGCCGGGCGGAAAGCTCACCGTTGAAGCGACGGTCCTCAATCGTTCGTCGGCCAAGGTCGTCTTCCAGGGGCTGTCCGTGCCTCACGCCGCGGCGGGCTCGGAACAGGCTCCGCTGGTCGAAAACGAGCCGCTGACCATCCGCCGTGAGCTGACGATTCCAGCGGACGCCGCCTATACGCAGCCGCCTTGGCTGGCATTGGAGCCCACCGGGACGACCTATCGCTACAAGGATGAGTCGCTGATTGGTCGCGCCGACAAGCCGCCGGCCCTGGAGGCGACGATCCGACTCGCCGTCGACGGAAGGCCCCTGACGTTCACCAAGCCGGTGGTCTACCGCTGGGTGGATCCGGCGCGTGGCGAACGGGTCCGCTCGCTCGAGATCGTGCCCGCCGTAGCGGTAGCCTTTACGCGCGATACGCGGATCTTTCCCAACGCCGAGCCTCGCAGCGTACCCGTGGTGCTGACCAGCAACTTGGATTCCGCCGAAGGGACGCTACGGATCGTCGCGCCTCCCGGGTGGAAGGTCGAGCCCGCCAGCCAGCCGGTGAAGCTGACGGCGAAAGGGCAGGCTGCGACCTTCGAGGTGCGGACGACGCCGCCCTCGGACGCCTCGTCGGGCGAGCTGCGCGCCGAGGTCGAGCTCAGCGACGGTCGCCAGATCGCCACGGGGATGCGGGCGATCGAGTACGAGCACATCCCGATTCAGATGATCTATTCCGACGCGAAGCTGCACGTGGAGCGCATCGACGTGCGGCTGCTGTCGAAGAAGATCGGCTACGTGATGGGGGCGGGAGACAACATTCCCGAGGCGCTGCAGGAGCTGGGCGCCGACGTCACCCTGTTGGGCTCGGCGGAGCTTGCCGCGGGCGACCTGACGCAGTACGACGCGATCGTCGCCGGCGTGCGCGCCCTCAACACGCGGGAGGACTTGCTCGCCGCGGAGAAGCGCATCCACGAATACATTCACCAAGGCGGCACGTTCGTGATGCAGTACAACGTCTTTGAACGGCGTGGTCCGAACCCGACGCTGGGACCCTATCGGCTGGAGCCGCAGCAGATGACGCGGGACCGTATCGACCGCATCGTGGATGAGAACGCCCCGGTGCGGTTCGTGAATCCCGACCACCCTCTGCTGACTGCGCCCAACCACATCTCCCAGGCGGACTTCGAAGGTTGGGTGCAGGAGCGGGGCCTGTATTTCATGGGCTCGTGGGACGAGCGCTACCTGCCGGCGATCGAGAGCGCCGACGAAGGCCAGCCGCAACAAGCCGGCTCCCTGCTGATGGCTCGGTACGGCAAGGGCGTGTACGTCTTTACCGGCTTGTCGTTCTTCCGACAGTTGCCGGCCGGCGTTCCGGGCGCCTATCGCCTGTTCGCGAACATCGTCAGCGCGGGTAAGTAGGATCGCTATGGCGCAGGGGTGATGCCAACCTCGTCCACCCAGGCCGTGCCTTGGATCTTGCTGTTCACCTTGAGGGAGCGCTGACGCATCAGCGTCACCTCCACCGACCGCGCGTCGGGGGGCGCCTGGAACGGCAGTTCGACCAGCGTCCAGTCCTGTGTGCCGGCAATCGACGGCGTGATGGCCAAGATGCGCGTGTGCCCTTCGGATGCACTGCGCACGGCCAGCCGCAGACCCTCGTTGGTGGTCACCTCGTCAGTCTTCACCATCGCTCGGAGCAGTTGCGGTCCCGGACCCACGACCACGTCCTGGGAGACGTTCGTGAACTGGAGGTTGTCTCCCCCCACGAAGGTGAGCCGCAGGGACTTTTCTCCCTCTGACGCAGTCTCGGAATCGATGTCGATCTTGACGGTGTTGTGCCGTCGGATGGTCCAATCGAGGGGCGTTCCCAGCGGCTCTTGTTCGAAACCGCCGTTGAAGACCGCGTTGTCCTGGGGCCAAGTTGGCTCGCGGTCGCCGATGAACTGTCGCTGAGCCTCGACGGCCAGATCCTCGCGGCCGTCCTTCATCAGTCCCGCCACGTACGGGCCCAGATCGGACTGCTCGATCATCTTCAGCTCGCTCATGCGCAGCCAAATCGGCTGAGCCGGCGCGCTTCCTCTCGTTCGGAGAGTCGACGTCAGGTAGGACGCCAGAGCTTCGCGGTCGTCGGGGATGGCCCTCTCCAGAGCCTCCTCCGCGGTAAGGCCGGACAGCGCCAGGAATTGGAACAGGACCTCGTCGTAGTCCCGCACGAGATGGAGGATTCGGCGGGTCACCGTTGTTGCCAGGTCGAGCCGATCGTTGGAGAACGCCCAGTTGGCGACCCGCATCAAGATTTCAGGGCGATTGGGCCCTAACTCGAGCGCGTTCGCGAAGGCCTTCGAGGCGCCCTCGTTGTCGCCGGTCACAGTGAGGGCGTCGCCCAGGTTCGCCCAATTAGCGGGATCGGCCGGGTCTCCCGCCAAGACATCGCGATAGATGGAGAGCGCCTCGACCGGGCCCTCACTGTTGCCGGACCACAGCAGGTTCCAAGCGGCTTCGTTGAGGGAGTCCTTCGCACAAACGCCTGTATCCGCGCACAGGTCGCGTTGAAAGGCGACATCGCGACCCTGTCCGTAGCCGTAGATCAAGACGGCGGAACCGCAGACCAAACCGGTTAGCGCCAGGGTCAGCGCCTGGATCCGGACGGGGCTTACCTTCATGGCGTTCTCCACGTGCGGCGGACTTGATTCGACGGAGTTGGGGGCGTCGAAGAGGAGCCTCGGTCGTCGTCCTCTTCGGTGAGCAGCGGAGCGCCTGCGATGGGCATGTCCGATTGGTCCTGGATCGCGTTGCTCGTGACCAACGCCACCGGAACCGTATCGCCCAGGGGCGCTTCGCGCGGAAGGGTTGCGTTGATCTGGGTCAAACCCACGAAGCCCGGCGTCCCTCCCACGAACAGGATTGTCGCCGGGAGGCCGCCGACCAGCAAGGAGATGTTGGGGTCGACGGGCCGCGCCAAGGTGGTTCCGTCGAGACCAGGATTGGGGACGCCGGAGCGGACCGCCGGTTGGGTGGCTCCGAAGCCCGTGGACCAAAAGACGACGGTCTCGCCCGGTCGAGCCGGGGACGCCGGGGTGACCAGCGAGCCGTCGGCTCGGGAGATGATCGCGGCGAACTCGCTGTTCTGTGTTCTGGAAAAGAACAAACCCGGACTCGTGGCGGCGATGCGCCGCCGGACCTCGGCTTGCTGTTGGCCGTTGGAGACTACGATCGACGCCATGCCCGGTCCCGCTTCGGTGGGGACCTGAAAGTTGATCTGGGCGGCGGACACGAAGATGAGCGGCGCGGCGATCCCGTTGACGGTGACTCGCACGCCGGCCAACTCCGTGGGAAGCGGCGCCTGCGAAGCGCTCTCAGATTCCGGCCCCCCGGGGGCGATTAGTCCCTGCCCGAAGATAGTACTGAGAAGGCCGGGGGCCAATGGCGTCGGCGGCCTGGAAAAAGAGGCGCCGTGAACGATACTGGTCGGCACGACGAACAGCCCGGAGGAGACCGCTGGAAACGGAGGCTGCAGCAGCAGAAATGCGCCGAGGTCCTCGCTGAGTTGCCCGGTGGCGTCCACGCCCGCGCCGACTCCTCCTCCGGCGGTGAAGATCGGGTCATCGACCCCCAGGGCGAAGTTTGCGCCGCCGGAATAAGGCGCCGGCGAATACCAGCCCGCGCCGTCATCGGACAACGTCAGAAAATCGCGGCGGCTCAAGTCGATGGCGCCGTCTGCGATCCGCAGCCGCCTGGCGGTCAGGGCGTCCGAGCCCCGGCGGAGCGTGGCCGTCCCGACGCCGGAGTGAAAGAACGTTCCGTCGAAGCCGATATGGCCGGTTCGATAAAAGCCCACGAACCCTTCCGGCGCTGCCGCGCTGAGCTTGCGGACTCCGACCACAAGCCCCTTCGCGCCGTTGTTTGGCGCGCCCACGATGTAGTTCCCATCCGCGGATGCAAACCACGCGTGGGCGCCGCCGGCTTGCGCGATCCCAGTCAAGTTGACGCGGAACGAGCCGTCAGCGGTCAAGGCGTAGTCCCCGGTGGCGCCGCGCCGAATGGCGTTTCGCTCGCCGCGCCGGTGTCCGACCTCCTCCACGTCCTGCAAGCGGCCCTCGCCGTCGGCCTGCAAGGAAATCAGGGCGGAACGGAGAGCCGAAGGATCGTCGTCCGGCAGCAGGAAGGCGCCGAGCGTATACGCGCCTTGCAGCAGGGCTGGCGCAGCTGAGTCGGCTTCTCGGACGGCGATCACGAGATCGACCGAGCCTGCCGGGGCCTCCAGGGCGACGCCGGTCAGAACCATACGGTCCGCGCTGAGGTTTCCCTCGATCCAGACGCCGGGCCGGGCCGGGTCTGATAGCCTAACGCCTCCGTCCGAGGAGACCTCATAGGAGCCTGTCGTCGCTTCGAGGGGCGGATCGGACGTAGGGTCCGCGGACAGCGTGTACCGGCCGGAACCGTCGAACTCGATGGCCGCGACGAGGTTGCGCGCGCTTGGCGCCGAGCCCGGCGCGTCAATCTCGAGTCGAACCAGACGGTACTGCCCCGCAACCGAGGATTGATCAAACTCCTGTGACCAAAGGGTAACCGCCGGAAGGGCGAGCGCCGCGAGGACGGGGAGAAGGGGGCGGGTCCTTCGCGATCGTCGAAAAAGGCGGTACAATTGCGCGATTGATCGAGGCAAAGGAGTCCTCTGAGTGTATCATTCGAGTCGCTCACGACAGCCCGCTCTATTGGCCGCTCTGACGGCGCTCTGGGCCGTCCTGAGCTACGCGACTTGGTCTAACGGCGCCTATGGCCAGCGCCAATGGTTGCTGTGTCTTCTCGTGCTTTGCGCCACCGCGATCGCCGTCTTTTCTCGGACCTCTCACCCGTTGTGGGGCCCGGGATTGAGTGGGCGAAGCGTGTTCTTTCTTACGGCAGTTTTGCCGCTGTACGTCCTCTTTCAGGCGATTCCCTTACCTGGAATTTTTGTGGATCTGATTTCTCCGGCGCGCGGCGCGTTGGAGCAAATGCTTTCCGGTTTCGATCTGCAGTCGACATTCAATCCCGTCAGTGTTTTCCCTGCTCGCACGCTCGAACATGCCCTACGATTTGTTGGATATGCGCTGATGCTGCTGATGGTTCGGGAGCTTGCGATGCGCCGGGGCTTGGGAAGTTGGTTGCTTGCCGCTCCGCTGCTGGCGGTTGCGGGAATGCAGGCGTTGGCCGGATTGTTTCAGGTTCAGGGCGGGGACCCGGTGGCCCTCGGCGGCTACGCCAATCGCAACCACTTTGCCGGACTGCTCGAGCTGGCCCTGCCGTTCGCTCCTGCGATGTCTTTTGCCGCCCTGCAGAAGAGCAGCGAGCGGTCGTCGACGCTGGATCTGCGCGCTGCCCTTCTGGCATCGCTGGGCTGGGCCCTGGCGGCCCTTCTAATGGGCGGCGTGCTGCTGTCTCTGTCCCGCGCTGGATTCGTGATCGCGCTGCTGGGATTGGCGCAAGTGGTGCTGTTTCGCTACGTCCCGTTGCGGTTGAGTGTCAAGGATGGGCTGCGCAACCTCGGCGTCCTGATCGCCTTACTCGTCATACTGGCGGCGGCGATCATCTTCTTGCCGACCGACGCTCTCATCGATCGATTCGGCGACCTGGCTGCCTCCGATGAGATCTCCCATGACAGCCGCGTCGCAATGTGGACCGAGACGCTCCGCCTGATCAAGGACTACTGGCTCGTCGGCTGCGGGCTTGGGGCCTACGGCTCGGCGTTCGTCGCCTATCGCGCCTCGAGCCCAATGTTCCAGATCCCCTACGCGCACAACGACTTCCTGCAATACCTGGGGGAGTTAGGGGTCGTCGGGTTCGCGATTGGGTTCGTTCCAATCGTGATCCTGTGGGTTCGATTGTTGCGGCGTTTCGAGCGGGAACGGGACGCGAATGTTCGCTGCATGGCGCTCGGATGCCTCGTTTCGATGCACTCCCTGGCGCTCCACAGCCTCGTCGACTTCAATCTATACATTCCTGCGAACGCGCTTATTTTTGCGTGGGTCTTGGGCGTCAGTGCGGCTCTGACCCAGGATGATTTTTCCCAGAATGGCGGAATCCCTCGGCAATCTCGCAGGAAATTTATGCATTCCTCTAGGCGCCCGGAATAGGTTTATGGTACGTTTAACGCGAGGAACCCGTATGCGTACCATTCCAGTCGCACTTGCAGTACTCATAGTCCTACCAGCGCTCTCATTCGCAGCGCAGCCTGTCGGTCGCTTGGCGGCGACCAAGGGCGCGAAGCTGGACGGCATCTCTATCCCGACGGCGGGCGTTCCGGCTTGGCCGGTGCGGCCCGGCAGCGTCATCACGACCGGCGACTACGCCGCAGTTCTTCTGATGGACGACGGCAGCCGCTACGATGTCGCCCCGAACTCGACCGCAGTCGTCGAGAAGTCGGGCGCGACCGCCGCAATCGTCCGTGTCTTGGACCCCGCAGCCGTCACCGGCGCCTCCTCGGAGCCCTCTTTGATGGCTGCCGCCTCCGCAGCGCCCGCGCAGGTACGCACTACCGCTGCGGCGACGCCGCAGGCGGAACAGTTGACGCCGATCTCCGTCGTCGACAAGAATCCCGTTCCCGTTGTAGGTCCGCCCCCTGCTGGGCCGCCCTGCTCCGGCTTCCCGCCCGTGCTCGTCTCCCTGGGCTTGGTGCGCTGCACCCCGTAAGGCTCCGCCGCTGAAGCCGGCGGAAAGAAAAGAAAAAAACGTCTTCGCAGACAGAGGGAACTTCTGATGCTTAATCGAATTCTGTCCCCGGCGGTAGCTGTACCCGCCGCCTTCTTCCTCTTTTCGTCGGTCGCCGGAGCTTCCCTGATCGGGGACTCCATCGATGTCACCGTCTTTGGCGGTTCGACCTGGGGCCCCGACACGGTCGTCGTCGGTACGCCGGGTTCCGAGATCGTCAAGGACGACTCGTCGGACATCGGCACGAACTTCTTCGGCCAGGATACGGGCCTTGGGTTCGACACCTTCTTCACCGCCTCGATCAACATCGAAGCCTACGACATCTTCATCAACATCGACTTGGCTGACGACTGGGCGACGACGCTGGGCGGCGCACTGGCCGGGTCGAACATCCTCGACGGCATCGTCTTCCAGTTCGACAACATCAATTTCACGGAAGGCCTGCCGCTGGGTTCGGTGAAGCTCCTCTCCGATGATCCGTACTTCGCCACGAACCTCGCCGGTTGCACCGGCCAGTTCGCCGGCGACTGCTTGGTCTTCGACGGCAACACCATCCAGGTGAGCCTCACCACGCCGACGCTGACTTCGTTCACCTACCAGTTGTCGCCCCAACCGGTTCCCGAGCCCAGCACCATGCTGCTGCTGGCCGGTGGCATGGCCGGCTTGGCGCTGTTGCGCCGCCGCAAGGCCTAAGGCCGGCGGAGTCGGGTCCGCGGACGACGTTTTCTCTTGTGCCCTGCGCAGCGACCGCACCCTCCCCGCGGTCGCTGTTCTCTTTTTTTGACGAAAGCAGAGCGCGTCAAGATCGGCGCGGCGCTCCGCATCGTCAGCTACCATTAGGACTATCCCTGCCATGAAATCTGCGCTCATTACAGGAATCACGGGACAAGACGGCTCTTACCTGACGCGGCTTCTGCTCGGTAAGGGCTATGTGGTCCACGGGATCATCCGGCGCTCCAGCAGCTTCAATACGGGCCGCCTGGACGATGTGTACCAGGACCCTCACGAGTCCTCTGTTCGGCTCAAGCTGCACTACGGCGACATGGCCGACGGGGCTTCGCTGCGAAAGATCCTGCGCGAGGCCCAACCGGACGAGATCTACAACTTGGCGGCGCAGTCGCACGTGATGGTGTCATTCCAACAGCCCGAGTACACCGCGGACATCACGTCCACCGGCGTGCTGCGGCTGTTGGAAGCGGTTCGCGACTACGCTGAATCGACGGGGAAGAAGCCGCGCATGTACCAGGCCGGTTCGTCGGAGATGTTCGGCGCGACGCCCCCGATGCAGCACGAGGGCTCGATGTTTCGCCCGCAGAGCCCCTACGCGGTCAGCAAGGTCGCGGCGCACTGGCACTGCGTCAACTACCGCGACGCCCACGGACTGTTCGTCTCCAACGGCATCTTGTTCAACCACGAATCTCCGGCTCGCGGCGAGACTTTCGTCACGCGGAAGATCACTCGCTCGTTGACCCGCATCAAAGCCGGCATTCAGGACAAGCTCTACATGGGCAACCTGGACGCTTTGCGCGATTGGGGCTACGCCGGCGACTACGTGGAAGCGATGTGGCTGATGCTCCAGCAGGACGAGCCCGGGGACTTCGTGGTTGCCACCGGGCGCCAGTACTCGGTGGAGGACTTTTTGGGCATCGCCGGCGAGTATCTCGGCTTGGACTGGAAGAAGGTCGTCGAGATCGATCCGCGCTACCTGCGGCCCAATGAGGTGGTCAGCCTGTGCGGCGACCCCTCCCTGGCGAAGAAGACGCTGGGCTGGGAGCCGAAGGTGGACCTGCCCGGCCTAGTACGGATGATGTGCGACCACGATCTTCGCCTGGCCGAGGAAGAGGCGAGGGCGGTAGCGAGCCGCATTCGAACGGGCGTCCAGAGAGTCTGAGCGTGAAACAGACGGCCAAAATCTACGTCGCCGGCCACCGGGGCTTGGTTGGATCCGCCCTGGTGCGTCGTCTGCAGGCGTCGGGATTCAGCAATCTCCTGCTGCCCACGCGGCGCGAGCTGGATTTAACCCGGCAGCAGGCCGTGGAGGATTTCTTCGAGCGCGAGCGCCCGGACTACGTCTTCCTGGCAGCAGCCAAGGTCGGCGGCATCCGGGCGAACTCGGTCTTCGCGGGGGACTTCATCCGGGACAACCTGCTCATTCAGACGAACGTCATCGAGTCCGCCCGGCGAGCCGGCGTAAGCAAGCTGTTGTTCCTGGGCTCCTCGTGCATCTACCCGAAGTTCGCCAGCCAACCGATTCGCGAAAGCGAGCTGATGACCGGACCCCTGGAGCCCACCAACTCGGCGTATGCGGTTGCCAAGATCGCCGGCATCGAGATGGTCCAGGCCTACCGGCGGCAGTTCGACTTTCCCGGCATCTGCCTGATGCCGACCAATCTGTACGGCCCTGGCGACAACTTTGACCTCGAGAACGCCCACGTGGCGCCCGCGTTGATGCGCCGTTTCCACGAAGCCAAGCTGAGCGAGGCGCCTGAGGTTACGGTGTGGGGCAGCGGGCGTCCGCGCCGGGAGTTTCTACACTGCGACGATCTGGCGGACGCTGCGTTGCTCCTGATGCAGGAGTACGACGAGGCGGAGATCGTGAATGTCGGCTGCGGCGAGGATGTTTCGATCGCCGAACTGGCCGAGACGATTCGGGACGTCGTCGGCTACCCGGGCCGGTTGACGTTCGATGCGTCCAAGCCCGACGGCACGCCCCGGAAGCTTCTGGACGTGTCGCGCCTGTTCGCAATCGGCTGGCGGCCGAAGATCGCTCTGCGGGACGGACTAGAGCAGGCGTACCAATGGTACGTGGAGAACGTGGAGACGAAAGGAGTCCGCGCGACCGTTTCCTGAGCCTTGCCAAAGGCCTGCGCTGGTTCTGGAGAGACCGAAAGGCGGACGCTTCGACGTCCGCCTTTTCATTTTCGGCCGTTCCCGCGAGGACCCACTTCCGCTCAAAGCCGTGGTTTGCACGAGGCCAACGGATGGATGGGGTAGGGGGGAGATGTTCGGAGTGGTGAGCGCGGAAGGACTCGAACCTTCAACCTAGTGATTAAGAGTCACTTGCTCTACCATTGAGCTACGCGCCCTCTCGAACTCTCCGATTCTAGCACGAAATGCGGGCCGAATTGGTCAACTCCGCCCAGTCCATCGATTGCAGGGTTCGTTCCATTCGGGCGGCGTCCTTGACCTTGCCGGAAACGCTCAGTCCGAGGCTGGGCGACCACTCCAGCTTCTCGAAGGCCTCCACGCCGCCGTCGAGCAGATTCCTGCCGCCCCAACTCAGTTTCCGAATCCCTGCGGCGAAGAGCCTTGGCTCACCGGGGCCCGTCTCGACCGCCAGAAAGCGAGCGTCGCTCTCTAGCGGGCCGATCTTCCAGGCTTTGGCGTCGTCGGCGAAGCACAGCAGCGCCTCGGACTCGCCGCGGCGGTCGAGATAGGCGGTGAGCTCCCGGCCCTTGCCGTCGCAAACCAGGGCGACCGAGGCGTCCTGAGGGTACGGCTCTCCCTTCGCTTGGTAGACGAGGGCGGTCGCCCACTCGGCGGACGACGCGACGCTCGAGTGGAATCGCACCGTCGGCGCGGCCTCGAGCCGGCCGTAGCAGGGAGACCAGTCGTCGGCGAAGATTTCCCGGGACCACTCCGGCCGTCTGGGGGCCAGGATCTGTAGGCGCGCACCGTCTTCTGCGGCCAAATCGACCGCATCCGCATTGAGGCCCGCGATGGCGAAGTCCGGGCCGACCCTCCAGCAGACGGCTACGCTCTGGGGGCCCTTCGTCTCGATGCGATCGCGCACGAAGAGCCGGCCGTGCCGGAAAAAGACGACCCAGCGTCGATGCGTGGCCGCAGGGCTCAAGCGCTGGTAGCCCTCGTGGGAGCCCGCGATGAGGTCGAGCGCGCTCCCCGCGACCCATTCGTTGGTGTGGGAGGCCGGCAGACTCTCCCATCCGAACGATCCGCGCGGCTCGGCCTGGTTCGTTTCGCCGACACAGACGGTGCTGTGCGCCGCTGTCCCTCGGAGTTGGTTTCGCTCCGGGGCGCCGTCGGGGTAGCGCCCCGTGCCGGGGTCCAGCAGGATTACGCGCTTGCCGCGAATCCATTGCAGGCTCAAGGCGTCGGCGTGGCCGTGGCCTCCGCTGAGCGCGCCGAGGGGGCCGACATCGAACACGACGGCTCCCGGCGGCTCTTCGGCCGAGACGAGCACGTGAAAGCCGCTGCCTTCGTGACGCGTTGTTTGTGGCCGGGCGGCGCCGTTCGGCAAGGAATCGAAGCGGCGACCCGCGTCAGGGCCCAGCAGCCAAACCGTCTCCTCGCGGAGCCCTCCGCAGGCCGCCTTGAACTCCGGACGGTTCAGCCAGACGGCGGCCGTCGAAAGCGGGTCGAGCAGATGCTCTTGGCGGTTGCGCGCGGGATCGAAGAGCCGGCCTCCGTCATCGTCGCCAAAGCGAGCCGGCGCGCCTCCGGCCGAGAGCCGCCACAGCCACTCGGCCATGCGCTCGACCGTGCGGCGGAACGAGTCCGGCAGGGCGTCCTTGTGCGCTCCCGCCAGGATCGAGAAATGCAGAAACATGTCGAGCGCGTAGACGTGGTAGTACGTCGACTGCTCGAAGTAAGCGCCATCCGGCAGGATCTGCCGATCGGCCTCCCGCAGCAGGATCTCCCGCCCCAAGTCGCGCCAGCGAACGGCGTCACGAAAGCCCGTGCAAACCGTGCCGATGGCATAGAGCGCGAGGGCTTCGCCGAGCAGGTGCGTGTTGGGCGAGAAGTACGTTGAGAGGAAGCGTTCGAGGTACAGCGCGGCATGGCCCGCGGCGTCTACCGCTTCGTTGCGCCACTCTTGCTGGCGCTGGTCGTTGCCGTCGATGAGCTCAATCATCCACAGCCACGACAACGCGCGGAAGGCGACCTCGAGTGCGCTGGTCCAGTGGATGCCGCGCGGATAAGGGTTCTTCTTGCGCCAGTCCCGAAACTGGTCGATCGCCTCGTAGAGATAACGAGTGTTTCCGGTCAGCCGCCAGGCTCGCGCCAGCAGCGCCAGGTGCTGATGCCGGCCGAGCTCCCAGGTGACTTTATGATCGCCGACCTTGTCGTAGTCCAGGTAGGGCGTGCGGCGCCAGGGCAGATTCGGCGCCCGGCGGCCGGTGACCGGGTCGAGCGACCAGTCGATCTCCTTGCCGAAGTCGAGGTCTCGGTAGCCCAACAGGTCGAAGCGTCGTTCGCAGATACGATCGGCCCGGCGAATCAGGTCTTGCGCTTCTTGCGGCAGACGAGACTGTATGGTTCGGACGATTGCGTCGATCTGTTGAGGAGTGGAGAAGAAAGGGCTCGGAGCGGCGGAGCCGGAGCGGGCCGGCTTGCGCTGGGGCAACCCCACCAGACAGGTCAGCTCGTCGAGCCGTTTCTGAATCTCCTGCCGGGTCCGCTCCTTGATCTCCTGCGTCCGCATTTGGCGCAGACGGGCAAGAGGGGAGGGGGCGGGCTGATTCCGGGCGCTCGGGCCAGGGCTTTGCGAGGAAACCGACAATCCGATGAGCTCTCTCCTCAGGTTACACCTCTCTCCCGGCGCGCCGTCAGAAAGGCGGCAATTGAACCGAAATGCCCGTGGAAGGCCCATTCCAGCTACATTGCGGCGCGGTTCGGCCATGCTACACTGCATTGAGGTGACGGTCCTTGCCAGCCCCGCCGTCGGTTGCCGCCGTTCGCTTCTCGTTGCGTTTTGCCTCCTGTTGACGTGGGGCGCGGCCAACGAGGTCGCGGGCCAGGAGCAACTGACGCCCGACAATCCTTCGACGCCAACGTTCGAGTCGGCGCCGGGTACGGGCGTGCCGCCCGCCGGTCCCGCCGAAGAGCCCTTCATTGTGGGCGTGGGCGACGTTCTGCAGATCGACGTTTGGCGAGAGCCGGAAGTCTCGGTCAGCGCCGTCATGGTCCGCAGCGACGGCAAGATCTCCGTCCCGCTGGTCAAAGAAGTCTACGTCACCGGCTTGTCGCCGCTAGAGATCGAACAGGTCCTAACGCGGAAATTCGAGGCATTTATCAACAATCCCGTCGTGACGGTGATCGTCCGCGAGGTTCATAGCCAGCGTGTGATCCTTTCCGGCGGCGTGGCTCGCCCGGGCGTTCTCGAGCTAGAGCCGGGCATGACGGTGATGCACGCAATCTCGATCGCCGGCGGGCTCAAGGATTACGCCAAGCGCAAGAAGATCTTCGTGGTGCGCGGCGAGGGCAGCAAACAGGTGATGATCCCGTTCGACTACGTTGCGGTCATGAATGGCAAGGATCCGACAAAGGATTTTCAGCTCGAGCCCGGCGACATGATTGTCGTACCGCAGTAGCTCGCTGCGAAGGTTTTTCGGCAGAGAGGCCGCGACTCGCTCCCAGGGCGGCACGGCGCGGCGCGATGGAAGACAGTCTGATGTTGGAGCCCTGTTTCGCGCCCGCCCGTTCGATCCCCGTCCCGCGTTGTTTGGGTCTTCGTCACGAGCTTTTCTCATGAACCGTACTCTTCGCTCCCTTTCCCTTGCCCTTGCGATTCTGGCTGCGGCGCCGGGCCTTCTGCCAGGGCAGGTTTCCAACTCGGCGCTGCGGGTCCTCGGACAGATCAATCTTCGGCAGAACGGCTTCAACTCCGTGGAGGGCGCCGAAATGGCGACCCCCGGCGGCGTCGCCATCGACGAACGCGACGGCGAGATCCACGTCTATGTCGCTGATACGGCCAACAACCGCGTGCTCGCTTGGCGTGACGCCCGGTCGCTGAGCAACGGGGCGACGGCGGACATCGCTCTGGGGCAGCCGAGCCTGCGGCACACGGTCGGCAGGGGCATCGGCGCGAAAGGCCTTGACGGCCCCGTCGCGGCCGCAGTGAACCCGGCGACGGGCGACCTCTACGTGGCCGACACGAACGACAACCGTGTGGTGCGGTTCCTCAATCCGTTCGAGAACACGGCGCGCGTGGAACCCGACAAGGTTTACGGTCAGCCTGACTTCACCGAGGTCCGAGCGAACTATCCTGTTCCCGGGCCGCGGACGATGCGCACCCCGACGGGGCTGAGCTTCGATGCGGCCGGCAATCTCTGGATCATCGATAGCGGAAACCATCGCGTGTTGCGCTATCCGGCGGCCTCCCTCGACGCCGACCAGCCGGAGGCGGACGTTGCGCTAGGCCAACCCAACTTCACCGAGATTCGCGCCAACAGCGGCGCCTCGGTCAGCGCAACGGGATTTAACCTGCCCGTATCCGCGGCGGTGCATCCGAACGGTTCGCTGTACGTGGCCGACGCCTCGAACGTTCGGGTCCTTGTTTTCAACGCTCCCTTCACGACCGGGAAGGCGGCTGACAGCGTGATCGGGCAGCCCGACTTCACTTCACGAACGGTGCCTGCGACCATCACGGCGAGCTCGATGCGCGGCCCGAACTCGGTCTACATCAACGCCACCGGGGCCTTGTTCGTGGCGATCAGCCAAGAGAACCGCATCCTGGTTTTTGACAAGATCGCTGAGGGCGCGACGGGTCTACGGAACGCCAATCGCGTGATCGGCCAAGTCGGCCTCACCGCCGATCAGCCGAACGTCGGCACCTTTCCGGCGGCGAACGCCTCCGGCCTGCTGACTCCGGGCGATGTAGTGGGCGATTCGACCGGCAACCTCTACGTCGTTGACAGCGGCAACAATCGGCTGCTGATCCTGACGGCCGGGGTGACTCCGGCGACCACTGTGCTGGGCCAGCCCGACTTCTCCCGCAACGGCGCCAACCGCGTCGGGCCGGAGAGCCTCGGAGCGGTCACCGACGTCGCCGTTGACTACTCGACCGAGGGATTTCCGCTGTACCTCGCCGATCTGTCCAACAGCCGGGTCCTGGCTTGGCGCTCCTCGCTGCGCTACGCCGATGGAGCGCCGGCTGATCTTGTGATCGGCCAGCCGGACTTCGTCACCTCGATCCCGAACGCGGACACGGGCCGTGCGCAGTCGCCCACCGCGACCTCGCTGGCGATCCCGCGGGGCCTCGCCGTCGACGGCAGCGGCAACCTGTATGTGGCTGACACGGGCAACAACCGCGTGCTGCGTTTCGCGAAGCCGTTCGACCAGTCCGGCCGCGTGCGCGCCGAAGCTGTCCTCGGCCAGGTGGGCTTTTTCAGCTCGATTTCGGCCGCGGTAAACGCGCAGTCGCTGCGCTCGCCGTTCGATGTGGCGATCGGCGCCAACGGCGAGGTTTATGTGTCCGACCGCGGCAACAACCGCGTGCTCGAGTATCCTCCCAATCCTTCGTCCGGCGCCGCCGCGATTCGCGTCTTCGGGCAGCCGTCGATGGACGTGGGGACCGCACCGACGACCGTCTCGGCGCAGACGCTCAATGGCCCGGCCGGCCTGTTCGTGGACGCCTTCAACTTCTTGCTGGTCGCCGACTCGCTATCGAACCGGGTGGTCATCTACCCGCTCGCCTCTGACGCTCCTCCGGCGGCGGTTACGGCCGGCACCGTGCTCGGCCAGCCTAGCTTCAGCTCCGCGGTTTCGGCGGTCGGACCAGCCAGCCTCTCCGCGCCGCAGCAGGTGACCTCCGATCCCGACGGGCTGATCTACGTGGCCGATTCGAACAATCACCGGGTCATGGTATTTCCGGACCTGCTCTCTTTGCCGTCAGCCGGAGGCGTAGCGACACGCGTGATCGGCCAGGCGGACCTGAGCAGCCGCGCGGTGAACTACAACACGCCGGACGGCTTGGCGACGCCGCAGGGCTTGGCCCAACCGGTCGGTCTTTTTGCCGATCGTCGCGGGACGCTGTACGTCGGCGACACGGGCAACAGTCGGTTGATGCACTTCGTCGGGCCTGCCGCCGCCGTCAGCGCCGCTACGTTCCACGTGGGCGGCGACGTCTCGGCGGGCTCACTGATCTCCCTGTTCGGAGCCCATCTGAGCGAAGAAGAAGGTGGGGCCGTGGCGACGCCGTTGCCAAAGGAGCTCGCCAACCGCTTCGTCGAGATCAACGACGAGTTTCGCGCCGCTCTCTTGTTCGTCTCGCCCGGTCAGGCCAATTTGCAGCTTCCGGTGGAGTCTCCTTCCGGCGTGCAGCGGCTGATGGTTCGGCGAGCCGACACCGACGAGATCATCGCGGGCGGACTGATTCTGGTCGGGCCGGCCAACCCCGGGTTGTTTACCGTCAGCCAAGACGGGACCGGGCAAGCCTTGGCGCTCAATCAGGATGGGCGTCTGAACAGCCCCGCCAACCCCGCCGCCAAGGGCAGCGTCATTCAGTTGTTCGGGACCGGTCAGGGCAAGACCCAGCCGGTCATCGCCAACGGTCAGCCCGCGCCCAGCGGACCGCTGGCGCAGACTCCGACGCAGCCGGCGACCAGCGCCGCAGAGTGCCTGTCCCCGGGCTACGTTTGCGCGCTGGTGGCGAGCAAGGTCGGCCAGGTGCTGTTCTCCGGTTTGGCTCCTGGGTTCGTCGGACTTTGGCAGCTCAACGTCAAGATTCCCGACGACTTTCCTGACGCTTTGATCGGCGATGCCGTCCCCATCAAAGTGGTTATCAATCAACGCTTGGGCGATACTGTAACGGTGGCGATCCGCTGAGGGGTTCAGCGGTCCGGCCAGTGATGCGCAGATACACAGCTTTCCAGGGAGATAGCCCAATGGTCCGTTCCTACCCGTCCGCACGCCGTATTTCCGCAGCCTTCTTGATGGGTTTTCTGCTGTTCGTCTCGGTCGGTTGCATGAAATCGCCCGAGGAAAAGTACGCTGCCTTCATGGAGAACGGCCAGGCCTTCATGGAGAAGAAGGACTACGCCAGCGCCCTGATCGAGTTCAAGAACGCCGCCCGGATCAAGAGCAACGAGGCCGAGCCGTTCTACCAGATGGCCGTCTGCAACCTGAACCAGGGCCAGACGCAGGAAGCCGTGGACGCAGTGCAACAGGCCGTGCGCCTCAACCCCGACCACGTGGAGGCGAACCTCTTGCTGGCGCGGTTCATGGTGCGTGCCGGCGGCGCCGAAGTGTTGCCGCAGGTGGAGGAGATGCTCAACGGCGTATTGGGCCAGAACCCGGAGAACAGCGAGGCCTTGTTCGTATTGGCGACAACGCGCGCCCGGCAAGGCTCCGCCGACGACGCCGAGCGGCTGCTGCGCGAGGCGCTCAAGAAGAGCCCGGAGCACCTGAATTCCGCCATGGCGCTGGCCCGCCTGAGCTTGAACAAGGGCGACCGCGACGGAGCGGAGAAGACTCTGCAGGATGCCGTCAACAAGAGCGAGGCGGACGACAAGAAGATGGCCAAGATCGTCCTCGGTCAGTTCTACGCCGGCCTCGGCGAGGACGACAAGGCGATGGCGCAGTACGAGCAGATTCTGGCCGACAACCCGGACTACGGGCCGGCGCTGCTCGGCGTAGGGCAGCTCAACCTCAAGCACAACGAGCGCGACAAGGCCGAGGAAGTCTACAAGAAGCTGTCGAACCTCGACGAGGAACAGTACAAGACCCTCTACGCCCAGATTTTGATGCTCAACGGCAAGTCGAACGAGGCGATCGCCGAGTATGAGCGGCTCAGCAAGGCGAACCCGGCGAACCGGCAACTGCGTAGCGCGCTGGTCAACTCCTATCTGCAGACGGGGCAGGACGACAAGGCCGAGCAGGTGCTTACGGACGTGATCAACTCGCAGCCGAAGGACTCCGACGCCCGCTTGCAGCGCGCCGAGGTTTACCGGCGGGCGGGCCGCCTGGACAAGGCGCAGGAAGACCTCACTCAGGTGCTCGAGGTGAAGCCCAACTCGCACGAGGCGCACTACTTCCTGTCGAAGATCCACGAGGCCCGGCGCGATCAGCGTCTGCAACGTCAGGAGTTGGACGAAGCGCTGCGCATCGAGCCCGGCTACCTGCCGGCGCGCCTGGAGATGGCGCAGTCGCTGCTTGCGGGCGCCAATCCCGCCAGCGCGCTCGACGTCTTGAACGAGGCCCCGGAGAACCAGGTCAACACGGCTCCGATTATCGCCGCCAAGGTGTGGGCCCTGATCGCGATGAAGAACTTCGATCAGGCCCGGGCGATGCTCGACAAGATCCCGCAGGAGCAGCGTGACGTCGCTGAGTTCAACCTTCAGGAGGGTGTGCTGCGGAGCGCGAAGGGCGACTTTGCCAGCGCCCAGACGTTCCTTGCGCGATCTCTCGAGCAGAATCCCCAGGATCTGCGGACGCTCAACGCCTACGCGGCGACGTACGCCTCCCAGAAGAAGATGGCGAAGGCCCTCGAGGTCGTGCGCCAGCACGCCGAGAAGTACCCCAAGTCGCCGCGCCTCCAACTGGCTCTGGCCGGCTGGTATGAGCGCGCGAACTATCCGCGGGAGGCCCGCGCGGCCTACCGGGCGGCGCACGAGGCCGGTGACCTGACGGGAGAGGCCTCCATCATGACCGCCCGTCTGGACGCCGCCGACGGCAAGCATGACGAGGCAGTGAAAACCTTGAAGGAGCTGCTCGACAAGAGCCCCCGGAACGTCGGCGCCTGGCAGATGCTGGGGCTGATCGAGGACAACGCGGGCAATGTCGACGCCGCCGTGGCCGCTTATCGCCAGTCGGTGACCATCCAGCCCGACAACTTCGTCGCCCTCAACAATCTCGCCTATCTGCTGAGCACCAAGGACGTGCAACTCGACGAGGCGCTGAGCTTCGCACAGAAGGCCAAGGAACTCAATCCGCAGTCGCCTGAAGTGGACGACACGATCGGTTGGATCTACTACCTGCGCGGCGTCTACGCGACCGCGGCCGTGCACCTGAAAGCCGCTGCGGCGGGCAATCCGAAGAATCCAGTGACGCTGTATCACTTGGCGATGGCGCAGGCCAAGAACGGGGATGTGTCGGGCGCGCGGCGGTCCTATGACGCCGCTTTCAAGCTGGAGCCCGGGATGCCGGAGGCAAAGGAAGCCAAGTCCGTGATCGACGCAGCCAACTAGCGGCTGTTTCGAAGAAGGACTGAAGCAGGAAGGGGAGGCGCCGGGCGCGTACTCCCCGTTTTCCGTTTAGGGCAGGAATTCTTCCACGCGAGGAATGGCCTGGCGAGCGAAGTCCATCGCCGCCTGATCGGCCCACTCCGCGTCCGGCACGATGATCCGCACGATGGAGCCGGACGTGCGACCGCGCACGGCGGCGTCCCAGACCTGGAACGCCTTGGCCATGTACTCGTCGGCGACCACGCGACCGCCGTTCTGGTACCAGTAGTAGACCAGCAGGCGTTGACGGCCACGCTGAATCCAGTACTTGTTCACCGTCACGTCGTGATCGTCGAGAGGGATCGAAGCCACGTCGTAGTCCCACATCTCCCAGCCCGAGCCAGGCAGGCAGTTGCGGGGAGAGTGCATCGATTCGCCCGCGCGCTGCATGGCGTAGAACGCCACGAAGAACTCGAGCCAGCGATCATCCTTGCCATACCGCCGGAGCACGTAGTCCGACGCCTTGAGCACCGACGCGGTCTCCTCTTCGAGCCGCTGGTCGGTCAAGAGCTTCCAGCCGCCCACGTCGGAGGGAAAGTCCTCCAAGGGCTGTCGCAGGTTCTGGGGCGCCCGGGCGCCCGCAGAGTACGCCGTTGCCAGCGTTAGGGCCAGCAGCGCAGCCGTCGCGGTCACCCGCCAGGTCCAGTTTTTCATGATCTCGCCAACTCCCCGGCGCGGTCGTCCGCCGGTCCCTTGCCTTCCAAACTCGCCAGCCCCGCCGCCAAACCGTAGAGGATTCCGAAGCCGCACAAGAAGACAATCCATCCGGAGAAGGAATGGAAAAAGCCCTCGGCCAAAGCCGGATCGGCCCGGGCCATTAGCGCCGTCGCCACGATGCGCACGACGTTCATGAAGATCGCCGTGGGGATGGCCAGTACGACCAGCAGCGCCCGGATCGGTGTGGTACGGCAGGTGAAGTAGCCGACCACCAGTCCCAATACCGTCAACGACGACATGCTACGCAGACCGCTACAGGCTTCGGCGACGCCCAGCGAGATGTTCGCCAGGTTCATGATGTTGCCGTCGCGGTAGACGGGAATCCCCACCAACTGGAGAAAATCGCTGGCCACCGTGGACGAGAACAATTGCAGAGGGGTGGCCATCTTGTTGTAGAGGATCTGCGGAATCGGCACCATCGTAGCCAGCAGCACCAACGAAAAAGACAGCTGCGTGAGCCGCCGAAAGCCCCAGAACGTCAGGATCAGCCCACAAAGAATGATCACGATCGAGATGCGTGTCAGAAAGAACTCCGCGCCGAGCTTGCCAACCAGCAGCACCAGGCAACCGAGGGCCGTCACCAGCAAGCCGCGAGCGTCCTGCCGAGCAGGCTCGGCAAGGATTTTGTCACGCTGAATCCAGGCGATGTAGCCTGCCAGCGGCGGAATGAGGAGCCCATGCGAGTAGGCCTCATCGGTCATCCAAACCTCGACCATGGACGGGACGACGCTCCAGAACAGAGCGACGAGGAGGGCTCCGATCGCGACGATCGGGGCCCAAGGCAGAGTCTTCCAGTTGATCTCGTAGGTGGTGGCTTCCGATTGGCTCATGGTTTCGGGCGGTTTGCGGGGGCGGCGCTATTGACCGCGGCCCCAGAGAATGATCTTAACCGTTTGCAGAACGATGGCCATGTCGAAGAGAATCGACACGTTTTTCAGATAAAACAGATCGTACTCGAGCTTACGCAGAGCATCTTCGACGGTCGCACCGTAGGGATAGCAGATCTGAGCCCAGCCGGTGATGCCCGGGCGAAGGGTGTGCCGCTCATCGTAAAAGGGGATCTCGGCCCGCAGCCGCTCGACGAACTCGGGGCGCTCCGGCCGCGGTCCGACGAGACTCATGTCGCCGCGGATCACGTTGACGAACTGCGGCAGCTCGTCGAATCGGTACTTCCGCAGGAAGCCTCCGATGCGAGTGACGCGAGGGTCATTCTTCTCCGCCCAGCGGGCCACGCCGTCGGCTTCCGCGTCCACTCGCATGGTGCGGAATTTCATCAACTCGAAGCATTGGCCTTCGTAGCCCACGCGCCGCTGCCGGAACAGGATCGGGCCGGCCGAATCCAGTCGGACGCAGAGGCCGACGATCGCCATGATTGGCAGCGAGATCGCCAGACCAATCAGTCCCAGGGCAAGGTCGAGTAGGCGCTTGAAGGCGAGCGCGTAGCGTGACCGGCGAAAGCCTTCCGAAAAGATGAACCAGGAGGACGGAACGGTCTCGATCGCGACCCGTCCGGTGAGCGCCGCCAGCATGGCTCGGGCGTCTTCGATAACGACGCCGCGCGTGCGCGCCCGCAGCAGATAGGGCGTTGGCGAAGGCTCGTTCTCTTCGAGAGCGACGATCAGTTTTTCGACCGCGTAGGTCTGCACGATCTGCTCGAGCTTGTCCGCGCCGCCCAGCACGTCCGGACCCAGTGCCGCTTCGCCGGGAGACCCTACGCCGACGAAGCCGACTACGCGCATGTTGAGGTCGGCGCGGTGACCGATCTCGCTGGCCGTCGTTTGAGCCAAGCTTTGGACGCCGACGATCGCCACGTTCATGCGCGTGACGGCGCCGTGCCAGAAGCGGTCGGTCACCCAGCGGAAGCTAGAGGAGAAGACCAGGATCAATAGGATGCCGAGGCCGAACGCGCCGCGGCCGAGTCGCAAGTCCGGCACGGCATAGTAGACCGCCGCCAGCCCGAAGCAGGCCACGCCGAGAGCCTGGACCATGCGGAAGAACTGCTCCCCGAAACTCGTGATCGTGTCCTGCGTGTACAGGTCGTTGTAGTAGCTGCACACCAGGAAGCTGCCGACGACGGCGGCGACGCGGTAACCGAAGTCCGGCCATTCGGTCAGGGTGGCGTAGACCTCAGGGCTGTCCAGCGCGCGCAACTTGGCTGCCAAAGCCAGCGCCAGACATCCTAGAACCGCGTCAGCGACGAAGTGGAGGAAGGCCTTGCGAGAGACGTACTGGCTGAAGATCCGGAACATCGCTCTGCTCCGGGGATGAATCCGGATGCTCCCTCCCGCTTAGCGCGGCTGGGAAGGTCTCCAGATGAAGGACGCCTGCACACGGTGGACCGAGTTGTTCGAGAACAATCCGCGATAGGGCGAGTCAAAAATGCCGTAGTAGTAGCTGGTTCGCACTGCCGTCGTTGCCGACACGCGCCGACCGATGCCGCCGCCGAACGACCTCATCTCCAGCCCATTGCCCGTCAAGGCGTTGTTGGTGCTGTGCATGTAGCTGGCGGAGGCGTTGGCGCTCCAGGGCGAACCGAGGATCGCCCAGTTCCAAGCCGCGCCCCCGCGCAGCGACGTAAAGGCGCCCAAGCCGAACGAGTCGCCCACGCTACGGCCGCCGTTGAGGCTGAATTGGTGTGACCGCAGACGGTAGCTGAGCTGTCCATTCGCGGTGTAGGTGGTGCGAGTGTATCCTGCCCCGGCGTAATTGCCGCCGTAGTTGCTGTCGTTGGTGATCTGGCCCAGGCCGATGTTGACGCCGAAGTTCCAATAGCGCCCAACGCGCTGGTTATATCCGACCGAGGAATTCTGCGTGGTTCCGCGCCAGACCGTGGAACTGTTCTGGCCAACGCTGTGCGAGAACGACACTCCAGACCGACGCGTCAGCTCGTACTGAGCACCGGCCGACACCGCCGTCACTGAGCTTTCCTGGAGCGTCCCAAAGCCGCCCGCGACCAGGCGGCGGCCCGAGGTCGGGTCGGTCAGCAACTGCGTGTTGCGCGCCGATCCGGAGATGGAGAACGACAGCCTGGGCGAGTAAGCGTAGCGGGCGTTGGCCGACGCCGAAACGTTCAGCACGCGGCTGAGCGCGAGTCCCTGGCCGCCGTCTTTCTCGACGACCGGGGCGCCGGTCAAAAGCGACGCAAACTGATCGTCGGTCAACTGCCCGGCCTGCACCATCTTGTACAACTCGTCGAACGACGTGGGCGGGTTCGGGATGGTCCCGAAGACCGGCAACTCGAGCCAAAAGGACTCCATGCCCGTGTTCGACGCGTTAGTGGCGCCGCCTACCGACCAGCGCCGGCTCAACTGCCGGCCACCAGACAGCTGGAGGCGGTGATCAGTCGTGTTCCACTCGGAATAGTACGCGCGGCTGCTGTGCGAAGGCGTGTACCGCACCATCATGTTGGATCGCCGCCAACTGCGCTGGTACCCGATGGTTGTCGACAGACCAAGGTCGTAGTCTTGTCCCAGCGGCACTGAGCCACTGCGCTGAAAGCGAACAGCGTTGGTCGAATAACCGGCTGAGACCGAGGCCTGCTGAATGTGCAGTCCCGGGATGACGCCCACGGCCTCGGAGACTTGGTTCAGTCCCTGATCGACTGCCGTGACCCCGCCCGCGCTCGGCGGCGATAGCGAGGCGTCGCCCAGTCCGCCCGGCGCCGTAAATCGGTCCTGTCCCGAGAGCACGTTCTGGTACGGCGAGTCGGCCACCATGGCCGCGGCCGCGTTGGCTGCTGCGCTATGAAGTGCCGTGCGGGCCCTGCGGCGCGTCTCGCTGGCCGGGGGCTCCGGCTCGGGGCGAGAGGGGCCGACCGAGGAGGGTTGGCCAACTTCGGTCAACACGCCTTGATAGGGAGAAGTGACCGGCTCCGCCGGGGTGGCCGACCCTGCAACTTGCGGGCTCGCAGCCTGCGGCGCCGCCTGACTCAGCGCGCTCGAAGTGGCGCCGACGGCGGCAATCTGCGGCGTAACGATCCGAATCGGCGACAACGCCGACAGGTCGATCACCTTGTCAGGAGAGGCCTTCGACTGGGCCAGCAGCAGAATCTCCTGCTCGGCCTCCTTGGACTGCTGCAAGGGCTTGCCGGTTAGGGCAGACGCCCGCCGGGCCTGCTGGCCGCGCAACTCCTCAGCGTAGGGAAGGCGCCCGGGCGATTGCTTGGAACCGCTTGCGTAGAGTTCCGAAGGAGTCAAACGCTGGGCTGTGGGCGTTTCCTCCTCGGGCTGCGCCTGCTCCGAACCTTGTTCGCGCAGCGCTGCGTCTAGCGTGCGCGCAGGAGAGGCAGTAACGGAGCGTTCGCCAAAGTCTCCGATGGTCCGGCCTTCGTGCTCCTCGGCCCGAACGACGGACGAACCGACTCCCCAGACGATCGGCGCAGCGACGGAAACGACGAACAGCAAGCCATAGACGCGCCTCAACTCGGCGGCCTTGGCTCGCACCGTTAGATTGCACGTCCGCCGTTGTCGGCCGATGGTCAATTGCATAGGGGCGTCTCCCTGCTCGCCGTCGACGCGTCGCCTTTCCACAAGGACTTCAACCGTCGCTGACGCCGTGGCGCGCCGCCCATCGACCAGCCCGACGAGCCTAACCGCCAAGGTTAGCGAGAGTATAGCATGGAGCGCGCGAATTTCGAGCGTCAAACGGCGTCCTGACGGCGCGGGGCGAGGGACCGTCGTCTTGCCAGCATTCCGTTGCTGTAGGATAATCTGGATACCGGCGCGCAGGCTCAAGGCAGCCCCCTTGAAGGCCGATAAGCGATTCAGTCGGAGGGAGCATTCATGCGCGATCTCTTCGGCGAAAGACGGACTCGCTCCATGATTAATCGCCGGTTCTCGAGGACTCATTGATGGATGCAGTAGAACAGCGTCAGATCCGTGGCGAATTCATGCCGCTCTCCATCTTGAGGGCGGTTTGGAAGCGCAAGCTGCTGATTCTGTCCACTTGGCTTGTCATCTCGATCATCGGGGCGATCGTGGTCTACCGTCTGCCGGCGGTTTACCAAGCGCGTTCGGTGATCCTGATCGAGCAGCAGCGAATCCCGGAGCGCTACGTCGCTCCGACCGTCAACGAGGATCTCTCCAACCGCCTCAACCGCATCAGTCAGCAGATCTTGGCCTACGAGCCGTTGCTACGTCTGATCGAGGAGTTCAACCTCTACGAGAGCGAGCGGACGAGGATGGTGGAAGAAGAGATCGTGCAGATGCTGCGTGATAAGATCAGCGTCAGCTTGGTGCAGGGCTGGGCGCAGCGGAATGCGCCGGCTTTCCAGATCGTCTTCGAGGGCGATGACCCGAGCGTGGTCGCGCAGGTGACCAACCGGCTCTCGACCCTGTTTATTGACGAGAACCTTCGCACGCGCTCCAATCAGGCCCTCGGAACTGCGGAGTTTCTGACCAATCAGCTCGAGGACTTTCGGCAGGAAGTGGAGCGGCAGGAAGAGTTGCTGCGCGAGTATCGGACGCGAAATATGGGCGAGTTGCCCCAGCAGGAGCGTGTCTTGCTGTCGGAAGTGCAGCGTCTGCAGGGAGAGATCGTCCGCTGTGATACCGACGTGGAGCGGGCTCGGCAGAGCAAGATTTTGTATGAGAATTCGCTGACTAGCGCGCAGAACAGCCTGGATATGTTGCGCCAAATGGCCAAGGAGCAGGCTCGCGCGGCCGCTTCGGGGCAGCCAGTGACGACCTCCTCGGGCGCTATCCGCCTGACGCCGGAGCAGACTGAGCTGAACCGCGCGCTGGAGCAGTTGGCCGCCCTCGAAGCGCGCTACAGCGATTCGCATCCGGATGTGATTCGCGGGCGCTCTCAGGTCGAAGTCCTGCGGCAGCGCGTCGAGGCGGCGGCCAAGGCGGCGGCCGAAGAACCCCAGGAAGCCGAGGCGACGATCCCGAGCGCGGCGACCGGCGGCGCCGATTCCGAAAAGATTCCGATCAGCTCCGACATGGCGCAGTCCATGGCTCGGGAGCTGGATCGGATCAATCAACTGCAGGTCCAGATCTCTCTACTCGACGACGACATCAAGGCAGCGCAGACCCGACGGCAGGAACTCGTGGGTCGGCTCGGGGCCGAACAGGGGCGGCTGGGCCGCATCCCCATGCACGAGCAGGAATTATCCAAGGTCGTGCGCGACTACGACATCTCGGTCCGCAACTACCAGGCTCTGCTGGACAAACGCATCGAGGCTGACTTAGCCAGCGAGCTCGAGACGCGCCAGAAGGCCGAGAAGTTCACGGTTCTGGAGCCCGCCCGCCTGCCGGAGAAGCCCATCCGTCCGGACCGCGAGCTTCTGATGCTCGTCACCTGCGGCGCCGGCCTCGTGGTGGGCTGCCTGTTGGGTTTTGGCACCGAGCTTCGCAGCAATGTTCTGCTGGGCGAGTGGGAGTTGCCCCCAAACGTCGCCGTTCTGGGGCAGGTGCCGATGATTCAGTTGGAGCCGGACTCTGCGGCGGCGGAGCCTACTGGGGCGCGATCTGGCCGATCAACCTCTCGACTTCCCAAGCGGGCCTTGATCGCCTCGTCGGTCATCTTGTCAGTGGCAGCCCTGGCCGTGGCGACCAGCTTCTACTTGGGCTGGATTTCCTTCTAGCTCCCGTGGGTTCCTCATGAGCGATATTTTTGACGCCTTGCATCAGTCCGGCAGCGATCCGCGCCCGTCGAAGCTGCCTCTGCATGATGAGGCGTTCGCATCGTTGGGAAGGCCGGAGCGATCGCCCGACCTGGGGCCGGACTCGCTCTCGCTGAGCGGATTGTCCGAGTTTGAGGTGGGGGCCAAGGAAGACCTGCGGTCGATCCAGGTTCACATCAAGTCGCAGACGCCCCTGTTGCCGTTCGCCGGGGAGAACTCTCACGCCGCCGAGCAGTACCGCATTATTCGCACGCGCATCCTGCAGCACGCCCAGCAGCCGAGGACCTTGGCGATCTCCTCGGCCGAGTCCGGCGACGGCAAGAGCGTCAATGCCGTGAACTTGGCTGGCGTGATGGCGCTCAATCCCGAAGAGCAGATCGTGCTCGTCGACGCCGACCTGCACCGCGGCAGCCTAGCGCGCTACTTCGACGTGCCTGTGAAGCCCGGCTTGGCGGACGTCCTGTCGGGGACCGCTGCGTTATCCGACTGCATCGCCCGGATCGAGCCGTTTCCGAATCTCTTCTTTCTTCCCAGCGGCAAGGGGCGCGGCGGTCCCGCGGACTTGCTCAATTCCAAGCGATGGGACAATGTGTCGGCGGCGTTGCGTCAGCAGTTCAGCTACGTGATCTACGACACCCCGCCCGCCGGGGCCGTAGCCGACTTCGACTTGATCCAGGCGAACTGCGACGGCGTGATCCTCGTGGTGCGGCAGGACCACACGAACCGGATGCTTTGGATGCGCGCCTACGAGTCGGTCCCGCCCAAGAAGCTCATCGGCGTGGTCATGAACTGTGTGAAGCCGTGGTTCTTGGGTCGTGGGCTGGGCTACTACCAGTACTACAATTACTCGAAGTATTACCGCCGCGGTTGAAGACGGCCGAGTCGGTGGAATCCCCGATGGCGCCTTGGGGTCATCGGTACTACGCTGACGCTGGTGAGCCGATTTGATTCTCTATTTGCGGCGATGCTGTTCCTCGCTGCGCCGATTGTGACCGAGGCTCAAGCCGTTGTAGGGGCCGCCGTCGTGACCGGCGCTTCCGGCATCGGAAGCTCCGCCGCCAAAACCGTAGGGCAGGGAACTGCGGGCGTCTTGGGCAAGGTGGGAACCCTGACGTCGACTGCAGCCGCAGGCGTCAGAAGCGCCCCGGCCTCGATCGCTGTCCGGTCGGTGGGAGCATCGACCACCACTGCGGCGGAAGAGGAGGCTCTCGGCGAGGCGGTGGTTCTGCGGGAGAGCTGGGGCATGGCCCGCGTTGAGGGCTCGCCGGAACCGGAACCGCCGTCCGCCGGCGACGCGCTTTTTCCGTCATTGCGTCAAGCGGATTCGGTTGGACCGACGACGCAAAATGCGACCTGTGCGGCGCAGCGCGGCTGGACCCTCGAGCAGGCCCGAGGCACCCTGGGCGCCCCTGCCGTAGCGATCCGGAACCTGAGCGCGCAGGGCTACGACGCCAAGTATGTTTTTCAGCTCTCTGGCGGCGCGCGATGCACGATTTTGACGCGAAGCGATGTCGTTTGGGACGTTGCCGTTGCGCCTTGATTTGCAGCGATCGGGCTATTGATGTGGACCGAAGGCTATGGTACGATCGAACTCGGACAGGCGGATTTGCCTCCAGCTCAGCGCATTGCCGATCTGGCGGGTGGGTTCGAATCGACTCTGGTACGACACTGATCGGCAGAACACAAGGAACACAATACCCTGTCCGAAGAGAAGGGGAGGAAATTGATGAAGCAGAGACCGGGAGTCTTAATAGCAGTCCTTCTCGTATTCGGCGTCGCCCACCTGACGGCAGCCCCCGTGGCGCTCGTCGGGAACATGTACTCCAGCGCTTATTCCTATAACTACAGCTACTCGAGCCCCGCGCCCCAGGGTTCGCAGGGCTCCCCCAACCAGTCCTCATCCCAGCAGACGTTGCAGAACGCTGCCAACACGTTGAATCCTTCCGGTACGTCGGCGCCTGGCGTTTCGAGCGGTGTTCCCGCCGCCAACAACCCGATGCCGACGTCGTTCTACTACAATCCGTACTCCTACGGCTTCGGCCTGAGCTACTCCGGATTCTTCGGAGCCCCGGTGGTGTATCAGCGAGTCCTGACGACGACGACTACGCCTGCGTCGACTCCTTCGATGTCCGCGGCTTTGTCGACCAGCCCGACTTTCACCGGCGGCTTGACGCCCGGACAGATCCTCACGGATCCGGCTGCCAATCCGGAGCCCGGCACGCTCGTGTTGTTGGCCTCCGGCGTGGGCGGTCTGTTGTTCTGGCGCCGTCGGCGCGGCTGATTTTTCGCTCCTCGTGCTCGCCACGATCATGGGGGAGCACAACGACGGGCTACGCTGAATAGGGCGTAGCCCGTCGTTGCGTCTCGCGTGGCTTCCATGCCTTCCAGTTCTGGTCCGTCCTCGGCGTCGCCCTCTCCCGACTCCTCGAGCTCCCAGCATTCCAAGGTCGTCGCTGCAGCGGGCGCCGTAGGGGTGGCCGTCATGCTCAGCCGATTGACCGGCTTGGCGCGTGAAGCCGCCTTTGCCGGATTCTTCGGCGCTGGCGTCGCCTACGACGCTTACCTGGGGGCTTTTCGGATTCCCAATCTGTTCCGGGATCTGTTGGCGGAGGGCGCCCTCTCCTCGGCCTTCGTGGCGGTCTTCTCGAAGACCCTAACAGAGGAAGGCCGCGAGCGCGCCTTCGACCTCTCCAACCGCTTGACGACGCTGCTGGTTCCGGCGGTAGGGCTGCTGTGCTTGGTGGGCGCCGTCTTTGCTCCGGCTGTGGTGGACTTGATGTTCCCCGGGTTCGGCGAGGTCGAAGGCAAAAAGGAGCTCACGGTCCTGCTGACGCGGATCATGATGCCCTTCCTGCTGTTCGCCGTGCTGTCGGCGAAGGCCATGGGGGCGCTCCAATCGCACGACCGCTTCTTGATGCCGTCGCTGTCATCGGCGGTCTTCAATGTGACCTCGCTCAGCATCGGCCTCGGCGTGGCGTTCTGGGTCGCCCCGGTCCTAGGACTGAATCCGATCGTTGGCATGGGCGTCGGCGCGCTGCTGGGCGGATTGTTCCAGTACCTCTGGCAGGTCCCGGGTCTACGGCAACTGGGCATGCGCTATCGCTTGGACTTCAGTTGGCGCGACCCCAGGCTGTGGCAGGTTCTCAAGCTGATGGGGCCGGCGGTGCTCGGCGCGGCGGCGGTGCAGATCAACGTCGTGGTGAACAGCAATTTCGCCTCCCAGATCACCAACGCCCAAGGAGAGATCCTCGACGGCCCTGTCTCCTGGCTCGGCTACGCCTTCCGCTTCATGCAGTTGCCGTTGGGACTGTTCGGCGTGGCGATCGGCTCGGCGACCCTGCCGGCCATTTCCCGCAGCGCCGCCCGCGGCGACATGCCCGAGTTCCGGGACACCCTGTCGCGCTCGCTGGGTCTGGTCTTCCTGCTGACTCTGCCCTCGGCCGCCGGTCTGATCGTTCTCAGCGAATCGATCGTTGGGGTCATCTACCAGTGGGGAGCCTTCTCGGCATATGACACGCAGCAGACCGCGCTGGCGCTCTCGGCGTTCTGCCTGGGCCTGGTGGGCTATGCCGGCATGAAGATCCTGACCCCGGCCTTTTACGCCCTCGATGACGTTCGCGCCCCGGCCGTGGTCTCCACCCTGTCCATCTTTCTCAACTATGGCCTGAACTGGTTCATGATTCGGCGGTTGGGCTGGGGGCACGCGGGTTTGGCCCTATCGACAGCGTCGGTCACCACGTTGAGCTTCCTGTTCTTGTTCCTTTCCATGCGTACACGGGCGGGAGGCGTGGAGGGGCGCCGATTGTGGGCCGGGTTCGTGAAGATTGCGGCGGCCACGGTGGTGATGACCGTGGTCTGCTGGGGAAGCTCGCGGTTCGTCGCCGCTCAGGTCGGCGTCTCGTGGACCGCGCGCGCTCTCGACTTGGCGATCTCCATTCCGCTGGGGGCCGCAACGTTCTTCGGCCTCAGCCGCGCCATGGGGTTGACCGAGTTGCGGCTGGCCGAGGAAGCGATCCTCGCCCGGCTGCGTCGACGGAGCCGCTAGCGGATCATCTCCAGGCAGGCCCGCGCCAGGGTCTCCGCCGCTCCCTGATCGAAGGCCCGTCCCATGCGATCTGCGGCCCGTTGGAGCTTCTCCGGCGCATGCAGTAGGTCGGCGACGAGGGCGGGTTCCCAATGCAACAGGGCGTCGCTGCGAGCCGCAAAGGCTTCCGCGTTGGCGTGCTGGTGCCGGCCGGCCGCTCCTTCCAAGGGGGCCAGCAGGGCCGGAATGCGCCAGGCGGCCAACTCGGCCAGGGTGAACGAGCCGGCCGTGGCGACCGCAAAGTCGCATTCTCCGTAGAGATCTTCGACTTTCTCGACGAAGCAGTCGACGCGGGCTTCCACGGACTCCGCGCGGTACAGACTCTCCACGGCGGCCTTTTCGCCCCAACCACAGACGTGGAGAACCCGCAAAGGCCGGCTCAATAGGCGCTGCACGGCTCCGAGCAACGCCGGTGCGCGTTCATTGAGCTCGGGCGAGCCTTCTGAGCCGCCAAGCACGAGCACGCGCGGCAGACCGCTCCCATTCATTGTCCGTCCGCCGGGCGGTAAGCGACTGCGGGGCAGGGGATTGCCCACGAACTGGCAGTGCGGGTTGTCCAGGCGCTCGTCCGTTTCTCTCCAGCCGAGGAAGACTTTGTCCACCCAACGAGCGGAGAGCCGATTGCCCAAGCCAGGCCGCAGGTTGGCCTCGTGCAACGCGGAAGGGATGCCGGCCAGACTCGCGGCGGCCAGAGCCGGGGCCGACGCATAGCCTCCAAAACCCAGCGCCAGCGCGGGCCGGCGCGTCCGAAAGAGTCGCAGGGCGGCGGCGGTGGCCCGTACGGCGTTGAAGGCGGCCCGCGCCTTGCCCCGGCGGCCTTGCCGGGCGAACGGCGAACTGGGCAGGCGAACGAGCTCAACGCCCGCCATGGACGTGAAGCGCTCCTCGAAGCCTCCCTCTCCTCCCAGAAACAGGAAGTCGGCTTCGGGCGCCAGCCTCCGCCACTCTTCCAGCACTGCCAGTCCGGGCACGACATGGCCGGCAGTGCCGCCGCCGGCCACAGCCAGCGTCACCCCCCTCCCTGCCCGACCGGAGCCCCAGTTCACCCCCACCTGTAGGCGTATCATAGATTTTCCGCGATGGGCCCCGCCACATTTCATCCGCGGCGCGCGCTCGTCGTCGTGCTCGGCGATCTCGGCCGAAGCCCTCGTATGACGCATCACGCGATCGCTCTGGCGGAGGCAGGCTTCTCGGTGACGTTGGCGGGCTATTGCGAAACCCCTCTGCCGGAACGGGCCCTAGCGAACCCTCGAATCGAAGTCCGGGAGTTGCGATCTCTGCCAGCCGCCCCGCGCGACGCCGGCGTAGCAGCTTTTCTGTGGCGGACCTTCCGGCGCGTTGCGCTGTTGCACTGGAGCTTGGCAGGCCTGCTGTGGACCTGCTGCCCCCGGGGCGGCACGGTGTTGGCGCAGAATCCTCCCAGCCTGCCCACTCTCTGGCTGTGCGCCTGCGTGGCGCGCCTGCGGGGGGCTCGCTTTGTGGCGGATTGGCACAACTTTGGGTTTTCCCTGCTTGCCCTGCGGTTGGGCCGGAGCTTCGCGGTGCGTTGGGCCGAGCGCTACGAGATGTGGGCCGGCGGCTTGGCAGACGGAGCGTTTTGCGTCTCCGAAGCCATGCGGAGGGATCTGCGCCGCCGAGGCCTGCGAGGCCCTCTGGAAGTCGTCTACGACCGACCATTATCGATCGCTCCGGCGCTCAGCGAGGAGGCGCGGCGGGCCCTACTGCGCCGCATCCTTCCTGACGCCCTCCCGGCCGACGCCGTTTTGGTCTGCCCCACCAGTTGGACGGCCGACGAAAATATCGAGCTGTTGCTCGAAGCCCTCAAGCTGAGGGACTGCGACGAGGCGGCTCCTCGACTTCTCGTACTGCTGACCGGCCAAGGACCGTTGCGCCCGACCTACGAGGCCCGCATCGCCGCGTTGCCCCTGAAACGCGCCGCGGTCCAGACGCACTTTCTCTCTCCGGCTGACTATCGAGGCCTGCTGCGAGCCGCCGATCTGGGCCTGAGCCTGCACAGCTCGTCCTCGGGGATCGACCTGCCGATGAAGATCGTCGACTTCTTCGGGGCGGGGACGCCGGTCCTGGCCCTGGACTACGGACCGTGCCTCGCGGAGCTGGTCCAAGACGGCGTCCAGGGGCGCACGTTTCGCGACGCCGCCGGGCTCGCTCGCCTGCTCGACGAAGCGGTCCGGCCGCCCCAGGTCGCCCGCTTTCGCGAGAGCCTTGCCCAAAACGGCCCGTTGTGGGCCGAGGAAGCTTCCGGCGGCTGGCGGCGCTTAGGATTCGCGTGAGGGCGATGAGTCGCCGGCCTTCAGCCAGCTTGCAGTCGTCGTTGCGGATCGCCATCGCGCATCCGACGATGGGTCTGGGAGGGGCTGAGCGCTGGGTCCTCGACGTCGCCGCCGCGCTCCGGGACCGCGGCCATCGCGTGACCGTCTTCACCGCGCGCGTGGACCGGGAACGCTGTTTCGAGGAAGCGCGGGACGGCTCGATCGACATTCGTGAGCGCGCCGGTTTTCTGCCGGCGAACATCCTAGGGCGCCTGCGGGCTCCCTGCAACGTGCTTCGGACGATGGCGGTCGGCTGGTCGCTGGGGGGCGAGCCTGGCGGGTTCGACGTGGCGATCGCCGACTTGGTCGCGCATTCCATCCCGCTGCTGTGCCGGCGAGCGGCTTGCCCGGTGCTGTTCTACTGCCACTTTCCCGATGTGCTCCTGACTCCCCCCAAGAGAGGGCTCTATCGACTCTACCGGCGACCGCTCGACCGGCTCGAAGAGCGGGGTCTGGCCGCCGCCGACCGCGTGCTGGTGAACAGCCGTTTCACCGGAGACCGCTTCGCCGAGGCCTTCCCGCGGCTGCCTCGGCCCGGCGTCCTCTATCCGGGAGTCGCAGTGGAGGAGTTTGCGGATGTGCCCCCGCCGGCCGAAGATGGCCCAATCCGCCTGCTCGTGCTGGGTCGGTTCGATCCGTCCAAGAATCTCGAGGTCGCCATCGAGACCCTCGGCGAGTTGCGATCGAGACTGCCCAAGGACCTCTTTGACCGCCTGGAGCTCCAGCTCGCCGGGGGCTTCGACGAGAGCCGGCCGGAGATGGGGACTCTACTGGAACGGCTCCGAGCTCTTGCGGTGCGCCTGGGGCTCGCCGCGCAGGTGAGCTTTCTCACGAACCCGTCCGACGCCGTTCGCAAAGCGCTGCTCGCCGGCTGCCGGTGCTTGCTTTACACGCCGCCGCGCGAGCATTTTGGGTTGGTTCCGGTGGAGGCTATGGCGGCTGGGCGTCCCGTAGCGGCGGTCCGCGAGGGAGGGCCTTGCGAGACGATTCTCGACGGCGTCACGGGTCGGCTCTGCGCCCCGGACGCGGCTTCGTTTGCCGCTGCCGTCGAGCCATGGCTTCAAGATCCGGAGCTGGCTTGGACGGTCGGCGCGGCCGGTCGAAGGCGCTCGCAATCGTTCTCCCGAGCCGGCATGGGGGAGGCGCTGGAGGCGGAGCTTCGATCGATTCTCGATCCTTGACCTGCCCCGTTTTTGCTATCATCGCCGCTTCATGGAGCCCAACTACCGCCGTACCCGCCGCGAAGCCCTCACCGCCGTGGGGCTGTGGTTGCTGGCCGGCAGTTGGGTGGTGGGCGGCTCCTATGCCGTCTATGACGCCGACCCCGCCGGAGTGGTGATGGGCGTTCCGGCGTGGGCCTTTTGGTCGATTCTCACTCCCTGGCTGGTCTTCCTCGTCGTCGCCGCCTGGTATGGACTCGCCTTTTTGGGCGATGGCGTGGAGCGATAGATTTTGTACGAAACCGGACCGGCTGTTTGGGGCACTTTTCTCGCCTACCTCCTGGCAACCTTCTTCTTCGCTTGGCTGGCCCAACGAAAGGCCCGCGGCGGCGCCTACATGGAAGAGTTCTTCGTGGGCGGCCGGTCGATTGGTCCGTGGGTTCTCGGGCTGACCTGGATCGCAACGTCCGCCTCGGGCGGCAGCTTCATCGGGGTGCCCGCGCTGGCGCACACCAACGGCTACTCGATGCTGCTGTGGATCGCCGGCTACGTGATTTCGGTGCTGGTGGGCTTTGGACTGCTCGGTCAACGGATCGCCTACGTCGGCCGTAAGACCGGCGCACTGACTTTTCCGGACCTGTTGCGGGACCGCTATGACTCGCCGATGATCGGCGGCGTCTCCGGCGTGGCGCTCATCATCCTCTACACCGGCTACATCGTGGCCCAGTACGTGGCCGGCGCGCGGGTGATCGAGGCCGTCCTGGGCGTTCCCTACTTGTGGGGCGTGCTTGGCTTCGCTGTGACCGTCACGCTGTACACCACATACGGCGGCTTTCGGGCGGTCGCCTGGACGGACGCCTTTCAGGCCGTCGTCATGCTGATCGGCGTGCTCATCACGGTGACCTTCGCGATCTCGAAGGCCGGCGGGTTGGAGGCGATTCGCGCCGGACTGGAGCAGCAGGACCCGGCGCTGCTTTCGCCGATGGGCCCCAGCAACTTCTTGCCCATCGCCGCCGCAATTTCGTTCTTCTTCATCTGGCCCTTCGCCGGGGCCGGGCAGCCCTCGCTGATGACCCGCTACCTCGCCGCCGACAACCCGGCCGGCCTGAACCGTGCGCTCGTCCTGGTGGCCTTCTACGTGATCCTCACCTACCCGGCGATCATCCTCATCGGCGTCACCGGGCGCGTGCTCGTGCCGGACCTCGTCGCCCCCGACCACGCCATGCCGGCGACGATCATGGCCGCGGTGCCGTCGTGGCTCGCCGGGTTGGTGCTGGCCGGCCCGATGGCGGCCATCATGTCCACGCTGAGCTCGTTCCTGCTGGTCTCGTCGAGCGCTATCGTCCGCGACATGGTGGAGCGCAACCGCAAGGAGTCCCTGACGGAGAAGCAGGCCAAGCGCTGGACGCTCGGTTCGACGATCGGCGTCGCGGCCGTCTGCCTGGTCTTCGCCCTGCGCCCGCCGGACTTCCTGCAGTACATCGTGGTGTTCTCGGGTACCGGGCTTGCCGCTACCTTCCTCACGCCCACGTGTCTCTCCCTGTATTGGCCGGGCATGAACAAGACCGGCTGCATGGCGGGCATCCTCGGAGGCTTCACCACGTTCCTGGCGCAGTACCTGGCCTTTGGGACGCGGAGCTTCCTGGACTTCGACCCCTTCGTGTGGTCGCTGCTGTTCTCGTTGCTCTTCTGCATCGTCGGGTCGCTGCTTGGCCAGCGTGACGATGCGGAGATCCTGGTGCGCTACTTCGACGACTACAAGGCCTGAGAGCGGTCAGGCCTTGGCGAGATCCAGCGCCACATCGACGATCATGTCTTCCTGGCCGCCCACCAGCTTGCGCCGGCCGACCTCGACCAGGATCTCCCGCGTGTCGATGCCGTAGCGCTCCGAGGCTCTCTCGGCGTGGCGCAGGAAGCTCGAGTAGGCGCCGGCGTAGCCCAGCGAGAGAGTTTCGCGATCCACGCGCACGGGCCGGTCCTGGAGGGGGCGCACGAGATCGTCGGCGGCGTCCATGAGCTTGTAGAGGTCGCAGCCGTGCTTGAAGCCCATGCGGTTCATCACCGCGATCAGCGCTTCGAGCGGCGCGTTGCCGGCCCCCGCTCCCATGCCGGCCAGAGAGGCGTCCACGCGGTTGGCGCCGCATTCGAGCGCCGTGATCGTGTTGGCGACGCCGAGGGTCAGGTTGTGGTGCGCGTGCATGCCGCGCTGCGTTTCCGGCTGCAGGGCTTCGCCAAAGGCCAGAAAGCGCTCCCGCACGTCGTTCATCACCAGCGCCCCGGCGGAGTCGGTGACGTACACGCAGTGCGCGCCGTAGCTCTCCATCAATTTGGCCTGCCCCGCCAACCCGCTGGGGGAATTCATGTGGGCCATCATCAAGAAGCCGGCCACATCCATCCCCAACTGCCGGGCCTTCTCGATGTGCTGCTTGGCGACGTCCGCCTCGGTGCAATGCGTGGCCACGCGCACTGACCGAGCGCCGGCGGCGTAGGCCTCCTCCAGGTCTTCGATCGTGCCGATGCCCGGGATGAGCAGCACCGTGACCTTCGCATGCTCGACGACTTCGGCGACGGCTTCGATCCAAGCCAGGTCCGTGTGCAGCCCCACGCCGTAGTTGAAGCTCGATCCGGCCAGCCCGTCGCCGTGCGTGATCTCGATCGCGTCCAGACCGGCCTCGTCGAGGGCCTTGGCGATCGTGCGGCAGTGCTCCAGCGTGTACTGGTGGCGGATGGCGTGCATGCCATCGCGGAGGGTGACGTCCTGAACGTAAATGCGCATGTGGGTGAACCCGTAAGCCGTGAACGGTGGGCCGTGAGCCGTGGTGAAGCGGGCGCGACAGCCGGCCTAGACCGCTGTCGCCATTTCCATCCTCTTCGCCAGCAACTCGCCGGTCGCCTTGGCGGCCGACGTCATGATGTCGAGGTTGCCGGCGTAGGCGGGCAGGTAGTGCGCCGCGCCCTCGACCTCCAGGTAGACGGAGGTCTTGAGACCGCCGCCGGGGGCCGGAGACGGCGCGTCCTTGGCGATCCGTTCGAACTGCACCTTCTGCTTGAGACGATAGCCCGGCACGTACTTCTGCACCTCGGCCGCAATCTGGCCGATCGACTCCTCGATGGCGGCCTCGTCGGCATCATCGCTGAGGCAAAACACCGTGTTCCGCATCAGGATCGGCGGATCGGCCGGATTGAGAACGATGATCGCCTTGCCGCGCTCGGCGCCGCCCACAGCCTCCAGGCCTCGGGCCGTCGTTTGGGTGAATTCGTCGATGTTGGCCCGCGTTCCTGGACCGGCCGATTTCGACGAGATCGACGCGACGATCTCGGCGTAGCGCACCTTTGCGACTCGGTTGACCGCATGCACCATGGGAATGGTTGCCTGGCCGCCGCAACTCACCATGTTCAGGTTCGGCGCCTCGACGTGCTCGCCCATATTGACGACGGGTACTAAGAACGGGCCGACGGCGGCCGGGGTCATGTCGATGAGCTGTTTGCCGGCCTTCCGCAGCACTTCGGCGTGGCGTAGATGGGCCTTGGCGGACGTGGCGTCGAAGACCAGGTCGATGTCGGAGAATTCCGGCATGGCGAGCAGGCCGTCGAGGCCTTCGTGCGTGGTGGCCACTCCGAGGCGGCGGGCCCGCGCCAACCCGTCCGAATCCGGGTCGATGCCCACCAGAGCGCCCATCTCGAGGCCCTCACCGTGGCGCAGAATCTTGATCATCAAATCCGTTCCGATATTGCCGGAACCCAGGATCGCAACGCGGATCGACATACCGGCAGCATCATAACCGATCCGCGTCCGCCGTGTGCGGATCGGGTGCCCGGCTCAGCGCGGTTTCGGGGTCTTGCGGCGCGGACGGGGCTTCGAATTCTTGTCGATGCGCAGCCTCCAAGCGGTCTGCAGGGCCCCTCGCAACGTGTCTTCGTCGGCCTGCGTGAGGCGGATGTGCGTCATGCCCTTGCGGCCCCAGCCGCCCTTGATGGGTAGGAAGACTTCCGGCGCGTCGGCCAGGAAATCCTCTTGGATTTCCGGCGTCAGCATCAAGTTGCCGTAGCCCTCGTCCTGCGAAGCCAGCGTCGCAAAGATGCGCCCTCCGACTCGGAAATCCGCCGCGCCCATGTGTGAGCCTTCCTCCGCGCCTTCGAAGCTTAGCGCGATGCGGCGAAAATCCTCCGGAGTCATCGAGCGAAGATCATAACGCGATCCATTTCGACGTGCGAACCGGAATTCGAGCCGAAACAGAGTCTTGACGCGACCTTCATGGGATGGCTCGGCGCTGAAACTGCCGTGAAACAGGGCGGCGCCTAGCCTGAAAAGATGAGAGTCGCCCTTCCAATAGCAGCTCTGGCGCTGTTCGCCTGCAGCGTGCTCGCACAAACCCCAACCGGAGAGATTACCGGCGTCGTTCACGATCCTTCCGGCGCCGCCGTGCCGGGAGCTTCCGTGACGCTTTCCAATGAAAGCACCGGCCACCGGCGCGAAGCCGTCAGCAATGAGGATGGCATCTATTCCGCCGCCCTTCTGCCGCTCGGTCCCTACACCGTGCGGGTCCAGGCGCCGGGGTTCCGTGTGACGGAGCGCACCGGCCTGGAGCTCAGCGCCCTACAGAGCCTCCGCGTGGATTTTCTGCTCGAGCTCGGCGACGTCACCGAGACCGTGACCGTCACGGGCGAAGCCGTCCAGGTAGACACGCGCTCGCCCTCCCAAGGCATGCTCATCGATGACCGGCGAGTGCGCGACCTGCCGCTGAACGGCCGCAATGTGCTGGACTTGACCAGCCTGATTCCCGGCGTGAACCGCCTGAGCACCACCGTACGCGCCAGCTACAACCAGCAGCGGCTCTTTTTGAACGGAACGCGGGACACTTCCGTGTCATTCCTCATGGACGGCAGCTCGGTCAACTACAGCCACCGGGGCCGCGGCTTGAACTTGCCGCCGCCGGACGCCGTGCAGGAGTTCAAGATCCTCACCGCGGGCATCGACGCCGAGTACGGACGCGGCGCCAGCGTGATGAGCGCCGTGACGCGGTCGGGAACCAACGACTTTCACGGTAGCGCCTGGGAGTTCCTGCGCAACGACGCCCTCGACGCCCGCAACTTCTTCTCCGAAAACGTTCCGAAGCTGCGCTTCAACCAGTTCGGCGCTACCGCCGGCGGACCCATTCGGCAAAACAAGACCTTCTTCTTCGGCTCCTACCAGGGACTGCGCATCCGGGAGGACGAGCTCTCCACCGGGGCCTTCCCGCCGACCGCGGCCGAGCTCGCGGGCGACTTCAGCGCTTCCGGCCGGGTCATCACCGATCCGCAGACCGGCCAGCCGTTTCCGGGCAACCGGATTCCGGTCAACCGCTTTGACCCCGTCGCCCTGCGCTTGCTGGAGTTCGTGCGCCAGCCCAACCGCCCCAACGGCTCCTACGTGGAGCAAGCCAGCACCACCAATAACGCAGACCAGTTCATGGCGCGCATCGATCACCAGATCACGCAGCGCAATCAGTTGACGGGACGCTACTTTCAGGACTTCAACCGCAGCCTCGAACCGTTCTCGGGTTCGGACTTCACCGGCTACAACGGCGAGGAGGGTTCCTACCGTCAGCAGACCCTCACCGTCGAAGACACGCACATCTTCGGCACCAAGGTCGTGCAGACCGCCCGTTTCACCTTCAACGAGTTCGACTATCACGAGAGCAACACGCAGCAGGGCGACCTGACGACCTTTGGCGCGACGGACTTCGTGCACGCCGGCGGCCCCGTCGACACCCGGCCGAACATTGCCGTCTCCGGGCGCTTCGGCCTTGGCGTCGGCCGCGACCGCCAGCGCTTGCACGACAACTGGGGCTTTGCCGACACCGTTGCCGTCACCCAGGGCGATCACCAGCTCAAGTTCGGATTCACGGCTGAGGCCAACCGCTTCTACTACACCGACAACAACAAGACCGGCGGCAGCTTCGACTTCAACGGCTCCAGGACGGGCGAGCCCTTTGCGGATTTCCTGCAAGGGCTGCCGCGCCGCTTCGACCAGGCATCGCCCTTCGCCACTAACCAGAAGTACACCTACATCGGTCTTTTCGCGCAAGACGCCTGGCGCATCCACCCGCGCTTGACGGCTTCGCTCGGACTGCGCGCGGAAATCTTCAATGCGTGGCGCGAGGACAACGGCCAGATCAGCTCCTTCGTAGCCGGTGCTCAGTCGGCCCGGTTCCCCACGGCGCCGGTCGGGCTGCTGTTTCAGGGCGACAAGGGCTTCCCGTACCAGCGCGACGCCAACAACCTCGGACCGCGCGTGGGCCTGGCGTGGGACGTCTTTGGGGACGGCCGTACGGCGGTCCGCTCGAGCTTCGGCATTTACTACGACGCGCTCACCGCGGAGATGGCCGGCGGCGTCAGCGCGCCGCAACCGTTTGGCTTGACGCTACGCGTCAATACGCCGGAGTCGCTGAGCCGGCCCTATGCGGGCCGAGACAACCCCTTCCCGTTCACGGTCGATCCGCAGAACGCGCAGTTCGTCACTCCGATCCAGATCGACAAATCGTTCAATCCCGACCTGGGCAACCCGTATATCATGTCGTGGACGACGGGCGTGCAGCAGCAGTTGACCGACAGCTTGATGCTCGATGTGGCTTACGTCGGCAACGGCGGACGCCACCAGATCCTGCTGCGCGAGCTGAATCCGGCGATTTACGGGCCCGGCGCCACGGTCGGCAACACCAACGAGCGGCGGTCGCTGTATCCGGACTTCGGCTCCATCGGCCAGCTCTATTCCGACGGCATCTCGTACTACCACGCGCTGCAGGCGCAGTTGAACAAGCGCTTCAGCAAGGGCCTGACGTTCTCGGCCAACTACACCTGGTCGAAGACGATCGACGAGGGCGGCACGGGGAACTCCTTTGCCAACGAGGGCCAGCAGGGCTACCAGTCGCCGTTTGACCGGCGGCAGAATCGAGGCCCGTCGGAGATCGACGTGCGGCACCGTGTGGCCGGCTCGTGGCTCTATGAGCTGCCGTTCCTCAAGCAGTCCTCGGGCTGGGTGAAGGGAGCCTTCGGCGGCTGGGAGCTCGGCGGCATCGTGACGCTGCAGACCGGCAAGCCGATCGCGCTGTTCTCCGGCCAGGACAATTCGCTGTCGGGCATCGGCAATGACCGTCCGGACGTCATTGGCGATCCGAATCTCTCCAACGATCGCCCGCGCGCCCAGCTCATCGACGCCTGGTTCAACACCGCCGCCTTTGCGCCGAATCCGATCGGACAGTTCGGAACCGCGGGGCGCGGCATCGTCTACGGGCCGGGCGCTGCCAACATCGACATGTCCTTGCGAAAGTCCTTCCGGATTCGCGAGGGCCACGCGTTGCAGGTTCGCTGGGAGGCCTTCAACGCGCTCAACCATGTGAATCTGGGCGATCCCGAAGGGGACCTCAACCAGAAGGGCTTCGGCCGCATCACCAGCGCCTCCTCGGCGCGGATCATGCAGGTCTCGCTCAAGTACACGTTCTGATCGAGGTGCGAAAAACCATGCCGGGCATCGTCGCCGTACTTTTCGCCTTCTTCTGCGCCGCCGCGGTCGTGCCCACGGCCGCGGCCGGCGAAGCGGCGCCGTGCCCGGCAGGATCGCCCTGCTCGATTCGGATCGATTCCGACGACCTGCAGAGCATCGTCGACGCTGCGCCGCCGTACGCCACGTTGCTGGCGGACAGCGCTCACGAAATCGAAATCGCCAAGACGGTCCGCATCGACAAGCCCCTGACCTTCGTCGGCCTCAAGGCGCGCCTGCGGGCCGGCGTCGGCAATACGCACATGCTCGAGGTCGTCTCCGAGGGCGTCATTTTCACGGAGTTCGCGCTCACCGGCAACATCGAGTCGGTCCCCTACAAGGACCGGGCCTCGCTGATCGTCTTCCGCAAGGGCGGCTTTCGAGTGGAGAACGGCTCGTTCCACAACAGCGCCAAAGACGGCGTGATGGTCAACCCGACCGAGGCGACCGGAGCGATCGAGCACGGCGTGATCCGGGACATCGTGGGCGTGAACAACGCCCGCGACGTGATCTCGATCAGCGGGGCGGGGCAGTTGGGACTGCCGGTTCGCCATCTACTGGTGGAGAACATCCGCTGCTTCGGCTCGCGCGACCGGGGCGCCGTCGAGGTTTCCGACGGCTCCGAGGACGTGACGGTCCGCGACATCTACTCCGAGTCGAGTTACTACGGCGTGGACGTCCAGGACCACCGCAAGCCCGGCCAGGTCAACCGCAACGTGGTCATCGACGGAGTCCGCGTGAAGGACTGCCCGATCGCCATCCGCACCGCCAACTCCGACTTCGGCCACGACGGTTTGATGATTCGCAACGTCAGCGGCGAGCAATGGCGGCAGGACAAGTGGCGTCCGCTGCACATCACCAACACCGCCAACGTCTTCATCGACAACGTGCGCATTCGCGGGGCCGAGGGCGCTCCGGCTGTCGTCGTCCGGAACAGTGACAACGTGATCCTGCGGGACGTCGTCCTGCTCGACGCGGCCAATGACGGCGAGGCGGTGCTGGTGGAAGACGCCAACCATCTGCTGCTGGACAACGTGATGTTTCTGGGCTCCGGCGCCGGCCCGGCGGTGGGAATCCGCTACCTGGTGCGGTCGGACGGGCGGTTCGAGGATCTTCGCATCCGCAACTCGGTCGCCCGGCGCGTGCGCGACGTCGGCATCGCGCTGGAAAGCGCAGGGCAGGGTCGGTTGGAAGGATACTCCCTGGTCGACAACGAGGCGACGGTTCGCGACGACATCGGCGGCTTGCGCTAGGCCCCTGGGCGCGGGAGAGGCGCGGCTGATACAATCACCGCGACTCTGAGGACGCCACCCCGCCGTGCCAGCCCGCCCCCCGAACATCCTCTTTCTCCACGTCGACCAGATGCACGCAGAAGCTGTGTCGGCGTATGGCTCGCCGTACTGCTCGACGCCGGCCATCGACCGGCTTGCCGCCGACGGCGTCTCCTTCCGCCGAGCTTATGCCGCACAGCCGGTCTGCTGTCCGGCGCGCTCGAGCTGGTTCACCGGCCGCACGCCGCTCGAGCACGGCGTGTTGATGAACGCCGTCCCCATCGATCCTGCCTTGCCGGACCTGGGCCAGTGGCTGCGCCGTCACGGCGGCTATGAGACGGTGTACGCGGGCAAGTGGCACATTCCGGGCCGTGCCGTCACCGACAGTTTCGATCTACTCCACCCCGGCACCGGCATGGGCGAGATCGGCGACGGCGACGTGGGGCGCGCCGCCGCGGCCTTCCTGAGCCGGCGGACCTCCGACCAGCCGTTCTTCCTGTCCGTGGGTTTTCTCAATCCGCACGACTGCTGCTACTCCTGCGGGGCCAACGGCGGCGTCGGTAAGTTCGGCTTTGCGCCGGAGATTGCCGACGAGCTGCCGCCGTTGCCCAAGAACTTCGACCCGGCGCTGCCTTGGCTATCCCGCGAGCAGCGCAGCCGGGTGGGCGACTGGACCGAGCTCGATTGGCGCTACTACATCTACTCCTGCTATCGCCAGACGGAGATGGCCGACGCCCACGTGGGGCTGGTCTACGACGCCCTCCGGCGCTCCCGCTTCGCGGACGACACGCTGGTCGTGTTCGCGGCGGACCATGGCGAGGGCATGGGGCATCACGGCCGCATCCTCAAGAACTTTCTGGAGGAGGAGTCCTGGCGCGTTCCGACCATCGTCGTGCCGCCCGGCGGCGGCCACGGACGCCGCGAGGAGAAAAAGCTGGTCTCCAGCCTGGACCTACCCGCCACGATCTGCGACTACGCCGGCGCCCCCTCTTTGCCCGACGCCGATGTGGGCCGCAGCTTGCGCCCGCTGCTCGAAGGGAAAGAGGTCGCCTGGCGGACGCATGTTTTCGGAGAGACCGAGCATTCCTGCTCCGTGTCCGACGGCCGTTTCAAAGCGATCTTCTATCCCCGGACGCCGACGCGGATGTTCGACCTGACCGCCGATCCGCTCGAAATGCGCAACCTCGCGGCCGAGCCCGCCCACCAGGCCACGCGCGCCGCTCTGACCGAGAAGCTGCGGGAGTACGTCGGCGCCCGCCGGATCTACGCTCGCCTGGGCCAAGACGCCGAGGGCGCCGATCGCGGCGGCGCCAACCGCGCCCGTACGCTCCATGCGGCGCGCGCCTGGTACGAAGGCATCGCCGCCGGGGAGGGCTTGTCGGCATGAGCAAGACGACTCGTCGAGAGGCGCTCACCCTGGCCGCCTGGGCCGCCGCCGGCCGCCTTCCGTTGCTGGGCGCGTCCGCGACGCCGGCCGGAGCGTCGCCCGTACAGGGGTGGCTGGCCGGCGCCGCGCCCGGCGAAGGCTCGGCTCCGGCGCGGACGCTGCGGTACGCCGTGCTCCGCTGGACCGAGACCGACCCCAAGACGGCCGTGACCAAGAACGCTGAGATCGGCCGGTTGGAGCTGGCGATGGACCGTCAGGGCGATCAGACCCGGGTGCGTGTGGTGCAGACGACCAAGTATTCGCAGCCGCACAACCGCATCGAGGCCGAGATCCTCTGCCGGCGGGACCCGCTGCTCTCGCTGCAAAGCTGGAAGCTGACCAGCACGATCGAACAGCGCGCTGACTGCCGTTACGAGGCGTCGGGGCGTGTGGAAGGACACGAAGTCCGCCTCTCCGACGGCTTGTCCGAGCGATCCTTTCCGGTGGACGGGCCGCTCGTATGCCCTTGGACGCTGCCGTTCTCGACCTCGGCGCACGCGGAGCTTCCCGAGCGGTTTGCGCTGCTGGATGAGCTACTGCTGTACAAGCCCGACCAGCGACTGCGGCGGGAGGCGTCGGTCTCCCTCCCCTACCGCGACGGCGAACGCAAGATGTCCTGCTGGTCCCAACGCGGAACAGGCGTGCTGCCGCTGCACTACTTCGCCGACGATCAGGGCCGCTGCCAACTCGTCACCCAGAGTGCGTTGGCTTGGGCGTTGCAGGAAGCGGAGTAAGCCGGAGTCGTCAGCGCACCGCCCAAACCTTCACGTCGTCGATCTCCATCGTGCCGCCGCGTAGGCCGCAGAAGCCCAGCCCGTCTTTCTGTTGGGCGATCATCGGATGATCGGCCGAGAGCTCGATGTCGTCGCCGAGACGGATGTGCAGCTTTTGGCCTTTGAGCTCGGCGCGAACCGTGTACCAGTGTCCTGGCTCGAGCTGAAAGCCCTTCACCCGCGCCAGAATTGTCGTGTCCTGTAAGCCGCCGACGCCGAAGTTCAGGCCGTCCTTCTGGAAGCTTACCCGCGCCATGTGGTGGCCCCATTCCAGGAACGCCCCGATCGGGGTCATCTCGCCCCGGCTCACGCGGAAGCGAAACTCGGTGATGTACTCCTGCGGCAGGTTGCGGATCATCAGCCGCGGCTCGAAGCCCTGATGGTCCTTGCGAGACTCTTGAAACTGCTTGGTGGATTCCTGGCCGAACAGCACGCCGTCGCGGACCTCCCAGCGAGTGCTTTGGCGGGGCTGCCAGCGCTCAGCGCTGAACGTGACCGGGCCCGAAAAGTCCTCGTCCAGCAGCAGCTCGCCGCGTTCCGCGATCGGCGCGCGGGCGGAGCCCGCCAACAGCGCACCCGCCACGGTGAACGGCACAATCCATCGAAGCATCGCGATTCCTCCTTGCTCTCGATCTCTAGACCAGAACCTTGGCGCCCTTCAGAACGTAGGCAGGGTCTTCGATGCCGACTCCGGGTCCGGTCGGCGCGCTCATCTTGCCGTCCTGGACGGTGATCTTCGGGTCGAACCAATCGTTGTACTTCTCGATGTTGAGCTTGTACTCCTGGTAGCGACCGGGGTTCTTGGTGCGGGCGGCGAAGTGCAGCATGTAGACGAACCCGAAGCCGCCCGAGATGTGGACGGTGGTTGGCATGCCCGCCAACTCCGCCATGTTCGCCACTCGCGCCGAGCGGATCATGCCGCCGTAGTAGTGCAGGTCCGGTTGCACGATGTCCACGGCCCGGTTGGCGATCATCCAGCGGAAGCGCCTCTCCGAGAACTCCTGCTCGCCGCCGGAGACAGGGATGTCGAGCGTGTCGGTCACGACCTTGGTGTCCCACAGGTGGTCGAACGGGCAGGGCTCCTCGAAGTACACCGCGCCGACCTCCTCGAGGATCCGCCCGACGCGGATGGCCGGTTCCGGGTCATAGGAGCTGTTGGCGTCCCCGTGAATGTCGATCGAGTCGCCGAGGGTCTTGCGCGCCAGCCGAATGAGATTTTCGGTGCGGCCGGGCATGGCGTCGGCGTTGCGGCTCATGCGGCCGCCGAGCCGGAACTTGACGGCGTGCGCGCCGGATTCGGCCAGCAACTTCTGCAAGTACTCGACCTCCTCTTCCGGCGTCGTGTCACGCCGGCCGCTGGCGACGTAGAAGGGTATCTCGGAGTGCAGCACGCCGCCCATCAGCTCGGCAATGGACTTGCCGGCGATTCGGCCGAGCATGTCGAGGATGGCGAACTCCACCCAGGCCTGCATCGACCAGAACAGGAGCCCCTGCAACTTGTAGTTCGAGTGGTCGCGGTAGAAATCCCACAGCAGGTCCGACTCGAGCTTCCGGGCGTCCTTGCCCACCCAGAACGGCACGAAGACCTCCCGAAACATGCCGGCCATATAGTCGCGTCCGTTGGTCAGGGAGACGCCCTCGGCGCCGTCCTTCGACCGCACGTGCACGATCTGCTCGCCATCCTTCTCGAGCAGCCGCAGCGAGTCGATGATCACCGGCTGCGAGACTCCGCTCAGGTCCAGGACAGGCTTCGCCAGCGCCTGCTCGAGCTCCTCGACGGAGGGTCCTCGAGCCGCCTTCGGTTCAGACTCGGCTTGCGGCGCCGGGCCGGCGCATCCGCCAAGAGCGGCGGCTCCCCCCACGGCAAGGAAACTTCTGCGGGATGGCTGGGTCTTCGAGGACATCGCGCCCTACTATCGAGGTTTCGCCTCTCGAAGCGCAAGCGCCGTCACTTCAAGTCGTTCGCTGCACGACTTCGGCTGCGTCGGCCAGGCCGCGCACCGTGGCCTCGAACTGCCGGAAGCGCTCGTCGCGCGTCTGCCCCAGGTGATAGCGGCGGTAGATCTGCTCCAGGACGACGGCCAGCTTGAAGACGCCGAACACCTCGTAGTAGGCCACGCCGTCGAGGTTCCGGCCGGTCTTGGCTCGGTAGCGTTCCAGCAGCTCGGCGCGAGACGGCCAGCCGGGCTGTGTGGTCACCGGGCTGATGGCCTCTCGCCGCGCCGGCGGATCGCCCGGTTCGGGCCAGTAGCAGAGCAGCACGCCCAGGTCGACCAGGGGGTCGCCTACCGAGGACATCTCCCAGTCGAGCACGGCCACGATTCGGCCGGGGTCGTCCTCGGCCAGCATTACATTGTCGAGCTTGTAGTCGTTGTGGACCATGGTGGGTGCGGGCGAGGCCGGCAGATGGTCCAGCAGCCAGCGGCTCAGCCGCTCCATCGCCGGGACGGGCCGGGTACGGGCCGTTTCCCAACGCCGCGACCAGCCCTGTACCTGCCTCTCCAGGAACCCCTCGGGTTTGCCGAGGCGGTCCAGACCGTGAGCGGCGATGTCGATGGAATGCAGCTCGATCAGGCTATCCAGAAAGCCTTCGGCGATCCGCTGGGGATGGTCCGGGAGAGCGGCGATCTCGGCCGGGACCTCTCGCCGCAGAATCACGCCGCGGCGCCTCTCCATCAGATAGAAGGGCCGCCCCAACACGGCGTCGTCCTCGCAGATCAGCTCCACGCGCGGCGCCGGCGGATAGAGGGGAGCGAGCTTCTCGAGGATGTGGGCCTCGCGCGCCATGTCATGCGCGCGAGGCGGCACCGGCCCGAGAGGCGGCCGCCGCAGCACGTACTCGCGTCCCCCACGCCGGAGCAGGTAGGTGAGGTTGGAGTGGCCCCCGGGGAACTGGAACGCTTCGAGGGGCGCCGGCGGTCCCGGCAAGCAACGGTCGAGCAAATGCGCCAGGGCGTCCAGGTCCAGCTCTTCGCCCGGCCGGATGGCCGCTACATCCGGACCTTGCATCGCCGCCTGAGGATAGCAGAGGCCCGATCCGTTAAGACTCCCACGGGGCGTAGCCGATAGTGTCCTTAGCCGTGAGCTCCAGGCCGCACGTCGTCCTCATCCTGACATCGCCGATCGCTTGGCCCCGAATGTTCCGAGGGCAGGCCGCGTTCCTGCGTCGGAAAGGCTTCCGCGTAACAGCGGTCTCGGCTCCGGGACCGGAGCTGGATCGGTTTGGCCAGGAGGAGGGCGTCGATACGATCGGGATTCCGATGCAGCGGCAGCCCTCTCCGCTCGACGACTTGCGCTCGCTGTGGAGACTCTGGCGGCTTTTGCGACGGCTGCGGCCGGACATCGTGGAGGCGGGTACGCCCAAGGCGGGCCTGCTGGGGATGCTGGCGGCTTGGCTCAGCGGCGTTCCGTGCCGGATCTACACGCTGCATGGCCTGCGGCTGGAGACGGCGCGCGGTCTGCTGCCGCTGGCGTTGGCGCTGGCCGAGCGCCTGACCGCGGCGGTGTCGCACGCGGTGGTCTGCGTCAGCCCGAGCCTGCGGCAAAGGGCGATCGAGCTGGGTTTGGTGCCGGCCTGGAAAGCCCGTACGACCGGTCCGGGCGGCATCAACGGCGTTGACTTGAAACGGTTTGGAACGGCGCTGGAGAAGCCGATCGGAGGGACCACGATCGGCTTCGTGGGGCGTCTCACCCGCGACAAGGGCGTCGAGGACCTCTACCTGGCATTCCGCATTCTCCGGAACCAGCGCAAGGGATTGCGATTGTTGCTGGTGGGCGACTTCGAGGAAGGGGACGCGATCGCGCCGCACCTGGAGCGCGCCATCCGCCGTGACCAGGACGTGCTGCGGCCCGGCTTCGTCGACGATCCCGCGCCGTTCTTCTCCGACATGGACGTGGTCGCCCTGCCTTCCTACCGGGAGGGGCTGCCGCTGACGGCCATGGAGGCCGCCGCGGCCGGCCGGCCGCTGGTGGCCGCCCGCGCGACGGGTACGGTGGATGCCGTGGTAGACGGAGTGACCGGGCTGCTGACGCCGCCCGGCGACCCGCGCGCCTTGGCGGCGGCCTTGGCGGAGCTGCTCAACAACCCCCCAAAGGCTCGCCGCATGGGCGCCGCCGCCCGAGCGCTCGCCGAGAGGGAGTTCCGGCCGGCCCGCGTTTGGCAAGCCCGCCTGGATCTCTACCGTGAGCTCGCCGCCGAAGTCCGGCTCGGCCGGCGGCTTTGGCTGCTGGGCCTCAAGAGGGCCTTTGACATCGTGGCGGCCGCCGGACTGCTGGTGTTGACGGCCCCGTTGCTGGCCGCGACGGGCGCCCTGGTCGCCCTCGCCCTGGGACGCCCGGTGCTGTTTCGCCAGCGGCGACCCGGTTGGATGGGCCGACCCTTCCGGCTCGTGAAGTTTCGCTCGATGACCGACGCCCGCGGAGCGGACGGCCGGCTGTTGCCGGACTCTCATCGCCTGACTCGATTCGGCCTCTTCTTGAGGCGCTGGAGCTTGGATGAGCTCCCGCAGCTCTGGAACGTTTTGCGTGGCGAGATGAGCCTGGTGGGTCCCAGGCCCCTGCTGATGGAGTATTGGGAACGCTACAGCGAGCGCCAGCGACGCCGCCATGAGGTGCGCCCCGGCATCACCGGCTGGGCGCAGGTGCAGGGCCGCAACCTGCTGAGCTGGGAGGAGCGCTTCGAGCTGGACGTCTGGTACGTGGACCACTGGAGCCTCGCGCTCGACCTGCGCATTTTGGCGCGAACGGTTTGGATTGTGCTCAAGGGGCGCGGCGTGACGGCGGGCAACCGGCCGACGCCGGAGCTCTTTCGACCCCTCTCGACGCGCTCTATCGCGCCGGTCGGAGACTGACGATCCAGAGGGCATAGGCCGATGACCTGGACTGACAGATCGCGCGCTTGGGTCGTAGCCCGGATCTATGCGCGCCACAATCGGGCGCCCGCGGTTCGGGCGGCCTTGGCCGAAGCGCTTGGGGCTCTGGAGCCCAGCGGCGCGCGCGGCCTGAACCTCGGGGCGGGGGGGACGCGCCTTCATCCGCGGCTCATCCGCGTCGATATCGACCCAACCGCCCGCCCGGAGGCGTTGGCCTCGGCGCTGGAGCTGCCCTTTGCCGACGACAGCTTCGACGTGGTCGTCAGCCAAGAGGTCTTCGAGCACCTGCCCGACCCCTGGATGGCGCTCCGGGAGGTCCGGCGAATCCTCAAGCCTGGCGGGCGACTCTACCTGCAGGTTCCCTTCGTGATCGGCTACCACTCGGGACCGGCGGACTACTGGCGCTTTACACACCAGGGTTTGGAAAGGCTCCTGGAAGGGGCCGGCTTTCAGATAGACAGGTTGGAGACGGCGGTCGGCGCCGGGACGGGAATCTACCGAATCGCCGCCGAGCTGTGCGCCGTCCTTGCGAGCACGTTATGCAAGAGAGCTTACTTGCCGGCAAAGGCCCTGGCCGCCATCGCGCTGAGCCCGCTGCGGCTTCTCGATCGTCTGCCCCTTACGGAAGCGGCCCGATACCGCATCCCGGGAGGCTTTCTGGCTCTGGCGAGCAAGCCGACGCCGCCATCCTGATCTCGTCGGCTGGACGCCGGGTGGCCCTGATGGCCTGCTTTCGTCGCGCGATGGCCCAGCTCGGCGTTCGGGCCCGCCTGGTCGCCATCGATGCGTCGCTCACCGCACCTGCGGCTCAGTTCGCCGATGGCTTCTATTGCGTGCCTCGTTGCGACGACGCTGCCTTTCCCCAAGCGCTGGCCGAAATCTGTCGCCGAGAGCGGCCCCTAACGATCGTGCCGACCATCGACACCGAGTTGCTGACCTACGCCGAGCGGGCCCCGGAACTGGCGCGGCTGGGCGTGCGGCTGGCGTGCTCGGCGCCGGAGACCGTGGCGATCTGCGCCGACAAGCGCCTGTCGCACGTCTGGCTGCGGCGCCACGGTTTCCCCGTGCCGCGGCAAGGGACGCTCGACGAAGTTTGCCAGGATCTGCATTCCTGGTTGTTTCCAGTGATCGTCAAGCCGGTCTTCGGCAGCGCCTCGGTGGGCGTTCGCAGAGTTCACCGGCCGGCTGAATTACTGGCGCTGCGCGGACAAGGCCTCGACGTCGTGGTGCAGGAGATCGCACGGGGTTCCGAGTACACCGTGCACACCTACGTCGACCGGCAACGCCGCTGCCTGGCCGCCGTTCCGTGCAAACGGCTCGAAGTGCGGGGCGGGGAAGTCTCCAAGGGGCTCACGGTTCGTCACGAAGGACTCATGGAGCTGGCTTCGCAGGTGAGCAGCCAACTGCCGGGCGCCTATGGGCCGCTGAACGTGCAGATCTTCCTGAGTGAAGACGGCGACCTGCGGGTGATCGAGATCAACCCGCGCTTCGGCGGCGGCTACCCGCTGGCGGACCGCGCCGGCATGGCGTCCCCTCGTTGGCTGTTGGAGGAGGCCTTGGGAAGGCGTCCTCTGGGTTGTGAGGACTGGATCGACGACCTGGCGATGCTGCGCTATGACGAATCGGTCTACCTGCCGGGCTCGGCGCTGCGCGAGCAAGCGCTGGAAGCGGCTTCGTAGGCGATCGCGGCGACTACCGGCCCGGAAACTTCCAGATCTTCAGGGCGTTCTTGCCAAGCAGTAGCTCGCGGTCGGCGTCGGAATAGAAGTCGCACCACTTGTCCACGAACTCGATCTCCTTGTCCATCGGCAGCTCCCACCGCGGCCGAGGATAGCCGGTTCCCCAGATGATCCGCTCAGGGCCAAACTCGTCGTAGATCGCCTTGTAGAAGACCCAGGTGTCCGGGTAGGGATACTCCTTGATCTCGGACATCTCGTAGGGCTCCGAGCTCGAGATCCACACCTGCGGGAACTTCTTGAGCGCGAACATCTTGCGGAACTCCGGCCAAGGGTCCGCCAGCTTCAGATCGGGCTTGCCGGCGTGGTCGACCACGATCTTCACGCCGGGGAATCGCTCGGCCATGTCGGCCAGCATGGGCATCTGCTCCGGAGCGATGTAGTAGTTGAAGACGGCTCCCAGCCGCTCGGCCTCCTTCCACAGCGGATAGTGTTCCTTGGAGTTGAGCCAAGTCGACTGCCGGTGGTAGATCGGGCTGAAGCGCATCCCGTGCATGCCCTGGTCGGCGATCCAGTACCGTAGCTTCTCGGGCGCCTTGGGGTCGAGCGGATCGAGCAGGCCGTGGGCTACGAACTTGTCGGGGTGCAGGTGCAGCGCGTGGGCGATATAGCGGTTGTCCCAGCCGTAGTAGCGAGGATTGATCAGCACCGCGTAGCGGATGTTGAAGTCCTTCATCTGCTCGATCTGGTTCTCGACCGGAGCGCGGTCCTTGGCCTTGAACTCGGGCCGCTCCGGGTGCGCGAAGGGGAAGCGCGGGTCGATATCCCAGATTTCGAGGTGCGTGTCGATCAGCAGCCGGTCGTTGGCTGGCGCGGCCGACGCCAGAGCGCCTGCCAGGGCCCCAAAGAAACCTCTCCGAGTGGTCGCCATGCGAGCCATTGTCGCAGAGCGGGGCGGGGTGTTCCGCGAGGTTTCGGGGACTCTCAAGATTTCGTGCGATCGTCGAGCAAACCCAGCTTGCGCCGCAGGTCCGCCTCGCTGAGCGATTCGGCCGAGTGCATCGAGATGTGGGGCTTTCCGCGGCGGTCCACGCCGAAGGTCAGCAGTTTCAGCGGTTCTAAGACGCCGACCAGCGTGTCCGGGCTCTTGGGGTTGAGAATGGCCGGGAACAGCACGACGTTGTTGAGCGCGGATTCCCCTACCGAGGCGGACCGTTTGACCAAGTCGGCGCGCGCGCTGCGGGTGACGAGGCAGCCGAAGCCTTGGTCGAACAGGCCGTGAGCGACTCCGCGCTGTAGGCTGTGGTCGCTGGGATGCAGCATGCAGTCGATCACGCCGCCGGCGCCGCTCTCGAGCGCCGCCTCACGCACCTCTTCGTCGGCCTCCAGAAATCGCAGGAACGCCGGGTGCTGCACGTTGATGGCTTCCACGGCTACGGTCAGTCGAAACAGGTAGCCGCACTTGTCGAGCAGGACGAGCGAATCCTCCATGTCGGGGATGCTGACGCCGCGGCTCTTGAGCATCGTCTCCAGTGAGATCAGGCCGTGAAAGCCCTTCTCGGTCAGCGCGCGAACCTGCCCGGGCGTCCAACCGAGCAGCCCCGCGGCCTCGATCAAGAACTTCTCGAACCCTGCTTCGCCGGCCATCGAGCCGTAGTGCAGATTCTCGCCCCAAACGGCCGGGCCGAAACCGGTGTAGATCGCGCCGGGTCCGGGCTCGCCGCTGAGACGAACGCCCGAGGTCCGGTTGTCCTCGCGCACGCCGGAGTCGGGGCGCAAGGTAATGACCTCATGCGGCCGGGCGCGGAACTCCTTCTTGAGCGTGCGGACGAGCTCCAACCCGGCCGTGAGCGTCTCGAGAGCCTCGGCCGGCGGCCGGCGGAGGCGGCAGAGCCGGTAGGCTGCGTCGTAGAGCTTAGGCCGGCGCAGCAAGCCGCGCGGACGCAGAGATAGGATCGTCCTGCGGGAGGCCATCGCTGACAGAGTGTAGCCGAAGGCGCGCCGACGAGGAAGGGCTTCGCAGCCCTACTGCGGGGGAGAGACGACGATGTTCTCGAGGTAGTACTCCTCGTAGCCCTTGGCCTTGACGGTCGCCTTGATCTTCATGCCTTCAGCCAGCTTGGCGAACTCCTCGGGGTCGCGCACGGGGAAGCCCATCTGCATGGCGCCCATCCAGTCGCCAATGGCGCCGTGGTCGAGGATCGCCACCTTTTCGGCCGGCTTGAGCTCAACGACCGTGCCTTCCAACTCATAGCTCGCCCAAGGCGTTTCGGGCTTGGGCGAGCAGCCGACGACGGACAGCGCAACGAGCAGAAGCAGCGATCGGCGAACCATCTTTCCATTGTCGCAACCGAGGGCCTCGGTTGACGGCGCCCTCCGCCCCGTCTATGCTCGAAAGAACCTTTGAGGCGCCCGCAAGGGCCTAACAGGGAAGCCGGTGTAAATCCGGCGCGGTCCCGCCACTGTGAGCGGCGAGCCGATCCAACCGAGCCACTGGGGCGAGCACATCCCCCCTGGGAAGGCAGGATCAGCGTGAAGCGAGATTCCATTTCGCTTCGAAGCCGTCAGCCAGGAGACCTGCCTCATGAGGGAGAAGGCGCGTTTTTCCGCGAGGAACGGAGGAGCTGCCTGAAACCTGTCGTGAGCAGGCTTCAAGCCGAACGTCCCGTCAGTGCAAGCTGATCCGGGGTCTTCGGCAGGCTCTCTTTTCTCTTCGGAACAGCGCGTCAACCACGAATCGCGCCCGCCAGGACGGGCGACGAGGTGTTGATGTGAGACTGTTCGAATATTCTAGAAGCCTTTCCTTTAAACCCTGGGCGCCGACCGCCCTCTGTGTCCTTTTGTTGACTCCGCTCGGCCTGCGCGCTGACAGCCTCCGAGGCCATGTCTTTGATCCTGACGGACGTCCCGTGGCCGGCGCCCGCTTGCGGCTCTCGGAGCGATCGAGCGGCGCCCTCCGCCAGACGCGGAGCGACCAAGAGGGCGCCTATGAGATTTCCGGGACGCCCCGCGGCTCCTATCTGATCGAAGCCGAGGCGGCCGACGAGGCCCTGCTCGTCTCCCAACCGGTGGAGATCGAGGGCGACATCGAGCTCGACCTCCAACTGGCGCTCTCCGGGCCCAAGGCGGACGTGCTGGTGACGGCTTCGTCCACCCCCCTGTCCGTCCATGAGATTGCCAAAGCCGTCGACGTGGTCGACAGTGAGCAGATCGCTCTCCGTGATGAGTTCGCCCTCAGTGAGGCGCTACGGTCCGTACCGGGTTTGCGCGTACGGCAGCTTCGTGGGCCTGGCGGGCAGACGACCATCCAAACCCGCGGCCTACGCACGCAGGATACGGCCGTGCTGATCGACGGGCTGCGCTTTCGGGACGCCGCCGCCACCCAGGGCGACGCGTCCGGCGTGCTGTCGGACATGAACCTGATCGACGCCGATCGTGTGGAAGTGCTGCGCGGTTCCGGGTCGTCGCTCTACGGCTCCCACGCCATGGGCGGCGTGGTCAACATTCGTTCGTCCGAAGGGGGCGGCAAGACGCACGGCGACATTCGCGCCGAAGGCGGCGGCTTGGGCATGCTGCGCGGCGTCGCCCGCGTGGGCGGCGGCTTGGCGGACGACCGCTTCGTTTACAGCGGCGGTTTCTCACACCTGAACGTGACCCAGGGGCTGCGGAACGGCAGCCCTCATCGTGACACGGGCGGGCAAGCCTTCGCCCGCTATCGCTTTACGCCGAAGGTCGCTGTGACCGGCCGTGTGTGGGGCGCGGACGTCTTCACCAATACCAACGAGAGCCCCGCTTTCCCGGCGGCCGTGCTGGCGAACTTTCCGGTCTCCGGCCCGGTGCGCGCGATTCCGGTGGCGAACAGTCAGCTCAAGCTCTACGAGACCGGCCGGAGCTACCAGGTCGGCGACGCCACGTTCATGCCGGACGCCATCGATCCCGACTCGCGACGCGTCTCTTCTTTCGTGGCCGCCGCCGTGGCCCTCGAGCAACAGCTCAGCCCCAACGGTTCCTACCGGCTGGCCTATCAACTGGTGGACACCAACCGCTCGTTCCAGGACGGTCCCGCCGGTCCGGGCGACTTCGAACCGCATTTCAGCAACGACAGCCGCTTCGACGGGCGGATTCACCTGTTCCAGGCGCGCACCAATCAACAGCTCGGCCAGTACAACCTGGTAACCGTCGGCTACGAGCTCGAGCGTGAGGAGTTCGAGAACCTCCAGCTCGAGACCGATCCGGCGGCATCGTCGAGCCGGATCGGCATTCAGCAGTCCAGCCACGCTCTGTTCGCCCAGGATCAGATCCGCCTGCTCGACGGACGGTTCCAAGTGGCTTTGTCCGGCCGGGCGCAGCGCTTTGACCTGAGCGATCCGGTTTTCCAAGGAGCCGACACGCCTTACAAGGGCTCCCAGGCCGTCTCGCCGCCCTCGTCCTACACGGGCGACGTCTCTACGGCCTACTTTTTCCGCGGCAGCGAGACCAAGCTGCGGGCGCACTTGGGCAATAGCTATCGGGCGCCGTCTTCGTATGAGCGCTTCGGGGGATCGTTCTATCTGGGTTCGGCGAGCTACTATGGCGACCCCAGGCTCGCTCCGGAGCGGTCGATTTCGGTGGACGGCGGTGTGGACCAATGGCTTGCCCGAGGCAAGGCGCGGCTGAGCGGGACGCTCTACTACACGGCGCTGCAGGAGACCATTCTGTACGATTTTGCGAATTTTCCCGTGGCGACAGACCCCTACGGCCGGTTTGGCGGCTATCGCAACGGCGGCGGCGGAATCGCGCGCGGCGTGGAAGTCTCCGGGCAACTCTCCCCGGTTTCCGGCACGAGCGTCCAGGCGTCGTACACCTACACCAACTCTGATTCCCGCACGCCCACGATCGGGACGGATTTCTTCACGATGCTTGGCGTGTCGACCCACATGTTCAACCTCACGGCCACGCAGTGGATCGCCAAGCGCTTCAACGTCACCTTCGACCTGTTCGCCGTCAGCGACTACTCGTTCTCGCCCTACGGAGCGAACGGGCGACGCATGATCTTCGCCGGACCGGCCAAGGCCGACATCGTGTTGCGCTACGATTTGCCGGTTTCGGACAGTCACACCGTCGAGATCTACGGCAAGGTGGAGAACTTCTTCAACAACGTGTACTACGAAAACGGATTCCAGTCGCCGGGCGCTTGGGCGATCGGCGGGATGCGGTTCCGGTTCTAGAGGCGCTCAGGCTGCCATGTCTTTGTGCTTGATGGTCGGCGGCGCGGCGTCTCACGTCGGAAAGAGCTGGATGACGGCGGCCATTTGCCGTTGGCTCTATCGCCGGGGGATGCGCGTCGCCCCTTTCAAGGCGCAGAACATGTCGAACAACTCCTACCCTTGCCGGGCGGGAGGAGAGATCGGCCGGGCCCAGGTCGCCCAGGCGGAAGCCTGCGGCCTGGAGCCCGAGCCGGATATGAACCCGATTCTGCTCAAACCGACCGGGGACGCTGCCAGCCAAGTCGTCGTCCAGGGCAAGGTCTGGCGAGACCTGGGGGCGCGCGCTTACTACGAGCGCTTTGACGAGCTCCTGGCCAAAGCCGCGCAGTCATTCGAACGGCTGCGCTCCCGATTCGACGTAGTTGTGCTCGAAGGCGCGGGGAGCATCGCGGAGCTCAATCTGCGGCGGACGGATCTGGTCAACCTGGGCTTTGCCGGTCGCTACGACATTCCCGTCCTGCTGGTGGCCGACATCGACCGCGGCGGGGTCTTCGCCGCGGTTCACGGCACGATCGACCTGCTGGAGCCGTCCGAGCGCCGCTTGGTGCGCTCGTTCGCGGTCAATCGCTTTCGCGGCGACCCCACGTTGTTCGAGGACGGCGTCCGCATCTTGGAGGAGAAGACTCGGAAGCCCTGTCTGGGCGTCTTCCCCTACGCTCAGGACATCCACCTGGACGAAGAGGACGGCGTGCGGCTCGATGATCTGCCGGCGCGTCGAGGAGCCGCCGGTCGCGTCGCCATTCTGCGGTTTCCACGCATCTCCAACCTCACCGACTTCCGGCTGTTGCCCGGCGCGGCCTGGGTGGATCGGCCGGTCGCCGAGGAGTTCGATGTGGTGATTCTGCCCGGGACGAAGAACACCCTCGGCGATCTGGCTTGGTTGCGGTCGAGAGGCCTTGACGCCTGGGTGCATGCCCGTCACGCCGCCGGCGCGACCATTCTGGGTGTTTGCGGGGGCTATCAGATGTTGGGTGAGCGGGTAAAGGACCCTCACGGCGTGGAGTCTGACCGCGGCGGCGCCGACGGTTTGGGGCTGTTGCCGGTGCGAACGACGTTGGCTGTCGAGAAAGTGACCCAGGTCGTCCAAGGGGTGACGAACGGCGGCGCGGCGTTCGGCGCCTATGAGATCCACATGGGTCAGACCTCGCCGACCCGCCCGGTCGAGTCCCTCTGCAGCGCCGACGGCCGGCCTGAGGGAGCGAGGGCGGGGAACTGCCTCGGGACCTATCTGCACGGGGCCCTCGAGACCCCGGACGTGTTGCGGGAATGGCTCGGGTTGACGGCGGACGCCGTCGCCTCGAAGGAAGAATCGTACGACAGGCTGGCGGACTGGTTCGAGAACGCGGTCGACGTGGGCTTGTTCGAGCGGCTCTATCTGGGCCGGAGCTAGGAGCTCCTCTCGAGCGCTTCGATCAGGGCGGGCGCGACCTCGAACAGGTCGCCGACGATGCCGTAGTCCGCGATCTCGAAGATCGGCGCCGAGGCGTCCTTGTTGACGGCTACGATCGTCTTCGAACCCTTCATGCCGACAACGTGCTGAATGGCGCCGGAGATTCCCAGGGCCAGGTAGAGTTTCGGCGCCACCGTCTGGCCGGAACTGCCTACTTGGCGTTCGAGCGGCAGCCAACCGTTGTCGCAGATCGGCCGCGAGGCGGCGACCTCGGCTCCCAGCGCCGCGGCCAGCTTTTCGACGAGCGGCAGATTCTCAGGGTCCTTGATGCCGCGCCCCACCGAGACGATCCGTTCAGCCGAAGAAAGATCCACCGCGCCGGCCGTCTCTCGGAAGCGCTCGAGCGGCTTTGTCCGGATCTGATCCGCGCTCAATGCGACGTCGAGCCGCCGCAAGGGGGAAGCGGGTCCGTCGACCAGGACGTCGGCCCGAAAGCTTCCGGACTGGATGGACGCGAAGACCGTCCCCTCGCCTTCCACCGTCACGTCGGCCTGAAACTTGCCCTGAAACATCTGCCGCACGAAGACCGGCCGGCCGTCCTCCACGCCAAGCCCGACGGCGTCGCTGACAAAGGCGCGCCCCATCCGAGCCGCCAATTTGGGGCCGAAATCCCGGACCTGATAGGTATGCGGAAAGAGAGCCAGCTTCGGCTTGAGCTCGGCGAAGGCGGAGGCCAGCGCCGCCACATAGCCGTCGGCTGTGTAGCGCTCCAGCAGAGGATGCTCCAACAGAACGACCTCGCTCACCGGCTTGGCCGACAGCTGTGCTTCTATCGCCGTTAGGTCCGAGCCGAGGGCCACGGCGATCAACGACTCGCCCAGGGCGTCGGCGGCCGTACCGCCCGCGACCAGCGCCTCCCAGCTCATGGGGACGATGGCGCCGTCCTGCAGCTCGATGACGACGACGACGCTCATAGCACGCGCGCCTCGAACCGCAACTTTTCAACGAGAGCCTCGGCCTGCTCTTTCGCTGACCCGGTCAGCATCTGGGTTTGCTTGGACTTCTGCGGGGCGTAGAGCTTTGCGATCTTCTGGGCGGGCTCCACGCTGACTCCGAGCTCCGCGGCGGGAATCCGCTCCAACGGTTTCGTCCGCGCCTTCTTGATGCCCATCAATGTCGCGTAGCGGACCTTGTTGATGCCCGATTGGATTGTCAGCAGCGCCGGCGCGGTCATCTCCACCTTCTGAAACCAGCCGGCTTCCAGCTCCTGCTTGACGGTCAATCGGTCGCCTTCGGCCGCGATCTCGACTACGATGGCCGCGTGCGGGACGTCGAGCAACTCCGCCAGTACCACGCCGGTCTGGCCGAAGCCCGCGTCGTCGGACTGCAAGCCCGTGAGGACGAGATCAAAGGGTTTGCGCCGGATCCCTGCCGCCAGCAGCCGCGCCGTCCGCAACGGGTCGGCCTGCTCGAGCCCCTCGCCTTCGATCAGCACAGCGGCGTCGGCGCCTTTTGCCAATGCCTCGCGCAAGACTGAAGCCGCCTCGGGAGGGCCAGCGGAGAAGGCTGTGACCGAGCCGCCGTGGCGCTCCTTGAGGCGCAGAGCCTCTTCGAGCGCGTAGGCGTCCGGCTCGTTCATCTCCGGCGAGGCGTCGAACGTCTCGATCCAGTTCCCGGCGGGGCTGAGCCGCAAGGCGGCGTCCCGCGCCGGAACCTGTTTGAGACAGACGACGACGTCCATCGCCTAGTCCTCGCGATAGCGCTTGAACAAGAGCGCCCCGTTGGTTCCGCCGAAGCCGAACGAGTTCGTCAAGGCGTACTCGGTATCGAGCTGGCGCGAATGATGGGGCACGTAGTCGAGGTCGCAGCCCTCGTCGGGGCTGTCGAGGTTGATGGTCGGCGGAGCGATCTGGTCGCGCAGGGCCAGAGCCGTGATGCCCGCTTCGAGACCGCCGGCGCCGCCGAGCAGGTGACCGGTCATGGACTTGGTCGAGCTGACGGCGACCTTGTCGGCGTGCTCGCCGAACAGCCGCCGAATCGCCAACGACTCGATGCGGTCGCCCAGCGGCGTCGAAGTGCCGTGCGCGTTGATGTAGCCCACGTCCTTCGGCTCCACGCCCGCGTCGGCCAGCGCGTTGCGCATCACGCGAAACGCGCCGTCGCCATCCTCGCAAGGCGAGGTGATGTGGAACGCGTCGCCGCTCATGCCGTAGCCGACGATCTCGGCCACGATCGGAGCGCCGCGCCGCTTGGCGTGCTCGAGCTCTTCGAGCATCAGAATGCCCGCGCCCTCGCCGACGATAAAGCCGTCGCGGTCCACGTCCCACGGACGGCAGGCCTTCTCCGGCTCGTCGTTGCGCCTCGACAGCGCCTTCATGTTGCCGAACCCGGCAATGCTCATCGGCGTGATCGCCGCTTCCGCGCCGCCGCACAGCATCGCGTCCGCATCACCGCGGGCGATGATCCGAAACGAGTCGCCCACCGCGTGGGCGCCCGTCGTGCAAGCTGTGGCCGTGGCTGAATTGGGACCTTTCGCGCCCCACCGGATCGAAACGTGGCCCGAGGCCAGATTGACGATCGTTGCCGGAATAAAGAACGGAGAGACTTTGCGCGGCCCGCCTTCGATCAGCTTCGAGTGCTCGCGTTCGATCACGTCGAAGCCGCCGATTCCGCTGCCGATGTACACGCCGAGACGCTCGGCGTTCTCGGGAGTCACCTGAAAGCCGCTCGCCTTCATCGCGAACTCACTCGATGCGAGTGCGAAAAAGATGAAGCGGCCCATCTTGCGGACATCGCGCTTATCGACGAAGTCCAACGGCTCGAAGCCGTTGACCTCGCCGGCAATTTTACAGGCAAACTCGGTGGGGTCAAAAAGGGTAATCGGACCGATTCCCCCTCGACCGTCACATAAGTTTCGCCAACACTCGTCTGTTCCGATTCCGACCGGACAAGTAATCCCGACGCCCGTGACGACGACTCTTCGCAACTCGCGGCTCCTTGGCCCGGCTGAACCCACGGCCGGGCGGGTCTAGTTACTCGTCCTCTTTGTCGTCGCTGAGGGTGGCGTGCTTGTTGATGTAGTCCACGGCATCCCCAACGGTGCGGATCTTCTCCGCGTCATCGTCCGGGATCTCGATCTCGAAGGCCTCCTCAAAGGCCATGATCAACTCGACGATGTCGAGCGAGTCGGCGTTCAGCGTCTCGATGAAGGACGCTTCGCGTACAACCTCGGACTCCTCGACGCTCAACTGCTCGCAGATGATCTCTTTGACTTTCTGCTCGACGTCCATTGCTCCTCCAGGAACAGGCAAAGTTTGATTCTAGCCGCGCGTTCGAGCGGCTTGCAAGCCGGGGGCGACCCGCATCAAGCGTAGCGTCGATGCACGGCCAGCACGCGACCCTGGATCTGCACATCGCGCGCGGGCACCAAAATCGGCTGCATGGTCTGGTTGGCGGGCTGCAGGCGCACCATGTCGCCGGCCTCGCGGTAGATGCGCTTGAGGGTCGTTTCGCTGCCCTCGACCAGGGCCACCACGATCTCACCGTCGCGCACGCGGTCGGTCTGTTCGACCAGCACGTAGTCGCCTTCCACGATGTGGTCCTCAATCATCGATTCGCCGCGCACTTCGAGCGCGTAGACGTCCCGATTCCCCGAAAATTCGGGGAAAGAGACCGTTTCCGGGTGGGCGAAGGTCTCCACCGGCCGGCCCGCGGCGATCACGCCCAACAGCGGCGTCTCCACCCGCATCGGCCTGCGGGCTTCGGATTCGCGGCGGTACATGCGCTGCTCGCGGAAGTACTGGGGGGTGAGCTCCAGGGCCCTGCTCTGGTTGAAGCCGCGCTTCAGATAGCCCTTGGCCTCGAGCGAGGTCAAGTGCTTGTGGACCGTGGCGATGGAAGCCAAGCCCAGGCCTTCGGCGATCTCTTCAAAGCTGGGACTGTACTCGTTCTCCGCCAGGAAGCGCGAGATGAAGTCCAGGGCCTCGCGCTGCCGCTTCGTCAGAGCCATGGGGATCTCCTTCGCTGTCTATTCTAGGCGAAGAAAGATCGAATATCAACACGGGCGGGCTCGAACGGACCGATGAGAGAAGGCAAGGGGAGCGCTTGGGCGATGCTACTCTGTGAATTGGGGCTCGCCCGCCCGCCCCGCGCCCGCTGCCATGTGCGGTATCGCCGGTTTCGTCACCCGAGAACCTGATCCCTCCGCCGCCGCGATTCTTCGGCGTATGACGGACGTGATCGCGCATCGTGGTCCCGACGCCGAAGGCGCCTGGATCGAAGGCCCTGCGGCGCTCGGACACCGCCGCCTGAGCATCATCGACATCGCCGCCGGCGCTCAGCCCATGGGCGACGGCGAAGGCCGCTACGAGGTCGTCTACAACGGCGAAATCTACAATCACGCCGACCTCCGGCCGGCGCTGGAACAGGCAGGCCGGCGCTACCGTACCCGCTGCGACACCGAGACGATCCTGCACTCCTATGCGGTACACGGGCGGGCTTGTGTGGAGAGCTTTCGGGGCATGTTCGCCTTCGCCCTGTGGGATCGCCAGACGCGGACGCTGTTCTGCGCACGGGATCGCCTGGGGATCAAGCCGTTCTACTACTACTGGGACGGCTCGACGTTCGTCTTCGGGTCGGAGATCAAGGCCGTTCTGGAGCACCCGGCGGTGGGCGTCCGCTTCGACCGGAACTTGTTGGCCGAGCACTTGGCGTTTGGGTTTTCCAGCGACGACCGGACGCTGTTCGGCGGCGTCCGCAAGCTGATGCCCGGGCACACCCTGACCTTGGGTCCTGCCGGCGAGCCGCAGATTCGACCGTACTGGGATATTCCCGTCCCGGATCGCTTCGATCTGCGCAGCGAGGCCGACTGGATCGAGGACTGCCGCGAGCGCTTCGAGACGTCCGTGCGGCAACGGCTGATGGCCGACGTGCCGCTGGGCATGTTCTTGAGCGGCGGCGTTGATTCGGGTTCGGTCGCGGCCGTGATCAAGAGCCTCACCGATCAGCCCGTCAAGACGTTCTCGGTCGGCTACGCGGAGGCGGAGTACAGCGAGCTGACCTACGCGGCGCAGGTAGCCCGCGAGATCGGCACCGACCACCGCGAGATCACCGTCAGCGGGGAACAGTTCTTTGAGGCTTTGCCGCAGTTGGTTTGGCATGAGGACGAGCCCATCGTGTGGCCGTCGAGCGTGGCGCTGCACTTCGTCTCCAAGCTGGCTCGCGAAGAGGTGATCGTGGTGCTCACCGGCGAGGGCAGCGACGAGCTCTTTGCCGGCTACGGGCGCTATCGCTTCTACCTGCTCAACGAGAAGATGGCCGGCCCGTACGGCCTGCTGCCGACGTCGATGCGACGCGGCATCCGGCGTTTCGTTGGCACTTCGCCTTTGCTGAAGGCCGCGCTGCGCCGCAAGCTGCAGCACACCTTCCTCGGCCGCGAGCTGGGCTTCGAGTCGCTCTACATCGACAACTTCCACGGCGCCTTTTCGCCTCAGGAACAGGCCCTTCTGCTCCAGGCCGGCGAGCGGGGCGGCGGTCCGGTGTACGACTCGTTCATCAAGCACTGGCGGGCGACCGAAGGCAAACCCACGCTTTCGCGGTTGCTCTACAGCGACATGAAGACCTATCTGGTGGAACTGCTCATGAAGCAGGACCAGATGAGCATGTCGGCGTCGATCGAGAGCCGCGTGCCGTTCCTGGATCACTCCTTCGTGGAGTTCGCCGCCGGCGTGCCCGACCACATGAAGCTGCGCAAGGGCGTGGGCAAGTACATCTTCAAGAAGGTCGCCGAGGACTTGATCCCGCGGGACATCATCTACCGGCCCAAGATGGGGTTCCCCACGCCGTTGCGGCGCTGGCTACGGGAGGATTTCGCCGCGCCGGCTTTTGCCGTTCTGCGCAAGAAAGATGGCTTGCTGTCCGAATTGCTCGACCGTTCCATGCTCGACGCGTTGATCGAAGGTCAATCCAGCGGCGCCATTGACGCTACCGATCGTCTGTGGCGGTTGCTGAATCTCCAAATCTGGGGCGAAGTCTTCCTCCAAGGCCGCGGTCCGGTGGCTTGGGAAGAGTTGGCGGGCCAGACCGTCAGCGCGCGATGAAGCTGTTGTGGGTCAAGGCTGATTTTCTGCATCCGACCACGGCCGGAGGGCAGATCCGTACGCTCGAGACGCTCAAGCGGCTGCACGTCAGGCACGAGCTGCACTACGTGGCGCTGACCTGGCCGGGCTGTGACGAGGGACCCGCCCGCGCCGGCGAGTACTCCAGCCGGGCGTTCCCGGTGTTGCATCAGGCTCCGTCGAAGACATCTCTCGCGTTCGCGCTGCAAGCCGCCGGCGCGACCGTGTCTTCGATGCCCTTGGCGATCTCGCGCTGGAACCCTCCGTCGCTGCGCCGGAAGGTCTCCGAGTTGCGGGCGCGGGAGGGCTACGACGCCGTGTTCTGCGACTTCCTGGCGTCCGCACCCAGCTTCGAGCAGCTCGACGACGTGATCTTGTTCCAGCACAACGTGGAGACGATGATCTGGAGGCGTCACGCCGAAGTGGCTCGCGGCTTGGCGCGCCGTTGGTATTTCCGACTGCAGGCCGAGCGGATGGAGCGCTACGAGCGAAAGGTTTGCCAGTCGGTTCGTCGAGTGATCGCTGTCTCTGAATCGGATTCGAAGACGATGCAGGGCTTGTTTGGGTTGGAAAGTGTGCCGGCCGTGCCTACCGGGGTCGACACAGAGGTCTTTGCGCCACAGCCGGCAGAGCCCGTAGCTGACCTGATCTTCCTGGGGTCGATGGATTGGATGCCCAACATCGACGGCGTGCAGCATTTCTACAAGGAGATCTGGCCGCTCATCGTAGAGCGCCGTCCGGAGACGACCCTGGCCATCGTCGGCCGCCGCCCTTCCAACGCGATCGTCGAGCTCTCTCGACTGGACTCCCGCATCGTCGTGACCGGCACGGTCGACGACGTGCGGCCGTATCTGTGGGGCTCCCAGGTTTCGATCGTGCCGCTGCGCGTGGGAGGCGGCACGCGGCTGAAGATCTACGAGTCGATGGCGGCCGGTTTGGCCTGCGTCTCCACGACGATCGGCGCCGAGGGGCTGGAGATCCACCCGCCGCACGACATCCGCATCGCCGACGAGCCGGAGGACTTCGCACGACAGTGCCTGGAACTGCTCGACGACGCGAAGACGCGCCAAAGCGTGGCGCAGGCGGGCTTGGAGATGGTTCGGGAGAGCTTCTCTTGGGAGAGCGTTACCGACCGCTTCGAGGCCGCCGCGGGGCTGCGCTGAAGCGGGTGTTGCCGAACCGCTCGAGCGGCTCCCGCATCGCTGTCGCAGTATGATGCGGACAGCAGTCGTGAACCCGGCCCCTCCGAAACAGATTGAAGAGAGCCCCCCTCCGGCGTCGCCACGCCCGGCGGGTCCGCGTGCGCCGCGCTTCCGCGACCTACGGGTCCGCGCGAAGCTGATGATCCTGCACAACATCTTCTTCCTGTTCTTGACGGCGGGTGTGTACTACTCGGTCATTCCACTGGTCGAGCGCCACGTGAGCACGGAGGGGATTCGCCAGACCTCGGCGGAAGAGGCGCTGAACGTCGTCAAGGAAGCGCGGCTGAGGCTCTTTGCCGCCCTCGGGGCGATCTACGTGCTGGCCGTCCTCTTGCTCGAGCTGTTCATCATGCCGCGGTACGTCTACCGCCCCATCCAGGCGACGCTGGACGCCGACGAATCCGTCCAGGAAGGCGACCGCGATGACGAGATCATCCCGGATCGAGAGATTCCAGGCGATGAGATCGGCGATATCATGCGCTCGCGCAATGCCACGGTGCGTAAGCTTCGCGAAAAGGAAGCCGGACTGGAGCTGGCCCTGGCGCGGCTGGGAGAGTTGGCGCAGGACTTGCGCCGCAAGAACGAGCAGCTCGAGACGGCTCGCCGCGGTATGGCGGCGCAGGATCGGCTGGCCACCATCGGCCTGCTCAGCGCCAGCGTGGCGCACGAGATCAATACGCCGCTTTCGGTGCTGCGCGGCTCGATCGAGCAGTTGCTCGAGAGCGCCGACGAGCCGCAGACGCGCGAGCGGCTGACCCGCATCCGGCGCGTCGCCGACCGTCTCAACCGCATCTCCGAGAGCCTGCTGGACTTCTCCCGCACACGGCGACCGCAGCACTCCGCGCCGGTCGACCTGCACGCCCTCGTCGACGAGGCTTGGGGCTTCTTGGCGCTGGACGAGCGTGCGGCGGCGGTCCGGTTCCGCAACGAGATCCCGGCGGACTGGCTGGCGCCGGGCGACGAAGACCGCCTGATGCAGGTGTTCGTCAACCTGCTCAAGAACGGCGTCTACGCGATGGATGCCGCGGGAGACATCGTGGTGAGGGCGCGGCGGCATCACACCGAGACCGGCGGCTGGATCGTCATTGAAGTCGACGACGACGGCCCCGGCATTCCGGCGGACGTGCTGCCCAATATCTTCGACGCTTTCGTATCATCTCGCTTGGACTCGCGCGGCACGGGCCTCGGTCTCACGGTCGCCGAAGGCATCGTGCAGCAACACGGCGGGCAGCTCTCGGCCGCCAATCGAGCCGATGGCGGCGCGCGCCTAACAGTCCGCCTGCCTCTCGCCGCCCCCGCCCAGGCCAAGGCCACCGCATGAGCGCTTCCAGCGAATCCTTCCCGTCTCCGGACAGCCTGGTCGATGTCGCCGTTCTCGACGACGACCAAGATTTTCTCTCCTACATCGAGGACTTTCTGGTGGAGGAGGCGCGCTACTCGGTCCGCACCTTCACCCATCCCGAGGATCTCTACCAGGCGGCCGAACAGCGTCGGCCGGACATCGTGCTGCTCGACATGAAGATGGGGCCGTTCTCCGGCGCCGCCGTGCTGACGGAGATTCAAGAGCGCTGGCCCGAAATCTGTCTGATCGTCGTCACCGGCTACCCATCGCTGGAAGAGATGCGGGCCACGTTCAAGAAGAAGGCTTTCGACTACCTCGCCAAGCCCTTTTCGCTCGGGCAGATGCGCCAGACGCTCGACAATGCGATCGAGAGCTATGGCTTGGGGCGCTCGCCCGTGGATCGCTTGCGGGAACAGCTCGGGCGCCGCATCAAGATGCTGCGGGTGGAACACGGCTGGTCGCTGAAGGACTTGGCCAAACAGACCGGCATCAGCGTTTCTCAGCTCAGCTCCATCGAACGCGGCGCCCACATGCCGAGCATGGAGAGCCTGCTGGCGCTGGCCCGAGCGCTGAGCGCCAAGCCTTCCGAGCTATTGCGGGCGATCGACTTCTAGGTCTAGGCCAGCTTGCGGGCTTGCTCGACCCAGCGATCCCGCCGAATGCGTCCGGGGATCGACTGCAGACCGGCCTCAATACGCTGGATGTCTGCGTCAGTCCAGGTGGCGATCTGCCGGTAGGAGCTCACGCCCAACTCGTGCAGCTTGTGTTCCAGCGCTTTGCCGACGCCCTTGATTCTCTTCAGATCATCCGGCTCGGCCTGGGCGGGGGATGGGGCGGGCGGCGCTTCGGTGGCAGCTTCGGCCGGCGCGGGCGGGTCGACCGGAGGCGTCGCCGGCTCCACGCGGGGCGCGCGCAACGCGGCCTGCTCCGGTTTGGCGCGCAGGCCCGATGTTTTCGACGCGCGATCCGTCTCGAGCGCATCGAGCGCCGCCTTGGCCTGTTGCCAGCGGTCGGTCAGGTCTGCGACCTCGCTGTGATGGCGCTGTTCGGTCTCTCTACGGTCCCGTAGCGTGAGTGCGCGCCACAAGGCGGCCCCCAAGACGAATCCCGCCGCCGCGGCGGCCAACAATTCCAGAATCGAAACCGTCATCTTTCCCGGTCGAGCCGACCCCAAGGGTACTACTAGGACCCGTCCGCCGCCAACCTAGGGCTCCCTGGCCCGAAGACCTCCCCGCCTATACTGAGATCTTCATGACCGTCCGCCAGCCCGCCTTGATCGACATCCCGTTCGAGCGCTTTACGCTCGACAACGGGCTGACCCTGCTGGTCCACGAGGACCGCAAAGCTCCCATCGTCGCCGTCAACGTCTGGTACCACGTGGGCTCGAAGAACGAGCGCCCAGGCAAAACGGGGTTCGCCCATCTGTTCGAGCACCTGATGTTCAACGGGTCCGAGCACTTCAACGACGACTACTTCCAGGCGATGGAGAGGATCGGCGCCACCGACCTCAACGGCACGACCAACCACGACCGCACCAACTACTTCCAGAATGTGCCCACTCCGGCCCTCGACGTGGCGCTTTGGATGGAGTCCGACCGGATGGGCCACATGCTGCCGGCGATCGACCAAGCCAAGCTCGACGAGCAGCGCGGGGTGGTGAAAAACGAGAAGCGGCAGGGCGAAAATCAGCCGTACGCGATCGCCCACGATCTCATCACCAAGCGAACGTATCCGAGCGGTCACCCCTACTCCTGGACCGTGATCGGGGAGATGGAAGACCTCGACGGCGCCTCTCTCGAAGACGTGCACGCCTGGTTCCGCGCCTACTACGGCGCCGCCAACGCCACCCTGGCGCTGGCCGGCGACATCAGCCCGAAGCTCGCTCGCGAGAAGGTCGAGCGCTATTTCGGCTCGATCGAGCCCGGGCCGCGCGTGCCGCGTCTGCGCGAATGGATCGCGCAACGGACAGGCAGGCAGCGCGAGACCGTCGAGGACGGCGTGCCGCAGGACAAGATCTACAAGGTCTTCAATACGCCCGGCTGGGGGACCGAGGACGCCTTGCTGCTCGACCTGGCCACGGATGTCCTCTCGGTCGGCAAGAGCTCTCGCCTCTACAAGCGCTTGGTTTATGAAGAGCAGGCGGCGACGAGCGCCCGCGCCTCGATCCATCCGCGGGAGGTCGCCGGACAGGTCACGGTTTCGGCCATGGCCCAGGCGGGGCAGGATCTGGCTCGCCTGGAGGCGTTGCTCGACGAAGAGATTGAGCGCTTTCTGCGCGACGGCCCGACCGAAGCCGAGCTGGCGCGGGTGCGGACCTTGCAGCGAGCGTCGTTCGTGCGGGGGCTGGAGCGCATCGGCGGATTCGGCGGCAAGTCCGACATTCTCGCGAAGAACCAGGTCTACGCCGAAGATCCGGCCTTCTATCACAAGGAGATCGAGCGCCTGGAAGCGGCCACGCCGGAGACCATCCGCGACGCCGCCCGACGCTGGCTCTCCGACGGCTCCTACACGCTCGAAGTTCGGCGCCGGGCAAAGGTCTCCGTCTCCCTGCCGGACGCCGACCGCTCCAAGCTGCCCAAGACGGGCGACTTCCCGTCTCTGCGGCTGCCGACGACGCTGCGACGCCGTTTGTCCGAGGGCTTGGAGATGCTCTCGGCGCGCCGTCCCAAGACGCCTACCGTGGAAGTGAGCTTGGTGCTCGACGCCGGCTATGCCGCCGATCCGGTGGCGGCCCCGGGCACGGCTTCGCTCACGATGGCGATGCTGGACGAAGGCGCCGGCACGCGGACATCGCTCGAGATCAGCGACAGGCTCGACGAGTTGGGCGCGCAGATGTCGTGCTCGGCCGGCTTGGACGCTTGCCAGGTGCGGCTTTCAGCGCTGCGCGAGAACCTGGAGCCCTCGTTGGAACTGTTAGCCGAGGTGGCGCTGGAGCCTACCTTTCCGCCGGCTGAGCTGGAGCGGTTGAAGAAGCTGCAACTCGCGCGGATTGCGCAGGAGATGGCTACCCCGCAAGCGATGGGGCTGCGGTTGCTGCCTCGGCTGCTGTTCGGAGCCGACCACGCTTACGGCGCTCCGCTGACCGGCAGCGGCAACCCTGCCTCCGTAGCCGCTTTGACCCGGGACGACGTAGCCGGCTTCCACAAGCAGTGGTTCACCCCGGCCTCGGCTGCGCTGGCCGTGGTGGGGGACATCGGCGAGCAGGAGATGGCGACCTTGGCCGAACGCGTGTTGGAGCGCTGGCCGTCGCTCGAGACGCCGCCCGCCAAGCGGACGCCTCTGGTTTCGCCGCACGAGACGCTGCGGATCTACCTGGTGGACAAGCCGGGGGCCGAACAGTCCGTGGTGATGGCGGGACTGCCCGGGCCGTCCATCAGCGACCCGAACGACATCGCCATCTCAGTGTGGAACGACATACTGGGCGGCGCTTTCACCTCGCGCATCAACATGAACCTGCGCGAGGACAAGCACTGGACCTACGGCGCCCGCAGCGCCCTGGTGGATGCGCGCGGACCGCGGCTGTTCGTCGCCTACTCAGCCGTACAGGGCGACAAGACCGCCGCCGCCATGGTCGAGATCGACCGCGAGATCCGCGGCGCCCTCGGCGGCGTTCCGCTCACCGACGACGAGATCGAAAAGGCCAAGCAGCGCCAGACATTGCAGTTACCGGGACGGTTCGAGACTCAGGCGGCGCTTCTGTCGGCGCTGCGCGAACAGATCGTGTACGACTTCCCGCCGGACTACTACCAGACTTACCCTGCCAAGGTGCGAGCCCTGACCCGGGAACAGATGGAGGCCGCCGGCCGTAGCTTCGTCGAACCGGATCGCCTGACCTGGGTGATCGTCGGCGACCGGGCGAAGGTGCGGGCTGAGATCGCCGCCCTCGGCTGGGCAAGCGTCGAAGACCTCGAGGCCGCCTGATGCTCTTTGCAGTTGATGTCGGCAACACCAACCTCACGCTGGGGGTCTTTCGCGGCAGCGAGTTGGTCGGCCATTGGCGCTTGAATACCGACCGTGAGCAGACTGTCGACGGCTGGGGTGTGCTGTTTCGCAACCTGCTCTCGCTGGGTGAGATCAGCTTCAGCGAGATCCGCGGGATCGCCATCTCGTCGGTGGCCCCCAGCCTGGACGCCTCCTTGCGGCGCATGAGCGAGCGGTATTTCCACCAGACGCCGCTGTTCGTGGACTCCACCACGGACACGGGTCTGCGGATCGCGATCGACAATCCGACCGAAGTGGGCGCCGACCGCTTGGTGAACTCCGTGGCCGCGTACGCCCGCTACGGGGGCCCTTGCGTGGCGGTGGACTTTGGGACCGCCATCAACTTTGACGTGATCTCCGCCGACGGCTCCTACCTGGGCGGGCTGCTGTGTCCCGGAGTCAGCGTGGCCGCCGAGGCTCTGTTCCGGCGCACGGCTCGGCTGCCCCAGGTGGACCTGCAACCGCCGCGGCGTCTGATCGGCTCGAACACGGTGGACGCCTTGCGATCGGGCCTGTTCTATGGCTCGCTCGGACTACTCGACGGCATCCTGGCGCGGCTGCTGACCGAGCTCGGGCCGACGACCAAGGTGGTCGGCACAGGCGGGCAGGCGCACCTGCTGTGCCCTTCGTCGGCCTATGTGCAAGAAGTGGACGAACACCTTACGCTGAAGGGTCTGCGGATGGTCTGGGAGCGCAATCGCAGCCCGGTTTGAACGGCTCCAACGCTGGGAAACAGAACGCCCCCTGAGCGAAGCGCGCAGGGGGCGTCTTGTTCTCGGGCTCGGTGTCCCTGAGCTAGTCGCTGAAGGCGGCGTCGAACGCCCGGCCGGACTTCTTGAAATCCACGCCCTTGGTGAACTCGCAGGCTTCCTTGGCGCCGTGCTCGCGATCCATCCCGCTGTCTTCCCACTCGATCGACAGAGGCCCCTCGTAGCCGATGTGGTTGAGCGCGCGGATGATCTCTTCGAAATCCACTCCGCCGTGGCCCAGCGAGCGGAAGTCCCAGCCGCGCCGGGGGTCGCCGAAGTTCAGGTGCGACGCCAGGATGCCGGCGCGACCGTCGAGCTGTTGCGCCGCGTCCTTCATGTGCACGTGGTAGATGCGATCCTTGAACTCCCACAGGAACATCACGGGGTCGATGAACTGCCAATGCAGGTGGCTGGGGTCGAAGTTGAACCCGAAGGCCGGACGATGGCCGATCGCGTCGAGCGCGCGCTTGGCCGTGTAGATGTCAAAGGCGATCTCGGTCGGATGTACTTCCAAGGCGAACTTCACGCCGCACTCGTCATACACGTCGAGAATCGGATTCCACATCTCGGCAAAGTACTGGAACCCGCCCTCGATGGTCGCCTCCGACACCGGCGGGAAGCTGTAGAGCATGTGCCAGATCGAGGAACCCGTGAATCCGTTGGCTACCTTCAGGCCGAGATTCTTGGCCGCATGCGCGGTCTTCTTCACCGCTTCCACCGCCCAGGCGCGCTTCTTCTCCGGGTCGCCGTGGGTTTCGGGCGGAGCGAACAAGTCCGAGCGGGAGTCATTGTTCGGATCGCAGACCAGTTGGCCGGCCAGGTGGTTGGAGATCGCGAAGAGCTGCAGCCCGTGCTTGGCGAGGATCGCTTTCTGCTGCTCGCAGTACTGTTGGTCCTCGGCGGCGCGGAACACGTCCATGTGGTCGCCCCAGCAGGCGAGCTCGAGGCCGTCGTAGCCCCAAGAGGCCGCCTTTGCGGCAAGCTGTTCCAGCGGCAGGTCGGCCCACTGGCCGGTGAAGAGTGTGACAGGACGGCTCATGGCGTGTGTTCCTCGGCGGGCGGCGCGACGCGGGCGCCCCGGCGCAAGCCGAGAGTGTACCAAGGATCGCTCAGGCGCGAAAAGTGAAAGGCCATTTGGGAAAAGGTACTAGTATGACTACGGTGGAATCCCGCGATCCGTCCTAAGGAAAAATGGAGCTGCTCTCCTATTGACGCCCTAGACGAGGCCCTCGAAGAATGGCATTAGACGAAATAGGCTCGCCCTTCGACAGCCCATCGATGCTCGCACTCCGCCCCAACTCCGTCTCGCCGCTTCGCATCGGTCTGGACGCCCTCGTGATCTCGCTCGGGGTTGCGGCTTTGTATCGCATGCTCGTGCTGGACGGGCGACCGCAGTGGACGGCCTTTTCGGTTGTTCTGCTACTCGCCTGCGTGGGTACACGGATGCGGCTGCACCTGCCGGGTCTGCAGGGCTCGCTGTCGCTGTGGTTCCCGTTCGGGTTCGCGGCGATCCTGGGCCAGCCGCCGTGGGCGGCGTTCCTGGTGCTCGGGGTCGCCGGGTTGTTCGAGCGACTGCAGCCCAACGCCTCGCGCGGCGAGCGTTCGCTCGAGCATCTACTGGAAGGGGTCTACTTCCTGGCTTCCACGGCGATGGCCACGCTGGTGGCGTCCAGCGCCGTTTCGCTGGTTTCCGGCGACGACGGCCTGCTGTGGGCGGCGCGCGCGTCTCTGGCGGCCGTGGCCTATTTTGCGGTTTGGAGCGTGCTGGCCGCCACGCGTTTGGCGCTGGTGGTGGGCGGCAAGCCCTGGAGCGTTTGGAATCGGCAGTACTTCTGGGCCAGTCCGATCTACCTGTTGGCGCCCTGCGGCGCGCTGGTCACGGGGCTCCTGGTCGACGGCCACAACCTCTTCGATACGCTGCTGGGCCTGTCAGCGATCGCTTGCACCTACTGGTATCTGCAGACGTACTTTCCTCGCTTGCATGAGCAGCAGGACCACATCGAGAAGCTCGCCCGTGTCCGCCAGAAGGCTCTGGAGACGCTCGCGGTGGCGATCGAGGCCAAGGACGGCAGCACGGCCGGGCACCTCGAACGGGTGAAGCTGCTGGCCGGACGGCTGGCCGTGGAGCTCGGCTGCACGCCCGACGAGCTGCGGACGCTGGAGCTCGCCGCTGTTTTGCACGACGTGGGTAAGATCGGCGTGCCCGACTCGGTGCTGTGCAAGCCGGGGCGACTGACGGAGACCGAGTTTCAGGCGATCGTTGCGCACGCCGGCATCGGGGCGGACATCGTGGCCTCGATGGAGTTTCCCGAACCCGTGGATGCCGTCGTGCGCTGCCACCATGAACACTGGGACGGCTCCGGGTATCCGGCCGGCTTGGCTGCGGAGCAGATCCCTCGGCTGGCGCGCATTCTCACCGTGGTCGACTGCTTTGACGCGCTGGTGAGCGAGCGGCCTTACCGTAAGCCTCTCTCGATCGAGCAGGCCGCAGACCTGATGCGCCGGCAGAAGCGCAAAATCTTCGATCCCGAGGTGCTGGACGTCTTTCTCGATCAGCTCAGCCACAGCGCCGACGAGATCCGGCGCAAGCTACGGGCCGACTCCCAGGCGGCTCGCACGCGCGCTGAGGTGAGCTCGGGCGTTCGGCAGACTTGGATTGACGGCAACGCGGCGGGCGAGTTGCCCGAGTCCGTTGTCGCTCTGCAGGACCTAGCCGGGCGGCGTGATCTGCTCATGGTCTATCAGGAGGTCATGGAGGGTCTGGGCTCCGATCTCGAGTTCGAGACCGCCTTCGAGCGCGTGCTCGGAACGCTGAGCGTCGCCACGCAGGCCCGCGCCGCCGCGCTGTTCGACTACGATCCGGAACGCGAGGCTTTCGTGCTGCGCCACGGCTTGGGCTTGGCCCTGCCGGAAGACGGCGATGTGGGGATTCCCGCGAACCAAGGGCTGGCCGCCGAGGCCGCTCGCCGCAAGATCCCCTTGGCCACCGCCTCGACCGACGACGATGCGGACGGGTTGGGGGGCGTGGGCTCGAAGCTGGCGACGCCCCTGCTCGTCGACGGGCGTTTGATTGGCCTGCTGCTCCTGGGCTCGGATCAAGTCGGCGTCTTCGGCGCCAAGGAGACCAGCCTGCTGGGCCTGCTGAGTCGCAAGCTGGCTTTGACGCTGCAAGCCGCCGACGACCTCAAGCGGATGCGCGTGGACGCCCAGACCGACCCTGTTACCACCTTGCCCAACGCGCGGGCGTCACTGCGGCGCTTGGAGCAGGAGGTGCACCGCGCCGAACGCGAAGGCCTGACCCTGGGCGTCCTGTTCATGGACGTCAATGGTCTGAAGATGATCAACGATACCTACGGTCATGGGGCGGGGGACCGCCTGTTGTTGGCCACGGGCCGCAAGCTGCGAGGCGCTCTGCGAAGCTATGACTTTGTGGGCCGACTCGGCGGCGATGAGTTTCTGGCGCTGTTGCCCGGGATTGCCCAAGAGGATCTACCCGGAACGATCGTCCACTTGAAGAAGGCCCTGGAGATGGATCCCGTGAACCTGCGGGACGGGGAACTGGGCTACACGCGAATCAGCGCCGGCGGCGCACACTTCCCCTCGGAAGCGACCAACCCGCGGGCCCTGCTGGAGCTCAGCGACGAGCGGATGTACAAGGACAAGGCGGCGACGGAGCGTACGCCGCCGAAGATCGCGCGGAGAGCGCGCGGAGTCGCCGCCGGCGCCGACAAAGCGGGCTAACGAACGGCTCGCCCGGTTCGCCGGCTGTGTGGCCGGGCGCTCGAAGAGCCAAGGCCTGCTTGCCTCCGAACCGCCACCCAACCGAACCGCGAGGACAAAACAAGAAAGGCGGCCGCCCTTGCTGGCGGCCGCCTTCTAAGCGGTCCTAGAGGCGCTGGCCCATTGTCGGCGGCCAGAGCCTCTCGTCCTGGACCGACAGCGCCTACTGATCAGCCTTCTCGAAGCGCCACGACGTGTCGCCGAGAAGGGTGTTGTATGCGCTCAGATTCGCCTTGACCTGGTTGAATTGACCGGGCGCGACGAGGCCGACGATGTAGTTCTCGTGGCGCACCAGGTACCCCTGCTTGTCGCTTGCCACAGGCTTCAGGCTGACGAAACCCTGTGCTTCGGAAGGGGTCAGGCAGGGCTTGTCCTTCGTCGGCTGCTGGCCTTGGGTGCAGACGCTGATGGTCGCCGGCTCCGCGGTGAACACCTCCGCCGCTGCGGCGTCGCCAAACGTACCCGTATACTGCAGCGAGCCCGAGGCCTTCTTGACGAATCCCAGGTACAGGTTCTGGGCCGTCTTGAGCTTGAAGGTTCCATTGGGAAGCTTCTCGACGATCAGCTTTTCGGGTTGACCCTGGACGATCTTGACGCCGCCCCCCGCAGGCCGGAGGAAGTACTCCTTGGTCTTGTCCATCTTCCCTTCCGGGCGGACGTTTCCCACGATGCTGTAGGTGAACAGGTACATCTGCTGGGGCAACGTGGGGGCGACCGCCACCGACCCGCAGGGCTCCGCCAGCCAGGTCGCATCCTCTTTGTTGTAGGAAGGGTTGGTGGTCGGGTGCAGCTTGGCGTAGGACTTCTGATTCCTCATGTGCCAACCATTCGTGTTCCCCCACTTGGACTCGAACGATACGTTGTTGCCGGATCCACCCTTGCCCAGGGGTGCGATCTGCATCATGTAGGCCCGGTCGTTGGGCTCCCGGAACATAATCCCCAGTTGGCCGTTGTCGAAAGAGAGGACTACAGGGGCCTTGCCGGTCGTATTCACGCCTGCGGGCGTCGGATAGTTCAAGGCCTTCAGCATGATCCTCCCGTTGTCGACCGGAACGACGGTCAATTGAAGCGGGACAGAGTCGGCCGATGCCGCTCCGACACGGGCGTCCGTTCGGCCGCTAGCGTCGACGGCCTTCTTCGAATAGCTCAAGTATTGAGCGCCGTTCGCCGGGGCCCCGTCAACCGTCGGAGCCTTCAACATGAAGCAGCTGCCGCCGCCCAACGTCGTGACCGTCGGTACGACGCTCTCATCCAGCCGGACGCCGGTCAGGAAATTCCCGATGCTGGGGTCTTTGCTGGCGGTGGAAACGGCTTTGAAGGAAAGCTGAACAGGGCCGTTGCCGTTCTTGATTCCGACGTACTCTTGGTACAGCTTCCAATCGGCGTTCGTGGTCTTGAACGTCTTCGTCCACTTGGCGCTGCCGTCCAGCACGGTGACCTCGATCACGTCGGCTTCCGTGGCGCTGTGGCGGCCGCGATGATAGAAGGAGAAGCCGTACTTGTTCCCTGCGCCGATGCCGAGAACCTCCTGGGAGAGCGTGCCGTGGCTATTGGCGTTGACTTCGGCGAATTGCTTGAAGGTGGCCGGAGCTTTGAAGGTCACTCCTCCGACGGCCGCGCCGTCCTTCCAGATCTCGATTTGGCCCTTGGAGTCCGTGGTGTTCCAGCCTTTGACGGCTGCTTGTGCGTGGAACTGGATCGGCTCCGTATTTTGAGGGATCGAGAAATCCCCATTGACGACCCCTGCGTGGCAGATTGCGAGATTCGCAATAAATGCCACCGACAGCCCCATGATTCGGGACATTCCCGGCATCCCAGCCGTCATCCCGAGTAGATACCTGAACATAAGTGTGATACTCCTCCGATTAATCCGACAAGTGTTAACAATCCAATCGCGGTTTCCGCCCAAAGACCGGTCTTTAGCCGGCCATTTCGAGCATGAGAGGGAACATTGTCATCGTGGGCTGCACCTTGAGTTGGTAGGGGGCGATGAGAGACCGCAGAGCCGCTTTCCGAAGGCGTGTAAGCGCTTTCGGCTAAGCCGCTGAACACGGCTTGGCACGCAGGGAAACAGAGATTGACTCAGACTTTGGCGGCTGAATTTTGCGCCGCTTCGGACGTTCATTAGTCGGCTACGGAGAAGCCGAAGGTGATTCGGAAATCAGCCGCAACCAGAAAGCCCAATCGAGTAGCTAGGCTTAGTGTTAAATCAAGCAACGCTCACGCCCCATCGTGCAGGCGTTGCTCCATCATCCCCCATAGTGAGGGTAGCACTTCCCACTGGTTTTCGCCATGGCTGCAGAGCGGCTAGGAATCTCCTAGTTGTGTATGTGTGACTTCAGGCGGCCACTCTCGCGAAGGCCAAGTCCAGCAGCCGCGCGAACTCATCCACGTCCGCGGCAGAGATGTTCATCGGCGGGCTGATTCGGATGACGTTGCCATACAGCCCGCCCTTGCCGATCAGTAGTCCCTCCTGCCGCGCGGCGTCCATCAGCCGCGTCGTCTCCTGTGGCGCGGGCTCCTTGGTCTCGCGGTCGCGCACCAACTCGATCGCCTGCATCAGGCCCATGCCGCGCACGTCGCCGATCAGGGGATGCTTGGCCTGCAACTCCAGTAACCTCTCTCGGAGGCGCTGACCGACGACATCGCAGTTCGCCAGCAGGTTCTCCTCTTCCACGAAGTCGATCACGGCCTTGGCCGCGGCCGTGGTGACCGGGTTGCCGCCGAAGGTCGACAGCGTGAGGAACTTCAGCGATTGCGCCACCTCCTGCTTGGCCGTCGTGGCGCCGATCGGCAAGCCGTTGCCGAGCCCTTTGGCGAAGGTCATGACATCCGGCGTCACGCCCCAGTTCTCGATGCCGAACCACTTGCCCGTGCGGCCCCAGCCCGTTTGCACTTCATCGGAGATGAAGATGCCGCCGTGCTGCTTGACGATGTCAACGACGATTGGGAAGTACTCCTTGGGAGGGGTGATGAAGCCGCCCGAGCCCTGGATCGGCTCAGCGATCAGGGCGGCCACGCGACCGCTGGTGGTGGTCTCGATGGCCTCCTTGGCGTCGTGCGCGCAGCGGAGCTCGCAGGAGGGGTAGGTCTGGCCGAACGGGCATCGGTAGCAGTACGCGTTGTGGATGAAAGAGTAGCCGGCGGCCGGAGGCAGAGGACCTCGCCAAGTCTTCTGGCCCGTCATGCCACGGCCGGCTTCAGTGCGCCCGTGGTAGCTATGGCGCAGCGCTACGATCTCGCTGGAGCCGGTGTGCATGCGAGCCAGGGAGACGGCCGTCTCGTTGGCTTCCGTGCCGCTGTTGGTGAAGAACGATTGCGAAAGGGCGCGGCCGGGAGTCTTCTCGGCGATCGTCTTGGCCAGGGCGGCCTGCGGTTCGGTGGCAAACAGCGTCGAGACGTGCATCAGCTTGTCGACCTGTGCGTGCACGGCGGCCCGGACCTTGTCGTTGCAGTGGCCCACGCTGACTGTGACGATGCCGCCGAAGAAGTCCAGATACTGGCGTCCGTCGGCGTCCCAAACATATTGATCTTTGGCGTGATCGAGCACCAGGGGCTCGTCGAAGTAGTGAATCACGGCCGGAAACAGGTGTTCCTTGGCGGCCAGCAGGATCTCATCGCGGGACATCACCCTTCGATTATGATGAAAGCCCGGCTTCCAGAGGAGAGGCTCGAGGTCAAAGGAGACGCTTGATGGACAATCGCAGAGACTTCTTCGCCGTCTTGGGCGCGGCCATGCTTGCGGCCGGTGCGCAACCGGCCGGAGCCAAGGTCGCCGACGCCGTGTTGGTCGCCAAGGATGCTCAGAAGCTCGACCATCCGTTCGGCGTTCAGCACATCTACTACCAGGGCCCGACCGACATGCTCGAGATCTTCGAGGGCGGCTGCCTGAACCTGCTGCCGGGTATGGAGCCCCACCCGCCGCACAAGCACCCCGAGGAGGAGATCCTGCTGGTGGCTTCCGGCCGGGGCGAGATCTCCGTCGACGGGGTCATCACCACCGCGGGCCCCGGCGCCATGATGTTTACCGCGGCCGAGAAGCTGCATGGAATCAAGAACACCGGCAAGGAGCCGATGCTGTTCTACTACTTCAAATGGAAAGCAAGGAGTTGACCCGTATGGCTGAGAAGAAGACCGCAGAGAAGGCGACCAGCCGTCGCAAGATGCTGACCGCGGGAGCGGCCGGAGCGGCTGCCGCCGTCGTCGCCGCCCCGCCCGCCGCCGCGCAATCCAAGCCTGAGCGCAAGGTGCATTGGAGCGGCGACAAGGTCCCGGAGAACCCGCTGTTCAGCCCTGTCGTCACCTACGGCAACCTCGTATTCGTGGCCGGCAAGGGCGCGCACTTCGAGGGCGACATCAAGTCCCACACCGACCACGTGCTCAACACGATCCAGAAGGAGCTCGAACGCGTCGGCTCCTCGATGGACAAGTGCCTCAAGTGCAACGTCTATCTGCACGACCTCAACGACTACGCCGGCATGAACGAGGTCTTCAAGGGCCGCTTCGGCCCGAACCCGCCCGTGCGGACCACGATCGCGACCTACGGCGGCGTGCCGGGCGACTCGCTGGTCGAGATCGACGTCATCGCGTTCATCTAGCGCTTCGCTGCGACGGGCCGAAAGGGTCCGTCGTCCTCAGTAGGGCAGCCTCGGCAGGCCGGACATTCTCGTCCGGCCGCCGGGGTCCCTCGCTTCTTCGGACGGCGCGCCGGGCGGTCTACAATGGCCCGTGATGAAGACAGCCGTCCTCGCCCTGACGCTGACAGCGGCCCTGCTGGCCCAGCGCCCTGACCCCCGAAACATCCGCAACGGGCTCGAGATCCCCAACGAGGGCTATGCCGACCAGCCCTATATCCTGAAGACCGATGACGGCGCTTGGCTCTGCGTTTTGACGACGGGGCCGGGCGCTGAAGGCCAAGGCGGCCAGCACATCATCACCACGCGCAGCACGGACCAAGGTCGCACCTGGTCCGAGCCCGTCTCCGTGGAGCCTTCCGACGGTCCCGAGGCCTCCTATGCAGTGAGCTTGAAGGTCCCTTCCGGCCGGATCTACGTCTTCTACAACCACAACACCGACAACCTACGCCAAGTTCAGGGCGACGACGGCAAGCCCGTGCGCCGCGTGGACAGCCAGGGCCACTTCGTCTTCAAGTACTCCGACGACCACGGGCGCAGTTGGTCCGCGCGGCGCTACGAGATCCCGCAGGAAGACTTTCAGATCGACCTGCGGAACCCCTACCAGGGCAAGATCAAGTTCTTCTGGACCGTCGGCCAGGCGTTCGCCCATGACGGCGCTGGCTACGTGCCGTTGCACAAGGTGGGCGGCTTTGGCGAAGGCTTCTTCACCTCCAACGAGGGCGTGCTGTTACGCAGCGACAATATTCTCAGCGAGCGCGACCCGGCCAAGATCCGCTGGGATACGCTGCCCGACGGCGACATCGGCATCCGAGCCCCCGCAGGCGGCGGCCCCATCGCCGCCGAGCACAGCTTCTCGGAGCTCTCGGACGGCTCCCTGTTCGTCGTCTTCCGCACCATCGACGGCTATTCCGCCTGCTCCTACAGCCGCGACAACGGCCGCAGTTGGGAACCCTCGCAGTACATGCAGTACGCCGACGGGCGGCGGATGAAGCACCCACGGGCGGCAAACTTCGCCTGGAAGCTCTCCAACGGCAAGTTCCTCTACTGGTTCCACAACCACGGCGGGCGCTTCATCCTCGAGCACCCGCAGCGCCGCAGCATGGCCTACCAGGACCGCAATCCTGTCTGGTTTTCCGCCGGCGAGGAGATCGACGGACCCAACGGCAGGGTGCTGCGCTGGTCACAGCCCGAGATCGGGCTTTACGACGACGACCCTTGGATCCGGATGAGCTACCCCGACATGGTGGAAGAGGACGGCAAAGTCTTCCTCACGGAGACGCAGAAGGACTTGGCGCGGGTCCACGAGATCCCCGCGGACCTTCTGGAGGGGCTTTGGGGGCAGTTCACCAACGCGCAGGCCCCCCGAGAGGGCCTGCTGGTCGAACTTCCCGAGCGAGGCGGGACGATGCCCAAGGAGTTCCCCGCACCCAAACTGCCGGACTTTACGGCACGATCGCGTCGAGCCGATCACGGAGCGGAGGATCTGCGCGCGGGCTTCTCGATCGACCTGTGGCTGGAACCTAGGTCGGTGGAGGCAGGGCAGGCGCTGGTCGACAACCGCGCCGAGAACGGGCAGGGCTTCGCGCTCGTCACCGCCGCCGATGGGGCGCTGGAGCTGATCCTGAACGACGGTCGCAGCGAGAGCCGCTGGGAGTCGGAGCCGGGCTCGTTGGTCGCCGGCCGCCGCACACACGTGGCTGCCGTGGTCGACGGAGGTCCCAAAATCATTACATTCATTGTCGACGGTATCTTGCAGGATGGACGAGACTTTCGACAGTTCGGCTGGGGTCGGTTCAGTCCTAACTTCCGCTCGGCGGCCGGCTCGGAGGTCGTCCGAGTCGCGCCGGATGTACGGGGACTACGGCTCTTTGGAAGGGCTTTGCGCACGTCCGAAGCGGTGGGGGCGTGGCGCGCCGGGCTGTGACTGGGATACTCTGACCTGCGATGCGGGACTCCTACGCCGAGCAGGGCTATCTGTTTCCGATTCCGGCGCTCTCGCCGGAGGAGGCGGCGCGCCACCGGGACGCCTATCTGCGCCTGGCGACCGCCTTGGGTGGAGCGCCCAAGGCCACCGAGCTGGCGTTGCTGCACCTCTACTACGACTGGGCTTGGGAGCTGATTCATCATCCGCGTGTGCTCGATGCCGTGGAGTCCGTGCTGGGGCCCAACATCCTCGTCTGGGCCTCGTCGGTCTTTCCGAAGCGGGCGCATGACCCCGGCTACATCTCAATGCACCAGGACGGCACCTATTGGGGGCTCGATGAAGGCGAGATCACGACCGCTTGGATCGCGCTGACGCCCTCGACGCCCAAGAACGGCTGTATGCGGGTCGTCGCTGGGTCCCACCTGAAGCCGATTCTGCCGCACAAGGAGACCTGGGCGGAGAACAATCTGCTCACCCGCGGGCAGGAGGTTCAGGTCGATGTAAAGGATGAGGAGATCACGGATATCTCGTTGCAGCCAGGTGAGATGTCTTTGCATCATGTTCGTATCATCCATGGCTCGAACCCGAACCCCTCCGATGTTCCCCGCGTCGGCTACGCCATCCGCTACATGACCCCGGATGTGCGTCCTCAGGGCGCCGAGCACCCCGCCGTGCTCGTTCGCGGTAAGGACACCCGGGGACACTGGGCGCTGACTGAGAGGCCGCCGGCTTTCGCCACGTTCGACGAAGCCTTGGCTGCTCACCGCGCCGCTTCCGCCGAGCACCTGCGGGCGTTGACCTCGACGCCTTCCGCCGCCCGATGACGCCGCTCGACTGGACGCTGGTCTTCGCCATCAACGGTTTGATCGTCGCCTGGGGCTTCGCGCTCGCCCGAGGGCCTCAGACGACCTACGACTGGTTCTTGGCCGCCAAGGGGTTGCCCTGGTGGGTGGTCGGACTGTCGCTGTTCGCGACGGCCGTGGACAGCGGCGACTACGTGGCGGTGGTGGGCGGCGCCTACGGATTCGGTCTGCAGAACGTGGCCGCTTGGTGGATCGGCATGCCTCTGGGCTGGTTCGGAGTCGCTTGGTTCGTCTTTCTGCCGATCTATCGCTCGGGCTGCTACACCAATTCGGAATGGCTCGAGCAGCGCTTCACGCCTCCGCTACGGCTGCTCGGTGCGCTGATTCAGATCCAATACCGCACCAATGTACTGGGCAATATTTCGTACTCGTTGTACTTGACGTTTTCCATTGCAACTGGTTGGGGACAAGAGACTTGGGTGCTCGTCGTGGTGGTGGCGGCCGCGGCCGGCTGGTACACCGCGCTGGGAGGCTTGAAGTCCGTGGCGATGACCGACGCAGCCCAGTCGATCTTCATCTTCCTGGCCTCGATGCTGCTCTGGATGACGCTGTGGGGAGAGGTTGGCGGCTGGTCCGGGCTGGAGTCTCGCTTCCAGGCGGTGAGCCCGGAGCTGGCCCACACGATGCTGCACATCGGAGCCACCAAGGAGCCCGGCGTGCCGGCGGCGTTGGTGCTGTTCGGCTGGGCCGTCTCGCTGACGGCCTACGTGGTGGTCAACCACTCGCAGGCGATGCGACTGCTGGCGGCTCGTTCGGAGTGGGATATGCGCATCGCGGCGGCGGTGGCGAGCTTCGCGCTGGCGATCGTGATGTGGTTCAATATCTCGCTGGGCATCTTGGCGCGGGCGGTCTACCCGGACTTGACGGCCGTGGACGAGGCGTTCCCGCGGCTGGTGGCGGACTACATGGCCCCCGGGCTGCTGGGGCTGGTTGTGGCCGGTGTGCTGGCGGGCGGCATCTCGACGTACGACTCTATCACCTCGTCTCTGGCCGCGGTCTTCACGCGCGACATCTACGGGCGATTCCTGCGGAAGAACGCCGACGAGGCCGAGACGCTCAAGACGTCCCGCTGGGCGACGATCGTGCTGCTGGCTCTTTCGTTCGGGTACATCCCGTTCTTCGGCGAAGGGATGGTCTCGTTCTATCTGCGGTTGACCAGTGTGTTTGTGATGCCTTTGTTCACGGTTTACATGATGGGCGCGCTGACGCGGGTGCACCGACGGTCCGGCGTGGTGGGCTTGGCGGTTGGCGCTCTCTACGGCCTCAGTTCGTTCGTCGGCGAGGCGCAGGATTGGGATCTGCCGTTCTGGTGGACGAATACTTGGTGGACCTACCTGTGGAGCGTCGTCTTCCCGGCTGCGGCGATGTTCGCCTACAGTTTCGTTTGGGGCTGGGAGGCGCCGCAACCCGCGCCGGAGCCCGTCGACGAATCGGCGTTGCCTTGGTGGGCTCGCCCGCCGGTGTGGGCTGGAGTCTTCTTTGCCGTCATCACGGCGCTGGTGGTCGCCCTCTGGTAGCGTTTCCGCTAGAATCCCGCCATGCTCGCTTCGCGCTTCGCTCTCGTCGCCACGGCTCTCCTTGTTCTCTCCGCGGCTCAGGCGCTGGAGCGCCCGGACGTCGAGTTCAAGATCTTCCAGTTCCCCGCGGACCGGATTCCTCGCATCGACGGCGACGCCTCTGACTGGGAGATCGTGCCGCAAGCGTATGCCATCGGGACCGACGAGCTTCGTGACAGTGTGACCCATCCCGGAGCCAAGGCGGACCCCAAGAGCCTTCAAGTGTCAGTGAAAGTAGGGTGGGTCAAAGGCATCAATCAGTTGTACTTCCTGTATGAAGCCTATGACGATTACTGGGATTTTGCACAAGCCGGGCGGCACAACGACATCTTCGAAGTCGTGGTCGACGGGGACCTCTCCGGCGGGCCGCTGATCCGCAACATGCACCCCAACAAGAAGCTCGACGAGATGGAAGCCTTCTTCCTCTACCACGGGGTGCACGCGCAGAACTACCACATCATGACCCCGCACGAGGGGCAGGACTGGGCTTTCGTCTGGGGCAGCCAGCCCTGGGTTCGCGATCTGCCCTGGGCCAACGCCGCCTACTCCTACGACTTCAAGCCGGGCGAGAGCGGCAAGCTGACGCTCGAATTCTGGATCACGCCGTTCGACTACGCGCCGCCCGACGCGGCCCGAGCCGTCGTCTCGAAGCTCGAGGAAGACGCCACGATCGGACTGTCGTGGGCGATCCTCGACTACGACGGCGTGGACAAGAAGGACTACACCGGATTCTTCAACCTGTCCCACAAGGTGGAGATGTACGGAGACGCCAGCGCCCTGGTGGCCTTCCGGCTGATGCCGCTCGAGGAGCGCTTCCACAAGCCGCTGGAGCCGGCCTGGAACTTTCAGGTGCTGGACATGAAGCGCCGGCTGATCGCTTTCCAGGACATGTCCTACGGCGACATCCGCTCCTGGCATTGGGACTTTGGGGACGGCAAGACCTCGTCCGAGCAGCACCCGCTGCACGCCTATGAGAAGGCCGGAGACTTCGTGGTGACGCTCACGGTAGAGGGGCCGGCCGGCAAGGCTTCGCACACGAGCCTGCGCTCGGTCGCCGTCAAATAGGCGGGCCGGCGCTCGCGGCGGGTACTCTGGGAAGGAAGCCGCATGAGCGCTCTTTATTTGATTCGCCACGGCCAAGCCGGCCCCAGGCATCGCTACGACGCGCTCTCCGAGTTGGGCCGCCTGCAAGCCTCTCGGCTGGGAGAGGCCTTGGCCGCCCAGAGGACTCGCTTCGACGCAGTGATCTGCGGCTCACTCGAGCGCCAGCGCCACACGGCCGAGCTGGCTCGCCAAGCTTACGAGCGGGCGGGCGAGCCCTTCCCACAGATCGTCGTCGATCCGCAGTGGGATGAGTTCGACCTCAGTCGCGTCTTTGAAGAGCTGGCGCCCAAGCTCTGCCAGGATGACGCCGAGTTCGCGGGCGCCTACGAGCAGATGCTCGCCGAGATCGCCGACGAGCACGCCGCCGTGCACAGGGTCCACAACCCTTGCGATATCGCCATCGTGACGGCCTGGGTCGAGGGCCGCTATGAGTACGGCGGCGAGTCCTGGAGCGAGTTTCGGGCGCGCATCGAAGGCGCCGTCGCCGGGCTCGATCAGCATGGCCCTGGCTCGAAGACAGCCGTGTTTACCTCGGCCACGCCGATCGGCATTGTCGCCGCCCACGCCCTGGGGCTGGACGAGCGGCAACTGTGGCGGCTGGCGGGCGTGGCCTACAACTCCTCCATCACGACGCTGCGGCTGGCGCAGAACGAGCTGCGCCTGTTCAGCTTCAACGGTTTGCCGCACCTGAGTGATCCGGCACAGTGGAGTTTTCGGTAGTCGGATCGAGGCGCGGGGCGGATACACTAGGCTGGAGCGATCCGAATGCGCCCGTTCTTGCCAGTCCTGGCGTTCTGCCTCGCTTGCGAAGCCGAACTGCCGCCGCCGGCCGGCGAGACCCTCGACGCCGTGCGCGCCGCCGAGAAGCCGGGCCAGAGCGCTGCAGAAACCGCTCCGCCTCCCGCTGAGTCGCCAGCCGTGCCGCCGCCGGTCGAGGCCGAGGAAACCCCGCAGACCGCTGTGGTCGCGTTGGAGCCCTTGACCGACGCCGAGCGCGGTCCGAGTACTGAGAACGGTCGCCGACGCGTGGGCGTGCACCGAAACGTCCCGCAGCCGCTGCCGGTCGAAGGCGCCTGGATCGAGCTGGACGGCAAGCCCGTTTGGCGGCTCCTGCTCCGCTCGCCGGACGCCTTCGCGCTGCGGCTGCACTTCACGGAGTTCGACGCGGGCGTCGGCGAAGTCCGGGCGTATGAAGGCGACGAGTCCCGGCGGCGATCCGAGCCCCGCGCCTATCGCGGACAGGGCCCGTCCGGCGACGGCGATTTCTGGAGCGACGTTTTCGAAGGCGACACGGTCGTCGTGGAGTTCCGTCCCGGACCGGGGCAAGCCGCCTCCGGCGCTCCGCCGTTTCATCTCGAGCAGATCTCCCACTTGTGGGAGTCTCCCCTGGCTGGTTTTTAGAGCTTTCCCATGTTGAAGCCTCGTATCCCTTCCCTCGGCGCGCTGGCGCTCCTCGTTGCCGGTGCGGCGGCGCTGCCCGCGCAAGTCATCCCTCCGAATGCCGGAGCGGTCTACCAGAGGCCCGCCGACAAGGCTCCGGCCGCGGCGGCCGTACGCCCGCCGAGCCTGGCCATGAGCTTGCCGCAGCCGGTGGCGGCCGCGCTGGAGCCGCTGACGGCGGACGACTTGGCCGCCGTGAGGGCTCGCCAAGGGCTGGAGGCCATCGGCGTCCACCGCAGGCTGCCCCAGGCCGTCGTCGGCCTCAGCGAAGAAGGCGACGGAGGCGCCAGCGTCGCTGGCGCCTGGTCCGACACTGCATCCGGTCCGCTGTGGCGGCTGCACCTGATCTCACGTGACGCCTTCGCCGTGCGAGTGCACTTTGGCGGATTCCAGGTCGGTCAGGGCAGGGTTTGGCTGCACACCGGCGACGGGCAGGTCGTGGGACCGTACAGCGGGACCGGACTTTTCGACAACGGCGATTTCTGGAGCGACATCGTCTTTGGCCAAGCCGTAACGATCGAATATCAACCCGCGCCGGGTGAGTCCACCGGCTTGTCCGTGCCGTTCCAGCTTCGGGAGATCAGCCACATCTGGCGCGATCCCCAGACGCTGTCGGCCGGGGCTCCCGCCCCGCCATGGCCGGCCGCAGCTTTGGCGGCCGGGCCTGCGGTGGACGCCAAGCTCGAAGCCCCCCAACCGATCCACGCGGGGCTCGAGCCGGTGGAGCAGGAAGCTTCCTGCCATCTCGATGTGGAGTGCAGTGAGGACTGGAAGCAGACGGCGAATGGCGTCGGCATGATCCTGTTCGAGGATGACGGCTCGACGGCGGTCTGCTCCGGCAGTCTGCTCAACACCCGCGACAACACGTTCGACCCCTACTTTCTGACCGCGGCGCATTGCCTGACGACTGAGTCCGTGGCGCGGACGCTGCTGTCGTTCTGGTTCTTTCAGTCCTCCTCCTGCAACGGGCCCAAGCCGGAGTTGCGTGACGTGCCGCGCACCACCGCCGGCGCACACCTGCTGACGACGCTCGGCAACTTCGGCGACTCCAAGGGCGATATGACGTTCTTGCAGATTCTGGGCGACCTGCCGAACGGCGTCTTCTTCCAAGGCTGGGACCCTACGCGGCAACCCTTCGGAACCCAGGTGGTCGGCATCCACCACCCGCGCGGAACGACCAAGCGGATCTCCGGCGGAACGATCGTGCCGGACACGCGCTTCGGCACCAACAGCAACGTCTACGCCCTGGTGAACATCACGGCAGGCCGGACCGAGCCGGGCTCTTCGGGATCTTCGCTGTTCTCTCAGCCGGGCGTGGTCGTCGGAGAGCTCAGCTTCGGTCTCAAGACCGACGATGTCTGCTCGGTCAATCCGTTTCCGGCGGGCTACACGCATTTCTCGGTGATCTATCCGGAGATCAGCCGGTTCTTGGAATCGAGCAGCGGACCGCCGCCGCAACCTGTCGACCCGCCGTTGGTGTTGTTGTCAGACCAGCCGCAAAGTTTCCAGTTCGGACCGATCAGTTCCCCGATCATCTTCAATGGCCCCGACTCGTGGGTCCTGGAAGTTCCGGAGAACGCAGTCAGCGTGACCCTGACGGTGAGCTCCCAGGACGCCAGTGTGGACGTGGACTTGTTCGCCCGGTTCGACCAGGACAACGGAGTGAACAGCAGCGGCGGCGTCGTATCCGACTACGCCTCCGAGAACGAGTCGGGGAACGAGCAGATCGTGATCACCCGCTCCTCGAGTCCGGTGCTGCGCGCGGGCCGCCTGTTCGTTTCCCTTGCCTTGTTCAATTCCGGCGTGGTCTCGCGGGGAACCTTGACGGCTTCGATCGAGACCGCCGCTCCGCCCCCGGCGCCGACCGGCCAGACCCTGCGCTCGGGCCTGCCGGTGGACTTTCTGCTGCCGCCGCGCAGCGGCCCCACGCTGTTCGGCGGCGACAGCGCCTATCGCATCGACGTGCCCGCCGGCGCCACGCAGCTCGACGTTCGCATCAACACCGTGACGACCGGCGTGGACGTCGACCTGCACCTGCGGCGCGGCGCTCCGCCGTTTGTCCAGGACGGGGAGGTGGTTTCGGACATCGAATCGACCTCGCTGTCCGGCGACGAGCTCGTGACCCTGACGCCCGACAACGGCCTGACTCCCGGCACGTACTTCGCGGCGCTCTCACTGTGGACCGAGAACGCCCTGGCGAGCGGCCAGATTCGCGCAGATATCCTGACGGGCTCGGGTCCCGATCAGGGGCCTGTGCAGGTGCTCTCTTCCGGGCAGCCCGGCCAGTTCACGCTGCCTGCGGTCGACGGGCCGACCTTCTTCAGCGACACGATCTTTGCCGTCGACGTGCCGCAGAACGCCAGCCGGCTCGTGGTCGACTTGAAGACGGCGACGCAGAACGTGGACGTCGACCTGTTCGTCCGGCTCGGTCAGCCGCCGGCTCTTTCCAACGGACAGGTCGTAGCGAACTACTTCTCCGAAGGCCTCACCGGCGACGAGCAAATCGTCATCGACGGCAACTCCCAGCCTCCTTTGCAGGCCGGCCGCTACTTCTTCGGGCTGGTCGTCTATACCGAGAACATTGCGTCGGTTGGACAGGTGGTCGCGACGGTCGACGCCGGTCTGCCGCAGGTGCGGCTGGGCGCGGTCGCCAATGCCGCCAGCTTCGAGCAGGGCGTGATCTCGCCGGGCCAGATTGTCAGCCTGTTCGGCTCGGGCATGGGACCGGCGCAGGGTCTCCAGCCGGGGCTGGACGGTACCGGCCGGCTGCCCACCTACGCCGGCGGAACGATCGTGCTGTTCGGCGGGCTGCCCGCGCCGTTGTTCTTCGTGCGCGGCGACCAGATCAATGCGCAGGTTCCCTACGGCGTGGCTGGGCGGGGAACCGTGGACGTGGTGGTCATCACGCAGGGGACGGCGACGAACGTGCTGCAGGCCCAAGTGCGAGATGCTGCGCCGGCGCTGTTCATGTTCTCGGACGGCTCGAACCGAGTGATTGCGGTCAACTCCAACGGGTCGATCAACTCGCCGCAGAACCCGGCCCGCCGCGGCGACTACGTGACCTTGTACGCCACCGGCGAAGGCCTCACCAACCCCCGGGTCGAAGAGGGCCGGCCGGCGCCAAGCCAGGACTTCGCCTTGCCGGTGCTGCCGGTGCAGGTCCGCTTCGGGGGCGTCAGCGCCAAACCGTTCTTTGCCGGTTTGGCGCCCGGCTTCGCAGGCTTGTTGCAGGTGAATGTGTTCGTGCCGGCGAACGCACCGACGGGGTCGGCTGTACCGGTTGCGATCTCGGTGGGATCGTTCACCGGAGGGACGCAACCGACGATCGCAATCCAGTAAACGCGAAGAGACGGGCAGCAATGCCCGTCTCTTCCTGGTATCCAAGCGCCCTCGGGGCTCCTAGCCGCCCTGCTTGCGCATCTCGCGCGCCTTCTGCAGGTGGTGCCAACTGCCTTCGGGCTTCACCGGCTCCTTGGGCGCTCCCGGCGCAAAAGGCCAGTCGGCCGGCGTGTACGAGATGGCCAGCTCCGGCGTCTCGATGCGGCGTCCGCCGTCCGCCAGGCTGTGCATCACCGCGTCGAGAATGCCCGTCGTCAGCAGCGTACGCTCGACGGGGTAGCTCGGCTTGCCGGTGCGGATCATCGGCTCCACTGCGTCCACCAGGTAGCCGAAGTGGCGGTAGGGCGTGCCGCGTTGCAGCTCGAACTCGGTCGCCACCGGCTTGGACTGTCCCTTGAGCTTGCAGGCGAAGCCGAAGGTCGAGACCACCGAGCCGGCGATGACGATCGTGCCGATCAGGCCGTCGCGGTACTCGATGCGATAGATGGCGAAGTTCTTGTCGTCGTAGTCCTCGACCGTGGGCCTGCCGGGATAGCGGTCCGGGGCGGCCTCCAGGGCGGCTTCCACCACGTCCTGGGACCACAGGCCCTGCTTCAGGGCCTGCTCGATGGCCTTGCGCCCCTGGAAGGTCTGCACCGCCGCCACGCCGGTCTCGTAGCCCTTGCGGCGCTCGACCATGCACTGCATCCCTTCGATGGTGTGGAAGCCGTAGGCTTCCAACCCACCGTAGCCGAGCCCCACGGCCTCCTCGATCTCACAACCCCGCTCGAGCTGCAAGGGCGGGATGCGCCAGGCCACTGGAATCGAGGAGCCGGCCATGAACGGGATGTTCATCGCCTTGGCCGTGTCGTACATGTGCTTGGCGTCGGCCCAGTTGTACGCCAGGTGCTTGTCGTTGAAAACGGGCACGACCTGGTTGTACTTGATGAATGTGGCGGCGATGGCGTCAAAGAAGCGCCGCCGCGGGTACATGTGCTGGTGCGTGTCCGGCGTATAGGGATAGTTGCCATGCTCGCCGATGCTGAGCACGCCTTTCACCGCCACGGCGCCAGTGCCCAGCGTGATCGCGTCTTCGATGGTGTCGAAGATCGGGATGGAGTGCTTGCGGGCCAGCTCGCGGCCCATATCGTTCTCGGGGAACAGGTCGATGTACATGCCGGCCACGCGCAGGTTGGGGCCGGGGCCGCCGTCATGCTCGTAGCCTTCCAGCAGTTTGGTGATGATGACGTCGGCGTGCGAAAGGTAGCGGTACTCGGTGATGATCGCCGCGATGGGCAGCCGCTCGTCGCCGGTCGCCTGCAAGGGCAGGGCTGTGGCGCCGGCGGCCAGCAGGGACGTCTTGAGGAAGTCTCGGCGGCGGGGATGATTCGTCATGGTCTGGCTCTCAGCTCCGTCCCAGGCGGCGTTGGAGCTCGCCGGCCAGGGTTCCGGTCAAGTGCTCGAGCAGCGCCTCGCCCATCGCGGGGGTGGCGCGGCGCGGGTCCCCGATGATGCCGTTGGCCGTCACCGAGTGCATGCCCTCCACGAAGATCCGGTCGAGCAGCGGGAGGTTGTCGCCGATGTAGCCCGGCGCGGCCTGATCCATGTGCAGCAGATCGGGACGGATCACCATCATGCAGGCGGTCTCGATCACGTCCGCGTGAAAACCCGCTTCTTCGAGCGGCACGCCGTACTTCTCGCCCAAAAAGTCCTGCTGGATCCGCGAATAGCGGCCTGGATTCACGTGCGGAATGATCCGCGTGTCAAAGCCTTGCCGCTTCATCGAGAGCTGAATCGAGGGCGCGATGCCGTCAATGTAGGTGAAGTTGCCGCCGTGGCTCGACAGCAGGATGATGTTGCGGAAGCCGTGGAAAGCCAACGAGCTGCAGCAGTCCTCGATCATCGCCTTGAACGTCTCGGGCGACACTGTGAACGAGCCCGAGAAGGCCATGTGGTGGTTCGACAGGCCCGGGCGGATGACCGGCGCAACCAGCGTTTTGCCGAGCTTGAGGGCGATACGCTTGGCCACTTCGGCCCCGATCAAGGTGTCGGTCAGCAGCGGCATGTGCGGCCCGTGCTGCTCTACCGACGCGCTCTGCAGGATTACGGTGTCGAAACCGCCTTCCAAAGCCGCTTTGACCTGAGGCCAGGTCATCTCTTCCATTACGATGGAATCAGCCATGTCGCTCTCGAATCCTCCCGAATAGGTCAGTGTACACGCGGGGGAGGACGTAGCGTTATCGAGACACGACACGACAGCGCTACAATCAGCAGTTCTATTTAGGTCGCGGAGGATCGGTTGCATGGCAAGTCATTGGAATGGGCGGGTGGCCGTCGTAGCGACGTTGCTGGCGCTGGGCGGCGGTTTGATGTGGGCGCAGGACGAGCGCCCGTACGGCTTGGAGAAGCGCGTCAAGTGGACGACGTCTCGCTTGGTCGGCTCGCCGAAACCCCCGCCGCCCTACCGCTTGGTGCGGGTGTTTCCGCAGGTGGAGTTCAAGGAGCCCGTTTACGTGGCCCAGGACCCGACCTCCGAGCGGATGTTCGTGGCCGAGCACGGCGGTAAGATCTACAGCTTCGACCCAGCGGATTCGGCCGGCCGCAAAGACATCTTTCTGGACTGGGATCGCCGCATCTACTCCTTCTCGTTCCATCCGCGCTACGCCGAGAACGGTCAGGTCTTCGTCTTCAGCCCGACCCATCCGGACGTGAAGGGCAAGCAGCTCAGCCGCGTTTCGCGCTACACGCTGGAGAAGGGCAGCAATCCTCCGCGGCTCGACCCGAACTCCGAAGAGATCATCATCGAGTGGCCGGCCGGCGGCCACAATGGCGGCGAGGCCGTGATCGGTCCGGACGGCTACCTCTACATCTCCAACGGCGACTCGACCGGCGGTTCGGACCGCATCAACACCGGTCAGGGAGTGAACGACCTGTTGTCGGTGATGATGCGCCTGGACGTGGATCATCCCGACCAGGGCCGCAAGTACTCGATCCCGAAAGACAACCCGTTCGTGAACACGCCCGGCGCCCGGCCCGAGATCTGGGCCTTCGGCTTCCGCAACCCCTGGCGCTTCAGCTTCGACCCCGTCACCGGGCGTCCTTGGGTGGGCGATGTGGGCCAGGACCTGTGGGAGATGATCGAGCTCTCCTACGCCGGCGCCAACCACGGCTGGAGCGTGCGTGAAGGCACCTATCCCTTCCATCCGCACAACGAGATTGGGCCGACGCCGCTGACGGACCCGATCGTGCAGCACCACCACACCGAGTGCCGCTCGATCACCGGCGGCTACGTCTACCAGGGCGACAAGTTTCCCGAGCTGAAGGGCGCCTACCTCTACGGCGACTACCAGTACGGCAAGATGTGGGGCCTGCGCTACGACTACAAGGCGGAGAAAGTGATTTGGCACAAGGAGCTGGTCGACAGCCCGTTGATGCTCGTGAGCTTCGCCGTCGGCCGCAACGGCTCGTTCTACGGCTTGGACTACACCTCCGGCGGAATCTTCGAGCTCGACCACAACCCTCCGCCGGACAAGAAGCTGCCGCCGTTCCCGCGCAAGCTGAGCGAAACGGGGCTGTTCGAGTCGGTGAAGAACTTCAAGATGGCGCCGGGTGTGATCCCGTATGAGATCAACGCGCCGTTCTGGTCCGACGGCGCCATCAAGGAGCGCTTCTTCGCGCTGCCGGGCGACGCCAAGATCAAGTTCGACGAGGAGAAGGCCTGGACCTTCGATGACGGGGCGGTGACCGTCAAGTCGTTCCAGTTGGAGCTCGAGCCCGGCAATCCCGCCTCGCGCAAACGCGTCGAGACGCGCATCGTCCTCAAGCAGGAGGACCACTGGGTGGGCTACACCTACGCCTGGAACGACAAGGGCACCGACGCGGTGCTGGTCGACGAGGGCGGTATGGACAAGGCCTACAAGATTCGCGACGCCTCCGCTCCCGGCGGCGTGCGCGAACAGGTGTGGCACTACCCCAGCCGCGAGGAGTGCATGTTCTGCCACTCCCGCGCCGCGGGCTTCGTGCTGGGACTCAGGACCCAGCAGATGAACCGCGACCAGACCTACGGCAAGATCACCGACAATCAGTTGCGAACGCTCGACCACATCGGGATCTTCCACGAGCCGCTCGAGAAGAAGCCTGAGGAATACGCCAAGTTCGCCGATCCGTTCGATCCCCAGGCTGGTTCGGTGGAGACGCGAGCGAGGGTCTACCTGGACGTGAACTGCGCTATGTGCCACGTGAACGACGGCGGCGGCAACGCGGCGATTCAGGTCAGCTTCAAGACGCCGACCGACAAGACAAAGATGATCGGCGAGATGCCCATGCATGACGTGGCCGGAGGCCAGGAGATGCGCGTGGTGGCGCCGGGAGATCCGGACCACTCGGTGCTGTACTGGCGGATGACCCAGCGCGGCGCGAGCCAGATGCCGCCGTCGAGCACGAACATTGTGGACAAGCAGGGCGCCGAGCTAATCGCGGACTGGATTCGCAGCCTGTCGGCCGGGGATAACTAGGCTCGTCGATTCTCGCGGTGGCGACGGACAAGACCATCCGTCGCCACCGCGAATCCCGATGGTCCGCTACGGCGCCAGCCGGAGCCGCCGTCCGATCTTGTAGGCCGGCGAGGCGTAGATCGCCTGCAGCCGTTCGCGAAGCCGAAGCACCTCGGTGTCGAGCGACTGCGCCCACTTGGAGCGCTCGATAACCCGCTCTTCGAGCACGTCGATAATGCCCGCAGCCTTCTCCACCTCGGCCTGCGCTTCCTGACGGAGCCGCTCCACCTTGGCCCTGTCGGCTTCCACCTCGGCCACCCAGGCGGCTCGCTCGTGGAGCTCAGCCTCCAGCCGCTCGATCTGCTTTTGGGCTTCGGCCACGGCCTGATCCGCTTTCTCCGCCCAGGCGGCCTTCTCTGCGATCTCAGCTTCCAGACGGTCGATGGCCGCTTGTGTTTCCTTCTGATCCGCCAGCCGCAGCTCGGTCATCTTGCGCAGCCCGACCTTGGCCTCTTCCAGCCAGTCGGTCTTTTGCGCCAGCTCCCTCTCGAGCTTGGCGATGTGCAGCTCGCGGTCCCGCAGCACGTTGCCCGAGGCAGGCAGGTAGACGAAGGCCGGCGAGCCGAACTGCGGGCGGTCCGAGCAGACCGCGAGAAAGAAGTGAGCCTCTTCCGGCCGAGCCTCGCGCGGCTCGAGCTGCGTGCGCAGCCCTTGCGTGTGCAGCGGCGTGAAGGCGATGGCGTTGGTGTGGTTCTCGAGGAAGATCGTCGTATGCGGGAAGACGGCTTCGAGCTCCTGCTTGAACTCGGCGTAGTCGAACTCGTGGACGTGAAAGGGGTTGGGCTCCGAGCGAGACTCCTCGTAGTAGGGCCGATTCGGCGTGGAAACCAAGAGCTGGCCGTCGCGATGCAGCACCCGACGCGCCTCGGCGAGCAAACCCCGCCAGTCAGCCAGATGCTCGATCACCTCAAAGGCCACCACCACGTCCAACGAGTCGTCGGCCAAGGGGAGCCGCGAGGCGTCGCCGGAGAGCCAGCGGACGTTGGGTGCGTCGAAGTGCGTGCGGCCTTGCGCCACGGCGTCGGGCGCGAAGTCCAGGGCAAAGACCTGAGCGGCCTTGGCGGCCAGGATCTTTGACCCGTAGCCCACTCCGCAGCCCAGGTCCGCCACTCGCCGACCGCCGACCAGCGCCTCGGCGAAACGATAGCGGGCTACGTGTTCATTGAGCAGGTCCGGGTCGGTCTGCCCGGGAATGACTCTCTCGCCGGTGAACTCCACGATCTTTGGGGCGCCCTAAGGCTTGCGGCCGATGATCGCATAGTCGAGGCCGCCGAAGAATCTCTTCTGGAAGGCCGCCAATTCTTCAGAAGCCGCCAACGGGCCTAACTCGTTCGGGAACACCTCGACCGCGGGGTGTCGCTCATGGGTCTCGATCGAGACGAATCCGGCCTCCTCGAGGTGGAAGTGCAGACGCGCCGCCGGCACCGGCTTCTCGTGCGTGGGGTCGAGGTAGAAATCCCCGGCGAAGATGGCCAGGCAGCCGGGGTTCGGCGTCTCCAGAGCAAACACACCCCCCGGGCGTAGCTTGGCGAAGGCCAGGTCGGCCAGCTCCTGCAGTCGCTCGGCGGGCAGATGCTCGGCCACATGCGCGCAGAAGAGCCCGTCGCAGCTCGAGTCCGGCTGGGACGCCAGGTACGAGTACAGGTCGCCCTGCTCGACCGGCAGACCCTTCTCGCGGCAAGCGGCCAAGGCTTCCGGGTCCAGGTCCACCCCGCCCACGTCCGCGCCGCGATCGGCCAGCAGCTTCAACAACTCGCCGCGCCCACAGCCCAAGTCCAGCACGCGGGTCTTGCCTTCGAAGATCGGCAAGTAGAAGCGCTGATTCTGAGAGACGAACTCCTCGTCGCCTCGAAAACGCTCCTCGAAGCGGGTGTAGTCCAGCCCGGCGGCTGTAGCCGGGGGCCCTGGCCGAGGAGCGCTGGTCTCGGGTACGGCCGCGGCAGGCGCAGCCGCCGGTGCGACGGGCTCCACGGCCGCCTTGCGGCGCAGCACCCGCAGCTCAGTCTGGATCATCCGCTCCTGCTCGGCCTTCAGGCGATCGAGATCGGCCCAGAGGCGCTGCTGGATGTCGGCCGAGGCGTTGCGCAGCGACTCGTCGTAGTTCTGGTGCAGCGTCAGCCAGTCGGCGCGGAAACCTTCCTCGCGCTTGCGCAGCTCACCCTCGATCTCCCGCACCGCGTGCAGGAAGTGGATCTCGGATTGGGTGAGCTTCTCCTCGAAGGCGGGCTTCCATTCGCTCCAGTGGCGCAGCATGTCGGTCTGCGTCTGTCGCAGCTCGGCCACATCGTCGCGGATCTCCGCGATCGCACCATCTACGCCGTCGAGCCGCTCGGCCAGCTCTTGTCGCGACCGCACCACCTCGCGCGCCACGCGCAGCAGGTTGTAGTTGTACTCAACCTGCGTCTCGATCTGCCGATCCATGTAGGCCACCACGGCCCGGTTGAACTCCACCTGGTCCCGCACCATCCAGTTCAGGCTGCGGGCGACGGTCTTCTTGACCCATTGGATGAGGTTGTTGACCAGACCGGGCCGGCGTGGGTTGACGTGGCCGATCGCGGCCACCTTGCCGTCGGCCAGATCGCGGGCGCGCCCTAGCGGCTCGAGCTCGGGGAGCTCGAAATCGGGGATTTCCGGCGTCTGGCGGGCGTGGCGATCGCGCACGCGGTCGCGCACATCGCGCACCAGCGCGGCGACCTCGTCGGGGGACATCTCCTCTAAGGTAGCTGCTTCGGCGCGGGATTGTGGTTCCCGACCCGGGCACCGGCCGAACGCTGCTCGAGCCGGGCGGCCAAAGGCGCCTCGATCCCGTCGGCGATCAGCTTGGCCATGCGGTGCGAGCCGGCGTCGGTGAAGTGCACGAATTCCACGAAGTCCTCGGGCCCGGGAGGCATCTCGCGGGCGGCGTCAATCAGCGGCAGGCCGCGCTCGCGGGCCGCCTCACGGACCACTTTGTTGAGACGCCGCTCCATGTCGAGAAAGCCGTCCTCGGCTAGCTGCGGATAGAACTTGCGCCAGGCGACCAGCAAGAACCGCTCTTCCGGCCGGACGGCGTCGCCAAAGCGGGTGGCGTGCGTGACGAGAGCCACAGGGATCCGCCGCTGGGCCAGCGCGTCGAGGAATCGGTCGAGATCCCGCCGGAAGCCGTCGACATTCCCCTCCGGAATGGTCTTCCAGACGTCTTCGTCGCCGGAGGCCTGCTCGGCCTGGCGGGCGCGGATCGTGGTCTGAATCCACTCTGGGATCGAGCGCTTGAGCAACTCGCGGACCCTCTCCGCCAAGCGCGACGGGGGAATCCGGCTCGGCGCCGGCGCCCGACCCAGTCGCCATTCGCCGTTGTCCGGGTACTCGATGTAGCCCGCCACGCTCGGGTACAGCACGGCCAGGTCGGGCCGCACGGCGTCCAGCGTCTCGTCGAGCCGAAGCAGGGACTGGCCGACGGTGATGCCGGGATAGGCGACGTTCGCGACCTGGACGGCGTCCGAGCCCAGCCTTTGCCGCAGGACTTCTTCGAGCTGGCGCGGGTACTCCCGGTCCTCGGCTTCGTAGAGCCCGAAGGTCTCCGACGCGCCGAAGGTCGCCACGGTCAACTTGTCAGTTTCGAAGTTCGGGCCGCGGAAGCCCTGATCGTTGAGCTTCCACTTCAAGTACGAAGCGTTGGGCTTGCCGCGCCGGCCGAGCGAATCGTATTCGTAGATGCGCTCGATGTCGTAGGACCCCCACAGCGGCGCGCCGTGCGTGATCCAGTCATCCACACGCGCCGACACCTCCAGCGTCGCCAGCGCCAGCAGGCCGGCCATCGCGATTCGGACGAGTTGGACGGGCCGCGGCATCAGAACTGGAAGTAGATGAACGACTGGGCCTCGCCGCCGCGGAACAGGCACAGGTACACGATCACGCTGTAGCAGACGACCCGCGCCTCGGCCGGAACCCAGCGGAAGTCCAGAAAGTCCATACGGTCGGTCGCATACAGCACTGTCTCGATCGCCATTAGCAGGCCGCCGAAGAACAGCACCGGCAGCAACAGGTTCTCATCGTAGCCCTGCCATGGCCGGAACAGCGACGCGGTCATCCCCAAGACTTGCTCGAGCGAGGTCGCGCGAAACAGAAGCCAGCCATAGCAGGTGAGGTGAAAGAAGACGAACAGCCGGATGCTGAACGAGACCGCCCGACCCCACGGCGTGGAGGCGGAGAAGATGCGGTCGAGCGGAGCCCGGAAGTAGCGGTGCGTCACCAGCAAGGTCCCGTGGTAGAAGCCCCACAGGATGAAGTTCCAGGCGGCGCCGTGCCATAGGCCGCCGATCACCATCGTCAGCATCAAGTTGCGGTAGGTCTGCCCGACCCCGTTGCGGTTGCCGCCGAGCGGAATGTAGAGGTAGTCGCGGAGCCACGTGGACAGGCTGATGTGCCAGCGCGTCCAGAACTCCTGCGCGTTGGTGGCGAAGTAGGGCAGGTTGAAGTTCAGCATGAACTCGAAGCCCATCAGCTTGGCCACGCCGCGAGCGATGTCCGTGTAGCCCGAAAAATCGCAGTAGATCTGGAAGCAGAAGCCGTAGACGGCCATGGCCGTCTGGAATCCGTCCGGGGAGGGGGACTGGAAGACTTGGTCCACGAGCGGCCCCAGGTTGTCGGCGATGAAGACCTTCTTGAAGTAGCCCCAGAAGATCAGGTGCAGGCCGTCAAAGACCTGCTGGCGGGTCGTGTGGCGCGGCGAAGTGACCTGCGCCAGCAGGTTCTGGGCGCGCTGGATCGGGCCGGCCACCAGATGCGGAAAGTAGAGCACCGCCAGGAAGAAATCCCAGAAGCTGTTGGTGGCGTGAGCCTCGCCGCGATAGACGTCGATCGTATAGCTCAGCGCCTGGAAGGTGTAGAACGAAATACCGACGGGCAGGATCACATCGAGCGTCCAGGCGTTGACGTGGACGCCGAGGCTCGCCAGCAGCTCGTAAAGGTTCTCCGAGAAGAAGTTGAAGTACTTGAAGAATCCCAGTAGACCGAGATTCGTGACCACGCTCAACACGACGTAGCGTTTGCGCTCCGCCTGCGGCGCTCCGGCCGCCAACTGCGCCTCCATCTTCTTGGCGCACCAATAGTCGATGGTCGTGGAGGTCAGCAGCGGGAACAGGAAGCGCCAGTCCCAACTGCCGTAGAAGAAGCAGCTCGCGGCCACCAGAAAGCGGTTCTGCCAGCCGTGGTTGAGGTTGTGATAAACGAGCAGAACGAACGGCAGAAAGACCAGGAACTCGAAGGAGTTGAAGAGCATGGCCTGGCGAATTCGGCTTGGTTCGTTCAGACCGGCGGACTCGGCGGAAAGCCGGACGAGGGACCGCGCGGACGGGGGCTGCGCCCCCCGCGCGGCAGGCGCTCCCGCTAGTATACATCGGTGGAAATGGATCGAGGATCAGCCCGAAAAGGCCGACCCTGAGGGCTCCTCGAGCTCGGGACTAGTCCCCGCCGGTGGCTATGGCTACGATCGCCACGATGACGCCGATGCCCACCAGCGCCCGCATCTTCTTGCCGAAGAACTTCTTCTTTTCCACGGGCGGCGCCTGGTTGACTTGGTCGATCACGGCCGAGGCCGTCCGCCCGTCGTGCTCGGCCAGCACGGCGATCTGAAACGGGCCCGGGTCGGTGTTGGGCATCATGCCGTAGGCGCCTGCGCGGCCGCTCTGGTCGGTGTGGACGGTGGTCGAGCGGCTGGCGCCGTAGAAGGTGACGCTTGGGCCTTGGGCCGGCGCGCGGAAGGTGACCTCGGCGTCGGCCACGGGCCGTCCCTGACCATCCTTGACCTCCACCACGGGCTCGACGTAGGCGCGCGTGTTCACGTCGTTGGAGCCGCCTTGGCCGGCCACGACCTCCACTTGCAGACCGCCGCTCTGACCGAACACGGTGGGAGGGGCCAGCAACAGGGCGGCCAACGCGGCGGCGAGCGCTTGTCGAGCGGGTGCAGTCATCAGTTCTCCTACTGTAAAGCTTCCCAGCTAGAGGCGGGTCGGCCCGAGGTGAAGTTACAGCGGCGAAGCGCTCGGCGGGTGTGGGCGGCTAAGGCGAATTCCGCAACAGAATGCTAGAAAGCTCGGAGGGTCGTACGACTCTGATCTGTCGTTCCATATCGATGAGGGATCGCGTCTCCGTCCCACTCCCGAACCTTGCAGGACGCGCTCCCCGCTGTCGAGTTATGAGACCACCCCTGGCGCCCTTTCGCGGAGCCGCGCTGATCCGACGCGCCGGCCCGCTCGTCCTCTTTGCCGCCTCCCTGGGCGCTCAGACCATCGGTCAGCCGCCCGTCGAAGCGTGCAAGCCCGGTGACTTTACTGTCGTCGGTTACCCCGACGAGTTCGGACCGCGGGCCACGCCCAGCTTCGATGTGCTGATCGACAAGCGGTTCGAAGGCGCCTTCCTGACCCGCAAGGACATCTGGCTTCCGGCCATCAACGAGTCCATCGCCAAGTGGAACGGCGTCAACGGTTCGAAGTGGCAGTTCAACAACCTGGGACTGAGCGACAAGGAGGCGGACCCCAACGACAATCGGGTGACCATCGCCTCCTGCGGCGGCGTCTTCGATTGCCCGGACCAAGGTCCGCCGGAACCGCCTCGCGGTCCCGGCGGCGACGTGCTCGAGTTCTTTCCAGTCTTCCAGACGACGCTGGCGGTGACGCTGATCTACGAGGACTACAGCCCGGGCCGTTCCATCCGCAACTCCGATGTCTTCTTCAACCCGGAGATCCCCTTCGAGGTCAACCCGTCGGACGGCCAGATCGACTTCGAGACCGTGCTGATCCACGAGTTGGGGCACTCCTTGGGGCTGGATCACAACGACAACTGCGTGACCGAACCGACCATCATGGAGTCGGTCGTCGACCTCAACGAGCGCAAGCGGAACCTCGGCTCGCCGGAGGTGGAGGGCGTCAAGTTTCTTTATCCGACTGATACCGAATCCTCGATTCGCTTCAAGGAATCCGAGCGCTTGGTCGAGTTCGAGGCCGTTCAGGGAGCCCTGCCGCCTTTCGAGAAGGACGTCTCGATCTACGGCTTGCGCTTCCGCCGATGGAACGCCGCGGCCAACCAGTCTTGGGTGACCATCGAGCCGCCCACAGGCCGGTTCAATTCGCTCGACACGGTCGCGATCGGCGTGGACTCTGCCGGACTAGCTCCCGGCCACTACGAGGCCACGGTTTCGTTCTCGGACGAGAAGCACCCGGGGCCCCCGGCGACTCTGACCGTGTCGCTGACGGTGAGCCCGGCCGGCTCGGGCGGCGAGGCGCCGTTGCTGACCTCGGCGGGCATCGTCAGCGCCGCCAATCCGGCCTCCGCCAAGCTCGCGCCCGGCTCGCTCGTTACGCTCTACGGCCAGAACTTCTCCACGGTGACGATGGCCGCCGAGGGCTTTCCCTTGCCCACCCGGCTGGGCGACACCGACGTGATCATCAACGGCTCCAAGGCGCCGCTGCTCTACGTGTCTCCCACTCAGATCAATGCGCTGGTGCCGGCGGAGACCTATGAAGGCCGCAGCGGTGCGATCGTGCGCACCAGCTTCGGCCAGAACCGTGGCACGCCGTTCGACCTCGTCTCGGCAGCGCCGCAGCTCTTTCTGCTCGACGGACACCGGGCGATCGCGCTCAACCAGGACGGCAGCCTGAACGCTCCGGACAACGTGGCCGCCGGCGGCTCGGTGGTGACGCTGTTCTTTACCGGCCAAGGCGCGACGACGCCGCATGTTCCTAGCGGGCAGGCGGCCCCTTCGGACACTCTGGCGCGGGTCGCCTCCGAGTATCGCGTGCTCGTGGCAGGCCGGGAGGCCAAGGTTCTCTACCTCGGCATGACCCCGGGGTACGCCGGCCTGGCGCAGGCGAACGTGGAGATGCCGGCGGGCATCACGGGCGACCTGCCCGTGAGGATCGAGATTGCGGGTGAGATGAGCGAAGCCGGCTTCGTGTCCGTGCGCTAGGGAGACAAGACGATGCGACAGTGGATTTCTTGGGCGATTCTCCTGGTGGCGACGACGATTCCGGTCCAGGCGTCGTCGGTGCTGGCGGTCGACTTCCAGCAGCTCAGCCGCTTTGCGCGGCACGTCATCAGCGGCGAGGTGACGTCGGTGGAGGCCGCGAAGGATTCGACCGGCTACATCTTCTCGACGGTGACGATTCGCGTCCGCCGGGCCGTGCCGACTCAGTTGCAGGGGACGGACTACACGTTCCGGATGCTGGGCGGAGAGACGTCCGACGGACGTTTGGCCATCCAGGGTATGCCCCACTTCACCGTCGGAGACCGCGTGGCGCTGTTTCTCAACGCCAAACCGGAACAGGTGTTTGGGCCCACAGTTGGGCTTTGGCAGGGCGTCTTCTTCGTGGAAACCGATCCCACCACAGGGCAGGACGTAATGCTCAGCGCCGACCGCAGGCCGGTGACGGCGGTGCGGGAGAACCGCTTGGTGACGGCGCCGCAGATTCTGCCGAAGGGCGGGTTGGGGCTGAAGGCGTTGGCGGTGGAGGGACAGAGCGGCCCGTCGCTCTTGTCAGCCGACCGGTTCTTTGAGGAAGTCCGGCTGCACCGCGGCCAGTGACGGAGAGTTTGTTGAGCGGATGGGGAAACGAGGGCGGCCCGGTTGGGCCGCCCTCGTCCTTTTCTAGCCGACCAGGCTGTTGAGCCACCAGATGGCGCCGATCACCAGCGCCACGATTCCGAAGAACTTCACCGCAAAGGCAAAGTCGTTCCCCGGCTCGCGGCCGCGAGGCTGGTCGTTCCGTTCTGCGTCAACGGACATGGCAATGTTCCTCCTTGTGAATCCGTCTCAACACGACAATGGCGGGAGAGGACTCGGGAGGAAGGAGGGCCGCGCTCGGCGTTGTCTCGGCCGCGGCGGATGATCGATCCTGCCGGGCGGACCGGGGCGCGCTCGGCGCGGGAGAGGCTCGGAACCGTCGCGATGCCGACGGGCGCCTGGGGAACGGCGATCGAGTCCGGAGAGCGGTGCTCGGCCGGCGCTGCGTTGGCGATCGCCGGAGTGGCCTGATAGGAACCGCGCGACGAGCCGGCGAGAGGATCCGGCGGGCTGAAGGGCCGCGCCCAGCCGCTCAGGCCAAGGCTCAGCGCAAGAACAACGACGCCCAGCAAGCGGCCAATGGAACGAGCGCGGACCAAGTTGAAGAAGGAGCGCCGCGTGGCGCCCTTCTGATCGCAATATACAGCAGCCGGCCGTTCGCCGGCTCAAGCATCTTGGCGCAGCAGCCAGCGGACGGCGTTCTGCTGAAGCTTGATGTATTCCGGATTCCAGAGCACGTAGAGCAGGTGGCCGGGCGACATGTAGCAGACGCGGCCCTTGCCGTACTCATGCGCCCAGCCGCCGGGAGCGGTGGGGCCCTTGCCGTTGTAGTCCAGATTGTCTTCGTTGACGGTCTCCAAGAAGATGTTCCCCGGTTCTCCGTCGTAGTCCATGTAGTGCTGCTCGTCGGTCACGACGAAGTCCGAAACGCCCTTGGCGATGGGGTGGTCGGAGTTGGTGACCTTCACCTTGAACGTGCGGATGGGCGGATGGCCCGCGTAGGCGGCCTTGAGCACGCCGCGGAAGTCCGGATCGGTCAGGCCCACGTGCGTCACGTTGTGGAGCAATAGGGCCGAGCCCCCTGCGTCAACGAAGTCGTGCACGGCTTTGCCTTGACCGGGCTGCATCCAGAAGGCCGGCTTCGGGTCGCCGACATCGACGGGCGGTTCGGACTTGAGCTCGGGCTTGCCGGTGGCCACCCAGGCGGCGTTGGTCGTCTCGTTCGGGTAGCCGTCCGGCCAGATCATTCCATCGCGCAGAATGATCAGCAGCTTGCGGCCGTCGAGCGTCTGAGCGTTGAGCTCATGGGTGTTGTCGCAGAAATCGACGGAGACGCCGAGTGCGTCCGCAATGGTGCGGTTGAGCCCGGAGCGGATGTAGTCGGAGTTGTGATAGCGATCGCCGATGAGGCCGAAGGCGTCGGCCTTGGGCATGGCGGGCGGAGCCGCGGCGGAGGAGGGAGCAGGGCTCTGGCCGCAGGAAGCCAGCGCGCCGGCTCCGAAGGCGACGAGGAAGGAGCGGCGATCGAGTCTCATGGTGCGAGAGTGTAGCGCAATCGGAAAGGCGCGTGGGCTTGCGTTTCGCGATACGGAACGCGGCTGGATGGGGCTAAAGGATGCGCAGGTCGCTCTTAGGCTGCCAAGCCGGAAGCTAGTGTCGCAGCCGTCTCTTCGGGCGAGTCCTTGAGCAGGTACTGCCGGCTTCGCAAGGGCTGTGGCAGAACGGAGGGATCGAGGTCCCTTGGGATGATCGGGATCAATCGCTTGCCCATGCCTAACGCCGCACCCAGCTCAAACAGCACCGCAGGACTCCCTACTGCGTCGCGCCGGAGGACCAATACGATCGCGTCGCTCGTACGAAGAGCTTTCTCCATGGCCGGTCGGAGGTCATCGCCGGGACGCAACTCGGCTATGTCGAGCCACGTTGCTACGCCCTGCGCATCCAACGACTTCGCGAAGCGGCGAACCCAATCGCGTTCCTCGTCGGAGTGCTCATAAGAGATGAAGACGGAGGGCTTGTTCATGGTCGAGTTGACGCTTCCCTTTAGATGCTAGCGCCTCTGTCGGTTCGGTGACGAAGCTCCTCGAAGTATTGATCGACATCGTTGAGATCAATCATGTTGCGGCGCTTGAGCAGGAGAGGGACTCCCGGGCGCGATTGGAGCTCGCTTGCTCCAATTCCATGCAAGAGCGCCACGATCGGGATGCGTCTTCCCCATGCGGCGCCGATTTCGGCCCAGACATAGGGCCGCTCAAGCGCCCACGGGGTCAGCAGGACTACGAGTTCGTGCGCCTTCTCGAGGAATGCGAGAATGTCTTCCTCGAAGTCCCCGCCAACCTCAATCTCGGCCTCATCCAGAAACGGTTCGGCCCCGGCGTTCCGGATGCCGAAGGCTATCTGCTTGGCGACCCACGTGTCCCGGGAACTGTGGCTCACAAAGACTAGGCGTTGGCGGCGGGCCGGGTCGTCTGAGGGGAGTTCGGGCATTGCTGGGCTCTCGGGCGCGATCAACGAAAAGGAGCCGTGGGGAATCCTACCAAAGAGTAGACCCACCCAGGGCTTGCGCCAAGTGCGGCATCCTCCCGCGCGATCGGCCGGGTTGGGTTCTACTTGCCCGAAGTGCTGCAGGTTCTTTGGCCGCTCGTTGTCTCGTCCGTCTTGATCCAATCGAGAGCGTCGCAACGCGGCTGCGATAGACTGGGGCCTCATGCGAGCAGTCAGGATCCACGAACACGGCGGGCCGGAAGTGGTTCGCTGCGAGCAGGCCCCCGAGCCCGCTCCCAAAGCCAACGAAGTCCTCATCGAGGTCCGCGCTTGCGCCCTGAACCACCTGGACATGTGGGTGCGCGGCGGCCTGCCGGGATTGAGCCTGACGATGCCGCACACGCTCGGCAGCGACGCCGCCGGCGTCGTCATCGGCGTGGGCGAGTTGTGCAGTCGCGTGAAGGTCGGGGATCGCGTGCTGGTGGCCCCGGGACGCAGCTCTTGGCAGACCTATGAGTGCCTTCGCGGCGACGACAACCTCAGCCGCGACTTCGGGTTGCATGGCTACCAGTACCCGGGCGTTCACGCTGAAAAGATCGCGATCCCCGAGGTCAACGCGCTGCCGATACCCGGCGAGCTGTCCTTCGAGGAGGCCGCTTCGGTTCCGTTGGTGTTTCAGACGGCTTGGCACATGCTGGTCGGCAACGCCAAGATCCGTTTCGGCGAAGACGTGCTCATCCTCGGCGCGTCATCGGGCGTGGGGATCGCCGCCGTCCAGATCGCCAAGCTCTTCCACTGCAACGTGATCGCCACCGCCGGCGGCCCCGAAAAGCTCGCCAAGGCGAAGGCGCTTGGGGCCGACCACGTCATCGACCACTACGAGCAGGACATCAAGTCCGAGGTGCGACGCATCACCGGCAAGCGCGGCGTCGATGTCGTCTTCGAGCACGTCGGCAAGGCCACTTGGACCCACTCGACGGCTTCACTGGCCCACCATGGACGGTTGGTGACTTGCGGCGCCACGACCGGTTCGGACGTCGGCCTGGATCTGCGACATCTCTTTGCTCGGCAGTTGTCGCTGCAAGGCTCGTTCATGGGCCGCATGAGCGAGCTTTGGGACGTGTTGCGCTGCTTCGACAAGGGGCTGCTGAAGCCCGTGGTCGACCGCGTGTTTCCCCTGGCGGAAGCGTCGGCGGCGCACGCCTATCTGGCGGACAAAAAGCAGTTCGGCAAGGTGGTGATGGTTCCATGATGGAAGCGCTGCGTAAGAGGCTGGTAGAACTGCTCGACGGCGGCTGGGCGCACGTGACGTTCGACGCCGCGGTCGCCGACTGGCCCCAAGAGCTCCAGGGTCGCAAGCCAAAGGGCGCCAGCCACACGCCTTGGGAAGTCCTGGAGCACCTGCGACTGGCCCAATGGGACATTTTGGAGTTCAGCCGCGACCCTCACCACAAGTCGCCGGCCTTCCCGGAAGGCTATTGGCCCGAAACCAGCGAGCCTCCTCTGCCGGACTCCTGGGGACGCTCGGTCGCGCAGTTCAAGTTGGACCTGGACGCCTTGAAGGCTCTGGTCGAATCGCCGGAGATGGATCTATTCGCCCCATTTCCGTGGGGAGACGGCCAGGATCTGGCCCGAGAGGCGATGGTCGCCGCCGATCACAACGCCTACCACCTGGGCGAGTTGATGACCCTGCGCCGGATGCTCGGGATCTGACGGATTGACGGGAAAGAGTGATCGACTCAGACCGCCGCTTCGCGGTCCTTGGAGCTCAGGATCTCCCGCACGGAATAGATCGTGCGGCCCTGGCTCTCGAAGTACGTCCGCATCAGGACCTCGCCGATCAGCCCGGTGCAGACCATCTGGATGCCGCCGAGCACCAGGATCGCTGTGGCGATCAGCAGCGGTCCGTGCTCGACCATGATGTGCACGCCGCGCAGCTTCTGAATGGCTAGGAAAGCCAGGCCGACGCCGCCCGCGCCGCCCAGCGCCAGTCCGATCGAGCCGAAAAAGTGCATCGGCCGGGTCAGGTACTTGAGCAGGAATCGCAGCGTGATCAGGTCGAACAGCACCCGGAACGTGCGGCTCAGCCCATAGTGTGAGCGCCCGTCCCGTCGAGGCAGGTTCTGGATGGGGACCTCGGCGATCCGCGCGCCCTCGATGCTGGCCAGCACCGGAATGAACCGATGCAGCTCGCCGTACAGCCGCACGGACTTCAACACGTCCGCGTTGTAGGCCTTGAAGGTCGTACCGAAATCGTGCAGCTCGATGCCGGAAGCCTTCGCCATCAGCCAGTTGGCGATGCGCGACGGCAGGCGCCGGGTCAGCCAGTTGTCGATACGTTCATGGCGCCAGCCGCTGGCGACATCGTACCCTTCGTCGATCTTCGCCAGCAGCGCCGGGATGTCTTCGGGGGCGTGCTGCAAGTCGCCGTCCATGGCGATGATCACGTCGCCATCGGCGAGCTCGAAACCGGCCGCCAGGGCCGCCGTTTGGCCGAAGTTCCGCCTCAGCAGGACGGCGCGCAGCCGGTTATCGTGCTCGACCAGATGCGCCAGCAACTCGCGGCTCGAATCGGTGGAGCAGTCGTCGATGAAGACGATCTCGTAGACGTCCCCCGTAGCCTCCAAAACCGACGTGAGCCGGTCATAGAGAGGCAGCAGGTGGCTCTCCTCGTTGTGCACGGGGATCACCACAGAGAGAATCCGGTCCGACATCGAGCGCTCGATGTTGATGATAGCAGGCGGTCCCGAGAGCCTCGCCGCGTCAGGCCTTGAAGATCTGCTTCATGCGGTCGACGACGATCTGCTCCTCGCCTGATTCGTTCATGAAGCAGCAGAACACCAAGTGGTGTCCGTAGCCGCCGGCCACCGCGATTCGCGGCTCCCCTTCCATCAGCTCCTGCTCGACCTGCTGCTTGGTCTTGCCAATCTTCTCCTCGTCCCAGGAGACGCCCAGGCGGTGCATCTTGCGAATGCGCTCCGACTGCAGCTTCTCGGCGCGCAGACCCGGAATCTTGCCCAAGTTCTCGATCAGGTAGTCTGCTTGGCGCGAATTCTCGCGGTCGATCGCCTCAAAGTCGAGTGCGGCGTACTTCTCGCAGGCCGTCCAAAGGGCGACCATCTCTTCGCGGCCTACCTTCATGGGGCGGCCTTGGGAGTCCGAGTGCGGACTGGAATTGAGCCCGGCCTTGCGGATGAGCTCCTTGTCGCCGGCCAGGATGCCCGCAGACTGCGGTCCCCGCATGTGTTTGCCGCCCGAAAGCGCCAGTAAGTCGATGCCGGTCGCGGCGATCTTCGGGATGTTGCCCCAGGGCGGCAGGCAGTTGGCGCAGTCGGCCAGAATCGGCACGCCGGCGGGCTTGGCGATGGCGACCATCTCCGGCAGTTGGATCCAGTCGCCCCACTCGTTGTCGTCGTTGTTGCCCGGCAGGCAGTAGATCATCGCCGTCTTCGGGTTGATGGCGGCACGCATCTCGTCGGCCGTCTCTACTTCTACGATCTTCACGCCGGCGCCGCGCACGGCATGATCGTAGGAGATGCGGTGGACCTTCTGGATGATCACCTCATCCTTCATGCCTTCCAGGTTCGGCAACTGGCGGATGTTCTTGGGGTCGTCCCCGGCGACGCAGGCGTAGGTGCCGATCGCGATGGCGCCGGCGGTGCCTGTGGAGACCATCGCGTACTCGGTTCCACAGAGCTTCGCCAACCGCTCGCCGATGGCCTCTTGCAGCTCCTCCAGCACGATGAACTCGCTGGCTGCCTCGGCCTGCGCCTCGAAGCACTCCTGCCACTGCTTGGACGCTCCCAGCGTGGTCATCGTCCCGCGAAAGTTCACGACCGGACGCAAGCCCAGCCGCTCGTAGACGGTCGGCTTTTTCGAGGGGGCGGCGGCGCAACCCGGCAAGAAACTGGCCAGGGAGGCCAGCCAGCCTCCCTGGAGTACACGGCGTCGAGACGTCTGCATGCCGCGGAGTGTACCACGGCGTGTATCGATTCGCGATACCGGCCTAGGCAGAACGGCGACGGCGCAACCAAAGCCATCCCAGAGTGCCCGAACCCAGCAGCAGAAGCGAGGAAGGCTCCGGCACGGCGCTCGGGTCGGTGGGGTTTCCGCCAGGGGCGCCCCAGAAGGAAATGTGACTGACCGTCGGCTGCTGTCCGCCGGTGTTGAGGATGCCGACGGTGGTGTAGGCGCCTGTCCCCACGCTCGGCGAGAACTGATAGAGCGCGAACGAGTTGGCGGCCTTGATGGTGATGTACTGCACGGAGTTGGCGCCGGAGAGCTGGGTCCAGGTTCCTGACTGGGACGTGGTCAGCGTTCCCGAGTCCGGCGTGAACGAGAAACCGGTCAGCGCGTCGCCGGAGGTCTTGCCGAGGGCGACGAGATTGACGCTCACCCCGGTCGCCCCGAGGATCGCCGCCTCGACGGCGGACTGGAAGTCGCCGCCGCCCGCGTTGGTGTAGATCCCGTCTCCGCCGTTCGGATACCCGTCGGCCGTACCCGAGATGCAGCCGACGTTGACGAGGTCGATGCCCGGGCCGTCTTTGCAGAACAGGAAGGGAGCAGCGTCCGCCGGCCCGCTGGCCAGCATGACGCCGGCGGCCAGCAGCCCCAGGGCCGCCAGCAGTCGAACGTATGGATTTCGCAACATTGGTACTTCCGATATGAGAAGGAAAAGAAGCGGGCCCTTTCGAGAGAGACCCTGTTCCCATCTAAGGTGTTTCTCTGAATATTGTCAAGATCGACCATGTCCGTTGTAAGACTATTGCGGTACGACGAAGGGCGTAGAGGCGCTCTGGAATGGTGGGCTGCTATCCTGCCCACGGATTCCCCCGGCGCCGTCAGGCCGCCGAAACGCCGATTCCGCCGCCATGCTCGACGCCGTCACGCTCTACGCATCCTTCGACGAATCGCTCGAGGCTGACCATGCCTTAAGTTCGCCCCACCTGCGCACGCGCAGCGGAGCTTTAGACGCTCCCGAGGCATTTCGCTTCGTGGACGGCTTCGACCCGGCGGTCTACCGCGTGGCCGAAGGGGCCGGAGTCAGCGGGGGTGCGCTCGAGGCCACGGCTGTGCTCCCCAATTTCGGGCGCATCTTCTACCCGGCCGCCGGCAATCTGCCCTATCGCGAGGGCGGCTGGGGCGGGGCGGTCTCGTTCTGGATGAGAACGAATCCGGATTCGATGCTCCGCACGCCGTTCTGCGACCCCATCCAGATCACGCAGAGAGGCGCCAACAACGGCGGGTTGTGGATCGATTTTCCAGATTCTTCGCCCCGCGATCTGCGTTTGGGTGCGTTTCCGTCAAAAGGCGGCAGGGCGAGCTATGCCGAAACGGACCCGGACGCGCCGCTTGTCATCGTCGAAGCCGTGGGCTTCCGCGAGACCGACTGGCATCACTTGGCCTTCTGCTGGAGCGACTTCGACTCCGGCCTCGCCAGCGCCCGCGCGACGCTCTACATCGATGGGCGCGAGCAGGGCGCGATCGAGGGTCGCGAAATCGCGATGGAGTGGGACGCGGCCCGCACCGGAATTTATCTGGCGGTGAACTACATCGGCCTGCTCGATGAGCTGGCCGTCTTCCGCCGGCCGCTGTCGCCGGCCGAGATCCGGACGCTGGCGACAGAGCCGGCTGCGCTGACCACGTTGCGGCGGAAGTAGGGGCCGCCTTGGGCTGGCGGCCCCGCCGGGTCAGTGCTGCAGCCGGCTACAGGCCGCCGCAGCGCCGTCGATGGAGATGGCGTCGCCTCCGGAGATGATCTCCTGCACGACCCCCTGCTTGTCGATGACGAACGTGGTTCGATTCGCCATGTTCTTCTCGTTCAGCACTTGGAAGGCCCGAGCCGCCTTTCCTTCCGCATCCGAGAGGAGAGTGAACTCGAGGTTGAGGGATTCGGCGAACTTCTTTTGGGTGTCCAGGTCGTCGGTGCTGATGCCGAAGATGACCGTATCTGCGTCGGCGAACTTTGCGATACCAGACTGGTACGCAGTCATTTCGCGCGTTCAGCCGCCGGTGAACGCCTTCGGGTAGAACGCCGTTACCACGTTCTTCTTACCGCGGTAGGCGGAAAGTTTCTCCATTTTGCCGTTGGTTCCGGCCAATTCGAAATCCGGGGCCTTGTCTCCGACCGCTATAGCGGCTTGGGCGCTTGGTATTGCGCCCAGAGCCCCGAGGCCGGCCAGGACCCCTCTGCGGGTCATTCTCATGGTCCTCTCCTCTTTATCCCTAGGGCCATCAGTGGCCCCGCTCGCATTGTAGAGGCGGCGCAGCTCGGGGCGAAGGACTTTTTGAGGCGGCCGTCTACGGCAGACGCGGGTCGGTAGACTGTACCTCGTGCGGAGGCGGAAACCCCCAAAGAATGCTGAGCTCGACCAGGCGAGCGCAGAGCTCGAGAGCGCGGAACAGGTGAGTCATGGGATGGCCTGCGGAGGGGAAAGGCGAACAGTCGGGGCGACCTTTTCGACGGGGCTCTCGGGCCTTAGCCCTTGGAAACCGGGCCACGCGGCCGCCGCCCAAGCGATCGTGGCTGCGGTGACGCAGAGGCAAGCACATCGTACGATCCACAGCATAATGCTCACTTCTCCTGCGCCTCCGTCTCGGAGCGCCCTAGTGAATCTCATCGGCTGAACAGGGCCGGACCGTACGCCGCGGCTGGAAGTTCCTGCCTGGATGCGCCGGTTTAACAGGTAAATCATTGATCATAAGTTGGTTATTTGTGTGTCTCATCTGCCGGGGACGCACGGCTGATGGTATAATTCTGACTTCGCTCACTCCCTCGGCCGCTCTCGTTTCGGACCTTCCATGCCTTCTGCCGTCGAGAACGCCCGAACGATACGGTTCGGGCTCTTTGAGGTGAATCTCGGCGCGGGTGAGCTGCGCCGTCGAGGCGTCCGCATCCGCTTGCAGGAGCAGCCCTTCCGCATCCTCGAAGCCCTTCTCGAAAAGCCCGGACGCGTCGTCACCCGCGACGAGCTGCGCCGCCGTCTCTGGCCCGAAGACGCCCGCACGGACCTTGACCAGCGGCTGGCGACGGCGGTCAACAAGCTCCGCGAAGCCTTGGGGGACTCGGCCTCGAACCCTTCGTACGTCGAGACCGTGCCTCGTCAGGGCTATCGTTTTCTGGCGGCGATCGGGGGCGACGCGCCTGGGGACGCTGCGGCGCGCCGCAAGCCGGCGCGTTTGGAGCTTGCCGCTCCGCCGCCCGCTCCCATGTCGACCTTCGTCGGGCGTGAGCGAGAGCTTGCCGAGGCCGCCGGCCTACTCGTTGACGCGCGATTGCTGACAATCACCGGTCCCGGCGGTGCGGGCAAGACCCGCTTGGCCATCGAGCTGGCGCGCAAGGTGCAGGACCGCTTCTCCGACGGCGTGCTCTTTGTGCCGCTGGCTTCGACGGCCTCGGCCGCCCAAGTCATGGGCGACCTAGGCCGAGCGCTGGGCTTGCCGACGGCCGCCCCGGAGCAGTTGCTGCATCAGCTCCACGAGGCGTTGGGCCGCCGCCGGGCGCTGCTGATCCTCGACAACTTCGAGCACCTGCTGGAGGCGGCCGGGCTGGTCTCGGACCTTCTGTCGCGCTCGGCTTCGCTCAAGGTTCTGGTTACCAGTCGCGCTCCGCTGCGCTTGCTGGGCGAGCAGGAGTACCCTCTCGAGCCCCTGACTGCGCCCTCGCTCGACGCCCGTTCTCCGGAGAGCCTGCAGGGCAATCCGGCCGTGCAACTATTCGTGGATAGGGCCCAGGCAGTCGACCCGGACTTCCGCGTCGATCTCAATAACGCCTCTGCGGTGGCTCGGCTTTGCCACGGCCTCGACGGGTTGCCCCTGGCGATCGAGCTGGCCGCGGCGCGGGTGCGGCTGTTTTCCCCTGCGGCGCTCGCGGATCGTCTGTGCCGTCGGCTGGAGGTGCTGGGAGGCGGCAACCGCGACCTGCCGGAGCGACAGCGGACGTTGCGGCGAGCGATCGAGTGGAGCTATGACCTGCTCAGCGAGCCGGCCCGAGCAGTTCTGCGGCGGCTCGCGGTGTTCGATGGCGGCATGACGCTCGATGCGGCTCAGGCGCTGTGTTCCGGGCTGGCCGATTGCGAGCTGGACGCGCTCGACGCGCTCACTTCACTTTCTGATCAGAACATGGTGCAGCGTTGCAGCGGCCCTGACGAGGAGGTTCGCTTCACGATGCTCGAGTCGATCCGGGCCTTCGGGCTGGACCGGCTGGCGGCCGAGGGCGAGGGGCCGCAGGTGCGTCGGCTGCACGCCGAGTACTTCCTGCGGGTGGCTCAGGAGGCGCAGCCGCACCTGACGGGGCCGCGACAAGGCGAATGGTTCGACCGCCTCGACGCCGACCACGCCAACTTTCGAGCGGCGCTGGAGTGGGCCGGCGCGCCCCAGGGCGAGCCCCTGCTGGGCGTGCGGTTGGGAGCCGCGCTGTGGCGTTACTGGATCGTCCGAGGGCGGCTGTACGAGGGGCGGCCGCTGCTGGAGGCCCTGCTGGCGCGTCCGGCCGATGGGCAGCCGGTGGAGCCCCGCATGGACGCCCTCTACGCAATCGGTTCGCTATGCCATTACCAGGGCGAGCTCGATCAGGCTCGGTCGGCGCTGAGCGAATGTGTGGATCTGGCTCGCGGGACCTCGGACCTGCGCCGGCAGGCGGCGGCGCTGAGCGGGCTGGGCTGGGTGCACTGCCTGACCAGCGAGTTCGACGCCTGTCTGGAGCTCTCCGAGCAGGCTCGACAACTCTTTGACCAAGTCGGCGATCCCCGCGGAGCCGCCGTCGCGTTAAACAACTGCGGCTGGGCGGCGAACTACTGCGGCGACTATCCCGCCGGCCGCTCGTACCATGAGCGCAGCTTGGCGCTGCGGCGCGAGATCGGCGACGTGCGCGGCATCGGCTTTACGCTCGCCACCTGGGCGTGGGCGGAGCGCCAGCGCGGCGACTACGACCGCGCCGAAGAACTGCTGGCCGAGTCCGAAGCGACTCTGGCTCCGATCGACGACAAGGTCCTCAGCGGTTGGGCTCTCATCCAGCGCGCCCAGTTGGCGCGTTCCCGTGGGCGTCTGCCGGAGGCGGCCGGCTTGCTCATCGACGCCCTCACCCGCTGGGGCGCCGGCGGCCACAGGGCCTTGCTGGCCTGGACCCAGGGCGTGCTCGGCGGCGTACTGCTGGACTGGGGAGAGCCTGAACGAGGCCGCGAGCTGCTGGCGGACGCTCTGGAACTCTGGCAAGTGCTCCGCTGCCCTTGGGCCGTCGCTTGGCTGCGCTTCGAGCAAGGCCGCTGGATGGTGGACCGCCAGCCACACCAGGCGCGCAGGCTGTTGGGCGAGAGCCTTGAGATCCGTGTGAGGATCGGCGACCGCCGCGGCGTCGCCGAGTGCTTAGAAACCTTGCTCGAGGCCGAGCGCGCCGCTCTCGCTCCGACTGATTGGCTCCGTATCCACAACCTCACGCAATGCCTACGGGACAGGCTGCAGTGCCCCGCCGCGCCCGCCGTCGAGCAGCGTCTGGCTGTGCGGCGACAAGGGGCTCTGGCGCAGGTTGCGGAGCCGTTGCCGGAGGGGCCGGTGGACGATTCGGACGCGATCGCCTGGGCCGTGGAACGGCTCCAAGGATTGCGCGGCTGAGCGGGCCCGCCGGGCTCCGAGCGAGCTGTCGCCACTCCAGTCTTGCCACGGCCACACCAAGCAGGGAGAATGACGAGCATGGAAATCGAAATGAAGATCCGCGGACTGATGCTCGATCCGGTAACGCAATTGCCGATCGTCATCCTGCGAGATCTCGAGGGGAATTCGGTTCTGCCCATCTGGGTGGGCGCGTACGAGGCCAACGCGATCGCTCTCGAAATCGAGAAGGTCACCACGCCTCGTCCGATGACCCACGACTTGATCAAGAACGTCTTGTTGGGGGCGGAGATGACCGTGCGGAAGGTCGTCGTCAACGAGCTCAAGGATGACACGTTTTACGCTGTCATCTGGTTAGATCGCGCCGGCGAAATCTTGTCCATCGATTCGCGGCCCAGCGATGCGTTGGCGCTGGCGTTGCGGATGGACTGCCCGATCTTCGTGGATGACAACGTGCTGCAGTCCTCCAAGGTCAGCCAAGCGGTGAGCGACAAGGCCAACTCCGAGGAACTGCGGCGCTGGCTGGAAGGCCTGTCGGACGAGGATCTCGGCCAGTACAAGATGTAGCCGGGCCAGGCCCTGATCAGCTCTGTACGGCCACGCACCGCGTCAGTGCGGCGAACAGATCCATGCCGTCCCAATAGCGGTCGAATTGCAGCGCGCGGCCGACGGGCACGATCCGATCGAGCCCGCGGCCGTTCCAAGCGCGGGCGGCCGCGCGCAACTCGTCCGCCGGAAAGCCGAAGTGCGTGAGCGTCTGGTCGCGGCGGTCGAGCATCGTCTCGATCTCCCCCAGATGCTCGGCGAAATACTCCCAGAACAGGCCGCCGCCGCAGTGCTCCCGGCTGAAGTCTTCCAGCGTCTCCAGCCGTAGGCAGGCCAGCTCACGGCCCAAATCACGGCGTCCGGCGACCGGCCTGTCGAGAATTGACTCGCATTCGAAGGTGAAGCGCCGCATGCGAGCCGCCGCAGGCAGTTCGTAGTGTTTGCGGCGCACCGTCTCCGCCACGGCCGGAAAGAACCGGTCGCCCGCCGCCCGGCAGGCGTCCGCTGTCCCGACCCAAACCGCTAGCCGCGGCGAGGAGCAGCCCAGTTGGTGGAACCAGTAGGCGTCGTTGTAGAACTGCTCGGCCAACTGCGCCAGCGCGGCCTCGTCGAGCGCAAGCACAGCTTCAGCGCGCAGTGCAGCGAAGCTGAAGCGATCCGGGAACACGATCTCCGTGCCATGCGGCGCCAGCGGAAAGTGCCGAAACAGGGCGACCGTGGAGTCGCCTCCCCACACCACGCGGGTGTCGCAGGCGGCCGACAGTGCGGCGTTGATCTCCGCTTCGTGCGCATAGGAGACCACCGCGTTGCCGGCCTGCAACAGCGGGTCCGCTTCGGCCAGAGCTTCTCCGGCGATCCGGCAAAGGATCTCGACCGGTTCGTCGCGGTTGCGCGAGAGCCGGATGATGTTGCGGTTGCCGCACAGCAGTCCCAACAGCCAGGAGTAGACGAACATGGTGTCCACGTTGCCCGGAGGGACGTGGAAGACCAGGCCGCGGGGCGCCCGCAGGAGCGAGTCGTTCTCCAAGGCGGCGAACTCGCGACGCAGGCGTTCGAGCTCCGCGCGCCGAATCCAGAACGCCAGCGCCGTCAGCTCCGGGTAGCGGCGGGCTTGCGGGTCGCGGCCCAAACGCGTCGCGAAGGCCGCGCAGAAGTCCACCGCCGCCTCACTGAAAGGGGGCGGGGAAGAGGCGCGACCCACCTGCTTCAGAACGGCGCTGAGGTCGGCTTCGCCGCTGCGGGGGACGAGCGATTCGACCTTCATCGGGCGCTCCCGAAGGCGTGCGTGTCGCTACAGCCGCGCAACTCCGCCCGGGGCAGGCGTCCGATCACCTCGAAGGCCTTACCCATGCGCTCGACCTCCGGCGAATCGACCGCGTGCACCACGCCCAGATCCTCGGTCAAGATCGAATGGCCGGGATAGCTGCGGGGCAGGGCGCTCACCACCTGGATGAGGCCCTTCTCGCCCGGGCCGAGCACTTCCCAGGTCTCCGGGTGGCGAATGATCACGTCGGAGAAGCTGGGAGGATGCAGGTGACCGTCATCCCCTTCCAGAAACACCGAGCCGACCTGCTCCACCATGCCGTAGAAGTTGTGCACCCGCCGCAAGCCGCAGGCTTGCCGCAGCGCCGCTTTGAACTCAGCGTTGCCCACCGCCTGCTCTTGGAGCTTCTTCCAGCCGCCGCTGTGGATCAGCACGCCTTGGGACAAGTCCAGCCCCATCTCGCGGATCGGCTCGTACAGATACTTCCAGACCATGAAGGTGAAACCGAACAGCAGGAAGGGCTTGTCGCCGTGCTGCGCGAGGAAGGCCTTCAGCTCGTCGAGCTTCAGCGCCATCTGCGCGTCCAGCGCAAATAGATGCTGCCGGCCGAAGTTCATCATGCCGAGCACGCCCACGCCGCGCGCGCTCAAGTTCCGGCGGTCCGCCAATGTCTCGCGCGCATCGATGACCAGCATCGGCAATCGGTCCGGACCCAGGACCTGCTGCATGATGCGGGACAGGGCCAGCGTTTGCCGCCGGGCGGTCTCCTTGTCGAGAAAGATGCGGCTGACCTGCTGCCCCGTGGTGCCGCTGGAAGTCATTACGAGCTGAACGTCTTCCGGCGGCACGCTGGCTAGCGCGTGCGACTTGAACAAGCCCACCGGCAGGTACGGCGTCTCCCACGGCGCGTTCGCGTCGGCGTCGCCCGGCGCCAATTGGGCCAGCAGCCGCGCGTAGGGCTCACAATGGGCGCGATGGTGCGCCGTGAGCTCGTTGAGCTCGGCGGTGAGAATGCGGTCCTTGTCGGCTTGCGGAACTCCGTAGACGGGCAGCTCCAGCAACTGTTCGAACGTCATGCCTGCTGCGCCAGCTCCTGGTAATCGACCTTGCCGTTGGCGTTGAGCGGCAGCGCCGCGATCCGCCGGAACCGCAGCGCGGTCGGGTGTACTTTCAGCTTATCGGCGAGCAAGCCGGAAAGGCGTTGGAACTCGGCGTCATCGCCGAATTCGCACCAGATCAGCAGCTTCTCGTCCGCGCCCACGGCCGCCGCCGGGCCGTACGGCCGCACCAAGTCTTCCACCTCGTCGAGGCTGATTCGCAGGCCAAAGACCTTGGCGATGCGCTTGAGGCGTCCGGTGATGTAGAGAAAGCCCTCGTCGTCGAGATAGCCCAGATCCCCGGTTTCGAGCCGACCTCGTTGTTGGTCCCCGGCGGCGAGATCCGCGGGGGTCTCAGCGTAGCCGAGCATCACGTTGGGCCCGTGGTAGACCACCTCGCCGTCCACGATCTCCAGACGGCCGCCGGCCAGCGGCAGCCCGGCCGAGCCGATCTTTTCGGGCAATCGCTCGGCCGGCAGGATGGAGATGCGGGCGGTCGCCTCGGTCTGGCCGTACATCACGAAAAGGCGGCCCCGCTCGCGGCGTGTGATCTTGTCGTGAAAGGCCTGTACGAAGCGGTCGTGCAGCTTGCCCCCGGCCTGCGTCATCGTGTTGAGCGTCGGGATGTCGAGCTTGTCGATGTCGAGCCGCTGCAGCATCTGGTAGGAGTACGGAACTCCTGCGAACGAGGTGCAGCGACGCTCCCGAAAAGCGCCCCAGAATACGCCCGACGTCAGACCCTCGCCGGTCAGCACGAGCTCGGCGCCGGCGAGCAGATGGGAATTGAGCACTGAGAGGCCGTAGGAGTAGTAGAAGGGCAGGCTCGAGATGGGCCGGTCGTCGGCTGTGATCGCCAGGGCCTCGCGAATGCCTTCGGCGTTGCTGCGGATCGCCCGGCCTCCCAAGCGCACGAACTTGGGGCTGCCGGTGCTGCCGCTGGTGGAGAGCAGGACGGCAAGCTCGGCGTCGACCGACCGTGGAGCGTCGTCGTCGCTGCGTCGCCACAGGCCGAGCCCGGGGCCCGCCTCGCCGACCCGGCGGTAGCCGGGCTCCGGCGGGGCCGCCTCCGGCGGGGCGATCACCAGCTCGGGGCGGTAGAGCTCCAGCGGCCTGCCGCGCATCTCCGCGCTGAGGTTGGGGTCGAGCAGAGCGACCGGCGTCCCCGCTTCCAGGCAAGCCAGATAGGCGACGACGGAAGCGGCGTCCGTGCGGCAGTGATGGAAGACCAGCCCCCCGCCCGCGCTTCGCAGAGTCCGGGCCAAGGCTCCTACTGCATCGCGTAGCCGGCCATAGTCGTAGGCTTCGCCCGATGCTACGTCGAACAGTGCGGGCGCGGAGTCAGGCGCATGCTCGAAGAGGCTTTGCATCGTCGCGGCGGCGTCAGACGAGCATCCCGCCGTCCACCCCGACCACTTGGCCGGTCACGTAGCTCGACAGGTCCGAGGCCAGGAACAGGATGGCGCCGGCCACCTCCTGGGGGGTTCCGATGCGTCCCATCTTGATGCCGGCCATCCGCTCGTCGTACTTGTCGGGCGGCAGGCTGCGGGTCATCTCGGTGTCAATGAATCCCGGCGCGACGGCGTTCACCCGGATGTTCGACGGCGCCAGCTCCTTGGCGGCCGACAGGGTGGCGCCGATGACGGCGGCCTTCGAGGCCCCGTAGACCGTCTGTCCTTCGTTGCCCACCCGTCCGATGATGGACGTCAGGTTGACGATGGAGCCGCTCTTGGCGCGTCGCATCAGCCGCGAAGCCTGTTGCAGGTGCAGGAGCACCGAGCGAGTGTTGACCGCCAGAACCTGCTCGATCGTCTCGTCGGGGATCATGCCCAAAAAGGCGTCGCTGAGCACGCCTGCGTTGTTCACCAGAATGTCCAGCCGTTTGTGCTGCTTGAAGATGGCCTGAAAGGCCTGCTGCACCTGCTTCGAGTCCGCGACGTCGTAAGGCAGGCCGAAAGCCTCCCCGCCGAACCGGTCGGTGAGCTCCCGCGCCCGATCTGCGACCAGGTCGGGGTTCGACAGGCCGTTGATGATGACCGTCGCGCCTTGCTCGGCCAGCAGCTCGGCCGTGGACCAGCCGATGCCGCGTGTGGAGCCGGTCACCAGCGCGACCTTGCCGTCAAGCCTCCAGGGTGACGCCATGTTTCGCCAAGATCTCCCGGGCCTTCTGGAAGCTGCTCAAGTCGATCACATCCTCGGTGGGCAGCATCACGTCGAAGTTGTTTTCGATCTCCATCACCAGTTGTAAGTGCGCGATCGAATCCCACTGCGGGATGCCGCGGTAGGTGAGGTTCTCGAAGTCCGTATCGGCCGGAATGGCGAGGCCGTCCTGAAATGCCTTCTTCAAGGTGGAAACGCTTGCGCTCATAGGAAGTAGAGATCGGCCGGAAGACGCGGAAAGGACAAGAAACCGCCGAGGGACGCGGCCAAACCCCAAGATAACACAACGTTTCCGCCGAACCGACCCCCTCCGGGCGCGCTTGTCGACTCAGGAGGTGCCGTGGAAGAGCTTCTCTTTCAACCACCTGCGCTCGAGCGTCGCGCGTTCCGCCGTCGAGAGCTCGTGGAGCCCTCCTCGTTGTTCGCGCAGATAGTCGAGGATCGTCGACGCCGGGGCGAACCAGCCGTTCTTGCCGCTCAGCCGCCGCATCAGCTCCCGGAAACGCGGATGCAACTCTCCGCCGGGGCGAAAGTGGTGGCCGAAGTGGGTGTACATGACGCAGAGCCCTCCTTCGGCCTCCAAACGGTCTTGGGCGGCCTCGTCGATCCCCTGCAAATAGGAGGCGCAGTTGGCGCCTTCCGTGCTCGAGAACCAGGCCTGCACGTAGGGCTTCGAGGCATCGTGGTAGGGCGCCCAGGGGCATTCGCGCAGATTGTTCGGTCCGCGGAAGACGAAGTTGCGGCAATAGCGGATGCGCTCGCGGCAGATGTCTCCCCAGAAGTAGGGGCTTTCGGGATCGGCGCCGAAGTAGCGGCGGTCACGGCCCCGGCTCAGCAGCCGATAAGCGGCCCGACGCCAGCCGGTCAGCCGATCGGCCGTCCAGTAGATCGCCTCGTCGTTGTAGTGATTGGCCATCGACGAGGGGTCCGCGCCAAAACAGTCCCGAAAAGCGTCGAGCGCGGCGATGGTTTCCTGCCGAAACGACGAGTGCGGGGCAGCGTGGTGCCAGCCGATCTCGAAGCCCGCGCTCTGCAGGTCCAAACAATGCCGCCGAAACTTCGGGTTAGCGCAGGTTTCACCCGGGGAATTCTCCTCGCGAATGGGGCCGACCATCCAGACGGCCTTGGTGGTGCGGAAGCCCAAGTCGCCGAGAAAGCCGTAGATGGCTTCGCTGTCGGCCAAGGTTTCGGCGTCGGGATCGTCGAACACGCTGAAGGCGAAGGTCTTGCCCTCGGGCCACTCCACCCGCAGCGGAGCGAAACTCATCGCGCCTCGACCCAGATGGGGCTCGACCAAGCCATCTCGCCGTTGGCCTGTACGACCCGCACGTAGTACCAGTTGGCGACCGCGCCGTCTCGCTCGAGCGGAACCGTGAAGTCGGCGGCGTAGTTGTCTTGGAAAACCGGCCGGTGCAGCATGGCCGACTCCCACGGGAAGGGTCGCGTGAAGAGCATCTCGTTGGAGTCGTCGAGCTCGGCCAGGGTCTGTGTGAGGGCGCACTTGGCCGGCTTGTCGCATGTGACGGTGACGCGTGTGGAGCCGTCGCCTTCGATGCGCAGCACGAGGGCTTTTTGTGAATAGTCGTCGATCTGCTGCTTCAGCGCCGTGTAGGACCGCACGCGGACGCGGCTCTCCTCGCGCGAGACGATCCGGTCGCGGCGGAACTCGTCCAGCGGTCCCGAGGTGAAGCAGGGCATGGCATCCACGATCCGCCCGCGTTCCACCTCCACCGTAAAATCCCAGTCCGCCGTGCCGCCCCAACCCAGCGCCGGCCATGGTCCCCAGCCATATTCAAAGCGGAGCGTGCAGGGCTTGCTCCAGCGCGCGTCGCCTGGGTCGCGGTCCATGGGGAACTCGCGGTGGATCACGCGATTGTTCTCGAGAAGCTCGATGCGGTCCACCTGATCCCACCCGACCACGCCGATGCGCAGGCTACGCTCGCGGACGTAGGGCAGCCCGGAACCCATGATCCGGCCGTTGAGGCTGAAGTCCAGGGCGATCCGGTCTCCGGTAACCGCGTAGCAGCGGCGGTTCCGAAGCGCGTCGAAGATCGCCTCGCGCGTCAGCTCTTTGCACTTCACAGCGCACAGACCTTCGCGGTAGGCGCCGGGATAGCCCAGATGGTCGTCCGAGGAGGCGATCGCCCCGAGGCGGTGGCCTTCGGCCAGAAAGCGCTGCCAGGTGTGCCGTGTCCAGCGGCCGCCCTCGGTGTGGCGCTTGTAGGGGTGTGGCGCTCGGTCGTGCTCGGCGCAGCCCCATTCGGAGTGGATTTCCAGCACCGGCGAGACTTCGGGATCGATCGAGGCGGCGGCGATGCCTCGGTGCCCCAGCCGGTTGGACGGGTGGTGCGGAATCATCAGGCAGCCGCGCTTCTTGGCAAAGGCCTGGAGCTCGGCCAGGTCTTCGATCAGCTCGTAGTCGCCGGCCAAGTCCGGAAACAGGATGTGGTAGTCGCCTTCGGCGGCGCCGTGGCGCTCGTAGCCTAGGATCGTCGCGAACGTTCCCGGCTCGTCGTACTTGCGGGCTAGCTCCACCACTTCGGGCCAGCGCGCCTCGGCGACGATGAAGCCGTTGAGCCACTTGTGCTCGATCTTGCCGTCGTAGCGGCCCACGTCAGGCCAGTAGGAGTGCGGCGTGAAGGCGTAGAAGTCCAGGTGGTTGCGGGCTACCTCGAACGACCTCTCCAGCGTGCCCTGGGCATAACCGACCTCGTTGTGGTTGTGCAGGTCGCCGAAGAAGTTTTGGTAGGACGTCGAAGGCTCGGGAGCCTGCGGCTGAGCGCTCGCCATGGCGGGGCTCAGGGCGGCCCCCTTCATCAGATCGCGGCGGGTCATTGGTGACACGAAACCGAAAGGGTAGCACTACGCTGCCGGCCGCCCGATCGAGCCGCTCACTGCACCCGCGCGGCAAACTCGCGGGCTACGGCGTCGGCTTCGTCCTGCGGCAGGCCCACCACACCCAGCAGGTGATTCGTCTTCGGAAACAGGAACCAGGGCGTCTCACCGTCCATGCCGAAGTATCCGCCGAACGAAGGAACCAGCTTGGCCCCCTCCAGATGGGACTTGGCCTCGAAGCTCAGCAAGGCGGCCGTGTCCGGGTCCTTCACCACCAGCAGGATCAGTCGGTAGCTCTTGCCGTCCTTCTCGTAGGTCGCCACGTTGCCGCCCGGCAGGTAATCCTTGCCCAGAGCGTGGTCTTCAACCAGTTCCATGGACGTCCGACCCTCCTTGGGGAATCGGCGGCTCTCGTCCGGCGGCTTGGGTTTCGGGGCCTCCGCGGTCTTGGCGGCCGGGGCGGGGCTTTCCGGGGCGCTTCCGCAGCCTAGAGCGGCCAAGGCGAGAACGATCAAGACTTTCTTCATGAGGCGACTCCTGCCAGGGGCAAAGACTCTTGGACAGGCTCCGATACGAGATCGACGACCTCGACCACCGCGCCGACGGCGATCTCACCGCCTTCGAGAACCCTCCCGTAGACGCCTCCCCGGCAGTCCGGGTCGAGCGCCCGCTGCAATCCTTGCGCGGCGTCGTCCATCAATCGACAGGGACGCGTCTCGGCCACCACGCGGATCAGGCAGCCGCCGATCCGCAGGCCTCGGCCGATTGCAACCGCCAAGTCGACTCCGCTGGTCACCAGATTGGCACGGCGCGCTCCCGGGCTGAGCTCACGTCCCAACTCCGCACAAGCCGCCTCCCAGGCCGTCGCGTCCAGCAGCGTCACCTGCCGGTTACCGCCGCCGGCGTGGTCTCCCGTCAACCCCGCGCCGGCAACTGCCGTTGTGTTCCGCACCTCGCGAACCGGCGTCCGCGCCGAAGGCCTCAGAAAGATCCGCTCGATCGCTCCCATTGGCTCCGCCATGATACCCTCGCCGTCGGCGCTACGGATGGATCTCCGCCACGCCCTTCTCGAGCGCAGCCAGCTTCCGGATCTCCTCCGCAGTCAGCGCACGGTCGAAGACGGCCAGCTCATCGAACAGCCCCACGTAGTTGATGCCCAGGCGGATGGTCGCTTGCGTCATGTCCCACACGAACGAATCCGAGATTCCCTCGGCCGTTCCCTGGGCTTGGCCGTCGAGATAGAGCGTCGCCTTGCCACCCGGCGTCCCTAGTCCGTCGTAGGCGATAGCTACGTGGGTCCACTTGCCGGCGGCGAACGGCGGCTGGTCGACGACCACCAGCCGGCTCAGAAACTTGGGGCTGTCGCCGTTGCCCGCGCCGCCGGGGTCCCAGGAATCCTTCTCGCCGAAAACTCCCAGCCGGAAGCTCCGCGGGTTGTCCTTGGTGAAGTCCACCCAGATGGCGCCGTCGTTGTAGGCGGAATCGGTGAGTTGCAGCGGGTCGCAGTAGCCGGGCTCGAGGTCGACGGCCGGGTCCAGGCTCAGCCAGAACGACGTTGTGCCGCTCCAGCTCTCCGGCGAGAAGGCAGCGTTCTGGTCGCCGGAGTAGAACAGCGCTTTGGTGTTCTTGACGTTGAACTTCAAGGCGTTGCCGACCTTGCCCTGGTCGTAGGCGATCTCAATGTCTTCGCCCCAGTAGCCGGGACTGCGCTGCGCCAGCTCCTGGTAAGACGGCGCCGAGTAGACGCGACGATCTCCGCGGGCATAGGCGGCGTCGAAGCCGTCGTCGAACGAGGCGTGGAACGTCAATGCCGAACGAAAGACTGAGAGCTCGTCGGCCTCCTGCGGGGCCTGAGACGATTCCGGCGCGGAGCCGCCGCAGCCGAGCAGGAACGCCAGCAGCGCGAAGGTCGACAGTCGCATGCCGACAGTGTATCCCGCGCCGGCGCCGTCAGGCGCTCCAACCCTCGTACACCGGCGGTCGAAAGCCGCCTTCGGACTGGTTGATGCCCAGCTTGGCGACGAACGGAAGATTGAACAAGCGCGTCCCCAGGTCCCGGATCTTGATGCCCACCGTCGTCTCCGGCGCGTAGGTCCAGGCGATCTTGAGCGCGGATTTCTGCTTGCCGCGCAGGAACGGCATCAACTGCTGCTCGTACCGGCGCAGGGCCGGCGCGATGTCGCCTTCGCACTGCGAGAGCTCGCCGGCCAGCACGTAGGACTCGACCATCGCCAATCCAGCGCCTTCGCCTGCGAGCAGGGAAACGGCCGCGGCGGCGTCGCCCACCAGCGCTGTCCGCCCCTTCGTCCACTGGGGCATTACGATCTGGCTCACCCGGTCGAAGTAGATGTCCTCGGCGCCGCGCAAGGCCTCCAGAATCCGAGGGCACTCCCAACCCACATCGACGTAGGCTCGCTCGATCGCGGCCTTGCGCTCGTCGTCGGTCTGCGGCAGCCGGGCCCGGGGCGTCTTGTCGCGGTAGACGAACAGAAAGACCGTCTTGTCGTCACGTTTGGACAGCCGCGAGACCTGGCGGCCCGGCTTCGAGTGGCTGATGAACACCAACTCGTCGCGTCGCTCATAGCCTGCTACCTCAAACGCCGCCACGCAGAAGCCCAGATCCTTCTCGAAACGATCCATCGGCCCGAAGGCCATTTCGCGAACCCGCGAGTGCAGCCCGTCAGCCCCGACCACCAAATCGAAGTCTCTCGGCGGGGCCTTTTCGAACTCCACCTGCACCCGGTCGCCGCGATCCTCGATGCCGCGGATCGAATCGCCGAACAGGGTTTCGACCTTGCCGTCCAGACTGCGGTGCAGCGACGAGGCGACCTCGGAGCGCTCCAGGCTGATGAACCGCCCCTGGTTGAGCCGCCGGAACACGTCCAGGCAGAGGCTGCCGCTGGTGCGGCCTTCCGGGTCCACCCAGCGCACCTCGGCGAAATCGTAGCCCTTGCGCCGAAGCTCCGGAATCAGGCCCATCCGTTCGGCGACTTCGTAGCCGGCGCCCCAGAAATCGATGACATAGCCGCCTTCCCGCGGCCGAACCGCCTTCTCGATCAGAACCGGTTCGTGCCCGAAGCGCTGGAGCCAATAAGCCAGGCTGGGCCCGGCGATGCCGGCCCCGTTGATCGCAACCCGCATTCCGTCTTCCTGCGTCCGAAGCACCGATGGTCGCACAACCATGGTGGAAGCCAGACAGTCGGGAGTTGACGGGCCGGGGGCATAACGTCAAATAATATGCCTTGGACACACTAAGGTTTTGAGCGGCGCTCTGCCGTTCGCACGAAACCGTGAGCAGCCATGATCCAAGTCGAAGGCGTCTCTAAGAGGTACGGCCCGCACCAGGCCGTCCGCAATATCAGTTTTGAGGTCGAACGCGGCGAAATCGTTGGTTTTCTTGGGCCTAACGGAGCCGGGAAGACGACGACCATGCGAATTTTGACGGGCTTTCTGCCGCCCACGGAAGGGCGCGCCGTCGTCGCCGGGTTCGACGTGATGGAGCAGCCCATCGAGGTGAAGAAGCGGACCGGCTACCTGCCGGAGAACCCGCCGGTCTATCCCGAGATGGTCGTCGACGAATATCTCGATTTCGTTGCAAGAATCAAGGGCATCCGGGGGCCGGAGGTCGCCCAGCGCGTGGACGCGGCTCTCGAGCGGACCTCGATCGGCCACGTCCGCTCCAAGGTGATCGCCAAGCTCTCCAAGGGCTATCGTCAACGCGTGGGTCTGGCCCAGGCGCTGATCCATTCCCCCGACGTGCTCATCCTCGATGAGCCGACGGTCGGTCTGGACCCCAAGCAGATCATCGAGATCCGGGAGTTGATCCGCTCACTGTCGGGCGAGCACACGATCATGCTCTCCACGCACATCCTCAGCGAAGTCGCCTCGACCTGCCACCGCATCATCATCCTCAACCAGGGTCAGATCGAGGCCAGCGATACGCCGGCCAACTTGATCGCCCGCTTGCAGGGCGGCGAGTCCGTGCAGCTCGAGGTCGACGGGCCCGCCGCCGAGGTGGCCGCCAAGCTCCAGAGCGTGGCCGGCGTCGATCGTGTGACGCGCGGCTCCGATGTCGCCGGTCGCCCGACCTTTACGGTCGATTCCCAGCGCACGGCCGACATTCGGGCGGAGCTCGCCCGGGCCGTCGTCGAGTCCGGCTGGGGCCTGTACGGCGTGAAGGCGACCGGCATGTCCCTCGAAGACGTCTTCCTCAAGCTCACCACGACCGATCCGGTGGCGGAAGGCTCGGAAGGCGAGGCGGAAGCGGCCGTCGCCGCGGAGGAGAACTAGTCATGAGCAACGTTTGGACGATCGCTCGCCGCGAGCTCAACGTCTACTTCAGCTCTCCCATCGCCTACATCGTCTTGGCGATGTTTTCGCTGATCTTCGGCTACTTCTTTGCCAGCGGCGTGGCCTTCTTTCAGTCCATCAGCGCGCAGGCGGCGATGAACCCGGGCATGGCGCCGCCGATGAATGTGAACCAGTTCGTGATTCAGCCCACGCTGGGCAACTTCACGATCATCCTGCTGTTCCTGATGCCGATGGTGACGATGCGCCTGTTCGCCGAGGAGCAGCGCCAGGGCACGATCGAGCTGCTGCTGACCTCTCCGGTCACCGACTACGAGATCATCCTGGGCAAGTGGCTCGGCGCCGTCCTTCTCTACGGTTGCATGTTGGGGCTGTCGCTGATCTCGATGGCCGTGCTGTTCCTCTACACCCGCCCGGACTGGAAGGCTTTGCTGGCCGGGTACTTGGGAATGTTGCTGATCGGCTCGTCGCTGCTGGCGATCGGGGCCTTTCTCTCCACGCTTACCAAGAACCAGATCGTAGCCGGGGCGCTGACGTTCGGCTTGTTCCTGCTGCTGTGGGTGTTGGACTGGGTGAGCCAGTACTCGACCTCGATGGTCGGCAAAGTTTGCTCGTATCTGGCGATGCCGCCTCACTTCGAGCAGTTCACGAAGGGCGTGATCGAGCTCAAGGATGTCGTCTACTACCTGTCGGCCATCTTTCTCGGGCTGTTCTTGAGCAAGCGCTCGATCGAATCGATGCGCTGGAAGGCATAAGGCGAGGACGAAGGGAACCATGAGCAATTGGATGCAATCTCGCCAGGTTCGCGAGGGGAGTTACTCGGGCGCGTACATCGTGGTGGTGTTGGCGATCCTGGTGGCCGTCAACTGGCTGGCCAACCAGTACAACAAGACCTACGACGCGACCGAAGCCAAGCTCTACAGCCTCTCGGACCAGACCCTGAAGATCTTGAACGATCTCCCCAGCGACGCCACGATCTACTACTTCAACCGGCGCATGGATTTCGAGCGGCCGGACATGAACGGCGTCTCGCCGAAGGCCAGCCTCACGCGGTACGACAACGCCTCCTCGAAGGTCGAGGTGGACTACGTCGACCCGGACGCCAACCCGGAGCGCGCCGAACTGATGAACGTGCGCACCTACGGCACCGTCCTGGTGGAGGTCGCCGGCCGCCGGGAGGAAGCGAAGTCGCCCAACGAGGAGGACGTGACCAACGCCCTCATCAAGCTGCTCAAGGGCGAAGAGAAGACAGCCTGCATTCTGAACGGGCATGGCGAAGCGGCTCCGTCGGACACCGAGGCGCTGGGCTTCTCGGTCGCGCGCGAAGCCATCCAAGAGGCGAACTACAAGGTGCAGGACGTCTCCCTGCTTGAAAATCCGCAGATCCCACCGGCTTGCAGCCTGGTGATCATCGCCGGGCCGAGTACGCCCCTTTTGGAGCCGGAGATCGGCATCGTGCGCGACTACGTCAACGGCGGCGGTCGGCTGCTGTTGATGATCGATCACGCCAAGAGCCCCGAGCTCGCCACGTTGGCCGCCGAATGGGGCGCTCAGGTGAATGACGACCTGGTGCTCGACACCACCGGCATCGGTCGTTTGTTCGGCGGCGGGCCGGTCGTGCCCTTGGCCATGGACTACGAGTCCCACCCGATCACGCAACCGTTCATCAGCGGCGGGCGGCCCACGCCCACGCTGTTTCCGCTGACGCGCTCGGTCAACGCCGCCGAGCCCGCGCCCGCCGGCTGGGATGTGCAGGAGCTGCTCAAGACCAGCCCCAACAGCCTGGCCACGAAGGACTACGACCGCGAAGAGATCGTTCCGGACCCGGCCAAGGACACCGAAGGCCCGATCAACCTGGCCGTCGCCGCCGTGCATGAAGTCGCGGCCCCGGCCCCGGCCGAGCCCCCGGCCGAAGGCGACGACGCCAAACCCGCCGACTCCGAGCAGAAAGCGAAGGACCTGGAGGCCCGCGTGGTCGTGACCGGCACCTCGCGCTTCGCCCGCAACTCCGCCATCGGCAGCGTCGGCAACCGCGACCTGTTCATGAACATGGTCAACTGGCTGGCCTCGGACGAAGACTTGATCTCGATCCGCCCCAAGGACCCGGCCTCCACGCCGATGGAGATGACCGAGTCCCAGATGCGTTGGATGTTTCTGGGCTTGGTGCTCGGCCTGCCGCTGGTCATCGTGATCGCCGGCGTGCGCACTTGGTGGCTGCGCCGCTAGTTTCTTTCTCGAAGCCCGCGGGGCCCGCCGTCGACGGCGTGGTCTCCCGCGGGTTGGAAAGAGGAAATCCGTCATGAAGAATCCGCTCGTGCTCGCTCTGCTGATCCTGGCCGTGCTTGGCGGCGCCGTTTGGTATACGAACGAGAATCCGCCGGCCGGTGACGAGGAGTCGGTCTCGCTGGTCGACGTCAAGGAAGACCAGATCGCCGCAATCACCGTCCGCAAAGCCGGGGCCGAACCGCTGACCGTGACCCGCGCCGAGGGCGAGACCGACTGGAAGTTCGGCGGAGGCCTAAGCTATCCGGCAGACAACGCCGCGATCGGCCTGATGGTCACGAACCTGTCGAGCCTGGACGCCGACCGCGTCGTCGAGGAGCAGACCACCGACTGGGCGCCCTATGGACTGGAGGGCGATGGCGAGATATCGGTCGATGTGACCTTCCGCAAAGGAGAGGCGAAAGAGGCTCCCGCGGCGAAGAAGATCGTCTTCGGACGGGAGACCCCCACCGGCTCCGGCGCCTACGCCCGCATCGACGGCGACCCTCGTCTGTTCACGGTCTACAACTACGTCAAGACGACCTTCGACAAGAAGCCCTTCGACTGGCGCGACAAGAAGCTCTTGCAGGTGGAGGAAGACTCCGTCTCGCGACTCGAGCTCGACCTCAAGGACCGCGCCTTCGCCTTCGACAAATCCGAGGACAAGAAGTGGCGAATCCAGGAGCCGAGTCGACTGCGGGCCGACAACTTCACCGTCGGCGACCTGGCCCGCTCGATCGAAGGCGCCCAGATGACCGCCGAGGTCGAGGGTGACGGGTTTTCGTTCGACCGTCCGCTGGCCTCCGCCGAGGTCGAGGACGCCAAGGGTTCGCACACGCTGAAGGTGATCCGCGACGGCGAGCGCTATCTGGCGCAGAGCTCGGACCAGCAAGGGGTCTATGAGGTGTCGGCGACGTTCGCTGAGAGCCTCCAGAAGAACCTGGCGGACTTCCGCGAGAAGAAGCTGTTCGACTTCGGCTTCGAGCCCCTGGCGAAGATCTCGCTGAGGGACGGCGCGACCTCGGCCGCCATCGAGAAGAAGGCCGACAAGTGGGCGCTGACCACGGACGGCGACCGCGAAGTGGGTTCGGAGAAGGCGCAAACGCTGATCGACGCGCTGCGGAATCTTTCCGCGACGGCTTTCCCGACCGATGAGGCGGGACAGTTCGGGCGGTACGGGCTGGCCTCGCCGGCCCTCGAAGCCGGGATCGTGGCGGCTGGAGAAGGCGCCACGACCGAAAAGCTGCTGATCAGCGACCTGGGCAAGGAACGAGTCTACGCCGCTCGGGACGGCGAAGCGTCGGTGTACGAGATCGAAAAGAGCGCGGCGGAAGAGATTCGGCGGGCCTTGGAGTCGTTGCTGGCCGCCGACGAAAAGCCGGCCGAGGAATCAGGGACGCCGCCAGAGGAAGGTCGGTAACGCAGGGGGGGAGGAATCGCTCGTCAGAGGCCCGACGTTGGGGGGGCTTGACGATAGCGAGTTACGCCTTCCTCTGACGGCGAGCTTGTGGAAGCCGTCTGCGACGAGGCTCTAGCGCCCGCCCGTCGCTCGACCTCCTTGAAACTGGAAGGAAAGAAGCGCCGGCTGCCCGTTAGCTGGGTTCAACGCGGCAGGCGCGGGAAGTGCCGAATCCATAAAGGCCTCCGAATAATCCGGGCGCGCAACCTAAGAATAGTACCAGTACCATAGTACTTGTCAAGTCAATTCAGGATTGTTTTTGGTTGCGCACGGACGGACGTTTGCGCTCTGATGAATGTCCATGCGAGCCCTGTCGTGCTGCGCTTTGACGCTCCTACTCCCCATGATGGCTTCCGCGCAACGGTACCTGGTTTTCTTCGGAACCGGAGACAAAGCGATCTACGTTTCTCGATTTGACGCGGCCACCGGCGCGCTCGAGGAGCCGAAAATCGCCGCGGAGGTAGCCCGGCCGAACTTCCTGGAAATACACCCCAGCGGCAAGACGCTGTATGTCTGCAGCCGAGCCGACGGAGGGGGCGCCCCGGAGGGCGTCGTCATCGCCTATCGGATCGACCGGGCGTCGGGTAACCTGACTGAGCTCAACAGCCAACCGACCGGAGCGCCTGGGCCGGCTCATGTGAACGTGAGCCACGACGGCAAGACGGCGGCGGCGGCCAACTACACCGGCGGCAGCACGGCCTCGTTCCGCATCGGCTCCGACGGTCGGCTGGTCGCCCGCACCTCGTTCATCCAGCACGAGGGTTTGAGCGTGGACCCGCGGCGGCAGTCCGAGCCGCATTCGCACTCGGTCAACTTCTCTCCCGACGACCGCTTCCTCATCTCCGCCGACCTGGGCCTCGACAAGCTGCTGATCTACGAGGTCGACCCGGCGACGAGCGCGCTGTTGCCGCACGATCCACCGTTTGCCAAGGTCGCGCCCGGGTCGGGCCCACGCCACTTCACGTTCCACCCCTCGGGCCAGTTCGCCTATGTGGTCAATGAGATGGCGTCCACGGTAACGGCCTTCGACTGGGACGCCCGCCGCGGCGCCTTGCAGGAGATCCAGACGATCTCGACCATTCCCGAGGGCTACTCGGAGCCGACGACGCTGTCGGAAGTGCAGGTCCATCCGAACGGCAGGTTTCTCTATGCTGCGAACCGGGGCCATGACTCCATCGCTGTGTTCTCTATCGACGCCTCGACGGGAAAGCTGACGCCGATCGAGCGGGAATCGGTGCAGGGCAAAGTGCCTCGGAATTTCCGGCTCGATCCCGACGGCCGCTGGCTGTTCTCGGCCAACCAGGGTTCCGGAGCCGTGGTGGTATTGAAGGTGGATCCCTCGACGGGCGAGCTGAGCCCGACGGGCAAGAGCGTGGCGATGCCGTCGCCGATGTGTGTGCGGTTCCTGCGCGTGGATTAGCTGAAGCATAGAGGAGGGGCGCGTGGCGCGATTCTTTCTCAGCTACCGGGTTCGCGAACAAGACCTGGCGAGGCGGTTTCAGAAGGCCTTGCAGGACCTCGGCCACCAAGTCTCCTGGGATGTGGACGCGCTGCTCGTCGGCAGCGGCTGGCGCGACGCCCTGATGCAGAGCTTGGCCTCCTCGGAGGCCGTCGTACCCCTGCTCACTCCCGAGGCGCTCCAATCGCAGATGGTGATCTCCGAGGTCGGGGCCGCGCGGGCTTTCGCCACCACCGACCAGCGGATGGCCTTGCTTCCGGTACTGTTGGGTCTGCCCGAGATCCCCTCGTTCATCCAGGACCTCTTCGTCTTGCGTGCGGACCTGCCGACGCCGGACCAGGAGGTGCTGAGAATCGCCTCGGAGATCGATCGTGCGATCTCCGCGCACTTGAGGGCCATCGCAAGCGAGGCCGCCGGCGGCCCGCAGATCTTCGTGAGTCACCGGCATAAGGACGAGGCTGTGGCGCGGGCGCTGACCGACGTTCTGCAAGCCGCATTCGAGCTGGGGCCGGAGCGGATTCGATGCACCTCCGTTCAGCCGTTTCGGTTGCCATTCGGGCGCAATACGAGCGAGCGCCTTCGCGATGAGATCAAGGGAGCGAAGGTGGTACTGGGGATTCTTGCGCCGGACACGGCGGAATCGTCGTACGTGATGTTCGAGCTTGGTGCGGCCTGGGGGCGCCGCGTCTACACCTGCCCCCTGCTCACGGGCGGAGCCGACTTTCAGCACATCCCCAGCCCGATCGCGGACCTGGCGCCGGCCAGACTTTGGGTCGAATCCGACTGCCAGCAATTGGTCGGGGATCTGGCGACGCAGATCGAGTTGCGCCGGCGGAGCAACAGCGAGCTGATGACGTCCGAAAAGATTCGGGCGTTGGCCCGGGCGGCGGCTGCTCCGCACTGAGTCGGTCGATATCTCCCTGGAAGCTCTGATCGACGTTGCGACAATAAGAGTTGGGCGCTGGGCCTGGCCCGAAGCAGCGCCACCGAGAGGATGCGCCACCCCGAACATTGGGACGACCTCAAGAAGATCGCCTCGTTGATGCCGACCTCGCCCGGGGTGTACCTGTACAAGGACGCCGCGGACAAGGTCATTTACGTCGGCAAGGCCAAGAGCCTGCGCGACCGCGTCCGCAGCTATTTTCTCGAGGAGAAGCTGGCCAATGCCAAGACCAACGGCTTGCTCTGGGCGGCGCGCAACATCGAGTCGATCGCCGTCGGCAACGAAAAAGAGGCGCTCGCGCTCGAGAACAACCTCATCAAGCAGCTCCAGCCGCGCTTCAACGTGCTGTTGCGCGATGACAAGACCTACCCCTACATCAAGCTGACCAACGAGCGCTGGCCGCGCGTCTACGTCACCCGGCGGCTCAAGAAGGACGGCGCCAGCTACTTCGGCCCGTACTTCCCCGGCAACCTCGCTCACCGCTTGGTCCACTTCATCCACCGCTGGTTCAAGATTCCGTCCTGCCGCGTGGACCTCACGCGCTTTCATCCCAGGCCTTGCCTGGAGTTCCACATCCAGCGCTGCCTGGGGCCTTGCGTGGAAGGGCTCACGACCGACGCCGACTACTCCCAGGCGGTCGAGGACGTACGCAAGTTCCTCGACGGCCGGCGCAGCGAGCTCACCCGCGACCTCAAGGGGCGCATGATGGAAGCCGCGGAGAACCTCGAGTTCGAGCGGGCCGCCAAGCTCCGCGACCTCCTGAGTACGGTCGAGGAGATGCAGGAACGGCAGCGGGTGGCCTCCGCCGAAGGCAACGACGTGGACGTTTTTGGGGTCTACGCCGAGCCGCCCCTGGCCTGCGCCAACCTCTTCCACGTTCGCAACGGGCGCGTCGTCGATCGTCGCGAGTTCTTCTGGGAGGAACTGCACGGCTTCGATATTTCCAGCTTCCTCGGCGAGCTGTTGGTGCAGATCTATCTGGATCAGCAATACGTCCCGTCGCTGATCCACGTGCCGGAGGAGTTTGAAGATCAGGACGTGCTGGCGGAGCTGCTGAGCGAAAAGCGCGGAACGAAGGTCGAGATCGCCATCCCCCAGCGCGGCCCCAAGAAGGCCATGCTCGACTTGGTGGCCAACAACTGTCGGCACGCCTTCGAGCAGCGCTTCCGTGTGATGGCTCCGACGGCCGAACAGATGGCCTCGGCCTGGCGAGAAGCCCTCAACCTGCCCGCCGCGGCGGAAGACGAAGAGCTAAACGACCGGATCGAGTGTTTCGATATCTCCCATATCCAGGGCTCGGACGTCGTCGCCTCGATGGTCGTGTGGGAAAACGGCCGGATGAAGAAATCCGACTACCGCAAGTTCATCGTACATCGAGCCGAGGGGCTGGGCCATCGCGGCAACGACGACTTTGCCTCCATGCGGGAGGTTGTCGGTCGCCGCTATGGGCGGCTCCAAAGGGAGGGTAAGCCGTTTCCGGCGCTGACGCTGATCGACGGGGGCGTGGGCCAGTTGCACGCCGCCGCCGAGGCCTTGGAAGAGGTGGGCGTAACCAATCAGCCGTTAGCTGCGATAGCCAAGAAGGAAGAGCTGCTGTATGTTTTTGGGCAGGAGGACGAGCCGATACGGCTGGACCGCTTCTCGCCGATCTTGCGGATGATCCAGCAGATTCGCGATGAGGCTCACCGCTTCGCGGTCACGTTCCACCGCCAGCGGCGCAAGGCGAGCCGCATCCGCTCTGAGCTGCTCGACATCCCCGGGGTCGGCGAGGCCACCGCGCGCAAGCTGCTCAAGCGTTTCGGCAGCCTCAAGGGGGTTCGTCAGACCGACGTGGAGGCCCTCGGCGAGGTTGTGGACAGGCCCCTGGCCCACAGGATCTACGAGTTTTTACGTACCGAACAACACGCCGACTGATGTAACATCTAGCACACTGGACGATCGAAGAACGAGAGCTACACTGTTAGCCGTTACGGCTCCTAAGGGGATAGAGGAACGGTGATGAGACGTCTGCTTTGTTCGCTCTTCTTGATGACTGGCGTTGCCTTTTCCGCCCCCGCCGGGGAGAGCGTTGAGCAAGCGCGCCAGGCCGAACGAGCCGGTCGCGGCATGGAAGCCCGCGAGCTGCTGGCGGGGGCGGTGCGCGAGAATCCCAGCGACCCGCAGACGCTGCTGGCGCTGGCGGATTTTCTGGACCGCTACGGCGACCCCGGCGCGGCGGAGGCCTATAGGAAGGTTCTCGACGCTTCGCCCTCGCCTGAAACCGCCCGCGTCGCCGCCCTTCGACTGACTCTCCTGGCCGCCGAATCCGGTGACAAGGCGGCGGCTCGCGAAGGTCTGAAGCGGCTCCAGGCCGCCGGACAAGCCGGTTGGTCGGACTCGCTCCTCGACGGCGCGGCCAGCCCTTCCGAGGGCTTCGGCGTGGCGGAAATCCCGGGAATTTTCGATTCATTTCTGAGAATGTCCGCGCTGTCCACGGACCTCGAGCCGGGACAGTTGCTGCCGGCGCTGGCGCGCAACCTCGTCACCGGCGGCTACCGCACCAGCCGGGGCGGGGAATCGCAGCAGGAGACCGAATACCTCAAGCTGCTCAAGCAGTACTTGACGCAGGCTCGCGAGCTGGAACAGTTCGCCGGCCCCGATGAGATGCTCGATGTGCCCGCCTGCGAGTCCACCGAGACCGCCGCGCTGCTCAAGATCCTGGGCTACCGTCTGCGTGGAGAATGCGGGCCGGACGCCGTACTCGAAACCGTCAATCCCTCGCGCGCCTTCCTCTCCATTGACTCTGCTTTCCCGCTGGCCGAGCTCGAGGACGCCTATCGCCGCGACGCGGAGTTCCATCACCCCTACGGCCGCACGCAGTTGCCCGTTCTATTCGGGCCGGAGTATTGGATCGAGGCCGCCGACGCCAAGGGCGAGGATTTTATCAACGTTTTCTTGGGCGATCCCTATCTGGCGCGGCTTTACGTGGCGATGTCCAAGATGCACCGCCCTACGGCGATCGCTTTGAAGGAAGCGATCCCGGCCAAAGAGCTCAAGAACTTCGCCAACGTGCTGGACTTTTTCGGCGAGACCTACGTGTTGCGGGACGGCAAGGCCGTGGTTCCCGGCTCGGACCAGGTTTGGCAGAAGATCATCGAAACGCCGCCGTCGAAGGGCGTCGAGTTCCTGCGGGCGCTGACGGAGACCGACGACGGCTGGACGGCGGCGTATTACGACGCCATCATGCGCACCGACGGCGTCGCGCGGACCTACTTCACCGAGCCGCAGCGGCTGGAGCGATTCTACGATGCCCTGCGCGGCAAGGTCACCAGCCCGGGCCCGGCGCGCCCGATCTTCCGAGCCACCGCCGACCTGCTGCTGCTTGCGACCCGGCTGCCGTTCGACGCCAACGGCAAGCCGGTCATCCCCGGCGGCGTGGCGGTGTGGAAGGAGCTCTTCACGCAGCACCCGCACGGCAAGTACGACGGCAAGCTCACCAAGTCGGCGCAGAACTGGACCGCGCCCGACGATGTGCTCGAAGCCTTGTTCGCGATGTCGCGCAAGGTCATTGAGAACGAGCCGCTGAAGATCTTTCTGGCCGTGTCGAACATCGAGAGGCAGCGCTCCAAACCGCTGGCCGAGGCCACCGTGCGCCGGCTGATGCTCTCCTTTCCCGGCCACGGCGACCAGTTCAGCCTGTTCACCGAGACGCCGTTGAGCGACGAGGCGATCGTCGGCTACTTGGACGCGATCGAGAAGGTCAGCAAGGTCTCGCGGCCCACGCGCCGCGCCGATTCGATCGGGAACTTCCAGGCGCTGACCGGCCTATGGCAGATCCTGGTTCGGCAAGGGCAAATCCCGGCCGACCGCATCGAGCCGACGCTTGTGCGCATTCTCCAGCCGTTCCTCGGCATCGACAACAACCAGAAGGTCTTCGAGGCGGGACGCGACGGTGTGTTGGCGCTGCTGGAGGCGAGCGGTTCCCAGCCGGACGCCTCTCCGCAGGATCGCTTGATCGAGCTGCTGGCCGGGCGTCCCTCGCCGGGCGAGGAGGTCGCGCACGCCGAGGTCTCCAAGCGCCTGGCGGGCCTGTTCAACAGCCAGCGCCTGGTCTCCCTGAAAACTCTGTTCGACTTGGCGGACAACCTGGAGAGGGTCTCCCGCGGCGAGAGCCTGAACGTGGCCATGGCGAACCGCTTGGCCGAAACGATCTCGGAAGTCAATCTGCCGCAGGCCCAGCTCTCCACGCCGGAGTCGAACGCCTTCGCCCAAGGCGACTGGGTGACAGATCACATCCGCGACCAGCAAAAGTTGAATCTGCAGCGCTCGGTAGACGGCGCCTCCGGCAACCCCCAGCAGTTGCTGGAGATTCGCGGCGAGATCGCCGGCGTGTTGCGCGACTCCTTGGTCGGCCTGTTGTATGTCTACTACTCGCCGCCTGGGGCGGAGCTGATTCGGTCCAACCCGCTGTTCGTGCGCAGCCACGACTTCTTGGGGTCGGACCAAAGCCGGAGCTGGGAAGTGGCGCGGTTGCAGGGCCTGGGCTGGCCTTCGAGCGCCGGCGGGCGGCTGACCGGCTCCCTGATCGGCTTGCCCTACGCGCTGGCCGACTCGGAGCAGAACTTCCTGATCCCGTCGGAACGCCAGGCGCTGATCTGGCAGGACTTGGCGCCGCAGATCCTGATCGGCGCAACGGTCCCGCGCTGGTGGGGCGTGACGGCCGGCGAGATGCACTTCGTTGGGCTCCACGTGCGGATGGGGCGTGCGCTGGCGGCGGCGTCGGCCTTTGACGCGGAACTGGCCGCGAAGGTCTTTGCCCTGTTGGGCGACCGCGTGGAACCGTCGCGCTTGTGGGATGTGGAACAGGCGTTTCGCAAGGGCGCACTCGCCGAAGGGCTCGAAGAGTTGGCCCCGGCGGAGGTCTACGAGCTGGCGCAACTGATGCTCGCGCGGGAGCCGGAACTGGCCGACCGCTTCGGGACTCCCTTCGCCGCCGAGATCCGAGAGCTGGCCCAGCGGGAGCCGGAAAAGCTCTCCTACGAGCGCATCGCCGGCGTCTTCGGCACTCCTCATCCCGCCCTATCGGAATCCTATGGGCTCGAGTTGCTGCACTTGCCTTTATTCCCGACCATGATGGGCTACTCCAGCCGCATCCTGGCAGAGAGCTGGGAGTCGACCAACCTCTATTGGGCGACCCTGGCCGATGAAACGCACCTGGAACCCGCCTTCCTCAACCTGAGAGTCCCGCAGTGGACGCAGCAAGCGATCGAGAGAATCTTCGCCACCCACCTGGAGGACTGGCCCGCCCTGCTACGGTCGATGCGCATCGTCGCGGATCGCCAGCGCACACAGAGTCGCGCCATGCTCGACTCGGCCATGCGGGCCTCTCGCTAGAGGTTTCATTTCTATGAGCAATCGTCGTGAGTTCTTGATCCGCACTCTTCCGGCCGCCGGGCTCACCGGGCTCGCCTCGCTTGCGTCCTTGCGAGGGCAATCGCTGGGCGGCGACCAGGCGCTGTTTCGCGTGGAAGTCGACCTCGTCGTGCTCAACGTGGCTGTCACTGACCGCCGCGGCAACTACGTTCGCGGCCTCAAGCCGATCAATTTCCGGGTGCTCGAGGACGGCATCTCGCAGCGCCTGGCCGCCTTTGGCGAGGGCAACGCAGCGCCGGTCCGTGTTTCCGAGATTTCCATCAGCGGAAGCCCCGAAGCCGTTAAGGACGAGCTACCCGCGAACCTCGAATTGCCGGTGGGCGAGTCGTTCGCCGGCGCCAACGTCTTCGTCCTGTTTGACACTAGCAACTTCATGTATCGCAGCTTCGTGTACGCCGAGGATGCGATCGCGGACTTCATCCGAGGACTCGATGAGGCCGACTCGGTGGCGCTGTACGGCTTCAGCCGCAACCTCACCCGGCACGCGGCTCTCACCGACGACCGGCTCGAAGCCGTGAAGGGTCTGCGGCGCTCTGTGGCCGGCGACGAGACGGCGCTCTACAACGCCCTGCTGCTGACTCTGCGCGACGCGGCCAAGGTCTCCGGCCGCAAGGTCGTCATCGTCTTCTCGAACGGCCCTGACACGGCTTCCACCGTGGGCCCTGACGACGTCGGCGCCATCGCCGAGGACGAGGGCATCCCGATCTACGTCATCTCCACCAAGGACCTCAACAAGGACCCCATCTCCTCCAACGCCTTCCGCCGCATCACGGCGCGAACCGGCGGCCGGGCCTACTTCGCCAAGACCTGGCAGCGCCAGTCCGAAGCCTTTGTCAACATTCGCGAGGAGTTGGCCAGCTCCTACACGATGGCCTACTACCCGCAGCCGAACCCCAACCGGAGCTGGCGCAACATCGAGGTCGAGCTCAGCGGCCCGGAACTGAGCAAGTACCGCGTCCGTACCCGCAACGGTTATCGGCCCAAGATCTAGCGCGGAGGGTCCGCATGAAGCTCCTCGTCGCAGCTTTCGCCATGGCCGCATCCCTCTTCGCCGCGGACGTCGTGGCGCCGACGGGCAAGCCCAGCGAGGCCGCGCCGCCGGGCGTGACGCTGCGCGAGGACTTGGTCTACGCCGCCTATGGTTCGCGAGAGCTGCGGCTGGACCTGTTCACGCCCAATCGGCAGGGCCCTCGGCCCGGCGTGGTCGTTGTCCACGGCGGAGGCTGGAGAAATGGCGATAAGCTGAAGTTTCGGGCCTTTTGCGCGGATCTGGCGGGGCGCGGCTACGCGGCAGCCTGCATCGAATACCGGCTGTCTGGGGAAGCGCGCTTTCCGGCGGCCCTGTACGATGCCAAGGCAGCCGTCCGCTGGATGCGCGCGGTGGGACCGCAGTACGGCGTAGACCCGGAGCGCATCGCGGCGATCGGAGGCTCGGCCGGAGGGCATCTGGTGGGTCTGCTGGCGACCTCGGCGCGAATCGAGCGGCTGGAAGGGCTGGGCGGCAACGCCGGCGCCTCGAGCGCGATCCAGGCGGCGGTGATTCTGGGCGGAGCTGTCGACCTGGTTTCTCAGCACAAGGCCGACAACGGACCGACTCCGCCGAATGCGCTCGCGTTCTTCGGATCGAGCTACGCCGACGATCCGGCCATCTACGCGGAGGCCTCGGCCGTGACCCACCTGGATCGCGACGATCCCCCGACGCTCTTCCTCGACTGCGGGCTCGACAGCCCGGGCGAGCGCTACATCGGGATGCGGCGGCGCCTGAACGAGCTGGGGATTCCAAACGAGTTCGACGTGCTGCCAGGCGGCAAGCACGGCTGCTGGAATTCCCAACCCTGGTTCGATCCGATGATGGACCGCATCGACGGCTTCTTCCAGCGCCGCCTGGAGCCCTGAGCTCCGCCTGCAGGGCCGGACCTCAAGCTCCGGTGACGCGCCGCCAGACCGCCTCGGCCACGATCAGATCCTGCGCCGCCAATCCCTGAGACTCGAACAGCGTGACCGCTTGCGGCGACGGCCGTCCCGGCGTCTTGCCCGCCACCACGTCCTCTAGGGCGACCAGCCTGTCCCAGTCAAATCGACCCTCGGCGACGGCTTGAATCAGGTCGCCCGCCTCGATCCGCGCCTGTTCGATCGAATCCGTGGTCACCAGCTCGGCCCGCGCCACGGCCTCGCCGTCGAGTTCGCGCCGCAGGGCATGATTGCTGCCGGCCGCATTGATGTGACAGCCGGGCGCGAGCCATGCGCCCAGCGCCACGGGTTCCTTGGCGGTGGTGATGGTCACGACGATGTCGCTGTAGCGCACGGCCGCCTCGGGCGAGTCCGCCGGTTCGATCGCCAGGCCCAGCTCCGCGCCCATCTTGGCGGCGAAGGCTTGGCGCTTCTCGGGCGTGCGGGAGAAGACCTTCACGCGTTCGAGCCGGCGGACCGCGGCGACGGCCCGCAACTGCGTCTCGGCCTGCCAGCCGGCGCCGAGCAGCCCGAGGGTCTTGGCGTCCGGGGCCGCCAGAAACTTCGTCGCCACGCCGGACGCCGCGCCGGTGCGGATACGGCCCAGCTCGTCGGCCTCGATCGTCGCCAGGGGCCGCGTCGTTTCAGCGTCGAACAGCAGAACCACGAAGTGCGCCCCGACCCGCGGGCGCGTGGCGTAGATCTTGGCCCCCAGCAGCCCGGACTCGTTGTCGCCGGCCTCCATGGCGTGCAGCATGGCGCGGTTGTCGAGCCCGATGCGCCTCCGCGGATGGTTGCTCATGCGGCCGTCGGCCAGCCGCCGAAAGGCCTCCTCCACCCGCTCCAGAGCCAGCTCCATCGGCAAGGCCTCACGAACCTGCGCCTCGGTAATGTGAACCATGCGGCCATTCTAGCGTTCCGCGGGCCGGCTTCCCGTGCGGGCGTATACTAGGGGTCCTAGCCGTCATGTCCGAGCAGAAAGAGCGACTGATCGTCACTGTCCAGCAGCACATCCTGCAGCAGCAACAGCAGTTTCCCGACGCCGGCGGCGTCTTCTCTTGGCTGCTCTCCGGCATCACCCTGGCGACCAAGATGATCCAGGCCAAGGTCCGCCGCGCGGGCTTGCTCGACATCTTGGGCGACGCCGGCGAGGTGAACGTCCAGGGCGAGACGCAGCAGAAGCTCGACATCTACGCCAACGAAGCCGTCCATCACTGTTTGGGCATCCGCGACAGCGTCGCGCAACTCGTCTCGGAAGAAAACGAGGAGCCCCGCAGCTTCGACGGCCGCGAAGACGCCAAGTACATCGTCGTCTTCGACCCGCTCGACGGCTCCTCGAATATCGACGTGAACGTCAGCGTTGGCACGACCTTCGCCGTGCTGAGGCGCAGCGCCGGCGCCAAAGGTCCCGAGGCGGCTCTGCAACCGGGACATCAGCAGGTCGCCGCCGGCTACGTCGTCTACGGCTCGTCGACGATCCTGGTCTACACCACCGGGCGCGGCGTCTACGGCTTCACCTTGGACCCGGCCGTCGGCGCCTACGTGCTCAGCCACGACGACATCAAGATGCCGCCGCACGGTGACATCTACTCGGTCAACGAGGCCTACATCGACGATTTCCCCGACGTCTATCAGCGCTACATTACCGGCCTGCGGCGGGGGACTTTCGGACGGCGCTACAAGTCGCGTTATATCGGGTCGATGGTCTCGGACTTCCACCGCACCCTGCTCAAGGGCGGCGTCTTCCTCTACCCGCCCACTCACTCTCACGCCGAAGGCAAGCTGCGGCTACTCTACGAAGCCAATCCGATGGCGTTCATCGCAGAGCAGGCCGGCGGCAAGGCGATCGACGGAAGGCGTCGCGTTCTCGACGTGCAGCCGCACTCCATTCACCAGCGGACGCCGTTGATCCTGGGCAGCCGAGAAGAGGTCGAGACCTTCGAGCGCCTACGCGACGAAGGGTGAAAACTCCCAGGGTGCGACCCAGTGAAATCCCTAAGCAGGGATCCTGATTGCGGCCCGCCGGCGGCTCCTCGATCATAGGCCAAGGCGATGTTGACGTTCATCCTCGGTTATGCCGTCGTGCTGGCCGCGCTGGGACTGTTTCTGTCCCGCTCGGTGCGCTCGGCCGGGGACTTCTTTGTGGCCGGCCGCAGGCTCAACACGCCGTTGCTGTTCTCGACTTTCCTGGCGGCCAACCTGGGCGCGGGCACGACGGTGGGCGCGGCGTCGCTGGGCTATGACTATGGGCTCTCGGCCTGGTGGTGGGTGGGGTCGGCCGGCTTGGGCTCGCTGGTGTTGGCCTTCTGGATCGGGCCCCGCATCCATCATCTGGCGACGGTCTACAACCTCTATACCGTCGGGGATTTTCTCGAGCTGCGCTACAACCAGGCCGTACGGCTGCTGACGGCCGGCATCCTGTGGCTCGGGGCGCTGGCGATCTTGGCCGGCCAACTGCTGGCGATGGGGCTGGCGCTCAACGTCGTCGCCGGCATCCCGCAGGCATGGGGTTGCGCCTTGGGCGGGGTGATCGTCACCTTGTACTTCACTGCGGGAGGGTTGTGGGGCAGCGCTTGGATCAACTCCCTGCAAGTGCTGATCAAAGCGGTAGGCTTCTGCCTGGCGCTGGGCTGGGCTCTGCAGGACGTGGGCGGCTGGGGCGGCCTGCAAGCCCGCCTGCTCGAGACGGCCCCACAGCCCGAGCGCTATCTGAGCCTGTTCGGCGTGGGGATGCGCGGCATCCTGGCCTGGGCGGTCATCCTGATTCCCTCGTTCTTCGTCTCCCCGGGCCTGCTGCAGAAGCTGTTCGGCGCCCGCGACGAGGGCGTCGTACGGCGCGCCGTCGGCCTGCAAGGGCTCTGCCTGCTGGTCTACTCGTTCTTTCCCACCCTTCTGGGGATGATCGCCTTCGTGCGCTGGCCCGAGCTCGAATCCTCCGGGCTGGCCTTGCCGAAGCTCCTGGCTGACGGATTGCCCACTTGGCTGGGCGGGCTCATGCTGGCGGCGATCTTCTCGGCCGAGATCAGCTCGGCCGACGCCGTGCTGTTCATGATTTCCACCTCCGTGGCGCGCGACCTCGGACCGGCGATCGTGCGCGCCCCTTTGACCGATGCGCAGATGCTGCGTTTCGGACGGGCGGCGGCCGTCGTCGCCGGGGCCTTGGGAGTCGCGCTGGCCATTTGGCTGGATTCGATCATTGCCGCGCTGGTGATCTTCTACAGCCTGCTCACGGTCACGCTGTTCGCTCCGCTGCTGGGCGGTCTGTTCTCACGGCGGCCGACCGCGTCCGCTGCGATCGCCGCGATGGCCGCCGGCGTGCCGACGACCTTGGCCGTGCATGCCGCCACCTTCGGCCAAGGGTTCGGAGTCGTCTCGCCCGCTCTGGCCGGCATTGCCGCCAGCGTCGTCTTCTTTACACTCTTTTCGCTCCGACGGCCCGTTTCGGCCGTACGGTCGGTCCCCCTGGGCAGGGTCGAAGACTGACGGTTCCGTTCCGGCCCGCCGATCATTGCAGTTGGGGCTGTTTTTCGTTCCAGCTTTGCAGAGTCGCCTCGAACGCATCCCCGCCTGGGCCCTGGTGGCGCTGTGTACCGCCGCGGGCGCCTTGGGCGGCGTCTTCGCCGAAAGCTCGATCGTCGGCGCCGTTTTGTCCTGCTGTGTGGCCGTCGCGGCGGCCGTGCTGTGGCGTCTGCGGACGGAGTACGACCGCAGACGGCGACGCCGTGAGCTGGCCGACGTCCGCCGGCAGTTGGCCTGGGCTATCGCAGTGCTCGAGCCGCTTGGCGAGGGGCTGCTCGCGCTCGATAGGGACGGAAGGCCCAGCTATGCCAACCAGCGGTTTTGGCAGATCCTCGGCCGCTCGCCCCAGCCGGCGGAAACGATCCAGATGCCGGTTCTGCTCGGGACCGGGCCGGCGGAGTCGTTTCAGCAGGCTTTGCGGGAGGCGCTCTCCGGCCACGAACCTCGCGGCGGGCTCGAGTGGAAGGTTCAACGCGGCGACGGCGAGACGGTGACGGTCACCTGCGCTCTGCGCCCGATCGACTCCGCCGGCCTGCGGCTGGGCTGGCTGGCCGTCACGCGTGACGTCTCCCTCGAGCGCAGCGTGGAGAGCGCACGCAGGGCTCTGGCTCGGCGGCTGGAATTCCTGTTCCGCGAGATGCCGCTGGCCTGCATCCTCTGGGACCTCGACTTCCGGGTATCGCAGTGGAACTCCACCGCCGAGCGTGTCTTCGGGTGGAGCGAGGAAGAGGCAAAAGGGCGGGCGTACGAGGATCTCCTCGCGCTGACGCCGGACGATGACTTCCTCCACGCCTGGAAGCACGTTCACTCGGGGCGAGGCCCCCGGCGCTCGCAGTGCCCCCATCGGACGCGCGACGACAAGATCGTCGAGTTCGAGTGGTTCCACAGCGCCTTGCTCAATGCCGACGGCGAGATCGCCGGGGTGGCCTCCATGGGCCACGACATCACCCGCCGCCTGCAGCTCGAGCAGGAGCTGGCCCAGTCGCAGAAGATGGAAGCCGTGGGGGCCCTGGCCGGTGGGATCGCGCACGACTTCAACAACCTGCTCACGGTCATCCAGGGCAACCTCTCGCTGACGCAGATGCAGCTCGGGCCGTCGCATCCCGCCTCCCCCTGCGTCGCCGACGGGGTCCAGGCCGCCGAGCGGGCGGCTGAGCTCACCACGCAGCTCCTTCGGTTCAGCCGCCGTTCGCCCTGCAAGCTCCAACCCGTCCAACTGGGCGAACGCCTCAGCGAGGTCGTGCGGCTGTTCCGCCGCGGCATCACCAAGGACCTCTCGATCGTCAGCCGGATCGAGCCCGATCTTTGGCTGACGGCGGCCGACGCGGGACAGATCGCACAGGTGGTGATGAACCTTTGCGTCAACGCCCGCGACGCCGTCGCCGAATCCAGCGGCAGGATCGAGGTCGAAGTCCACAATCGAACCTTATCCGGCGGAGAGAGACGCCGCCGCAACCTGACGAGGGGCCCGGATTTCGTGGAGATCATCGTGCGCGACAACGGAGCGGGCATGGACGAGAAGACCCGCTCGCGCGTCTTCGAACCCTTCTTCACCACCAAGCCCCTGGGCGAGGGAACCGGTCTGGGCTTGGCGACCGCCTATGGCATCGTGCAGCGTCACGGCGGCTCCATCGATGTCGAAAGCGTGGTGGGCGAAGGCTCGACCTTCACGATCTTCTTGCCGCGCTACGACCCCTCGCGGGATTCCTTGGAGATCGCGGCAGGACGCATCCTCATTGTCGATCCCGATTCAGCGGCGTTGCGCGCCGCGGCCTCCGCTCTCTCCGACGCGGGCTTCACGCCCCTCACAGCCGAGACCTGCAAGGACGGGACGGAGATCCTGGCCGATCGTTCCGCCCAGCTCAGCTTGGCCGTGTTGGCGATCCGTCTGCCCGATGGCAACGGCCGCGACCTGCTCGCCAAGGCCCGGGAACTGCGTCCCGATCTGCCGTTGATCATCTCGTCCGACAGGGTCTTCGAGAGCTGGTCCGGACCCGGTTCCGGGTTGCTGAAACGGCCGCTGGCGCCCAACGAGGTCGTCGCCGCGGTGAAGGAGACCCTCGAAGGAGCCCCGGCCTGATCGTGGCCGGCTACCGGGGCCCGATCGCCCAGAGATGATCCGCGGTGCGGATGTAGAGCCGTCCGCCGGAGACCGCCATTGAAGCCTGGGTGCGCTCCCCGAGATCGCTGCGCGCGAGCTCCTTGTACTCACGGCCCGGCTCGATGACGATCGTTTCGCCGGCCTCGCTGAGAAAGTAGATGCGGCCGTCAGCCAGCACCGGCGAAGCCCAGTGCTGGCCCCCCACTCGCTGCTGCCAGATCACTTCACCCGTCTCGGCGTCCATGCAGGTGGCCACGCCGCCTTCGTGCATGTTGAACAGCAACCCTCGGTCGTAGATCATCGACGGGATATGCGACGCCGAGCGCGTCTGCTCCCACACGATCTTGCCCCCGGGCGCCACGGCGCGAATCGTGGTCGCCTCAAAACCTGAGATCGAGTAGGCCAAGCCCCCGCCGACCACGATCGACGGCACTACGCCCTCGCCCTGCGAGTAGACCGACCAGAGCCGCTCGCCGGTGTCCGGATCGAAGCCTTGGATCACGTCGCCGGCCCCGGAAACCAGTTGCAAGCGCCCGGCCGCCTCCATGAAGTTCGGAGTCACGTGCGCCAGCCGCGAGGGGCCTCGCTTGGCTTCCCACACCCTTTTGCCGGTTTTCTTGTCGAGCGCCCACAGCGCAGCGCCGTTCCAGGGGACCTTCCATCCGATCTTCTCGGCGCGCCCGGTTCGGCTGGAAGGGTCGAAGGTCATGATCACCGTGTCCTTGTAGAGGATCGGCGAGGCTCCCAGGCCGTGTTCGGAGTAGAAGTCGAAGTCTCGGTTCGTCCACAACATGTTGCCGTCGAAATCGAGCGCCGCCACGCCGCCTCCGCCAAACACGGCAAAGACCGTTTCGCCGTCGGTCACAGGGGTGGGAGAGGCGTAGGAGTTCTGCTCGCGCTTCTGGAGGGCGTCCTGGCCGAAGACGCGGCGATCCCACAAGACCTCGCCGGTCTCGGCGTCGAGGGCCAGCACATGGCAGGACGTTCCTTCGTCGGTCGCCGTGGTCAGAAAGATCCTCTTGCCCCAGACGATCGGCGAGGACCAGCCGGCGCCCGAAATAGGCGTCTTCCAGGCCACGTTTTCAGTCGGGCTCCAGCGCAGCGGCAACCCTGTCTCTGTCGAAACGCCTTGCCGCGTAAGGCCGCGAAAGCCCGGCCAGTCTTCGGCCGAGGCGGCGGCGGCGGAGCCCAGCAGCAGAAGGACGACGAGGGGGTATCGAAGCATCGCGGGCAGGATAGCAATTTTCGCTGCGCACTCCGCTAGACTGTCACGAACCCTATGACGCCACCCGAACACCCCGTCGTGCACCCCGGAGACTTCGAGCGCATCGCTCGCTCCCCCAACTACCGCGCCATGGTCGACAAGAAGATGCGCTTCATCGTGGCCGCCACGGTCTTCTTTCTGGTCTACTACTTTGCCCTGCCCATTTCCGTGGGCTACTTTCCCGAGGCAATGAAGAAGCCCGTTCTCGGCGTCGTCAACGCCGCCTACCTGTTCGCGGTTTCGCAGTTCTTCATGGCCTGGGTCCTGGCCTGGCTGTACATGCGGATGGCGGCGCGGTTCGACCGCGACGCCGAGCGCGTAGTGGCCGAAGTCCTGGCGCGCCCGGAGGCCCGTTAGCATGTCGATCTCGCTGTTGATGTTCCTCACCTTCGTGGCCGCCACATTGGCGATCACTTATTGGGCCGCCGGCCGTTCCCAAGGGGCCAGCGCCTACTTTGCCGCCGGCCGCCGCATCACGGGCTGGCAGAACGGCTTGGCCATCGCCGGCGACTACATGAGCGCCGCTTCGTTTCTGGGCATTGCCGGGCTCATCGCCTACTACGGCTACGACGGGTTTCTCTACTCTGTGGGCTTTCTGGTGGCCTACCTAACCGTGCTCTTCCTGGTGGCCGAGCCGTTGCGCAACGCGGGCAAGTACACCATGGCCGACGTGCTGGCCTACCGCCTGCGGCCCAAGCCGGTGCGCGCCTGGGCTTCGCTGAGCACCCTGACGGTCTCGACGTTTTACATGATCGCCCAGATGGTGGGCGCGGGCGCCCTGGTCAGCCTGCTGCTGGCCGACTCCGGGATCGGCTACACGACGGCGGTCACCGGCGTCGGCGCGCTGATGATCGTGTACGTGGTCTTTGGCGGCATGCTGGCCACTACCTGGGTGCAGATCGTGAAGGCCGTGTTGCTGATGAGCGGCACGTTTCTGCTCAGCGTGCTGGTGCTGGCGCACTTCGACTTCAGCTTCGGGGCTTTCTTCGAGGCGATGAGCCAGGTCTCCTTCATGGAGGGCGACCAGAAGGTCACCCGGAACTTTCTGGACCCGGGCTTGTACTACAAACCGCCCTACGGCGCCCTGGACTTGATCTCGCTGGGCATGGCGCTGATTTTCGGCACCGCTGGGCTGCCCCACATCCTGATCCGCTTCTATACGGTTCCCGACGCTCCCACGGCGCGCGTCAGCGTGTTCTGGGCCATGCTGCTGATCGGCGCCTTCTACGTGATGACGACCTTCCTGGGCTACGGCGCGGCGACCATCGTCGGACGCGACTTCATCTCCGGCCACGGCGGCGTCAACATGAGCGCCCCGCTGCTGGCGCAGTCGTTGGCGGGGGACATCTTCTTCGCCTTCATCTCCGCGGTCGCCTTTGCCACCATCCTGGCCGTGGTGGCCGGGCTGACCATCAGCGCCTCCACCTCGTTCGCGCACGACGTCTACTCGAACGTCATTCACCACGGCAAGGAGCATCGGCCCGGCGACGAGGTCCGCGTGGCGCGCATCACGGCGCTGGTGGTGGGAGCGGTGTCGATCGCGATCGCGATCCTGCTCGGCCCAACTGCGAACGTGGCCTTCCTGGTGGGGCTGGCTTTTGCGGTGGCGGCTTCAGCGAATCTGCCGGTGATCGTGCTCAGCGTGTTCTGGAGCAAGTTCACCACGCGAGGCGCGGTTTGGGGCTTGGCGGGAGGTCTCATCTCGTCGATCGGGTTGATTCTGCTGAGCCCGGACTTCGGCGGGGTGTTTCCACTCAAAAATCCGGGGATCATCAGCATTCCCCTGGGCTTCTTGGCCGCATGGCTGGGATCGGTGACCCGTCCCGAGCCCGAGGCCGAGCGGCTGCACACGGAGCTGCTGGTGCGGGCCCACACCGGCCTGGGGGCGGAGAAGGCGACCGAGCACTGAGCGAGCCCTGCCGGTCGCGAGCTCGCGCCGCTGCTGTGAGCGGCGCGGTGGGATATGCTGCTGGTTTACCAGCTTTTTACCCACGCCGCCGTAACGTCGGTTGCCGGGCGGCGCCGAAAAGGCCTAGGATGCTGCGCCATCGTTGGACACCGTGGGTTCTGCTGGCCGCGCTGGTCGTGGCCCACTTCGCCATGCTGGCGCGGTTCGTGCGTGGGGGCTATGCGGCGCCGGACGCCGACGGCTACTACGCCCAAGCGCGAATGCTGGTGTTCGAGGGCCGTCCGGACTTCGAGGCCGAGTCGGCGCTGCAGCATCTGGGCATGCACTGGCTGGAGAAGGCGGACGGGCGCTTCATCAGCCGTTATCCTCCCGGCCTGCCGCTGGTGATCGGGGCGGCATGGGCCGCCTTTGGCCGTGGCGCGGCTCTCTACGTGGACCCCTTGCTGGCCGCCCTGACCCTACCGGCCGTGTTCCTGCTTTGTCTTCCGTACACGGGGCCATGGCTGGCTCTGGCCGCGGCCTTTGTGCAGGCGGCCGAGCCCACCGCCAACCGCCACGCCTTGAGCGCCGATTCCCATACCTTGACTACACTCTGCCTAGTGGCCGGCTTGGCCCTGCTGGACCGCTGGGGCCGCCGGGGCGGTCGCTGGACTGCTCTGGCAGCCGGCTTCGCGTTGGCGTACATTCCCTTGGTGCGCTACGCCGAAGCCGCCGCGGCCGTCGGCGTCGTGGCTTTTCTGGCCTTGGTCTGGAGACGTGCGGAGCGACGCCCGGAGATTCCCTATGTGCTGGCCGGCGCGCTGGTTCCCGCGCTGGGGCTGGCGGTTCACAACGAGATCCATTTCGGCGCGTTTTGGCGGACGGCCTATGCGCTGACGGGCGAAAGCAACCTGAGCTTGGCCTACTTGGCGCGCAACTGGAGCGTCTATTGCCAGGCTTTGCTGTCGTCCGGCGTGGGCTATTTCATTGCGCCCGGCCTGCTGGGTTTGCTGCTGATGCTGCGCGAGGAGGACAGCCGTCCTTTCGCCGCCGCGGCGGGGTTGGCTGCGGGCTCCATCACCCTGTTGTATTGCTGCTACTACTTCGCCATGGGCGGCGCGGTGGGCTCGTTGCGCTTCCTGCTGCCGACCCTGCCGCTCTATTTGCCGCCCGCGTTCTACTTCCTTCGCAAGGCCTTGCCGGGTGCGACCCTGGCGCCCGGAGTCGCGGCGTTGCTGTTCTTCCAAGGAACGATGGGCCAACCGTCCGGCCTGCACGCGCTCGAGGCGCAGGCCTCCTCGGCCGAGGTTTCCGCGGCGGCGATTCGCGGCCTGGAAGAGATCGTCCCCCAGGGCGCCGTGCTGCTGGGCGACCGTCGGCTGCACGAACAACTGAACTTCACCGGGGAATGGCGGTTGGCCGATGACGACGCGCTGCTGCCCGGTGAGGGGCGCCGCCGACCGCAGGGTGGACCTCCGGGCGGCGGACCGGGCGGATTCGGCGGCCCCCCGGGCATGGACGACGCCCCGGATCAGCCCAGCCCGATGCAACGCGGCAAGGGGAAGGATCTGCGCGCCCGCTACGACCGCCTCCCGCCGCCGCAACGGTTGCCCGCGATGCTTGGCGACTTGGAGACTTGGGCGGGCTCCGCGGGGGTCTACTGGGCCCTGACGGGCGACGAGCGGACACCGCGCCTGCCCGAGGGCTACGAGCTGGACGTCGTGGGCCGCATTGAGCTGCCCCAGCCCGAGCAGCCCGAGGGCCGTCCCGGGCTGGGTGGCCGCCGGCGGGGGCCGGCGGGCGGCGGCTTTCCCCGGAGGATGGGTCCCGGTGGCATGGGGCCCGGCGGATTCGGGCCAGGGGGAATGGGACAAGGCGGGCCTGGTCCCGGCGGCTTGGGCCCGGGAGGCCCGGGCGGAGGTCCCGGCTTTGGGCTCAGCGGCGAGCCCATCACCGTCTACCGCCTGGTCGGCCCGGCCGGCTAAGACGTCAGTCGAGCGGCCGTACGCTGCCGGCCAGGATAGGTCGGACCGCACCGGTTTCGTCGCGCAGCAGCAGCCAACCTTCGGGGCTCAGGCCCGCCGTGACTCCGCTCATCGGCCGCTCCAGGCCCTCGACCGCCACGCCTTTGCCCTGTGTCCAGGTGGAGATGCGCCGGAACGCTGCCAGCACCGCTTCCGGGCCGCTTTCCAGGAGCATCACATAAGCTTGCTCCAGCCTGCCCAGAATGGTCTCCAGCAGCGCCTCCCGCACATACTCCGCGCCGGTGGCTTCGCGCAGGGAGATGGCGATCGGGGCGATCTCCGCGGGCATTCGCTCCTGGTTCACGTTGACGCCGACGCCCAGGATCGCCCGTTCGAGCACGCCGTTCTCCGTCTCCGCCTCCACCAGAATGCCGGCCAGCTTGCGGCCCTCCAGCATCACGTCGTTCGGCCAGCGAATGTCGCACGTGAGCCCGCAGAACTCCCCGATGCCGCGCGCCAGACCCACTCCGGCGGCCAGCGTCAGCGCCAGCATCTGGGGGGCGGGGCGCCGAGGGCGCAGCACCAGCGAGAAGTACAGCCCCACGCCGGGCTCCGACGCCCAGGAGCGGCCATGACGGCCGCGTCCGGCCGTTTGGCGATCCGCCACGATCAGCGTCCCTTCCGGCGCTCCGGCGCGTGCGCGTTCGGCCGCCTCGCGCATGGTGGTGTCGAGCGAGTCGAACACGTGGCGCTCACAGCCGAAGATTTTTGGTTCGAGGGGCAAACGGTCATTGTACGGCGCGACGGTAGAATGGCTGTTTATGTCCGCAACGCCGAACCGGGTGGTGGTGGTGGCTCCGATGCCGCCCGAAAAGAGCGCCTATGCGCTGGCGCGCTACAGCCGCTCGCCGGACTCCGTGGCCCAAAGCCTGGAATGGGTGCGCTCGCACAGCGCCGAGAAGTTTCTCGACAGCTTTTATTTCCAGTACGGCCACGCCTCCATCGCTGACCTCGGCCACGCCATCTTCTGCTTTGAGGGCGTCTCCGAGCTCGCCGCCATCGAGATCGAAGACGAGCCTCTGTGGGACGGCCAGGCCAAGTCCAGCCGCTACCAGGACTTTTCCGTCGGGGCCACCATCACCCCCTCGGAGATTGCCGGAACCGCCGACGAACCGGTCTACCGCGAGGCGGCCAACGCCCTGTTGGCGGCCTACCTAGGGATGCACGGCCGCTTGGTGGAGCACCTGCGGGAGGCCTTGCCGCGCCCGGCCGACATGCAAGCGGGGCGCTACGAGCGCACCATCGCGGCGCGAGCCTACGACGGCGTTCGCTATCTGCTGTTCCTGGGCATTTCCACCAACCTCGGCCAAGTCACCAGCATCCGCACGCTCGAAAAGCAGATGCAGCGGCTGGGCGTCTCGCCGTACGGTGAGCTGCGTGAGCTGGCCGTTGAGATGAAGCAGGCATGCGCCGCCCCGCCGGCATGCGTCTGGGACGCCTCGCAAGCCCAGGAAGCCCTAGCGCCCACGCTCGCCAAATACGCGGACCCGGACGTCTTCGCCCGCCAGGCCCGCGACCGAGTTCGGCAGTGGGCGGCGCAGAACGTCCAATTCGCGGCGGGGGACGGCGTGCGCGACGTGGACCTGGCGCCCAACGTGGGCCCGCTCGACGAGATCGTGGCCACGTGGCTCTACGGCGTCTCCTCCGCGCCGTATCGGGTCGTGCTCGACGAAGTCTCCGGCTGGAGCTCAGCGCGCAAGAACGAAGTGATCGACTTGGCGCTGCAAGGCCGCGACCGCCGCGACGAGCTGTTGCGCGAGTTCAAGGCCGGCTACCAGTACGTGTTCGACGTGGTGTGCGACATCGGCGCCTACCGCGACCTGCACCGTCACCGGCGCTGCGTGCAGATTCGCCAGGACTTCTGCGACGGCCTCGGCTTCGAGACGCCGGAGCTGATCGAGCAGGCCGGGCTAGGCGCGGAATATCAGGCCGCTTTGGACCAAGCCGCTGCAGCGCGCACGGCGTTGCCCGAGAAGGCGCGGGACTACCTGCTGCCCTTCGCGGCCCGCTGCCGCACGCTCTACAAAATGGACTTTGCCGAGGCCGAATACATCGCCCGCGTCCGCTCGGGCGTCAAGGGCCACATCAGCTACCGGCGCGTCGCCTGGGAAATCCGCAACCGCGTGCTGGAGCGCGACCCCGCCCTCGGGCGTCTGATCCACGCCACGCCGCCGGAGATCGAAGATCCCCTGACGCGCTGAGCCGGGCAGGAATGTCCGGCCCACTGGGGCTGCGCTCCTGTCGTGGGGACGGACATTCTTGTCCGTCCTATTGCGCCCTATCGCGGGATCACTGGCAGCACCAGCGCGGACGGATGCTCGGCGTCGTGGTAGACCGTTTGGTCGGCCTTCGTCATTCCCGTCGAGCCGGCCGTCTGCTCGCCCGTGTTCAGGTTGCGGTTGAAGCGTGGGAAGTTGCTGCTCGAGACCTGCAAGCGGATCGAGTGGCCCGGCTGAAAGTAGTTGCTCGTCGTCCACAAGTCGATCGTGTACTTGTAGACCTTGCCGGGCTTGATCAGCTCCGCCTTCTCCGTGGAGTTGCGGTAGCGAGCCCGCACGATGCCATCCGTCAGAAGCCGCTCGTAGCCGGACGGGTCCACGTCGATGAACATCGCCGTGAAATCAGTGTCGATCGCGCTGCTCGAAGCGAACAGCTCGAGCGAGATCTCGCCGGTCACCTCGACGCCGCTCTGCAGGGGAGGCGTCGAGAAGACCAGTACGTCCTCGCGAGCCGAGTTGGGGCTCTGGTCGGCCGGCCCCGGCGGAATCGCTGCGCCGCAGCACAGCCGGCCGCCGATGGTGGGCGTCGGGTTGGCCGGGTCGTAGGTGTACTCGTCCGGCTTCTCGGCGGACGGCTTCTCGGTGGCCAAACCGCCCGAAGCCCGCAGATAGTAGCGCGTGAGCTTCTGCCGCTCCAGCGGAAACTCCTTCTCGTCTCGCCAAACGTTTTCGCCGAGCACGAAGATCCGTACCGGCGTGTCGTCGGCATACTCGTTCTGGATGTCCTTCAGCGCCCAGTCGGCAAACCTCCGGATTGTGTCGGACATATCCAGCACGGCCTGCTTGCCGAAGACGACGTCGCCGATCTTGCCTTCCGCCGAGGTGCCCGCGTGGGCCCAGGGGCCCACCAGTAGGCGCTGGCTCTGGCGAACCTTGGCGTCCTTGGCCTTGGCGTGGATGCCCACGTAGTTCTTGATCGAGCCCTTCAGGAAGATGTCGTGCCAGCCGCCGGCGTGCAGCGCCTTGACGGTCATCTCCGGGTAGTGGTCGGAGATCTTCCAGCGTTTCCAGTAGGCGTCGTCGGTCTCGTGCTCGATCCAGTCGTCGTAGTACGGAGCCAGGTCGTCGGGGTTGGGCGTCTGGATCAGCGCGTAGTCTTCCACAGGCAGGCGCCAAGCCCATTCCCGCGGACGGGCCAGTTGCGCCGCCTTCCGGCGCAGGGTGTCCTGAATCAGGCCCGTGGTCCAAGAGCTCGAGAACCACTGCATCCAGGCGCCGCTCTGGTAGGTCCAGCCGTCGTAGTATTCCGCCGCCGTCACGTAGGGGAAAATCGAGACTAGGTGCGGCGGCCGGCTGATGGACGCCAGCATCTGCGTCGCGCCCACATACGAGCCGCCGAACATGCCGACCTTGCCGTTGGCGCCTTCGAGCTTGGCGGCCCACTCGACGGTGTCGTAGCCGTCGTCGATCTCATGTCGGAACGGGTAGAACTCGCCCTGCGAGTCGTAGCGGCCGCGAGTGTCCTGCACCACCACGATGTAGCCATGGGAGGCGACTTCGCGCGCCTGTCCCTCGCCGTTCTTGCGGTCATAGGGCGTACGCGTCAGCAGCACCGGGAAGCTGCCCGAGGCGTCGGGGCGGTAGACGTCGGCGATCAATTCCACGCCGTCGCGCATCGCCGCGCGGACGCCTTTTTCGGCCTTGACGGCGTGAGGACCTGGGTCGGCCGCGATCAGCGACGCGGCCGCGAGCGGAATCAGAACGAGGAGTCGAGAGCAGCGCATGGGATTGCCAAATCATAGCCGACCGGGCCGCCCGAAAGGGGAGGCCGCCTTGACGGCGCCGGGGACTTCCCGTATGTTGAAAGTAATGGCGGGGCCAAGCGGTCCCGTTTTTCTTATTTGAGGTTCCGGCCACGTCGAGCCGGCAATCTCCATAAACGAACAGCGCAGATCGGGTTGTGCATCGGGCGGGCCAACGGCTCCGCGACAGGTGTTCCGGCCCGAGCTGTATCTGTTGGACCGACAAGATGAGCTACTTTCGTTTTCTGAATACCTACCGGACGTTGTTGGCCTTCGGGCTGGTGACGGCCCTGTCGTCCAGTTTTGGCCAAACCTTCTTCATCTCCTTGTTCCTGCCGTATTTCTTGCAGGACTTTGCGCTGACCAAGGGAGACTTTGGGTTGCTCTACGCCGGCGGCACGCTGGCCAGCGCGCTATCGCTGCCATACTTGGGTTCGCTGATCGACAGCCTGGACTTGAAGCGCTACATCTCCTACACCGTGCTGGGCATGGCGGTCTCGGCGTTCATCGTCGCCGGGGCTCCTCATGTGGCGGCGCTGGCGGTGGGCATCGTGGGCCTGCGGCTGACCGGACAGGGGCTGCTGGGCCACATTTCGCAGACCGTGATGGCGCGCGAGTTCGGACCGAGCCGCGGCAAGGCTCTGGGTTTTGCGAGCCTGGGCTATCCGCTGGGCGAGGCGCTGCTGCCGCTGGTCTGCGCCGCGGCGCTGGGCTTTCTGCCGTGGAAGCTGATTTGGGGCCTGGTGGGCGTCGGCGCATTGTTGGTGGTCCTGCCGCTGTCGTTGACGCTTTGGAGCCGCCGGCCGGCTGAGACGGAGATCAGCGCGTTGCCGGCCGGAGCGGGCCCGGCGACCATCGAGCGCGGCTCATTCTTCCGCGACCCCCGCACCTGGCTCACCCTGCCGGCGCTGATCACGCCGCCGTTCGTGCTTACCGGGCTGTTCCTGTTCCAGGCGCCGCTTTCGGAGGCCAAGGGCTGGTCGCTCGAATGGATGGCGATGGCCTTCACCGGCTTCGCCATCACGCGCGCGGCCTGCTCGATCGGCATGGGCTCACTCATCGATCGCTACACGGCCACGGCGCTGCTCCCTATCTATACACTGCCCCTGGGTGCGGCGGTGTTGCTGGTGCGCTTTGCCGAGTCGCCGATCATGGCCTTCCCCTACCTGATGCTGACCGGCGTGACGGCAGGCGCCACCGGCAGCATTGTGCCGGCGCTTTGGGCGGAGATGTTCGGTGTGGAGAACGTCGGGCGCGTCCGCAGCTTCGGCGCGGCGGCGGCGGTCTTCAGCACGGCGGCGGCCCCGGCCCTGATGGGCGTGCTGTTCAACCGTGGCGTGGGCTTTGGGGACATGCTGCTGGGCGGCGCCGCCTTCATCGGCGCAACCTCGGCTTTGGCCCTGGTTCACACGCTGCGCGAGAGCGAGCGCTGGGCCGGCCTCGGCTCCCGCTTGCGGCTCGTCCGCTCGACCATCCGCTGATGCGATCGGCTCGGCCGGTCCGAGCCGATCCATCGCCTCATTTTCGTAACGACGAGAGCCCCGCCGACGCCATTTCCAGTAGGAGGTGGACGGCCATGAAAAGGGCTCAAGGAAAGACGGTCATCGTCACCGGCGGTGCGCTGGGGATCGGCAGATCCTCATGCCTGCTGCTCGCGAAAGAAGGCGCAAAGGTTGCCGTCACCGACCTCCGGGAAGCCGAAGGCCGAGAAGTTGTCGAGGAGATCGAGAAAGCCGGCGGAACGGCCGCGTTCTGGCGGTTGGATATTACCAAGGAGCCGGACGTGGAGCGGGTCTTTCGCGAGGTGCGCGAGAAATTCGGGTCCATCGACGCCCTGGTCAACAATGCCGGCATCGCCGGCGTGAACAAGCCCACCCACGAGATCACCGTGGAGGAGTGGCGGGCTTTGATGGACGTGAATGTGACGGGCGTGTTCCTGTGCACCAAGTACGCCATCGGCTACCTGAAGGAAGCCGGCGGCGGCTCCATCGTGAACATGTCGTCGATCTACGGCATCATCGGCGCGGCCGATCTGCCGCCGTATCACGCGTCCAAGGGCGCGGTTCGGCTGATGACCAAGAACGACGCGCTGATCTACGCGCCGGATAAGATCCGCGTCAACTCCATCCACCCCGGGTACATCTGGACGCCCCTGGTGGCCGGACTGGCCGACGGCACGCCCGAAGGCGAGGCCGCCCTCAAGGCGGACCTCGATTCGCGGCACCCGATCGGGCATGTGGGCGAGCCCGATGACATTGGCTGGGGCGTGGTCTACTTGGTTTCTGACGAATCCAAGTTCATGACCGGCGCCGAGCTGGTCATCGACGGCGGATACACGGCTCGTTAGAGCAGGGGAGCGCTCAGCGGCGGTCGAAGAACTCCTGGTTCTCCACCAACCGCAGGGCGCTCTCGTCCAGCTCCAGCCCGATGCGGCTGACGCCGTCCTCGCCGGTGCGGCAGTGCTTCACCTTGACGCGGCCGTCCAAGCCCATCGAGCCGTCCTTGCCGATCAGCTCGCCCGAGATTCCGACTTCTGCGCCGATCGGCAGGGGCGACAGCGCCTCCACGCCGATCCCCTTGGCGGAAAAGTCGACCAGACGGGCGCCGAGGAGCCGGCCGAAATAGTCCAGGCGCAGGCGGCGGGCCTGCAGATCGTACCGCCGGTTGGTCTCGCGGCGCTCGTCGCCGTCGCCCTCTTGGGCAGCGGAGGCGGGCACCAAGCTGGTGGATTGCAACACTTCTTCGAGCGGGTCTCCCGGAGCGGCATCGACCACGATCTCAGCCTCAGGGCTCGGCGTGGGCGCGCGATCGACCGCCGGCTCGGCGACCGCCTCCGCTTCGGCTGCATCGACGAGCGCGTCATCGACATCGGCCTGTAAGGCGGCGCCGGCGTCCTCGCTGGTCACAGTCGCGTCGACGTCGTCCGTCTCGGCCGGGGCGGGCTGGGGTTGGTCGGCGATGTCGGGCGCGATCGTCGGCCACGGCGCGCCGTCGTCAGAGGCGCTCTGGCGCTCCTGGTAGATCTGCTCGACTTCTTCGCCCAAATCGCGGCAAGCCAAATACTCGTGGCCGCTGAGCGAGTCGACCGCCATGCGGGCTCGGAAGCACAAGATACTGACGTTGTAGCGCCGTCGCAGCCAGCCCGCCGCCGAGAGCGTCTCGACGTCGAAGGATTCGCCGATCAGCACCACGCCCTGCTCACTGTTGAGCTTCGCCGGCGGAACGCGCAGAAACTCCCGGGCGGCGCTGGCTCGGTCCGGCAGCAGCCGTCGCAGCAGATCCAGCCCTCCCCAGCGCGCCACGCGGCTGGCCTCCTCGAGCGGATCGATCAGGTCCAGGGGTTGGTCCTTGCGTTGGAACGCCAGCACGTAGACGCGGCCGTCGGCGTCGGCGGCCAACATCGTCGGCCGACCGGCGCGCAGCTCCATGCCTGCGGTCAAGAAGACGAGCTCGAGGCCGAGGTCCCGGAAGAACTCTTCCGGGTTGCTCGCCACCAGCTCAGCCAGGGTGTAGCGCTGCAGAATAGAGACAGGTTCGAGCGTCCGGCGTCCCAGAGGGGCTAGCGCGCGGGTTTGGGGGTCGACGCGAAGCATAGAATATTCCGAGGATCCGAGTGCACGCCGAAGACCATTCCCGGCGCGCGGTGCAACTCGTTCTAAACCCGACCGGTTCCGCCGGAGGCTTCGCGGCCGGGCGACCGGCGGTCCTGATGCTGACGTCAGGGTCGAGCCTACTGGATCGTCAGCATCCGGTCAATCGCCGCTTGCGCCTTGCGCCGCGTCGGCTCGTCGATCAGCACCTCGATCTCGTCGTGGCGCAGCGAGTACAGGAGCTTCGCCAAGTCGTTCTCCTTCATGTATTCGCACATCGCTTCCGGGTGCACCGGGTGGAAGATCTTGTGCGGCACGTCCTTGCGCAGACGGTACAGCATCCCCATCTCGGTACCCACGATGAACTCCCGGGCCTCGGACGCCGCCGCATGGTGAATCATCTGCTCGGTCGAGAGGTAGAAGGCCCGGCTGAACTCTGACTCGTGGTTCATGATCTTGGCTAGACACGTGGAGGCGCAGCCGCACTCCGGGTGAATCAGCAGCTCGGCTTCGGGATGCCGCTCGTAGGCTTCGTCCAGGGCGCTCTCGCCGATCTTGGCGTGTACATGGCAGCCGCCGTCATACAGGTCCACCAGGTCAGCGTCGACCTTGCTCTGCGCCAGCGAAACCGCTCCCAAGTACTTGTCCGGCAGAAACAGCATACGCTTGCCGGGGTTGTGGTCGGCGGCGTGGCGCACCACCTGGGCCGCATTGCGCGAGGTGCAGACGTAGTCGCTCATCGCCTTGGTGCGGGCGTCGGTGTTGACGTAGGAGATGATGAGGCCGTCGGGGTTCTGTCGCCGCCAGCTCTCGATGCGCGCGTGGTCGATCGACTGCACCAGCGAGCAGCCCGGCTGAGCCGGCATGTAGACCCGCGCGCGGTCGCCCACGATCGTCTTGGCGGTCTCGCCCATGAACCAGACGCCGCAGAAGTCCACCCGAGGCTTCGACTGTCGCCCGACGAACTGGCTCAGCCCCAGCGAATCGCCGACCTCGACGGCCGCTTCCTGCAGCTCTGGGTACTGATAGTTGTGGGCGACGATGACCGAGTCCTTCTGCTTGGCCAAAGCCGCGACCTCGCGGCCCTGCTCGACGAGGTCCCGCACGAAGTCGCGCGTGTACCGGCCGGGATAGAGGTCCCCGGAAAAACGATTGAACTTGTCGTACCAATCGTCAAACTGGATGGGATCGGTCATTTTTCAACAAATCTCGGGCGTGAATACCGCGGCGGCCGAGGGCCTGGTCAGGATACCTGGAACGAGCGGCCGCAGCCGCAGCTCTTTTGCGCGTTGGGATTCTTGAAGCGGAAGGCCTGCTCAAGGAGGGTCTCTTCGTAGTCCAGCACCATGCCGTCGAGGTAGGTCATGCTCTTGGGATCGACGAACAGAGTCACGCCGTCGACCTCCAACACGTTGTCGGTGGGACGCGCCTGCTTGTCGTACTTGAACTTGTAGCTCAAGCCCGAGCAGCCTCCGCCGACGATGCCGAGGCGTAGCGCCGGCTCGTTGTTGTCGCTGAGCATCTTCCGGATCTTGTTGACCGCGCTGGCCGTGACGGTGATCATGGCTTTCCGTTCCTGTTTTATTCTAACCCGCGCCGGGGTCCGCTACTGTTGGATGCAGCCAGCGGCGCTCAGGCTACATGAACCGCCGAAATTCGCGTGTTGATGGCGGCGGCGAGCTCTTCGGGACGCCGCGAGCCGAGTAGGAACGTCTCCCCGTCGTGAAAGTGCAGTCGCACGCCCCTGCGTCCGGAAATGCTCCAAACCCACTCCGCCCGGCCGTCGTGCTTGCCGCGGCGGAGGCCCCAGCCGCCATAGTTCTTGATCGGCTCGTACTCGACGGCTTCGGCGCGGGCGATCGCCTCGTAAGAGATCTGGCGTGTGGGCCACAGGAACCGAAAGCGCAGCCGCAGCCCCGCCTGCTCCACGTCGGTATCCAGCCGGATCGAGAAGATCCACAGCGCCAGGCAGAGCGAGGCCGCCGCCGACAGCACGGCGGAGTACGGCGTCCTGGAGCCGGCGGTTTTGGCGATCTGCAGGATCGCGTACGACCCGATCCCGGCGGGCGCCAGTGCCAACCAGGCGAGGGGGTTGTTCCAGGAGGGCTGCAGCTCTCGAAAGTACGTCATCGGCCTTCCTTTCTAGAATGCCTTCTAAAATGAAGAAAGTGTTGCGCGACGTCCATCAAAGGCCGCTCGAGGATCTGCGGATCTCTGTGACGGACCGCTGCAACTTTCGCTGCACCTACTGCATGCCGCTCGACGAGTACGAGTGGCTGCACAAGTCCAAGATCCTGTCCTTCGAGGAGATCGAGCGTTTGGCTCGGCTGTTCGTTGAGCTGGGAGTGCGGCGGATTCGGTTGACCGGCGGCGAACCGCTGGTGCGCCAGGGTCTGACTGAGCTGGTCGCCCGTTTGGCGGCGATCCCCGGCGTGGAAGACTTGGCGATGACGACCAACGCCTCGCGCCTGGCCAAGCTGGCTATGCCCCTGCGCGAGGCCGGCCTGCGGCGCGTGACTGTCTCCGTCGACTCGGTGCGGCCGGAGACCTTTCGCCGGATGACGCAGCGCGGCGACCTCGCCCCGGCGCTCGAAGGGCTGCGGGAAGCCAAGCGCGTGGGGCTGACGCCCATCAAGCTCAACGCGGTGATCGAGAAAGGCGTCAACGACGGCGAGATCCTCGAGCTCGCCGAGTTCGCCCGGAGCGAGGGCTACGAGTTGCGCTTCATCGAGTACATGGACGTTGGCAACGCCAACCGCTGGCGCTCGGAGAAGCTGGTTTCCAAGGCGGAGATCCTGCGCACGGTGGCGGCCCGCTATCCGCTGCGGCCCGCCGGGGAGCCGCGTGGGAGCCGTCCGGCGGCGGACTACGAGTATGTGGACGGCGGCGGCAAGGTGGGCGTGATCGCCTCTGTGACCGAGCCCTTCTGCGGAGACTGTACGCGAGCCCGCCTGACGGCCGACGGCCGCCTGGTCACCTGCCTGTTCGCCTCGACCGGCGAGGACTTGAAGACCCCCCTGCGGGAGGGCGCCGCCGACGACGCCCTGCGCGAGCGGATCGCTGCGGTCTGGCGCGGGCGCTCGGACCGCTACTCCGAGGCGAGGCTGGTGGCGCTGGGCTCGGCCGGCGGATACCGGCCCGAGGACCACGCCAAGATCGAGATGATCAGCCTGGGAGGATAGTGCTGTGCCCCTGGAGCCATCTCATCACTGTCGGGTCTGCGGCCTCGACCAAGGCTATCCGCCTTGGGGTGAAGATGGCCGGAGTCCCGATTTCACCATCTGTTCCTGCTGTGGGACCGAGTTTGGCTACGAGGACGTCAGCCAAGCCTCCGTCTCTGCGATGCGCCTGCGGTGGCTGGACGCAGGAGGGAAGTGGTTTCGGCCCATGGATCAGCCCGAAAATTGGGACGTCACTGCGCAATTGAAGCTCGTCCCCCCTGCGCATCCCGATTCTGAGTAGTGTAGGCTGTCGCGCCCGAGTCCCCGACCGCACTAGGCCGTCTGCGCGGCTCCCGCCTTGCGCCGCCGCCTTCCGCTCATCAGATAGATCGACGCCCGGGGCTCCAGCAGCGGGTCCGCCGAGGCCTCGATCCCTTCCACGCGTGGAATCGGGTCGAAGATGATGTGGCGCTGCTCGGCCTCGTTGTTCTCCACCACGCCCGTCAGGGTGATCGTGCCGAGCTCGACCACGGGCCGCTCGTCGGGCCAAACCGCGGTGGCGTCGTCGGTCACATCCCCTTCTTCGGCCATCTGCACCGCGATGACCATCTTCACGGGCTCCTTCGCCAGCCGCTCGCGAAGCTCGTCGAATAGGAAGTCGGCGCTGCGGCCGGCCGCCTCCTCCGCAGTTAGGTAGCTCGCGCCGGTCGCCGGAATGATCTGATAGCGGCCGTAGCGGCTCTCGCTGGCGTTATGGAACTTGTAGGCGCTCACGCCGAAAAACTGCTCCTGGGCGAAGCTGACCGGAATCGGCTTCGGCGTCATCACGAAGGCCAGCGCGGCCGGATGCGATCCCAAGAACATCTCGATCGGCGACGGCTTCTCCGTGCTTTGCGCCGTCGCGTAAACCGCCCCCAGAAAGCCCAAGAACTCCTCCGCCGTGCGCGTGGGGAAGCTGTTGGTCGAGTGCCCAATGATGTCGGTATGGACGTGCTCGGCCAGGTGGAAGCGGATGGCGATGCCGCGCGGGCTGGAGTTGTCTCCGTTGTCGGCGACCGCGGGGACGCCGGCGAAGTCGGAGAAGCGCACCGACACCGGCGTCGAAGGCCGATGCAAGTGCGGGGCGGTGGTCAGCGCGGCGCCTTCCGGCGCAGGCGTGAACTCGCCCGAAAGTAGGAGCCCCTTGGCGTGAGCCGGTCGGAAGCCGGCGTGGATTCCTCCGTTGACCTTGTCAAAGGCCTCGATGACCTGTTGGCTGAGCGGCGCGAGCGGATCGGAATGGTCTGGAGTCATGCCCCAGCTTACTCCGAGATTTGCCGAGGACGGGACTCAATTCCGGGGCTGAAACCGAGAATTCGCAAGCCAAAATGGAGGACCTGTCAGGAAAATCCCGGAGGGCCGTCGCCGGGCCCGCCCATCGTCGCCGATGCGGCGGGCCCGGCCCGGGTTCAGGGCTGTTGTTGCTGCTGTTTGGCTTTGGCCGGCGGTTCGTCCCAACCGCCCCCCAAGGCCTTGTAGAGATTCACGGTCGCGGCCCATTCATCGCGCCGGATCTGGGCTAGGGCCAGCTCACCGGCGAAGAGGTTCCGGTCGGAGTCGAGCACTTGCAGGTAGGCGTCCACGCCGCCCTCGTAGCGCAGGTTCGAGAGCCGCCGCGCCTCGCGCAGAGCCTCCACCAGGCGCGCCTGCTGCTGGTACTCCTGCTTGGTGTTCTCCACCGCCGCCAAGGCGTCCGCAACCTCTCGGAACGCGCCGCGGATGGCGCGCTCATACTCGATGAGCATTTGCTCCTGCCGCGCCTCGCTGATGCGCACTTGCGAGCGCAATCGTCCAGCATTGAAGACGGGCGCCAGCAGACTTCCCGTCAGCGTCCGCTCCCGGGAGTCGCCATCGAGGAACTCGCTGAACTGGCGCGTCGCCAAGCCCAGCGTCCCGGTCAGCGAGAACGTCGGAAACAGCGCCGCCTTGGCCGCGCCGATCCGGGCGTTGGCGGCCACCAGGGTCTGCTCGGCCGCCAGGATGTCTGCGCGCCGGCCGACGAGTTGCGACGGCAGCCCAGCGGGGATCACCGGAGGGTTGAAGGTCTCCAACTCGCCGCCCAGCGTGATGGGGCCGGGGTTGCGCCCTAGCAGAAAGCTCAACAGGTTCTCCTGCTGCGCCTTCACCTGCTCGAGCGTGGGGATGCGAACGCCCGCGCTGTAGACCAGATTCTCGGCTTGCCGAACTTCGAGCGCCGTCGCGACGCCGCGGTCCTTGCGAGCCTGGGTGAGCCGCAGCGACTGCTTGCGGGTCTCCAGCGTGCGCTTGGAGATTTCAAGCTCACGCGTCGCCTCCAGCAGGTCGAAATAGGCGCGGGAGACATCACCGATCAGGTCCGTGCGCACCTGTAGCGCCGCCCATTCGGCGCTCAGGAACTCGGCGCGGCCGGCCTCGGTCAACCGCCGCAGGCGACCCCAGAAGTCGAGCTCGTACGACAGCTTCAGATCGGCCCGGCTGACCGTCTGCTCACGCTTGATCGGCACCGTCGGCGGCAGGTTCAGCGCTCCGCGCGAGATCTCCGTCTCGGTCAGATCGCTCGCGATGTCGATGCTCGGGAACAGCCGCGAACGGTCCACCCGGTAGGTCGAGCGAGCCTCCAGGATGCGGGCCGCCGCCGCCCGGACGTCGTAGTTGTTCTTCAGAGCCTCGGCCAGCAAGGCCTGCAACTCCTGATCTTGGAAGACCTCCTTCCAAGCCAGCTTCTCGGCTTCGGCGGCCGGGCCGGCGCTGCGGTACGTCGCCGGCGGTTCCACGAGGGGCCGCTCATAGTTCGGCCCCATGGCGCAGCCGGCCAAGCCGAGCAGCGCCGCAATGGCGGGGATGGATCTGCGTGTCATCCTCAATCTCCCGATGTCGAATCCAGCGCCGGGTTGAGCCGAGGCGATCCGCCCACCACGACCCGCCGCTTGGAGAGCTTCTGCATCCACGAGTAGAAGACAGGCGTCATGAAGACGCCCAGTACGGTGGCGACAATCATGCCGCCGAATACCGCCGTGCCCAGAGAGCGGCGGCTGGCCGCGCCGGCGCCGGTGGCCACCACCAGCGGGAATACGCCGAAGATGAACGAGAACGCCGTCATCAGAATCGGCCGGAAGCGCAGCCGTGAGGCCTCCATCGCCGCTTCGACGATGGTGTCGCCGTGGATATAGCGCGTCCGCGCGTATTCCACGATCAGAATGGCGTTCTTGGCGGCCAGACCGATCAGCAGAATCAAGCCGATGCTGGCGTACACGTCGTCAGTGACGTTCAGGCCCCATTCGCCCATGTAGGCGCCGAGCACGCTGGCCGGCACCGACAGCACGACCGCGATCGGGATCACCCAGTTCTCGTACTGAGCCGCCAGGAACAGGAAGACCATCGCCAGACAGAACGCGAAAATCGGCGCCAGCGGTTGCTCGTTCTGCTCCTGGAAGGCCATGCCGGTCCAGGCGAAGCCGAAGCCCGGCGGTAGGGTCTCCCGCGCGGCCTTCTCCATCGCCGCAATCGCTTGCTGCGAGGTGTACCCAGGCGCCGGACCGCCCAAAATGTCGGCGCTCCGGAACAGGTTGAAGTGCGCCACAGACATCGGCCCGATCGTGGGCTGTGTAGTCACCAGAGAGTCCAGCGGCAGCATCCGGCCGCTGTCGGCCCGTACGTAGAAGCGCTCGATGTCCTCGGGTTTGCCGCGGTACTCCGACTCGGCCTGGACCATCACGCGGAACGTGCGGCCGTAGAGGTTGAAGTCGTTCACGTACAGCCCGCCCAGGTACGTCTGCAAGGTCTCGTAGACGGCGTTGATCGGGACTCCCAGCGTCTTGGCCCTCTCGCGGTCCACGCTGAGTCGCAACTGCGGCTCCGAGGACCGGAAGGTGGCGATGGCGCCGCCGATCTCCGGCAGGGAGTTCGCCGCCTGGCTCATCGCCATGCTGGCCGCGGCCAGCTCTTCGATGCTGTGGCCGCCGCGGTCCTGGATCTTCATCTGGAAGCCGCCGGTATTGCCCAGACCTTGGATGGGAGGCAGGTTGAAGGCCGCTACGTAAGCGTCTTTGATGGTGGCCAGCCGCCCGCGGACCCTCTGCACGATGGCTTGCGCCGTGAGGTCCTTGCCCGGCCGCTGGTCCCACGGCTTGAGCACCGCGAAGACCGTGCCGACGTTGGGAGCGAAGGCGCCGGTGGCGAAGCTGCGTCCGCCGATCACGAACGACTCCTCGATAGTGTCGGTGTCGCCCAGGATCGCTTCGATCTGCAACGCCACCTCCCGAGTCCTTTGCAGCGAGGCCCCCGGAGGCAGTGTCAGGTCGAGAATGAAGACGCCCTCATCCTCTTCCGGCAAGAAGCCGCCCGGAACCAGGCGTTGCATGCCGCCGGCGCCCACGATCACCAGAAGCAAGGCCACCGCCACCCAGATCGAGCGCCGCAGCAGCCCGTGCACTACTCGGAGGTAGCGCGACTGCGTGGCGTCGAAGATCTTGTTGAAACCATGGAACAGGCGCTCCGTCAGCGGGCCGACCTCCTCCGCCCGAGGCTTCAGCAGCACGGCGCATAGGGCCGGGCTCAGCGTCAGCGCGTTGATACCCGAGATGAACACCGCGATCGAGATCGTCAGCGCGAACTGCTGGTAGAGGTTGCCCGTGATGCCCTGTACAAAGGCCACCGGCAGGAACACCGCCGCCAGGATCAGCGTCATCGCCACGATCGCGCCGGAGATCTCCTCCATCGCCGCGTAGGCCGCTTCCCGCGGGTTGAGCCCGTGGGAGTCGATCTTTTCCTGCACGGCTTCCACGACCACGATGGCGTCGTCGACGACCACGCCGATGGCTAGCACCAAGCCGAACAGCGTCAGCACGTTCACGGTGAACCCGATCGGCCCGAAGGCAATGAACGTGCCGACCAGCGACACCGGGATCGTGAGCAGCGGAATCAGCGTCGCACGCCAACTCTGCAGGAAGATGAACACGACCAGCGTGACCAGCACGATGGCCTCGAACAGCGTCTTGACGACCTCGCGGATCGAGGTGTCGATGAATCGCGTCGAGTCGTACGGAATCGCGTAGGCGACCCCGTCGGGGAAGCTTTGCGCCAACTGAGCCATCTCCGTGCGAACGCGTTCCGCCGTCTCGAGCGCGTTCGAACCGGGGAGCTGGAAGACGATCATGCTGGCCGTCTGCTGCCCGTTGAGCCGCGCGAAGGTCGAGTAGTCGAAGGCGCCGAGCTCCACCCGGGCCACGTCGCGGACCCGCACCAGCGAGCCGTCCTCCCGCGCCCGAACGATGATGTCGGCAAACTCCTCGGGGTCGGTCAGACGTCCCTTGGCGTTCACGGTGTACTCGATCTGCTGGCCTTCGGGGCTGGGCGACTGCCCGATGCGTCCGGCCGGGGCTTGGCGATTCTGCTCGCGGATCGCGTTGGTGACGTCTGACGCGGTCAAGCCCAACCGGTACAGCACGTCCGGCTTGAGCCAGAAGCGCATGCCGTACTCGCGTTCGCCCGGCATCTGCACGCCGCCCACGCCCTTGAGCCGCAGCAACGCGTCGCGCAGGTTGATTTTGGTGTAGTTGCTCAGAAACAGGTCGTCGTAGGCCCCGTTCGGAGAGGTCAGCGAGATCACCATCAGCAGGCTGGTGGACTGCTTGTTGATCGTCAGACCCGAGCGGACCACCTCTTCGGGCAACTGCGGCTCGGCGCGTGCGACCGCGTTCTGAACCTGCACGGCGGCGATGTCGAGATCGGTGCCGACCTCGAAGGTCGCCGTGATGACCACTTGGCCGTCGTTGGTGCTGGTCGAGTCGTAGTACAGCAGGTTCTCCACGCCGTTGAGCTGCTGCTCGATCGGCGTGGCGACGGTCTGCTCGACCACCTCGGCGCTGGCGCCGATGTAGTTGGCCACCACTTGCACCGTCGGCGGCGTGATCTGCGGATAGCGGTCGACCGGCAGCCGTAGCAACGCCACCGCGCCCACGATCGTCATGACGATCGAGATGACGGCGGCGAAGATGGGCCGGTCAATGAAAAACCGGGAAAACATGGCCTGTTGCTCTCCTTGCTGCTGTTACTCGCTGACCGGGTTGGGCGCGGGGGCCGCGGGGGTTGCCTTCGCCTCGACCGGCTTGACCGGCATGCCCGGACGGATGAACTGCAGTCCTTCGACGATCACCCGATCGCCGTCCTGAAGGCCGCTCTGAACGACCCACGATTCGCCCTGCTGCTCGCCAACGTTGATCGTGCGCGCCGCCACCGTGTTGTTGGCGTCGGCGATCAATACCGAACGGACGCCCTGCAACTGCTGGACGGCCTTCTGCGGCACCAGGAACACGTCGTTCCTCTCGCCTACCGCCAACCGCACGCGGGCGAACTGGCCCGGCAGCAGGACGCCCTTGGGGTTGGGGAAGTCCGCAGTGAGTTGCAGCGTGCCCGTGCTGGTGTCGAGGGCGCGCTCCGCACTACGGAACTTGCCGGTGTGGGGATACTCGGAGCCGTCGGCCAGCGCCAGCCCGAACTCGGCGTTCTTGACCTCGCCCGAAGGACCGAAGTAGCGCAGGTAATCGCGCTCGCTGACCTGGAAGCTCACCGAAATCGGGTCCAGGGGGGAAAGCCTCGTCAGCGGCTCGGCTGCGTTCGGCGTGACCAAAGACCCCACTTGGCCCATCGATTCGCCGATGCGGCCCGCCACGGGGGCTCGAATCTCCGTCCACCCGAGGTTGAGCTCCGCGCGCCGCAGGGCGGCCTTGGTGCGTTCCACCGCCGCCTCGCCACGCTCGATGTCAGTCTGCTGGGTCAGCCGCTGCTGCTGCACCTCGGCGCTCTTGGCTTTCACCTGCGCTTGGGCCACCTTCTGGGCCGCCACCGCAGCGTCGAGGTCCTGCTCCGAGACCGCTTCTTCCGAGACCAGCGGACGCAGCCGATCCACGTCTTGCTGCGTGCGCAACTGGCTGGCCTCGGCCTCCACCAGCTCAGCCTCGGTCCGCAGCAGGTCCACGCCCTCGCGGGCCTTCACCAACTGCGCCTGGGCGTCGGAGAGGGCCGCGCGAGCCTCCTGCACGTCGGCCTCATAGGTGCTCGGGTCGATCTTGTACAGCAACTGACCCGCCTTCACCGACTGGCCGGCCTCGAACAGCCGCTTCTCGATGAAGCCTTCCACCCGCGCGCGAATCTCCACGGTGTCGATGGCGCGCGTGGCGCCCACCAGTTCCAGATAAAGCGGCAGCGACACGCCGTGCACGGTCTGCACCGATACTTCGGGCGCTGGAGGAGCCTCCGCCGCCGAAGCCGTGTCTCCCGGAGCGCCGCTCGTCCCGCAGGACGCCAGAATAGCCAGAGCTGCGAAGGCGACCAGCGCCTTCCCGAAAGAAGTCCTAACCATGTTTGTCTTACCTCGTAGAGCCGGCGGGCGCCGGCCACGCTCTTCAACGGTGATGCCTGTTATGCTTCCTGCGATTCACCGAACAACGCCACTAGCAAAAGTAAACTATACGGTGTAGTATACAGTTGAACGCGGAGAAAGTAAACTACTCCGTGTACTTTTCTGCTGAGAGGGTTTGCAGTGACTGAGAAGTTGACGGATGGGGGAACGCGCACCGAACGGAAACGTTGCGCGATCCTGCGCGCCGCCGTATGCGAGTTTCAGGCCAACGGCTTTCAGGCCACGAGCATGGACCGCGTCGCCGAACGCGCCAAGGTTTCTAAACGGACGATCTACAACCACTTCGAGAACAAGGACGCGCTGTTCCATTCGATCACGGAGGAGCTGGTCGACCAGATCGTGCGCGTCATGGATCTGCCCTACGACCCGGCCCGCTCGGTCGAGTCGCAGTTGGCGGAGATGGCCCGGCGCAAGGTGGAGCTGATGACCTGCCCGGGGTTCTTGAACTTGGCCAAGGTGACGATCGCCGAGCACCTGCGGGCGCCGGACTTGGCCAGCGACACCTACTGCCGCATCCATGAAGGCGAAGGCGGGCTGCTGCGTTGGATCCGGGCCGCCGTGGCTGACAATCGGCTCGACGTGCCGGATCCGCCCGTCGCCGCCGAGCAGTTCTCGGCCTTGCTGAGCGCTTTCGTCTTCTGGCCTTTGATGTTCGGACGGCCCGCGCCGTCGCCTGAAGAGCTCGAGCGCGTGGTATCCAACACCGTCGCGATGTTCCTGGACCACTACCGCGCCCGCGACTCCGACGGATCGGCGGCGGCCTAGGTTCGAGCTCCGGGCGAGTGACAGCTCCACGGGGCCTGAGCTACCGTGGAAGCTGCCTCCCGCAGCCTCGAGCCGTATGAGTGAACGTCAGCCGGGAACGCGCTCGATCCTAGTCTTCGCTCTGGGCAGCGGCGGAGACGTTCACCCCAGCTTGGCCGTCAGCAAGGCCCTGCGCGCTCGCGGCCATTCGGTCGCCGTCTACGCCAACCCCTACTACGAGAAGGCCGTCCGCGGCGCCGGCCTCGACTTCCGGGCCATGGGCTCCCAGGAAGGCTACCTGGACGCCATGCGCGATCCCAAGCTGTGGAAACAGCGAGGGGGCTGGAGCGTGCTCATCGACCACATGCTCGGCAGCATGGAGCCGCTCTACGAGACCATCAAGCAGGCCTACAGGCCGGGCGAGACGCTCGTTATCGCGCCGTTCTCTGCGTTCGGCGCCCGCATCGCCAACGAGAAGCTCGGGGTTCCGCTAGTCAACCTGTTGCTCGAGCCGCTGCTGCTGCGGAGCCTCGACCATCAGCCCGGCCGCATCGTCGATCCGCGGCATCTGCCGCTGGTGAGGGCCTACCGCCGTGCGATGCTGTGGGCGCTGGACCGCTTCGTCCTCGACCGGATGCTGGGCGAGAAGACTAACGCCTTTCGCGCCACGCTCGGGCTGCCTCCGGTCAGCCGCTTCGCCGGCGGCTGGTTTCATTCGCCGGACTTGGTGGTGGGGCTTTTCCCGAACTGGTATGCCAAACCGATGCGGGACTGGCCGCCGCAAGTGCGGTTGACGGGTTTCCCCCTGTTCGATGAAGACGAGGCCGCCGCCCCGGTCCCGCCGGCCGTCGAGGAGTTTTTGGCCGAAGGCGAGCCGCCCATCGTCTTTACACTCGGCACGCCCATGCGGACCGGCAAGGAGTTCTTCCATACCTCCGCCGAGGCCTGCCGCATCCTGGGCCGACGGGGCATCTTGCTGTCGCCGTTCGCCGAGCAGATGCCGAGCGATCTTCCCGCCGGCGTCAAGCACTTCGACTACGTGCCGTTCGGGAGCTTGCTACCTCGCGCCGCCGCCCTGGTGCATCACGGCGGCGTGGGCACCATCGCGCAAGCGTTGCGCGCGGGCATCCCGCAGATCGTGCATCCGCTGAACTTCGCCCACCCCGACAACGCCATCCGCATGGTCGCCTTGGGCGTGGGTGAGATGCTCCGGGGTAAGCAGTACACCGCGCCGAAGGCGGCGGAGCGACTGGACTCTCTGCTGAGCTCGCCGGAGGTGGCCCGGCGGCTCGAGCTCCATGCCGCCAAGTTCCAGAATCAGAGCTGGTTGGAGGAGACGTGTCGCCTGATCGAGGCCGTTCCGCTGCGTCGCTGACGGCCCCCGGCCGCGTGTTGATCGTCGCCCTGGGCAGCGGCGGCGACGTCTATCCGCTGTTGGCGCTCGGCCGCGAGCTGCGCGCGCGCGGCCACGAGGTCGCCATGGCGACGACCAGTGACTTCGAGTCGGCTGTTGTGGACGCCGGTCTGGAGTACTCGGCGATCGGCGACGACCTCTCCCGGCGAGAAACCGAGCAGGACCCTGACTTGTGGAAGTTTCCTCAGGGCGTCAAGATCCTGTTCGGGCGGCTGACCGATGCCGTCCCGCCGACCTACCAGTTCATCGCCGACCGCTACGAGCCCGGCCGCACCGTCGTGGTCTCGAACTTCCTGGCCTTCGGCGCGCGGGTGGCGCGCGAAAAGCTCGGCGTCCCCTTGGCGACGGTGCACCTCTCGCCGGTGATGCTGCGCAGCCTGCACGCCCAGCCCGGCCGCGTCGTGGACCCCAAGCGGCTGTGGCTGGTGCGGCCGCTGCGGCGCGTCTTCACGTTCCTGATGGACCGCTACCTGTTCGACCCGGTCCTGTCGCCGCGTCTCAACGCCTTCCGCTCCGATTTGGGGTTACCTCCGCACTCGCGCTGGATGAAGAGCTGGATACACTCGCCGGACCTGGTGTTGGGGCTGTTTCCCGAATGGTTCGCCGAGCGGCAGCCGGACTGGCCCGCGTGCACGGCTCTGACGGGCTTTCCCCTCGCCGACGTCTCCGCGCAGCCCGAGCTGGCGCCTGAGGTGGAGGAGTTTCTCGGCGCCGGCGAGCCTCCCATCGTCTTCACCTTCGGCACGGCCATGGCCTTCGGTAGGGAGTTCTTCGAAGCATCCGTGGAGGCCTGCCGCCGGCTGGTCCGCCGGGGGCTGCTGCTCACGCGGTTCGACGAGCAGGTCCCGTCCCATCTGCCGGCAGACGTGCAGCGCTTCCGCTACGTGCCGCTGGGCCGCCTGCTGCCGCGCGCCGCGGCGCTGGTCCACCACGGCGGCGTCGGCACCATGGCGCAGGCTCTGGCCGCGGGATGTCCGCAGTTGATCACGCCCATGAACTTCGACCAGCCCGACAACGCCGCACGCGTTGAGGCCCTCGGCGTGGGTCTGCGCCTGCGCCCCAAGGACTACTCCGCCGCGCGAGCCGCGGCGAAACTCGAAGATTTGCTCCACTCCGCACACATCGCTGAGAAGTCCCGAAAGATTGCAGCCAGGTTTCAATCGGAGAATCCCGTCGAGCGATCCTGCGAACGAATTGAATCGCTCCTTGGCAAATCGGGCTAGACTAGGCCCGATGGCCCGCGTCTGCTTCTTTGGGAATCCTTATCACGGCCACACCGCTCCCACGCTGGCAGTGGTGCGGGAATTGGCGGCGCACGGTGAGCGGATCATTTATTACAGCACCGAAAAGTTCGAGAAGGATATTACTCGTCACGGCGCGATCTTCCGAGCCTATCCCGACCTGGGCGTGTTGCCACGGTTGGAACCGATCGTCGACCTGTCGTTGTGGGTGCTCTCCTCCACCGAGAAGATCATGGCGTCGGAGCTCGAGTCCTTGCGCCGCGATCCGCCGGACTACATCATTCACGATGTTTCCGCATCGTGGGGCTCGTGCATAGCCAACGCGCTCGAGCTGCCGTTTGCTGTGTCCAACCCGATGTTTCCCATGACCTTCAAGGCTTGGATGCTGGCGCGGAGTGTCATGCCGGGCCGCAAATGGCGCCGCAAGAGCCTGCTGGGATTCGGAAGAGGCTGCTTCGATTCTTGGAGACGAACCAGGGGATTGTGCTCGCGTTACGGATTGACCATGCGCGAAGCCAGTCCGCTGTACAAGAAACAGCTCCAGATCATTTACACCTCGCCCTCGATCCAGGAATTCACCGGAGCTTCCGGCGACAACTTTCTATTCGCCGGCGCCACCAGCGTGGAGCGAACCGAGAGCGGAGAGTTCGACTTCGATCAGCTTTCGGACAAGCCCTTGGTCTTCGTCTCGATGGGGACTTTTCTGTCCGCCAACCCGCAGCTCGTTCGGACGCTGATCGAGGCTCTGCGGGGGCTCGACGCCCAGGTGGTCGTGGCTCTCGACCCCACCGTGCATCAGGAGGCGGTCTCGGACGCCCCGGACAACTTTATCTTCGCGGGCTTCGTTCCGCAGCTTCGGATGCTCCAGCGGGCGGCGCTGTTCATCACGCACGCCGGCGTGGGCAGCGCCTCGGAGGCGCTATTCCATGGCGTGCCGATGGTGATGTTGCCGGAGGCCTTCGATCACTTTCTGATGGCTCACAAGCTGCAGGCCGAGGGCGCCGGACTGATGTTCGGCGAGCAGCCTGCTCCGGGCGAGCTTCGTCAGGCGGTGGACGCCGTGCTGGTCGACGAGAGCTTCGCCGCCAACGCCTCGCGGCTGGGAGAATCATTGGCGGCGACCGGGGGCGCCGTGGCGGCCGCGGAGCGCATCTTGGCCTGGTCGCGTCGCGTCGCCCCGTCCATCGTGTCGGTTGCCTCCTGAGGCTTGCGTGCCAGCACGCGGTAGAGGTTCGTCCAGCCCAACGGGCGGGCCAAGAACGCGTAGAGAGCATCCAGGCCCATGGCCAGGCTTTGCGCCGGCGTCATCAGGATCGTCACGCCCCAATGCCTGAGGCGGGCCGCAAAGCTAGGGGCGGGGCGCCAGGGCATCGAGATATCCGGCGCCAGCCAGGTACGCGCTACGGTGAGGACGGAGATGACGTCGAAACGTCCGAACAGCCGCTGCGTCTTGACGATCTCGAAGCCGCTCTCCTCCAGCATTCGGCACATCACATCCAGCGGCGCCAGGCTCAAGTGCTGCGCCGGCATCCAAGGCCCCCAAAAACGGCCCAGCGTCCGCGCCGGAGCGTAGTCGGGGTCCGGCACTTCGATCAGGAACAGGCCTCCCGGCCGCAACACCGTCCAGGCCGCCCGCATATCCGCCCGCTGGTCGGCGATGTGCTCCAGGTAGTGGCACATGCTCACCACGTCGTAGCGCGACGCCAGTTGCGGCGCCAGGGTGCGCAACTCGCCATGGTGGGCCTCGTCGATCCAGCCGCTGTTGCGGGCCTCGTCGAGCTGGCTCCCAAAGTCCAGGCCGTCGAAGGCGACCTCCGGCAACACAGCCTTGGCGGACGCCCCGAAATGGCCGTAGCCGGTGCCCACGTCGAGCCAGCGCTCGGGGCGGGGAAGACCGTCGAGCAGATCCAGCCGCGTTCCGCTCGTCGGCGCCACGAAGCGGCAGGCCTCCAGCCAATTGCGGCGGTTCAGGCCCTGGTAGAAATCGGAGTAGTAGTATTCGAGCCCTCGATTGTTGAGGAGGGGGTTCTGGAAGACCATCCGGCAGTCCGGGCACTCGTCGAGCCGCAGCGGGCCGGGCTTGCCCTGCACCAGGTCGGAAGTCTCGAAGAGCTTGTGGATGCGCCGGCCGCCGCAGGCCGGACAGTCCTCGCGCCGCTCGTGGAAGAGCGCTCCGAAGCCGTCGCCGAGGAGCTTGTCGTAGAACGGCCGCCGTTGGGCGACCATGGCGGCGTCCGGGCCGCGCAGGGCGTGGCGGGTGACTTGCAGGATGTCCCAGAGCTCGATCGGCGTCCGCAGCAGGGCGAACCGCGCCAGATCCGCCGGCCGCAGGGACTGCCCCACGAATGCGACGAGCGGCATGAGGTGGCAGGCCGCCAGCGCGAAGATCCCGGCTTGATCGGCGACGAACGGTCCGGCCAGCGTCGCCAGAACTAGTGGCAGCCGGATCATCCAAACCAAGCCCGCTGCCGCCGGGCCCAGATAGGCCGCGTCGAAGGGACCCGGGCCGTGTCCGGCCGGAGACCCGGCTCGAAGCATCGGTGCGATCGCCACGTCGATCGAAAGGTTGGCGTGGCGCTTGAGGTCGTCGGCAATCTCGATGATCTCGCCTGCGCCGTCGACCTGCGTCGGCCCCTGGGCTGCGCCGCACCGCTCCAGCAGCTCTTCGGTGGCGACCAGGGCGTAGCCGGCCGAGGCTCCACGGGCGAACCATACCGCACGGTACACGTTCGGCTGGTAGAAGCGCAGAAAGCGAGTCACTACTCGGCACGAGGCGTCTCGTGGAATCAGGTCCAGCGCCTCCAAGCCCTCCCGCGCCATGTGTTCGGCGGCGGCCCGCAGCGTCGCCTGGTCCACCTCCACGCCTCGCAGGGCGATCGCCCGGACGCGCAGGGGCGGCGGAGAGGCGGCGGAATCCGCGGCAGGGCTCAGGACCGCGAGGGCGGCGATCCGCGCCCGCTGCACCAAGCCGCCCAGGGTCCAGATTGCGCCGAGAAAATACCAGATCCAGTGCACCGCGACTCCGTGGCCGCCGGCCCGCGGCGCGCCCGCTCTCCGGCGGCGCCAGTTTACCAGAGCCTCGCCGCGAAGTCCCGTCCTCAATCGCGCTCGTCGACGGGCCAAGGCCGCAACCGGACCTCGAAATCGGCGCTCGCCGCAGCCAAGGCAGCCTTATAGGGAGGCTCGACGGCCAGGCCCCGCACCATCCAGCCGGGCCGCGGCTCGACCGCCTCCGCGCCGGGAAGCCAGGCCGGCTCGACCGTCTTCGCAGCGCCCAGCCCCAGTCCGAGCCCTTTGACGTAGGCCTCTCTCCGGACCCAGCACTCGAAGAAGCCGTTGAGCCGTTCTGGCTCAACCAGCGCTCCGAACAGCTCGACCTCCCGATCGTGGAAGGCCGTACGCGCCATCCCCTCTAGGTTGCGCAACTCCCGCACCCGCTCGACGTCCACGCCGACCTCCACGCTGTCGGAGACCGCCAGCAGCGCCACCGATTCGCTGTGCGCCAAATTGAACCGCAGCGACTCGCCCGTCAGCCAAGGCTTGCCATGCTCTCCGACGGAAAAGACCAACTCGGCCGGCCGGCGGCCCAGATGGGAGGCCAGAATGTAACGCACGGCGGCGTGGGAGCGCCCGAAGCGGCGCCGTACGGCTGGCGGACGATAGGCTTCCAGGCGGCGAAGCTCCTCGGCGTCCAGGCACGCGGCATCGAACGCCGCCGCCGGACCCTCCAGGTCGATTCGCCAAACATCGATCGTCATCAGGACCCCTCGATCGTAACTCTCTGCGCCGGTGGCCTTGCGAGGGGGCCGGCGGTGGCATCATAGGCTGGTGGGTTGGGAGCTGCTCTGGTATGGATTGACGGCGTTGGGCTTGGTGGACGCCTTGCGGTGTCGCAAGCTCTCCCAGTCGATCCCGGTGGCGAAGGCGCAAGGCGGCGACTCCACGGAGTACGGCTGGCTTGCCGGGCCCGGCGTCGTCCTCGACCCCGCCGCGCGCCATGCCGCTGAAGCTTTCGCCGGCGCGAAAGGGCTGGACGTGCTGGCGCTCATCCCCCAGCAATTGCCCGCAACCACAGCCCTGGGGCTGGTGCAGGCGCTCGAGCGCGATCAGGTCCGCCAGGATCGGTTGGCGCGCGTCCGCATGGTGGGTTCGGGCTTGCTGGCCAAGCGGGAGATCCTCGAGCGGGCGCGACTGGCCGAAGGCTCGGTCGCCTCGGTCGAAGCGCTTTCCGAGGCCGCCTCCAAGCTGCGTCGTTACGCGCCCGGCGGCTTCGATTTCGCGATCGCGCCGGGCCTGTCGGCTGGGACAAAGACTCCGTTTTCGGACTGGAAGGCCTATCACGGCCTGTTCGGCCCGGCCGCCGGTCCCATGATCTTCTTCAGCTTGCTGGCGGTGGCAATCCTCTGGCTCGGTGTGGCTCTCTACCCCGTGGCCGGTGCGGCTGCCCTATTGGTGTTCCATTTGCAGCCGACGCTGGCTCTGGCCGGCGGGCCTCTGGAGCCCCGCCGCCTCTTGTCGGCTACCTTGCTGCGCTCGCCCAAGGTCGTGTGGGACGGGCTGCGGCTGGGTTTCGGCAGCCTGGACTCCAGCGCCCGCAAGGCCGAAATCGAGGCCTTGCGTCCGACCTACGAGCGTCTTTACCGGGAGGGGCGCGACCGCTTCTTCCACCCGCCGTTCGAGCAGTGCCCGGTCTGCTCGGCCGCAAACCTGGTCCAGCATCTAGAGACCGGCGACCTGTTCCAGAACAAGCCGGGCTGCTTTTGCCTGGACCGCTGCCGCGATTGCGGCCACATCTTCCAGAACCCCCAGCTCGCGCCCGTTGGACTCGACTACTACTACCGGGATTTCTACGACGGGCTGGGACGCGCCGAGGCCGAGGCCTTCTTCAGCTACGGCGTGAAAAACCAGCGGGACCAGGTCGCCACCGTCCTCTCCGTCTGCCGTCCCCAACGCTGGCTCGATGTCGGCGGCGGACACGGACAGCTCTGTCAGGTCGCCGCCGGCCAGTCTCCGGAGACCCGCTTCGAGGCGCTCGACCTGTCCGAAGCCATCGAAGAAGCGGAGCGCTGCGGCTGGGTGGAAAAAGCCCACCGGGGCTTCTTCCCGGCGCTGGCGCCCTCCATGAAGAACCGCTTCGACTTGGTCAGCATGTTCCACTACCTCGAGCACACGGTGGACCAGCGGGCCGAGCTGCGCGCCGCCTACACGGCGGTGGCTCCGGGCGGCCACGTGATCATCGAGGTTCCCAACCCGGAGAGCGCCTTCAGCGGTTGGCTGGGAAAGTACTGGCTGCCCTGGTTTCAGCCGCAGCATCTGCATCTGATCCACAGGGCCAACCTCGAGCGGTTGCTGCGCGAGGTTGGGTTCGAGCCGGTGTTGTCGTTGACCGTTAAGGGCAGCCAGCGGACTTCTCTGTTGTTCGGAGCGGTCATGCTGATTCACCGGCTGGCGCCCGCTCCGCTCGCTCCTTGGCGGCCGCCCGCCGGCCTTTGGGGGCGCACGCGCTACCTTCTCGTGCAGTGGGCTTCGCCCTTTCTGCTGGCCGCGGCCGCCATTGCCGACCGCTTGGTGGCCGCTTTCGGCGACTCGCCCCGTCTAGCGAGCGCTTACCGGGTGATGGCGAGAACGACCAAACAGCCCTGACGCGGCTATAGCGCCGCGGCCTGGGGTTTCCCTCGTTTTTGCGCGAGTGTCGGTTCGGATACCGTCGGAAAATGGCCGGACGCGTTGGCTCGCTCGCCCCGAGGATATCCGCTCTCGGACAGTTGTCGGAGTGGGCTTCGGATCGGCTATGATGGGCTTACGCCATCAGGGAAGTCCGTCCCGCCGCGGCGTTCAGCCAATCGATGCCTTCCTGGATCTTCTTTGGCACCCCGCTATTTGGGCACACCAACCCGACGCTGTCGGTCGTGGCTGAGTTGGTGCGGCGCGGCGAGCGGGTCGTCTACTACAACTCCGAGCGTTTTGCCGACGCGATCCGTGAAACCGGCGCGGAATTTCGGCCCTATATCGGCTTCCCGGAGATGCCCCCCGTCTTCAGCACGCGGATGCTCAACCACGTGCCGATCATGGCCGAGGCGACGGAAGTATTTCTGGATTCGCAGCTTCGCGAGATCCAGGCCGAGTCTCCGGACTTCGTGATCCACGACGTCGTGGCGATTTGGGGGGCCGAAGCGGCCCGCCTGCTGCAGCGGCCGCGCATGACGTCCGTCCCGTCGTTCTTGGTGAACGACTCCGTGCTCGGGCTCGCCCGCCGCATCATGCCGCGGGACCTGCGCCCCGGAGGGTCGAGCGTGCGCTGGAGCGACGTGCCGATGCTTTGGTCGGTGTTTCGACAGCGCCATCGCACCAACCGCAAGCACGGGCTGGCTTACAAGCGGATCCGCGAGCTGGCGCACTCGGATTTCAACGTGGTGTTCACCTCCGCCTCGCTGCAGCCGTTCGCTGAGGAGTTCGGCGAGGAGTTTCGCTTCGTCGGCTCGCCCGCGGCCGAGCGCAACGAGACGGGCGACTTCCCCTTCGAGCAGCTCACCGGGGCTCCGCTCGTCTACATCTCGCTGGGAACCCTGTTCAACGACCGCCCGGACCTCTTCCAGCTCTGCTTCGACGCCCTCGGCGAGCTCGACGTCCAGGTGATCCTCTCCCAAGGCAAGGCCGGCGCTGCTTCGACCGCCTGGAAGGCGCCTGCGAACTTCCTCATCCGCAGCTACGTGCCGCAGTTGGCGATTCTCGAGCGGGCGGACGCTTTCGTCACTCACGCCGGCATCGGCAGCGCCTCGGAAGCGCTCAGCCGGGGAGTCCCGCAGGTCCTGTTGCCGCAGATCTGGGACGGCTATCTGATGTCGCACCAGATCGCTCAAGCCGGCGCCGGCATCCTGCTGCCGGAAGCCCCTTCGGCCGCTGAGCTGCGGGACGCCGTGACCTGTGTGCTGGGCGATCCGAGCTTCCGTCAGAAGAGTCTCGAGTTGGGGCGCGAGCTGTCCGCCGCCGGCGGAGCGGCGCGCGCGGCCGACGAGATCCAGGGCTGGGCGTCGCAGCAGACGACGCCCGCCGAGACCAGTCCGCGCAGCTCCTCCAACGGCCGGCTGGCGGTGGGATGACGATGCGAAGCCGCAAGCTCACCGGAGTCATCCTCGCGGCCGGCAAAGGCAGCCGTATGGCGCCGTTCAGTGACGCCTATCCGAAACCGTTGTTGCCGATCTGTAACACGCCGATCCTGGTCCATCAGATTCGGCAAATGAAGTCCCTGGGCATCGAGGACGTCATCATCGTCATCGGCCACCTCGGTCACGTCATCGCGCGAACGCTGGGCGACGGCGCCGCATATGGGGTGAATATTCGGTATGTCGAGCAGCAGAGGCTCCTCGGCATCGCCCACGCGGTCTTTGGGCTCGAAGCTCACGTGGACGGGCCGTTCCTGCTGTTTCTGGGCGACATCTTTTTTCAAACCCGAGACTTGTCTCCGATGGTCGACGTGGTGTTCGAAGGCGGCGTCGCCGGAGCTCTGGCCGTCAAGCGCGAGCCCGACCCGAAGGCGATTCGCCGCAATTTCGCAGTCATTCTCGGCGACGACGGGGCCGTGACGCGGGTGATCGAGAAACCCCGCCACGTCCGCACCAATCTCAAGGGCTGCGGCCTCTATCTGTTTGATCTCGAGATCTTTGATGCCATACGGCGCACGCCCCGCACAGCCATGCGCGACGAGTACGAGATTACCGAGTCCATCCAGATCCTCATCGAAGACGGTCATCGCGTCGCCGCCCTCGAAGTAGTATTGGATGATGTCAACATGTCGTATCCGAACGACTTATTGACATGTAATTTGTCCGAGCTCGACCGCCAGGGAAAAGACTATGAGGCGGCGGCGCCGGAGCTGCTCTCTCCGGGCGTCGTTCTGCAGCGCTCCGTCGTCGGGGCCGGCGTCACCTTCGAGCATCCCATCCGTCTGAGCAACTCACTGGTGTTTCCGGGAAGCCGAGTCACTTCCCAGGGCGATCTCGATGGGGTAATTATTACCCCGGACAAGATGGTTGACTGTCGGGCCGGCGTCACGGCCCTCTGGTGAGGCCGAGGTCAATTTGTCGGCAAAACGCATCCTCGTCACGGGCGGCGCGGGCTTTATTGGCTCGCACGTCTGCCCGATTTTGCTCGATCACGGCCACGAAGTGACCGTGGTCGACAATCTTTCGATCGGCTCCCGGGAGCGGGTTCCTGCTGGTGCAGAGCTCGTGGTAGCCGACGTGCGCGACCGCGACGCCTTGCTGCGGGTGGCCCGCGAGCGCCGCATCGAGAGGATCTGTCACCTGGCGGCGCGCGTCAGCATCCGAGCTTCAACAGACGGCTTTCATGAGGACGCCGACGTCAACATTCTCGGGACTCTCTCGGCGTTGGAAGCGGCGGTCCGAACCGGCGTCGAGAAGTTCGTCTTTGCCTCCTCCATGGCCGTCTATGCAGACTCGCCGACTCCGGAGCCGGTCGCCGAAGACTACTCCACCGCTGCGATCTCTCCCTACGGCATCTCGAAGCGAACGTCCGAGCTGTTCATCGAGAACATCCTGGGGCGTACAGGCGCGGAGCGCATCTCCCTGCGCTTCTTCAATACCTACGGCCCCAACCAGACTTACACGCCGTATGTCGGCGTCATCACGATCTTCGTGAACAAGCTGCTGGCCGGAGAGTCGCCGACGATCTTCGGAGACGGCGGGCAGATCCGCGATTTCGTTTCCGTGTATGACATCGCGGCCGGCGTGACGGCGGCTCTCGAGAACGAAGGAACCAGCGGGGTGTTCAACTTGGGTTCGGGCCGGCCGCGCTCGGTCAACCAAGTCGCGGAGCTCCTGCAGGCCAAGATCGCCCCAACCATCCCGCTGGCCTACGCGGAAGCCCGCGCGGGGGAAATCCAGAACTCGGTTGCGAACATCTCCGCCGCTCGGGCGGCGCTCGGCTTCGAGCCGCACGGAAACCTCGATGACCTCGTGGACGAGGTCATCGACGCAATCCGCAGCAGCCGCGCTGCTGGCGGGGCCTAGCGAGCCGTGAGCCGGCGGCGGCCGATCACCAGCAAGCCCGCCAGTAGGAGCCCGATCGTCGACGGCTCGGGCACCGAGGCCGTCACCGTCAGCTCGCCGCTGGTCGGCGTAACGTCCAGCGGATCGCCCAGCGAGTCTCCGAAGGCGTTGACGCTCAGGGTGATCGGGCTCGTTCCCGGACCGATTGTGTCAAACGTCAGCGTGAACAGCTTGAAGGCGTCCGCCTGCAAGTCATCCAAGTCCGTCGGAAGGTCGAAGGACAAATCGAAGAGGTTGACGGTCCCGACACCCGGCGTCGCCGCCTGGATGTTGAGACCAAAGAGAAACAGATCCAACCCGTCCCCAAAGGTAGCCCCGGTAAACGAAAGGATCGTCGGATCGAATGCCACGTCGATGTCGTAGGTCGACAGCGAGGGCGCGGTCAGGATTCCCAGGTCGGCGACATTCACGTCCACCGAAGCGCTGGTTCCCAGCGACACGGACTGGGTAGAAGGATCGACCGAGATCGTAGCGGCGGGCGAGACCGCCGTCAAAAACAATAAGAGCGGCAGTAGGCGCTTTGACACAAATGATTCCTCCAGCCCTGCTTACGACCAGCGTAGGGGAACGCGAGCCCCCTCCGCAAGCTGTTGTTGGCCTCGGCCCCCGGGCGCCCCTCTCCGGTCGCAACTTTTCTTTTCCGGCGTGAAGGTCTGCAGCAATAAATGTCGCTACTCCTGGAAGGGGAGAGTGTTTTGTCGCGATCAAATCACAAACGCCCGGCGGGTCCTTGCGTACCAGACCCCGTCGAACGCCGTCGGCCCGATAGGAACTTTCGATTGCGCCCGACCCCGACTCCTCGTAGACTGGAGTGGTTTGAGGTAGTGCGAACGCCCAGCCCCCCAGGGCCACGTCATCAGCGGCGTTCCTCGGATCGGAACGGTTCCAAGCCGGGCGATCCGGTAGGTAAGCGCCTGAGTGATCTCATGATTAATGGGTCCTAGACGAGGTGCGGCGCCAGCGGTATTTCTACGCAGCGCCAAAGTGCGGTCCGGTCTGGGGAATCTATTATGCGTCTTGAAATCGGTTGTCTCTCTACCGCTTCGTTCTCGTCTCCAGATTTCTTGGTTGCGGCGGCGCGGGCTGGAGCGCCGTGCTTTGTGGAGACGGAGGCCGCATCCGGGCAGCGGCTCGAGGACTGGGTGCGAGCCTGCCGTACCGCCGGCGTCGGCGTGGACGCAGCGGTTCGCTCTCTCGATCAACTGCCGGAGGTGTTGACGGCTTCGTCGGCTCCTTTGAGCCGCGTTTTGTTCACGGCGCCCTGGACGGCCGTCGCTGCGGACGTCGCCGCGCTGCGGAAGGGCGGAGTCGAAGTCTGGCTGGAAGTCGTCAGCGCCGCCGAGGGCTTGCGCGCGGACGCCTTGGGCCCGGACCGCATCGTCGTCAAGGGCAATGAGGCCGCCGGCCGCGTCGGTGAAGACACCACGCTGATCCTGCTGCAGAAGCTGCGCGGCAAGGTGTCCGCGCCGCTGGTGGCGCGCGGAGGCGTAGGCTTGCACACGGCGTCGGCCTGCCTGGTGGCCGGCGCGAGCGGCGTACTGCTGGATTGGCAGTTGAGCCTGTGCGATGAATCCGATCTGCCGGCCGCCGTGCGCCGCAAGGTCGAGCGCATGGACGGCAGTGAGACGATCCTGTTGGGCCAAGAGATCGGCCGCCGCTTTCGCGTGTACCTGCGCCCCGGCGAGGCCGCAGCGGCGCGCTTGGCGGAACAAGTCGGCAAGATTCGCCCGGACGCCGCGGATCTGGACGAGCAGATCGCTACTTGGAGCCAAGCCGTCGATGAGTCGGTTCGCTGCGGCGAGCTGTTGGCTTTGGGCCAGGACGCCTGTTTCGCCAAGCTGCTGGCCGAGCGGTATCGCACCGTCGGCGCTGTGATTCGAGCGATTCGCAGCGAAGCCCTGCGCCAAGTGCGCGTCGCCGCGGCTCGCAACGTGCTGCGCAAGGGCGGCCCGCTGGCGGAGTCGCACGGAACGGCCTACCCGATCGTGCAAGGGCCCATGACGCGGGTCAGCGACCGGGCCGAGTTTGCCGACGCGGTCGAGGCCGGCGGCGGTCTGCCGGTGCTGGCGCTGGCGTTGATGCGCCGCAAGCAGGTCCGCGAGCTGCTCGAGCAGACCAGCGAGAAGCTGGGCGAGCGCCCCTGGGGCGTCGGCGTGCTCGGCTTCGTGCCGCAGGAGCTGCGCGAAGAGCAGATGGAAGAGGTCCTGCGGTGTCCGCCGAAGTTCGCGGTCATCGCCGGCGGCCGTCCCGATCAGGCCAAGGAGCTCGAAGAGAAGGGCATCGCGACCTATTTGCACGTGCCTTCGCCGGAGCTGCTGCGGCTCTACGCCCGCAGCGGCGTGCGTCGCATCATCCTCGAGGGCCGCGAGTGCGGCGGTCACGTCGGTCCGCGCACCAGCTTCGTGCTATGGGAGCAGATGGTCGAGGTACTGCTCGATCATTTCTCGGACGCGAAGGTCGACCCTTCCGAGTTCCACGTTCTTTTTGCCGGCGGTATTCATGACGACGTTTCCGCCGCCATGGTCAGCGCCATCGCCGCGCCGCTCTCCGAGCGCGGCGTGAAGGTCGGCGCGCTGCTTGGCACGGCCTACCTATTCACCGCCGAAGCCGTGCAGACCGGCGCGATCCAGCCCACCTTCCAGCAGGAAGCGATCAACTGCCAGGACACGGTGTTGCTCGAGTCCGGCGTCGGCCACGCCACGCGCTGCGCCGATACGGCCTTCCCGCGGCACTTTCTCAGTGAAAAGCAGCGCCTGCAAAGCGAAGGCGCCGGCCCGGACAAGGTCCGCGAAGAGCTGGAGGGTCTGAACCTCGGCCGCCTGCGCGTTGCCTCCAAGGGCGTCGTGCGCGAGAGCGGCCCGGACGGCAAGGCCGTCTATGTAACCGTTGACGAGGAGAAGCAGCGCACCGACGGCATGTTCATGATCGGGCAGGTTGCCGGGCTGCGCTCCGCCGTCTGCACGGTGGAGGAGCTGCACGCCCAGGTCGCCGCTTCGAGCGAGTTTCTGGCCCAACTGACGGCGCGCAAGCCGCGAGTCGGCGACACGCCCAGCGCCGTGCGCCCGGCCGACGTGGCCATCGTCGGCATGAGCTGCCTGCTCCCCGGCGCCAACGACCTCGACACCTACTGGAAGAACATCCTCGACAAGGTCTTGGCCGTCTCGGAAGTGCCCAAGCAGCGCTGGGACTGGGAGCTGTACTTCGACGAGGACCGCCGGGCCCGCGACAAGATCTATTCGCGTTGGGGCGGCTTCATCGGCGACGTGCCGTTCGACCCCGTCTCCTTCGGCATGCCGCCGAACTCGGTTCCGTCAGTGGAGCCGATGCAGCTGCTCACGCTGAAGCTCGTGCGCGACGCCCTGGAGGACGCCGGCTATCGCGATCGCGTCTTCGATCGCTCGCGCACGTCTGTGATTGTGGGAACCGGCGGCGGCGTCGGCGAGCTCGGGCTGGGCTACGGCTTCCGCTCGATGATTCCGCACTTCGTCGACCGCGCCGGCGGCCAGTTGGACCAGGCGGCGGACTTCATCGACGGGTTGGCGGGTTCGATCCCGGAGTGGACTGAGGACTCCTTCGCCGGTCTGCTGCTCAACGTCGCTTCGGGCCGCGTGGCCAACCGCTTTGACTTCGGCGGCACGAACTTCATCGTTGACGCCGCCTGCGCCACCTCCTTGGCGGCGCTGCGCCTGGCGGCCAATGAGCTCGAGACCGGCTCGAGCGACATGGTCGTGGCCGCCGGCGTCGACATGGTGCAGTCGCCGTTCGGCTTCCTCTGCTTCAGCAAGACGCAGGCGCTGTCGCCCACCGGCCAGTGCCGGACGTTTGACGAGTCCGCCGACGGCATCGTGATCGCCGAGGGCTTGGTCGTGTGCGTGCTCAAGCGCCTGGAAGACGCCGAGCGCGACGGCGACCGCATCTACGCCGTGCTCAAGAGCGTCGGCGCCTCCAGCGACGGCCGTGACAAGGGCCTCACCGCGCCGCGGCCCGCCGGTCAGGTGCGCGCCTTGGAGAGGGCCTACGAAAAGGCCGGCTTCCCGGCGGACACGATTGGGCTGGTCGAAGCGCACGGCACCGGCACCGTCGTGGGTGATCGCACCGAGGTGTCGTCGCTGGCCACCTACTTCCAGCCGTCCGAGACCAATCTGCAGACCTGCGCGCTGGGCTCGGTCAAGAGCATGATCGGCCACACCAAGTGCACGGCCGGTTTCGCGGGCCTCGCCAAGGCCGCTCTGGGGCTCTATCACCAGACGCTGCCGCCGACGATCGGCGTCACCAAGCCGAACTCGACCGTCAACTTCGCCGAAACGCCGTTCTTCGTCAACACCGAATCGCTGCCCTGGATCGAGCGCGCCGACGGCACGCCGCGCCGCGCCGGCGTGAGCGCCTTCGGTTTCGGCGGCACCAACTTCCACGCCACGCTCGAGGAGTACAGGGCTGACGCCTCGGACGCTCCCGGTCGCCCCGTCGCCCACTGGGCCGCGGAGTTGCTGGTGTGGCGCGCCGCCTCGCCGGAGCCAATTCGCAAATCCGTCGAAGCCCTCGTGGCCGCTCTCGCCGACGGCTCGCAGCCGCGGCTGCGGGATCTCGCCGCCGCCGTCTGCTGGGAGCAGGGTCGAGGCGAAGGCGAGTGCTGCCTGGCCGTCTCGGCGACTTCGCTCGACGACCTGCGCGCCAAGCTCGAACAGTTCCTGGCCGAGCAGGCCAAGGGCTCGGCCGCCATCCAGAACCCTCGGGGCCTTTGGTACTCGGCGCGCTCGCGGTCCCAAGGCGAGGTCGCCTTCCTGTTCCCGGGTCAGGGCTCCCAGCGCGTCGGAATGCTGCGGGACTTGTCGCTGGCCCTGCCGGTCGTCCGCGAGACCCTGGAGCGCGCCGACAAGGCGCTCGAAGGGCGCTTGCCGAAGACTCTCAGCCGCTTCGTCTATCCTCCGCCGGCCTTCACCGAGCAGGAATCGGAGCAGCGCAGCGAACAGCTCAAGGCCACCAATGTGGCCCAGCCGGCCCTGGGGGCTGCGGACGCAGCCATGCTGGAGCTGCTGCGGTCGTTGGGCGTCCGCGCCGGCCACCTGGCCGGGCACAGCTATGGCGAGCTGGCGGCTCTGTACGCCGGCGGCGCTCTCCCGCTCGACGATCTGATTCGGATCTCCGAGGCGCGGGGCCGCATCATGGTCGAGTCCGCCCGCGACGGGTTGGGTACGATGGCGGCCGTCTCGGCCGGCGAAGCCGCCGTGCGGAAGGTCATTGACGGGCTCGAGGGCGTCTGGATCGCAAACTTGAATGCGCCGGTCCAGACCGTCATCTCGGGAACCGACGAGGGCGTGGCCGGCGCGATCGAGGCGCTGAAGCAGGCCGGCCTGAAGGCCAAGCCGATCCCCGTGGCCTGCGCCTTCCATTCGCCGCTGATGCAGCCCGCGCGCGACGCCTTCGCTCGGGAGCTCGAGCAATTGAGCTGGCGGCCGCTCCACACGCCGGTTCTCTCCAACGCGACCGTCAAGCCCTATCCGGCCGAGCCGGAGGCCTTCGCGGGCATGCTCGCCGACCATCTGACCCAGTCGGTGCGTTTCGCCGACCAGATCCGGCGGATGCATGCCGACGGCGTGAGGACCTTCATTGAGGTCGGCCCGGGCTCGGTGCTGACCGGGCTGGTCGGCCGCACGCTGGAGGGCTCGGCCCACACGGCCATCGCTCTGGACGCGAGCGCCAAGAACGGTTTGGTGCAGTTGACCCAGTCGCTGGCGCAGCTCGCCGTGGCCGGTTTGCCGTTGCGGATGCAGCCGCTGTTCGAGGGCCGCGTCAAGACCGGCGTCTCGGTCAAGCAGTTGCTCGCCGACTCCAAGCCGAAGCCGCTGTCGCCCACCACCTGGATGCTGACGGCCGGCCAGTCGGTGCCGCTCAAGAAGTTCGAATCGGGCGAGTGGGGCGCGGTCGCCGCCAAGAAGGCAGAGCCGGCGTCGCTGTTCGCCGAGAAGCCGGCTCCGGCCGCTGCGGCCCCTGTGGCGCACGCTCCGGCGCCAGCGGCCTCCGCTCCCGTTGTTGCAGCACAGCCCCCGGCGGCTCCGCAGTCGGCCCCGGGCGGCGCATTGTCCACCGCCATGCCATCGGCTCCCTCGCAGCCTTCCTTCGCCGCTCCGGCGGCCGTCTCTTCGGCCGCGCCTTCCTTGCTGGAAGGGCACTCGCGGCTGATGAGTAAGTTCCTGGACACGCATCGGCGGATCATGATGGCCGCCTTGCAGGGCGCCCCGGCGGCCGAGCTTGCGCCCGCGCAAGCCCTGCCGCAGCAGCAGCCCGTCGCACAGATCGCCGCGCCGGCCGTCCCAGCGGCCGCCCCCGCCGAGGTCGCGGTCGCGCCGCAAGCGCCGAGCGCTCCCGTCGCCGCCCCGGCGCCGGTTCCCGCTCCGGCCCCCGTCGCCGAGCCCGAGCCCGTTCCGGCCGTGGCTGCTGTGGCAGTAGCCGCCGCCGAACCCCAGCCCGCCGGCTTGACGCGCGAAGTCATCGCCGCGCGCCTGCTGGCCCTGGTTGCCGACCGCACCGGCTACCCCGAAGACATGCTGCAGTTCGATCTCGACCTCGAGGCCGACCTGAGCATCGACTCGATCAAGCGCGTCGAGATCTTCGGCGCTCTGCAAGAAGAGGCGGGCTTCGAGGATTCGACGGCCGACATCGAGTCCCTGGCCAAGCTCAAGACCCTCGGCCAGATCGTGGATTGGCTGGTCGTCGGCTCCCAGGCGGCGCCCGACGAGGCCTCCGCGCCGGCGCCGGCGTCCGCTCCCGCGGCGGAAGCTCCCGCCTCGGCCCGTGCGGCCGTTTCCGTGCCGGCGGCGGCGTCCAAGCCTGCGGACGAGGATCGACTGGTGCGCCAGGTGCTGCGCCTCGACGACGCTCTGCCGCTCCAGGTGGGCCTCGAGCTGTCCGTCGACGGCTGCATCCTGATTCTCGATGACGGTCACGGGTCGGCCGAAAAGCTGGCCGTGCTGCTGGAGGACCTCGGCGCCACTGCTGAAATCTTCCCGCGCGACATTCGCAACGAACGGTCCGCCTCCGAGCTCGTCAACGGCTTGCGCGGACGCCGCGGACGCATCGGCGCGGTCGTCAACCTGGCGCCGCTGGCGCCGGTCGGAGCGGAGGATCTGGCCGGGGGCTTCCGCCCTCGCTTCGAGACCGAGTTGCTCACGATGCTCAACGTGACGCGCTTCCTCGAGCCGGACTTGCGGGAAAGCCGCGGACGCATCCTGACGGCCAGCCGCATGGGCGGCGGCTACGGCATCGAGATGGCCGCCGACGCCGCTTGGTGGCCGGGCGCCGGCGCGACCTGCGGCTTCGTCAAGTCTCTGGCGCGCGAGTGGCCAGAAGTCCTCTGCCGCACGGTCGATTTCGAGACCGATGCGCCGCTCGAAACGGTTCTCGATTGCCTGGTTGCCGAGCTCATTGCTCCCGGCGATCACCTCGAGATCGGCTACCGTCGAGGCCGTCGTCTGACCCTCGGCGTCGAAGAAGCGCACGTGGAAGGCCACGACGTCGTCGAGACCCTGGGGACCGATAGCGTCATCCTAGTCACCGGCGGCGGCGGTGGCATCAACGCTGAGACTGCCATCGCTCTGGCCGAGCGGACCCCGGCGCGCTTCATTCTCACCGGCCGCACCCCGCTGGCGGGAGCCGAGGAGCCCGCTTGGCTGGCGTCCGCCCGCAGCGAACGCGAGATCAAGGCGGCCTTGATCGACAACTGCCGCCAGACGGGCCGCAAGCCCGTGCCCGTGGAGATCGAGGCCGAGTATCGTTCCATCCGCAAGGCGCGCGAGCTGCGTTCCGCGCTGGGGCGGCTGAAAGCCACCGGCTCCACCGTCGACTACCGCACCATCGACGCCTCCGACCCGGACAGCTTCGGCGAGCTCATCGACCAGATCTATGCCGAGTACGGCCGCCTGGACGGCGTGGTCCACGGCGCCGGCATCATCGAGGACAAGCTGCTGCGTGACAAGACGCTCGAGTCGTTCGAGCGCGTTCTGAAGCCGAAGATCGACGGCGCCCTGACGTTGGCCGCCCACTTGCGGCCCGAAACGCTCAAGTTCCTGTTTTTCTACTCTTCGGTCTCGGGCCGCTACGGCAACCGCGGACAGTCGGACTACGCTGCGGCGAACGAGACGCTCAACAAGCTCGCGCGGTGGCTCAACGACCGCTGGCCGGCCCGCGTCGCGGCCCTGAACTGGGGCCCCTGGAAGGACGTCGGCGGCATGGTTTCGCCGGAGCTGGCCGAAGAGTTCGCCAAGGCCGGCGTGCAGATGGTTTCGGCCGCCAGCGGCTGCCGGGCCTTCGTGGCTGAAGTCGGCGCCAACGGGCAAGCCGAGCCGGAGACCATCTACGGCGGCCCGTTGAACCACATCCGCCGGACGCCTCGCAAGCCCGACTACACGCCGAAGACGCTGCAGGTGGGGACGCCGCTGCTGCTGGCCTCGCGCGAGGCCGTGCGCACCAACGGCAACTGCCGCATCGTCATCGAAAAGCACGCCGAACGCGACGTGTATCTGACCGACCATCAGCTCGACGGCCGGCCGGTGATGCCGATGGCGATGGTGCTCGAGTTCGTGGTGGAGGGCGCCGAGGCCGGCTGGCCGGAGTTCGCCGTCAGCAAGGTGCGGGACTTCTCGATCCTGCGCGGCATCACCTTCGAGCCGTCCGAGCGGCGCGTGCTGCGGCTCGAGTTGGAAGAGAAGGAGGTCCGGCCCGACGGCGTCGATCTGACCTTTGAGCTGTTCTGCGACGGCGCGGGCGCACACTTGCACTACCGCGGCCAGGTCGAGATGCGCCGTTCGGCGACGATTGCCCCGGTCGGCCCCCTGCGGCTGCACGAGGCGCAGCCGATGAGCATCTCGCTCGAGGAAGCCTACGAGCAGTGGCTCTTCCACGGGCCGTTGTTCGAGGCCGTGGTCGGCATCGAGGCCTTGGGCCGCAACGGCGTGACCGCCCGCCTGCGCACCTCTTCGCCGCGCGACTTCTTCGCGCCGGCCATCGAGGGCGACTGGGCCGTGGACCCGGCCATGATCGACGCTGGCCTGCAACTGGTGATCCTGTGGGCTCGTACCTATCGCGACGAGACGCCTTTGCCCTCGCGCCTGGGTTGCTTCCACCGCCTCGGGCCGCCGCCGGCTGACGGCGAGATCCGCTGCGAAGTGGAGATTCAGCATCGGCCCGACAGCCCGAACATGGTGACGGACCTGCGTTTCAGCGACTCCAGCGGACGCCTCTTCGCCCGCATGGAGAACATGCAGACGGCCTGTAGCCGCGCTCTGAACCGCCTCAGCGGCCGTTCGACGACAAGTACCGCGAATGTCTGAATCGACCTCGAAACTTCACGGCCGCGAAGTCGCGATCGTCGGCATCGCATGTAGCTACCCCGGCGCCCGGAACAAGGAGCAGTTCTGGAACAACATCGTCCAGGGCGTGGACGCCGTCACCGAGGTCTCGCCCAAGCGGTGGGACCCGGCGGTCTTCTACGATCCGGACCCGGACAACCCGGACAAGATCTACTGCAAGCTCGGCGGCTGGATCGGCGACAGCTTCAGCTTCAACCCGCTCAAGCACGGCGTGATGCCATCCGCTCTGAAGGGCACTGAGCCGGATCACCTGCTGGTGCTGCGGACGGTCTACGAAGCGCTGGAAGACGCCGGCATCTTGCCGCACGGCAAGCTCAACGGCGTGCGCACCAGCGTAATCGTCGGCAAGGGCAACTATCAGGGCCCCGGCGCTACCGCGCTGATGTACCGCGGCATTGTCTGCGAGATCGTGCTCAAGGCGATCCAGGACCTGCATCCGGAGTTCGACGGCGGCGACATCGACGCCCTGCGCGCGCGCCTGCGCCGCGAGCTGCCGCCCTTCAACGGCGAGGTCGCCGGCGGCCTCATCCCCAACATCTGCACCGGCCGCGTGGCCAACCGGATGGACTTCATGGGGCGGAACTTTACGATCGACGCCGCCTGCGCGTCGTCGCTGATCGCCACCGAGATCGCCATTCAGGACCTGTCCAGCGGCGCCGCGGATCTGGTGCTGGCCGGCGGCGTGCACATCTTCGCGCACGTGCCGTTCTTGCAGGTGTTCGACGCCATGCGCGCCATGTCGTTGAGCTCCACCATCCGGCCGTTCGACGAACACTGCGACGGCACCATGTCCGGCGAAGGCGTCGGCATTCTGGCGCTCAAACGGCTGGTTGACGCCGAGCGCGACGGCGACCGCATTTACGCCGTCATCAAGGGCGCGGGCAGCAGCAGCGACGGCAAGGCCAAGGGCGTGACCACGCCGCGCATCGAGGGCGAAGAGCTCGCCATGCGCCGCGCCTACGAGATGGCCGGCGTCGACCCGCGCACCGTGGACTTGGTGGAAGGCCACGGCACCGGCACGGCCGTCGGCGACGCCTCCGAGGCCGCCGCGCTCCAGAAGCTGTTCGGGTCCAGCGACCGCGGCCACCCCTACTGCGCCGTCGGCTCGGTCAAGTCCATGATCGGCCACGCCATGCCCGCGGCGGGCGCGGCCGGGCTCATCAAGGCGGCCCTGTCGGTCTATCACGGCATTCTGCCGCCCACCCTGCACTGCGAGACGCCCCGGGCCGACCTCTCGGCGGCGGACAGCGCCTTCTACGTCAACACCGAGACGCGGCCCTGGATTCGCCCCCGCCAGGAAGGTCCGCGGCGCGCCGGCGTATCGGCGTTCGGCTTCGGCGGCGTCAACGCCCACATCATCTTGGAGCAGCATCGCTCCGCCCAGCCCGAGCAGACCCTGCTGCGGCGCTGGCCCAACGAGCTCGTCACGCTCTCGGCTGCGACCAGGCCCGAGCTGCTCGCGGAGATCGACCGCGTGCGCCGCTACGCCCTGGCGGCCGACGAAACCGAGCTGCGCGATCTGGCCTGTACCCTCAACACGAAGGCCCCGGGAGCTTTCCGGCTCGCCATCGTGGCGGACTCGATGGCCGACGTCGCCGCCAAGCTGGCCGTTTGCGCCGAGCGTTTGAAGGACGACCGCGTCGAGAGTCTGCGGGATCGCCAGGGGCTGTACTTCTTCTCCCAACCCGAGATCCGCGAAGGCAAGGTCGCCATCGTCTTCCCCGGCGAAGGCTCACAGTACCTCGACATGCTGTCGGATCTGTGCCTGCACTTCCCGGTCGTGCGCGAAGCCTTCGAGCGGGCCGACGGGGCGCGCAGCGATGTGGGCCGCAAGCCCACCAGCGCCGTCGTCTTTCCGCCGCCTTCGTTCAGCGCCGAAGAGCGCGCCGTCCGCGAGTCCGAGCTCTACTCGATCGATCGGGCCACGGAAGCCGTGCTCACCGGCAACGGAGGCATCTACCGCCTGCTCGAACAGCTTGGCGTGCAGGCCGACATGATGAGCGGGCACAGCGCCGGCGAGTGGGTGGCCCTGGCTGCCTCCGGCGTGCTCGACATCGACCAGTTCGTCGACAACCTCAGCTCTCTCGGACGCCTCTACGAGCGTCTCGCCGATCGCCAGGACATCCCCAAAATGACGATGCTGGCCGTCGGCGCCGGCCGGGACAAGGTCCGGGAGATGCTGGCCTCGATCGACAAGAAGTGCGAGATCGCCAACGACAACTGCCCGCACCAGGTGGTGGTCGTGATCGCGCCCGAGGACGAAGCCGAAGTCGTGGCGCAGTTGCGCTCGATGGGCGTCTTCGTCGAGCGGCTGCCGTACGATCGGGGTTACCACACCTCGGCGTTCACCTATATTTGCGAGCCGCTGGGGCAGTTCTTCGCCTCGCTCGACATCCGGCGGCCGGGCAAGCCGCTGTACTGTTCCACCACGGCTGCGCCGTACCCGGCCGATCGCGAGAGCATCCTCGAGCAGGTGACGCAGACCTTCTCGCGGCCGCTGCTGTTCCGGCAGACGGTCGAGCAGATGTACGCCGACGGCGCCCGCATCTTCATCGAGGCCGGCCCGCGGGGCAATCTGACGGCTTTCATCGACGACATCCTGCGCGGCAAGCCCCACGTGGCCGCTCCGGTCGATCACTTCCGGCGCGACGGGATCTCCGGCCTGCATCACGCTTTGGCGATGCTGTTCGCCGCCGGGGTCGACATGACGCTCGCTCCGCTCTACGAACGGCGCGACTCGCGCGCGATTCAGTTCGACCCGCAGGCGGACCGCCGGCCGAACCCGGACCAGGAGCCCGGCTGCGTGGAGGTCTCGACCTGCTACCCGCATCTGGCTCCACTCGATCCGTTGCCGGCGGCGAAGACGGCTCCCGCTTCCGCCAAGGTGCATGAGTTTCCGGCCCCGGCTGGGCCGAGCGCCGCCGCCCCTCGGCCGAGCGCGCCTGCTCCCGTTGCAGCGCCCACGCCGGCTCCCGCTCCGCCGCCTCCGCCGGCGCAGCAAGCTCCGGCCCCGGCCGCAATGACCTACGCCGCGCCCCAGGGCGTCCGTGACGCCGTGGTGAATCAGCACCTGGAGCTGATGGACGAGTTTCTGGCGACGCATGAGATGATCATGCAGGCCGCCCTGGGGGGACTCTCGCAGGCGCCTCCGGCTGCGCCGGTCAACGGCGTCAGCTACGCCCCGCCTCCTCCAACTCCTCCGCCGACGTCGCTCGCCCCGCCGCCGGCCCCGGCTCCTGCCGCTCCCGCGCCGCAAACCTATCAGAACGGCGCGCCGCCGCCCGTTCCGGTTGTACAACCTGCCGCTCCGGTCGCCCCGCCGGCAGTTCCGGCGCCGGTTCCCGAGCCCGTCGTCGCCTCCTCCTCCGGCTCCGCCCTGGACTACAAGGCGATGCTGCTGGAAGTGGTCAGCGAGCGCACCGGCTATCCCGAGGAGATGCTCGAGCTCGACCTGGATCTCGAAGCCGACCTCGGCATCGACTCCATCAAGCGTGTCGAGATCCTCGGCGCCCTGCAGGAGATGGTCGGCCCGGACGCGGCTTCGACCGTCGACATGGAGGCCGTCGCCGGCTTGAAGACGCTGCGCGAGGTCATCGCGCACCTCGAAGGCGGCGCCTCGGCCTCAACGCCGGCCGCCTTGCCGTTCGAGGAGCGCAACGCCCTGACGCGCGACGCCGAGATCGTCGAGCAGGTCGCCGGCAAGTCGCTGCTGCTGCGCTGCCCCATCTCCACCGACGACCACCGCTACCTCTACGACCACTGCCTGTACTTCAACGACTCGGAGTTCGACAACCAACTGCCGCCCATCCTCTCGATGCCGCAGACCGGCAATCTCGAGATGATGGCCGAGACGGCGGCGCGGCTGTTCCCGGGCAAGAAGGTCATCGGCGCCCGCGCCGTGCGCTCCCTGCGCTGGGTGAACTTCCAGGCTTCCGGCGCGCCGGTGCACCTGCTGCTCAAGGCCCGCGCGCTCGACGCCTCGCGCGTGGAAGTCTCGCTGAGCGACGAGCGCTCGCCGAAGGATATCCTCTCCCAGGCCGTCATCGACCTGGCCGACGACTATCCCGCTCCGCCGGAGCCGATCAGCGCGCCGCTCGAAGAGCCGCGGCGGCCCGAAAAGGCCGGCGACAACCCCTACGACGAGCACCGCTTCTTCCACGGGCCGAGCTTCCAGGGAATCCTGGACCTGCACACCGTCGGCTGCAACGGCGTGGACGCCCAGCTCAAGACGCTGCCGCGCCACGAGCTCTTGCGCGGCGACGCGGCGCCTCGCCTGTGGACGGACCCGTTCCTGCTCGATGCCGGCGGCCAACTCGTGGGCTACTGGCCCAACGAATACGTCGATGAGGGTTTTGTGGTGCTGCCTGTTGGGCTCCAGCAACTGACCCTGTACGGCCCGGTCCTCGAGCCCGGCGTGACGCTGGACTGCCGGGTGCGCATCAAGTCCCTCACCGAGCGCCAGCTCTCAGCCGACTTCGACATCGTCGACGCCTCGGGCAAGCTGGCGCTGCGAGTGGAAGGCTGGACCGACTGGCGCTTCTACTGGAGCAACCGAATCTACGAGTTCTGGCGCTTCAGTGACCGCGCCTACAACGGCGAGCCTCTGCGCAGCCCCGCCGCGCCCCACATCCCGCTGCGCTTCATCGAAGACCTCGATGAGACCGAGCGCAAGGGCCTGTGGCAGGACATGTGGATGCGCGTGGTGCTCAACCCCGCCGAGTACTCCGAGTACCAGGCCATGGCCGACGGCGACGCCCGGACGGAGTGGGCCTTCGTGCGCGCGGCCGAGAAAGACGTAGCCCGCGACTGGGTGAAGCGCAACGTCGATCGCGACCTCTACCCCTGCGACGTCACCGTCGCGCCGATTGCCCGCGGCATGAGCCGCGCCGCCGGCCCCTGGTTCGAGGCCGAGGGCGAAGAGCCGCCCTACATCGCTACCGCCTATCGCGACCGAGTCTCCTACGGAGCCGCCGCCAAGACCCCCGTCGCCCTCACCCTCGCCGCTGATGCCGCCGAGTCCGCCGAGGCGCTGATTCGCCGCGCCGTCGCGCAATTGCTGGGCCCGATCCCGGCTCAGCTCGCGCCGCCCGCCGCCGACTCCAAGCCGTGGACGGCCACAGTCGAGGGCTCGCGGGCTTTTGCGACAATCGTGGAGAGCGCAGGCGTCCGCATGGGGCTCGCCTGGAAGTCTGAGGAATAGCGCCCAATGCAGCAAATGAATCGTGACGCCGCCCGCAAGGTGGTGGTCGAAACCATTCGGGAAGTCCGCGAGGATTGGGAGCTTTCCATGCCCATCGACGACTCCACGGGGCTGTTCAACGACATCGGCTTCGAGTCGATCGACGCCGTCGCGCTGGGTTCGGCCATCGAGGAGCACTTCGACCGCTCGTTGCCGTTCGCCGAGTTTCTCACCCGGGCCAACGAAGAGAACTGGAGCGACGTCACCGTCGGGCAGCTCGTCGACTTCATCACGCAGCACCTGGACGGCTCCCCGACCGCCGCCCCGCAGTGAGCTCATGAAGCGTTTCGTCCTATTCGGGCTCGACGGGGCTACCTACACCGTTCTCGACGACCTCATCCGCGAGGGCGTCATGCCCTATCTCGGCCGCTTCCTGCAGGAGAGCGCGAAGGGCGTGCTGGAGTCGGTGACCCCGCCGCTGACGCCTCCCGCCTGGACGACGCTGGTCACCGGCCGCACGCCCGGACGGCACGGCATCACCGGCTTCGTGCAGTTTCGCTCGGCAGATTCTGACCAGCTTCAGATCGCCTCTTCGCGGGACGTCCATTGCGAAACCATCTGGTCGCTGGTCAACCGCTACGGGCTGCGCGCGGGCTGCCTGAACTTCGTGCTGCACGCGCCGCCGCCGCGCTTTGACGGCTTCGTGGTTCCCGGCTGGACGCCTTGGCGTTGGCTCGGCCGCTTCACGCGCCCGCGAGGGCTGATGGAAGAACTGGCCGCCGACATCGACGACTTCTCCGTTCAGCAACTGGCGATGGACTACGAGATCGAGCGCAAGGCCGTCGCCGGCGCGCCGCTCGACGACTACGAGAGCTGGATCAACCTGCACATCCAGCGCGACCGGCAGTGGTTCCAGGTGCTGCGGCGCCAGATGCAGAAGGACCCCACAGAGCTGCTCGGCATCGTCTTCGACGGGGTCGACAAGCTCCAGCACCTGCTGTGGCCCTACGTCGACCCGGCCTGCGCCGACCAGGCTTCCGACGAGCGCTGGCGGCGCGTGCGCGAGGTCTGCCTCGAGTACTACCGCCAGATCGACCGCTTCCTCGAGGAGACCGTCGAGCTAGCCGGCCCCGAAGCCCACGTAATGATCGCCTCCGACCACGGCTTCACCGGCGGCGAGGACATCCTCTACATCAACCGCTGGCTCGAACAGCAGGGCTACCTCACCTGGAAGGAGTCCGTTCAATCCGTCGGCGAGTCCGCCGAGCTCGAACCGGATTTCTACCAGCTCGCCGCCTTCGACATGACCAAGACGAAGGCCTTCGCGCTGACGGCGTCGAGCAATGGCATCCACATCGCCGTGCGGGGCCGGCGGTCGGCCGACGGCATTCCGCCTGAAGAGTACGAGTCGTTCCGGCGGGAGCTGACCGAGGCCTTGCTGACGCGCTGCCTCCACCCGCAAACCGGCCAACCGCTGGTGACGCGCGTCTGGCGGCGCGAAGAGATCTTTGCCGGCCCGTACGAAGGGTTGGCGCCCGATCTGACGCTGACGCTGCGCGACCACATCTTCTTCTCGGTCCGCCGCGGCGAGTCGATCCTCGTCAAGCGGCCCGCCCTCACCGGCACGCACCACCCCGACGGCGTCTTCGCGCTGCGCGGCCCCGGCGTGCGCCGCGGCGAGGACATCGGGCGCCTGGGGCTGGTCGACGTGGCGCCGACCATCTTCCGCTGTCTCGGACTCGAGCCCGTGGAGGAGTTCGAAGGCGTCGCCGCCGAGGCGGCCTTCTCGGCCCCCAGTACGGCGCGCGTCGCCGCGGAAGTCAACGGGTCCCACGCTCCCGCCTCTCTGGTGGACGCCGAGCCGGCGGCGCCGGGCGAGGAAGAGGGCGACGACGAAGAGCTCATCCAGCGGCTCAAAGCCCTTGGGTACATCGAATAGGCCGCGGGAAATCTCCAATGGGTAAGGTCACCGTCAACGGAGTCAACCTCCACTATCAACAGAAGGGCGAGGGCGACGACATCATCCTCGTGCACGGCATTACGTCGTGCATCGCCCAGTGGTACCTCAAGATCTTTCCGGAGCTCTCCAAGAGCTACCGCGTCACGATCTACGACCTGCGCGGCCACGGTCTCTCCGAGGTCACCCAGCACGGCTACGACTCCGAGACCATGGCGCTCGATCTGCTCGGCCTGATGGATCACCTCGGCATTGAGCGGGCGCACCTCGTCGGTCACAGCTTCGGCGGCGGCATCTCCCTGCACTTGGCCCTACTGCGCCCGGAGCGCGTGCGCCGCGTCGTCTTGCTCGACACCGGGTTGGCCTGCCTGCGCCACCTGCGACTGATCGAGAACTGGCCCGGCTGGAAGAAGTACGGCACGGTGCTGAAGGCTTTCGGCATCACCCTCGACCGGTTCCTCGAAGTCGACCGCAATCAGGACGTGCGGGAGATCGTGCGCAAGAGCCTGTCGATCCCGCTGCAGTCCGGCTTTCGCCGCGGCAAGGTCGCATTGACGCCGCGGCTCAAGAAGCTGGTCGACGACACCGACATGTGCAGCGAGTTCCGCGAGGTCGGCGCGCTCACCGAAGAAGCCCTCGCCACCATTCAGACGCCGGTCTACGCCGTCTACGGCGCGACCTCTCCCTACGAGAAGATGGCCGAGCATCTGGGCAACCTGATGCCCAACTGCCGCTTCGAGCTCATCGAAGAGGCCGGACACTTCTACGCCATCGAAGAGCCGCAACTGGCTCTGCCGCGGATCCAGAGCTTCTTCGAAGAGGAAACGGCGGACGTTCCGGCCCCGGCCGCCGAGCAGGTTTCGAGCTAACCGAACGCGGCCTTCGGCTTACGCTGCGGCGTGGGCCGAGGCGCCCCGCAGGTCTTGCTCTACGGCAACGACCAAGCCCTTGACGAAGTGCACGGACTTCGCGCGCTCCAGGCTCAGCACGTCGGTCTCGCTGGCGGCCGGCTTCGGCGCCCGCTCATTCCAGCGCTCCACGTGCCGGTCGCAAAGCTCGTTGAGGTAGACCATGTGGTGGTCTTCGAAGTCCTCGAAGCCGTTGGCCCAGCGGATCACGAAGTCCTTCACCACGGCCGTCATCGCCTCCGCGATGGCCGGCTTGTAGATGATCTCCGTCGACAGCCGGCCGTGCAGCATCGGCATCACCTTGTTGAGTTTCTTGTAGAACTTCTCCGGCACCAACCCGGCCGACTCGTCCCGGTCGAGCGCCAGCGGGCCGGCTTGATCCTCGTCCACCTGCTGCTGGATCACCTTGCTGTGGTAGGGCAGCAGCATCACGTCCATGGTGTGCTGCACGGTGATGCCCATCACGCGTTGCACCAGATACGGGGCCGTCTTCCAGGTGTGTTGGAGCAGCTCCTTGAAGCTCTCCTTGGTCTTCTGGGGCAGGTTCTTGTCGCCGCCCACGGCCCCCTTGATGAGGAAGCCCAGGCCGCGCCCGATCGCCTTCACGCGAGCCAGCCCGGAAGGCCGGGCCACCTTGGGCTGCCGCGTCACGCCGTCGACGAAGCCGCGCATGCGCTCGACGTAGCCGTCCCAATCGCGTGAGAACTCCAGCAGCCGGCGATACCCCTCGAGCATCTCCGTGCGGGTCATGCCCTTGGGAATAATGTTGCTCACCACGCGCGGCGCGTCGGTGTAGATGTGGCTGACGTCTACCACACGGTTCTCGCGTTGCAGCCGCACCCACAGGGGCGTCCCCGGGTAGGCCTTCATCGTGTTGATGTTGGTCGAGACGACGTTGGCGCGCTTGAGCAGATCGATGTGCTCGTCGATCACCGCAGAGTCATCGGAGTCGAAGCCCACAACCAACGAAGCCCGCACGGCGATGCCGTAGGACTGGATCTTGCGAATGTCGTCGACCATGTCGCCGCGCAGGTTCTGCAGCTTATTCGTCTCGCGCAGACTGGCCTCGCGGGGACTCTCGATGCCCACCAGCACCTGGCCGAAGTTGGCGTCGGCCATCAGCTCCATCAGCTCCTCGTCCTGAGCCAAGTCGATCGTGAGCTGGGTGGTGAAGGCGACTGGCTCGTCGAGAGAGTTGTTGACTGAGCCGAGCTCGCGGAGCAGATCCTTGGCGTACTTCTTGTGCCCGATGAAGTCGTCATCGCACATGAAGATCATCTTGATCCCGAGCTTCTTGAGCGCCAGGACCTCTTCGATGACTGTCTCGATCGGCTTGTGCCGCGGCTTGCGGCCAAACAGGTGGATGACGTCGCAGAACTCGCAGTCGAACGGGCAGCCGCGCGTCGTCTGCACGCCGCCCATGGCGTAGCGGTCGATGTAGGGCGCCACGGTCGTCCAGTCCGGCGCCGGCGTCAGCGTCAGATCCGGCCGCTCCACCTGCCGGTACTCGCTCAGGTGTTGGCCCTTCTTCCACTCCGACAGAAAGCGCGGCCACGTCAGCTCCGATTCGCCCAGCAGCAGCACGTCGAAGGCGTCGCGGCAGTCCTCGGGAGAGCCGGAGACACCCGGCCCGCCCATCACAACGGGGATGCCTTGGCGGCGGAACAACGCGCCCAGCTCTTTCGCCCGAGGAAGGTGCGCGATATAACCGGTCACGCCGACTAAATCGTAGGTCTTCGAATAGTCCTTGTCGCCGGAAATTGGTTCCAGTACGCTCTCGTCATAAATGTCGACTTGGAAGTCGTCGGGTGTGAGCGCGGCGATGGTCGCCAAGTGCAACGGCGTCATCAACGCCATCTTCTTGTTGACGCCGCCGCCTTGCGTCCCGCGCGTGAACTCCGAGTCGAAACGGGGCGATACGAGCAAGATGCGTGACACAACGCTAGCGTACCGCACTCCCGAGCGTTCTCAAAGCTTCTGTTTCGCCCGTTTGTCGACGTTTGTCGGAGCCTCGCGCGAGCAACTCGCGTAGACCCCTTGCCGTCGCCCTTCAGAGCCGCTTTATGGCCCCGTCCGGTCCCTCGCCGGAAACACATTTTGTGGGGAATGATAGTGGGTATAGTACGAAAAAGCCATGCCAAGTGATTGATTGCGGACGTGGTTAGCGTCGTTGTACACTCCTTAGGGAGCGGAGCGTCAGGCCGGTGGCGCTGCCGGGGGGATTCACATGCATGCGTGGACTTTCGGACGGATTCTTACAGGCCTCCGAGCCTTCTCTTTCGAGCGCTGCCGCCTGAAATGGATTGCGCCGATTCTGGCCGTTTTCTGGCTGGGAGGCTCGGCGCTGACGGCGGCCCCCATCCCGATTACGGAAGACTTGCCGACCACCACCGCGGTGCGTATCGCCAAGGCCGATCCGGATGAGTGCTATTTCTCTCTCGGCGGAAATATCCCTTTCTTGGCCCCGCCTTGTTTCTTCAGCGTTCCCAAGGTGAATCAATCGTATCCCTGGGGCACCACGCTCGACGCCTCCGGGCAGCACATCATCATCGGGACGGCTGCCAATCCGCACTGCCTGGCGCAGGGCGCGTTTGGCATTACCTTCCCGTATGAGACGGAGAGCTGGGCCTGCGAGTTCGGCAGCAGCCCCTACGCCTTTCTGATTCCTGGCTTGGATCTGCTGGGCGACTTCCGCCCCGGGCGCATTCTGGCCTACGACAAGACCACCCACGCCGTAACGGACCTGACGCCCAAGGATCCCAGCCTGCCGTTCGGCGTGACGTCGGAGATCCTGATCACGCGCGGCCTGCGCTTCGCCACCACCATCGGCAACCTCACCATGATCGGCGGCCCCACGCTGACCGGCAACGTGCAGTTGTTCTTTTACCGCGCTGACACCTTGGCCTATCTGGGCACGGCGTCGCTGCCCGGCTACAACTCGATCCGCCGCGCCACCATCGTTAACGGCGAGCTCTATCTGGCGATGGGCAAGACCAGCGGCGGCGAGGTTCTGCGCTGGACCGGTTCGCTCAGCGCCGCGCCGTGCGGCTCCTGCAACAGCTTCGAAGTCGTGGGCGAGTTCGACGGATTGGTCGCCTTCATCGCGCTGCATGAGGATCGGCTGTTCGCCTCCACCTGGCCGGCGTTCGACGGCACCTCGGTCGCCAAGGTCTTCATGAGCCGCCCGCTTTCGGGCACGCCCCTGACCGGCTCCGACTCGCAGGGCTGGACCGAGGTCTGGCGCGCGTCGGACTACGATCCGGACCCGTTGCTGGCCGCCACCTACGCAGGCGGGGCGATGGCGAGCTTCGACGGCTACCTGTTCTTCGGCACGATGCATTTGCCCGACCTCGGTCTGGGCCTGTTCCTCGGCGTCCACGGCTCGCCCACGACCAACGAGGACATGCTGGCGACCCTGTACTCGACCATGCGGCCCACCGTGATGTTCCGGGGCAAGAACTTCGGCACTCCGCAGCAGGAGATCGACCTGGCCTACGGCTCCAAGACCCTGCCGGTCTTCATCCCGCAGGGCGAGTTCGGCCAGTGGATTCCGCTCCCGAACAACATGCCCGCCGGCAAGAAGGCCCCGCTGTTCGGCTACAGCGGCTACTCCAACCCCTACAACCACTACACCTGGACGATGCGGGTTTGGGACAATCGCCTCTGGATCGGCACCCTCGATACGCTCTACTCCTTCGAGCAGGGCAGCGCCGCCGCCCTGAAGCTGCTCGCCGAGCAGCCGGACGTCGATCCGCAGATGGTGCAGGAAGTCTCCGACCAGGTGCGCGATTTCTTCGCGCTCCAGTCGTTGCTGCGTGGCGGCGACCTCTACTACATGACCGACGGCGACGCGCCGGCGATCCCGGAAAGCATCTCCGGCATCGGGAACTACACCAACTGGGGCGTGCGCAACCTGCTCGAGCTCGACGGCGACTTGGTCTCGGCCATGGCCAACCCCTCCAACCTGCTCGGCAATCCATTGGATCTGCTGCCCGAGGGCGGCTGGGAGCTGATTCGCCATCAGCGGCGGCCGAACAACACGTCGCTGGGCTCGGACGTCTCCGTGCCCCTGACCGGCGGCGTGGAAGCCAACTTCTGCAGCATCGGCCGGGCGGGATACACGTATGTACGTTCGTCGCCGAACTTCCTGGTCCCCTACGAGCAGGACATCAACATGTTCATCGAAGGGATCACGGGGCAGCCGCCCGCCACCGAGCCGGGCTTTGCTCAACCGCCGGCGTTCTCCTTCGTCGACTCGACGGCGGAATGGCGCGACTCCTGCGCCCAGCCCGAGCGCGCCGAGGTCTGCCTGCCGATCGACCCCAGCGCCCTCAACCCCGAGCTACGCCAGTTGCAGTTCAACGACGGCGAGTACGAGTGGGTGGCCTTGGAGAGCGCGGTGAACGGCTCGCAGTTGTGCGGCGAAGTCACCGCCAACTACCTGGGGCTGTTCGCTTCGTTCGCCCGCGACTGCGACGTGGATGACAACGGCCAGGTGGACCGAAACGACGTCAGCGCCATCACGGCCCGCCGCAACCAGTCCGCTTTGCCCAGCGACCCGTTCGATGTGGACGGCGACGGCATGATCACCACGCTCGACATGCGGGTCTGCACCCTCAAGTGCACCAACGCCCGCTGCGTCCCCTAAGCAAGGGCCGGTCGAGCCGCACTCACTTGCGCTCCCTTCGTTGCCTTGTCGCGGCGAAGGGAGCGCCCATTTTGGGACGGTCCGTTTCGCCACGGTCCTTGGTTGTCGCTTCGAGGGCCCGGCTATAGTGATTCGTAGAATGCTTAGACTCATCGCTGCGGTCTTATACCTCCTCACCTTGTCCGTGACCTACGGGCAACAGTGCAAGGCGCCCTACGATGTCAGCTTCCGGGTCGTCGACCTGCGCGAAGGCCGCAAAGCGGCCTTTTGGTATCCCACCGCCACACCGGGCAAGCCCACCGCTTACGCCGAAGGCGGCATCCAGGGCAACTTCACCCGGAACGAGCCGCCGATGGCGTGCAGCTTTCCGCTGATCGTCTTCTCGCACGGGCTGGGCGGGTGCGGCACCCAGAGCCTGTTTCTGACCGAGGAGCTGGCTCGGGCCGGCTTCGTCGTCATCGCGCCGGACCACCGCGACGCCGCCTGCACCGTGGACGGCAGCGGCGCGCCGAACTTCCAGGACACCCAGGAATCCCTGCTCGAACCGGAGAAGTGGACCGCAGCGACGTACGCCGATCGCAAAGAGGACGTGGAAAAGGCCATTGATCTGGCTTTGTCCGACGGCTCGATCGGTAAGGTCGTCGACCGGGAGCGGATCGGCATCGTGGGGCACTCGCTGGGCGGCTACACGGCTCTGGGCCTGCTCGGCGCTTGGCCGCAGTGGCGCGATGACCGCATCCGAGCCGCTGTTCTGCTGTCTCCTTATCTGCTGCCCTTCCAGTCCAAGAAGACTTTGACCAACATCAACAAGCCGGTGATGCTGCAGGGCGCGGACTTCGACCTCGGCATCACGCCGTCGCTCGAAGGCGCCAACGGCGCCTACGCGACCCTGGCCGAGCCGCGCTACTTCGTCAAGCTCAAGGGCGGCTCGCACTTCGAGTGGACCAACCTACTCTGCCTGGGCAAGGACAGCATCGCCCAGTGCCTGGAAACCAAGGCCAACGCGCGACTGATCAACTCCTACTCGATCGACTTCCTGCGGCGCTATCTCGAGCAGAGCCCGAGCGCGTTGCTGCTTGGGACCAACAGCGAGCTGCGAACCTATGAGCGGACGGTTGTGCTGGTCGCCGTCTCCGCCGCCAGCTTCGACCAGCAAGTGGGCGTGGCCCCCTCGTCGATCGCAAGCGCGTTCGCTGAGGGATTGGCCTCGGCCGATACGGCCGCCCAGACGCTGCCGCTGCCGACGAGCCTCGACGGCGTGAAGGCTGTGGTCTCCGATGCTGACGGCAAGTCCTATGACGCCGCCTTGTTCTTCGCCGGACAGGGGCAAGTGAACCTGCTCGCCCCGCAGGCGTTGGCGAGAGGGGCGGCTTCGGTCCGCATTACCCGCAACGGCCAGACGATCGCCGAGGGTTCGGTGCAGGTCAACTCCGTGGCTCCGGGCGTGTTCTCCGCAGGGGCCTCGGGTGACGGCGTCGCTGCCGCCACCTACCTGCGTGTCGCGGCGGACGGCGGCCGAACCAGCGGGCTCATCTTCGACCCGGCCAGCGGTGCGCCGACGCCGCTCGATGTGACCGCGCCGGGCGAGCAGATCTATGTCTCTCTGTTCGGCACCGGCCTGCGGGGCGCTTCGGCGGTGACGGCGACTGTGGGGGGCGTGAACGTGAAGGTGGCCGGCCCGGTTCCCCACAGTGAGTTCGCGGGCCTGGACCAGCTCAACCTCGGACCCCTGCCCGCCTCGTTGGCGGGCAAGGGCCTGGTGGACATCCGTCTGTCGGCGGGCTCGTTTTCCGCCAATCCAACGCAAGCCCTGATCCGCTAAACCTTCCGTCTAACCTCTTCTTGGAGGCGCGCTGCGCTACTGGGCGCAGTTGGCTTTCATCTGGAACTGCGAGGGGTCCTCGATCCAGACCAGTGGCTTGAAAGCGACGCCGTCGCTCCACTTGCCGGTTTGGACTTGCGCCGGAGCGCCGTCGCCCACGGCATACTCGCAATCCTCGCCGTAGACGCCGCAGTTGAGTGCGCCTACCGACAGTTTCCAGACGCCGTGATAGTCCAGGTTGTCGACGCCGCCGAGCGGGAACAGTCCCGTCGGATAGCCATGGTCGGCCACCAGCTTGAAGATCCAGCGGCTGTCGGATTGCACCAGCAGGACGTCGCGGTTCGTGTTGGGAATCTGCGAAGTGGCGTTCCAGATCTTCTTGATCGTCTCGCCGCAGAAGAACTGGTCCTGGTCGGCCTGCGTCATCACGAACTTCGTGTCGGGAAGGATGCCCGAGAAGTTCTCATTGAGCATGAAGCCCTGGCCGGGCGTCAGGGAGATCACGGCCTTGGGCGGCGGATAAGTCGTCAGGCCGCGGCCTGCTCGCGACGCCATCGCCGGAACGATCCAGGCGCCGAGGGAGTGGCCGGTCAAGCCGGTGAGCGGACGTCCCAGGTCATCGACCGCGGGCGGGACGAAGGCGCCGCCGGTGGCCAGGCGGTTGAGAGCGTCTTGCCAAGCGGCTTCGACGTCAGGGATGAACTGCCAGACGGCGAACAGGGTCTGGTCGGCTCGCGCCCACACGACCGTGTAGCCCATCTTGACCATGTGGTCGATCCAGCCGCGGTACTGATCGGGCAGCCAGGCTCCGTAGCCCGGCGTCAGCAGCACGACGGGGGCGTTGGCGGGCTTGGGGTCCGCCGGTTGATAGATGTAGTAGTCGTACCAAGAGTCGTTGGCGTGCGCCGGCGGCTGGAAGGGCCCCAGGACGTCGACCTTGGCGTGAAAGTATTGTTTGCCGGCCGGACCCGTCTCGGGTTGAGCCGGAGGAAGTTGGCCAAACGCCGGCAGGGCGAAGGCCAGTAAGCAAAGTAAGAAGGTTTGGGGTCGCATCGGAATCCTGTTCTAATTCTTCGGCCGGATTCAGGCCGCGGTGCATTGGGAAAACGACCTAAAAGCACTCTTAGAAAGCAAAACAGGTGGTAGAACTCCCGGATCATTTCGGTGATATGCCGCACGTCATAAGACGCGCCTAATGTGTAGGAAAAAATACCGGGAGCCGGTACTACGACGAGGCGGTGGGGACGGAACACTTTCGGTGGAAAATGGCGGCGACGCCGGGGCTGCTCGACTGGGCTGCGTGGGGCTCAGGAGCGGAGGTTGGGCTTGGGGGAAGTGAAGGAGAGGCGGGGCGGCGCGGCGTTGCGGAGAGGGAGGGGCGGCGCGTCTTGGGGTTGGCGGAGGTGGTGGGCGAGGACGGGGTCGATTGTGTCGGGATTCGTGGGAGATTGGCGGCGATTGGTGGGAATGCGTGCCGGTGGCGTCGGTTCTTGCGTGGAGGCGGGCCGGCGGAGGGGTTCGGGGTCGTCTTCCGGGAAGGACTCTTCGCCTTCGACGGGGGCCATGAACTCGGCGTATTCGGAGGGCGTGAGGTCGAAGACGAAGGTTTCGACGTGGGTTCCGTAGTTGATGGAGGAGATGGTGTAGCCGCCGCCTTCTTCGTTGCCGAAGACGCGGATGGTGACTTCGGGGCGGTCGAGAAGGGGCGGCAGGCGGCGCTCGAGGCGTTCGATGCGGCGGCGCAGGCCTTGGTTGGGCAGGGTGACCATGAGGGTGTGTTCTATCGCGATGGGGGTTCGGGTCGGGTCGAAATGTCCGGATTTGTCAGGTTTGGATGCATTTGACCTGACATTTGGGCTGGGAGGAATGGCTTCTGGCCCGCGATTCCAGGGTAACTTGGGTTACCAAGCTTTCTGATGGGGTGGCGGTTGGATGTTGTTGATAGGTTTAGGCTTATAGAGTTGTGAAATGCGGGATAGGGCGTTGGCTGCGCCCCTCCGGGGCGCGGCAGAGGGTGGGCTGGGGCGTTCTGGCTCCCCGCGTTTCACCCGGGGCTGATTTCTGCACGCGCCCCGCTGGGGCGCGGGAGGGAACAGGGCGGTATCCCTATTCGTCCCGGTCCGGTTGACACCGGTGGTTTGCAAAGCCCCAACTGTCCGGATCTTGGCAACCTTTCCACTGTGGCCGAGTGTCAGTATCATGCGGAGGCAATCGCGCGAGCAAGGCCGACGGGGGCATGACGACGTATGTGTATGACGCCTTCGGGCATCTGGCCGCGGAGTACTCCAGTCAGGCCCCGTCGAGCGGCGGGCGGTTCCTCCGAACGACGGACCAATTGGGTTCGACGCGGTCGGTGACGGATGAGCGTTCTTTCAAATACCCGCCTGTTGAACAATCCGCAAATCCCGCACTCCGCGACAGTAGCCGACTACGGCCTCGCCTTTGACGGCGCCATTGACTTGCATCGACGGCAGCAAGGCAAGACTGGATTGGCGCCGCAAAAGGAGGAAGAGGAAAAGTGAGACCTTACAGCTGGGCTTCGCCCTCGCTACGCTGGCACCTCCTTGCGTGCGTGATATGGCTTGCCCCGCCAGCCAATGGAGATCAAACGGGATGCGCGATCTGGTTGGACCGCCTGAATCCTGAGACTAGCAATCCTCTGCCCCTTCGCGTCTCGTCGCCGCTGTCAGTCACTCAAAGCAACTGAGATTTGTAGCGGGGATACCGGAGAGATGAAATACCACTTCTACGACGTGGTTCGACTGAAGTGCCCGAAGGACGGCCTCGTCCCTGGCGTCGAGGGAACGATCGTTATGGCGTATGAGTTTCCCAGGGAAGGCTATGACGTGGAATTTTCCGATCTTAGTCCGGAATGCTCAGTCGTCACTTTATTCCCGGAGGAGTTGGCACTCGTCGCTTCCAGCGATGGCGGAGCTGGAGGGCAGCGGAAAGAATCCGGGGGCGGGGCGTGGAGCTGACAGCTTCGATCCCCGGCTGTTCCGCGGCTCGGCCAACGCCGGTCGGGCGACGCCAGCTTGAATGTATGAAAAGGTACTGACGCAGGGTTCGAGACCAGACGGCGGAGGGACGCGCGCAACCCTCGGTTGGCGATCCTGGGCAAGGAAGTCTGGGGCAAGGCTCAATCTGAACGCCGCACCCGCGCGGTTTGAAACTGTTCCGAAGCCCGCGCCTTTACTGACTGTAACCTGGCGAACTACAATACGGCGACATCAAAACGGCGGTGGCCCTTTGGGTTGTTCGGGCCGGCCGCTCTCCGTTTCGGTATTGTCATTGCGCTCCAGTTGGGGCTCCGCGTACTTGCCGCGGTGGCGCCGGAGCGCTGTTTGATTTTTGCATGGCAGGCTATTCGAGGGGGGATCAATGAGGCTCTTTCCGACGCTTGGCGTCTTGTCTTGGGTGTGCGTCCTGGGTTTGAGTTTGGCGGTCACGACTTCGCCGGCGGCAAGTCTCGAGATCGCGCGAGCTGCGGGACAGCCCGATCAAGTCGGTATTTACAACGGCGGCCAGTGGATTTTGGACGTGACCGGCGACGGTTTGTTCGACCCGACCTCTGATCTCGCTTTCTTTCTTGGCTTTCCCGGCGCCGAGATCGTCGTTGGCGATTGGGATGGCGACGGCCGCGAGTCGGCCGGGGTCTTCGCCGGCGGTTTCTGGTACCTCGATTACAACGGGGATGGGTATTGGGACGGGGGCGTCGTCGACAAGATGTACCCCTTTGGTTGGCAAGGAACCTCACCGGTTGTCGGCGACTGGAATGGGGACGGAGCCACCGATGTGGGGGTTTACAACAACGGCTCGTGGTTTCTGGATTTCAACGGCAACCGTCTGTGGGACGGCGCGCCGACCGATCGAGCGTTCTCCTTCGGCTGGCCCGGCGCGGAGCCGCACGTCGGCGATTGGAATGGCGATGGAGCCTCCGAAGTCGGCTTTTTCGCGGGCGGCACTTGGTTCCTGGACTATGACGGTAACCAGGTTTGGGACGGTGGAGCCACCGACCGAGCCATCAATCTCGGCTGGGCCGGTGCGACCATGCTCGTGGGGGATTGGGATGGCGACGGGCGCGATCAGGTGGGCGTCTTCAGCGGCGGGTTCTGGTTCCTGGACTACGACGGCAACGGCCTTTGGGACGGGGGCGTCGTCGACCAGCAGTACCCATTCGGCTGGGCCGGCGTGACCCCCGTAACGGGAGATTGGAACGGCGACGGCAAGGTCCAGGTCGGGGTTTTCCATCAAGGCAACTGGTTCTTAGACCAGAACGGCAATGCGCTTTGGGACGGGGCTCCCGGGGACAAGATCATTGGTTTCGGAGCGGCCGGCAACATTCCGGTTCCGGGCCGCTGGGGCTATGCCCCCGGGACGACGGCTCAGGTCGATCCGCCCAACGGGCAGATCGGCGCGCCGACGAATCGGCGCGTGATCGTGACCTTGCCTGGTTCCGTGGATCCAGGCACGGTCAGCAACTCGACGGTGACTCTCAAGCGCGGAGCCGTCTTGGTTGCCGTGCAACTCGTGGTCTCTCCGGACGGCCGATTCCTTTCCATCCGTCCGACGAGCGCGCTGACGCCGTCGAGCGATTACACGTTGACGATCAACGGGCTCAAGGATCTGGGCGGGGCGGACCTGATGCCTCCTTTCTCGTCGACGTTCCGTACAGGCGCGGGACCGGACAATACGTCGGTTACGGCTTCCGCCGGCACGCTGTATGTCGTGCCGCGCAACGCCTCGCTGTTTGTCGAGATCAGTCCCAAAGTTGATCCGGCCGACTTTGATCCGGCGGCCTGGTATGTCCAGGAGGAATTTAGCGGAACGAAGATGCCGCTCGACTGCAGTTTGGCGGCGGACTGGTCCAGCGTGGCCTGTACCTTGACCCAGCCCCTGTGGGCGGGGGCGACGCATGAGGTCTACGGCTCCGAGTTGGCGTCGTTGACCGGGCGGCCGCGGTATGGTTCCGGAGGGCCCTATACGAGCTTCGTGGCGGGCTTCACGGATGATCACACGGCCCCGCAGCTCGTGGCGACGGCGCCGCCCAACGGTTCCACGGATTTTCCGCTGGCCAGCAACATTCGGCTGCTCTTCAGCGAACGCGTCAATCTGATTGGGCCTGGGACGAAGATCGCCCTGGAGCGCAACGGGGTCGAAGTTCCCGTCCAGATTCAGCAGGCGCCCGAGGATCAAGGGCCGCAGATCATCCTCGATCCGGCATCGGACCTATTGCCTGGAACGAGCTACAAGATCGTTTTGGAGAATTTGCGTGACATGGCCGGCTTGTCGCTGGCGGGCCCGGTCGTTTCGAACTTCACGACCAGCGGCGTCTCCTCCACGTTCCCTTCGGCCTCGTTCTTCCCGGACGGCAGCGCGCCCATCCCGTTGAACCCCTCTTTCCGGGTGACCTTCACCCGGGACATCATCGCCGCTTCCGTCAATCCGAGCACCCTTCGTGTGCTGGGACCGAACGGGGCCGTTCCTGCGACCTTCATCTTTTCGAAGTCCAACGAGGTCACGCTCAAGCCGTCGGTCAATCTGCTGCCGTATTCCTCGTACAGGCTGGTCGTTGGGCCCGGCCTGTTCGATGTGGATGGCTGGAATCATCGGCGCGAACAGAGCTACGTGACGGGCGGCTCGGTTGATGTCGTCGCACCGTCGGTACTGAGCGTCTCGCCGCCGAACGGTGCGACTGGGGTTCCTCCCAATGCAATGGTGTCCGTCATTCTCTCGGAAGCCATTGATCCCGGTTCGGTCACTTCGCAGAGCGCGCGCCTGCTGGGCTCCAACAAGGCGCTGCAGTTGTTCGGCAACAACGAGCTGCGTTTGCCCTCGGGGACATCGACCAGCGGAACAGGCATCGAGCTCAAGGGATTGAGGGACTTGGCAGGCAACGTGATGCCGAACTTCACGTCGAGCTTCCAGGCGTCGTCCGGCGTCATCGACAACACAGGGCCCACGCTGCTCTCGACAACGCCGGCGCGCGGAGCCACCGGCGTGCCGCTGGGACAGAAGATCACCCTCACCTTCAACGAGGGCATCGCGCCGGGCTCCTTGACGCCGGCGAAGCTCCAACTGCTGGTGTACCGAGACGGAGTGTATTCGCTCGCGCCTTCCACGATGACGGCTGTCGGCAACAACGTGGAGATCACGCCGGTTCCCCAACTCCTGCCCAACGCCGCTTACAAGGTGGACGTGGTTCGCGGTCAGGTGTTGTCGACGCCGACCGACTATGTCGGCAATCAGATGACTGTCTTCGAGCCGTTGCTGTTCACGGCAGGTTCCGGAGCAATGGATACGACGCCGCCCCAGTTGATCTCTTCGGACCCGGCGGACGGCTCGACGAAGATCTTCAATCTCTCTCAGAACCTCAGCGTGGAGATGACCTTCTCCGAGGCGATCGACCCTTCGACGCTGAATGCCAACAACCTGTTCTTTTTGAACAACGGCAGACAAGGTTCGGCATCATTCGTCGAGACCTTCAATGCGAACAAGAGCGTGCGGTTTCGGGTCGGCATCACGGGGGGATTCTCGGAGGGGTCGGCAACCGTCATCGTGGCGAAGGCCGTGCGAGACGTCGCGGGCAATGAGCTTTCCGCCGACCAAGCCGTGCAGTTCACGCTGCAGGACATTGGCGGCACGGACAACTCGCAGTTCGCCGTCAAGGACATGCGGCCGAAGAACGGTTCCGACGGGGCGCCCGCGGATGCGCCGATCTCGCTCCTGTTGACCAGGGCCTTTGACCCCGCCACGCTGAACCAAGCCCTGTATGTAACCGTCAACGGAGACTTGATCAGCGGATCCCTGCAATCCCTGGCGGAAAACCGCATCGTGAAGTTCACGCCGGACCAACCGTTCCCCGGTGGTGCGACCGTGCAGGTGATCCCGCGTCCGGAGTTCATCTCCGCGGACGGAACGCGATCGATCCTCAACGCTCTCACGCCGTATTGGTTCTCCATCGCGCCCGACCCCGCCGTGGAAGGACCGGTGGTTGTGGGCGTGTCTCCCAACGTCGCGACCAACGCCGGCGGGAATACGACGAACAGCCGAATCCTCGCGAGGTTGAGCCAACAGTTGGATCCGGCGAGCGTCACAGGTTCCTCGGTCTATCTGACGAACATCTGGCCCAACAACGGAGCGGTCGTCCAGGCTGTCTCCGGTGTGACGCCGGAGGGAGACATGGTTGAGGTGACCCCGACGCAGCCCCTGACCAAGGACTGGACCTATGCGCTGGTAGTTACCACTGCCGTGCGGAACACCCAGGGGCAACATCTGCAGCAAGGCGTGACCTACCAGTTCGACGTCATAGGCGACCCGGACCTGAACTCTCCGGCGATCAGCGCCGTCTCGCCCCCCAACGGGTTCCCGTCCGCTCCGGTCAACACGGTGGCCCGCGTCCGCTTTAGTGAAGCGATCAACCCGTTGACCATACGGGACTCGACATTCCGCCTGTTGCGCAACGGCCAGCCCGTTCCGGCGGCTGAATGGATCGTGTCTACGCGGGCCGACGTAGCCACGTTGAAGCCGCTCGAGTACCTCGCGCCGGATACGACCTACACGGTGGAGGTGCAGGGCGTACAGGACGCCTCCGGCAATCCGGTGGCCAACAAGTCGTGGACCTTCCACACGGGCGCAGTCGTTGACACCGAGCGACCCGAGGCGACCTCTTACCTGCCGCAAGGAAGTGAGGCGGGAGTCAACTCGAAGCTGATCCTGCGATTCAACGAAGCGATCGACCAGACCGGCGTTCAGCCGGGGTTCTTCCGTGACGATCTGGGCCAGCCGGTGACAGGCTCCCTGGCTTTCTCTCCTGACGGCAAGACCCTCGTGTTCAGCCCGGATCAGCCGCTGCTCCCCAACTCGGACTACGACTCGAACTTCGATCTGAACGACCTGACCGATCAGTGCTGCACATCCAGCAATTACGGCTTCACCACGGGCGGAGGCGTCGATCTGCAACCGCCCAGCGTCGTGTCGATCGATCCCGCATCGGGAGCGACGAACGTGTCGCCTTTGGCGCCGCTCAGCGTGGAGATGAGCGAGTTCTTGGATCCGCTGACGGTGAACTCACAGAATGTGCGAATCCTTGACGCCGGCACGCCCGTTCCGATCCTTTCGCAGTTGGCTGACAACCTCCGCACGATTCAAATCTTTCCGGTGGCGGGGCTGCCGATTGGTCGTACGCTGACCGTGGAGATCGCCGGAGTGTCCGACACGTCCGGGAACGCCATCTCGACGCCTTACACCTCGTCGTTCTCTACCAAGGCGGAGCTCGATTTCGTCGGACCGTACTATTTCACAAACGCGAACGGTCCCACGGATATGCCGCGGGACGTGTCGTTTACGATCGTGTCGACTGAGACGCTCGACCCGGCGAGCGTGACGGCGGCGACCGTCTACTTCGCCTCGTCGGCGGATGGGACTCCCTACGCATCGCAGCCGACGCTCGATCCGACGGGTCGATTCATTCGGCTTTCTCCTGTCGGCTTGCTCCCGGCCAGCACATCGTTCTTGATCAAGATTGACGGCGTGACCGATACCAACGGCAACCTTGCCCAGCGCGGATCCAACGGGCCGGAAGGATTTACGACGGGAACGGCGCTGACCGACGGCGGCCCCCCGACGATTGCGCGCTTCCAGCCGCTGGACGGAGCCGTCGGCGTGCCGCTCAACGTCATCGTGAACGTCGACCCCAGCGAGGATCTGGATCCGTTCTCGTACACCGGAGACTTGTTCGAAGTTCGCGACTCCAACGACGCCTTGGTCGCGGTCCGCACGCCGCTGCAGTACCAGCCGCCTCTCAAGGCGAACGAGACCTATACGATCCACACCAAGGCCGCCGCCGACTTTGCGGGCAATGCTCTGCCTGCGCAAACGGCTACTTTCACCACTTCGAACGTGGAAGACAATACGCGACCCACGATCGTCAGCCAGGTCCCCGTGTCGGAGTCTTCCGGTGTTCCTGTAAACGTGACGATCGTTGTCGATTTTGATGAGCCGGTCGTCGCGAGCAATATCGTGCTGCGGTTCACCAACCCCTTCCGGGACATTCCCACGTCGTGGTCGCTGAGCTCGAACTTTCAGCAACTCACCATTCAACCGCTGGAAGTACTGGCTCCCAACTCGTATCACTCGGTCTACATGACGATCTTCGATTCGGCGGGTAATGGGCTCAAGAACTTCCAGGGTTACCACGCCTTCGGGTTCACGACCGGCGCCGCGGCTCCCCTGACGCAAGAGGGCGGCGACCTTCCGCGCGTCCTCCGCATCAATCCGCCGGCAGGGGCCGCCGGAGTTTCGCAGGGCGCCGTGACACTGACCCTGTCGTCGCCCTTGGATCCGTCCGCGGTCGGCGAGGTATTCTTGACGGCGGGCGGCGCAGCGATCGAGTCGGCCGGTCCGGCGTTGACGGCGGATGGCCGGACGCTGGAGATTCCGCTGTCGACGGCCTCTCCATCCGGCGCATTTGGCGTGAGGATGTCACCCAAGGCTCGAGACGTGGCCGGATTGGTTTTTGAACCTTTCGAGAGCGGTTTCGAGTTGGGGACTTCGGCCGCCCATGTGGTATCGATCCTTCCCCCGCCGGGAGCTTTCGATGTCTTGCCGACGGCCGCCATCCGCGTGAGGTTCTCGGAGGCGCTCGATCCTACGTCGGTGCCTTCGTCCCTGGAGGTTCTCGCGGACGAAGAGTTCGTGACGGGCGAACTGGATCTCTCCGACGGCGGCAGGGTCCTGGTTTTCGTGCCGGACTTGCCGTTGCGAGGCGGGGCCGAAGTGCTCGTTCGCGTCCGCCAGTCGATGCTGCGAAGCGCCGCGGGCGCCAGTTTGGCGGAGTGGCCCTACGAGACGGTCTTCCGCGTGGCGGCTGCCGGCGACGCCGCGCCTTCGGCCGCGTCGTCTCCCGCCATGCTGACCACGGTGGCGAGCGCGACGCCCGTGGATGGCGCGCAGGGTGTTTCTACGGAAGCGGCGATCACTGTGCGGTTTGACGGATTGGTCGGCCCGTCCAGCCTGCAGCGATTGCGACTGGTCTCGAGCGACTCGGGCGAGGCGGTTCCGACTCGGGTGTCGTGGAAGATTCAGGAGGCGTCGACCGAAGCGATCTTGACTCCCCACCAGCCGCTGGAACCCGGCGCGGCCTATGAGGTTAGGATTGTGGGCGCGGGAGAGGATCACCGCGTGGTGGCCCGGTTCACGGTCCGGGCCGCGGCCCTAGCCGGCCTGGATGAGTAGGGCCGGACGAATGGCCGCCGCTTTGCGGGCTTCCGAGGGGCTCAGGAGCGGCGGATGGGTTTGGGGGATGGAGAAGGTGAGGCGGGGCTCGGCGACGAGGCCGTAGCCGGGGGAGTTGCGGGAGGGGCTGAGGAAGTCGCGGGCGGGCGGCGGGGCGTTGTGGAGAGGGAGGAGCGGCGCGTTCTGCGGTTGGCGGAGGTGGTGGGCGAGGACGGGGTCGATTCTGTCGGGATTCGTGGGAGATTGGCGGCGATTGGTGGGAATGTGCGGGCGGGGCGTCGGTTCCTGCGTCGGGGCGGGCCGGCGGAGGGGGTCGGGGTCGTCTTCGGGGAAGGATTCTTCGCCTTCGACGGGGGCCATGAACTCGGCGTATTCGGAGGGCGTGAGGTCGAAGACGAAGGTTTCGACGTGGGTTCCGTAGTTGATGGAGGAGATGGTGTAGCCGCCGCCTTCTTC
>WGMB01000009.1 GCA_016125275.1 Acidobacteriota bacterium | reverse complement strand
TAGATCGAGCTGCGTTTGACGCCGAGCTCGCGGCTCAACGCCATCACCTGCTCGCCGTTTTCGACCCGCTCCACCGCCGCCTGTTTGAAATCGGCCTCGTAGTCCCCGCTCGGCGTCCGCCGTATCTCGCTTTTCCGTCCCGACTTCGAACCCTCTTTCCCCGGCCCTTCCTGCTCACTCCTCATCGGACTCCTTCCTCCTTACCTACTGGAAAGTGTCCTGCTTTCTCCTGTCTCGCTTGATGGGGGCACTCCACTGAGAACGTCGCGCTAACGGCAATCCTATCAGCCAGTTCCGGCCTTTGAGCCTCGTCCCCGGCCGCCCCCAAAGCCGCCTTTTTCACCCGTCGTTCGCCATCCGCGTCGGCGCCGGTTGACAGCCCGCTTACACTGGATCTGCCGGACCGCCGCCGAGCGCCCGGCTCGAGTCGAGCATGCTTTCGGACCGCCGGAGGGGCCTTCGCTCCGTCCGGGGCGCTCTCCGCTCCCCGGCGCGCGGGGCGCTTGCGCTCGCCGCGCTGGCCTGGGCGGCCGCCGCGCCCTCCTCGGCGCAGCCCTTCGTCTTCTACCGCAGCATCTTCAACGCCGCCAGCTTCGCTCCCTCCGGCGCCCCCCACGGCGCCGTCGCCCAGGGTTCCATCTTCACTGTCTTCGGCCGCGGCCTGGGGCCCGCCGCCGGCGCCTCCGCTCAGAGCTTCCCGCTCGAGCAGACCCTCGCCGGCGTCTCCCTCGAGGTCTGCCAGGCCGAAACCTGCGCCGCCGCCCTGCCGCTGTTCGTCCGCTCCGACCAGATCAACGCCGTCATGCCGTCCAACGCGCCCCTGGGCGCGTCCTCGCTGCGGGTCACCGTCGACGGCGTCGCGGGCAACTTCTCGCCCGTCACCGTCGCCGCGGCCGGCTTCGGCGTCTTCGCCGTCAACTCCGGCGGCTTCGGCCCCGGCATCGTCCAGAACTTCGTCGCCTCGGCCGACACCCCGCTCAACTCCGCCGTCGCCGCGGCCCGCCCCGGTCAGCCCCTCATCCTCTGGGGAACCGGTCTCGGCCCCGTCGCCACGCCCGACCGCCTGCCCGCCGAGGCCGGCGACCTGCCCACCGCCGTCGAGATCTCCGTGGGCGGCCGCCCCGTCTCCGTCCTCCGCTACAGCGGGCGCGCCCCCGGCTTCTCCGGCCTCGACCAGATCGTCTTCGACCTGCCGGCCGACGCGCCCTCGGGCTGCTACGTCCCCGTCACGCTCCGCGTCGGCGACGCGCCCAGCAACACCGTCACCATCGCCGTCAGCCCCGACGGCTCGCCCTGCGCCGACCCCTCCAACCCCTTCGATCCGGCCCGCTCCGGCGGCGCCACCGGCGTCGTCCTGCTCACCCGGGCGTTGTGGGAGGCGCCCCTGCCGGTCGGCTTCTCGATCACTGCCGACATCGTCTCCGGCCTCTTCCAGAACGAGCCCGCCGGCCCCTGGCGCTTCAACCGTCTCTACTCGCTGCCGCCGCCCGGCGCCTGCACCGCCTACGCCTTCAACGAAGGCCGGCCCTCGTTGCGCTACTTCGCCGGCTTGGCCCGCCCCGGCGCCGCTCTCTCAGCCGGCGAACGGCTCGACGTGGACGCCGCCGCGGGGCAGGGCAGCGCCCTCGCCGTTCCCGCCCTCGCCGACCTCTACTCCGGCTTCGTCGGGACCTCCGCCGCGCTCGACCCCGCCTTGGCGCTGATCTTCGGCGAGTCCGCCGGCGCCTCCGTCTCCGCCCCCGGCGGCGCCGATGTCGGCGCCTTCTCCGTCGACATCGCCGGCCCGCCGGCCTTCTCCTGGTCCAACCGGGAGGTCGCGCAATCGCTGCGGCCCGGCCAGCCCTTGACGCTCGAGTGGACCGGCGGCGACCCCGGCGGCCTCGTCGTCATCGCCGGCTTCACCAAGTCCGAGGCGCAGCTCGCCTCCTCCGCCTTCGTCTGCGCCGCCCGCGCCGACCAGGGCCGCTTCACCGTGCCCGCTCTCAGCACCGCCGCGCTCGTCCGCGACGGCCAAACGCTCATCGGCAAGCTCGTCCTCGCCGCCGCGCGCCCCGCCGCCGACCCCTTCCAGGCCCCCGGCCTCGCCCAGGGCCTGGGCCTGTTCGTCGCGGCCGCCCAGGAGGACGTCCTTGTCCCCTAGCGCCCGCCGCGGCCCCACCCGCCGCCAATGCCTCCGGACCCTCGCCGCCGCCTCCGGGCTGCTCCAGTCCGGCTGCCTGCTCGACGTCGACGACGAAACCCCCGGCCTGGCCGGTTCGATCCCCGGCCTCTACGTCCTCTTCTTCTTCTGGGGCCAGCGCGGCAGCGAGCTCTACCTGCGGGCCATCCGCATCCGCGAAGAAGAGCGCGAGCGCCGGAAGGCGGAAGCCGAGAAGGCCCGCAAGGCCCGCGAGGAGCTGGAGGACAAGTACCCGGAATTCTTCCAGCCGCCCTACGACCCCCTGGACCCCGCCATGTCTCCCGTCGGAGGCGTCGCCGCGGGCTCGGCCTCCGGCCCCGCGCCCGGCGGCTCGTCCTCGCTCCGGGCCCCGGCCCAAACCGTCGACGCCGAGCGCGCCTACTACTTGCTCGACACCCTCGGCGACGACCAGGTCGACGGCCGCGTCTATGCCTTCCGCATCCAGGGCGAGCAGATCTCTCTGCGCGGCCAAGTCGGCCTGCGCCCCACGGACAGTTCCTTGCCGTCTATCGGGCTGCGCCACATCGCCCTCTCGCCCGACGGCGCCCAGCTCGTCGTCAGCCAGTCCGGCGCGCCCTCCCAGTGGATCTTCATCGACGCTCTCTCGCTCGCCATCTCCGGCCGCATCCCCGCGCCCGAGGGAGAGATCGCTCGCCGCGCTCTCTTCTCGCCCGACGGCCGCAGCGTCTACCTCATCGGGGGGACCAACTCCTCGCTCCGCCCGCCGGCCACGCTGCACATCGCCGACGCCGCCTCGCGCTCCCTGATCGGCCAGGTGGAGCTGCCCTCCACCGTGTCTTTCGACGATGTCGCCGCCACCCCCGACGGCGGCCTGCTGCTCGGCGCCGGCGGCCTGTACCTGCACAGCATCGACGTGCGCACCGGCTCCTACGGCGGACGCCTCCTCGTCTCCCGCCCCGCTTCGGACCCCGCCGGGCCGCGTTCGGGCAACTTTCAGCGCCTCGTGCTCGACCCCGGCGGCGGCCTCGTCTACACCGCCGGGTTGCAGTACCAGGCCGACAATCACTACGCCATCGGCGTCCACGACGTCCGCTCGCTCGACGTGGTCGGCGAGATCCCTGTCGCGGCGCGGCCCGAGGTCGGCCGCCCCCTGCTGGAGATGTCCCCCTCCGGCCGTACGCTCGCGTACGCGCCCCAGCTCGGCGCCGCCGTGCAGCTCTTCGACGTCCGCACCGGCGTCGAGATCGCTTCCGTCCCCTTGGACGCTGATTTCCGGCTCACCGAGCTGGGCCCGGTCTGAGCTTCGCCGCCGTCTCCCTCGCCCGCGCGCTACCATGCGAGCGGGGCTCATGCGGGCTTCGCTCACCTCCACCCTCGCCCTGGCCGCGCTCCTCCACCCGGCGGGCGCGCCGTGCCGCGCGCAGGCCCCCGCGGAATCCTCCTGCCGCGCCGCCGCCGCTGGGCTCGGCACTTCGTTCGAGCCCGCCGTCGCCCGCCAGATCGAGCAGGCCCGCCGCCGCATCGCCGAGCAGGAAGCCGACCCTGAGCCCCGCGGCCGCCTCGGCATGGTCCTGCACGCCTACCGCCAGTGGCCCGCCGCCGAGCTCTGTTACGCCGAGGCCGCCGCCCTGGCCCCGTCCAACGTCTCTTGGCTCCGCCTGTGGGCGATGGCGCTGGCCGAGCTCGGCCGGGTCCCCGAGGCTCTGGCGGCCGTCGACCGCGCCCTGGCTCTCGACCCCGACTCCCTCCCCGCCCGCCTCCAGCGCGCCGAGCTGCTGTTCGCCTTAGGCCGCCTGGACGAAAGCCTGGCCGAAGCTCTCCGCGCCCGCCGGCTGGACCCGGACAGCGCCGCCGCCTCCTTCCTCGAAGGCCGCGCCCTGGCCGGGCTGGGCCGCGTCGAAGCCGCCTCCGCCGCCCTCGGCCGCGCCGTCTCCCTGGCGCCCGAGCACGCCCAGGCGCACTACGCACTGGCCCAGGCGCTGCGGCGGCTCGGCCGCACCCAACAGGCCCAGGCCGAGCTGCGCCTCTACGCCCGGCTGGGCTCGGTCGCGCCGCCCTCCGAGGACCCCTTGCTCGACCGCGTGCTCGCGCTCGACGAAGGCGTCGGTGGCCGCATCGCCCGCGCCAACCAGGCGGCCCTCCGCGGCGATCTCGACGCCGCCATCGCCGCGCTCCAGTCCGCCCTGGCCGTCAACCCCGACCTGGCCGTCGCGCACGCCAACCTCGTCGTCCTCTACGGCCGCGGCGGCGACCTCGAGCAGGCCCGCCGCCACTACCAGCAGGCCGTCGCGCTCGACCCTCGCCAGGCCGACGCCCACGCCGCCTGGGCGCGCCTGCTCGTCGCCCAGGGCCGCCTCTCCGAAGCCGCCGGCGTCTTCGCCCAAGCCGTCGCCGCGGCCCCCCACCGCGCTGAGCTGCGCGTCGAGCTCGGCCGCACCCTCGACGCCCTCGGCCGCCCCGCCGAAGCCGCTGCCGCGTTCCGCGCCGCCCTCGACGACGACCCCCTCCACGCCGAGGCCCGCTCTCTGCTCGGCCAAGCCCTGCTGCGCGACGGCCGCCTCGAAGAAGGCCTCGACCAGATCGAGCGTTCCCTCGATTCGGGCGAGCGCGCCGCCGCCGACCTCGCCGCCCTGGCCCGCGCCCACGAAGCCGACGGGCGCCCCGAGCTCGCCCTCGCCTACGCCCGCCGGGCCCTGCTGCGCTGCGGCGACCGCACGCCCGCCGACCTCGTCGCCGACCTCCAGGCGTCCGTCCAGCGCCTCGAATCCCGCCTCCGCCCGGCCGCCCGATGAAGCTCTTCGCGGCCGCCTTGCTCCTGCTCGCTCCCGCCGTCGCGGGCGACCTCTTCGTCGACGCCGCCGACTCCGCCGGTCTCGGCTTCCGCCACGTCGCCGGCGCCGAGGGCCGCTTCCGCATCCCGGAGATCATGGGCTCCGGCGTCGGCCTGCTCGACTATGACGGCGACGGCGACCTCGACGTCTACTTCGTCCAGGGCGCCGGCTCCGACCGCCTCTTCCGCAGCCGCCTCGCCGAAGACGGCCGGTTGGCTTTCGAGGACGTCACCCGGCGGGCAGGCCTCCTCGTCGAAACCCGCCCCGGCGAATCCGGCCACGGCATGGGCGTGGCCGCCGCCGATGTCGACAACGACGGCGACATCGACCTGTTCGTCAGCCGCTACGGCCCCGATCGGCTCTGGCTCAACCAGGGCGACGGAACCTTCCGCGAAGCCGGCGAAGGCTCCGGCCTTGGCGACCCCGGCTTCGGCGCCTCGGCCGCCTTCTTCGACTTCGACGCCGACGGACTGCTCGACCTCTTTCTCACCCGCTACAACGGCTTCACCGACGCCGGCGCCAAGCAGTGCCGCGGGCCCACCGGCGTGCTCGACTACTGCAGCCCCCTGGAGTACCCCCCGCTGCCCGACCGCCTCTACCGCAACCTCGGCGGCGGCCGCTTCCGCGACGTCTCGGCCCAAGCCGGCGTCGACCAGGCCTTCGGCGCCGGCCTCGGCGTGGCGGCGGCGGACTTCAACGGCGACGGCCGGCCCGACCTCTACGTCGCCAACGACAAGTCCCCCAATCAGCTCTGGCTCAACCAAGGCGGCGGACGCTTTGTCGACGACGCCCTGCTCGCCGGAGCCGCCTACAATCAGGACGGGATGGCCGAAGCGGGCATGGGCGTGACGGCGGGCGACTACGACGGCGACGGCGACCTCGACCTGTTCGTCACCCACATCCGCGGCGAGAGCAGCACGCTGTACCGCAACGACGGCTCCGGCGCCTTCGAAGACGTCACTGCCGCCTCCGGTCTGGCCGCCGCCAGCCTCGCCGCCACCGGCTTCGGCGTGCTCTGGTTCGACTTCGACAACGACGGCGACCTCGATCTGTTCGCCGTCAACGGCCACGTCACCCGGCCCGACGCAGCCTCCCGCGAGCCCTTCCCCTACGGCCAGCCCAACCAGCTCTTCCGCAACGACGGCGCCGCCGGCTTTACCGACGTCTCCGCGCAGGCCGGCCCCGCCCTGCGCCGCGCCGGCGTCAGCCGCGGCGCGGCCTTCGGCGACCTCGACAACGACGGAGACATCGACGTGGTCGTCAACGACGCCGACGGCCCCGCCCAGCTCCTGCTCAACCAGGCCGCCCCGGCCGCCCGCGGCCTCGTCGTGCGGCTGCTCACGCGCCAGGGCCGCGACGCCTACGGGGCTCGCGCCACGCTGCGGCGGGCCGCCGCGCCCCCCTTGCTGCGGACCGTCGGCGCCGACGGCAGCTACCTCAGCTCCGGCGACCCGCGCCCGCACTTCGGCCTCGGTCCCTCAGAGCCCGACGCCTCCGTGTCCCTCGAAGTCCTCTGGCCCGACGGCGCCCGCGAGCGTTTTCCCCTGACCGAATCGGACCGCCTGCTGACCCTGCGGCAGGGCCAGGCCGTCGCCGTGACCCGACAGTAACACCGGCTTGGTACTCATGAGGGTTGGACGAATGCCACTAGAAGCGACACAGCAGCAGCGTCGGCGCTGGATGAGCGCCCTCGCCAAAGCCCCCGAAACCGATCTGCGCCAAGCCTGGCAAGCCCTCCGGCTCCAACCCGCCTACCAGGTGCTGCGCAAGCCCGAAATCGGGCTCACCATGGTGCGCGGACGCGCCGGCGGCGACGGCGCCCCCTTCCATCTGGGCGAGATGACCGTCACCCGCTGCTCGGTCGCCCTCGACGACGGAACCGTCGGCCACGCCTACGTCTCCGGCCGCCGCCCCTGGCACGCCGAGACCGCCGCCGTCTGCGACGCCCTGTTGCAGTCGTCCCCGGATCTGATCGGCCCGCTCATCGAGCCCCTGGAAAAAGCCCAGGCCGAGCGCCGCCGCGCCGCCCGCGCCAAGGCCGAGGCCACCCGCGCCGAATTCTTCACGATGGTGCGCGGCGAATGACCTCCCCGGCCCGGACCTCTCCGTCTCGCACCGCCCCGCCGGCTCCCGGGTTCGCCGACCCCGTGCTTGACGCCCAGCGCTGCTTCCGCAGCCTGCTGGCCGCCCTGGCCGGGCCCATGCAGGCTCTGTCGCTGGACGCCTGCCCGCCCAGCCCGCCCGAGCCGCTCGGCCCGGCCGCCGCCGCCGTCGCGCTCACGCTGTTCGACGCCGACACCCCCGTCTGGCTCGACCCCCGCGCCGACCGCCCGGAGATCCGCGACTTCCTGCTGTTCCACTGCGGCTGCCCGCTGACCCCTGAGCCCGGCGAGGCCGCCTTCGCCCTGCTGCTCGACCCCGCCGCGGCCCCCCGGCTCAGCGCCTTTCGCTGCGGCGAGGAGGAGTACCCGGACCGCTCCGCCACGCTCGTGCTGCAAGTGGACGCCTTCGACCCCGCCGGCCCCGTCTTCCGCGGCCCCGGCATCGAGACCTCCCGCCGGCTCGCCCCGCGCCCGCTGCCTCCCGGCTTCTGGGACCAGGCGCGCGCCAACCACGCCCTCTACCCGCTCGGCGTCGACGTCTTCTTCGTCGCCGGCGCCCAGCTCGCCGGCCTGCCCCGCACCACGGCGATCGAGGAGGCCGTCTAGCCATGTACGTCGCCGTCAAGGGAGGCGAGCGGGCCATCGCCAACGCCCACAAGCTGCTGGCCGAGGAGCGCCGCGGCGACCCCTCCGTGCCCGAGCTCTCGGTCGAGCAGATCGCCTCGCAGCTCACCATCGCCGTCCATCGCGTGATGGCCGAAGGCTCTCTCTATGACCCCGAGCTCGCCGCCCTGGCCGTCAAGCAGGCCCGCGGCGACCTCATCGAGGCCATCTTCCTGCTGCGCGCCTACCGCACCACTCTGCCCCGGCTGGCGTATTCGCTGCCGCTCGAAACCGGCCGCATGACCGTCCGCCGCCGCATCTCGTCGACCTTCAAAGACGTGCCCGGCGGCCAGATCCTCGGGCCGACCTTCGACTACACCCACCGCCTGCTCGACTTCTCCCTGGCCGCGACCAACGGCGCCGCCCCGGCCGCCGAGCCCGGCCCCGCCGATCCGCCCGCCGCCGTGCCCGGCGTGGTCGATATCCTCGACCGTCAGGGGCTCATCGAGGCCTCCGCGCCGGCCGACCCCGAGCGTCCCATCGGCGACCTCACCCGCGAGCCCCTCAACCTGCCCGCCGAGCGCGACCTGCGCCTGCAGAACCTGGCCCGCGGTGACGAAGGCTTCCTGCTCTCGCTGGCCTACTCCACCCAGCGCGGCTACGGCGGCTCGCACCCCTTCGTCGGCGAGCTGCGAGTGGGCGAGGCGGCCGTCGAGATCGAGCCGCCCGAGCTCGGCTTCCCCATCGAGATCGGCGAGATCACGCTCACCGAGTGCCAGATGGTCAACCAGTTCAAGGGCTCCAAGTCCGAGCCGCCGCAGTTCACCCGCGGCTACGGCCTCGTCTTCGGCCACTGCGAGCGCAAGGCCATGAGCATGGCCCTGGTCGACCGAGCCCTGCGCGGCCGCGAGCTCGGCGAGGAGCCCAACGCGCCGGCCCGCGACGAAGAGTTCGTGCTCATGCACAGCGACAACATCCAGGCCTCCGGCTTCACCGAGCACCTCAAGCTGCCCCACCACGTGGACTTTCAGGCCGAGCTCGAGCAGATCCGCAAGATGCGCCGCCGGGCCGAGGAGCCCAGCGAGTGACCAACCCCGCCGAGCGAGTGACCAACCCCGCCGAGCGAGTGACCAACCCCGGCTACAACTACGCCTACCTCGACGAGCAGACCAAGCGCATGGTCCGCCGCGCGCTGCTCAAGGCCGTCGCCGTCCCCGGCTACCAGGTCCCCTTCGCCAGCCGCGAAATGCCCTTGCCCTACGGCTGGGGCACCGGCGGCATCCAGGTCACCGCCTCGGTCATCGGCCCCGACGACACCCTCAAGGTCATCGACCAGGGCGCTGACGACACCACCAACGCCGTCAGCATCCGCCAGTTCTTCGCCCGCGTCGCCGGCGTCCGCACCACCGAGCGCACCGCCGAGGCCACCCTCATCCAGACCCGCCACCGCGTCCCTGAAACGCCCTTGCGGGAGGGCCAGATCCTCGTCTACCAGGTCCCTCTGCCCGAGCCCCTGCGCAAGCTCGAGCCGCGCGAGACCGAGACCCGGCGCATGCACGCCCTCTCCGAGTACGGCCTGATGTCGGTGAAGCTCTACGAAGACGTCACCCGCCACGGCCGCATCGCCACCTCCTACGACTATCCCGTGATGGTGGAGGAGCGCTACGTCATGGCGCCCTCGCCCACGCCCAAGTTCGACAATCCCAAGATGCACCGCAGCCCGGCCCTGCAACTGTTCGGCGCAGGCCGCGAGAAGCGCATCTACGCCGTGCCGCCCTACACCCGCGTCCGCAGCCTCGACTTCGACGACTACCCCTTCGAGGTCCAGGAGTTCGACACCCCCTGCGCGCTGTGCGGCTCCTCCGGCGTCTACCTCGACGAGATCATCACCGACGACCAGGGCGGCAAGATGTTCGTCTGCTCGGACACCGACTTCTGCGCCCAGCGCGTGGCCGCCGCCGGAGACTCCCAAGGCGCCCGAGACCCCCAAGGCGCCGGGGGCCTGCAATGACCGAGCAGCCCATCCTCCGCGTCCGCGGCGTCAGCAAGAGCTACGGCCGCCGCATCGGCTGCGCCGACGTCGACCTCGACGTCTATGCCGGCGAGGTCGTCGCCGTGGTCGGCGAGTCCGGCTCCGGCAAGACCACCCTGCTCAACTGTCTCGGTGGCAACCTCGAACCCGACGCCGGCTCCATCGCCTACCGCTTCACGGGCGACGACTGGCAGGAGTTCCTCACCCTGAGCGAGTCCCGCCGCCGCCTGCTCATGCGCACCGAGCTCGGCTTCGTGCGCCAGAACCCTCGCGACGGCCTGCGCCTGCGCGTCACCGCCGGCGCCAACGTCGGCGAGCGCCTGATGGCCGTCGGCGCCCGCCACTACGGCCGCATCCGCGAAGCCGCCGTGGAGTGGCTCGAGCGGGTGGAGATCGACGCCGGCCGCATCGACGACTTCCCGCTGGCCTTCTCCGGCGGCATGCAGCAGCGCCTGCAGATCGCCCGCAACCTCGTCAGCGGCCCCAAGCTGGTCTACATGGACGAGCCCACCGGCGGCCTCGACGTCTCCGTGCAGGCGCGTCTGCTCGACCTGCTGCGCCGCCTCGCCGACGACCTCGGCCTGGCCGCCGTGATCGTGACGCACGACCTGGGCGTCGCCCGCCTGCTGGCCGAGCGGATGATGGTGATGCGCGGCGGACGCGTGGTCGAGTCCGGCCTGACAGACCAGCTCCTCGACGACCCGCAGCACCCCTACACCCAGCTCCTGGCCGCCTCGGTCCTCACGCCATGAACGCCCCCGCCCTGGTCCTCGAAGGTCTCTCCAAGTCGTTCACCCTGCACGAGCGCGGCGGCGTGGAGCTGCGCGTGCTCGACGACGTCTCGCTCGAGGTCCGCCCCGGCGAATGCGTGGTCCTGCAAGGGCCCTCCGGCATGGGCAAGAGCACCCTGCTGCGGCTGGCCTACGGCAACTACAAGGCGCGCACGGGCCGCATCCTGGTGCGCGACGGCGACGAGCTGGTCGATGTCGCCTCGGCCCCGCCGCGCCGCGTGCTCGCGCTGCGCCGCGGCACGCTCGGCTACGTCAGCCAGTTCCTGCGGGTGATTCCGCGCACCTCCACGCTCGAAATCGTCGCCCACGCCGCCCGCCGCGCCGGCTTCGACGCCCCGCGCGCCGAAGCCCGCGCCCGCGCCGCTCTGAGTCACCTGGCTTTGCCCGAACGGCTCTGGGAGCTGCCGCCGGCCACCTTCTCCGGCGGCGAGCAGCAGCGCGTCAACATCGCCCGCACCTTCGCCGCCGACTACCCGATCCTTTTGCTCGACGAGCCCACCGCCTCGCTCGACGCCGCCAACGCCGCCCGCGTTCTCGATCTGGTGCGCGGCGCCCGCGACCGCGGCGCAGCCATCCTCGCCATCTTCCATGACCGCGACGCCGCCGTGGCCGTCGCCGACCGCTTCTTCGATCTCTCCGCCGCCCGCCAAGCCGTATGAGCCTGCTGTTCACCAACGCGCGTCTGGTCACGCCCGAAGCCCTCGTGTCCGGGTCGCTGCTGGTCGAGGGCGAAACCATCGCCGCCGTCGACGCCTCGCCGTCCTCTCTGCCCCGCGCCGTCGACTGCGAAGGCGACCTGCTGCTGCCCGGCCTCGTCGAGGTCCACACCGACCACTTCGAGATCCACCTCGTGCCGCGCCCCAGCGTGCGCTGGCCTCCCGGCGCGGCGCTGGCCGCTCATGACGCCCAGATCGCCGGCGCCGGCATCACCACCGTCTTCGACTCCATCAGCCTCGGCACGGCGGAAGACCGCAGCGACCTGGTCGGCCCGTCGGTGGCCGCCATCCGCGCCGAGAAGGCCCGCGACTCCCTGCGCGCCGACCACTACATCCACCTGCGCTGCGAGATCGTCGAGGAGACCACCGTCGACCTGTTCGCGCCGTACAAAGACGACCCCCTGCTGCGCATGGTCTCTCTGATGGACCACACCCCCGGCCAGCGCCAGTGGCAGGACCTCGAGAAGTATCACAAGTACTACGCTTGGCGGCTCAAGGCCACCCGCCAGGAGATCGAGGAGCGCATCGCCGAAAAGCAGGCCCAGCAGCAGTTCTGGGCCGATCGCAACCAGCGCCGCCTGCTCGAAATGGTCGCCGACCGCGACGTGGCCCTGGCCAGCCACGACGACACCGAGCCCGAGCACGTGGCCGAAGCCGCCGCGCTGGGCCTCACCATCAGCGAGTTCCCCACCACCGAGCGGGCCGCCCGCGCCGCGCGCGAGCTCGGCCTCGGCATCGTGCTCGGCGCGCCCAACGTGGTGCTCGGCGGCTCGCACTCGGGCAACGTCTCGGCCTTGGAGCTCGCGAAGGTCGACCTGCTCGACGCGCTCGCCTCGGACTACGTGCCCGTCAGCCTGCTGCACGGCGCCTTCCTGCTGCACGAGCAGGGCGGCCTGCCGCTGCCCCGGGCCGTCGCCACCGTCACCGCCAACCCCGCCAAGATGGGCGGCCTTGCCGACCGCGGACGCCTCCAAGTCGGGCTCCGCGCCGACCTGTTGCGGGTCCGCTGGCGGCCCGGCGAGCGTCCCCAAGCCGTCGAGGTGTGGCGCGCGGGCCGGCGGGTTGCATAATGGCCTGATGGGGAAGCCGCGCTACGCGCTGTACTACACTCCAGCCCCTTGGTCGCCGCTCGAGCAGCTCGGCTCGCAGTGGCTCGGGCGGGATACGACTGTGGATGATTTCGTCGAGCAGCCCAGGGTCCCGGGCTTCTCGCCCGAGCGCATCGCCGAGCTCACGGAGAAGCCTCAGCACTACGGCTTCCACGCCACGCTGAAGGCGCCGTTCGAGCTGGCGCCGGGCAAGACCGAGGACGATCTGCTGGGCGCCGTGGAAGAGCTGGCCTCCGAGCTCGAGCCCATCGACGCTCCGCCGCTCGAAGTCGCCCAACTGGCCGGCTTTCTCGCCCTGCGTTTCGCCGTCCCTTGCCCCGAGGTCGATCAGCTCGCCGCCGCCTGCGTCCAGCGGCTCGACGACTTCCGGCGCATCACGCCGCGTCCGGCCGAAGGCCTCACGCCCCGGCAAATCGAGCTGCAGAACCGTTGGGGCTACCCCTACGTGCTCGAGGAGTGCCGCTTCCACATGACGCTCACCGACCGGGTCAGTGACCTGGCCGCCGAGCCCCTGCTGGCCTTCCTGCGGGAGTACTTCGAGCCGGCCCTGCTCGAACCGGTCGTGGTCGATCGCATCACGATCTTCGTCCAGGACGACCGCGAAGACCCCTTCTCGCGCCTGGAAGACGTGCCGCTCGGCCTGCTCTAGAGGATCGTCTACTCCGCCGCCGTCAGCGGCGCATGCCCGGCGGCCAGAATCCTGCGCGTCCCCGGTTCCTGCACGAACACCACCGCCCGCAGCCGGTCGCGGTTCCACGACGGATCGAGCTCCAGGCTCGCGCCGCCCTCGAACGTTTTCGCCCGCGAGCCCGTCGCGCCGGCCTCGGCCAGCCGCCGCACCACGCCGTCGTGGCGCAGCGTCATGCCCTTGTTCTCGCCGTGCGGCACCTGCGACTCCAGCCCGTCTTCGACGATCGCCACCCGCACGATGGCTCCGGCCGACGCAGGCAGCCCGTGCGCCTCGATCCGCAATCCCACGCCGCTCTCGTTCAGCGCCGAGGCGATGCGGACCCGCCCCTTCGGCCGCCGCCCGGCTTCGCGCACCACCGCCGCGATCGCCGCCGGGTCGGTGCCCACCGCCTCGTGTACGCCGTCCACCACCATCTGCGGCGTGTAGACCCGCGTCGGCCAGTGCGTCGAATACCAGCTCTGGCGCTTGCTGAAATCAGCGTCGGAGAAAGGGTCCTTCCAGCCCAGCCGGTTCCAGTAGTCCACGTGCTCGCTCAGCGCCAGGACCTCGACGCCGTCGACCGGCTGGTTGGCGTGCAGCTCGCGCAGATAGGCGTCCGCCGGCGGGCACGAGGAGCAGCCCTCGGAGGTGAACAGCTCCACGATCACCGGCACGCGCTCCGTCACGGAGACGGGCGCGTCCCCGGCGCCCGCGGCGAGCGGCAGCGCAGTCAGCAGAAAGGCGGCGATCAGCAACTTCATCGGGATGGACCTCGGCCCCATCGATGGAAACCCTCGCCGACGTCGAGAGATTCCCTGGCGCCGGCCGAATTTACACCAGGACCGTAAAGGTGGCCTCGTCGCGCACCACCGGCCGGTACAGCGTATCGCGCTCGGCCGGCTCGCGCCCGGCTTCGCGGATCAGGCGCAGCAACTGCTCCCGCGCCAGCGACTGCGACACCGTCGAGCCGGCGTCGTGGTAGATCTTCTCCTCGACGACCGTGCCGTCGAGATCGTCCGCGCCGAAGCGCTGGGCCACCTGCGCGATCTTCGGCGTCATCATCACCCAGTAGGCCTTGATGTGCGGAAAGTTGTCGAGCAGCAGCCGCGACACGGCGATGTTCTTGAGGTCCTCGAACCCGGTCGTCGCCGGCAAGTGCTGCATCGGCGTGTTCTCCGGGTGGAAGGCCAGCGGAATGAACGTCTGGAAGCCGCCGGTCTCGTCCTGCACCGCGCGCAGCTTCAGCAGATGGTCCACCCGGTCCTCGGGCGTTTCCACGTGCCCGTAGAGCATCGTCGAGTTCGAGCGCAGGCCGATCTTGTGCGCCAGCCGGGCCGTCTCCAGCCACTCCTCGCCGGTCATCTTGTGGTCGCAGATGATGCGCCGCACGCGCTCGCTGAAGATCTCCGCCCCGCCGCCCGGCATCGAGTCCACCCCGGCTTGCTTGAACCGGATCAGGCACTCTTCGTTGGAGATCTTCGCCCTCCGCGCCAGGTAGCTGATCTCCACCATCGTGAAGGCCTTCAGGTGCACCTGCGGGAAGCGCGCCTTCAGCCCCGCGATCATCTCGCAGAACCAGTCCAGCGACAGCTCCGGGTGCAGCCCGCCCACGATGTGGAACTCCGAGACCGCCTCGGTGTAGCCCTGCCCGGCGCGCTCCCAGACCTCTTCGAGCGACATCGTGTAGGCCGCCGGATGGCGCTTCTGCCGCCCGAAGGCGCACAGCTTACAGGCGGCCACGCAGACGTTGGTCGGGTTGATGTGCCGGTTGACGTTGAACCACGTCGTATTGCCGTTCTTCTCCTCGCGAATCCGGTTGGCCAGCCAGCCGACGCCGAGCAGGTCCGGGGAGCGATAGAGGTTCACCCCGTCCTCGAAGTCCAGACGCTTTCCGGCTAGCGCCTTCTCGGCGATGGCGGCGACCCGAGGGTCATCGAAACGAGGAGTCATGGCAGAAGCCTTATGATAACTCGCCCGCTGAGAACGTTCCCGGCGGCGCCGGACATTCCTCTCCGCCGATCCGCGCCAAGCGCCCGCCGCCTACCGCAGCCCGCCGCTCCAGACGATGTCGACGCCCCAGAACAAAAAGAACAGCACGCTCACATAGCCGTTGACCGCGAAGAACGCCGCGTTCACCTTCGACAGGTCGTCGGCCGACACCAGGCTGTGCTCGTAGATCAGCAGCGCCACGACCGCCGCGATCCCGGCCAGCCCGATCCACCCCAAACCCATCTCATGCCACAGCAGCAGCAGCAGCCCCGCCATCAGCGCGTGTAGCGCCCGCGCCAGCAGCAGGCTGCGCGCCGGCCCGAGCCGCGAAGGCAGCGAGTACAGCCCGGCCGAGCGGTCGAAGTCCGTGTCCTGGCAGGCGTAGATGATGTCGAACCCGCCCACCCACAGCATCACCGCCGCCGTCAGCAGCCAGATCGCCGGATCGGCGCTGCCCCGCACGGCGATCCAGGCCGCCGCCGGCGCGATGCCCAGCGCCAGTCCCAGCACCAGGTGCGCCATCGACGTGAAGCGCTTGGTGTAGGAGTAGCCGCACACGATCGCCAGCGCCACCGGGCTCAGCGCCAGGCACAGCGGATTGAGCATCGCCGCCGCGCACACGAACACCGCCGACCACACCGCGATGAAGCCCCACGTGAACCGCTTGGAGACCTGCCCGGCCGGAATCGCCCGCATGCTCGTGCGCGGATTGCGGGCGTCGATCTCCGCGTCCACCACCCGGTTGAAGGCCATCGCCGCCGACCGCGCCGCCACCATCGCCAGCACGATCCAGGCCAGCTTGGCCGCCACCTCGCCGGCTGACAGGCCCGCCCCCCGCAACGCCAACAGAGCCCCTGTCAACGCGAACGGCAACGCGAAGATGGAGTGCTCGAACTTGATCATCTCGAGCACGATGCGAGTCTTGTCCAGCCAGCGCACGGTCAGCTTTCATGGTAGTCTCTGGGCCGATCCCCATGCGTATCCACGCCGTCTCGCTGTGTCCGATGTCCGAAGCTCAAAAGGGCCGCCTGGCCGCCCTGGGCGAGCTGCGCTATTGGGACGCCAAGGTCGGCGACCCCCACATGGGAGAGCTGGTGAGCGGAGCCGAGATCCTGGTGACCACCCCGCGGCTGTCGGTCGACATCACGCCCTTTCTCGACGGCTGCCGGATGATCTCGCTGCAGTCCGCCGGCGCCGACGCCCTCAACCTGCAGGCCTGCGCCGCCCGCGGCGTGCGCGTGGCCAACGTGCCGGAGTTCTGCACCGACGCTGCCGCCGAGCACGCCTTCGCCCTGCTGCTGGCCGTCGCCAAGCGGCTGGAAGCCGGCCGCCCGCTGCTGCGCACCGGCGGCTGGACCGAGGCCCTCGCCTACCCCACCATCGGCCTGCGCGGACGCACCCTGGGGCTGTTCGGCTGCGGCCGGATCGGCGGCCGCATCGCCGAGCTCGCCCGCGCCTTCGGCATGGACGTCATCGCCGCCGTGCGCCACCCCTTGCGCCGCCGCCCCGGCATCGAGGCTGTCGACTTCGAGCGCCTGCTCGCCGATAGCGACTTTCTGGTGCTGGCCGCCCCGGCCACCCCCGAAACCATCGGCGTCTTCAACGCGCGCGCCTTCGCGGCCATGAAGCCCGCCGCCGCCCTCATCAACATCAGCCGCGGCTCGCTCGTCGTCGAGCGCGACCTTCTCGACGCCCTCGACCGGGGGCTGCTCTCCGGCGCCGCCACCGACGTGTTTCGCGAGGAGCCGCCCAACCCCTCCGACCCCTTGCTGGCCCATCCCCGCGTCGTCGTCAGCCCGCACGTCGCCTGGGGAACCAGCGACGCCGTCGAGCGCCTGCTCGACATCAGCATCGACAACGTGGAGGCCTACCTCCGAGGAGAAGCCCGCAATGTGGTGGTTTGGGGCAACGAGCTCCCTTAGGCTCTGTCTGTTCGCGCTGGCGGTTGCGCCGGCCTTCGCCCAGCTCGAAGGCGTCATCGACCTGCACGTGCACTGCGCGCCGGACTCCGGGCCGCGCTCCATCGACGCCTTCGACGTCGCCCGCCTGGCCCGCCGCGCCGGCATGCGGGCCTTGCTGTTCAAAAATCACTACACTCAGACCGCCTCGCTGGCCTATCTGGTCGCCCAGGCCGAGCCCGGCATCGAGGTCTACGGCGGCATCGCGCTCAACCGCAGCGTCGGCGGCCTCAACCCGCGCGCCGTCGAGCGCATGGTCAAGTCCACCGGCGGGCTCGGTCGCGTCGTCTGGATGCCCACCTTCGACTCCGAGCACTACCACCGCGTCTTCCAGCCGAATCCGGAGCACGTGCCCATCGCCCGCGACGGCAAGCTGCTGCCGGAGACTTTGGCCGTTCTCGACGCCATTGCCGAGCACGGCCTCGCGCTTGCCACCGGCCACTCCGGCCCCGAAGAGTCTCTGCTGCTGATCCATGCCGCCAAGCAACGCGGCATCGACCGCATCTTGGTCACCCACCCGCTGCCCAAGCCCGTCGGCATGACGGTCGCCCAGCAGCAGGAAGCCGCCGCCCTCGGCGCTTGGCTCGAATATCCCTTCCAGGCGACCTTGCCGCCGAACGCCGATTGGCCCGGCGGTTCGGTCCCGATGCCGGAGTTCTTGGAGGCGATCCGCCAGGTCGGCCCCGAGCACGTGATCGTGTCGAGCGACCTGGGCCAGCCGTTGAACCCCGTCCACACCGACGGCTTGCTGGCCTTCCGCGCCGCGCTGGCCCAAGCCGGCTTCTCGGCGGCGGAGATCGACCGGATGATGAAGACGAACCCGGCGCGGTTTCTAGGGCTCGACTAGTCCTCGAACGTCGCGGCGAGCGGTGTCGGCAGGCCGTCGATTGAGGCTTGGTTCTTCTCGCGGCGGTACTCGACCATGCCGTCCTCGCCCTTGCTCAGGGCAAAGCGCTGCAGCGTCGGCCGCTCCTCGCGATACTCCAGCAGCGGCACGGCGAAGCCGCACGAGGTCTGCACCCGCTCCACGTGGTTCACCACGATCTGGCGCGCCCCGGGCAGCATCTCGAACAGCGGGCTCAGCTCCGCCCAGCGCTGCGAGCCCGGCAGAACCACCTCGCCCCGGCCATAGAGCCGCAGAATCCGCGGCGGCCCCTCGAAGGCGCACCACATCAGCGTGATCCGGCCGTTCTCGGCGATGTGCGCCGAGGTCTCGTTGCCGCTGCCGGTCAAATCCAGGTACGCCACGGTGCGCTCGTCGAGCACCCGCAGGCAATCGTGCCCCTTGGGCGAGACGTTCACGTGACCCTCCGCGCCCAGCGGCGCCGAGGCGACGAAGAAGAGCTTCTGCGCCGCGATCCACTCGCGGAACTCCGGCGTCACGCTCTCATGCAGCTTGGCCATGGTCGGATCGCTCCTCTGTCTGTTCTCTCCATAGTGCGCAGATCGAGAGCCCGAAGCGACCGTGGGCGGGTGGATTCGTCGGCGAATCGCCTGTCCGCCCGCCGCAGGAGCTGTGAGGATTTTCTCGGTCGGTGAGTATGAATACGCCGTGCTTGGATGACCTAAGTCCTTTCATTCTCCGCTTCTGCGACGTAAATTCAGTCCACGAAAAGCCCGTCGTTCCATTTCGTACCGGGGCCTCCCTCGGGAATCGTAACGGCCTTCCCTAAAGCCTGTATCCACCGCTCAGTGGATGCGATCTGCTGTTTCAGGGGCAGGTCACGATACACCAAATCGAGTGAGGGAGTTTTCGCTCCCTGGAGGATAGATGCGCTTTTTTCTAACCAATTTTCTAACCATTTTTCTGTTGCTGTTGGCTCTGCCCGGGCCGGCTCGCTGCGGTTCCGTGACGGGCTTGGTGCTCGGAGAAGGCGAGAATCCGGAAGCGAGATTCCGAGTCGAAATCCAGAATGAGGCGACGGGCGAGACGTTCGAGACCACGACCGACGAGCAGGGAGCCTTCGAGTTCGGCGGACTGGCGCCGGGCGAGTATCTCCTACTGTCGGACATCGGCTCTTCCGAGCCGGTGCGCTTCACCGTCTCCGAAGCCGGACTGACCATGGCTCGGCTGCACTCGGCCGCGGGCGGAGGATCTCCGACGTCCACCCCCGTTGAGATCCGCGTGGTGACGACCACGCCGGAGCAGGTGAGTGAGATCTTCCCGCACGGCGTCGTCGACGAAGCCGTGCAGCCGGACTGGATTGACAGGAGCGGCGCCATCTATGGGGCCTACAACCTGTCGTTGCTTGCCGAGGCGATTCGGCCTCCGCTCGAGTTCAGCCCGTTCTCGGGGCCCGCCGTCGCCGGCCGTCCCGCCGACGCCAATTCGTTTGCCATCAGCGGCGTCGACAACAACAATCGAGCCGTTCCCGGGCCGCTGCTGTACTTGCCGGACGCCGCGACCGAAGAATTCACGCTGCAGCAGAATGCCTCGAACGGCAAGTCCGGCCACGTCACCGGCGGCTACTTCAACTCGGTGGCCCGGCGGGGTTCGAACATGTGGCACGGGTCGGCCTATTGGTTCTTGCAGAACCGCATTCTCAACTCCCGCGACGCCCGGCTCAGCAACTTCAATCTCGCGGACAAGCCGCGGTATGACCAGAACCGCCTCGGCGGCTCTCTGTCCATGCCGATCCTCGCGGACAAGCTCTTCGGGTCGTTCAGTTTCGAGTATCTGCCGTTCGGATTCGAGAGCTACGGCTCGAGCCAGGCCCTGGCGCCCACGCAGCAAGGTCTGCAGATGCTGCGGGGCAACCCCAACGTCTCCCAGCGGAATCTCGACCTGCTGGCGAACAACGTCCGGACCTTCCGCGCCGTCGATCAGACGGAGATGGTGGGAGGCGCCGCGATCCCTCTCGGGCTGGTCAGCAGCGGCGTCTCCGGAAGCCGCAATACCTATGCCGGCGTGGGCGTGCTGGACTTCGTGGCGACCGACCACGACCGCCTGAACGCCCACTACGTGCAGAATGACATCAACAGCTCCTTCTCGGGCGGAGCGCTGCCCTCGTTCGCCACTCCCAGCGATACCCAGTCGATCCTGGCCTCCATCGGCTACACGCACGCGGGCTCGACTTACGTGAACGAGTTGCGTTTGGGCTACAACCGGCTCGATTCGAGCTACAACCCCGGCACGTTCGCCCTCGACGGCGCACAGGAGGGCTCCATGCCCTTCATCTCCATCCAGGGTTCGAATCTGCCGTTGGGCGCGCGCTACCCGTTTACGTCCGGGATCTTCAACACCTATCACCTCTCGGACCAGATGTCGCTGACGCTCGGGCGGCATCAGATCCAGTTCGGCGGCGATGCGCGCAAGGTGGCCTCCACCCAGCTCGGGTTCCCGCAGTTCAACGGCGCCTACACGTACTCCTCGCTCGGGCGCTTCCTGCTGGACCAAACGCCGGACGTGTTCGCGCAACGCGCCTTTGGCTCCCCGGCGCTCAACGCCAACCAGTGGATCGTCAACGGCTGGCTGCTGGACCGCATCCGGGTGATGTCCAAGCTGACGGTCGAAGCCGGACTGCACTACCAATGGGCGCAGTTGCCGGAGTTCGCCCGGCGGCAGAGACTCAACTCCTTCGACCTGGGTCAGTCTTCGGATTTCAGCAATCCCGACGACGACAACCAAGGCTTCGGCCCTCGTTTGGGCGTGGCGTACGCTCCGACCACGCATTTCATCATGCGCGCCGGAGGCGGCGTCGAGTACGACACTCTCTACCTAGCCAACCGCCTCGGGCGCACGCTGGGTCCGCAGTCCGGCCTGGTGACCCAGTCGAATCCGGCCTCGGTCGCCTCCGGCTTCCTGGCCAACGGCGGCGTACAGCGGCCGGGTGCGGAGCAGGGCCGACTGGGCGCGTTCTTCACCAACCAGCAACTGCCCTACACCATTCACTGGAACGGCGGGTTCCAGGGCTCTCTGTGGGGCAACTTCACCGGCTCCATCCGCTACGTCGGCAATCGGAGCTTGAATCAGCCCCGGTTCTCCCAACTGAATCCCAACGGGTTCGTCACCGCGACCCGCAATCTGCCGGTCTACTTCAACTCGCCAAGCCTGTCGGAGATCAACAATCTCTCGCTGTCGCTCAACGACATCCAGAACGTACAGCCGGGGCCGTGGCAGCAGGCCGGTTTCACGAACCCTCTCTATGGCTTCCAGCCGGCTGGCACCTCTTGGTATCACGCCGGCATCGTGGAGCTGAACCGCCGCATGACGCGCGGCGTGCAGATGTCGGCGCGCTACACGCTCAGCGATCTGCAGATCGACAGCTACGGCAACGGTCTCGACCTGGGATTCCAACGAGCCGGCCACTTCAACGCGCCGTACAATCCGGACCACCGCGTGACGGTCAGCGGCGTGCTCGACTTGGATGACATGTTCCCCGACGGCGGCATCGTCACCGACATCATCGCCAACCTCTCCGTGATGGGGACCTACACGTACATGTCGCACATCTCGGCGCCGCTGGTGAGCTCGCTGGACACAAGCCTGTCCGGCGCAGGGATGAGCGCGGCGATCTTCGAGAACCCGGACGGTACGCCCGGCGTCAGCTCCGGCGTCGACCCGATTCGCAACAACTTAGGCCAGATCGTGGCCTATCAAGCGACGAACCCGAACGCCCGGTACGTGCGAGGCGGCCTGGGCTCGTACTCGACCGGACAGTCCTATATCGGCCTCAACCCGGTGCAGAACTTTGATGTGGCGGCCTCCAAGAAGTTCACCTTCATGGAGCGCACCACGTTCGAGCTGCGGGCCGAGGCTTACAACGTGCTCAACCATCGCCAGATCACCGGCGTGGGCCTGCACGGATTTCTGCCCCCCAACCTGCTGGGCTCGTCCACGCCCTCGCAGCTCGTGCCGGGCTCGTCGAACTTCGGCAACCTGGGCTCGCTGTACTCGTCGAACCCGCGTCGGCTGCAGTTCGCGCTGCGCGTCACGTTCTGATGACTCGCCCCCCGAATCGCCCAGGAGCGGTTCGGGGGGCTTCTCCGTCGGGCGTAGCGGCTTACGGTCTTCGCGCTACAATCCTGGGCGCCATGCCCAGTCGCCGCGACCTGCTCAAAGCCCTTCTCCCCGCTCCTTGGATGCTCCGCGCCGCCGACCTCTACGCCCAGGCCACCCGCGGGCTGCCGCCGGTCACCATCACCAACGTCAAGGTCATCGGCACGAGCCCGGGCCCCGGCTACTCCTGGGTCTTCCTCAAGGTCGAAACCTCCGAGCCCGGCCTCTACGGCGTCGGCTCGGCCAACGACCGCTACCTCTGCTGGGCCGCCAAAGCAGCGCTGGAGAAGCACTACGCCCCGTTCTGGATCGGCAAGCAGGCTGACCGCATCGAGGACCTGTGGCAGTGGAACTACCAGCGCTCCTACTGGCGCAACGGCCCGATCACCAACGTCTGCGCCACGGCCCTCGATTCCGCCCTGTGGGACATCAAGGGCAAGCGCGCCGGCATGCCGGTCTACGAGCTGCTGGGCGGCAAAGCCCGCGACGCCGTGCCCTGCTACGCCCACGCCGGCGGACCGACCATGGACGCCTGCGTCGAAAGCGCGCAGGAGTGGCATGAGAAGGGCTTTCGGCACGTCCGGGTGCAGATGGGCGGCTACGGCGGCGGCGGCTTCATCGCGCCGGGGGAGGGCAGCCGCCCCGAAAGCGGCTTCCAGGGCCAGGCCTTCGACGAAGAGCTCTACGTCGACACGATTCCGCAGCTCTTCCAGCACCTGCGCGACAAGATGGGCTGGGACGTGAAGTTCCTGCACGACGTCCACGAGCACCTCTCGCCGGCTTCGGCCATGGAGCTGGCCAAACGGCTCGAAGACGTGAAGATGTTCTTTGTGGAAGACATCCTGCCGCCGGAGCAGATCCAGTATTTCCGGCAGATCCGGCAGCAGACGACCACGCCGATGGCGATGGGCGAGCTGTTCACCTCGCCGCAGGAGTGGCGCCCGCTGATCTCCGAGGGGCTGATCGACTTCATCCGCACCCGGGTGGGCATGATCGGCGGCATCACCCAGGCCAAGAAGATCGCGGCGTTGTGTGAGCAGTTCGGCTGCCGCACGGCGTTCCAGGAAGGCGGCGAGAACGACCCGATCAACCAGTTGCTGGCCTACCACGTGGACATGTCGATCTCGAGCTTCGGCATCCAGGAAGAGAACGATTTCCCGGAAGCAGTCCGCGAGATGATGCCCGGCGCGGCGGAGTTGCGCGGCGGCTACCTCTACGGCTCGGACCTGCCGGGTCTGGGCATCGACATCAAGGAAGACGTCGCCGCCAAATACCCGCTGGTCGACGACCACCACACCTCCGACTGGACGACGGTCCGCGGCATGGATGGGAGCCTAGTGCGCCCGTGAGTTGGGGGCCCTAGGCGACTGGGACTTCGTCGGACTTGCGAATGGCCCAGTCCGCTGTGAGCAACGTCAAACCGTGGACCCTTGCTGTCGCCGCAATAATGCGGTCACCGGGGTCCTTGGGGAACCTATCGCTCAGCTGCACTGCATCCGCCGCCACGGCGCCGGTCAGCGGGTGGACGACGATATCCGGGTCTTGGTCGATGCTCGGCAGCCACAGATGGAGCGGCTCAGGGGGCAGTATCCGACCCCGCGCGGCCATCTGGCCAAGCTCCCACAGGCTGTAGCAACTGATCTGGAGCGGGCTCCCCTCCGCCTCTGCTTGATCCAGGATGACGGCGTGGGACGCGGAGAGGCGTTCCGGCTCGGCTAGCAACCACCAGAAGACGTGGGTGTCGAGCAGGAACAACTAGACATCCCCTTGGGCCATGATCTCGTCCCATTCTCGGACCGTCTCGTCCGGATCCCAGCCGCCGGCATCCGAGCTCACGATGTCTCCCAGCGTACGGGCTTTGCCGGCCCAGCGGCCCTTGAAGGGCTTGCGCTCCGCCGCAATGGGAACCAGCCTCGCGATCGGCTTGCCGTGCTTGGTAACGGTGACCGGTCGGCCCGTTTCGGCGACCTCGTCAAGAATCTTCAAGCAGCGAGCCTTGAAGTCGCTCGCGCCGACGGTTTCAGGTTGGGCTCCGGTCGCCATGGCTGGCCTCAGTATATGGGAAGAAGGGACCAGTCAACCGGTCGCTTCGCCCTCTGCGGAGTTGTCAGCCGGATGCGCTAAGATCCAAGCGGAATGCTCGATCGGACCCAGTGGCCGCAAGACCGGATCGCGCAGCTCTGCCGGCGGAACCGCGTGCGGAAGCTCTCTGTGTTTGGATCGGCGCTCACCGAGCGTTTCGGCCCGGCCAGCGACCTCGATTTACTGGTCGAGTTCGACCCCGGTCAGACGCCGAGTCTGGTCGGGATGGCGAAGTTGGAAGCGGAGCTGACGGAGATTCTCGGGCGAAAGGTGGACCTCCGAACGCCGGCCGAGCTCAGCCGCTATTTCCGAGACGATGTGTTGCGCCACGCCGAGCTGCGCTATGCCCATCGTTGACGATGAGGTGCGGCTGCGGCACATGCTCGACGCCGCCAGAACGGCCGTTGAATCGGCGGCTACACGAGTGCGCGAAGATCTGGCCTATGACCCGGTTTGGGCCTTCGGAATCGTCAAGCTCCTGGAAATCATCGGGGAGGCGGCCTCCCGCATCACCGAAGACGTCCGCCTTCGGCTATCCGAGATACCCTGGCCGGCGATGGTCGGAATGCGCAACCGCCTGGTCCATGCCTATTTCGACATCGACCACGAGCAGGTCTGGAAGACGGTCGAGCAGGACCTGCCGGCGTTGATCGCAACGCTGCAGGAATATCTCGATCATCCTCGCCCGCCTACTTCGCCGGCATGATCAGCCGGAAGTTGTGCGCCCCGTAGTGCTGATAGGCCCCCCAAGTCTTGCCGTAGCTCCGCGGCAAATCCTTGGCTTTGCCGTACAGCACGGTCCGCGCCCGGCGGACGGCTTCGTGGGTCGTCTCCGGCTCCTGGCCCGCCGTCGCCGGCAGAATCGCCTGGTAGAACGCCCGCGCAAAATCCAGCGCCGCGTCGTCGTACACCGGCCAGCCGCTCGCCACGAAGTCCACCACGCCCTTCTCGAAGAACGACTCGGCGAAGCTCGGCGCCAACTGCCGCGAAACCGCGTCCATGCGCTGCGGCGTCGCGCCGGACTCGCAGGCGTTCGAGAACACCAGCGGCGGCAGCTTGTCCAGCCGCCGCAGCTCGCCCGTCGACAGCCGTTTGCCGCCGGCGAAGATCCAGCCGGACTTCCACCACTCCTTCGGGTCGAAGACCGCGTGGCCGGCGTAGTGCAGAATGTCGTAGCGGTTCAGCAGCAGCTTCTCCAGCACGTTCGCGCGGGTCGCGTCGCGCGAACCGATCAGCGCCTCGGGCACGCTGATCTCCACGCCGCGGTCCTTCCACGGGTTATTGGCGGCCAGCTCGGTGAAGTACTTGGCGACCTCGGCCGCCTCGGTCGCCGCGCCCGGCAGGTTGTCCGCCGGGTCGCCGATGATGAGCGTGCGGATGCGCCGGATCTCCCCCGCGCCGTCCTGCTGCAGCGCCGCGAAGCGCGTGTTGAAGCGCCGCGTCAGCCCCCGGAAGACGCCGAACGGGCGGTTGCCGCGGTCCACGTTGCCGCTGGCCTCCTCGGCGGCGATCGGCCGCCGCTGGTCCACCACGCGGCCCAGCATCTCCCACGGAATCGACGCCGTCGTCGTGTCGCAGGTCAGCACGATCGGGCCGCTGCGGGTGATCTCCCGCAGGATCTCTTCCGGAATCAGCAGCCGCTCCAGGGCTGCGATCAGGTCGCTCTGGCGCTGCGGGTCGGCCTCGGCGATCAGCTTCTGGCTGATCTCGGCGATGATCTCCGGGTCGATCGGGTTCTCGCGCACCGGCGAGGCGGCCCATTCGGTCAGCAGACTGTAGCGGTAGACGCTGTCGACGATCTCCACCGACATGCGGATCGGCTCGGGGTTGGCCTCCTCGGCGGAGGGGCCTTCCTCCAGCAGCGCCCGGCGGCGCTCCAGATCCTCCTCCAGCCGCGCGGTCTCCTCTTCCACGGCGGTCTTGCGCAGGTTCGCCAGACGGGCGTCGCTCCACGCCTCGTAATCGATCTTCACGCCCGCGTCGGGGTCCGGCGAGCGCCGGCCGATGCGCGTCAGCGCCACGTCCAACTGGTAGGTACGGGCGGCCCGCAGCTCCACGAACGAGACCGACTCGAGCCGCTGGCCTTGCGGCGCGTTGCGCAGCGCGGTGGAGAGCCCTTGCATCCAGCTCTCCAGCGCCTGCTCCATCGTCATGTTGCCCTCGCCGGAGCCGATCAGCACCGACGCCAAGTGCTTCTTGCCCAGCCGCCCCAGCGTCCAGGCCAGCTCGCGCACGGCCAGCTCGAGCTCGGCCGGCCCGCAGCGGCCCTCACGGCCCATGCCGGTGATCGCCACCACCCGTCCGTCGGCCCCTCGGCGGGGATCGTCGATCACGTAGATCTGTCCCAAGGCGCCCAGCGGCGCGCCGCGCGCGACCAGGTCGTGGATCAAGCCGGAGGTCTGGGCGTCGCCGGGCAGTCCCTTGGAAATCGCTTCGTCCAGGGCCTTTTCCGCCCGCACCGGCAGCACGCCCTCGTAGTGGCCCACCGCAAGGGCGTCGACGGTCACCGTCTTTGAGCCCGCCCGCCAGGAGCTCTGCTCGATGCCGCCTTGCAGCAGCCGCAGCGTCAGCGGAATCAGCTCGGCTGCGGCCGGCGGGCCGGCCTCCGCCGGGGCCGCCCTTTCGGGGCCGGAGCCGAGCAGGCCCCGCACCACCAGCTCCTCGGCCTCGCGCTGCTCGTCCTCGGTCAGCTCCGGCTCGCCCTCGGCTCCACGCCGGCGGGCCTCGGAGAGCCGCCGCAGCTCCTCGATCCGGCTCATCTCGCGCCGCTCCCGCGCCTCCACGTCGCCCTCGGCGATCTCCGCCTCGAGCTCCGCGCCGCGCGTGGCCGGCAGCCGCGAGGACAGCTTGTCGGTCTTGCCGATCTCGAGCAGCTCGTCGATCGCCCCCAGCACGGTCTTGTCCTCCGGCAGCCCGCCGTGCTCGGCTTCCACGTAGTAGGTCGGCGTCCCCGGCAGCAGGCCGAAGGCGTGCGGCACGGTGCCGTCGCCCAGCTTGTTGTAGATGTAGCCCTTCTTCTTCGAGTCCAGTTGGGCGAAGTCCTTGACGCCCACGGCGGTGTCGAAGCCGTAGCCCGCCACGTAGATCATGCGCTGCGGGTCGACGACGTCCTTGAGCTCCTGGTGGAAGGTCTTGGCCGCGTCAAAGCGCGCTTTCGGCGGCTGCAGCGCGCCGTAGGTCGCCGTCTCATACAGCCTGTCGGCGCCGCCCACCGCTCCCGGAGCGGGCAGCATCTGGTAGGTCCCCACGAAGTTCTTGATGATCCCCAGAAGGTCGTCGGTCGAGCTGAACAGGTCCGCCAGAGCCAGCTTGCGGATGTTGCCGTTGATGCCTTCGAGCAACTGCACGATCTCGAAAGAGCCGTAGTTCGGCGTGCCCAGCATCACCAGCCGGCCGCCGCGCGAGCCCTGCTGCGCCTTGCGCCAGCGCTCCGGGTGGCGGTGGATGAAGGCCCGCGAGACCAGCCCGCCCATCGAGTGCGCCACCAGATGCACCGGCGCGTCGGCGCCGAACCACTTCTCGATCCGGCGGTCGAGCTCGTCGGCGCAATCGCGGATGTCCAGCCGCCAGTCGAACCAGAACGAGCGCACGTTCCAGTTCTGCGCCAGTTGCAGGATCAGCTCGCCGTAGAAGCGCTTCAGCACCCCCGAGGCTTCCACCTGCTCGGCCGACGAGCCGTCGGGCCGCACGTCCAGGTGGCGAAAGCCTCCGCCCATCAACCGCAGAATGCTCAGCCAAATCTTGTCCGAGGCCACCGGCGTCTTGAACCAGCTCAGCTCCGAGCCCATGATGCCGGGCAGCACCACCACGTTGCCCTTGAGCTCCTGCGCCGCGGCGGGTCCGCGGGTCACCGGTCGCGCCATCCGGCGCATGCGCTCGAAGCGGCCGTCGCCCAAGTAGTCGCGCAGTTGGCGCTCCTGCTCGGCGGTCAGCGAATCGACCAGGGCGGCCAGCTCGGTGGGCTCGGCGGCTTCGAAGCGGCGGATGATTTCGGGGGAGGACGACATGGCGATGGGTTCCAACGGGCGACAGGGCGAAAACGGGCGACCGGGGTTTGGCGGGCTCTCGGGGCCTTTTTGCGGGGCCGGAACGGCGCCCGCGGTTCGGGCGGGGTCGCTCAGCGCGCGAACAGAATACGGGAACGGCCGAGGGCGGTCAACGGGAATCCGCGGACATTACCCCGCGAATCGGGCGCTTCCAGGATACGCGGCCCTGTCAAGCCCCTCGCGCCGGCTCGCGCAGCCGCGTCACCGCCGCAAAGCCTTCCTCCTCGGTTGGCGGCTCGAAGGTGCGCGCCATCTCGAGCATCACCTCTTCGGGAACCCTGCGCGGCCGGGCCCGGTTGCGCTCCAGGCACAGCTCCAGCGGCGCGTCGAACCACAGCGCTTCGACCAGGCAGCCCTGCTCGCGCGCCAGCTCGTGGTAGGCCTGGCGATGGATCCGCAGCAGGTGCGTGGCGTCCACGTAGCTGGCTGGGCGGCCGATGCGCAGCCGCTGCGTCAGCAGGTAGCGCAGCGACTCGAAGACCTCGATGTGGATCGACTGGTCGTTCTCGTCGTCGGCCAGCAGCAGCCGCATCTGGTCGCTCGACAGCGGCGTGATGCCGTGCCGCTGGAACCAGGTGGACTTGCCGGCGCCGGGCAGGCCGACGGCCAGAATGATGCGCTGTTGCGGGTGGTTCAAACCACGTATCTTCCCGCTTCCAGCAGCCGCGCGGCGATCGTCCGCCGGGGGCCGATCGTGTCGGCGGGTTGCAGCCGCGCCAGCCGCCGCAGCACGCCGCTGTACTCCTCGAGCTTGCCGCCCTCCACGCTGGCCGCCAGCACCACCTCGGCGGCGCGGGCCGTGGCCGCCAAGCCGTCCTCGGCGATCACCCGCGCCAGCGAAGCGGCCGGCTCCTCGCGGCCGGCGGCCATCAGCTTGCCCGCCCGCAGCACGGCCGAATCCATTCCGTACAGCGTCAAGATCATCTCCGCCAGCAGCAGGTTGATCTCCTGCTCCTGTTCGAGCGAGCGGCCGAAGCGCTGGTAGGCCAGGCCCATGCTCAGCACCGTCACCTTGCGGACGCGTTCCACGATGTCGCGCTCGCGCCGCAGCGGCCCTTCGGTGCGCGGCGACGAGAAGTCGCCCTGCATGATGCGCCCCATCAGCTCCGTCACCGCGCCCATCAGCGGCAGCCGCCCCTGGCCGGCCCGCTTGAGCAGCATCGAGACCGTCAGCAGACGGTTGATCTCGTTGGTGCCCTCGAAGATCCGGTTGATGCGCGAATCGCGGTAGAGGCGCTCCACCGCATAGTCCTGGTGGTAGCCGTAGCCGCCGTGGATCTGCACGGCCTCGTCGGCCACGAAGTCCATCGCCTCGCTGCCGACCACCTTGGCCACGGCGCACTCTACCGCGTACTCTTCCAGGGCCGCGAGCATGCGCGGGGCCGCGTCGGCGTCCGCCCAGCTCACCTGGCTCCACAGCGCGTCGATCAGCCCGCCGGTGCGGTAGACGATCGATTCGGTCACGAAGGTCTTCACCGCCATCTCGGCCAGCTTGTGGCGGATCGCGCCGAAGTTGGCGATCGGCTGCCCGAAGGCCACACGCTGCTTGGCGTAAGCCACGGCTTCGCTGATCGTCTGTTTGGCGCCGCCGGCGCACGAGGCCCCCAGCTTCAGCCGACCCAGGTTCAGGATGTTGAAGGCGATGATGTGGCCGCGACCGATCTCGCCCAGCACGTTCTCCACCGGCACGCGGACGTTGTCGAGGTAGATCGCCGTGGTCGAGGAGCCGTGGATGCCCATCTTGCGCTCCTCGGCGCCGGGCCGGACCCCTTCGTAGCTCTTCTCCACCAGAAAGGCCGTGAACTTCTCCCCGTCCACCTTGGCGAAGACCGTGAAGAAGTCCGCCCAGCCGCCGTTGGAGATCCACATCTTCTGGCCGTTGAGCGTGTAGTGCGAGCCGTCGGCGGAGAGCTCGGCGCGGGTGCGGCACGCCAGCGCGTCGCTGCCGGCCTGCGGCTCGCTGAGGCAGTAGGCGGCCATCCACTCGCCGCTCGCCAGTCGCGGCAGGTAGCGCTCCTTCTGCTGCTCGGTCCCAAACAGCGCCAGCGGCAAGGTGCCGATGCCGGAGTGCGCGCCGTAGGTCACCGAGAATGACGAGTAGCGGCCCATGGCCTCGGCCACCAGCAGTTGGCTGGTGAGGTCCATCTCCAGGCCGCCGTACTTCTCCGGCGTCAGCATCGACAGCAGGCCCAGCTCGCCGCACTGCCGCAGCAGCTTGCGCCCCAAACCCGGCGGCTTGGTTTCGTACTCGTCTACCGCCGGCAGCACTTCCTCGTCCAGAAAGCGCATCGCCGTCTGGTAGCTCTGGCGCTGCTCGTCGGAGAGATCCTCCAGCGAGAAGGCCGCCTCGCCGGGACCCAGCAGGAAGGCTCCGCCAGGCGCGGCGGTGACAGTGGTGGAATCCATCGCAGCCCCTCTAGTCCATCCGCTCGAACACGCCGGCCGCGCCTTGGCCCCCGCCGATGCACATCGTCACCAGCCCGTAGCGGGCCTTGCGCCGCTGCATCTCCTGCAAGATCGTGGCCGTGAGCTTGGCCCCGGTGGCCCCGAGCGGATGCCCCAGGGCGACCGCGCCGCCGTTGGGGTTCACGATCTCGGGGTTCAATCCGGCGCGGTCGATCACTGCCAGCGCCTGCGCCGCGAACGCCTCGTTGAGCTCGACGACGTCGATTTCCTGCAAGCTCACGCCGGCCAGCGCCAGCGCCTTGGGAATGGCCACCACCGGGCCGATGCCCATGATCTCCGGCGGCACGCCCGCCGAGGCGAAGCTCACGAAGCGGGCCAGCGGCTTCAACCCCAGCTCCTTGGCCTTACTCGCCGACATCACCAGCGCCGCCGCCGCCCCGTCGGAAGTCTGCGAGGAATTGCCGGCCGTCACACTGCCGCGCGCATGGAACACCGCCGGCAGCTTCGCCAGAGCCTCCTCGGAGGAGTCCCGGCGCACGCCCTCGTCGGTCTCGAAGCGGAACGACGAGCGCTTGGCCGAGCCGTTGGTCGCCGTCACGACCTCCACTTCCAGCGGAACCAGCTCGGCGTCGAAGCGGCCGGCGTCCTGCGCGGCGGCGGCCTTCTGGTGGCTGCGCAGCGAGAAGGCGTCGGCGCTCTCGCGCGACACGCCGTACTTGCGGGCCACGTTCTCCGCCGTCAGCCCCATATTGATGTAGATCTCCGGCAGGTGCTCCATCAGCCAGGGGTTCGGCGCCATCTTGTGCCCGGCGGCCGGAATCAGGCTCATCGATTCGGTTCCGCCGGCCACGATGACCTCAGCGCCGCCCGAGCGGATGCGCTCGGCGGCCAGGGCGATCGACTGCAGGCCCGAGGAGCAGAACCGGTTGATGGTCATGCCCGGCACCGAATCGGGCAGCCCGGCGCGCATGGCCGTGATGCGGGCGACGTTCATGCCCTGCTCGGCTTCGGGCATGGCACAGCCCAGAATCACGTCGTCGATGTCGGCGGGATCGAGCTGCGGCGCGGCGTCGAGCAGCGCGCGCACGACGGCCGCGGCCATGTCGTCCGGACGGGTGGAGCGGAGCGTTCCGCGCGGCGCCTTGCCGACAGGGGTGCGCAGGCAGTTGACGATAACGGCTTCTTGCATGGCGAATCCGGCCTGATTGTAGCGTGTCGGCGGGCCTGTCAGCTCTTCTCGGGCCGGGCCTCATCCCCTGCCTCCGATCCGCCGATGGAGCCCCAGAGGGTTCCATGACGCAAATTGCACACTGGACCGGCGCCCTGCCGGTGCTCTCGACCGAGACGGTCTTTCAACCGGAGGACAACCCCTACACCACAGTGATCGCCGACGTGACGCATCGCTGTAACATGGCCTGCAACAACTGCTATTTGCCCAACCGCACGCCGCCGGACATGGACGCCGAATGGCTGCGGGACATTCTGCTGCGGCTGCCGCGCCGCGCCCACGTTCGCCTGGTCGGCGCCGAGCCGACCGTGCGCAAGGACTTGCCGGAACTGATCGCCATGGTGCGCGACGCCGGCCACCTGCCCATCCTGCTCACCAACGGCCTCAAGATCGCTGACCGAGACTATTTGCGGACCTTGATGGAGGCCGGCCTGCGCACCTGCTACCTGTCGTTCAGCGGCGGCTTCGACGACGACCTCTACGAAGCCATCGACAACCAGCGCTGCGCCGACAAGAAGGCCGCCGCGCTCGACAACTTGATCGCCGAGCGGGCCTACGTGAGCCTGGGAACGATCCTGATGCGCGGAGTCAACGAGAGCGTCGTCGAAGCCGTCGCCCGCCGCATCCGGGGCGAGCGGCAGGTGCGCGAGTACCACCTGCGCTCGGTCGGGCCGATGGGCCGCTACGTCCCCGAGGAGCGTCCCTACCGCTTCGAGGAGATGCTGGAGCTGGCGCGTCGTTCCTTTGGCGAGGTCACCGGGATGCGCGAGGAAGAGACGTCCACCTGCATGCACGGCAAGGTCGGCCGGCTCAAGGTGCAGATCACGCAATGGCCGGACCTCGGCAGCGGCGAGCGCGGCCGGATCTGCCCCGACGGAACCATCCAGCCTTGGTTCGAGCACCAGATCGCCAATGACGGCGGCTACTGAGCGGAAGGCTTACGGCGCGAGCGACCTGCACCGGCGCTTTGAACGCATCGAGGTCGTGCGGCGCTCCCTGGCCGTCGCCGCCGGGCCCTTCGTGCGCCGCGTGCCCGCCGAACGCCTGCCCGGCGCCTTGTGCCGCGCCGCGGTCGTCTGCGACTGGCTGGGGCGGCGGCTCCGCTTCCAGCCGGCGGACGCTCTCGACCCTGACCTGCGCGGATTGTCGCTGCGGGAGCTCGTCCGCGCTTGCCGCACCTGCGGCCGGCCCGTCAGCTTTGATGTCCTGGCGGACAACGAGGAGGCGCTGCGGAAGCTCCAGGCCGAGGGCCGCAAGACGCTGTGGTGCGGAATGCACCACGCCCTGGCCGGCGCCATTCCCCTGCTGTTCGAAAGCTGGGGCTGGCCCTCGGCCTGCCTGACGGCGCAGCGCCTCAACCCGTCTTGGGGCGACTTCGAAGGCTGTCAGCCGATCCGGCCGTCTTCGATAGGGCTGCTCGAGCTGCGCCGCGCGATCGAGCACGGCAAGGCGACCATCGCGCTGCTCGACGCCGGCCGCCAGTCTCGCCGAGCGGCGTTGGCCTCGCCGGGGCTGCTGGGGCTGGCGCGGCGTCTGGGGGCGACCCCGGTGGCGTTCCGGATCGAGCTCGACGCCGACGCGGCCCGCTTGCGGGTTCGCACCCAGCCGGGCCCCTCGCCCGGGCAGCCCGCTGAGCGCTATCTGGCCGAAGCCCGTGCGGCCGTCGAAGCGCTCTACGGAGACTCCTGGGGGATGCGCGTCGTCTGGAGCGAACGGCTCGACGCGACGGCGGCGGCAGCGGACTTCAAGGCCCGGGCCGCCGCGGCGCTACTGGGCGAGTGCTGAAGCCGCCGGCCTACTGCAGCAGCCAGTCCCGTATCTCCCGCAGCAGCCGCTCGCCCAGGTCGGTCTTGAAGATGTGCTGGGCATGCGCCGAGCCGGGCAGCACGATCAGCTTCTTCGGCTCGGGCGCCCGCGTGTACTGGTCGCGCACCCGTTCGAATCCCGGATCGCCTTCGCTCACCAGGAACAGCTTGCGGCCTTGCATCTTCTCCGGGCGCTCGGTCGGCCCCCCGGCCAGCAGGATCAGCGCGTCGATGGAGCCGGCCGGGGCCTCGACCGCCGCTCGCGCCGACGCCCCGCCGCCCATGCTGGCGCCGACGACGGAAACCTTCTTTGCGCCGTCCTTGCGCAGCCAAGCCATCGCCCCCAGTACGTCCTGGTAGCGCGCGCCGGACTCCGAGCCCGCTTTCGACTCCCCGTAGTCCCGAAAGTCGATTGCCACGACGTGCAGCCCGGCGGCGGCCAGCGCCCGGGCCTGCTCGTCCCAGCTCTCCTTGTTGAACACGGCCCCGTGCGCCAGGACCACCCCGTGGTCGCCCGCGCCATACACCAAGGCGTGAATGGCGCCGCCGTCGGCGGTGGGGAAGACGACCTCCCGGGGTTGTTCGGCGGGCGCGCTCATCGCCCCCACCATAAGGCACAGCAGCAGGGTCCGCACGCCGAATACTCTAGCGCCGCCCAGGCCTCAGCGGGGCATTGCCATCAAGAAAGCTCCGGCCGCCACCAACCCGGCGCCCGCCAAGGTTCGCCAGTCGGCCGATTCGGCCAGGAACAAGGCCGCAAAGGCCACCGCGAAGACCACGCTGGTGCGGTCGAGCGCCACCACCGCCACGGCCGGGCCGGTTTGCAGCGCCAGAAAGTAGCACAGCCACGACAGCGCCCCCGCCACGCCCGTCAGCGCAATCCACAGCAGCGCCCGCCGGTCGATCGTCCCCAGCAGCGCGGCCTTGCCCGTGGCGCCCACCACCGCCGTCAGGAACAGAGCCATTACCGCCGCGCGGACGGCCGAGGCCAGGGTCGGGTCGACGGAGCTCATGCCCATCTTTCCTAGGATCGGAATCCCGGCGGCAAACACCGCCGACAACAACCCGTAGAGGATCCAGTGCATCTCTTCCTCCCACGCCTCCGCCACCCTCAGCATGGCGCCGTCGCCGGCCCGGCGCCGTCCTCCGGCCGACCCTCCGGGGCCGAGCCCGCTCCGGCGGCGGCTTGCCATCTCCGCTAGCATCAGTAGCAGCAATGCCTCGGCTGCTCGGCCTCCTGTGTTTGTGCGCGGCGCTCGCGTCGGCGGCGGAGTTGCGGATCGACAATCACTTCGGCGGCATCGACGTGGAGTTCATCAGCCGCGGCGAGCTCGCCATCCGCGCCGTGCCCGAAGGCCGCCCCGTGCGCCAGGACGACCTGCTCGTCAGCCGCAACGGAGACACCGTCACCATCTCGTGCCGTCCCACCGACGGCGCCAAGGTCGCCGTGCAGGCCCGCGTTCCGATGGCCGTGCGGGTGAACGCCGAGACCGTGGACGGCAAGATCTCGATGAGCGGCTTCCCGGCGCTGTTCGGCGCCCAGACCGTGCGCGGCGACATCGAGCTCTCCGCGCCCTGGGAGGCGACCAACATTCTGGTGCTGGCCAGCCAACAGCCCGGCAAGGTCGAGCTGCCGCCCGGCATCGGCTTCCGCAAGCAGCGCTCGTCCAACGTGCCCGGCATCAACTGGGTGATGCAGGACAAGGTCGATCTCGACAAGGTCGCCTTCGCGCAGGTCCGCATCCGGGCCGAGAACAGCAAGCGGCTGTTGCTCAAGGAGATCCCCATCCCCAAGGACTCTCCGATCAAGATGCCCTGGCAGTCCGAAGCCGTGCTCGACGCCTTGCGAACGCAGTCGCGCCAAGCCGCGGCGGCGGCTCCCAAGCCGGCCGCTTCGGCGTCGTCCAAGCCCCGGGGCGGGCCGGCCGCCAAAGCAACGGGCGCGGGGCCCGCTAGCCCGACCAGCCAATCCGTGGCGCCGTCGGGCCCGGCCTCGGGCGGCGAGGGCGGATCGGCCGACGGGGCCACCTTCTCCTCCGACGTGCGGATGGTCAACCTCACCGCCGCGGTTTACGGCGCCGACCGGCGCCCGCTGACCGGGCTGACGGCCGACGACTTCACGGTGGTCGAGAACGGGGCTTCTCAGAAGGTCGCCATCGCGCACTCCGGCGAAACGCCCTTCAACCTTGCCATCCTGCTCGACCTCAGCGCCAGCACCCGCCGCGACCGCGATCAGATGAAGCGCATCGCCCACGGCTTTCTCGACATCGCCCGCCCGCAGGACCGCGTCGCCGTCTACGCCTTGGCCAACAACTGGTTCATGGTCGTCTCCGGGCTCACCTCCGACAAGAAGCACGCAGAACAGTTGGTGGACGGGCTGCCGCAGCTCTCCGGCGGCTCCCCGGTTTACGACGCCATTGCCCTGGCCTACGGGCAGGACTTGGCGGCGCACCCCGACGAGCGCAACGCCCTGATCGTGATCACCGACGGGCTCGACAATCAGTTCGCTTCCACCGGCCTGCCCTCCAAGGTCGGCCATGAAGCGCTGGTCGAAGCGGCCCGCCGCGCCGACACCCTCATCTACCCCATCTTTCTCGGTGCGCCCGTCGAGCAGCAGCGCGGACGCACCAACGAAGCGCGGGCCTACGAACGGCTCGATAAGATCGCCGCGGCCTCCGGCGGCAAGGTCTTCGTGGCGGACTCGTCGTCGGACTTCGAGCGCGTCTACCAGCAGGTGGCCGAAGAGCTGCGCGCCGTCTACACCGTCGCCTACTACCCGCAGGACCAGAACTTCCACGGCGAGTTCCGGCCGGTCCAGATTCAGGTCGACAAGCCCGACGCCTCGGTCCGCTCGCGCGACGGCTACTTCGCCCGATAGGATCTTGGAGATGCCCGCCGATCCGGTCGAGACCTGCCAGACGCTCTACTTCGAGGACTTCGAGCCCGGCCGCAACGCGCTTTCGCCGCGCCGCACCCTCACCGACGCGGACCTGGTGCTGTTCGCCGGCCTGACCGGCGACCACAGCCCCCAACATACCGACGACGTGCATGCCGCGGGCACGCCGTTCAAGCGGCGCATCGCCCACGGCGCGCTGATCTTCTCCATCGCCAGCGGCCTTTCCACCAGGATCTTCCCCAGCAACCCGGCCATGATCGCGCTGTTCGGCGTGGACAACCTGCGCTTTCTGCGGCCGGTCTTCGTGGGCGACACGATCCGAGCCTCGAAGGAGGTCGTGGAGACCGAGGCTAAGGACGTCAAGCGCGGCATCGTGCGCTTCCGGACCACGGTCTCCAACCAGCACGACCAGGTCGCGCTGACCTACGAGGACCTGGTGCTGTTCGCCCGCCGTCCGGCGCCGCAGAAGCCATGAGCCGAGCCCCCAGCCTGCAATTCTTCCGCAAGCGGCGTCCGCCGCCCGGGGCTCATCCCGGCGAAATCGCGCACGAGCCGGCCGCCGGACCCACGCGGTGGCGGGCGCTGCACTACGACGCCGATGGCGTGGACGAGATCGACGAGCCGACGGTGGAGGGTCTGGCCGCGCTGCGGGAACGCCCCGGCGTGCTGTGGATCGACGTGCAGGGCCTGGGCGACGGCGCCCTGGTGCAGCAGCTCGGCGACGCTCTGTCGCTGCACCCCTTGGCCGTGGCGGACGTCTTTCACCCGCCGCAACGGCCCAAGACCGAGCCCTACCCGGACTTCGTGTTCGTGGTGGCGCGCACGCCGTTGATCCGCAACGACGCGCCGCTGCGGCTCGAACAGCTCAGCCTGTTCTACGGCAAGGGCTGGGCCCTGACCATCCAGCAGGAGCCGGGAGAGCTGCTCGACAGCGTCCGCAGCCACATCCTCGGCAACCGCGGCGTCATCCGCAGCGAGGGCGCCGACTACCTGGCCTACGCCGTGGTGGACGCCGCCATCGACGCCTACTTTCCGCTGCTCGACGCCCTCGGCGACGATCTCGCCGAGCTGGAGGACGAGGCCCTGGAGCGGCCCACCAAGTCCGTCATCCGCCGCAACAACCGCGTGCGCAGCTCGCTGCTGGCGCTGCACAGGGTGCTGCTGCCGCAAAAGGAGGCGCTGCACGGGCTCTGCCGGCTGGAGGCGCCGCTGGTCAGCGACACCGTCCGCCTCTACCTGCGTGACACGGCCGACCACTGCCAGCAGGTCGCCGACGTGATCGACTCCTACCGAGAGGTCGTCATCGGCATCGCCGGCACCTGGGCCTCGTCGGTGGACAACTACGCCAACGAGGTGATGCGCGCGCTCACCGTGGTGGCGAGCCTGTTCATCCCGCTCAATTTCGTGGCAGCGCTCTACGGCATGAACTTCAAGTACATGCCCGAGCTCGACCTGCCCTACGGCTACCCGGCCGTACTGGCGGCCATGGCTTGCGTTGCGGCCGGAATGCTGATCTACTTCTACCGCAAAGGCTGGCTGCGCCGGCCCGAAGACGAGGACGAATAGTGCAACTGCTGGCTGGAAAGGTCGCCATCGTAACCGGGGCCGGCCGCGGCATCGGCCGCGCCGTGGCTCAACTGCTCTCCGCGCACGGCGCCAAGGTCGTGGTCAACGATCTGGACCCCGACCCGGTGAGCGAAACCGCCACGGCCATCCATGCCGCCGGCGGCGAGTGCGTGGTCGCCACCGGCAGCGTCACCGACCCGGCTTTCCCCGACCACCTCGTCCAGACGGCGCTGAGCGGCTTCGGCTCGATCGACATTCTGGTCAACAACGCCGGCTATACCTGGGACGGCGTGATCCACAAGATGTCCGATGCGCAGTTCGACGCCATGCTCGACGTGCACCTGAAGGCGCCGTTCCGTATCATCCGGGCCGCCTCGGAGTACCTGCGCGGCGAAGCCAAGAAGGCGCTCGACGCCGGCGAACGGCCGCCCTGCCGCAAGATCATCAACGTCAGCTCGACCTCCGGCGTGGCCGGCAATGCGGGCCAGATCAACTACGCCGCCGGCAAGATGGGCGTGGTGGGCATGACCAAGACCGTCGCCAAGGAGTGGGGCCGCTTCAACATCTGCTGCAACGCCGTGGCCTACGGCTTCATCGACACGCGCTTGACCCAGGCCAAGGAGATCGGCGAGACGACCGCCGGGGGCGTCGCGCTGGGCATCCCGGAATCGGTGCGCGAGAACCAACTGCATCACATCCCGCTGGGCCGCGCCGGCACGCCCGAAGACGCCGCCGGGCCGGTGCTGTTTCTGGCCTCGCCGCTGTCGGACTACGTCACCGGCGCCGTCGTGCTGGTCACCGGCGGCATGGTCATGTAAGGCGGTCCCTGCCATGCCTCGCGCCCTGCTCGTCGTCCTGGTCGTCGCCTTGCTGCTGGCCGCGGCCGCGTATTGGGCTCTCCGCAAACGCACGCCCGCGGAGCAACTGGCGGCGTTGCGCCAGGAGGTCGAGCCGCAAGGCGGCGTGGTGTTCGAGACCGAGCTCGAAGGCCGCCCGGTGGCGTTTCTGGCGATGAGCTGCGAGGTCTACCTGCTCGACACCAGCGGACGCAAGGTGCAACGAACCAGGGTGCTCAAGACGGGCTTCTACCTGTTTCCGACGGTCTGCCTGGGGCAGTCGATCCGCTTCGAGGACGGCTACGTGCTGGCGTTGTTGGAGAACCGCGCGATCGGCGCCGGCGGCGGCAACACCAGCGGCGGCTCCTACCGCAGCAAAGACGGCTCGCACTGGGAAAAATGGACCAAGCAGGGCTGGCTGCCGGTGGAGGAGGCGCAAGCGTAGAGCATGCACAGGATTCTCTTCGGACAGACATCCCTCCTGATCTCGCTGGCGATCCCTCCGTAATAGGAACCTGCTGTTCGAAAATGAAAGTATGGATACCGAAAAGCATCCGCAGGCGTATGTCAAAGACCAACGAAGCAGCACGGACCCGGGCGATGACGTAGTGGACGCGACTGCGCCCGAGGTGTCATCCGACAACAACGTGAGGATGCAGCTGTACTCCGACTACCAAAAGGAGCTTTGGGCGGGGCGGCAATCCAGTTTTGCTGAGTTCGATAGGGCGCTGTTGTCACTGTCGAGCGGCTCGTTGGTGCTGTCGTTGGCCTTCCTGAAGGATGTCGTGCCCGTGTCGCAAGTGTTTTGGCTCCCGTTGCTGTTCGTGTCCTGGGTTCTGTTCCTAGCTTCGATTGCTTGCATCCTCCTGTCATTCGTCAAGAGCCAACAGGCTTATGATGCGCAGCTCGCTTTGGCGCAAAAATACTACGTCGAAAAGGACGAAACAGCCTTCAATGCAGAGAATGAACCCAGTGCGGCCACGGACAGGTTGAACAAGGCCGCAGGAATATTGTTTGTCCTGGCCCTCCTTACAACTCTATTTTTTGTCGGTCCGAACATGTGGGTAGCTGCTAAAGTTAGCCCTGTGAGCAAGTCGCAGCCATTCAAGACCCCTAAGGGTACCCCAGCTACCAACGGTCTCATACCTCCCGGCATGGCGAGCGTGCCGCTGGACCAGCGGGGCGGCGTACCCCCGGCGATGCCAAGGGTGCCAGTGCAGAAATCTCCGCCTCAGCATCTGCCAACGCCAACGCCAACGCCAACGCAGAAGAGTCCCGACTCAAAGTAACGCCCCGGGTGAGCTCTTCCGGTTGTGCGATACACGGCCGCGCATACTCCGCGCTAAGGTGTTGCTCATGCACCGTCGCCGCTTCCTCCAGTCCTCGGCCGTCTCCCTGGCCGCCGCCGCCCAGCTCTCCGCCCAAACCAACGACCGCATCGAGCAGGACCGCCAGGCAGGCCTCGCCGTCCTGAAACCCAGCGCCCGCGACCTGGAGCGCGGCCTTGCTCTCCATCGCGAGTCGCTGGTGTTCGACTCCTACGGCTTCGCGCCCCGCGCCGGGCTCGACGGCGACGCCGTGCGCGACGCCATGGAGGCCGGCGCGTCCGACGTCGAGCTCCAGGACATGCGCGAGGACATGGGCATGACCCGCCCCGCCGACGTTGCGGCCGAGCGCGAGGAGTTCATCCGCGCCTGGAACGCCGCCGGCATGACCTGCATCTTCCAGAACTGCGGCGAGGAGGGCAACGCCCCGATGGTGCTGATGAAGCGCCTGGCCCGCTTCACCTACCTCACCGACCACCTGCGCGGCGTGCTGCGCCGGGCCGTCACGCCCGATGACGTGGAGCAGGCCCACGCCGACGGGCTCGGCTGCCTCTACTTCACCGGCAACGGCGTGCCGCTCACTCAGGCTTGGGTGAGCGTCGAGGACGAGCTGCGCTACGTCCGCGTCTTCTACCAGCTCGGCATCCGCATGATGCACGTGACGTACAACCGCCGGAACCCCCTCGGCGACGGCTGCGCCGAAACCGCCAACGGCGGGCTCAGCGACTTCGGCCGGGCGGCGGTGGATGAGATGAACCGGGTGGGCGTGATCGTCGACGTGGCGCACTCGGGTTGGCGGACCAGCCTCGAAGCCGCCCAGCGCTCCTCCAAGCCGATGGTCGCCAGCCACTCCACGTGCGGCGGCCTCTACCCGCACATCCGCTCCAAGCCCGACGAGGTCATCCGGGCGATCGTCGACACCGGCGGCTACATCGGCATCTGCGCCATTCCGCGCTTCCTGCGCCGCACCGGCGACATCCAGGCGCTGCTCGATCACGTGGACTACGCGGTAAAGAAGTTCGGCGCGGACCACGTGGCGATCGGCACCGACGTGGCCTACACCTCGCAGCTCGCCGCCGCCGAGAACCGCAAGCTGCCGAAGCGCGGCCCGCAGCGGACGCGTTTCGCGGCGCTGTGGCCCGAGGACGATTTCGAGACCACCCCGCAGATGAACGCCAGCCTGGCCTGGACCAACTGGCCGCTGTTTACCGTGGGGATGGTGCAGCGCGGCTACAAGGACGCCGACATCCAAAAAATCCTGGGAGGCAACGTTCTGCGGGTGGCGCGGGCGGCCTTGGCCTGAAACGCAAAAAAGCCCCGCATCCCACAGGCGGGGCTCGGTGGCGCGGTCCCGAACGGCGGTTAGGCGCGGGCTCGGCGGCCCCTCCAGGCGACGAAGCGACGCCAGGAGAGCATCAGGCCCGTCCAGACCAGCATCACGCCGGCCAGCGACGCCAGGCCGGCGATCGTCTGGCCCCAAAAGCCGCCGACCTCGCCGGTGTGTATCCAGCGCACCCAGGTGCGCCAGCGCCGCCCGGCGCTCTGCTCGGCGAAGCCTCGTTTCTCCACGGTCTCGCCGCTCTCGCGGTTCAGCTTCAGCTCCACGCGCAAGTCCGGCCGGCCCCTGCCGCCTGAGCTGACGGTAAAGCCCACCGGCTCGGCCGTCGAGTGCGGCGTGGACAACGCGATCGTGCGCCAGCCGGGGTTGTCCTGCTCCACGCGCGCCAGCAAGTCGTCGAGACCGGCAAAGACGGCCGGATCGACCGGCTCGGCCGCGTGCTCGCCGCCGCCCGGCCCGCGCCCGCGACGCTCGCCGCCGGGCCCGCCCCGTTCTCCACCACGCTCGCCGCGTTCTCCGCGAGGGCCTCCGCCCTCAGCCCGCGGTCCGCCTTCGCCGCGCCCGGGCGGTCCGCCGCCGCGTCCCGGAGGGCCTCCGCGCTGGGGCGGCGCCTCGCCGTCCAGGGCCTGATACAGCAGCCGCGAGGGCCACTGGTAGGAAAAGAACGCCGCCGTGCCGACCACGAGGGCCAGCGGGATCGCCATCCAGATGCCGAACACGTTGTGCCAGTTGAAGTCCCGCGCCTTGCCCGACAGCCCGCCGCGAAACCAAGCGATCGCCCGCACGCTTTGCGGCGTCCACTTCTTGGGAAGCCACAGGTACATGCCGCTGAGCACCAGGAAGAAGAAGCCCAGGTTCGAGGCCCCGGTTACGCCCTTCCAGAACTCGCGGCCCTCGCCCTCGACGGCGAACCAGCGGTGCCAGGACGTCACCGAGCGGAAGAACGACCGCACGCCCGCGTCGCCCTCGCCCAGCGCCGCGCCGGTGTAGGGGTTCACGTAGACCGTCTTCGCCCGGCCCCAGCCCAGGGCGACCGGTGCGGTCGGGTCGGCTTCTAAGGTCAGCGTCGAGGGCGGCTCGGCGCCGGTCGAGGCCGCCGCCACCAGTCCCGCCACCGGCATCCGCGGCGCGTCGGGCGAGGGCGGAGCCGAATGATAGCCCCGCTCCGCCCAGTCGATGATCTGCTGCTCGTAGGTCAACAGGACGCCGGTGAACGACATCATCAAGACCACCAGCCCGACCACGCAGCCGACGATCAGGTGGATCCAGAACAGAATCTTGCGAAAGCTCATCGTGGTTGTCTCAAACGTCCGCCCAGCGCCGCAGTAGGTTGTGATAGACGCCGGTGAGCTGCACCGCAGAGGGATGGTCCGGCGCGTCTTGGCTGATCCGTTGGATGCCCGAATCCAGGTCGAACAGCAGGGTGCGCTGTCCGTCGTCGCGGATCATGCTCTGGATCCAGAAGAACGACGCCACGCGGGCGCCGCTGCGAATGGGCAGCACCTTGTGCAGGCTGGTCGACGGGTACAGCGCCATGTGTCCCATCGGCAGCTTCACCTGGTGTACGCCGTAGGTGTCTTCGACCAGCAGCTCGCCGCCCTCGTATTCGTCGGGGTCGGAGAAGAACAGCGTCGCCGACAGGTCCGTGCGGACGCGGTGAGGCGTCCCCGGGACCTGCCGGATGGCGTTGTCCACATGCGAGCCGAAGGAGTGCCCGGGGCCATAGCGGTTGAACAGGGGCGGGAAGACCCGCAGCGGCAGCGCCGCCGACAGGAACAGCGGCGTGTGCTGCAGGACTTCCAGAATCCTGTCTCCCAGCTCGCGCGCCAGCGGAGAGCCTTCCCGCAACTGACGGTTGTTCTTGACGCGGGCGGACTGGACGCCGGCGGTCACCCGGCCGTCGACCCAGTCCGCCGCGTCGAGCTTCGTGCGCCAGGCGGCGGCCTCTTCGGCGCTGAGCACCTCGGGAACTTGAAGCAACATGACGAAAAGACCTCAGAATCGGAAGTTGAGGCTCCCCATCAGGGAGCGAGCCGGACCGGGGATGACGTGGCCGCCGCCCACTCGGTCGTAGTAGTACGCGTTGGTGAGGTTGAACAGGTTGACCCGCGCCTCGATCTTCTCGTGCAAGGGGAAGGAGGCCATCAGGTTGGCCGTCCAATAGCTCGGCACGCTGCGGGCGTTGGCGATGTTGTTGAAGCGCTTGCCCACGTAGTTGGCCCCGCCGCCGATGGTGACGTTGCCCGGGAAGGCGTAGGTCGTCCAGAGGTTGAACGAGCCGCTGGGGGTGTTCGGGAAGCGATGGCCCAGCTCGTCGGCGTTGTTGGACTCGATGACGGCGCTGTCCATGTAGGTGTAGCCGCCGAAGATCATCCAGTCCGGCGTGACGTGGCCCGTGGCGCCGAGCTCCACGCCGCGGTTGCGCTGCACGCCGTCGAGCACGATCGGCGGGTCGTCGGGCAGCGCGCCGGGCGTGCGCGCATTGGTCTTGCGGACCTCGAACAGAGCGCCGCTGAGCAGCAGCCGGTCCCGCAAGAGCTGCCACTTGGTCCCGGTCTCGAGCGTGTACGTCTTCTCGGGCGATAGGTTGAGGTTGTTCGCCGAGAGGCCGTAGGAGAGGCCTTCGACCGAAGGATTCATCGACGAGCCGTAGGAGGCGTAGACCGAGCCGGAGTCCACCGGGTTGTAGACCAGACCGGCGCGCAGGCTCAGCATCGTGTCGACGCGGTCCAGGGGCTCGGTGGCCGTGCCGGAGACGCGGGTGCCGCTGGCGTGGAAGCGCTCGGCCCGGAAGCCGCCGTTGGCCAGCCAGTGGCGGCCCAGCCGCACGTTGTCGAAGGCGTAGAGGGCCCGCGTGTCCGCGGTGATGTCGCCCTTGGCGGGGTTGATGGTGAACTCGCCGAGGTACTCGTCGTCCGGGTTGGGGTTGTAGAGCGTGGTGAGCTGGTTGGGAGCGCTGCGGTAGGCGCGCAGGTTGTCCTCGCGGGTCAGCGCAAAGCCGCTCACGACGGTGTGCTTGAGGCCGCCGGTGTTGAACGACGCCGTCAGGTCCGCCTGGTTGTCGTAGATGTCGTCCTCGGTGATCCAGGAGCGCATCTCGCGATTGATGTCCGTGCTGTCCGCACTGGCAAAGCGGGGCGGTGTGGCGATCGAATCGCGCGTGGAGCGCCCGTAGCGGAACTGGTCGCGGACGCTGAAGTTGTCAGAGAAGCTGTGCTTGAAGCGCAGCGTGGCCGCATCGTAGCCGAGCTTTTCGTGGTCCCTGTCCCGAAAGCCGTAGAAGGTGTTGCGCGGCACCGGCGCCGGCTGGTCGCGGTAGTCGACCAGCACGTTGTTGGTGTTCGGCACCCACGGAATGCCGTAGTCGGAGATGTTGTCCTGCTCCAGCTTGGAGTAGCCCAGCGTCAGGTTGGTCGGCGTGCCGAGGCCGAAGGCCAGCGTCGGCGCCACGCCCCAGCGCTCGTACTTGACGACGTCGCGGCCGGCTACGCCGGACTGGTGTCCCATCACGTTCATGCGCAGCGCCGCGCGCTCGCCCAGGAAGGACAAGGGCGTATCGAGGTCGGCCGTGCCGCGCTTGGTGCCGTCGGTGCCAAAGTTCGTGCCCAGGTTGACGAAGGGGTCCAGCCGCGGGGACTTGCTCGACAGGTTGATAGTTCCGCCGGAGGAGCCGCGGCCGGTCATCGCCGACTGCGGTCCCTTGACCACCTCGACCTGCTCGACGTTGAAGGGATCGCGGGACTGCGGCCCGAGGTCGCGGGAGCCGTCGATGAAGATGTCGTTGCTGGCGCTGAAGCCGCGCAGCGTCAGGTTGTCGCCCGCCGCCTGGCCGCCCTCGCCGGCGTTGACCGTCAGGCCGGGAACGTTTCGCAGCACGTCGCGCAACGTGGTTGCGCCTTGGTTCTGGATGGTCCGCTCCGAGATCAGCATCACGGTCTGCGGCGTGTCCTTGAGCGGCTCGGTGTACTTGGGCGACGACATCACCGGCGTCCCCACCACCTCGATGAGCTCCGACACGGCTTCGAGCTCGACGCGCACGGTGCGGTCGCCCTCAAACGAGAACCGCGCGCCCGTCCCCTTGAGCGCTTGCTCGACGGCGGCCCGGTTGGTGAAGAGCCCGGAGACGCCCGGCGAATGCAAGTGCTCGAGCCCGTCGTTTTCGAGATCGAATCGCAACTGGGTAGCTTGGGATAACTTCTCCAGCACCTCGCCCAGCGGTCCGGCGGAGATCTCGAACTGCTGCCGGCCGGCGGCCGTCGCCTTGGCCGTTTGCGCCGGAGGCGTGGTCGTCTCCTGCGCCTGCGCCGGAGCCACGACCCGGCTTCCGATCGCCGAATAGGCCACCAAGGCCCCGGTGGCCAGGATGCGATAGGCTTCGGGCCAGCTCTGCTTGCGGCCCGGATTCAATTGAGGGTGCTTTTGTTCCGCTTTCGACACGTAGCGCTCCTTCCCAATACCATCTGGAGCAGGCGAAAGCAGGCAGGGGCGCCCTACACTTGGGGCAGGGACCCCGGCCTTTCGCCGGCTCTCTAGGGGATGTCGAGCAGTCGCTGCGCCACAGTTCGCTGCTCGATGTCCCCGCCTCTGTGCTCGGGTGCGGCAGGCTCCCTAGAAATCCCCGTTCCGCGGTTGCATTTCCCGATCCGCGGGGGAGTCCCGGCCACGAGCCCCGAACACGTCCATTGAAATTCTTTTTGCAACTGATTGTCAAGTAGGATCGGCGGGGCCTCGCGCAGTTTGTAGGGCCCGGCCCACCGGGCCATGAGGTTGTGCCAGGATGTGGGACGCGGACGCCGCACGCCATGGGCCTTCAGCCGGATCAGAACCTCTCTCGACGCGCCTTTCTGCGGACCGCCGCGCTGGCTGCTGCGGCGGCGGCCCTGCCTGCTGCTTCGCAGACGCGGCCGCCCAACGTCATCCTGTTCGTGATCGACGATCTGGGCTGGATGGACCTAGGCTGCCAGGGCTCGACCTTCTACGAGACGCCGCACCTGGACCGGCTGGCCCGCGAGGGCGTCCGCTTCACCGACGCCTATGCGGCTTGCCCGGTCTGCTCGCCGAGCCGGGCGGCGCTGATGACGGGACGCTATCCCGGCTCGGTCGGCTTCACGGGGCACATCACCGCCATCGGCCGGCACCGCTCCAAGCCGCACGGGCGCGTGATTCCGCCCGACGATCGCATGTTTCTGGACCCTCGGGAGACGACTCTGGCCGAAGCCCTGGCGCCGGCCGGCTACGTTTCGGCCAGTATCGGCAAGTGGCACTTGGGCTCGCGCGAGTACTGGCCGGAGCGGCAAGGCTTCGACTTCAACGTGGCCGGCTACGATCACGGCAGCCCGCCAGGCTACTTCGATCCCTACGAGGACCCCGACAAGAGCTGGAATACCGACATCCCGACGCTGGCCGACCGCGAGGCCGGCGAGTATCTGACCGACCGGCTCACTGACGAGGCCGTGCGCTTCGTCGAGCAGAGCGGCGATCGCCCGTTCCTGCTCTACCTGCCGCACTACGCCGTGCATACGCCGCTCCAGGCGCCGCCGGAGCTGGTCGCCAAGTACCGCAAGAAGCTCGCCTCCGACGACTCGCAGTTCGACCCGGTCTACGCCGCCATGATCGAGAAGGTCGACGACAGCCTGGGACGCCTGATGCAGGCGCTGGAACGGCTCGGCAAGCGCGAGAATACGCTGATCGTAGCCACCTCCGACAACGGCGGCCTGCTCGAATCCACCCGCAACCGGCCGCTGCGGGAAGGGAAGGGCTCGCTGTACGAAGGCGGCGTGCGCGTGCCGCTGATCGTCTGCTGGCCCAACGGCTTCGCCGGCGGAGCGGTCTCCCACGAGCCCGTCAGTGGCGTGGACCTCTACCCCACCATCGCCGAGGCGGCCGGCGAGCGGGCCCGGCCCGGCGCGGTGGAAGGACGCAGCCTGCTGCCCGCTCTGCGCGACCCGGCCGCGGCGCAACCCGAGCGCGACCTGCTGTGGTACTACCCGCAGTACAGCCCGCAGTTCCAGCGCCCCGGGGCGGCGCTGCGGCGCGGCCGCTGGAAGCTGATCGAGCACTACGATCCGCCGGCGGTCGAGCTCTACGACCTTGCGGACGACTTGGGTGAGACCCGCGACCTGGCGGCCTCTCAACCGGAGAAAGCCGCCGAGCTGCTGGCCCGCCTGCGCGGCTGGATCGACGAGCATGTCTCCATCCGCCACCGGCTGAACCCAAAGTACGATCCCGCGCTGGCCGCCCAGGAGAAGCTGCAATGACGCGTCGCGAGCTGTTTCGCCTGGTTCCCGCGACGGCTCTGGCCGGCCCGGCTTCGGCGCAGGGCGGGCCGCGGCGTCCCAACATCGTCTGGATCATGGCCGACGATCTCGGCTACGGCGACCTGGGCTGCTACGGACAGACCAAGATCCGCACGCCGAACATCGATCGGCTGGCGGCCGAGGGCATGCGCTTTACGCAGGCCTACGCCGGTTCGACCGTGTGCGCGCCCTCGCGCTGCGCCCTGCTGACGGGCTTTCACAACGGCCACGGCCGGGTGCGCGACAACATCCCCCACGGCGTCTTCCTGCGGCCCGACGACTTCACCGTGGCGGAGCTGCTGCAGCAGGCCGGCTACGCCACCGCAGGGTACGGAAAGTGGAGCCTCGGCAACCCGGGCTCGTGGGGCGTGCCGCTCTACCAGGGCTTCGACGAGTACTTCGGCCACCTCAACCAGGACCAAGCCCACCAGTACTACGCCGACTATCTGTGGGACGACGACCGGATCCGGCTGCTCATGGAGAACCGCCAGGACCGCCACGTGCAGTACGCGCCGGACCTGTTCGTCGAAGAAGCGCTCGACTTCATCGACCGGCATCGCGAACGGCCGTTCTTCCTCTACTTCGCCACCACCCTGCCGCACTTCTCCGACTTCACCGAAGGGCCCGACAAGCTGATCGTGCCCAGCGACGAGCCCTACTCCGGCGAGGACTGGCCGCAGCTCGAGAAGAACTACGCGGCGATGATCACCCGCCTGGACGGCCACGTGGGCCGGCTGCTCGACAAGCTCACCGAGCACGGGCTCGACAGCAACACCATCGTCTTCTTCACCAGCGACAACGGACCCTGGGGCGGCCACGACCTGGAGTTCTTCCGCAGCGCGGGCCCGTTGCGCGGCAAGAAGCGCGACATGTATGAAGGCGGCATCCGCGTGCCGCTGATCGCACGCTGGAAAGGGCGCATCGAGGCGGGCTCGGTGAGCGGCCACGTCTGCGCCTTCTGGGACTTTCTGCCGACCGCGGCCGAGCTGGCGGGCCTGCCGCCCCCGGCGAAGACCGACGGCATCTCGTTCGTGCCGGCGCTCACCGGCGGCGAGCAGCGTCGGCACGAGGCGCTGTACTGGGACTACGGCCACACCCGCAGCGCCTTTCTGCAAGCCGTCCGGCAGGGCGAGTGGAAGGCCGTCCGCAACGGCTTGGACCAGCCGATCGAGCTCTATGACGTGGAAGCAGACCCCGGCGAGACCCGCGACGTGGCCGCGGCGCACCCGGACGTGGTGCGCCGGCTGGAAGCCGTGATGGCCGAGGCCTACGTGGCGTCGCCGGACTATCCCGTCCGGCGGCCCGAGTGAGCGCCTAAACCGGCAGAGCTTCGGCCACCAGCGCTTGGCGCGTGAGGGCGGCGATCGCCGCCACGTCCTCGTCGCCCAGCAGCGGATGCAGCGGCAGCGTCACCTCGCGCGCCGCCACGTCGTCAGTCCGCGGGACCTCGGCGTGGCGGCCGTATTCGGCCCAGTATTGGCTGAAGCGATGCGCGGGCGGGTAGTGCACCGAGGTTTGCACGCCGGCTTCCTTGAGGGCGTGGCGAAAGCCGGGCCGCTCGGCCGGCTCATCGAGCAGGATCGGCAGGATGTGGTGGGCGCCGTCGAGACGGTGGGCAAAGGGCATCGTCAGGCCGGGCAGGCCCAGCAGCTCGCGGCGGTAGGCGGCGGCCAGCTCGCGGCGTCGCTCGTTCGCGCCGGCCAGCTTGCGCAGTTGCACCAGTCCGAGCGCGGCGGCGACCTCCGTCGGCCGGTAGTTGTAGCCCAGTTGCACCACGTCGTAGTCGCTGGCGCGTCCGCTGGCCTTGTCCCAGCTCGACTTGGTCATCCCGTGCGAGCGCCCGCGCTGCATCTTGCGGGCCAGCGACTCGTCGTCAGTGACGGCCATGCCGCCCTCGCCGGTCACGAGGTTCTTGTTGGCGAAGAAGCTGAAGCAGCCGATGTGGCCGATCGTGCCGGCCTTGCGGCCGTGCAGAGCGCTGTGGGACGGGCTACGGTAGTCGGCCCCTACGGCGTGGCAGGCGTCCTCGATCACGGCCAGCCCATACCGCTCGGCGACAGCCATCAAGGCGTCCATGTCGGCCGGAAAGCCCGCCAGGTGCACCGCCACGATGGCTTTGGTGCGCGGGGTGACCTTGGCGGCCAAGTCGGCCGGGTCGAGATTCAAGTCATGCGGGCCCACGATGTCCACGAAGACCGGCGTCGCGCGCTGGTAGAGCACCGCGTTGGCGGTGGCGACGAAGGTGTAGCTCGGCAGCAGCACCTCGTCGCCCGGGCCGACCTCCAGGGCGTCCAGGGCCAGGTGCAGCGCGGCCGTGCAGCTCGACAGCGCGACGCCGTGCGCGGCGCCCAGGGCCTCGGCGAAGGCCGCTTCGAAGGCGGCGGTCTTCGGCCCGGCTGAGAGCCACTTGCTGCGCACCACTTCCGTCACCGCCTCCACCTCCTCGGCTCCCATGTCCACGTCGGACAGCAAATAGCTCCGCATAGCCCCCTCTCCCGCCTAGTTCTGGTAGCGACTGCTGTACGGGTCGGCCCAGACGCCGGCCAGCAGCGCCTCGTGCACCTCGCGGATGCCGTCGTCGACGCTCCAGTCGCTGACGAAGCCCAGCCGCTGCCGCACCTTCGTAAAGTCGACGCGGTAGCTGCGCGGATCGACGTCCCGCTTGACGAATTCGAGCTGCGAGCCCTCGACCCGATGCTGCACCCGGCGGGCCAGCTCGATTTTTTGGGTGTTGGCCGAGTTGGCGCCGATGTTGAAGACCTCTCCGCCGACCGTCTCCGACGAAGCGCCCAGCACCAGCTCCACGGCCTTGGCGATGTCTTCGATGTGCACGAAGGGCCGCCAGAACTGCTCGCCGTAGACCACCACCTTGCCTTCGCGCACGGCCGCTCGGGTGAAGTCGCTCACCAGCAGGTCAAAGCGCATGCGGGCCGAGATGCCGAAGGCCGTCGAGAACCGCAGCACCGTGGGGTGGAACAGCTCCGAGGCGGCGGCCAGAATCTCCTTTTCGGCCTGCACCTTGGTCTCGGAATAGGTCGACAGGGGTTGCAGCGGCGCGGTTTCGTCCACCAGCGCATCCGGGCGGGAGACGCCGTAGTTGCTGCACGTGCTGCCGAACACGAAACGGTCGACGCCGGCGCGGCGAGCGGCGGCGAGCGCGTTGCGCGCGCCCAGCAGGTTGGTCTCCACGGCCAATTGCGGGTCCCGGTTGCAGGCCGGCTCGCCGACAATGGCGGCCAGCAGCGCCACGGCGTCCTGGCCGGCCGTGACGGCCTGCAGGGCGGCGGCGTCGCGGATGTCGCCTTCGATCAGTCGAAAGCGCTCGCGGCCTTGCAGCGGTTCGAGCGAGGCGGAGCCGAACAGCAGCCGGTCATAGACCGTCACGTCGTGGCCGGCCTCCCACAAGCGGCGCGTCAATGTCGAGCCGACGTAGCCGGCTCCTCCCAGAATCAGTGTCTTCATGGCTCGGTCTCCCTATCCCCGCTCGGCGAACAGCAGCCGGCTGGCCGCCGCCCGGCGCACGTTGGGTTCGAAGGCTCCGTTGAGCTCCTGGGGCAGGAACTCGTTGCGGCGCTGCTGGAAGATGCGGTTGGCCTCGGCGTAGTCGGCCGGCCGCCCGATGTCGAGCCAGCGGTCGTCGGAGAGATAGACCTTCACCGGACGCTTGCGGCGGATCATGGTGTCGACCAGGGTGGGGAAGTCCATGTACTGGTCGCCCTGCACCAGGTCGAGGACGCTGCGATTGAAAACGTACACGCCCATCGAGACGTCGTAGCTCAGGCGAGGCTTCTCGCGGTACCCGGTCACCTCGAGCTCGCTGTCGAACTCGATCACGCCCAGGTCGACCTGGGTGCTGCAGCGATGGCAGGCGACCGTGAGCTCCGCGCCGGACTGCCGGTGGTACTCGAACAGGTGGTCATAGCGCAGCGTGGTGAGCACGTCGCCGTTCATGACCAGAAAGCTCTCGGGCAGGTCCCCAATGAGCTTCAGCGGGGCGACCGTTCCCAGCGGCGCGTCCTCGCGGGAGTAGTCGATTTGGACGTCCCACTTGGCGCCGTCTCCGAAGTAGGCCACCAGCAGCTCGGCCAAGTGGCCGGTGGCCATCGTGACGTGTTCGAAGTTGCAGCGTTGGAGCTGGCGGATCACCACCTCGAGGATCGGCATGTCCCCGACCGGCACGAGCGGTTTGGGAAAGCTGATGGTGTAGGGTTCGAGTCGGCGGCCCTTGCCTCCGGCTAGAACTACGGCGCGCATGGCGTTTCTCCCTTGGCGTATTGGTTGTTCGGCTGCGGCCGCTCGACGGGTTTGGAGCGTCCGCGCGCCGCGATGGCGTTTTGGTAAACCCTCTGCAGTTGTTGAAAATTCGTGTCGCCGCGGTACTGGCGCTCGTAGGCCGAGCGCGCCGCCAGGCGCTGGCGTCGCAAGGCCTCGGTATCGGCGAACAGGGCTTCGGCCCGCTGGGCCAGGTCGGCGGGATCGTAGGGCGCGAAGTGCGCCCCGGTCTCGCCGTCGTGGATCAGCTCCTCGAGCGATCCCAGCCGCGAAGCCAGCACCGGCAGGCCACGGGCGTAGGCTTCCACGACGGTGCGCGGAAAGCCCTCGTAGTTGACCGACGGCAAGACCAAGAAGGAGGCCCTCTTCATGTGGAAGTCGACCTCTTTGGCCGAGAGGCGGCCTAGCGCTTCCACGTGCGGCCGGCGGTCAGCCGCCGCGGCGACCTCTTCCTCCAGCGGGCCGCTGCCGCCGATCTTGAGCGGCACCGTGCAGCCCTGCTCTTCCCAGGCCTTCAGCAGCAGCCGCACGCCTTTTTCCGGCGACAGCCGCCCCAGGAAGAAGGCGTAGCCGCCGTCGCCCTCGCCGACGCCCGGATCGGGCTCCAAAAAGTTGGGCTTGATGAAGGTTTTCTCCGGCGGCAGCCCGCCTTCGAGCAGCTTGCCGCGGGCGAACTCGCTGAGCACGATGTAGGCGTCCACGGCGCGGCTGTAGGTTCCCATCAGCCGATGCGTGGTCAGCATGGCGGCCACCCCGGCGGTGGCCATGCGGCTGCCGCGATAGCAGCCGTGCGCCACGCCCGGCCAGGGCGCGGCCTTGCCCAGACACTTCTCACAGACCGTGCCCTGGCGAAACAGCGTGGAGCCGGGGCAGGCCATGCGGTAGTTGTGCAGCGTCTTCACCACGGCCGCGCCGGCTCGCCGGGCGCCGTAGTAGGCGGCGGGCGAGAACAGCGGCAGCGTGTTATGGAAGTGGACGACGTCGATCTTCTCGCGCCGCACCAATTGCTCGATCTCGGACGCCGTCTCGCGGTTCCAGATCGTCTTGCGCGCCAGCGTCAGCGTGGAGATCGACCCGACCGCGTCGTTGTGCACCGTGTGCGGAAAGACCTGCATCCCGTGCCTGCGCAGCAGGTCCACCTCCGCATGGAAGACGGTGTCTTCGCCGCCCGGCTGTTGGTAATAGTTGTGGCAGACGGCGACACGCATGGCATTACTCGGGCTCGGTGGGGCGATCCGGGTTGAGCTCGGCGCCGACGACCTTCCAGCCGTCGATGAAGAGCTCCTTGAAGGGTTTCGCCGCCAGCGGCTGGGTTGACAGGGGGACCACGCGATTCTCGTCGCGCTCCTGATCCTTGTCGTCCGCCGCGGCCGGAACAGCGGTCTTGGGAGCGGCCTTGGCGCTCGGCGACGCCGGGGAGGCTGGCTCCTCGGACCCCTCTTCGCCGGCCGGCAGGGCGCGAGCCCCGGCGTTCTTGCGGGCGGCCTCAGGCAACGGAATGCCCACGACGGCCGGCAGGTTCGCGCCGGACATCTCCGAGCAGGCCATGTACTCCGCGCCGCTCTCGTAGTCCAGCGCCAGCGCGGCGTGGATGGCCAGCACGTCCATGTTGCGCCGCTCGCGCAGCATGCGGACCCCGAGCAAGGCGTCGAAGTCGTAGTCCTCGCTCAGCAGCACGATGCGCTGGCTGCGGTTGATTTGGTCGGGACCGGCTTCGAGAAAGCCGGTGAGCTCCTTGCGCCGGGCGGCGGAGAGCCGTTCGAGAAAGTCCTCCGGCCGCCACGGCGCGGCCGCCGATGCGGCGCGCACCGCGTTGGTCAGATCGTCGGGTTCGGTGCGAGGCCGGATGAACGTGAGCAACAGGTTGCCCGCCGGGTCCAAGCCGAGAATGTCGACGCGCGCGCTCTTGTCGTCCGCGCCCATCCGCAGGTCCCGCCCGAGCACGAAGATGCGCTGGCCGATCTCGCCGAAGACTGCGTCGACGTTTTCGAGCGCAAGTCGGCGAAGGTCGTACCGCGCCCCCAAAGGCTCGGTGAGTATGCGGCGGACCGGGACCAGTCCGCCGCCTCCCTGGGTAATCCTCAGCAAGGTTGCCTCACGTTCTCCAGACTCTTACGACTCAGGCGGCCACCGATTCGCGGGTCAGCCGGCCGGCCTTGGCGAGCTCGCCCTCGATCCAGCGGTAGGTCCGCGCCAGACCGTCTTCGAGCGACACCTGCGGCTCCCAGCCCAGGATCTTCCGCAGCCGGTCGTTGTCGCTGTTGCGACCGCGCACGCCTTGCGGCTTGGTCAGGTCGTGGGTCCGGTAGACCTTCTTGCCGGCCGCGGCCGAAACCATGTCGACCAACTGGTTGATCGAGATCATGCGGTCCTGGCCCAGGTTGAGCGGCTCGCGGTAGTCCGAGCGCATCAGGCGGTAGATGCCTTCCACGCAGTCGTCGATGTAGCAGTAGGAGCGGGTCTGCTCGCCGTCGCCCCACACCTCGATGGCGTCGCCGTCCTCGGCCAGCGCCACCTTGCGGCAGATCGCCGCCGGGGACTTCTCGCGGCCGCCGTCATAGGTGCCCAGCGGTCCGAAGATGTTGTGGAAGCGCACGACGCGGGTGTCGACGCCGAAGTCCTCGGTGTAGTGCCGGCAGATGCGCTCCATGTAGAGCTTCTCCCAGCCGTAACCGTCTTCGGGCTCGGCCGGATAGGCGTCCTCTTCGCGCAGCGGAGTCACGGCCGCTTCGTTCTGGCGATAGCCCGGGTAGATGCAAGCGCTGGAGGTGTACAGGTAGCGCTTGACGCCCTGCACCCGCGCAGCCTCGATGGTGTGCAGGTTGATCATCGTGTTGTCGCGCACGATGACGCCCTTGTTGGACTCGATGAACCCGATGCCGCCCATGTTCGCGGCCAAGCCGTAGACTTCTTCGATGTTGCTGACGGCTTCCAGGCAGTTGTCGTACTTGCGCAGGTCGAGCACGTGGAACTCGTGCGCGGCCGTGGCTTCGTACTCAGGCTCCTTGATGTCGACGCCGCGGACCCAGTACCCGCTGTTTACCAAGCGCTTCACCAAGTGGTGTCCGATGAAGCCGCCCGCCCCGGTAACCAGCACTCGCGTTTGCTTACTCATTGCGTTTCCTTCCTCCAGGTCGAAATTAAAAGTCCATTCCCCGCTCGCCCGGTCACTTGCCGCGCGAACCATCCATGGAAAACGTGCGCAGGCCCGCCCACTGCATCGCCCACAGCGGCAAGAACCGAGGCGTCTCGAGCACATAGCGACGCCACAATCGCTTCGGTTCCCGTGTGAGCCGGAAGAACCATTCCAAGCCGCTGCGTTGCATCCAACCGGGAGCCTGCTCCACCCGGCCGGCATGAAAGTCAAAGGCCGCCCCGACGCCGAACATCACCACGCCGGGCAGCTTGGCCTTGTGGTCGGCCATCCAGCGCTCCTGCTTGGGCGTCGAGATGCCGACGAAGACGATGTCGGCGTCGGCTTCACGAATCCGCCGAATGCAGTCGGCGTCCTCTTCCGGCGTCAGGGGCCGGAAGGGCGGCGAGTAGCTGTCGACGATCTGAATGCCCGGAAAGCGGGCCTTGAGGTTCTGCACCAGAACCGGCAAGGTCTCCGTCCGCCCGCCGTAGAGAAAGATGCGGTGGCCGAAGCGCGCCGCCTGCGCGCAGACGTGCAGCATCAGGGTCGGGCCGTAGACGCGCTGCTGGGCCTTGTGGCCGAACGAGCGCAGCGCCCAAACCACCGGCATGCCGTCGGGCGTGGCCATGTCCGCGCCGTTCAAGATGGCCTGGATGTCCGGCTGGCTGACAGCGTTGACGATACCGTGCACGGAGGTCACGGCCACGTAGCGGCCGGGAACTTCGAGGCCTTGCTTGACGGCGGCGCGGCGCTGCTCCACCCAGCTTCCGCACACCGCGGTGGCCTCTTCGTAGCTGGTCGCGCTGATGCCGACGCCCAGTACGTTCTGCTTTTGCGGCGCCTGCGCCGCCTGCTTCTCGTTGCGCACAGTCATGGCTTGCTCACCGCCTCCAACGTCTCAGCATTGGTCAAATACCGCACGCCCGCCCGTCCGCTCAGACGCTCCAGCGTCCGCTCGAGCGGCCCCCAAAGCTCGAACCGGTCCAGCTCCCAGGAATGTCCCCACAGGTGGAAGACTCCACCGTTGCGCATGGCGTGGTTGAACAGCGAGTCGATCAGTCCGTCCAGCCCGGCTCGGCAGCCGTGGCCGGTCGCCCAGCGCAGCAGGCCCGGGACGTCTCGGTTGCGCCCGAAGATCCGCAGCCGCTTGTAGGCGCTGTGCGGGTAGAACTGGAGGCTCGTGGGCATCCGCAAGGGATCGCCGCCGACGCTCGTGCGCAGGTTCACCGTGGTGCGGGCCAGCGAGTAGCCTTCCTGCCGCACGGCCTCGCGCGCCTCGGCGTCGAGGTCGCCGTTGGGATAGCAGAACGACGTGACCGGCCGGCCGAGAATGTCCTCGAGCCGCTGCTTGCTCTCGCGCACTTCCTGCCGCGAGCGCTCCAGGCCCAGGCCCTTCATGCTGGGATGGGTCAGCGTGTGGCCGCCGATCTCGATCCCGGACTTGGCGACTTCGCGCAACTGCGCCGGCGTCAGCAGCGGCTCGCGCACGGCGCGGAACGGCACGTAGAACGTCCCGCGAAACCCGTAGCGGCCGAGTAGCTCCGCCAGGCGCAGGTCCGAGGCGTGTCCATCGTCCCAGCTCGTGGTGACGATCGGCCGCCCAAGCCGCACTGTGGATGGGATCAGCATGGTCCGTCACTTGTAGGGCAAGCAGCGGGCCAAACCCTTTGGATGTGGAGTAAGAGTCTCATTGCAAGCGAGTTAGGATTCGTATGCAGCCGTTCGGAGGGGGCGCGCTAGGCGATTCCCCTTACGCACGGTTCCGACTAGGCTGACGGCGGCATCCGTTTCGGTTCCAGGCGTCAGCGAACGCCCGGTGGAGAAGCCCAGGGCGAACCAGAACCAGATCGCCATCACGGGGCCTTCCATCAGCACGGCGAACGAGCTGTCGCCCCAGGTGGTCAGCAGCATCAGGATCCAGAACTGCAGCTCCTCGCGGCGCTCCGGCGTGTAGGGAACGCCCTGGGCGCGTCCCCGCCAGATGCGCAGGAACAGGCCGCCCAGAGACGTCGCCAGCAGCGCGACCCAGATGACGGCGCCCACCAGCCCCATGCGCGAAAACACGGTCATGTTGATGTTGTGCGGCGAGCGCACCGGGAAGCCCGCGTCGTGCTCGCCGGGGTCGATCGACAAAATGGGGCTGTAGTCGCTGAGGTTGACGCCGAAGCCCAGGCCGAACAAGGGGTCCTTGGCCATGACCTCGCGGAACAGGCCCTTCCACCACACCAGCCGCCAGTAGGCTGTGCCCTCAGTGGACATGTCGCCCAGATCCTTCACGCGGTCGGCGTGCATGGCTTCGCCGAAGTCGATGTTGGCGACGCCGAGCACCAGAACCAGCACGATGCAGCCCAGCACGATGCCGGCGGTGGTTCGCGAAGCCAGCGGGGTCTTGCGGCCCGGGGCCAGTCCCAAGGCCACCACGGCCATCACGCCCAAGGCGAAGCCCACCTTCACGCCGCGCGCTTCCGACAGCATGAAGAACACGAAGCCGGCCATCGAGACGATCGACAGGAACGCCCGCGTGATCGGCCGCCCGCGAAACATGTTCGTGGCCAGCACCAGTACAAAACCCATCGCCAAGTGCTGCAGCGGCTCCTCGCGGGAGTTCGACAGCAGCGGCACGCCGCGGAACGGCACCAGCGGCCCCATGGTCGAAAGCTTCTCGCCGGTGAGATAGTTGGCGGTGTTCCAGACCAGCGCCACGATGAAGAAGCGGCGCAACCAGATCCAGACGCGGTCGCCGAGCGGGTCGTCCTCGGCGATGGTGATGCCGACGGCGAAGAAGATGGCGTAGAACCAGACGGCGGCGTCGCGGACGGCGGCCATCTTCCAAGTGGGCAGCCAGAAGGCCGTCAAGGCCGCGCCCAGACCCATGTAGAGCATCAGCAGCGTCGAGATCTCACGCGGGCGGGAGGTCAGCAGCCGCGCGAAGCCCCTGCGGCTGACCGTCCAGGCGACCGTAGTGAGCATCACCATCTCGCCCCAGAACAGAGGCGGCACCCCGAGATAGGTGGGGCCCTTGCCGATGACCGTGATGGCGGCCAGGTAGAGCAGCAGCATCGTGACCGGGAACGGGATGCGCACCTGGCGCGCGGCGGCCCCGACGGCGCTGTGGGTTCCCACGGCGTTGATCGCAGTTCGGTTGATTGCTGGCCCGTTCATGGCGGCGGCGCTCATATCGATCCCTCCGCCGCCCGCAAGGCGGTCGCCGCCGGCTGGTCGGCCTCACGCCGGAGCAGCCGCCAGGCCAAGCCCAACCCGACCAGCAAGTGCAACGTCTCGCCGCACAGGCGTCCGGCCACGGCGCCTTCCACGCCGAGGCTCTGCGTAAGGGCGATCATCAGCAGCAGGCCCATCGCGCCGACTGACAGGTTGACGGCCATCGCCAAGTCCGGCCGGCGCAGCACCTGCACCACGATCCAGGGCAGTTGCGACAACCCCAGAGCGGCGTAGACGCCGGCCCACAGCACCAGCGCCGAGGCCGCGCTGTCGTAGCGTCCGCCGTAGAACAATCCCAGCCAGAGCTGGGGCGTCAGCGCCACCAGCAGCGGGTAGCCCACGAAGGCCAGCGTCCAGACCAGAACGACCGGACGCAGCGCCCGCGTCAGGCCCTCGCCGCCGCCTTCGGCGAGCCGCGTGGCGGCCCAAGGCATCAGAAAGGCGTGGCCGCCGGTCATCAGGATCTGTAGCGGCCCGACCACCAGCCGGGCGCTCTCGAAGACCGCCGCCTGGGCGTTGCCGGTCATCGCGGCGACGGCGAAGATGCCGCCTTGCACCATCAGCGAGAAGCCGAGGAAATCGCCCAGCAGCCAGCGGCCGAACTGCCAGTTCTCGCGCCAGAAACGGCGCTCGACCGGGGCGTCGGCGGCTTGGTGGGCTCGAATCAGCGACGAGCCCAGCGCGCTGGCGGCTGCGGCCGCGACGGCCATGGCCAGCAGCGTGTTGCGCGCCGAGAGGTACTCGTCCGCCGCGCCGCCGGCCGCGCCCCAGCGCCACAGCACAACCAGTCCGCCCAAGTAGAGTGAGCAGAACAGGGCGTCGATCCACAGCACGCGCTGCGGCAGCAGCTTGGTGAACAGCACCCGCCGCCGGTAATCCTGCCCAAGCACGAAGAAGCCCGCCACGGCGGTTCCGAACAAGGCCTGCGAGGTGACCTCGGGGCCGCCGGCCAGCCAGACCGCGGCGGCGGCCAAGCCGGTGGCTCCGGCCAGCACCAGCGCTTGCCAAGCCTGCGCCTGAGACAGAGAGCGGACGTAGCGCTTGAGCTCGCTCTCGTCCCGGCCGGGCCCCAGCACAGCCAGCGGGTCGGTGATGACCGCGCGCTGTACGCCCGCCAGCAGCATCAGCGTCATGAAGCCGACCGCGAAGGCGCCGTATTCCTCAGGGGCGCACAGGCGGGCCAACAGGATGCCGGCGGCAAAGTTCGTGCCGCTCACCAGCACTTGATCGAGCGCCGTCCAGAAGCCGTCCCGGGCGAGACCGCTGGCCAAGAGGGCGCCGAGACGGGCTCGAAGTCCCCCGCTCGACGCGCGGCTGGGCCGCGCGCCCACTAGTACGCGCCTCGTCCGGTCAGGACCACCAAGGGCGTCTGGAGCAGGATCTTGAAGTCCTGCGCCAGCGACCACGTCTGCACGTACTCCACGTCGAGCTCCACCATTTGCTCGAAGTTCAGGTCCGAGCGGCCCGAGATCTGCCAAAGGCCGGTGATGCCGGGCATCACGCGGGCCCGCGTCTCGGACCACAACTGGAAGTCGCGGCTCATGCCGTCGGGCTGCAGGTCGGCGGAAGGCAACGGACGCGGGCCGATCAGGCTCATGTCGCCGCGCAGCACGTTGATCAACTGCGGCAGCTCGTCGAGCGAGTAGCGCCGCAGGACGGCGCCGAGCGGCGTGATCCGCGGGTCATTGCGGATCTTGAACAGGTGGCCGCTCTTCTCATTGGTCTTGGCCAGCTTGGCGCGGTCCACGCCGTCGATGTACATCGAGCGGAACTTGAGGAACGTGAAGTAGCGGCCGCCCTTGCCCACCCGCGGGGCCTTGTAGAGCGCCGGGCCGCGCGAGGTGGCCCGCACCAGAACCCAGATCAGCGCCAGCAGCGGCGCCAGCGCCAGCAGCAGCAGGCTGGAGGCCATGATGTCCACGGCGCGCTTGAGCATCTCCTGCCGCCGGGTGAAGCGGGGCGGGTGCAGCTCGAGCAGCCTTACGGCGCCCACGTCGCGGTAGCGGGCGGCTCCGCCGGAGACCCGGCCGATGACGTGCGCCACGGGGACGCCCATGCGGTGCGCCACGCCTTCGCAAGCGGCCAGCTCCTCGGCCTCCAGGCCCGAGGAGGCGATGATGACCCGGCTGAGCTTCTCGCGGTTGATGATCTCGCCCAGGCTCGCCGCCGTGCCCAACACCGGCGTGGCCATGGCGGCGCCGTCGCCGGCGCCCACGCCCGCTCCCGGCACGATGATGCCGGCCACCGGCATCTGCTCGCTCAGCAGGTCGCGCACCAGCCGGCCGGCCTCGCCCACCCGGCCCACGATCGCCAGCCGCTCTTCGCTCGGCCAACGCGATTCGGTCTCGAACATCGCCGCCATCGCGGCGTAGCGGCCCAGCAGGATCATGCCGAAGCTTACCGGCACGTACATCAGCACGAAACCGCGTGACAGATCGGCCACCAACTCGCGGTAGAAGAACGAGACGACCACCGTCACCACGCCGGCGATCAGCACCGATTCGGCGGCGTTGAGCAGGTTGACGCCGATCGACGAGCCGCCGCGCCGCGAGCGCACCCACACCGCCGCCAGCGACCAGATGACCAGGATGGCCGTCAACGGCGGCGCCAGCTCCCGCAGCTCGCCCATCGTCAGCGGCGTCGCCAGGATCGGGTTCAGCCAGAAACGGATTTGCAGAGTCAGCAGCCAGGCGAGGCTCAGCGCGGCCAAGTCGGCGGCCCATTGCATCAACCGATAACGAGGTTGGTCGAGAAAGCTCATTGTCGGACTCCCCTTCCGTTCTCGATCCCTTAAACGCGGCCCGGCGTACGGTCCAAACGGTCGTAGTAGGTGCGGTCCCGCGGGTCCAGCCAAGCAGAGCCGTCGCGGGAAGCGTTCCAGCCGTTGAGAACCGCGCCGATCATCGCCGCGCCGTCGCCCTGGAAGCGGCGCTGGACGGCCTCAGCCGAGCTCATGTCGGTCTGGCCGGCTCTCAGCACCAGCAACACGCCGTCGGCCAAGCGAGCCAGCAGACGGGCGTCGGCCACGGCCAAGCCGGGCGGCGTATCGATCAGGATCAAGTCGAACTCACGCTCCAAGGACCGGAGCAGGTCATTCACACGGGGGGAGCCCAAGAGTTTGGGAATGCTGGCGTCGGATGTACCGGCCGGCAGCACGAACAGATTGTCGACGCCGGTGGGACGCACCAGCGCTTCATTGGTCTCGCCGTCTTGACGGACGGCTCGGAGAAGGTTGCTGAGCCCGTAACGGTTGTCCACCTTGAACAGCTCGTGCAGGCGCGGGGCGCGCAGATCGGCGTCGATCAGCAGCACGCGCCGGCCGCGCTGCGCGGCGGCCACGCCGAGGTTGCTGAGCACGGTCGTCTTGCCCTCGCCGGCGCGGGCGCTCGAAACCACCAGGCAACGCGGCGAGTCGCCGTCGGGGATGATGTTCTCGACCGAGGTCAGCGTGGACTGGAAGGCTTCCGCCAGGGCCGATTGCTCACGGCGCCAGCAGACCAGCTCAAGGGCCCGCTCGGGGTCCTCGTCGGCTTGCCGCATCCGCACCCCGGCCGGGCCTCGGCCCAGCAGGCGGCGCGAGGGCGCATCGGATTCGAAGGCAGGGATCACGCCCAGCTCAGGCAGCGACAGGCGCGTTTCGGCGTCGCCCGGCGTGCGCAGCGTCGAGTCGGCGCGGTCACGGACGAAGACCAGCCCGATGGCTCCGCACAGCCCGACAAGCCAGCCCAGCAGCACGTTGCGCGGGATGTTCGGCTCGGAAGGCTCCAGCGGAACGCGGGCCGCGTCGACGATCGTGATGTTGCTGTTCTGGATGGCTGCGGCGACGCCGGCCTCCTTCATGCGTTGCAACAGCGAATCGTAGACTTGCCGGTTCGTCTCGACCTCGCGCTTGAGGATGTTGTACTGAACGGCCACCTGGGACTCGCCGGAGACGACCTTGATCTGCCGCTCGAGCTCGGCTCCGAGCAGATCGGCGCGGCGGCGGGCCGTGCGGTAGTCATTCTCGATGCGCTGCACGATGTTGGCGCGCTCTTGCTGCAGCGTGGACTCGATCTCGCCGATCTGGGCCTGTAGCTCGCGCACCCGCGGGTAGTTCGGCTTGAACCACAGCTCGGTCTGCGCCAGCTCCTGCTTGAGCGTCGTCAGGGCGCCTTCCTTCTGGCGCAGCGACTGATCGGAGAGCACTTCGCCCAGGGTCTCGGGGGCGCTCGACACCGCCGCCTCGAAGCGGGCCTGGGTGGCGGCGGCCTCGGCTTCGGCGCGCAGCAGTTCGGACTGCATCTGCCGCATCTTGTCTTCGGCGATGCTCTCCTGCGCCTGGCCGGTGAAGTAGAGGCCGTTCTTCCGGGCGTAGGTCTGCAGGCTGTTCTCGGCGTCTTCGAGCAGGCGCTTCTGGTCGTGCAGCTCTTCTTCGAGCCAGGCCGACGTGGACTTGCCGGCGTCGCGGCGCAGCTCCAGGTTCTTGCGAATGAACTCCTGGGCCAGCGCGTTCGGCAGCGCGGCGGCCAACTCCGGGTCCTTCGACTGGAAGCCTACGACCACCAGGTGCGTCTGCACGATCGGCTCGACCGAGAGCTTCTTGCGGGCCTTCTTCAGGGCCACCTCCGACGCCGGCAAAGGCGGCGTGGAGACGAGGCCGAGCTTGCGGCCCAGCCGCGTCGACAGGCCCTCGCCCTGGAACTCGTCGCGCTCGGCCAGCCCCATCTTGTCGACCACCGAGGCGACCAGCGAGTCGCTCTCTAGGATCTGCATCTGGGTCGGCAGGTAGACGTTGATCGGACCGGTGGGCGCGGCGACCGGGTTGAGCGACTCCAGCCCCATGAAGTTCTGGTTCACGCCCTCGATCTGCAGCATCGCCTCGCCGGAGTAGACCGGCGTGAGAGTCATGCTGACCGCCAGCCCCAGGGCCGCGGTCACCAAGCTCGCCAGCGCGATCGTCCAGCGACGCCGCCACAATACCATCCAGTACTCGAGCAGAAAGCTCGCGTCATCCACCTCAGGCTGCGGCGCAACGGCGCCGGGGTTGAAACTTGCGGCGTACCGCGGCGCGATGGCGCCCCGGGACTGGTCGAGAAAGTATGACGAGCGACTCATGATGGGATCGGTCTACCTTGGCCCCTGCCGGCCTAGCGGAAAATAATGAGACCCTTGCCGAGATCCAAGGCCGTGCCGAGCATGATCTTGCCGGTGGACTTGGTGACGGAGTTGGGGATGAACAAAACGTCCTCGGGCAACATCGCCAAGTCGTCGGCATGCCCGTTGAGAATGCGCTTGACGTCGACCGGGATCTCTTCTTTTTCGTTGGAATTAGGAATCGGACGGATGATGCGGGCCTTGCCCGCCGAAGCCGTTCCGCGCATGCCTTCGGCCATCGCCAGCGCCTGCAGCACCGACATCGACTGCCGTTCGGCCAGCACGAAGCCGCCGGCCTTGTAGACGTCGCCGATCACGTACACCAGATGAGCGCGCGGGGCCGTGATGACGTCGTTGGGCCGGATCAGGATGTTCTGCGCCGGGTTCTCATTGCGCAGCAACGCCGCCAGGTCGACCTCGGCGATATGAAACTTGCCCGTGTCGTCCAAGGCGGAGCCCGGCAGGGGCAGGTCGCCTTGCTCGATCGAGCGGGAAATCTTGAGGGAGTAGCCGGCGTCCTCGCGCAGGCCGCCCGCCAGGGACAGCACTTCCATCAACCGCATCTGACCTTGCAGTTGGTGCACGCCGGGCTGCTTGAAGGCGCCCAGCACGGAGACCGGCCGGCTGGCCAGCGTCAGCACCCGCAGGCGTACGCTCGGCTCACGCATGAAAGAGGAGAGCTTCTCCTCGATGGCTTCCTGAACCTGCTGCGGGTTCCGCCCCGCCGCCTCCACGCGGCCGATCATCGGCAGGCTGATGGCGCCCATGTCGTCGACCGCCACCGTCAGCGCCTGGATCTCCGGCAGCTTCAAGACGGTGACCTCGACCTGATCGCCTTGGCCGAGCGGCAGAGGCTCGGGCTCCTGCGCCGCTCGGCCGGGCGCGACGAGCGCCAAGGCCAGCGCGGCGCCGAGCAGAGCACGACAGATGTCGAACGAGAAGGCGGGGTGTGGGGCGCGCATCGTCTTTCTTTCCACTCAGATAGCGAGAAGGAGTCCTGGAACTCTTCCGGCGGCCCCGATTCTGTTAGGTATCCAACCTCACAGTCGATCTAGGGGTTTTTACTGATGAGGGAATGATAAACGCTGCATAAAGAAAGCGTCAATCCGTACGGAAGATACATTATGTGTTTGGATTCAACGAGTACCAAAGTCCTAGATCATCGGTACTAGGTCAAACTCCAACGCAGGGCGACTTCCTAGTCAGCGAACGTTTTCGCCGATCCGTGGCGGAATCGCGGCTTCGGCCCGGGCGGGCGCGCTTAGGCAAAGAATCCGTAAATTATAGTCCGCGCTTTCTCAAAATAGTCGCGGCATCGAAATCGCCTCCGAACCCTGTTGCTATACTCCGAGCGATGAGCCGCCGGAAGCGCTGCTGGCTAGTGCTGGCCGTGTGGGCAGGGACTCTGGTCGTCGGGTCCGAACCTTGTAGTGCTCAAAGCGCGCCGACGCTCTTGCCCGCCGCCGTCGTTCACGCGGCGACGTTTCGTCCGAATTCGCTGGCGCCCGGCCAGATCATTACCGTATTTCTGGCGGGAGTCGGTCCGGGAACGGCCGTCTCGCCGGGGCTCACCGAGGACGGCGCGCTGCCGGACGTGGTGGCGGGCGTGCGGGCCTACTTCGACGGTCAGCCCGCTCCGCTGTTCTACGTAGGTCCCGATCAGATGACCTTGCTGGCGCCGGCGTCACTGGCGGGCTCGCTGGCGACGCGCTTCCAGATCGTCGACTACCAACGTCGGATCTTTGCGGTGACCTTGCCCGTGCGCGACAGCGCGCCGGGCCTGTTCCGGCTGGGCTCCGACCCCAGCTTGGCGGTCGCCACCGACGCGGCCGGCGTGGTCGTCACGCGGCAGCGGCCGGCGCGGCCGGGCGGCGTGGTGGTCTTTTATGGGGCCGGCGATGGCGAGCGCACGCCGGCCTTGCCGGACGGCGCTCCGGCCACGGCTCCGTTTCCGGCGCCGCTGGCTCCGGTGGAGCTGCTGGTGGCGGGTCGGCCCGCGGAGCTGCTCTACGTGGGGGCCGCGCCGGGCTTTTCCGGGCTGCTGCAGATCAACGCCCGGCTGCCCGCAGATCTGCCGGCCGGCGACCTGCCGGTGCGGCTATTCGCCGGGGCGCAGGCCGGCCCCACCGACGCACGTTTGCCTGTGGACGGCGACGAGCCGTATCAGACTGAAGGCGTCCTGATCCGGCCGGGCGAGAACATTCAGGCCGTGATCAACGCCGCTCCCGGCGGAACCCTGTTTCGGCTGGGCGCCGGGGTCCACCGGATGCAACAGATCGCGCCGCGCAGCTACGACCGCTTCGTGGGCGAGCCCGGCGCGATCCTCAACGGTTCGCGGCTGCTGACGACGTTCCGCCGCCAGGGCTCGGTGTGGATCGCCGACGGCCAGACTCAGCAAGGCTCGCCCGACGGCTTCTGCCGCGACTTGCCCGGCGGTGGTAGCTACCAGGGCTGCCGCTACCCTGAGGACCTCTACCTGGACGACGAGCCGCTGCGGCAGGTGGAGGCTCTCGCCGATGTCGCGGCGGGGAGCTGGTACTTCGATTACTCCGCCAACCGTGTGTATCTGGCCGACGATCCGACCGGCCGCAAGGTGGAGATCGGCGTCTCGCCGTTCGCCTTCCGCAGCGGCGGAACCGGCGTCCAGATTCGCGGCTTGATCATCGAGAAGTACGCCAATCCTTCTCAGGAAGGCGCCATTCACGCCGCGGACGCGCAGGATCGGCTGGCGTCGGACTGGGTGGTGGAGGACTGCGAGGTGCGCCTCAATCACGGCACCGGCGTGCTGATGGGCAATACGATGACGCTGCGCCACAACCGCATCCTGCGCAACGGGCAGCTCGGCGTGGGCGGCGGCGGCGTGGGTTCGCTGGTGGAAGACAACGAGATCGCCCACAACAACTACGCCGACTTCGACCCCTTCTGGGAGGCCGGCGGGACGAAGTTCTTCCACTCGCGCGACATCGTCGTCCGCGGCAACTTCGTGCACCGCAACAGCGGAACGGGCTTGTGGACCGACATCGACAACGTCGGGGCTTTGTATGAGGACAACGTGGTGACCGACAACGGCCTCCGCGGCATCCAGCACGAGATCAGCTTCAGCGCGATCATCCGCAACAACGTGGTGGAGCGCAACGGGCTCGACTTCGACGACTGGCTGTGGGGGGCCCAGATCCTGGTCCAGAACTCCAGCGGCGTGGAGGTGTACGGCAATCGCGTGGTGGTGGCGGCCGAGGGCGGCGACGGCATTGCGCTGATTCAGCAGGACCGTGGCGGCAGCCAACTCGGCTCCTACGTGACCCGCAACAACTCCGTCCACGACAACGACATCACCTACCTCGGCGGGCGCGGCCAGAGCGGGGCTGTTGCCGACTACCGCGAATCGTCGATGCTGTTCGGCGGCAACAGCTTCGACTCCAACGTCCACCGCGTCGTCAACGCACAGAGGCAGCACTGGGCCTGGGGGCCGTCGGTCAACTGGACCGGGTTCCGCGCCGCCGGCCAGGAGCAGAACGGCGCGCTCGGCTCGGTGCAGGGGCCCTGAGCAGGGGTTGCGTTAACCTACCGAGAGTGCTGAAAGGCGTTCTGATCGGTTGCGGCTTCTTCGGGCGAATCCAGCTCGAAGCCTGGCAGCGGATTCCACAGGCTCACATCGCCGCCGTCTGCGACTTGGACCCCAATAAGGCCCACGACATGGCCTTGTCCTTCAAGGTGCAGCCCTATCACAACCCCCGCAAGATGCTCGACGAGATCAAGCCGGATTTCGTCGACATCGCAACCCGGCCGTCGACGCATGTCGAGCTGGTGCGGGAGGCAGCTCTGCGAGGGCTCCCCATCCTGCTGCAAAAGCCCCTGGCGGAGAGTTGGAAAGAGGCCCGCCGCATCGTGGACTTCGCCGCCGGCTCGGGCGTGCGGCTGATGATCAACGAGAACTGGCGCTGGCAGCGCTGGTACCGGGAGATCGGCGCGCTGATCGGGGCCGGCAAGATCGGCCAGGTGTTCTACTACGGCGTCCACGCCCGCGCCCGCGACGGGCTGGGGCCGCATCCTTTTGCTAACCAGCCCTACTTCAAGCAGATGCCGCGGCTGCTGCTGTTCGAGACATTGGTCCATCACCTCGATACGGCCCGCTGGCTGCTGGGGGACATCGCCGAGGTCTATTGCCGAACCGGCCGCGTCAATTCGGCCATCGCGGGCGAGGACTTGGCGCTCATCCTCACCGAGCACGCCGGCGGCGCGCGGGGAGTGATCGACGGCAACCGCGCCACCGAACCCGACGAGCCCGGTCCGGCGCTCGAAACCGCTCGCTTCGAGGGCTACAACGGGGTGATCCGGCTGACTCATCCGGGCAATGTGCTGCTCAATGGCGAGACGGTGTTCGAAGGCCACGGCCAGCCGGGCTATCGCGGCGACTCCTGCCGCGCCGCCCAGCAGCATTTCGTCGAATGTCTAGCGACGGGGGATCAGTTCGAGACCGAAGGCGCCGATTACTGGAAGAAGACGTTTGCCGCCATGGAGGCCTGCTACCGGTCGGCGGCCGAAAACCGGCCCGTGCGGGTGGCTGAGATCCTGGCGAGCGACTAGAGCGCCGCGCCATGTCCCGCCTGATTCAGGACCAGATTCACGAGATCATCGATCGGCTCACGCCGGACCAGTTGCTGACGGTGCGACTGTTCCTCGAAGACTTGCAGAGCGGCCAGACCGGGCGGCGAACCCGCCTGAGCGCCGCGGACCCCGAGGAGCGCCGGGAGCAGCTCCAACGCAGCCCCTCGCCGGCTCGCAAGCTGAGGGATTCGTTGTATCGCCGCGCACTCGGCCTGGACGAGTAGATCTTCGCGAAGCCCACGCCGGGTTCATGGCTACGCCCGTCTGCGCTAGAGTGGAGCGTTTGGAGCGTAGATGCGAGCAGTCGTTCTAGGAGCAGGCGGTCAGCTAGGGTTTGAGCTCACCGCAGAGTTGCGCAAGCGGGGCGTCCATGTGCTGGCGGTCACCCGTCGGCAACTCGATATTACTGAACCGTCGGCCGTGGAGGCCCTGTTTCATCGGCACCAGCCGGACTGGGTGCTCAACGCGGCGGCCTACAACCTGGTGGACAAGGCCGAGCGCGAGCCGGAGCTGGCTTATCGCGTGAACGCCCTGGGCGTGCGCAACATCGCCGTCGCGGCCTCGGGAGTGGGCGCAACGCTGGTCCATTACTCTACCGATCACGTTTTCGACGGCGAGAAGCAGACGCCTTATGAGGAAGAGGACCTGCCGTCGCCGCCCTCGGCCTACGGCATCTCCAAGCTGGCCGGGGAATACTACGCGCACGCTTATTGCGACAAGCGCTTCGTGATTCGCGTGGCGGGCGTGTTCGGGCCGGCCGGGCAGTTCACCAATCGCAGCAACTTTCCCGAGCTGGTGCTGCGCAAGGCGCGCGCCAAAGAGCCGCTGCGGGTGGTGGAGGACTTCTTCGCGACGCCCACCTACGCCGTGCCGTTGGCGGCTCGGTCGGTGGACCTGCTGGAGAAGGCGCCCTTTGGGCTCTATCACCTCGGCGGCGGCGAAACCGTCTCCTGGTACCAGTACGCTCTGAAGATCCTGGAGGCGGCGCAGCTCGAAGCCGACATTCAGCCGACGAACCACCGCGAGTACGTGACGCCGGCCCGCCGTCCCCGCCACTCCAGCCTGTCAAACAAGAAGATCGAGGAGCTGGGCCTGCCCCCGATGCCCACGCTCGATGAGGCCCTGGCCGACTACCTGCACCGCCGCGACACGGTCCGGTCGGCGATCGAGACCAAGGCCTGAGGCGAACGGCCGCGCGCGTCTACTTGAGGTCGTACTTCTTGATGCGGTAACGCAGCGTGTCGCGGGTGATGCCCAGCGCCTTGGCCGCCTGCGTCTGGTTTCCGTGGAAGCGCTCGAGAGCTTCCACGAGCATGGCGCGCTCCACGTCCTCGAGCGAGCTCTCGCCCACGGCCGCGGCGGCCGCGGCGATCGGGACGCGTTCGCCGAGCTCGTCGCCGACCAGGTGCAGATCCTCGGCGTCGAGCCACTCTCCGTCGGCCAGCACCATGGCGCGTTCGATGGCGTTGCGCACCTCGCGCACGTTGCCGGGCCAGGAGTAGTCGAGCAACTTGGCCTCGGCCGCCGCCGTCAGACCCTGGATCTGCCGCGCGAACTTCTGGTTGTAGCGCTCGATGAACATGAGAGCCAGCGGCACGATGTCCTCGCTGCGCTTGCGCAGTGGCGGAATCGCGATGGTAATGACGTTGAGGCGGTAGTAAAGGTCCTCGCGGAACTCCTTGAGCCGCACCGCCTCGGCCAGATCGCGGTTGGTGGCGGTGATGATGCGTAGGTCGACGGCCACGTCGCGCACGCCGCCCAGCCGCCGGAACGTCTGCTCTTCGAGCACCCGCAGGAGCTTGGCTTGCAGGTGCGGCTGGAGCTCTCCGATCTCGTCGAGAAAGACCGTGCCGCCGTCTGCCAGATCCAGCACGCCTTTCTTCTGCGAGCGCGCGTCAGTGAACGCGCCCTTCTCGTACCCGAAGACCTCGCTTTCTAGCAGAGTGTCAGGGATGGCGGCGCAGTTGACGGCGATGAAGGGTTCGCCGGCGCGCGAGCTCAGCTCGTGCAGTCGCCGGGCGAGCACGTCCTTACCGACGCCGCTTTCGCCTTGGAGAAGCACTGTGGTCACTTGGCTGGTCGCCACCCGTTCGGCCAGCCGCATCACCTCCAGCATGGCCGGGGCGTGCACCACGACTTCCGAGTCCGAGGCGGCGCGCGAGCCGGACCGGCGCGAGCCGTTGGTGATCTCGATCGCGAGCTGCTCGGGGACCTTGCACATGGCCACCGCCGTGCCCAGGGTGTGCCCCAGGCCGTCGGTGACGGGAGCAAAGGTGCCGGCGACCTCGCGTTCGATGCCGTCGCGCGCCCGCACCTTGGTCGCGATGGGGATCTCCACCATGCGCCGTTCGCGCAAGGCCGCCTCGATGAAGCGATCCAGCGGCTTGGCGTTTGCGGGGTCCAGCAGGTGCAGGACCTCCGTCAGCCGTTTTCCGCGCGCTTCGGAGAGCTTCCAACCCGTCCAGCGCTCGGCGGCGTGGTTGAGGTAGAGCACCGCGCCGAGCTCGTCGGTCCGCACCACGCCTTCGGCCAGCGCCTCGAGCGTGTCTTCCATCTCGCGCGCCCGCGTGGAGCGCAAACGGTCCACGCTGCACTTGTGGAGGGCCATCTGCAAAGCGGCTTGCAGCTCGGCTTCGTGGAAGGGCTTGACGATGTAGCCGAGCGGCTCGGCGTCCTTGGCTCGGTCCAGCGTCGAGTCGTCGGCGTGGGCCGTGAGAAAGATCGACGGGGTGTCGTACTGTTCGCGGAGCCTTCGAGCCGTCTGCACGCCGTCCATCTCGCCCTTGAGGCGAATGTCCATCAGGGCGAGCTCCGGCCGGCGCCGGCGGGCGATATCCAGAGCCAGGGGGCCGTTCGGCGCGACGCCCACGACGTCGTAGCCGAGCCGGCCTACGATGTCTTCGATATCGGTGGCGGTGATCTGTTCGTCCTCGACGATGAGAATCTTCGCTGGCGCCATCGACCCCTATTCTCGCGTCCCGTCCACCGAAAAGCGAATACGAAACTCGGCGCCCGGCGGACCCTCCAGCTCGATCTCGCCGTCGAGCTGCCGGACCAGCGATCGGACTAGCCGAAGCCCCAATGTTTTGGTGCTCCAGAAGCCGATCTCGGGCGGCAATCCGACGCCGTTGTCAGAGACCGTGAGCAGGACGCTCTTGTCCGGCATCGATTCGACGTTGATCCGGATGAGGCCCTGTTCGTCGTTGGGAAAGCCGTGCTTGAGCGAGTTCGACAGCAGCTCGTTGACGATGAGCCCGCAAGGCACCGCCACATCCACGCCCAGGCGGACATCGCCGATCGATGTCTCGAGCTCGACCCGGCCGGGCCGGACTTGGTAGGAACGGAACAGTCGCTGAGCGAGCTGGCGGATGTATTCCGGAAAGTCGACGTCGGAGAAGTCCGTCGATTCGTAGAGCTGCTCGTGGATGAGCGCCATCGACTGGATGCGGTGCTGGCTCTCGTCAAAGGCCCGGCGGACTTCCTCGTCCTGCGTGGCGCGGGCCTGCAGGCTCAGCAGGCTGGAGATGACCTGGAGGTTGTTCTTGACCCGATGGTGCACCTCCCTCAGCAAGATCTCCTTGTCCTGGAGCGCCGCCCGCAGCGTGCGCTCGACGTGGCGGCTCTCGCTGACGTCGCGCAGGATGACCGTGAACAGTTGCACGCCGCCCAGATCGACCTTGGAAATCGAGGCCTCGGCCGGGAACTCACGGCCGTCTTTGCGGAGGCCGAAAATCTCGGACCTTTGGGCCATTACGCGCGATGGGGTGGGGGATCTGGCGAATGCGGCCATCTGGCCGTCATGCCCGTTGCGGAAGCGAGCGGGCAACAGAATTGTCAATGGCTGCCCCAAAACTTCGGCCGGAGCGTAGCCGAAGATTTTGGCGGCGCCTTGATTGAAGACGCAGATTCTAAAGCCTGTATCGACGGAGATGATGGCGTCGTCGGCGATCTCGAGGATGCGGGCCAGCAGGTCCGGAGACTGTAGGATCGAAAGGTCGGGGGGGGCCGCCAAGTTCTTACTGTTGTGGTCTCGCCGCACCTGTCGCCGCGCCTCTGGGTCAAGGCGTTACAATCACGATGCCAAAGCTGGGAGCCCCACGCTACTGGGGTCGTTCAAGAAGCCCTGTCTTCGGTGGCCCACTCGATGCCGCGCACGATCAACTCCGGGCGTTCGCTCATGGCGAAGTATTCGAGTGCGCCCGACCCCATCAGGGAATAGTACTCGCCAAAGTCGGTCTCATCCACCAGCACCACCACGGGGGCCCGGCGGTGCAGCGCCGCAACGGCCGCCAGCACCTGCTGGGCGTCGCGGCTGGCGGCGCCGCGGTTATAGACGACGATGGCTGACCGAGGCATGGTGCGCAGCAAACTGGGCACGGCCTCGGGCGAGGCCGCTTCCATCGTCTCCAGTCCTTTGAGGCGGAGCCGGTCCGCCAGATCGCTGTGCTCGAGGCCGACTAGAATCACGGCCCGGCGCTTTCGGGATTTTGGCAACTCGGACATCGTGGTCGCCTCGCCGCGTTGAACGAACTGCAATTCTATTTCCATCTTCTGGCCGCTCCCCTGCTGATTCGGACGGGCACCGGGATTGATCGACAGATGTCGGAGGAAACAATAGCCTGCGGGGGGAATCTCCCCTGCAAAGCGGCTGGCCGCCGCCGCAGGGCCTGCGGGCAGGCTGCTAATCTATGTGGCGCCCAGCGTGCTGAAGCGCCCGTGAGGCGCAGCCCGAGGAGGATCCGATGCCCCAGATCAAAACCATCCTGGCCCCTGTTGACTTTTCCGACCGCTCCCGCCACGGATTGGAACACGCCGCAGCATTTGCTCGTCTGTTCGATTCGCGCGTGATCGTGGCTCATTTCCTTCCGCCGTCTCCGTACGAGTACGCCGCCTTTGACGAAGGCTTCTTCGCCGCCGCAGCATGGCCGGACATCGGCGACGTCCGGGACAAGCTCGAAGAGCGTCTGGACGCTCTCATCGCGCAAGCCAACCTGACGACGCCTACCGATAAGATCATTCGTCGCGGGGACCCTGTTACCGAAATCGAAGAGATCATCCAGCAGCAGGGCGTGGACATGGTGATGCTTCCCACCCACGGCTACGGGCCCTTCCGGCGCTTCGTGCTGGGTTCGGTGACCAACAAAGTCCTGCACGACGTGAGCATCCCGGTCTTCACTGGCGCGCACGTGCCCGAGATTGCGACCGTCGACAAGGAGCCCTACAAGCGGATCGCTTGCGCGATCGACCTGCTCGAGCACAGCGAGGATGTCCTGCGGTGGGCCCACGCGCTCTCCCAGACCTGCGCCGACGACTTGGTGGTCATCCACGCCGCGCCGCAGGTGGAGGTCGGCGGCGCCTACGGGGACTGGTTCCCGCCGGAGAGCCGCGAGCAGATCGTGAAGACCGCCCGACAAGGCGTGGAGGAGATGCTCTCGAAACTCGGCATCGCCGCCGAGGTGCACGTGGACAGCGCGGAACCCGTCAGCTACATCCGCGCGACGGCCGACCGGGCCTACGCCGACCTGCTGGTGATTGGGCGCGGGCCGACGCACGGCCTGCTGGCCGGTATCCGAGAGCACGCTTACGCCATTATTCGCGAAGCGCCGTGCCCGGTCGTGAGCGTCTAAGCAGAGGGGAACCATGTTTCGACTCAAGAAGATTCTCGTCCCGATTGACTTCTCCGAGCGCTCCACGGCGGCGGCCGAGCACGCCGCGGCCATCGCCGGGCGTTTTGACGCCGAGCTGATCTTTCAGCACGTGGTACCGCCTGGACCTTACGAGCACGGCTTCATCGAGGGCGGCTACAGCCCGGCGTCCGTATGGCCTGACCGGGAGGAGATGGAAGCCCGCCTGCTCGATCAGATGCAGGCCTTGGTCACCAAGACTGCGGGCGGACGAGAGGTGATCCAGGTGGTGAGCTGGGGCGACCCGGCGGCTGAGATCGAGCGGCTCGCCGAGCACGAGCAGGTCGGCCTGATCGTAATGCCCACGCATGGCTACGGGCCGTTCCGGCGCTTCGCGCTGGGTTCGGTGACAACCAAGGCGCTGCACGATCTGCGGTTTCCGGTGCTGACCGGAGCGCATGTACCTGAACCGCCGACGGCCGCCAAGCCCTATGAGCTGGTGGTCTGCGCCGTCGACCTCGGTCCGCACAGCTCGGTCGTGCTGCGCTGGGCGGCGGGCTTTGCCAAGGCTTGGGATGCGGAGCTGCTGGTGGTTCACGCCGCGCCGGCGCTGGACGCCACGCCGGCCGACGGGCAGTACTTCCCGGCGGACCTGCGCCAATCGGTGATTCGCGACAAGACCGCGGAGATTCAGGAGTTGCTCGACGGGATCGGCGTCGCCGGCGCCCGCATCGACGTCGATTGTGCGGCCACGGTGCGCTACGTGGTGGAGGCCGTGCAGGAGAGTCGGGCTGATGCGCTCGTGATTGGGCGCAGCGCCGACGATTCACTGCTCGGCCGGCTGCGGGCCGACTCCTCGGCCCTGATTCGCGAAGCTCCATGCCCGGTCATCAGCGTTTGACGCACCGGGCGGTGAGGAGGTCGTCATGAGAGCTTTTTCGATCCAGAGCGTGCTGGTTCCCTATGCCTTCTCCGAGCGGTGCAAGGCTTCGGCGGAGTACGCGGTCCTGATCGCCGAGCGCTTGGAGATCCCGATCGTCTTCTTTCACTCCATCCCGTACTCGAGCTTTGAGTACGCCGCCTTCGAGGGCGGGGCGTACGTGGGGGCCTCGTGGCCGACCGACGCGGACGTCCACAAGCGGCTGGCCCATGAGATCGAGGGGCTGGAGATGTCCGACGCCCTGCGCTCGAGGATGAGCATCAAGGTGACGCAAGGCGACCCGCCGCAGCACATCGAAGCGATGGCCAGGTCCCTGCCGGACGCGCTGGTGGTGATGGCCACGCACGGCTTCGGCCGCTTCCGTCGTCTGGTCCTTGGATCGGTAGTCAATAAGGTGCTGCACGACCTGGACTTGCCGGTGCTGACCGGGGCGCATCTCGAAGAGACCGCGCCGGGTCGTCCGGAGCCCTTCGAGTCGGTGGTTTGCGCCATCGACTTGGAGGAGCACAGCGGCGAAGTTCTACACTGGGCCTCGGAGTTCGCCAAGCGCTGGGGCGCGCGCCTGACCGTCGTTCACGCGGTGGACTGGCTCGCCTCGAGCCCCCTGGACGAGGAACGGTTCACGCCGGGGCTGCGGGACCGGCTGATGGAAGATTCGCGCAGCAAAGGCGAGGAGCTGCTGGCCGCGGTCGGAGTGGAGGCTTCCCTGCTGGTCGATCTGGGTTCGCCGGAGGAAGTGGTTTCTCACGCCGTGCAGCGCTTCGACGCCGGGTTGCTGATCATCGGCCGCACCGCCGACCATGACGGGCTGCCGGCCCTGCGCGAGAAGGCCTACAGCTTGGTGCGCCGCTCGCCCTGCCCCGTCATCAGCGTTTGACCGAATCAGCGATTGGAATGGGAGTGTTCGACATGTTGCGCATCGATACGATCCTGGCCCCGGTGGACTTTTCAGAGAAATCTCACGCCGCCGCGAAGCGCGCCGTCGAGCTCGCGATGCACTTTGACGCGAGCGTGCTGTTTCTGCACGTGATTCCGCCGCCGCCCACCGAGTACCACATGTTCGCCGAGGGCAAGCCCGAGCGCATTGACGCGGCTGACCAAGCGATGCTGCGCGATCGGCTGGAGAAGTTTGTCGGCGAAGTCTCGATGGGCGTCGATTGCCAGCCGCTGATCGAGCATGGCGATCCGGCTCACCGCATCGAGAGGGCGGTGTTGGACCGCAAGGCGGACCTGGTGGTGCTGCCCACGCATGGCCACGGGCTGTTCCGGCGGCTGCTGGTGGGTTCGGTGACGGCGAAGGTGTTGCACGACATTCAGGTCCCGGTGCTGACCGGCGTCCACCTGGAGGAAGGCCCCGCGTTTCGCAACGGCCCCTACCGCCGGATCGCCTGCGCGGTTGGGTTGCGCGAGCGCGAGCACTCGGAGAAGGCGCTGCGCTGGGCGGCGGACCTGGCCCGCTCCTGGTCCTCGGAGCTGCACGTGATCCACGTGCCGCCGGCGATCGACTGGGGGGCCGGCGAGTGGTTCCCGGACGAGACCCAGCAACTGGTGCGGGCGGCGTCGAGCGAGCGGCTGACCGAGCTCATCGACGCTGTGGGCTACCCGGCGACGCAGCATGTGGACGGGCTGGAAGCCATCCCCTATGCGGTCGAAGTGATTGAGCGCAACGAGATCGACGCGCTCGTGGTGGGCCGCAGCGTCAGCCACGGCTTGCTGGGCGGCGTCGGCGCGAACGCCTTTGCGCTGATTCGCGAGGCCCCGTGCCCGGTCTTCAGCGTCTGACGTGGAAAGGCCGTCCATCGTGAAACTCGAGTCTCGGTGTTCGAAACCATGAAGCTGACATTTCGCGGCGCAGCCGGGACGGTAACCGGCTCCCTGCATCAACTCGACGTCGACGGAGAGCGCATCCTGCTCGATTGCGGCCTGTTCCAAGGCCGCCGGGCCGAGGCGCGGCGGCGCAACCGCGAGCTGCCGTTCCCGCCCGAATCCGCCTCCAAGGTGGTGCTTTCCCACGCTCACATCGACCACAGCGGCAATCTGCCGTCGCTGGTGCGCGGCGGCTTCAGCGGACCCATCTACGCGACGCCGGCGACGACGGATCTGTGCCGGGCGATGCTGCGCGACTCCGCCCACATCCAGGAGAAGGACGCCGAGTTCCTCAACAAGCGCTCGGCGCGCCGCCGGAAGGTGGACCCGGACTTCGACCCGTCGGCCGTGGAGCCGCTCTACACGATGGAGGACGCCGACCGGACCGTCGAGCTGTTCCGCGAGGTCGGTTACAAGACGCCGACGCCGCTGACCGAGCGGCTGAGCTTCGAATCCTATGACGCCGGGCACATTCTCGGCTCGGCCAGCATCCTACTGCATCTGCGCAACGGGCGCGACCCGGTCCGGCTGGTCTTCTCCGGCGACATCGGGCGCCCGGGCCTACCGATCATCCGCGACCCGCAGCCGCCGGCCGAGGCCGACTACCTGATCATGGAGAGCACCTACGGAGGACGGCTCCACCAGCCGGCGGAGAACGTCAAGGATCAGCTCACCATGATCGTCCGGCGGGTGGCCGAGCGCGGCGGCAAGCTCATCGTGCCGGCCTTCGCCGTGGGCCGCACGCAGCAACTGGTGCTGATGCTCCACGAGCTGACCCTGGCGGGCCGCATTCCGGAACTGCCGATCTTCGTCGACAGTCCCTTGGCGATCAACGCCACCGAGGTCTACAAGGCCCACCCGGAATGCTATGACGCCGAGATCCGCACGCACCTGCTCGAACAGCGCGACCCGTTCGCCTTTGGGCGGCTGCGCTACGTCCGTCAGGCCGAGGAGTCGAAAGGGCTCAACGACATTCCGTACCCCTTCATCGTCATCGCCGCCTCGGGCATGTGCGAAGCCGGCCGCGTGTTGCACCACCTGCGGCAGCACATCTCCGATCCGCGCAACGCCGTGTTGATCACCGGCTATCAGGCCGAGCACACCCTGGGCCGCAAGCTGCTGGAGCGCTGGCCCGAAGTTCCGATTTTCGGCACGCCCACGGCGTTGCGGGCGGAAGTCTTCAAGCTCGACGAGCTGAGCGCGCACGCCGACCAGAAGGAGCTGCTGCACTGGCTCGAGCCGATGGCGAAAGCCGGGTTGAAGCGCATCTTTCTGGTGCATGGCGAGCCGGCGCAGTCGGAGGCGCTGGCCGCGGCGATCGACGAGCGCTTCCACACGCCGGTGACGATTCCGGTGGCCGGCCAGTCGTTCGACCTGGCTTGAAGGGGGTCCGGAGCGCCGAGCCGCCGCTCCGGGAGGGGCCCGTACCCTCGGGTACAATGACAGCAGCCTTGCGATCCTCGATCTGTCGCTGTGCGCCCCTGGCGTTGTTGCTGACGGCCTTGGCCTGCGCGCAGTCTCAGTCGCAACAGGCGCCGCCGGAGGACCGCTTCGACGGCGTGCGCTTCGATCAGGTCAGCCGCAGCCGCGCGCAGATCACGTTGTCACTGTCGTCGGCGAACGGAGGCGCGCGCGTCGCCATCCAGTACGGCCCGGACCGTTCACTCGGCTTTCAGAGCGGCGACGCGGGCGTCCGGAAGGGGCCCTTCTCGCTGCGCATCGCGCTGGGCGGTCTGGCCGCCGATCAGGTCTACTATTTTCGGCCCGTGCTGGTGCGCGAGGGCCGAGCCGTTGCGAGCTGGAGCTGTCCGGCGGCCGGAATCTTCGAGGGCTACGTCTGCGAGGCAGTCGATGACCTGCCGTACTTCCGGACGACCGCCCGTCCGGACCCCGCCGCGACGCTGCCGACCCCACCGGCGGTCCCCGACGTCGCCATACCGGCAATCAACGGCCGAAGATTTGCGGTGGAAGTGGACGACGCCGGGCGATGCACGAACTTCGCAGCCATGCTGCAAGCCGCCGCCAAGGAGGACGCGGCCCTCAACCATGAGATCGTGATTCCGGCCGGCGCAACCTGCTATGGACCCTTCACTGCGCCGCCCAAGCCCGGACCGGGGATCGTGGTCGTCCGTCCGTCCACGCCGCTCGAACAATTGCCGCCGGAGAACACCCGGGTCGATCCCAGCAACGCGGCGCTGATGGCTACGCTGTCGATGCCGCCCAGCCTGTCGAAATGGACCTCCCCGCTGTTTCGCGCCGGCTGCGAGGAGGGGCGTTGCTCCAACGGCTGGCGTTTGGTGGGAATCCGATTCGTCGCGCCGCCTTTCCAGGAATTCGAGCCGGACGTGTACGGTGTGGTCGACGCCACGGCCGACAAGCGCGGCGCCCTGCTGACCCTCGATCGCGACGTCGAGTTCGCCGACTACACCAATGTCGGCATCACGGGGGTGCAAGGTGCGCCGGATCTCAATCGCGTCGTACGCCCGATCGCCATCTCGCCGCGCCAGATCATCGTTCCGGGGGCCCCGGCTCCAGACGGATATCAAGCGGGCACGGGCCACGTGGTGAACGCCTTGACGATTCCGCTGGAGGGCTGCACGGGCGGCAAGCCCATCGTCTGCAAAACGAAAGGGCCGCACGGGTTGAAGGGGTCGTTCCGGACGCCGGTTCAGCGCAAAACCGGCGTCCGGGTCTTTGTCGGTCTCGGCCACGGCATCGGCGCCGGAGACCTGGTCCGGGTCGAGAACTCCTCGGTCAAGGACTGGAACGGCGTCTGGAGCGTGCAGTACGGCATGGAAAGACAATTGGCCTTGCACACTTGGCCCCGAGTCGACTGCGAGAAGGACTGCGGCGAGCTCGAAGCCATCCACGTGGTCCAGATCGACGGGACGGGCCGCATCGACGGCAGCCATCTCTACAGTGTGGTCAGCGAGACGGAGTTTCAGCTCGACTATCTGGACGGCAAGGGCGAGGCGATCGCTGGGGGCTACCTCGCCCAGGACCCGCAATACTTCCACAGCCTCGTCGACTTCGGCAGGGGGGCGAAGAACCTGATCCTCGACCGTTGCATTCTCGACGGAGGTGGGTTTCCCTTGCGGTTTCAGCGGGCTATCGGCGTCTCGTCCGAGGACTCGGCCGTCCTCAACAGCCACATCGAGAACTTCAACTCCTGGCGGGGAATCAACCCGGCTTCGAAAATCGCCGAGAGCGGCGCGGCGGGGTCAAACCTTTCGACCTCGCAGGCCATCGAGTTCGGCGACGCGGCCCGCGTTCTCATCTCCAACAACCTGTTCTTGAATTGCCCCGGCATCACGCTGTTTGCCCAGCCCTACCGCAAGTCCAAAGAGATGACGCCGAGCGACGTGACGATCCAGCGCAACACGTTTCGCTCCGAGTTGCGCTACATGGCCGGGAGCCCGGCCTCGGACGGCCGCTCCTATTCGACGCGGCACGTGATGGAGCTCAAGCGCGGCGTACGCTTCCGTTTCGACGGCAATACCGTGGACGGCAACTGGGCCGATTGGACGCCCACCGGTCCGGCCATCGCGCTGTTTCCCGTGGGCGATGTCGAGGGTAACCAGGTCGCCGACATCGACATTACCAACAACACGTTTCGGCACATTAGCAGCGGCGTTCAAGTGATCGCCGAGGACCGCTTCATCGGTCACGGAGCGTTGCCGACGGCCCGCGTCCGCATCCACAACAATCTCTTCGACGGCATCGACTTCTACACGATGCGGAGTCAGCCGTCGGGCGTGAACCAGGACAAGAAGTCCGCCAATTTCGGAGGGTATTTCGTCTACCTGACCGGGTCGATGGAGGACCTGCGGATCACGCACAACACCGTCTTCGACAACCGCGGCACGGGGCCCTGGACCTTCCGCTACGAGTCCGGCCGCGGCGGCGGCGTGGTGTTGACCGACAACATTTTCACCCACAACGCCGACAACGGCTTCGGCGGTTTGGCGCCTCCTCAGCAGGTGGGCGCCATCGAGCCGGCCTTGAGCCGCCTCATTTCCTCGTCATTCGGGGAATACTTTACGAGTGTGAACGGAGAATCCGATTCGACCTTCTCGCGGAACTTGATTCTTCCCGGCGTAACCCGATCCTCCGATCCGGCCAACTACAACGATCCCGGGGCGAGCTTCAGCAAGGGCGACTGCGAGAATTACTACAAAGGCTTTTCCGATGTCGTCTGCGCGGGGAAGGGAGGCAAGGAGACCGCGAACCAGCGCTTCGAAACAGTGTTTCCCAAAGAAGGGGACTTTCGCTATCGCGACGGCGTTCTGGGCGCCGTGGGTGCGGATATCGACGCGCTCGAAGCGGCCCAAGGCGCTGTCTCTCCGGTGGAAATGAGCGTGGACCCGGCCAGCGGCGTCACCACCCTGCGCTACCGCACGGCGGCGGCGGAGAGCTGCCTGGTCGCCTACTCCCCGGACCGCGAGTTCGAACACTACGTGCAGGTCCGCGATTCCGGCTCCGGGTCGGAGCGTTATGCCTCACTGGAAGGGCTGCAGGCAGGGCGGGAGTATCACTACCGGGTGCAATGCCCGTCGGGATTTCTGGAGGGGGTTCTGGTGGCCGGCGGAACGCTGCAGCCGGGCCGCTCCCGCTCGCGCCGATAGGCGTCGATGCCGCGCAAACTTTGTCGGAACAATATTGATTCGTCTTCGCTCAAAACTGCTGCGCGGTTCCGGAAACTGTTGCTACGATCGGGCGCATGCTATTGCGCAGCGCCCGTGTCGCCCTAGGGATACTGCTTTGTTTCACTGCTGTTTCGGCCCAGAAGACCGGATCGGGAATTCCCGAGCCGGTCTTTGACGTTCGGCTGCTGACGGCCGGCGGCGAGGCCAAGGAAGAGGCCCGTCGCGTCCAGGCCGCCGCCCAGGATCTGGTGCGCGCGGCGTGGGGCTCCGGCGCCGATTTGCGGGTGAGCTGGGGAGATCACGGCCGGCCGCGGTCGGTGCATCGGGTAGGGGGCGTCCTCGGCCGTCCGGAGGCCTCCGACCCGGTGGCTGCCGCGCGTGAGTTCCTGACGACCTACCGCAACGTGTTGGGTCTTTCGCCCCGCGACCTGGAAGGCTTCCGCGTGGCGGGCCGGACTCCGATCGGCCGCTGGACGCAGGTGCGCTTGGAGCAGACTGCTGGAGGCTTGCCGGTGTGGGGCGGACAGGTGTCCGTGACGCTCAATCAGCGCGGCGAAGTCGTCCAGTTGCTGTCGGACCCGATCCGCCCCGGCCTGGCGGTCGATCCCCGCACGACGCTGACGGCGAGCGACGCCGCCCGTCTCGGCCTGCGGATGGCCGGCGTGCGGGCGAGCGACGAAGCGCTCGTACCACTGCAATCCCCGTCGGGCCGCTGGACGCTGTACCGCCACCCGGAAGCGTCGGCCCTGCCGGTCGCCGTCAGCCAAGCCGTCTTCCCGCTCAGCACGACGGAAGGGCGTGTGGCCTACCGCGTGTACGTGGACGGCCCGAAGGGTGAATCCTATGAGATGCTCCTCGACGCGCGCAGCGGCGAGGCCCTCTACCGAGCGCCGCTGGCCCGGCATGCCACGGCGCGCATCTACCCGCGCTCGCCGCTGCACGGGGACCGTGAGCTCGTCGACATTCCCGCCGAATGGCTGGACGAGGGCGGTTTGGTGACGCTGGGCAACCGCGTGGACGCTTTTCTGGACCGCGACCTCGACGGCGAGCCGGATGACGAGGAGTCCCCAGGGTTGCAGGGCGGCCGGGCGTTCAGCGAAACCCAGGAGTTCGACTTCGAGTCTGGAGAGGGGCTCAGCGGCAAGAACCCGCGGATGTTTCCCGCGGCGGCGGCGACCAACCTCTTCTACCACCTCAACCAGACGCTGGACGCCTTCTACGAGTTGGGGTTCACTGAGGAAGCCGGCAACTTTCAGACGTCGAACTTCGACCACGGCGGCGAGGGCGGCGACCCCGTGCTGGCGTCGGTACAGACCAGTTCGGGGGCTTCCTTCTTGCCGCGGCCCGAAGGCGTGTCGCCGCGACTGCGCACCGGCATCGGCTCCAACGGGACGTTGGCGCAGACCGACGACTTCGATTTGGCCTATTCCCGGCAGACCATCATCCATGAGATGGCCCACGGGCTCACCGGCCGGCTGATCGGCGGGCCGGACCGAACCGACTGCCTCGACACGCAGATCTCTGACAGTCTGGCCGAAGGCTGGTCGGACTACTACGCCATCAGCTTCACCAACGACCCTGTGCTGGGGGCCTACGACGACTTTGCCCTGCCCTTGTCCGGCATTCGCAGGCAGTCCTACGAGGGCTACACCTTCCAGCACCAGGACCTGGGCAACGAGGGCTTCGAGGTCCACAACGACGGCGAAATCTGGGCGGCCGTGCTGTGGGACGTCCGCAAGCAACTGGGGCAGGAAACTACCGACATGCTGGTGACCGACGCCCTGCCGCTGACCGCCTGCGACCCGACGATGGTCGACGCCAAGGACGCCGTTCTGCTGGCCGACGAGCAGCGCTTCGAAGGCGCCAACCAGGCCGTTCTGCAGGAGGTCTTCGCCCATCACGGATTGGGCTTTTCTTCGAGCAGCATCGACGGCTACCCGCTGGCGGAATCGATCACTTGGAACGCTTCCTTCGACCTGCCGCCGGTGGAGGGAGAGAATCACAACCCCGTCGTCACCGGGCGGATTCCCGAAAGCTCGGAGCTGGGCGACGATCTGGTTTACCCGATCGCGGCCGAGGACGCCGACGACGACGCCCTGACGTTCACGCTGTTGACCGGGCCCCCCGGCCTGAGCGTTGACCCCGAAGGCGTGGTGCGGTGGAGCATCGACAGGTTCGCCCCGCAGCGCGTGATGGTCGAGATCACCGACGGGCGCGGGGGGCGCATCCTGCACGGCTTCACGACGCCCGTCGTCACCTACTTCGGTCCGGGTGAGCCGTTGAGCCTGTCCGCGCCCGCCGGCGACGAGGGGCTGCTCTATGCCGAGATTCCCGACGGCCTGCCGCTGCTGCAGTTCCGGCTGCGACCGGCGTCGGACGACGACGGCGACGCGGACATGCTGGTCTTTCCGCTCGGGGCGACGCCCGAGACCTCCACGCGCGACGGCTCATTCGAGACGCTCAGCTACGCCGCGCCCCAGGGCGGCCGCTGGCCCGTGCGGGTCTACGCCTTCGACAGCTTCGACAACGTGTCGCTCGAAGCGGCGACGCCCAGCGTGGGGACCCTGGAGCCCGGCGTGATCTTGAAGGATCTCAGCGACGTCACCAGCGGCGAAACCTTCTACTCGATCACCGTGCCCGAAGGCGTCGAGACGATGACGCTGTCGATGGGCGGCGGAGGCGGCGACGCGGATCTCTATGTCGCCCAGGGCCGCCTGCCGATCTGCCAGTCTACGTTCCTGGTCAGCCAGTACTGTGACGTGGACGACTACTCGGAGTTCTCCGGCAACCTGGAGCAGATTGTGGTGAGCGGGCCGAGCGAGGCGCTGACCGAAGCCGGCCAGAAGCTGGCGGTCGAGCCGGGCGAGTACTTCGTGAACGTGGCCGGCGCCTACGCCTACCAAGGCGCCCAGTTGATGGCTCTGTTCGAAACCGGGCAGGGCGCTCCCAAGATCAGCCGGTTCGGCGTGACGAACGGGGCCAGCTTCGGCTACTTTGCGGCGCCCGGTACGATCGCCACGCTGTTCGGAACGAATCTGGCGGACGAGACCGGCGCGGCCACCGAGACGCCGCTGCCCCGCGCGATCAACGGCGTGGAAGTATTGGTCGACGGCGAACCCGCGCCGCTCTATTTCGTTTCGGCCGGCCAGATCAACTTCCAGGTTCCCGTGGAGGTCGCCCCGTTCACCGCACCAACGGTGATGGTCCGCCGGAACGGCGAGATCAGCCCGTTCGAGGACGTGCTGGTGCTCGACAACGCGCCGGAGATCTTCCGCTACGAGCGCGTCGCCGGGTCGCTCGAACCGGTGGTCGTCCACGCGGACGGCGCTCTGGTCACGCCGGAGAATCCCGCCAAGGCGGCCGAAACGCTCGTCGTCTACGGTACCGGGCTGGGGCAACTCGAGAACCCGCCGGCCACGGGCGAACCGGCCGCCGTTTCGCCGTTGTCCACCCTCCTGGGGACGGCCCTGGCGGCGTTGGGCGAACAAGAGATCACGGTCCTGTTCGCCGGCTTGACGCCCGGGTTCGTGGGACTGGCCCAGTTCAACGTGACCCTGCCGGAGACATTGCCGGCCGAAGAGTCCAGCCTGCCGCTGCTGTTCTACGTGGACGGCTACCTCAGCGAGGACGTGGAAGTGTGGGTGGACCCCACGCCGTAGCGGCCTACCCGACGCGCTCCGCCGCCGCCACCACGAACTCGCCCGGCAGGGCGTAGCCCGAGCCGCGTCGGTAGCGCTCGATCGAGCCCAGGTACTCGGCTTCGGCCGAGCGCCGGACAGCTTCGTCGAACCGAGCGTAGGCCAACGCCACCGGTCCGCCCGCGAAGGCCGCGCCGACGGCCTGCTCGGCGGACTCATACCAAAGCTCCACGTTGAGGCGCTGCGTCTTGATGTTGCCGAAGCCGGCCCGGGCGAGCTCATGCTCGAGCGCGTCGCCCGTGCCGAGCTGGAAGAACATGGGGCACACCGCGGACTCGACCCGCGCGTCGACGATGGGGAAGATCTCCGCCCAGCCGCACTGCTTGCGGGCGCCCCACACTGCCACTGCCGCGCGACCGCCGGGCCGCACTGCGTCCCGCAGCCGGCGCAGCGCCACCCGCGGGTTGGGGGCGTACATCAGCCCGAGCGAGCACAGGGCCACATCGAAGGCGCCCGGCGCGGCCACTTCGGTCTCGGCGTCGGCCCGCACGAAGGCCACGTTCGTCACGCCTTCACGGCGAGCCGCCGCGCCGGCCCTCTCGACCATCCGGTCGGAGATATCCGCCCCCAGCACGAAGCCCGTCGATCCCACTCGGGCGGCCGCCGCCAAGGCGATCGGGCCCGGACCGCAGGCCATGTCGAGCACGCGCTCGCCGGCCTGCAGCCCCGCCATCTCGAGCAGAGCCCCGCGGGCGGGCTCCACCTGGCGGCCCCAGAGGTCCTCGTAGCAGTCCGAGGCCTTGTCCCAGCCGTAGCGCTGGATGCGGAGTTGAAAGCGGGCGCTCATGCCACGGCCTCCTTACGGGTGGAAACGATCTCGGCGGCAACGGTCACATCGACGGGCCGGCGGAACGTGTCGACGTAGCCCGTGGCGGCCTCCGCAAACTCCATCAGCCGACGCAGTTCGGGCTCGGGCGCAGGGCTTTCGAGCGTTACCGCCAAGCGGACCTGCTCGTACCCCGAGGCATACTGCAAGGGCTCGAAGATGGCTCTTGCGTCGTAGTCGGCCTCCACCCGAACGTGGATTGAGTCGAGCGGGATTTGCTCCACGGCGGCCCAGGTGGCGATGGTGACGGCCAAGCAGGAGCCGATGGCGCCGCGGCCCAGCACCCCGGGGTTGGGGCCACCGGACGCGCCGCCCCACTTCTCGGACATGTCGGCGACCAAGCGCCACGGACCTTCCTGGATCTCACAGCGCAAGCCGTCGTGCAGAGAGACCTCGGTGACGGCGGTGCGATGCGCCGATTCCGGCACGATGGCCAGGGCGCGGGCGTTGCGGCGGAATGTCGATCGGATGTTTTCCTGTGAAGGCATCGGCTTGGATCTCCTCGGCTGATAGGAGTTGCGCGCTGCCTGCGAAAACCCGACGCCGCCGGGAAAAAGAAACGGGCCGCGTGGAGCGGCCCGTTTGGGGTCGGAGCTAGCCCAACGGTCAGGCCAGCTTGAACTTCGACAGCGGCAGCTCGCGGTAGCGCTTGCCGGTGGCTGCGAAGATCGCGTTGCACAGGGCCGGAGCGAACGGCGGAACGCCCGGCTCGCCCACGCCCGCCGGCGGGGCTTCGCTGTCGACGATGGTCACGTGGGACTTGACCGGCGCTTGCTGGATGCGCGCCACCGGGTAGTCGTGGAAGTTCGACTGGTCCACCCGGCCGTCGCTGGCCGTGATCTCGCCCAGCAGAGCCAAGCTCGTCCCGAAGACGTTGCCCCCTTCGAACTGGCCCAGCACACGCTCGCGGTGTACGATCTGGCCGACGTCGACCGCCGTCCAGACGTTCGGGATCTTCACCTTGCCCTTCTCATCGATGTCGACCTCGACGACCGTGGCGATGTAGCTGAGGAAGCTGCGGTGCGCCGCGATGCCGAAGCCCTTGTTGGAGCCGGACTTGCGCTTGTCCCAGTTGGAGGCCTTGGCGACCGTTTCGATCACGTGGCGCAGCCGGCCGGTGTCGAGCGGATACTCCTCGAACGAGCCGCCCATGTTGGCGTAGTCCACGCCTTCGGCCTTGAGGTCGATCTTGCGCGGCTTGCCGATTAGGTCGAGCAGGTACTGCTTGGGGTCCTTGCCGGCGGCATGTGCCAGCTCGTCAGTGAACGAGCAGACCGCGAAGGCGTGGTAGATGTTGGCCACCGAACGCATCCACCCAATGCGGATATGGGCCGGCGCCGGGCCGTTCTCCACGCGATGGTTGGCGAAGGCGTAGGGCGTGTCCGAGAAGCCCATGCCCATCTCGCCGGAGGAGCCGTATTCGGTCCCCACCGCGAAGGTCGAGCCGATCGGCGTGAACACCGAGCGCTGCAACCAAGCCGTCGGGCGGCCCTTCTTGTCCACGCCGGCCTTCATGTACATGGCCGAGACGGCGTGGAAGTAGTCGAAGCGGATGTCGTCCTCGCGCGACCAGACGACCTTGACGGGCTTGCCCAACTCCTTGGAGAGCAGGGCGGCCTCCACGCAGTAGTCGGGCTTGGACTTGCGGCCGAAGCCGCCGCCCAACAGGGTGACGTGGCAGACGACCTTGGGCTCTTCGATGCCCAGCGCCGGGGCCACGGCCTGCTGCACGGCCTGTGGGTTCTGGGTCGTCGCCCAGAGCGTGACCGAGCCGTTCTCGTAGCTGGCCACCGCGGCCGGCGGCTCCATCGGAGCGTGCGCCAGGTGCGGCACGTAGTACTCGGCCTCGATGATCTTGGCCGCTTCGCCAAAGCCCTTCTCGACGTCGCCGACGTTGCGGATCTCCTTGCCGGGCTTCTTGGCCGTCTCGGTCAGATACTGCTTGAAATTGGCCGAGGTATAGCTCGCGTTGGGGCCCAAATCCCATTCGATCTGGAGCTTCTTGCGGCCCTGGAACGCCGCCCAGGTGTTCTTGGCGATCACCGCCACTCCGCCCAGCGACTGGAAGCCGTGCGGCGGCTTGAAGGCGGGCAGCTCGACGGTGGCGATCACGCCCGGGACCTTCTTGGCTTCGGAATCGTCGAAGGACTTGACCTTGCCGCCCAGCACCGGCGGGTGTTCCACCGACGCGTAGACCATGCCGTCCATCTTGGCGTCCATGCCGAACGTGCCGCCGCCGGAGACCAGGTCCTTCATGTCGTAGATCGGCTGAGACTTGCCGATGTAGCGGTATTCGGACTTGGGCTTGAACTTCAGCTCGGACTTGTCGGGCACGGGCAGCTTGGCGGCCGCTTCGGCCAGTTCGCCGAACCCGAGCGTCTTGCCGCTGGAGTGGACGACCTGGTGCATCTTCGCGTGGCACTCGCCGGCATCGACGCCCCACTTCTGGGCGGCGGCGCGCTCGAGCATCAGCCGCGCCGTGGCGCCGGCTTCATGCATCACCTCCAGGCCGTAGCGGATCGAGCGCGAGCCGTCGGTGTTCTGGTCGCCGTACTTCTTGTCGCCGATGGCCTGCTCGAGCTTCACGCGCGCGAAGTCGGCTTCCATCTCGTCGGCCACCACCAGGGGCAGGGCGGTGCGGCTGCCGGTGCCCATCTCCGAGCGATGCGCCACGATGTGCAGCGTGCCGTCGGTCTCGAGGCCGAGCCAGATGTTGGGCTGGAAGGTCGTGCCTTCGAGGGCGGCGAGAGCGTCCTGCGGTAGGACCCGGGCTCCGAGCAGGAGGGCGCCGGCGCTGAACATGCCGCGCAGAAAGCCGCGTCGGCTGACTTTTTGGATCGACGCGCTCATGCCATCTCCTCCGAGGCCTGGTGGATCGCCGCCCGGATGCGCTGGTAGGTTCCGCAACGGCAGATGTTGCCCTGCATCCCGTCGTCGATCTGCTCGTCGGTCGGCTTGGGATGGTCCTTGAGCAGGGCCACGGCCTGCATGATCTGGCCGGATTGGCAGTAGCCGCACTGCGGCACCGCGTGCGCCATCCAGGCTTTCTGCACCGGATGGTCGGCGTTGGCCGACAAGCCTTCGATCGTCGTGATCCGCTTGCCTTCGAGGCTCTTCACGGGCGTGATGCAACTCCGCACCGCCGCCCCATCCAGGTGCACCGTGCAGGCGCCGCACAGGCCCATGCCGCAGCCGAACTTCGAGCCCGTCAGGCCCAATTCGTCGCGCAGATACCATAGCAACGGCATCTCGGGGTCGCCGTCGAAGCTGCGCTCCTTACCGTTGATCGTCATCTTCACCATCGAAATCACTCCCTCCGGGATGGAAGTCGCCGACCTGCCGCGGAGTCTCCGTTGCAAGGGCCGGAAAAGTCCCTCTGAGTCTATCAGGCGGCCTGGAAAGATCCAGCGTTGAGTCTGTGTTTCAACACGCGAAACCACGCAAATCGTTATCGAATCGTAGTCAAACGTGTGTCATCTTACGAATGTGCCCAGCCTAGCAGCCGGGCGCATCGTTTCTTCTCCAAAACGAGGACGGACCCAGACGTCCGTCCGACGGAATCCAGCGCCCGCGTGAGGGTCTTGCGGCCTCTTTGTCGCCTGTGCAGACGAGGGGGCGGAGGAACGACTCGATGAGCGTGCAAGAGCTGGATCTGAGCTCCCTGGCGGGTTTCCGGAGGGCCGTGGAGTGGGTCCGCGGCGAGATCATCCGCCGCCCGGCCGTCGGATTCTTCGAGCTGCGCGTGACGGTGCAGCCCGGGGAGGTCCTGACGGTCTTCCTGGACCGTCGCGACGCCTATCTGGTCGCCTTTCGCGGGCGAGACCGGGTCTACGCGCTCGGTGACGACGCCAACGACTACGCCCAACAGATGATCGACGCCGGCGTGATTGAGGCGGCTGCCGTCCAACGCCTCGAAGGACTGACCGTCAGTCACCGCTCCCTGGGTACTCTCGACCAAGGCGGGGGCGTCCGCGGGCATGAGTTCTGGCTGCAGGACTTGCTGGCGGCCGCGCGGGCCTTGAGCGGTTTCTCGGCAGCCGAGTCGCCGTTTGGAACGCTGCGGCGGCCGCTTTCTCTGCTGGTCTGCCTGCTGGCCGAGTCGGCGCGCTCGCCGGCCATGGCGTTCGAGTTCGAGCACCTGTACCTGGGAACGCGCCCGGTGAAGGCGAGCGAAGCCATCCAGTGCTACGACCAGGCCGTGCGGATCGTCCGCCTCGCCGACCGGTTCTTCCCGCAGCACATTCGCCAGATCGACCGGCTCCGCAAGCTGGACAACCGCGCCGTGGAGCTGCGCGAGCTACTGGCCCTGCTGTGGGGTTCGCTGAGCCACCAGTCCAACCAGAAGTCGGCCTTGCAGCGGATCGTGGCGGGCCAGAACCTCGGCGCCGGGCGGGACTTCGATTTTGCCGCCGAGCGGCTTCGTTCGATTGCGAGAGAGCTCGGCATCCAGAACGACGGCCAGCAATTGAGCGAGATTGCCGGGCTCTGCGGCAACCAGGCGGCGATGGATTTTGCCAAGAGCGGGGTGATCTTCCCGGACCTGGCTCCGCCCCGCCGCTGACCAGGAGTGGGGGCGGCGGAATCCCTGAGAAATCCATGGGCGGAACCTCTTTGTGAGGGGTTCTGAAATATTCCCGATTCCCGAGTAAATACTGTGTTCTCTGAGGCCTGCGCGCTTGCTCGAAACATTTGACAAGCGGCGTGCGGCATGACACACTTTTCAACGTATTGCCGCTCTCGGGTTGCCCTGCTGCAACTCGCCCTCCCAGGCCCCTGTCGCTCTCCTGGATCCACGGCTATCCCGCATTGTCCGCGGGGATGAGCTTGGCCCGTCCGCCGGCTCGATGGTTGTTCGATCGTCCGGGAGTTCCGATGCTTCTGATCTCCAATCTGATCGCGGTGGAGTCCGCCCGGGTCACCTGGTGGACTGGCTATTCCGTACAGGCTCCGCGCGGCTAGCCTGCCGCTCGCTCTCTTCTCGCTCGTCCTCAAAACCCGCCTACGGTCGCGCCCGCGCACTTTGCGCCGCGCGAGTCAACCCGTTGTTGGAAGCCCTTGGAGCCGTTCTGTATGGAGTTCAATCAAGTTCGCTATTTGGCTTTGTCGCTGTTGGCCGTCGTTCCGTTGAGCGCTGCTCCGGAACCGATCCAAGGCGACCGCTTCTTTGAAGAGAAGGTCCGCCCGGTGCTGGCTGAGAGCTGCTTCGCCTGCCATACGCAGAACAAGCTCGGCGGCCTGCGGCTGGACTCGCGCGCCGCCATGCTGGAAGGCGGCAAGTCCGGGCCTGCGATCGTGCCGGGCTCGCCCGACGAGTCCCTGCTGATCAAAGCCATCCACCAGAGCGGCGACCTGAAGATGCCGATGGGCAACAAACTGCCCGACGACCAGATCGCAGCCCTCACCGAATGGGTCAAGATGGGCGCGCCCTGGCCGGAAGCCCCGCAGGCGATGGCCCCGAAGACCGACGACGGCTTCCACATCACCGCCGAGCAGCGCAATTTCTGGTCCTTCCGGCCGTTCTCCGAAAGCGCGCCGCCGCAGCTCAAGGACAAGCGCGCCCACAACTACGTCGACAACTACGTCTTCGCCCGCCTCGAGAAGGAAGGACTGGCGCCGAACCAGGCCGCCGATCGCACCACGCTGATCCGCCGCGCCAGCCTCGACCTGACCGGATTGCCGCCGACGCCCGAGGAGGTGCAGGAGTTCGTCAACGACAAGTCGCCCGACGCCTATTCCAAGCTCATTGACCGCTTGCTGGCTTCCAAGCAGTACGGCGAGCGCTGGGGCCGCCACTGGCTCGACGTCGTGCGCTACGGCGAGAACGACACGCGCGGCTTGGCCCGCAACCGCAAAGGCCATGAAGACTACCCCATGGCGCACATCTACCGCGACTGGGTGATCAAAGCCTTCAACGACGACATGCCCTATGACAAGTTCGTCAAGTATCAGCTCGCCGCCGACCTGATGGGCAAGTCCGAGTGGAAGGACAAGCCGACCGGCGAGTTCGACGTGGACCAGCAATGGGGCCGTCTGCAGGTCACCAAGTGGGACGGGCTCGAAAAGGAAGAGCGCCGCAAGATCATCCCCTACGGCCACATCGTCGACGAGTCGCTGGATCAGGACAATCTGCCGGCGCTGGGTCTGCTGGGCATCGGGCCGTGGTATTACGATCTGGGCGACGCGCGCCAGATGCGCGCCGACGAGCGCAATGACCGCGTCGACGTGGTCACCCGAGGATTCCTGGGCCTGACCGTCGGCTGCGCGCGCTGCCACAACCACAAGTACGATCCCGTCTCAGCCAATGACTATTACGCGCTGGCGGGCGTGTTCTACAACAGCCCCTACCACGAGTACCCGCTGGCCGATCAGGCGATCGTCGACCACTGGCGCTATCGCGATGAGCTGGTGAAGCAGCAGAAGAAGCGCATGAGCGACTTCCTGGAGAAGCAGGCCGAGTCGCTGGCGATGATGCACGCCTACCAGACCAAGGACTACATGGTGGCGGCCTGGAAGGTGTCCGGCGAGCCCAAGAAGCAGGTCGCCGAGGCGGCCTACGAGGGCAAGCTCGACGTCGAGGTGCTGGAACGCTGGATCAAGTTCCTGGACAAGAACCCGGTCAACTATCCCTATCTGATCGAGTGGCAGTCGATGATCCGCCACGGCGGCAGCCTCGAAGCCGCTGAGTGCATCGCCGAGAACTTCCAGGAGACCTTGCTCGCCATCGCCCACGAATACGACGAGAACGACGAGCGCAACGAGAAGATCGAGATCAAGGCTTGGCCGCTGGACGACAAGCCGCCGATCCCGATGCCGAACGAGTTCAATACCTCGTTCGAGAAATACGACATCGAGAAGGAATCGATGAAGCGCGAGCGCGTGAACCTCTACACCGACGCCTTCCGCTTCAATCTCGACGACGGCCAGAACGAAGGCAACGTGAGCCGCCGCCAGCCCGGGCTGTTTCGCTTCAGCGACTGGGGCCTGGAGAGCCGCTTGACTGCGCCCGCCAAGGAGTACCTGGAGAAGCTCAAGACCGACCTCAAGGCGCTCGAGAAGCAGCGCGGCGACCAGTATCCGTTCGCGATGGGCGTGCGCGAGTCCGACGTGATCACCGAGCTGCCGTTCCACAAGCGGGGCTCTCCGATGAACCTCGGCGATCCGGTCCAGCGGCGCTTCATCGAGGTGCTGACGCCGGAAGGCGAGTCCGGGTTGTTCACCAAGGGCAGCGGACGCTATGAGCTCGCCGAGCGCATCGCGGCTCACCCGCTGACGGCTCGCGTGATCGTCAACCGCGTTTGGAAGTGGCATTTTGGGACCGGCCTAGTCAACACGCCGTCGAACTTCGGCATTGTGGGCGAAAAGCCCTCGCACCCCGAACTGCTCGAATACCTGGCGCAGCGCTTCGTCGACGGCGGCATGTCGATCAAGCAACTGCACAAGGACGTGATGCTCAGCTACGTCTATCAGCAGTCCAGCGAGAAGAACGCCGAGGCGGCCGAGAAGGACCCGGAAAACCGCCTGCTGTGGCGCTTCAACCGGCAGCGCATGGACGCCGAGCAGGTGCGCGATTCGCTGCTGTTCGTCTCCGGTCTGCTCGACGACGAGATGTTCGGCAAGTCCGGCGACATCGACAGCCCGAAGTTCAAGCGCCGGGCGGTCTACGCCGAGGTCAGCCGCTTCCTGCTGGCGGACTACTTCAAGACGTTCGACTTCCCGAACCCCAACCTGTCGGCTTCGGAGCGATTCTCGACGTCCGTGCCGACGCAGCGGTTGTTCTTCATGAACAGCGAGTTCATGTTCAACACCGCCAAGGCCTTCGCCAAGCGGATCTCCAAGCCGGAACCCTCGAAGGAGGAAAAGGCGGCGGCCGCGACGAAGGGCAAGGGCGGTAAGGGCAAGGGGAAACCGCCGGCCGCGGCCGAGGGCGACAAGAAGACGCCGGATCTGTCTCCTGAACAGCGCATCGAACGCGCCTACCTGATCCTCTACGGCCGCAAGCCGAACGCCGAGGAGATCGCCGCCGGTCTCGAGTTTGTGAAGGCGCCCGAGAACCAGCTTCCGGAGGACGACACTTCGGAAGATCCGTTGACGGCTTGGGACCAGTACGCCCGCGTGCTGCTGAGCTCTAACGAATTCACCTTCATGAACTAGCCGAGACCAGGACGGAGATCCACGACATGAAAAACAATCCCTTCCGTCGACCGATCACGCGCCGCGAGGCCCTGCGCACTTGCGGAACCGGTTTCGGCTTCATGGCGTTCGCCAACATGGTCAGCCAATCCGTGGCTCGCGCCGGCGCCGTCGCCAACCCGAGCGGCGCCATGAGCTTGCCGCGACCGCACCACACGCCCAAGGCCAAGAACGTCATCTTCCTGTTCATGAACGGCGGCGTCAGCCACGTCGACACCTTCGATCCGAAGCCGATGCTCGACAAGTATCACGGCAAGCCGCTGCCGGAGGGCGAGGTGAAGACCGAGCGCAAGACCGGCAACTTGATGAAATCGCCGTTCGAGTTCAAGGAGTACGGCGAGTCCGGCCTGCCGTTCTCGGAGCTCTGGCCGAACGTGGGCGAGTGCGCGGACGACATCTGCGTGATCCGCTCGATGGTCACCGAGATCCCGAACCACGAACCGTCGGACCTGATGATCAACACCGGGCACATCCAGCCCGGCCGGCCGTCCCTGGGCGCTTGGCTGACTTACGGCCTGGGCTCGGAGAACGAGAACTTGCCCGGCTACGTGGTGCTCTGCCCGAACCAGCCGACGGTGGTGGGTCCGCCGCTGTGGGGCAACGGTTTCCTGCCGGCGATCCATCAGGGCACCTTCATCTCCGACAAGGAGCCGGACAAGCCGAAGGATTTCGACCCCAACGAGCTGATTCCGTACATCAAGAACAAGTACGTGAGCGAGGAGCGCCAGAAGTCCGAGCTGGCGTTGCTGGAGCGCATCAACCGCTTCCACATGGAGCGCGAGGACCCCTCGGCGCAGGCGCTCGAGTCCACCATCGCCAACATGGAGACGGCGTTCCGGATGCAGACCGAGGCGCCGGAAGTCTTCGACATCCGCAAGGAGAGCGAGGAGACCCAGAAGCTCTACGGCTCCGGTTCGACCGCGCGCGGCTGCCTGATGGCGGTTCGCCTGGTGGAGGCCGGCGTGCGGATGGTGCAGGTCTACTACGACCGCGGCGACCCGTGGGACGCCCACACCGACATCTTCGCCCACCGCAAGAACGCCAAGGACTCCGATCAGCCCTTCGCGGCGGTCCTCAAGGACCTCAAGAGCCGCGGGCTGCTCGACGAGACGCTGGTGGTTTGCGGCACGGAGTTCGGACGGACGCCGATGGTGGAAGTCGGCGGCGGAGGCGGTTCGCTCAAGAACGGCCGCGACCACAATCCGTTTGGCTATTCGGTGTGGCTGGCCGGCGGCGGCGTGAAGGGCGGCATGGCTTACGGCGCGACGGACGACTTCGGTATGCGCGCGGTGGAGAACGTCTGCCACGTGCACGATCTCCATGCGACGATCCTGCACTTGATGGGCATTGACCACGAGAAGCTCACCTATCAGTACTCCGGCCGCGACTTCCGCCTGACGGACGTAGCCGGCCACGTAGTCCACGACATCATCGCCTAAGGGCGATCCGGTCGAATCTCCAAGGGGCTCCGGGCTGAACAAGCTCGGGGCCTCGTCCGCTTTCCGGCCGCCTCTCTGAAACCTCCCCGCCGGCTGGGTCGTAGTGAACCGGCGATGGTCTTCGTGCGCCCGGCTCTGCTCGTCCTTTTCGCCGCTCTACTGCCGGCGCAGCCCGTGGACCTCATGTTTGCGCTGGAGACGACGCCGGGAACCGAGCAGGCGACGGCCTTGATCCAGCCGAAGGATCTGGGGCCGGACGACCGCGCCGGCGTGGTGGCCTTCAAGCGCTCGGCGAGCTTGATCGGCCCCTTGACGCAGAACCAGGACAAGCTAAGCGCGGCGCTCGAGGAGGCCGGCGTGCGGATCGGAGTGGCCGTCGGCGTCAACAGCGGCGCGCCGCTCAACCGGAGCTTCACGGTATCGGTGGCGGAAGCGATCCAAGAGGCGGCGGCGGAGATCTCCAAGCACGGCTTCCCGGCGCGCCAACGGGCGATCGTCCTGTTCTTCGCCGGCGAGGACCCCGACTTGAGCGCCCACATGGACGCTCTGGAATCGTTGCTCGCCTCGGCGGAGATTCGCCTCTACGCGGTGCTCGTCTACCGCACCGGCATCGCCGCGCCGCCGGGGATGCCGCCGTTGGCCGGGACGCGCCAGCCGGCTCCGGCTCCGGTCTCCACGCCGGCTCTGACGGCGCACTGGGTTTCCAAGCTCGCCAAGCGCTCCGGCGGCAAGCTCTATCGCAGCAACTGGGCGATGGGGAAGATCCTCGCTTCGGCCCGCAAGCCTTAGCTCCGGGCTTTCAGTCGATCACCGGCGCGATCTGATCAGGAGTCGTCACGCCGGGGGGCAGCTCCAGGATCTGGATGTTGCGGAAGTGGATCTCCGCGCCCTCGGACTCCAGGCACAGGTAGCCTTTCTTCTGGGTGGCCTTGGCGACGCCGTTGACGAACTTGCCGTTGACCGAGAGCTTGATCACGCCGTCCACCGCCACCACGTCGTAGACGTTCCATTGCCCGCGCGCCTTGGTACGGTTCTCGATGGAACGGCTGCGCGTGCCGCGCGGGGTGTCCGGCACGGTTTCCACACCGCCCACCCCAAAGAGCTCGCCGTGGACGTAGGCCAGCGGCGGCTTCACGCCGTCGCGGATATGCTGGTTCACCCAGTCGTGCTCCAGCATCTGTACCTCGACGCCGCTGGGCAAGCGGTTCTTCTCGCCGGGCCGGGCGTCGGACCAGGCGAAGACCCCGGAGTTGCCGCCGAGCTCCATGTGGCGCCATTCGATGTGCAGCAGGAAGTTCTCGTACTGTCGGTCCGAGCGCATCACGCCGATCGGAGTTCCCTTGCAGACCAGCAGGCCGTCGCGGACCGACCAAGTGTCGGGGTCTGTGTTGACGTTGACCCAGCCGGAGAGGTCCCGGCCGTTGAACAGGGGACGCCACTGGGGCGGGTTGGTGGGTTCGGCGGGCATGGGGTCGCTGGGCTCCGCGCGGGAAAGCGCTTCGCTCACGAGTATGCCGAAGGCGGGCCCGGCGGGCAATGCGCGAAGGGTCCAAATTCCCAAGCATGAGGCCGGCGGCCTACGATAGGAATTCTAGGGGTATGAGTTCCGTCGCTACGATCGAGCGCGAAATTCTAGACGCCGCGCGCGAGCTGCTGCTCGAGCTGGGCGCGCGCGACGCCGTCGCCAAGCTGTCGCTCGAGGCGGCCATCGACCGCGACTTGGGCCTGGGCAGCTTGGAGCGCGTGGAGCTGCTGCTGCGCGTGGAAAAGCGCGTTGGCAAGCGGCTGCCCGACGACGCCGCGCAACGGGCCGAGACCCTGGGCGAGTGGCTGGCGGCCCTGGAGGGTTCGACCGAGACCGCGCAGCGGCGTCGCTACGAGATCTTCCAGCCCGGTCCCGCGCCCGCGCCGCCGGTCGAGGCGACCAGCTTTGCCGAAGTGTTGGCGTGGCACGCGCAGCGGCATCCCGAGCGCGTCCAGGTGCATCTGGTCGAGCCGAACGATCAGATCCGGCGGATCTCCTACGGCGAGCTCGAAGGGCGCGCCCGCGCGGTGGCCGCGGGGTTGCGCGTGCGCGGACTGCAGCCGGGCGACACGGTGGCGATCATGCTGCCGACCTGCGCCGACTTCTTCTTCGCCTTCTTCGGAGTGACGTTGGCCGGCGGCATCGCGGCGCCGATCTACCCGCCCGCGCGCCTCAACCAGATCGAGGAGTACGTGCGGCGCCAGCTCGGCATCCTGGGCAACGCCAAGGCGCGCTTCCTCATCTCGTTCGCCGAAGCCAAGCCCGTCTCGGAGCTCTTCCGCGCGGGGCTGCCGGATCTGGTCGACGTGGTTTCGACCGCGGAGCTGCAGCAGGGGCAGGACCGCTCGGCGCGGCCCTCGGAGCCGTCGGAGATCTTCTTCCTGCAGTACACCTCCGGCTCCACCGGCGACCCCAAAGGCGTCACGCTGACGCACGCCAACGTGCTGGCGAACGTGAAGGGCATCGGCTGGGCCGTGCAGGCGCGGCCGGACGACGTGGTGGTGAGCTGGCTGCCGCTCTATCACGACATGGGGCTGATCGGTTCCTGGCTGTTCAGCGTCTATCACGGGTACCCGATCACGGTGATGTCGCCGCTGGACTTTCTGCAGCGGCCCGAACGCTGGCTGTGGGCGTTGAGCGACTCGGGCGGGACGCTGTGCCCCGCGCCGAATTTTTCGTACGAGCTGTGCGTGCGGAAGATCGAGCACGCCGCCATCGAGGGCGTGGACCTGAGCCGCTGGCGTATCGCCATCAACGCCGGCGAACCGGTGCTGCCGTCCACGTTGCGGGCCTTCTCCAAGCGCTTCGAGGACTACGGCTTCAACCCGCACGCCTGGGTGCCCTGCTACGGCCTGGCCGAGTCGTCAGTGGCGCTGACGTTTCCGGGCATTGACCGCGACCCGGTCTTCGACCGCATCTGCCGCAAGGAGTTCGAGACCGACGGCCGCGCCATCCCGGCGGCCGAGGACTACGGCGACCGTACGCTCGAGTTCGTGGCCAACGGCGCCGCCCTGCCCGGCCACGAAGTGAAAGTGGTCGACGACGGTGGCCGCCCCATGCCCGAGCGCGAGCGCGGGCGCATCCTGTTTCGCGGGCCGTCGCGCACGGTCGGCTATTTTCGCAATCCGCAGGCGACGGCCGCGTCGATCGACGCCGACGGCTGGATGGATTCAGGCGACCTGGGCTATCAGGTCAACGGCGAGCTCTTCGTCACCGGCCGGCTCAAGGACTGCATTATCAAGTCCGGTCACAACATCATTCCGCAGGACGTGGAGGCCGCCGCCGGCGAGGTCTCCGGCGTGCGCAAGGGATGCATCGCGGCGTTCGGCTCGGTGGACGAGAAGACCGGCACCGAACGTCTGGTGGTGGTGGCGGAGACGCGGCTGAGCGGCGAGGCCGAGCGCCGCCGGATGCGCCAGGAGATCACCGAGCACGTGGCACGCAAGGTGGGCGTACCGCCGGACATCGTCGTGCTGGCGCCGCCGTCTGCCGTACCCAAGACCTCTTCGGGCAAGATCCGCCGCATGGAGACCCGCTCGCTGTGGCTGGCCGGTCGGCTGGGCAAGGACAAGGGCAAACCCTGGGTGCAGATCGCCCGGCTGTGGGTCTCCGGGGCCTTCGGCTGGGCCCGCAAGAGACTCGGCGGAGGACGCGTCGCCGCGGCGCGCGCCGCCGGCGAAACGCTGCGGGGCGGTCTCTACATCGCCGCGGGGATGCTGGCGCGCTTGGCGCCCAGTCGCGCCTGGGCTCGCGGCTTGGCCGCGGGCGCTCTGCGGCTCACGGGCGCGAAGGCCCAGACCGCCGGGGCTCCCCCGCCGGAGCCGGCTCTGTGGCTGGTGAGGCGTTCGGCGACGGCCCAGGATCTGGCCCTGTTGACGGCCGGCGGCGCGAAGTTCCTCCCGGCGGACGGCGCCCTGGTCGACCAGGCGTCCGGAGCGCTCGGTTTCTTGCTGGAGCCGCTGCTGCTGCCGCAGGAAGAGCCGCTGGCGCTGCGCGTCCGGCGGGCTCTGGAGCGCGGCGAGTCGGTGGCTGTCTGGAGCGCCAACGCCGACGGCGAGACCGCGGCGCGCACTCGCTTCCGACTGGAGGCCTTGCAGGCGGCGGCGGCCTGTGGCGCGCCGGTCGCGCCCGTCTGGCTCGACGCCTCCCAGGCGACGATCGCCTGGGGCGACCCGGTGGCGCCGCGGGAGGATCTGCGGGCTTGGCGGCGTTCCATTCGCGCCGCCATGGCGCGGCTCGAAGCCGCGTCGCGTGCCTAGTCCGAGAAGCCCTGGTCGCGGTCCCACACCAAGCGGCCGCCGACGATCGTGGCCGCCGGTCCGCCGTGCATCTCCCGGCCGTGGAAGGGCGTGTTCTTGCTCTTCGACGGGGAGGCCTCGGCGTCGAAGCTCCAGCGCCGTTCGAGATCCAGCAGCGTCAGGTCCGCGACCGAACCCTCGGCCAAGCGCTGCGGCTCGCGCCCGAGCGCCCGGGAAGGGCCTGCGGCGAACAGGGAGATCAGCCGTTGGATGTCCGTGCGACCCGAATGCACCAGGGTCTCCAGCGCCAGCGCCACGGCGGTCTCGAACGCAATCACGCCGAAGGGGCAGGAGTCGAACTCCTGCATCTTGACGTTGCCGGTGTGCGGGGCGTGGTCGCTGACGATGGCGTCGATGGCTCCGTCCACGCAGCCCTGGAGCAGGGCCTCGCGGTCCGACGACGCCCGGAACGGAGGCCGCACCTTGTAGTTCGAATCGTAGGCCGGCATGTCGTCGACCGAAAGCGCCAGATGGTGCGCGGCGACCTCGCCCGTCACCGGCGCCCCGTGCCACTTCGCTTGGCGCAGCAGATCCACAGCGGCGGCGCTCGAAACATGCGCCACGTGCACCCTCGACTGCGTCTCCCGGCAGAGGATCAAGTCGCGGGCCAGCACAGTCGTCTCGGCGCTGACGGGAATGCCGTTGAGGCCCAGCGCCACGGCCCGGTCGCCCTCATGGATGTCCCCGCCGGCGGCCAGATTGGGGTCCTCGCAGTGCACGATGACGGTCAACCCGAACGAGCCGGCGTAGCGCAAGGCCCGCCGCATCAGCGCCGAGTCGACCACGGTGTTGTCGCCGTCGCCGACGGCCGCCGCTCCGGCGTCGCGCATCGAGGCGATTTCAGCCAACTGCTCGCCCTGGCAGCCCTTGGTCAGCGCGCCGATCGGCGAGACCCGCACGCTCGACCGGCGGCGGGCGCGCTCCACGATGAAGCTGGTGACCGTGGCGGAGTCGTTGCACGGGTTCGTAGTCGGAACGCAGCAGACCCGCGTAAAGCCCCCGGCGGCGGCGGCGCGGGAACCGGTTTCGATGGTCTCGGCGTGTTCCAGCCCCGGCTCCCGCAGCCGGGCGCGCAGATCGATGAAGCCGGGCGCTACGACCTTGCCGGCGGCTTCGTAGACGTCGCCCTGTTCGGGGGCGGCCAAGCTCTCGCCGATGCGGGCGATCTTGCCATGGTCGAGCAGGACATCAGCGACCCGGTCGACGCCGCTGAGCGGGTCCACCAGGCGTCCGCCGCGCAACAACAGGGGGCGGGTTTGGCGCTTCAAGCGGCAGCCTCCGCCACGCAGGCGCGTTCCAGCACGGCCATGCGCACCGACAGGCCGTTCTCGACCTGGTTGAGGATCACAGAGCTCTTCGAATCCGCCACTTCGTTGGAGAGCTCGCGGCCGCGGTTGATCGGGCCGGGGTGCATTACCAGCGCCTCGGGCTTGGCCAGTTGCAGATGCTCGATCTCCAGGCCGTAGTACTGGAAATACTCGTTCTTCGGAAAGATCGGCTTGGCTTGCCGCTCGAGCTGCACCCGCAGCATCATCACCACGTCGGCGTCCTGCACAGCTTCCTTCATGTCGTAGGTCAAGGTGATGTTGGGCCCCAGCGACCGCAGCGAGCCCGAGACCATCGTGGCCGGACCGCATAGGGTGACGAACGAGCCGAACTTGGTGAGCAGGTGGATGTTCGAGCGCGCCACGCGGGAGTGCGCGATGTCTCCGATGATCGCGACCTTCAGCCCTTCGAGCGTCTTCTTGCGCTCCAGGATCGTCATGGCGTCCAGCAAGGCCTGGGTCGGATGCTCGTGGCGTCCGTCGCCGGCGTTGATGATGGGGCGCGCCAGGAAGCGCGATAGGAAGTGCGGCGCTCCGGAGGCGGCGTGCCGCATCACGATGGCGTCGGGCTGCATGGCCGCCAGAGTGTTCAAGGTGTCCACCAAGGACTCGCCCTTGGAGAGACTCGAGCCTTGTTCCTGGATCGAGACCGTATGCGCGCCGAGCCGTTTGGCGGCGATCTCGAAGCTCGTGCGGGTGCGCGTGGAGGCCTCGAAGAACAGGTTGACGATGGTCTTGCCGGCCAGCTCGGAGACCAGTTGCGGGTCCTGCTGCGCCCGCCGGGACTTGAGGTAGATGGAGCGGTCGAGCAGGCTCTGAATCTGCTCCCGGCTGAGCTCTTCAATACCGAGCAGGCTACGCTCGGCCAGCCTGGCCGGCGGCGGCCCGGGGCTCAGCGAAATGGGATTCAAGGGGGCCGGCGGGTCTGCCAACCCAATAGGATACCCGGAATCCGCCGGGCGGGCGAAGTGGTTTTCCGTGCCGACGAGGCCGCCGTCGCCGCGGGTTCCTCTGTATGCTTTGGGAGAATCATGCCCAAACGCTGGACCGCGGCGGACTACGACACCTACGACATCATCCATGGCTTCGGCCAAGTCGCCCCCGGCTACGACCGCTCGAACGACGCCATGACCCTGGGGATGCACCGTCGCTGGCGGCGCTCCCTGTGCCGGCTCGCCGCCGAGCGGTTTCCCCGGAACGGTCGCTGGCTCGACATCGCAACAGGCACGGCGGACGTGCTGGTGGGCGTTCTGGGGGAGCGGCCGGACCTGCGAGCCGTCGGCGTGGACCCGGCCGCGCCGATGCTGCGGCTGGCTCGCGAGAAGCTGGACCGCGAAGTCGCCGGCGTCGCAGTCCCGCTGGCCCAAGGAGATTGCCGCCGGTTGCCGTTTCCCAGCGACTCGTTCGACGCCGTCACGATCTCATGGGGCATCCGCAACGTGCGGCCGTTCCGGGAGGGGCTCGACGAGATCCAACGCGTGCTCAAGCCGGGCGGAGTGCTGTTAGTGCTCGAGAGCGGTCCTCCGGAGTCGGCCTTCGTCCGGACGTTCTACTCGTTCTACAAGCGCGCCCTACCGTGGATCGGCGAGAAGTTCGGGGGCTACCGGCCGACGTTTGAGTACTACTGGCGCAGCGTGGACCGCTTCCCCTCCGGCCCGAAGTTCGTGGAAGAGCTGCACGAGGCCGGGTACGGCGCCGCGGAGTACAAGGCTCTGTTCGGGGGGATCTGCTATCTCTACTCCGGCTTGAAGCTGCTGTAGCGCCGAAGACGGGACCGGCGCGCCTATTGCGCTTCGGAAGACGCCTCCGCTAGCGCGCCCACGGCGCGTGAAAAATCCCCGGGGCGCACATAGAGCACATAGCCGAAACCGCCGCGCCCATCCGTCACGCCCGTCGAGGAATAGACCTCGACTCCCGCGCCGGCCAGCAATCCGTAGATGTGCGCCGCCGCCCCTAAGTGGTCGTCACCCTGTACGAGGATCGCCTTCTGCGGCCCTGTCCACTCCACCGCCCCGCCCTTGACGGCGTCCAGGAATCGCTCGGTGGAGTCGGGGAAAAGCGTGAGCTGAGTCCTGCCGGCGCCGGCGGGGACCGCGCAGAACGCCAGCAGGTTCACTCCGGCATCAGCGATGTCCGACAGCCAGCGGCAAGCTTCCGCCGCATCCGAGGCGACGGTCCCGTGGAAGTAGTCCACCGGCCGCAACGTCAGCCCCATGCCCGCATCTTACGCCCGATTGTGCGTTTTGGAACGGAAATATTCGACCGCCGCCCGGCTCATTTGACGCCGATGACCATCGAATCCGGCCCGACCAGGTGCCGCTGGCGCGTCTCCCGGAAGCCTGCCTCGCGCATCCAGTCCTCGCAGTCCGCGCCGGTGTAGTCGAAGCCGCCCGGCGTCTCGATCAGCATGTTCAGGCTCATCAGCAGGCCAAAGACGTTCTGGCGGCGGCCGTCGTCGATGAGCGACTCGTAGACCACCAAAGCCCCGCCCTCCGGGAGCGCTCGATAGGCCTTGGCGATGAGCATCTTCTTCTGCTCCAGGTCCCAATCGTGCAGAATGTGGCCCATCGTCACCACGTCAGCCGCCGGGATCTCGTCCTGGAAGAAGTTGCCGGGAGTGAACGAGAGCCTCTCGGAAACGCCCTGCAGCTCGGCGTATTCCTCGAAGATCGGCCCGACCTCGGCCAGATCGTAGCCGGAGCCGACGAGGTGCCGATTGACCTTGGCGATCTGCACCGCTAGGTCTCCCTGCGCCGTACCGACGTCCACGAAGCTCTTGTAGTCCGCCCAAAACTCCTGGTGGGCGATCGCGACGTTGGCCCCGTGAGACAGGCCCGTCATCGCCTTCAGAAACTCCTTCAGGCGGGCCGGGTCGGCGTAGAGCGCCTCGAACAGCCCCTCGCCCCCATGCTTGGACTCGTTCTGCGGCTTGCCGGTCCGCAAGGCCTCGGTCAGCGAGCCCCAGAAGCCGTAGAGCCGGTGGTTGAGCATCTCGAGCATGCCGCCCAGGTAGGTCGGCTTGCGCTTGTCGAGGAAGAGGTCGGTCTCGGCGGCGTTCGAGTAGACGCCGTCGTGACGCTCCAGAAACCCGAGCGCCACCAGGGCGTCGAGAAAGTCCTGGGCCGAGCGCGGATGCAGGCCCAGCCGGCCCTGCAACGAGGCTAGGTCCTCCGGCTGACGGGCGAGCTCGGTGAACACCTCCATCTCGACGGCGCTGAGCAGGGTTTTCGAGGCCCAGAAGCCTGTACCGATCTGCAGAATCTTTTCTGGCGACAGATTTTCACTCATGGGATTTTTTCGGATTCGTCGGACTAAACCGGCGGGACGATTCTAACGCGTCCCACCGACATCTGTCGGACCCGGACCCGTCGCGCGCGACCGATACGGTATCTTAAGGGTTGCTCTCGCGAGGCGGGGGACTCCGTCAGGAAAGGTGCGTCGCTCATGCTGATGATCCAAGGCAAAATTCGGGAAGATGTAGATCCCCAAGAGACTTCAGAGTGGCTCGAAGCGCTCGACCAGGTCGCTGAAGAGGGCGGCCCCGATCGAGTCAACTACCTCCTGGGCAAGCTCCAGGAGCGCGCCTACGAAAGCGGCGTCACCCTTGAGGGCCGCGGCTCCACCCCTTACATCAACACCATCCCCGTCGACGAAGAAGTCCCCTATCCGGGCGACCGCGAGATCGAGCGCCGCATCAAGTCGATCATTCGCTGGAACGCCATGGCGATGGTCGTGCGCGCCAACAAGTACGACGAGGGCATCGGCGGCCACATCTCGACCTATCAGTCGCTGGCGACGCTGGTCGAGGTGGGCTACAACCACTTCTTCCGGGGCTCCATTGACGGCGAGCCCGGCGACTTCGTCTACTTTCAGGGCCACGCCAGTCCCGGCATGTACGCCCGAGCGTTCGTGGAAGGCCGGCTGTCGGAAGAACATCTGAAGAACTTCCGCCACGAGCTGCGCGAGCACCCCGGCCTGTCGTCGTACCCGCACCCCTGGCTGATGCCGGACTTCTGGCAGTTCCCGACCGTTTCGATGGGTCTGGGCCCGATCAACTCCATCTACCATGCGCGCTTCATGCGCTACCTGGAGAATCGCGGCCTGCTGAAGGCGACCGACCGCAAGATCTGGGCCTTCGTGGGCGACGGCGAGTCCGACGAGCCGGAGACCTTGGGCGCGCTCACGCTGGCTTCGCGCGAGAAGCTCGACAACTTGGTGTGGGTGGTCAACTGCAACCTGCAGCGGCTCGACGGCCCTGTGCGCGGCAACGGCAAGATCGTCCAGGAGCTGGAAGGCGCCTTCCGCGGCGCCGGCTGGAACGTCATCAAGTGCCTCTGGGGTTCGGACTGGGACGACCTGCTGGCGCGGGACACGACCGGCCTGCTGCGCCGCCGCATGGAAGAGTGCGTCGACGGCGAGTACCAGCGCTTCAAGGGCCTCGGCGGCGCGGTCATCCGCAAGGAGTTCTTCGGCAAGTATCCCGAGCTGCTGCCGCTGGTCGAGGACAAGACCGACGAAGAGCTCGGCCGGCTGCGTCGCGGCGGCCATGACGCGCAGAAGGTCTACAACGCCTACCGCCGGGCGATTCTGCACAAGGGCGGCCCGACCGTCATCCTCGCCAAAACCGTCAAGGGCTACGGTCTGGGCGAAGCCGGCGAAGGCAAGAACATCACCCACCAGCAGAAGAAGCTCAACGAGAACGAGCTGGAGACCTTCCGCAAACGCTTCGACATCCCCGTGCAGGATTCGGCGGTGCAGAACATCGAGTTCTACCGTCCTGCCGAGGACTCCGAGGAGATGCAGTACATGCAGTCGCGGCGGGAGGTCCTCGGCGGCGTCAATCCGAAGCGCGAGGTCAAGCCCACGGGCATCACCGCGCCGCCGCTCACGCAGTTCAAGGATTCCCTGGGCGGATCGCGCGGCCGTGAGGTCTCGACCACGATGGCCTTCGTGGCGATCCTCAAGAACCTGATCTCGGACAAGGAGATCGGTAAGCTGATCGTGCCGATCATCCCCGACGAAGCCCGCACCTTCGGCATGGACTCGCTGTTCCGCACCAACGGCATCTACGCCAGCCAGGGGCAGCTCTACAAGCCGGTCGACAGCGAGATGCTGCTCTACTACAAGGAGGCCAAGGACGGCCAGATCCTGGAAGAGGGCATCACCGAGGCCGGTTCGATGGCCTCGTTCACGGCCGCCGGCACCGCCTACGCCAACTATCAGGTGCCGACCATCCCCTTCTTCGTCTACTACTCGATGTTCGGCTTCCAGCGCATCGGCGACCAGATCTGGGCGTTCGCTGATTCGCGCGGCAAGGGCTTCCTGTGCGGCGGCACGGCCGGCCGCACTACCCTCAACGGCGAGGGCTTGCAGCACCAGGACGGCCACAGCCTGCTGCACGCCTCGACGGTGCCCAACTGCGTGGCCTACGATCCGACCTTCGCTTACGAGATCGCGGTCGTCATTCAGGACGGCATCCGCCGGATGTACCAAGAAGGCGAGGACGTCTTCTACTACCTGACGCTCGAGAACGACAACTACGAGCACCCGGAGATGCCCGAAGGCGTTGCGGAAGGCATTCTCAAAGGCGCCTACAAGGTCCGCGCCGCCGAGAAGGGCAAGGCCGTCGCGCACCTGTGGGGCAGTGGCGCCATCCTGCCCGAAGCGCTCAAGGCGCAGAAGATCCTGGCCGAGCAGTTCGATGTGCCCGTCGACGTCTATAGCGTGACCAGCTACACCGAGCTGCGCCGCGATTGCCTCGAGGCCGAGCGCTGGAACCGGCTGCACCCGACCGAGAAGCCGCGCAAGTCGTACTTGCAGCAGCTCTTTGACAAGGTCGAGGGGCCGATCATCGCCTCCAGCGACTACATGAAGGCGTTGCCCGACGGCCTGGCGGCCTTCCTGCCCGGACGCATCGAGAGCTTGGGCACCGACGGCTTCGGCCGCAGCGAGGATCGGCCGCACCTGCGCCGCTTCTTCGAGGTCGGCGCCGAGGCGGTGGCGGCGGCGACGCTGTCGCGGCTGGCGCGCGACGGCAAGTTCGACAAGCGCAAGATCAAGAAGGCGTTCCAGGCCTTGAACATCGACACGGAGGCTCCCAACCCTGCGCGCGTTTGAGCTGGTTTTGCTGGGAGTGGCGGGGTTGTTGTTGGGTTGCGGAGGCGGCGCCGCGACGACGGGGGAGGCCTCGTCTTCGCCCGCGGCGTGGGAGCCGGAAGGCCGGGTGATTCCGTTGACCCTGCCCGGCGATGTCGAGCTGCAGGTGGAGCTCCGCCAGTCGCCCGACGACCAGGCGCGAGGCATGATGTTCCGCCCGCAACTGCCACCGGACAAGGGCATGCTGTTCGTCTTCGACCGGCAGCAGCCGCGGCCGTTCTGGATGTTTCAGACGATGGTGCCGCTGGACATGATCTGGTTTGACGACAACAAGCGCGTCGTGGAGATCCAGCAGAACGCGCCACCGTGCGGCCAGAGGGATTTTCGTAACTGCCCCACTTACGGAGGCAATCAACCGTCCACCTATGTGCTCGAGCTCGCCGCCGGCCGGGCCGCGGCCTATGACCTGAAAGTCGGCGACCAGGTCGAGTTCTAGCGATGAATCAAGACAATCTGCGGGATTTGCTGGAGAAGGTCCGCGACGGCCAGACCACGCCCGAAGAGGCCGCCAAGCGGCTCGACCATCTCCCCTTCGAGGACCTGGGCTTCGCCAAGGTAGACCACCACAGGGCGCTACGTCACGGCATGCCCGAGGTGATCCTCGGCCGCGGCAAGACGCCCGCGGAGGTGCGCTCGATCTCGGAGAAGCTGCTCGAGCGCTCGAAGAACCTGCTGGTGACCCGGGCGAACGAAGAGATGGCGGCCGTGGTCCGCGAATTGGACAGCGCGGCCGAGTACTTCCCACGCTCCGGCTGCCTGCGAGTCTGGCGCGACAAGACCATTCGCGGTAAGGAGAAGATCGCCGTGGTCTGCGCCGGCACCAGCGATTTGCCGGTCGCCGAGGAAGCGCGCGTCACCTGCGAGGTGATGGGCAACGAGATCATCGAGATCTACGACGTGGGCGTGGCGGGCATCCACCGCCTGCTGGGCAATCTCGACAAGCTGGCCGACGCCCGCGTGATCATCTGCTGCGCCGGCATGGAAGGCGCTCTGCCGAGCGCTGTCGGCGGCATCGTCTCGGTGCCGGTGATCGCCGTGCCGACCTCGGTGGGCTACGGGGCCAGCTTCAACGGGTTGGCCGCCCTGCTCGGCATGCTCAACTCGTGCTCGTCGAACGTGACGACCATGAACATCGACAACGGTTTCGGCGCAGCCTACGTGGCGACGCTGATCAACCGCATCTAGATTCCGCCATGGGCCGCGTCGTCCGCGCGGGGCTGCTGTACTTCCTGCTGGTCGCCGCCGCGGGCTTCGTCCTGGGGCCGATTCGGGTGCTCTGGATCGCGCCGCGGCTTGGCGAGCGGACGGCGGAGCTGCTGGAGATGCCGGTCATGGTCGGCGTGATCTGGTTCGCCGCCCGCCGCACGGCCCGCCGTCTGGACGGCGCCCCGGCCCGCCTTGCCGCCGGAAGCTTGGCGCTGGCGCTGATGTTGGCCGTCGAGCTGACCGTCGTGCTGCAACTGCGGGGCTTGACGCTCGAACAGGGGCTGGCCGCTCGCGATCCTGTCTCCGGCTCGGCCTACGCTCTGGCTCTTCTGTTCATGGCGTTTGCTCCCGCCGTGGCCGGCTCGCATCGCGCCGGGGGCTAGCTCCCCGCCAGTCGAAAGACGAACAGCCGGCTGGGGCCGTCTTCGGGCAGTAGGTAGAGCCGCCCGTCGCGGACCGCCATCCCTTCGTGGGTATACAGCACGCCGCGGTCCGTCTTGCCTGCGACGATGCGGCGCAGCGGCTCCAGCGTGATCGGCGAGAGCCACTCCACCACGCCCTGCTCGCGGGAGAGGTTGCCGGAGGCGACCAGCAAACCCTCGGACAGCTTCAGGTCCTGGTAGCGGGCTTCGCTGAGGCGGGACTTGCGGGCGATCTCCTTGCCCTGCCGCGTCCATTCATACAGCAGCTCGCTGTCCCAGTTGCCGCCGATCAAGCGACCGGCGTCGGCGGCGACGCAGCCGATGTGGTCGGCGACGGGGAAGGAGGCTTCGAGCTCCAAGGTATCGCTGCGCCGGCGCTGCATCAAGGCCGAGCTGCGCGGCCGGTACTCGGCGACGGGGACCCAGATCGAGTCTCCGTCGAGAGCGATGCCGCCGGGATGGTAGCATTCGCCCCGCTGCACTTCGGTTTGGTGGAGAAGCCGGCCCGAGGGCAGCTCGAAGCGGTGCAGCAGCCCGCGCTCGCGCTCCCGGTCGACCGAGGTCACCCACAGACGGCCGTCGCGGACGTCGATGCCCTGCACGTGGTCCAGCGCCGCCTGGATCGGGATCGTCGCCTCCAGCCCCAGATCCTCGAGCCGCGTCTCGGGCACTGCGGCGAGGACGGGGGAGGCCAGCAGGGCCAGCAGACGGCGGCGGGTCATCTCCACCAGCCTAACCTCGCTCCCAACACGGTTGCGTTGCGGACGCCGCCGGCTATTCCTCTCGCAGCGAGTCCAGCGGGTCCGCCTGGGCCGCTCGCCGGGCGGGCAGGTAGCAGGCCGCGGCGGCCACGGCGAACAAAGCCAAGGGTCCGGCGAGCAGGTGGCTCGGTTCCACACCGGAAGCCAGAACCTGCGCGTATTGCTCGTTGATCGAGGCCAGGAAGCGAGAGATCGCCAGCGCGCCCAGCGCTCCGAACACGCCACCCGCCAGGATCATGGCCGCGCCCTCGTGCATCACCAGGCTCATGACCTGCGAAACCCGAGCGCCCAGCGCCACCCGAATGCCGATCTCCTTGCGCCGTCGCAGCGCCGCCTGCGCTGTCAGGCCGGCCAGCCCTACGCAGGCCAGGATCAGCGCAAACAGGCCGACCGACCCGTAGATGGCTGTCGTGGATTGCACCGCCTGCGTCATCTGCGCGAGCTGGTCCGCGAAAGACGTCGCCCGGAACACCGTCAGCCGGCCGTCAATGCGCTCGACTCGTCCCGGCAAGTCGGCCGGCAGGATCCCGCCACGTCCCCGCACCAGAACCGTCAGCCCCATCGCGGGAGTCCGCCGCAAGTCGGACATCGTCAGCGGCTGCAGCATCAGCGGAGCGGCCTTCTCGCTGAACACGGCCGGCGCTCCATATTGCACGACGCCCACAACTTCGTACACGCGCTCGTCCTGGCGGATCGCCTTGCCCAGCGGGTCCGCGTCGCCAAACAGCTCCTCCGCGGCGGTGTGATTGAGGATGGCGGGCGTGGCCATGTCGGAAGGCCGCTCCGATCGCAGCTCGCGCTCGCTAAACTCCGTTCCCCGCAGCATCGGCGCGCCCATCGCCGCGAACAGCCCGGGCCCGATCGCGCGCAAGGCCACTCGATGCGGCGCTTCCGCCGGGTCCGGCTCCCCGGCCGCGCTCGTCCCGTGGACCGGAACCGTCACGTTGGCGTCCGGAGTCGCGAACGATTGGAACAGCCGCGGGTGCGCCAGCGCCGCCGCTTCCACGCCCTCCTGCAGCCGCAGCCGCTCGGGCAAGCCGGCGAGGGCGGCCGCCGCCTCGTCCGGCGGCAGCCCGTCGCGCGCCGGGTCGAGCGAAAACACGGACAAGCCGGCTACGTCGACGCCCGGATTGCCGTCCCCGCCGCTGCGGATGCCGGCCACCAGAAAGGCCATCATGATGACCAGCGTCATGGCGGCCGTCAGTTGATACACCATGAAAACGTTGCGCAGGCCATACCAACGCTTGCGGCGAAGCCCGTCGCCGGGGACCTTCTTCAAGGCCGAGGCTACGTCGGTTCGCGTGGCCGCCAGCGCGGGCGTCAAACCGAAGCCCGCTCCGGCCAAGGCTGCGACGGCAAACGTCAGCAGCGCGACGTTCCAGTCCGGTGTCACCTCCAAAGGCGGGGGAAAGCTTCCCAGCTGTCCGACCGAGCGCAGCACGAGCTTCAGCATCGCCCAGGCGGTCGCCAGCCCCAGCGCGCCTCCGGTCAGCGCCAGCAGCACGCTCTCGGTCAGGAGCTGCCGCACGATCCTCCAGCGGCCCGCTCCGAGCGACAGCCGAATCGCGATCTCCCGGCCGCGGGCGGCGCCCCTCGCCAGCGTCAGTCCTGCGAGATTGGCGCAGGTGAAGGAGAGAATCAGGGCCATCAGCAAGCCGAAGAACGAGATCGAGCCGAGCGAGAACTCGCGAGGCCAGGGGCCGATGCCGCCGGCCGGAGTCAATGCCGCCTTCCGGGCGCGCTTGTTCTGATTGGGGTCCAACTCGCCGCCCTCGTCGTTCCACCTGCGTCGCAGCACTTCCAGAGCCGCTTCGGCTTGCGCTTCGGTCACGCCCGGCGCTAGCCGAAACACCAAATGCAGGTCCTTCCGGTTACGGTCCGTCAGAAAGCCGTCCGCCAACTCGGGCGCAATCGAGGGGTCCGCGCTCAGCGGTAGAAAGATGTCTGCCGGGTTGATGGGAAACACCCCGACGAACCCTTCCCGCGCCACGCCCAGCAGCGTCGCCGGCCGCCCGTTGATCCTCAGCTCGCGTCCCGCGGCGTGAGGATCTGCGCCCAGCCGGGTCCGCCAGAACCGCTCGCTCACGACCACCGCCGGCTCGGCCCCCGGTCGCTCCGTTTCAGCGTCGAAGAAGCGCCCGAGCAGCGGCTCCACGCCCACGGTCGAGAAGTAGTCGGGGGAGATCAGGTGCCCGAAGATGCGTTCCGGCTCGCTGCCGGGTTCAACGCCGACGGAGAAGGCGGCCGGTCCTAGGAAGGCCGACATCGAGGACGTGACGCCGGTTTCGTCGCGGTAGCTCTCGAACTCGGGATAGGAGACGGACGCCTGCAAGCCCCACAGGCCGCGCGGGTCGCGAGCGCCCGGCAGCGGCTGCAAGACGAGACCGTTGAGCCAACTGAACAGGAAGCAGCAGATGCCGATCCCCAGTCCCAATGTGCCGACCGCGGCCGCAGTGAAGGTCGGGCTGTGACGCAGCGTGCGGCAGGCGTAGCGCAGGTCCAGCAGCAGACGTTCCAGCGACGTCCAGCCCCAAGCCCGTCGGGCGTCCTCCCGCAGCACCGTGAGATTGCCCAGGTCACGGCGCGATCCCGCCGCCGCTTCCTCGGGCGACTCCCCACGCTCGATGCGCAATCGCGTCTCCTCGGCCAGATCGAAACGCAGCTCCTCGTCGAGCTCGTCCTCGTCCTTCGAACGTCTGAAAATCCTGGGCGGCCACGGCATCTGAGTCTTCTCCTTCCTCACGCGGGCCGCATCACGCGAGCCACGGCATCCACAAAGCGATTCCAGCGAGACTCCTCCACGGCCAACTGCTTCTTGCCGGCTCGCGTCAGCCGGTAGTACTTGGCGCGCTGCTTGTTCTCGGTGAGCTTCCAGTCGGCCTCCACCCAGCCCTGCTTTTCGAGCCGGTGGAGGGCGGGGTAGAGCGAGCCGCGCTCGATCTGGAGAATGTCGTCTGAGCTCGACCGGATGGCCACGCCGATGCCGTGGCCGTGCTGCGGCCCCCATTGCAGCGTCCGCAGGATCATCATGTCGAGCGTGCCCTGCAGGATCTCCAGCCGGTCGGGCGGCGGCTCCGGATTGGTCATGGTAGAAGACACTCTAGTACATAGGGTAGTAGATTGTCGAGTACCCTCAGCAGCCCCGCCGATTGCTTCGCAATCCTCCGCTGCGGGAAACTCGATTCGATATGCGCGCGCTCGCCCTCATGGCCCATCCTGACGACGCAGAGATCTTCTGCGGCGGAACGCTCATTCGGTTGCAGGAGGCGGGCTGGGAGGTCCACATCGCTTCGATGACGCCGGGCGATTGTGGCTCGATGGTCGAGGGTCCGTCGGAGATCGCCGGCATCCGTCGGCGGGAGGCCGCCGCCGCGGCGGCCAAGATTCGGGCGACCTATCACTGCCTGGATCGGCGGGACTTGCGCATCTTCTATGACGAGCCCACCCTGCAAGCGGCGGTGGAAGTCGTGCGGGAGGTGCAGCCGGACGTGGTCTTCACGCATCCGCCGCACGACTACATGCTCGACCACGAGATGACGTCGAAGGTGACGCGCGCCGCTTGCTTCGGGGCTTCGGCGCCGAACTTCGATACCGGTCGGCGTCCGGCGGCGGCCTCGGCCGCGTCCATTCCGCACCTCTACTACGCGTCACCGGCCGGCGGCACCAACATCTTCGGCGAGCCCGGCTCCTACAGCGTGTACGTCGACGTCTCAGAGGTCATCGGGCTGAAGGCGGATATGCTGAGCTGCCACCAGAGCCAGCGGGAATGGTTGCGGGCACAGCACGGCATGGATCACTACGTCGAGGAGATGAAGCGCTGGGCCGCGGAATTGGGCGGTCGTTGCGGCGTGGCGTATGCCGAAGGCTTTCGCCAACACGTCGGGCATCCCTACCCGGCCAGCGATTTGCTGGCGCAGACGTTGGGCTCCTTCGCTCCCGCCAAGTAGGGATATCGATTCCGCTCGCAATCGCTTGACAACGGCTGGTCTATAATAGGTACGACACGGTCGGAGTGACGGGCAGCTGAGTTGCACCAACGCCGTCGTTCCGTGGCCTAGGCGCATGCCGGTCCGCTGAGGGGCCGGTTGTTTTTTTATCCGGCCGTCGACGGTTTGCTTATGGTTCCAGATTTCGTCCGCAAGCTGGAAGAGAAGGTCAAGGCCCTCGAATACGAGCTCAAGAACGAGCTCCCCAAGGAGATCCAACGCGCTCGCGAGTTGGGCGACTTGAGCGAGAACGCCGAATACCACGCCGCCAAGGAGCGCCAAGACCTCGTGAGCTCGCAGTTGCGGACGCTCAAGGAACGGCTCGCCAGCGTGCGGATGATCGACTTCTCGAAGATCCGGCGCGACGCAGTCGGACTGGGGTCGACCGTCAAGGTGTTCGACACCGAAACGGAAGAAGAGTCCGTCTACGAATTGGTCGCCTCCGAGGACGCCGACGCCGCCAATGGAAAGATATCGACGACGTCTCCCATTGGACGCGCGTTGATCAACAAGGTCGACGGCGATGTCTCCGAGGTCATCACCCCTGGGGGGCGCAAGGAGCTCGAGATTCTAGAGTTCCGGACGATTCACGACAAGGTCGCCGAGGCGGCCGATTGATCCGCGGAAATCTTCGATGACGTTCACGTCCGCTATCGGTTCTTTCTTTGGGAAGATTCTGTCCGGCCTGGTCAAGCTGCTGGCGCTGACTCGAATCCACCCCAACGTCTTCACCTGCCTGGGATTGGTGATCAACGCCGCGGGAGCTTGGCTGCTCTCGATGGGGCTGTTCACGCAAGCCGGCATCGTGATCGTCTTCGCCGCGGTGTTCGACTTGGTCGACGGCCCGATCGCCCGGCACAGCGGACGCGTGACCCGCTTCGGCGGCTTCCTGGATTCGGTGATCGACCGCTATTCCGACCTCATCCTGCTGATGGGGATGCTGGTCTACTACGCCTCGATCAATCGCTTCGGCTACATCATCCTGACGGCGACGGCGATGACCGGTTCGGTGCTGGTGAGCTATGCCCGAGCCCGTTCCGAGAACGAAATCCCCAAGTGCAAGGTGGGCTTTCTGGAGCGCCCCGAGCGGATCGTGCTGCTCACGATTGGCTCGCTGACGCATCGCATGGCTCCGGTGCTGTGGGTGATCGCCGTGCTGTCCAATTGGACCGTCATCCAGCGCATCCTGTTCACCTGGAAGGAGACTGAGCGGCTGGGCCAACAGCCCGCCCCGAAGCCGGACGCTCTGGCGGCCGGCGCGGCCTCCGCGGGCGCCGACGCTCCTCGCAAGCTGCAGCAGGGCTACCGCTCGGCCTAGGCCAGCCCTTCGCCGGCGCGGCCATCTCCTTCGAGCACCACCTGCGCGACCACGCCGCGGTGCGTGTGCGATAGAGACACCCAGCGGCTGGTGCAGCCGCGCTGCCTCGCAATCGTGTCCGCCCGCCCGTGCAACTCCAGGTGGGGGCGTCCGTCGGCGTCGTTCACGATCTCGCAGTCGAGCCAACTCACCCCGCAGGACCAGCCCGTGCCCAGGGCCTTCATCGCCGCCTCCTTGGCGGCAAAGCGCACGGCGTAGCGCTCGAACTTGTTGGCGCGCTCCTCCACGAAGGCGATCTCACGCTCGGTGAACACTCGCTCGAGAAACCGCCTGCCGTGCCGCTCGATCGCCTCGCGGACGCGGTCCACTTCCTCCAGATCCACGCCGATGCCGATGATCATGGTCTAGAGATCCCGGCCGGCCGACGTCATCGTCAGCTTGCCGTGCTTGACGCCCTTGGTGGAGATCAACTGATCCGCGATGGAGGTGACGCGCTGCGCCGCTCCGCGAATCAGCATCACTTCCAGGCAGTTGTCGTGGTCCAGGTGCACGTGCAGCGTGGAGAGGATCTCCTCGTGGTGATCGTGCTGAAGATCGAGCAACTTGTCACTGAGCATGCGCACGTGGTGGTCATAGACGAGAGTCAGCGATCCGACGACCTCGCTGTCGGGCGCGGCGGCGGCCTCCTGGACCAACTCGGCGCGGATCATGTCGCGGAACGCTTCGGAGCGGTTGGTGTAGCCGCGGGCGTGGATGAGCTGGTCGAAGCGTTCGAGGAGGTCCTCGTCGATCGCGACGCCGATACGGGTCAACTGACTCATGGGTTCGAGGTTAGCCGAGCGTTTGGAAGGGCGCAAGCCGTTGCGGTCAAGCGGTTTCCTCGTCTTCCAGGGGCAGGGGGTTGCGGGCGAAGACCAGCTCTTCGACCGGCTTGCCGCCGATCAAGTGCTCCTGGATGATCCGCTCCAGAGCCTCGGCGGTGGCGTTCTTGTACCAGGTTCCTTCCGGGTAGACCACGGCGATGGGGCCTTGTTCGCAGACGCGCAGGCAGTTGACCTTGCTGCGGTAGACGCAGCCGTCGCCGGTCGCCAACCCCAGCTCGGCCAGGCGCTTCTTGAGGTAGTCCCAGGCCGGGTTCGCCACTTCATGCGGCGCGCACTTGGGCTTGCTCTGGTCGGCGCAGACGAAGATGTGCCGTTTGTAACGCCCGTTGGTGGGCAGGGAGAGATCCTTCGCGGGGTCGTCCATGAATCTTCAGTTTCGCAAACCCTTCGTTTGCCCGTATGCTCTGGTATGGTAAGGCCCTCAGGCGGCCCGCGCTAGGATGGGTACGTAACCTGCTCGGAGCTCTCGGGGTCCAACAAAGTGGCCGGCCCGCTGGAGTGAGCGGCTGGATAAGGGGGTACATGTTGTGAACGCGCTGAGTCGCATCTCTTGGTTCGTGGCGTTGCTGGTCGCCGTCACGGTGGGCGCTAGCTTCGTCGGGCTGGACTTGGTGGCGCAAACCCCGGGACCCATCCAGGGCCCCAAACGGCCGCCCAAGCCTTCGGCGAAGACCCCGGACGCCAACCCCGACGCCCCCGCGGCCGAACCCGCCGAGCTCCCCAAGATCGAGACGCGCAGCCGTTTGCCCGTGCCGGAAGACACGCCTCTGTTCCGGACCGACACCAACTACGTCACCGTCGAGATCTCGGTGCTCGACGACAACGGCGTCTTCATCCCCGGCATCCCGGCCGGCAACTTCCAGATCCTCGAAGACGGCGTGCCCCAGAAGATCGTCGAGCTGGGCCAGAGCGAGGCGCCGATGACCGTCTGCCTGCTGGTCGAGTTCAGCAACCTGTACCAGCAGTATTGGAGCGAATCCTGGTATCAGACTCTCCAGGCGGCCTACGGCTTCGTGGATACCCTCGGTCCCCAGGACTGGGTGGCTGTCGTGGCCTACGACCTGCGGCCTGAGATTCTGGCCGACTTCACTCAGAACAAGCAGACCGTCATGGAAGCGATGCAGCGCATGCGCATCGCCGGCTATTCGGAATCGAATCTTTTCGACGCCTTGGCCGAGATGTGCGAGCGCATGAAGGATATCGAGGGCCGCAAATCCATCGTCGTCATCTCCTCCGGCGTCGACACTTTCAGCAAGCGCACCTTCAAGCAGGCCCGCGAGATCATCCAAGACGCCGGCGTCACGATTCACGCCATCGGCCTGATGCAGGCCCTACGCCAGTGGTATGACGCCCGCGGCTACATGGGCTCGATCCAACGCATGGATTTTCTGCAGGCCGACAATCAGATGCGGACATTTGCCAAGGAAACCGGCGGCTTGAGTTTCTTCCCGCGGTTCTACGGCGAGTTCCCCGGAATCTTCCGGGCGCTCAACTACGTGATGCGCAATCAATATGTTGCGGTCTACCAGCCGAGCAATACCCAGAGGGACGGCTCCTATCGCAAGATCGAGGTGCGGCTGGTTGATCCGAATACCAACAAAGATTTGCGAATTACGGGCAAGAAAGACAAGCGCATCAAATACCAGATTGTCCACAAGGAAGGCTACTACGCGCCGCGCGAGGTCGAGTAGATCATCTTCCACTCGGATTGTTTGGACGCGCCCCGTCGGGGCGCGTTTCTGTTCTAGAACCACTGCAAACAGGCCTCAAAACAGCGTTGTCAAGGTCTATCTCATGATTTTGGAACGGCTTCCGAGCCCGTTGACAGCCCCGCGGAGCCGTTGTTACTCTCTTTCCTTGTACGGGTCGTCGGTTCCGGCGGCTTTTACCACAAAATCATCATGGAATCATTGCGTATTTTGCTGGTTGACGAGAATCGGCATGGGCTGGTCGCGCGCCGGGCCGTGCTCGAGGAGCTGGGTTACGTCGTGGAGACGGCGAGCCTGGCGGGGGAAGGCCTCCAGAAGGCCGAGGAGAAGAGTTTCGACGTTGTGGTGACGGACTACCGCTTTGCGGACTTCGGCGGGCCGGAGCTGATCGCCCGTCTGCATGAGCGGAGCCCGAGGACGCCCGCGATTCTGCTCTCCGGGTACGTCGCCGCGCTGGGACTCACGGAAGTCTCCACCGGGGCTGATATCGTGTTGCCCAAGGGGCCTAGCGAGCACAAGCAGCTCGTGCATGCGATCGCGCGGCTGTTGCGGCCGCGGGCGTCGAGCTCGAAGACGAGCCGCGGCGCACTGTCGAGCCGCTCCACGCTGGCTCCCCGCAAGCGCCGCATGGCGTGACAACGGTTGGAGGAGACGAAGCAATGCCCCTGAAGATCACGTGGCTGGGCCATTCCGCGGTCCAGATCGAGCTGGAGGACGGCCAAGTCCTGCTGATCGATCCCTGGCTGGAGAATCCCAAACACCCTGAGGGGCATAGCATTCAGCGCCTGGACGCCATTCTGCTGACCCATGCGCACGGAGACCACCTGGGGCAGACCCTGGAGCTCGCCAGCCGGTTCAAGCCGAAGATCTTCGCCATCTACGAGCTGGCCGTCTGGTTGGGTTCCAAGGGTGTGGAGAACGTCACGGGCATGAACAAGGGCGGTTGGGCGGAGGTCTGCGGTTGCGGCCTCAAGATGACGCACGCTCAGCACTCGTCGATGATCCAGGACGGCGACCAGATGATCTACGGCGGCGAGCCGGCGGGCTTCGTGGTCAAGGTCCCCGACGGCCGCTCGCTCTACCACGCCGGGGATACGAACGTGTTCTCGGACATGAGCCTGATCCGGCGGTTGTACGCTCCGGAGCTGGCGATGCTGCCCATCGGCGACCTCTTCACCATGGACCCGCGCGAGGCGGCCGTGGCCTGCGAGTTCCTGCAGCCCAAGAAGGTCCTGCCCCTGCACTGGGGCACCTTCCCGCCGCTCACCGGCACGCCCGGCAAGCTGCGCGAGCTGGTGCAGGCCGGCGGGCTGACCACCGAGGTCCTCGAGCCGGCGCCGGGCGAAACCTTCGAGTGGTAGCCCGGTTTACCGGAAGATCACATACAGCGCCGCGAGCGTGAGGCAGAGCAGGCCCGCCAGCCGCCGTGGGGCGACTCCTTCGCCCGTCCAGGGCGCGGTGACGACGCTGAGCGGGTTGTCCCAAGTCAAGCCCTCGATCTTCTCCGGCGGAGGCGGCGGCGTCAGCCGGCTGACCACCACGAAGACCGCCACGCACAGAAACGTCAGCACGCAGGCCTGCCGCAGGAAGGGCAGCCCCAGGCCATTGGTCAGCAGTCTCGTCTCCGCCAGCAGGGGCTGCGTGGGCGGCGAGCCCACCAGCGGCACGTCCACCAGAAACGCCCCGGCGCCCAGGATGAACCCGACGATCAGCGTCGCCAGCGCCGCCTGCGAGGTGCCGCGCCGCCAGAACACGCCCATCAGGAAGACCGCCGTGATGGGCGGCGCCAGCGCAGCGGCGATCTGCTGCACGGCGGAGAAGATCGAGGTGAACTTTTCGCCCTGGGTGGACCAGGCCATCGCCAGCAGCATCACGCCCACGGCGCTCCAGCGCCCGATGCGCACTTGCTGCGCGTCGGAGGTCCCCGGGTGCAGCCTTTGCACGATGTCCACCGCCACCAGCGTGGCGCAACTGTTGAGCGCGGCGGCGATGGTGCTCATCAGGGCGGCGAGCAGTCCGGCGGAGATCAGTCCGCGTAAGCCGGTGGGAGTCAGCTCCTGGATCAGGAACGGCAGCGCCTGGTTGGCGTTCGCGCCGATCTGGTCGCGAAAGATGGCGTAGGCGATCACGCCCGGAAACACCAGGATGAACACGGGCAGGATCTTGAGGAAGCCGGCGAAGATCGGGCCGATCTGGGCGTCGCGCTCGGTGCGGGCGGCCAGCACGCGCTGCACGATCGTCTGGTCGGTGCACCAGTACCAGGTCCCCAGCACCCAGTAGCCCATCACGAAGCTCAGCCAGTCCGCCTCGGTCGTCTTGTCGGTCCAGATCATCGAGAGCTGATCGGGCTTCACGGCCGCCTTCAGCGAGGCGTAGGAGTCGATGCCGGCGGCCGGCAAAGCCATCACCGCCAGGACCGTGACGATGATCGACCCAAGAATCAGCAACACGGTCTGGATGGTTTCCGTGACGACGACGGCCTTGAGGCCGCCGACCACCGTGTAGATGCCGGTGACGACCGAGATCAGGATGATCGACGCGTAGACGTCGATGCCGAAGAACTGCTCGAAGACCGTGGCGCCGGCGTACAGGCTCATGCCGATGTGGATGAACAGCGCGCCGAGGATCGCCATGAATGCCAGAAACGAGCGCGAGGCGGCGTTGAAGCGCTTCTCCACATACTCGGGCAGCGTCTCGATCTGATTGCGGAAGTAGAACGGCGCGAACACCAGAGCCAGCAGCACCAGCGTGAACGGCGCCAGCCACTCGTAATTGCCCCACACCAGCCCATGCTCGTAGCCGGAGGCGCACAAGCCCACCAAGTGGATCGTGGAGATGTTGGAGGCGAACAGCGCGGCGCCGATCACGGGCCAGCGCAACGACCGGCCGGCCAGGAAGTACGCCTCGCCGGTCATCGTCGTCCGGCGGGTCACCCAAAGGCCGACAGCGAGGATGCCGACCATGTAGGCCACGATGATGACGAGATCGAGAACGGGGATCTGCAACTGGGCGGAGAGCATGGCGTCGCCACAGTGTACATGAATCGTACGGACGCGCCAGGGCCCTTATGCAATCGCTTGCAGGCTGCGGGCCTCCGGGTTTCGGACGACTTGTGGGAGGCGCCTCCTTCAGGGATGAAGGGCTTCGGGTTGGCTCACAGTGCTATCGTCGTGCTCGACCGTGAAGCTCCGTTGCGTCGTCCTGCTCTGCGCTTTCGCTCCCGCTCTGTTCGGCAAACTCTCCTGGCGAGAGCTTCCGCCGCTTCCTGATCCTCTCGGCGTCGCCGGGGCGTTCGTAGCCGTAGAGAATGGTGCGCTGATCGTCGCCGGCGGAGCCCAGTTCGAGGTCTCTCCGTTCCAGGGTGGAACCAAGCGCTGGGTCGCCGGCGCCTACGCCTTCGAGGGTGGTCAATGGCGCGCCGTCGAGCCCTTGCCCACGCCCCTGGGCTACGGCGCCTCGGTGCAGACGCCGCTTGGCGCGCTGTGGATCGGCGGCTCCGACGCCCGCCGGCACTATCCCAACGTCTTGCGGGTTCGCTATGAAGAGGGCCGCCTGAGCTTCGCCCAACTTCCGCCCCTGCCCGCGCCCTGCGCCAACCTGGGAGCGGCGCTGCTGGGCGAGACGGTGTACGTGGTCTGCGGTCAGGCCTCTCCGGATGCGACCCAGGCCGAGAAGCGCTTTTGGGCGGCGAGTCTGGCCGAGCTCTCCAACCCCGTCACGCTGCCCGTCTGGCGCGAGCTCGAACCCTGGCCCGGCCCCGGGCGCATTCTGCCCGTGACGGTCGCTCAGAACGGGGCGCTGTACGTTTTCAGCGGCGCCGAGCTGGTTCCCGGCGGCCGGCGCTTCCTGGCTGACGGCTACAAATACGAGCCCGGCCGCGGCTGGACGACCGTGGCGGGACCGCCCGCGCCGGTGGTTGCCGCCCCGGCCATCGCGCGCGGTCCGGCGCACATCCTGGTGTTTGGCGGCGACGATGGTTCCCGCTTCGCCCAGAACGATGCGCTGGGCGACTCCCACCCGGGCTTTTCGCGAGCCGTGTGGGCCTATCACACCATCACCGACTCCTGGACGCGGCTGGAAGACGCGCCGTTCGGCCGCGTCACCACGACCGCCGCGAACTACCAGGGCGGCGTCGTCGTCCCCAGCGGCGAGGACCGGCCCGGCCATCGCTCGCCGCGCGTCGATCTTGCCGAGCCCTCGTCGCTCGAGAGCGGCTTCCGTCCGCTCGACTACGCAGCGCTGGGGCTCTATCTGGTCGCCTTGGTCGCCATCGGCGTCTACTTCTCCCGCCGCGAGAAGACGACCGGAGACTTCTTTCTGGCCGGGCGCCGCATTCCCTGGTGGGCCGCTGGGCTGAGCATCTACGGCACGCAGTTGAGCTCGATCAGCTTCATCGCCATGCCGGCCAAGGTCTTTGCCACCGACTGGGTCTATCTGCTGGTGCAGGCCTCGATCGTGCTGGCGGCCTTTCCGGCCGCTTGGCTCTACCTGCCGTTCTTCCGGCGCCTGAACGTGACCACGGCCTACGAGTACCTCGAAGCGCGGTTCAACGTGGCGGTGCGGCTGTTCGCCAGCGCCAGCTTCATCCTGTTCCAAATCGGCCGAATGGCGATCGTGTTGTTCTTGCCGGCCATCGCGCTCACCACCGTCACCGGCATCGACGTCTACGTCTCGATTCTGCTGATGGGCTTGCTGGCCACGCTCTACACCGCCATGGGAGGCGTGGAGGCGGTCATCTGGACCGATGTGCTGCAAGTGTTCGTGCTGCTCGGCGGCGCCCTGTTGAGCCTCGTCCTCATCCTCACGCGCCTCGACGGAGGGATCACGGACCTGTTCCGGACGGCCGCCGCCGCCGGCAAGCTGCATGTGTTCGACTGGAAGTGGGACTACACCACCACGGCGGTCTGGGTGGTCCTCATCGGCAACTTCTTCAACAATCTGGTGCCGTACACCTCCGACCAAGCCGTGGTGCAGCGCTATCTGACCACCAAGGACGAGGCCTCGGCGCGCAAGGGCATCTGGGTGAACGCTGTGATGCTGGTCCCGTCCACGCTGATCTTGTTTACTCTAGGGACGGCGCTGTGGGCGTTCTATGGGGCTCACCCGCAACTGCTCGATCCCGAGCTGCCGGTGGACGCCGTCTTTCCGCTGTTCATTTCGCAACAACTGCCGGTCGGGCTGGCCGGCTTGGTGGTGGCGGGAGTCTTCGCCGCCTCCATGTCCACGCTGGACAGCAGCCTCAATAGCGTGTCGGCCGCCATCGTCACCGACTTCTACGGCCGCTTCCGCCCGCACGTCCCCGACGCTCCCAAGCTGCGGCTGGCCCGCTGGCTGACGGTGCTGTTCGGGGCCTTGGCGACGACCGTCGCGACGGCCTTGGCGGCCTCCGACGTAGGGTCCCTGTGGGACGCCTTTCAGGCGACCATGGGCCTGTTCGGGGGAGCACTGGCCGGCCTGTTCGCGCTGGGAATCTTCACCCGCCGGGCGCACGGCGCGGGCGCGCTGGTCGGCGCCGTCGCCAGCGTCCTCATCCTGGCCTGGACGCAACAGAATACGTCGGCGCACTTCTTTCTCTACGGCATGATCGGCGTGCTGAGCTGCGTGATCGTGGGCTACCTGGCCAGCCTCGCGCTGCCGGGCGAGCGCAAGGATCTGGCCGGGCTGACGCTTTCTGATCGCCCACGCTGAACCCATCCGCGCCTCGGCCGCGTCCTCTAGAAAACGTCCCCTAGAATCAAAATCGGAATGCGATCGGTTGCCTTGGCGACGTTGGCCTTGGCGGGCGTTGCCGCGCTCGGCGCGGCCGACGGCGTCTCCGGGCGGGTCTGGCTGGCGGCGGACGGCGGCGAGTCGCCGCTGCCGGGCGTCAAGGTCGTGCTGTCGGAACGCGGCAAGGGGCGTCTGCTGGGCGTCACCCGCACCGACGCGCAGGGCCGCTTCGCCTTCGCCGGTCCTATCGATGGTCCCATCCGCGTGCAGTTCTCGCGCAACGGCTATACGCCGGCCGCCGGCGACGACTACCGCAACGCCGACTGCTCCGGCCCCTGCGGACCGTTCGAGATGGAGCTGGTGCGGGCGGCCGTGCTGGCCGGAACCGTGCGCGACGACCTGGGCGAGCCGGTCGTGGACGCGCGCGTCCACCTGCAATGCGAAGGGGACGAAGGGCCCCGGGCTTCCGCCCCGACCGACGAGCAAGGGCGCTTTCGCTTGGCGGGGCTTGCGCCGGCGGCCGGCTGTACGGTCGATGTGGACGTCCGGCGCATGGGCCCCCGCGCGGCGGCGCTCGACGCCGAGCCGGTGGAGGTGGAGATCGGCGCTGGCGAAACGCGCGAGCTCGCCTTGGGGCTGCGCGCCGCGCAGACGGCCTCGTTGCGGGTCACCGGGCTGGTCCAAGGGGCCGGTTTGACTCCCGCGGGCGACGAGGGCCCGGGCGACGGTGCCTACCTGTTCGCCTACCCCGTGCTGCGGCGCGGCGGCGGGGGCGGCCCCGGCGGCAGCCGCCGCGTGCGGCTCGGCCCGGACGGCGCCTTCAAGCTGGAGGGGTTGCATCCCGGCGCCTACGTGTTTCGCGTGCAGCAGGGCCGCCGCGGCCGCGACGACGTCTACCTCGGCCGCCACGAGATCCGAACCAATGTCGACGGGCTCACCCTGACGCCGCAAGAGCCCTGGTTGCTGGCCGGCCGGGTGGAGTTCGACGCCGATCCGCCCGAAGGCCGCGTGCTGGTGACGCTGGTTTCCACCGAGGGCGGCGGTGCGGTCGGCTTCGAGGCGCGCGCGCCGGAGTTCGTGATCCGCAGCGCGCGGCCGGACTTGGAGGCAGGCGACTACCGCGCCGAGTACAGGGGTTCGGACTGGTTCATCCGCGAGGTGGAGGCGGGCGGCTCGGCGTATCCGCCCGACGCCGTGCACCTGGACGCCGCCTCGGCGGGCTCGCTGGTGTTCCGGCTCAGCGCGGACATGGCCGCCATTCGCGGACGCGTCAAGGCCGACGCCGCGGGCCACGCCGCCTCGCACTACCGCGTGGCGTTGCGCGGCCCGCGCGGCGTGGACAGCGTGCAGGCCGACCAGGACGGCCGCTTCGAGTTCGAGAAGGTCCCCCCGGGCGACTACCAGATCGCCGCCTGGGAGGGCGAGACGGCGCAGGCCGTGCGCGGAGACGCCGTTTGGCAGCGAGCCGGGCAAGCCGTGCGGCGGTTTCCGGTGGAAGCCGGCGCGGAGATCGAGATCGACCTGACGGCCGTCGCTTCCACGGAGGGCCGATGAGGTTGCTGCTGACGCTGGCGCTGTTCGCCGCGGCCGCACGGGCCGGAGAGCTGCGAGGCCGTGTGGTGGACGCCCACGATGGCCGCACGTTGCCGTCGGTGGAGGTGTTCGTCTCCGCGCAGGCCTCCCGCGGCTCGGCTCCGCCGCCCGGACCGCAGGAGACCGGCCCGCGGACGGCTCGGTCGGGGCCGGACGGGACGTTCCTCATTGAGAACTTGGCGCCCGGCGCCTATCAGGCCAGCTTCTCCAAGGGCGGCTACGAGGCGCGGGGCCGGCCGAGCCGGAGCTTTGAGATCCAGGCCGAGAACGAGCGCGCCTCCCTGCAAGTGACTCTCCGCCGTTCGCCGGTGATCGCGGGCAGAGTGCTGGACGCTTGGGGCGATCCGGCGGTCGGCGTCACTGTGCAACTGCGGCAGTGGCGTTCGGCCCAAGGCGCCCGTCAGTTGCAGCCGCTGCAGACCGCGCGCACCGACGACCTGGGCCGCTACCGCATGTTCGACCTGCGCCCCGGCGGCTACTTGGTGACGGCCACGCCGCCGGCCGCCGCCACGGGGCCGGGAGACATTCTCTACGAGATGGCGCCGCAGTTCTACTCCTCCGCCGCCGGCGCGGACGAAGCGACCACGGTGGCCGTCGACTGGGGCTCTACGCTCGAGCAGATCGACTTCGAGCTCCACGAAGCCCCGCCGACGCTGCTGCTGGGCGCGGCGCGGGACCGCACCGGAACGACCTGCGCCGGCTGCCAGATCACTCTCGACACGCCGGGCGGCCTGATCTTCGGCATTCAGCCGGACGAAGAGGGCGCCTTCCGCATGCGCGGGATCTCCGTCGGCCCAGGACGCATTCTGGCGCGGAGCCGCAGCGGCGGCGTGGCCTATCAGGACGTCTTCGTGCCGCGCGACCGAACCGCCGAGGTTGCGCTGCAGCTCAGCGAGGGGCTGACCATCCAGGGACGCATCGAGCTCGAGAACCCGCCCGACGAGGCGTCCGCGCCGCAGCAAGAGACCGGCCGGCGGCGCGGTCCGCCCAAAGCCTTCCTGCGCGGTCCCGGCGTCCGGTTGACCCGGCTGCCGCCTTTTTCCGGCGAACGCTACGACGCCCGGTCGGTTCCCGACGACGAGCAGGCCTTCCAGATCTTCGGTGTGCCGGCCGGCGAATATTTGGTCACCGCCAACGAGCTGCCGGGAGACTCCTACGCCGCCGAGATCCTCGCCAACGGCTCGCCCTTGGCCGATCGGCGCCTGCGGATCGCCGCCGGCCAGTCGGCGCTGACGATCACTGTGCGGGCTGCCTTCGACGGCGGGGCGATCGAAGGCAGCGTGGCCGGCGCCGAGGGCTCCGAGACGGACTTGGCCGTGGTTCTGATGCCGGCCAACTACGGCGGCGCGCAAGGCTACGAGGAGTACTCCGGGGTCCGCAACGGGGCCTTCCAGTTTCTCGGCGTGCCGCCGGGCGCGTACGTGGTGGCGGCGGTGGATCGCTCGCAGAGCTTCGACTGGGCCGCCCCCGAGCGCCGCGCCCTGCTCTACAAGGCCGGCAAGGCCGTCCGCGTGGCTCCGCGCTCCACCCAGAGCGTGGAGGCGCCGATCCTCGAGTAGCCCGCGCTATTCGTCGGCCTCGGCGGCCGGCTCCTCCGCCGCGGGCTTTTCCTGCTCCGCCGGGCGGTAGAAGCTCAAGGCGTTCGAGCCCATCTTCACCACCCGGTAACGCTCCAGCTTGCCCGGCTTTAGCGGCGGATCGTAGCGCTTGTCGTGCTGCGTGATCACCAGCTTGACGTCCTTCTCTCCCAATGCCGCCAGCGTCTTTTCGTACTCCTCGTGCGCGGCGTAGGGCGGGCCGAGAAACCAGATGTCGGCCTCGATATGCGGAACCTTCTCGTGGCTGCGGCCCAGCATCGGGCGCGCCTGGGCGCGGGCGCCGAGCTTGTCCAGGTTCCGCTCGATCACCTTGAGCGCCTTGGGGTTCGCTTCCACGAAGATTGCTTGCCGGGCCCCTCGGCTGAGCGCCTCGATGCCCACCGCGCCGGTGCCGGCGTAGAGATCCGCGAAGACGGCGCCCTCGATCTGAGTCTGCAGGATGTTGAACAGCGTCTCGCGCATGCTGTCGAGCATGGGACGCGTTTGGTCGCCGGGCAGGGATTCCAGCAGACGTCGGCGGTAGAGTCCGGCTATCACGCGCATCGTCTCTCAGTGTCGGCTATCCTGGTCGATCCATGCGCGACCCCAAGACGCTTCGCTCCTACGCCTGGTTCCATGGCGACCAATACGAGCACCTGGCCCGCCGGGCTTGGCTGCGCTCGGAAGGGTTCGGCCAAGAGACGCTGGCCAACAAGCCGGTGATCGGAATCTGCAACTCCTGGTCCGAGCTCAACAACTGCAACGTACACCTGCGGCAGGTGGCTGAAGCGGTCAAGCGCGGCGTCTGGGCGGCCGGCGGCGTGCCGCTCGAGTTTCCGACCATCTCGCTCGGCGAGCTGTTCATGAAGCCGACGACGATGCTGTTCCGGAACCTGATGGCGATGGACGTGGAGGAGTCGATCACCGCCAACCCCATTGACGGCGTGGTCCTGCTGGCCGGGTGCGACAAGACCACGCCGGCGCAGCTCATGGGCGCCGCCTCGGCCGATCTGCCGGCCATTATGGTGACCGGCGGGCCGATGCTGGCCGGCCGCTGGCGCAACGAGCAGTTGGGGTCCGGCACCGACGGCCGCCGCCTGTTCCAGGAGTTTCGGGCCGGGCGCATCGGCGAGGAGCAGTGGGCCGAGGTCGAGGGCTGCATCGCGCGCTCCCACGGCCATTGCACGGTCATGGGCACCGCCTCGACGATGGCGGCGATGTCCGAGGCGCTGGGCCTGCAGCTCACCGGCGGCGCGGCGATCCCCGCCGTCGACGCCAGGCGCTACGCTCTGGCCGAAGCCAGCGGCCGGCGCATCGTCGACATGATCTGGGAGGACCTGCGGCCTTCGAAGATCCTCACGCGCGAGGCCTTCGAGAACGCCGTGCGGACGGACATGGCCATCGGCGGCTCGACCAACGCCGTGGTGCACTTGCTGGCGCTGGCGCGCCGTTGCGGCGTCGCGCTGACCCTCGATGACTTCGACCGGCTCTCGCGCGAGACGCCCTTCATCACCAACGTCAAGCCTTCGGGCGAGCATCTGATGGAGGAGTTCTACTACAGCGGCGGCCTGCCTCCGGTGATGAAGGAGCTGCTGCCCCTGCTGCACGGCGACGCCTTGACCGTCAGCGGCAAGACCCTGGCCCAGAACTTGGCCGAGACCGAGGCGGCTTCGACGGACATGGTCAGGCCGCTCGCCGATCCCCTCCACCCCGAGGGCGGCACGGCGATCCTGTATGGAAACCTGGCCCCGGACGGCGCCGTGATCAAGCAGACCGCCGCCTCGCCGCACCTGTGGCGGCATCGCGGCAAGGCGGTCGTGTTCGAGAACCGCACGGAGATGCTGGCGCGGATCGACGACCCCGCCCTCGAGGTCGACAAGGACTCCGTGCTGGTGCTCAAGAACGCCGGACCGCACGGCGGCCCGGGCTTCCCCGAGTGGGGCCACCTGCCCATCCCCAAGAAGCTGCTGCAGGAAGGCGTCAAGGACATGGTGCGGATCTCCGACGCCCGCATGAGCGGCACCAGCTTCGGCTGCGACGTGCTGCACGTCTCCCCCGAGGCGGCCATCGGCGGTCCGCTGGGCGCGGTGGAGTCCGGCGATGAGATCGAGCTCGACATCCCGGGCCGCAAGCTGACGCTGCACGTGGACGATGCCGAGATCGAGCGCCGGCTGGCCGCCCGCCCCGCGCACAAGCCGCACTACCGGCGCGGCTACGGCAAGCTGTTTCTCGACACCGTCACCCAGGCGCACCACGGCTGCGACTTCGACTTTCTGCACGCCGAAGAAGAGTAGGGCCTACGGGCTGCAGCCGACGCATGGGCTGCTGATGCGGGCGCCGCGGGCGTCGGAGACGATCAGGAAGTAGGCCCGGGGCGCGGGTTCGGGCAGCGGCGCCGAGACCTTTCCGGCTTCGAGGCGGGCCGGGGCGGTTTCCCACAGGCTCTCGTGCGAGGTCGGGTCGTCCCGCGTGTAAGCCAGCACGGCGGCGGTCAGCTCCACCGCGGCTTGCACCGTGGCCGTCGCTTGCCCGCCTTGGGTCTGCGTCTCGCCGACCGTGGCGAGCGGGGCCTCCCCCTTCAGATAGTGATCGAAGAAGAGCTCGATCTCGGGCGGCGCCCAGCCGGCGGGGTGCGAGTGCTGCCGGTCCGTGGTGATCGACAAGACCCGCGGCCCCTGAGGCAGGCGGTAGCCGGCCTGATAGTTGTCCATGCGGTAGTGGAAGTCCTGCGTGCGGGTGACCCACAGGATCGGCGCGCTGGCGTGGGGCAAGTGCTTCGACGGATCGAAATTGTCGATCCAGGCCCGCCGCAGGTCCGGCGTCAGGTCGTCGATGTTCTTCACCCAAGGGCTGTTGCGGTAGATGAAGCCGCAGCCGTAGACCGGAACGGCGGCCTTAATGCGGTCGTCGACCCCTACCACGATCGAGGTCAGGTAGCCGCCCCAGGAGATGCCCGTGACGCCGATGCGCTCCGGGTCCACGCCGGGTTGCGCCTGGAGGACTGACAGGGCCCGCATGACGTCCGCGATGGCGTGATAGGTCCAAGCCTCGCGGAGCCCGTCGGCGATGTCGTCGAACTTCTCCTTCGGGCCCTGATCCGGGCCGCCGTCGGGCAGGCGCTCGCCGTCGGCCCCGTGGCCCGCCAGATCCATCGCGATGGCGGAATACCCGCGCTCGGCCCACATCCAGGCCCAATCCCGAAAAGCCTTGCCGCCTCCGCCATGCACCAGCACCACCCCGGGCGCCGGGCCGGAGACGTGGCGGGCCGGGGCGTAGTAGGCGAACACCCGCGTGGGCTTGCCGTGATAGGGCTCGCCTTCGTAGAGCAGAGACCGTAGCGGCCCCGTTGAGTCCAGCCATTCGACCCGCGGCGTCTGCTGCAACGCCTTCACGTCCCAAGGGCCGGCGCCGGACGTGGCGGAAGCGACGGCGAGCGCGAGCAGCAGGGCGTGGCGAGGCGACATGCGCCCAACAGTGTAGTGGAGTCTTCAGACCTCGGCGGTCAACGTCTCGGCGTTCCAGCGGACCCGGCGGCCGGTCTCGAGCGAGCGGTTGGCAAGCTGCAGGATCAGGGCCGCCTGAAACCCCTTGTCCATCGGGGCCACCGGCTGCTCGCGGGTCCGCACGCAATGCAGAAAATTCGCCACGTGGTCGGTGGTGGCCTGCGCGAAGCCGCCCGGCTGCTCCTTGGATACGGCCGGCTGGGCCGGAGAGGCCGAGTCGTAGATGCGCAACAGCTCGCGGCCAATGTCCATGCGGGCCTTGTCGCCGTCGTAGCAGTTGAGCTGGTCGGCGCGGCTCTCGTACTTCATGGCGCGGTAGTTGATCGTGAACACGGCCAGGAAATCCTGCGGGTACTCGGCGATGACGACCACCGACAGCGGCTGGTCGATGCCCTCCACGTCGGCCGGCCCCGCGGAGGCGTTGACGGCGGTGGGGTAGCCGGCGTCCATGATCATGTGGATCGAGTCGTAGATGTGCGCCCCTTGGTCGATCACGATGCCGCCGGCGTAAGCCTTCAGGTGGCGCCAGTTGAAGAAGTGCGTCGGATTGGGCGGAATGGCGCCGGTGCGTTCGGCGGCCGGCCCGAGCCACTGCTTCCAGTCGATGGGGCCTTGGAAATCGGCCTGCCGCGCCGAGGTCTGGCTGTTGAGCCAATAGGTGCGCACCATGCGGACCTCGCCCAGGCGGCCGTCGCGACGCAGGTCGCGGGCCTCCCGGTAGAGGTTGTAGCTGCGCCGCTGCATGCCCACCTGGACGATGCGGTCGGAGCCGCGCCAGGCCTCGACGAGCTGCTTGCCCTCCTCCGGCGTGTGGCACAAGGGCTTCTCGATGTAGAGGTCCTTGCCGGCCGCCATGGCGTCGAGCGCCATCCGGTGGTGCCAGTGCTCGGGCGTGGCGATCAGCACGGCGTCGATCTCGCGGTCATCGAGCAAGGCCCGGTAGTCGCGGTAGGCCTTGGCGCCGGGCCCGGCGGCGGACAGCCCGGCCTCGAGATTGGGCTCGTAGACGTCGCAGACGGCCCGCGGCTCGAGCGCCGGGTCCTTCTTGAACTCTCCGAGCACGGTGCGCCCGCGGCCCCCCGAGCCGATCAAACCGAGCCGGACCGGAGCGGCGGAGCTCTGTGCCAGAGCGGCGCCGGCGCCGGCGGCGAGCAGAAAGCTGCGGCGAGGGAGCGTCGAAGGCATGTCGCCGCAGATTCTAGCAGCCCTCCCGCCCGTACAATGAAGGCCTGGCATGTTGGAGCTGTCTCAGGAAGCGAGCGACGAGCTCTGGCGCACGGTCGTCGATCTCATCGCCGCGCATCCGGCGCGGCTCGCCGAGGGCCGCGCGACGCCCGAGGCTCTGGACGCCGCCGCGGTGCGGGCGCTGGTCGAAGGCTTTGACCTCGAACAGCCGCTGCCGCCGGCCCAGGCCGTGCAACGTGTCGCCGAAGGCCTCTACCGGCATCAGGTCCATCCGCCGCACCCGCGCTACTTCGGTCTGTTCAATCCGGCGGCGACCGAGGCCGGCGTGGCCGGCGACGCCCTGGCCGCGGTCTTCAACCCCAACGTGGCCGCCTGGAGCCACAGCCCCTTCGCTACAGAGGTCGAGCAGCGGCTCATCCGCGAGATCGGCGGGCTCTTCGGCTGGCCCCCGGAGATCGTCGAGGGGACCTTCACCGCCGGCGGCATGGAGGCCAATCACTCCGCCGTGCTGGCCGCTCTGACGGAGAAATTCCCGGCCTTTCGCGGCCAAGGCCTGCGCGGGCTGACGGCCGACCCGGTGTTCTATGTCTCGGCGGAGTGCCACCATTCGTTCCACCGGGCCGCGCGGATGTGCGGGCTGGGGACCGTGGGCGTCCGCCCGGTGCGCGCCGACGAGAGTTTGCGGCTGGATCCGGCCGAGCTAGAGCGCAGGATCGAGGCGGACCGCGGGCAAGGCCGCGCCCCTTTTCTGGTGGTGGGGACGGCCGGCACGACCAACGCCGGCGCCGTGGACCCTCTCGAGGAGATCGGCGCCATCGCCCGCCGCCACGGCCTGTGGTTCCACGTGGACGCGGCCTGGGCCGGGGCCGCCGCCCTCGTCCCGGAGCTGCGCGCGCTGCTGGCCGGCGTCGAGCGGGCCGACTCGCTGACCGTCGACGCTCACAAGTGGTTTTCGGCGCCGATGGGTGCGGGCGTCTTTCTGACCCAGCGCAAGGGCTCTCTGGAGAAGGCCTTCAGCGAGCAGAACCCCTACATGCCGCGCGAAGCCGGAGCGGCGGCCGGCGTCGACCAGTACCAGCGCGGCCTGCAATGGTCGCGGCGGTTCTTCGGGCTCAAGCTGTGGCTCTCGCTGTTGTTGCATGGCTGGGAAGGCTACCGCCAGGCCGTGCGGCGGATGACCGAGCTCGGCGAGCGGCTGGAGACCGGCTTGCGCGAGCGCGGCTGGCGCATCCTCAACCGGACCCCCCTGCCGATCGTCTGCTTCGTCCCCGCTGACACCGACGACCCCGCCGCGCTCGAAGCCATCCGCGACCAGGTCTTCCGCTCCGGCGAAGCCTGGATCTCCACCACGCGGCTGCGCGGCGACCAGCCCGCGCTGCGGGCCTGCGTCACGAATTTCCGGACAAGCGAGGCCGACATTGACCGCTTGCTCGACAGTCTGGATGCGGCCCGCCGCCAGAAACCTCTGGACGCTGGGACCGCTGCGGTGGTTAAGTAAGCAGTTCCGGCCGCGCGATGGGGCGAGACGAATTTCAGGACTTGGTCGACGAAGCTTGGGAGCGGATTCCCGAAGGATTTCGCGACCGCTTCTCCAACGTCGCCATCTTCGTCCAGGACGAGCCCAGCGCGGAGCATCTGCAATCGGCCGGAACCCCCCGCGGCCACACCTTGCTGGGGCTCTACCAGGGCATCCCTCTGGACCGCCGCGGCTGGGGCTACAACATGGTCCTGCCGGATCAGGTCACGCTGTTCCAGGGGCCCATCGAGCGGTCAGCGTCGTCGCAGGCCGAGATCCCTCAGATCATCTACGACACGCTCTGGCATGAGCTGGCCCACCACCTGGGCATGTCGGAGACGGAAGTGCGGGACGCCGAGCGGCGGCGCGCCAACCGGCGCTGAAGCCCCCTTGGCCCGGCCCGCGTTGGGTTAGAATTAGCGGGCCGTGGAATTTGAGTTCTCCCCCCAGGTTCACCAACTCCGGCAGCGCTTGCTCGACTTCATGGAGCGGCGCATCTACCCCAACGAGGGCCTCTGGGCCGAGCAGATCGCGACCGACCGCTGGCAGCCGCCGGCGATCGTGGAAGAGCTCAAAGCCGAGGCGCGGGCCGAGGGTTTGTGGAACCTGGCGCTGCCGCATGAAGGCTACGGCGCCGGCCTGACGAACTTCGAGTACGCGCCGCTGTGCGAGATCATGGGCCGCTCGCTGATGGCGCCGGAGGTGTTCAACTGCTCCGCGCCGGACGTGGGCAACATGGAGACGCTGGTTCGCTACGGCAGCGACGAGCAGAAGCAGCGCTGGCTCGAGCCGCTGCTGGCCGGCGAGATCCGCTCCTGCTTCTCGATGACCGAGCCGGACGTGGCCTCGTCGGATGCGACCAACATCCGCAGTTGCATCGTGCGCGACGGGGACGCCTACGTCATCAACGGCCGCAAGTGGTGGTCCACCGGAGCCGGCGATCCGCGCTGCCGGGTCGCCATCTTCATGGGCAAGACCGATCCTCACGCCGCCCGCCACCAGCAGCAGTCCATGATCCTGGTTCCGCTCGATACGGCCGGCGTACGGATCGTGCGGACGCTCACGGTGTTCGGCTACGATCACGCCCCGCACGGCCACGGCGAGATCGACTTTCGCGACGTGCGCGTGCCGGCCGAGAACATGTTGCTGGGAGAGGGCCGCGGGTTCGAGATCGCGCAAGGCCGCCTGGGCCCGGGCCGCATCCACCACTGCATGCGCTCGATCGGCATTGCCGAGCGGGCGCTGGAGGCCTTGTGCCGGCGGACCCTCGAGCGCGCGGCGTTCGGAAAGCCCTTGGCCGAGCAAGGGACGATCCGGGCGGACATCGCTCGCTCGCGCGTGGAGATCGATCAGGCCCGGCTGCTTACCCTGCACGCCGCGCACCGCATGGATACCGTGGGCGCCAAGGCCGCTCGCCGCGAGATCGCCGCCATCAAGGCCGTGGCCCCGAACGTCTCGCTGGCCGTGCTCGATCGAGCCATCCAGGCCCACGGCGGCGCCGGCGTCTCGTCGGACTTCTTCCTGGCCGCGGCCTGGGCCAACGAGCGCACCATGCGCATCGTCGACGGCCCCGACGAGGTGCATCTGGAGACCGTGGCGAAGCTCGAGCTGCGGCAGTACGAGGACCGCCGCCTGGACTGAGGCTCGCGGGCCTACTTCCGCGTGGCCCAGATCGGCGAAGACCAGGCGATCTGCTGGTCGCGGTCCTTCTGCCGCACCCGCACGTAGTAGAAAGCCGTCTCGCCCGGGGCCGGCGGCTCGTTGTCGCGATAGACGAAGTCCGCCACCTTGGCGTCCGGCGCCTGTCGGTACACGCGGCGGTTGTTCTTCACGATCTCCACCTCGCCCAGCAGGTCGGTTCCTTCGATGTGCACGCGCAGTTGCGGCGCCCCGGAGATCGTGGCGTCGTCGCCCATCAGGTATTCGCGCGGGCCGTCGAGCAGCCGGAAGTCGACGATGATGTTGTCGGTGGCGCCGTAGGTGTGCCGCTGCCGGATGCCATCCACCAGGGCCGTACGGGTGTTCTCCTCGGCCAGGATCATCGAGTAGGCCGTGTGGACGCCGAGGTGGTCGGAGCTGGCTTGCACGCCCAGCCGAAAACCCTTGTTCCAGGCCACGTTGACGTAGCCGTCGGGCTTGTAGCCGCCGTTCTGCTCCCGCGGAATGTCGGGCGGCGTGGCGCGCCAGCAGTCGGTGCACTCGTAGCTGGTGCGGTCGGACTGGTAGATCTCCACGATCGGCTCGACCTCGGGATCGTAGTCGGCCCAGTCTGTGCCCATCGAGGTGCCGGTGGTGTGCGGCATGGCGACGGCCTTGTACTTGCGCAGGTAGGCGAAGAACCGCTCGGGGCCTTCGCGGGTGTAGGCGAAGTTGGCCTGGCCCGAGTTCCACTCATAGTGCTGGTAGTCGAGCACGGGCGCGCCGCGGTAGGGAAACACGACGTTGCGGTGGCCGTTGGGGTAGGGAATGGAGCGCTCGTAGCCCACCAGCGGCACGAAGGTGCGGCCGACGCGGTGAATATCCGTGTACTTCTGGCTACGCCACCAGTCGTACTCGTCGTCGACGCCGAAGTTGTGCTCGGTGATGGCGATGAAGTCGAGCGAAGCGGCGTCGACCGCGTAGCGGTAGGTGTCTTCGAGCGAGCCGTCGTTATAGCCGTCCCAGGAGATCTCGGTGTGGCGGTGCATGTCGCCGCGGTGGATGCGGTAGCGCCGGTCGCCGATCTCATAGGCGTACTCCCGGATGCGCTGCACGTCTTGCGTCTCGTTGGGGTGTACGGGTTCGTTGGCGGCCACTTCGCGCCGCGGCAGTTGCGGGGCCTGCAGCGCCGGCTCCAGCGGCGGGAGCTGGAAGGCGGCCAGCCGTGGCGCCGGCGCCTGGCCGGGGAGCTTCGGCAGCCGCGCCGTAAAGACGTCCGGCAGCATGTTCACGAAGTCGCGGAAGTTGCGGCGGTCGGTGGGCCACACCGCGGCCAGGCCTCCGCGCGGGTCGCGGGCGACCTCGATGCGCATGTCGGTCCGTCCCGTGGAGTAGGGGATCAGCGTCATCGGCGACCATTGCCCGCCCTCGTAGTAGCTGGCGTAGATCTCCCACAGCGCATGGTGCAGCGGCGTGCGGGCGTAGACGTTGTGCTGCGCCGGCCGCCGGTGGCGGAAGAAGCACCACACGCGCCCGGAGGCGTCGGCCGCCAGTTGCGGGTACTCGTAGAAGTTGTTGCCCGGCCCGGGATCGGGCAGGGAATCGGCGAGGCGCTGCGCGGGGGCCTGCAGCCGGCCGCCGTCGAGCACCGCCATGCGGATCTCGCGCGAGACGTACAGGCCGGTCCCGTTGGCGCGAATGTCGTAAGGGTGGCCGTAGTCCTTGCCCCAGTTGACGCCGGATTCGTGCCAGGCGATCCAGGGGCGGTCGCCCGCATCGACGGCGACGGTCGCGTAGGCCTCGAAGCGGCCGGTGGCGGCCACCGTCATCGGCTTGCGCCAACCGCCGTCGGGGCGGTACTCGGCCAGAAAGACGTCATAGCCGTTCGGTCCATAGCAGTCGTAGGCGGCGAAGAGGTTGTCGTTGGAGTCCACCGCGATCGACGGCTCCCAGCAGTTCGCGCCGGAGTCGCTGACGACGGTCTCCTCCGACCAGCCGCCTTCGGCCTCGTAGCGCATCGCGTGGATGGCGGCGCGGTTGTTGCGGTACCCCTGCCAGATCAGCGTCAGGCGCCCTTTGGAGTCGGCGATTAGCTTGTGCTGGGCGTCGGGCTGCGAGGCCTGGGTGAGGCGCTGCTCGCGCGACCAGCTCTCGCCGTCGAACGAGCGGCCGTAGAGGTCCCAGTTCTCGTTGCGCTGCTCGGACCACACGACCCAGATCTTGCCCTCGGCGTCCTCGGCCACCGCCGTGCGGTAGACGTCTCCGTCGGCGGGGCTCACGGCGTGCGGGGCCGTGGCGGGCCCTACGCCGGCGCCGGGGCCGATCCTTTCGGCGTAGACGCGGTCGGCGGACTCGCCGTCGAAGCCCTGCCAAGCCGCCCAGATGGAGCCGTCGCGCGCCACCGTCAGCGAGGGGAAGTCGTTGTCCGTCAAGCGCCGGCTCGCCGGGCCCGTGTCGCCCCGGCCCAGCAGGATCGGCGCCGCCGAATCCTGCACCTTGGCGCGGCCGCCGAGAAAGCTCTTCTCCCCGGCGGCAGGAATTTCAGACAGCGCAAAGGCAAATTCGCCTTGCCGCGTCACAACTCGCACGCGCGTCGCCTCGGAACCCTTCAGATAGAGGTGAAATCGCGGCGTCAGGTAGGTATTCGGCGGCAGGTCGACCAGGATTCCTTCGTCGTGAGGCCGGCGGGAAAACGGAAAGGCCGGCCGCGTCTGCATCGTCCACGCATTCGGCGGCTCGATCAGGTCTCCAACTCCCATTTCGTAGCCGATGAGATCGATGATGGCGCCGCTCTCCACCGCCGCCGACCCGCTCCAATCGACTTGGGAACGATCCCCGAGGCCGAGCGTGACCAGCAGCGTGCGATCGGCGTCCGGAGGCGGGTTGCGTAAGGTGGATTGCGTAGTCGTCTGCGCCCCGGCCAGGGTGCAGAGTAGGGCGGAGACGAGCAGGGTCCGTAGAAATCTTGCAGGCACGGCACGCCTAGTATACCGGCCTCACGGGCTCGGAAGCGTTTGGGGAACGGCTGGCCGGATCGGCATACGACTACGGAAGAATCTCGATGAAATTTAGCGTAGTTCCCCCCCTGTCGCCCGCAATTCCGCTTGGCTACCTTGGGAGGGTCGGCAGGGTCCATCGCATACGGCCCACGAAGTATCGCTGGCGATGACACAGCTAACGAGCAGTTCCAGTGAGGACCTAGCCGCAGTGCGCCGGTCGGCCCCGGAGCCGCGCTTCTCCCGCTATGCCGAAGAGCGCCTCCGCATCGCGCTGATTTGGGGCGTGGCCATCGCCGGTTTGATGACCGGGGCCCGGGCGCGACTGCTGGAGGGGGGCCTGACGCACCCTCTGTCGGTCGGTGGAGTGGCCGTACTGCTGGCGCTGATGGCGCTCTACATCCGCATTACGCGGCAGCCGCTGTCGGAACGTTGGCGCGCGCCGGTGACTTTTGGCGTGGCGCTCACCCTCATCAGCCTGCTGGGCGCGCGCTCGGTGGCTGACGACATTCTGCCCGCCGGCGACTCGATGTTGCGCCTGGGCCCGGCCCTCGGGCTGCTCTGGTCGGCGCAACTGATGTTGCCGTGGCGGCTGTTCGGGGTGGTGGTGGCTTTTGGCGGCGGGCTGGCGGCGCTCCCGTTCCTGGGGCCCACGCCTCCGCCGTCTCCGCTGGGCACGATCACGGTCGCCGCGCTGATCGGGGCGCTGGTCGTGCGCTGGGCTGCCGTGCGCGACGTGCGCAGCCGCGAGGAGGCGCACAATCGTGAAAGCAACATTCAGCGCGACTTGGTCCGCACGGTGCGGAAGCTGCGTGAGAGCGAGCTCAAGGCCCGCCGCAGCTCGGCCCTGATCGAAAAGGTCACCGCCGGCATGCCGCTGGGCGTGGTCGTGCACGACCCGGACTCGGACGAGATCGTCTACAGCAACGGCCGTTGCGCCGAGATTTGGGGGTACGACCCCGAGCCGGCCGGGTCGACGTACACTCCTTCGGCGAGCTTCCAGACCACGATGGAGCGGGCGTTGGGCATGATGATCGACCCGCAGCCCTTCCTCGAGATGCAGGGCGGCTTGCGCCAGGATCGCTCGAACACTGTCAGCGAGGTGGAGCTCGAGCTGCGCGACGGCCGGACCCTGCGCTACTTCTCCGTCTTCATCCACGACGAGGCCGGCCGCGACTTCGGCCGGCTGCACGCCGTCGAAGACATCACCTCGCGCAAGCGCGCCGAGGAGACCGAGGTGCGCTACGGCTTGGCCGCTCGCTGCGCCAATGACGGCTTGGTGGACTGGGACCTCCGCGCCCGCCGAGTGCACTATTCCGACCGCTGGAAGGAGATGTTGGGCTACGCCCCCGACGAGCTCGACGACACGCCCCGCGAGGCGATCTCACGGATCCACCCCAAGGACAGGGATCACGTATTGCGCACCCTGTTTGCGCACCTGCGGGGCGGCACCGAGCGTTTTGAATGTGAGTTCCGCATGCGGACGCGCCGCGGCGAGTATCTCTGGATGCTTGGCCGGGGCTTGGCGCTGCGCGGCGCCGACGGGCGCGCCTACCGCATGGCGGGATCGCAGACCGACATCACCCAGCGCAAGCTGGCCGAGATGCGGCTGCGGCACGACGCCGAGCACGACAGCCTGACCGCTCTGGCGAATCGCAGCCGCTTCCACGCCGAGCTCTCCGCCCGGCTGGCCGAGCTGCGCCGCGGCGAGATCCCGCCGTTCGCCGTGATGTTTCTGGACGTGGACCGCTTCAAGGTCGTCAACGACAGCATCGGTCACGCCGCCGGCGATGAGCTGCTGGTGTCCCTGGCGCGGCGACTGCGCGACGCCGTTCCGCCGAGCAGCGAGGTCGCCCGCCTCGGCGGCGACGAGTTCGCTCTGTTGCTGCGCGACGTGATCTCCGAGGAAGCCGCCCTGGAGGCCGCTCGCAACCTGCAACGGCGGTTGGCTGAACCGATTCAACTGCGCGGCCAGGAGATGGCCTTCTCGTCGAGCATCGGCATCGTCTGGGCCGAACGCCGCTACCGGGCCCCCGAAGACGTTCTGCGCGACGCCGACGCGGCCATGTATCGCGCCAAGGAGCAGGGCGGCGGCTCGGCAGCCATCTTCCGGGCCGAGATGCACGCCAGCGCCCTGCGGACGCTCGAAGTGCAGAGCGCCTTGCAGAAAGCCATCGACCGCGACGAGCTCAGCATCGTCTGGCAGCCGATCTATTCCTGCCGGCGCCTGGAAGTCATCGGCGTCGAGGCCTTGCTGCGCTGGAACAACCCCCGGTTGGGACCGCTGGGCCCGGCCGAGTTCATCCCGATCGCCGAGGAGATCGGCTACGTCGACCGCCTCGACGCCTGGGTGCTCTCGCGGGCCTGCTCCCAGATGGCCGCTTGGCGCCACGAAGGGGCCACGGGGATGCAGCTCTCGGTGAACCTCTCGGCCCGCGGGCTCACCACGGCCGGGCTGGCCGAACGCCTGCGCAAGACCGTGGAGGCGGCCGGCCTGGTGCCCTGGCTCGTCACCCTGGAGCTCACCGAGACCGGCTTGGTCGAGAACCTCGACAGCGCCGGCGAGGCCTTGCAGCAGCTCTCGCAGCTTGGCTTCCACATCGCCCTCGACGACTTCGGCACCGGCTACTCTTCCCTGAACTACATCCGGCGCCTGCCGATCGACGTGTTGAAGATTGCGGGCTCGCTGGCCGACGATGTCTGCCGCGATCCCCGCAGCGGGGCCGTCACCACGCTGGTGATCGAGACGGCGCACGCGCTGGGCCTGAAGGTGGTGAGCGAACGCGTGGAGCACGAGGAGCAGCTCGCCTTCCTGCGCGAGCGCTCATGCGACGCCGCCCAAGGGTTCCACTTGAGCCCGCCGCTGCCGGTCGACCAGATGACCGAGCTCTTGCGCCATGGCCCGCGGAGGTCGCCGCAGGGCGCGCCTTTGGTCGAACAGTCCAGCCTAAGATAGCGGGATGGAAGCCCGCACGACCTCTTCGGACGACCTCGGACTGGGGCGGCGCGTCGATGAACAGGCCGCGCATCGCCTGCTCAACCGCGACGGCAGCTTCAACGTGGAGCGCACCGGGCTGCCCATCTGGCAATCCCTGCACCTGTTCCACACTCTGATCAAGCTGCCGTGGCTGCGCTTCAACCTCACCGTCCTCGGCGCCTATCTGGTCATCAACAGCCTGTTCGCGCTGGGCTTCTGGTGGGCCGGGCCCGGCGCGGTCGCAGGCATCGACGCCTCCGACGGCTACCGCTTGGTGGAGTGCTTCTTCTTCAGCATCCAGACCTTCTCCACCATCGGCTACGGGACCTACGCGCCCAACACCTTGGCGGCGCACCTGCTGGTGAGCGCCGAAGCCGTCGTCGGGATGTTCTTCGTGGCGCTGGCCACAGGCATCTTCTTCGCGCGCTTCTCCCAGCCCAACGCCCGCGTGCTGTTCTCCCGCCAAGCCGTCATCGCTCCCTACCGCAACGGACGCGCCTTCATGTTCCGGATCGCCAACCGCCGCAAGAGCCAACTGCTGGAAGTGCAGGCGACGGTGCTGTTCGCGCGGCGCAACGACGACCGCGCCAGCAGCCGGGAGTTCGCGCCGCTGCGGCTGGAGCGCGACAAGATCCTGTTCATGCCGCTGCACTGGGTGGTGGTCCATCCGATCGACGAGGAGAGCCCGCTGTGGGGCTATGACCAGGCCGACCTGGAGAGCTGCGACCCCGAGTTCCTGATCCTGCTCACCGCCACCGACGAGACCTTCTCGGAGACCGTGCAGACCCGCGCCTCTTACGCCGCCGAGGACATCGCCTGGGGCTCCAGGTTCGCGGACATCTACCAGCCCGCCGTGAACGGGATCGCCCGCGTCGATCTGGGCCGACTGAGCGAGATCACGCCGGCCGAGCTGCCTTCGGCGGCCCAAAGACCGTAGGCCGCCGGGGCGGCCGGCGTGGGTCGACCCGAGGCGCTACGCTAAGATCGAGCCGATGACCCGTCGCACCTTGCTCTCTCTAATGGCCGCCGCGGCCGCCGCGCCGGCCCAGGACCGGCCCACGTCGATGGCCGAGTTCGTCCGCCAGAACGACGCTGCGGTCGAGAACTATCTCGAACGGCAAAATACCGACCCGGACAGCCGCTGGCGGGGGGCTTTGGCGGGGCCGACGGGCCTGCACGAAGCCGGCACGGCCGCCGGCGTGCTGGCGCGCGGCGTGGGCTCCTACGTCCACCCGGAGTCGAAGTACCACAAGGACTCCCTGCTGCGGGATCGGCTGGAGCTGGCGATCGAGCACATGGAGAGGGTCCAGACGCCGGACGGCAACTTCGACCTGCTGATCACCAACTTCAACTCGCCGCCCGACACGGCCTTCATCACCCGCAACTTGGCCAGCGCCGCCTTCGTGGCCAAGCAGGAGGGCGCGGCCGACGTCTACGAGCGCATGACGCCCCTGCTGCGCCGCTGCGGCGACGGCCTGGTCAAGGGCGGCATCCACACGCCCAACCATCGCTGGGTGGCTTGTGCGGCGCTGTCGCAGCTCTACGACCTCTTCCCCGACAACGTCTACAAGGCCCGCGTGGACGAGTGGCTGCTCGAAACCATCGACATCGACGCCGACGGCCAGTACAGCGAGCAGTCCACCACCGTCTACAACGCCGTCGTGGATGACTGCCTGACGACGGTGGCCAAGAAGCTGGGCCGCAAGGACCTGCTCGAACCGGTCCGCCGCAACCTCGAAGCGATGATGTACCTGCTGCATCCGAACTACGAGGTGGTGACCGAGATCTCCCACCGCCAGGACCGCGGCGCGATCGGCGACATGGGGCGCTACTGGTTCGCGCTGCGTTCCCTGGCGCGCGAGGACGGCAACGGACAGCTCGAAACGCTGGTGCGCTACTTCGAGCCGCGCTACGCCTCGCTGAACCTGCTGCTGGAGTTCCCCGAGCTGCAGGCCGAAGGGCCTCGGCCTGTTCCCGTGCCGGACGATTACGCCAAGGCCTTTCCGCAGTCGCGACTGGTCCACTTGCGGCGCGGGGCGTCCAGCGCCATGGTCATCTTGGAGGACAACAGCCGCTTCTTCGCCGTGCGGCGCGGCGAAGCCATCGTGGAAGGCGTGCGGTTCGCCTCCGCCTTCTTCGGCAAGGGCCAGTTCCGCCCCCAGCGCGGCGAGTGGCGCGACGGCGCCTTCTTCATGGAGCAGGAGCTCGAGGCCGGCTACTATCAGCCCTTCGGCGACGGCCGGACCCAGCCCTGGGGCGTGGAGCAGTGGTACGCCAAACGGCCCCATCGCGACGAAACCGAGATCTGCCATCTGCGCTACCGCGCCGAGATCTACGAAAAGCCTGACGGCTTCGACGTGCGGGTGGCGGCGGAAGGGACCGACTGGGTTCCGCTGGCCGTCGAGATCAACCTGCGGCCGGGCGGCGACCTGCGCGGCGTGGTCGACGCCCCCGACGCTCCTCAGGGCGAGGACGCCTACATCCTCGAAGAGGGCTTCGCCGTCTACTCGGTGGGCGACGACCAGATCCGCTTCGGCCCCGGCAAGGCCGAGACGCGCTACACCCAGGTGCGCGGCGCGGACGCGAAGCTCTCCGGCCCCAGCGTCTACGTGACCGGTTACACGCCCTTCGACCATACGATCGAGTTCCGCTGGTAGGGCCTTCGCGAGCGCCAAACAAAACGGCCCCTGAGGCGGTGAGCCCAGGGGCCGTTCGGCGTCGAGGCGTGCGCCGCGACTAGTAGCGGTAGTGCTCGTGCTTGTACGGGCCGTCCACGCTGACGCCGATGTACTCGGCCTGCTCCGGACGGAGCTGCGTCAGGTGAGCGTCCAGGTGCGCCAGGTGGAGCCGGGCGACCTCTTCGTCGAGCTTCTTCGGCAGCACGTAAACCTTCTTCTCGTACGTCGAAGCGTTCTGGTGCAGCTCGAGCTGAGCCAGAACCTGGTTGGTGAACGAGGCCGACATCACGAAGCTCGGGTGGCCGGTCGCGCAGCCCAGGTTCAGCAGCCGGCCCTCGGCCAGCACCATCACGCTGTGGCCGTCCGGGAAGCGCCACTCGTCGTACTGCGGCTTGATGTTGATGCGCTCGATGCCGGCGACCTTCTTCAGGCCGGCCATGTCGATCTCGTTGTCGAAGTGGCCGATGTTGCCCACCAGCGCCTTGTCCTTCATCTTCGCCATGTGCTCGGCGGTGATGATGTTGAAGTTGCCGGTGGTGGTGACGAAGATGTCAGCCTTGTCGATCACTTCGTCCAGGGTGCGGACCTGGTAGCCCTCCATCGCCGCCTGCAGTGCGCAGATCGGATCGATCTCGGTGATGACCACGCGGGCGCCCTGGCCCTTCATCGACTGGGCGCAGCCCTTGCCGACGTCGCCGTAGCCGCAGACCACGACCATCTTGCCGCCGATCATCACGTCCGAGGCGCGCATGATGCCGTCGGGCAGCGAGTGCCGGCAGCCGTACACGTTGTCGAACTTGCTCTTGGTGACCGAGTCGTTCACGTTGATGGCCGGGAACAGCAGCTTGCCCTGCTCGGCGAACTGCTTCAGGCGCATCACGCCGGTGGTCGTCTCTTCCGAGACGCCCTTGATGCCGGCGGCGATCTTGGTGAAGCGCTGCGGCTCTTCCTTCTGGAGCTTCGCCAGCAGCTCGAGCACAACGGTCCACTCCTCGGAGTCCTTCTCGGTCGGGGTGGGGACCTTGCCGGCGATCTCGTAGTCGCGGCCCTTGTGGATCAGCAAGGTGGCGTCGCCGCCGTCGTCGACGATCAGGTCCGGGCCGGAGCCGTCGGGCCAAGTGATCGCCTCGTTGGTGCACCACCAGTAATCTTCCAGCGTCTCGCCCTTCCAGGCGAACACGGCCACGCCCTGGGGGTTGTCGACCGTGCCGGTCGGACCGACGGCCACCGCGGCGGCGGCGTGGTCCTGGGTGGAGAAGATGTTGCAGGAGACCCAGCGGACGTCGGCGCCCAGGGCGACCAGCGTCTCAATGAGCACGCCGGTCTGGATGGTCATGTGCAGGCTGCCCATGATCTTCGCGCCGGCGAGGGGTTTGGAGGCCGAGTAGCGTTCCCGCAGGGCCATCAGACCGGGCATCTCCTGCTCGGCCAGCCGAAGCTCCTTGCGGCCGAAATCGGCCAGCGAGAGGTCGGCGACTTTGAACGGAAGCTTCGCCGCGGCGGCGGTCGTCGCTTCGTCTTTGGGAATGGCGGTCAATACGGACATGCGGTCAATTCTCCTCGGCCCCTCAGTCTAGCCAAGAGGCCTCTACCAGGCAGAGAGCGCAATCGGTCAGGCGATCGCGACAGCCGCTTGTTCCAGCTCGGCTGCCTTGCTCGTGCCTTCCCAGGTAAAGGTGTCCTCGGTGCGGCCGAAGTGGCCGTACGCGGCGGTCTTGTAGAAGATCGGCCGACGCAGATCCAGGTGCTCGATGATGCCCTTGGGCGTGAGCGGGAACACGTCGCGGACGATCTGCGAAAGCTGTACATCGCTGATCTTGCCGGTGCCGAAGCAGTCGACCATCACCGAGACGGGCTCCACCACGCCGATGGCGTACGCCAACTGCACCTCGCAGCGCTCGGCCAGGCCGGCGGCGACGATGTTCTTGGCGATGTGGCGGCACATGTAACAGGCCGAGCGGTCCACCTTTGTCGGATCCTTGCCCGAGAAGGCGCCGCCGCCGTGACGGCCCATGCCGCCGTAGGTGTCCACGATGATCTTGCGGCCGGTCAGGCCGGCGTCGCCGTGGGGGCCGCCGATCACGAACTTGCCGGTCGGGTTGATGTGGTACTTGGTGTTGTCGTCCACCATCTCGGCCGGAACGACGGCGCGGATGATGTGCTTCATCACTTCGCCGCGCAGGGTCTCCTGGTCCATCTCGTCGTGCTGCGTCGAGATGACCACGGCGTCGATGCGCGCGGCCTTGCCGTCGACGTACTCCACGGTGACCTGGGACTTGCCGTCGGGGCGCAGGAACGGCAACTCGCCGCTCTTGCGGGCCTCGCTGAGGCGGTGGGTGAGCTTGTGCGCCATCATGATCGGCAGCGGCATCAGCTCCGGGGTCTCGTCGCAGGCGTAGCCGAACATCAGGCCCTGGTCGCCGGCGCCGCCGGTGTCCACGCCCATGGCGATGTCGGGCGACTGCCGGTCGACGGCGTTGAGCACCGCGCAGGTCTTGGCGTCATACCCATAGGCCGCGCTGGTGTAGCCGGTGTCGGCGATGGTGGCTCGCGCGATGTCGGCGTAGTCCAGCTTCTGCGTCGTGGTGATCTCGCCGGCGATCATGCAAAGGCCGGTGGTGACCATCGTTTCGCAGGCGACGCGACCCATCGGGTCGTTCGCCAGGACGGCGTCGAGAACTGCGTCCGAGATGCGGTCGCAAAGCTTGTCGGGGTGACCCTCGGTCACCGACTCCGAGGTAAACAGGTGGCGATCAGTGCGTGCCAATCCGGGCTCCTTCAATGAACGGGTGCTAACGGCTCAGAATTCTTCTTCTGAGGGCTCGCCGGATGCGGCAAGCGCGGGCGGAAAAAGCTCAGCATGAGCCCATCGCCTTTCCTCGCAAAGGTATCAGACATTCCCGGGGGGCGTCAAACTCGCTAGAATCACCGAGGTATGACGCGCCGCGCATTTTTGTCATCCCTGGCTCTCGCCGCCGCCGCCCCGGCTCAGGGCGCCATCCCTATCATCGACATCCATCAGCACACGCCTTACAGCGGTCGCACCGCCGACCAGCTCGTGCAGCACCAGCTCGATATGGGGGTCTCCAAGACAGTATTGCTGCCGGCCGGCCGGCTCTACGGTCTGGCCGCCGGAGCGGGCGGCAACGAGGCCGTGTGGGCGTTGCGGGACCGCTACCCGGAGCGCTTCGTGTGCTTCGCCAATGAGCTGCCGAACATTCCCGAGGCCAAGACCGTCCTCGAGAAATACCTCAAGAAGGGAGCGATCGGCATCGGCGAGCAGAAGTTCGGCGTCGAGTCCGACTCCAAGCACATCGAGCTGATCGCCTCGATCGCCAAGGAGTGGGATGTGCCGGTGCTGCTGCACTTCCAGCACGAGACCTACAACTTTCATCTCGAGAATTTTCACAAAATCCTCGAAAAGTTCCCGACGGTGAACTTCATCGGCCACGCCCAAACGTGGTGGGGCTACATCGACAAGAACCACGTGCCGACCGATCTGTACCCGAAGACGCCGGTGACGCCGGGCGGCCTGTCGGACCGCTACTTGTCGGACTACCCGAACATGTACGGCGACCTGTCGGCCGGGTCGGGCCGCAACTCGCTGGCGCGCGACGAAGCCCACGCGGCGGAGTTCCTGGTCCGCCACCAGGACAAGCTGCTCTACGGCTCCGACTGCAGCGACGCCGACGTGAACGGCGACAAGTGCATCGGCCTGCCGACGCAGAAGATTCTGCGGAAGCTGGTGACCGACCAGTCGATCCTGCAGAAGATCTTCCACGACAACGCCAAGAAGATCATGAAGGTCTGAGGGGCCACGGCCCTCAGCCGGACTTGCGCTTCCAGCGGGCCAGGAACAGCTCGCCCGCCAGGGCTTCTTCCTCGCGGCTGAGCTCGCGCCGCCAGTCCGCCAGGCGGCGGTCGCGCAGGGATTCCAGGGCGCGCAGGTCGATGCGGGCGGCCGTCAGCTTGCGGCGGAGCTCTTCCACGTGCGACTGTCGCCGGCGTCCCTCCGCTTCCACCACCCGTCGCTGATCGGTGAGCTTGTGGCGCCAGGCGTCGCCGGCGGCGAGGTCGCGTCCCTTCCAGCTCGCGTTCGACCGCAGGCCCTCGTCGAGCAGAGCGCTTTCGTGGTCGATCGCCGCGGCGCGCTCGGCCGTGGCGCGGACCTCGGCGAGCGCCCGCGCCATCTCCGCCTCGGCCTCCTCCAGCCGCCTGCGCCGCAGATCCAGGATGCGTTCCAGGGAGAAGCGGAACGGCTTCACAGCTTCTCCGCCAGCCGGCTCAGCTCCGACAGCGTTTGCGCGTAGGGCTGCTTCTGGCGCAGGTCCTGCCGCAGAAAGTCGTTGAGGGCGTCGTGCGACTTCACGGCCGCGTCGACTTTCGCGCTGGCCCCTTCCACGTAGGCCCCGAGCTGGATCAGGTCCTCGGCGCGGCGATAGGCGGCCAAGGCCTCGCGCAGCCGGCCCCCGTCGCGGAGCTGCTCCGGCGTGCCGACCGCCGACGCCAGCCGGCTGAGGCTGTGCAGCACGTCGATGGCGGGATAGTGGTTGGCCGAGGCCAGCTCGCGCGACAACACCAGGTGGCCGTCGAGCAGCGAGCGGACGCTGTCAGCGATCGGGTCGTTCATGTCGTCGCCCTCCACCAGCACGGTGTAGAAGCCCGTGATCGACCCTCGGCCGAAGGCGCCGGCGCGCTCGAACACCTTCGGCAGCAGTTGGAACACCGACGGCGTGTAGCCCTTTTGGCTCGGCGGCTCGCCGGCGGCCAGGCTGATCTCGCGCTGCGCCATCGCCAGCCGTGTGGCCGAGTCCACGATCAGCAGCACGTCCTTGCCTTCGGCCCGGAACTCCTCCGCGATCGTCGTCGCCAGAAAGGCCGCCCGCACGCGCAGCGGCGCCGGCCGGTCCGAAGTGGCCGCCACCACCACCGACCGCTGCAAGCCTTCCTCGCCCAAGGTCTCTTCGAGGAACATGCGGACTTCGCGGTTGCGCTCGCCGATCAGCGCGATCACGCTCACGTCCGCCGAGGCGTTCTTGGCCAGAGCCCCCAGCAGCGTGCTCTTGCCCACGCCGGAGCCTCCGAAGATGCCCACGCGCTGGCCGCGTCCGCACGGCGCCAGCGCGTCGATCGCGCGAATTCCGGTCTCCAGCGGCTCCCGGATCGCCTCGCGCTCCAGAGGACCGGGCGGATCGGCGTAAAGCGCGCGGCGGCCCAGCGCTTTCAGCGGCCCCAGTCCGTCGATCGGGCGGCCGAAGGCGTCCAGCGTCCGGCCCAGCAGCTCGGGGCCCACCGGCGCCAGTGCGGCGCTGCGGCGCGCCGCCAGGCGGCAACCGGCCTGCAGCCCGTCGGGGTCGTCCAGAGGCATGGACAACACCCGCCCGGCGCGGAAGCCGATCACCTGGGTCTGCAGCCGCCGGCCGCTGGGCAGCGTCGCCTCGCACAGCTCCCCCACCGAAACCGGCGGACCGTCGGACTCGATCACCAAGCCGACGAAATCGGTGACCTCGCCCTCGGCCCGGATGGGGTTCGACAGCTCCACCCGATCGCGCATGCGGCGCAGCGCTTGGGCGACCGCCCCGGCGGCCTCAGGCATCGGCCAGCCCCCGGGCGATCTCGTCGAGCTGGGTCTCGATGCGGCCGTCGAGCGTGCCCCGCTCGGTCTCGAGCACCGCGCCGCCGCGCGAGACCGCGGCGTCGCCGCGCACCTCGATGCTCTGGCCCACGCCTTCGCGCACCGCGGCCACGTCGTCGGGGTGCACCCGGATCTGCTTGACCGCCGCGCCGCCGGCTTCTTGCAGACAGGCCGCCGCGATGGCGCGGGTGGCCCAGGGGTCGACCGAGATCTCTCGCCGCAGCACGCGCTTGGCGATCGCGAACGCCAGCTCGACCATCTCCGCCTCGGCTTCGGCCAGCAGCGCCGGGCGGGCCTGTTCGAGAGCCGTCACCGTCGCCCGCAAGCCGCCCACCGCGGCGTCATAGCGCTGCCGGGCCTTCTGTTCGGCCGACTCCGACCCGGCCGCGAAACCCTCCTGGAAGGCCTGCTTGCGCACCGCGTCGAGGTCGATCTTGGGCTGCGGCGGCGGAGGAGGCGGCGGCGCCGCGGCGGCCGCCCTCGGCTCCTCCACTCCGTCGCTGCGCAGGCGGCGCGGCTCGAACGCCGCGACCCCGGCGGCGCCCGCCTCCGAGATCCGCTTGGCCCCGAACGTCTTACACTCCACGCCTTCACCGCCTCGAAAAATCCTAGACAACGTACTGTTCGCCGACCGCTCCCTTCAGGCTCAGCACGCCCTCGGACTCCAGTTGACGGACGATCTGCAGAATCTCCTGCTGCGCCGTCTCGACTTCACGAATCTTCACCGGCCCCATGGCGTCCATGTCTTCCTTGAGCATCGTCGCGCCTCGCTCGGACATGTTGACGAAGAAGTGTTCCCGCAGCTTCTCGCTGGTCCCCTTCAACGCCGTCGTCAGGGCTTTCTTATCGACCCGAGAGAGCACCTCGCGCATGCCGATTTGATCGACCAGCAACAGATCCTCGAAAACGAACATCAGGTTCCGGATGGCCAAGCCGAGCTCGCCGTCCATGCCCTCGATCTGTTCGAGCAACTCCTGGCCCGAGTTGGCTTCCATGCGGTTGAACATCTCCGCCACGGCCGGCACGCCGCCGTAGGACTCGCGGCTGAACTGGCCGAGCGAGCGGAGCTTCTGCTCCAGAATCGACGCGATGCGGCGCACGATGTCCGGCGAGATCTGCTCCAGGTTGGCCATGCGCATGGCCACGTCGGTGCGGATCTCGGTCGGCAGGGCCATCAGCATGCCCGCCGCCGAGCCGCTGTTCAAGTGCGACAGCACCAGCGCGATGGTTTGCGGATTCTCGCCCTGAATGAACTTGGCCACCTGCTGCGGGTCGGCTTTCTGGAGCGCGTCGAAGGTAGGGATCTCGTTGCCGAGCGAACGCACCAGCCGGTCAATGATGTTGCGGGCGCGATCCGGACCGTAGGCGGAGTTGAGCAGCCGCTTGGCGTATTCCAAGCCGCCGGTGGAGAAGTGCCGCTGCGCCAACTGCAGCTCGTGCACCTCGGCCAGCACCCGCTCGGCCTGTTCGGCGGAGACCTCGCTGAGCTTGGAGATCTCGCGGCTGAGCAGTTGGACGTCTTCGTCTGTGAGGTACGGGAAGACTCGGCTGGCGACTTCGTCGCCGAGCGTGACCATGGCGATGGCGGCCTTGCGCAGGCCGCTGAGCACCATGTTTTCGTTTTCCGCGTTGCTAATCATCTTCGTGCACCCACGCCTTCACCAGCCGTGCAAACCGTTCGGGATCCTCGAAGGCCACGGTCTCGAGATGCTTCTTGAGGATCTCGGTCTTGCTCGTCGGCAACGGCGCCACCTGCAGGCCCTTGAGCATCCGCGCCTCTTCTTCTTTGCGGTCCAAGGCATCCTGCACCTCGCGGTCCTCCAGCAGCTTCCGCTCTCGCTCCGCCTCCAGAGCCCTCTGCCGCTCGGCCCGGATCTTGGCCTTCTTGCGGTGGCGCCGAAACGCTGTGATGGCCACCGCCAGCAGGATCAGGACGACCAGACCGAGCGCGAAGTGCAGCTTGTAGCGGTCGATCCATTCCATGCTGAACAGCTCGTCGGCGGGGTCCGGCGGGGGCGCGGGCGGCTCCAGAGGAGGCTCGAGCATCGTAAACGGCAAGCTCTCGACGGTCACCCGGTCGCCGCGCGACTCCACCGCTCCGGCGGCGGCGACCACGAGCTCTCGGATCGTTTCGAGCTCCGCCGCCTCCCGCGGCACGCGCACCACGGCCCTGGCTTCCTCATCGACCTTTTGGGCGTAATCCACCAAGACGGCGATCGACATGCGCTTCATCTGGCCGCGCTCCAGAGACATGCGCGTGACCGTACGGCTGGTCTGGTAGTTGGTGGTCTCCTGGGTGCGCTCCACGCCGTCGGGCGCGGTCGTCGCGGGCTGCGCCGGCTGGGGCGGCAGGTTCGCCGGCGTTCCGGGAACGCCCGCCGGGGCGACCTCCAGGGAGCGCTCGGCGGACTTCTGCACACTCATCGCGATGGCGTCGGGGTCGAGGATCTCTTCGGTCTGCTCGCCGGAATCCCAATCCACGTCCACGTACACGTTGGCGCGCACGCCGCCCGGGCCCAGGCGCGGCTCGAGCGTTTCGACGATCTTCCGCACCGATTCGGCTTCCAGGCGCCGGCGGTACTCGATCTGCTGGTCCGTCAGCTCGCCGCCTTGCAGGTAGCGCTGCGAGAACAGCCGGCCGGTCGAATCCATGATGGTGACCGCGTCGGGGTCGAGGCCCTCCACGGCGCTGGCCGTCAAGGCCGCGATCGCCCGCGTCTGCTCCTCGCCCAGCCGCTGGTTGCGCTCCAGGTCGAGCACCACCGAGGCCTTCGCCGGGCGGTCCTGGTCCAGGAACACCGAGCGCTGCGGCAGGCTGATGTGCACGCGCGCGCTCTTGACCTCCCGCAATCGCGCGATCGTGCGCTCGAGCTCGCCCTCGAGCGCTCGCCGGAAGTTGATCTGCTCGGCGAACTCGGTGGCGCCGAAGCTGTTCTCGTCAAAGAGCTCGAAGCCCAGCCGGCCGGACTGCGGCAGGCCGTCGGCGGCGAGTTGCAGCCGCACATCGTCGAGCCGGCCTTCGGGAACCAGGATCGTCGTCCCCCCGGCGGCCAGCTTGTAGGGCACCTGCATCTCGTCGAGCCGGCGCGCGGTCAGCCCGGCATCGGCCTCGGTCATGCCGGCGTACAGCGGCCGCCAAGCGACCTGGTTCATCTTCCAGACGAAGCCGCCCAGCAGCGCGATCACCAGCGCGGCCACGGCGGCGATGGCGACCTTCCGCCGCGGGGGCAGGCTCCGCCACAGCGCCGCCAGTTGCGCGGCAAACCGACTCAGGTTCTCCCAAAGGGCTCCCATAGTGGATGGTGCGATTCAGTCCCGGCGGCGGCGCCTCAGACCTGCATCCGCATCACTTCCTGGTAGGCGTCGACCACCTTGTTGCGCACGCTCATCATCAGGTCGAAGGCCAGGCTGGCCTGTTCGCCGGCCAGCACCACGCGGTGCAACTCCACGGGCTCGCCCGAGAGCAGCTTGTTGACCTGTGCGTCGGCGTTCTTTTCGAGCTCGTTGAGCCGGTCCATGCCCTGGCGCAGCAGATCGGCGAACTCGCCCTCGCCCGCGTCGCTCGCAGGGCCGGATTTCGAAGCCGAGGAAGCGCCCAACTCCGGCGCGACCAGGCGGGTGAATGCGATGGCGTCCATGGCAGCGTCGCCTCCCGAAGCGGGCTAGCCCGCCGTCTCGATCGTCTGGACGATCATCTGGCGCACGGCGTTGACCGCGGCCAGATTCGCCTGATAGGAACGCGTGGCCGAGGACAGATCGACCATGTCGCGCACCGGGTCGTACCCCGGATAGGCCACGAAGCCGTTCGCGTCGGCGTCGGGGTGCTCGGGCTCGTAGCGCATCTGGGGCGGCGCCGGGTCGAGCTCGATGCCGGCCACGCGCACCCCTCCCGAGGGCGGCTCCTGGCGCCCGTCCACGGGTTGCACCCGGACCGCCTCGAGCTCGTCGGCGAAGCGCGACGACGGCACGGCCTCGAAGACGATCTGCCGGCGCCGATAGGGTCCGCCCTCCGGCGTCCGGGTCGTCTCCGCGTTGGCGATGTTCTGCGCCAGCACCTCCACCCGCCGCCGTTGCGCGGCCAGGCCCGAGGCGCTGACGTCGAGCGTGTCGAACAGACTCATCTCAATTCCCCCTTCCCGTTGCCCCGCGGGCTAGCCATTGCCGCGGCCTTCGTGGATGGCCGAGCGCACCGAGCGGATGCCGCCGCGCAGCATGATCAGCGCGTGCGAGAAGCGCACGGCGGTTTCCGACAGGTTCTGCAGCTCGCGGTCGAGCGAGACGTCGTTGCCGTCGCTCTTCACCGCCAAGCCCTCCACGCCCGTCACGCGCACGGCGGCCTGCGGTTCGCCGCGCGGGTCGTTCAGGGCCGTCCGCAGCGCGGCCGAAAAGTCGACCTGGCGGGTGCGGTAGCCGGGCGTATCGAGGTTCGCCAGGTTCGCCGCCGTCGTCCGCTGTTGCTGCGACAGGTAGTCCAGGTAGTTCGCCATCAGGCGCGTCTTGGCCGAGATCATTCCACCTCCTGCAGCGCCTTCCAGCGCGCCGTGAACGTCGTTCGTTTGATGCGCAGCAGCTCCGCCGCGCGCTTCTTGTTGCCGCCGGCCCGCTCGAGAGCCTGTTGCATCAGGCTCAGCTCGAGGCCGTGCACGACGGCGTCGTAGTTCAGCCCGCCGGCCGGCAGGTCCACGCCCGGTCCGGCCGGCGAGTCCCTGTCGAGCGCGATCGGAGACGGCAGCGGGAAATCGCTGGGGAACAGTTGCTCGCGGGAGCCGCTGAGCGCCACGGCTTTCTCGACGGCGTTTTCGAGCTCGCGAATGTTGCCCGGCCAGCCGTGCAGCATCAGCCGGTCAAGGGTCTCGCGGCTGCAACGCTTGGGCTCCAGGCCTTCCCGGCGGCAAACCTTGGCCAGCAGCCGCGCGGTCAAGTCCGGCAGGTCCTCGATGCGCTCGGCCAGGCTCGGCAGCTCCACCGGCACCACGTTCAGGCGGTAGTAGAGGTCTTCGCGGAAGCGTCCGCGACGCACCATCTCGGCCAGGTCGCAGTTGGTGGCCGCGATCACGCGGATGTCCACCGGCAGCGTGTCGGCTCCCCCGACGCGCTGGATCTCCCGTTCCTGCAGCACGCGCAGCAGCTTGGCCTGCATCTCCAGGGGAGTCTCGCCGACCTCGTCGAGCAGGATGGTGCCGCCGTCGGCCTGCTCGAAGCGGCCCGCCCGCTGGGCGGCCGCGCCGGTGAAGGCGCCTTTGACGTGGCCGAAGAACTCCGACTCGATCAGCTCCGCCGGGATGGCTCCGCAGTTGACCGCCACCCAGGGCCCGCGGGCCCGCGGCGAGGCGGCGTGGATCGCCCGCGCCAGCAGCTCCTTGCCCGTGCCCGTGGGGCCCGTGATGAGCACCGTGGAGCTGCGCGGCGCGATCATGCGGGCGACGTCGATCACCCGCCGCAGCGAGCCGCTACGGCCGGCCAGGGCGCAGAAGGGGTCTCCCGGCGTGGCCGGACGCTGGTCCTGCATGGTCCAGTTCGCCTCCAGAGCCTCCCAGAGCGACTCGGCGGCTTCGCGCGGCTCTTCGGGAAAGACCAGGGCGGCGCTGGCGCCGAGCCGGCCCAGCCGCACCGCCTCGGCCATGCGGGGCGCCGCCAGCAGGGCGATCACCGGCAGCCGAGGGTCGCGCCGCAAGGCCTCCTCCACCAGCCCGTCCCGCTGCTGGCCGGAGAGGCGCGAATCGAGCAGCAGCCCGTCCAGGCCCTCCTGCACGCGCGACAACCCGAGGGTGGGCGACAGGCCCGCGTCCACCCACACGCCCGCATCGGCCAGGAAATGCCACAAGGATTCTAGACCGCCTCCTGACGGTCCGATATGAGCGATACGACGCGGTTGCATACGACGATTCGGAGGGGCGCGCGCAAACAAAGCGAGCCCGTCTCAGGTGGATCGGCGGAATGGGGCGGCAAGTGTAATCCCTCTTGCGTATTTGTTTGTCGCGCGGGTAGGCTACGGTCGCATGAAGACCGGGATGTCTGTTTCGCGCCGCCAAGCCTTGGCCGCCGCCCTGGGAGCGCCGCTCGCCCTGCGGGCCGCGGCGCGAGACGCAGAGGCCTGGGACGCCGGCCGCGTCCGCCATCTGCTGCCGGCCGCCGGTCCGGACCGGCTGTTGCTGAAGGCGAGCTTTCGCCAAGCCCTGACGGCGGCGCCCACGCTGCGAGCCGGGGCGCACCGGGCGGCGGGCGTGCGGACGGATTCGTTGGGGGAGCTCTGGCGTTTTGACCTCACGGGCCTGGAGCCGGCCACGCCCTACACGCTCGAGCTGACCGACGCCGGCGGCAAGCCGCTGTGCGACCCCTGGCCGATCTCCACGTTTCCTTCGCCCGAAGCTCGGCCCAAGCGCTTTCGGCTGCTGGTCTACACCTGCGCCGGCGGGCATCCGGCCACCCGCAACCCGGACACCGGCGGCGACTACTGGGTTTCCATCGAGAACCGCCGCAAGCTGCTGCGGACCGGCCTCTCCTATGAGCCCGACGCCTTGATCGCCATCGGCGACCACGTCTACTGGGACCTGCTCTCGCCGGGCGGCCGCATCAACCTGGGCGGCTCCGAAGCCTTGCGCGCGCTGGTGGGCGACTTCGACCGCTCGGCGCCGGTCCTCGGCACGGACAACGAGGGCAAGCTGAAGATCGCCGTCAACGGACAGATTCCCGACCTCTACGGGACTCTGCTGCGTTCCACGCCGGTCTTCTTCGTGCAGGACGACCACGACTACTTCGAGAACGATGAGGCCACCGAGCAGATGGTGACCTTTCCGCCGGACAACTTCGCCTTGCGGCTCGCCCGGGCGACCCAGCGGATGTACTATCCCGAGTTTCTGCCCAGCCCGGGACGCCCGCTGGGGTTGCCCGGCGGTTCGCCGCCGGACCGCGCGCCGGGCGTGTCGGAATCCTACGGAACCCTGCGCTACGGCAAACTGGCGGAGATCATGATGTATGACTGCCGCCGCAACCTGAGCCTGAAGGGGCCGAGCGGCGGCTTCGTGCCCGACGCGGTGGAAGCCTGGCTCACCAGCCGCATGCAAGCGCGGCAGACCGACCACGTGGTGAACCTGCCGTCGACGCCGATCGGCTGGAGCGCCGGCAAGTGGGGCGAGTGGTACCCGGACCTGCTGCAGCCCAACGGCAAGCTCGGCCTGGAGAAGCCGAAGTACTGGTGGCAGCAGGGCTGGCAGTTGCAGCACAACCGGCTGCTGCAGGCTGCCTCCGCCATGGACCGCATTCCGCTGTTCCTGAGCGGCGACCTGCACGCCATCGCCGAGGGGCGCATCCATCGCTACGGCGAGCTCGACTTCCGGCGCAATCCGGTGGCCACGGTGCTGACCGGACCCATCAGCACCGGCCCCAAGGCATGGCCTTCGGCCTGGCGCGGCACGCCGCCGCAGCAGCCCACCGGCATCGAGGTGGAGGAGGGCCTCTCGCCGATCGAGAAGAACGGCTTCACGATCCTCGACTTCACCGAGGACCGTGTGGAAGGCCGCTTCTCGAGCTGGAAGATGGACGAGCCCGAATCGTTGCTCGACGACCTGAAGCCCTTCCACCGCTTCGAGTTTCGGCGGCCGGGCTAGGTCAGAACTCGAACTGCGCCATCAACTGCAACTGGCGGGGGTTCAGCGTCTCCAGGCGGGCTCCGTGGCTGGGCGTGTCGAACGGGTTCGCCCGCAGCACGTTGGTGTGGTTGAGCAGGTTGAACGCTTCGACGCCCACTTGCAGGATGGCGCGGTCGTCCATGACCCAAAAGCCCTTCATCACACGCAGGTCCAGGCTGAAGACGCCGGCCGCCCGGGCGGTGTTGCGGGCGACGCCCTCGGGCCGGGCCGAGAGAGGGTAGGCCCCGGTGCGATAGGCGTCGGTGGTCAGCAGGGTGTTGAGCGGGCGCGGCGTTCCCACGGTGAGGATCGGTGACAGCACGACGTCCTCGAACAGCTCGAAGAGTCCGCTGGCGGCCAGCCGCTGGCCTTGGTGCTGCCGTGACAGAGCCCAGTCCTTGCGGATGTCGAGCGGATCGAGCGGCCGCTCGTCGAAGTCCGAGCCGTCGTCGCGCGTGCGGCCGGCTTGGTAGGCCACCAGGAAGGTCATCTCACGGGTCATCTTGCGCTCGAGCGACGCCGAGAAGCCGTGGTAGGAGGACCGCGCCGTCTGCTCCAGCAGGTTCAGCGCCGGCAGGCCTCCGTTAGCGTTGCGGATGCGCGGCAAATGGAAGCCTCGCACCGCCGAGTACTCCACGCTGAGCTTGGTCGAATCCGACAGGCCCTGCTCGGCGCCGACGGAGATTTTGCGGCTGTAGGTGGTCGGAAAGTCCGGGTCGGCCTGATAGGTGGAGAGCTGCTCGCCCGGGACCGGCGCTCCCAGCCCGGCCCCCAAGCCCAACCCAAAGGCCCGCTGCGCCGCCGTCCCGGCCAGGATCTGCTCGGTCCAGCCGGCCTCCTTCAAGAAAGCCAGCGGATAGCGGTCGAAGAACCAGCCCATCCCGGCCCGCAGCACCAGGGAGTCCGCCGGCGTCCAGGCCGCGCTCAGCCGCGGTGCGAAGTTCGCTTTTGGGCTGCGAAACCCAGCCGGCAAGCGCTGGGCGTCCCAACGCAGCCCGGCCGATAGGGTTACGCCCCGGCCCGGGCGCCAACGGTCCTCCACCCACAGCCCGCCCGGCGTGGTGGAGAGCCGGGTCGCCGCGGGCGAGAACCGCTGCACGAACAGGTCGGGCAGCCCTGCGGAGAAGGCCTGGAGCGTCGGGAAGACGAAGATGCCGGCGGTCCTGTCGTCGAAGCGAGCCTGCAGGGGGATGTACTGCATGGACCCGCCGAAGCCCAGCGTGTGCTTGACCGTGGCGAAGCCCAGCGAGCCGACGGCCTCCCAGTGGTCCTCGGTGCGCTGGGAATCCAGCCGAAACGCCTGCCCCAGGCTGACCACGCCGGGGATCTCGAGCAGAGCCCCGCGGCTGTTGGGCGACAGGCCCACGTCGCGGCGGGCGAATTGCGTCCGCAGATCGTAGAACAGGTTGGCGCGGGGGGAGCTGGTGAAGGCGGCCGTCAGCGCGTGGTCGCGGGTCAGGCTGGAGCCGCGCGCCGAGTTGTCGGAGAAGTTGTCGAGCCCATGAACCTCGTTGGCCATGCGCCCGCGCGAGAAGGCGTAGCGCGCCGCCAAGAAGCTCTGCTGGTTGACGTGGTGGTCGAGCTTGAAGGCCAGCTCCGTCTCCGACGAGTCCGCCGCGAAGAGCCCCCGGCTGACCTGGTGCACCGCGGCCCCGGCAAAGCGCGGCGACGCCAACGCTTGGTTGACGGCTTGCACCGAGACCGCGGGGGTGTCCGACCACTCCTCGCCGCGCTCGGACACCTGTTCGAGGGCGAAGGCGAAGAAGGTCTTGTCGCGCCGGGCCGGCCCGAGCAGAGAGACGCCGGGCTGGTACTTGCGGGTGCGCGGTTTGCGGCCGACGTCGACCTCCGGGTCGCGGGCGTTGAGGCCGCTGTCCTGGAAGAACCAGGTCATGTCGCCGTGCCAGATGTTGGTGCCCGAGCGCGTCACCACGTCCACCGAGCCGCCGGCGGCCCCGCCGTGCTCAGCGCCGCCCATGGCGCCGGCGACGCGGAACTCCTGCACCAGCTCGAGGCCGATCGACACGCGCTGACCGCCGGTGGTCTCGTCGCGGTTGTCCACGCCGTCGACGCTGAGGGAGTTGTTGCGCCCGCGCATGCCGCCGAAGGTGAACCCGCTGTCTGACAGCGGCGCGCGGGTCCCGGCCAGAGACTTGCGGGCGTTGGAGCCCGCCGACTGCGCCACGCCGGGAGCGACGAGCACGAAGTTGAGGTAGTTGCGATTGGCCGACGGCCCTTCCTCGATGCGCTCGGAGCCGAGAGAGGCGCTGGAGGTGACGGCGGCGGTGTCGACGGTTCCGGCCGAAGCCGTCACCTCGACCGTCTCCTGGACGGCTTCGAGCCGCAGGGTTACGCGCAGGCGGGTGGTGCGCGAGAGGGAGACCTCCACGTCGTCGATCTCTTGCGGGGCGAACCCTTCCTGTTCGACGCGCAGCTCATACTCGCCGCTGGGGACGGCGGAGAGCAGGGCGCGCCCGTCAGGCCCGGATTGGGCCGTGCGCCGCAGGCCGCCCTCGGGGGTTTCCAGCGAGACGACGGCGCCGACGACCGGCGAGCCGGCGAGGTCCACGACGGTCACTTCGAGGCCGCCGCTGACGCGCTGCGACTGCCCGAACGCCAAGGCGCAGAAGCACCACGCCACGGCTAGGAGGCGACGCATTCGTTCGATCGTAGCGTATGGCTTGGGGCGGGCTGCTTTCCCGGAGGGCGGCTCCATCGGCTTGGACCCTCCCCGGGACGGAGGCCGGGACGGCCTCCGCTGCTCGCCTGGAGGCGCGCGCTACGCCAGAATCCCGGGGACCAGCTCGCCGTGTACGTCCGTCAGGCGGAAGTCTCGGCCGCTGTGGCGGTAGGTGAGCCGCTTGTGGTCCAGGCCCAGCAGGTGCAGCAGGGTCGTGTGCAGATCGTGCACGTGGACCCGGTCGACCTCGGCCTTGAACCCGAAATCATCGGTCGCGCCGTAGCGCAGCCCCGGCTTGATGCCGCCGCCGGCTACGATCGTCGTGAACCCGTGGCTGTTATGGTCGCGGCCCGCCTGCACCTTGATGCGTCCGCTGACCTCTACCGTCGGCGTCCGCCCGAACTCCCCGCCGATCACCACCAGCGTGTCGTCCAACAGGCCGCGTTGGTGCAGGTCGCGGATAAGTGCGCCGATCGGCTTGTCGGAATCGCCGGCCAGCTCGCGCATCCGCAGAATGTCGTCGTGGGTGTCCCAGGGCTGGCTGTTGCCGTAGTAGACCTGGACCACGCGCACGCCGCGCTCCACCAGCCGCCGCGCCAGCAGGCAGCCGGCGGCGAAGTCGCCCTCGCCATAGTCGGCCCGGGTCGCTTCGCTCTCGCGCCTGAGGTCGAAGGCGTCCATCGCCTCCACCTGCATGCGGTAGGCGACCTCCATGGAGTGGATCTGCGATTCGAGCTCGGGGGCCGGCCCGGTGCGCTCCAGGTGGGCCTCGTTCAGCCCTTCGAGCAGGGCCATCTGCCGCTTCTGCTGCTCCGGCGTCGTGCTGGGGTTCTTGAGGAACGGCACCAGCTTCTCGGGGTCCCGCTCAGTGTTGCGAACGTAGGCGCCCTGGTAGGCGCCGGGCAGGTAGGCCGACGTCCACAACTGCGGCCCCACCACCGGATAGCCCGGGCACAGCACCACGTACCCCGGCAGGTTCTGGTTCTCGGTCCCCAGCCCGTAGGTCAGCCAAGCGCCCATGGAGGGATGGCCGGCCAGCCGCTGCCCGCAGTTGAACATGAACAGCGACGGCTCATGGAACGGCACGTCGGTGTACATGGAGTTGATCACGCAGCAGTGATCGATGACCGAGCCGACCTCCGGGAAGATCTCGCTGATGGGAATGCCGCTCTCGCCGCGCGGCTTGAACTCGAACGGCGACTGCATCAGCGAACCCGTCTTGCGCTCGGTCCGCAGGTTGCCGCCCGGATAGGGCTTGCCGTTGTACTCGGCCAGCTTCGGCTTGTAGTCGAACGAGTCCACGTGCGACGGCGCGCCGTTGAGGAATAGGTGGATGATGCGCTTGGCCTTGGGCGCGAAGTGGCTGGGCTTGGGCGCCAGCGGCGAGGCGGCCGGCGTCTGCTCGGCCAGCAGCGGCGCCAGCCCCAGCATTCCGAACCCCGCGCCGGTCATCCGCAGCAGGTCGCGGCGGGAAACGAGTGGCAAGCGTTCAGTCGACATAGAGAAACTCGTTGGAGCTCAGCAGCGACTGCGCCAGCAGCGGCCAGCCGTTGGGCTCCTCGGCCAGAAACTTCTGAGTGAGCGACAGCTCCTTGGCTGTCGCCTCGCGCCCGAACAGCAGGCGGTACATCCGCTCGATGCGCTTTGCGGGGGCCTCGCCGGCCTCGTCCGCGGCGCGCTGTACCAAGGCTTCGGCTTGTGCCATCGCCAGCTCGCTGTTGAGGAAGAACAGCCCTTGCATCGGCGTGTTCGTCGGCACGCGGCGCTCGCTGGTGTTGTTGGGGTTGGGGAAGTCGAACAGGCCCAGCACGTTGTCGAGCCGGCGGCGGCTGACGTAGCCGTAGACGGTCCGGCGATGGTTGGACTCCTCGTCGAGCATCACCGGCGGCCCGCCGGCGTCGCTGTCGAGCGTACCGGCCACGAACAGCATGGCGTCCCGCAGGGCTTCCACGTCCAGCCGGCGGCGATTGTAGCGCCACAGCAGCTTGTTGTCCGGGTCGATCTCGTGATTGGCCGCGATGTCGGTCGCCTCGCGCCCGTAGGCGTCGCTGAGCAGGATCTCGCGGTGCAGAGCCTTCACCGACCAGCCCCCGGCGACGAAACGGGCGGCCAAGTAGTCCAGCAGCTCGGGGTTGGACGGGCGCTCGCCCATCTGCCCGAAGTTGCTGGGAGTGCCCACGATGCCGCGCCCAAAGTGCTGCGCCCAGATGCGGTTCGCCATCACGCGGGCCGTCAGAGGATTCTTCTCGTCGGCGATCGCCCGCGCCAGCTCCAGCCGGCCGCTGCCCTGGGTGAACGGCTTGGGCTCGCCGTTGCAGAGCACGGTCAAGAAGCGCCGCGGCACCTCGTCGCCCAGATTGTCGGCGTTGCCGCGGATGTAGACGTGCCCGTTCTTGGGCTCGGCGACGTCGGAGATCACGTGCAGGAAGGGGTACTTCTCGGGGACCGCCGCCTCGAGCTCGGCGACCTGCGCGCGGCTGCGCGTCACGTAGTCGGCCACCGGGCCGGCCAGAAAGCGCTCGATCGCCTTGCCGTCGTAGTACAGTACGCCGGTCGAAGCCCGCACCGGCAGCTTGTGGCCCTCGCCCGACGCCACGTCGCGCCACAGGAAGTACTCCTCGCGCGGCAGCGACAGCAGCTCCGTGCGGGCCGCCTTGCCCGCCGAATCGTCGCCGCCCAGCCGGATCTCGTTCTCCTTCTCCATCCGGCGGCGCTCGGCGATCACCTCTTGCAGCTTTGTCTGGAAGCCGTCGGCGAAGGCCTGGAACTCCTCCTTGGAAGCCTTGCGCGCCAGCAGGGCGTCCCACTCGTCCAGCAGCAGGTGCTCGCGCGGGCTGCCGCCCAGATAGTCCCGCCAGCGCTCCAGCGTTTCCGGGTCGAGCCCTTCGCGCGAAGCCGCGGCGGCCAGGCCCTTGCCGTCTTCGAGCAGCAGCTCGCGGGCGGCCATCAGATAGTCGCTGGTGCGCCCGGCAAAAGCGTCGACCAGGGCGTGGGCCTGCGCCGCCAGGTAGGCGTTGAGCTTTCCCTTGGCCTCGTCGGCGGCCTTGCGGCGGCTCTCATACTCTTGCACCACCGCCTGGTCGGCCAGCGGGCGCTCGGAGGTCTTGGTGGAGTTGAAGACGCCGAGCAGGGCGTAGTAATCCTCGGTGGGGATGGGGTCGAACTTGTGGTCGTGGCACTGGGCGCAGGCGATCGTCATGGCCAGAAAGCCGCGGCCGGTCACGTCGATCCGGTCGTCCTGGAACTTGGGGCTGAGGCCGTACATGCCCAGCGCGGGCGCCAGCTCTTCGCGGGTGTGGCCGGCCAGGTCCTGCTGCTCGAGCTGATCGGCCGCCAGGTGGGCTTTGACGAAGAGGTCGTAGGGCAGGTCGTCGTTGAACGCCTGGATGACCCAGTCGCGATAGCGGAAGGCGTTGGGGAAGGGCTCGTCCTGGGTGGAGTTGAGGCGCTCGTCGGAGTAGCGCGCCACGTCCAGCCAGAGGCGTCCCCAGCGCTCGCCGTAGCGCGGCGAAGCCAGCAGCCGGTCCACGACCTTCTCGCGCGCCGCCGGAGAGGGGTCGGCCACGAAGGCGTCGACCTCGGCCGGCGTCGGCGGCAGGCCGATCAGGTCAAAGCTCACCCGCCGCAGCCAGGTCCGCGCATCGGCGGGGCCGGCCTTCTGCAAACCCTTCTCGACCAGCTTGGCGTCGATGAGCTGATCGATGTCGCCCGTCGGCGCCTTCACGGGCTGGAAGGCCCAGTAGCGGCGCTGCTCGTCGGTGACCTCGTATTTGTCACCGGCCTTGGGCGCGGCGGCGGCGGAATCGGGCCAGACGGCGCCGGCGTCCACCCAACGCACCAGCTTGGCGATCTCTTCGTCCTCCAGCTTGCCCCCCGGGGGCATCTGGATGCGCTCGTGCTCGTGCTTGACGACTTGGATGAGCAGGCTGCGCTCGGGGGCCTTGGGCTCGATCGCCGGTCCCGAAGCGCCGCCGGCGAGAAGATCCTGCCGGGACGCCATCGACAGGCCGCCCATCTTGGTCTGCGTGTGGCAGCCGAAACACTTCTCGGCCAGCAGCGGCCGCACCTCGGTCTCGAAGTACTCGAGAGCCGTGGCGGCGGTCAGCGGCAGCGCGCTCAGAAGGAAGCAGAAGGAGACGGCCAGGCGCAACATGCTGTCAGCAAAACAGCATACACCCTCGCCCCGCAGACAATCGAGAATCTATCGCCCTGCGCGCCGGCTCAGAGAGCGAGGGCGCCGGCGCGGCTTGCTAGATCGCTTCGCCCCGGCCCCAGAAGTCGTCGAACAGGCTCTGCATCGCCGAAGCCAGGCTGTGGTGCTCGAACACCAGCGCGGTGATCTGCGGATTGCTCACCACCGGGTCGTTGAGCGAGATCATGCCGCGCTCGGCGTCGAACAGCGCCAGCTTCATCGGCAGCTCCGGGATGGTGCGGATCTGGGCGCCCTTGGCCTTGAGCGGCGCCAGGCCCGGCTTGTCCACCGCGCCGGCGGCGAACAGCAGGCGGCAGGTCAGGCCCTTCTCGGACATCTGCTGCACGATCGGCTCGCGGCCCGGGTCGACGCCGTAGGGCGGACGCGCGAACTCCAGGTACTCGGACTCGCACTGCAACAGCATGCGGCGGTACTCTTCAGCGATCTGCGCGGTGTCGGCCACGATCCGCAGATAGTCCAGCGGTCCGCGCCCCTGGTTGCCGTGAGCAAAGACGGTGGAGAGGTCGGCGCCGAGGATGCCGGCCAGCCGCTGCCGCTCCTGCCATTCGCGCTCGAAGCCTTCTTTCTTGCGCTGCAGGTAGCCTTCCAGCGCCAATTCCGGCTCCACGGCCGAAAATTGCTTGGCCTTGCCCTGCACCACCCGGACGAAGCCCTTTTCCACGAGGCTGTCGAGCACCTCATAGATCTTCTGCCGAGGAATATTGGAGCGCCCGGCGACTTCGAGGGCTTTGAAGTGCGAGTGTCCGATGAGCACCAAATAGGCGCGCGATTCGTAGGCGTTCAGCCCGATGTCCTGCAATCTGCGCGTGTGTAGCTCAAGTTCCACTTCACCAACTTATCACGCACCGGGAGGGGGTGGATACCCGCCACCACCTTTTCGTGGCAACGACTTAAGGAATTGGGAAATCAACGTGAAAAACCCCCGGCTCGCGCCGGGGGCTGGGTCTCTCGAAGGCGACGGAAGGGCCTTATCGGATCGGCGAATAGTCCGTCGGAGTGAGGAACTTCGACTCGACCTTCTCGACGATCTTGCCGTCCTTCTCGGAGGCTTCCCGGGCGGCTTGCCAGTCCGGATCGTCGCGGAAGGCCTTCCAGGAAGCTTCGCGCGCCGCCATGCTGGGATAGGCCAGGATGTAGACCAGCGTATTCTCGGAGTCCGGCGCTTCGGTCGGCGTCCAGTATCCGATCAGAGACATGCCGTGCTTCACGAAGATCGCGTTGGTGTGCTCGCGGAAGCGCTTGTGGAGGGCCTCCAGCCGGCCCGGAAACGTGTGGTAGGTGCGGAGCTCAAATACGCGCATGGTTTCGGCCTGCGCCTCCTCGACGGCCACCGCGCCGAGCGCGGCCAGCCCGATCAGTCCCAGCATCATCGTTCGCAACATGGAAAAGCGGTCTCCTCTTGCAAAAGATCCAGCAGTGTATCACGCGGTCCGGCCGGCGACCGGCTCGGCTACTCCGTGGGAGCGGCCAGCGTCGGGGCGCCGTGCAGCCAGCCCAGCGAAGCGAAGAAGGCGTCAGTGCGGCGGAGGGTGTCGGCGTAGTTCGAATTGTCACCCCGGCCGTAGTTGAAGAAGCCGTGCGCGGCGTCTTCATAGCCGACGAGCTCGCAGCGCGAACCGACCTCGCGGGCCTTGTCACAGAAAGCTTCGACGGAGGCGTAGGGGACGGTGATGTCCTCCTTGCCGTGGAAGATGATGGTCGGCGGCAGCCCCTTCTTGATGTGGTGGTAGGGCGACATCGATTCGACCGACGCGCCCATGCGCCCTTCGAGCTCGGCGCGGCGCTTCTCGAGCGCCTCGAAGCCCGGCGCGGGGGCCAGCAGGACGGCCGGGTTGAACAGCGCCAGAGCGTTGGGGACGACGCTGATGGAGCGGTCGGCGTCGTCGGCGTCATGGTCGGGCAAGGTGGCCAGGGCGGCGGCCAGGTGGCCTCCGGCGGAACCTCCTCCGGCGGCGAGACGTTTGGGGTCGATGCCGAGCTGCGCGGAATGGCTGCGAATCCAGCGCATGGCGGCCTTGGCGTCGACGACGCACTCCTTGGCTTCCACGCCCTGGCGGCTGTTCACCCGGTAGTCGGCCGTCATGGCGACCATTCCGCGCGAGGCCAGGTACTTGGCGTGGGTCGCGAACTGGGTGGGCGAGCCGTTGTTCCAGCCGCCGCCGAAGAAGAAGACGACCGCGGGGGTCTTGTCGCCCGGACGGTGCCCTTCGGGCTCGTAGATCCAGAGGCGCAGTTCGTAGCCGTCGACGGTGCGGTAGGTCTCGATGCGGTTGGCGTCGTCGGGCGTTTTGAGCTCAGCGGCCGGACTGGCGAACGGCAGGGCGGCGAGGGCGAGGAGGAGTAGCGCGCGCATGGCGCGTTGATTGTAGCACCGGCGCTTGGCGGGAAAGCTACTTGCCCAAGCCGTAGCGGCGATGGTGGCCGTACTGGATCTTGTCGCCGTAGGTCGCCTCGGTTTCGAGGCGGCGGGTGAGGCGGCGGCGGTGCTGCTCGTGGAAGGGCAGGCTCTGGCCGTAGGCGATGCCGTTGTTGGTGGCGTAGGAGCGGCGGTGGCGGGTGTTGGGCCAGTAGCGCAGATTGGAGCCGTAGCTGATGCGCGGCTGATAGTCGACGTGGGAGCCGTAGCGGATGGTCGGACGCTGATAGGACGGCTCGTCGGCCGTGGCGGCGGCGGAGGAGTAGGTGTTGCTCGAGTAGGCGGGGGCGGCGGTCCCGACGGCCGGCGGCGGAGCGTCTTGGGCCTGGCCCCAACGGGCGTGGCTGACGGCCGTCTCCTGCGCTGCCAGGCTCCAAGAAAGGCCGCAGAGGAGTAGGAAGACGGTCAGGACTCTCATAAGGTTTTCCCCTTACTTAGGTTCGTCTACAGCATCGCTGCTCGAAGGCCGCTTGGCAATCCCTCGTCGGTTTCAATCGGCGATAGGACTTCGGGGCTGTAGGGGACCGGTACGAAGTGGGAAATAGAGCCCGCCGGAGAACATTCCGGGCCGTTCTTGTCGTTGCATTCCCACCCCGGCGGGGCTATGCTGATGAAGCGAACAAAAGGCGAATATGGAAGGGGCGATCCAACGGCAACGACTCGAGAATCTGCTGCGCGAGAGCGGCCTGGGGAAGGCTTTGCCGAAGCCGGAGACGCCGCGTTATCCGGCGGTTCGCACGGGATGGCGAGAGCTCGACGAGCGGCTCGGCGGCGGTCTGCCGCGGGGCGCCATCAGCGAGATCACCGGGCCGGACTCCTCGGGGCGAACGGGGCTGGTGTTCTCGCTGCTGGCGCGGGAGACCGGCGAGGGCGCGGCGGCGGCTTATGTGGACGCCACAGACGCTCTGGACCCCCGCTCGGCGCTGGAGGCGGGCGTCGATCTGGCCCGGCTGCTGTGGGTGCGTTGCGATCCGCGCGAGGCGCCGCGCTATGAGAAGGCGCAGCGCGTGGACCAAGCCTGGCAGGCGTCCAACCTGATCGCGGCGGCGGGGGGATTTGGGCTGATCGTGGTGGATTTGGGCGGGCTGGCCGTGCGGCGGCTGCGGCAGTGGCAGCGGCGGCCGTGGGTGCGGCTGCGGCAAGCGGTCGAGCATACGACGACGGCGCTGGTGGTGTTGGCGTCGGACCCCGTCGCCGGCTCCGCGGCCGGCGCCGTGGTGGGTTTGCAGCGGCAGAGCGTGCAGTGGCGCGACGGGTTGCTGCTGGACGGCATCCGCACGACGGGCAGCGTGCTGCGGCGAAAAGGCGCCGCGGAGGACGCCGGCGCCGCGGCGAGGAGAGCCGCTTGATGTGGGGGGCTCGATCCGGTGACGCCTCTCCATGCAGCTTTGTGCGTTCCCGACTTCCGCGTGGCCGCCCTGACGAGGGGGGAGCGCGAGCGTCAGCCGACGGCCGTGGCCGAAGGCCTTCCGCCGAACCAGTTCCTTTGCGGCGCCGACGAAGAGGCTCGCGCCGGGGGCGTGGCCGAGGGCATGCCGCTGGCGGCGGCCAAGGTCCGCTACGCCTACAGCGGGCCGGGCGAAGAGCTGCGGATTCTGCTGCGCGACGAGGCGGCCGAGCAACGGGCGCAGAGGGCTCTGCTGGAGCTGGCCGAGACGGTCACGCCGCGCTTTGAGGATTCCGCGCCGGGACTGTTGACGCTGGACTTTCAGGGGCTGCGCGAGCCGCACCTGTCGGCCGAAGCGTTGGCGCGCGGCGCCGCGGAGCTGGGGTTGCCGGCGCGGGTGGGCGTGGCCCGCAACCGCTTTGTGGCGCTGTGCGCGGCCCGCACGCAGCCCGGGGTGACGCACGTCTACCCGGGTGAGGAAGCCGGTTTCTTGGAGGTGCAAGGGCTGGAGATCCTGCCGCTGAGCGAGGGCGAACGCCGTACGCTCGAGCGTTGGGGCGTTCGGATGGTCGGTGAGCTGGCGCGGTTGGAAGAGCGCGAGCTGACGGAACGGTTCGGGGTTCGCGGCGCCTGGATGGCTCGCTGGGCGCGCGGCGAGGACTCCGGCTTGTTGCAGACCTGGGAGGCGCCGCCGTCGCTCGAGGTCTTTCGGGATCTGGACTGGGAACTGGGCGAGCTGGAGCCGCTGGCGTTCGTGCTGTCGGGCCTGCTGGAGACGCTTTGCCTGCGGCTGCAGAGCCACAATTTGGCCGCGGCGCGCCTGCAGACGCGGCTGAAGCTGGCGCGGGGGCGGGCTTTTGAGCGGTCGCTCGACCTGCCGCAGCCGTTGAGCGATCCGCGGACGCTGCTGGAGCTGATTCGCATCGATTTGGCGGCGCATCCGCCGGGGGACGCCATCGTCGGCGTACGGGTGAGCGCGACGCCGGCGCCGCGACGGCGGCTGCAGTTCTCCCTGTTCGCGCCGGATTTGCCGGGGCCGGAGAAGCTGGCGGTGACCCTGGCGCGGCTGACGGCGCTGACGGGGGAGGGCCGCGTCGGCGCTCCGGCGGTGGCGGACGTCTGGCGGCCGGGAGCGGCCGGCGTGGCGGAGTTCGCGCCGAAGGTGAAGAAGGACCCCGCGCTGCCGTGCGAGCCGAGGGAACGGCTGAGCCGGGGGCTGGCGTTCCGGGCGTTCCGCCCCCCTTGGCCGGCGCGGGTGGCCTTGCGGGACGCCAAGCCGGCGCGTCTGGAGACCATGGATCTCATGGGAGAAGTGACCGCCCAGGCCGGCCCCTGGCGGGTGTCGGGCGAGTGGTGGACGGCGGAGGGCTTTCAGTACGAAGAGTGGGACGTGGAGGTGCAGGAGCGGCTGTACAGAGCTTGCCTGGACCGGCAGACGGGGGGCTGGTGCGTCACGGGGATGTATGACTGAGGCGGGGGGCGTCGATTTTTTCTCGAAAAGTGAGCCAGAGTGAGCCATTCTGAGCCAAAGTGAGCCATTTTCGGCTCGGTTTGACGGGCTTGGCGGCGGCGGCGCGTCGCAATTTGCCGTCGCATCGCAGAACGGCGCAAGCGGCGGCGCTCGGTGGGAGACGAGGAGCGCGTTTCGGCTGACATGGTTGGCCTCGGAACGGGAAAGGGCGCCCTGCAGGGCGCCCTTGTTGGTTTCAGGGTAGCGCGGGGTGTCAAGTGCGGCGCGCCTACCAAGCTCCGACGAACGGAACGTCGCCGGCTTTGCCCCAGGGAACGGCCAGATCGACCGCGCTGTCCCATGCGCCGTCAGCGTCAAAGTCCAGGAACCAGGTTCCGCTGGAGAAGATTCCCGCCGATTGGCGGCCGTCGCCGTTCCAATCGCCGATCACCGGCTCCGCTCCCGTCCAGCCGCCCAGACCGAAAATGCGGTCCTGGCCGCCGGGAGAAGGATTCCACAGCGTGTCTCCGTCGTAGTCAAAGAACCAAAACCCTGCCGAGTGCACCGCGACCGAGTCGCGGCCGTCCCCGTTCCAGTCGCCCACGATCGGCTTGGCGCCCGTCCAGCCAAAGCCGAAGATCTTGTCGGTAACGCCGCCGTCCCAGGAATAGCTGCCGTCGTAGTCGAGGAACCAGAAGCCGTTGGAGTACAAGCCGAGTTTGTCGCGGCCGTCGCCGTTCCAATCGCCGATCATCAACTCCACGCCGGTCCAGCCGCCGAATCCAAAAACCTTGTCCGCGACGCCGGCGTCCCACAGCGTATCCCCGTCGTAGTCGAGGAACCAGAAGCCGTTGGAGTGGACGCCGACCGAGTCGCGCCCGTCGCCATTCCAGTCGCCGACCACGGGCGTCACCCCGGCCCAGCCGAACGCGTACTGTTTGTCCGGCCCTCCGGGAGAGGGGTTGAAGACGCCGTCGCCGTCGTAGTCGAGGAACCAGAAGCCGGACGCAAAGACTCCGACCTTCTTGCGGCCGTCGCCGTTCCAGTCGCCGACCACGGGCGTCGCCGCGGGCCAGCCCAGAAAGAAGTCGAGATCCGCGCCGGGATCCGTTGCTCCGTTGCCGTTCGCATCGAGCAGCCAGCGGCCGACGCGGTAGACGCCGACCTTGTCAGCCGCCACCATTTCGGGCAGGACGATATGTGGCTGAGAGTCAGAGCTTCCCGTAAAGTTTGCATCCCCGGCATAGGTGACCGAGATCGTCTTGGCTCCAAGCGTGGTCGAGGTGAGCGTGCAGCCGCCCGCCGCCACGGGACAGGCGTTCGACGCGGCGCCGTCGGAAACGACGACGTCGCCTGGCGGCGGGCCCCCGGCGGCGGTCACCGAGTACGACACGGTGTAGGCATGGTCAACCTTTGACGGTGAAGGGTTGATCTCCAGGATCGAGGTCGTCGTCGCCGCCGGGCCGACCGTAAGGGCTGCGGCGTCCGCGCTAGGCGCGAAAAAGCCGTCGCCGAGGTAGGTGGCCGTGACGACCTTTGCGCCGGCCGTGGTGGAAGTCAGCGAGCAGACGCCGTCCGCTACGGGGCAGGCGTTCGAGGCGCTGCCGTCCGACACTGTGACGTTTCCGGTCGGCGTTCCGCTGCCGGAGGTCACGGTGAAGGGAATGGTGTAAGGCTGCCCGACCGTCGACGGGGCCGGCGAGATCACCCCAATGGTCGTCATCGTGGGAGCCGGGTTCACCGTGTGCGCGGCGGTGGTCGAGGTGGGGGCGAAGTCGCTGTCCGTGAAATAGCCCTCCGAGGGCTCCGGTTCTGATAGGAGCGACACAAGGTCTCCGACAGAGTCTTTCGCGCTGACTGAGAGGTCTGCGGTGAGGCTCGAGCTTTCGTCCCCATAACCCTGTCTGAACATGGAGAGGGTCGATGCGAACTCAATGTGAATGGGACGCGATCGTGAAAAAGGAACTTGTTGGGTCAGCCATAAGATCCTTTGAGGTGATTCCCACCACTCGTGGTCAAACGTCAAATCGAAAAAGCCCTTCTGGTAGATGCGAACTTGGGGCGTTCCTGAGATCGTGTAGCCAGACTGGTACGATTGGCAAGAAACGTCGAGTCTCCCCAGTCCAGCGCCTTCGGGCCAAACAACGACGCTCGCATCGACCGTTGAGGTCACCCAGACAAAGTCTGGCTGAGGAGGAATCGGATGGTCGAAATTCGCCTGGACGTGCTGCGTCCAAGACCCTGAGACTCCAAAATCCTTCACTTCGAGACGACCGCTCGCGTCGGCAAAGGTAACCTCGCTTTCACTGCCGAAATCGACTGTGCACAACTCCGGGTCCGTAACGGTCGTTTCCACGTGCTGAGTGGCCGACAGGCAGGTTACCAGTGTGGTTACGGTGGGACCAACCGTCGGGCTTGCATCGCCAAGGTAAGAAGCGGTGATGGTCTTCGCGCCGGGCGTCGTCGAGGTCAACGAGCATAGGCCGCCGGCCGCTGGGCAGATGTTCGTTGCCGTGCCGTCGGAGACCCTCACTTCCCCGGTCGGCGTCCCTCCGGCTGATGTCACTGTGTAGGAGACGGTGTAGGGCTGGCCCGGCAAGGAGGGAGAGGGGCTGATCGAATCGATGCTGATTGTCGTCGGCCACTTCACGTCGTGGTCCGCGATGGTCGAGCTGGGCGCGAAGTTGCCCTCGCCGAGATAGGAGGCGGTGATCGGCTTGGCCCCCTGGGTCGTTGATGTCAGCACGCAGGAGCCGGCGGCGACCGAACATGTGTTCGAGTCGGTCCCGTCGGAGATCTCCACCGATCCCAAAATGACCTCTCCGCAGGCGTTCTCCACGGTATAGGAAACGGAATAGGGTTCTCCCACCACGGCCGGCGACGGCGTGATTCCCGTGATTTTGGTGAGCGTCGTCGTCACCGTCAGGGACGAACACAGGGCAAAGGAATAGACTGCGCCGGAGTCTTGGACGGAATTGTCAGACTGCGACTCGGCGTTCACGCCGACCGCATTGGAGTCCTCTAGGTGGGCTGCAGAGGCGAGCGTGTCTCCGGCGAGCGCCACCGACCAGCCGAACTGATCGCCGGCATCCGTGTTGGACGCCTTGAAGTAGGCGGCTTGGCTCCACTCTCCGGCTTGCTGCGTGAAGAGATAGGTCGCTCCGGAACCGGCCGCTGTGTTGTCGAGCTCTGAGCTCGGGTTGACCCCCAGACCGCCGCTGTCTTCTTGGTAAGCTCCAACCGCGACGGCTTGTCCGGACACCGCCACGGACCAGCCGAAGCGGTCGCCCGCGTCGGTATTGGACGCTTTGACGTAGGCCTGCTGGGTCCAGGCCGAGCCGATCCGGGCGAAGATGTAGGCGGCGCCGGAGTTTGGCATCGAGTCGTCGGCCTGCGAGCCTGGGTTGACGCCCGCGCCGCCGCCGGCCTCGCCGGGCGCTCCCACCGCCAGCGCGTCGCCCGACAGGGCGACCGAACGGCCGAACAGGTCCGACGCGCCTGGATTGGAGGCTTTGAGATAGGCCTGCTGGCTCCAGGACGAGCCGGTCCGCGTGAAGACGTAGACGGCGCCCGAATCCGCCGCCGAATTGTCGGCCTCGCCGGCGGCGCTGTCTTCCAGAGAGGCTCCGACCGCCAAAGTGTCTCCCGAGAGGGCCACGGAAATGCCGAAGAAGTCCGAGCCCTCGGTGTTGGAGGCCTTGATGTAGGCTTGCTGACTCCACACCTCTCCGTTGAGGGTAAAGACGTAAACGGCGCCGGAGCTCGCGGCCGAGTTGTTGGACTGCGAGCTCGAGTTCACGCCGGTCGCGTTGCTGTCCTCCAGGTGGGCCCCAACGACCAGCGTGTTGCCTGAGAGCGCCACCGCCGATCCGAACTGATCGCCGGCTTCCGCATTCGAGGCCTTGATGTGGGCCCCTCGCCCCCAACCGTAGCGCTCGCCTCGCATGAAAACGTAGACGGCGCCGGAATCCGCGACCGAATTGGCGGACGGCCCAGGGAGCGAGTTGACTCCCGTGCCGGGGCTATCCTCGCCAGGAGCGCCGACGGCCAGGACATCCCCGGAGAGGGCCAGCGACTGGCCAAAGAAGTCGGAGGCGTCGGGATATGTGCTTTTGAGGTAAGCTTCTTGCCGCCACGTCCCGGCCGTCCTTCGAAAGACGTAGACGGCGCCGGAGCTGGAAACGGAGTTGTCCGCTTGGGGATTGTTTCCCCATCCGTAGCCGTCCTCGCCGTCGGCGCCGACTGCCAGCGTATCGCCCGACAACGCGACCGGAGAGCCGAAATAGTCCGAATCGTCGGGATTCGACGCCTTGATGTAGGCTCGCTGGACCGCCACCGGGTCGACCGTGACGGGGTAGAGGGCGCCGCTGTCGTCCACCGAGATGACCAAGCCGCCGGCTGCGCGGACGGACATCTCCGCCGGCAGCGCCCGCCCGTCGGCGTCCCAAGCCGCGAGGCCCGCGTAGCGAACGACGCCGACTCCGCTCTCGTCGGCGAACTCCACGCCCGAACCGGTCTGGTCGACGAGCCGGGGCCGCAGCGCCCCTTGTACCGCCAGCACGAACGTCAACCGGCGGCCTGAGCCGGCCGGGCGCCGCCGGACCGTCCAACCCTGCTGCAGTCCGCGCCGGTCGTTGACGAACCACTCTTGCAGCCCGGGGCCTCGCTCATAGGCGACCCTGCCCGCCTCCGTCGTGACCTCTTCGGCGGGACCCGCGATCGTTCGCTCGGCGCCTTCGAGGCCGAAGCCGACTAGCTCGAGGCCCCAACTCCAGTCGCCCTCATCCGGCCGAACCGCAAAGCCGCGCCCATCGAATCGGATCCGCCAACGCTGTTGCGGATTCCGCGCCACGTGCGAGCCGTCAGGCTGCTGGGCGGCCCTGTGGCGATGCTGCTCGTAGAGGCTGCGGACCTGCCGCCAGTCTTCGGCGCTCAGCCCGTCGACGGGCGCAACAGGCTCCGCGAAGTCGACGGCGGTTGGCTTTCGGACCTCGGCGGTTGCTGTATCCGTCGCGGCGGCAAGTCCCAGAAGCAGGAGCGCCGTGAGCGCGCCGGATCGCCTTCCCGGGAGAGTAGGCGGAATAAATAGCATAGGAAGCCCCCCAGTCCACGTTATAGATCTTACCTGCGTAGCCGCCTACGGCCCACAAAGTCTCGGCTTGAAGTGTCAGCGCCTATTGAAAAACCGGGGTCCGTCGGTGGCCGCGGTCGAAAACGGTTACGGGCGCGGTTCGGTCGGCGCTGGGAATTGAAACCGGACGTTGTCCGTTTGGGCGAACTCGGTGAGGACGGACTGGTGGATCTGAAGGACTTCATCACCCTTTGTCAGGATGACGAAGTAGGTTCCGAGATCCAGGAAGGGGAAGGAAAACCTGCCGGCGGCGTCGACCGGCGCCGAGAAGTCGTAGCCGTTGGACCACAGAGGCTTGATGGTCACGAACAAGTGGTCGGCGGGGGACGCGCCCGCTACGTTGCCGCGGATTTCGCCGGATGCGTCCAGGTTGGGAATGTTGAGGCAGCAGCTCAGCAGCGATACGCCCAGCCGAATATGCGTTTCAGGCTGGGAGATCCGGACGGTGGATGAGGCGACGAGGGAAGGTCCGAGGAAGCCCTTGACGAGATATGCGCCGCTGGGGACTCTCAGGTCGGACCCGATGAAGGTCTCACCGGCGGAGCCGTCCCCGTTGAGGCGCACCAACTCCACTCGAGGATCCGGCGGCGTCTCGCCGGAAGAGTCCCGCAGGGCGACTACGACGTGGCATGTGTTGTCGGCGGCGCAGACCCCACACCACAGCAGCATCAGAACGAGGCTGACCTAGCGTGAGACCGTGAGCGGAACAGCCATGCGATCCGTAGTCGCCCGTCGCGGGATGAAGGACGAGTCGGGCGGGCGTGAGGCCCACCCTCGTTAGGCCCAGCCGAGCTCTTTGAGCGTGATGCCGGCGTTCCAGATCTTCGTCATGTGGACGATCTTGTCGCCGTCGAACTGCATGACGTAGACGTAGTCCGCGCTGGCGCTGCGGCCGGTGGGCGGGATCGGTCCGCCGGGGCCCGTGTGGGTTCCCTGAAAGACGCCATAGGCGGCGACGTTGTTGCGATCCGCGTCGACGGCGAACGATTTGACCTCGTAGCGGCCGTCGGGCAGGACCGTCATCAGCCCCTTCATCCAGTCCGTGTATTCGGCGAGCGTTGTGACGCCGCTGAGCGGTTCGGCCTGGGCGGAGAACGTGGCGTCGGGGGCGCAGTAGGCGCTACAGCTTTCCCAGCCCTTGCCCGTTTCACAGGCCTCAAAGAAGTCTTCAGCGATGGCTGCTATCGAAGGCACCTGGCTCACCTCGGCAGAAAGTATACACATCCCGACGGGGTTTGTCGCTGAGCCCTTGTGCTTGTGCGGACCGCGGTGGTTTCGGACCGGACGGCGGAGGGGGCGGCGCCGCGCCGCCTCGGCGTCCGAGGACAGGGTCTCGCTCCAGGGCGGCGGCGACGTCACTGTGTACTCGATCATACGTAGAGAGTGTAAGATCTTGCAATTCAATGTAGAAATCAGTAATGTGTCGCTGGTACTGCCATGAACTAGGGGTGTGAATGACCCAAAAGACGAGGGACGCAAAAATGTGGCGTCAGGGGCAGTTGGAAGGTCAACAAGGAGGCTAGATCGTGCAGAGTTTAGTGGTGCGCTCCCTGCGGGCGGTGGCGGTTGTGGCGCTGTTCGCCACGGCGGCCGTGGCGCAGGTGGAGTCCGCACGGATTCAGGGGACGGTGACCGATGGAAGCGGCGCCGTCATTCCGGGCGCCACCGTCCGATTCGTCCAAGTGGAAACCAATCAGGCGCAAGTCACCGAAACCGATGCGATCGGTTTCTTCCAGTCCGTGCCGCTGCGGATCGGAGAGTACCGGGTGGAGGTCGAGGCGGACGGCTTCAAGAGGGCGGTGCGTTCGGGCATCGTGCTCGAGCTCGAGCAGACCGCGGCGATCCGCGTGGCGCTGGAAGTAGGAGCCGTGACCGAGGTGGTGGATGTGACCGCCGACGCGCCGCTGCTGGAGACGACGCAGGCCACGCAAGGCCAGGTGATCAACAACAAGAGAATCGTGGACATGCCGCTCAACGGCCGCGACTACATTCAGCTCGCGCTGCTGTCGGCGGGCGCCACGCGGCCCATCGGCGGGCGGTTCGGCGGCTTCAGCGCCGGCGGCCAGCGCACCACGCAGAACAACTACACGCTCGACGGCGTGGACAACAACAACCTGCAGATCGCCGCGCAAGGGCGCAGAGCCGAGGTCGTGAAGCCTTCGGTGGACGCCATCCAGGAGTTCAAGATCTCCACCAACGCCTACTCGGCGGAGTCCGGGCGGGCGCTGGGCGGGACGGTGAACGTGTCGATCAAGTCCGGCACGAACAAGATCCACGGCACGCTGTTCGAGTTTTTGCGCAACGACAAGGTCGACGCCAAGAACTTCTTCGACCCGGTCGACAAGCCCAAGCCGCCGTTCAAGCGCAATCAGTTCGGGTTTTCGGTCGGCGGGCCGATCATCAAGAACAAGACGTTCGCGTTCGGGGACTACGAGGGAACCAGGATTCGCGAGTCCTCGACCTACAACAATACGATTCCGACGCAGGCGCAGATCGGCGGCGACTTTTCGGGCGTGCCGCAGACGATCTACGATCCGGCGACGTATGACGCGGCCAGCAATACGCGCCAACCGTTTGCCAACAACCTCATCCCGTCGTCGCGCTTCGATCCGGTGTCGGTGCAGGCGGCGACGCTGTATCCGGCGACCAACCGGCCCGGCATTACGAACAACTATCTGGTGAACGCCCCGAGCCCGGAGGACATGAACCGCGGCGACGTGCGCGTGGACCACGTGTTCAGCGCCAAGGACACGGTGTTCTTCCGCTACAGCCGGCAGTTGGAGGTGGTGGGCAACAGCCCGCGCTTCCCCTCGACGCTGGACGGCAACGGCACGCTGTTCCACCACAACGGCGACAACATGGGCTTTTCGTGGAGCCACATCCTGTCGCCGTCGTTCATCTCGACGGTCAAGCTGGGTTGGAACCGCATCTATACGATCCGCACGGCGGTGGTGGATGAGAACCTGAACGCGAAGTTCGGCATCCGCGGCGTGGACCAAGCGCTGCCCGGCATGGCCCTGATGAACATCAGCGGCGTGCAGAACATCGGCCTATCCAACTACACGCCGAACATTGCGGACTCCCAGAGCCGCCAGCTCAAGATCGACAACAGCTACACCAAGGGCAAGCACACGCTGAAGTTCGGGTGGGCGTTGCAGTTCCTGCAGAGCTACCTGACGAATCCGCAGCAGTCGCTGGGCAACTTCACCTTCAACGGCAACTACACGCGGCAATCCGCGCCGGGAGGGGACCGCGGCGGACGGCCGTTCGCGGACTTTCTGCTGGGTACGGCGTTCCGCAGCAACATCTCCAACTCGGTGTACATGAACCTGCGCACGCCGTGGAACCACTTCTACGTGCAGGACGACTGGCGGGTGACGTCGCGGCTGACGCTGAACGTGGGGCTGCGCTACGAGTACAGCCCGCCGTGGGTGGAGAAGAACAACCTGATCTCGAACTTCGACATCGACACCGACCATGCGAACCCGAGTTTCCGGGTGGCTTCGGACGGGGACGGCCGCATCAGCCGGTCGCTGATCAAGAACGACACCAACAACTTGGCGCCGCGGTTCGGGTTCGCCTACAAGGCGTTCGACAAGACGGTGGTGCGCGGCGGCTACGGCGTCTTCTATTCGAACTACGAAGGCACCGGTGGCGGGCAGTTCATGGAGACCAATCCGCCGTTCCACATCAAGAGCCAGATCTCGACTGATTCGATCAACCCGACGTTGCAGTTGAGCAACGGCAACCCGTCGGGCATTTTGACGCCGGAAAACGCCGTCTCGCTGAGCTTTTCGTCGTTCCAGCGTCAGCCGAACTGGCCGATTTCGCAGCAGTGGAACCTGAACATGCAGCACTCGCTGTTCCGCGACGTGGTGCTGGAGGTGGGCTATTACGGGTCGAAGAGCCAGTTCCTGGTGAACCGGCTGGATGGCAACTACGCGCTGCCGGGGCCGGGCGACATCAACAGCCGGCGCATCTACAACTCGACGGTCTACCCCGGTACGAACACGGTGGTGGGGCCGCTGGCGGCGATGAACCGGCACGAGTTCAACGGCAACTCGCTGTACCATTCCGGGCAGGTACGGCTGGAGAAGCGCTTCTCGAAGGGCTTCACGCTGCTGGGGGCGTACATCTTCTCGCGGACGCTGGGGGACGTATCGGGCTTTTCGGGCTCGGGCAATTCGCCCAACAGCGGCATTCAGAACCCGCTGAACCGGCAGGCCGAACGCAGCCTGGCGGACCAGCACCGCAAGCACAGCTTCACGATGAGTTACGTGTACGAGCTGCCGTTTGGGCAGGGGCGCAAGTTCGGCTCGAACATGCACCGGGCGCTGGACTTTGCGGTGGGCGGCTGGTCAGTGGCCGGCATCCACTCGATCGCGACGGGGCGTCCGTTCGGCTTGAGCGTGCGCGGCAACCCGGCGAATAACGGCAACTTGAACCGCCCGAACGTCGTGCCCGGAGTCGATCCGGTCCTGTCGAGCGACGTGCGAGACCCGCAGCGGTGGTTCAACACGGACGCCTTCGTGCCGAACAATGCCTACGAGTACGGCAACGCCGGCCGGAACATTCTGATCGGGCCGGGAACCTTCACGTGGGACTTTGCGCTGTACAAACGGTTCAACGTCACCGAGTCGAAGTTTTTCCAGTTTCGCTTCGAGTCGTTCAACTTCACCAATACGCCGAACTTTGGGTTTCCGAACTCGGAGGTGGGGAATAACAACTTCGGCGTGATCACCAGCGCCGGACGGCCGCGGAACCTGCAGTTCGGCTTGAAGTTCATCTTTTAGCCGGGGAACGGTTTGGAGGGGGCTCGCCGCGCCGGCGGGTCCCCTTTGCTTTTGGGGTGCGGGCTTGGCGGGGCTCGGCTATCCTTGAAGCCGCCATGAATCGACGTGACGCCCTCAAGCTCGCCGGCGCTTCGCTCGCCGCTCCCGCCACTTCATCGGCTGCCGCCGCCGGGGGCCCGGCCATCGTCAACGGGGCCGAGCATGCCTGGGTGATTCACGATCCGCGGTTCGCGCCGGACCCGCGCTTGTCGAACTGCCCGAATTCCGTGCCTGACCGCGAGTATTCCCGGGAGCATCTGCTGGCCGAGATGCGCACGCACGGCATCGACAAGACGGTCATTAGCCACGTCTGCTACTACGGAACCAACAACTCCTACACGAGCTACTGCTGCCGCACCTACCCGGACCGGTTCGCCGGCATCGGCTTGCTGGTCGGCCATCGGCTGCACTCGCCGGCGGACAAGGAGAATCCGTCGCGGCTGGAGCGGCTGGTGAAGGAGGAGCAGCTGGTCGGGCTGCGGCTGAGCCCGCGCTATGACCCGGACGTGGTGTGGCTCAATGATCCGGTCAGCTATCCGCTGTGGAAGAAGGCCGAGGAGTTGGGCGCGGTCTTCAATATTTTTCTATCGCCACATCAGATCGGACAGGTGGGGGACATGGCCCGGAGATTCCCCGGCGTGAAGGTCGTGATCGACCACATTGCGATGATCGACATCACCCGGCCTGATAGCGAGGGTATTTTGCCGCTGCTCGAGCTGGAGAAGCAGCCGAACGTCTATATTCGGACTTCACTGCACAACCCGTCGCGCGAGGCGATACCGTATCGCGATATGTGGCCCTATTTGGAACGGCTCTATGACCGGTATGGTCCGCGGCGGATGATCTACGCCAATTTCTTCGAGCTGTTGATCATGAAAGACCTTATTCCCTTCTTCACCGCCGAAGACAAGGAATGGATTCTGGGCAAGACGGCGCTGGGCGTTTATCGCTTCGGGCGGTGAGGGTCACGGCCACTCCGCGAAAGCCCCGTTGTTGCCCAGCTCGGTGATCTTCATGCCGTGTCCAGCGACGATGCGGTCGAAGTCACAATCCGTGCGCGCGTCGCCGTGGAACTCCACCGCCAGGGACCGGACCCGGCGCAACCAATCGGACCCGGTTGCGAACATGCCGGCTTCGGCGCCCTCGACATCCATCTTGAGCAAGTCGACGCGTTCGAAGCCGGATCGATCGATCAAGGCGTCCATCGTCATTCCCTGAACGAGCGCGCCGCCGCCGCCGTTCTTGCCGACCCGGGTGGCCCCGTAGCTGCCGGGCAAGGCGGGCGGAATGACTTCGATCATCTCGTCCTTCGGCCACATGGCGGCTCGTTCCACGCGACATTGCCCAGACCGGATGAGCCGGGACAAGTTGGTCTCGAGCATCGAGATATTCGAAGCGTCAGGCTCCACGACGTAGACCCGAAGATTGGGTATCCGGCGAGCGAGAGAGATGGTGGCGAGCCCAATATTTCCACCGAGGTCGATGACTGTTTGGCAGTTCGCGGGAGCGGGAGGCTCCATACCTTCATAGAAGGTGCAGTGAAGCATTCGGAAATCGCCGCCGCCGAAGCCGCGGAGGCGAACGCGCCCCCAACCATGCAATCGCACAGTCAGGTCCGAATCCCGATTCTCACCGCCCAGTACATATACGCACAAGCGGAGCGCTGAAATCGGATCAACAATGGCGCTCCACTTACGAAGGAAGTGAAGAGTCCAGCTCATATGTTTTCCGGGGCGCTTATCCAAGGGTAGTCTATCATGCGGTTCCGGCGCGGCCGCTCCCCCAGATGCGGCGCCGGCGCAGCGGGACTCGACGCGCGTGCGTCGTTCGGGGCGGCGAGTCGGTGGCTTTCCGAACGTAACGGGCCGGCCTTGGCGAGGGATCATACCGACGGCGAGCGCCGTTGCGGCGAATCGGTAGTACGCTACGACTACCGAGTGATTATGGTTTAGATCAGCCCAAAATTCCGTCCCGATTCGGATCGTGCGCTCGTGATTCGACCCGTGGAGCTGTTGCAGCCGTCACGCCGAGGAGCAGAGTGAAAAAATCAGACGTTCTCAAGGCCTGGGGCCGGATTCTGCAAGGGCGGAAGCCGTCTCTGTCGATCGAGATCACGCGGGAGTGTCCGCTGCGCTGTCCTGGTTGCTACGCCTACGGAGACGAGCATCTGGGCGGCGGAACCACGCTGCGCGGCCTGAGCGATTACCGCGGGCAGGCGCTGATCGACGGCGTGATCGACGTGGTCGACCGCCACAAGCCGCTGCATCTGTCGATCGTGGGCGGCGATCCGCTGGTGCGCTACCGAGAGCTCGAGACGCTGGTTCCGCAGTTGCTGGCGCGGGGCGTCCACGTGCAGATCGTCACCAGCGCCTTCCGCGCCATTCCTGCCGATTGGGCGCGGCTTCCGCACCTGACCATTGCGGTGTCGATCGACGGCTTGCGGGAAGAGCACGACGTGCGGCGTGCGCCGGCCACCTACGACCGGATTCTGAAGAACATCGCCGGCCAGAGCGTGACAATCCACTGCACCGTGACCGGCCAGATGATGAAGCGGCCGGGCTACCTGCGCGACTTTCTGGCCTTCTGGACGCCGCGCCCGGAGATTCGCAAGGTCTGGTTCAGCCTCTTTACGCCGCAGGTGGGCGATGATCTGCCGGAGATCCTCACGCCGGCCGAGAGGGCCGAGGCGATCTCCCAGATGATGGCCTTGCGGCGGGAGTTTTCGAAGCTGGACATGGCCGAGTCGCTGATTCGGCAGTTCGCAACCCCTCCGCGCAGCCCCGAGGAGTGCGTGTTTGCGAAGACGACCGAGGTGGTGTCGGCGGACCTGACCACGCCGGTGACTCCTTGCCAGTTTGGCGGGACGCCGGATTGCTCGTCGTGCGGCTGCATCGCCTCGATGGGGTTGGCGGCCGTGGCCGATCACAAGCTGGGCGGGGTGCTGCCGGTAGGCGCTTTGCTGAAGGCTTCCGTGTGGGCGGGCGGCTGGCGCTCCGAGCTGGGCGCGGCTCCGCCGCCGCCGCCGAAGCTGAAGGTGTTGCACTAGAGGCCCCTGCGCGCAGCTACTCGGCTGCGTGAAACAGGTGGGGCGTGTGGCAGTTGGCGCAGCTCACAGAGAATTTCGCGGCCGAGGGCTCCGCCATGCAGGCAGCCGGACGCTGCTCATGGCAGGTTTGGCAGCGTCGCTCGGTCGCACGGGCTGTGCGTACGCGGTGGACGTCGTGGCAGGTTCCGCAGTTGGGCCCGCGCTCGAGGGCGGCGACGAGCTTGCCGTGGACGCTCTCGTTGTATTGCGCGGCGTTTTCGGCGTGGCAGGTTCCGCACAGGGCGGCCTGCTGCTGGGGCGCGGCGATGCGGTCGGGCGCGGCGGCGCCGGCGGCTGCGCGATGCTCCACGCTGTCGCCGTGGCAGGTGTTGCAGTCCAGGCCCGCCGCCAGGTGCTTGTGGGTGCGGAAGTCGTCCGCCACGGTGGTGTGGCAGGCGCCGCAGACTTGGTGGAAGGGCTCGGGGGCTTGCGCCGCGGCGGCCGAGGCGAACAACAGCAGCGCGGTCACAAGCCGCATTGCGGGTTTCTCACCATGCGCTTGTCGAGGTCGTGCACGTTGGCCTTGCCGGCCAGCGCCAGGGACAGCTTGAACTCCGCCGCCAACAGCTCCCAGACGCGCTGCACGCCCTCTTGTCCGAAGGCGGCCATGCCCCACAGGTAGGGCCGCCCGATTTGCACGGCGGTTGCGCCGAGGGCGAGCGCCTTGACTACGTCGGTGCCGCGGCGTACGCCGCCGTCGAGCAGGATGGGGACCTTGCCGCCGACGGCCTGCACGATGTCCGGCAGGGCGTCGATGGAAGCCATCACGCTGTCGAGCTGGCGCGCGCCGTGGTTGGAGACGACGACGGCCGCGGCCCCGTTCTCCACGGCGAGCTCGGCGTCCATGGGGTCCAGCACGCCCTTGACGACGATGGGGAGCTTGGAGCGCGAGCGCACCCAGTTCATCCACTCCCAGGTGAGGTTGGGCGTGTGGCGCTGCCACATGGCCGCGATGGCCGGGCTGCGCGGCGGCTGGCCTTGCTTGGCCTGCGGCACGCCGGACGACATATAGCCGTAGTCGAAGCGGTTGCGGTTGTTGCGGTCGCGGTTGGACTGGTACTGGTTGTCGACCGTCAGCAGGATGGCGCCGGCGCCGTCGTCTTCCACCCGCGCGGCGTAGTTCTGGGCTGACTCGCGGTCGGGCGTGCCGATGGTGTTACTCCACCAGGTGAGCTCGACGCCTTCGTCTTCCAGGCGGTCCATGGGCGCACCGCCGACCGAATAGATCGTGCCGACGTGCGCGGCGGCGCGGGCGCAGACGAGGTCGGCGCCGGGCACGATCAGGTTCTTGCCGCCGGTGGGGGCGAGCAGAATCGGCGCCGGGAGCTTCTTGCCCAGCAACTGGACCGACGGATCGACCTTGCTGACGTCGGTCATCACGCGCGGAACCAGCCGCAGGCACTCGAAGCCGTCGCGGTTGGCTCGCAGCGTCACCTCATCTTCCACGCCGCCGGCGATGAAGTCGTAGGCCAGCTTGTGGAGCTTGGCTTTGGCGATGGGCTCGAACTCGTGCAGATTGACCGGGCCCATCACCTCGTCGGAGTAGCTGGGCGGGTAGACCGTCGATGGATTTTGCCCGCGAGCGGCGGCGGCCACCAGCGGCGAGCCGGCGACGAACTGGACCAGGCGACGGATGGCGGCTCGGCGATCGATCGGCATGGCCGCCTATTCTAACAGCCGCACCCGCCTACACTGAAGGGTGGATGGAAGCTCTGGAAGGCAAGGTCGTTCTGGTCACCGGCTCCGCCCGCCGCATTGGCCGTTCGGTGGCGCTGGCGCTGGCTGAACAGGGGGCTCAGGCGGCGATTCACTACCGCGGATCGGAGGCCGAAGCGCGCGAAACCGCGGCGCTGTGCGGCGGTCAATCCTTTCAGGCCGACCTGGCAGACGTGGGTCAGATCGAAAGACTCTTCGAGGAAGTCTTGGCGGCTTACGGCCGCCTGGACGGGTTGGTGAACAACGCGGCCGTCTACCGCCGGATGCCGATCGAGACGACCACGGCCGAGGATTGGGACGGGCTGCACGCGGCCAACCTGCGAGCGCCGTATTTCTGCTGCCGGGAGGCGGCGAGGATCATGCGGGCTCAGCCGGAAGGGGGACGCATTGTGAACTTGAGCTCGCTGGGCGGGCTGCGGCCCTGGGCGGGCTACGCGCCGTACAACGCGTCGAAGGCTGGGGTGATCCACATGACCCGCTCGCTCTCCAAGGAGCTTGCGCCGGACATTTCGGTGAATAGCGTGGCGCCCGGGGTGATCGAGTTTTCAGACGAGCATGCGCCGGAAGTGCAGCGCCAGATCGACGCTACGCCGATGGGCCGGCACGGGACGGGTGCGGAGATCGCCGAAGCCGTGCTGTTTTTTCTGCGCTGCACGAAGTTCATCACCGGCCAGGTGCTGGCCGTGGACGGCGGGCTGTCGCAGCGCGCTTGAGGGCGGGTCCCCCGCCGAGCGCCGAGGTTTGCGAGTATTTTGAGGAGGGTCGGCGGAAAGGGGCTCGGCATTCCCGCCCGGCCGACGAGAAAGCCACCCGCGTGAGCAAAAGCATGCACCATCGGAGGACGGTGTGGTCCGGAGCGCAGCAGAGGTTGCCGTGAAGAAGGCGCTGCTGGCTGTGCTGTTGCTTTCGGGCTTGGCGGCGTTGGCCGCCATCCAACTCACCGGCGTCTATGGCGGCCGACAGGCGCGCATGCTGGAGCTGCGGGAGCAGATCGCGGAGCGCTGGGCCGAGGCCGACGCGGTGATCGAAGAGCGCAACGAGATCCTCCCGGAGATGGTCCGAACGGTACGGTCGTTTGCGACCCGCGAGGACAAGATTTTCCGCGCCGTCACGACGGCTCGACAGGAGTTGGCGGAAGCCGAGTCGAAGCAGGAGCGCATCAAGGCCAACGACGAATTGTCTGCGACGTTGGCGAATCTTCTGGCCCTGGAGGAGGAGTATCCGGAGTTGCGCGCCAACGCGGACTTCATTCGCCTGCAGGACGAGCTGGCGGGTGTGGAGAACCGCTTGGCGGCGGAGCGCCGCAAGTACAACCAAGCCGTCCAGGACTACAACACCTACATCCAGCTCTTCCCGAACAACTTCGTCGCGGTGGTGGAGGGCTTTGAGCGGGAGCCGGCGTACTTCCGGACGACGGAGGAGACGCGGCAGGCGCGACCCGCGGTTCCCTTCAGCGACAGTGAGGGCGAGCCGGCGGAGGCCGACGCGGCGCCTACGCCCGACACGGCCCGGTGATCCTGGGCGGGCGGCCCCGGCCGGGCGTGCAGCGAATCCGGGCCCGCCGATGATACACTGAGAGATCGTGCGGTGAGGTGCGAGAGTGGTTGAATCGGGCGGTCTCGAAAACCGTTGAACCTTTGCGGGTTCCGTGGGTTCGAATCCCACCCTCACCGCCACTGATTTTTCAGTAACTTAGCGGTTTTGCCGCGCTTCGCGGGGCAATCTGGGGCAACGACGCTGTAGAGTCCGCTCGAGGGCTCGTGGCGCTGGACCTCTACCGCCGACATTCCCGACGGCCCGGCAAATGCTTCGCCGGGCATCCTCCCGACTCCCGAACGTACGAGCCCGAAGAGCGCAGGCGGCGCGCCAAGAAGTGCGCCTGTCCGATCTACGCCGCCGGCCCGCCGGCCGGCCGCTTAAGCGCAATAACACCCGGCAGATCGAATGGGACGACGCCCGACGTGTCCAAGGTTAGCCCCCGCGACATCGAGGATCTGATGGTCTTGATCGAGAGGTACTCCCGCCTCAATCACCTCTACAGGTGGCGCTAGCTTCAGCGCTGCAAACCGGCGATATCCTTGACTCGGGCAAGGTCTTCTCGGCCCGTAGTAGGGCGCTTTCGAGCACGAGCTCGCGGACCGAGCGGTGCGCCAGTCGGGCTGCCGCTTGCAGCGTTTGCTTGGCCGACGCGCTCAGCCGCAGATCGAGTTTCGCGTTGCGGGGTTCGATGGAGGCCATGGCTTTTCGTCCTTTCTTGCCGGTTGTTGCTGATTCGGCATCGCACGCCTGCCTGACAATGCCATGGCATTTTTTGTGCCCACCCGGTCCGCAAACGGGTCCCATAGCTAACGGAGTCTTTAAGGTCCTTCCGGCGAGCTGCGCAGCAGCGGAAACCGCAGTGATTGGCCGCCTCTTCGATCGAATGCCTGGGATGATCCTGCGCCTCAATCAGCCTGACATCGACCGCGAACGCGTATCGACCCGCCACTCGTCTCTGATGCAGAGCGGCGGAAATGCGCCCTGAGGGGACTGGGCGACGGCGACTATTTGTCGTTCTTTCTCTGTTAGTAGCTGTCCTCAATCGATGAGGTATCGATATCTCGTGCGGCCTAGGGTGTGGGCCCCCGATGGCCGTCTGGCGACCCCGGGCGAACCCAGAGATAGGTGTCGACCGCACTCAGAGTGCTGTTCGATTTCAATCAGTTGCGGAGGCCCGGGAGAATCCCCAGTAAGCGTCCTGGGCTTAGTACGAGAGTTCTAGGCGACGTTCAGGGAACGGGCGTGAGATCTAGGCCGGTCGCTCGATATCAATTGTATAGATCAGGGCATATAACGATAAAGACCGTGAATTTTTCTTCAAAGATCTGAAGAATTGAACCAGTAAATTGTGAGTATCGATTTTGCGAGTGCGGAGAAAAACGCACCCGCGAACGTCATAGGAGAGCATCATGCGGCGACTTGTGTTATTTCGAATCCGGACTCTACCGGTTCTGATCTCACTGCTGTTTGGAGCGAACTCGCTGTGGGGATCTGACCCTGCCGCGCCGCGGACCGTAGTCTCGTCGGCAAGCTTCGAGGCGACGGTGGCGCCCGGTTCGTTGGCCACTTTGTTTGGTCGCAATCTTGCGCCCGAGTCGATGGTAGCGACCCCTGACGACAGCGGGGGTTTACCAACGAATCTGGGAGAGGTATCCGTCGAAATCGATGGTCGATTGGCGCCTCTACTGTTCGTATCTCCGACCCAGATCAACTTTTTCGTGCCCGAGGAGACATCCTTGGGGACAGTCGGCTTGATCGTGCTGGTCGAAGGCGCCGAGAGGCCTGCTGATCCCCAGTTGACGGTTTCCGTGGCGCGGGTCGCCCCGGCGATTTTTGAAGCTGGATGCCTGTTACCCGATCGTGCGGCGGCATTGAACGCCGTGACCTTCGCGCCCGGCCCGTTCCAGACGGAGTCGGCCGGGAGCAGTGTCGGCGAGCCGACCTACTTGAGTCTTTTCGGTACCGGCATTCGCGCCGCCAACGCGGTGGTGGTGGAGATTCTGGATCGGACGGGCGGCGTCACTCCGGTGGAGCCCACGTACGTGGGCCCAGCTCCCGGGTTCGCCGGATTGGACCAGATCAACTTCGCAATTCCTGCTGAGTTTGAGGGCGTGGGAGTCGCGCAGTTGCGATTGCGCGTCGACGGGACGCTCTCGAACCTCGTTTCGATCGACATCTCCAACGCCTCGCTCCCGACGTTTGATCCGCGTGAGTACACGATCAACACGGTCGCCGGTACTGGTGCGCCGGGCTACACGGGGGATGGCCTGCAGGCGCTGAGGGCGACACTCCAGGAGCCGCACGACGTGGCGCTAGGGCGGCGCGGCGAGCTCTATGTGGCGGACACCTTGAATCATGTAGTACGGGTGGTGTCGTCGAGCGGTTCGATTGCGACCTTTGCGGGCACGGGAGATGAGGGATCGGCGGGAGACGGCGATCTCGCCGTCGACGCGCAACTGACGTCGCCCAGGTCGGTTGCCGTCGGTCCACGGGGAGCGGTCTACATCGCGGACCCTGGCGCTCAGCGAGTCCGTAAGGTCGATACTCATGGCGTCATCACAACCTTTGCCGGCACGGGAGTAGAGGGTGCGGGCGAAGACGGCGGCTCGGCAAACGCGGCGCAGTTGTCCTCTCCTTCGGGAGTGGCAGTCAACTCGTTCGGGAGCGTCCTGATCGCTGATACCGGCAACCATCGCATCCTCTTGGTCACCGCCGATGGGATGATCCAGACGATTGCGGGCACGGGGGTGGCTGGCGATTCCGGAGACGGGGGGCCTGCGATCGCCGCCCGGCTCCACGGTCCCACATCGCTGGACGTCAGCGCATTGAACGTGATCGTCGTGGCTGACAGCGGCAACGAGAAGGTTCGCCAGATCGAGCCCTCCGGGCTGATTCGCACGATCATCGGCGAAGGAGACAACGCCTCCGAGGAGGAGCCAAATCTGGGCGCCGCCCTCTCCGTCGCGTTCGGCCTGCATGAGCGGCTGATGGTGAGCGATGCCGAGACGCACAGGCTGTGGGTCGACGATCTCGATTGCGTCCTGCACCCGCTAGCGGGGCAAGGTCATCCTGGAGCGTCTGGCGAAGGGACTCCCGCCGTTGATGCCGAGCTGAACGCTCCGGCGGGTTCGACTTCCACGCTGTTCGGCGACTTTCTATTGGCCGATGCGGGGAACAACCGCGTGCGGCGGCTATGGCGGCGTTTGGGGTCAGAGGACACGAATTGCGGCGAAGCGGCTGCCATCGCCTTTGGCCCGTCCCTGGTGATCGGCGGCGAGCAGGCGGTCGGGTTCGTGCGCCTGAACTGCCCGACCGACCACGATGTGACGGTGGTTCTGAGCAGTGACGCAACCGAGCTCGCTCCGCCGGCCTCCGTAACCATTCCTGCCGGCGCTTTGATGGAAACATTCGAGGTCGAGACGCCGCCCGTGGAAGAAGCGCTCGTCGTGACGGTCACTGCGACGACGGGAGGCGGCTCGACGGCCGGCACGCTGACCATCGTTCCCGGCCATGGCCCGGGGATCAACAGCCTTACGATCGCCGCCGGCACCGTGATTGGCGGTCAGACGACGGTCGGGCGGGTCTGGCTGGGCTCGCCCGCCCCCGCCGGCGGATTGCGCGTGGCGCTCAGCACGAGCCAGAGCGCCGCGAGCACTGCTCCGGAGATCATCGTGCCGGAAGGTGCGATCTCCGCTGAGTTTCTCATAGCCACCGAACCGGTGGAGAGCGCCATCCAAGCGGTCGTTCGAGGAGAAGCCGGTGAGACTTCAGCGGCTGCGACCCTCGTCATTCTGCCTGAGGGGTCGGCCTCGGAGCCTGCGCTGTTGTCTCTGACCGTAAGCCCCGGATCGATTTCGGGCGGCGGCCAAGTCACCGGGACCGTGACGTTGGAAGGGCCGGCGCCCGAGGGAGGTCTGGAGGTCTTTCTCTCCAGCAGCACGAACCGGGCCGTCCTACCCGACTCGATCGTCATCCCCGGGGGGGCGACCAGCGCTCAGTTTTCGATCCAGACCTCGCCGGTGACGCAATTGTTGGTCGCCGTTCTGCAAGCGACGGCTCGCAACACCGTGCAAGCCACCCTGACCCTCGAGCTGGACTCTTCGTCGCAGGACGCGCAAGTGCTGAGCCTCACAATTGCACCCAATCCTGTTGTCGGCGGGCAGAGCGCAACCGGTACGGTGGAGCTGGCCTCTCCGGCTCCGAGCGGGGGGATCCAGGTAACCCTGGCCAGCAACAACGCGGCGGCGACCGTTCCCAGCAGCGTGTCGATTCCCGAGGCGCACACGACCGGGCAGTTCACAATCTCGACGACGCCCGCCACAACCCAACAGGTCGCGATGATCTCAGCGACTTCGGCCAACACGGTTTCGACAGCCCTGACGATCGATGCGTCCGGCGCAGGGTTGGCCAACCTGGCGAGCCTGACGCTCGCTCCGACGACGGTTTCCGGAGGGCAGAGCTCGACCGGAACCGTGACACTGGGCGGCCCCGCGGCGACAGGCGGAGTCCTGGTGAACCTCAGCAGCGACAACCCGACTGCGACCGTACCCGCGAGCATAGTGATCCCGGAGGGCCAAACGAGCGGGCAGTTCGTGGTCATGACATCCCCAGCGGCCACCCAACAGACGGTCGGCATTACGGCCGCCTCGGCTAATTCGCTCCAAGCGAGTCTGACGATCGATCCGACCCCGGCCGGGTCCGCGCAGCTTGGCGGCCTGAGCCTTTCCCCCAACCCGGTCAAAGCAGGACAGGCATCCACGGGGACGATTATTCTCCTGGCCCCGGCTCCGAGCGGCGGGGTTCTGGTCAATCTGACGAGCGACAACTCGGCGGCGAGCGTCCCGGCGAGCGTCGTGATTCCGGAGGGGCAAACCAGCGGTCAGTTCCAAGTAACGACCTCGCCGTCCAGCTCGGCGCAGGCAGCCGGAATCACAGCGACCTCGTCCAACTCAGTGAGCGCTTCGCTCAGCATCCAGCCTACCGCCGCCGGACGGGGGCAGCTCTCGGGTCTGACCCTCTCTCCCAACCCGGTCCTGGGCGGACAGAGCTCCACCGCGACTGTCACCTTGTCGAGTCCCGCAGGCCTCGGAGGCATTCTGGTGCAGCTTGGTAGCGACAGCGTCAACGCCACGGCGCCGGCAAGTATCACGATTCCGCAGGGGCAGACGAGCGGTCAGTTCTCCGTGACGACCTCGCCCGTGGGATCACAGCAAACGGCCGGGATCACGGCGACTTCGGCCAATGCCGTCACCGCCACAATGACTATTAGTGCGACGCCCGCAGGTTCAGGTCAGATTGCAGGTTTGACGCTGAATCCAACCAGCGTTGTGGGCGGACAGAGCTCCACGGGCACCGTGACTCTGTCCGGCGCAGCGCCGGTCGGAGGCGTCCTTGTCAACTTCTCCAGTGACAACTCCAGCGCGTCTGCGCCGCCGAGCCTCGTCATTCCGCAGGGGCAAACCAGCGCTCAGTTCACGGTGACGACGCTGGCGGTCGGATCTCAGCAGTCGGTCGCTATTGCTGCGAGCTCGGCCAACTCGGTGAGCGCCACGCTGACGCTCACTCCAACGGCGGCCGGTTCAGGGCAACTTGCCGGCCTCACGCTCGCTCCCAGCTCAGTCGACGGCGGACAGTCTTCGACCGGGACGGTCACCCTGGCTTCGGCGGCTCCGGTCGGCGGAGTGCTGGTCAATCTCTCCAGCGCAAACGCGACGGCGAGCGTGCCGGCCACGATTACGATCCCGGCCGGCCAGACCGCGGGGCAGTTCACGGCCACCACTTCTCCGACGAGCACGCAGGTTTCGGCGGTGATCACCGCCACGTCGGCCAATGCGGTGAGCGGTACGCTCACGATCAAGGCGACGCCTGCTTCCAGCGGTCAGATCGTCAGTCTCGCGTTGGCTCCGACCGCGGTGGACGGAGGTCAGTCCTCCACCGCTACTGTGACGCTGTCCGGCGCCGCACCGGCTGGCGGGGTACAGGTCAGCTTGACCAGTGACAGCGCGAGCGCGACCCTTCCGGCGACGCTCCTCATTCCCCAAGGGCAGACAATCGGTCAGTTCACGGTGGCGACGTCGCCCGTGGGAACACAGCAGTCGGTTCAGGTTACGGCCACGTCCGCTAATGCGGTCAGCAGGACGTTGACGATCAATGCGGCGTCCGCCGGGCTCGGACAGATTTCCGATCTCGCCCTGAGCCCGACGTCGGTTGCCGGTGGTAACAACTCGATGGGCACGGTAACGCTGGCAACGGCCGCGCCGATTGGCGGCGTCCTGGTCAACCTGACGAGCGGCAACGCGAACGCAACGCTGCCGGCCAGCATCACCATTCCGCAGGGGCAGACGAGCGGTCAGTTCACCGTTGCCACTGCGGCGGTAGCGTCGCAACAGACGGCGTCGATTAGCGCTACGTCGGCCAACGCCGTCAATCGTACGTTGACGATTACGGCGACCGGCGCAGGCCAAGGGCAGATAGCCGGGCTGAGTCTCAACCCGACGTCGGTTGCCGGTGGTAACAACTCGACGGGCACGGTAACGCTGGCAACGGCCGCGCCGATTGGCGGCGTCCTGGTCAACCTGACGAGCGGCAATGCGAACGCAACGCTGCCGGCCAGCATCACCATTCCGCAGGGGCAGACGAGCGGTCAGTTCACCGTTGCCACTGCGGCGGTAGCGTCGCAACAGACGGCGTCGATCACGGCTACGTCGGCCAACGCCGTCAACAAGACTCTGACGATTACGTCAGTGGCAAACGCCTGTGTGGGCTCGCTGACCCTGAATGCGTCGATCACCGATGTCCTGAGCGGCGCGGGATTGCTGAGCGCAACCGCGACGTTAGACGGGCCCGCTGCGCAAGGCGGTTCGCAGATTCAACTCATCCGGAGTGGCGCCAATATCGGCGTTATCAACATCGGGGAGGGACAGACCAGCGGCTCTGTCGATCTGACAATCGCCAACCTGCTCACGATCGTCGGATCGACTGTACAGGCGGTCCTCGGCGATTGTCCGGGCGTCATGGCGAACATCACGCTGGGAACCCCGGTGACCGGGACGATCACCAATCTCACCCTCAATCCCTCGACAGTGCCGGGCGGCGACCCGTCTACCGGCACGGTGACGATCGGCAGCGCCGCCCCCGCCGGAGGGACTCTCGTGAACCTGTCGAGCGGCAACGCGAATGCGGTTGTGCCTGCGAGTATCGCGATAGCGCAGGGACAGACGAGCGCGCAATTCACCGTCACAACGTCGGCGACCGCCTCGCAGCAGACGGTGCTGATCACCGCGACGTCTGCGAATTCGGTCAACCAGACCCTTACGATCACGGCGACCGGCGCGGGTCAAGGCCAGATTGCGGGATTGACTCTGGACCCGGCGTCGGTGACCGGTGGGAATAGCTCCACCGGGACGGTGACGTTGAGCGCCGTTGCGCCGATCGGCGGGGTTCTTGTGACGCTGTCGAGCGGCAACGCGAACGCCACTCTGCCGGGCAGCATTGTGATCGCTCAAGGACAGACCAGCGGGCAGTTCGCCATCAGCACGGCGACGGTGGCGTCGCAGCAGACGGCCCTGATTACGGTGGCCTCAGCGAACTCGGTCCACCAGACGCTGACGATCGATCCGGTGCAGGCGGCCTGCGTCAATTCCCTTCTCCTGAATGCGTCGATCTCGGATCTGCTGAGCGGAAGCGGGGTGCTGTCAGCCACGGCGACGTTGGACGGACCGGCTCCCCAGTCCGGCTCACAGATTCAACTGGTCCGGAGTGGCGCCAACGTTGGCGTGATCAACATTCCCGAGGGGCAAACGAGCGGCTCCGTCGATCTGACAATCGCCAACCTACTGTCGATTGTCGGCTCCTCGGTACAAGCGGTCCTCAATGGTTGTCCGGCCGTCGTCGCCGACATCACGTTGGGGTCGCCCATCACCGGAACCGTCGCGAGTGTGGTTGTGAACCCGACGACAGTGTTTGCCGGGGCTCCGGTCACGGGAACGGTCACTTTGACGACGCCGGCGGGTTCGAATGGCGTACTTGTCGGACTGTCCACCGACAATTCTTCCGCGACCATCCTGTCTTCGAGCGTGGTCGTACCTGCCGGACAGACGACAACGACGTTTCCGATCAGTACCGTCAACACCAGCGCCTACCCTGTAGTCGTGGCGATTACCGGGACTTCCGGCAGCAGCAGTCAGTCGGCGAGTCTGACGATCAACTCGTCCAACCCTTGCGTGGAGGCTCTGCAACTCACGGCGAACATCAGCAACCTAGTCACCGGTGAAGGCGTGTTGAATTCCTTCGTCACGCTGACCGGTCCCGCACCGGCCGGCGGCGCCAACGTGCCGTTGCTGATCGGCGACACCCAGGTTGGGCAAGTAGTCATCCCAGCCAACCAGTCGACCGGGGCGGTCGGCATCACAGTAGCAAATCTCCCGACGCTGCTCGGATCCGTGGTGCGTGCCGTCCTGGGGCCGTGTGGGGTGAATGCAACGGTCTCTGTGAGCATCCCTGTGCTGGGCAGCATTGTCGTGCCGGCCAGCCTGACGCTCGGGCAGTCGGGGACCGGTACGGTCGTGCTGAACCAGCCGGCGCCCGAGGGTGGAGCTACGGTGTCCCTCAGCGAAACGCCGCTGGGGTTGGTGGGAGACCTGCTAAATGCGTTGCTGGGTTCGGTGGTGATTCCCAGCTCTGTGACGGTCCCCGAGGGTCAAACCGAGGCCAACTTCTCCATCTCGAGCAGCGTGCTCGGAGGCGTCTTGGGTCTTCTGTTGCCCAATGAGGTCAGTCTGCAGATCGACGCGTTGTTGCAGTCCGCTTTTGGCGGGAACACCGTCAATGGGGTCGTCCTGCTACAGAAATAACGCGATCACGCTGAGAACGCTGGAGGCCGCCCGGCGGGTGCTGGGCGTCCTCCTGTTGCGGTCGATTGCTGGGGATCAGGGTTCTAATCTGCAGGTCTTTGCTTAGTAGCGGCGCCCGGTCCGGCGTCGGAGGACCCTCCCGTCGAGAAAAGCCGCGTTGGCGGAGTGCATGCGGCGATCTGGAAGAGAAACATCGGAGGAGCGAACGTTCTACATGGCGAGCTTCGAGCTCTCCTACAAGGATGGCGACGGGCACAAGCCGACTGCCGCCCTCGAGCACCGGAGCTGCGCCGGATCTCCTACCTCACCATGTCGGATTGCCAGCCGCCGGTCGGACTACGTCCCCTGCCGGAGCTTGTAGTAGATCACCGGCACGCCAACCAGCGATAGCACGAGCGAGGCGGCTACGCCCCCCAGAACCGCGATGGCCAGCGGCTGAAGGATCTGAGCGCCAGAGCCAACGCCCAGAGCGAGCGGCAGCATGCCTAGGATCGTTGCAAGCGCCGTCATGATGATGGGCCGCAAGCGACGACGACCGGCGCGAGCGATGGACTCCGCCAAACCCAATCCCTGCTCGCGGAAATATTGCTCGGAGTCGAGTAGCAGAATACCGTTCTTGTGGACGATGCCTACGACCATGATCATGCCCATGAACGAGCAGATGTTGAGCGTGGAGCCGGTCGCCCAAAGGCTGGCGAGCGAACCTGATGTGCAGAGTGCGGTAGCGGCAAGGATGGCCAGCGGCTGTGCGAGGCCTCGAAACTCGAAGACCAGGATGATGAAGATCAGCAAGACGGCTCCGACCAGAACCTGAGCCAGACTGCGAAATGAATCCCTCTGGATCTGATAGATCCCGCCATATTCGATATCCGCATCGGCGGGTAGGTTCAACTCGCTCCGCAATCGTTCTTGGATCTCGGTCATCGTGGATCCCAGATCGCGTCCCGAGAGCTGCGCAGTGACCACGACCGCCTCTTTGAGGTTGTAGCGGTGGATCTCCCTTTGTCCTTCCTCGACGGTCACGTCGGCGATGCTGGACAAAGGAACTGTCGCGCCTGTTGGGGACGTAACCAGAGCGTCCTCGAGAGTCCGCGAGCTGCCGCGATAGTCTTCCGGGTAGCGCACCCGTACGCCATAGAGGCGACTTCGCAGAACGGTTTCCGACGCACGCACGCCATCGAGCATGGCCGCCTGAAGGTCGGCGACGTCCTGCGTCGAGAACCCTACCCGGGACGCTTTGACCGGGTCGACACGGAAGCTTACTGTCGGTCCGATAACGACGTTCTGATTCATCACGTCGACGACGCCCGGGACGGTTGCAAGCCAGTGCTCCACGCGCTTCCCGATGGCAAGAGCAGTTGCAGGATTCGGGTGCGAAACCTGAATCTCGATCGGCTCTGGCGACCAAGCCAGGTCTCCGATGAGGTCTTCGAGAATGTGAGGGAACTCGACCTCGATAGCCGGCTCGCTCGCGACAATCCGGTCGCGGATCTCGTCGGTCACCGCCGACAAGGGCCGTCGCGGAAAACCTTTCAACTTCACCAGAAAGTCTCCGGTGTTGGGCTCGGCTATCGCCAGGGCCAGACGGGCTCCCGTGCGCCGGGAGTAGCTCTCCACATCGGGTGTATCCAGAAGGATCTGCTCGACGCGCCGAAGGACACGGTCTGTCTCCTTGAGTGATGTCCCGGACGGCATCACGTAGTCAAGGACGAAGGCTCCTTCGTCGACCTCGGGCAGGAAACCGCTACCGAGCTGAAGGTAGACTGCTCCTGACGCTGCAACCACGAACACTAGGGCGAGCCCAACCAATCGGGCATGTTGTAGAGACCATACGAGCAGCCGATCGTAACCCTCTGCGATCTGACGCATGAACCGCCCCTCGCCTTGCCGCTCTGCTTCTTCCAAGGTTTCGGCTCGTCCTCGGCGCGCGCGAAAGATCCGCGCCGCCACCACCGGCGTCAAGAAGATCGCGAGGAACAGCGAAGCCAGCAGGGCTGTGACCATCGTCGCTGCTAGCGAACGGAAGAACACTGCTGTGATTCCGCCGAAAAGGACCAGCGGTGCGAAAACCATGATGGGCGTGAGCGTGGAACCGATCAACGCCGGCGTCAGCTCTGTGACGGCGCAGCGCGCGGCTTCCGATCGCGACTGTCCCATCGCCATGTGGACGCTGATGTTCTCGACCATGACGATTGCGTCGTCGATGACGATGCCCACGCAGGCCGCCATGCCGCCGAGGGTCATTAGATTGAAACTCAGCCCGAACCAGCGCATGAAGACGACAGCGATCAGCAGGGACAGGGGAATGACCGTCGCCGCGACGAACGTCGTGCGCCAGTCCCCGAGGAACGCCATCAGAACGCCGACGCTGAGCAAGAGACCGATCAGAATCGCATCGCGCACGCCGAGGATCGAATCGCGAACCAGGATCGACTGATCGTAGAACGTCGCCAAGTCGATGTCCTTGGGAAGCGTGCGTTCGATGCTTGCGATGCGTTCGTTCACTTCGCGAGCGACTTGGAGAGCATTGCCGTCAGGCTGCTGGAGGACGTTGATGAGGACTGCGGGCTTTCCGTCCGCCGTGACGATGTTGTAGACGGGCCGCTCGCCGCGTACGACGTTGCCGATGTCCCCGATGGTGACGGGCGTCCCCTGGAACAACGCGACCACGGTCTGCTCGATCTCCATGGGATGACGTACGAGTCCGGTGACTGTCGCTAGGTAAAGCTGGTTGTTCTCCTGAATCATGCCTCCCGCGGCGACGATATTGGTCGACCGGATGGCGTTGACCACAGCAGTTAGGGAGAGGCCGTAGCGATTGAGCCGCTCGGGATCGACCACGACGTGGTACTCAGGCTCCCGTCCGCCGACGATACGAGTTTCCATCACGCCAGGAACGCGATAGAGCCGCGGCGCGATGTCCCAATAGGCAAGTTCCCAGAGCTCGCCCAAGTCGCGATCCGGCGATGTCAAGGCGAATCCGACCATCGGGAACACGGAGAAGGTCAGTCGGTTGATGTAGAATCGCGATTCGCGCGGCAGAGTCGGCATGATCTGCGCGATTTCGCCCTGCACGAGTTGCAGCGCGTCGACGATGTCGACATCCCAACGAAAGAAGACGCTGATCTCAGTGGCGCCGCGCGCAGTGACGGACCGAATGTCCGTGACGCCTGGCACCCGGCGCGCAGCCTCCTCCAGCCGGCGCGTGACCGTTAGCATTTGGACGTCGACCGGCGTGACGCCGTTGTCGACCAGAATGACCACCCGCGGGAAATCCGTTTGCGGGAAAAGAGAAACCGGAAGGCGAAAGGCGATGGCCAACCCGGCAAGGGCAAAAGCGAATGAGACTAGTGCCAGACCTTTGCCGTAGTTCTCGACAAAGCAGGCGAGCGCACCGGCCTTCATTGCGATGACCCCGCGGACCTCACTGGAACGCCTTCGGAGAGTCCGAAACCGCCCTCGATCACAACCGTCTCACCGCCTCGCAAACCGGCGTGGATCTCCGCGGCCTCGCTCGTGACGACGCCCACATCGACGTGAGCTTGGTGCGCAGCCCCGTCCGAGCCCACAGTCCAGACCACACCTGACTGCCGATCAGGCGCGAGCTGTACGGATGCCAGAGGGACGACGACGGCATTCGGGTGGACGCCCCGCACGATGGCCACTTCCCCGTAGGCGCCTGCTCTGAGGGCTCCGTCCGCGTTCGGGATCTCGCACCAAACCTCCACCGTGTGGCGCACGGGATCCACGGCCTGATTGATGACGGTCAATTTTCCGACGGAGTCAGAGCGCCGTACGTCCACCGCCGAGAACCTGCAGGGCTGTCCAGCCCGGAGCCCGGCGGTACGCTCCTCGGGAAACTGACTGCGGGCGACGGCAACGGAAAGGTCCATGACCGTGAATATGGGAGAGTCCGGTCGTGCGATGTCTCCCGGATACAGAAACTGCTCGGTCACGACTCCCGCCAACGGGCTTTCGATCCGTGCATAGCTGAGTTGCGCCCCGACGAACTGCAGCCTGGCCTTTGCTTGGTCTAGACGGCTTTGCGCGATTCGGATGTCTTGCGTGCGGGACCGGCCGGTAAGCAGCTCCAGCGCGGACTTGGCGACGCGATTTGCTACCTGCGCCTGTTCATATTGGGTTCTCGCGACGAGCAGGTCGCGCTCAGGCAAAGCCCCTTCGGCGACCAGCGCTTGCCGTCGTTCGAAGAGCTGCTTGGATTCGGTCAGGGCGGACTCACTGCGCTCGACTTCGCCCCGCGCACGTTCGATCTCGCTAGGTAGCGTGCCGGATGAGACCTTTTCGAGGCTGGCCTCGGCGTCGGTGACTTGAGCCTTGGCCTCGGCGAGTTGGGCGTCAAGGTCTTCGCTGCGCAGCCATGCCAGCGCCTGGCCCTCGGTAACACGGTCGCCCTTGCGAACCGCGAGCCGCCCGATCGGAGCCGTCACGCGAGGAGCGACTTGCGCTTTGGCGAGAGGAAAGATCGTGGCCGGCGCGGTTGCAAGCTCCTCCACCGTGCGAATGCTCGCCTTCTCCGTCCGAACCTCGACAACAACTTCGGGGTCTGGATCGCTTCCGGGCTGTGTGCATCCGGCGCCCATGAGCGTGACAAGGACAACGATTCGAGCGGGTTGCGTCATTGTCCGGCCGCAACCTCGAAATCCGCGATCGCTCGGCGATACTCGGCGATGGCAGAGTAGAAGGATCGGCCGGCCTGAGCGATCTGGACTTGGGACAGTACCAAGTCCAGAGCTGGGCCTTCTCCTGCCGCGTACAACAGCCGGACGAGACGTAGATTCTCCCGAGCGGCGTCCAACTCGCGCCGAGTCAACAGGATTCGGTCGTGCCAGGACCGGACGCGGACGCGTGCAGACTGATACTCCAGTGTGAAGGTGCGCTCGGCCATGGCCCGCTGCTGGTCGAGTTGCCGTTTGCGAAACTCCGCCTCCCGAACTCCGCTTCGGGAGCGAAACCAGTCGAATACGGGTACGTTGACGGTGACGAAGGCGGCGTACCCGCGCTGATCCGCGCGCAGCTGGTTGGCGTCAAGACCGTACCGCAAGACAACCGAAGCATCCGGGCGCAGCCCGGACCGGGCGATCGCCTGTTGAGCCTCATAGGAGCGGTTCAGCGCTTCGAGGCGGCGCAATTCGGGCCGACCCTGAATGCCGGTCTCGCCAGGGTCGGAGATCGTGGCGTCCGGCGGAGCGACCGGCGCTTCCAACGCATCTACGAGAGGCAATTCCCGGTCTACCTCACTCGTCCAAAAAGAGGCTAAGACCTGATTCGCTATCCTCGCGTCGAGTCTGGCTTGTTCGGTCCGCTGTTCAAACTGGGCAACCTGGGCGGACGCCTTCAGTACATCGGCCCGCGACGCCTCGCCCCGGTCTCTCCGCGCACGCGCCAGGCGTTCGAACTCCCGAGCCTCCTCGAGGCTGCTCTCTTCCAGGGCGACGAACCGGCGAGTCAGTTGCGCATCGTAGAACGCCAGCGCAACTGCCCGCCGCAGGTCGCGTCTTGCCACCGCCAGGTCGGCTGAGGCAAGCTCACGGCCTGCTTGCGCCAACGCCAAACCGGCTCGCAACCGTCCGGAAAGATCGAGATTCCAGTTGGTATCGGCCGTTGCCAGGTACTCTCGGATTCCATTCAGTGAGACGAAGCTGAAAGGGTTCCGCGCGTTGGTGGTGGGGCTGTTGTAGCCGTAGCCCATTGACCCGCCGAACTGTGGCAGCAACTCAGCGCGCGCGGCGATTCGTCGCTCCGCAGCGATGTCTTCTTCCAACTCCGCGCTCTGAACCGCAGAGGGGGCCTCGAGCGCAAGGCGAACGCAGTCTGCGAGCGTCAGCGGCGAGGTTTGCCCGAATGCAAAGCCGCACGCCAGACAGACTAGCCAGACCGACCGTCTCACGGAGCGACTCTCCAAGGCGAGAAGTTCTGCCATCCGCGTAACTGCTCCGATGCCCATTCGTTGGTCTGATCCGAGTGACAAGACGTGCATGCGTTCGGAACGCCATAGGACTCGGACATCGAAGGCGACAGGAAACGAAAGGTGTGACTCCGGACGTTCACGTCCGCCACGGTCTTGGCGATCTTTGGCATGTGACAGGCGACGCACTCGCTGCCGGGGCTATCGACCGCATGGTGGGTATGTTCTTCGATGGTTCCGCGCGGTCCGGCCGGCGCTCCCTCGCTATGGCATTCGAGACAGACCAAGCTCGCCGGCTTGATCAGATCCGCATCGAAGTCCGTCCCGTGCACGTCGTGGCACGACCAGCAACGGACTCCTTTGCCGTACATGACGCTGGTGACAAAGTCGTTGCCCTGCATGCGGTTCTTGTGCGCTGATCCATCGGCGAAATGCGTAAACGACTCCTCGCCGAGCCTGTGATGCTCGAGGGTCCAGAAGTCGCTGAGACGGTCGCCCGGCTGGTATCCGACGGGCCAATCGTAGTAGACGCCGTTGATCGGCTTTTCGATCGGCTGCCCTTGCGAGTGGCACTGGATGCACACATCAGCGGCTCGAACGGAGTCCAGCCGGGCGGGGTTTACGATGTTGCCGCGCGCCGGAGCGCCAGCATGATCGCCGCCCGCGCCATGGCATTTCTCGCAGCCCACGTTCCACTCTGTCACTTGCTTGGTTGCTATCTGGTAGTTCGTCGAATGACACCCGTCGCACGTCGGTCCGGTCGGCCTCTGCATCTGATCTGCCGGGTAGAACTCAGCCCACCAGTCGGCGCCTGGCTCAACGTAGTACTTCCTCCAGACCTTGTTCTGTACATCCCATTGGGCCGGGTATACGAAATAGTCGTCCCCGATTTTTGTGAAATAACGCTGTTTCCACTTACTCCCATAGGTGAAGGCGACGTCGTCCTTGCTGAACGTGACCAGCGGGTTGGGTGTGTCAAAGTCGCCCACGATGGCTTCCGGATGCTCTTTGACATCCACGAGGACGTTCGCCATCAACGTGTTGCTCCAGCGTTCGTAGATCTTGGGATGACAGACTCGACATGTCGGCGACCCGACAAAATCGCCGACCTGGCGGGACTGCGCCGTCTGGGCTTGCAGGAGTCCGACACTAAAGACCGCGGACGCGACAAGGAGGATGAGGATACGGTGGAAGATCATCGCTTTTGCTCTTTCTCTTGACGCCGCGCCGCGCCGGCCTTCTCCTCCGAGACTTCGAAGTCGTCGAAGTAGGTCACGCTATCGGCTTTCGTCCAGAGACCGACCTGCCCGGCGGCGGTAAAAGTGGCGTCCTGGACCTCGAAGAGTTTCTCCCCGTCACAGAACACTGCAAACCTCGAGCCCGCGAAGGCAACGGCCAGCGAGGTCCAGGCATTGTCCCGCACAGTGTGCATCACACCGTAATCGTTCTCCCTGCCGGTTGGGGGGATCGAAGACCGCTTGCCCCTCTCGACCTTGTACAGGACGACGTTGTCCTCGAGTGCGTTCGCTCGAACAACGTAGTAGTTGTCCTGATCCTGATAGCGCCACACGAGCCCGGCCGCCTGATCGATGGAGCCCGAAACGGCCTTGAATCTCACCCGTATCTCCCCGTCCTGGATGGCCGCACGGCGATAGATAGCCATCGGAAAGCGACCGGAGCTGTGGTCATCGGAAATCTGTGCCAAGACGGCCCGTCCACTCGGGGCGGTAGCATCCCACCGCACCTCCCATTGCGGCGGAGCTCCGGCGCCGGTCATGGCTGCGCCCCAAGGCTCGATTCTGGCTCGCGAGTCCATTGGCGGAAGTTGACCTTTCGGCAAGGCCTCGAAATCCACCGTTTCGGCGCAAGCGGCGGCGGCCAGGAGGGCGACGAGCCCAATGGAACGTGTCATTTTGAGCCGTCCCGGCCGCATTCGGTTCTACGGTAGCGCGCCAACGTGAAACCGCTATGAAAGTTTCAATTTGCGGGATCTCGGGGGCTCCGGCCAGTCGTTTTCATGGCGATTTCACGACGCTGAGCTACGATCGAATCGGGTCGAGCGGGCGTGCAGTGCGGGTGCTGATCGCAGAAGACGAGCGGCGGATGGCCGAGATCCTCCGCAAGGGATTGGAACGAGAAGGGTACGCCGTCTTGTTGGCTCACGACGGAAGCCGCGCCCTGAGGCTGGCGCAAGCGGCCGATTTCGAACTGATCGTGCTCGATGTGATGCTGCCGGGCCTGGACGGATTCGGTATCGCGCGTCAACTCCGGGACGACGGCATCCGAACTCCGATTCTGATGTTGACCGCCCGCGACGAGCCTCTGGATGTCGTCCGCGGGCTGGATTGCGGCGCCGACGACTACCTAACGAAGCCGTTCTCCTTTGACGTTCTACTGGCGCGACTGAGGGCGCTGGCGCGGCGCGGGCCCGTCCCGCAACCCCCGATCCTCCGCCACGCAGACTTGACGCTCGATCCCGCAACGCGAGCGGTCCAAAGAGGCGATCGCGCCATAGATCTGAGCAAGACCGAGTTCGGCCTTCTCGAACTATTGCTGCGGCGAGCGCCGCGAGTGGTCGAGCGCCGTACGTTGATAGAAGCTGTCTGGGGCTATGAGAAGGAGATCGAGACAAATACGCTCGACGCTTTCATTCGGCTGTTGCGGCGCAAGGTCGAAGCGGTGGATGAACGCAAGCTCATCCATACGGTCAAGGGCGTCGGTTTTTGCCTGCGTGAAGGGGGCGCCGAATGAAACCTCGATCGATCGGCAGTCGACTAGCCCTTTGGTATGGCGGCGTGCTGGGGCTTGCTCTGACGGTTTTCGGCCTCAGCGTCTGGTTTTCGATTGAGCACAGCCTCTACGACGCTGTCGACGAATCATTGAGGGACCGTGTCGAAGGCGTGCGGCGATTCATCGAGCAAGAGAGCTCTTGGCTGACTCTCGACGAAATTCGCGACGAGTTTCGCGAGCATTCGGTGCTCGGACCGGGCGGCGACCTCTTTCAAGTCAGGGACGCCGAGGGGAATTGGATCTACCGGTCGGCGCCGCTGTACGACGAGCACGTGCCGATCTATGAAGTCGCTGAGATGGGACCTGAGCTTCGGTTTGAGAACCTCGAAGTGCGGGGGGCCCCGCTGCGGTTCTTGGCGCAGTCCGTCGAGGCGCGAGGTACGAGATTCGTGATCCAAGTCGCCGCGCCGCTCCATGAGCTGCGACAAGGGATCGCCGATTTCGTTTGGGCTCTTGGAGCATTGATCCCCGCCGTTCTTTTGGCGGCGTCAGCCGGCGGCTACTGGATTAGCCGGCGGGCGTTGCGGCCCGTCGACGAGATCACGCAGACGGCGCGGTCGATCAGCAGCAAGAACCTCACGCACCGCGTCCCAGTCCCAAGATCCGACGACGAGCTCGAACGGCTCGCTTCCACGCTCAACGAGATGATCCAGCGCTTGGAGGATTCATTCGATAGGATCTCCCGGTTTACGGCGGATGCTTCGCACGAGCTGAGAACGCCACTGTCATTGATTCGGGCCACCGCTGAGGTGGCGCTCCGCAATGAGGACCATCCGGACGAATGGAGGCAGGGGCTTTTGCAGATCCTGGCCGAAGTGGAACGCACGTCGAACCTAGTCGAGAATCTGCTTCTGCTGGCGCGGGCGGATTCCGGGCAGACCGACATCCAACGTAGTCTCGTCGACCTCGCCCGCACCGTCGAGGAGGCGTGCATCGAGTCGAAGCCCTTAGCGCAAGCCAACGGGCTGCTGCTGGCGACCTCCATCAGCCACGGTCCCGTGTATGTCGCAGGCGACTCCCAGGCATTGCGGCGCTTGTGGCTGATCCTCATTGACAATGCGGTCAAGTTCACCCCGTCCGGGGGGACGATCAACGTAGAAGTCAAGGCCGCGGGAACGTCCGCAGTTGTTGTTGTTCGAGACACCGGTTGCGGCATCCCGCCCCAAGAGCTGGACCTGATCTTCGATCGGTTTTATCGGGTCGACAAGGCTCGCGAGCGGGACAAGGGAGGCGCTGGGCTTGGATTGGCCATCGCCCGGTGGATCGTCGACGTTCACGGCGGGACCATTCGAGCTGAGAGCCAGCCGGGTCAAGGAGCCTCCTTTGCCGTCGTCCTGCCTTTCCCCAACCGCCAGTAGACCGCAGGAACGACGATCATGTTCAGCGCGGTTGAGCTGAAGAGTCCACACAACACGACGAGCGCCAGAGGGGCCTGGATCTCGCTGCCGGTCTTCCCGAGACCGAGACCTACGGGAATCAGCGCCAATCCCGTCGACAGAGCCGTCATCAGGATCGGCGCCAACCGTTCGGAAGCGCCTTGGATCACCGCCTGCCGGAAATCGCTCACTCCTTCTTCATCCATCAGGTGACGAATATGCGAGACGAGCATGATGCCGTTGCGTGTGGCAATGCCAAACAGGGTGATGAACCCGATCAGGGAGGCGACGGTCAGCACTCCCCCTGCCAGGAAGACGCCCACGACGCCGCCGATGAGAGCAAGAGGGAGGTTGCTCATGATGATCGCTCCATCCCGCCACGAGCGAAACGCCGTGCCGAGGATCACCAGGATTCCGACGACGACCAGGGCGCCGAGCAGGAGGATGCGCTGGGACGCCTGTGCTTCGCTCTCAAACTGTCCGCCGTACTCGACACGGTAGCCGTCCGGGAGATGGGTCTTTCGTCCCACCTGCTCTCGGATGTCATTGACGACGCTTCGCAGATCGCGGCCGGCGACATTACAGGAAACGACGATCTTGCGCTGGACGTTCTCCCGGGTCACAAAGTTCGGGCTGCGGTCCTCGCGGATTGCGGCGACCGCCGAAAGCGGGACACGAGCGCCTGAGGGAGTGTCGATCACCGTTTGCTGAATAGTTTCGATCTGCTCCGGAGTTCGCCCCTCGTAGCGCATGACGAGCGGAAACGAGATTTGGCCGTCGAGGATCGATCCCACCTCTTGGCCAAGGAATGCGGTCTCCAGGGCCTCCGCCGCCGCGCCCGCCGGTAGTCCATAGCGCGCTAGCGCTTCTCGGTCGAACCGAACGCTTACCGTTGGGATGTCGGTCTGCTGTTCGACTGAAAGGTCGACGACGCCCGGAACGTCGCCGATCGCCATGCGGACCTGCTCGCCCAACGCCCGGAGCGTTCGGAGATCATCGCCGAAGATCTTGATGGCGATATTCGAGCGCGTCCCCGACAGCATGTGGTCGATGCGGTGAGAGATAGGCTGGCCGACGTTGACGTTCGTACCGGGAATCAGCGACGCACGGTCGCGAATCTCCGCCAAGACCTCCTCCTTCGACCGCTCGCCCATTTCGAGCCGGACGTCAATCTCGGCGGCTTCCACGCCTTGGAGATGCTCGTCGAGCTCCGCACGGCCGGTCCTGCGCCCGGTCGACACAACCTCCGGTACGGAAAGCAGGGCGCGTTCGAGCGTCGTGCCCAACCTGTCCGATTCTTCGAGGCTGGAGCCGGGAATGGTCACGGAGCTGACCGTCAGAGCTCCCTCGTTGAACTCCGGCAGAAACGAACGGCCCATTTGCGTGAAGCTCCAAACCGCACCGCCTAGCAAGATGGCGGACACGGCGATGACGACGAAGCTGAATCGAAGGCTGAGCGCAAGAACCGGCTCATACGCGCGTTTCAGCGCCCGAACAAGGAATGGCTCGTGCGGGTGCAGGACGGCGCGAGCGCGCGGCAGCAGATACGAGCAAAGGACCGGAGTCACGGTCAACGCGACGACCAACGACGCGAATAGCGCCATCACGTACGAGATGCCCAACGGCTGAAGCAGCCGTCCTTCGACGCCACTCAAGAAGAACAGCGGCGCGAAGACGAGGATCACGATGATCGTGGCGAAGACGACCGATCCCCGAATCTCCTTGCTTGCCTCGAAGACGACTTCAAGAACCGGCCGCTGCTCGTCGTTGGGCAGGCCGGCATTCAGGCGGAGCCTACGAAAGACGTTCTCCACGTCGATCACCGCATCGTCGACCAGCTCACCGATCGCGATCGCCAAACCGCCGAGCGTCATGCTGTTGATCGTCATCCCCATTGCGTTCAGCCCGAGAAAGGCCGCCGTCATCGACAGCGGAATCGCCGCAAGAGTGACGATGCTGGCCCGCCCGTTCGCGAGGAATGCGATCACCACGAGGACGACGAGCGCGCCGCCGTACGTCAGCGCCTCTTCGAGGTTTGCGATGGCCACCTCGATGAAGTCGGCCTGCCGGAAGATGTCGCGATGAATCTCCATACCGGCGGGAAGGCCTCTCTCGATGTCGTCGAGAACTGCGTCGATGTTGCCGGTCAGCTCGAGAGTGTTGGTGTCCGGTTGTTTGCGGATGCCGATGATCACTCCCGGTTCGCCGTTGAGCGAACCCTCGCCGCGCTTCAGCGCTTCACCGATCTCGACGCTGGCAAGGTCACCAACGTACACCGGCGTTCCGCCTTGTTGGGCGACCACCGTTCTGCGAATCTCCTCCAGGTTCGAGTAGCGGCCGAATCCCTGGATCAAATACTCCTGCCCGCCGGCTACGCGAAAGCCCGCCGAGGTGTTTTGATTCGCCGCCTTCAGCGCGTCCTCGACTTGCGAGAGCGAGATGTCGTAGCTGCGCAGCCTCTTCGGCTCCAGCCGCACTTGATACTGCTTCTGTCCGCCACCGATCGGGGTGACTTGTGCGACGCCGGGGACCGCGAGAATCCGACGCCGGATGACGGTGTCCGCCACGGTTCGTAGCTCCAGGCCGCTATGCTTCTCGGACGTCAGCCCGACGAACAGGACCTCGCCCATGATGGAGGAGATCGGCGCGAGGAAGGGACTACTCGTCCCGGCCGGCAACTGCTCGGCGGCCACGTTGAGGCGTTCGGTGACCGTCTGGCGCGCTCTGTAGACATCTTCACCCCAATCGAACTCGACCCAAATGATGGCGACGCCGACCGCCGTGGCCGAACGTACGCGCCGCACGCCGGAAGCGCCGTTCATGGTGGCTTCGATCGGAAACGTGACGAGCGACTCCATGTCGGTCGGCGCCATGCCCGGATTCTCGACAAGGATCGTCACCGTTGGCGCCGTAAGGTCGGGGAGCACATCCACGGGCAGCGCCGCAGTGACGAAGCCGCCCCATGCCAGCAAGCCCACGGCGAGGGCCAACACCAGAGGCCGATTGTCGAGGGACCAGCGAATCAGAGCGTTCAACATCGTTCCCTCCTAGTGGACATGGCCGTGTGCGGGGGCCTGCGAGGACATCGAAGCGAGGCGCACGAGATAGGCCCCTTCGGTGACAACCCGCTCGCCCTTCGCCAAGCCGCTCGTCACCAGGACCCGCTCGGCTTCGCGGCCGCCTAGTGTCACGGGCCGGCGCTCAAACGACTCCCCTCCGGTCTGCAGGTAGACCACCGGACGGCCGCCATCGTCGACGATCGCAGACTCCGGGACGGTCGGACCTTCCTGCGTCGATTGCTCGAGTAAGCGGAGCGTCACCGCTTGGCCTACCGCGAGCCGTCGACGCTCGTTCGCCAGCTCATAGATCACTTTCACCGTTCGCGTTTCGGGATCGACGAAGTTGGCTACCGAAATCAGCCGGCCCGGACGCATCGGATCGTGCAGGCCTGGGACGATGACTTCGGCTCCCGCAGGGCGGCGCATCGAAGGCGCCTCGACTTCCGGGACTTCGCCGACCACGTAGACGAGATCCACCGCGACGACTTCGATGATTCGTTCGCCGTTTTCGACATGCGCGCCGTCCGTGACCGCCACGTCGGCGACGACGCCTGAAAGCGGCGACCGCACCTGGAACGTCGTGCGGGCGTCATCACGGTGATCGGCTTGGCGGGTCTGCTCGTACTGCTCGATCCGCGCCTTAGCGGCCTTGAGTTGGGCAAGGGCCAACGCTTCCTGCGACTTCGTCTCCTGGACGCGCTTCGCAGGAATCGCGCCGGCTTCGAGAAGGCGCTCCACTCGGGCAAGCTCTTGACGCGCGAAATCCAGCTTGACCCGGGCCTCCTCGGCCGCCAGTTCGAGCGAAGCCAAATCAGACGGCGCACTGGTTGGAGGAACGATGGCGGCAATCACTTGGCCGCTCTGGACCATGGTCCCGATCACGGGCAGCCGCACTCCTGTCGAGAGGCGGCCCCCAATCGGCGCGGTCACCGCAATTCTGCCGCCGCTACGTGGCTGAATCTTCGCCGGAACGGTCAAGGATTCCGGCAGCCGCGCGGTCTCAATGACCTGAGTGGCAAAGTCCATCGTCCACTGCTGCTCCTTGAGGAATGAGATCTCCTCGGCTGGGGACTGCCGGACCGCTTGCTCCTCTCCCGGGCGGGGATGCGCAGTCTCCTCCGCCCCTTCTTCGTGGGGGTGAGGATGCTCATGGTCCTCGGCGGCGTGTGGCGCGCGGACATCCACACGGCCCAGCCGGTGTTCATCTGTCGCTGCTTTCGAGTCGACGCGGATCGCCATCTCAGCGGCGCCCGGGCGGGTCGGCGTTACGTCGACGCCGAAGATGCCCGGTCGAGAAGGACCGCTGACGGGAAACGTCTCGGTCGGGCCGCCGGAGAAGGCCAGCTCGACGACGACGCGTCCTTCGGTCAGAGGGCGAAAGTCGTCCAGATCCGTCAAGTGAATCGCAAACCGCGATGTCGAACCGGCCTGCAGGGGAGGGTACTCCACGAACAGCTCCGTCTCGTTGGTCCAGTCCGTGACGGCGACGGGCTCGGGCCCTTCAGCTTCGGCGTGCGTGTGGGACTCTTCGACCGAGGCGGCGCAGCCGGCGAAAACAATCAGAACCAACAGGGAAAGCCTCTTGCTATTCACGGCGTCACCTCCGCACCCATCGCACGATCCAACTCGATCTGAGCCATTCTTGCGGCTGCCTTCAGCTCCAGCAGACGAAGCTGCGCCTGTTGCGCGACTCGAAACGAGTCGATCAGCTCGAGGATTCCCAATTCACCCTCTCGGTAGGCGATCTCGGCGATCGCTCGCAGTTCCTCGGCGCGCTGCTGTGAGCTGCGTTCGTACCGATCCGCCGCCGCCAGTCGCAGCAGGAGGGTCTGATGAGCGCCCCGCACGTCGGCCAGAATTTGGGTCTCGAGAATGGACCGACGCGCCCTTACCCGCGCCGCCTCGGCCTCGGCGAGCCGCCGCTCAGCCTGGCCTTTGTTGAAGAGCGGCAGATCGACCGAGACGGACACCACGGGTCCGTTGGCATAGCGGTTGGCGCTGCCCACCTGTGCGCGCTTCAGGCCGGCAAGTACGACCGGATTCGGAATCCGTCTCCGATCGGCCGCCTGCGCTTCGGTCTCGAGGGTCTGGAGCGCGGCTTCCTGACTGCGGTAGTCGCCTCGCGTCATCAAAGCGGACTGCATCGCCCCCATCACCTCCGGAGGCGATGCAGTCCGATCCAGCGTTCCTTTGGCGACGAGCCCTTCCGGCGCGATGCGCTGACCGAGAAAGCCCGCAAGCCGGGCTCGCGCCTGCGCGATGGAAGTCTCGACGCCGTCGAGCTCGGAACGCCGTTCGATGATCTCGCGCTCGGCCCGCAGCCGATCAAACTTGGACCCTTCGCCGGCGTCTTCGCGTTCGCGCAGGATTCGAACCAGATCCTCGAGCTCCGCCATGCTCGCCGTGATGGCGCTCTTGCGTTCCTGGGCGTAGACCAGCTCCCCGAATGCCAGGCGTACGAGCGCTTCAATCTGACGCAGCTCGTAGTCGCCCTGCGCTTGGGTTGCCGCGACGGCTGACTCCCCCGCCTGCCTGAGGAGCCGAAGGCGGCCGTTGAGCGCCAACGGCTGTTCCACCGTGAAGAAGTTGGTCTGTCCCGCCCCTTCGGCCCATCCGACGGCGGAGGGGTTGGGATACACAGTGTCGCGACGCCGCTCGGCGCGCGTGACCTCCACACGAGCCTGTAGCTCGACGAAATACGGACTCTCCCGAAGGAGTTGCAGCGCCTGCCGTTCCGTCAGCGCCTGACCGGCGGCGCTTGTCGCCACCCACGCCGACACAAGGCACAGACGCCCATAGGCGCACAGCCTTCGAATCATGGTTCAACCTCGCAGACGGGTACTCAGACCCAAAGAAGCAGAGCAGTCTTAGGCGAGATTGAGAACCGGCGGGGCTCTGGGGATGCGGGGAGATCCTTCAGGCGGATCGTGCGTACGTGGCTGTTCGGATGCCGACTTCCTCGAAAACGTGGAAGGCTGCGGCAACGCTGTCGTCGGGCCAGTGAGAGCTATCTCGATGACAAGTCTCGGATGCTCGGGCCTTAGCCAGGAGCCGTCCAAGGCAATTGGATCGTCATCAACAGAGGACCAAGCCGAACCACCGTGTTCGACTTCGGAATGCCGCGGTGAATGCAGATGCTTCGCCGCACCATGATGATGGTCTTTGGAAACGTGCTGGTCCGACGAGCGGGCGTGATGCACATGCAGGCCCGGAGACTGTTGGACAGTCGCCAGCACGGCGAGACTCAGAACGAGTGCCAGCGGAGAACGCACGTACCCCAGTAGTCTACACACTGTATGGCTCCGCGTCTCGCCGCGCTCTGGGCTGGTTCGTATGAGTGCCTGCTTCGTACGCGGCGACGGGGCGAGGTGCAGTTTCCCGAACCTGACTGTGCTAGAGGCGGAGTTTCGCGACGGTTGCATCGAAGTCCGCGTACCGGCCACGCAGACGTCGCAGGGCACCGACATGAACGGCTACGCCGACGATTTGGCCGGGCTGTTCGAGGCTCTCGACCTGCGCGACGCCGTGCTCGTCGGGCACTCGACCAGAGGCGGCGAGGTCGTGCGGTACCTCGGTCGCCACGGCTCGAAGCGCGTGGCGAAGGTCGTCCTCATCGCGGCGGCGCCGCCCATCATGCTCCAGACGGACGCCAATCCGGAGGGGCTTCCGATGAAGGTGTTCGACGACATCCGAGCGGGATTGGCCGGCGACCGCTCGCAGTTCTACAAGGACCTGGCCGTGCAGTTCTACGGGGCGAATCGGCCGGGCGCGCAGGTCGCCGCCGGCACGCTCGAGCAGTTCTAGCTGTGGAGCATGCAGGCGGGGGCGAAGGCCGCCCTACGACTGCGTCAAGGCGCTGCAGCGCCGATCTTGACGGTCGAAGACTGACTGAAGCAGCGGCCTTGACGCTGGCCAGGCTGCCTGGTCTCGCCAGCCGTCCCGTCAGAGCCATTCCGAGCCGCGCGTCGGCGTTCTGCCTTTGCTCGACCCACTTCCTGCGCCGTTGCGTGGATCACGAACCCGCCGCCACTGCGCCTCTTGCTCCGGCGCTCGCGCTTCCGCCGATGACGCCTGCGATCCGGCGTCTACGGCGCGTCCCGATTCGCCGGTTCGGCGCTCGATGGGATGCGTGGCATAATCGCGACCAGCATGACGGTCAAGCGGATGGACAATGTCGGCATCGTGGTGGAAGACCTCGACGCCGCGATCGAATTCTTTCGAGAGCTGGGTCTCGAGTTGGAGGGGCGCGCGCCGATCGAGGGGGCTTGGGCGGACGGCGTCACCGGCTTGCCCGGCATGCGCGTCGAGATTGCCATGATGCGGACGCCGGACGGGCACGGCCGGCTAGAGTTGTCGCGGTTTCTGGCGCCCCCCGTGGTCGGTGATCATCGCATGGCGCCGGTGAACGCTCTAGGCTACTTGCGCGTAATGTTTGCTGTGGAGGATCTCGACGATACGCTCGCGAGGCTGGGTCCGTACGGTGCGGAAGTCGTGGGCGAAGTGGTTCGGTATCGAGACGTGTATCGCCTTTGCTATATCCGGGGGCCCGAGGGGATTCTCATCGGCTTGGCTCAGGAGCTGAGGAAGCCGGCCGCCGGGTGAGCGGAAACGGCCCGCGCTGCGTCGCTCCTTACCCCCGCGAACGCGCCCTATGCTTTGATGCACCCGAGAACGTCGTAAGGAGCAGGCTATGTTCAGATTCCCATGCGCTGCGATTCTCCTTCTGTTGACGAGCCCGAACCCGCTCCCCGGTTGTCAGTGTTCGACTCGCCCACAGCCATTCTGCGCTCGTGATCTCGACGCTATCGACCCAGACCAGACCGTTGTGTTCGTTGGTCGCGTCATCTCAGCGGCCGGCGGCATGCGCGAACTTCAGGAGGCGGAGTCGGCCGCCGAACAGGCGGAGGATGCAGCCCCGGAAGAGTTCAGTGCAAGGCTCGAAGAAGTGAAACGGGCTTACCTAAATCAGTATGGAAGCCGTTTGGATGAAGCTCAGCGGGCGTGGTTGCTCAATGTCAAGTCCGAACGTGAACTGAGTGAGCTCGTCTTTATGATCGCTCTTCTGGGACGACCCGTAGAGTTTGAGGTCGTGGAGAGGGTGATCGGAGATCTACCTCGGAGTCTGGAAGTATTTACCGGCCGTGGCGGCGGCGACTGTGGCTTTGACTTCTCGGAGGGGGAGACGTATCTGGTGGAGGCTCAGCGTCGGCCCAATGGCGAGCTCCATGCCTGGCTATGCTCCTCGCGAGTCGCTGCTGTGAAATCCGCCACCGAGGAGTTGCGCACGCTCAGGGCCTGGAAACGGGGCGAGCCTCTCGCGCCGAGGATCTACGGTTACGCTTCGGACTGGACACGACGCCGGAATGACCAATCGCGCGGCTATCCTCCGGCCGCGGGACTTGCTCTCACGCTTTCCCAAAAGGAAGCCGCCGTCCAGACCAAGACGGACGAAACCGGCCGCTTCCAGTTCGAAGACTTGGAGCATGCGGAGTATTCTCTGCGGCTCGGTGATCCGCGGTGGAGCCTCATCCGAGTGTCGGACGGGCAGCGGCCGATCGATCTCACCTCGACCGGGTGCGCGGTGCTTTCGCTCCTGATCAGGGAAGAGCAAGGCGCCATCGCTGGTCGTGTTGTGCCATACGCCGGGGAAGAGTTGCCCGACCACCTTTGGATCGAAGCTGTCGCGAAGAATCCGGGAGACGCCGAGCCGTCCGACGCAACGGCGAAAGCGCCGGATGGCGCCTTCGAGATCGATGAGATGGAGCCAGGCGACTATTTCGTTGCCATCAACGTGGGCAATTCGCCAACAGGGCCGCATTACCCAAATGCTGAGTATGGTCGCGTTTGGCCTTATGGTCCTACCTACTATCCCGGTGTGACCGACCGAGAGAAGGCCGCGTTGTTTCATGTCGAGCGGGGCCAGACGATTCGCCTGGAGGACTGGACGCTGCCGGCGCGCTTGTCGGAGCGTCGAATCACGGGAGCCGCTCGGCTGCCGAACGGCTCCCCAGCCGCGGATGTCCGGATTACGCTGCGACGGCCCGGTCTCAAGGAGGTCGTGGAGCGAAGCGGCCCGACGAGCGGCGACGGTCAGTTCGTCGTATGGCCGCTGGAGACGCTCGAGTACGTGCTGGAGGCTGCGAGCTACGATCCTGACGCCCAGGTGGTGTATCGAGGCTCGCTGGAGATTTCCGCGGAGGAGGAAGGGCCGATCATCCTACGGCTGGAGGCGACCGACGAGAAGCCCACCGACGACCGGTACTTCAGCGGGCATGACTGGCGGAAGCGTTGACGGCTGCCGTGGGCTCCTCCGTTCGTCCAGTGGCAGAGCAGAGCCTCCGCAGTCCAGTCGCAGGGCCTTCGTTAATCTAGTCGCAGGGCCTTCGTTAATCTAGTCGCAAGGCCTCCGTTAATCTAGTCGCAGAGCCTCCATGGGCTCGATGGAGGAGGCTCGGCGCGACGGGGGCAGGCAGGCGGCGAGGGCCGCCACGAGCAGTAGGGCCGGGGCCGCGGCCAATGCCGCCGGGTCGTACCAGTGCACGCCGTAGAGCAGTGACTCCAGTGCGCGTCCGCCGGCCAGGGCGGCCGCCGCGCCCAGCGCCGAGCCGGCGGCGACCAGCTTGACGGCGCCGCCCAGCACCTCGCGGCGGATGTCCGCGGGCTGTGCGCCAAGAGCCATCCGCAGACCGATTTCGCGGCGCCGTCGCGACACCGTGTAGAGCATGACGCCGCTCAGCCCCGTGGCGGCCATCGCCAGGGCGATCGCGCTGAAACCCGCCAGGGCGGCCAGCATCTGGCGCTCGGTGGAGAGGGCCCCGTCGATCGACTGCCGCATGGTCCGCGTTTGCGCCACGGGGACTTGCGGGTCGAGCCGCCGTACGATCTCCCGCACAGCCTCGACCACGCTCTGCTCGGCGCCCGCCGTGTGGATCGACAGGAATTGCAGGTAGGCGCCCAGCGTGTGCGGCCCGTAGGCGCGGGCCTCGGGCCCCTGCACGGATTTCGGGCCGAAATACAGGGCGTCTTCGACGACTCCTATCACGGGCATCCAAGCCGAGCCGATGCGAACCCGCGCGCCGATCGGCTCCCGGTCAGCGAGGAACTTGCGGACGAACGCCTGGTTGACGATGACGGACGGCTCTGTTTCTGAGCCGAGCTCCCGGCCCGCCCGCAGAGGGATGCCGAGCGTTTGGAAGTAGCCCGGGCTCACGATCGCCACGAACGCCGTGGACTCCGCAGGGTCGCGCGGGCCGGATGGGCCTTCGACCTCGACCGGCGCCGCCGGATAGCGTCCGCCCAGAGGCACGCTGTCGGACGCCGCTGCCGAGAGAGCCCCCGGAATCCGGCCGGCTTCGTCGAGCAGGGCGTTCCAGAACCGCAGGCGGTCGGCGGCGGTGCGGTAGCGAGAGGGCGGCAGCGGGACCTCCACGCCCAGCAGGCTTTCGGTGCGATAGCCCAGGTCGGCCTGCAGCAGGTGGGCGAAGCTCTTCGCCAGCAGCCCGGCGAAGCACAGCAGCAGCACCGACAGAGCCGCCTCGGTGACGACCAGGGCGCGCAGCGAGCGGATCTGCCGGCGGCCCGAGACCAGGCCGGAGCCGCTCTCGCGCAGGTCTCGCTCGAGGCGGGTGCGGGACCCTCGCAGCGCGGGCCACAGCCCGGCGAGCAGGCTGGAGAGCACGGTCAGGCCGACCGCGAAGGCGACCAGCCAGGGGCTGACCACGATGCTGTCAGCCAAGTGCATCGGGGCCGGGGACGCCGCGATCGCCGTCTGCAACAGCCAGGCCGCGAACAGCACGCCCAGGGCGGAGGCGAAGCCGGACAGCAGCAGGCTTTCGGCCAGGAGCAAGCGGATCAGCCGCGCCCGGCCGGCGCCCAGAGCCGCCCGCACGGCGATCTCGCGGGCCCGGCCGACTCCGCGCGCCAGCAGCAGGCCCGCCACGTTGGCGCAGGCCGCCAGCAGCACGACCAGCGCCGCCGCGGAGAAGATTGCCAGCTCCTGGCCGAAGCGTTCGAGCAGCGTGCCGCGCATGCTCTTTACGCGGACTTGCCAGTCCTTGTCCTCGGGGTAGGTCGCCTCCAGGCGGGCGGCGATCCGGTCCATCTCGGCCTGGGCGGTCTCCAGCGAGGTTCCCGGCCGCAGGCGCGCGTAGGCCAGATAGCTCGAGTACAGACGATTGTGCGTGACCGCGGCGATGGGCCTCCAGTACTCGGCCACGCCGAAGCCGCTCTCGTCGAAGTGGAAGCGAGGGGGCATGACGCCCGCGATCCGGCAGGGCTCGCCGTTGAGGATCGCCGTCCGGCCGACGGCGTCCGCGCGGGCGCCGAGACGGCGCGTCCAGAAGTCGTGGCTGACCAGCAGGGCGCAGGCTGCGCCGGGCTGCTGCTCTTCGGGCGTGAGCCGGCGCCCGAGCTGCGGCTGCACTCCCAGCATCTCGAAGAAGCCGGGAGAGACCGCGCGGCCCTCGATCCGCTCGGCTTCGCCGTCGCCGGTGAGCGTCGCCTCGGACAACTCGGCGATGGCGATGCGCTCGAAGGACTGGGCGGCGGCTTGCCAGTCGCGGAACTTCTCCTGGCTCACGAAGCCGCCGCGGGGCTGCCGGCGGTGCAGGTTCTCCACGCTCACCAGCCGCTCCGGTTCGGGGTAGGGCAGCGAGCGCAGCAGCAGGGCTTCGCACAGGGCGTAGGCTGCGACGCCGCCGCCCACGCCCAGCGCCAGCGTGAGCGTGGCCAGGGCGGTGAAGCCCGGGGACTTGGCCAGCGAGCGCCCGGCCTGGGCGAAGTCGCGCAGCGGATCGAGGAGACCGCTCACCCGGCGGTGTTCGCGGCACTGCTCCTCGATCTGCGCCACACCTCCCAGGACGCGCCGCGCCGCGCGCCGCGCCTCGGCGGGGTCCATGCCGTCTGCGATGTATTCGCGGGTCAGCTCGTCGAGGTGCATCTCGAGCTCGCGAGCCAGCTCGGCGTTCGCCTGGGAAGCCCGGAACAAGGAGCGTAGGCGCTGACGAAGAATGCGCGGCAGCCGCATCGGGTCCCCCTCAGGCGCGCTCGAGGACGAGGCGCACGGCCGACGACAAGCGGTTCCAGGTTTCGAGCTCCCGCTCGAGTTGGCGGCGGCCGTCCGGCGTCAGCTCGTAGAACTTCGCTTGGCGCCCCAGGTCGCTCTCCTTCCAGGCGGACTTGATCCAGCCCTGCTGTTCGAGCCGGTGCAGGGCGGGGTAGAGGGAGCCCTGCTGCACGGCCAGCACTTCATCGGAGAGCACCTGAATGCGCTTGGCGATGCCCCAGCCGTGGACCGGCTCGCGGCGAATCGCCTGCAGGATCAACAGATCCAAGGTTCCTTGCAACAGATCCGTGGGTTTTGGCATGGGATACCTAGAACATCGACAAGCATCGATCATCGACAATCGGCTTGTCAAGCGCTGAGGGGGACGCTTCGGTCGCGGGCTACTGTGTCAAGCTTGTCGGTGACTTCGGTCCGCCCCGCACGGCTCGAACCCGCCGCGGGGCAAGGAAGATTCGCCCCGTGCCCGTCCATCGTTCGCTCGCCTTTCTCTCTCTCGTCCTCGCCGGAACCTGGTTGCCGGGCGCGGCCGCCCGAGCGCAGACGCAGGCGGCGACAGGGGACGTGCGGGAGGTCTACGCGCAGCTATGCGCGGGCTGCCACGGCTCCGACGCGCACGGCACCCAGCAAGGGCCCGGGCTGGCCGGCAACGTGCGGGTGAGCCGGCGGTCGATGCGGAGCCTGCAGAACGTCATCAGCAAGGGGATTCCGGCGGCCGGCATGCCGCCGTTCGATCTGCCCGGCGAGACCGTCGACGCCCTGGCCAAGCTGGTGATCTCGCTGAACGCCTCCGCGGCCGACTCCGAGGTCGCCGGCGATGCGGCGGCCGGCAAGCGCTTCTTCTTCGGCGCGGGCCGGTGCGCCGACTGCCACATGGCGGCGGGGGCCGGCAAGGCCGTCGGCCCGGACCTGTCGAGCATCGCGCGCGGACGGACGGTCGACCAGCTCCGCCAGTCGCTGACGAAGCCCTCCGCGGAGATCGCCGACGGCTACGGGCTGGTTCGGGTGCGCCTGCGCGACGGCGAGTCGCTGCGCGGATTCGCCCGCAACCGGACCGGCTTCGACCTGGCGGTGCAGGATCTCGACGGCGGGCTGCACGTGGTGTCAGTGGAGGAGACGACGGAGATCTCCGAGGAAGCGTCGTCGCTGATGCCGGCCGTACGGGCTTCCGACGAGGAGCTGCAGAACCTGCTGGCCTACCTCAGCGGCTTGCGCGGGGTGACCCCCGGCGCCGCCGCCGCGGCGGGCGAGCCCGCGCCGGGCGGCGTGGACTTTGCGCGGCTGCTCCATCCTTCACCCGACGACTGGCTGACGTACAACGGCAGCCTGAGCGGCAACCGCTACAGCAAGCTCGACCAGATCAACACGTCGAACGTGGGCAAGCTGGCCTTGCAGTGGTCCTACACCGTTCCGCTGTGGCAGCAGTTCCTGCCGGACACGCCTTACTTCCACGAGAACATGCGCTATTTCGGGCTGGAGACGGTGCCGCTGGTGGCCGACGGGATCATGTACGTGACCGGGCCGAACCAGGCCATGGCGCTCGACGCCCGCACCGGGACCGAAATTTGGCGCTACGCCCGGCCGCGCACCGAGGGGCTGGTCTCGGACCCTTCGCTGGGCACCAACCGCGGCGTGGCGATGCTGGGCGACAAGCTGTTCATGGTGACCGACGATGCGCGCTTGATCGCGCTCAACCGCACCACGGGCAGCTTGGTTTGGGAAGTGGCGATGCCGCTGGAGAAGCAACGCTACGGCGGCACGGTTTCGCCGCTGATCGTCAAGGATCTGGTGGTGGCGGGGGTGGCGGGCGGCGACTGGGGCATCCGCGGCTTCGTCGCCGCCTACAAGGCCGAGACCGGCGAGCCGGCGTGGCGGCACTGGACGGTGCCGGCCGAGGGCGAGCCGGGCATAGAGACCTGGGAGGGCCCGGGCTACAAGCTCGGCGGCGGCTCCACTTGGCTGACCGGCTCCTATGACCCGGCTACGGACACCCTGTTCTGGGCCACCGGCAACCCCTGGCCGAACTCCGACGACAGCGAGCGCGGCGGCGACAACCTGTTTACGGACAGCGTGCTCGCCCTCGACCCGGCCACCGGCGAGCAGAAGTGGTACTACCAGTTCACGCCGCACGACACGCACGACTGGGACGCCGTGGTTCCGAACGTGCTGGTCGACGCGGAGTACCGCGGCCGTCCGCGCCAATTGCTGCTGCACGCCGACCGCAACGGCTTCTTCTACGTTTTCGACCGCACCGACGGCGAGCTGCTGCTGGCCAAGCCGCTCGTGCGGCAGGTGACCTGGACCAAAGGCATCGGGCCGGACGGGCGTCCGACGCCGGCTCCGCCCTCGAAGCTGAGCTGCCCGGACCACGCCACCAACTGGAACGGGACGTCCTACAGCCCGGCCACGGGGCTGTACGCGGTGATCGTGACCGAGCGCTGCCGGGTGAACCTGCTGCCCGGGAGCTGGAAGGAGCCGCCGCCGGCGGTGGACCCCGGCAAGAAGTATCTACGCGCGCTGGACATCGAGACCGGCGAGATCGCCTGGGAGACGCCGCTGGTGGGGCCGGTGGACGGCAAGCGAGTGGCGGGCCTGCTGGGGACGGCTGGCGGGCTGCTGTTCTACGGCGACCCGAGCGGCTACCTGCTGGCGGCCGACGAGCGCGACGGCAAGACGCTTTGGCGGCTGCCGCTCAACGCGACCATCAAGACCTCGCCGATGACCTATGCGGTGGACGGCCGGCAGTATGTGACGCTGGCGGTCGGTGCGAACATCCTGACGTTTGCGCTGCCGGAATAGGGGCCGCCCGGCGGCGGATCACCGGCTTGGTCCGTTGGCGTACTCCGGCCGGCCCGAGCCGCCCCTCGTTCCCGCCTATCATGGATCTGCGGCGGTGCGGGGTTTGGCAGCGGGAACGCTCCCGAGATCCCCCGAGACTCCACGAGCGAGTCGCGGCTGCATCGCCCGGCGCGTCGAGAAATTTACGGATTCCACTCCCGTAGGGAGCACACACCATGGCATTGCTTGACGGAAAGGTTGCAGTCGTCACGGGCGGCAACGTAGGGATCGGCTTGGCGACCGCCAAGCGCTTTGCGGCCGAAGGCGCATACGTGTTCATCTGCGGCCGCCGCCAGTCGGAGCTCGACAAGGCGGCTGCGGAGATCGGCGAGAATGTTTCGGCCGTCCCAGTGGATGTATCCAAGCTGGAGGACCTCGATCGTCTCTACGCCGAGGTCGGCGCGGCAAAGGGCGGGATCGACGTCCTGTTCGCCAACGCCGGCATCTTGGAGACGGTGACGCTCGCCGATTCCACGCCGGAGCATTTTGACAGAACCTTCGACATCAACGCCCGAGGGGCCTACTTCACCGTGCAGAAGGCGCTTCCGCTGCTCCGGGACGGCGCATCCATCATCCTCACCAGCTCCGTCGTCTGGACCAAGGGCTTCCCGGCCTACGGCGCGTACACGGCGACCAAGGCGGCCGTACGCTCCTACGTCCGGACTTGGTCGTCCGAGCTTTCCAAGCGCGGGATTCGCGCCAACGTCATCAGCCCCGGCCCGATCGAGACGGCGATGTTCGGCGAGCAGTTTCCGACCAAGGAGGCCGAGGAGGCCGGTCGCAAGCAGTTCATGGCGTCGGTCCCGCTGGGCCGCATCGGCAGGCCGGAAGAGATAGCCTCCGCCGCTGTGTTCCTGGCCTCGGATGAGAGCAGCTACATCACGGGAATCGATCTCCCGGTCGACGGCGGCCTCGGGTCGGTTTAGGTTTCCGCTCAGCGGCAGAGCGCGCCGGGAGGCTCTCGGGCGTGGTCGCGCCGCCGTTGCCTGTCGATCTAGTTTTGAGGGTTCAGTACAATGAGCCGATTGCTGCAATGAAGCTCTCGTTCCCGTCGGTTGTGATTGCGCTGTGCCTGGTCGCCGTCCCCGGCGGCAGGGCGGCGGAGCCGGCCGCCTTTGTCGGCGAGGTCCAGCCGCTGCTCGAGAGCTATTGCTACTCCTGCCACGGCCCGGCCCTGCAGCTTGCCAATTTGCGGCTCGACGACGTTCCCGACGATTTGGTCGAGAATCGTCGCGCGGCCGAGATTTGGGGCAACGTGCTCAACAAGCTGCGCCGCGGGGAGATGCCTCCCAAGGGCGCGCCGCACCCGGAGGCCGCCGAGCGCGACCAAGCCATCGCCGTGCTGCGGGCCGCGGTCGAGCGCGCGGCCGAGCAGCGGCGCAGCACCGACGGCCGCACGGTCCTGCGGCGTCTGAATCGCACCGAGTATCAGCGGACGATGACCGATCTGCTCGGCTACGAGATGGACTACGCGCGGGACATCCCTCCCGACGGCATGTCGCGCGACGGCTTCCACAACAACGCCTTGTCGTTGCGGATGACCGCCACGCAGCTCGAGTACTACCTGGAGGCCGCGCGGGCCGCCATGGAGCGGGTGATCGTGACCGAGCCCGAGCCGATGGAGATCTTCGACCGGACCTTCACGGCGACCAATCTCGACCAGTGGCTGTTGCGCGAGGAGCAGCCGGCCAAGAACCTCATCAGCCGCACGGACGCCTTCCTGGGCCACATCGACCCCTGCTACCCCGAAGAGGGCCGCTTTGTGGTGACCGTGACCGCCGGGGCGGAGCTCAAGCCCGGCAAGGGGCCGCCGATCATGCAGGTGTCGGTGGGTTTTCGCCCGGACACCGAGATCATGTTCCGCACGGCCGGGACGTTCGAGCTCGACTCCGAAGAGGCGCGGACGTTCACCGTCACCGGCTACATGGAGAACTATCCGAAGCCGGTGCGCGGGCAGAGCAAGTACCCGGGGCTGGTGGTGCGCGTGACCAACGTCTATGACGACGGCACCCCGAAGCCGAAGCTGCAGACGCGCGAGAAGGAAAACGGCAAGAAGGAGAGCTACTACCCCGAGGAGCCGGACTACCCGAAGGTGCGCGTCGACAAGGTGACCTTCACCGGCCCCATCTACGACGAGTATCCGCCGGCTCATCACAAGCGCATCCTGTTCGAGTCGCAGCTGCGCGAGAGCGACGAGACCGAATACGCCCGGCAGGTCCTGAAGCGGTTCATGACGAGGGCTTGGCGACGGCCGCCCGAGGACTGGGCCGTGGAGAGCTACGTGAGCTTCTTCCGGGCGCAGCAGGAGGCCTTCCCGGTGTTCGAGGAGCGCATCCGCGAGACGCTGGCGATGGTGCTCATCAGCCCGGAGTTCCTCTACCTGATGGAGCCCGACAGCCAGGCCAAGCGCCCGCTGGACGCCTGGGAGACGGCCTCTCGGCTCTCGTATCTGCTGTGGAGCACGATGCCCGACGAGCGCCTGTTCGCGCTGGCCGAGAGCGGCGAGCTGCTCGAACCCGATACGCTCGGCGCGGAGGTCGAGCGGATGCTCGGCGACGAGCGCGCCTGGGCCTTCACTGACGAGTTTCTGGGCAGTTGGCTCTACCTCGACGCCATGGACCGGGTGGCGATCCACCCGGAGTACTACCCGGGCTTCAACGACAACCTCAAGCGGCAGATCCGCGAGGAGACGCGGCAGTTCTTCATGGAGCTACTGCGCCACGACCTCAGCGCCGTGAATCTGATCGACTCGGACTTTCTGATGCTCAACGAGACGATGGCGCGGCACTACGGCATCGAGGGCGTGTGGGGCTCGGCGTTTCGGCGCGTGCCGCTGGAGCGGACGAGCCCGCGCGGCGGGCTGCTGACGCAGGCGTCGCTGCTGCTGGGCAACTCGACCGGCGAGGATTCGCATCCGATCAAGCGGGCCGTGTGGGTGCGCAAGCGGTTGCTGGACGATCCGCCGCCGCCTCCGCCGGCGAACGTGCCCGAGCTGGACTCGGAGAGCCCCGAGATGGCCGGCCTGTCAGTGCGGGAGCAGCTCCGAGCCCACCGCAAGGACGCCGCCTGCGCCTCTTGCCACGTCGATATCGACCCCTGGGGCGTGGCCTTCGAGCACTTTGACGCCATCGGGCAATGGCGCAACGAGATTCGCAAGCTCAAGCCGCGCCCCGAGCCCGAAGCCGAGGGCGAAGGCGCCGAGGCCAAGAAGAAGGACAAGGACAAGGAACCGCCGCCGCCGGAGTTCGATCTGCTGCCCGTCGACACCCACGAGACGCTGCCCGACGGAACCGAGATCGCCGGCGTGGACGACCTGCGCGGCTATCTGCTCGGCAAGCGGCGCGACGACTTCGCCCGGACGATCGTCACCAAGTTGCTGGCGTACTCGCTGGGCCGCTCGCTGGAGCTGGCCGACGAGAAGGAAGTCGACGGCCTGACCGCGCGCTTCGTCGAAAACGACCTGAAATTGCGAACTTTGCTCGAAGAGGTTGTCAAAAGCGACCTGTTTCGGACAAAGTAAGGACCAATCCCCTTATGCGAACCCGCCGACTCGACCGTAGAACCGTTCTCCGTGGAGCAGGCGTGGCCCTCGCGCTGCCCTTCCTCGATTGCATGGCGGAGGCCAAGGGGACGTCGGCGGCGCCCAAGCGCTTCTGCTCGTTCTACTTTCCCTACGGCGTGAGCCTGCCGGACAAGGACTCCGAGCACGCCCACTGGCGCTGGTTCCCCGAAGGCGGCGAGCGGGACTTCCGGTTCACCAAGACGCTCGAAGTGCTCGAGCCGCTGCGCAACGACATCCTCATCCTCGAGGGCTTGTCGCACCCGCAGTGCCGCGACATGGGCGCGCACGATACGGCTGACACCTTCCTGACCGGCAGCAAGCTCGAGGGGCGGTTCCTGCGCAATACGGTCTCGGTGGACCAGGTGATGGCCGCCGCGGTGGGGCATCACACGCGCTACCCGTCGCTGGTGCTCTCCACGGACGGCGGCGTGGGCGAGCCGTCGCGGGCCAGCACGCTGTCGTTCAGTGAGAACGGGCACCCGATTCCGGCGCTCAACTCGCCTCGGACGGTGTTCAACCGGCTGTTCGGCGCGGGCGACGGGGACTTGTCGCGCGAACGGCGCTCGCTGCGCAGCTCGGCCAGCATGCTCGACCGCGTGGTGGAGCACTCCAAGCAGGTGCGGCGCGACCTGGGCGCGCAGGATCAGGCCAAGCTCGACGAGTACCTCGAATCGGTGCGGCAGATCGAGGAGCGGGTGGAGCGCTCGCAGGCTTGGCTCGAGATTCCCCGGCCGGAGCTGACCGACGCCGACCGCGAGATGCTGAAGCTCGAAGCCGACGACCAGGCTCCGAAGGACCTGATGCGGACGATGTACGACCTCATCTACCTGGCCTTCCGGACCGACTCGACGCGGGTGGCGACCTACCAGATCGGCAGCATGGGCGACTTCTCGTCCAAGGCCGGCAAGTTCCCGCAGTTGCTCGGCTTCGCCGGCACGCTGCACAAGCTGGCGCACGACTGGAACAAGGAAAACGGCGCTGAAGAGCTGGGCTTGTGGGATCGTCACATGGCCGGGGAGTTCGGAGCCTTCCTGGAGCGGCTGCGCTCGACGCCCGAAGGCGAGGGCACCTTGTTGGACAATACGCTGGCCTTCTATGGCAGCAGCAACAGCCAGACCCACAACAACAAGAACTATCCGCTGATTCTGGCCGGCGGCCGGGGGATGGGCCTGCAGCCGGGACGCTTCCTGCGGTTCAAGGAAGAGACGCCGCTGTCGAACCTGTTCGTGACGGCTCTGGACCGCATGGAGATTCCGACGCAGGGCTTCTCCGACAGCTCCGGCGAGATGTCCGAGCTCTACGGCTGATCCGGCTTTTCGGACGCTTTGGGCTCCGGCGGCAATGTCAAGGAGAAGGTCGTGCCTTCGCTGTCGCTGCGGAAATCCACGGCCGCGCCCAGGTAGCTCGCTTGGCGCTTGACCAGTGCCAGACCCAGGCCTGTGCCCGCCGCCACGTTCGGGTGGAAGCGCAGGTAAAGGCGAAAGACATCCTTTTGGGAACTGATAGGGATTCCCAGGCCGTTGTCGGCGACCTCGATGCGGATCCCGGTCTCGGCCGCACCCCGAATGGTGATCCGAACCCAATTGCGGTCCCGGAGCGGGCTGCGGTACTTGATGGCGTTCTCCACTAGATTGTGCAGGGCCGAGCTCAGCCGCGCCGGCTGGGTCTGAATCTCATGCGGACCTTCGGCGTCGACGGTGAGCTCGACGCGCGCCGCTTCCGCCATGCGGCGGAGCTGGGTGCAGGCTTCCTCGGCGATGGCTGCGACGGATTTGCGCGCGCGGGATTCGGCCAGCAGGTCAGCTCGGGTGAGCTCGAGGGTGTCGTCGACCAAGCGCGAGAGCCGTCCGGCGCGGGCGTCGATCTCTCCCAGGGCGTGCCGGGTCTCGACGAGATTGCCTTGCTCGAGATCCTCGAGGGCGAGTCGAGCGAGCCCTAGGACGGAAGACAAAGGCCCCTTGATGTCGTGGGAGACGCTGTAGGCGAACTGTCTGAGCTCGGCGTTGGCGAGCTGGAGCCGGCGCGCGGCAGCCTGCTCGGCGCGCTGGGCTCGGCGGCGAGCCATGTCCACCTGGTGGAGGCTACGGGCCGTCAGGTAGATCACCAGGCTGAGGACGACGACCGAGCCGAGCGTCGTCAAGGCCGCCCCGAAGGTGGAGTCGTAGTAGCCGGCTCGCTCGCCTTCGAGCCGAAGCCAGCCGAGCAGAATCGGCGCCAGGATCGCGAACGGCAGCAGCCGGCGGGCAGTCGAGCCGCCCAGCGAATCGCTGTTGAACAGTCCCATCAACCCCTCGTGCGGGGCGTAAAAGAGCAGCGCCAAAGCCATCAGCACGACGGCCATGGCGGTGTGAACGGCGATCGAGCTGAACATAAAGAGGTCATACAGCGACTGGAAGCCGTTGGCATAGCCCACTAGAGCCAAGAGGCCCACCGCCCCCGAAACCAACGACAGGCAATGCGCCGGCGCGAACCGCCGCGCCAAGGCGCAGACCGTGGCCGTCGCCTGCGACAGGATCGCCAGCGCGGTCGCGACCGACATGCGGCCGGGATAGACCGCTGAGTTGGGATCCTTGAACAGGAGCTCATCGACGCCGAGGTTGACGCCGAAGACGTACTCGGCCATGGTGGCCAGGGCCACCGAACCGGCCGTCAGCGCAAACCCGAGCGCCGAGCGTGGAGAGCCCCGCGAAAGCAGCAGGGACAGCGAGCACAGGATGATGCACGCCGCCGTGTTGAACTTCATGGTGGCCGCGCCCGGAATGGCCGACTGCAGCAGGGTGTGTTGGCCGATCCAGCCGACCATTCCTACGACGCCGATGCTGAGCGCGGCGGCGCCGGCGGTCCTGTGCAGGTTCAGCAGCCGCTTCTCGAAGCGTGCTCGCGACTGGGCGTTCGGTTCCGCGGTTGGGGCCGCCTTGGCGCGGGCCTGCGCGCGCTTGTCGGACCGTTGCGACGCAACGCGGGCCGAAGCGGCTTGGTCCGCGTGCGGCGGCTTGACGGAAACCGAACCCACGTCAGTGCATATCGGCGGGTTCCGCTCGTCTCGCCAGCCCCGGAATTCTCGTGCGGCTCTCGGCCCAGGGTTTGCTAGCCTCGTTCCCAGTGAGTCTCGACGTCGACGCCGAGCGCCGTTTCTACGACGCCGTCTACGCCCCGCGCGGGAATGCCAGCGACGCCGACCTGCGCCTGGACCGCCGGATCTTTCTGGCCGAGATGGATAACCCCCGCAGCGGCTTCTTCGAGCGGCGGCGGCTGTACCGGCGCGCCTTCGAGCGGCTGTTCGCCGAGCCGGCCGCGGGGCTGCGCGCGCTCGACTACGGCTGCGGCACCGGCGAATGGGGCGTGGTGCTGGCGACCGAAGGGGCGCGCACGGCGCTGCTCGACCTGTCGCCGGCCGCGATCGAGGTCGGCTTGCGGCGTGCCCGGGCCAGCGGCGTGGCCGAGCGCGTGACCGGCCATGCCCGCGACGCCAGCGACTTGAGCTGCTTCGGCGACGGCGAGTTCGACGTCGTGTTCGCCTGCGCGGCCATCCACCACACGCTCAAGTACCCTCGCGCCTTCGACGAGGTGGTGCGGGTGATCCGGCCCGGCGGACGGCTGGTGCTGGCCGAGGGCTGGGGCAACCCGGCGCTCGACGGGCTGCGGCGCTTGCGCTGGCGGCTCGCCAACGAGCCCGAAGAGGCCGGCGAGGGCTTGATCTTCGGCCCCTGGGCCGTGCGGCTGCTGCAAACGCGCTTCCGGAGCGTGGAGGTCGAGCCGCTCAACGCGTTCGGGATGGCGAAACGTCTGCTGCGGGGCCGGTTTCACGAGCCTTGGGCGCGTCTGGCGCTGGGTACGCTGGAAGGCGCGGACCGGGCGCTGTTCCGCGCGCTGCCCCCGCTGCGGCGTTTTTGCGGTGAAGCGGTGGTCGTCGCCGTCAAGTGAGCGCTAGAATCAGGCCGCCATGCCGCGCGCGCCGTTTCTCTTGCTGCTGCTCCTCCCCTGCCTACTGACCGCCGCGCCGCCCCCCAGCCGCGCCGACCTGGCCTACGGTCCCCACGAGCGCAACCGGCTGGACCTTTGGCTGGCGGCCTCGGACCGGCCCACGCCGCTGGTGCTGTTCATCCACGGCGGCGGCTTCGTGGGCGGGGACAAGTCCAAGGTCGCCGCGCCGCTGCTGGAGCGGATGCTCGGCGAGGGCGTCTCCTACGCGGCGATCAACTACCGCTTTTTGCCCAGCGCCCCGATCCAGGACATCTTGCGCGACGCCGCCCGGGCGGTGCAGTTTCTGCGCGCCCACGCCGCCGAGTACAACCTCGACAAGGAGCGTTTCGCGGCGCACGGCGGCTCGGCCGGGGCGGGGACCTCGCTGTGGCTGGCCTTTCACGACGATCTGGCCGACCCGGACAACCCCGACCCGGTGTTGCGGGAGTCCACGCGGCTGGTCGGAGCCGGCGCTTCGGCGACCCAGTTCAGCTACGACCTGCTGCAGTGGGAGGAGGTGCTGGGCGTCCCCGCCATCCAGTACCACGCGCCGAACCCGGCTTTCTACGGCCTGCCGAGCTGGGACGCCGTCCTGGGGCCGCAGGGTCGAACCGTGCGGGCCGATGTGGACATGCGCGGGCTGATCACGCCCGACGACCCGCCGGTGTGGCTGCTGAGCACGCAGCCGGGCGGTCCGGTGACCAGCAAGGGCCACCTCAACCACCACCCGGCGCACGCGCTGGCGATTCAGCTCCGCTGCGCGCAGGTCGGCGTGCCGGCCGTGGCGTACGCGCCGGCCTTGGGCGACGCGCCGAAAGACGAGACGGCCTCGCTGGCGGAGTTTCTGCTGAGCCGGTTTGCCGGCCGCTAGTCTCCGGCCGCGCCCACGCGCTTGACGTAGACGAAAAAGGCTCCGCGCTCGGCGCCTTTGCCGCTGAGCTTGGTCCGCATCGTGGTGCGCCCGGCCGGCAGCTCGAGGGTCAGCTTGGCCGACACGGCGCCCGGGGCCACCGCGGCGCTCGCCTCCTGCTCGCCCACCTGGGCCCAGGCCTGGGTGGCGTCGAGCGTCTTGTTGTCGGGCTTGTCGTGCTGGTAGAGCTCCAGCTCATACGTCCCGGCGACGGGAACCTCCACGTACCAGACTCCGTTGACCGCCGGGTCCTTGCGGATCGCCGGCTGGTTCCAGGGAACCTGCTCGTCGTCGTCGGCCAGCCAGTCGTGGGCGGTGATACGGGTCGGGTTCTCGCCGTCGGAGCCGATGGGGATGTGGACGCGGTCGTCGAAGCGCTCGTCGATGTGGTCCCACCAGGCTTCGTAGGCGGCGCGCAGTGACTGCACCTCTTGGGGAAAGTCGCCGGAGACGTCGCGCGTCTCGCCCGGATCGGCCTCGATGTCGTAGAGTTCCTCGCCGTCGATGAGTCGCCAGCGCTCGGTCATCACCGCGCTGGTCTTCCACTTGCGAGGGATGTCGATGCGCTGGGAGTGCACCACCAGGGTCCTCTCGGACCAGTCCTTGCCGCGCAGCAGCGGCGCCAGGCTGCGTCCGTCGAGGTCGAGCCCGGCGGGGATCGCTGCCCCGCCCAGCTCGGCCAGCGTCGGCAGCACGTCCACGTGGGCGGCCAGCGTGTCGATGTCGCGGGGCGGGCCGAAGTCGCCCGCCGGCCAGCGCAGGAAGAACGGCACGCGGTGGCCGCCGTCGTACTGCGAGCCCTTGCGGCCCTTCATTCCGGCGTTGAAGCCGCCCCACTCGGCGCCGGTGATCGGCGAGCCGTCGGGCGACACCCCGGCGGCGGAGCCGTTATCGGTCATGAAGATCAGGATGGTGTTCTCGCGCAGCCCCAGCTCGTCGAGCTTGGCCGAGAGCCGCCCGACGTTCTCGTCGATGTTCTCGATCATGCCGTAGAACTGCGCCATCTGCTGCGGCACGCCCTTGTCCACGTAGGGCTGCGAGTACTTCTCGTCCACCAGATAGGGGCCGTGCGGCGCGTTGGTGGGCAGGTAGACGAAGAAGGGCTTGTCCTTGTTCTGCTCGATGAACGCCAGCGCCTCGTTGAAGAAGACGTCGGTGCAGTAGCCCTGGTAGGGCTTGGGCACGCTGTCGGTCCAGTAGGTGTCGTCGAAGTAGTCGTTGCCCCAGTAGTCAGGCGTTTGCTGCACGCCGCCGCCGCCGAGCCGCACCACCCGCTGAAAGCCCTTGTCCTCGGGCCGGAAGGGATAGTTGTCGCCCAGGTGCCACTTGCCGAACTGGCCGGTGGCGTAGCCCGCGTCACCGAGAATCTTGGGCAGCAGCACCTCGTCGGCGGCCACGATGGAGCGGCCCATGATGGTGTGCCAAACGCCGGTGCGGCTGGAGTAGCGGCCGCTCATCAGCGCCGAACGGGTGGGCGAGCAGGTGGGATCGACGTGGAAATCCGTCAGCCGAATGCTCTCGTCGTGCAACTTGTCGATGTTCGGCGTGTGAATCATCGTGTTGCCGTGGACGCCCAGGTCGCCGTAGCCCTGGTCGTCGGTCATCACCAGGACGATGTTGGGGGGACGAGAGGCTTCCGCCTCGGGCTGGGGCTGCGAGGAGCAGCCCAGGGAAAGCAGGGTCAGCGACAGAGCGGAGAGCGACGCGAGTCTCATCGCGCAAGACGATAGCAGATCAGGCCCGGCGGCGCGGTCCGGCGGCGGTGCGGGGCCTCACTCGTCGCGGAACTCGAAGACCTGGCCGTTGATCAGCGCCACCACCCGGCCCGGCCCCAGCGGCTGGCCGCGGAAGGGAAAGAAGACGGCGCCGTCGGTGGAGGCGCCCGGGCTGAGCTCGTCTTCAACGAAGGTCAACGCCGAGGCCGCCGCCGCGGCCTTCACGCCGCGGTCCCCCAGCGCCAGCGCCGAGAGCCTGCGCTGCTCATACCCGTTGCTCGAGCGGATGTGCTGATTGCCGAACAGAGCCTGCTCGTAGGCGGCTTGCAGCTTGACGACCTCCGAGCGACCGGCGTTGCGGAACAGGTCCGCGATGACCACTCGCTCGGCGACGGCGCGAATCGGCGGGCGGCCGTCGGCCGGCTGGAAGACGAAATCGGTGGGCTTGACCTTCCAGATGTGCGGGCTGCCGTTGTTCATCGCCACCTGCAGCACGCCGAAATCGCGGATCGCCTGCGGCATGCGGGCGTGCATCACGGTGAGCCCTTGGCGGGTCAGGGCCTGGTACTGCAGACCGTTCGAAGAGAACTCCAAAACCTGACCGCGCGCGGCGAGCGGCAATGTGAGTAGAATGATTGGAGCGAGGCGGAAAGCTATGGGGGTTCTCCGGCTCGAAGGCATCAACTTATACTACTAGAGGCCCTGCACGGCTTCGGGTTAGTTCTCGCAATGAAAGCTCTGACCGGTCTTCCGACACAGGCCTACATTCAGGTCGGTGAGGAAGCAAACGTTCCTCTGGCGGACCTGCTTGGTCTGGTCCAACAGTTGGAATCCAATCTGTCGCCCGCCTACCTGGCGCGCTACCGACCCGACATCGCAGCCGGGCTGGACGCCGATCGTATCCGTCACATTCAGGATCGCCTGCGGGCGTTTCTGGATATGGCCGATCGCCGCGTCACAGTGTTGACCGCGATCAACCAGCAGAACCGGCTGACGCCGGAGCTGCGGGAACAGGTCGAGACCGCCATGGATCGCCGCGAGCTCGAGGACTTGTACTTGCCGTACAAGCCGAAGCGGCGGGGCCTGGCCGACGAAGCCGTCGAGCAGGGCTTGGAGGGTTTGGCGCGCTTCCTGTGGACGCAGGAGCCGCCCGACGCCGACGTCGAAGGCGCCGCCGAGCCCTATGTGAACGGGCAGCCCGGGCAGAGCCGCGACGCGCTGATGGGCGCGCGCGCCATCGTGGCGCGTTGGCTGGGCGAGAACGCCGAGATTCGGCGCGACCTGCGCAAGCTGATGTTCGCCGAGTCGGAGATCATCGTGGAAGCTGTGCCGTCGCGGCGCCGGCTCTCGGGTCGCGACGAAAGCTTGCGCAAGCGCTTCGAGGCGCTGCATGGCTACACCGCTCGCGTGAGCAAGACGCCTTGGCGGCAGATGCTCAACATCCGCCGCGGCGCCCGCGAGGGCTGGCTGCGCTACCGCGTGTCGCTGCCGGAGAACCGCGCCGTCCACTATCTGTTGGGACGCCTGCTGCGCGTGCCGGCTTCGGAGTTTTCGCTCCAGCTCGCCGACGCCGCCCGGCGCGCCTATGAGGGCCACATCGCCGGCTCGCTCGAAAACGAGGTGCGGCTGCGCCTGGACGAGCGCTGCGATGAAGAGGCCATCGCGCATTACAAGAAGAATTTGCGGAAGCTGCTGCTGACGCCCGGCGCGGGTCCGATTCCGATGATCGGCATCGAGACCGGCCGCCCCGGCGGCTGGCGTGCGGCCGTGATCGGCGCCGACGGCACGGTGCTCGAGGTCGCCATCGTGCGGCCCGACCCGCGCGACGAGAAGAAGGCCGAGGCCGAGGCTGCTGCGCCGGCCGAAGGGTCCGAGTCTACGGACGAGGCCCCGACTGAGAGCGCTGCTCCGGCGGCGGAGCCTGAGGCGACCCAAGCTGCGGAGCCTGAGGCGACCCCGGCTGCGGAGCCCGAGGCGACCCCGGCTGCGGAGCCCGAGGCGACCCCGGCTGCGGAGCCCGAGGCGGCTCCCGTTGCGGAGGCCCAGGCCGAGGAAGCCGCGCCCGAGAGCGCTGAGGAGCCGGCCGCCGCTGCGCCGGCTGAGAGCGCTCCCGCCGAGGACGCTCCGGCCGAAGAAGCTCCCGCGATGAGCGCCGAGCAAACCGCCAAGCCCGAGCAGGCCGCGCTCGAGGCCAAGCCGGAAGGCGAGGCTTCCGAGGAGTCCGAGGCCGCCGCTTCGGATGACGAATCGGCTTCGTCCGACGACTCCGACGCAGACGACGAGTCCGACTCCTCCGACAACGAGGAGCAGGCCGCCGCCGCGAGCGACGAGCAAGCGCCCAGCGGGAAGTCCTCGCGCGGCAAGGGCTCGCAGCGCAAGGGTTCGCGCGAAGAGCAGCGCAAGGAGACGCCGCAGGGCGACCTGGCGGACTTGATCGCGAAGTACAAGGTGGAGCTGGTGGTGCTGGGCAACGGCCCCGGCATTCGCCAGGCCGAGCGCTTCGTGCGCGTGGCGGCCAAGGTTTCCGGCCGCAAGGTCAAGTGGTTGACGACCAACGAGGCGGGCACCTGGATCTACGCCACCTCGAAGGCCGCGCGCAAGGAGATGCCGGACTACGAGCCGGCCGTGCGTAGCGCGGTGTGCTTGGCGCGCCGCGTCCAGAATCCGCTGGGCGAGCTCATCAAGCTCGACCCGCGCGTGCTGGGCGTGGGCCAGGGCCACCATGAGGTCGACCAGAAGCGTCTGCGGACCGCGCTGGCCGAGGCCGTGGAGGGCGCCGTCGACGAGGTCGGCTGCGACGTCAACGCGGCGCCGGCGGAGCTGTTGGCCGTGGCGCCGGGCATGACCGAGCGCGTCGCCCGCCGCATCGTCGAGCACCGCCAGCAGAAGGGCCGCTTCACCAGCCGCAAGGCCCTGGCGGCCATGCCGGGCTTCGGCGCTCGCGTGTTCGAGCAGGCCGCCGGCTATCTGCGCATCTACGGCGGCGACAATCCGCTCGACTCGACCGGTCTGCACCCGCGCCGGTACGAGAAGATGCAGGCGCTGCTGGAGGCCGCCGGCGTGACCGCCGAGCAGGCGCTCCAAGACTCCGCGCCGTTGGCGGCGCTGGAGCTGCAGCCGTTCGTGGACGCCGAGCATCCGCTGCCGGTGCTGCAGGCCATGGTGCGTGAGCTCGACCCGCAGGTTCGCGACCCGCGCGGCAAGCTCGACATTCCCGAGCCCGCCGTCGACGTCGAACCCTTGGCGGAGCCGAAGGTCGGCGCGAAGGTCGAGGGCGTCGTGACCAGCGTCACCGACTTCGGCCGCTTCGTCGACATCGGCGCCGAGCAGGACGGGCTGGTGCACATCTCCCAGCTCAGCCAGGCCCAGCGCGAGGGTCCCGAAGCGCTCAAGGTCGGCGACCGCATCGAGGTGTTCATCGTCAGCGTCGTCGACGGCGGCCGGCGCATCTCGCTTTCCACCCGTGAGCCGCGGGAGACCTCTCGGCAGCGCCGGGTGGCTCCGGAAGCGCGCCGCAGCTACGGCGACCGCGGGGATCGCGGCGAGCGCGGCGATCGGCGTCCGCGCCGGGACGACCGTCATCGCGAGCCGATCAACCGCTCCTTCGGGCCGGATGAAAAGCAGCGCAAAAAAGAAGAGGAGAAGCTCAAAGACCTCTCCTTGAACGAGAAATTGGGCCTGCTGCAGGACCGTTTCCGGACCAAGATCTAAGACTTCTGATCCTTGCCGCGGCGCCCGGTGCGAAAGCGAACCCGCTTTCACCTGGGCGCCGTGTTACATTGACCACCAAATGAACGGGGAAGGGCCGCCGTCGACCCAGGTCGTGTGTATACCGACGGCGAGCTTTTCGCGTCTCATCCATTAGGTTGAGGCAGAACGAGTGGCGGACGCGCTTCGCGCCGCCGCAAGGGGAAGGAATCATGAAGGCTTCAAGGCGTGTCGCGCGCCTGGCGTTGGGCTCTATCTTTGCAGCGCTGTGTTCGCTGCCGGCCGGCGCCCAGAACAACATTCTCGATCCTCGGACGCTGGCGCCTTTCGTGCCCACGCCCGAGCGCATTGTGGAGCAGATGCTGTCGTCGGCGGATGTGACCAAAGACGATACGGTTTACGATTTGGGCTCCGGCGACGGACGCATTCTGTTCACGGCCGCCCAGCAGTTCGGCGCCAAGGCCGTGGGCATCGAGATCAATCAGGCGCTGGTGGATGAGACGCGCGCCCGGATCGCGCAGATGAAGCTCGAGGACCGCGTGCAGGTCGTCCGCCACAACCTGCTCGAGGCCGACCTGACCGGCGCCACCGTCGTGACGGTCTATCTGCTGTCTTCGACCAACGAGCAGCTCAAGCCGAAGCTCGAGGCCGAGCTGCAGCCCGGCTCGCGGGTGGTCTCCCACGACTTCCGCTTCCTGGGTTGGAAGCCCTACCGCACCGTCGAGGTGCCGGGCGAGACGCGCGCCCACCGCATCTACGTCTACAAGATGGGAGAACATCGCGAGCAGTAGCTCGCGCCTGCGGTTGCGACAGCCTCGAGGGCCTATAATTGGGTCTTCGAGGTTTGCCATGTCGCCCCGCTTCGCCCTTCTGCCCTTCGCGCTCTGCGCGGTCTGCTCGCTTCCGGCCGCCGAGATCAACGCCGGCGCCACCCACTACGACCGGCCGGCGATCGAGATCGGCAACGACCGCATCGCCGTCACGGTGATGCCCCTGGGCGGCCCGATCGTCAAGGTCATCTCCCGCCAGGACCCCGCGGAGATCAACCCGCTGTGGGACTCCTTCCGCAACGACCAGGAGTCCGGCCGGCCGATCCGGCAGAACGGCGGCGTGGGCCACTTCACCTGCGTGGACGGCTTTGGGCCGACCAGCCCCGAGGAGCGGGCGGCGGGCCTGGAAGGCCACGGCGAGGCGCACCGCCACATCTGGTCGACCGCCTCGTCCCGCGCCGGCAACGGCGTGGCGGAGCTGACGCAGGTCGTCTCGCTGCCGATCGTCTACGAGACCCTGCAGCGCACGATCACGCTGCGCGACGGCGAGAACGTGCTCAAGGTGCATTCCGAGCTGACCAGCCTGCTGGGTTTTGACCGGCCGGCCGTGTGGGCCGAGCACGCCACTATCGGCTCGCCCTTCCTGGAGCCCGGCAAGACGGTGGTCGACATGTCGGCCAACAAGGCGCTGACGCGTCCGCACCCCAAGGGCGCGCCCGGCCGCCAGCACCGGCTGCCCGGCGGCGTCGAGTTCGAGTGGCCCATGGCGCCGACCGCCGACGGCGGCAAGGTCGATCTGCGGGCCGCGCCGGTCCACCCCGACTCGGGCGACCACACCGGGCATCTGATGACCAAGAGCGGCAAGGTCGCCTGGGTGACCGCGCTGCACCCGGAGAAGAAGCTGCTGCTGGGCTACCTGTTCAAGACCGACGAGTATCCCTGGCTGCAGACTTGGGAGAGCTATCCGGCGCAGGGGATGCTGGCCCGCGGGCTGGAGTTCGGCACGCAGGCCTTTGACCTGCCGCGGCGACAGGTGGTCACCGAGAACAGCCTGTTCGGCCAACTGCTGTATCGCTGGCTGCCGGCGCTGTCGACGATCACGACCGACTACCTGATGTTCTGGACGCCGGCGCCGGAAGGGATGCTGGGCGTGGACGAGATCGAGATGACGGGCGGCGCGATCGTGCTGCACGACAAGCGGGGCGGCAAGACGCTGAAGCTCAAAACGCAACAGACGTTGAAGTGACCGGCGCGGCCCTCCCCGGACCGGCACGGTCGTCTGTCTAGATTTTGTCCATGTCGTGTTATGATCCTTCACGGGTCATCGAACGCGACGTGGGCCTCCCCTTCCTGCTGATTTCCCCTTCTTTCCCGAGTCGGATCCCCCCGACCCGGGCACCTTTCGGACCCGAAACGGGCCTTCGCGCCTCGATTGTCGCAGCCGTTGCATCCCAAACGGGGGCCGGCGGCATCAAAGGCTATGTCTACCCTCACTCGATCTTTGGATTGACGGCCGAGCGGCGCGTGTTGGCAACTCGCACCGGCGGATAGGAGCTTCCCCAAGTGACCATGATTTCCCATCCCATCGACGATTCCGATCTGGACCAGACCCTTCTCGACGAAGACTTCGAGCTCCCGGAGAGCGACGACGATTCCGAGGACCAGGAACCGGCGCTGTTGGCGGCCTCGCCGGCCGAGGACGCCGTGCGGCGATACCTGGGAGAGATGGGGCAGTACAAGTTGTTGACCAAGCCGGAAGAGGTGAGGCTGGCGCGCCAGATGGCTCAGGGCGCGTCGGCCGTTCGCCGCTACATGGCGCGCAGCCCTTGGATGTGGAGCAAGCTCGAGGAGCTGCGGACCGAGATCGCCGAGCGCCGCACGAAGATTCGCAGCGCTTTCGACTCGGTCGGTTCCGGGCAGCCGCTCACGCGCTCGCGGCGGCTGGCGGCGGGCCTGCGCCGCTTCGAGGGCTTCGAGCGCGTGCTGGCGGCGCTGGAAGCGGCGGCGCCGCAAGGCGGTTGGGCCCACGGCCGGGCGGTGATCCGCTTGACGCGGGCGATCCACGCCATGCCGCTGCGGCTGGAGCTGTGGCAGAGCTGGGCGGAACAGTTCGTGCGGCTGGGCGCGGTGGGCAAGGCGGCCTACGGCATCTCCGAGGGCGCCCAGCGGCGGCTGCACCAGACGGTTCTGCGGGCCCGCCGCAAGTCTGAGACGGCCAAACAGCGGCTGGTGGAAGCGAACCTGCGGCTGGTGGTCTCGGTGGCCAAGCGCTACGTCAATCGCGGGCTGCCGATCCTGGACCTGATCCAGGAAGGCAATATCGGCTTGATGCATGCGGTCGACAAGTTCGACTACACCCGCGGCTTCAAGTTCTCGACCTACGCGCACTGGTGGATCAAGCAGTCGATGACGCGCGCGCTGACCGATAAGGCCCGCACCGTGCGCATCCCTGTGCACACCAACGAGCAGTTGCTCAAGCTCAAGCGAGCCTACCGCCGGCTGGAGGCGGAGCTCGAGCGGCCGGCCACCGACGCCGAGCTCAGCGAGGTGTTGGAGTTGCCGATCGAGCAGGTGCGCGAGCTGCGCGCGGTGATGCGCGACCCGGTCTCGCTGGACCTGCCGGTGGGCCGCGACGGCGAGTCGACGATCAGCGACATTCTTACGGACGAGAACGAGCTGTCGCCGTCGGAGCGCCTGTCCGAGCGCGAGCGCCAGCTCACCACGGCTTCGGCGCTGGCTTCGCTGTCGCCGACCGAGGAGAAGGTGCTGCGGCTGCGCTTCGGCATCGGCTGTGAGCGGGAGTACACCCTGCAGGAGATCGGCCGGGAGTTTCGGCTGACCCGGGAACGCATTCGGCAGATCGAGTCCAAGGCGCTGGATGCGTTGCGGTCGCCGGAGAACGCTCACCTGCTGCGCGGGCTGACCGACGCAGCGGCTTAGAACCGGCGGCCTAGAAGCTAGAGCCCGTAGGCCTCGGCGGCGGTTCCGCCGAGGATGCGGGCTTGCTCCGCCGGGGAGAGCTCGCTGATCCAGCCGCGCACGATCTCGGCCCAGCGCCCGTACTCGCAGGCGACCAGGCAGACCGGCCAGTCCGAGCCGAATAGGATGCGCTTGGGCCCGAAGGCGGACAGGACCGTATCGAAGTAGGGCCGCAACTGCTCCGGGGTCCAACTCTTGTAGTCGGCCTCGGTGACCATGCCGGACACCTTGCAGTAGACGTTGGGGCGGTGGGCGAGCTCGATGATGAGGCTCTGCCAGGGCGACAGCGCGCCGTCCTTGATGCGCGGCTTGGCGATGTGGTCGAGCACGAACGTCTGCTTCGGATGGCGGTCGACGAGTTGCAGCGTTTGGGGCAGGTGACGCTCGAAGATCAGGATGTCGTAGACCAGGTTGCGGTCCGCCAGCAACGAGATTCCGCGGTTGAAGTCCTCCCGCAGCATGTAGCGGTCGTCGGCCTCGCCTTGCAGCACGTGGCGCACGCCGCGGAACTTGGGGTTGGCGCGAAAACGATCGAGCGGTTCGGCGACGTCCGGCTCGATCAGCGGAACCCAGCCGACCACGGCCTTCAGGAAGTCGTGCGCATCGGCCAACCCGAGCAGGAACTCCGACTCTTCGAGCGTCTGCCGAGCTTGCACCGAGACCGCCCCGTCGATGCCGGCGGCTCGCAGCTCGGCCTCCAGGTCGGCCGGCAGGAAGTCGCGCCGGATGCGCGCCATGGAGTCGTCGATCCAGTCGTACTCGGCGACGGTGTACTTCCAGAAGTGGTGGTGGGCGTCGATTCGCATGGGCGCGCTCAATCGCCCTCGACCGGGGTCGCCACCGGCTCGGCCGAATCGCGACCCATGCGCAGGGCCGCCTCGACCGCCAGCCAGATGCTGAGGGCGAAGATCGCCGCCGCCACCAGCGTCAGCAGGACGTTGCCGGCAGCCCAGTACTGTTGCAGGTCCAGCACCATGGCCACGAAGGTCACCACCATCATGAAGGCCATCGGCAGCAGGTAGGGCCAGTAGTTGGCGCCGCGCTGCCGCAGGTAGACGACTACGGTCAGCAGCGTGAGGGCGCCGAGCACCTGGTTGGTGCTGCCGAACAGGCTCCACAGCGCCAGCCCGGCCGGCTGGCCGTTGATCTCATAGAAGGCGAAGAAGCCGATGAAGGCGACCGCCAGAATCGAGGCCGAGTAGCGGCCCACGTAACGCTCGGCGCCGATCGACGCGCCGATCTCCTCGATGTTGTAGCGCAGCAGGCGGGTGCCCGAGTCCAGCGACGTCAGCGCAAAGCTCACCGCCACCAGCGCGATGAAGGCCTGGGCGACCTCCATGGGGACGCCGAGCGTGGAGACGAAGGTGGCCGCGCCGTCGATGAAGGCCTGCATCTTGCCGGCCAAGGTGTCCGCCGAGGTCCAACTGGCGTAGTGCTCGCTCCAGGCCTCGGGCGACGAGAAGCCGGCCGTGCAGGCCAGCACGGCCATCAGCCCGAGCAGCGACTCGCCGATCATGCCGCCGTAGCCGATGACCACCGCGTCGGTCTCCTTGTCGATCTGCTTGGAAGTGGTGCCCGAGCTCACCAAGCCGTGGAAGCCGGAGACGGCGCCGCAGGCGATGACGATGAACACGAACGGGAAGATCGGCGGAGCGTCCTTGGGGGTGGCGTCCAGCGCCGGCGCGGCGAAGCTCGGGGCCAGCACGAAGAAGCCCACGTAGGCCGCGCCCAGACCCAAGTACAGCAGCATCGAGTTGAGGTAGTCGCGCGGTTGCAGCAGCAGCCAGACCGGCAGCACCGACGCCGCGAAGGCGTACGCCAGCAGCAGATAGATCCAGGTGTTGGCGCCCAGGTCCGGCCGAGCCATCACTAGGCCGGCCCAGATCGAGGCGATCATCAGCACGAAGCCCACCACCGTCAGGCGGCTGACGTTGCCGTTGCGCTTGTAGACCAGCCAGCCGATCCCCATCGCCACGAAGATCAGGAAGAACGTCGGGAACACCGACTCCGGGTAGTAGGCGGGGGTGAACAGCCCGGCGACCGTGCGCACGAACACGCCCATCACCAAGCAGATCAGGAACAGGATGATCAGCAGGAAGATAAACTTCGCGCGATGCCCGATGAGGTCTTCGGCGACCTTGCCGATCGACAGGCCGCGGTTGCGCATCGATACCACCAGCGCGCCGAAGTCATGCACCGCGCCGATGAACAGCGTGCCGAACACCACCCACAGCATGCCCGGCAACCAGCCCCAGATGACGGCGATGGCCGGTCCGAGCATGGGCGCCAGGCCCGCGATCGAGGCGTAGTGATGGCCGAACAGGATCGTCGGCTGGCAGGCCACGTAGTCCACGCCGTCCCGCATGGTGTGCGCCGGGGTGGCGCGCGTCGGGTCCAGAGCGAAGATTTTGCGGCCCAGGTAGCGGGCGTAGAAGCGATAGACGACCGCGTAGACAACGAGGCAGGCGGCGGCGGCAATGACGGGATGCATACGGGAACCTAGGCTGGCAGCTCCCGACTATGATAGAAAACTCGCGAGCCCGCCGAGTCGGCCGCGCGGAGCGGCCGCGGCGGGTGGCGCATGGGATCCGGCTCAGCGCGCGAAATACAGGTTCACCGCGCGGTCGATGTCGGCGTCGTCGAGGTGCGGCGGCCGACCCTCATACTCGGCGATGTTCTTGAGGATCAGCACCACGTCGCGCGGATAGCAGGCGCGCAGCACCTGCGAGCGGCCGTCGGAGAGACAGCGCTGGCGGATCTTCTCGGAGGCCTCCTCGGTCCAGCGAATGCCCTCGGATTCGCAGATTCGGCGCAGGATCTCATCGAAGACGCGCGGGCTGATGGCGTCGATCTTGACCTTGTTCTGGATGCGGCGCAGGAAGGCTTCGTCGGCGAGCTGGCGGGGGTCGAGGTTGGTCGAGAAGACGACCAAGGTCTCGAACGGCACGGGAATCTTCACGCCCGTGCGCAGTGTGAGAAAGTCCACGCCGCGGTCCAGAGGCACGATCCAGCGGTTGAGCAGATCGCGGGGATTGATCATCTGCCGGCCGAAGTCGTCGATGATGAACAGGCCGTTGTTGGCCTTCATCTGCAAGGGCGCGGTGTAGTAGCCCAGCGACGACTCGAACTGCAGCTCGAGCATCTCCTGCACCATCTCGCCGCCGACGGCCACGCAGGGGCGGCGGCAACGCAGCCAGCGCGGGTCGACGCCGTCGGGCGCCTCCAGCGCGTTGTGCATCACCGAGTCGTAGATCTGGATGATCTGCCCGTCGACCTCCACGGCGTAGGGCAGGAAGATCTCGTCGCGGAAGACGCGCACCAGCCGCTCAGCGATGGACGTCTTGCCGTTGCCGGTGGAGCCGTAGAGGAAGATCTGCGAGTTCGACAGCACGGCTGGGCCGAGCTGATCGAGGGTCTCGTCGGTCAGAACCAAGTCGAAGAAGACCTCGCGCAGCCGGGCGCGGTTGATCTTGTAGCGGGCCGTCTGCACCCGCACCGCTTCGGTGTAGGCGTCGAGGGCCACCGGCGCCGGGCCCACGTACTGGCTGATGCGGTAGCGTTCCTGGGCGACGGCGCGGCCGGTGGCCGACAGGGTCAGCACGTAGTCGTTGCCCTGCATGCCCTTGACCTCGATGTACTGCTCCTTGCGCAGATGCTGAAAGATCTGCGAGCAGACGCCGGGGTGGAGCTTCAGGCGATCGCTCAAGGCGCTGAGCTGGGTTTCGCCTTCCAGCAGCGTCATCTTGAGCATCAAGTTGACCAGCGAGTTCTGCGAGACTCCCAGCTCGCTGACGCGCTCGGGGCATTTGGGGAAGAAACGACCGCCCGCGAGGCGTTCGCGGGACTGACTGCTCGCCGTTTCGAAGACGCTTGCCGCGCTCATACTACTGGGGATGCTAGCAATGGCGCCGGGCGGCGACCATCGGGCATTATGCTGAATATTCGGGTCCGAACCCGCCTATGCCCTTAGGGCTCCGGCGTCCGGTAACCGGCTTGAAATTGAAGCGCTTCCGCCGGATCGGGCAGGTCTCGGCCCGTAGGATACCCGAGCTGCGCGGTAGACTACGGAAGAGCTGAAATGTCCGCTGTAGTCTCCAGAGCCGACTTGCTCGCGTTGCGCGAGCGCTGGCGGGCCGACGGTCTGAAGGTGGTGTTCACCAACGGCTGTTTCGACCTGCTGCACCCGGGCCACATCCGCCTGCTCGAGAGCGCCCGCTCGCTGGGAGACCGGCTGGTGGTGGCGATCAATTCCGACGCCAGCGTGCGGGGCCTGAAGGGTCCCACCCGGCCGATCCTGCCCGAACAGGAGCGGGCGGCGGTGCTGACCGCGCTCGAAGCCGTCGACGCGGTGACGGTGTTCGACGAGGAGACGCCGTGTCCGCTGCTCGAGAAGCTGCTGCCCGACGTGCTGGTGAAGGGGTCGGACTGGTCGCACTGGATCGCCGGCCGCGAAATTGTCGAGGAAGCCGGCGGCCAGGTGCTGCCGATCCCGGTCGAGCCCGGCTACTCGACCACCGATGTGGTGCGCAACATCCTGGAGACGCACGCCGCCGCCGCTCGTTGATCTTCGGCGGTCGGTGGGCCCCCGGGGGGCGCGTTGCTCCGGCTCGCCGTCTGCTGTCATCGTGAGAAAGCTGAGAACCCGTTCCCTGGCGCCGTGATCCCCCCCGCCCTGCGCGATTTCTTCGACCAGCTCGGTCGGCACCCCGGCTTTCAACAAGCCGTAGCGCAACTGCGTCACAACGCCGGGGCGCAACTGCGCGATAGCGCCGGGGCGCAGATGCGCCTTGGCGAATCGGGCGAGATTCACCTGTCCGGGCTGACGCCGACCGCGCAGGCGCTCTACGCCGTGCTGCTGCATCGCCAGAGCGAGCGGCCGGTGATCCTGGTTACTGAATCCAACAGCGCCGCCGAAAACCTGGCCGAGACGGCGGCGGCCTTCTTCGGGCTGCTGGAGGAGAACCCACACCGCGCCGCGCCGATGACGCTGCCGGCGCACGACGTGACGCCCTACGACGGCCTCTCGCCCCACGCCGCGATCCACGAGCAGCGCGGCATAGCCCTGTGGCGGCTGGCCGAGGGCGGCGCCTCGGTGGTGGCCGCGCCGGTCGGCGCGCTGCTGCTCAAGACGGCGCCGCCGGACGTGATCCGCAACCTGGCGCTGACGATCGAGGTGGGCGACGAGTTCTTTCTCGAGGATTTGGAAGAGAGCCTGGGCGGAGCGGGCTATGTGCGGCAGGAGCCGGTGGAGGCCGTGGGGCAGTTCTCGGTGCGCGGCGGCATCGTGGACGTCTTCTCGCCCGAGGCGAGCTACCCGGTGCGCATCGAGATGGCCGGCGACGAGGCGGCTTCGCTGCGGGAGTTCGATCCGGAGACCCAGAAGTCGATTCGCCGTATCGAGCGCGTGACGCTGCTGCCGCTGAGCGAGTCGCCCGCGCCGGCCCGCAGCGACGCCGATTCGGACGCGCTGCTGGGCCCCGGCTGGGAGTTCTCCGAAGCGCGGGCCCAGCGGCGGCAGAGCAAGGTACTCGAGGCGTCGCCGCAGGCGATCGTGGTGTGGTGCGAGCCCGACGCGCTCGACAAGGCGGCTGGGAAACTAGGCGAGCGGCTGGCCGAAGCCCGCGCCGCGGCGCCGGCGGACGCGCCGCCTCCGGAGCTGTTCTATTGGAGCTGGCCGGAGATGCGCCAAGCGGCGGCGGGCCGCAGCCTGGCCTTCGACCGGCTGGGGCTGGGGCCGCGCGCCGGCGAGGAAAGTGAGGCGGCGGAGATCCGCACGCGCCCTGCGCCGCGCTTCCAGGGCAACGTGGCGCACGCCATGCGCGAGCTCAAGGCGCAGATCCAGGCGGGCGGCCGGCTGCTGGTGGCGGCGGCCTCGCTGGGCGATCTGGAGCGGCTGGCCGACATCTTCACCGAGTACGAGATCGGCTACCAGCTCGGGCTGCGCGAGGCGGCCAAGGGCTTGAGCCCCTATCTGGCCGAAAAGGCCTACCTGGCCGGGCCCATGGCGCAGGCCCTGCTGGTGCGCGCCTCGGTGCCCGAGGGCGTGGCGTTCCCCGAGGCGGGGCTGACGATCTACGGCAGCGACGACATTTTTGCCGCCTCGTCGATCGCGGCCACGCCGGAGCAGCGCAAGTCCGCCGCCGCCACCTTCCTCTCCGACCTGCAGGACCTCAAGGCCGGAGACTTCGTCGTCCATGCCGAGCACGGCGTGGGCCGCTACATGGGCATGACGAAGGTCAAGCAGGGCGAGCGCGAAGAAGAGCTGATGGTGATCGAGTACGCCGATCGCGCCAAGCTCTACGTGCCGCTGGCCCGCCTCGACCTGGTCCAGAAGCACCACGGCGCCGGCGGTCGCGCCCCGGCGATGGACCGCATGGGCGGCCAGACTTGGAGCCGGACCAAGACGCGCATCAAGGCCAAGCTGGTCGACATGGCCGACGAGCTGCTCAAGCTCTACGCCGAGCGCGAGCTGGCCCAAGGCTTCTCGTACTCTCCCGACGGGCCCTGGCAGCAGGAGTTCGAGGACTCCTTCAAATACACCCCGACCGCCGACCAGCTTCGCGCCGTCAAGGAAGTGAAGACCGACATGGAGTCGCCCAAGGCCATGGACCGGCTGGTGTGCGGCGACGTGGGCTTCGGCAAGACGGAGGTCGCCATGCGGGCCGCGTTCAAGGCCTTGGGCGACGACAAGCAGGTGGCCGTGCTGGCGCCGACGACGGTGCTGTCGTTCCAGCACTTCGAGACCTTCAAGCAGCGCTTTCGGTCGTTCCCGGTGACGATCGAGATGCTCAACCGCTTCCGCTCGCCCAAGGAGCAGAAGGAGGTGCTGGAGCGCCTGGCGGCCGGCAAGGTGGACGTGGTGGTGGGCACCCACCGCATCCTCTCCAAGGACGTGGAGTTCGCCGACCTGGGGCTGCTGATCGTGGACGAGGAGCAGCGCTTCGGCGTGCGCCACAAGGAGCGGCTGAAGCAGATGCGCCGCAACGTGGACGTACTGTCGATGTCGGCCACGCCGATCCCGCGCACGCTGCACATGGCGCTGGCGGGGATGCGCGACATCTCGATCATCCAGACCCCGCCGAAGGACCGCCTGGCGATCCATACGGTGGTGGCGCCGTACTCGGATCACTTGGTGCGCACGGCGATCGAGCAGGAGCTGGGCCGCGGCGGCCAGATCTACATGATCCACAACCGGGTGGATTCGATTTGGCCGCTGGCGGCGCACATCCAGGAGCTCGTGCCGTCGTTGCGCATCGGCGTGGGCCACGGCCAGATGGGCGAGAACGAGCTGGAGAAGGTGATGTACAAGTTCGTGCATCACGAGTACGATCTGCTGCTGGCGACCACGATCGTCGAGAACGGGTTGGACATCCCGCTGGCCAACACGATCCTGATCCACGACGCGCAGAACTACGGCCTCTCCGAGCTCTACCAGCTTCGCGGGCGCGTCGGCCGCTCCAACCGAAGGGCCTACGCCTACCTGCTGATTCCCGAGGACCGGGAGTTGACCGACGTGGCTCGCAAACGGCTGGCCGCGCTCAAGGAGTTCAGCGAGCTGGGCTCGGGCTTCAAGATCGCCGCGCTCGATCTGGAGCTGCGGGGCGGCGGCAACCTGCTGGGCGCCGAGCAGTCCGGCCACATCGGCGCGGTGGGCTTCGAAACCTACTGCCGGCTGCTGGAGGAGACCGTCCGCGAGCTGCGCGGCGAGGTGGTGGAGGAGCAGGTGCGCTCGTCGCTGCGGCTGCACATCGACATCCACATCCCCACCGACTACATCAGCGAGGAGGCCCAGCGGCTACGCGCCTACAAGCGGCTGGCCGAGGCGGCCGACGAGGAGCAGCGCGCGCGGCTGGAGGCCGAGCTGGCCGACCGCTACGGGCCGCTGCCGCAGTCGGTGCGCAACCTGCTCGAATACTCTTTGCTCAAGACCGACGCGGAGAACATAAGGGCTTCGTCGATCGAGCGGCGCGGCCCGCGGCTGACCATCAAGTTCCGCGAAGACTCCAAGGTCGACCCGGTACGGCTGATGGAATTCGTGAGCCAAACCCGCGGGGCCACCTTCTCTCCCACCGGCGAGCTCACCTGGATCGGGGCGCCCGAGCAGGCCCCGGAGCTGCTGGCCGCCGTGCGCGATCTGTTACGGCGAATCGCGATCTGAAAAGGGAACTTTTTGGTTTCCCGGCGCGGAACAGATACCATAAAGCAGATGTTGGCTCGGAATCGCGTGCTTGCCTTGCTCGGGGTCGCCGTGTGTTGCGGCGCGGCCTCCGCGGCGACGATCGTCGTCGAAGAGATCATCGCCAAAGTCAATGGCGACGTGATCCTGCGCTCGGAATACGAGCGGATGGTGAACGAGCAGAGATCCGAGATCGATCGCGACGGGCGCATCCCGGCCGAGCAGAAGGAGCAGGTGGCGCAGGAGCGCGAGAAGAACTCCTTGCGCGACCTCATCGACGAGCGCCTGCTGGTGCAGAAGGGCAAGGAGATGGGGGTGAATGTGGAACCCCAGGTGCTCCGCCAGCGCGACGCGATCATGAAGCAGTACGAGATCAAGACCGTCGAAGAGTTCGAGCGCTGGGCCAGTGAGAAGGCCGGCACGCCGGTCGAGGATCTGATGGATCAGATGCGCGACAACTTCTTGTCGCAGACGGTGATCGGCCAGGAAGTCGGCTCGCGCATCTCGGTCAAGCCCGAGGAGATCGAGAAGTACTACAAGGAGCACGAGGACGAGTTCATCCGCGAGGAGGGCGTCCGGCTCAGCGAGCTGCTGATCTCGAACGAGAGCGCGGCGACCGCCGAGCAGAAGGCGGAAGTGGAGAAGAAGGCGCGCGAGGTGCACGACCGCGTGCAGAAGGGCGAGCCGTTCGCTGAGATGGCGCGGCGCTTCTCCGACAGCGCCGGCTCCAAGGAGAACGGCGGCGACATCGGCATCTGGCGGCGCGGCTCGCTGCGCGCCGATCTCGAAGAGCGCGTCTTCGACAAGAACCCCGGCTACATCACCGACCTGATCGAAGTTCCCAACGGCTACCTGATCCTGAAGGTCACCGACAAGTATCGCGAGGGCCTGGCCGGGCTGCCGGAGGTGGAGGACGAGATCCGCAACAAGCTCTCGGCTCCGCTCTACAGCCCCGCGATCCGCAAGTTTCTCACCGAGTTGCGCTATGACGCCTACATCGAGATCCGCCCCGGATTCGTCGACATAGGCGCGGCCCCGGGCAAGGACACTTCTTGGACCGACCCGGCCAAGCTCGCCCCGGTGACCACCACCCGCGATGAAGTCCTTCGCAAGGGCAAGAAGAAAAAGCTGCTGTGGATGATCCCTCTCGGCGGCAACAAGGACGATAAGGGGGATCGGCCGGCCAGCGACATCGATCCGACCAACTGATCGCAGGCCGGCTGGGAGCGCGCCCGTTCCAACCCAGCAGGGCGGATTTCGTGAAGACCAAATACGTTCAGGACTGTCAGCCCAACGACCGCGTCGTCTCGTTCTTCTTGGTGCAATCCAAGGAAGTCCGCTTCAAGAAGAACTCCGGCGAGCCCTATCTTTCCCTCGTGTTGTCGGACCGAACCGGCCAAGTCGAGGCGAAGATGTGGGACGGCGTCGAAGACGTGCTCGAGACCTTCGATCGCGACGACTTCGTCAAGGTCAAAGCCAATATTCAGCTCTATCGCGACAAGCCGCAGATGATCATCCAGCGGCTGCGGCGGGCGGAGGAGTCGGAGATCGATCTCGCCGACTACATGCCGCACACCAAGCGCGACATCGACGAGATGCTGGCGGAGCTGCGGGCGGCCTTCAGCGGCTTCTCCAACCCCGACCTCAAGGCGCTGGCGCTGTCGGTGCTCGACGACGAGGAGATCGTGGGCAAGCTGCGGGTGGCGCCGGCCGCCAAGTCGCTGCATCACGCCTGCGTGGGCGGCCTGCTCGAGCACGTCTGCTCGCTGATGAACCTGGCGCGGTTGGTGGCGTCGAACTACGACTACCTGGACCTCGACCTGATCCAGACCGGCGTGCTGTTCCACGATATCTGCAAGATCGACGAGCTGACCTACGAGCGCTCCTTCGGCTACAGCTCCGACGGGCAGTTGCTGGGCCACATCTCGATGGCGCTGCAGTTGGTGGACCGCAAGTGCTCCGCGCTGCCGGGCTTTCCGCCACGGCTGAAGCGGCTGGTGGAGCACATGGTGCTGAGTCACCACGGCCGCTATGAGTTCGGCTCGCCGAAGCTGCCGATGTTTCCGGAAGCGCTGGCGCTGTCGTATATCGACGACCTGGACTCGAAGCTCGAGAGCATGCGGGCCTCGCTCGACGCCGAGCTCGGCGTCGAGCCGGAGTGGACGCGCTACAACCCGTCGCTCGAGCGGCCGATTCTGAACGTGGCGCGGTACCTCAACGGCCCGGCCCCGGAGCAGGGCGAGACCGAGGGTTCCGAGGCCAAGGATTCCGACGGCGACGACAACGAGAGCGAGTGGATGGCGCCGCCGCCTCCTCCTCCGCTGCCGCTGTCGGCTCCCGCGCCGGACGCTCTAGCTGGCCCCGCGCCGACGACGGCCAAGCAGCAGAAGAAGGTGGATCTCTCGCAGGGGCTGTTCGGCGAAAAGCTCCAGATGGCTCTCAGTCAGAAGGGCCCGAAGGAGTAGCGGAGCCAGGCGAATCGCCGCCCACCAGCCGCAGCGCCGCGCCGTTGAGGCAGTAGCGCTTGTAGGTGGGAGCCGGGCCGTCGCCGAAGACGTGGCCCAGGCGCCCTCCGCAGCGGACGCAACGCACGGCCCGCCGCTGCATGCCCCAGCTCCTGTCCCAACCCGTGACGATGTTGCGGCCGCTCAGCGGCGCGGTGAAGCTCGGCCAGCCGGTGGGGGAGTCGAACTGCGCCGCCGCCGCGAACAGCTCCAGGCCGCAACCCCGGCAGACGTAGACGCCTTGCTCGGCCACCTGGGCCAGCGGGCTCGAAAACGGCGGCTCGGTGGCGCCCTGGCGTAACACGGCGTAGGAGCGGACGCCCAGCCGGGCTTGCCAGGCGGCGGGGTTCTTGAGGATTGTAGGAACCGACTCGGGGCCGAGCGGGCGGCCGGCGGCGTCGAAGCGCTGGACCTCCACCGGCGGACCCCAGGTTTCCAGCGGCGGCTGCAGCTCGGGCGGGGCGACCGGCACGGCGCAGGAACAGCTCCACGCCGCCGTCAGCCAGCACGCCAACCGTAGCCGCATCAGCCTCCCGACGGCGCGCGGCCCCGCGCGCCGGACTGCCACTGATCCCAAAAATGCAGAAAGCGCATCTGCTCGTCGAGCTGGGTGCGGTCCAGCAACTGCTCCACGCCCTGGCGGTCCAGCCGGGGGCCGAAGCGCTCCTCCAGGTCGGCGATGCCGAAGCAGGCCGCGGCGGCCGTGCGGATCCGCTGGCGCAGTTGGCCGGGCTCGACTTGATTGTAGGTGTCGGCGGCGGAGTGGTAGGGCCGCACGTAGCCGGAGGTGTCCTGCATGGCGACCAGCGCGGGTACGCCTTCGAGCAGAAAGTCGAAGTGGTCGCTGCCGAAGAAGGCCTCGGTGGTGTTGCGCTGGGGCGCGCTGCGGCCGAGCGGCTCCAGGGCTTTGCGCAGCGGCTCTTCGAGCTCCGCCCGTCCGTTGAGGGCGTAGCCCTCGATCTCGCCCAGGCCCATGTCATGCACGATCACGGCCACGAAGCGGTCGAGCTCGTCGCAGTGGCGGCGGACGTAGGCCCAGGAGCCCAGCAAGCCGGCTTCCTCGCCGCTGAACAGCGCGAAGCGGATGGTACGGCGAGCGCGGACGCCGGCGCGCACGATGGCGCGGGCGACCTCGATCACCAGCGTCACGTTCACGCCGTTGTCCAGGCAGCCGGTGCCCATGTCCCAGGAGTCGAAGTGGGCGCCCAGCAGCACGATCTCGTCGGGTTTTTCGCGGCCGCGGATCTCGGCGATGACGTTGGAGTCGGGGGCGTCGTGCTCGATGTGGTTGGGCAGCCGCAGGCGGACGCGCACGGTCTTGTCGGCGTCGAGCAGCCGCGCGATGCGCAGGCCGTCCTCGCGCGTGACCAGCGCGCTGGGCAGCGGGTCGATTTCGCCGTTGACGCTGTGGATGTGGCGGTAGAGCAGGCGGTCGCCGCGGGTGGAGACCAGCAGCAGGGCGGCGGCGCCGGCGGCGGCGGCTTCGCGCAGGGCCACGATGGCGTCGCGCTGCTCGATGCCGAGGTCGTAGAAGGTGCGCACCTCGTCCAGACGCATCAGCACGATCTTGTCACGGACGGCCGCGCCGAGCCGCTCGATGTCGCCGGCGCGCGAGCCGCCGTCGATGACCTCCGCCTCGATGCCCTTGCGGCGGGTGGGCGGCGACCAAGCGGTGGCGGCGGCCTGAACCTGGAAGGCGACCGGCTCGAGCACCTCGACGCGGGTGTCGCCCTCCTGCCACAGCATGGGGATGGTGAACTCCTCGGCGTGCGCCTCGTCGACGCCGATGTCGCGGAACTCCGCCAGAGCCCAGTCGACGGCGCGCCGCATGGCGGGGGTGCCGGCCGGCCGGGCGCCGAGCTCGTCGCACACCTGCCGCAGGGTGGGGTCGATGCTCTCCGAGCGCGCCACCGCTTCGAGCACGGCGTGCACGGGCGCGTCGCCGGCGCGCAGCAGCGGAGCGAGCCCGGCGAGCGCCAGGAGGTTGCGGCGGGTCAACCTAGGAATCTAGCACAGGGGCGCCCGCCGAGCCGGACGGAAAGTCCCTGGCATGTGCTACTTGGAACCAAACAGGTCGTGGGTTCCGCCGAAGGTCAGCGTCGCCGAGCAGCCGCCGGTGAGCCCGCAGGAGGCCATCGCGGTGAGCTTGTACTTGCGGCTGTTCAAGAAGTCGATCTTGACGCCCGGCAACGGCACGCGGCCCAGGATCGGACCGACGCCCGGCAGCCGGCCCAGCTCGCGCAGCAGGGGGACCTGGCGGAGGCGCGGACCCATCCGCGAGAAGTTGCTCTCGGAGCTGGGATAGACCAGCGAGACGTGATCGAAGGCGCGCTTGGCCCAGTGCGGGGCGATGCCTTTGATGTCGGTCTTGAAGACCAGCTCGTTCACCAGATGCTCCAGGAAGTCCGGCGTCAGCGAGACGTCCTTGTCCACGCCTTCGAGTACGAAGCCGGTCTTGTCGATGTGGATGTTGCACTTGTGCTCGGCCAAGCCCACGTGCAGCGAGGAGATGTCGGGCAGCTCCACCAGGTCGCCGAACTGCCCGGCGTAGTTCCCGGCCAGTTGCTGGGCGCGGCGGTCCAGGCGGCCCGCGGCGGTCGTGAGCGGGCGGTCCGAGAGCGGCGGAAAGCGCCAGGTCTCGCGAAACCCGGTCCCTTCGGTCCGGCGCAGGGAGAGCTTGAGCGCCCAATGCTCGTGATTGCGGTCAAGGCTGGCCGCGGCGAAGGCCTTGTCGCCCAGATCGGTGCGGGCGACCCGCAGCGCTTGCAGCAGGCCGTCGTGGTCCTTGGGCTTGAAGGTGATGCCGTCGAGGGTGGTTTTGGCGACCTGCAGGGTGCCGGTCTCGATGTACTTGCCGATGGGGATGGGCGGCATGAAGCCCGCGAGCCGCCCTGCAATCCGCTGATAGGTATCGCTCATCGCTGCGTCTCCTCCGAAGAGGCCCTCGTTGCGCTCGGGCGCTCGAGCGAGGGGGCTCTCAGCGATGGATGCGATCTTGGCGGGAGAAACCCGTCATCCGGCGGCGTGGTTGTTACTTCTTGCGGACCAGGGCGGCCCAGTCCCGGCCGGCTTCCGAAGGGGGCGCGCCCAGTGAGACGGTTCCGGGGCCGTCGACGGTCTCGACCGTGCCCACCTGCAAGGCGCCGCCGTGGCGCGGGTCATACCAGCCCACCGAGTAGCTCCCCGGCTCGAGCGTGAGCTCCGAGGCGCCGCCGGAGGGCAGGTAGGCGGCGTAGACCTCGCCGGGCTTGGCGAAGACGTAGGCGTCGGCGGCGGAGCTGAGCGCGTTGTCGGCGGCCATCTCCCAGAACGGCAGGTGGGTGCGGAAGAACTCCAGCGCGTAGCGGGTCTGGTCCCACATCCGCTCGCGCGAGCGCCAGTCCTCGGCGTTCAGGTCCATGTGGTCGTACTTGTAGCCGAAGTACCACTCCACGCCGGAGCCGCCGCCCATCAGGTTGCCCCACAGCTCGCCCTGGCGCGGCAGGTCGTGGTCGGGGTCGTCGGCGTCGGGCTTCACGCCGGTACTAGCCGGCGTCTGCTCGTCGTGGAAGACGGCCCACTGGCGTCCGGCGGCGGTGGCGCGGCGGATCATCTCGATGGTCTCGGCGTTGGCGCGCTCCATGCGGCCCTGGATGGAGGTGGCCTCGTAGGGAGGCTTGTCGAGCAGGCAGTCGTAGGTGGCGAAGGCTCGGCGGTTGTGAGTGTGGACGGTGATGGGGTGGCGGTAGGCGTCGATCGAGCGCAGGTACTCGGCGTTGTCGAGGCGGTCGTCGTCGAGCATGTCGTTCTCCTCGCCCATGTTCCAGATCAGCGCAGGGTGGTGGCCGAAGCGGGCGACGAGCTCGCGGAAGTAGAGCTTGCGGACGTCGTTGAGGCCGCCGTCGCCGCCCAGCTTCTCGTCGTTCTCGGTCTCGTGCAGCACCACGTGGAGCATCAGGCCCAGCCGGTCCATGTGGGAGAAGACGATCTCCCACTGGGCGAGCTTGGAGACGTCGAAGCGCTCGCGCTCGTCGGGACCGGTCCAGACCCAGGTGTCCTTGCCGTCGCCGCCGTCGACGTTGTAGGTCAGGAAGTAGACGCTGTTCATGCCCTTGGAGGCCAAGTAGTTCAGCGCGCCGACGATGTTCTTGCCCTTGCCGCCTTGCCAGGTCGGGTCGCCTTCCTTCCAGTCGCCGGCGTGGGGCTCGTAGTGGTGGATGAAGTCGGCTTTGTCGGTATCGACCTTCTCGTGCTTGCCGCTGTCGAAGGTGTCGTCGAACTCGTAGTAGCCCAGGAAGTTCTCGGGGCTGTCGGCGCCGCCCTTGAGAAAGCGGTCGCCGTCGGCGAAGCGCAGGTAGCGCTCGCCGTCCCAGGCCAGCGCGCCCTTGGCGTAGAAGCCGGGGGCGTCGGCGGCGGGCGGCGCGACGGTGAGCTTGCCGCTCGCGCGGTCGATCAGCGGGCCCGGCTCGCCGGCCTGCGGGTCGTCACTCAGGGCCACGCGCTCGCCTTGGCGGAAGGAGGCTTCGTAGCGCCAGGCGCCGGCGGCCGGCGGGGTGAAGCGCGCCCTCCAGACCTTGCCCGCCTTGGCAGAGCTCTCGGCGGCGTCGCCGTCGGCGGCGAAGTAGCCGGGCACGGTGAAGGCGTCGCCGCTCTCCTCATGGCGGAAGGTGACGCTGAGGCGGTAGTCGAGAAAGGGGTTGGGGGCGGCGTCTTCGGAGGTTTCCGGGCCTTCGAAGCTGACCGTCAGGGGCGTCCACTGGCGGGGATTGTCGGAGACCAAACCGGTCGGACCGCACCCTCCGGCGATGAGCAACGCGACGAAGACGACGACATGGCGCATGAGAGGCGTTCTCCTCCGACGGTCTGAAAGCTTAGCAGAGTCTTCCCGGGCGGGGAGGCGCCCCTCCGGAACGGGATGAGTACAATAGCAGGGCGATGCGGAACCCACTTGCCCTGCTTCCCGTTCTGGCGGCCCTGAGCGCCGCCGCGCTCGGCGCCCAGCAGCAGAAGCCGAACATCCTGTTCATCTTCTCTGACGACCACGCCTACCAGGCGATTTCGGCCTACGGCTCCAATCGCAACCAGACCCCGAACATCGACCGGCTGGCCCGCGAGGGCATGCTGTTTCGCAATGCGCTGGTCACCAACTCGATCTGCGCGCCCAGCCGCGCCGTCATCCTGACCGGCAAGTACAGCCACCTGAACACCGTGGCCGACAACCGCGACGTCTTCGACGGCTCACAGCAGACCTTCCCCAAGATCCTGCGTCAGAACGGCTACCAGACGGCGATCGTCGGCAAGTGGCACCTCAAGAGCGAGCCCACGGGTTTTGACTTCTGGGAGGTTCTTCCGGGCCAGGGACACTACTACAACCCGGACTTTCGCACCGCCCAGGGGACTGTCACGCGGCCGGGCTATGTGACCGACGTGATCGCCGATCGCGTGATGCACTGGCTCGAGGAGGAGCGGGACCCCTCCAAGCCGTTCCTGATGATGTACCAGAACAAGGCGCCGCACCGGAACTGGATGCCGGCGCCGCGGCACCTGGCGCTGTTCGACGGCATTACGATGCCGGAGCCGCTGACGCTGTTCGACGACTACAGCGGGCGGGCCACCCCGGCGGGCAAGCAGGAGATGGAGATCGACCGGCACATGAACTTCGGGGCGGACTTGAAGGTCAAGCCGCCGGACGGCTCGAACGAGCAGCGCGCCTACGACGCCAACATCGGCCGGCTCGACAAGGAGCAGCGCGCGATGTGGGACGCAGCCTATGAGCCGAAGAACGCGGAGTTCCGCGCCGCCGACCTGCAGGGCCGCGAGCTGGTGCGTTGGAAGTACCAGCGCTACATCAAGGACTACCTGCGCTGCATCGCCGCCGTGGACGAGAACGTGGGGCGCATCCTGCGCTGGCTCGACGCCAACGGCTTGGCCGAGAACACGGTGGTGATGTACAGTTCCGACCAGGGCTTCTATCTGGGCGAGCACGGCTGGTTCGACAAGCGCTGGATGTATGAGGAGTCGCTGAAGACGCCGCTGCTGGCGCGTTGGCCGGGCGTGATCGCCAAGGGCTCGGTGAACACTGACCTGGTCTCGAACGTGGACTTTCCGGAAACCTTCCTGGACCTGGCCGGCGCGCCCATTCCGGCCGACATGCAGGGCCGCAGCCTGGCGCCCGTCTTCAAGGGCCGCACGCCGACCGACTGGCGCAACAGCTTCTACTACCACTACTACGAAGGGCCGCCGGTGAACGCCGTGCACAACGTGGCGCGGCATGACGGCGTACGCACGGCGCGCTACAAGCTCATCCACTACTACATCGACGGCGAGTGGGAGCTGTTCGACCTCGAGAAGGACCCGATGGAGATGCAGAGCGTCTACGGCGACCCGGCCTATGCGGACATCCAGGCCGAGCTGACCCGGGAGCTGGCCAAGCTGCGCAAGGACTTGAAGGTGCCGGAAAAGGACAAGGACCTCGAGAATCTGTAGGCGCGACGACGCGGAGATCCCCCGGGGACTGGGCGCTATCGCACCAAACCCCGGGGATTTGGGTGCGATTCGTCCCGGGGCTTCCCTCCCGGTTCGTGTTGCGATCGCGAAACACTAGGGGAATGCGTTATTTTCTCCTCTCGGCGCTGCTGCTGACCGGCCTGACGGCCGGCGCGCAGGCTCAGCCCGTTCTTACCGCCATGCAGAACGGCGGTTCCTACGCTTACGACATCGCGGCCGGCTCGATCTTCGTGCTGCGCGGCACGGGCCTCAGCGACGAAGGCTTCGTGCAGGCGGCGGGCCTGCCGCTGGAAACCGCTTTGGCCGGCGTCTCCATCCGCTTCGCTCCCGTGGGAGGGGGCGCGGCGCTGGATGCGCTGATGATCTACAACTACAACGTCGGCGGCGTGAATCAGCTCGCCGGGCTGCTGCCTTCGGGCGCTGCGCCGGGCGAGTACGACGTGACGGTGACGCGCGCCGGCCAGACCAGCGGCGTGCTGCGGGTGAAGGTGGTGGCGCGCAATCCCGGCATCGTTACCGCGGACAGCAGCGGCTCCGGCCCGGCGCAGGCGACCACCGCCAACTACGAGCTGATCCGCTTCGCCCAGGGCGAGCTGGCCGGGTACACGCTGCGGCCGGTCTACGCCGGCGACGCCGTGGTGCTGTGGCTGACCGGGCTGGGCGCCGACGCGCAGTCGGACCTGGCCGGAGGCTCCTCCGGCGACATGACCGCCGCGGCCGAGGTAGAGGTGCTGGTCAACGGCGTGGAGGTGACGCCGTTCTACGCCGGCCGAGCCTCCGGGCTGCCGGGCACCGACCAGGTGAACTTCTTCGTGCCCGCTGACGTGGCGCCGGCCTGCGACGTCTCGATCCAGGTGCGGGCCGGCGGCGTGCTGAGCAACCGCGTGACTATCGCCGTCGCCAAGCCCGGCGCGGCGGTCTGCGAGAGCGCCCAGTTCACGGCCGAGGAGCTGCTGACTCTGAGCCTCGGCGGCAACGTCCGCATCGGCATCTTCGACGTCCACAACACCCTGCTCGAGAGCGCTTTCCCGGGCGTGGACGTGCCGCCCACCAAGACCGAGACCTTCTTCGGCGGCGTGGTGGACTATACCCAGAACGACGTCGTGGCCGAGGGCATCGCGCTGACGCCCGGCCAGTGCACCGCCTGGACGCGTCAGGCGCATCCCTCGGAGATCCAGTTCGGCGTGGTGACCTACCTGGGCTACGACGCCGGCGACGCCATCCAGGTCAGCGGCCCGGGCATCGGACAGGTCAGCGCCGGCAAGCTGCCCGACCGGCCCAACGAGTACTTCGCGCAGCTCAACGGAGTGACCAGCGGAGCCTACACCATGAAGGCGCCGGGCGGCGCGGACGTGGGCAGCTTCGAAGCCACCGCCAACCTGCCGGAGTTCGACTGGATCGGCCGCACCTCGACCAACTCGATTCTGCGCTCCGGCATGACCATCGAGTGGGTCGGCGGGACGCCGGGCTGGGTGAACATCACCGGCTACGGCGCCAAGGTCATCTCCGGCGATTTGGCGACCGACTATGACAACGTGATCATCGAGGGGACGCTGTTCTCCTGCATCGCCGATGCGGCGGCGGGGTCGATGAACATTCCGGCGACGATTCTCTCGCGGCTGCCGGTGATCGACGCCACCTCGCCCATCCAGGGCTCGCTCGCCGTGCTTGCCATTCCGGGGCCGGGCCGGACGACGTTCCAGGCGCCGCTCACGGCCGGCGGCTCGGTGCGGGGCCTGTTCGGCTACAGCCTGGGCTACACCCGGCTGGTGACGATCCAGTAAGGCTGCGGCGTCACTGGGCCGCCCGGATCGCCAGGATGCGCGCCTGGGGTCCGAGGCGGTCCAGGATGTCGTCGCCGGCCAGCAAGCGCCCGAAGTTGGTGGCCCGGCCGTCGAGCAGCGGCAGCGGCGTGAGCGCGATGAAGAAGGCCGGCGCGTCCCAGCGTCCGTCGAGCGGAACCAGCCCCAGGCTGCCGCGCAGGAAGGGCCTTTGGTTGCGGTGCGCCGCCAGCTTCTGGGCGGCGAAGTCGCGGGCCGGGAACTGCACGTAGCCGTTGGGGCGCAGCGCGCCGACCGTTTGCAGCTCGAAAGCGCCCGACAGAGCCATGCGGTAGAAGCGCTCGGCGGCCAGCGGCGCCAGCTCGTAGTCGAGCTCGATGGGCAGCTCGCCCTCGGAAGTCTCCATCACCAGGTTGCGGCCCTTGGTGCGCGCGATCTGCTGCAGCTCCGGCGGCTCGAAGGCGGGGACGGCCTCGGCCGGACGCGCAGCGGGGGCGGGGAAGGCCGGCGCGGCCAACTCCAGGTCCACCGAGCCGAGCTGCGCGCGGACCTCCGGCAGCAGCTCGGGAACCAGCCGCACGGCCGCTTGCAGAGCCTGGAGCTGGACCACCGGGTTGGAATCCTTGGTGGCCGGGTCGAGCCATTCGGCCAGGTCAGCGTCGCCCCACAGGCCGATGGTCTCGGCGGCTTGGCCGCGCACTTTGGGGTCGCGGTCGCTCAGGGCGGCGCCGATGGCGGTCTTGGCGTCGTCGCCGGGCTCGCAGCGGCGCAGGGCGCGGGCGGCGGCGGCGCGGACGAAGTCGTTGCGGTCGCGGGTGGCGAGGTTGACCATCGAGCGGCTGATGGCTTCGTCGCAAGGGGCTTCGAGCTCGTTGAGGGCCACTGCGGCGGCCCAGCGCACGTCCTGGTCGCCGGAGCTGAGCCGGGCGGCGATCCAGGGCAGCAAGCGCTCGTCGTCGAGCCGCACCAGCGCCGTGAGCGTGAAGACCAGCGGCGCCGGCGTGCGGGTGAGGCGCACGGCGGCGGACTGGCGATGCATCTTGCCCAGGGCTTCGACGGCGTAGGCCACCACCTTGCGCTCGTCGTCGTCGAGAGCGGCGAGCAAGGCCTCGGCGGCGGCTTCATCGGGCTGCGCGCCGTAGCCGGCGTCCTCGGCCAAACCCAGCCCGAAGGCCGCGTTGGCGCGCACGCTGGGGGCGGAGTCGCCGAGCATCTTGACGAGCCTCTCCACGGCGACGGGGCCGCCGATGCGCCCCAGGGCCAGCGCGGCGCGGGCGCGCTCCTCGGCCACGGTGTTGTTGGCGGCCTGCCGCAGCAGCCAGAGATCGGCGTCGCCGGCCTGCTCGCGCTCCATGAAGTCGCCGTCGATGCGATGGCCCGGCCGGGTGGAGAGCAGCCAGGCGGCCGCGGCGGCCAACAGCGTCATGCACAGGCCCAGCAGCCGCACCTCGTTGCGGCGGAAGAAGGAGAAATCCACCCAGGCATGCTAGCAACGCGCGCGGGGCGCTGTCGTACACTGGGGCCGATGCGGGTGCAGATCTTCTCCGACATCCACAGCGACTTGGCCGCTCTGGAACGCAACGCCTCCGTGGACGCCGACCTGTACCTGTGCGCCGGCGACCTGTGCAACTGGGGCCGCGGGCTCGATGCTTGCGGAGAGGTGCTGAAACCGCTGGGCGACAAGCTCTGGGTGATGCCGGGCAACCACGAAACCGGCGAGCAGATCGAGGCTTTTTGCCGCAAGTTCGGATTTCAGAATTTTCACGGCGTTTCGTTCGAAAAGGGCGGCTGGCATTTCGCCGGCCTGGGCTATTCCAGCCCCACGCCGTTCGATACGCCGGGCGAGTTCAGCGAGGCCGAGCTGGCCTCGCGGCTGGAGGCCTTCGCCGATCTGGAGCCGCTGGCGCTGGTGTGCCACGCGCCGCCGCAGGGCACGCCGCTGGACGCCGCCGGCCCCAACGCCCATTTCGGCAGCCAGGCGGTGCGGGAGTTCGTGGACCGCAAGCAGCCGGCGTACCTCTATTGCGGCCATATCCACGAGGCCGAGGGCGTCTCCGCGCGGCTGGGCGCGACCCAGGGCCGCAACGTGGGCAAACGCGGATTCTTGCTGGAGCTGTAGGCGGAATGAGATCATGATCGACCCGAGCAGTAGGTTCCACTCGAGGCAAGGAGAGCTCCAAGGTTGAAAATCGGCGTCGTCGGACTCGGATTCATGGGCAGCACCCATCTGCAGGCTTATCAGCAGGTGGAGGGCGCGGAGATCGTTGCGGTTTCCAGCAGCGACGAGAAGAAACTCAGCGGCGACTTGAGCTCGATTTCGGGCAATCTCGACCGGGGCGGCCAGCGCATGGATTTCGGCGCGGCGGCGCGCTACCGCACGGCCGAAGAGCTCTTCGCCGACCCCAACGTAGAGGCCGTGGACCTGTGCACGCCGAGCTCGCTGCACGCTTCGCAGGCGCTGGCCGCGCTGGCGGCGGGCAAGCACGTGCTGGTGGAGAAGCCGATGGCGCTGAGCGCCGCGGAGTGCGACCAGATGATCGCCGCCGCCGACAAGGCCGGCAAGGTGCTGATGGTGGCGCAGGTGCTGCGTTTCTGGCCCGATTATGTGGCCGCCCGCGACCTGATCCGGTCCGGCCGGCTGGGGCCTGTGAAGCAGGCGTTCTTCTACCGCAAGTGCGCCGCGCCGGTGTGGAGCAAGTGGATGCACGACCGAGAGCGCTCCGGCGGCGGTGTGTTCGACCTGCTGATCCACGACTTCGACTATTGCCAGCACCTGTTCGGCAAGCCGGAGAGCATCGACGCGCAGGGGGTGGAGGAGATGCCCCAAGGCATCGACACGCTGGAGGCCCGGCTGGTCTACCCCGGCGGCCCGCAGGTGACCATCGCCGGCGGCTGGCGGCATCCGCAGGCCTACCCCTTCTCGATGGAGTTCACCATCGTGTGCGAGGGCGGCACGCTGGACTTTCACAGCGGTTTGCGGCGGCTGACGCTGTACGGCGCCGACGGCAAGGCGGAAGAGGTCGCCGTGCCGGACAAGGACGGCTTCGTGGCCGAGCTGGAAGCCTTCGTCCAAGCCTGCGAGACCGGCGAGCCCCCGTCCGACTGTCGCCCGCAGGACTCGGCGGAGGCCATCCGCATGACCATCGAGGCGCGCGACGCCCGCTAGGCGTGCGGCCCGGACGGGGAAGGTCGGCCCCGCGACGCATCCGGCTCTGAGGAGAACGAATCATGCTGAACCTGGAACCCCTGCAAGTGGGCGTGATGTTTTGGACCGGCGGTCCGCTCGGCGTGGAGGCGCCTCCGGAGCAGATCGTGGCTTCGGTCAAATCCTTGGGCGTCACTTGCGGCCAGCTCGGGCTGGACGGCAAGGCCGACCTGAGCTCCGCCAACGCGGCTCGCTGGAAGAAGGCGCTGGCTGACGCCGGCATCACCGTCGTCACCTGCTTTCCGGGATTCGAGGGCGAGAGCTACGCCAGCATCCCGATTTGCGCCGGCACGGTGGGCTTCGTGCCCAAGCAGCCGCGCGCTGAGCGGGAAAAGAGGGCCTTCGAGGCCAGCGACTTCGCCCGCGAGCTGGGCGTGCCGGGGCTGGCATCGCACGTCGGCTGCCTGCCGCACGACCGCTCCGACCCGGAATACATCGCCGTGCGCGATCTGGTGCGCCGGCTGTGCGACCACTGCGCCGCCCACGGCCAGACCTTTGCGCTCGAGACCGGGCAGGAGCCGGCCCAGAACCTGCTGAACTTCTTGGCCGACGTGGACCGCGAGAACCTGAAGATCAATTTTGATCCGGCCAACCTGATCCTCTACGGCGAAGGCGACCCGATCGAGGCGCTGGAGATGGTGAAGGATCACCTGGTGACCGTCCACGCCAAGGACGGCTCGTGGCCCAAGGTGAAGGGCGAGTGGGGCGCGGAGACGCCGCTGGGCAAGGGCGACGTGGGCATGGAGCGCTTCGTCGACAAGCTCAAGGAGGTGGGCTACACCGGCCCGCTGACGATCGAGCGCGAGATTCTGGGCGACGAGCAGCGCAAGGACATCCTGGAGGCGATCGCTCTGCTGGAGCGACTGCGTGCCTGAACGGCGCAACGTCTCCTCCGGCGCGCCGTGGGAGGAGACGGTGGGCTACTCGCGGGCCGTGCGGATCGGCGACCTGATCGCCGTCTCCGGCACGGTCTCGCGCGGGCCCTTCGGCCGCCTGGGCTCGTCCGAGGAGGCCTACCGCCAAGCCTTGCAGGCGCTACGAACCATCCAGGAAGCGCTGGAGGCGGCCGGAGCCCGGCTGGAAGACGTGATCCGCACCAGGATCTACGTCACCGACATCGTGCGCGACAGCGAGGCGGTCGGCCGGGCGCACCGCGAGTTCTTCGGCGCGATCCGTCCGGCGGCCACGATGGTGGAGGTGGCGCGGCTGATCGACAAGAAGATGCTGGTGGAGATCGAGGCCGACGCGGTGGCTCCGCGGGGCCCCGAAGAGCGCGCCTGAGACGCCCGGGCGATTCCGGAGAGTCCGCACGGCGTCCGCCTGGGTCATAGGTCCTAGAGACCTAGAGCGACTTTCCTAATGCGTTTGAGTAGGAGCGCTCATAGCCAACGCATTTTGAGCGGCCTAGGATTAGTCCTAGCGTATCCCGCCCATGCTGGCTCCTGAAGCGCGATATCGAGAGTACCTGAACGCTCGGCTGCGCGACGCGTTGCTGCATGTCGTGCCGCCCACAGTACTGATCTGCCTGGCCTTCGTTCCCTTCAATCTCTACTACCGGCCGAGGGCCGTGCGCTGGGAGATGGCGGCGATCTCGATGGCGTCGGCGCTGGTGGCGGGCTTGTATGGCTTGGCGCTGTGGCGACGCCCCAATTCGTACGTCATCGAATGGGGCGGGCCGGCGCTGGTGATCTCGTTGATCGGGCTGACCTCGATCAACGCCGCCACGGGCGGTCAGGCCAGCGGCGCGGCGTATCTGGGCGTAATCATCCTGGTCGCCGGCGCGATCTTGGTTCGCTGGCCGCAGATGATGGCGGCGCTGGCGTCGATGCTGATCGGAGGGGCCTGGGTCTGGTACCACTCGCCGCAGGACCAGCAGTGGTCGGAGATGGCGATCGCCGGCGCGGTGGCGGCGCTGTCGGGCCTGTTCTGCTTTCATGTGCGGGCGAAGGCCTTTCAGACGTCGTTCGCCACCGGGCAGTCCGAGGTGGAGGCGCGTTTGCGCTACGAGCGGGCCACAGAGGGCTCGCACAGCGCCTTGTGGGAGTATTGCCCTTCCAACGGCGCACTGACGCTGGCGCCGCGCTGGGCGGCGATGCTGGGCTACAAGCCGGGTCAGTTGCCCGCCACGCTCGACGCCTGGATCTCGCGGGTCCACCCGGACGATCGGGCAGCCGTGGTCGAGGCGCTGGAGATGCGCTCGGAGGAGGCGCTGCCCACGTTCTCGCTGGAGCACCGCATCCAGTGCGCCGACGGGGCCTACCGCTGGTTCCTGGTGAGCGGAAAGTCCTCGCCGGACTCGCTGGGCCTGATGCGGCTGGCCGGCTCGTTCGTGGACATCGACGACCGGATCCAGCTCGAGACCCACTTGCGGCACGAGGCGCTGCACGACCGATTGACGGGGCTGGCGAACCGTCGGCTGCTCTACGACCGGCTGGAGCAGAGCCTAGCCCGGGCGCGCCGCAATCCGGGTCAGACCTTCGCCGTGGTCTTCTTCGACCTCGACGGATTCAAGCAAGTCAACGACGAGTGGGGCCACGCCGCCGGCGACCGAGTCTTGACCGAGACCGCCGAGCGGCTGCGCGAGAACTGCCGGGTGGAGGATACGCTGGCTCGGCTGGGCGGCGACGAGTTCGTGGTGCTGGTGCACGACGCCTCCAGCCGTAGCTCGAGCGAGGGCTTCGCGCAGCGCATCCGCGGCAAGCTGGCGCAACCGATCGAGGTTTCCGAGGGTCATTCGGTGCGGGTGGGGTCGAGCTGCGGCATCGCTTGGTCCGGGGACGGCTTCGCAACCGGTAAGGAGATGCTCGAAGCGGCCGATGCGGCCATGTATGAGGCCAAGCGGACAAAACGGTTGCGCGCGGGCGCCGCGGAGCGCGACGCGGCGGGGCCGGACGCCTCCAAGAGCTGGCCGGTCGAGACCGAGTCCGGCGCCCGCGGCTTCGACGCCGGCTTGGTTCCGAGACTGCCGAAGAACTAAACGGGCCATGCGCCACAGCCCTTTGGGTCCGGGCCGACTTCAGGGCTTCTCTTGACACAGCTAGGGCGGAGAGCGAGTGGTCAACTTGGGCGGAAGGACTGTAGGGTAGGCTGCACGTGGGCATGGCCGAGCCATCTCCGTATCGCGACTTCCTGCGCGTGCGCTTGCACGACGCGTTGGTCCAGGCGTGCCCGCCTGTGGTCCTGCTGTGCTGGGCGTTTCTGATCGGCGACTTCTGGATCTGGCCGGGGCCGTTGCACTGGACCTCGACGGCGGCGGCGCTTTCGTCGGCGCTGGCGGCGATGGCCTACTGCCTGCTGCTGAAGCTGCGGCCGGGGCGTTGGCTGATCGAGAGCGGCAGCTTGCTGCTGGCCGGCGTGCTGAGCGTGGAGGTAGCCGTCCACGCGGTGTCGGGCTCGAATCCGACCTGCATCGCGTTTCTGGGGATCATTCTGCTGGCGACCGGGTCGGTCTTCGTGGACCGGCGGCGGATGGCGGCGATGGGGGCGCTGACCTTCGTCTGCTGGCTGTGGGCGTTCCTGCAGACCGAGCCGGGGCCGCTGCGGACGGAGATGAGCGCGGTGGCGTTCGTGGCGGCGGTGATTGCCATGGTGGTGTTCGAATCCCGCCTGAAGGTCTTCGAGAGCGCCTTCTTGGCCAACCAGGCCGAGGCGGCGGCGAGGCAGCGCTATGAGAGGGCCGTGGCGGGCTCGGAGGCGGCGCTGTGGGAGTATGACCCGGGAGACGCGACGCTCTACCTGTCGCCGCGCTGGGCTGCCATGTTCGGCTACGAGACCGAGGCGCTGCACGGCGGTCTGGAGGACTGGCTGTCGCTGGTGCATCCCGACGATCGCAGGGCGGTGACCGACGCACTGCGGGCCCAGCTTCGCGAAGACGCAGGGCGATTGAGCTTGGAGCACCGCGTGCGGGGTAGCGACGGCGAGTACCAGTGGACGCTGGTGAGCGGGCAGGCGGCCGCCGACGCCGAAGGGCGGGTGCGCATCGCCGGGGCCTTTCTCGACATCTCTGAGCGCAAGGGCCTGGAGCGGCAACTGCGCCACGAAGCCTTGCACGACCGGCTGACCGGGCTCGCCAACCGCCGCTTCCTGCTCGATCGGCTCGATCAGATGGCGGCCTTGGTGGAGCGCCATCCGGAGCGGCGTTTCGGAGTGGTGTTCTTTGACCTCGACGGCTTCAAGCGCATCAACGACATTTGGGGACACGCCGCCGGCGACCGCGTGCTGGTGGAGATCGCCAACCGGCTGCGGACCAGCCATCGGCAGGAAGACCTGGTGGCCCGGCTGGGCGGCGACGAGTTCGTGGTGGTGCTCGACGAGGCCGTCAGCCGGGAGGCGGCCGAGATGGTCGCCGAGCGGACGCGCAAGGTGATCGAGAAGCCGATCGAGATCGAGGGCCGGCTGGCGTGGGTCTCGTCGAGCTACGGCGTCGCCTGGTCCGGCGACGGCCATCCCAACGGCCAGAAGCTGGTGGAAGCCGCCGATTTGGCGATGTACGAGACCAAGCGCAGCAAGCGCCGCGAAGCCGGCGTGCCTCAGCCCTGAACTGCTCTCAGCCCTGAACTGCGCCTCAGCCCTGCGCGCGGGCGCCCTGCTCGGGCAGGCCTTGCGCCGCCTCGGTGAGCTCTTCGACGATCTCGGCGGCCGAGGCGCGGGCGCGCTCGATCTCGCCGGGGCCGTAGCTGATGGCGCCGACGCGGGGATGGCCGCCGCCGCCGTAGCGCTCGCACAGCGAAGCCAAGTTCTTGGTCGGCTCGACGGGCGACCAGGGGTTCGACCCCACCGAAATCTTGGTCCGGAAGCCGGCGTCGACGATCGAGACCGTATAGACGCTCTGCGGGAACAGGTAGTAGGGGATGAACTTGTTGTAGCCGGCCAACTCGGCGTCGGCCAGGTCGAAGAAGATCACGCCGTCGCGGCAGGCGGCCCGTTGGCGGATGATCTCGATCGAGTCCAGGTGCTTGCGGAAGAGCTCCTCGAAGACCGGCGCGATGTCGGGCCGGCGCATGATGGATTCCATCGACTCGCTCAGCAGCAGGGGGATGACCTGCTGGGTGAGGTTCTCGCGGGACGCCTCGAAGACGAGCGTCAGCTTCATGGCGGCCTCGGGCATCATCACGGCCTGTTCGGCGCTGTCGTAGGAAGCGCTGTCAATGATGTCGGCGCAGTGGATGAGCGTGTTCAGCGGCGTCGGGTCGTAGCCGAAGCGTTCGCGGCCGATGTCGGCGATGAACTGTGTGCAGGAGCGGTAGCCGGGGTCGTAGAACTTGTGGCCGGAGCGATCGCTGCGGAACATGGCCTCGTCGGCCTCGCACAGGAAGGCGCTCTGGTGATGGTCGAACCACCAGGTGAGCTTGGGGTGCGGGGCGAACTTGAAGTCGACGATGGCGTTCTCGTCGCCGGGGAAGAGCTCGTCGGGGAAGACCTGGTTGGCTTGATGGAACAGGCCGGCATAGTCGACGTCCGCGTCCGCGGCGACGACTTTGCGGAAGAAATCCGTGAAGATCGCCGCCGAGCAGGCGCCGTCGAAGCAGCGATCGTGATGGAGAATCCGGGCCCTCATCGAGGAAAACTAGTTATGGTGCACTATCCGGAGCGGGGACGCAAGCGGCGGCGTCCGGCGCTTCGCGCGAGGGAGGGCGGCTAGAGCGTCACGCTCCACATCGCGGCGAAGTAGAAGACCGCAGCGACGGCCGCGGTGGCGAGGCGCCAGCGCCGCAACACCTTCTGCCCGCGCAACATGGCGTCAATGCGGCGCTGCTCGAAGACGCCCCCGAAGAGGCCGGCCAGGCGCCGGCGGGCGATGAGCTCGAAGCCGGCGAACAAGGCCGCGCCCAGCAGGGGAGGCGCCAGCAGCGTGGCGGGGCCGTAGGCGGCGATGAGGCCGAACAGGAAGGCCGCGGCGCCGGTGACGGCCGGGACCAGGGCGGCGATCGCAGCGCCCAGGACCACTTCTCCGAAGTAGAGCCGGCGGAAGGCGGTGCGCAGGGCGGCGGTGAGGCGCGCGGCGTAGTCCGCCCCGAGGCCGCCGTCGGCGAGCAGGCGCTGCTTGGCCTCGCCGTTCTCGCCGAGATGCACATTGGCTTCCGATTGCAGGCAGGCGTTGACGGCGTCGATGAGGATCGGCTGCGGCTGCAGGGAGATCGCCTCGGAGCGCTGCACGGCCTGTTCGAGCGTTTGGAGGTCGCCTTCGAGTAGCACGCCGACGATGTTCTTGAAGTCGAAGACGTGGGCGCCGCCGCTGTAACCGACCAGCGAGACCGCCTGGTCGCCGGCCTGGATGACCAGTTGCGAGATGCGGCAGGCGAAGGCGTAGCGGCGGCGCACGGCGGCGGCGGAGACATGCGGCTCCAACTGCGTGACCGAGGCCAGCCGGCCCAGATCGGCGAGCGAGAGCGACCGCAGCTTGGCGGCGACTTCGGCCACGCCGTGGGCGACTTGCACGTCGTAGGCGGCCGAGACCGAGCAGCGCAGCCGCCAGGTCTCATGCAGAGCGCCGGTGCCGGAGCAGGTGGAGCAGGAGACCGAGCCGCTGGAGCCGCAGGTGGAGCAGCCCACCGAACCGGAGCCGGAGCAGGTCCAGCAGGTGACTTCGCCCGAGCCGTAGCAGCCGCTGCAGGTCCGCCGGCCCGTGCCCATGCAGGTGGCGCAGTTGCGGTACTCGTATGTCGTCTCGGTGTTGTAGCGGTTGTTGTAGCCGTCCCAGACGGAGCGGGTGACGGCCTGCTGCTGACGGCCCATGCCGCCGCAGGAGCCGCAGCTCTGGTTGCCGCCGCCGCCGCAACTGCTGCAGCGGGCGCGTCCGCGGCCATGGCAGGAGCCGCAGGAGGTGCGTCCCTGGCCGCCGCAGGCGTGGCAGCGCTTCTTGCCGGCGCCGCCGCAGGACGAGCAGGTGGTTTGGCAGCCCCAGACGCTGGGGCCCGCGAAACAGTCCCCCGGGGCCAGGCGGGAGTCGTTGCTCCGGTTGCGCACGGCCCAGGCCTCGAGCCGCGCCGGCAGCTCGGCGAGGGCGGTCCGCCGGGCGGCTTCGGCGGCCTGGCGGGCGCCGGCGGCGTTGGGGAAGGAGCGTACGACGGAAGGCAGCTTGCCGGCCTTGGACTCGCGGTCGATCTCGAACTGGGCCTGGCAGCGCACCGAGGCCTCGCCGCGCGCTTCGGTGATCCGCTCCGAGGTCCGCGCCAGGGAGGTTCGGTCGAAGCGCGTGAGGGGTTCGATGAGGCCGATGACGTGATCGAAGAGCAGGTCGGCGGAGGTCTTCATACGTCGGCGGGTGGAAAATCCCTTAGCCTATCATCGAGTGCGGCGCTTTCGAACAGGCGCCGCAGGGCGGCCCCTCGCCGGACCGCTGACGCGTCCGGGACTCGGATGACATAATGAGGGGCTTGGCGCTTGCTGTTGGGGGGCGCCGTCGGGAGAAAAGCCACTATGCGCGCTGAATGGGTCGCCAAGCGGTCCGCGGATCCGATCCGCACCCAGATTCACTACGCCCGGCAGGGCCGGATCACAGAGGAGATGGAGTTCGTCGCCCGGCGCGAGAACCTGTCGCCCGAGCTGATCCGCGACGAAGTCGCCCGCGGACGGCTGATCATCCCGGCCAACATCAAGCACACCAACTTGGAGGCCATGGCGATCGGCGTGGCGTCGAAGTGCAAGGTCAACGCCAACATCGGCAACTCGGCCGTGACGTCGGACGTCGACGGCGAGCTCGAGAAGCTGGCGTACTCGATCAAGTACGGCGCCGACACGGTGATGGACCTGTCGACCGGCGGCGACATTCCGGGCATTCGCAAGCAGATCATCCACAACTCGCCGGTTCCGATCGGCACGGTGCCGATCTATGAAGCCCTGCACCGCGTCAAGGGCCGCATCGCGGACCTGACCTGGCCGATCATGCGCGAGGTGATCGAGGAGCAGGCCGAGCAGGGCGTGGACTACATGACGATCCACGCCGGCGTGTTGATCCAGTACGTGCCCCTGGCGGTGAAGCGCCTGACCGGCATCGTGAGCCGCGGCGGCTCGCTGCTGGCCGAGTGGATGGTGACGCACCACAAGCAGAACCTGCTGTACGAGAACTTCGACGAGATCTGCAAGATCTTCCAGAAGTACGACGTGAGCTTCTCGCTGGGCGACGGCCTGCGGCCGGGCTCGATCGCGGACGCTTCCGACGCGGCGCAGTTCGCCGAGCTCAAGACGCTGGGCGAGCTGACCAAGAAGGCTTGGGAGTACGACGTGCAGGTGATGATCGAGGGCCCGGGACACATCCCGATGGACCAGATCCAGTTGCAGGTGGAGAAGGAGAACGAGCTTTGCCACGAGGCTCCGTTCTACACGCTGGGACCGCTGGTGACCGACATCGCGCCCGGCTACGACCACATCACGTCGGCGATCGGCGCGGCGATGATCGGCTGGCACGGCGCTTCGATGCTGTGCTACGTCACGCCGAAGGAGCACCTGGGGCTGCCGAACAAGGAAGACGTGAAGCTGGGGCTGATCGCCTACAAGATCGCCGCCCACGCCGCGGATTTGGCGCGGCATCGGCCCGGCGCCCGCGACTGGGACGACCGGCTGTCGAAGGCGCGCTTCGAGTTCGACTGGGAGACGCAGTTCAACGAGTCGATCGACCCGGAGACGGCGCGGGCGTACCACGACGAGACGCTGCCGGAAGAGGGCTACAAGTCGGCGCGGTTTTGCTCGATGTGCGGGCCGAGCTTCTGCTCGATGAACGTGTCGAGCCGGGTGGCGGACTTTACGATGGAAGAGGCCGAGGCGGTGCTGAAGGGCGAGGAGCTGGTGACGCTGAGCGGGGATTAGGGGACCTGGGACTCACGTCCCAGACTCGGTTTTGCTGAGCCCCGGGTTTCAACCCGGGGTCCAAAGAAGCGAGCCCCATCGATTTGCCCGATTGAGGCTGGTCCGCAAAGAGCGGACCAGCCTCAATCTTTTGGGTTCAGTCGAAGCGTTCGCGTTCGTTCACCCCGGACTGAAGTCCGGGGCTAGGCCCGCGTTTTCGCATAGCCTTAGGTTCACCCCAGCCAGCCGTCGAGGAAGGCGTAGGCTTGCTCGCGCTGCTCGTCCGGGAAGTCGTGCTCGCAGTTCGGGTGGACGGCGACCAGCCTCCCCTGGGCGTGGTAGATCTTCTCGTACACCGGGGCGGCGGCCTTCAGGCAACGGTAGACGCCTTGCACCTCGAAGTTGGCGTCGTGGAGCGGGGCGTTGACGAAGACCGCGCGCGGCGCGATGGTCGCCAGCAGCTCCGTGAAGTCGAACGGCATGCGCTTGGGGTCGAGGCCGAGCTGGGTGCGGATGCGCGGCATGTATTTGTCCTGCCCCCAGCCCTTCAGGTCGCCGCCGTAGTACTGGAAGAACGAGTTGAAGCCGCAGCTTGTTACCACGGCCCTCACGCGCGGCTCGAAGACGGCGATGAACAGCGAGTTGTGGCCGCCCAGGGAGTGCCCGATGGCGCCGATGCGCTCGCCGTCCACCTGGTCGAGCGATTGCAGCAGGTCCACGCCGCGGCTATGGTTGTAGATCGCCTGCATCGTCACCGAGTCGTAGCCCAGCTCGTAGGCGTCGGCCTGCGGATCGCCCATGGTCGGGTAGTCCGGCGCGAGCGCCACGTAGCCCCTTTGGGCCAGCTCCTTGGCGTAGGCGCGGTTGGGGCGGGGCCCTTCGCCGGCGACGATCAATTTGCCCGGGACGCCGGTGGGATGCAGCGCCAGCACGGCCGGGCGGCGGCCCGGGGCGTCGGGCAGGTAGAGCTGCGCCGGGACCGGGTTGCCGGCCTTGGCCTCGTAGGTGATCGTCCGGCGGCGGTAGCCCTCGCCGCGCTGCTCCTCCAGCAGACGGACCTTCAGCGGCGGGCGCGGCCCGGTGGGGAACGGCCCCATGACGGTCTCCATGTGGGCGACGATGTGTTTTCTGCGCAGCAGCCAGTCGCTCTCGCCGGCGACCTTGCGCCGCTCGCCCGTGGCGGGGTCGATGACGTAGAGCAGGTCGTCGTGGTCGGGGTAGGCCGGCAGAGCCTCCGCCCGGAGGGCCTGCGAGGCGGCAAGGGTGAGCAGGAGTTGGCGGCGCGTCATCTTCGTTCCCCGAAAGTATAGCCGCGCCGCCGTCCGCTAGAAGGCCAAGCGTTCGATGTCCCGCTCGATCCGCTCCTGCAGAGCGTCGGCGCGCTCCTCCACCTGCTCGGACTGCTTTTCGAGCTCCAGAATGCGGTCTTCGTTGGCGGTGAGCCGGTCGGCGAGCTCCTGCACGCGGGCGGACTGGCCGGGCAGGGCGTTGAGCGTCTCAATGTTCTCGCGCAGCCGGCCCTGGCCCTCGGAGAGCGTGTCGGCCTCGTCCTCCAGGCGCTCGGACTCCCGGTAGAGCTGTTCGACTTCGGCGAGCCGGCGGGCGACCTCCAGCAGTTGCTGCCGTCCGGCGGCGTCGTAGACGGGGCTTTCGGCGTAGTAGCGGACCCCGTCGGCGCTGAGCTGGGTGAGCTCGACGCTGGTCTGATCGACGCGCTCGAAGAGCAGGGCGACTTCGCGGACGGCCTTGGGCTCGAGCTCGGCTTCGAAGCGCCAGGCGGCGGCGGTCTTCTCGACGGGCTCGGCGCCGACGGGTTCGAAGCCCTGCCGGACGGGCAGCTCCAGCCAGAGGGTCTTGGCGTCCGGGTCGACGTTGCGGACGGTGAAGGTCTTGCGCTCGCGGGTGAGGCGTTTGGTCAGCAGCAGACCGTCCTTGGCGTGCAGCTCCGCCATGGGCGTGGCCTCGCTGTGGAAGGCGCTGGTGATGCGGGTTCCCAGGTCGACGGCGTAGCTGATGAGGCGGTCGTCGCCGGCCTTGACGGTTTCCATGACGCCTTCGCCGCCGTAGCCGCCGCTGTCGTAGACGGTGATCGCGCCGCCGTCGAGGGCTCCGTCGGTCTCGTTGACGATGCGTACGGCTTGGAGCGGGTGCTGCGAGCCGTAGCTCTCGCTGTAGATGAGCAGCCGGCGGGCCTGGACGCGGCCGCTGAAGAAGGGCAGCATCGCCGATTGCCCGGCGCGCACGGTGACCGGCTCGCGGATGCTGTATTGGAATAGGTCGCCGAGCTGCTCGCCGGCGAAGAGGTTCTCTTGGACGGTCGAACCGTCGCTGACGACGGAAGTCGAAGACATCTCGGTATTCATGACCGCCACGGTCTCCGTCACCGAGCCGATCTCCAGGATGACGCTCAGCAGGGCCGCGCCGCTCCCTACGTCAACGCGCGTGCTGTATTGCCTGAAACCCGCCGAGGCAACACTGACCTGGTAGGTCCCGGCCGGCAAATCCGCGATGCGGAAGCCGCCGTCCGGCGCGCTGGTCGCTGAATACGACTGCGAGCCCGGGCCGGCGACGCGGATCATCGCCATCGGAATCACGGCCCCAGAGGAGTCCATGACCGTGCCCTGGATCGAGCCCGTTGCGGGGCGGCCGGGGCCGTCGGCGGCGGAGCGCCGGTTCCCCGCGGGCAGCACGTCCACGGCGGCGCCGTGCAGGATGGGCTGCCAGGCGCGGTCCTGGCGCAGCTCCACGCGCGGGCGGGCGACGTAGCGCGGCTCATACAGCGAGCTCAGGAACGAGACCGGCAGGCCGGAGACCAGCGAGAGCCGGACGTCGGTCCAGTCTTCGGCGGAGGTGTTGTCGACGACGGCCCAGCCCTCCAGCAGCGGCTCGCCGTCCTCGGGCAGGATCAGGCGGTAGCTGGACTTCCAGACGGGCGCCGGCGCCAGATAGGCCGCCGCGATGTGGCTGGAGCCGCCGCGCGACTGGATGGTCAGGCCGCGCCGGTCGGCGTTGCGGGACTGCGCGACCACGCCGAGGTAGTCCAGAAAGCGCCGCTGGAGGTCGGGCTCGCGAAACCGCAGCTCGACGGCCCGGCGCGGGTCGAGCGTGCGGAGGCCGCCGGACGCCGTGGCCAGCAGCAGCTCCTGGAGCTCGGCTCCATCGGCGCCCGACGCCGAGCGGGCGCTGACGATCAGGCCTTGGGCGGCGCCGCTTTCCTGCTCGACGGTCAGGGATGCGCCCCGGAACTGGTCGAGCACCTCGGCCAGCGAGGCGTGTTCGCCGAGGCGGAACGAGAAGTTTTCAAGGCGCTTCTCGAGCGGGTCAGCCGAATCGTACTGGATGGCCGAAACGCCGTCGCCGCCTTGCCGGCGGATGGTGAGGGACTTGAGCACGTCGTCCATCTCGGAGGCCTTGAACTCCAGACGGGCGGTTTGGCCGTCAGCGATTTCGCCGGCGACCTCGAAGTAGGCGACGCCGTGCTTGTAGAGCGCGACGCGAGAGACCTGCAGGCCGGCTTGCGGGGCCGGTTGGGCCGCCAACAGCAGCGGCAGAGCGAGAAATAGACACAACTTTCCTGAAATCATGAGAAACCCCTGGTTCCAGAACGGATCAGGGCCGGGGCGGGGTTCACGATGCGAGAAAAGCGCGGGCGGCGCCCGTTGCGCGGCGGTGTGGAATGCGCTCTGATATTGCGTATGCCGACTCGCCGTGATTTTCTAGCCGCCGTGCCGCCCGCCCTGCTGCTGGCCTGTGGAGGCGCTCCCGAAGAAGCCGCAGAGGCTCCGGCGGAGACGCCGGCCGGGAAACCCTATTGGGTGTTCTTCGGGCCGTATACCCGTGAGACCAGCAAGGGCATCTACCGCAGCCGCTTCGATGCGGCGACCGGCGAGCTGAGCGACGCCGAGCTCGCGGCCGAGATGGAGAACCCGTCGTTTCTGACCATCCACCCCAACGGGAAGTACCTGTACGCGGTGGCGGAGACCAACGAGGGCAGCGTGGACAGCTACGCGCTCGACGGGGCGACCGGCGCGCTGACGAAGATCAACACGCAGCCCACCCAGGGCGGCTCGCCGTGCGACCTGGAGGTGGACCACACCGGCAAGATGCTGGTGGTGGCCAACTACGGCGGCGGCTCGACGATCGCCTACCAGGTGGGCGAGGACGGCTCGCTGAGCGCTCCGTCGGACTTCCACCAGCACGAGGGGTCGAGCACGACGCCGCGCCAGAAGGGGCCGCACGCGCACTCGGTGGATTTTTCGGCCGACAACCGCTTTGTGATGGTTTCGGACCTGGGCCTGGACAAGGTGCTGGTGTACGAGGCCGACGTGGCGGCGGGCAAGCTCAAGCAGGTCGGCGCGGCGGTGTTGCCGCCCGGGTCGGGGCCGCGGCACTTCGCCTTCCATCCGTCGAACAAGTACGCCTTCTCGCTGGGCGAGATCGCCTCCACGGTCACGTCGTTCAGCTACGACGCGGCCACCGGCGGGATGACGCTGATCGAGACGATCTCGACGCTGCCGGAGGACTTCGACGGCAAGAACACGACGGCGGAGATCCAGGTGCATCCGTCGGGCAAGTTCCTCTACGCCTCCAACCGCGGGCACCACTCGCTGGCGCTGATCCAGATCGACGAGGCCACGGGCAAGATCGAGCGCAAGGCGAACTACCCGACGCTGGGGGAGACGCCGCGCAACTTCAACATCGCGCCGGGCGGCGAGTATCTGTTGGCGGCAAACCAGGATTCGGACAACGTGGTGGTCTTCCAGCTCGACCCGGCCACGGGCGAGCTGAAGGCGACCGGGCGGCAGATCGCCGTCTCGATGCCGGTGTGCATCGTCTATCACCCGGCGGGATAGGGGCTCGCCGGAGCCCCCAAGGTCTCGCAGCCCCGCCTAGCCGCTATACTTGCCGGCGAGCTTGCGCAGCGCGGCGAGGTGGCGCGGGACGGCGACGAAGGGGTCCTCGTCGGCTTCGTACTCCAGAGCCATGTAGCCGCGATAGCCGCCGTCGGCGAGCATCTTGACGATGCGGTCCCAGTCGGACGGCTCGCGGCGGTCGCCCTCGCCGCGCATCTCCACCTTGAACTGGGAGTTGGCGGCGTAGGGGATGCACTTGCCGATTTGGGCGTAGAAGTCCTCGCGGAAGTTGCCGGTGTCGAGGTTGACGGCCACGAAGGGGTGGTTGGCGGTCTTGACGATCTGGATGACGCGGTCGGCGCGCAGGGTGATGCCGCCGTGGTTTTCCAGGCCGAGGATGACGCCCTTGGTGGCGGCGTAGTCGCCGGCTTCACGCAGGATTTCCACGCACCACTCGGCGGCCTGATCTTCGGTGGAGCCCTTGGGGACCGTGCCGCCGAAGACGCGGATGAAGCTGGCGCCGAGACGGTCGGCGACGTCGACCCAGTGCATCAGCCAAGCGGCCTCCTGGCGCCGGTCGCGCTCGTTCTCGCGGCAGAGGTTGGAGCGGATGGCGATGGAGGGGATCTCGACGGCGTTCTTGTAGGCCTTGAGGCGCAGGGCGGTGAGGAACTTCTCGAGGTCCTTCTGGGGGAACCAGTAGACGGTCAGGTCGAGCCCGTCGATGCCGTGCTCGATGGCCATGTCGACCAGGTCGGCGTACTGCAGCTTGCCGGCCTCGAGGGCCTTGCGGAAGGAGTAGGCGCAGATGGAGGTCCGCAGCCGGGAGGAGCGGCCCGCGGCGGGGGCTGCGACGGGCGCGGCCAGGGCCAGCGGAAGGGCGGGAAGCGTGCGGAAAAGATCGCGGCGTCGCATAGGTCGGTGCGTGCAATTATAGCGGGATGGCAGAGACGCTCGAACAACTTCGTTACCCGATCGGGCCATGGAAATGGCCGGAGACGGTGGCCGACGGCGACGTGGAACGGTGGATTGCGGAGATCGCCGCCGCGCCCGCTCAGTTGCGGGCCGCGGTGGAGGGGCTGAGCCCGGAGCAGATCGACACGCGGTACCGGCCGGAGGGCTGGACGGTGCGCCAAGTGGTGCACCACATGGCCGACAGCCACCTGAACAGCCAGTGCCGGTTCCGCTGGGCGCTGACCGAGGAGGCGCCGACGATCAAGCCCTACGATCAGCCGAAGTGGGCGGAGCTGAGCGACGCGCGGCTGTCGCCGATCGAGCCGTCGCTGGACCTGCTCGACGCGCTGCACCTGCGCTGGGTGGCGCTGGCGGAGTCGTTGAGCGCCGCCGAGCGGACGCGGATCTTCTTTCACCCGGAGCACCCCAAGCCGCTGCGGCTGGACAAGACGCTGGGCATGTACGCCTGGCACGGCAAGCATCACATGGCGCACATCACCTCGCTGCGGGCGCGCAACGGCTGGGTGTAAGAGAGGATGCCCGCCCGCTACCGCGCGCTGAGCTTGATGTTTCTGCTGACGCTGGTCACGTACCTGGACCGCGTGTGCATCTCGGCGACCGCCGGCGCGATGTCGGAGGAGCTGGGGCTGTCCAAGGCTCAGATGGGCGACGTGTTCAGCATCTTCGTGCTGGGGTACGTGCTGTTCGAGATTCCGGGCGGGTGGCTGGCGGACCGCTATGGGGCGCGGGCGCTGCTGGCGCGGATCGTGGCGTGGTGGTCGCTGTTCACAGCGCTGACGGGGCTGGCGTGGAGCTACGGGAGCCTGTTGGCGATCCGGTTCCTGTTCGGCTGCGGGGAGGCGGGGGCGTTTCCGGGCTGCGCTTCGGCGATCTCGCGGTGGTTTCCGGCGGCGGAGCGCGGGCGGGCGCAGGCGGTGATCATGGTGGGCAGCCGGCTGGGGGCCGCGTTCGCGCCGCTGCTGGTGATCGGCGTGATGGCACGGACGGGCTGGCGGCCGGTGTACTGGATTTTCGCGGGCCTGGGGCTGCTGTGGGCCGCCGCTTGGGCCTGGTGGTACCGCAACTGGCCGGAGGAGCACCCGAGCGTGTCGCCGCAGGAGAGGGCGCACATTCTGGCGGGGCGGCACGTGATCGCGCACGAGGGCGGCGCGCCGTGGGGGCGCCTGTTGCGCAGCCGCAACGTGTGGGCGCTGGCGGCGATGTACTCGGGCTACGCCTGGGGGCTGTACTTCTACCTGACGTGGCTGCCGACGTATCTGCTGGAGGGCCGCGGCATCGCCTGGGAGCGGGTGGGGCTGGCGGCTTCCGCGCCGATGCTGGCCGGGGCCGGGGCGAACTACCTGGGCGGCTGGCTGACCGACGCGCTGAGCCGGCGGATTCCGCTGCGGCTGGCGCGGCGCATTCCGGCGATGGGCGGGCTGCTGGCGGCGGCGGCGCTGCTGGTGGCGGCGGCCAAGGCGGAGAGCAACGCGGTGAGCCTGACGGCGCTGGCGCTGAGCTTCGGCTGCGCGGACCTGATCCTGGCGATCTGCTGGGCGACCTGCATGGACGTGGGGCGCGAGCAGGCCGGGCTGGTCTCGGGCTTCATGAACTCGCTGGGGCAGGTGGGGGCGGTGCTGGCGCCGGCGGTGATCGGTCGGCTGGTGGAAGCGTTCGGGTCGTGGGAGATCCCGCTGCTGATCTCGGCGGGGTACTACGTGGTCAGCGCCGGGATTTGGCTGTGGATTGACGCGGAGAAACCGCTCGCGACGCCCGCCTGACGGGAGTTCGGCTCAAAAAACGGTCGAAATGTGAGCCATTCTGAGCCAAAGTGAGCCAAAGTGAGCCAACCGGACCCCGCCGGTGAGCCAAATCGAGACGGCCGCGAGACAGGAACGCCGGCTCGGTCTGCGTCCCTCTCTGTTCCCAGATTACGCCTACTGTCAAGGGCTCCGCGTGAAGCGGGCGGCCGGATCGAGCCCGGCGGCCAGGGGGGCTTGCCGCTCCTGCGCTCGATCTGGTTCGGGCGGCGAGGAAAGGGCGAGGGACCTCGGCGATTCCTCGGCGAGGGCCGAAAAATGTCGGACGCCAAAACAGGGATCGACGCGGAGTTTCGGAGGTGCTAGGATCGAACCCGACCCCGTTTTCGCGGACCCCACCCAGCCAGCCTGCGACGTCCGCCTACGGGAGTTGTTGGCGTCGGCGGTTTGCGGGGCGACTGTTCGGGTGAGGTCGAGGCCTGCATGCGTTACGAGACGATTCCAAAGTTTTCCGTCTGGCTTGCCGACAGCTCCGCGGTGCTCGGCAAGGGGCGCGTGGCGCAGATGGCGGCCGCCTTCCAGAGCGGCGGCTTGCCCAACCCGGCGCCGCAGGGCCGGTCCATCGCGTTCAAACCGATCGACGATCTGATCAAGCTGCATGAGAAGGCTTGGTCGCTGATGGCGAAGCGGAACATCGCCGTCGATCTCGACCGCGCCGTCGCCAAGTACATGCGCGACAACCCGCAGGACATCTCGATGGCGATGGTTGCGCTGAAGGAAGTGACCACCCGGATCGTCCGGAGCTCGCCGTCCGCAAGCAAGTACGCCAACGTGATCTGCACGGGATGGGCGATCGGCTGCAACTACAACGCTTCGACCGGCATGACTTATGCCAATTCCCTGTACAACCCGGACTACTTCGCCCACTCGACCGACGATGGCAGCGACATGGGGACAAAGTGCGCCTACATGGTCAAGGCGATCCACGCGGCCAAGGCGGCGATTTCCACGCGGGGCCTGACCGACAACGACGCCACGCTGAAGGTGTTCCTGGCGCCGGAGTTCTACTTTCGGGGCAAGAACGGCGCCTATTCGCCGGACATCGTGGCGAACATCATTCCGCGCATGCAGAAGGAGCTGGGCTCGGGTTGGCGGGACTGGCTGTTCGTGTTCGGCACCGCGATCGCCTCGATCGTGGACCAGGTGACCTTTTGCTCGACCTGCGGCTTCGGGAACAGCACCATCAAGTTCGAGAGGAACCCGGGGGACCGGACCAAGACGATTCCGAAATGCAGCAAGGATCTCGGCGTCGGACCGCCGCATGCGGTGGTCACCGGCGAGTACGGCGCGGAGGTGCAGAACGTGGCGCTGGTGCACCATGCGGGCGAGTCGTTCGTGGTGGCCAAGGAGTACGTCTCCGGCATCGATTACAAGGGGAACCAAGTGAACGCCCTGCCGAACACGCCGGAAGAAGGGCTGCGCACCGTGTTAGCGCCGCAGGGGAGCCATCACAGCCGCATCCAGTCGCTGTTCAACGACGAGCGCATGGGCGGCTGCATTCTCAACATCGCGGGCCTGACGGTGGGGCTGGAAGTCTGCCTGGACCACATCGCATCGACGACGCCGAATTTGGGCAGGGCTTCTCCGTACAGCTCGACGATTCAGATGCTGCTGATTCCTTCCTACGGGATGGAGATCCGCAATTTGCTGTACTGTCGCCCGGGCGGCGTGGTGTTCAACGTGGACGGCCGGGGGCTGGGATCGTCGGACATGGCGGTGAAGGGCGCGGTGAAGCCGCTGAAAACGAGGACGCCGGTGCCCGGAGGGCGAGGGGCGGTGGAGATTTGGCCTCCGGTGGCGTTGCCGCAGTAGGGCGGCGAGACGGCGGAGCGGGGAGTGGAGACTGTGATGAAGTCGATCGGATTGGCGGGATTGGGGTTGGCGGGATTGCTTTCGGCGGGTTTGACGCTGTCGTGCGGCGGAGGCGACGGGCCGAAGCCGGCGCCGGAACCGGAGGCGCCGCCGGCGCTGACGACGCTCGAGCAGGGCTGGGACGAAGCGGCCATGCACGGGTTCTGGTTTACGCCGCAGGGCTCGCGGCTGGTCCCCTATGACTGGTTTCTGGGGCTGGAGCAGAAGGGCTCGGACGAGCTGTTCCGCTCCAACGAGAACCTGGACCGGCTGCGGTTCATTCCGGCGGCGGCCGGGCCGTACAACCCCGACGGGTTGCCGATCGGCTTCACCAAGGAGCCGGCCGAGGGCGACGGGCCGGCTTACCTGGGCATGACCTGCGCGGCCTGCCACACCGGCCGGATCGACTACGACGACGTACACCTGGTGATCGACGGCGGCCCGGCGCTGCACGACTTCAACACGTTTCTCGATGAGCTGCTGGCGGCGATGCAAGCGACGCTGGCCGACGAAGGCAAGCTCGACCGGCTGGCGAAGCGGCTGGGCGCGAGCGATCCGGCGGCGCTGCGCGAGAGCCTGGGCGAGGCGACCGATGCGCTGGCGGACCGGCTGACGCTGAACAAGCCGGACCACCCGGCGGGGTTTGCGCGGGTGGACGCCTTCGGCAACATCTTCAACGAGGTGTCGACGGCGTTTCTGGGCGTTCCGGAGAACGGCATGCCGCCGAACGCGCCGGTGTCGTACCCGCCGTTGTGGGATACGCCGCAGCACGACCGGGTGCAGTGGAACGGCTCGGCGATCAACGCCGGGGCGGGGCCGCTGGTGCGCAACGCGGGTGAGGTGATGGGCGTGTTCGGGTCGTTGGACTTTGCGCCGCTGCCCGACAACGGCGGCTACTCCTCGACGATCCGCACGGCGAACCTGGCGCAGTTGGAGGACTGGATCACGACGCTGGAGTCGCCGCAGTGGCCGGCGGCGCTGCCGGCGATCGACGCGGCCAAGGCCGAGGCGGGCGCGGCGATCTACGAGCGCACCTGCGTGAACTGCCACCCGAAGATCGAGCGGGCGGACCCGGCCCGCACGGTGAAGGCGACGATGGTGCCGCTGGCGACGGTGGGTACCGACCCGGAGATGGCTCGGCAGTTCGGGCGGATCTCGAAGACGGGGTCGCTGGAGGGGCGGCCGGCGGCGTTCGTGGCCGGGGCTCCGCTGCCGGCGCAGGCGCCGACGGGCTTTCTGGTGGTGAACGGCGTGATCGGCTCGCTGGTGGGGCGTCCGGTGGAGGGTTTGCCGGATCTGCTGAAGGCGTATTTCGGAGCGCGGGCGCAGCAGCCGGCGAATGAGCCGCCGTCGTACAAGGCGCGGCCTCTGAACGGCGTGTGGGCGACGGCGCCGTACCTGCACAACGGCTCGGCGCCGACGCTGCGGGCGATGCTGACGCCGCCGGCGGAGCGGCCGAAGACGTTTCGGCTGGGATCGAGGGAGTACGACCCGGCGGCCGTGGGGTACAAGGACGGCGGATCGTTCGTCTACGACACGGCGTTGCCGGGCAACTCGAACCTGGGGCACCCGTTCGGCACGGACCTGGACGAGGACTCCAAGGGCCAGTTGATCGAGTACTTGAAGAGCCTGTAGAAACAGCGAGGGCCGAGGCCGCGACGCGGCTTCGGCCCCCTTTCGCCGGTTGCGAATCCTGTTAGTTCTGCGGCGTGTCCCCGCTGGGACCGTAGATGCCGGGGACCTTGCCGCCCATGGCGCGCAGGTAGGAGCTGAGCTGGCCGCGGTGGTGCACGGAGTGCTTGCCGGCCATCGACAGGAAGCTCAGCGCCGGGAGCTGCAGCATCCCAAACATGTCGATGATGCCGACGAGCTGCTCGCCGGACATGGCGCGGACGCGGTCGAGCGCGGCCGACACCTTTGCCTTGTAGCATTCGACCGCGTCGGCGGGGCTCATGACGCCGCAGGCGTCGGAATCGTCGGGCGGAGGGGTGAACTCGCCGTTGGCGATGCAGTCGAGCAGCCACTCGTCCTCGAGGGCGATGTGGCGCACGAGGCCGAGAGCGGTCTTGGACTTGGCGTCGGGCTGGTAGTCGAGGTTCTGGTTCGGGACGGCGGCGAGGACGCGCATGGTGGTCTGCATCTCGTTCTCGAAGTCGGCGATCAGGAAGTTCGCGATGACCTTGGCTTCTTGGGTATCCATGGGGCGGGCTCCTTGGCGATAGCGCGCTCGACGACGGCGTCGGGCGGATACAGATTGTAGCGTGGAACGGCGGGGGAACCCGACACGGTTGACCCGGGGCGGCTAGGCGCCGGCGGCGGCTTGGCGTTGGGCGGGCTGGGTGCGGGCGTCCGCCTGGAGCCGGAACTCGATGCGGACCAGGGCCCCGTGGGGGCTGGAGAATTCGGCGTCGCCGCCGAGTTGGCGCGCCAGGGCTTGTATGAGACGCACGCCCAGGGAGGCCGAGGAGGCGGGGTCGAAATCGGCGGGGAAGCCGACGCCGTTGTCCTGAATGGCGAGCGAGCCGGAGCGCTCGTCGGTCTGCTCGAAGCGGATGCGAACCTCGCCGGGGCCTCCGGCGGGGAAGCCGTACTTCAACGAGTTCAGCACGGCTTCGTTGACGATGAGGGCGCAGGGGATGGCGACGTCGACGGGGAAGCGGGCGTCGCCGACCTCGACGTGGGCGGAGATCTTGGAGGAAGGGCCGGCGTGGAGCCGCAGGATGTGGCCGACGAGCTCGCGGAGGTAGGTGGAGAAGTCGATGTTGTCGAGGTCGTTGGAGCGGTAGAGGTGCTCGTGGATGAGGGCCATGGCGTGGATGCGGGCCTGGCTCTCTTCGAAGACGCGGCGGGCTTCATCGCCGCTGGTCCGGCGGGATTGCAGGCTGAGCAGGCTGGAGACGATCTGGAGGTTGTTCTTGACGCGGTGGTGGATCTCCTTGAGCAGGGATTCCTTCTCCTTGAGCGAGAGCAGGAGCTTCTCTTCGGCGTCGAGCCGTTGGGCGTCGAGCTGGTTGAGGGCGGCGGCGCTGCGCCAGATGGTGGAGGCGAGCAGCGTGATGGCGAAGACGGCGAGCAGGCTCTGGCTGAAGCCGTCGCCATGGTCGCCGTCGGCGTGACCGACGATGCCGAGGACGAACAGGAAGGCGGCGACGGCGGCGGCCAGCGGCAGCAGTTGGCGGGCCATGCGGCCGCCGAGGGAAGGGCTGGAAATGGCGGCCATGAGGCCGTGCCGGGGGCGGATGACGAAGGCGCCGGCGGCCAGCAACAGGAGTCCGACCGAGGTGTGCAGCGCCATGGAGGCGAAGGCGTGCGACAGCACGGGCACCGGGGAGCCGCCGAAGGGGCCGGGGCCGCCGTGGGCGTAGCCGACGATGGCGACGAAGGCGATCCAGCCGACGGCGACGGAGAGGTGCTGGGCCAGCTCCTTGCTCCGCAGACGGTCCAGCGCCAGCGCCAGCAAGGCCAGGGCGAGCAGCAGAAAGGAGACCGCCGTGGCCGGCGACATGCGGCCCGGGTAGACGGTCTCTTGCGGGGCGGTGGAGTTGTCGGCGAAGAGGAGCTCGTCGATGCCGGCGTCGAACGAGAAGACGTACTGGGAGACCGTGAGCAGGCTGAGGGTGAGCGTGAGCCCGGCGGCGGCGGCGGCGAGGATTCGGCCGCGGCGGCTGGGGGAGCAGACCGTGGCGACGGGACCGGCGAGATGCCACAGAGCGACGCCGCTGGCGAGGAAGCACAGCGCCGTATTGGCCTTCATGGTGGCGAACGACGGCAGCAGGCTCTTGGCGGCTTCGAAGTCGAAGCGCCAAGCCAGCAGGACAACGGCGCCGAGCAGGGAGACCGTTGCGCTCACAGCCTTGGCCGTCAGCAGGTAAGGCCGGTCCGATCGCTTCTTCTGCGCCGCCTTCGAGGCGCTCAGCAGACGTGTCAGCAGTGCTACGGGCACGCGGCGTCCGGAGGGAGTGACTGAGACTATAGCGAAGTTGGTCCGTGTGCCGAAAGTTCTTGGCTCTACAGCGTAGAGGCTGTACTATACGTCGTATAGTTATCTCTATACAGCGTATAGAGAACAGGAGGACGAAGCCTTGGACTCTACTCTCGACGCCATCGAGGCGGCCACCCTCGAGATTCTGGAGCGGGACGGCGCCGGCGCCGTCAGCATGCGAGCCGTGGCGAAGGCGGTGGGGATCACCCCGATGGCGATCTACCACTACTTTCCGGACCGCGATGCGCTGCTGCGGCGGGTGACGGACCGGGAGTTCGGGAAGCTGCTGGACTACCTGGAGGCGGGGCGGCGGGGCAAGCACGGCGAGGAGCGGGTGGTGGCGCTGCTGGACGGGTACTTGGACTACGCCTACGAGCGGCCGAGGATCTTCGACGCGGTGTTCTCCCGGCCGCGTCCGGACGCTCGCCTATACCCTGTAGACCTGCGGCAGCGAGGGGTCCCGACGCTGACGCCGGTGGCGGACGCGTTGGCGGCCGAGATGGCTGCGGGGCGGCTGCGCCGCGACGACGAATGGGAGGCGGCGCTGGAGCTGTGGGCGCTGGCGCACGGCTATGTGGCGCTGCGGCGGGCAGGGCGGTTCCAACTGGGCGAGGGGGAGTTTCGGGCGCTGGTGCGGCGCGCGATGCGGCGGCTGCTGGAGGGGCTGAAGGTTCGGCCGGGCGAGGACGCCGAGGCGAGCTGAGCGCGCGCCCCGGCCGACGGGCGGACGCTTAGATCTCCGGGATGAAGTTGCGCAGGTACGTGGCGCTCTGGCGCAGGGAGGCCTCGCGGTCGTCGAGGGAGCCTTCGTAGGCGCGGTCCTCGACTTCGACGCAGACAGGGCCCTGGTAGCCGATGTCGGTCAACACGGAGAAGAAGCTCCCCCAGTCGACGTCGCCCATGCCGGGCAGCTTGGGAGTGTGGAAGGCGGCCGGGTAGGCCAGCACGCCGACGTCGTTGAGCTTGCGGCGGTCGACGCGGACGTCCTTGGCGTGCACGTGGAAGATGCGGTCGCGGAACTCCCACAGCGGCTCGACGGCGTCCATCATCTGCCAGATCAAGTGCGAGGGGTCGTAGTTGAGACCGAAGCTCTGGCTGGAAATGTCGTTGAACATGCGCCGCCAGATGGCGGGGGTGGAGGCGAGGTTCTTGCCGCCGGGCCACTCGTCGCGGCTGAACGACATGGGGCAGTTTTCGATGCCGATGCGGACGCCGTGCTCCTCGGCGAAGGCGATGAGGGGCTTCCAGGTGGAGAGGAAGCGGGGCCAGTTCTCGTCGACGGTTTGGGTCCAGTCGCGGCCAATGAAGGTGTTGACCTGACGAACGTCGAGCTTGGGCGCGGCGGCGATGACCTTTTGGAGGTGCTCGACGGCGAGGGCGGCTTCGTCGGCGTCGGGCGAGAGGGCGTTGGGGTAGTAGCCGAGGGCGCTGATGGAGACCTCGCAGTCGTCGGAGGTCTCGCGGATGGAGTCGAGGGCGGCGGCGTCGAGCGCGGTGACGTCGATGTGGGTGACGCCGGCGTAGCGACGGTCCGCCTTGCCGGGAGGCCAGCACATGACCTCGACGCAGTCATAGGCTTCGAGCGAGGCGAAGTCGAAGACCTCTCCGAAGGAGAGGTCGGGGAAGATGGCGCTGACGAAGCCGAGTTGCATCATCACGACGTATGGTAGCGGAGCCGAGGGGGCGATCGACGCTCAGACGGCGATGCCGGCGAGGTCGACCCAACGGCGCTCGCGTGCGCTGAGCAGGATGGCGGCGCAGAGCAGGGCCTCGTCGTGTCCGTCGGCGAAGCCCGGGAAGGAGGCCGGTAGGGGGCGCTGCTCGGCGACGGCGGAGTAGAAGGCGCGGAAGAGCTGCTTGAAGGCGTCCGGAAAGCCTTCGTTGTGGCCGCCGGGATAGTTGGCGAACGGGCGCACGGCGGGCGAGAGCAGAGAGGGGTCCTTGAGCAGGAGCTGGTTGGCGGACTCGCGGGCGCCCTGCCAGAGCTCGTTGGGGCGCTCGCTGTCCCAAGCGAGGGCGCCTTTCTCCGCCGCGATCTCGTAGCAGAGGCGGTTTTTGCGGCCGGCGGTGACTTGAGAGACGTGGAAGGCGCCGCAGGCGCCGCCGGCGAAGCGCAGCAGGACGGCGCCGTAGTCCTCGGTGGAGACGGCGACGGGCTCGGTGTCGCGGGCGGCGGCGCCGGAAAAGGTTTCGACCTCGCCTTTGGGGCGGAGGCGGACGGGGTGGACGGTGGCGAGGTCGGCGCAGACGGATTCGACCGTCAGGCCGGTGACGGCGTGGACGAGGTCGAGCCAGTGGGCTCCGATGTCGGCGACGGCGCGCAGGGGGCCGGCCTGCTCGGCGAGCACGCGCCAGTTGTAGTCGGTCTCATAGAGCAGCCAGTCTTGGACGTAGGAGCCGTTGACGGCGAAGACGCGGCCGAGGGCGCCGTCGCGGAGGCGGGTGGCGGCTTCGAGGTTGAGCGGGTAGTAGCGGATGTTGAAGCAGACGCCGGCGGCCTGGGCGGGGCGCTCGGCGGCGAGGCGGACGAGCTCGGCGGTCTCCGACGGGGTCATCGCCAGGGGCTTCTCGCAGAGCACGTGCTTGCCGGCTTCGAGCGCGGCCTTGGCTTGGGAGAAGTGCAGATGGTTGGGCGAGGCGACGTGGACGACCTGGACTCGGGGGTCGGCGAGCAGAGCGTCGAGGCTTTCGTAGCCGCGCTCGAGGCCCAAGGCGTCGGCGGCTTGGCGGGAGCGCTCGGGGCGGCTGCCGAGGATGCCGCGGACGGGGACGCCGAGACGGCGCAGGGCCTCGACGTGGGCGGGGCCGATGAAGCCGGAGCCGATGACGGCGGCTCCGAGGGAGCGGAAAGGATGGACGGCGGACATGGCGGGTGGAGCCATAAGGCTCGGTCTTAGAGTCTAGCGCGCGGCCGGCGGAGGGCTGGGCGCGTCGGCTCGGCGGCGTAAGAGGTGCGGGCCTCTGGTCGCAACTACTCCTCGAAGGTGAATCAGCCGGCTCAGGCGGGTGGCGGTGGACCGGAGGTCGTCGGGGACCGACGACCCGGCTCGCCTGGAGGCGCGCGCTACGAGGCGATGTCGCGGTGGGTGGGCGCGCCGGCTCGAGGCAGGTGCGTCATGATCGCGCCTCAGCTGTGGTCGCACGCCTCGAAGCGAACCGCAGCGATGCCCAGGTCATCCTGCGCTCGTGCTCCTCGAAGGTCGAATCAGCGGGCTCAGGCGGGTGGCGGTGGACCGGAGGTCGTCGGGGACCGACGACCCGGCTCGCCTGGAGGCGCGCGCTACGAGGCGAGCCGGAGAGTGATGTCGCGGTGGGTGGGCGCGCCGGCTCGAGGCAGGTCCTTCATGGTCGCGCCTAGGATGTAGTCGCACGCCTCGACGCGAACCGCAGCGATGCCCAGGTCATCCTGCGTTCCTGCTCCTCGAAGGTCGAATCAGCCGGCTCAGGCGGGCGGCGGTGGACCGGAGGTCGTCGGGGACCGACGACCCGGCTCGCCTGGAGGAGCGCGCTACGAGGAGAGGCGGAGAGTGATGTCGCGGCGGGTGGGCGCGCCGGCTCGAGGCAGGTCTGTCATGATCGCGCCCAAGATGTGGTCGCATGCCTCGAAGCGAACCGCAGCGATGCCCAAGTCATCCTGCGCTCGTGCTCCTCGAAGGTCGAATCAGCGGGCTCAAGCGGGTGGCGGTGGACCGGAGGTCGTCGGGGACCGACGACCCGGCTCGCCTGGAGGCGCGCGCTACGAGGCGAGCCGGAGAGTGATGTCGCGGTGTGGTGGGTGCGCCGGCTCGCGCCAGGTGCGTTATGATCGCGCCCAAGATGTGGTCGCAGGAGCTGTTTCTGAGGGCCTGGAATTTTGCCGCCGATGCGCATGGCGCGCAGAAGGTTCCAGGCGGAGAGCGGCCTTACCTCAACCATGTGGGTAGCGTCGCCATGGAGGTGATGGCGGCGATTGCGCAGCGCGGCGATGTGGAGCGGCCGGATTTGGCGGTGCAGTGCGCGCTGCTGCACGACGTGGTGGAAGATACGCCGGTGACCCTGGAGCAGGTGGCCGGGGAGTTCGGCGCCGAGGTGGCGGCCGGCGTGGACGCACTGACGAAGAATCCGGCGCTGGGCGACAAGGCGACGCAGATGCGGGACAGCTTGGCGCGTATCCGCCGCCGGCCGCGCGAGGTTTGGATGGTGAAGTTGGCGGATCGGATCACGAATTTGCAGCAGCCGCCCGGGTACTGGAGCGCGGAAAAGATCGCGGGCTACCGGCGGGAGGCGCAGCTCATCCACGACGAGCTGCGGCTGGGCTGCCCGGCGCTTTCGGCGCGGCTGGCGGCGAAGATCGCCGACTACGCGCGGTACGAGACGGCGGATTCGTAGCCTTTGCCGCGGACGCGCCCCGCCGGGCTCCAGCCTGCCGATGGTTCGGCCGATAAGGGTTAGAGCCTCATCGGCCAGGAGCGCGCGCAGATGGAACTATTGATCGTGGATGATTCTTGGGCCATGCGAAAGTTCGTGGGCAAGCAGGCGCTGGCGGCGGGCGTGCCCGTCTCGCGCATGCTGGAGGCCTCCGACGGGGCCGAAGCGCTGGCGCTGCTCGAAGCGAACACGGTGAACCTGGTGATCACCGACATCAACATGCCGAACATGAACGGCTTCGAGCTGGCCCAGAAGATTGCCGCCGATCCGCGCTTGGCGGGAACGCCGGTGATCTTCGTCAGCTCGGACCCGCGGACGCAGTTCGAATCGGAGCTGCGCTCGTTGGGCGCGATCGGTTATATCGAGAAGCCGTTTACCCCGAAGAAGCTGCTGGGCGAGCTGGACCGGCTGATGAACTTGGCGTCGGTGCTGAACTCAGCCCGTCGCGGAAGCTGAGGGGGGCCGGGGAGGCTCGGAGCTGTCGGCGTCGCGGCCCACCAACTCCTGGAGCTTGGCGACGGCGACGTTGACGATGGCGGCATGGGTGCGGAGCTGGTGACCGGCCGAGGCGGTCTCCTCCGCGGTGGTGGCCGAGCGCTGGGTGACGACGGCCATGCGATCGACGGCGTGCGAGATGCCGTGGAAGCCCTCGGCTTGGTTTTGGCTGCCGCGGTCGACGCGGTCGACGAGCTGCCGGACGCCTTCGGCGCGCTCGGTGATGACGGCGATGCTGCTGACGACCTGATCGAGCGTGACGCTGCCTTCGCGGGAACGGCCGATGGACTCTTCGATGAGGCGGGCGGTGTCGCGGGCGGCGTCTCCGGAACGCTGGGCGAGGTTGCGGACCTCGTCGGCGACGACGGCGAAGCCGCGACCGGCGGCGCCGGCGCGGGCGGCCTCGACGGCGGCGTTGAGCGCCAGGATGTTGGTCTGGAAGGCGATCTCGTCGATGACCTTGATGATGCGGGAGATCTTCTCGCTGGAGGTATTGATCTCGCCCATGGAGGTCATCATCTTGGCGAGGGAGGCGTTGGCGGCGTCGACGGCTTTCTGGGCTCCTTCGACCAGAGCGGTGGACTTTTGGGCGTCGCGGGCGTTTTCCGCCGTCATTTGGCTGAGTTGCTGCGCCGAGGCGGAGGTTTCTTCCAGGGCGGCGGCCTGCTGGGTGGCGCTTTCGGCGACCTCTTGGCTGGCGCCGGAGATGCGGTCGGCGGCCTGCGAGACCTGCTTGGAACCGGCCCGGAGGGTGTCGAGGATCTCGCACAGCACGGTGTGAACCGAGCGGCGGTAGCCGACCATGACCGCGACGCCGACGGCGATGGAGAGCGCCAGCAGGGAGATGGCGAGCCAACGGGATTGGGAGACGACGTCGCTGGCGCCGTCGCGCACCTTCAGGTAGCGACCGCTCTGCGCGTTGGCCAGGTCGTCGGCGCTGCGCAGCAGCCGTTCCGTGATCGGCTCCACCCGGGTTTCGAGCGTCGAGGCGGCGCCGACGTCGCCGCTGCGGCAGAGGCCGACCATGTTGTCGAACAGCGGCAGCCACTCGGCGAAGCCCTTGTCGAGGGCGGCGAGGGCGTCGCTCTCCTCGCGGGTCAGCTCGGCTTGGCGAAAGACGTCGACGGCGTCGCGGAAGGCGGCTTCGGCCTCGCGGTAGCGTTGAATGGATTCGTCGGCCGAGGAAGCCTCGTCCTTGAGGGTCCAGATGATGAGGCCGCGCTCGGAGCTGACCATGGTGGACAGGGAGCCGCGCAAGGCGGCCATGGCTTCCAGCCGCACGATGATGTCGTTGATGGGGCCTTGGATCTGCCCTTCGAGCAGGGAGATGGAGCGAAGCCCGGCCAAGCTCAGCAGCAAGACCAGAAAAAGGAGGGAACCAAAGCCCACAGTGAGCCTTTGTCCGAGGGAATTGCGGGAAAAAACCGCCAAGTGAGCCGAACCTCTCTATCCCCCAATTCGGCTCTTTGGGGCGGAGGCTTTACAGCCACAACGCGCCGGAGGTCAGGCGATCATCTTGCGAACGATTTCTCCTTCGACGTCGGTGAGGCGGAAATCGCGACCCATGTGGCGGTAAGTGAGCTTGGTGTGGTCGAAACCCATCTGGTTCAGCAGGGTGGCTTGCAGGTCGTGGACGTGGACCTTCTCGGTATCGACGCGCATGGCGAGATCGTCGGTGGAGCCGATGACTTGGCCGCCGCGGACGCCGCCGCCGGCGACCCACATGGAGTAGCCGTTGGGGTGGTGGTCGCGGCCGGCGCTGTCGATGTCCTCGGGCCGGCGGATGTCAGCCAAGGAGGTGCGTCCGAACTCGCCGCCCCAGACGACCAGGGTGGAGTCGAGCAGGCCGCGCTGCTTGAGGTCCTTGATGAGGGCTGCGCCGGGCTGGTCAGTGATGTCGCAGTTCTTCTGCAGATCCTTCTTGAGGTTCTGATGCTGGTCCCAACTAGCGTGGGCCAGCATGACGAAGCGCACGCCGCGCTCGACCATGCGGCGGGCCAGCAGGCAGTTGACGGCGTAGGGGTGCATGGGCTCCTTGCCGACGCCGTAGGAGTCGAGCACTGATTGGGGCTCGCTCGAGAAGTCGAGCAGCTCGGGCGCGGCGGCCTGCATGCGGAAGGCGAGCTCGTAGCTCTGGATGCGGGAGGCGATCTCGAGGTCGCCGGTCTTGTCGAGGCGCTCCTGGTTGAGGTCCTTGAGGGCGTCGAGGCTCATGCGCTGCATGTCTCGGTCGACGCCGTCGGGGTTGGACAGGTAGAGGATGGGGTCGCCGGAGGAGCGGAAGGGCACGCCGGCGTAGGTGGAGGGTAGGAAGCCGGAGGACCAGTTCGACGAGCCGCCGGAGGTGCCGCGGCCGGAGCTGAGCACGACGAAGCCGGGCAGGTTGCGGTTTTCCGAGCCGAGGCCGTAGGTCAGCCAAGCGCCCACGGTGGGGCGGCCGAGCAGGGGGCTGCCGGTCATCAGCAGGGACTGGCCCGGGTGGTGGTTGAAGGCCTCAGAAAACATCGAGCGGACGAGGCAGATCTCGTCGGCGATCGATTGGGTGTGCGGCAGCAGATCGGAGATCTCCATGCCGCTCTGGCCGCACTTGCGGAACTTCTGCACCGAGGCCATGACCTGGGCGTTCTTCTTGATGAAGGCGAGCTGGAGGTCCTTGGTGAGCTCGGGCGGCAGGGACTGGCCGTGATACTTCTTGAGCTTGGGCTTGGGATCGAACAGATCCATCTGGCTGGGCGCGCCGGCCTGGAACAGGAAGATGACGTTCTTGGCCTTGGGGGCGAAGTGCGGGTCCTTGGGGGCCAGCGGGTCGTCTTGCTGGGCGGTGCGGCCTTCGCCGTGGAGCAGATCGGCCAGAGCCATCGAGCCGAGACCGGCGAGGGTGCGCTCGAGGAAGCCGCGGCGGCTTTGGATGGCTTGGAACTGGGGACGGTCGAGCATGGACTTCCTCTATTCGCGGGTCATGAATTCGTCGGTGTTGAGCAGCACGCGGCTCAGACCGGTCCAGGCGGCGGCGGCGACGCGGTCGTAGCCTTCGGGCTGCAGCGGGTAGAGGCTGCCGACGATTTCGGGCGAGGCGTCGAGCACGCGCATCTGGTCATGGTAGAAGCGCTCCAGGCGGGAGCGCTCGGCGGCGCTGGGGTCGCGGCCCAGGCAGAGCTGGTAGGCGACGCCGAGGCGGACGTCGAGGTCGGGCGCGGGCGATTCGAGCAGGACGCGCGTGGCCAGGCCCTGGGCGGCTTCGACGAAGACCGGGTCGTTGAGCAGGTTCAGCGCCTGCAAGGGGGTGTTGGAGCGCTCGCGGGAGCACTCGGCGACGGTCCGCTCGGTGGCGTCGAAGGTCGACAGCATCGGGTAGGGGACGGTGCGCTGGAAGTGGATGTAGAGGCCGCGGCGGTAGCGGTCGACGCCTTCGGGGACGGTCCAGTCGAAGCCTCCGGCGTAGCTGAGGCTGGCGACGCCTTCGGGCATGGGCGGCTTGACGCTCTTGCCGCCGACGCGGAGGTTGAGCAGGCCGCCGGCGGCCAGGGCGGCGTCGCGGATCAGCTCGGCGGGCAGCCGCAGGCGCTCCTGGCGGGCCAGCAGGCGGTTGTCGGGGTCCTTCTCGCTGAGCTCGGGCCGGGCGTCGGAGGCTTGCTGATAGGCGGCCGAGGAGACGATGGTGCGGTGCAGATGCTTGAGGCTCCAGCCGGAGTCAATGAAGTCCTGCGCCAGCCAGTCGAGCAGCGCCGGGTGCGAAGGGGCGTCGCTGCGGGTTCCGAAGTCGTCGGAGGTCGTCACCAGGCCTTGGCCGAAGTATTCCTGCCAGACGCGGTTGACCAGCACGCGGGCGGTCAAGGGGTTGTCGTCGCGGAACAGCCAGCGGGCCATGTCGAGCCGGGTGGGGTTCGGTTTGTCGATCTGCGGCAGGAAGCCGGGCACGCCGGGCGTCACCGCCACGCCGGGGCGATCCCAGCCGCCGCGCACGTGGACGGTGGCCGGCCTGGGCGTGGCGAGCTCGGAGACGGTGCGCGCCTGGCTCATCTGCGGGTAGGAGCGCTCCAGGCGCTCGAGCTTGCCGCGCAGCTCGCCGAAGCCGAGGGCGTTGTACTCGTCCCGGCTGACGATCTGGGTGTAGAAGCGCAGGAAATAGTCGGTGACGACGTCGGCTTGCAGCTCGGTGCGCTGGTCGGCAGGGATGAGGATGTACTTCTCGCCGCCGTCGGTCATCTTGGCGAGGGTGTCCCAGTTGACGTCCCAGGCGGTGTCCTGACCGGGGTTCTGGCCGTGGTACTGAACTTTTTCTTCCCAGGCCGGCTGCAGGTCGGGCACGTCGTAGGCGCACAGCAGCTCCTGACGGCGGGCGCGGTACTCGGCGTGGGTGCGTAGCCAGGCGCCGCGCTCGCCGGGCAGGGGGGCGGGGGTGAGCTCCTCTTCGATGTTGTTGACGAAGGCGAAGAAGCGGTAGTAGTCCTTCTGCGTAATCGGGTCGAACTTGTGGTCGTGGCACTGGGCGCAGCCGACGGTGAGGCCGAGCCAGACGGAGCCGATGGTGTTGGCGCGGTCGACGGTCTCCTCGAAGCGGAACTGCTCCTTGTTGACGCCGCCCTCGCGGTTGGTGAGGGTGTTGCGATGGAATCCGGTGGCGACGAGCTGGTCGGCGGTGGGGTGCGGCAGCAGGTCGCCGGCGATCTGCTCGATGGAGAACTCGTCGAAGGGCTTGTCGGCGTTGAGGGATTCGATCACCCACTGGCGATAGCGCCAGGCGTGGGGCCGCTCGTCGTCCTTCTCATAGCCGTCGGAGTCGGCGTAGCGAACCTGGTCGAGCCAGTGCATGGCCCACTTCTCGCCGTAGGCTTCCGAGCGCAATAGACCATCGATGAGACGGGCGACGGCCCGCGGCGAGGAGTCGGCCTGGAAGGCGGCGATCTGCTCGGGCGTCGGCGGCAGGCCGGTCAGGTCCAGGCAGAGGCGGCGCAGCAGGGTGAGCGGGTCGGCGGCGGGAGAGGGGGCCAGGCCGTCGGCTTCGAGCCGGGCGAGGACGAAATTGTCGATCGGGTTGTGGGGCCAGTCGCTGTGCTCGACCGCCGGCGGCTTGGGCTGTGTGCGCGGCTCGAAGGCCCAGTGCTTGGGCTTTTCGGGTTCGGCGGCGGTGGTCTCGACGGGGTCGTCGGGCCAGGCCGCGCCCTGGTCGATCCAGGCGCGCAGCAAGCCGATCTGTTGCGGCGTGAGCGGCTCGCCCGAGGGCGGCATGACGGATTTGACGCGGAAGCCGGCGACCATGTGGATGAGCCGGGAGTTGGCGCTGTCGCCGGGCACGATGGCCGGGCCGGACAAACCGCCTTCGAACGCAGCCTTCTTGCGGTCGAGCCGCAAGCCGTTGATCTGCAGAGCGGCGCCGTGGCAGGCCGTGCAGCGCTCGAACAGAGGGCGAACCTGCTTTTCGAAATCGACCTTCTCGGAGGCGGCCGGGGGGAGCTCGGCCGGGGCCCCCGGCAGGGCGGCTGCGAGGGCCAACAAGATCGCCGGAAAGATCGTCAGGGATACTTTTTCCGTCATCGCGCTGCACTTGGTTGAACCATATCCCGATAGGACTGTCAAGCCCTGCGGGCGTTTTCGAACACTGAAACGACGGAGCGTTCCGTTTTCTCTGGAACGCTCCGGTACACTACAAGATCGGGAGCGTCGGCGCGGGCCCGTTGTGGAAGGGCGCGGAAGCCGAAGGACTTTCGATAGTCGAAATGAAACCCAACCGATCTGAACGCGACGACTACCTTGTCGACGCCGTGGTCCGAGCTTGCGATCTGTTGCGAGCTTTTCAATCAGAGACCGAGAAGTTGACTCTCAAGGAGCTGGTGACGAGGACCGGGTTGACCTCGTCGCGAGCCTTCCGGCTGCTCTACACCCTGGAGCGCAGCGGCCTGGTGGAGAAGGCCGACGCGCAGCGCTACCGGCTGCGGGTGAAGCTGCTCGAGCGGCCGCGCTACCGCATCGGCTACGCCGGGCAGACGCTGGAGAGCTCGTTTGCGGTGGACGTGGCCAACGGGCTGCGGGCCGAGGCCGACCGGCGGAGGATCGAGCTGATCGAGCTGGACAACCGCATGAGCGCCTCGACGGCGGTGCGCAACGCGGAGCAGTTGATCCGGCAGAGGGTGGACTTGGCGATCGAGTTCCAGACGTTCGCCAGCGTGGCGGCCGAGGTGGCGTCGAAGTTCCGGGCGGCCGGCATTCCGCTGATCGCGATCGACATTCCCCACCCGGGAGCGGTCTTCTTCGGGGCGGACAACTTCCGCGCCGGGCAGATCGCGGGCCAGGCGCTGGGCATGTGGACGGAGCGGTACTGGTCGGGCCGGGCGCAGCAGATCGTGCTGCTGGACATTCCGGCCGTCGGCGCGACGACGGCGACGCGCATGGACGGCGTGCTGGCGGGCCTGCGGGAGGCTCTGCCGCGGGCGGCGGAGCTGCCGACGGTGCGGCTGGACTGCAAGGGCACCGAGGAAGGCGGCGCGGCGGCGATGCGGCGCGCGCTGCGTCCGGGCGTGCGGACGCTGGTGGCGGCGGCGAACGATCCGGCGGCGCTGGGGGCCCTGGAGGTGATCCAGGAGTCTCGGCAGCGGGAGCTGTCGGTGATCGTGAGCCAAGGAGCTTCGGCCGAGGGCCGGGCGGAGCTGCGCAACCCGGGCTCGCGGCTGATCGGCTCGGTGGCGTACTTCCCGGAAAGCTACGGCAAGGGGCTGATCCAGTTGTCGCTGGACCTGCTGGAGGGGCGTCCGACGCCGCCGGCGGTATTCACGCCGCACAAGCTGGTGACGGCGCAGAACGTGGCTTCGCTGTATCCGGACGACGCGACCTCGCCGGTCGCGGTGCACTCACGCCAGACGGCGTAGGACTTCCAAGAAAACGTAGAGGGCGGGGTAGCCGAACAGCGCCCCATCCATGCGGTCGAGCATTCCGCCGTGGCCGGGCAGCAGGGAGCCGGAGTCCTTGACGTGGGCGCCGCGTTTGAGGACGCTCTCGGCCAAGTCGCCGGCCTGCCCGGCGACGTTGATCCACAGCGCCGCGGCGACGGCGACCAAGGGGTGGAGCGCCGGTACGAAGGAGTGCAGGTAGGCGACGCCGACGCCTCCGCCGAGCAGGGCCGAGGCGATCGAGCCCTCCCAGGTCTTGTTGGGGCTGATGGTGGGGGCGAGCTTGCGCCGTCCCAGGGCTTGGCCCACGTAGAGCGCCGCCGAGTCGCCCGCCCAGTTGATGAGCAGCACCACGAACATCCAGTGCGGGTTGACTTCGTGCGCCCAGCGCGCCAGCGCGAATGGGCCGCAGGTGTAGGCGACGGCGAACAGCGTGGAGGAGGCGACGGCCAGGGCGGCCTCATGGCGCTCGCTCTGCAGCGTGAGCAGCAGCATGGCGACGACGGCGACGATCAGCAAGGCGTCGACCGGCTGGCTGGTGACGATGAGGACCGCGCCGAGGGCGTAGCCCAAGGGCTGGAAGGGGCGGACGCCGCCGGCGCGAATGATGGCGTAGCACTCGTGCAGGCACAGCAGCGCCACCGCCGCCAAAGCGAGACGGACCGCCAGCGGCGGAGCCCAGAAGATCAGGACAACGACGAGCGGAATCAGGAGCAGGGCCGTGAGGACCCTTTTCATGCGGCGATCATCCGAGTGGTCACTCGCCGAGGTCGGAGCGTTCGCCCACGGCCGCGCCGACCAGAGCCGGTTCGGCCGGCTCCTCCTGCGGGCTGAGGCCGCCGAAACGGCGTTCGCGGCCCTGGTAGTCGAGGATGCCTTCGAGCAGGTCGTCGGCCCGGAACTCGGGCCACAGCTTGGGGGTGACCCAGATTTCGGTGTAGGCGATCTGCCACAGCAGGAAATTGCTGATGCGGACCTCGCCGGAGGTGCGGATGAGCAGATCGGGGTCGGGCAGACCGGAGGTGTAGAGATGGTCGGAGAGGATCTCCTCGTCGACCTGGAAGCCGGGGCCGAGGGCGCGGGCCTGCTCGAGCAGGCGGTTGACGGCGTCGACGATCTCGGTGCGCCCGCCGTAGTTGAGGGCCAGGTTCAGGCGCAGGCCGGTGTTGCCGGCGGTCTTCTCGGTGGCGTGGTCGAGGCCCTCGCGGACGGCCTGGGGCAGCTCATGGAGGCGGCCGATGGCCTGGAACCGGATGTTGTAGCGGTGCAGTCGGGGCAGCTCCTCGACCAGGTAGCGCAGCAGCAGGTTCCAGAGGGTGTCGACCTCGCCGCGGGGCCGCTTCCAGTTCTCGACCGAGAAGGCGTAGAGCGTGAGGGCGTCGAGCCCGAGCCGGGCGGAGGCTTCGATGACGCTGCGGACCGACTCGACGCCGGCGCGATGGCCGGCGACGCGCGGCAGCAGCCGGCGGCGGGCCCAGCGGCCATTGCCGTCCATGATGATGGCGATATGGCGGGGCAGGCGATTCGGGTCAACGCGCGCGGCCAGGGCGGCGGTCGGCGAACCTGGTTTTGCCCAGTCGAGAAAGTCCTTCATGGAGCAAAGACGTCCTCCAATGTTACTACGCGGGGGAATTGGGGTCCAGAACTGAAAGAAACGGGGCGGCGGGGCCGATTGACGCTCACGGAAGGAGTGCGATAGCATCAATGAGTTGGCCCCGACTCCGGGGCACGAGCCACCATGTCTACGTTTATCCCCAGCGCATCTGAAGTGCGCAACGATTGGTACGTCCTCGACGCCGAAGGACAGATCCTGGGTCGGCTGGCCACGCGCGCCGCGATGGTGCTCATGGGTAAGCACAAGCCCGACTACACGCCGTTTTTGAAGACCGGCGATCACGTGGTGGTCATCAACGCCGCCAAGGCGGTGCTGACCGGCGCCAAGGAAGGCGATAAGACCTACTATCGCCACACGCAGTATCCGGGCGGGTTGAAGGCGACCACGGCCAAGGACATGCGGTCGGATTTTCCGCAGCGGCTGGTGGAGAACGCGGTCTACCGCATGCTGCCGAAGAACAAGCTGGGCCGGCAGTTGCGGTCGCGGCTGAAGGTATACGCCGGCGCGGAGCATCCGCACGAAGCGCAGGAGCCGAAGCCGATGGCTCTGCCGGCGCGCTAGCTAGGGTTCTGACGAGAAAGGAACGAGGAACGACGTGGATTCGACTCGCATGCAGTATCTGGGCACCGGGCGGCGCAAGCTCGCCACCTCGCGGGTGTTCATGCGCCCTGGAACGGGCCAAATCTTGGTGAACCGCCGTCCGCTGGAAGAGTACTTCCCGATCGAGATGTTGCGGCACGCCGTGCGTCAGCCGTTGCTGGCGACCGAGACGGCGGGCAAGTTCGACGTCTACGTGCTGGCGTCCGGCGGCGGACTGACCGGGCAGGCCGAGGCGACGCGGATGGGCATCGCCCGCGCGTTGCAGAGCTTCAACTCCGAGCTGCGGCCGGAGCTGAAGAAGCAAGGCTACCTGACGCGCGACCCGCGCAAGCACGAGCGCAAGAAGTACGGCCGGCCGGGCGCCCGCAAGCGCTTCCAGTTCTCCAAGCGCTAAGAGCTTGGAACCGATCGCGGGGCCGCTGTTTCGGCGGCCCCGTTTTTGCGCCGGGGGTCAAATCCCGCTTGGACAGACCCCCAGGCGCTCCGGCGTCGCTCGCTCGAACGAGCGGCGCGCTTTAACGCCAGGAGGAACTCATGCCTCAAGTAACGATGAAAGAACTGCTCGAATCCGGCGTTCATTTCGGGCACCAGACCAGGCGCTGGAATCCGAAGATGAAGGACTACATCTTCGGCGAACGCAACGGCATCCACATCGTCGATCTGCAGAAGACGCTGAAGATGTTCAAGGATGCGCTCCGCTTTGTGACGGAGCTTTCGGCGGCGAACAAGTCGATTCTGTTCGTCGGCACCAAGCGCCAGGCGCAGGATGCGGTGCTCGAAGAAGCGCAGCGCTGCGGCCAGTACTACGTCAACCACCGTTGGCTGGGCGGCCTGCTCACCAACTGGACGACGGCGCAGAAGTCGATCGAGCGGCTCAAGGAGCTCGACCGGCTGGCCGACGAAGAGGGCTACGAAGGCCGCTCGAAGAAGGAAATTTCCCGCCTGGAGCGCGAGCGCAAGCACTTGCGCCAGAACCTGGTGGGCATCAAGGACATCCCGGGATTGCCGGACGCCTTGTTCGTGATCGACTCGCGCAAGGAAGAGATCGCGGTGGCCGAAGCGAATCGCCTGAACATTCCGGTGATCGCCATTGTGGACACCAACTGCGATCCTTCGCCGATCGATCACGTGATCCCGGGCAATGACGACGCCTTGCGGGCGATTCGTCTGTTCACCAGCAAGGTCGCCGACGCGGTGCTGGAAGGTCAGAATCTGCTGACCGAAGGCGATGCGGGCGTGGTGCAGCAGGTGATGTACGAAGGCGGCGGCGCCGGCGAGTACGCCGTGATGACCGAGGACGGGGCGATCGTGACCGAGAAGGGCGTCGTCTATCCCGACAACACCGCCGAGCACGGCGGCTACGCCGGGTGATCATTTCCGAGCCGGAGCTCGGACCAGGGAGCAAATCGTTATGGCTGATATCAGCGCGCAACTAGTCAAGCAGCTTCGCGACAAGACCGGCGTCGGCTTCATGGAGTGCAAGAAAGCGCTCGTGGAGGCCAATGGCGACGTGGCCGAAGCCGAAGTGGTGCTTCGTAAGCGCGGCGTCTCGGTAGCGGCGAAGAAGGCTGGTCGGGAAGCCAATGAAGGCCTGATCGAGGCCTACATCCATCCGGGCGCCAAGCTGGGCGTCCTGCTCGAGCTCAACTGCGAGTCGGATTTCGTGGCGCGGACCGACCAGTTCCAGGAACTGGCCCGCGACATCGCGATGCACGTGGCGGCGACGGCGCCGCGCTTCGTGCGCCGCGAGGAAGTGGACGAGGCCGCGATGGAGAAGGAGCGCGAGATCCAGCGGGCTCGCGCCCTGGCCGAGGGCAAGCCGGAGAAGATCGTCGACAAGATCGTCGAAGGCCGCATGAGCAAGTTCTACGAAGAGGTGGTGCTGCTGGAGCAGCCCTTCGTGAAGGACAACTCGAAGACCGTGCAGGATTTGCTGACCGAGACAATCGCGAAGCTCGGTGAGAACATCACCGTGGGCCGCGTGGTTCGCTACAAGATCGGCGAAGAGAGCTAGAGTCCGAGAGGGCTCGCGAGAGACAATCAGAGGGGGCGGGTCTTCGGCCCGCCCCCTCTTTTTTGTGTGCGTCGGGGGCGGGCGGACGAGCAAGCGATGGGCTATCAAAGAATCCTACTGAAGCTGAGCGGCGAGGTGCTGGGCGGCGGGTCCGGGCGCGGGTTCGACTTCGAGCTGGCGCGGGGCGTGGCGGCCGGCGTGGCCGAGGCGGCGCGGCAGGGCGCGGGCGTGGGCATCGTGGTGGGCGGCGGCAACTTCTTTCGCGGCCTGGGCTCGGCCGACAGCGGCATCGAGCGGGTGACGGTGGACTCGATGGGCATGCTGGCGACGGTGGTGAACGCGCTGGGCCTGGCGGGGCTGCTGCGAGCCGAAGGGCTGCGAGCCGAGGCCTTCAGCGCGGTGGGCATGGAGCCGCTGGCGGCGCGCTACGACCGGCGGGCGGTGAACGCGCTGCTGGATGACGGAGGCGTGGCGGTCTTCGGCGGGGGCACCGGCAACCCGTATTTCTCGACCGACACGGCGGCGGCGCTGCGGGCGATCGAGATCGGCGCGGACCTGCTGGCCAAGGGAACGAAGGTGGACGGGGTCTACGACAAGGACCCGGCGCGTCACCCGGATGCGAAACGATATGCGAAGATATCGTACTCGGACGTTCTGGCGCAGGGGCTCGGCGTGATGGACGCGACCGCCGTGGCGCTGTGCCGCGAGAACAAGATGCCCGTCCTCGTGTTCGATTTGCTGGCCGAAGGCGCGGTTGCGCGCGTGGCCCGCGGCGAGTCGATGGGTACGTTGATGTCCTGAGACCGTGGACGGCCCGCGAGGGGCGTTCGCTGACCTGGAAGTCATTTGGAGTGTAGAGGTAGGTTCGATGTCCCATATTCCCGGCGAATCCGTTGAAGAGATCCAGCTCGAAGCTGAAGACCGGATGGAAAAGACGATCGAAGACCTGCGGCGGGAAATGGCCTCGCTGCGGACCGGTCGCGCCTCGGTGCACCTGCTGGATACGATTCGCGCCGACTACTACGGCTCGCCGACGCCGCTGAGCCAGATGGCGAATCTGACGGCGCCGGACCCGACTTCGCTGCTGATCCAGCCGTGGGATTCCTCGGCGATTCACGCCATCGAGAAGGCCATTCTGACCTCGGAGCTGGGGTTGAATCCGCAGAACGACGGCAAGGTGATCCGGCTGAACATTCCGCCTCTGACCGAGGAGCGGCGGCGGCAGTTCGTGAAGCAACTGCACCAGATGACCGAGAAACACCGCGTGGCCGTGCGCAACCTGCGCCGCGACGCCAACGACTCGATCAAGAAGCTGGAGAAGGACAAGGTGATCTCCGAGGATCAGTCGCGGCAGGCGCAGGACGAGGTCCAGACCCTGACCAACGGCACGATCTCCAAGCTCGACGCGGCCAGCGCGACCAAGGAAAAAGAGATCATGGAGATCGGCTAGGCCGACGGCGCGGGGTTGGGCTCCAGGCGCAGGAACGCGGTGGAGCCGGATTCGGCGTCGGCGACCAAGGCGACCTCATAGTCGGCGCCCCAGTAATAGCAGAGGCCGTTGTCGGCCTCCTCGCAATAGTAGACGGCCGCCTCGATCCGCAGCTTGGCCGCGCTTTCGGCCGGCGGCAGCTCGGTCTCCAGGGCCGCCGACTCCAGCGGCAGCACGCGCAGCTCGCCGTTCCAACGCAAGGAGAGCTCGGAGGCCGCCTGCGGGCTGAGCTTGCAGCCGGCCGGCAGGGCGAGCTCGAAACGCAGCCGCGGGCCCTCCGGCGCGACGTGCAAGGCGGGCAGCTCGACGGCCTGGGCGACGCGGCGCGGGGCGAGCTTTTCGGTTTCCAGCAAAGGGAAGGTGGAGACGGCGCCGCTGACGACGTCGACCACGCGGATGCGGTGGTTGTTGGTGTCGGCGACGTAGAGCTTGCCATCGGCGTGAGAGAGGCCGCCGGGCTCGTGGAAGGCCGCCTGTTCGGCGGGTCCGTCGGCAAAGCCGGCGACGCCGGAGCCGGCGAAGGTGCGCGCCGATCGGGTGTGCAGCCCGACCGCTTTGATCTTGTTGTTGTAGGTGTCGGCGACGAACAGCGTGCCTTCGGCGTATTCGACGTCGAGAGGGTGCTGCAGGCGGGCCTCGGCGGGGCCGCCGTCGACGTCGCCGAAGTCGAACAGGCCTTGCCCGAGCACGGTCTTGACGTGGCCGCCGCGAGGGTCGAGATCGACGGCGCGGATGGAGCTGACCTCGCTGTCGGCGACGAACAGGTGGGTTCCGTCGTGCGACAGGCCGCTGGGTTGGGCCAGGGAAGCAGCCAGCAGGGGGCCGTCGACGTGGTCCTCGCGGCCGCTGCCGGCGTGGCCGGCGAGGTAGCCTTCCTCGAGGTCGTAGCCCCAGATCTGGTGCGGGCCGGCCATGGCGATGAACAGCACGCCGTGGGCGATGGTGAGATCCCAGGGCGAGTTGAGCCGCCGGCCGCGGGCCGGACCGGGCAAGTTGTTGAAGTCGAGATCCTGTTCGCCGTCGCCGGCGAGGGTGAGCACGGTGCGGGCGCGCAGGTCCACGCGGCGCAGGGCGTGGTTGTCGGTGTCGGCGACGTAGAGCAGGTCGCCCTCGACGGCCATCCCCTGGGGGGAGCGGAAGCGGGCCTCGCGGAAGTCTCCGTCGGCCAGGCCGGGCGTGCCGGCGCCGACGACATCGAGCAGGCGGCCGCTGTCGAGACCGGCGACGAGGATGCGGTGGTGGCCGGTGTCGGCGATGAACAGGCGGCGGCCGGCTTCATCGGCGAGGACCTTGCCGGGGAAGCGCAACAAGGGCTCGGGCTCGCGGCGGCGCTCGGGCAGCAGCTCCTCGAGGGGGCGTCGGTCGAGGGTCCCGTCGCCGGAGAAGTGCTCGACCATCTGGCCGATCACGCGATCGAACAGCTCGAAGACCTGCTCGCCCGAGTGCGTGCCGATGATCTTGCCGCGGGGATCGATGAGCATGAACGACGGCCAGGCGCGGACGGCGTACTCGCTCCAGATCTGGTGTTCGGCGTCGTTGACCACCGGGTGCTCGACGCCGTAGCGCAGCACGGCCTGGCGGATGTTGGCGACCTGGCGCTCGGCGTGGAACTTGGCCGAATGGACGCCGATGACGACGAGCGCGTCGGGGTATTTCTTCTCCAGCCGCTCCAAATCCGGCAGCACATGCAGGCAGTTGATGCAGCAATAGGTCCAGAAGTCGAGCAGGACGATCTTGCCGCGCAGATCCTTCATGCGCAGCGGGCGGGAGACGTTCAACCACTCCAGATCGGCGGGGAATTCCGGGGCGTTGACCTTACCGGGTTCGACGGGCATAAAAGCCCATCATAGCGATGTGGGAGGGCTCCAACGGCAGCCTTCGAGACTGACGCGGCGGCCCCGGAAGCGGGCGCCCTCGGCTTCCAGACGCAGGCGCTGCTCGAGGCCGGCCTCGCCGGGCAGGGCGATGCGTCCGCCGGCGGCGACGATGCGGTGCCAGGGCAGGCGCAGGCCTTTGGGGGCTTGGCGGAGGGCGCGGCCGACCATGCGCGGGGAACAGTCGGCGGCTTCGGCGATGTCTCCGTAGGTGGCGATGCGGCCCTGGGGAACGCGGCGGACGGCTCGCCAGACGCGGGACGCCCAGGATGGCTCAGACGGCTCAGCCATCCTGGAAGATGACCGAGGAGCGCAGCAGCGACTCGATCAAGGCTTCGACGTCCTCGGCGGTGAAGGGCTTGCGCAGGACGGCGCGGCCGTCGCCGGCGTAGGCGTCCAAGCCCTGGCTGTTGGCGGATTCGTCGATCAGCAGGATGAAGCGCTCGCAGCGGTCGCGGATGCGGTCCCAGACCTCGGCGGCGGTGACCGGGTGCAGCCTCAGGTCGCAGAAGACCCACTCAAAACGGATGCGCTGGCAGAGCTCGATGCCCTGCTCGCCGGTGGAGACCGGCACGGCGCGATAGCTCTGCTCGGAGAGCCGCTCGACGAGCTCGCGCTGGACGTTGGGGTCGGGGTCGATGATCAGGACGGTCATCGAGCTGGGGCGCAGAGTGACCGGGACTTCGGCGAAGTCGTCGCCGGAGCCGGCCTGGAAGGGATCTTCGGTGAGCGGGTACTCGACTTCGATCTGGAAGCCGAGGCTCGACTGGCGGTCGATCTGGAGGGCGCCGCCGGCGCGCTCGATGAGGCTCTGGCAGACCGACAGGCCGAGGTTGGAGCCGATTTCGCGTCCGCCGGCCAAGGTGGAGCGCAAGGGCTGGTCAGGGCGGGCCAGCGGCGAGATGGAGACGACCACGCGGCGCTCGCGCAGGGTCGTGTTGACCTGCAAAGACTTGCCGCCGAGATCCTCGAGGTAGTGCTGGGCGTGGCGCAGCAGGATCTGGAAAACCTGCTGCAGGTGGGTGGGGTCGGCGAACAGCAGCGGCGAGTGCTTGCTCAGCGCCAGCTTCACCTGCACGTCCTTGCTCTCGCGGCGGCGACGCATGTCGGCCACCAGGCGGCGCAACAAGGCGTTGAGGTCGACCTCTTCCTGGTCGCCGCCGTCGGGCTTGGCGAAGCGCACGAGCTTCTCGACGGCGGAGGAGGCGCGGTCGATTTGTGAGGAAACGTCCTGAAGGCGCTCCTCGAGCTCGCGGGGGGTGAGGCCGTAGGGGACTCGCTCGGCCAGGGTCTGGATGCGCTCGAAGGGTTCGGCGAGCTCCTGCGACATGACCTGGGCGAGCTCGCCGACGGCGGAGAGCTTCTCGGAGCGATGGATCTGCTCGGTCATGGCGCGCTGGTCGCTCATGCGGAGCCCGAGGGCGACCATGCGGGCGATGTACTCGATGCGGGCGCGCTGCTCGGCGCTGAAGTTGCGCTTGCGGCGGCGGTCCTCGACCTCGACGACGCCCAGGCAGGTTTCGCCGTTCATCAAAGGGGCGTAGAGCACGGCGCGCTGCTTGCGGCGGCGGACGAGGTCCTTGTCGATGAAGGGGCAGTTGTCGGCGTCGGGGACCTCGGTGGTCTCGCGCGAGCGGAAGCAGGCGACCGAACCGGAGATGGCGCCCATGGAGATGCCCTTGCGGGGCACCGAGTCGGTGCCGGCGGCATAGTAGAGGGCGTGTCCGGAGGGGTGCGGCAGGAGGATGAAGCAGTGGTCGGCGTCAGCGGCTTCGACGGCGGCTTCGGCGGATTCGCGCAGGATCTCGTCGCGATCGGTGGAGGCCACGATGCGCTCGGCGAGGCCGAACAGCTTGAGCATTTGGCCTTGCTGATCGATCGCCCAGCGGCCGTGGCGCCACTGGAAGAACATGACGACGCAGGCGAACAGCAGGACGACGGCGAGGATGGACCAAGAGGCCAGGGCGCGGTCGATAGACAGGTCGCCGCCGGCGAACAGGGCCAGGGGACCGGCGGCGGCCTGCAACGCGATCAAACTCACTTCGGCGATCTGAGTCCAGTGGATCAATGCGGCTACGCCGGAGCAGGCCGGCTCGGTCCTTTAGGATCAACCATATCTTGTGGATTTGAAACGGGTCAATAAGGGATTGAAAGCAAGGGAGCGGCAGGGTTCCTCCCTAGGAAAATCCCTGGGGGAGGGGGGATGGCCTAGCGATTCTCGATAAGCGACACTGGCATCCCGGGAGCGCTTCCGTCACAATAGGGAGCGCCGGCCCCGCAGCCGGCATTCGTAACAACTCACAACCGCTGTCTCAGGAGGACACGCATGTCGTCCCCAAATCGATCCACCCGGCGTCAATGGCTGGGCTCCACGGCCGCCATTGCGGCCCTCCTCGCCGACGCAGGCGCCCGTCCGTTGGAGGCCGCTTCGGCCGCCGCCCCCGTGATGGAGCCGCCGCCTGACGTCTACACGCGCATCGGCGCGAAGCCTTTCATCAACTGCACCGCGACGCTGACGATCAACGGCGGCTCGCGTCTGTTGCCCGAAGTGATCGAGGCGATCGAGCACGCCTCGCACTATCACGTAGATATCGACGATCTGATGGACGCCGCCGGCAAGCGCATTTCGACGCTGCTGAAGGTTCCGGCGGCGATGGTAACTTCCGGCGCGGCCGGCGCGCTGGCGCACGCGGCTTCGGGCATCGTGGCGGGCATGGACCCGGAGCGGATGCAGCAGTTGCCGGATCTGACCGGCTTGAAGACCGAGGTCATCATCCCGAAGTCCTCGCGCAACGCCTATGACCACGCCGTGCGCATGTGCGGCCTGAAGACCGTGGAAGTGGATTCGGTGGAGGAGCTGAAGGCCGCCATCAGCCACGAGACGGCCTTCGTGATGGTGCTGGGCAACCGCTTCGACAAGGTGAAGCTGGGCCTGGAGGAAGTGGCGCCGATCGCCAAGGCCGCCGGGCTGCCGGTCGTGGTGGACGCCGCCGCCGACTACCTGATCGTGCCGAACCCGTACATCGCCGCCGGAGCGGATCTGGTCGCCTGTTCGGGCGGCAAGATCACGCGCGGGCCGCAGACGGCGGGCATGCTGCTGGGCCGCGAGGACCTGATCCGCGCCGCCTGGGCGAACTCGGCTCCGCACCACGCTTTCGGCCGCCCGATGAAGGTGAGCAAGGAAGAGATCGTGGGCATGGTGGCCGCGGTCGAGGTGTGGGTGAACAGCCGCGACATCAAGGCCGAGTACAAAGAGTGGGAAGGCTGGTACCAGTACATCAACGACAAGGTCACGAAGGTGGCCGGCGTGAAGACCGAGGTGAAGGGTCCGAGCCGCGGCGGCCCGTTCCCGACGCTGTCGGTTTCCTGGGACCCGAGCAAGACGGGCTTGACGGCCGGCGAGGTGCATGACCTGCTGCTGGACGGCAACCCGGCGATCATGACGCACGCGGCCGGCGACGGCAGCAGCTTCACGATTCGGCCGGTGGCGATGAAGCCCGACGAGTACAAGATCGTGGCCGAGCGGCTGGCGGAGATTCTGTCGAGCGCTCCGGCGCCGAAGCCGAAGAAGGCTCTGCCGGCGCCGAAGGGCGACGTGACCGGACGTTGGGACGTGAGCGTGGAGTTCCAGAAGGGCTCGGCGCAGCACTTGGTGTTCCTGGACGCCGACGGCGCGAACTTGGTGGGCACGCACTTCGGGTCGGTGAAGAACGGACCGATCAAGGGCAAGGCCTGGGGCGACGAAGTGGAGTTCTCGAGCTCGCTGAAGATCGAGGGCACGACCCTGCACTACACCTTCAAGGGCAAGGTGGACGGCGACCGCATGGCGGGCTCGCTGGATCTGGGCGAGTACCCGGGCGCGCGCTTCACGGCCAAGCGCCACGGTTACGGCAAGATGGCGGCCAATTTGGCGCCGGTGAACAAGGACAACGCGTAAGAGAGGCCGGTTCATGGCGGACAAGAAAAAGGACAAAGCGACCAGCACGCGACGGGCGGCGTTCAGCGCCGCCGCGCTTGGTCTGGCCGGGGCGGCTTCGGCCGGCGCGGCCGAGACCTGGCATCCCAAGAAGGAGCGCGTGGGTGGGCCGATCCGTTCGGGCAACCTGCTGTTTCTGAGCGGGATCGGCGGCTGGTATCCGGACCGCCGGCCCGAGGGCCCCGGCGACGCGGGCCAGCAGACCGGCGACGCGCTCACGATCATGAAGAATGCTCTGGAAAAGGCCGGCAGCTCGATGGACAATGTCCTGAAGGTGCAGGTCTCGCTCGTCGACCCGGAGAACAACTGGGAGCCGATGAACAAGGTCTACGAGACGTTCTTCAAGGACCCTCGTCCGGTCCGTTCGTACTTCGGCGCCACGGGTTTTCGGCGCAAGGGACAACTGCTGCAGATCGACTGTATCGCCTACGTCGACTGACGGCCGAGAGGCGGCGGGCCCTCCCTCGGGGCGGCCCGCGAGCCATAAGAGAGGGGAAAGATGATCTGGAAGAATGCGAATCGGCGCAAGTTTCTGGGCAGCCTGGCTGGGCTGCCGCTGGTCGGGGGCCTGCTGCCTTCGGCCGCTTCGGCGGCGGCGCGCTCCGGCGCGGCCGAGCGCGATCTGATCGCCGAGCTCGGCGTTCAGTCGTTCATCAACGCGGCGGGCACCTACACGACGCTGACGGCGTCGCTGATGCCGCCGGAAGTCATCGGCGCCATTACGTCGGCGGCGACGAAGTACGTCAACCTGATCGAGCTGCATGACGCGGTGGGCAAGCGCATCGCGGAGCTGGTGAAGGCGGAGTCGGCGCTGGTGAGCGCGGGCTGCGCCTCGGCGCTGTCGCAGGCGACGGCGGCGTGCGTGGCCGGCGCGGATCGCGACAAGATCCAGATGCTGCCCGACACGCACCACATGAAGAACGAGGTCATCTGCCAGAAGTCGCACCGCAACGGCTATGACCACGCGATCCGCAACGCCGGCGTGACGATGATCGAGGTGGAGACGGCCCAGGAGCTGGAGCGGGCGGTCAACCACAAGACGGCGATGATGTTCTACCTGAACCACGCCACGCCGGAAGGCAAGATCAAGCACGAAGAGTTCGTGGCGCTGGGCAAGAAGCACGGGATCCCGACGCTGATCGACGCCGCCGCCGACGTGCCGCCGGTGGAGAACCTGTACAAGTTCCAGGGCCTCGGCTTCGACCTGGTGGCGTTTTCGGGCGGCAAGGGCATGCGCGGACCGCAGTCGGCCGGCCTGCTGCTGGGCCGCAAGGACCTGATCGCGGCGGCGCGGATGAACGCCTCGCCGAACTCGGATTCGCTGTGCCGCACCAACAAGGTCAACAAGGAAGAGCTGGTGGGCATGCTGGCGGCGGTGGAGCGCTTCGTAAAACTGGATCACGAAGCCGAGTGGAAGATGTGGGAGAAGCGCTGCGACGTGGTGGCCAAGGAAGTGAAGAAGGCCAAGACGGTGCAGACGAAGGTCTTCGTGCCGGAGATCGCCAACGCCGTTCCGCACCTGGAAGTGACCTGGGACGAGGCGAAGGTGGGCCGGACGCGGGAGCAGGTGGTGGAAGGGTTGCGCAAGGGCAGCCCGAACATCGAGCTGCGGCCGGGCGGCGGCAAGGGTTTGGTGGTCGTGGCGGTGTCGATGATGCAGGACGGCGACGAGGACGTGGTGGCTCGCCGGCTGCGCGAAGAGCTGAAGGGGTAGAACAACGATGGCTGAGAACACCAAAGAACGTCGCAATTTCCTGCAGCAGGCCGCCAAGGCGGGCGGCGCGGCCGGGTTGGCCGCGATGGCGATGGCGGTTCCCTCCGAGGCCGCCGGCGGCAAGATCGAGAAGACCCCGGCGGGCCTGAAGATCGGCAACCTGATCTTCACCTCGGGGCTGACCGGCGTCTCCGACGGGGACTTCGGCGGCACCATCGAAGAGCAGACCCGCGCCACGCTCGAAAAGCACAAGAAGGCGCTGGCGGAAGCCGGTACGTCGCTGGACAACGTGCTGAAGGTGACCGTCTACATGGCGGACATCAAGGTCGAAAAGCCGGCGATGAACAAGGTCTACGGCGAGTTCTTCACCGGAGCGATCAAGCCCTCGCGTTCGGCGATCGGCATCGAGTTTCCGGATGCGAAGACGAAGGTCGAGATCGACATGATCGCCTGGGTCCCGTAAGCCGCTGCCGGAACTTGAAACAGAAACGCCCCCGCGGAGTGACCCACGGGGGCGTTTTCGCGTTTCAGGGGCCGAGGCGGCCGCTCTTACTGCGGCTTCTTCTTGCCCCGCAACTGGTACTCGGTGAAGGGCGAGCCGGAGCCCTTGATCTCGACGTTGATGAGGAACGGCTTGTCGCTCTGCATGGCGCGGTCGAGGGCGGGGCGGATCTGGTCGGGCGTTTCGACGTAGGCGCCGTCGCCGCCGAAGCCCTTCATGACCAGGTCGTAGCGGGTGCGGCGCAACTCGCAGGCGACCGTCTTGGGGCCGTAGTTGCCGGCCTGCAGCTCGCGCTCGATGCCCCAGCCGCCGTCGTTGCCGACGATGAGGATCAGGGGCAGGTTGAAGCGCACGGCGGTGTCCATCTCAGCCAGGTAGAAGCCCAAGGAGCCGTCGCCGGTGACGAGGATGGACTTGTGCTGGGGCCGCAGCAGTTGGGCCGTGAGCGAGATGGGAAAGGCGACGCCGAGGCCGGCCAGGGCGCCGAGGCGCATCCAGTGGCCGGGCTTGCGCGCCGGGATGTAGTAGCGGCCCCAGTGCACGAAGTCGCCGCCGTCGAAGCAGAGCGTCGAGTCGGGCGAGACCCATTTGCGGAACTCGCGGTAGAAGTGCAGCGGGTGCATGGGCTCGGAGGGCTGATCGGCGCGCCGCTCGACCTCGGCGGCGTACTCCTCCATGCCGCGGCGGATTTCGCCGATCCAGGACGAGCGGTCCGGGGGCGTGCGGCCTTCGAGCGCGGCGGCGAGATCCTCGAGGGCGGCCTTGGCGTCGACGGGCATGCCGACCTCGAGCGGGCGGTTGAGGCCGAGCTCGCCGGGGTCGAGGTCGATTTGGACGAACTTGGCGTCGGGGGAGAAGAGCTGCGCGCCGCCCAGCCGCAGACGGTAGTCGATGCGCTTGCCGACCACCAGCACCAGGTCGGCCTGCTTGAGGGCGCTCTCGGCGCCGCGGCTGAGGGTGGCGTCAGCGTAGCCGAAGCAGAGAGGGTGCTCGTCAGAGACCACGCCGCGGGCCAAAGTGACGGTGAACAGAGGCGTCTGGGCGCGCTCGATGAAGGTCTGCAGGGCTTCGGAGCAGCCGGACCACCAGGCGCCGCCGCCGGCGATGACGACCGGGCGCTCGGCGCGGTCGAGCAGGTCGATGGTGCGGGCGACGTCCATGGCCTCCGGGCGGCTGCGATGGATCTGGATGGGGCCGGAGGGCAACGGCGAGAAGTCGTCCACGCGGGTGGTGAACTGGTCGACCGGAATGCTCAGGTGGCCGACGCCCGGGCGGCCGGTAACGGCCTGCTGCAGGGCTTTGCGCACGTGGAAGGGGATCTGGCCGGGGTCGGCGGGGACGGCGGAGTACTTGGCGCCTTCGCCGACGTAGCTCAACTGGTCCATGTCCTGGAAGGCGTTGCGGTGGCGCACCTTGGAGGTGGACATGCCGCTGACGGCGAGCAGGGGCACTCCGGTGGCCTGGGCGGTGGCCAGGCCGGTGATGGAGTTGGTGTGCCCGGGCGAGCCGGTGACCAGCGACACGGCGGGCTTGCCGGTGAGGCGGGCGTAGCCGTCGGCCATGTGGACGGCGGCGGACTCGTGGCGGGTGTCAACGATGGTGAAGCCGTCGCGGTCCAGCACTTGCAGGACCTCGTTGAGGTGGTCGCCGACCAGGGTGAAGACGTGGGAGACGTCGAGCTTCTGAAGACTCTGGGAGAAAAGTTCCGCGCCGGAGGGCATTGCTGTTATCGATTCCTCTCGTAAAGGGAAAGGATAACAGTCTGGCCCGCCTTGCCGCCCCGGAGGGCGGCCCTGCTACTGGACGGCGGTGGTCTCGGGCTTGTAGGTCTGGTAGATCTTGTCGATGGCGCGGACGATGTCGCTGGTGTCCTCGTCGTTGCCCATAAGGGTGCGCTGGGGCAGCCAGAAGGAGTCCTTGCAGGCCTGCTCGGCGACGCGGCAGGAGACCTTGCGGTAGGGGTGCTTTTCGTACAAGGGGTTGGCGTAGAGAGGGTGAGGGTACCAGGGACGGGCCGGGACGCCCTCGGCTTGCAGGGCTTCGAGGAACTCGTCGCGGGTGGCCCCGAGGACCTCTTCGTCGACCCAGCCGGGCAGCACGTAGAGCGTCTGGACGACGGCGCCCTCGGGCGCCTTCTGGAAGTAGACGCCGGGCGTGGAGTGCTTGGTGTTGAGCAGCTCGGCGTTGGCCTGGCGCAGACGGATCTGCTCGGGCAGGCGCTCGAGCTGGGCCAGCAGGACGGCGGCCTGGAAGCCGGTGATCCGCAGATTCGTGCCGAGCTCGAAGTGGTCGAACCAGCCGTGGCCGGGCTTGCGGCCGCAGTTGACCAGAGAGCGCACCTGTGCGGCGACGTCGGCGTCGTTGGTGATGATGATGCCGCCTTCGCCGGCGGTCATGGCCTTGGAGTTCTGGAAGCTGAAGGTTCCGGCGAGGCCGATGCCGCCGGCGCGGCGGCCCTTCCAGTCGGCGCCGTGGGCGTGGGCGGCGTCTTCGAACAGGAGCAGGCCGGCGTTGTCGGCCAGGCGGGCCAGCCGGTCCATGTCGGCCAGCACGCCGCCGAAGTGGACGGCGATGATGGCGCGGGTCTTGGGGCCGACGGCGGCTTCGGCGGAGGCGGGGTCGATGTTGAAGGTGTCGCGCTCGATGTCGCAGAAGACCGGTTTGGCGCCGATACGCGAGACGGCGGTGGCGGTGGCGATGAAGCTGTGGGCGGGGACGATGACCTCGTCGCCGGGCTTGACGCCGGCGCCCTGCAACATCGCTTCGAGCGCGACGGTGCCGTTGGCGACGGCGATGCCGAAGCGGGCGTCGTGCAGTCCGGCGAAGAGCTTTTCGAACTCCTCGACGTACTCGTGGTAGCCGCCCCACTGCGCCGAGAAGAGCACCTGCTGCAACAGCTCGAGCTCGCGCGGGCCGGAGACGGGCCAGGCCGGGTATTCCTGGCTGCGGACCGGCTTGCCGCCATGAATCGCTAGTTTCTGCATGGACTTGCTGGGTGCGCGGCGCCGAACGAGCGCGTCCGCGGCAAACCTTTAGGATACGCGACCCCGCGGCGGGCCCAAGGGCGCGGCGCTCCAAGATTGCGTTGGCTGGACGATGAGGGAATGGTATGTCGTCGTACAGCCGGCGCGCCCTCTGGTTGTGGACCATGGCGACGGCCGTTTCCCTCGCATCCATTGGGCAGGCTCAGAGCGTTGAGGAGCTCGACGCGCATGACGTGCGGTTTGCCACGCGGCCGGCGGACGGGACGCCTCCGGCGGAGCTGTATCGGCTGGGCGAAGCGCTGACGCCGCCGGACCCGCGGGACGCCGAGAGCATCGTGGAGGGCTTTCTGTCGGCTCCGGCGCTGCGGCGGCCCGGGGCCGGGCCGCCGGAGTACGCCACGGTGTCGCGCTCGTCGAGCGCGGACGGCTCGATCGAGCGGGTGGTGATGCAGACGCGCTTTGGGGGGATTCCGGTCTACGAGGGGGATGTGATCGCCCACCTGGACCCGGCGGGGCGGCTGCTGCGACTGCACAGGGGGCGGCTGCCGCGCCCTCCACGCGGGCTCGAGCTGACGCTCGAGCCCGCCCAAGCCGCCGCGGTCGCGCTACGCGCACTGGATCCGGACCAGCCGCGGCAAGCCGCCTGGGAGATCCTGTCCGCTTCGTCCGAACCTTCCCGCCCCACCGTTCTCCGTCATCCCGACCTGCGCGAACCCGTGCGGGCGAGCCTGGTTTGGTTTCCGCTGGGCGACGAGGCGCGGCCGGCCTGGCGCTTGTATCTGGAGCCGTATGAGATGGCGGTGGACGCCGTTGACGGCCGCATCCTGTTCAGCTTCAACCTGGCGCGGGAGGCTACGCCGCAGGGATCGGTGCTGAGGGCTCCGCAGACGCCCCATCCGGACGCCGGCGCACCGGCCGTGCAGGCGCTGTCGGGGTGGCCGGCGCAGGCGGGCGGGGCTTGTCCGGCGGGCGTCTATCCCGCGCCCGGAGCCGGGGGACCGGCGGCCGGCGGGTGCTGGACCGACGGCTCGGGGACCTTCGGCAACAACGCCGACGTGTGCTTCGACCTCAACGGCGACGAGGTGTGCGACGGCCGGGCGGCGGTGGTGAACGGCTCGCTGGTCTTCCCCTTCAGCGACTCCTACAAGCTGACCAACGACCCGGCGCCGGACCGAGCCTTCGCGCTCGTGAACGCCTTCTATTGGACCAATGCGCTGCACGATTGGCTGTACGGGCTGGGCTTCAAGGAGCCGGACGGGAACTTCCAGGCGGTGAACTTCGGACGGGGCGGGGGAACCGGCGATGCGGTGCGGGTGGACATCCACGACGGCGCGACGCCGAGCAACGCCACGTTTCTGACGCCGCCCGACGGCATCGCGCCGCGGCTGAACGTGGGCCTGTACCCGGGCGTGCGGCGGGACGCGGCGCTGGACGGCGACATCCTGACCCATGAGTACGCCCACGGCGTGACGTCGCGGCTGGTGGGCGGGCCGCTCAACGCGGCCTCGCTGTATCTGCTGCAGAGCGCGGGGCTGTCAGAGGGCTGGTCGGATGCGTTTGCGTTCGCCTTCACGGGTGAGCCGCGGATCGGCGAGTACTCCTCCACGAACGCTTCGACGGGCGTGCGGACGGTGCGCTACGACCAGAGCGGGCTGACGTTCGGGCAGGTGGGCGTGCGGCGGGTGACGCTGCTGCCGCCGTCGAACCAGTTGGCGGGGCTGCCGGAGTCGCACGCCGACGGCGAGGTGTGGGCGTCAGCGCTGTGGGATGTGCGGCAGGCGGTGGGGGCGGAGGCTTTTCCGCGGCTGCTGATCGAGGCGCTGAAGATGACGCCGTCGCGGCCGTCGTTTCTGGACGCGCGCGACGCCTTGCTGCAGGCCGCCGAGGCGATGGCGTTGGGCGGCGAGAGGGCTTGCGCGGTGTGGGCGGCGTTCGCAGCGCGGGGCATGGGAGCCTCGGCGGCGCTGAACGCGGTGGCGAGCGGCGAGGCGGCTGATACGGCGGTGAGCGTGTATGAGGCCTTCGACCGGCCGACCTACTGCGGCGGAGCGCCGCCGGCGGCGGGGGCTGCGCTGCTGAGCGAGGGCGCCGAGGCGGCTTCAGGCTGGACGGCGACGGGGCTGTGGCACCGTTCGACGCGGCGGGCGGCCACGGGCGGCTACTCCTGGCGCTTCGGGCGGGCCGATGCGGCGGACTACCAGACGGGCCAGAGGGAGGCGGGCGAGCTGGTTTCGCCGCCGATCGACCTGACCGGCGCGGCCGGCGCGACGGTGGAGTGGCAGCAGGTGCTGCGCAACGAGGGCTTTTGGCGGCGGTACTACCTGGGCGGGGTGTACGGGCCGTATCTGAACCTGGATTCGGGGCGGCTGTGGGTTTCGGCCGACGGAGGGGCCTGGCAGGCGGTGACGCACTTGGCGCATCCCACGCCAGGCGAGGGCTTCGTGCGGCACCGGGTGAACCTGTCGCGCTTTGCCGGCCGGACGATTCGGCTGCGCTTCGAGTTCGACACCTTCACCAGCGCGAACAACAACTACGAGGGCTGGTATCTCGACGACATCCAGGTGCTGCCGGTGTTGGCCGAGGCTCCGCGGCTGAGCGTGCAGCCGGCGGCGCTGACGTTGCAGGGCGTGGCCGGGACGCCGGTTGCGCCGGCGGCGCTGGAGATCCGCAACAGCGGCGGCGGAACGCTGAGCTGGACGGCGGCGGTGACCGCGGGGGCGGGCTGGCTGCAGGCGAGCCCCGCGACGGGCGGGGCGCCCGGCCAAGTGACGGTGACGGCGACGGGCTCGACTCCGGGGGCCTATGCGGGCGTGGTGCGCGTCAGCGCGGGAGCGGCGGGGACGACGGAGGTGCCGGTGACGCTGACGCTGGCGGCGCCGCCGGAGCCGACCGGCGTGCTGGCGGAGTGGTCGTTCGAGGGCGGCGGGCCGGGGCTGACGATCGAGGGCGCGCGGGGGCTGGCGCAGCGGCTCAATGGCTGGACGGAAGGCTTGTCGACGGGAGCGCCGCTGGAGGTTCCCGACCGCTTTACGGTGCGGGCCTGGGTGCGGCTGAGCGAGGCGCCGACCAAGCCGGGGCTGCTGGTGTCGGCCTTTGGCGGGACGAGCTTCAAGGGCTGGTACTTGGGCGTGGCGCCGGGGCCCCGGGCGGTGTGGATGGCCGCGCAGCCGCCGGATTCGGCGCCGTGGCTGCTCTCGCAGGCGACCTTGCAGTCCGGCCGCTGGCACATGCTGACGGCGACCTACGACCGGGGGACCAACGAGGCGCGGCTGTATGTGGACGGCGTTCTGGACCGCGTGGCGCGCTTTCCGGGGCTCGAGCCGGACGTCTCGCATGCGGTGACGCTGGGGAAGGCTTCGTGGACGGAGAACTACTTTTTGCGGGGAGCCCTGGATGAGGCGCGGGTGGAGCGGGGCGTCCGCACGGCGGAGGAGATTGCGGCCGACTACGCCTCGTTTTCGCCGCCGGCGCCGATCGTGAACCTGGCGACGCCGGCGCTGTGGAGCTTTCCGGCGGCCGACCGGGGAGCGGACTCGAGCGGCAATAACCGGCGGGCGGCGGCTCTGAGCGGGCTGTCGATCCCCGGGGTGGCCAATGAGGCGCTGCGGCTGGACGGCGCGGCCGACGCGGCGCTGGCGGTGAACCACGAGCAGCTCAACCCGGACGACTTTACGGCGCTGTTCTGGGCTCGGCTGAATGCGCTGCCGGCGAGCTCGAACGGCGGCGTGATGGCGGGGGACCTGGGGGCGACGAGCGGCTGGGAGGTCGGCGTGAGGGCTGACGGGCGGCCGTATGCGACGTTCGGCGGAGCGCCGGGGCCGGAGACGGTGACGGCTCCGCAGCCTTTCGGGCTGGGCGTGTGGCGGCGCGTGGCGCTGGTGCACAGGGCCTGGTCGAAGCAGGCGCAGCTCTACCTGGACGGCAAGTTGGCGGCGCAGAGCGTGCTGGCGGCGGGCATGAAGCCGCGCGCCGACGGGCAGTTCACGGTGGGGCGGGCGGCGGGGTCGGCGACGCGGTTTACGCGGTTCGATGTGGATGAGCTACGGATCGAGGCGAGGCCTTGGTCGGCGGCGGAGCTGGCGGCGGATGCGGCCTCGTGGACTCCTCCGGCGGCGCAGCCCGAGCCGACCCCGGCTCCGGGATCGCTGGTGGCCCGCTGGGAGCTGGACGAGACCGGCGTGGGGGCGGGCGTCGCGCTGGTGGACGGCGTGGGCGGGCGCAATGCGACCACGGCGGCCGACCGCACGCGGCCGATGGCGGGCCTGAGCGGCGCGGCGCGGCGCTTCGAGGGTTGGCCGGACGGGGCTTCGGCCGACGCCGATGCGGCGCTGCTGACGCAGAGCTTCAGCTACTCGGCCTGGGTTCGCATCGACGAGACGCCGCAGAGCTGGGGCGTGCTGTTCTCCACCTACGACGGCGACGTGGGCGGCTGGTACGTGGGCGTCTACAAGGACGCGCGGGTGATCTTGTGCGTGACGGGGCCGCCGGCGTCGCGACCGTGGTTGCTGTCGAGCAAGGGGCTGACGCTGGGGCGCTGGCACCACGTGGAGGCGACCTTCGACGGGCCGTCGCGGCGGGGGTTGATTTACGTGGACGGCGAGCGCGCCGGCAGCGCGGTGTTTGGGGCCTGGGCGCCGGCTTCCGGCGTGCGGCCGACGTTTGGGAAGGCTTCGTGGGGGGCGACGGGGTGGCTGAAGCACGCCGCTGACCGGGTGAAGCTGTATGACTACGAGCGGTCAGCGGAGGAAGTGGCGGCGGACTTTGCGGAGCTCGACGCGGCGCGGCGTCCGGCGCCATTGGGGCGCTGGGAGCTCGATGAGACGACGGCGGAGGCGGGAGCGGCGTTTCGGGACGCGGGGCCGGGCGGCCGGGACGGCGTGCTGGCGGGTTCGGGAGGGGTTCCCGAAGCAGGGCTGTTCGGCGGGGCGCGACGGTTCCAAGGGCGGCCGGACGTGGGCCTGCTGCCGGCGGACCCGGCCTGGAACGCGCCGGCGTTCACTTGGTCGGCGTGGGTCAAGCCGAACGCGCTGCCGGGGTCGTGGGGGACGCTGTTCTCCACCTATGACGGCGACTACCGGGGCTGGTACGTGGGGCTGCACGGCTCGGGGCGGGTGATCGTCTGCGTGGCCGGCCGACCGGCGTCGAGCCCCTGGCTGCTGTCCGGCTCGGCGCTGACGCCGGGGCGGTGGACGCATGTGGCGGTAACCTTCGACGGCGTGAGCCGGAGGGCGGCGGTTTACGTGGACGGCTCTCTGGACGCGACGGCGGTGTTTCCAGCCTATACGCCGTCGAGCGGGGTGGCGCCGACGGCGGCGCGAGCGTCCTGGACCGACAGCTACTACCTGGACGTGACGCTGGACCGGATGCGGCTGGAGCCTATGGAGATGTCCGTGCAACAGGTGCTGCAGATGGTCATGGAGTAGAAACATGGCAAAGATCCTGATCGTGTACGCCACGTGTGAAGGACAGACGGCCCACATCGCCCACGAGATTGCCGGGGCGCTACGGGCGGATGGCCATGAAGCGGAGGTTTCGCGCGCTCAGGACGCACCCTCGCCGAGCGGTTACGGCGCGGTGGTGGTCGGGTCGCCGGTGCACGCCGGGCGGCACGAGCGGGCGGTGCTGGAGTGGGTGAAGACGCACCTGGAGGTGCTGGAAAAGACCCACGGCGGGTTCTTTTCAGTGAGTCTGGCGGCGGCGTCGGAAGACCCCAACGAGCAAGCGGAGGCGAAGCGGCTGGCTGACGCGTTCCTGTTCAAGACGGGCTGGCGGCCCGAGTCGCTGGCCTGCTTTGCGGGGGCTTTGGCGTACAGCCGGTACGGGCTGCTGAAGAAGCTGATCATGCGGCGGATCGCGGCCAAGGAGGGCGGGGCGACCGATACGGCGCACGATTACGAGTACACGGACTGGGACTCGGTGCTGCGCTTTGCGAGGGACGTGGCGGCGACGGTTCCGGCGGCTTCGGCGAAGCATTGACGGCCGAGTGGACGGAGGCCTACGCTGGGGCCCGTGCGGGGCGCATGGATTGCATGGCTGGCGTTGGCGGCTTGCGGCTCGGCGCCGCCGGCGGCGGAGCGCCCGGGGCTGGAGCTGATTGGGCGACTGCGCGACGACGGCGCGCTGGCCCGGGCCCATGACGTGGAATTGCTGGGGGACATCGCCGCGGTCCCGGGCAAGGGCGGCTCGCTGGCGCTGGTGGATGTTTCGGAGCCCGGAAGGCCGCGGTTGGCGGGTTCGCTGAGCGGCCTTGGCGACGCCGAGACGGTGTTGCCGATCGGCGACGGGCTGCTGCTGTTGGGCTCGCGGGACCTGCACGTCGTGGATGTGTCGAACCCGGCGGCGCCGGCGATCGTGGCGACGGTCGAGGACCGCCCGCGCGTGGACCGCATCAACGGCATGGCGCGGCGGGGCGATTCCGTCTTCGCGGCCTGCAAGAGCGGGTATGTGGCGGTGTTCGACATCGCCGACCCGCGGCGCCCGCGTCTGGCGGCGAGCGTGGCGACGCTCGAAAAGGGCGGCCAGCGAAGCCCGCACGACGTGGCGATGCTGGACGAGGAACGCATCGTGGTGGTCGACACCGCGCGCGACACTGAGGCGGCGCTGCGGGTCTACAAGGTTTTCGACGGGGATGCGCTGCTGCCGCCGGAGCGATGGGAGGCCGGAGGCGGTCTGCCGGCGGTGGGGGCGGGCGGGGCCTTCGACCTGGGCGGCGCCAACCGCGTGGCGGCGGCGGACGGGTTCGCCTACGTGGGCGCCTTCGTGCCGGACCGCGTGGCGATCGTGGACCTACGGGACCCCTGGCAGCCTCGCCAGACGGCCAACATGCCGGTGTGCGACATCGATGCCACGGGACTGACCGTCGCCGGGAAGGCGCTGTTCGTGGCCGGCGGCGAGTGCGTGGAGGCGATCGACGTCTCCGACCCGGCGCGGCCGAGGTCGCTGGCGCAGTATAGGGGCGGGGAGCTGCTGGCGACGCGGGCGCTGGAGGCCGACGGCGAGGTCCGTTATGACAACGCCCACGACCTGGCGTACCGCGACGGCCTGCTGTACGTGACGGCGCAGAACGACAACGCCTTCGGCGTGCTGCGGGTGAACGACGAGCGCGTGCGGGCGCTGGCCGAGGGCCGTTGAGCCGGCGGGGGCTGCTATCCTTGACGCCAACCATGACCCGCCGGCTGCTCGCGCTTCTGCTCCTCTCGCTTCCGGCGGCGGGGCAGCGGCTCGATGCGGACAAGCTGGCGGCGATCGAGCGGCTGATCGAGGCGAAGCGGCTGGAGGGCGGCGCGCCGGGTTTGTCGGCGGCGATCGCCATCGACGGCCGGGTGCTGTGGGAGAAGGGATTTGGGCTGGCGGACGTGGAGCACGGCGTTCCCGCCCGGCCGGACACGCGCTACCGCACCGCCTCGATCGCCAAGCCGATGACGGCCGTGGCCCTGATGCGGCAGGTGGAGCTGGGCCGGATGGATTTGGACGTCCGGATTCAACGCTACGTGCCGAGCTTTCCGGAGAAGCGTTGGCCGATCACGGTGCGGCAGATCCTGGGGCATCTCTCCGGCATACGGCACTACCAGGGCGAGGAGTTCCGCAGCACGGCGCACTACGAGCATGTGGCCGACGGGCTGACGGTCTTTCAAGACGACCCGCTGCTGTTCCAGCCGGGGGAGAAGTACTCCTACAGCACCTACGGCTTCAACCTGCTGGGGGCGGCCGTGGAGGGGGCTTCGGGCGAGGAGTTCGTGACGACGCTGACGAAGACGGTGCTGGAGCCGGCGGCGATGTGGTCGACGCGCACGGACGCGGTGGAGGACATCATTCCGCACCGCGCACGGGGCTACCGGATGGATGCGGCGGGGAAGTTGCGCAACTGCGATCTGGCGGATACGAGCGTGAAGATTCCGGGCGGCGGGCTGGTGTCGACGGCCGGGGACCTGACGCGCTTCGCGATGGCTCTGCAGGAAGGACGGCTGCTGGAGCCCGAGACGGTGGAAGAGATGTTCACGCCCCAACGCACGCTCGACGGGAAGGTCAGCCGGGCGGGGCTGAGCTGGATGATCGCAGAGAAGGACGGCATGAAGCGGGTGTTCCACTCCGGCGGGCAACAAGGGGCTACGACGCGGCTGATCCTGCTGCCGGAGCGGGGCGTGGCGCTGGCGGCGATGGCGAACCTGGAGGGCTACTCCGGGCTGCCGGAGCTGTGCGAGGGCGTGCTCGAGATCCTGCTGGCCCCGTGAACGAGAACGATGCAGACGACCAAGCTCCCTGAAGATGTCAGCGCTGTCGCTCCGGACGGCTCCGAGATTCGCTTTTTGGCGGGCAACGAGAGGGCCTCCACCGTACACTGCACGCTGCCGGCCGGCGGGGTGTCGCTGGCGGTGCGGCACCTCACGGTGGAAGAGATCTGGTACTGCCTGGAGGGGCGCGGAGAGGTTTGGCGCCGGCTCGAAGGCCGCGAGGAGGTCACGGCCTTCGAGCCGGGCGTCTCGCTGGACATTCCGCTGGGCGCGCACTTCCAGTTCCGCAATGACGGCGACGCTCCGCTGCGGTTCCTGATCGCCACGATGCCGCCCTGGCCGGGCGCCGATGAGGCGGTCCGGGTGGAAGACCACTGGCCGACGGCCGGCGGCTAGATTTTGCCGTTGGGGAACCAGGCGGTGAAGTCCACCGCCGAGGCGGCTCCGCGCCGGTCGGGGATGGCGACGATGGGGATGCCCAGCGTCGTCGCGCATTGGGTGAGGACCGGCAGCAGGTTGTTGGCCGTGGCCGTCTGCACGAAGGACTGCCAGAGATAGGCGTCCGGGGTGACCTTGACGAAGATGGCGCTGGGCTGGACCTTGAGCCCGGAGATGGAGCCGACGATGCCGAGCTCGTTGTGGTTGCCGCCGCGGCTGTCGAGCAGGATCTTGTCGGGCGAATCGAGGTTGGCCTCGTACATGCCGACGAGGGTCTCCATGGCGCTGCTGACGACGGTCAACCGCTCGCTGTGGGACTTGCCGACGAGGGCGTCGGCGCGGCCTTCGGCGTTGCTGAGCGCGGCGTCGGAGGCTTTGGCGAAGCAGATGTTCTGCTTGGGTGCGCGGAGGATGAAGCCGAAGGGCGAGTCGCGGTAGGTGCGGGGAAATTCATTGGAGATGAGCGAGCAGCTCAGCAGCTCAGCGTGCAGCACGGTGGGGTGCTCCAAGTAGTACTGGGCGCAGTTGAGCTGGTAGCCCAGGCCGACTTGGTTGAGGTAGCCGTTGAGGCTGTTCTTGAGGTAGTCCGAGCGCGGGTCGGGCCCGGGCACAACGAACGGCATGTTTACGCTCGCCACCATGGAGTAGACGATGTAGCGAAAGTGGAGCGGGTTGTGGTGGACGGGGTCGCTGAACTTGCCAACGTCCCAGAGGCCTCGGCTGGGGCTGTTCATCAAAGCCGCCAGGCCCTTGAGGTCGCGAGCGAAGCTGAAGCACTCGGTGATCTCGCGGCGGAGCTGGTCCTCGTAGGTGGTCTGGAGCTTGAGGACCCAGGCGTCGACGACGGGTTTGGCGGGCGGCTGCCAGTCGCCGTTGATGAGGTAGGGGCCGGGGGCCTTGTCCTCGATGAGCTTGGCGAGCAGCCAGGCGCGGGCGGCGATCTTCCAGCCGGACTGCCAGAAGTAGCCGGGCTCTTCGGCGCGGACGACGATGTCGAGGATGTCCTTTCGCCAGCGTTGATCGAGGAGACTGTCGAGAAATCGCTGGATTTTTGCGCGCCCGAGCGAACCGATTTGGTCGTAGTAGGCGAGCGTTTCGTTGAGCTTCAGCAGGTCTTGGGGGGTCATCGGGAGCTAGATTAGCTCACGATGACCGGAAAAAGCCGCTGGTGATTCCGCCGGGAAGCGGCGAAAACCTAGGAGCGCGCCGCGGCCGGCCGGCCGCCCAGCAGGCGCGCCGGGAGCAGGACGATGGCCTTGAGCAGCTCGAAGACGCCGTCGACGGCGATTCCGACCAAGCGGAAGGGCAGCGACAGCAGCCACAGGATGGGATAGGCGATTAGCGCCGCCAGGGCGAGCGGCCAGCAGACGATGAACAGGAGGATCCAGAGCAGGAAGGTCAGCATCGCAGTGTCATCCACTCGTCGATACGAGACCGGAGCCGGCTTTGTTCCCTCTCGCGCCGGCTATTTCTCGAGGGTCACCCAGATGGGGCTGGCCCAGGCCATGTTGTCGTCGTCTTGGATCACGCGGACGTAGTAGTAGCTCTCGCCGGGCTCGGCGGCGCGGTCGACGTAGGTCATCGAGAGCTCTTGGACGCCGGGTTGGGCGGTGTAGATGATCTTGTTGTTCTTGATGACGTCGAGCTGCTTGATCTTGCCCGTGCCGATGACGCCGATGTCGAGCCGGGGGATTTGCGAGGTGGCGAACTCTTCGCCCATGGCGTGGCCCTGGCACTGGAAGTCCACCAGGATGTAGTCGGTGGCGGCATAGGTGCGGCGGGCGTAGAGAGAGTCCCAGATGGCGTTGTAGCCGACTTCAGGGGTGTAGACCGCGGCGTAGGAGATGTGGGTGGCCCGGTGGTCGGAGCTGGCGATGAAGCCCATCTTGTAGCCCTTGGCCAGGGCGTTCCAGATGAAGCCCTTGGGGCGCATGGCGCCTGATGTGATGTAGCCGCCGACGACGATCTGCTCGGCCACGGCTCCTTTCGGCGCGCCGTAGTATTCGTAGGAGTCGCGGTTGCCCTGGTACATCTCGACGAGGCGCTCGACGCGTTCGTCGTTGTAGCGCCAGTCGGTGCCCATTTGGGTGGCGGTGGTGTGCGGGATGCTGAGGGCGTCGGGCTTGTCCTTGCCGGCGAGCAGCTTCTGCCAGAGGTAGAGCTGATCGTTTTCGGCCGCGCCGGAAGGGCCCTCGCCGGGGAGGATGCGGAGCGGCTGGTAGCCGCGGCTGCGCGAGACGATGTTGCGATGGCCGTCGGGGTAGGCGACGGTGCGCTCGTAGTTGAGCAGCGGATAAAAGAAGCCGGGCAGCTTGTAAACGTCCACGGCCTTGTCGACCATGCGCCAGACGTAGTCGCTCAAGTCGTCCTGGGGCAGCAGGTGCTCGGAGGGTCCGAGGAAGTCCATTTCGGCGGCGTCGATGGCGTAGCGGTAGACGTCATACATCGAGCCGTCGGACTGGCCGTCGAAGGAGAGGTCGGTGTGGCGGTGCAGGTCGCCCCAGGTGACTTTGTAGCGTTGGCCTGCGACGTCCATCTCGTAGGTCTTGTAGAGCGGCGCGACGAGCCGGGGCTCCTGGTCGTCGACTTCCTGCGGCGCGCGGGGGCTGTCGACGCCGACCATCAGCTCCTGGTCGACGGGGCCGGCGGCGGCTTGGTCCATGGCGATCTTGCCGACATAGAGGTCGTACTGGGCGAAGGCGGGGTCGGTGCGCGGCCGGCTCCAGCCGTCAGTCTGGCCGGAGACCCAGAGGTCGCCGTTGCGGTCGACGGCGGCGGCGGCGCGCTGCTCCTGGCGGCCGTCGGAGAAGGGGATGGAGACGGGGGCGGTCCAGCCGGCGCCGTCGAACAGCGTGGCCTGGTAGGTCCAGTAGGGCAGGATGGAGCGGCCCTCGCGGTTGGGAGGGTTGTAGCGGCCGATGGTCCGCATGCGCACGACGGCCCAGACGCGGCCGCGGCCGTCGACGCGCAGGATGGGGTTCTCGGTGAAGGTCTGGTAGGAGCTGGGCAGGCCCAGGGTCATGCGGCTGCCGAGGATCGGCTTGCCGGGCAGCTTCTCGTCGAGCGGCCGGACGGGTTGCACGAGTCGGCCGCGGTCGATGACCCGGACCTCGACGCGGCGCTGGGCGTAGAGGCCGCCGTCGGCGCGCAGGATGCCGTTGATGCCGTGGTTGTCCTTGCCCCAGTTGGGTCCGCCGTTGTCATAGGCGATCCAGAGGCGGTCGCGGCCGTCGTAGGCGAGCGAGGAGTGGGCTTCGAAGTCGGGCGAATCGGTGAGCCGCTCGACGGGGCCGAGCTTGCCGTTGCGGTAGCGGCGCAGAAAGACGTCGTAGTTGCCGTGGCGGTAGCTGTCCCAGGAGACGGCGGCCTCGCCGCGTGAGTTGACGGCCAGGGAGGGCTCCCAGTCGCTGGCGGGGTGCTCGGTGACCTTCATGGCGTCGGACCAGCGGCCGTTGCGACGAATCTTGAGAGAGATGTCGGTACGGGGCTTGCCGGAGGACTGCCAGGCCAGAAAGACGTCGCCATCGAGGCCGGCGGCCAGCTTGGGGAAGGTGTCCGGGCCGGGCTCGCGGGTCAGCCTCTCCACGGCGGACCAGGCGCCGTTCTCGAAGCGGCGCTCGAACAGGTCGACATTGCCGTCGACGGTGGCCGACCACACGGCGAGGAGGGTCTTGGGGCCTGTGGCGAGCAGCTCGACCTGGTAGTAGTCGCCCGAGGCCGGCGAGATCTCTTCGGGCTCGCTCCAGGTTTCGCCGTCGTCGGCGTAGCGCAGCCAGACGCGCTCTTGGAGGTCCTGATGGGCGATCCAGGCGGACCAGACGCGGCCGTCGGGGCCGACCGACAGGGCCGGGTAGTCGTCGTCGGCTTGCGGTCCGCCCATCTCGGCGGCGAAGGGCACGCGTTCGACGCGGATGCGGCCGTCGAGCAGGGCGGCCGGCGCGAGGTAGCGCACGGCGCCGGTGCGGAATTCAGCGTCGCCGTGGGCGGTGCGCAGGGTGACGACGGCGGATTCGGGGCCGTCGACGTCGACGAGCACGCCCTTCCACTTGGTCTTGGGGAAGCCGGGCGCCTCCTGCGGCAGCAGGTTGATGTCGGCGTCCATCTGGTTGTCGGCCTTCCAGCTTGCTTGGTCGAAGGAGTCGGCGGGGGCGAAGTGGTGCATCGCGAGGATGCGGGCGGTCCCGCCTCGGGCGGTGAGGGAGCCGGACCAGTCGGAGGGCTCGGCGTCGGCGCCGCCGAAGAGGACGAGGAAGCGCTGGGGGGCGGCGGAGAGGAGGGCGGCGGACAGCAGCAGGCAGGCGACGAGGCGAGACATTGTTACCTAGGATAGACCGGGTTTTCTGGGAGGGATGGGGGCTGGTCAAGCCATGGCCTGCCGCTCGACGAACCGGGTTGCGGCGGCGTAGGCATTGTCCAAAGCTCCCGCTTCCGCTCCGGCGAGCCCGTGTTCGGCCCCCTCCACGGTGATCAGTCCGTGCTCTACGTCGTGGCGGGCGAGCTCGGCGGCCATGAGCTGTGACTGCTCATAGGGAACATCCGTGTCGGCGGTCCCGTGCACGAGCAACGTGGGCGGGTAGTCCGCGGTCACGTTCCGGAGCGGCATATAAGGAGTGAACTGGTCGGGTTCCTTCTGTGGGTCCCAGCCGGAGACTTCGTAGGGCCAGATGCCATGCTGGCGGCAGTGCTGGTAGAAGGCGCCGCCGTCGCCTGGGCGGTCCTTGGAGTTGGCGATCGGCGGCCCGCTCACTTGGGCCAGCGCTTCTTCGCGGGTCATGACCGTGCGACGGTGCCGCTCATGCGGGCTGGGCGAGCTGTACCAAGGGCCGATGAGGTCGCCGTAGCCCCAGAACGAGACCAGCGCGCGGGGGCGAGGAAGGGCTCGGTAGCCGGCGGTCAGCGTCAGATAGCCGCCCGCCGAGCCCCCCAGCGCCACGATGCGGTCCGGGTTGGCGCCGAACAGGCCGGGTCCCTGCTCGGCGACCCAGCGGAAGGCGTCTTCCAGATCTTCGATGATGGAGGGCAGCTTGGTTTCGGGGGCCAGTCGATAGTCGATCGAAACGACCGTGAAGCCGGCCTCGAGCAGAGAGTCCTCGAGCTTGGCGGGCACGCCCTCGCGGCCGCCGTTGATCAACGCTCCGCCATGGATCCAGACTGCGACCGGGCGCGAGCCGGCGCCCGCGGCGCGGCGCACGTCGGCGAGAATGTCCAGGCCGTCGACGCGCTTGTAGGCAAAGGTCTGCTGGGAGGCTTGCTCCGGCTGGGACTCGGCGGCATGAGGCTGCGAGCCGCAGGCTGCCAGGCCCGCCACGGAGCCGACCTGGAGGAAGCGGCGCCGGCGCCACAGTTCGGCCGGCTCGGGACGCGACAAAGGGGCCTTGCGCATGGCGACGACTAGTCTACGTCAAACCAGGTTTGGCGCCGGTAAGGCGGAATTTGGCGCGGCACGTCGCCGGCGGATTCGCCGACCCCCTGGGTGAACTCGGGCGGCTCCCTCGGGCTAGAAGGTGGCGATGGGGTTGAGGGGCGAGCCGGTGCCCATTTCGACCGGGATCGGGGCGGCGGTGATGAGGAAGTCCCAGCGGTTGCGCTTGCGGCATTCGGCGGCCAGGGCTTCGAGGTCGCAGTTGTCGAAGATCGGGGTTCCCATGGCGATCAAGAAGAGCTGGTGGATCGGCTGGCGGACGCCTTCGATGCCGGAGGGCATGACGTCGCTGGCGCCGTCGGAGCCGATCATGGCGATGTCGCGCTCGTGGAGCCACTTGGCGGAGGAGGCGTAGAGGCCGGCGGCTCCTTGCGAGGCGTTCCAGGGGCCTTCGGTGTCGCGCTTCTTCCAGCGGCCGGTGTAGATGAAGACGACGTCGCCGGGCTCGACCTTCACGCCGGACTGCTTCTCCCAGGCGGCCAGGTCTTCGGGGTAGATGGGCGTCCCGGGCTCGAGCCAGTCGACGCCTTTGAGCTTGGGGATGTCCATCAGGATGCCCTTGGTGAAGACGCCTTCCTTGAAGTTCGTGATCGCCAGGTGCGGCGTTCCTTCTTGGCCGATCTTCGCCATCTCGAAGCCGTTGTAGCTCTTGCCCTGCCAGGACATGTGGGCCAGAGAGTCCATGTGGGTGTGGGCGAAACCGTGATAGGAGACGCCGTAGCGGTCGCTGACGAACTGGCCGGCGCCGGGTTTGTCGCCGGTGTTGAGCATCTGGTGGTCGAACGGCTGCGGGTTGTCGGGGGCCTCGTCCTTCTCGGCGTTGCGAGCCAAGGAGACCGAGACGCCGTCGCGGACCAGGGCGGCGGCCTGCTTGCGTTTCTCAGGCGTGATGAGATTGATCGTGCCGCGCTGGTCGTCTTTGCCCCAGCGCCCCCAGTTGGAGAGCTCGCTCATCCAGGCGTCGACCTTGGCTTGGTCGACGGTCTCTTGGGAGACCGCGCCGGGTTGGCAGGCGAGCAGCAGGAGGCCGAGGCCGGCGAGGGCGAGCAGGCTGTTGCGAAGCATGGCGCAGGCATCGTAGCAGAGTGCCCGCTGGGAGCGCCCGCTGGGATTGTTGTGGGGACCTGGAGGTCCCCGTGGCAGGCCGGGAGGCCTGCTCCACGATTACTGCGTGAGCTGTTGGACGGTGAGGCCCTGGTTGAGCTGGACGTTGCTGAGTGTGGAGCTGTTGGCTTCTTCGCCGTTGCGGACGACGCGCTTGGCGAAGGGCCAGCGGAAGCCGTTGACGTCGCGGTAGTCGGAGAGGAACTCTTCGATCTGGGCCATCTTGCCGCCCGGGGCGTCGCCGACGAAGACGCGTTCGAGCACGTCGTGGGTTTCGCGGTCGACGTAGAGGCGCAAGGGGGTGTCGCCGACGTCGTCGAGCTCGATGACGTCGGCGGGCCGGCCGTTGACGGAGGTTTCCTCGCGGAAGCGCACCGAGCCTTCTTCGACGGCCGGGCCGTAGAGGGCGGCGGTGCGGGCGTCTTCCTTGCGCTGGAGGGCGACGGCGTCCGGCGGCAGGTTCTGCTTGGCGCCCATGCCGGAGCGCCAGCCCTGGTCGCCGTTGACGACCATCGTCACCACGCCGGCCTGCGACTCGACCTCGATGCGCTGGGCCTTTCCGGGGATGGCTTGGGTGCGGCTGGTGATGCGGAGGGTGCGGCCTTCGCGCTCGAGTTGGGTGACGCGCTCGAACGAATAATCGGCGAGGGTTTTGCCGTGAGCGGCGGCGGCGCGGGCTTGCTGGTAGATCTCCCAACCCCGGGCGCGGTCGCCTTGGGCGGCGGCGAGGGGCAGGGCGAGAAACAGAAATACGGCGACGCGTCGCGGAAGCATGAACCTCATTATCAAGGCGGCGGGGCGGCGGCGAAATGCGACCAAAGGCCTATGACCTTCAGCAGAAACCCTGTGAAACCCTCGCGAAAACCCGTTGCCAACCCTGCGAGCGAGTATGATAATCGTCATGACGGCTTGCGCCCCGGACCCACGGAGGTCGGCAGATCGCGAGCAGGAGAAGTCCAGGTGAAAAGAAGCGGATCCGACGATACCCTTCGCTGCTCGTTCTGTCACAAGAGCCAGGAGGTCGTGGGGAAGTTGATCTCGACGCCTGGCGATTACCCGAAGTCCTACATCTGCGACGAGTGTGTGGCGGTTTGCAACTCGATTCTCGAGGATGACAAGCCGGAGTCGTCGGGCCCTTCGCTGTTCTCGCTGGCCAAGCCGCAGGAACTGAAGGAAAAGTTGGACCAGTATGTGGTGGGCCAGCACGCGGCGAAGAAGAAGCTCGCGGTGGCGGTCTACAACCACTACAAGCGGGTCCTGCTGTCGAAGAAGCGCACGCACGGCTCGGCGACCAATGACGTCGAGCTACAGAAGTCGAACATCCTGCTGATCGGCCCGACCGGCACCGGCAAGACGCTGCTGGCGCAGACGCTGGCGCGCATTCTGGACGTGCCGTTCGCCATCGCGGACGCCACCACGCTGACCGAGGCCGGCTATGTGGGCGAGGATGTGGAGAACATCATCCTCAAGCTGCTGCAGGCCGCCGATGGCGACGTGAACCGGGCGCAGCAGGGCATCATCTACATCGACGAGATCGACAAGCTGAGCCGCAAGGACGAGAACCCGTCGATTACGCGGGACGTCTCCGGCGAGGGCGTGCAGCAGGCGCTGCTGAAGATCCTGGAAGGCACGGTGGCCAACGTGCCGCCGCAGGGCGGCCGAAAGCACCCGCACCAGGAGTTCACGCCGGTGGACACGACGAACATCCTGTTCATCTGCGGCGGGGCGTTCGTGGGGCTGGAGAAGATCATCGCGCGGCGCGTGGACGAGCGCGTGGTGGGCTTCCGCAAGGCGGAGAAGACTCCGGCGAACCAGCCGGCGCCGCTGCGGGCGGAGAGCGACCGGGACCTGGGCGTGCTCGGCCAGGTGCAGCCGCAGGATCTGATCCGGCACGGCTTCATCCCCGAGTTCGTCGGCCGTCTGCCGGTTTCGGCCGTGCTGGGCGACCTGGACAAGGAAGCGCTGGTGGAGATTCTGACGGCGCCGCGCAACTCGCTGGTGAAGCAGTACCAGAAGCTGTTCGAGTACGAGAACATCAAGCTGGTCATCGAGCCGGACGCCTTGGAGGCGATCGCCGAGAAGGCGCTGGAGCGCAAGGTCGGCGCGCGCGGGCTGCGGATGATCATGGAAGAGCTGATGCTCGACCTGATGTACTACCTGCCGTCGTACAAGAAGGTGAAGGAGTTCGTGGTCACCCGCCGGATGGTGGACGACCGGAACCTGAACCTGGCGCTGCTGGAAAAGGCCGGGTAGGCCGGGCGGCGCGCGCCGCGGCAGTCGTTTGATGGAAGCATTTGGGCCCCATCCTTGCGGATGGGGCTCTGTTTTTTGGGCTTCGCTGATCCTCGGCGCATGAGGCCGCGCAGGATCTGAGCGTGTTGCCCGCAGATTTCCCTTTGCCGGGACCGCCCGTCATAATCAGGTGCAGGACTATGCCCTCTTCGAAAGGACCATCCGTTACACGTCGTCTGCCGATGATGCCCATCCGCGACGTCGTCATCTTTCCGCACATGATGACGCCGTTCGTGGTCGGACGCGATTCGAGCGTTCGCGCCTTGGAAGAGGCTCTGGCAGGCGACAAGAAGATCTTTTTGGCCACGCAGCACGACGCCTCGGTCGACGACCCGGCGCCGAGCCAGATCTACCAGACCGGCACAGTGGTTTCGATCGTGCAGAGCTTGAAGCTGCCCGACGGCAACATCAAGGTGCTGGTGGAGGGGTTGGAGCGGGGCCGCGTGGGGTCGGTGAGCGCGGACAACGGCTTTTTGCTGGCGGACGTGCAGACGACGGCCTTCGGCGTCGATTCCGACCAGGAGCTCGAATCGCTGACCAGCAGAGTCACCGGCTTGTTCGAGCAGTATGTGAAGCAGAGCCAGAATCTCAACTACGAGACGATGATCGCGGCCATCCGGGTGGATGATCCGGGCAAGCTGGCCGACACGATCGGGGCGAATCTGCAACTCACGATTCCGGAAAAGCAGGAGCTGCTGGAGATCTTCGATCCGGTCGAGCGGCTGGCGCGCATCGCCGACGTGCTCGACATCGAGATCGAGAAGCTCAGCGTGGACCGCACCATCCAGGGCCGCGTGAAGCGGCAGATGGAGAAGGCGCAGAAAGAGTACTACCTCAACGAGAAGATCAAGGCCATCCAGAAGGAGCTGGGCCGCGGCGAGAAGAGCGAGCTGGACGAGCTGCGCCGCAAGATCGAAGAAGCCGGGATGACCAAGGACGCCTTGGACAAGGCCAAGGCCGAGATGCGCCGGCTGGAGAACATGCCGCCGATGTCCGCCGAGGCGACCGTCTCGCGCAACTACATCGATTGGCTGCTGGCGGTGCCTTGGAAGAAGAAGTCCCGCGAGAAGCGTGACTTGGCCTACGCCGCCGAGGTGCTCAACACCGACCACTACGGGCTGGAGACGATCAAGGAGCGCATCCTGGAGTTCCTGGCCGTGCGGCGGCTGGTGAAGGACCCGCGGGGCTCGATCCTGTGCTTCGTGGGACCTCCGGGCGTGGGCAAGACCTCGCTGGGCAAGTCGGTGGCGAAGGCCACGGGACGCAAGTTCGTGCGGTTGTCGTTGGGCGGCGTGCGCGACGAGGCCGAGATCCGCGGCCATCGCCGGACCTACATCGGCGCGCTGCCGGGCCAGATCATCCAGATGATGAAGAAGGCCGGCACGGCGAACCCGGTGTTCATGCTCGATGAGATCGACAAGATGTCGACGGACTTCCGCGGGGACCCGTCGGCGGCGTTGATGGAAGTGCTCGATCCGGAGCAGAACACGGCCTTCGGCGACCACTATCTGGACGTCGAGTACGACCTGTCGAAGGTGTTCTTCATCGCGACGGCGAACGTGCTGCACACCCTTCCGCCGGCTCTGCTGGACCGGCTGGAGGTGATTCGGCTCTCGGGCTACACGGAGATCGAGAAGCTCGAGATCGCCAAGCGGCACTTGATCCGCAAGCAGGTGGAGGCCACGGGCCTCAGCTCGAAGGTGGTGGAGTTCGCCGACGACGGCATCGCGGCGATCATTCAGCAGTACACCCGCGAGGCGGGCGTGCGGAACCTAGAGCGGGAGATCGGCAACGTCTGCCGCAAGGTGGCGCATCAGGTGGTGCTGGCGCAGTCGAAGGCGAAGGGCAAGAAGAAGGCCAAGCCGACGAAGGTGGTGATCACCGCCGAGAACATCTCCGACTACCTGAAGGTGCCGCGGTACAGGGACCTGGCGGCGGAGAAGAAGAACGAAGTGGGCGTGGCGACCGGGCTGGCGTGGACGGAGGTCGGCGGCCAGATTCTGCCGATCGAGTGCACGCTGATGGACGGCAAGGGCAACCTGACGTTGACCGGCAAGCTGGGCGACGTGATGCAGGAGTCGGCGCAGGCGGCGATGAGCTACGTGCGCTCGAAGTCCCAGCAGTTCGGTCTGCCGAAGGACTTCTACCGGCACCTGGACGTACACATCCACATTCCGGAAGGAGCGATCCCGAAGGACGGCCCGTCGGCGGGCATCACGCTGACGACCACGCTGGTGAGCGCGCTGACCCGCGTGAAGGTGCGCGGCGACGTGGCGATGACCGGCGAGGTGACCTTGCGCGGCAAGGTGCTGCCGATCGGCGGCCTGAAGGAGAAACTGCTGGCGGCGCACCGCAACGGCATCAACGAGGCGATTCTGCCGAAGGACAACGAGAAGGACTTGCCGGACATCCCTGAGAACATCCGCAAGGACATGAAGTTGCACTTCGTGGAGAACATGGACGAGGTGCTGATGGTGGCTCTGGAAGAGCCTCTGGAAGACCTCAGCAAGGGCGCGCCGGTTGCGGCGGCGGTCGAGCCCGCCAAGAAAGACCAGAAGGGCGTGACGCACTAACGCGGCGTCCGACGCGGAAGAACGAGAGGGGCCGGAGCGATCCGGCCCCTTTTTCCGTTGGGGGAAGGGCGGCTATTCCAGGGCCCAGATGGATTCCGAGTCCTGCTCCTTCTTGCGGGACTCGCCGGCGCTGACGATGGCGTAGCGCGCCGCCACCGGCCCGAGCACCTCATAGAAAGCCACGGCAGCCAGGATGACCGTTTTGACGGCGTCGCCGTGCTCGGGGAAGCGCCGTTCGGTGGTCAGCACCAAGCCGACGGCAAGGCCGGCCTGGGCCAGCAGCGCGAAGCCGAGGTAGCGCTGGACGCCGGGGTCCATGTCGAGGCGCCGGGCCGCCACGCTGGCCCCGATGAATTTGCCGGACAGGCGGCAGACCAGGTAGACCGCGCCGACCACGCCGAGCTCGGAGATGCTCGACAGGTCGAGATCCGCGCCGGCAATGACGAAGAAGATGGCGTAGAACGGCGGGTCGGTTCCGGAGAGAGCGTCGAACAGGCGACGGCTGCGGCGGGAGAGATTGACCATCGTGGCCCCGACGGCTAGGCTGGCGACCAGGGCGGAGAGGTCGAGGATGCGGGACACGCCGACGCACAACAGGATGGAGCCGGCAAGCAGGATGAGCATCTCGCCGCTCTCGTCGACCTGAGAGCCCCAGGCGGCCAGCAGCAGTCCCACCAGGAAACCCAGGGCGACCGAGCCGAGCAGTTGCCAGACCAGGGGATAGAGCGCTTGGTAGAGCGAGCCGGCCAGGGTGGACAGGCCGCCCCAGTTGATGGCCAGGTCGATGGCGGCGGCGGCCAGCGAGTAGGCCACGATGCAGAGGATGTTGTTGATGGCGATGATGCCCAGCAAGGCCTCGCTCAAGGGGCCGCGGCCGTGGCACTCGCGGATGACCATGAGGGTGGAGGCCGGCGCGGTCTCGATGCAGATGGCGCCGAGCAGCAGCGCGACCTGCCAGGGCTGGCCGGCCAGCAGCATGCCGACCGTGACCAGGCAGGCGGCCAGGGCGGATTCAGCCAAGGTGAGGCGGGAGACGCGCGGGCCGAAGCGGCGCAGCAGGCGCCACTCGAAGACCGAGCCGATGGAGAACAGGATGAGGCCGAGGGCGACCTCGCTGAGGACCTCGAGCGCCTGCAGGTTCTCATGGCTGACCCAGCCGAGCACCGAAGGCCCCAGGGCGATGCCGGCGAAGAGGTAGCCGGTGACCTCGGGGATGCGGACGACGCGCACGATGTGGCCGGCCAGCAGGGCCAGCAACAGGATCATGCCGAGCGAGGAAAGCTCGTTCATCTAGCCTAGAAACGCCCCCCAGACGCGCCGGCCGCGCTGCACGACCACGAAGGCGGGCTTCTTCGCGGAGGCTTCGAGCAGAGCCTTGTTGATTTCGGCAATGGTTTCGGGCCGGTCCGCGCCGATGCGCAGCAGGCGGTCGCCGGGCCGCAGGTCAGCCGTGGCGGCGGGGCTGCCGGCCTCGACGGACTCGATGCGGAAGCCGGCCGGAGCTTGCGACCAGCCGACGCCGGCGGGGCCGAATGGCGCCTGGCCTTCGGTACGGGCGTTGAGCCGGACCTGGCGCTTCTGGCCGTTGCGGACCACGGCGAGGTCGAAGTTTTCGCGGGCGACCGGCAGGGTCAGCGGCTCGAGGTCGGTGACGGCGGTGGCCGGGTCGCCGTCGACGGCGATGATGACGTCGCCGGGGCGCAGGCCCGCCTGATAGGCTTCCCAGCCGACCCAGACTTCGGTGACCTGGACGCCGTAGTCCACGCCGAAGGCCTTGACGCCGCGCTCGGTCAACTGCTCGGCGCGGAGGCCGTAGCGGGCCAGAACGCGTTCGCTGACGATCTGCGGCGGCTCGAAGGTGCGCTCCACGGTGGAGACGTCAATGGCTTCGACCTTGCCGTCGCACCAGACGATGAGGCCCATCAGGGCGCCGTCGACGTCGAAAACGCCGCCGCCGATCATCTCTTCGCGCAAGCCGAGGTTGGTGCGCAGCACGGTGGCCTGCACGCCCTGGCAGGGGCGCCGGGACGAGCCGAGGTAGAGGCCGGCGAGGTAGTCGAGGTCGCCTCCGGCGTTGCGCCAAGCGGCCACGGCCCAGCCGCCGGCGGTAAAGAAGCCGGCGGCGTAGCGCGGCGGCGCCCGCGGCGGGTCCTCCTCGCTGGTTTCGAGCAGGGCGGTGGGCAACTGCGGCGCGACGCGCTCCGGCCAGACCCGCCAGCTCCGCTGCGGCGGCCGCAGGGCGCGGTCCTGGTCGAGGAAGTGGCGGCCGTCGGCGGCGGTGGCGAGCATGCCGCCGTCCCAAACGACGGCGCTCATCTGCGCTTTTTCCAGCCGAACGACGTGCGGTTCGAGGCGGCGCGCCAAGTCCGAGAAGTAGTCGGCGATGTCTTCGACCGAGCGGCGCAGGGTCATGCGCTGCAGAAAGGGGACCTCGGCGGGGGCGGAGGCGGCGGGCGAGAGCTCGGCCTCGGCGCGCTTTTCAGGGCGCAGCAAGCTGCCGACCACCAGGATGGCCGTGGCGGCGGCGGTCAGGATCAGCAGGTAGCGCCGATTATGAGCCGGATTCGCCATTCACACGCTCACGGCCGAGGCGCCGCCCGCTGGCTGTTCGCCGCGCAGTAGGTTTCCATACAATGGGGGGCGAGCGAGATGTCCGTCGTCGACAAGATCGAAGAGATCGTACATCGCGAGTCCCAGGCCTGGGATGAGGGCGACGTCGAGCTGCTGCTTTCGATTTGCCATCCCGATCTGGTCTGGGTCTGGCCGCCGAGCGGTTTTGCGGGCGACCTGCTGGCGGCCAAGCTGCAAGTGAGCCGCTTCGATCCCGAGCGCTGGCGGGCGGGATGGGGCGGCGTGCTGGCGAACGAATTGTTGCGAAACGATCGCAAGATCCGCAAGGTGACGGTCGCTCCGGACGGCGATTCGGCTGTGGCGATCGTGGACGTGGAGACGGCTTGGCGCACGCCCGAAGGCTCCGCCGGTTGGAGCGGACGATCGACGAAGTGCTTCGTGCGCGTCGGCGGAGATTGGAAGATGATCGCGCATATCGGCCTGTGAGGGCGGCTCAGCCGGCGGGCGCCGCGGCGGCGCTCAGGCGGGTCTCGATGGCGATCAGCGCCAGGGCGACCGGCGTGGCCACGGCCAGCCAGAGGGCCAGCCACATCACGGCGTCAATACCGTGGGTGTTGGCCAAGGGAGCCGCTCCGGCGGCGCTCCCCAATCCGACCAATAGCGTGGTCGCGAAGGTCAGTCGGAACAGGCCGGCGGCGGGCGCGACCGGCGAGTGGGCGACGTATTCGAGCGTGAGCGGATGCAGCGCGCCCATCCCGGCGCCCAGCAGCAGCGAGCCGGCGACGACGCCGGAACGCTCCACCGAATTGAGCAGGAACAGGCAGCCGAGCACCACGAAGCCGCTGACGACGGCGGCCGTGCGGGTGCGGTTGCCGAAGGCGGCCAGGCGGCCGGCCAGGACGCGTCCGCAGGTGAGCGCCGTCCAGAAAGCCATCAGCACGCCCAGGCTGCCGAGCGTGGTGATTTCGAACTGGCGCGTGAGATAGAGCGCCAGCCAGCCGCCGAGCAGGCCGTGGTTGCAGGCCTGGATGAGCAGCGTGAGGAACAGCAGGATGGTAATGGGCGTGGTCTTGGAGGCGCCGGCCGGAAGGTCGGCCTTCTCGATGACCAGCTTCGGTCCGCGCCAGATGCCGACAGCCAGCACGATCGCCATTGCGCCGAGCAGGCGGCACAGGTTCTGCCAGCCCAGAGGCTCGGCCAGCAGCCAGGCGACGCCGCAGACCGCGACGGCGCCGAAGCCGAAGAAGGCGCCGCTGAGGTGGAGCAGGGCCGGCGCCCGCCGGCGGGTGAGAGCCCGCGAGAGGGACTCGCCGGTGGCGGCCGCCGTCAGGCCCATGCCCAGGCCGGCCACGGCCAACGGATAGGGCAGCCAGGAATCGCGGTCGACGAAGGAGAGGGCGATCATCGCGGCGCCGATCAGAAACGCTCCGGCGGCGGCCGCGCCCCGAGCCGGCAGGCGGTTGCGGTGGCGCAGTTGGCCGGAGGTGAGCATCGTCGCCAGCATGGACACGGCCAGCGAGGCGAAACAGATTCCCGTGCCGACGGCGTCGAGCGAGAGCGCGAACGACCACAGCGCCGGCAACGCGCCGACGGCGCCGAAAAGACCGCCCAGCAGCAACAGCCCGGCCATGGCGAAGCGCACCTGTTGGGGCTCCGGCGTATGCCGAACGGCTGGTATCGTCCCGGTGGGGAGCGTTGCGCCCATCTCCGCAATTCTACCAATGCGGCCTGGGAGACCTCCGGAATTCCGGATTGCGGATACCCTCACCGGGAAACGGAAGGGGCCTCCGGTGTTCCGGATTTCGTAAGGCGTTGATAGTAAAGCCTTGGTTTGCGGCTACTGAAATGGCCCCTGGAATGCTTATAGCCTTGGCAGAACAGACGTACCCCGAATGGAAGAGGGTGAACGAGCGCCGCCGGAAACGGGGTAGCGTTCGAAAGATCTTCGGGGGAGTTTCAAGGGTCTGCCAATCGTGGTACGTCCCGGCGTTCGTGGGGTTCGCCGGGACTTTTTTTCTCCTCTCCGATTTCAGCCGCGCAGCTCGTCCCAAGGGACGACGCCGGCCCTCTCCGCCCAGGCCTGATACAGGGCCGCCAATTCATCTCTCTTTTCGGGCATGGCCTCGGCCAGGTTGTTGAGCTCGCTGCGATCTTGGCGCAGGTCATAGAGCTCCCACTCGCCGGGTTTGCCGGCTCCTCCGTCGTGGCGGGAGACCAGCTTCCAGTCTCCGCTGCGGACGGCGCGATTGCCTTGGTGTTCCCAGAACAGGGCGGCGTGGCCTTCGCGGGCGCCGGTCTCGAAGATCGGCCGCAGGCTGAGGCCTTCCGGCGGCAGCTTGCCCGCAGGGTGCGCGGCGCCGCCCAGGTCGGCGCAGGTGGGCAGCAGGTCGATGATGTGGCCGACCTCGTTGGTGAGCGACCCCGCCGGGCGGCGCAGGCCGTTGGGCCAATGCGCGATAAGGGGGGACGACACTCCTCCTTCGTGGACCCAGCTCTTGAAGCGGCGGAAGGGGGCGTTGGAGACGTTGGCCCAGGGCAACCCGTAGGCGTCGAAGGAGTCGGCCGGGCCGGGGGCGGCGTTGGGGTCTCCCCAGGTGTTGCGGGGCGTGCCCTGCGGGATGTCGGCGGTTTCGTGGCAGCCGCCGTTGTCGGCCAGGAAGAGCACGAGGGTGTCCTGCTCGCGACCCATCTTGCGGACTTGGTCGAGGACGCGTCCGATGGCTCGGTCCATCGCGGTGATCATGGCGGCGTAGACCTCCATGCGGCGCTGCTCGAGCGCCTTGTCCTCGACTTCCTCCCAGGGGCGGGACTCTTCGTCGCGAGGGCTCAGGGGCCAGTCCGCGTCGATCAGGCCCATCTCGCGCATACGCTCGAAGCGCTGCTGACGCAGGGCGTCCCAGCCCATCGAGTACTTGCCCTTGTAGGGTTCGATGTCCTCCTCGCGGGCGTGCAGCGGCCAGTGGGGGGCGGTGAAGGGCAGGTAGAGGAAGAACGGCTTGTCGTCGGGGACGCTGTCGCCCAGGAACTCGACGGCGTGGTCAGCGAACGCGTCCGTCATATAGAAGGAGCCGTCGTCGGGAGGCGTCCAGGGAACGCCGTCGAGGGCCATCTGGCGGGCAGAGTCGAGCTTGAAGTAGTTGGAGCCGCCGGAGATGAGGCCGAACGAGCGCTGGAAGCCGCGCTTGTTCGGCCAGTGCGGGGGCTTCTCGCCGACGTGCCATTTGCCGGAGATCATGGTGACGTAGCCGGCCGGACCGAGGACCTCCGCGATGGTGGCGCAGCGGTCGTTGAGGTAGCCCTGGTAGCCGGGACGGCCGAGGTCGTTGACCATGTGGCCGACGCCGGCTTGGTGCTGGTAGAGGCCGGTGAGCAGAGAGGCTCGGGTGGGGCAGCAGCGGGCGGCGTTGTAGAACTGCCGGAAGCGGAGGCCGCCGGCGGCCAAGGCGTCGAGGTTGGGCGTGGAGATCTCGCCGCCGTAGCAGCCGATGTCTGAGAAGCCCATGTCGTCGGCCATGATGAGCAGGATGTTCGGCCGAGCGGGCGACTCGGGCGGCGGCTCGGCGGAGCAGCCGGTCCAGGCGGCCAGAGCGCCGGCGGCGCCGACCTTGAGGAAGTCTCTGCGATCGAGCGGCATAGCCCGCAGAAGGTAGCGCAGGCCGGCCGCCGCAGGCAAGGGCTAAGGGCGGTCGAGATCGTCTTGGAACAACGGCCGTACGATTAAGAACAGTCCCAGTCCGATCGGGCCGAAGAAGAGCGTGACGACCAGGCACGGCGCCAGCAGCCAGTGCGGAATGCCGCGGCGCAACGACTCCTGGGTCTCCCACAAGCCGGTGAGCAGGTCGAAGGTGAGGTAGTGGACCCAGCCGGCCAGCAGGATGCGGGGCTCCTGGAAGAGCAGGCCGACGCCTTCGAGCGAGCTGAAGTCGCCCTCCGCCGTGCCCCAGGTGGAAGCCAGCAGCAGAACGTAGGTCAGGGCCAGGAAGGGGATGGTGGCCGCCAGAATGAGCCTTCGCGTCCAGGCCCAGCGGGGGGCTACGAGCAGCAGCGCCCAGCCCGGCAAAACGATGGCATTCAAGACGGTGAAGAGTCCTTCCAACGGCACGAACGAAATCTCCGTTGCTAGCATGGTCGCTGGACGACATGCGGCAACTCACGCATCAGCTTAGCGTTTCAACCCGGGGCAAGGGATTTTATGAGATTACCGGAGAGTTGGAGCGCTGGGTTTTGGAGAGCAACCTGGAGACGGGGCTGCTCACCGTGTTCATCCGCCACACCTCGGCGTCACTGACGATCCAGGAGAACGCAGACCCGGATGTGGTGCGGGACCTGCAGACGTTCTTCGAGCGAGTGGCGCCCGAAGACAACCGGTTGTATGTGCATACGGCGGAAGGGTCCGACGACATGCCGGCGCATATCCGGTCGGCGCTGACGGCCACGCAGCTCTCGATTCCGCTGGCGGGCGGGCGGCTGGCGCTGGGGACTTGGCAGGGCGTGTACGTGATCGAGCACCGCCGTAGCCCGCACCGGCGCCAAGTGGTTCTACACTTGCTAGGCGAGTAGGTCCGGGCGACTCGGACCGGCGGGCAAGGCGTGCATCGTTCTCTTCGCTTCGAAGCTCTGTTCGTGGCCGCTCTGACGGCCCTGAACGCCTGGATGGCGGGCAGGGTCTTTGGGCTGGACTATCACCAGCCGCTGAGCTCGATCGAGCCGGTGTTCATGGCGATTGCCCGCTGGATGCTCGACTACGGGACCTCCAGCGCCTGGGTTCCGCTGTGGTACTTGGGCGAGCCGATCCAGAACGCCTATCCGCCGCTGCTGCCGGCGCTGACGGCGGCGACGGCGGCGGTTGCGGCGATCGAGCCGGCGGCGGCCTACCACTGGGTGGCGGGGGCGGCCTACACGGCGGGGCCGGCGACGCTGTATCTGCTGGCTCGCACGCTGGGGCTGACGGCGTTCGGAGCGGGCGTGGCGGCGGCGGGCTACTCGATTCTGTCTCCGGCGGCGCTGCTGTTCCCTTCGGTGTGGGGCGACCTGGGCGGGACGGAAGGGCCGCGCCGGCTGCACGCGCTGGCGTTCTACGGGGAAGGCCCCCACATGCTGACGCTGGCGCTGTGGCCGGCGGCGGTGGCGGCGCTGGCCCGGGCGGTGGAGCGGCGCAGCGCCGGCTGGGTGGGCTTGGCTGCTCTGGGGGCGGCGGCGGTGGCGCTGACGAACTGGCTGGGTTCGGTGGCGCTAGCCGCAGCGGCGGCGAGCCTGCTGGCGGCGATGGGCTGGGATGAGAGGGCCCCGCGGCGCTGGCTGACGGCCGCCGGCGTGGGCGCGCTGGCCTACCTGCTGGCTTACCCCGCGCTGCCGCCGTCAACGATTCAGGCGGTCCGCCAGAATGCTCCGCATAGCGGCGGGTCGTTCCCGATGGGGGCGGCGCAGGCGGGGGCTCTGCTGGGACTCGTAGCGGCGGCGGCGCTGCTGGCTTGGCTACTGGCGCGCGTTCCCAGGCTCCCGGTGGGGGCTCGCTTCGCGGCGCTGTTCAGCCTGCTGTTCGGGGTTCCGTCGGCGGCGATGGAGTTTGGAGGCTTCCACTTCTATCCCCAGCCACATCGCTTCCACCTGGAGATGGAGCAGGGGCTTTGGCTGCTGGGAGGGGCCGTGGCGTGGGGGCTGGCGGCCCGGTTCGGACGGCGCTTGGCGATTGTGGCGGCTGCCGGGCTGGCGGTGCTGGCGGCGGCGCAGGCGGTGCGGTATCCGCGGGCGCTGGCGCGCTGGGTGGAGCCGGTGCAGCCGGCGACGATGCTGCAACGCGAGGCCGCCGAGGCGCTGCGGGCCTGGAACCCGGAGGCGCGGCTGTTCGCGGCCGGCTCGGTGGAAATCTGGCTGAACGTATTCGTCGACAATCCGCAGACGGGCGGCGTTTTCGACCAGGGCGTGCTGTGGCCGTACTTTCCGGCGTATCGCTACGGCATGGGCTACACGGTGGAGGACGGCGCGCGGTCGGCGCGCTGGCTGCGCGTGATGGGCGCCGACGCGGTGTTCGTCTCCAGGGCCGATAGCCGCGAGCCCTACGCAGTCTTCTGGCGCGATGCGGCGAAGTTCGACGGCGTGCTGCCGGAGTTGTGGCGCAGCGGCGGCGACGCGCTCTACCAAGTGCCGCGCCCTTGCCCCGGGATCGCCTACGCCTTGCGGCCCGAAGAGGTCGTCGACCGCTATCCCTTGAACAACGAGGACGAGGAGGCCGTGGCGGCCTTCGACGACGCCATCCGGGACGCCGCCCGGCCTTGCTTGACGACGCGCTGGGAGGCGCCGGACCGGCTGACGGTGGAAGGGCCGGCGACGGCGGGCTCGATGGTGGTCGTGCAGGAAGCCTGGCACGCCGGCTGGGAGGCGACGCTGAACGGCGAGCCGGTCAAGACGCGGGCCGACGCGCTGGGGCTGCTGCTGGCCGGGCCGGTCGAAGCCGACGGGCCGCTGCGGCTGGAGCTGCGCTTCCGCGGGCCGAGCTGGGCTCCGCCGCTGCTGGCCGTGGCGGGATGGCTGGCGTGGTTCGGCGTCGAGCGGCGGCGGAGAAAACCGCTGAGCCGCTAGCGCCCGAGGAAGCGCTCGAGCTGCTCGATGGCCTTCTCGGCCAAGTCCATGCTGCGGGCGGCCCCGGCGTTGTCGCCGGCCCCGAGCCGCTGCTCGGCCTGCTGTAGGTTGAAGGTCATGCGCTGCTCGGCGCCGACCATGTCGCGCCGCAGCCCCAGGCCGCTCTGCGCTTGCGCCTGCTTGAGCTGCGCGAGGGTCTGGTTGACGCCCGCCGCGCGCGAGGCCAGCAGCGTGAGGCGCTCGTCGAGATCGGCTGAGGACGCGGCCGGCGGGGGCGGCGTCGCTACGGGCGTGGCTCCGCCGGCTTGGCGGACGCCGCTGCCGGCCTGGGCGCTGGTGAGAGTGACCTGCGGGTCCGGCGCGTCGTCGCTGACCAGGTCGAGGTCGCGACCGTCGGCCGGAGAGAAGTAGAAGCGCCCGATGACGCTGGAGCTCGACCACGGCACCTGCTCGCCGTCCGAGGCGGCGTAGGTCTTCTCGCGGACGCGGTTGAAGACCTCGTCCAGCGGCAGGCCGGGGACGCGCAGGGCCTCCAGCAGGTAGCCGGTGAAGAGGCCGTTGCGGCCGTCGGGGTTGTCGGCGGCGATCCGGCCGGGGGCGGTGGAGAAGGCGATGAAGCTGCCGCGGGCGGCGTTCATCGCGGCCAGCCCGGCGCTGCTGGAGCGCGAGGACGCGAAGCCGTTGGTGCGGCAGGCGTCGAGGATGACGATGTTGAGCTTGGAGCCGGTGGCGGCCATGCGGTCGTGCAGCTTGGAGGCGGAGACGGCGTCGTACTTGACGCTGGCGGCGTCCTTGAGCCGGAAGTCCACCGGAATCAGGTAGTTCTCCTGGTCGATCTGCAGGCCGTGGCCGGAGTACTGGAAGAGGGCCTCGGAGTCCGGCCCGAGCTTGGCCAGGAAGGTCTCGATGGCGCGTTCCATGGAGGGCTGGTCGGCGTCGAGCACGCTCTGGACGTCGAAGCCCAGGCGGCGCAGCTCGGTTCCCAGGTCCTCGGCGTCGTGGGCCGGGTTCCGCAGCGGCGCCACGTGCTGGTAGCGGCCGTTGCCGATGACCAGAGCGACGCGGTTGGCGGCCGACAGGCCGGGCAGGACGAATCCCGCCACGAGCAGGCACAGGCTCAAAATTCTCATGGCTTTCTCCCTCCCGCCGAGCCCGATCGGCGCGCGTTTACTCGACCAGCTTGGCTGTGTCGCCCACTTGCGGCGTGCCGTCGCCGGAGAAGCGTCCGACGGCGGAGACCTCGTCGACTTCGGTGATGAGGGCGACTCCCAAGTCGTCCTCGATCTTGCGCAGCACTTGGCCGGTGGCGGGGTCCTTGACCTCGCGCACGACGCGCTTGATGGCGAATTTGCCGCCGATGGCCACGCCCGCGTTGGCGCCGACGTTCAGGATCACGAAACCGTCGCTGTAGTCGGCGACCAGGCCTTCCACTTCCTTGACCCGGTGCGTCATGCGGTCGGTATAGCTCTCGAGCTCGTTGACGACCGGGTCGACGGCCTGGTTGACGGCCTCGCCGATGAGCGTCGCTCCGAAGTTCGAGCTGGTCATGTCCACGTCGCCGAGCCCGCCCGCGCCGGAGAGGCTCCCTGAACCATAGAGCGACGTTCCGCCGCGAGTGGACTCACCGGAACCGTTGGCGACCGCGAGAATTTCGGCGGTGTCGGTGTCGATGATTCGCGCGGTAATGCCGACCACGGCCTTGGCGGAGGACTTCTTGATGCCGCCCAGCCCGTACTTGGCGCCGAAGCCGCCGAAGGCGCCGCCGCCGACGTTGCGGGATTGGTCGTCGCGACCGAACTGGGTAATGCTGCCGATGACGATGGCGTCGACCCCGAGGACCTTGCCGAGCTGGGCGGCGGTGGCGGGATTGGCGCGGTCGGAGTTCGAGAAATTCTGCTCGGCCAGCACGGCGTCCAGGGCGGCTCGCTCGACCACGGAGTAGACGCCGTGGTTGACGAAGCGCTCGACCATGAGATCCCGGATGCCGCGACCGATGTCGACATTCGTGCCGAAAATGGCGGCGGCGTTGCTCTGTACCGTGCCGTACTCGAAGTCTAGGACGGCGATACGCTTCTTCTGTTGCGCCAGGCCCGGAATGGCCATTGCAAGGGTGAGAAATAAGATCAAGCTGCGCATGACGGCCTCAGTGTACCCCAAGAGATAAGCGACAGAACCGAAGATTTCCCGTCATCCCGGGGCTTCGGGATCGCGGTTTCCCGGTGACTGCTTTCGGTCCATTTTCGCGCTTTTAGGGGGTGAGGGCCAGTTTGGCGGAGCCCGTGGGCGAGGCCGGCGACCCGGGAGGCGGAGATGGAGTTCGGCTCTCGCCAGGAAGTCTACAGTTGGTCCGAGCGGACGGGTTTTCGAGGCCGGCAGGCGGTGGTGATCCGGTACGGAGGGTGCGCGCATCGTTTCGTGCTGGACTGCCGTGGCGGCGCGGTGAACCTGTTCTATGAGGGGCTGGCCGCCTGACGGCGACGGCGGCGCGCGGGGCTGATACAATCCCGGCTGACGTGCGCGCCGAGGCCCTGCTGGTGTTGGTTGTGACGGCGGCGCTCCAGGCCGGTCCGGCCGAGGAGCGCGCGGCGGCCGAGTGGACGTTGCTGCTGGGCGGCAGGGTGCGGCTGGAGGGCTCGGTGGGCGCGATCCGGGAGCTCGAGCGCCTGCCGGCCGGCGAGCTGACCGTGGTCTCGATTGACTTGGTGGGCTGCAACGTCTTTCCCGAAGAGCTCGAACGGTTGGCCGGTCTGCGGGCTTTGCGGGAGCTGCGGCTGCCGGGGCCGATCTGGAACCGCAACGCGGACGGGGGCAAGAACCTGAGCGCCGAGATCGGCCGTCTGGCGGGCGTGACGACGCTGGAGCGGCTGACCTTCAGCGACCACTTTCTCGATCAGATCCGCTTCGACGATTCCGGGCTCGAAGCGATCGCGCCGCTGACCGGGTTGCGGGAGCTGGGGTTGCGGCAGTCCGGCGTGAAGGGCCCCGGGCTGAAGCCTTTCACCCGCCTGGAGACGCTGGACTTGACGCTGACGAAGGTGGACGACGCCGGCGTGGAGGCCCTGGCGGGGATGCGGGATCTACGGCGGCTGCGACTGGGCGACACGCTGGTGACCAACGAGGGCGTCCGGAAGCTCGCCGGGCTGACGGCGCTGGAAGAGCTGGACCTGCACGGGCTGCGGCTGACCGACGCGGGCCTGGAGGCTCTGGCGGGCCTGGAGAACCTGCGCAAGCTCGACCTCAGCGGCGCCGACATCACGGACGCCGGGCTGGCTCGCCTGGCCGGCCTGCGCAAGCTCGAAGAGGTCAACCTGTATCGCACGGGCGTGACGAACGCCGCGGTGGAGACCTTGCTGGGCTGGCCGGAGCTGCGCTGGGCGGACCTGCGCTACAGCCGGGCGAGCCTGGCGGGCGTGGAGCGGCTACGGTCCGAGCGACCCCGCGTGGAGGCGGTCTTCGTGGCCTCGGGCGCGCCGTCGCTGCCGAGGCCGCCGGCCATAGACCCCTCGGCCGGCGACGCCGAGACGGCGGCCTGGGTGCGGGCGGCGGGCGGAGAGGCGGAGCTGCGCGACGGGCAGCTGGTCGGGGTTTCGCTGGAAGCCACAGGGGTCGCCGATGACGACTTGGCGGTTCTGGCGCGAAGGGAAGGGCTGCGGCGGCTGAGCCTGAGCGCCACGGAGGTCGGCGAGGCCGGCTTGCGGACGCTGGCCGAGATGCGCGGGCTGGAGGAGCTGTCGCTCGACAATCTGCTGGTGGGCGACGCGGGGGCGGCGGCGCTGGCGCGGCTGACGGGCCTGCGGCGGCTGTCACTGCGCAACACGCTGGTGGAAGGCGAGGCCTTTGCGGCCTGGGAGGGGCTGCGGGCGCTGGAGTCGCTGGACTTGAGCGGGTCTCCGGTTCGCGACGGGGCCGTGGCGTCGCTGGCCGCTCTGCCGGCCCTGCGGACGCTCTCGCTGGCCTACACGGACCTCAGCGACGACGCCGGGCCCGGGCTGGCGTCGCTGACGAGCCTGATCGACCTGGACCTGACCGGCACGGACATCGGCAACCAGGCTCTGGAAGGCGTGGGCAAGATTGCCGGTCTGCGGACGCTTTCGCTGGCCTACTGCCGCTTTACCGACGCGGGGCTGGCGTATCTGCGGCCGCTGGTTGGGCTGCAGGAGCTGTCCCTGGTTCGGACGCGGCTGACCGACGAGGGGATCATCCACGTGGCGCGACTGATGGCGCTGGAGCGGCTGAACCTGGACTACGCCGAGCTGACCGACGCGGGGCTGGCCGAGCTGAGGCGGCTGACCGGGCTGCAACGGCTGAATCTGGACAATGTGGAGATCGGCGACGCTTCGCTGGAGACACTGGAGGGCTTTCGGCAATTGCGGCTGCTGAACGTCTACCACACGCTGCTGTCGCCGGCGGGGCGGGAGGCGCTGGGGAAGGCTCTGCCGGAGTGCCGTATCGTCTATGACGAGGCGTCCAACGCTCCGCACCGGCGCCGCAGCTAAACTCAAGGGCGCGGATGCGGGTTGCGCTCATCATTCCGGCGCTGAACGAGGAGGACTCGATCGCCCGAACGATCCGGTCGCTGCCGGCGGGCGTGTTCACGCAGGTGATCGTGGCGGACAACGGCTCCGCCGACCGGACGACCGAGCGCGCCGAGGCGGCCGGAGCGACGGTGGTGCGGGAGCCGCGGCGGGGTTATGGCGCGGCCTGCCTGGCGGCCCTGGCGGCGCTGCCGGACTCGATCGAGGCGGTCGTGTTCATGGACGCCGACGGCAGCGACGATCCGGCGGACCTGCCGCTGCTGTTGGCGCCGCTGGAGCGGGACGAGGCGGATCTGGTGCTGGGCTCGCGGGAGCTGGGCGAGGCCGAGCCGGGGGCGCTGACGCCGCAGCAACGCGCCGGGAACCGGCTGGCATCGTTTCTGTTGCGCTGGTTGTGGGGCTACCGCTTCACGGATTTGGGCCCCTATCGGGCGATCCGGCGGACGAGCCTGGAGTCGCTGGCGATGCGCGACACCAATTACGGCTGGACGATCGAGATGCAGATCAAGGCCGTCCGGCGGGGCGTTCGCATCCGCGAGGTGGGCGTGCGCTGCCGCCGCAGGCGGGCGGGGCGCAGCAAGGTTTCGGGCAGTTTGTGGGGCGGGTTGGCGGCCGGGGCCAAGATCCTGTGGACGGTGGCGCGCCAGAGCTGGGCTTCTTCCTGACGGGGCGTCCTTGACGCTGAAACCATCTCGCCGGGACAATCGAAAGAGATGAAGAGGGGCGACATGGCTGTGTCGAGAGCAAAGGTGAGAGGTTTTGCGGTCGCCGCCGTCTTCGCGGTCGTGTCGGCATGGGGGCCGGTGGGGCCGCTGCGCGCGCAGCAGCCGAACGCCAGCTCGAAGACGCGCCCCAACGACAACGCCAACGGCGTGGGCAACGAGCTGGGGTCCATGCCCGACAAGGTGCTCAAGACGATCAAGGAAAACGGCGTGATCAAGAACGTGGATCTCGCCGCGCGCACCGTGACGATCGGCGAGAAGAAAGGCGGGGACCTCGAGCTGTCGTTCTCGCAGCCCAACGGCCGCGAGCAGATCAAGACCTCGAAGAAGTACGCCAAATCGACCGGCAAGAAGAAGCTGCTGCTCGAAGAGGTGAAGGTCGGCTCGAAGGTCCAGTTCGAGTACTACGCGCTGCTGGGCCAACTGATGGTGCTGACCGTCGAGGAGTAGCGCCGGCGGGCTCAGTTGGGGCGCAGGCCCGAACCGGGGTCGTCGCCGAACTCATCGCCGATGCGGCGGCGGCCCGCGAAGCCGTCTTCCACCTTGTGCCAGTGCTCGATGCGGGCTTCGCCGCGCTTCCAACACAGGTAGACTTCGTGCCCATCGAGCAGGGCGGGGAAGTCGATCAGCCCGTTTTCGACGTCTTTGACGATGCAGCCGGCGCCTTCGATGGAGCGCACGGCCTGCTCGGCGCGCTCGGCCTCTTCCTGCCGGCGGAGCTTCTTGCGGACGACCGCGACGGGGTCGATCTCGACGCCGCCGGACATGACGACGTGGGCGGCCAGCGCCTGGAGCTCGCCATCGATGTCTTCGACGCTGGACTTGGCGACGAGGGCTTCCTCGAGCCAGGCTCGCACGTGCGGCAGCAGTTCTTGGGCTTCGCGAAGGTTGAAGAAGCGGGGCATCGGCCGCCTAGGAGCGAACGCTCCCTCAAACGCCCATGACTTGGACGGAGACGGAGCGGCTGCGAGGCCCGTCGAGCTCCGCCAGGATAATGCTCTGCCAGGTGCCGAGCAAGACCTTGGCGTTGCGCACTTGCAGCGAGACCGAGGGGCCGAGCATCATGCCGCGCAGATGGGACACGGCGTTCTTACGTTCGCAGTCGGAAAACTCGGGGTCGTCGTGGCGCCAGGAGCCCTCGCCGCCGACCACCTGCTCGAGCAGCGTCTTGAAGTCCTCAAGCAGGGCTTCCTGCCACTCGTTGATGAACAGAGCCGTCGTCGTGTGCAGGGACTGCATGTGAACGATGCCGTTCTTGACGCCGCTCTTGGCCACGATCTCATTGATGCGATCGGTGGTGTTGATCAGCTCGAACTTCTCGTTGGTGATCCAGTCCACGATCCGGACGAAGGTCTTGACGCCGGGGAGGCCGGCGGACGGCGACGCTTCGGTTTCAGGCGAAGGATCGTCGGAGGGGAGCCGTTCGGTCATGGGTGCACGCTTCCTTGCCGCCGCTGGCGACGGCTCGACACACGGAATCGCACGCATTATATCAAGGGCCGCCGGAGAAAACGGCTGGGAGGGCGAAGGCCCTTGCTAAACTCGCGATGATGCGCGCTTTGGCGACTAGGCTCGGGGGCGGGAGCGAAGCGGAACGGCGCCGCCCCGCAGGCTTTCGGGCGTGGGTTCTCCCCGTGGCGGGGGGCGATCTCGGTGGCGGCTCGGGCGGCCCGGGAGAAGGGCGCGTTTGAGCGAGAAACGGCCGGTCGTCCGCGTGAGAAATTTACGCTTCCGTTACCCGGACGGGGTGGAAGCGCTGGGCGGCGTGGATTTCGACCTCGCCGCCGGCGAGACCGTCGCTCTGCTGGGGGCGAACGGCTCGGGCAAGACGACGTTCCTGCTGCACTTGGTCGGGCTGCTGCGGGGCGAGGGCGAGATCGAGATTTGTGGGCGCGGGCTGGCGTCGGACACGCTGGGCTACGTCCGCGAAAAGATCGGGGTGCTGTTCCAGGATTCCGACGACCAACTCTTCATGCCGACCGTGGCCGAGGACGTGGCCTTCGGGCCGCGTAACGCCCAAATGCCGGCCGAAGAGGTCGAGCGACGGGTGGCCAACGGTTTGGCCGAGGTGAGCGTGGCGGACTTGCGCGACCGCGCGCCGCACCACTTGAGCGCGGGCCAGAAGCGGCGGGTGGCGTTGGCCGGATTGCTGGCGCTGGAGCCGGAAATCCTGCTGCTCGACGAGCCGGCCACCTTTCTCGACCCGCCTTCCCGGCAGGAGCTGGTGGACGTGCTCCGCTCGCTGTCGCACGCTCAGATTCTGGTGACGCACGACATGGAGCTGGCGCGAGCGCTGGCGGATCGGGCGGTGTTCTTCGAGCGCGGGAAAGTGGCCGCCGAGGGCTCGGTGGACGAGCTAGCGGAGCGGTTTCGCTGGCGCTAGGGAGAGCCTACTGGGCGCCTCGCCAGCGGGCGATGCGCTCGGGGCTGACGTCGAGCCAGTAGGCCAGCAGGCACATTTGGTTGGACCAGGTCGTGCGCCAGACGCCGAGCCTGCGCCAGCGGCGCGAGGAGGTGACCACCGGGGCTGGGGCGATGCCGATGCGGCCGAGCCGCCGCAGCCGTCGGATGAGCTCGTAGTCCTCGAGCAGGGGGGCCTCGGGGAAGCCTCCGGCTTGCTCGAACGTCGCACGCCGCAGGAAGATTCCTTGGTCGCCGTAGGGCATCTGCAAGAGGTGGGAGCGGCGGTTGACCATCCACTCCACCAAGCGCAACGAATATCCTGGCTCGTCGAGGCGGAAGCGGAACGCTCCGGCCGCCACGCCGGGGGCGGCGAGCGTGCGCTCGACGTGCTGCGGGAAGTCCGGCGGCAGGGTCGTATCGGCGTGCAGGAACAGCAGGGTCTCGCCCACGGCCTCGCGGGCGCCGGCGTTCTGCTGCGGGCCGCGTCCGCGGACGCCGGTGAGCACGCGCGCGCCGGCGGCGGCGGCTTCCTCCGCGGTGCCGTCGCGGCTTCCGCCGTCGACCACCAGCACCTCCGCCACGCCCGGAACCAGGGCTCCGCGCACGGTGCGGCCGATGCGGCCGGCCTCGTTCAAGGCGGGAATGATGACGGAGAGCTGCATCGCCGCGTCGGGAGATCGCCGTGGGCCGCGCCGAAGCTCGGCGGGCGATACGGGCTTCAGCGGCGCCACCGCAGGATGGTCTCCATCAGACGCTTGACCGTGGGCGTCAAACGGGTGCGGTTGTAGGCGTCGGCGGCCTTCTTGACCACTTCGGACTGGGTGGGATAGGCATGGATCGTCTTGGCGATCGAGCCGAGGCCGACTCCGGCGGTCATGGCCTGGGTGAGCTGCGAAATGGTTTCGCCGGCGTGCCGTGAGACGAGGGTGGCGCCGACGATCTGGTCCTTGCCCTTGCGGACGTGGACCTTGAGGAAGCCCTCGGTGTCCTCTTCGAGCACGGCCCGGTCGACCTCGCGCATCTCGATGTGAAAGGTGTTGATGGCGATGCCGCGTTTTTCGGCTTCTTCGGGGTAGAGGCCGACGTGGGCGATCTCCGGGTCAGTGTAGGTGCACCAGGGGATCGTGAGGGCGCTGGTCTTGCCGCGTCCGAAGAAGAGGGCGTTGCCGATGACGATGCGCGCCATGGCGTCGGCCAGGTGGGTGAACTTGAAGGGGAAACAGACGTCGCCGGCGGCGTAGATGTGGGGGTTGGTGGTTTGCAAACGGTCGTTGACCTGGACGCCCGAGCGCGGGTCGAAGGCCACGCCGGCGGCTTCGAGGCCCATGCCTTCGACGTTGGGGGCGCGGCCGACGCCGACCAGGATCTGGTCGACGCGGATGGGTTCTCCGCCGGCTCCCTCGATTTCGAGGAGGCGCTCGGCGCCTTCGAGGCGCACGGCTCGAACCTTGGAGCCGGTGCGGATGGCGACGCCGTCGCGGACCAGGGCGGCCTGGACGATGGCGGCGGCGTCAGGGTCTTCGCGACTGAGGATGTGGTCGGAGGCTTCGAGCAGCGTGACCTGGGAGCCAAGGCGTGCGAAGGCCTGCGAGAGCTCCACGCCGATGGGGCCGCCGCCGATGACAGCCAGCCGCCGCGGCAGCTCGGTGAGCGTAAAGACGGTCTCGTTGGTGAGCGCGCCGGACTCCCGTAGGCCGGGGACCGAGGGCTCGGCGGCGCGGGCGCCGGTGGCCACGCAGGCCTTGGCGAACTCGAGCTTTTGGCCGTTGACTTCGACGGTGTTGCGGGAGGTGAAGCGGGCCTCGCCCAGGTAGACGTCCACGCCGAGCGAGCGGAAACGCTGAGCGGAATCCGTGGGCGCCAGACGCACGCGGAGCCGCCGCAGGCGCTCCATGACGGCCGGAAAATCGACCTCGACGCCTTCTGGAACGCGGATGCCGCGGTCGACGGCGCTCCGAATCTCGGCGACGGCGTGAGCCGAGCGCAGCAGAGCCTTGGAGGGGACGCAGCCGTAGTTGAGGCAGTCGCCGCCCATGAGGCCGCGCTCGATGAGGGCGACCTTGGCTCCCAGTCCGGCCGAGCCGGCGGCCGTGACCAGGCCGGCCGTGCCGGCGCCGACGACGACCATGTTGTAGCGGCCCGAGGGCTTGGGGTTTTCCCAGGGCTCGGGGTGGAGATGCTGCGCCAGGGCGCGATTGTGTACGTCATCCGGACGCAGAGTCATTGTGTTGCGCCTCCCTGGCGGTTGAGCGACCAGTCGTAGTCGAGCCATTCGATGCTGACCCGGTGCTGCTTTTCGAGCGCGGCGGCGAGCTCCGGCGCGTAGCGCGCGGCGAAGGCCAACGAGGAGCCGGCGGCTTGCTCGAAGTCCCCGGCGTACCACTGGTAGAGCAGCGTGAGCGAGGCCTTGCGCTCGGCCGCATCGAAGCGAAACCAGGTGTCGTGGCTGTGGACGTACCAAGCCTGCTCTTCGAGCTGTTCTTCGAGCAGCTCGGGCTCGTAGGCTTCGTTGCGCAGCTTTGGACAGCCCATGGCGGCGCAGACCAAGGCAAAGTGGATGCGAGGCTCGGCGAACTTGGGCCGGATTTGCTCGTGCTCGATCTGGTTGAGGCTGTAGAGCTTGCCGGCGATGTTCCAGCGCACGGCGTCCCAGCGCTCGGGCGCAGGGATGTGGGTGATGGAGTCAACGGGCCAGTGGTCGAGGATGAGCTCGAGGGTGAAGGCGTTGTAGGCGTTGAGCAGCAGGGCCAGCTTCTGGTTGCGGCCCATGGCGTCGAACGGCGCCTGGGAGAGGGAGAGGAGATAGGCGTCGAGGTCGGCCTCGCGTTCGCGCAGCCCCTCGTAGTCGACCAGGCCGCGCTCGTCGACGTAGGCGGCGAGCAGGCGGTCGAAGGGCATGTGGTCCAGATCGGGACCGTCCGCCTTGTGCTCGTAGGCTTCGCGCAACACGACCTGCGGCGGGCCGAAGGCTCCCTGCAGCCAGTCCCTCTGCACGTAGGCGAAAAGGCCCAGGGCGAATAGGGCTCCGGCAACTGACAAGAGCGCCACGGGGCTGCGCGGCGAGGCGGGCTCGGAGCCGTTCGGCGTGGCGGGCGCCTGCTCGGCGACTCCGGCTTGCTCCGCCAGGGCCCGGCGGGCCAGCTTGGTCACGTAGACCGTCACGCCCAGCGTAGCCAGCAGACCGACGCCCAGTAGGGCCCACTGCGCCGGCGGACGACCTTCGCCGCCGCCGGCCGCCTGCAGGCCTTGGCCGGCGACGTGGCCCAGGTAGGTGTAGAGGAAGGTGCCGGGCAGGATGGCCACAGCACTGGTGAGCACGCAAGGCCAGAAGCGAATGGGCGTGAGGCCGTAGAGGTAGTTCTGGAGGTTGAAGGGGACGGCGGGCGACAGCCGCAGCATCGCCACGATCTTCCAGCCGCCCTGGCCGATGGCGCGGTCGATGGCGCCGAACTTGGGGTTGGCGCGCGCCATGCGCTCCACGCGCTCGCGGGCGGCGTAGCGGGCGATGAGAAAGGAGAGAGCCATGGCCACGACCGCCCCGGACCAGACCGCGGCCGTGCCGACGGCGAGGCCGAACACGGCGCCGCCGACGAGCGTGAGCGCGGCGGCGGGCAACAGAGCCGTGGCCCAGACGGCGTAGAGGGCGGCGAAGATGGCTGGACCCCAGAAGCCGAGGCTCTCGATCCAGCGGGTGAGCGCACGCACGAGCGCGTCGACGGGCAGGGCTTTGAGCAGCAGCAGCAGCCCGGCAAGGATCAGCGCATAGGCCAGCCAGCGGAGCCGGCCGGTCCAGGGAGAGGTTGCTGAGGCGTCCATGACCAGTGACTGTTCCATTACCAGGACAGTTCGCGCCGGAGTGTCCGTAGGTTACCGGACTTTGGGGAAAGTCGATGCGGACTGGCGATGGCGGAAGGGGCGCCTCGGAGCGATTCTGACGCCGGATGGAGCAGCTCAACGCCGAAGAAGCCCAGAGGCGTTTGCCGGAATTGCTCCGGCGGGCCGCCGACGGCGAACGCATCGTGATCCACGAAGAGGGCCGTTCGCTCGAGATCGTCCGGGCCGTCATCGGCGACTCGCGGGCCGCAAAGGCGCGGAGCCTCGAAGCGTTCTTGGGCCCTTCCGCGCTGGCCGGGTTGGATCTGAATCTCGGTCGTGATCCGGACTCCGGTCGGGACATCCCGTTGTGAACGGATTCCTTCTGGACGCCAACTATAGTTCCGAGATCGTTCGCCCGCGACCGCTTGGAGGCGACAGCTTTGCTGTTTCCGCGGCCGTTTCTGAATTCCCATGGGGATTTCTATTCGTTCGAATATCCGTTTGGCGAGGATTGGCTCGCTGGCGCGGAGCTTCGGGTGTATGTCTTCGAGCCGGTTGGGCGGGTCGAGATTCCGCTGGCGGTGGAGGATTTCCGGTTGAGTCCGCGGCTGTGAGGCTTGGGATTGCCGGCGCCTCCGTGCCGGCGCGCCGGGTGAACCCCGGCGGCTCCCCTTGGCGATTGAAACGGGGGGATTTCTGCGTGGCTTGGCCTGCGCTATGCTAGCCGCGCCATGACACGCCGAGACTTTCTCCGCACGGCCGGCCTCGCCGCCGCTGCGCCTTGGCTCCTCGACTTCCGCGCCCGCGCGGCCGTCGAGCTCGGTCGCCACAAGATCCGTGGTCTCAAGACCATGGTGCTGCAAGGCCCCGATCGTAATTACACCTATGTGAAGGTGGAAACCGATACCGGTTTGTTCGGTATCGGCGAAGGCTACGGCTCTCCCGGCGCTGGGGTCCGGGATCAGATGCTCGCGCTCGAGCCCATGCTGGTCGGCAAGGACCCGCTCGAGATCGAGAAGATTTGGAACAGCTTCAATTACCACACCGACGGTTCGGCGCACAGCTTCATGCGCGGCGTGAGCGGCATCGAGATGGCGCTTTGGGACTTGGCCGGCAAGATTCTCGAGGCCCCGGTGCATACGCTGCTCGGCGGCGCGTATCGCACCAAGGTTCGCGTCTACAACCATTTTGGGCCGCGCGACCCGCTCGACAAGTCCGTGGTTCGCGACTGGGCGCAGAAGCGCCTGGCGGACCCTTCCGGCTGGAGCTGCTGCAAGTACGGCGCGACGCACACCGAGCAGAAAGACGACCCCGGCCGGGACTACGCCAACCGGACGCTCTCCACCCAAGAGCTGCGTAAGATCAATCGCGGATTCGAGAACGCCCGCGAGGCCCTGGGGGACGGCTATGACATCATCGTCCACTGCCACTGGGAGTACGACCTGCGCACGGCCGTTGACCTGGCCGCGGCCGTTGCGCCGATCAAGCCGCTGTATTTGGAAGATCCGATGCCGGTGAACTATTCCGAGGCCTGGAAGAGGCTGTGCGAGATGGCGGCCTGCCCGATCGGCAAGGGCGAGAACCTGGCGCGCCGCGAGGACTTCATGCCCTTCATCATCAACGCCGCGATCGACCTGCTCAATCCCGACCTGCGCAACACGGGCGGGCTGCTGGAGGCCAAGAAGACCGCCGACATGGCGCAGACCAACTTCATTCCGATGTGCAACCACAACACCGGCAGCGTGCTCAACACCATGGCGACGGTGCAGTGGGCGGCGGCCATCCGCGACTACATCGCCTGCGAGACCGTCTGCGGCAAGCGCGACTGGATGGACGACGTGATCGTCCGCGACAAGCCGATGCTGGTGAACGGCGGCTTCATCGAGGTTCCGATGGGGCCGGGTTTGGGCGTGGAGCTGAACAAGGAGGTCGTCGTGCCGCACCTGATCGAAGGCGATCGCTGGTGGGGCTGAGGAACTTTTCCGGCTCCGGCGCTGTGGAACAATGAGAGGCGGCCGGGCGCGGTCGGCGCGCCCGGAAGGCTTCCGTGGGTACCCTCGATCAGCGGACGACCTCGAGCTTGGCGTCGGAGTTTCCTGTTCCGAGCCTGGAGGAGTGGCGCGCCGCCGCGGCGCGGGAGCTGGGCGGCGCGGACCCCGAAACCCTGCGGCGGATCGTCTTGGGCGATCTGCCGGTGGAGCCCCTCTACGCCCGGCCGGCGGCTGTGACCCGGCATGGCCGCGCCGCCGCCGGGCCTTGGCTGGTGGAGCAGGAGATCCGGCTGGGCGATCCCCAGGCTGCGAACCGGGCGATCCGGGACGGCTTGGCGCGGGGGCAGACGGCGCTTCGGCTGCTGATCGAGGACGACCTAACGCTCGAAGGCCTGCAGACCGCGCTGGCGGAGGTCGAGCCGGCAGCACAACCCTTGTCGATCGAGGCCGGAGCGGCGGGCGGGCCGGCCTTGGCCTTGCTGGCCGCTTTGGCGGAGGAGCGCAACGTCCCCTTGGAGGCTCTCGAAGGGGCTGTCGGCGGCGACCCGCTGGCCGAGTTGGCGCGGACGGGGCGGCTGGCGCATCCGCTGGAAGCGGCTTGGGACGCCCTGGCCGAGGCGACCGATTGGGCGCAGCGGCGGGCGCCGTCGATCCGCACGGCTCTGATCGACGGGCGACCGTACGACGAAGCGGGCGCGTCGGCGGTGGAGGAGCTGGCTTGCGTGATCGCCGCGGCGGCGGAGACGCTGCGCGCGATGGTTGCTCGGGGCGTGGAGCCGGACCGGGCGGTGGATGCTTTCGCGTTCTCGCTGGCCGTGTCGTCGGACGCGCCGCTGGAGATCGCCAAGCTGCGCGCGGCGCGGTCGTTGTGGCAGTTGACGGCGCGGGCGTTCGGCGGTGCGGCCGATGGCGCTGCATGTTTCCACCGGGCTGCGCGATCTAACAAGGGTGGAGCCGAAGAACAACTTGGTGCGCACGGCGGTGCAGGCGTTCGCCGCGGCTGTGGGGGGCTGTGATTCGCTTTCGGTGACGCCGTTTGACGCGCCGCTGGGGTTGCCGAGCGCTTTGGCGGAGAGGCTGGCCCGCAATCAGCAGTTGTTGCTGCTGGAAGAGGCGTCGGTGGGGCGCGTGGCGGACCCGGCGGGCGGTTCGGGCGCGATCGAGGCGCTGACGGAGCAGATCGCTCGCCGGAGCTGGGAGCGGGTCCAGGAGATCGAGGCGGCAGGGGGCCTGTGGGCCCTGCTGCGTGACGGCTCGATCCAGGAGAGGTTGGCCGCCGACGCCGCCCGTCGCGCCGCCGAGGCCCGCGTCGTGGGCGTGACGCTGTTTCGCGAAGCCGCGGAGGCGAGCTTGCCGCGGGATCTTGCAGGCACGGGCGGCGCCGGGCCGGAGCCTGCGAGGCCTTCCGTGGGAGCTGGGGAGGCCGGGGACTTCTCGGCGCTGGTGACGGCGGCGCGCCACGGGGCCTCCACGGCCGATTTGCTGCGGACGCTCGAAGGCGCCGGACCGGAGGTGCGAGTGCGCCCGCTGACGATCGCCCGCACGGCGGCGGCGTTCGAGGAGGGCAGCACGTGAGCGTGAACCTCGCCGACGTTCCCTACGAACCGGTGCGCTTTCGCGACAAGCGGGGGGGCTCGAACGGCGGCCCGCCGACGGTCTACACGGCCGAGGATCTGGCCGGGCTCGACCACCTGGACTACCTTTCCGGCATTCCGCCGTACCTGCGCGGGCCGTACGCCACGATGTACGCGTCGAGGCCGTGGACGATTCGCCAGTACGCAGGGTTTTCGACCGCGGAGGATTCCAACGCCTTCTACCGCCGCAACCTGGCGGCCGGGCAGAAGGGTTTGTCGGTGGCCTTCGACTTGGCGACGCACAGGGGCTATGACAGCGATCATCCGCGCGTGACCGGCGATGTGGGCAAGGCCGGCGTGGCGATCGACTCGATTCTGGACATGCGGATTCTGTTCGACGGGATTCCGCTGGACAGGACCTCGGTGTCGATGACGATGAACGGGGCGGTGCTGCCGATTCTGGCGCTGTACATCGTGGCGGCCGAGGAGCAGGGCGTCGGGCCGGAGAAGCTGTCGGGCACGATCCAGAACGACATTCTGAAGGAGTTCATGGTCCGGAACACCTTCATCTACCCGCCGGGCCCGTCGATGCGGATCGTCGCCGACATCTTCGCCTACACGGCCCGCCGCATGCCGCGGTTCAACTCGATCTCGGTTTCGGGCTATCACATGCACGAGGCCGGGGCGACGGCGGAGCTGGAGGTGGCCTACACGCTGGCTGACGGAGTGGAGTACATCCGGACGGGCTTGGCCGCCGGGCTGGCGATCGACGAGTTTGCGCCGCGGATCTCGTTCTTCTGGGGCATCGGGATGAACCACTTCCTGGAAGTGGCCAAGATGCGCGCCGCCCGCCTGCTGTGGGCCAAGCTGGTGCGGCAATTCGGCCCGAAGAATCCCAAGTCGATGGCGCTGCGGACGCATTCGCAGACCAGCGGCTGGTCTCTGACCGAGCAGGACCCTTACAACAACGTCGCCCGGACGACGATCGAGGCGCTGGCGGCCGTGCTGGGCGGAACGCAGTCGCTGCACACGAACTCGCTCGACGAGGCGTTGGCGCTGCCCAGCGAGGCCAGTGCGCGGATCGCCCGCAACACGCAACTGATTCTGCAAGAGGAGTGCGGGCTGTGCCGGACGGTGGACCTGTGGGGCGGCTCCTACTACGTGGAGACGCTGACGGGCGAGCTGCTGCGGCGAGCCTCCGCGCTGATCGACGAGATCGAGGAGCTGGGTGGTATGACCCGCGCCATCGAGGCCGGCGTGCCGAAGAGGCGCATCGAGGAGGCGGCGGCCCGCCGCCAGGCCCGCATCGACTCCGGGGCCGAGGCGATCGTGGGCGTCAACCGCTACCGCCCGGAGGCCGAGGAGCCGATCGACTTGCTGGCCGTCGACAACGCCGCCGTGCGCCAGGCGCAGTTGGCGCGGCTGGCGCAACTGCGCGCCGACCGGGACGAAGCCGCTGTGCGGCAGGCGCTGGAGGCGCTGACCCAGGCCGCCGCCGGACGCGAGAACCTGCTCGAAAAGGCCATCGAGGCGGCCCGCCGGCGCGCTACCGTGGGCGAGATGACCGCCGCAATGGAGGCGGTTTTCGGGCGGTATCAGCCGCACGCGCAGCAAGTCAGCGGAGTTTATAGGCAGGAAGCGGCGAAGATGGAGCAGGTGCGGGAGGCGATCGAGCGGACGAAGCAGTTCTTGGAGCGCACCGGGCGCCGGCCGCGGTTGCTGGTGGCCAAGCTCGGCCAGGACGGCCACGACCGCGGCGCGAGAGTCATCGCGACCGCCTTTGCCGACATGGGCTTCGACGTGGACGTCGGCCCGCTGTTCGCCACTCCGGAGGAAGCTGCCCGGCAAGCGGTGGACAACGACGTGCACGTGGTGGGAGTGAGCACGCTGGCGGGAGCGCATGAGACGCTCGTGCCGGAGCTGATCCGCCGGCTGCGTGAGGCCGGCCGCGACGACATTCTGGTGGTCTGCGGCGGCGTGATTCCGCCGCGGGATTACGCGGCGCTGCGCGAGGCGGGCGTGAGCGAGATCTTCGGCCCCGGCACGGTCATTCCCGAGGCCTGCGGCCGTCTGCTCGACCTGCTGTTCGCGCAGCTCGAAGCGGCATGACGAGGCCCGACGACAAGACAGCGGGCGCGACTTCCGCGGCTCTTCCCGCGCCAAGGCGCCGGGAGCTGAGCGCGGCGGAGATCGTGGACGGCGTGTTGCGTCGCGACCGGGCGGTGGTGGCGCGCGCGCTGACGCTGGTGGAGTCGTCGCTGCCGCGCCACCGAGCACTCGCCGAGGACGTGCTGGCGAGCTTGCTGCCGCACGCCGGCGGCTCGATCCGAGTAGGGGTTTCCGGTCCGCCGGGCGCGGGCAAGAGCACGTTCATCGAATCGCTGGGACGGTTGCTGCTGGGACAGGGCCGGCGCGTGGCCGTGCTGGCCGTGGACCCCTCGAGCGAGGTTTCCGGCGGCTCGTTGCTGGGCGACAAGACGCGCATGGCGGAGCTTGCGCGTTCCGAGCGGGCGCTGGTGCGGCCGTCGCCCGCGGGGCTGCACCTGGGCGGCGTGGCGCCGCGGACGCGAGAGGCGATTTTGGTGTGCGAGGCGGCGGGCTTCGACGTGACGCTGGTGGAGACGGTCGGGGTGGGGCAGAGCGAGACGCAGGTCGCCTCGATGGTGGACTTCTTCTTGCTGCTGACGATCGCCGGCGCGGGCGACGAGCTCCAGGGGCTCAAGCGCGGCGTGCTGGAGCTGGTGGACGCCGTGGCGGTCAACAAGGCCGACGGCGATGGCGAGGCGCGCGCACGGGTCGCCCGCGACGAGCTGGAGTCGGCGCTGCGGCTGCTGCGGCCCGAGGCCGACGGCCGGCGGCCGACGGTGCACGTCTGCTCGGCGGTGACCGGCGCGGGCGTGGCGGCGATCTGGGATACGATCGTTGCACGCCGTGAAGCGCTGCAAGCCGGCGGGCGGCTGGAGGAGCTGCGGCGGCGGCAGAGCGTACGATGGTTCGAGCAATCCGTCGATCTGCTGCTCAAGGAGCGCTTTCTGGCTCTACCCGGCGCCGCCGCGTTGCGCGCCGAGCTCGAAGAGCAGGTGGCCGCCGGCCGGCTCTCCCCCGCCGCCGCGGCGCGGCGCATCGTTGGAACCTTGGTGCCTTGAAACCGGTTTGACCGGATAAGACGCTATGAAGCCCACATCGAGCACGCGCGGCGTGCTGACGGATTTGACCACCCCTCACCCCTCTCCGGCGCCGGCGCGGCCGACCGGAGCGCCGGCGGAGGCGGCCGTCTCGCGGGGGCGTCGCGTCTCGTTTCCGCGGCTGACGGCGGAAGAGGCGGCGGCGATGATCGAGAATGGCGCGGCCATCGCGGTCGGCGGCTTCACGGCCGCCGGCGCGCCCAAGGCCGTGCCCCGGGCGCTGGCGGCCCGCGCCCGCGAGGAACACGCCGCGGGCCGGCCGTTTCGGCTGCGAATCCTCTCCGGGGCTTCCACGGGAGAGGATCTCGACGAGGCTCTGGCCGAGGCCGAGGCCGTCGCCTGGCGGGCGCCGTATCAGTCCAGCCGGGCCTTGCGCGACCAGCTCAACAGCGGCCAGGCGGACTTCGTGGACATCCACCTGTCGCACCTGCCGCAGATGGTGTCCGAGGGGTTCCTGGGGAAGATCGACATCGCGGTGGTGGAAGCCACGGAGGTGACGCCGGACGGCCGGGTGTTCCTGTCGAGCTCGGTCGGCGCTACGCCGAGCTTTCTGGCAGCCGCCGAGAAGGTGATCGTCGAGATCAACCGCTACCATGCGCCGCGGGTGAGCCAGATGTGCGACATCGCCATTCTGCCGAACCCTCCCTATCGGCGGGCGATTCCGCTCTACCACCCGATGGACCGCATCGGGTGGCCTTACGCCTCGGTGGATCCGGACAAGATCCTGGGCGTGGTGGAGAACGACCAGCCCGACGCCGTGCCGGCCCCCACCGCGCCGGATGATTGCTCCCGCCGCATTGCCGAGCACTTCATCGAATGCATACTGGGCGAGCAGCGCGCCGGCCGAATTCCGCCGGAGTTTCTGCCGTTGCAGTCCGGGGTGGGCAATATCGCCAATGCGATGCTGGCCGGGCTGGGCGAGCACCCGGACTGCCCGCCGTTCTACATGTTCACCGAGGTCTTGCAGGATTCGGTGGTGGGCCTGCTGGAGTCCGGCAAGGCGCTGGGCGCCTCGACGTGCTCGCTGACGGTGTCGGACGAGAAGCTGCGGCGGATCTACGACAACATGGACTTCTTCGAGTCGCGCATCGTCTTGCGGCCGCAGGAGATCACCAACAACCCGGGGTTGGTGCGGCGGCTCGGCGTGATCACCACCAATACGGCGCTCGAGGCCGACATTTACGGGCACGTCAACTCGACGCACGTCGGCGGCACGAAGATGATGAACGGCATCGGTGGCAGCGGCGACTTCACGCGCAACGCCTATCTGTCGTTCTTTCTGTGCCCGTCGGTCGCCAAGGGCGGACGCATCTCGACGATCGTGCCGATGTGTACGCACGTGGACCACAACGAGCACTCGGTGCAGTTCGTGGTGACCGAGCAGGGTTATGCGGACCTGCGCGGGCTGTCGCCGCTCGAGAGAGCCCGCCGGATGATCGACCATTGCGCGCATCCGGCTTATCGGGACTACCTGCACGGCTACGTGCGCGACGCGCCGATGGGGCACATCCGGCACGACCTGGACCGCTGCTTCGAGCTGCACCGTAACTTGCGCGACCATGGCAAGATGCTGCCCGACGTCGACCTGGGGGCCTTTGCATGACACCGGCGAGCATCCGGAGGGTAACGCAGGCCCCGTTGCGTCAGTCTTGATTCAAAGAGGAAACAGCCGCGCGTGTCCGTCGAAACCGTCAAATCCCTGCTGTGGCCGCTGAGCGACTTCTGGACGGACCAGACCGCGGCCCGCGAAGTCGAAACGATTGACGCCGAACAGATTCCGCAGCCCTACCGGGACCTGCTGTGCCACGCCCGGGACATGACTCCGACGCTGGAGACCTTCTGGCAGGACAAGCTGCACTTGGACGTGCTGGCGCGGCTGGAAGCGCGGGGCGAGCTGTTCCGCCATGTGATCCTCCGCACCGAGGACGGCCGGGCGGCGGCCTTCGGCGCAATTCGCATCCGGGTGACGGCGTTCCCTGAAGACGCCCGGCCTCGCATCCTCGAAGGCCGCGCGCCGCTGGGGACCATCCTGCGGGAGCACGATGTGCCGCACCGCTCCGCCCCGACAGGGTTTTTTCGCACCGAGCCGAATGCGCTTACACGGCAGGCGTTCGGTCCGACGGCGGCGAAGGTCCACTACGGCCGCCACAACGAGCTCTCCGGTCCTACGGGGTTGCTGGCCGAAGTGGTCGAGATCCTGCCCTCCTTGGACTAGCGGCTTCTCTGCCGATTTCTCGAGCCGAGTTCCGCGCCGGTGATCGCGCGTCGGTAGCCTTGCGCCGTCGGCAAAAGGCGTTTCAGTAAGCGCTTTCGTGTGCAAGCGTGTGCGAAAAATGCCGGGACGAAGAACGCCATTCGGCTGCGCGGGATGGAGAGATATCTCCGGCGATTGCGCCCCATTTCCTTAGCGTGCGGTCGCCCGGAAGGACGATCGGTGATCGAAAATCTCCTTCAAATCCTTGCAGGAAGGAGAGATGCAGGGTCTTGGCGACCCGAAGTCCCGAAAAGAACACTCGCCATTCCGTAGGTTCATGCTTTACAATTCCCGACATCCGTACTAAATCTTCTAAGGTGAAAATAGGACGATAATCGTGACTTGTGAGCTATTTCGCCCTCGATCGATATCGAGGTACGCTCACGGTTGTGCGAGTCCGTCTTCTCGAGCGGAGCCTTTCGCGATGAACGTCGAATCGACGGGCGAGCGATTGCGAACACGGAGTTTTGAAGTTGGAAAGGAACCGCAGCGTTGTGTTGATCCGGGCGTGGCGCGGCTTGTCCGCGCCGTTAATTCGGCTGCGGAAGCCGAAGTGACCCGGAAGACCGCGCTCGACTCGAAAGACAACCGACGGACGGCAAGCCGCCGTGGCGGCGAAGATCCGGCGGCGGGGACTTGGGCCGAGGGCGTAGGGCCGCGATCGGCCGACGTCGCCCCCGTTTCTCTGGAGTCGGGTGTGACAGCCTCGCCGCATGCCGACCTGGAGCGGCTGGCGCTGTGCACCAGCGCGGTGGCGGAATCCGAGCGATCCCTGCTGTGCGTGCTCGATCGCGAGGGGCGCATCCTCTTCGCCAACCAGGCTTGGCGGCAAGGCGTCGGCAAGGGCGGACCGAATCCGGGCCTGGCGGATGTCGGCGGTAACTATCTGGAGGAGTGCGCGCGCGCGGCCAAGGACGACGTCACCGCCGTGGAATCCTACCTGCGCGTCCAGGACGTTCTAGCCGGCCGGCTCAGGGAGTTCTCGCTGGACTATCCCTGCCGGATCGGGGAGAAGACGGCTTGGTTCCAGATGAGCGTGCGGCGGGCCCAAGGTCCCTTGGCGGCCGCCGTGGTTCGGCACTCCGACATCACCGCAAGCAAGTTGCTGGAAGCGGCTTCGGAGCGGGAATCGCACTATGACCGCCTGACCGGACTGCCGAACGAGACCTACTTTCGCGAGATGTTGATCAGCATGGGGCGGGATTGCCCCGAGCGGTTCCAAGGAATGGCGATCTTCCACGTGGGGATCGACGATTACGACATGCTGGTCCACGGTTACGGCCGCGCGGCGGCTCGCGCCGTCGAGGTGGCGGTGAGCCAACGCTTGAAGAACCTGGACCAGAAGAAGGTGGCGCTGGGAGCTCTGACGCGCGGCGAGTTCTTGGTGGCCCTGCATTGCGACAGTTGCCTACCGGAGACGCACTCGATGGCCCACCGCCTCCGCGCGCTGACGGCGCCGCCGGTGCCGTTTGGGGGCTTCAACGTCTATATGCGGACGAGCGTCGGCGTGGCGCTGATGGGGCCGCAGGTGGTGGATGAGATCGCCGTGGAGCGGGGCTTGCAGGCGGCGGAGATGGCCCTGCTGGCCGCCCGGCGGGGAACGGGCAGCAGCGCCCGCATCTACGACGACGCGATGGCGGAGAGCCATCGGCGGATGGCGGCGCACCATGCCATTGCGCGCAAGGCGCTGGACCGCAAGGAGTTCGTACTGTATTTTCAGCCGATCGTCGGAGGATCGTCGCGCTTTCCGGTCGCCTTCGAGACCCTGCTGCGGCGCCGCCTGGAGGACGGCTCGGTGGAGTCGATGCAGGAGGTTTTCGGCGACTTGGAGCGGTCGTCGACGATCATCGAGATCGACCAGTGGGTGATCGAGAACGTTTGCCGGCAGTGGGTCTCCTGGCGGCAGGAGCATGGCTCGCGCTGGCCGGTGGCGACGATTTCGGTGAATGTCTCGGCCTTCCACTTCCAGCAGGCGGAGTTTTTAACATGGCTGCGGGCGACGCTCGACCGGATGGGGATGCCGCCGCAGTCGTTGGCGCTGGAGATCACCGAGCGGGCCTATGTGGATGACGAGAGCGCCTTCGTGCGGTCCATCCGCGGCGTGGCGGGCATGGGCGTTTCGCTCTGGGTGGACGATTTCGGCACGGGATACTCATCGCTGCAGACTCTGCGCCGGGGTTTTGCCAGCATGCTGAAGATGGATCGCGCCATGGCGGCGCCGGAAACCTACGACCGACGGACCAAGGCGATGATCGCGGCCGTAGTGAGCTTGGCGCGGGGCCTGGGAGTGGGAACGATCGGCGAGGGGGTGGAGACCCCCGAGCAGGCCGAAGAGCTCGACCGGCTGGGTTGCGACTTACAGCAGGGCTTTTTGCATGCGCGGCCGATGGCCGCCGCCGACATCGAGAGCTGGCTGCTGGCGATGGCCGATAAGCGGCCAGCCCAGGACGCCCCTTCCGCCGGAGTGTCCGGTGCGACGCGGGCATCCTGATATCCCGGGCCTGCCGAGCTAAGGGGCCGAGAGGCTCACCAGCGGCGGGGGCAGCTTCGCCAGCGTGGGCAAGGGACAGTGCAGCGTCTTCTTGTCCAAGCTCTCCAGGCCTGCGAACCACAGCCGCGAGCGGTCCAGGTCCAATTCGAGCGTCCCGTCGGGTTTGAGCCGCCCGACCTGGTTGCGCGGATCGTCGAAAGCCACCGTGCAGCGAGCGATCTGGCCGTTGGAGCGAATCACGAAGGAGTTGGGCTCGGCGGCGTAGCAGATATAGGCGCCGTCGCCGTTGGGGTCGATGACTTCGTCGCGCCGGCGGACCAGCTTGGTGAGCTCGGCCTTGGCGGCGTTCTGCCAGGCTTCGCTGGTTCGCTCGATGAGCTCGTTGTTCGGGCCGCCCAGCCGGGTGATGGCCTTGAAGAAGACCTTGAAGCGCGAGTCGTGGCCGAACTCCTGATTGATGGCCTCGACGAGCTTGCGGATCTGCGGCAGGTTCCGCGGCGTGAAGTGAACCCGCAACATGATGCCGAACTCGCCCTCGACCGAGCGCATCTCGAGCAGGTTCGACCAGATGCGGTCGAAGGAGCCCGAGCCGTCCGCGCGCTGCCGGGTCTGGTCGTGGTCCTCGCCGTAGCCGTCGAGCGAGATCTGGTAGAAACGCACGCCCAGGTCGAGCAGTTGCAGGAACTTCGCCCGCGTGAGCAGGTAGGCGTTGGTGGTCATCGACGAGACGACCTGCATGCGGGGGTGGCGCGCGCGGAGGTCGAGGGCGTGGCGGCAGATCTCCTCGACAACCGGATAACCCAGCATCGGCTCGCCGCCGAACCAGCGCAGATCCAGCACCCGCAGCTCCGGCGCGCGGGCGGACATCAGGTTCTTGAGCCCGTCGACCACCTTGCGAGGCATCCGCCCCAGGGCGAAGTCCTCGTAGCAGTAGGTGCACCGAAAGTTGCACTTTTCGGTGGGCATCAGGGTCAGCTTGAGGATGCGGTTGTCGAGCGCCCGCACCACTTTCTGCTGCAAAACGGTCAGTTGAGGCGCTTGGACGCCGGCCGCGGCGCTCACAGGCCCGGCCCCGAGATGATCGGCGGATTGGTCTGACCGCCGCCGCCGCCGCACTCCAGGTTGATCTCGCAGTCCTTGTTGCGGCAGGCCTGGTTCTCGCCGCAGAACACGTCGGCGCAGAGGGAGTCCGAGCCTTCGCAGTGAGCGTCGGTGCAGACGCTTTCGGGCGCGCAGGCGGCATCCGTACAGACGCTCTCCGGCGTGCAGGCTGCGTCGGTACAGACGGTCTCGGGAGCGCAACCGGCGTCCGTGCAGACGCTCTCGGGCGCACAGGCTGCGTCCGTGCAGACGCTCTCCGGGGCGCAAGCCGCGTCCGCGCAGGCGCCTTCGGGAACGCAGGCCGCGTCGGCGCAGGCGGTTTCCGGAGCACAGGCCACCACCGGGCAGGAGCCGTCCAGCGTCGTGCCGCCGCCTCCTCCGCCGCCCCCGCCAAGCCACGGCGGCAGCTTGATCCCGCCGATGCCTTCCTGGACCGCCGGGTCGACGACGATGCGGCCGTGGTCGTCGAAATAGATGGAGCCGGCCTTGACGCCCTTGATCGTGGCGGGTCCGGAGATCCTTTCGCCGACGCTCGGCTTCAGGGACTTCTTCGGTGCGCTCTTCTTCTTCGCCATCGGTTGCTCTACTTCTTGGCCTTCGTCGTCTTGGCGGCCTTCTTGGCTTTCGCGGCTTTCGTCACTTTGGTCGCCGGGGAGGTCTTGGCCGTCGCGGTCTTCTTGGCGCTCTTGGCTGCTTTCGCGGCTTTGGCGGTTGTCGTTGTCGCCTTGGTCGCTTTCGCCGTCTTTGCAGGCTCCGCAGTCTTCGCCGCCGTCGCCTTCTTGGCGGCGGCCATGTGGTGCCGCGCGCGCGCCACGAGCTTCTTGTTGGTGATGTGGACGCGGCGCTTGGGGTCGATCCACAGCTCCTCGGGCTGGAAGCTCGCCTCGCGGGACTGCAAGTAAGGGACGATCGATTTTGGGTAGAACTCGGGGTAGTTCAGCACGAGCCGCCGTACGATCTCCGCCGGCCGTCCGACGATGAGCAGCTCGCCGGCGCGTGAGATCTGCATGTCCTCGGCGCGAATCTCCACCGGGTAGTAAGGCTGCTCTTTCGGCTGGGATTTGCTGGTCGATTTTGCCATCCTATTCCGACCCTCCGGCTGGAACATTCTATCCCGACAGTGAATTTTGCCGCAAATGCATTTTGCGGATGGGACGGTCGGAGGGGCGCGGCCGGCGCCGCCGGCGACCTCGCGATGCCGCTATAATCACGGCGCTCGGCGAAGCGCCGGGCTCAGGAGAACCCTCACATGCTTCGTTCGGCCGTCTTGTTCGGACTGCTTGGATTTTGCGCGTTGGCGTCGACCGCCCCGGCCCGCGCCGACGATGTCGTCTACATCGGCAAGGAAAAGGTCGCCGCGGCGATGACGCATCCGGGCGTGCTCAGCTCGGGCTCGGACTACATCGTGTCGATGAGTCGCCGCGACAAGGGCGGCCAGTCCGAGGTGCATGCCGACGAGACCGACGTCTTCTACGTGTTGGACGGTTCGGCGACATTCGTGACCGGCGGAACCATCACGGACCCGCAGACGACCGAGCCGGGCCAGATCCGCGGCAGCGGCATCAGCGGCGGGCAGACGCACAAGCTCTCCAAGGGCGACGTGATCGTGATCCCGAAGGGCACGCCGCACTGGTTCAAGGAAGTGCCGAAGGTCGTGGTGTATTACGTCGTCAAGGCGAAGTGACGGGTTGGCGGTAGAACGGAGACCCGGCGGGGTGAGCGGCGGCGGGCCGGGGCGCCCGTGGACCTGATACGCCGTCGCTGAAACGGGTTTGCACGGATCGGGGCGCCGCGGCGTCATGCTGTATTCATGGCGGAGTTTCTCCTCAAGTACGCGGACCCGGAAGGCGCGGTGCACGAGCGCGTGGAGCAGGCGGACTCCGAGGTCGCCTTGCGGGAGCGCTACTCGGCCAAGGGCGTCCTCATCTACTCGATCAAGCCTCGCCGCAAGGGCGAGGAGGCCAAGAGCCGCGGCGCCGGGCGGCCGCGCGGCAAGGTCAACCTCGAGCAGTTCCTGATCTTCAACCAGCAGTTCGTGACCCTGATTCGAGCCGGGCTGCCGATCCTCAAGTCCCTGGAGCTGCTCAAGAACAACATCAAGGACAAGAAGCTGCAGGCGCGCATCGTGTCGATCCATGAGGCGGTGAAGAATGGCACGCCGTTGTCGGAGGCCTTTCGCGCCGAGGAGGTCTTTCCGCCGATTTACGTGACCTCGCTGATGGCCGGCGAGAAGTCCGGCAGCTTGGGCGAGGTGATCGAGCGCTATGTGCAGTACCAGAAGATCACGCTCTCGGTGCGCAAGAAGGTCGTGGTCTCGCTGATCTATCCCGCGATTCTGACGGCGCTGGTGCTCACGCTGATCGTCTTTCTGGTGACGTACGTGGTGCCGCAGTTCGCTGACTTGTACGACTCGATGGACGCGACGCTGCCGGTGCCGACGCAGATCCTGGTGGCCGTCGGCGTGACGCTGAGCGAGAACCTGGGGACGGTGGCGGCGGCCTTTGCGGCGATCGCCGGCCTGCTGTACTGGTATCTCCGCACCGAGTCCGCCAAGAATATGTTCGACGCGCTGCAGGTGCGCACCCCGCTGGTCGGTCCGATCTGGATGAAGTATCAGGTCTCGCAGCTCTGCCGGCTGCTGAGCACGCTGCTGCAGGGCGGCATTCCGCTGATGCAGGCGCTCGAGACCACCGGCGCTTCGATCGGCTCGCGGGTGACCCGTGAGGCTGTGGAGCAGGCGCGCAACCGCGTGAAGGAAGGGCGGGCGCTGTCACGGAGCCTGGCCGAGACGGGGACGTTCCCGTCACTGGCCGTGGAGATGATCCACGTGGGCGAGTCGACCGGCGCCCTGCCGGCGATGCTGAGCTCGGTGGCGGAGTTCTTTGACGAGGACGTGCAGACAGCGATGTCGGCGGCGCTATCGCTGATCGAGCCGGCGATCATGCTGTTCATGGGCGCCTTCGTGGCGTTCGTGCTGATCTCGCTGTACCTGCCGATGTTTTCTCTGGCCGAGCAGTTGTAGCGCAGCGCAAACCGGCTACAATGGCGCACGCCATGTCAGCCCTCACTCGCCGTTCGTTCCTGGCGGCCGCTTCGGCCGGGATTGCCGCCGGCGCTTCCACCAAGCATCCGGCGTTTCTGGCCACGGGCCACGACACCTACATCGCCGACACGAATGGCAAGCGCGTTTGGGAGTACCCGAGCGGTTCGCGCGAGGGCTGGGTGCTGCCCAGCGGCAATATTCTGCTCGCCATCAACCGCCGGCCGGATTATGGCGGCGGCGTGGTGGAGGTGACCCGCGACGGCAAGGAGCTGTTCCGCTACGACGGAGCGCAGTCCGAGGTCAACACCGTCCAGCCCCTGCCGGACGGCAACATCCTGTGCACGGAAGCCGGCGACAAGCCGCGCGTGCTGGAGATCGACCGCAAGGGCCGCATTGTGATGGAGTTCGCGATCCCCTGCCAGACCGAGAACCATCACCTGCAGACGCGTATGACGCGCAAGCTGAAGAACGGGAACTATATGGTTCCGCAGATGGGCGAGCGCAAGGTGGTGGAGTACACGGCCAAGGGTGAGGCGCTGTGGAGCTTTTCTACGCCGCACTGGCCGTTTACTGTGATCGAGACGCCACAAGGGACGATCCTGACCACCTGCACGGACTCGCACCAAGCGCGCGAATTCAACCGCAAGGGCGAAGTGGTGTGGCAGATCTCGAACGACGATCTGGAGCCCGACATCCTGAAAGGCTCCTGCGGCGCGCAGCGGATGGCCAACGGCAACACGGTCTTCACCAGCTACCAGGGCAAAGAGAACGAGGTGAAGCTGTTCGAGGTGACCCCGAGCAAAGAGGTTCTGTGGACGTACTCCGACCCGAACCGGTTCGGCATCCACACGTTCCAGATCTTGAACCCGGACGGCAGCGCGCTGCCCGGGCCGACGCTGAAGTAGCCGCGGCCCTCAGTACTCGAAGGCCTTGTTCGGGTAGGGCGGCGCTGCGGGGCGCGGCGGGGGCTCCTTCTCAATCTTTTCGAGCAGGTGGGCGACGGCGGCTTCGAGCTGGCGGTCCTTGCCGTCGAAGGTCTCGCGGGGCAGGTTGTCCACCACGATGTCGGGGTCCACGCCATGGCCCTCGATGAGCCACTCGCCCTCGGGTCCGTAGACGCCGACCTGGGCGGCCGAGGCGATGCCCTTGTCGACCAGGGGATTGTTCATGGACAGCCAGATCTCGCCTCCCCAGGTGCGCGTGCCGATGAGCTTGCCCATACCCAGCCGCCGGAAGCCTTCGGCGAAAGCCTCGCCGTCGGAGGCGGTGCGCTCGTTGATCAGCGCCGTCATGTGGCCGTTGAAGGCGTACTGCATGTTCCAGAAGGGTTCGGCGCCGCGCGGCTTCCAGTAGAACCAGGCTCTGCGCAGCAGGCGGCCGAGGACCCAGGAGTCGATGTTGCCGCCGCGGTTGTGGCGGACGTCGAGGATGAGCCCCTTGCGGTCGTAGACCGGGTAGAACTGGCGGGCCCACTCGGCGATGTTGGCCGAGCCCATGGCGCGCAGGTGGACGTAGCCGATCTTGCCGCCGCTGAGGCGGTCGACCTCGAGCCGCCGAGTGTACTCCCACTCTTCGTAGAGCAGGTCAGACTCCTGGGCGGCCGAGAACGGTTCGACGATGACGTCGCGCTCCTCGCCGGCGGCGGAGCGGACGCGCAGGCGGACCTGCTTGCCGGTCTTGTCGCGCAGCAGGGCGCCGAGGTCGGGAGCATCGACCGTCGGCTGGCCGTCGACGGCCAGGATGACTGAGCCGGCCTGCACGTCGACGCCGGGCTTGGCGAGCGGGGCGGCGTGGTCGGGCAGGTCGGGGTCGTGCTGATAGACGCGCTCGACGCGGTAGCCGCCGGCGGATTCGTCCCGTTCGAGCAGGGCGCCCAAGCGGGCGGGCGAGACCTTGTCGGGCGCGTCGCGGAAGTCGCCGTTGCGCACGAAGATGTGCAGGGTGGACAGCTCGGCCACCATCTGCGAGATCAAGTCGTTGAGCTCCGAGCGGTCGGTGACGCGGCTCACCAGCGCTTCGTACTTGTCGCGCATCGCCTTCCAGGCGACGCCGTGCATGGCAGGGTCGTAGAAGAAGTCGCGCTCCAGCCGCCAGGCGTCGACGAACATCTGGCGCAGCTCCTCCCTCGGGTCGACGGCGAACTTCCAGCCGCCGAGGTCGACCTCCGCCTTGGCCGCCTCTTTGGGGTCCTTGGCGGGCGGCTTGTCGGTGGCGTGGACGGAGAGCTTCTTTTCCCGGCGCGCCAGCAGCTTCTTGCGGTCGCGCGACAGGCTGTAGCCCTGGATGGAGTCAAAAACCGTCTCCGGCTTGGCTTCGGGGTCGTTGCCGATCTCGAAGCTCATCAGCGTACGCTTGTCGTCGCCGGCGCGATCGACGCTGATCCAGTAGAGGGTTTTGGCGGTTGCATCCAGGCTCATGTAGTCGCCCGGAGGGACGGGGATGGCATGCAGGCGGCGCTCGATGCCGTCGGCGTCGATCTCGACGGAGACCTTCGGCTTGTCCTTGTCCGCCTCGTCGCCGGCCTTCTCGTCCTTTTGCTTGTCTTTGTCTTTGGCGTCGGCGGTCAACTCGTCGTCGGGCTGGAACGGCGAGCGCAGGCCCTTTTCGAGGGCGAGCAGGTAGATCTTGTTGGTCTTGTTGAAGAAGGGCTCCGGCTGGCGAGGCCCCCAGGGGCTGGGGACCACGGAGGTCAGCTCGCGGTCGGAGAGGAAGTAGAGCCAGTCGCCGTCGGCGCTCCAGACCGGGTCGAAGCTGTTGTAGCGGTCGCTGGTGACGTCCACGAGGCGTCCGCTTTCGATCTCATAGAGCTTGATGCGCTGGAAGGTATTGGACTCGGTATCGACGAAAGCCAGCCAGCGGCTGTCGGGTGAAAAACGATAGCGGCCGAAGTCGTCTCCGGTTTGGGATTGGCGAATCAGGCGAGACGTGCGGTCTTCGAGATTCCACAAAGTCAGGCGGTAGTTCTTGTCGTTGGTGGCCAACCATTTGCCATCGGGAGAGACTTCTCCGTCGAGGCGGAGAATATCGCCGCCGTCGCTGACTTGTTCGGCGGAGCCGATGCCGTCGGCGGGTAGGCGCCAGTATTCCACCTCGCCGGTTTGGTCGGACAAGGCCAGCAGGGATTTGCCGTCCGGTAGGAACTGGGCTTGGCGATAGCGGACGCCGGGACGGCGGGCGGCCTCGACGAAGCGGCCGGGGCCGGTCGGGGCGACGAAGACCCGCCCGCGGGAGACGAGCGCGACCCGCTCGCCGTCAGGGGAGAGCTCGACCGAGCTGAGGTAGTCGAACGGCTTGTCCTCCCACTTCTCGCGCAGTTGGTCGAGGTCGGAGGCGATGCGGATGTCGAGGGTCCGGTCCTTGCCGCTCTTGATGTCGAAGACGTGGAGGTCCGCGCCGAGCTGGTAGACGATGCGGCCGTCGCCGATCGACGGCGCCAGGGCGTCCCAGCCGCCGTGCCGGGTGTGCTGCTGCAGGCCCTTGCCGTCGGGACGCATGGACCACAGGTTCATGGTTCCGTCCCGGTCGCTGGCGAAGTAGAGACGGCCGTTGAACCACATGGGGTCGCGGCTGGTTCCGGGGAAGTCGGCCGTGAGAGGGACGGCTTCAGCGGCGCCGGGCTCGAGCTTCCATAGTTGCTGGGCCGTGCCGCCCTGATAGCGCTTGGTTTCGCTGCTCTGACGAGGCAGGCGGGTGAAATAGAGCACGCCGCCGGCCAGGTCGAACGCGCCCTGGTCGGCTTGGGCCAAGGGGATGCGGCGGCGGGCGCCGTCGAGCCCCAGGGCGATGAGCTGGCGGTTGGGCAAGCCCGAAAAGGCGGCGGTGGAGATGAGGATCTCGCCTTGCGGCGTCCAGCCCCGAACGATGGCGCCGCCGCCTTCCCAGGTACGGCGCACCGGCAGGCCGCCGGCCAGGGGAATGGTGTAGACCTCCGACGGCCCCTCGTAAGCGGCGTTGAAAGCGATGAGCGCGCCGTCGGGCGAGATGGCCGCGCCGATCTCCTCGCGAGGATGTGTGGTGAGCCGCTGCGCCACGCCGCCGGCGACGCCGACCTTCCAAAGATCGCCCTCGGCGGTGAAGACGATGGAGTCTTGGTGGATGCCGGGGCTGCGGTAATAACCGCGCGGGGCCTCGGCGGCCAGCAGGGAAGCGAACAGCAGCGCCGACAGCAGGAAATGGGGCGCGGGAGCTTTCATCGCGCGATTATCGCACGCGTGTTCGGGGCTCGAAGGCTCCTTGTCTGTCAATTCGCCTGATACGGAGGCCAGTCTTGGAACATACTTCTAGTTACCTGGGACGGTTGTATTGGTCCCATGGGAAAACGAAAGATTGGGCGGAGCTCCAGGGAGGTTCAATGGCTGGGAAATCCGGGCGAGAAAGGACTCAGATGCTTCTCCGAGGCGTCCTGTCCGCTCTCTTAGCGACTGTCCTCCCTGCCGCCGAGACGCCGTCAACCGAGCCATCGGATCCGACTGAGAGAGTCTCGCTCCAGCGCGCGGAGCGGCAATATCTGTTTGGCCTGGACGAGGGGACGGAGGGGCGAATCGGTCTCTTCCTGGCCAGTCGGCTTTTCCTGTGGGACCTGCAAAAAGAGGCGCCTCGACTCAAACGCTTTGCCGCTGCTGAAGCGCTCTCCGCCAAGCCGTCGGCGTTCCAGGGGCCCTCGGCCGGGCTGTGGGAGGCGGTGGAGCGAACCGCGGGTCCGTCGCTGAATGAGCTCTCGTCCGGCGAACGGGCGGAGCTGGAAGCCGCGCGTCGAAAGAATCTGCGCTATGACCCGGCTCTGATGACTTTGGCCGCCGGTCTGGAATCCCGATCCTACTCGCGGGGACAGGACCGGGAATGGACTACCATCGAGGCCGCTTGGCCGGAATCATCCGATCGACAAAGGTACTATCGTCAGCCGGTCTCGCTGCACTACCGGGCCGGTTCGCCGGATAGCGACCGTCTATTTGTGATTCTGGGATCTTCGTATTCCACATGGAAACGCGGGACCTGGACGAACAAGACCGTGGCTGCCCTGGATGAGGCATTTGGCCGACCGCACTGCATCGTTCTGCCGGGATTCCTGACCAATGAGGCGCTTCGCGCAGGGCCTCGATTGCCTGCGCTGACCGGACGACTGGTTGCAACCGACCTGCTGGCGCGACTTTCCTTCGAGATTTCGCGATTGAAGGCCGTTGGAAGGCTGCCGCAACACGTTCGCAGCGGCGTTATCGGCTTTTCCGGCGGGGCGAGCCTAGCGCTGATGATCGTCGCTCGAGATGATTCCCCTTCGAAAACCTTTCCGCTGGGGGCGCTGGCATTCAGTCCCGTGGTCGACCTGGAAACCACTTTCTCCGTGCTCGACGAAGCTTCGGAAGCGATCCTGCGAGATGGGTTCTCCCGCAGGAAGGGACTCACGACCATCGATATGCTCGGACCCTTCCTGCAAGGCTACGGTCCGGGCTCGGTCGGGAAGTATCTGGAGTTGATGAGTGACAGAACGATCCCTCGGCGCCGCGAGTCGTTTGTGAAGCGATTCTATCGCGAGTTCTTGGTTGTGGATCTAGCCAATACCCGGAAGGCGCACTACGAGGAGGGCGCGGAATGCGGCGACGGGCCACTTTCCTATCGAGACTACTACTTGGGCTGCGTTCAGCGGCTGCATCGTGAAGCGCCGCGCAGCGAACTTTCTAAGGGGTCTCGGTTCGGCTCGGCGGAAGCGGCATACGAGGGACTTGGCGGCGGACCTGCTTACATCGTTTTCGCCCTGGATGATCCGGTCCTGAGCATTTCCTCGTTGGCTTCACAGTCTGCGCCGGCCGCAGCAGTTGTCGAGTCGCTTGACTGGCTGCGAGGACTCAGCGGCGTGAGAGTCTTTGCGCCGACTCAAGGGGGCCACATGGGCTACTTTCTGGACTCTGCGTTCGTGCTGGCGGCCGTACGGGGCTTCTTCGGCGCGGAAGCTCGGTGAATCTTCAAGGCCGGGCGAGGTCTTGCCGGCCGGACGGAGAAACGCCCCATCCTGTGTCGATCGCCGCATCCGAGCAATGCTCGATGAACTCCTCATTGGGGAAGCCGAAGGCTCCGCCGGCCTGTCGCAGGAGCCCCGCTCTGCGGGCCAGCAGCAGGAAGCGAACATAGTCCAGGGGCGCGACTCGCTTCAGCGCCAGCGTGCAGCGAAGAGCGGAATGCTGGATCACGGGGAACCCCCCGAAGAAGATGAACACCACGAGGAACGCCCATCCCAAACCGGCGTTCGAGACGGCCTGCGTGCGTCCGAAAGAAACGCCATACGACATGCCAAAGGTCAGGCTACAGACGGCCGCCACCCCGATGGCATGACTGGTGGCGTTCTCCAACGAATATCGGATGCCTTGGTTGGGCTGAATCCGAAGCGGGCGCTGGCTTGGGCGGCGACCAAACAGCACCCAGAAGACCAGCAGGAGCGCAATCCCAAACGCCACGCCCCGGGTCGGGCTCAGCGTCACAGCGAATATCACGGCAAACCCAACGGCGCCGGCCATCAACCAAGCGAGACGCCTGGGCTCGGTCTCCCAGGCTTCGACGGGCCGAATCTTCAGCGGATCGTCGTCATAGCGCCACAACGCTAGGGCCAGTAGCGGAACGCCCGCGACCACGGTGACGAGGCCGTGGAGAAGTCCGGCTTCCAGTCCCGAGTTGGTCGTGGTCGGTCCTGCCGCCAATGCCTGGATGAGGGCTCGAAACGCTCGCGACTCGGCGAGCCATGGGACAGCATCGGGCACCTCCACCGCCAAGCCCACGACCACTCCCCGGGCCAAGCCGATTGCGAGACCAACGATGGCTCCGAGCCATGCTCCCCGGCTGAATCGGTAGCCAAGGCCGATGGTGCCCCCTGCAAACACGCCGACTCCCAAGGCAGCAAGCAGACCGTTGGAGACCGCACGGTCGGATAGGCCCGCCACCACGTGCTCCAGCCAGATGGCAATTCCGACGGGCGTACCCGCGGTGATGAAGATGGCGGCCGCGAGAAATGCGGATGCCAGGTTGAGGTAGCGAGAACGCCATGCAGGCGGAAGCTCGGATGGTTGGAGCTCGTCGAGCCGGAACACGTTGCCACGACGCCGATTGCGGAGGTAGTTGGCAAAATGAGCCGCATACCGCCGGACCTCGTAGGCGGTCATAGAGGCGCCTCGCCTCTCATCCCCGGGGGCGGAGAGTCCCGCCTCCGGGGTTCGGCTGTCGGCTCGCTGTGCAAGACCCAGCAGGTCCCTCACTTTTCGATTGAAGTAGCTCTGATATGCCTCCCGCAGGAATCTGTCGATGCCCTCGTCGGCTTCAGCGACGACGAGGACCGACTTTTCTTCGGGGATTCCGGCCGGATAGACGGTGGCAAGTATTTTGAGATAGAGGGGATTGGTCAGCAGATTCTTGATCGGCCGATGGATGTCGGCGAGCGACCGCAGGGTGGTCAGCCGATTCTGTTTGAGAAAATGCCGAATATCGGCTTCATCGAGCGGCTCCATCGCGATCTCGTCTCGAAATGCGGGCGCGACCGTGCGGATCTGGTCGACCAGGTTCGAGCGGCTGGCGATGAGCATCAAGCTGTTGCGGCCTTCGTTTCGGATGTAGGCGTTCAAGCACTCCAAGAACTGGGTTCGCAGCGAGTGAACTTCGTTGGCGAGCTCATTGGGACGTCCTTCGAAGCCGGCCGGCGCCAGGGACTCGTCCATGAGCTCATCGAAACCGTCAAGGCAGTAGGCCAGACAATCGTTTTCGATCAGGCGCTGTGAGCCCCAACTAGGAATTCCATAGGCGTTCAGCAGTTGTCCTTCCACCCAGGCCCTGATCGACTGCTGATCCGATGCGGGACGCGCCGGATCTACCCAGGTACTCACGTTGAGCAAGATGGGGGCGGGGGTCTGCGGGTCTCCGGGCGCTGCGTTGATGAGCTCTTTTGCATAGCGCAGGAGAAAAATCGACTTGCCCGATCCTCTCGGTCCCGAAACGATGAGTCGTTGTCCTCGAGCCCGCAATACCAGTTCGCGCAGCGGCGTGTCGCTCCCGACCTCCTGCTCGGCTCCTGTGGCGGATCTGAAGACGACGGGCGGGGACAGAGCTCCGCGGAAATCGTCCAATGCCGGCTCGAGAAGGCCCTCGATCCAGGTTCTCTGGACACGCTTACGAAGCTCTTGGGCCAGCTCGAGGTCAGACCTGGGTTGTGTGAATCGACGCTGAACGACGGGGTAGAACCAAACCAAGCTAAAGGTGAATGCGAGCGCCGCGACGCTCTCCGCGGGCTGGCCCAGATCGCTCAGCCTGGCCTCTTCCGTGTCGTGTTCGAGGATGTAAACCACCGCAACCGACGCAACAGCGGCGGCGGACGCCCACACGAAACGACTCCGAACACTCTCTAACGATCTGCCCGTCCTCTTTCCCCGACTCGTCGCGGCAGCATCGGCAATGCGAGTGTAGAAGCCCCATAACAAGCTGAAGACCGCGGCAATACCACCGATCGCCCCCCAAAGGGTCGCGGTCCCTTCAAGCCAGAGTCGGAGCTCTTGCAGCACAGTAGTTGTTTCGGTTTGCCATACAAGCTCTATGGCAAATCCGGGGGCTCCTTTGCGCTTTTCGGCGCGCCGTAGCATATCGAAATCGAAGAACCCTCGCAAGCTATGGTTAGGGTGCCGTCAAGACTTGATACGGGCACCCGCAAAGCTCGATTGAAATACCTCCCACGACCCATTTGTCCGGCCGGCGCCGCTTTGCCGTTGGGCTCACGCGCTGCCGCGGGGGGGCGCCTTCGGAGGCTCGTGCGCGATCCCTCGGAACAACTGCGCTTCCGGGGCCAGCTCCGCGTCCCTTCCGCAGCGGCAGAATCCAGACGGAGAAACGCTACATCGGAACGTGCGGAGCCCCGTAGAGAGGCACGTGTCGAACCCTCTTGACCGGGTGCAACCCAGGTCGATGTTGCGAGATGGGCTCGGGATGGGTAAGCTGGCCTCTCCCGAAGGTCCAGGAGCATTGCTGAGCAATTCTACTGTTTGAGCCTTTGTTTATTGTTTCGAGGATATTTGCCATGCGCGCCCTTTCGCTGTCGGCCAGACGGTTTTCCGTACTCGTCGCTCTTGCTCTCTGCACTTTAGTCGGAGGCGTCCCACTTCGGGCCCAGACTCCGGGCGGCGATTCCTTCGACATTCGCGACCAGGAAGCCCTGGCGGCAGGGGCCGGATTGGCCCCGGCGAAGTCGGCTCTGCCGAAAGTCGCCGCGCAGGTCGTCGACGGTTTGGCGAATCTGCGGTCGCCCGAGGGGCTTCCTGTGACGTATTCGGTCGGCCGTTTCGGCCTTCCGAAGCGGCTTTCGGTGCGCGACGGGTCGCTGTCGGCGCCGCGGCCGGGCGTGGCGGCGGGCGAGCGGGCGCTGGAGTTTCTGCGCACGCATCAGGCGGTCTTTCCGTTTTCGGCCGAGGAGATCGCTGCGTTACGGCCGGCGCGGGAGGACGACGCCGGCGGCTTGCGGGTGGTGCGCTACGACCAGACCGTACAGGGCGTTCCGGTGTACGGGGGGCGGATCAGCGTGGCAGTGGACGGCTCCGGGCGGGTCATCCAGGTGACGACGGGAGACGCTCTGCCCGGCTTGCGGCTGGGACCGGCCCCCACGCTGGACGCCGCCGCGGCTGTCCAGACGGTGCTGGACTCCGCCGGGCCCGCCCAGGCCGAAGGGCTCCATGCCGCGCTGACCGAGGCCGTGGTGTTCCCGACCGCCTCGGGAGAGGGCCGGCACGCTTGGCGGATCTTCATGGAGGGCCCCAGGAATAGCTGGGAGATGGTGGTGGACGCCGCTGACGGCCGGCTGTTGCGGCGGGTGGGGCTGGCGCGGCGCGCGGCCTCGGCGCGGGTCTGGACCAACCATCCGCCGGAGCCGCGGGAGGTGGTGGAGTTTCCGGCCGGTTGGCTGCCCGAGGGCGGCACGCTGACGCGCGGCAACAACATTGACGCCTTCGTGGACGGCAATTCCGACGGCGAACCGGACCCGGTGACCGGCGATGGCTTGGTGAACGGCCGGGCGGCCTCAGACGACTCGCAGTTCTTCGACCACCCGGCCGGCGACGGCTACACCTTCGACGTGAAGCACTTTGCGGCGGCGGCGACCAACGCTTTCTATTTCGGCAACATCGCCCACGACTACTTCTACGCCATGGGCTTTCAGGAAGGCGAAGGGGCCTTTCAGCTCGTGAACGGGCCGGGCGGCGGCAAGGCCGGCGATCCGGTCAAGATCAGCGTGCAGGACTTGACCGAGGTCAACAACGCCGCTTTCATCCCCTCGCCCGACGGGACGCCGGGTCGCATGCTGATGGGAGCTCTGATCGTGGGCGACCAGATTCTGGACACCTCCTACGACGGCGACTCCGTGGTGCACGAGTATACGCACGGCGTGACGGAGAGGCTGGTGGGCGGGCCGGACGTGGTGGGTTGCCTGGCCGTGGACCCGCAGGGCGAGGCCATGTCAGAGGGTTTGTCCGACTATTACGCGGCCAGCTTTTTCGATGACCCGATCCTGTTCGAGTACGGCGGCGGTCCGGAAACAGGAGCCCGTCGAAACGCCTTGGACAACAATCCCCGTAAGTACGAGGACTTGGGCTTGCCCTACTTCGAGGCGCACGGTGATGGTGAGATCCTCTCGGCCGTGCTCTGGAAGATTCGAGAGGGCCTGGGCCAGGAGAAAGCGGACGACCTAGTGCTCAACGCCCTGAAGATGCTGCCGTGCGCGCCCGACTTCTTGGATTTGCGCGACGCGCTGCTGGACGTGGACGCCGCGCGCAACCGGGGCGCGAACCGCGGAAAGATTTGGATGGCGTTCGCGGAGAAAGGCATGGGAGTTTCGGCGCGCGGTTCCAACTACGACGGCGGGGTCTACACGCTGTTCGACTCGGCCCCCGATCTGCCGGACGATTTGACCACGGCCAAGAATCATCCGCCGCGGTTCCTTGGAACGCCGAGCGATCCGGCGATCGCCGGCGAGGCGTTCCAGTATGTTGCGCGCTTCGAGGATCCGGATGGCGACCCGGTCGTGCTGAAGTTGCTGGAGGGGCCGAACGGGGCTACGTTCGACGCCGCTACCGGGCGGCTCAGCTACCGCGGGACGTTTACCTCGGCGCGCGTGTCGATCGAAGCGACGGACAGCAAGGGCGCCCGCACGGTGCACGGGCTGCTGGTGTTCTCTTACGCGATTCTGACGCAGGGACGACCGCTGGCCATCTCCGGGACGCCCTACAGCCGCGGTGTGGGTCTGATGATCGTGGACGGGCAAAAGGCGGCCCTCCAGGCGACGATGCGGGGCGGACAGGGCGATCCCAACATGATTGTGATTCCCCCGGTCGGCTTCCCTCTCTCCGGCGCACAGCCGGGATCGTCGGAGACGGTGACGGTTCCTAATCCGCCTTATCCAGCCATCTGGGGCTTTCGGGTCGATGGCGGATCGGCCTACTCCAACGTCAACCTGATTGTGGACTACCCGAAGATCAACGACGCCGCGCTGGATTCGCAGCTTCCGCCGCTTACCGGCGCGCGCTCGAGCGAGGTCTTCTACAAGATCACCATTCCGGCCGGAACGCCGCACCTGCGCATCGCCGCGCGCGGGGGAACCGGGGACGCCGACCTGCTGCTGGCGAAGGGGCGATTGCCGGTCTGCGAGACGGTCTTTGGGCTGCATCTCTGCGACAACGACGTGCGCACCTCGGTGCTGGGGAACTTTGACAAGCTCGAGGTGGCCATGCCGGCGGCCGGCGACTGGTTCCTCACCGTCAAAGGCTTCCGGGATTATCGCGACGTGGTGGTGTCGCTGTCGCCCATGCAGTCGACGACCAAGCTGAGCGGGGTGACCGATGCGGCGGCTTTCGGCCCCATCATGCCTTCGGGCGGCATCGGCACGCTGTTCGGCGAAGGCTTCACCGAGGAGACTCTGTCGGCGTCGAGCCTGCCGCTGCCCACGAATCTGGGCGGCGTGACGGTGTATGTGGAGGGCGTGAAGGCGGGCTTGTTCTTCGTCTCGCCGACGCAGATCAACTTCCAGATTCCGACGGAGGCCGGGATTGGCCTGGTCGATGTGGTGGTGGCGACGGATGAAGAGGTGTCCAACCGGATGATCTCCGCCGCGCTGCCGCAGGTCCCGGAGACCTTTACCTTCCCGTACTCGGATGGGGCGCTGGCGCCGGTGGTGATCCACGCGGACGGTTCGGTGGTGACGCCGGACAATCCGGCCAAGGCGGGGGAGATCCTGGTGGCGTTTCTCAACGGAGCGGCGCTGAACCCGCAGCCGGCCGACGGGGAGGCGGCGGCGGCCGATCCGCTGTCGCTGACGGCGGACCCGGCGGAGGTGATGGTGGGCGGTTCCGCGGCGGAAACGCTCTTCTCGGGGGCTACGCCGGGATTCGTGGGGCTGATCCAGGTGAACTTCCAGATGCCGGACCCGTTGCCGGCGGGGGACCGGCTGCCGCTCGAGATTCACTTCGGTGAAGAGTCGACGACGGCCCGGCCGTTGGCGGTGATGCAGTAGCGACCGGTGGGAGCGCAGGCCCGCCAAGGGCCTGCGCTCGCCGGGCGGCGGGAGCGATTTCGCCCGGACCGGCTCGGCGCCGGCGTTGTGTCCGGGGGAGAGCTGGACTATGCTGTGTGCGCCGGATGGCCGCGTGGCGATTCGGCCAAGGAGGCTCTCATGCGCAGTCGGGCCGGTTGGATGGTTGCCGTCGTCGTCTTGCTGGCGGTGTTCGGCGTCAGCTCCTTTCTTGGAGGAGGGCGGCGGGCCAAGGCCCGACCACATCCGCAGGCCGCTTCGCAAGGGACCGGCATCGTCGAGTACTGCATCCTGTTCGGTGTGGGCGAGACTCGCCCGGCGGCCTGGGATGGCTCGTTGGAGGCTTCCGGCGCCCGTGTGATCGAAACGAGCGGGTGGCGCGAGGCGGAGGACGACCGTGTTCGCGGCGCGGAGTGGAAGCTGGCAACGCGGCGCGTGCAACTCACGCGCGGGGCCAACGTCGGCCGCCGCCAAGGGGCGCTCGAGAACGGCTTGTATGTGACGGCCGAGCTGACGGACGCCGCGGCGACGTTTCGCGTGAAGACGCCCCAGGGGGACTTCTCCTTCCGCGCTTCGGACGTGGCTCCGGGCGAGCCTGCTCTGTTCCTGGACGGCAAGGTCAGCGTGGAGCAGATTCCCGTGGTGACGCCGCTGACGAGCTCCGAGGAGGAGCAGGATCACCCGGCCCTGGCGGTGAGCGGCGGCAAGGGCTACTTGGCCTACGTGGAGTTTACGCACGGGGACCGTTCGCAGGACTGGCCGCGCCAGCTCAAGAGCAAGCCGGAGTCGTTCGAGTCGCTGCGGCGGCCCGCCGGCGGCGATCAGGCCCTGCTGCGGGAGTACTCCATCGCGGAGCGCTCCTGGGGCGAGCCGCAGCCGGTATCCGAGAAGGGCCAGGACATCTACAAGACGGCTGTGGCGGTCGACGGCGAGGGGCGGGTGTGGGTCGTGTGGTCGGCGCAGGTCAAGGGGAACTTCGACATCTACGCCCGCGTGCGGGCGGGCGGCTCGTGGTCGGCCATCCAGCGCGTGACCGAGGCGGCGGGCCCGGACTTGGCGCCGGTGGCGACGACGGCTTCGGACGGGGCCGTGTGGATCGCCTGGCAAGGCTACCGCGACGGTTTTGACGCCTTGGCCGCGCGGCAAGACGGCAAGCGCTTTGGGCCCGAGCAGCGGGTGTCGACCGCGGCGGCGAACGACTGGGCTCCGGCGATTGCGGCCGGACCGGGCGGCGAGGTGGCTGTCTCGTGGGACACCTACGACAAGGGCGACTACGACGTCTACCTACGGCGCATGAAGGCCCGCGGAGCGTCCGTCGAGATGCAGGCCCCGCAGGCCGTGGCCGCCACGCTGGACTTCGAGGCGCGCTCGAGCCTGGCCTACGACGCCGGCGGCCGGCTGTGGGCGGCTTGGGAGGAGTCGTACAAGTCCTGGGGCAAGGATTTCGGGGCCTACGAGACGACCGGCGTGGGGCTCTACCAGAACACTTGGGTGCGGGTGAAGGCGTTCTCCGGCGACCGCGTTTTGGAGACCGAGGACGACTTTGGTCGGGTGCTCGAGACGATGCCGCCGTCCAACCCGGTGAACCGCGGCCCCGGGCGCGTGGACGCTTCCGCGCCGCCGCAGCCCGACCCGAACCTGGTCGCCGACAGGCGGCCGAGCGCCACGCCGTACCCGGCCTCGGCGGAGGCCAAGGAGGGCTATCCGCGGCTGGCGACGGACGCCTCGGGGAACGTCTTTCTGGCCTACAGGAGCTCGGCGGGACGGGTCTGGGGACCGCTCGGGACGGCTTGGTTCGAGCACTTGGCGCGGTTTGACGGCGAGCGCTGGCAGGGGCCGATCTTCGTGGGACGCTCGGACGGCATTTTGGATCAGCGCCCGGCGCTGGCGTCGACGGGAGCGGGCCATCTGCTGATGGTCGGCCCGACCGATGCCCGCTTCACGCAGAGCGGGCGGAACCGGGGGCCGAAGCGGGACTTCAACTACGACCTGATGGCTTACGAGGTCGGGCTGGGCTCGGGGACGGGCGCTTCGCGGTTGAAGGAGGTTCCGGCGGCGGCGGTCGCCGAGGCGTCTCCGGACGCCGCCGGAGAGGCGTCGCAGATTCGGCGCATGCGCGAGTACCGGGCCGAGGCGGAGGGCCAGAGCCTGCGTCCGATGCGCGGGGAGTTCCACCGGCACTCTTCGATCAGCAGCGACGGCGGCAACGACGGGGACATCATTGACTCCTGGCGCTATCTGGTGGACGCCTCGTCGATGGACTGGGCCGGCTGCTGTGATCACGACAACGGCAACGGCCGCGAGTACACCTGGTGGTGGGCGCAGAAGATGACCGACGCCTACCATTTGGCCGGCAAGTTCGTGCCCTTGTTCAGCTACGAGCGCAGCGTGCGGTACCCGGAGGGGCACCGCAACGTTCTGTTCGCGCAGCGAGGCATACGGCCCTTGCCGCGGCTACCCAAGACGGACGACGATTCGCCTGATAACCCCGCGCCGGACACGCAGATGTTCTACGAGTACCTGCGGCAGTTCGGCGGCGTGACGGCCTCGCACACCTCCGGCACGAACATGGGCACCGACTGGCGCGACAACGACCCGGTGGTGGAGCCGTTCGTGGAGATCTACCAGGGCGATCGCCAGAACTACGAGATGCCGGACGCGCCGCGCTCGAACGACAGCGAGGACTCGATCGGCGGCTGGCGCCCGCGCGGCTTCGTCTCCAACGCCTTGGACAAGGGCTATAAGCTGGCCTTCGAGGCCTCCAGCGACCACATCTCGACGCACATGTCCTATGGGGTGATCTGGGTGACCGAGCCGACGCGCGAGGCGCTGATCGAAGCCGTCAAGAAGCGCAGAGTCTATGCGGCGACAGACAACATCCTGGCGGACTTCCGCTGCGCCGGGCACTTCATGGGCGAGGAGTTCAGCCTCGACGCCCCGCCGCGGCTGGAGGTGAAGCTGGTCGGCACGGCGGAGCTGGCGAAGGTGCACATCATCAAGGACGGGGCCTACGTCTACTCCGTCCAGCCGGGCAAGCGCGAGGTGGACTTCACCTGGACGGACCAGAACGTAACGCCGGGCAAGACCTCCTATTACTATGTGCGCGGCGAGCAGGTGGACGGCGAGATCGTATGGGTGAGCCCGATGTGGATCACGGCGAAGGCGAACTAGGGACGGACAGGAGATTTACAGCGTGGCGGCGCCGATGGCGACGATGCCGGCCAGGTAGCCCAGGATCATCAGCGCCAGCAGCTTGCCGGTTCCGGCGGGCGCCGCGCGGAACTCCTTCCAGATGAAGATGCCCCAGAGCGACGCCACCAGGGCCGCGCCCTGGCCCAGGGCGTAGGAGACGGCCGGCCCGGCCACACCTGAGGCGATGATGTTGAGCTCCAGCGCGATCATCCAGATGGCGCCGCCGGCCAGCCCGGTCGCGTGCACCCGCGCCGAGCCGCGAAAGTAGTCGGCGTAGCTCAGCCCGCCCACCCGCAGGAAGACCGTGTTGATGACGACGTTGCTGGCGACCAGCCCCACGCCGAACAGCAGCAGCGCGGCGTAGGGCGTGAGCATGCCGGGCGCGATGGGCTGGGTGACGAATTCGGGCGAGATCGAGCGGGCGAGTTGGGGATAGAAGAAGCCCATCAGGCAGCCGGCCAGGACGGCGAACAACGTCCCGTGGCGGCCGGCCTGGCTGCTGCGCGGCAGCCGCCGGTGGGCCAGCGAGGAGACCGCCATCGCGGTCAGGATCAGCGCCACTCCGGCGAACAGCAGCAGTGCGTTGCCCTTGGGCGTGTCCACGTAGCTGCCGATGGTGCCGATGACCAACGCCAAGCCCACGCCCACAGGGAACGCCACGGCCATGCCGGCGCGGTCGATGGCGACCACCAGCAGGATGTTCGACAGGTTGAACAGCGCGCCGCTGGCCAGGGCGTAGCCCATCGAGCCGCCGGCGCCCTGGGACAGGTTCTCGAACAGCCCCGGCCCGACCGGGCCCCTGGAGCCGAGCGTGAGGCCGAAAAGGACGGCGCACAGCAACACGCCGAGCGCGTAGTCCCAATAGTAGAGCTCGAAGCGCCAGTGCTCCCGGCCGGCGAGTTTTTGGGTGTTGGCCCAGGAGCCCCAGCCGAGCATCGTGACGACGCAGAGGAGAATGGCGACCGGGGCCGCGGTGACGACGTACATGGCTTCTCAGCGCTCCTGGGCTGCTTGCTGCAACAACCGCTCGACCTCGGCCCGTTCGGGAGCGGAGGATTGGGCGCCGGGGCGCGTGACGGAGATAGCGGCGGCAGCATTGCCGAAGGCCACGGCGGCCCGCAGGTCGAGACCTTCGGCCAGGGCGGCCGCCAGGGCGCCGTTGAAGGTGTCGCCGGCGGCGGTGGTGTCGACGGCCTTCACGCGGTGCGCCGGCGCCACGAAGGGTTCGCCGCCGTCGGAGACCAGGCAGCCCTGCTCGCCCATCTTGACGATGGCGGTGCGGACGCCGCGCTCGTGCAGCAGGCGGCAGACTTCGCGGGCGTCCTCATAGGTTGCGGGGGGCGCTTCCGGGCGGCCGATCAGCAGCGCGGCCTCGGTTTGGTTGGGCGTGACGATGGAGGCCCGGACGAGCAGCTCGGGGCTGAGCGGGTAGGCCGGGGCGGGGTCCAGAATCACGCGGGCGCCTTTGGCGTCGGCGGCGACCAGCAAGGCCTCGACCGCCGGCAAAGGCACTTCGAGCTGGCACAGCACGATCGGCTTGTCGCCCAACGAGGGGCCCATGGCGTCGACCCAGGATGCGTCGACGGCTCCATTGGCGCCGGGTGCCAGCAGGATGGCGTTGTCACCGTTGGGCAGGACGGTGATGGAGGCGCTGCCGGTGGAGCGCTCCAGGCGGCGGACGCCCGAGGCGTCGGCGCCGTAGCCGCGCAGGCTCTCGAGCAGGAGGTCGCCGAAGACGTCGCGGCCCACGGCGCCGAACATGCGGACGTCGGCGCCGAGCCGAGCGGCGGCGCAGGCCTGGTTGGCGCCCTTGCCGCCGGGGTAAACGGCCAAGTCGCCGCCTTGCAGGGTTTCGCCGGCGCGGGGCAGGCGATCGGCGCGGATGACGAGGTCGGCGTTGAGGCTGCCGAAGACGAGGACGGGCGTAGGCTTCACGAGGCTTCTACCGGAAAACGATCAGATTCTCGAGCGTGACGTCGGTTCCCTGGCCATGCGGAGGCGCTTCTCCGCGGACGACGAGGCGGATGGTGTGCTCGCCATCGGGCAGACCGAAGACGTGCCACACGGACTCGCTGTGACGGTAGTTGTCGGCGTCGGAGTAGACGTCGGTCGACCCGGCCGGCTCGCCGTCGAGGTAGATGTCGGCCATGCCGCCCTTGGCCATCAGCGGGCCGGAGACGATCGCGCCGGTCCCTTGGAAGGAGACTTCCGCCTCGGCGCCCTTGGTTCCGGACTTGCGGCCGATGTAGACGTTTTCGCGCTGCTTGGCCTCGGTCGGCTGCCAGTCGCCCTGGAACTTCCAGGCCGACTTTTCAACGGAGATCTGTTCGACGGGCGAACCGTAGTCGTCCCACACTTCGAGCTTGGGCGCCTGGGGCTCCTGCTTCCGGATCAGCAGGCGGTCGCCTTCGAGGCGTCCGCCGTTGCGTTCCACGAGCGCGATGGCGCGCTTCTGGGTGCTCTCGACGATGGTCTTGAAGGTGAAGTTGGTGTAGCTGAACTTCTCGTCGCTGCGCGGCGGGATGCCGCTCTTCCACTTCTCCGGAATCGCCTGGTAGCCGAGCATCACGCCAAGGATGCCGCCGGCGCTGGCCGGATTGCAGTCCGAATCCTGCCCGGCGCGCATGGCGACGACCATGGTCTTCTCAAAATCTCCCCGGCCGTAGAGCAGGCCCAGGGCGATGTAGGCGCCGTTGAGCTTGGCGTCGATGTTGAAGGGCTCCACGGCGCCCTTGGGGCAGGCCTCGCGGCCGTTCCACTTGTCTTCGAGGCGTTGCCAGACCTTCATCCAGTCATCGGGGCTTTCCTTGGACCAGGCGATCGTGTCGGCGATGACCTGGGCGTAGGGGCTCTCGGCCGGGATCGACGCCAGGCCGGCGCGCACGACCTTTTCGGGGTCGGACTCGAAAAAGGCCGCGGCGTACATGCCGGAGACGAACATGCCGCCGTAGATGCCGTCACCGTAGTTCATCACGCGGCCGGCGCGCCAGCAGATGTCGTTGGCGGCCTGCGGCAGGCCCGGGGCCATCAGACCAATGAAGTCGGCCTCGATTTGGAAGTCGATGTCGTTGGCGTGGGCGTTGTACTTGGGCGTGCCGGTGAGCGTGGCGGGGACGCCGCGCCGCAGCGCGCGCCGGGCGGCCAGGTTGGCGTGCCACAAGCGGTAGTCGGCCTCTTTGAACATCGCGCCGAAGTCTTCGGTGGTGGCGTCGAGACCTTTTTCGTCGAGCACGGCGGCGAAGGTCATGTCGACGTAGAGGTCGTCGTTGTCGAGCGCTTCGGCGACTCGGTCAGGCGTCCAGACGGGCACGTCGGCCTCGGGAATGATCTGGTTGTTGAACTTGAACTCGGTGGGCAGGCCATAGCTCACGCCAATCATCTGCCCGGCCCAGCCGCCCTCGATGCGGTCGTGCAGCTCGGCCAGCGGGATGCTTTGGAGGCCCGACTCGGAGCTGGAGGAGCCGCAAGCGGCGAGCAGGGCGAGCAGCGCCGCGCAGACAGCGGCGGGCTTCCAGGAAGAGGGGCGATTCATGCCGCCGCTGATCGTGTCACGCGGGGCGAGCGGGAGTCAAGGCGAGGCGGCGGAGGCGTCGTCCCTCCAGCCACGCTTCTGCACAAAAAATGGGCGGCCCCGGGGGACCGCCCATGCATCATGCCGAATCTGCGTCGTTGTTATTGCTGGAGCTTGCTCATCTCGAAGTCGTCGCTCTCTTGGATGACGATCTCGACGCGGCGGTTCTTCTGGCGGCCGTCCGCGGAATCGTTGCTGGCGATCGGCTTGGATTCGCCGAAGCCTTGGGCGGTGACCTTTACGCTGGGAAGCTGGCAGGCGTTGAAGTACGTCTGGACGCTTTGCGCGCGCTTCTCCGAAAGGGTCTGGTTGTAGGCGTCGGAGCCGACGCTGTCGGTGTGGCCTTCGACGCTGAGGTCATAGCCGCGAGCCACCGAGAGGACGCCGCAGACTCGGCTGAGCGTTTCCCGGGCTTCGGGTCGCAGGGTGGCCTTGTCGAAGTCAAAGAGAATGTCGGGGAGGTTCAGGATCAGGCCGCGGGCCGTTTCCCGAGTCTCGACGACCATGCTGAGGGCTTGGCGCATCTGGTTGCGAGCGGCTTCGCGCTCGGCGTTGGCGCGGTCAGCCTCGGCGCGGGCGCGCTGCGCTTCGAGCTCGGCCTGGTTGCGGGCCGAAGCCATGCGGTCGGCTTCCTGGGCGGCGGCCATCGCGCGCTGCTCGGCCAGCTCACGCTTGCGAGCCTCTTCTGCGGCCTTGGCCGCGGCTTCCTGCGCTTCGGCCATGGCGCTCTGGCGAGCGCGCTGCTCCATCTGAATCTTCATTTCGCGCTGCTCGGCGAGCAGGCGGGCCTTCTCCGCCTCGTCATTGGCCGCGTCGATCGAGCTCTGCAGGCTCATGATCTCGGTGCGGTGCTCGCTGCGCTCGGCGTCCAGGGCCGCCTGGAAGGCCTTCTCCTCGGCTTCCTTCTGGGCGTCCACGGCGATGCGCACGATCTCGTGCCCCATGGACATCACGATGGTGTCGCCTGTCTTGGCTTCGACGGCGTTGATCAGGTCGTTGAGCTTGCTCTTGGCCTCGGCCAGCTTGTCCGGGGAGTATTCCGCGGCGCCGGCGCGCTCAGCCAGATCGACGGCCATGCGGGCCTGCTTCATGTCCGTGCGGACTTCCTGCTTTTGGCGCTCCACGCCGACCAGCGTCTGGCGGTTGGCGGAGTAGATGCCGTCCATGCCGCGATACTTGATCGTCGAGCCCTTCATCATCTGGCCCGTCAGGTCGTTGCGCGGCTTGCTGTTCTCGAGAACCACGTATTCGCTGGGCGTGCTGACCAGGAAGTGCGGCTCGGCGGTCACGAACATGCCGAAGGTCTGCAGCGGCGTGGAAACGTCGAGCTTGATCTCGTCGCCGCGGACGATGAACTCGCCCGCGTTGTCGATGTGGCCTTCCGGCGAGACGATCCACAGGACGTAGGTGGCGAGGTCGCCGCCGAAGTAGGTGGCGGGTTTGATGTGGTCGATCTTGACCTTCACGTCGGTCTCGCCGCGCTTACGCTCGACCTTGGCTTTGCCGCGGGCTTCGGGATCGCGCTGCGTCCCTTGCAGGTCCACCGTGATGGTGGGTCCTTCGGGATAGCTAATCCCCATGGTGGAGCGCGTGGCGCGCAGCGCCTTGACGGCGTTGACCGGCTCGGTCGTGCGCATGTCTTGCGCCGGCGCTTGGGCCGCCAGCGGCGTGATACACAGCAGGCCGCTAAGGATGAGTGAACTGATTCTGGATTGCTTTGACATCATGCCCCCCTTGGCAATTTGGTTGATCCGTGGGAGTCCGCGCTGTTTCACTGATTCGAAACTTAATTCTGCGAAAGCCCTGACGCCAAGCCTTAGTGCAAAGAGCGTGCCAATCTCGCCGTGAGTTTTGTAAGTGATTGATATGTTGATGTTTGCGTTCTATTCCGTAGGGCGCTGCGATGGCGCACGGCGGCGCATTCTTCCATGGGGAGGAAGGAATTACCTAGGGAAAGGAAAGACGAAAACGAAAGTTCGGGGAAGTAAAGCGGGATCAGGCCGACTTTTCCGCTACGACCGGCGTGGGCAGCGATTGATACAGCTCGGACTCGGCGAGCTCGCGGCAGAATGTGCGGGCCGAAAGGTACTCGGGGTCAAAGGCGGCAAGGTGGCGGTGCGCCGCCAAGATGCGGTCCGGGTCGGCGGCCTTGGCGGCGGCTTCGTCGAGGGTCTCGAAGTAGAGGGGGTAGTCCTCGCCGAGGTACTCGCGAACCGAGGGCAGCGGGTTGACCAGCACCGGCGTGCGCCGTACGATGCACTCGACGATGGCGTTGTTGGCGACCGCGTCGCGCAGGTGCAGGAACACGACGCTGCGGTGCAGCAACTCGTCGTAGTCCGGGTTGGGCAGGCGGGACAGCACGGCGGCGTCCCATTGTTCCAGCGGCGGCGCGCCGGCGTCGAGCCGCTCACCTTCCACGGCGCGCAGAAAGCGCGGGATGCGGTCCGGGGTTTCGGGAATCAGCAGCGATTTACGCTCTTTGGGCAAGGGAAGCGCATGGATCGATGCTAGACGCCGGAGCCACCAGCCGATCTGAACAATAGGCTGTCCATGGCGCAGGTAGGCTTCGAAGTCGAACTTCTGCTCGGGAGTCTCGGTCGGGTGGCGAAGCGCCAGGACCGGGATGTCGGGAAGCCGCTGCCGCAGCCAGTCGCGGTGCCGCCGTGATAGCGTGATGAGACCCCTGCAGTGCGGCAAGCTGTCGCGCCAGGCGGGCAGGCTTAAGATGCGGAGCGGCGATTTGCTCGCATCGAACCACTCTGGGATCTCGGCGGGAACGTGGAAGAAGCCGACCCAGGGGCGGGTGTACGGAATGCGGCCCTGTTCGAGCGCCAAGGTCAGCTCCCGGGAGAAGTTCCGCTCGATCATCCCGTCGAGCACGATGGCCGAGGGAGCGGTGGTCAGCAGCGGTTCGAGGGCGCGCTGGGCATAGGCCCAACCGCTCCTCTGGTGGGGGTAGTCGAGACGGCGCTCGAAGATCAGCTTAGGGGGCTGCAATCGCCTATTGTAGGCGTTATCGTGGTAACGTTGCGATCAGGTTACCGCGCCGAATCCATGCCGCCGGCGCCGGACGATATCGGTCCATGACACAGATGACGACAGTGGCTCAAACGATAGCAACGGAGTCCGCTTACGACGTCTACGGGTACGGATTCCGCGTGACGGGCGACTGCCGATTTGCGCTCGAAGGAATCGCCCAGGACTTCGCGTTTTTCCACTCCAAGGGACCGAATGACGCGCCGCGGGTGGAGCTCGAGCTGATCGAGAAGCAACCGGACTACGACGCTCTGCCGGCGCGGGACGCGGACATCTACACGCCGCGCAACGTGGTGTACCGGGACGGCGCGAGCCGCATCCTGGATTTTGGCGGCATGGGGCTGGGGCGCTTCGAGGCCAAGACCGGCCGGTTCCGGATGGAGAGCGCCAACCCGCAGCTCGTGTATGAAGCGGCGTACCTGTTTCTGCTGTCGCAGATCGGCCAGGCGCTCGACGGCCGCGGGCTGCATCGGCTGCACTCGCTGGCGATGAGCTACAAGGGCCGCGCGATTTTGGTGCTGCTGCCGATGGGCGGGGGCAAGAGCACGCTGGGCGCGGCTTTGCTGAAGCATCCGGAAGTGAAGATCCTGTCGGATGATTCCCCGTTCATCGACAAGGACGGCCGCTCGCACGCCTTTCCCCTGCGGTTGGGGCTGCTCAAGGGCAGGGAGCATGAGGTTCCCGAGGAGCACCGGCGGCTGATCGACCGCATGGAGTTCGGGCCGAAGTACCTGGTGAACTTCTCGTACTTCGCCGACCGCGTGGTGGGCTCGGCGGAGCCGGGCTTGGTGTTGCTGGGACGGCGGACGCTGGCGCGGCAGGGGCGGCTGGAGCCGGCCTCCTACCGGGCGGCGATGAAGGCCATGATTCCGAACATGGTGGTGGGGCTGGGGCTGTTCCAGGGCCTGGAGTACATTCTGGAGCGCAGCAGCCGGGAGCTGGCCGGCAAGGCCGGGCTGGCGCTGGCGCGGCTGCGCAGCGCGCACGGTCTGGTGCGGCGGTCGCACAACCACGTCTTCCACATGAGCCGCGATGTCGCGGCCAACGCCCAGATGGTGCTGGACTTGGCCGAGCGGACCTTCCGGTAGGGCCTCGTGTGACCGCCTCGACGCTGATCTATCGGGCGGCGGCGCGGACTCTCGCTCGACTCTTTCTGGCCGGGCCGGGCGTTCGCACGGTCTCCATCCGCCGCAGCGTGGCCGCCGGCGAGGCTAGCTTTCCCTGGAGCGACCTGGACTTGGCGATCGTCATGGACGAGCCGTCGGGCGAGGCGATGCTCGAGCTGCGGCGGCGCTTCCGCAGGGCGCGTGCGGCGTTTCCGCGTCTGGGGGAATGCCAGGTGTTCACGCCCGAGGACCTGCGGGAGATCGCCGCGACCGACCCCTACCGCTCCTCGCTGGACCGGCGCTTCGGCGTGACGGTTTGGGGCGAGCCGCCGGAGATCCCCGTGACGCCGCTGCCGCCGTTGCAGGCCGCGCGGCGGCTGGTTTTCTGGTTCGAGCGATTCGTACCTTGGGCGATGGGGCAAGGCAGCCGGCGCAACCAGCGCAAGTTCGCCCTGGAGATGGCCAACGCCCTGGGCGTGCTGGAAGGGCGCTGGGCCGAACCTCTGGCTCGTCGCGACGAGACCGCGCGGCGCTGGGGCCGGCTAGGAGACGACTGGTACGGGGCCTGCTTCGAGCTGGCCGCGCGAGCCCACCGGCAACTGCGCCCGCCCGCCCCTCGGCTGAGCCGGCCGCTGGCGCTGCCGGGGCTGCTGGTGGTTCCTTCGGCGAGCGAGGCTCCCCGCGACGGCTCCAAAGCCGTTACGCCGGAGGTCTTGGATCTGCTGCTCCAAACACAGAACCCATGGCTGTGGAGGGAAAACGGGGACCGGCTGGCCGAGGCCGGTTTTGAGGAGCCCTCCCAGTGGTCCTGGATGGAGGCCGCCCGGCGCTGGGCCGCGGGCGAGCGGCTCCGCGGGCCGGGCTTTTTGGAGAGCGGCGCGGAGGCGGCCGTTTCTCGGCTGAACAAGGCCGCACGGATCTTGGGGCGAACGCCGCCGGTTGCGCCGGACCGGCTGACGCTCGAAAGCTTCTATCTGGAGGCCTACGACGAGTTCCGGCTGCAGGCGGCGGCTCTGCGGGAGGAGGCGCGCCGGCGCACGCCTTCGGCGAAGTCGGCGGCTACTTGACGTCCGGACGGGGGTCGGGGACAAAGCCGTTGCGGTTCGGCATCTCCACCTTGGGGAGCGTCTCCGCGTTCAGCGTGTCGTTCTCGCCGACGATGCCGTTCAGGTGCAGGATGTAGGCCGTCACCGAGTAGACTTGGTCGTCGGTGAGCGTGCCGGGCCGCACGAAGGGCATGGCGCGGTTGATGTAATCCCAAAGAGTGGTGGCGTAGGGCCAGTAGCTGCCGACGGTCTTCTTGGGCTTGTCGCCTTTGAGGTCGGCCGGCGTGCCGATGAAGCCGGTCTCGTCGCCGCCCTTGCCCTCGGGCCCGTGGCACTCGCGACACTGGGTCTCGTAGACCTTGGCGCCTTCGGCGGCCGTGCCTTGCCCGGGGGGCAGGCCCTTGCCGTCCGGCGAGACGGCGATGTCGAGCGCGGCGATCTCGTCGGGCGAGGCGGCCTTGCCCACGCCGAACTTCTGCGCGAACAGGCCGGTCGCGGCCAACAGACAAAGCAAAGCAATCCTAAACATTGGTCACGCTCCCATCCGCCAGCACTTTCCAGGCCTTCACGCCGTTGTTGTGGTAGCTCGACTCGGTTCCCCGCACGGCCACCAGCTCCTGCACGGTCGGCTGAATGTAGCCGGTCTCGTCGGTCGCCCGAGACTGGATCGTGGTCTCGGCGCCACTCCAGCTCCAGGGCAGCCGGAACCGCGTAAACGCCTTGGGGAAGCGCGGCTCCTGGAGCTGCGCGACCTCCCAGGTGGAGCCGCCGTCGACCGAGACCTCGACCTTCTCGATCAGCCCACGCCCGCTCCAGGCCAGCCCGCGAATCTCCAAAAAGCCCGGGCCGGGCAGCGCTTGGCCGCCGGAAGGCGTCGTGATGACGGACTTGGCTTCCATGGCAAAGGTGAACTGGCGCGAGGAGCCGTCGGGCATCAGGTCGGTGTACTTGGACGTCTCGTCGCGCGTTTCCGACGGGCCGGCGGTCGCTTTGAGCACCCGCAGCCACTTGACGTTGATGTTGCCTTCCCAGCCGGGAACCAGCAGCCGCAGCGGATAGCCCTGTTCGGGGCGCAACGCCTCGCCGTTCTGGCCGTAGACGAGCAGGCAGTCGTCGAGGGCTTTCTCGATGGGCAGGCTGCGCGCCATGCGGCAGGCGTCGGCGCCCTCGCAGATCAGCCACTTGGCTTCGGGCTTCAGGCCGGCTTCGTCCAGAACGGTGCGCAGCGGCACGCCGGTCCACTCGCTGCAACTGGCCATGCCGCTACTCATCTGCGCGGTGGGGGCCGGCTTGGACCATTCGCTGCGGCTGTTGCCGGAGCACTCGACGAAGCGGATCACCGAGACCGAAGGCATCCGCTTGAGGGCGTCCATCGAGAAACGCAAGGGGCGCTCGACGAGCCCGTGAAGCAACAGCTCATGCACGGAGGGGTCGAGGTCGGGAATGCCGGAGTGGTGCCGTTCGAAGTGCAGCGCCGAGGGCGTGATGACGCCTTCGGAGTCCTGCAAAGGCGTCAGGCTGGCGGCCTGCTCGGGCGTCTTGGTGGGGGCGATGAAGCGCCGCTCGGCGGAGAAACGAGACCGTTCGCCGTAGGAGGAGACCGGTTTGCCCAAGCGGCTGGGCGCTTCCGCCGGGGCGCCGCCGTCGCCGCCTCCGCAGGACGCCAGGGCGGCCCCCAGCGAGGTGGTCAGGGCCAGGAATCCGCGGCGGCTCGATGCGTCTTTCATCTCTCTCAGCGTAGGATGATACCGCAGAATCGCCGGGATCTTCTCACCCGAACAGCCGCCGCGCCGTCGCTTCGAGCTCCTTGACGATGCCGGCGTTGCCCGGATCGTCGATGGCGTTGTAGTGCTCGCCCGGGTCCTTCTCCAGATCGTAGAGCTCGGAGCGGTCCCAGCTCAGGTAGTTGAGCTTGTAGCGCTCGGTGCGCACCATCAGGATTGGCGGCTTGCCGACGTAGCGGTCGTCCTTGGTGAAGACGTTGTGGCAGAAGTCGTACTCGGAATAGGCCAGCTCGCGGGGCTGGTAGGCGTCGCCGCGCAACAGACCGGCGAAGCTGCGCCCGTCGATGTTCTTCGGCGCCTCCAGGCCGCACAGCTCGGCCAGGGTCGGCAGCAGGTCGGCCTGCTCGATCATTTCGCGGCGCGCGGTCCCGGCGCCCAGCCGTTCGGGCGTGCGGATGATCAGGGGCACGTTCACGCTCTGCTCGAACATGTTGTGCTTGGTCCACATGCGGTGGGCTCCGGCCATCTCGCCATGGTCGGAGGTGTAGACCACGACGGTGTTGTCGAGCAGCCCGAGCTCTTCCATCACGTCCAGCACGCGGCCGACGTTGGCGTCCATCTGGCTGATGTTGCCGTAGTAGCCGGCGATCGCCAGGCGCAGCTCGTCGTCGGTCTGCTGGTACCAGCCGCGTTCCTTGGCGCGGATGAGGTGGCCCGCGAAGCCGCCCTCGAGCTCCTTGGCCGAACGCTCGGGCAGCGTCAGCTTGGCGGGATCGTAGAGATCCCAGTACTTGCCGTGGGGGACCAGCGGCGTGTGCGGCATGATGAACGACGACCAGACGCAGAACGGAGCGCCTTTGTTGGCGCGCAGGAAATCGACCGTCTCTTCGGCGTAGAAGGTGTCCTGAAAGAGCCTCTCGGGCAGCTTGGAGCGGACGCCGTTGGTGCCGCCGGCGCCGCCCTGGTCCTTGCGGATGGCTTGCAGCTCGGCTTTGGTGAGCCGGCGGTTGAAGTCGTCGTGATGGATGCGGTGGTCGAAGCCGTGGCGGCGCGTCTCGTCGACGAAGTGCATCTTGCCGATGGCGGCCGTGCGGTAGCCTTCGCCGCGGAACAGGTGCGCCACGGTGGGCACGTCGTCGGAGAGGGCGTCTTGCAGGATGCGCGCGCCATGCTTGTGCGGATAGAGGCCGGTAATGATGGAGCCGCGCGAGGGGACGCAGACGGGCGACTGGCAGTAGGCCCGCTCGAACCGCATGCCGTCGGCCGCGATGCGGTCAATGTGCGGCGTGAGGGCCTCGGTGGAGCCGTAGCAGCCGGAAGCGGCCGTCTGGTGCTGGTCCGAACACAGGAACAGCAGGTTGCGCTTGGGTTTTTGGCCGAAGGCGAAGAAGGGTCCGACGGAGGCTGCGGTGAGGAGTTTTCCGGCGGTGCGTCTGGTCAACATGGGGCGCCCGCATTGTACAGGGTTCGGCGTGAGCGGTTTCGGCTGGAGCGGCGGCGGTTCTGCGAAGATCGAGAGCGGAGGCCGGGGCGCCGGCCGCGCCTATGGACCCGGTTTTGCAGCAAGTCCGAGCCGCCCGTGAGCTGCGCCTCTCCGGCGACGCCGCCGCGGCCGAGCGGCTGCTGGAGGGCGTGATCACCGCGCCGGTGACCACCGCGGCGGCGCGGCTGGAAGCCTATCTGGAGCTGGGCAAGACCCACGATTGCCTGGGCCGGCGGCGCTCGGCGCAGCAGTGCTACCGGCGCATCCTGGCGCTGACGGACGATTATCGCTGGCGCGAGCAGGCCCGCATCCTCTACCGCAAGGGCTACCGCGGCGAGTGAGCCTTGCGGGGCTACCTTTTGGGCTGGTAGTTGGGGTTGGGGACCGGCGGCTGAGCCCCGACCTTCTCGCGCCAAGCGTGGAGCTTGGCCTGCAGCTCGGCGGTCTTGTCGGGCATGGCGGCGGCCAGATCCTTGGTTTCGCCCACGTCCTCGGCCAGGTTGTAGAGCTCGGCGTGGCCGTCCTCGTAGAACTCCACCAGCCGCCAGTCCCCGGCGCGAATCGCCGAGTGCGGCGTGGCGCCGCCGTTGTGATAGTGCGGGTAGTGCCAGTAGAGGGCTTCCCGGTCGAGGCTCGCCGAGGGGTCGCGCAACAGCGGCGTAAGGCTCACGCCGTCGACCTCGGCGTTGTGGGCCGGGTCGCCCTCGACGCCGGCGATGTCGAGCACGGTGGGATAGAGATCGACCGTGATGACGGGCTCCTGGCTGAGGGCGCCGGGCTGGGTAACGCCGGGCCAATGGATGACCGTCGGGACGCGCACGCCGCCCTCGTAGGCCGAGCCCTTGCCCTCGCGCAACGGAGAGTTCTCGGTCGGGCGCCCGGTGCCCTTCTGGTCGAGACCGCCGTTGTCGCCGGCCAGCAGGATCACAGTGCGGTCGGCGACGCCCATTCGCTCGAGCTGGGCGCGGAGCTTGCCGACGCTTTCGTCGAGGCTGGCGAGCATGGCGGCGTAGGCGGCGTCCTGGTGGCGCATGCCGTCCTTCACCAGCGGCTGGAATCGCGCCTCTAACTCCGCCTTGGCTTCGATCGGCGTGTGCACGGTGTAGTAGGGGAAATAGAGGAAGAAGGGCTGGTCGCCCCAGTCGCCGAGAATCTCCACGGCGGCCTCGGTGAGAACGTCCGTCAGATAGTCGCCTTCCTTGCCGCCGGGAGGCAGCGGCCCCATCACGCGCGGGGAGCCTTCCTTGGCGTAGGGGTAGAAATAGGTGGCCGGGGCGCCCCACTCGTTGCCGCCGACGTTGATCTCGAAGCCGTGCTTTTCGGGCCTGTAGTCATCCTCGTCGGGCTCGCCGGTGGGCTCCAGGTGCCACTTGCCGACGATGGCGGTGTGGTAGCCGGCCGCACCCAGAGCCTCCGCCAGGGTGGTGTGGCGCTGCTCGATCTTCATCGTCCAGTCGGGCGGGCTGAGCTTGGCGTGGGGAAAGGAGTGGCCGCGAATGAAGTCGGTGACGTGCGTGCGCGCCGGGTACTTGCCGGTCATCAGCGCGGCCCGGGTGGGCGAACAAACGGTGCAGGCCGAGTAGGCGTTGGCAAAGCGCATGCTCTGCGCCGTCAAGGCGTCGATGTTCGGCGTCTGGTAGAGATCGCTGCCCAGGCAGCCGGCGTCGGACCAGCCCCAGTCGTCCACCAGCAGGACCACGAAGTTGGGCTTCTCGGCGGTCGGCGCCTCGGCCTGGGGGCTGGAGCCGCAGGCCAAGGGAAACAGAGACAGGGCGGAGACGAAGGCTCGACGGGTCATCGGCGCTATTGTACGCTTCGGCGTCAGCCGGTGATCTCCACGAACAGGCTGACCTGCTCGCCGCAACGGTCGCACCACACCGCCCAGCCGGCTTGGCCGGCGAGCTGCTTCCAAGTCGACGGCGGCGTCTCGAAGTAGAACCAAGCCAGCTCCGACGCCGGCCGCGAACAGTTGGGGCAGGCGGGAGCGTCGGCTAGATAGCGGGCCTTGGCATCCTCGATGCGTTTCTGGTGATCCGGCAGCGCCTGGAACTCATGGCGAGCCTGTTCCCAGAAGGTCCGCAGGCCGGCCGCTTCCCGTTCCCGGGCTTCCAAACGGGCCAGGTGCTCGACGGTGGGCTCGCGGATGCGGATCGCCCGCCGGGCCACGAAGTCGACCCAGGGCCGTTCCTGGTCGCTGAGCCACTCGAAGAAGTCTTCGAGGGTGAGGCACTTCATTACGATCGCGGCAATGGCCGCGGCCTGATCTTCGGTGAGAGGGTCCGAGAGCAGGGCTTTGAGTCGGTCCGGAGCGGCGTTGGGCCTCGACACGGAGGCCTCGCCGTGTTCCAGACGAAGGCGTCCCAGGATCTTGACAGCCTGGTCGCGCGGGATGCTTTCGTCCGCCATGGCGCAAGGGTCCGCATCATACGACAAACCCGGCCGGTTGCGAAAGGCGCCCGGCCGCTAGGGTTCGTCGCGGGTGTAGATCTGGAAGTCGCCCTGCTCGAAGGCGACGCGATAGCCGGAGTGGTGCAGCAGCTTCTGTACGTGGGCGTAGCAGCGGTCGCCGGGGCTCAGCCAGCTCTGCTGATTCTTGACGTAGCCCAGCTCTTCGACGATGACGTCGGGCGTCTTGCCGCTGTCGCACCCCAGCGACCAGTCGTCGACGATATTGGACTTGAAGCCCAGCTCGAAGCCGAGCTCGGCGCTGCCCATGATCATCTTGCCCTGCTCGGCGTAGGGCCGCAGGAAGGCGACGGCCGGCTCGAAACCGTTGTGCATGTTGTCGCGATAAATGGGGTAGGCCGCGCCGCCGGCCTGGATGACGGTGTAGGCGGCCAGCCACACGGCGATGGCGGCCCGCGCCGGGGCGCGTCCGCCGCGCCAGGCCTCCACCACGAACAGGGCCGTCAGCAGGAAGTACCAGGGCACGATGTGAACGGCGTAGAAGTGCATGCGGTAGCCGTCGAGGATCGCAAGCGCGACCGCCTGAACCAGCGTCGCCATCGCCAGATAGCGCGTGGCGGGCTCGGAGCGGAAGCGCTTGGTCGACAGGAAGCCGCCGACGCCGATGACGATGGTGGCCAGCACGATGGCCTTGAGGTTCTTGAGCAGGCCGGCGGCGGGGTCGATGCCGCCGATCTGCTCCATGTAGCGCACGCGAAGCTCGTCGGCGATGGCGCGCAAGGGGTCCGTCCAGAAGACGCCGCGGTTCTTGGCGTTGCCGCCGAGCTGGGTGAGAAAGTCCTGAGGGTCCTGGAAGATGTAGATCGACCACAGGCCGAAGCCGACGACGTAAGGTGCGCCGGCGGCCAGTAGGTCCGTCCAGCGCAGCCGACGGAAGTCGAAATAAAGCTGAGCCAGCGCCAAGGGCAGAAAGTACAAGCCGCCGTTGGGGTGAGTGATCATGGCGGCGGCGCACAGGGCGTGGCTCGCCAGGATCGCCTGGCGCAGCCGGGTCTCCCGCCAGGAGAGGTAGACCGCGATGGAGGCGTAGCCGAAGGCGGCGCACAGGGCGTCCATGCGGCCTTCCGAGGCCCGCCGCAGGAACTGGTAGTCCACGATCAGCAAGCCGATCGCGACGGCGCTGACGCGCCAGTCGAGCTTGAGGCGGCGGACGATCGTGAACAGCGCCCAAAGGATCGCGCCGCCGGCGAGTACCGAGACCAGCCTCATGGTGAACAGGCTGTAGCCGACGAGCTTGAACCAGCCGGCCAGGATGACGGGGTAGAGCGGAAAGATCCAGTAGGTGCGCTCGCGGATGCCGGTGAGATGGGTGTTGGCCGTCTCGAGCAGGTCGGTGCCCATGTAGCCTTCCCGAGCCAGGTTGAGCGCCGGGCTGGCGAACCAGCCCTCGTCGCACCAGGGCTTTTCGGTCAGGGCCGTCCCAATGGCTCCGGCCAGAAAAACCGCCGCTAGGACGGCGAAGACGAGCCGCGGGCGATCGAGCAGACGAAGCGGATTCGACATCGAGGGTTGCTAGGAGGCCAAGTAGACGAACGCGAACGAGACGGCTCCCAGCACGTAGGTGTAGGGATCGGAGGCCAAGTGCAGGATGGGGTCTTTCTCGAGCTCGGAGCGCGACGCCAGCAGCCACAGCCGCAGGGCCACGAACATGACGACGGCGGCCAGCGGCGCCAGGCGCAGCGGATGCGAGTAGAGGTCCTTGACGGCTTCCGACTGCAGGTACAGCGAGAGGATGACGACGCTGGCCATCATGCTCGAAGCGCCGACCGCAGCGAGGATGGGTGTGTCCGCCGCCAAGTAGGCGCGGCCCTCGACCGACGTCAGGCCGCGCGTCTCGAGCATCTTCGTCTCGCTGTAGCGTTTGAGCAGCGCCAGCCCCATCAGCATCAAGAAGAAGAACATCATGAACCAGAAAGAGTACGCGATGTGGCCGGCGAGATGGCCGGCGGCCAGCCGAAGAATGTAGAGCGACACCAGCGTGAACAGGTCGACCACCAGCAGCGACTTCAGCCACATCGAATAGGCCGTCGAGACCGTCGCGTAGAGCAGCAGCAGGGCTAGGAAGTCCGGCCCGACCAGGGCGGCCGTCAGCACGGCTCCCAAGGCCAGCGCGAAGGCCACTGCGGCGGCGCGGGGCAGCCGCACGGCGCCGGAGGCCAGTGGGCGCCGGCGCTTGACCGGATGCGCTCGGTCCGCGCGGACATCCAGAGCGTCGTTGCAGATGTAGACCGCCGAGGCGGCCAGCGAGAACGCCACGATCGCCAGCAACAGGGCCTCCAGCGTGGCCCAGTCGAACAGCTTGTGGCCCGCCACGGCCGGCGCCAGGATCAGCAGGTTCTTGGTCCACTGGTGCGGCCGCAGCAGCTTGAGGGTGCTCTTGGCGGAGTTCTTACCGGTACGGATGACGCGGCGGAGCTTGCCGGAGGCTTCCAGGTCGCGGCGCAGGGACTCGGGCGGGTCGACGAGGATCGCGGCGTCGGCGGCGTCGAACAGAGCCCGGTCCTCCTTGTCGTCGCCAACGAACAGGAACGGCTGGTCGCCGATGACGGCGCGGACGGCTTCGAGCTTGCGCGCGCCGCGGCGGTTGATCCCGTCGGAGGAGGCGACGACCGCGTCGAACAAGCCAAGCTCGTCCGCGACGGCCTGGGCGAGCTCGCTGTCGGCGGCGGTTGCCAGGACCAGGAAGTCGCCGCGATTCTTGCGTTGTTGCAAGTCCTCGATGAGCTCTTGGTTGTAGGGCAGCCGGTCGGCCTGTACTCCGTGGCGCTCGGCCATGGCGCGCTTGAGATGCGCCTTGCCTCGCTGCAGCAAAGCGATCGCCGCGGGCAGACGGAGAACATTCTGGCCGAGATGGGCGGTCAGCCCTTCCACCAGCAGGTCGGTCTGGATGAGCGTCCCGTCGAGGTCGACGACCGCGACGCGGGGATCCAGGGGATTCGGGGGGACGGCGGCCCCGGGCGGCTCGAGGGGACTTTCGCCCGCCGGCCGCGCCTCACCTACAGCAGCCACGGGGTGGCCGGCTTCGCGCTCCCGGGCCATTTGCCCTAGTATAAGCCGACCTTTCGGCCTGCTCAGAACAACGGCATGTAGGAGTAGCCGTCGCGCTGCAACTCGATCAGGGCGGTGGCGGCGGCCACGGCCACCTGCACCTGGCTGGAGGTCTCGGCGGGCTTGTAGCCGGCGTGCGTGAGCGATTGGCCGCAGACGTAGAACTGCACGCCCAGATCGGCCAGATTCTTGATCAGGGCCATATCGGGGTTGGGCTTGCCGAGATGCTTCTGGTGGGCGGCGTCGCTCAGAGCCGCCACGGTCGCGCCGCCGTGGAAGACGACGGCGACCTCGAGGCCCTGCTCGAAGCCTGCGCCGGCTTCGGCGTAGAGGTTGACGTAGCGCGCCACGCGGTCGAGGGCGGTCAGCACGCCGTCGGGCTCGCGTCCGCCGCGGGTGACGTCAAGGACGACCTTGGCCAGCGGGCGCGGCTGCTGCACGGCGTCGGGGAGCCGCACGATGCCTCCGTGGCCCTTCACGAGCGGATAGACGTGCTCGGGCTGCTCCTGGGCGGAAATCAAGCCGGCGGATAGAACCGACAGCAGGCAGGCGAAAGCGATGCGACGCATGGCAATGGGCTCCTGTTCGCCACGATAGCGCCGGGAGGCGCTCAACGGGCGGGTACGAATGAGGCCGGGCCGCGGCCTCAGGGCTTGTGAATCGACTCGATCATCGCCAGGAAGGCCGCCTCGGCGGCGTCGGCGGTCTTCTTGGGGGCGGTCAGCTTGAAGAAGATCGGCGCGTCCGGCCCCGGCACGATCGCGGCCAACATGCGATAGCCCGGCTTGGGCGTGGCCTGCGGGGCCATGGGGAACGGCTTGAACAGGTAGGTGCCGGTGAGGTCGAGCATCGACACCTTCAGACCGTGGACCGTCTTCTCCGAGCGCTTGGCCAGCGATTTGGCCGACCCGCCGTCGGGCGCGCGGAACTGTGAGATCCAGCGCTCGATGTTGGCGTCCACGCCGCCGCCTTGGCCGGCGCCGAAGTAGTAGACGGCGCATTCGCCGGCCTCGGAATCGCCGCCGGCGGCCGGGACCACATAGTTCGCCGCGCGCATGGGGCGCTGCTGCGCGGTCCAGCCTTTCGGAGCCGTCCAGCTCAGGCCTCCGGCGGATTCGGCTGCGGCCGGCGCTGCCGACGAGATCGCCAACAGTATGAAAACAAAGAGAGAACGGGGCTGAATCTGCATGTTGGTACTTTTGACTAGTACTTCCGGACAGTACGAGACCAGGAACGGATCTGGGGACCTTCCTCGTAGCGGAGAGGCCGAACCCCCATGCTACTCTGGCCTCGCCATCAAATCCATGCAATCCGCGATCGAATCTGGTTTGGGTTGGCTGCTGGGCTCGGGAGTCCAGGAGGCCGAAGGGGGCGTTCACGCCAAGTATGCGGCGGACGGCGAGCAGTTCGACCCGGTGTCGGTGCATGCCACCGGCCGCTACATCCAGGCGATGCTGACGCTGGGCGATCCGGAAGACCCTCGCCAAAGGGAGCTGGCGGTTCGCGCCGGGCGCTTCTTGCTGGATCGGGCGTTCGATCTGACCACGGACCTGTTCGTTCAGGAGTTCCCCACGGGCGACGGCGTTGCGACGGGTCAAGCCGCCGCGGCGCGCAAGGCCACCATCACCGGCTGCGCCGCCGCCCTGCAGGCGCTGGTTTCGCTGTGGCAGGCTACCGGCGACAACGCCTACCGCGAATGCGCGGCGCGCTGCGCCCGGGCGATCCGCACGCGGATGTCGCGCGTGGACGGGGCCTACTTTCTCTCCTACGATCTGGACTACCAGTCGCCGGACTTCGACGCTGACGCCGAGGCGGACCAGCTCAAGGTGGCCGTGGCCTTCTGGCGGTTGGCCGAAGACGGCGGGCTGCGGGAGTTCGACGACGCTGCCGAACAGATGCTGCGGTGGGCGATCGTGCGGCACGAGACCCTGTTGCCGGAGTGGATCGACCGCAAGGAGCTGGTGCCCGCGCTGGAGCGCTACGCATTGTTTCTGGAGGGCCTGCTGCCGATCGCTCATTTGGACTCGCGGGCGTCACTGGCGTTCCAATCGGGACTGTTGCGGCTGGAGCGCGGCGTGATCGAGGCCAACGGCTCGTCGTCGCCGCAAGCCCTGGCCCGCTTGCTGCGGCTGCGGCTGTATGCCGATAGCTTCGGCATCATCGAGCTCGACCGCTGGGAAGCGGAGCGGGAGCGCGACGAGCTGCTGCAGCGGCAGTTGCTTTCCGATAACCCCCGCCTCCACGGCGCCTTCGTATTGCCGCGCTACAAGGCCCAGCCGGGCGGAGCCGAGGCCGACACCGAATCCACCATCGTCGCCACCCAAGCGTTGATGATGTGGGAAGAGGTGGCCGACGGCGGCTTTCGAGACCCCTGGCAGATCCTGATCTGAAGACCGCCGGGCGGCCGCCCGGTCCTATACTGACAGCGGAGGCTCTGGGCGCTTTCGGCGCCAGGGAATGCGAATGCTCCGCATCGCCGTCGTTCTGCTCGTCTCCGCGGCCGGCCTGGCCGGTCAGGAAAAGCCGACCGCCGTCTACACGCTCGATCACGAGCAGCGGCGGTTTGCCGCCGACGCGCCGCTCGAGAAGGAAGTGGAGCAGTGGGCGTCGAGCTGCTCGATCGAGACGGGCGGCGAGGCCTTCGAGGAGCCGGCGCTGTCATTGAAGTGCCCGTCGTCCGCGGCTCCAGAATCCGAAGGCGGCCAGACGGCCGCGCTGGTCTTGCTGCGCGACCTCAACGAGAACGTCTACCTGGCCGGCTGCCCCGCCCAGGACGTGCTGCGGCGGGAGGACGAGCGCAACGCCAAGGACCCCGACGCGGAGCCGGACCCAGCCTTTGCGCAGATTCTGGAAGACTGCCGGGCGGTGCTGACCGGCCGCAGCTTCAGCGCGACCGTCGAGCAGGAGACGCTGAAGCTGGTGATTCGGGGGCGGCGGCTGGAGATGACCATCTACCACCGCCGGAACCCGGAGATGTCGCTCGGGGCGCCCTACAATCCCAAGCCGTCGCGGGGCTCTTTGGGGCACGCCGGGCCGCCCACCGTGACCGGCGGCATGCCCGATCCCTCGCCGGAAGAAGCTCCGTGGGCGCCGCCCAACGAGCCCGCCGCTCTAGTCGAGGCGCGCCCGGCCAAGCCCGCCTTGCGCGCGCCGCAGCCGGCCCGCACGGACCTGCCGACCGGGCGCTTGCGGGTGACCTGCCGGCAAGGCGAGGTGTGGATCGACCAGGCCTGGATGGGGCGCTGCCCGATCGACATGCCCATCGCCGCCGGAGAACACCGGGTGGAGATCCGCGGCGCCGGCAAGCCGCAAGCGTGCGCGTCGACGGTGGAACCGGGCAAGACGGTCGAGGTGAGCGCCTGCCCGGAGTGACCGTCGTCCTACTGCAGCGCGATCGTGGCGGTCTGGCTGGGCCGACCCTGTAGCTCCAGCACGACCGGGACGGCGTCGCCCGCGGGGTAGACGTCCCGCAGACGGATGTTCACCTGCAACAGCCCGACGAATCCCGGCGCCAGCCCGGCGAACAGAATGTCGTCAGCCGGAACCTCGAGGCCGCCGATGGTCACGCGCACCCCTTCGGCCAACTGCAGAGGATTGCCCGAAGCCGCCGCGCCGGTGGCGATAGGCGGCGCAACCAGCCCCTGGCCGGTGGCGTAGAGGATCACGAAACCCAGCCGGCCGGCCGGGTTGGCGGGGCCGTTGATGGAGCCGTCGGTGTTGAGCGCGGCGGCCTGTGTGGTTCCGGTTTGGAACAGTCCCGGCGCGGTGGCGGCCACCGGAACCGTCAGCGGCTCGCTCTCCAGCCCGGAGACGTTCACGCGGACGACCGAATTGGCGCGGGAAGCGACCTCCAGCGGGACTTGGAGATTGACCTGCCCGTCAGAGACGAAGATCAGCGGCGCGGCCACGCCGTCGAAGGAGACCGTCACGCCGCCCAGGGTGGTCGGCAGCAAGCCGGTCTCGGGGTCGAAGCCGTCGATCGCTACGCCCTGGACCGGTCCTAAGCCCTTGCCGAACAGGCTGAACAAGGCGCCCGGGGCGACGGGCTGGGCGGCGAAGCTGGCGGCGTTGACCACGCCGCCGGAGGAGATCTGCGGCTTCTCCGGCTCGATCAGCAGCGCCCCTGTGAAGAAATCCGCCGCGCGCGGGGCGACGATGGCGAAGGTTCCGATGCGGGCGTCCGAGCGCGGGGCCACGTCGACGGTGACGCGCAGCAGCGGCCCGCCGCCGACGGTGAACTCGGGGTCCACGCGGATGGAGCCGGGCCGCACGGTCAGGCCGGGGCCGAGCACGCGGATACCGTCGATGCCGATGGTGGAGTCGATGCCCAGGCCGGCGACGACGATGTCATGCGCTTGGCCCGCGGTGAGGCGGATGGGGCCGTCGGAGAGCCGCAGCGGGCGGCCGACGCCGCCGGGAACGTCGATACCGATTTGGCTGATCTCGAGCGCGCTCGGGCCGCCCTCGGCGCGGATGTCGATGCGGACCTCTCGGCCCGGCAGGGCGTCGACGCGGATGGGGGCGGCGCTGCTGCCGAAGAAGCGCGGACGCAGGTCGGTTCGAAAGCCGCTGAGGTTGAGGAACTGCACCTGCGAAGGCAGCAGCGGGCCGTCGAGCGATTCGACGTAGATGTAGTAGCGGCTCGACGGCACGGCCGGCACCCGCATGCGGTAGGTTCCGTCGGCCACGGACGTCAGGGTCGTCTGCACGTAGCCGCGGGCGGGCTCGATGGCGGTGACGAGCACGCCGGTGGCGGGCTCATTCTCGATGGTGATGGCGCCGAAGATCACGCCGAAGTCGCCGGCCATGTCCGGCGCGGGGTAGACGTCGGCGGCCAGGGCTCGGTCGTCGCTGGTCAGGTTGCGGCCGAAGGACTGCGACTGCTCGGTGTGATCGAACATCGCCGCCCCGATCACGCCGCTGACGTTGGCGCCGATCGACTTGCCGACGTGGTAGGTCGCCGTCGCCTGCAAGTCCACGCTGTTGAGCGACAGATCGGTGGAGAACGGGATCTGGTTGTTGCCGGGCTTGTAGTTGGGGTTGAAGACGATGTCCGACTCGACGATGCGTCCGTTGGGCTCGAAGCGGAGGGCGGTGACAGCCGTGGCGCCGCCGGTGAGCGAGCGCGTGGCGGCAGTGTCTTCGAAGACCATCACGTTGAGCCCGTCGGTGGTGTCGTAGCCGGCCGGGGTCGTCTCCAGCGGCAGGAAGCGCAGGGCGCTGGTCTCGATGGAGCCCCAGGCGTCGAGGGCCGCTTGCAGGGCGGGCAGGGGATCGCTGCCCGGCGCGATCAACGGGCGGCCGTCGGCGTTGGCCAGCCCGGGCGCCACGATGTCCTGCACGTAGAACTGGACGGCTTCGAAGTCAGTCCGGAACAGGGGCGGGCCGTCGACCGTGCCGGTAGCTGTTGAGCGGATGTAGGCCGAGGCGGAGAAGGCCGAGGCCAGCGCCAGCAGGAGCAGGGCGGGGCGGCACGGCCTCATCGCAGGCCTCCGCCGTTCTGCGAGCCGCCGCGGGCGACTTCCGCACGGACGCGGGCGAGGAACTGCGCCAGGTCGCTGCGGTCGAGGCTCGACAAGGGCGTCTTGACGGGCTGCGCGGCGCTTACGATTTGCGCGCCGGTCCGCACGCTCGACACGATCTTGCCCGAAGCGTTGCCCGATCCCGAGCCGCCGGCCGAGACCACGAACTTGCCCTGGCTCCAGCCGGACGTGCGCAGGTAGCCGATCGGCGTGCGGTGTGCGAATACGACGATCTCTTCGCCCACGGCGTAGCGCGGCGCGCCGACGATCTGGGTGTGGACGCCGCCGACCGAGCCGCCGGGCTCGCTGATCCGGATCGTGGACGCAGGGGAGCCCTTCAGCCAACTCGCCACGCGGACTTCGTAGTGGGTCCAGATGGCGGCGTGGCCTTCGTCCCAGGCGGTCCAGGACCGGACGACCGTGCCGTGCACGATGGCCTCCGAGTCGGCCACCAGGGTTTCGAAGCCGACCTCCGGCACCAGGGTTGCGGCGAGCGGCGGCGGAGAGAAGCAGAACGAGGTGGCCAACAAGGCCAGGACGGGGGGGACTCGCATGGCTTTTGGGCCAGGGTAGCAGACCTCGGCTCAGACCCCTATGTAGCGCGCGTAGAGGCTGCGGGCCTGCGCCACGTCGCTGACGCCCTGGATGATGGCGCGTCCGTCACGAAAGACCGTCATGGCGTAGGGAGGCGCCAGGAACCGCAGGGCGTATTCGTTCGCACGGACTTCGCCCAGCGGCTCCAGCGTCGAGCGCAGCCGTTCGAGGTCGAGCTCGCGGTCTCTCTCCTGCACCTGCACGGCGTTGCGTCCGCACAGCACGGCGGGCCGGCGCTCGCCGGCTGCGGCCAAGCGAGGGAACTCCCGGCGCACGCAGACCGGGCAGTCGGGATGCCGTTCCACGCCGACGGCCCGCGGCTTGCCGCCCCACAGGTCCAGCGAGACGGCGCGGGCGGAGACGGCCTCGAGCCGCCCGCTGAGGATCTTGAGCGCCTCGGCGGTCTGGAACGCGGCGACGGCCGCGGAGGCGACGTTGAGGATGCCGGCGGTCTCACAGGTGGGGCCGGCGTCATTGAGCGCCGGATCGACCAGGCAGGCCAGGCAGGCCGTGCGGCCGGGCACGATCGGCATCACCGTGCCGCCGCCGCCCACGGCCGCGCCGTAGATCCAGGGGCGGCCGTCGCGCACGGCGAGCTCGTTGAGCAGGAAGCGCGTCTCGAAGTTGTCGGTCCCGTCGAGGATCACGTCGGCCCCGGCGACCAGTGCGGCGACAGTGTCGGCGTTGACGTCGGCCGGGCGAGCCTCGACTTCGACGCCGGAATTGATGAGCCGGAGGCGGCGGGCGGCGGCGACGGCCTTGGGCAAGGCCTCGGCCGCGTCGGCCTCGTCATAGAGCCACTGCCGCTGCAGGTTGCTCTCTTCCACGAAGTCGCGGTCAATGAGCGTGAGCCGGCCGACGCCGGCGCGGGCCAATGCCTCGGCTTGCAGGCTGCCGAGCGCGCCGCAGCCCACGATCGCCGCGTGCGAGGCGCGCAGCCGCCGCTGGCCCTCTTCGCCCAAAGGGGCGAACTGAGACTGCCTGGCGTAGCGTTCCCGATCGCGCGCGTCCATGCTGAAAAGAGCCCGTCGCGGCCCTGCTCCGATGCTAGCAGCCACATGCCGCCGGAACGCTCGGCGCCGCACGGGCATCCTATGGGGGCCCGCCGGGGCATCTTATAATGGAGGCCGTCTGGAGCTTGTGCCACGCATTCTGCTGATCCTGTTGGCGGCGCTCTCCTGGTGGGCTGCCGCAGAGGCAGCCGAGCTGGAAGGTCTCCCCGTGGTGGAGGTTCGTTTTGAGCCCGCCCAGCAGCCGTTGGACGCCAAGGCGCTCGACCGGCTGACGGCGATTCACACCGGTCAGCCGCTGCGCTCCGCCGATGTGGCCTCGAGCATCACGGAGCTGTTCGACACCGGCAGCTACGCCAACATCTCGGTAGAAGCCGAAGAGCGTGACGGCGGCGTGGCGGTGACGTTCCTCACCGAGCCGAACTGGTTCGTCGGGGCCGTGGAGGCGCTGGGCGTGGAAGCTCCGCCGACCCCGGCCCAACTGGCCACGGCCACGCGCCTGCGGCTGGGGCAACTGGTGACGCCGGAAGCGGTTTCGGAGGCGCAGCGCCAGCTCCGCCGGCTGCTCGCCGATAACGGCTTCCAATCGCCGGGCATCGAGGTGCGACGGCGCGAACGGCCCGAGACGCGGGAGGTGGACCTGATCTTCCAGATCCAGACCGGCGACAGGGCCCGCTTCGGCGACATCCTCATGACCGGCGACTCCCAGCTCACGGAGAAACGCTTGCGGGACATCGCCGGGTGGAAGCCCGGCCGTGACGCCACCGACCCTCGCCTGGAGCAGGGCGTGGCCCAACTGCGGGAAGACTTCCACAAGCGAGGCTACTGGCAGGCCGACGTCGAGATCATGGGACGGGACTTCAACCCCGACAAGGACCGCGTGGATCTGGTTGTGCGCATCCGTCGCGGCCCCCAGGTGATCGTCCGCGTGGAAGGCTTCGACCTCTCGGATAAGAAGATGCGGCGCTACGTGCCGATCTTCGAAGAGGGCCTCGTGGACGTGGACCTGCTGGCCGAAGGCGCCGCGAATCTCAAGAACTTCCTGCAATCCAAGGGCTACTTCGACGTGTCGGTGGAGTTCGAGAGGGTTCGTAGCACCGACGAGGTCGTGGAGATCGTCTACCGCATCGAGCCGGGGCGGCGCCGCAAGTTGTCGCACCTGGAGATCCGCGGGGCGCGGTACTTTCCGCCCGACACGATTCGGGAGCGGCTGTTGCTCGAGGAGAGTAGCCTGCAGCGGCGGCGCGGGCGTTTCAGCCAGTCGCTGCTGGATCGGGACGTGGAGTCGATCGAACGGCTGTACCGCACCAACGGCTTTCGCGATGTGAAGGTCACCACGGAGATCGACAACAACTACCAGGGCAAAGAAGGCCGGCTGGCGGTGGCGTTCGACATCGTGGAAGGCCCGTCGACGGTGGTGGATCACCTGGAAGTCAAGGGCATGGAGCGCTTTCCGCTCAGCCCCAGCGACTACCGCTTCGCCTCGGCCGAGGGACAGCCGTTCAGCGAGACCAGCGTCGCCACCGACCGCGACCTCATCCTGGCGGAATACTACGACGCGGGCTTTCAGGACGCCTCGTTCGACTGGTCGGTGCGGCCCACCGACGACCCCGGGAGGGTGGTGGTCTCCTACGAGGTGCGGGAAGGCGAGCAACTGGAGGTGCGCGACACGGTGGTCAGCGGGTTCGACCACACCCGGCTGCCGGTGATCGAGCGGCAGTTGCTGCTGCAGCCCGGCGCGCCGCTGTCGCAGACGGCCATGTTCGAGTCGCAGCGGCGGCTCTACGATCTGGGCATCTTCTCCAAGGTCGACGTGGCGCTGCAGAACCCCGAGGGCGACGAGTCGGCCAAGAACGTGCTGTTCCAGTTGGAGGAGTCGCGGCGCTGGGCGATCGGCTTCGGTGGCGGTGCGGAGTTCGCCCGGCTGGGCGGCGGCCGATCCATCGCCGTGAGCCAGCCGATCGGGCAGGCGGCCTTCTCGCCGCGCGTGACGGTCGAGCTGACCCGGCTCAATCTCCGTGGCAAGGGCAACACGTTCGGACTGCGGACGCGCATCTCCAACCTGCAGCAGAGGGCCCTGCTGACCTATGAGAACCCGCGCTTCACCGGCTCGGACAACTGGAAGATGATCGTCAGCGGCCTGTACGACACCTCTCGGAACGTGCGCACCTTCACCGGCGCGCGGGCCGAGGGCGCGTTCCAGCTCGAACACCGCTTCAGTAAGTTCCGCACCGGCCTGTATCGCTACACCTACCGGCGAACCACGATCAACCAGGACACATTGCAGATCACGCCGCTGCTGGTGCCGCTGAGCTCGCAGCCGGTGCGGGCCGCCTTGTTCTCCGGCACCTACATCGAAGACCGCCGCGACGATCCGATCGACGCCACCCGCGGCTCGTTCAACACGGTCGACCTCGGGTTCGCCTCCGGCTACTGGGGTTCCCAGCCGGACTTTTTCCGGTTCCTGGGGCAGAACAGCACGTACTATCACCTCTCACGAAAGCTCACGCTGGCGCGGACGACGCAGGTCGGCTTGCTGACGCCTTGGGGTGACAAGGGGCTGCTCGACGACCCCAGCGCCGGGCTGTTCTACGGCTCCAGCCCCGATCCTCGGTTGCCGCTGTCGGAGCGCTTCTTCAGTGGCGGCGCGAACTCGCACCGGGGCTTCCCGTTCAACCAGGCCGGCCCAAGAGACCCCACCACGGGCTTCCCTATCGGAGGCGGCGCGCAGTTCCTCAACAGCATCGAGCTGCGCTTCCCGCTGTTTGGGGAGAGCATCGGAGGCGTACTCTTCCACGACGCGGGCAACGTCTATTCCAAACCGGGCGCCATCAGCTTCCGCTCCACCCAGCGGCGGCGGCCGACCGAGGACGGCAGCGAGTTGTTCGACTACGACTACATGGTCCACGCGGTGGGCTTCGGCTTGCGCTACCGCACGCCGGTGGGGCCGGTCCGCATCGATTTGGCCTACGGCATCAACACGCCGCGCTTCGTGGGCTACGCCGGCTCGTACCAGGATTTGATCAACGGAACCGGATCGGTGCGGACGCAGAAGGTCAGCAGCTTCCAGTTCCACTTTTCTTTGGGGCAAACGTTTTGAGAGGTCTGACGCTGGCGGTCGGTTTGTTGGCGGTCTGGCCCGCGGGGGCCGAGATCCTGGACCGGACCGTGGCGATCGTGGGCTCGGAGGCGATCCTGGCCAGCGAGGTCGACACGCAGTTGCGGCTGGAGGCCATGTTCAACGAGCGCAACCTCGACGAGACGCCCGAGGCGCGTGAGCAGGCCCTGCAACGGCTGATCGACCAGCGGCTGATCGAGAGCCAGATCGCGCTGTCGGGCATCCGCAGCGAGAACGGCGCCGAGCTGGAGCGCCAGACCGAGCAACTCAACAAGGCGGCTTTCGCGGGGCGCTCGTTCCCGGAGGCTCTGAAGGCCTACGGCGTCACCGAAGAGCAGGCGCGCGGCTTTTTGCGGCGGCAACTCCGCTTTGCAGGCTACGTCAGCTTCCGCTACCGGGCCGGCGTGGAGATCGCCGACGACAAGATTCGGGCCGAGTACCGCCGACTGTACGGCAACGACCCGGCCGCGCCGCCGCTGGAACAGGTGCGCGAGGAGATCACCGACGCCTTGCGTCAGCGGCAGGCCGAAGCGGACCTGGAAGACCGCGTGCGGCAGTTGCGCGCGACCACGCGAATCGTGCGGCTGCCGACGCTGGCGGAGCCCAAGACAGAGCCCGTGGAGGTTTCCCCGTGAGCCGGCTGGGCGATCGCTGGAAAGCTCTGCCCGGCGGCCGCGCCCTGCGCTGGGCCGCCTATGCCTTGGCCGGGCTGCTGGCGGCGGGCGCGCTGCTGTTCGTCGGCGCCGACTGGGCGCTGCGCAGCGACTGGTTCGCGGGGTGGTTGCGGGCCAAGGTGCTTGCCGAGACCGAGCGTGTGCTGGGCGAGGGCGTGACGATCGCTTCGATCGAGCTCGACAGCGCCGCCTTGCGGGTGGACCTGCACGACTTTCGCAGCCCGCCGGAACCGCGTCTCGACGGCCAGCCGCTCCTCGAAGCGCCGCTGATCCGGCTGGGCTTGGGTTGGGAGTCCGTGTGGCGCGGACCGCTGTTCTTGCGTTCGATCGTCGTGGAGTCGCCGCAGATCCGGCTGGCGACCGACGAGCAAGGACTGACGCTGCCGCGCATCGAGAGCGCTCTGGCGCGCTCATTGGCCGTCGGCGCGCGGCGGGTGGACCTGCGTCACGCCCGGGTCTCGTGGAACGGCAAGATCTTCGACGCCTCGGTGGAGGCCGAAGACGTGGACGCCCTCACCCGCAGCGCGGTCGACGGCTGCCATGAGGCGACTCTGGCGGCGGGCCGCGTAGCGTGGGAGCTGCGGGGCCGGTCCGGCGCCGTGGACTCGGCCGACGCGCGCGCTTCGCTGTGCGGAGAGCGCTTGACGGTGTCGGAGGCGCGACTGAAGCTCGGCGAGGCCGCGCTGTCGGCCTCCGGCGAGGCGACTTTGGCGGACCCCCCTTCGGCGACACTCGACTACGAGATCTCCGGGCCGCTGGAGACGGCCGCCGCCTGGCTGCCGCCGGACTGGACGCTGTCGGGCCGGTTGGAGGCGGACGGGCGGCTGGCGTGGAACGGCGATGGGAATGAGCTGACCTACGAAGGCCGGGCGAGGGCCTCTGAGCTGGGCGCTCGGGCTGGGGCGGTGAAGCTTTCGGAGGCGACGCTGTCGACGGGCTATCGCGGATCGATGGACCGCATCGAGCTTAGCGATTTGGCGCTGGAGGCCTTCGGCGGCGCATTTCACGGCAGCGCGCAGCTCACCGACCCGTTCGAGCCCGGCCGGCGGTTCGAGATCGCCGGCGACGCCGAGGGCTTCCGGCTGCGCTCGCTGTTGGCCGCGGCGGGCTCGACCAAGGCGATCCCTTGGGGTTCGGCCGTGCGGGCCCATATCGAGGCGACGGGCTCATCGCCGGAGGACCTGCAGGCGTCCGCGGATATCACGCTCGACGGCCTTGCGGCCGGCTCGCTGCGTCCGCTCGACGGCTCGCTGCGGGCCCACCTGGACGGCGCCACCCAGCAGATCAACATCGAGGCTCTGGACGTACGCACCGCCGTGACCCGCGTGCAGGCCACCGGACGCATGGACGAGGCCGGCGAGACGGCCACGGATCTGCTCTTCGACGCCTCCGCGCCGGACGACCTGCTGAGCATTCTGGACCTGTTCGGCTTGGATCTGGAGACTGCGCCGTTCCGGGCCCTGGGACCGGTGCGCTTCGAGGGCGGTCTGCTGATCAATTTGGGCCGCAAGCCGCTGGCGGTGGCGCTGAATGGCGCTCTCGAGTCCGGCGAGCTGGAGCTGCTGGGCTACCCGTGGCAGGGCTTGGAAGCGCGCTTCAAGCTGGACTCGGCCGGCTTCGAGATCGACGACGCGATCCTGCGCGATGAGCGCGGCCAGGCGAAGCTGGCGCTGCAAGGGACGTTCCCGCCGGAGAAGGGTTGGGGCTGGAGCGAGCTGCCGTTGGCAGGCCGGCTCGACGCCACAGCGCTCGACGTGGCCAAGGCTTTGGAGACGGCGAAGGTCTCCGCGCCGCTGACCGGGCTGTGGAGCGGCTCGGCGACGCTGGACGGGCCGCTCGAAGCCGCGCGGGTGAGCGTGGATGTGGCCGTGACGGACGGTTCGCTGGCCGACCAGCCGTTCCAGCGGCTGGCCGTGCGCGGCGCTCTGCGCGACGGCGTCGCCGCCATTGAGGAGTTGGAGTTACAGACGCCGGCCGGATCGCTGCGGGGGCAAGGCCGCTACGAGCTGGCGGGCCGCCGTTTCGAGCTCGACCTGGGCGGCCACGACTGGCGCATCGAGCAGCTCGAACGTCTGCGGTCCAGGGAGAATCCTCCCACCGGCCAGGCGACCTTCGATGTCCGGGCGTCCGGTGTTCTGGCCGCGGATCATAACGGCGTGGAGCGGCTGGAAACCAGCGGTTCCTGGCGCCTGGCCGACTTGGTGTGGCAGGGGCGTGAGCTCGGCGCGCTCGAGGGAGGGCTCTCGAGCCGCGGCGACGCGGTGCGGCTGGATTGGACCGGAACTCCGCTGGGAGGCAGCTTCAGTGGCGACGCTGTTGTCGAGATCCCGAGCGGCGCCTTCCACGGGGACGCGACCATCAGCGACCTCGACGCGGGCGTGCTGGCCGAGCTCAGCGACTTGCCGCTGGATGACCTGCGCGGCGCAGTGGCGGGCAAGCTGAGCCTGACCGGCGACCTACGGAACCTACCGGACAGCTTCCGCGCCGAAGGAGCCTTCGAACAGGTGAGCTTCAACGTCGGCTCCCTGGTGGGCTCGGACCTTCGCTATCAGCTCTATAACCCCTTCCCAATGCGCTGGGTCTTCGAGGGGCGCCGCCTGCAGCTCGAACACATGCGGCTACAGGGTGACGGCACCGACATCGAAGTCGACGGCGACATCGCCTTCGACGGCACGCGCGCGCTGGATCTCCAGATCGAAGGGGAGTTCAACTTGGCGGCGTTGGGCTCACTGGACGGCGACTTGCAGGCGGCCGGCCGCTCGACGGTCAAGGTCTCCGTGACCGGCGACCGCAGCTCTCCCGACGTCAGCGGCAATCTGCGCATCCGGGACGGCTCTCTGCGCTCGGAGGGCTTTGCCAACGGGCTGACCGGCGTCGAGGGCGACGTGGAGTTCGAAGGCCGGCAGGTTCGCATCCGCGAGCTCAGCGGCCTGACCGGCGGCGGGCGTGTGGTGTTGACGGGGTTGAGCCAGTTCGACCGGGACAACGCCGAGTACCGTTTGCGAGCCGACGTGGAGCGGGTGCGCATCCGCTATCCGTCGAGCGTCAGCTCGGTGATCGACGGCCGCTTGGCGCTTTCGGGGAACCGTGAGCAGAGCCTGCTGTCGGGCCAGGTGACGGTGCTGCGGGCGGCCACCAACCCGGAGGTCTCGCTGGGCGCTCTGATCGGCTCGCTGCGCGAGCCCACCACCACGCCGTCCACCAGCGGGCTGCTGCGCAACATGCAGCTCAACATCCAGGTGGTTTCGGCGGCCGACCTGATGGTCGAGACCTCGCTGGTGCGTGACATCGAGGCCGAGATCGACCTGCGCGTGGTGGGCGGCCTCAACAGCCCGTCCCTGCTGGGGCGCATGAACGTCTCGCGCGGGCGCATCAACTTCAACGGCTCCGGCTACCGCATCAACCGAGGCGAGATCGACTTCGTCAATCCCTTCCGGATCGAGCCGGTGCTGGACTTCGAGCTCGAGACACGGATCCGCGACATCGACATTGGGCTCATCCTGTCCGGGCCGGCTCGGCGGCTCAACGTCAGCTACCGCTCCGATCCGCCGGTCTCGTTCGCGGATCTGGTGAACCTGGTGGCCGTGGGCCGTTCTCCCACGACGGACCCGGTGACGGCTTCGCGCCAGCGCATTCAGCAGCAATCGCTGTTTCAGACCGGCGCGAATACGGTTTTCAACCAGGCCGTGGAGCGACCGGTCTCGCCGGGGCTGCAACGCTTCTTCGGGGTGAGCCGCCTGAAGGTGGACCCGCAAGCCGGCGGCGCGGAGGCCAACCCGGCGGCGCGCATCTCCACCGAGCAGCAGATCACGGACCAGGTCACGCTGATCTATACTTACGACCTTTCGTCGGCGCAGCAGCAGACGTTTCGGCTGGAATATGCGCCGTATCGACGCTGGACTTTCGTGCTCACACGCGACCAGAACGGGCTGGTGGGCTCCGACATCCTGTTCAAGACCAGGTTGCCTTGACCGCCGGCCAGGAGGTTCCCAGGGGGCGCGCCGCCAGGGTAGTAAGGCAAAGCCCCATGGCACTCTAGCTCGACCGCTCCATAGGACGGCCGTGAAGGTGCGTCGATAATGAAAGAGGTTCCGGCTGTCGCCGGCCGGAGGAGTGCGTCGTGGAAAACGGTCCGTTCGTCGACTACTACGAATTTCTGATGGTGAGCCCGCAAGCGGACCGGGCGATGGTGGAGTGGGCCGTCCGGCTGATGCTGACGCGCTACGGCAAGAAGAACGAGCAGCAGTCGGACCCCGAAAAGTACGAGCTGGTCAAAGAGGCCTACCGCACCCTGGCCGACCCCAAGCGTCGCGCCGCCTACGACAAGGAACGCGAGCAGCACTTGGCGCAGGCGAGGGGGCCGCAGGGCGGATCGTCGGGCAATGTCCTGCCGGTCCGGCTGGAGGGCGAGCCGCTGGACCCGGCCACAGTGCAGGTGGAGCTCAACGCCGGCATCGAAGACGTGCTCACCCAGAAGCGGCTGCGGCAGGCGATCATGTCTACGCTCTACGACGTGATGATCACCCGGCCGCGCAATCCGGAGCTGGGCCGGGCGGAGATCGCCCGCGCGATCCAGGTCCGCATTGACGAGACCGAGTTCGCGATCTGGTACCTGCGCGAGCGCGAGCTGCTGCGCACGACCAACCAAGGCTTGTACGCCATCACCACCGACGGCGTGGACTGGGTGGAGAACGGGGGCGTGCCGCACCTGACCGAGAAGGCCTCGCCGCAGCCGCTCGCGGGCCGCTCGGAGATGGCTCCGCGGCTCGAGCACGCCGCCGCCGGACCGCGGCGGGTTGGTTGAGACAAAGGCGCCTCCACCGGATGGTCTCCCCGGATTACACTGGGAGGTCGATGCGCAAAACCGTCCTACTCCTGCTCCTCTTCTCGTTGCCTTTGCTCGCCCAGAAGCGTGCGAAGAACGTCATCCTGCTGCTGGGGGACGCCGGGGGCGTGGCCACCCTGAACGCCGCCAGCATTCTGGGCCATGGCGAGCCGCAGAAACTCTATATCCAGTCGATGCCCTACATAGGCCTGTCGGACACCTCGACGGACTCCCAGTGGGTGAGCGACTCGGCGGCGGGCATGACGGCTGTGGTCACCGGCGTGAAGACGCAGAACGGAGTGATCTCCGAGGGGCCGGAGACCGTTCGAGGCAAGACGGACGGCAAGCCGCTGAAGACCATCCTGGAGTACGCCGAAGAGCACGGGCTCTCCACCGGCGTGATCACCAACATGCCGGTCGTGGACGCCACTCCGGCTGCTTGCTACTCCCACGCCAATGACCGCAAGGCGTTCTCGACGATCTTTCAGCAACTGTTCAAGCCGCGCTTCGGCGACGGCGTGGACGTGCTGATCGGGCCGGGCCGGGGCGACATCGAGAAGGCGCTGAAGGCCGACGGACTCGAGATGACGGCGCTGGCGCAGCAGGCCGGACGGATGATGTACCCGTCCGTCTCGGCGATTCCGGCCGACGCCCATCAGGCGATCGCGATCTTTGACAAGCGCGACGACTTCAGCTTGCCGGAGGCGGTGGACCGGGCCGTCAAGATGCTGTCGGCCAACAAGAAGGGCTACTTCCTGATGATCGAGGGCGACATGCACACCAGCGGCAAGGTGGAGCCGGGGCTGCGGCGTGCGCTGGAGCTCGACGACATCATCCGCAAGCTGAGCAAGACCGTCTCGAAGGACACACTGATCCTGTTCACCGCCGACCACTCCTTCGACCTCCGCATGCACGGCGGGCTCAAGGGGAAGCCGTTGCTGACCGCCGAGGACAAGCCGGAAGGCAAGGGCTATCGCGGCGGCGCCGTCCGGATGGACGACACCCACACCGGCGAAGAGGTGATCGTGGCGGCGCAAGGGCCCGGGGCCTCGGCCGTGCACGGCTATATGCCGAACACGAAGATCTTCCACATCATGATGTCGGCGCTGGGCTGGAAAGAGAATTAGGTCGCTCCGCAGGGACGGCCGCAAGAAAAGGCGAGGACGACCGTCCTCGCCTTTTTCGTATCCAGCTCGCGCTCCGTCAGGACAGGGCGACGGCGGCGTCAGGCTCGAGCACGCGGAAGGTGAACGAGCTGGCCATGAACAGCTCGGCCGTGTGGCGGTCCGAGCTGACGTAACCGATCGAGATGTCCTGGCCGATGGTGAGCTCGAAGTCGCCGCCGCGCAGGGACACCAGCACCCCTCCGTCGAGCACGTCGGCCCGAATCAGGGGGCCCTCCAGCAGCGACGACAGCCGCTTGACCAGGGGATAGCCGTCGTCGGCCGCCTGCAGGATCGCCGCGTGTGCTGCTTCGCCTACGACCAGCGCGTAGGGGCCGTCCACGTCCGCGCGCTGGAGCGTGCGGCGGGCTTGCACCACGGCGGCGAGGCGCTCCTCGGGGCTTTCGCCGAACGGGATCGGCTCGGCTGACAGGGAGCCCAGCAAACCCGGGATGGAGCCGGCGGCGAAGCCCTGAAAGATGGCTCCGTCCTCGGCCCGCGCGATACGGTCGGCCGCCTCGGCCACCGCGTCCAGATTGGGGGACTCGTCGCCGCGGCAGATGGAGTCCAACTCCATCAACTGGAGCTCGAAGGGCGTGCGCAATTCGACGATCGGTTGCACTTGGCGAACCCCTACGTTGACGCCCGGCGTTGGCTCGGCGTCGAGCAGTTGCAGCTTGCCCGTATTGACCGAGCTCAGCGTCCAGCCGTAGGGGCCCTTCACGTCGACGACCTTGCGGCCGGCGAGCTTGAGCTTGAGCGCCCGCCGCGCTTCGTTGTCGATGGCCGCCCAGGCGTCAGGCAGAATAGGTGCGATCTCTCTCTTCAAGAGGGTCATCGGTTTCCCTCCTTCAGGCTGCCGAGGCCGAGCGAATCGTCGCCGCCTCCGGCTCCGCCGGTCTCCGCGCCGGCCTTCTCGGCCTCTTCGATCTCGGTGATCGGCAGGGTCGTGAAAAGGTAGCGCTTCATCTTCTCGGACATGTCCGGCGATTTGCGCCGGATCCACTCGAGGGTCATCAGGAAATGCTCCATCTCCTCGCGTTTGTTGTGCACGAGGATCGCCTTGAGATCCTCGTCGCCGCAGGCGTCGGCGCGCTGCTGGTACCAATCAATGGCTTCGAGCTCCTCAATGGCCGAGACCAGCGCGCGGTGCATGTCGGCGGTCTCCGGCGAGAGCAACTCCAGGGGTTCGTGATATTCGGTGCTCGCCATACTCTGTAAAGGTAGTCCATTGACACGGGCGCGGTCCAAGTTGTTACCCCTCGGACTCGCTGCGAGAAGTTCTTCTAGGCGAAGAATAGGCGAATAAGATACGATAGAGTCCTTGGCTGCCGGCGACATCTCCCTGTTCGTGCTGGTCCTGATCCTGCTGCTCCAGGCCATCCTGGTGTTTCGCACCTTCGTCTCGCCGCGTGGGGCCCGCGAGCAGGACTCCTCGGCGTGGGCCGCCGCACTGGCCGAGCAGCAGCGGCGCATCGAGCAGACGCTCGAAGAGCAGTTGCGCAAGGAGCGGGACGAGGCGAACCGACGCGCCCGCGAGCTGCGGGAAGAGGTGGCGACCCAAATCGGCGCTTTGCGGGAATCGAGCGAGAAGAAGCAGGAGCAAGTCCGGGCGGCGTTGACCGGCAGCGTGGTGCAGCTCCAGCAGTCCAACGAAGTCAAGCTGGCTGAGATCCGCAAGACCGCGGACGAGAAGCTGGACGCGATCCGCGAGGCCGGCGATGCGGCCGGCCGGCGACTGCGTACGGATCTCCACGAGCGCTTGGAAGACTTCCGCAAGGCCCTCGAAGCCCTCCGTGAAGGCAATGAAAAAAAGCTCCAGGAGGTGAACGCGGTCCTGGGAGAAGGCGTCGCGAAGCTCCAGGAATCCAATGCGGCCAAGCTCGAGGAGATGCGCAAAACCGTCGACGAGAAGCTGCACGGCGCCCTGGAGAAGCGCCTCGGCGAATCGTTCAAGCAGGTCAGCGAGCGGTTGGAAGCTGTCCACGCCGGGCTAGGCGAGATGCAGTCGCTGGCCAACGGAGTGGGCGACCTCAAGCGACTGATGGGCAACGTGAAGTCCCGAGGGACTTGGGGCGAGATGCAATTGGGAGGGCTGCTGGAGAGCTTTCTGGCGCCGGAGCAGTTCGGCTCGAACGTCGAGATCGCGCCGGGTTCCGGGGAGCGGGTGGAGTTCGCGATCAGGCTCCCGGGGCAGGGCGAGCGGACCGAGCCGGTCTGGCTGCCGATCGACGCCAAGTTCCCGCAGGAAGACTACCAGAGGCTGCTGGACGCCGAGGAGCGGGCCGACCCGGCCGGGATCGACGCCGCTCGCAAGGGCTTGGATCGCGCCGTGCGGCTGTGCGCCAAGGAGATCGGCGGCAAGTACATCCACCCGCCGCGCACCACTGACTTCGCCATCCTGTTCGTGCCCGTGGAGAGCCTGTATGCCGAGATCCTACGGGCGCCGGGCTTGGCCGCCGCCTTGCAGCAGGAGGCGAAGATCATCCTGGCCGGGCCAACGACGCTGGCTGCATTGCTCAACAGCTTGCAGATGGGCTTCCGCACGCTCGCCATCCAACAGCGGACGAGCGAGGTGTGGGAGGTGCTGGGAGCGGTCAAGACCGAGTTCGGCAAGTTCGGCCAAGTGCTGCACAAGGTCCGCAAAAAGCTCGATGAAGCGAGCAACGTGATGGACGCCGCCGACCGTCGCAGTCGCGCCATGGAGCGGAAGTTGCGAGATGTGGAGGCTTTGCCGGAGCCGGAAGCGGCCGGGCTGCTGCAACTGGAGGAGCCGCCGGGGGAAGCCTCGGCCGCCTCAGTATGAGGAGACGGGCTCTACCAGCCGTTGAAGCGCCGCGTGAAGGGCCGCCCCAACGAGGAATCGGCGCCAAGCTTCACGCTGACCAGGCGGCTGCGGCGTTCGCGCACCACGCGCAGCTCGACGGATTCGCCGGCCTCGCTCATGGCTCGCCGCAGCTCCTCAGGCTGCTTCACGGCGCGCTTGTTGGCCTCGACGATCACGTCTCCGGCGCGCAGGCCCGCCGTCTCCGCAGCCGAATCGGCGCGCACCTCACGCACGAGCACGCCCGAAGGCGTCCCAAAATACTCCGCCAACTGGCCTTCCACGGCCTCAAGAGTGGCGCCGAGGGAGCGGTTGCGGACCACCATCACGGGCCGCGGAATGTCGAAGTCGAGCGGCTCCACGACGACGATCTCCGTGGTGGGTCGAGGCTCGTTTGGTGCTGCGCGGCGCTCTTCCATCACCGCTTGCACGGTGCGGCGGCCGCGGGTGGAGATCAGCTCCACCGTCACGGACTGACCGGGCGTGGTCTGGCGCACCAGCTTGGCAATCTGCTGCACGCTGGTGACGTCGTCGCCGGCGAACTTCACGATGACCTCGCCGGGCATGATGCCGGCCTTCTGCGCCGGGCTGAGCGGGGCGATGTTGGCGACCAGGGCGCCGCCGGCGGTATCCAGGCCGATCTCCTGGGCCATCTGGGGCGAAACTTCCAGCAGACCGACGCCGAGCCAAGTGGTGGGCGTCTGCGCCCCGGCCACCAGGAGGGACGCCAGCAGCAACGGCAACGATCGACTCATGAGGATTTACTCCGGCAGACGTCGGATCTGGATCCGGCCGCTGGTGTTACGGATTCGCAGGACGGGGCCGCCGCCGTTCAGGGCGCCGACGGCGCGCACTTCGTTCGAGCCGGCGCCGTTGCCGCTGCGCACCACCTGGATGTCGGCGAAGTCCGACTCGATGCGGTTGAGGCTGCGGGCGAAGTCCACGCTGGCGTCGACGGCCACGTGCAGGGTGGCGGGCAAGAAGACGACGATCGTGCCGGCGTTGGTCTCGATGAGCGAGTCGCCCACCGGCCGGCCGTCGAGGAAGACCGCTTCGATGTTGCCGGCGGCACTGGCCGCGCGGATGGCGCCGGCGACTTCGGTGAGTCGGATGTGGCCGCCGGCCGTGTCGGCTGTCACGCCTTCGGGCGCTTTGGCGATCTCGATGGAGCCGCCGGCGGTTTCCGCCACCACGCGCCCCACGGCCTCGCCGATCTGGATGACGCCGCCGGAGGTTCCCGCGAACACGGGTCCGCCGACGCGCTGGGCGGTGATGTCGCCGCCGGAGGTCTCGGCCCGCAGGCCGCCTTGGACCTCGCCGACCTCGATGCGCCCGCCGCTGGTGCTCAGCACCGCCTCACCGCGCACGGTTCCGACCTTGATCGGGCCGCCGGCGGTCTCGCAGCGAACCGGACCGCCGATCGCGCCGAGAGTGATGGGGCCGCCTGCCGTGGTGGCTCGCACTCCGGCGCCGATGTTTTCGGCCAAGATGGCACCGGCGGCCGTATCGGCGTTGACGCGACCTTCGATGTTGGAAACGTGAATCTGGCCGGAGCTGGTGGAGATGATCGCCTCCTGGGTAGCGTGCGGCGTGGAGACGTGCAGGGTCGCGCTGAACCCGCAGTTCCAGCAACCGGGCTTGTCGATCCGCATCGTCACGCTGCCGCCCTGGCGAGCCGCCGTCAGCGGAGCCTGATCGAGGAGCCGCTGCGCCTCGGCCTCCGACGAGGCCTTGACCTTGCGGACCAGCTCGTAGGTCACCCGCTGACCGACGCCGCCTTCCACGTTGACGGCGCCGGTGGAGCTGATCCGCAGCCGAAAGGCCGCCGGTAGATCGCCCCTCTGCTCCTGCACGTAGTAGCCGCCTTCCCGCCGGAGAGGGCTCAGCGTCTGAGCCGCCGCGGCGGAGGCCAGCAGCGCCGCCAGGGCCGCGGCTCGATTCAAACTGCGCGTCTTCATGACCTTGCTCAACACGGCTTCCACGTTCTAGAGTGCTCCACGATCAATACAGCTCTACCGAGGCGTTCATCGCGTGCAGCGCCTGCTCGCCCCGCATCTTCACGTAGTTGTTCGATTCATCGCGCACGATCTGCTGTAACACGCCGGCCAGCTCTTGGTCGGGCTTGTCGGTGAGCAGGTCGATCGCCTGGACGCGCACGCCGGGATTGTCGTCCTTCTGCAGGGCCTGGATCAAGGCCGCGCGCACTTCCGGGTCCTCTTTGTGGGAGGCCAGGGCGCCGAGCGCGTTCAAGCGAACGCCCGGATTGTCGTCGTCGAGCAGCGCGTGGATCATGGCGCGACGCACCTCGGCGTCGCCGCCGCTGTGGCCCAGCGCCGCCAACGACTCGAGCCTAGCGCCCGAGTGCGAGCCCTCGACGGTGGAGATCAGCAGCCCGCGAATGAACGGGTCCGACGGATTGCCGCGGATTGTGCGGCGCTCCTCGATGACGATCTCGACCTCGCCGCCCTGCGGATCGAGCTCGACGGACTGAATCTCGGTTGCATTCGGCGACGGCGTCGCCAAGATGCTCGCCTGCTGCGGCGCAACCGCCTCCGTGCCGCCGCCCATCAGGCCGCGCCAGTCGCCGCCGGTGGTGCTGCCGCCCCAAAAGCCCAAAGCGACCAAGGCCATCGCCATGGTCGGTTGCCAAGCCATACGCATGCCGCCCAAGCCCGCGAGAAAGCCTTCCCACCAGGACTTGGGCTGCGGATTGCGTTCCGCGCGATAGACCTGGCGCATCAGGTCGTGCCGGCATTCTGCGAGTAGGGAATCCGGCACGGGCGGGGCGGGCCGCGCGTTCAAGCTGCGCAGAAAACGCTCTTCCCGCTCGACGGCCGCCTGTAGCTCCTGGGACCTCTCCAACTCGGCCTCGAAGGCCAGCCGCTCGTCGTCCTCCAACTCGCCATAGAGGTAGAGGCTGACCTGATCCCGTGTTTTTTCGTTCAGCATTTTCAGCTCCACTCCCCGCGCGGTCAGCGCACGTCCTCGAGCGCGTCGCGCATCTTGCGGGTGGCTCGAAACAAACTATTCTTGGCCGCTTCCTCGCTGATCCCGATCATCTCGCCAATCGCTCGCAACCGCATTCCTTCGTAGTGCCTCAGCTCGAACACCACCCGCTCGTTGGGCGAGAGCGCTTCGAGCGCCTGCTCGATCCGGCCGCCGAGCTCGCGTCCGGTCAGCGAACGGTCGGGGTCCGATTCGGGCCGCCCGTCCGAGGCCGTCTGCAACGGGTTCAACCCGCGCTCGTCGTCCCGGTCGTCCACCGCGTGCTCCTTGCGGACGTTCTTGCGCCGCAGGTAGTCGAGGCAGACGTTGGTCGCGATCCGGTAGAGCCAGGTATGAAAGCTGCAGTCGAAGCGGAAGCTGTCCAGACGCCGGTAGACCTTCAAGAAGGCCTCCTGATAGGCGTCGCGCGCATCTTCCGGAGAGCGCAGCAGATTCATCGTGACGCGCAGAACCGAGCGGTCGTACAGACGCACGAGCTGCTCGAACGCTTCGGAATCGTTGTTCTGGGCCGCACGGATGAGCGCCGCCTCACTCAGAGGAGGCGCGTCCGGCGGACCGCCGATCCCGATCGATTGCGCTTTCACCAACTCCACCGGGGCGATCTCGCCTTACAGAACATCTAGACGCCGCTCTTGGGGAAAGGTTTGGAAAGATTCGTGCGGGGGAGGAAAAGCCGAGCCGGCCGACGCGGTCCCGAGCGCGGGGCTCGGGACCCGGTCGAGGCGCGGCCCTACTGGGCGACCAGCTCGAGCTTGCGGAAGCCCAGCTCTTCGAGCAGAGCCACGATGTCCTCGTCGAGCACGCCCTTGCGGGTGTCGGCCATCTGGGTGAAGGCTTCGTAGACCCGCAGCGTGTCGTCTTTGGCGAGGTCGCCGTAGCCCAGGTCAACGATCCTCTGGTGCAGGGCGTGGCGGCCGGAATGCTTGCCCAGCACCAGCCGCGAGGTCGGCACGCCGACCGACTCCGGGGCCATGATCTCGTAGGTCGAGCGGTGCTTGAGGTAGCCGTCCTGGTGGATGCCGGCCTCGTGCGCGAACGCGTTGCGGCCCACGATCGCCTTGTTCGGCTGAGGGCCGAAGGTGATCACGCTCGACAGGGCCTGGCTGGCGGCATAGAGCTTCTCGAGGCGAATGCCGGTGTGGAACGGCACCCGATCATGGCGCACGTTCAGGATGGCGGCCACTTCTTCGAGCGAGCAGTTGCCGGCCCGCTCGCCGATGCCGTTCATGGCGCACTCGATCTGCCGGGCGCCCGCCTTCAGCGCCGCGATGGCGTTTGCCGTCGCCAGGCCCAGGTCGTCATGCGTGTGGACGCTGACGACGGCGCGGTCGCCGACCGCTTCGACGACTGCGCCGATGATCTCGGCATAGTGGTCCGGCGTGCAGAAGCCGACCGTGTCGGGAATGTTGATGGTGGTCGCGCCGGCGTCGACGCAGGCCTTGGAGATGCGGCAGAGGTACCCGATCTCCGTCCGCGAGCCGTCCTCGGCCGACCACTCCACGTCGTCCACGTACTGCTTGGCCAACTCCACGCCGCGCACGGCCTGCTCCAGGATCTCGTCCTGGGTCTTGTTGAACTTGTATTTGAGGTGGATCTCGGAGGTGGCGATGAAGCAGTGGATGCGGGGATTCTTGACGCCTTCCAGCGCGCGAGCGGCGCGTTCGATGTCCTTCGGTACGGTGCGGCCCAAGGCCGCTACTCGGACGTCCGGGAACTCCGCGCCGACTCGGCGTACCGCGTCGAAGTCGCCGTCGGAGGCGATCGGGAAGCCCGCCTCGAGGATGTCCACGCCGAGATCCACGAGCTTGCGAGCCACCAGGAGCTTCTCCTCGGTGTTCATCGAGCAGCCCGGGGATTGCTCGCCGTCACGCAGGGTGGTGTCGAAGATGTATACGCGTTCGGACATGCTCCTTATCCAATCAACCCTGAGAGGATAATGCAAATTTATTATTCTTCGGTAGACTATGAGCATCCCTCATGGACCTGGCGCTGCTGGAAACCTTTCGCACGATCGCTGAGGAGGGCAGCTTCTCCCGGGCGGGGCAGAAGCTGCTGCGCACGCAGCCGGCCGTCTCGCTGGCACTGAAGCGGCTGGAGGGCGAGCTCGGCGTCACGCTGATCGACCGCACGACGAAGTCCCTTTCGCTGACCGACGCCGGCCGCCTAACGCTCGAGTACTGCGAGCGGTACGACGGGCTCGACCGTGAGCTGCGGACGGCGCTGGCGGAATTGCAGGACCTGCAGGCCGGCAGGCTGTCGATCGGGGCCAATGAATCCACGGCGCTCTATCTGCTGGGGCCTGTGGTGGAGTATCGGCGGCGGCACCCGCGGGTCCACATCGAGATCCGGCGCAGCCTGTCGAGCGGCATCCCCGAGGAGCTGCTGCGCGGCCGGCTGGAGATGGGGGCCATCAGCTACGACCCGGGCGACGAACGGCTGACGGCGCGGGAGATCTACGCCGACCACTTGGCCTTTGTGGTCTCGCCGCGGCACCGGCTCGCCGGGCGCAAGGAGCTGTCGATTCAAGAGCTCGGCGAGGAGGTCTTCATCGCCCACAACGTCTCCGGCCCGTATCGGCGACGGGTGATCGAGACCTTCCAGCATCACCACGTTCCGCTGAACATGGCGATCGAGCTGCCGACGATCGAGACCATCCGGCGGCTCGTGCAGCTCGGCCTCGGCGTGGCCTTTCTGCCCGGCATGTGCGTGCAGCAGGAGATCGAGCAAGGGGCCCTGGTGGAGATTCCCGTGGCCGAGATGCAGATGGAGCGCACCATCCGGCTGGTCTATCCGTCGCAACGGCAGCTCTCCCACGCCGGTCAAGCCTTTCTGGAAGTCCTCGGGCTGTAGGCTTCCGGCGCGCCCGGAAGCCCACCGCCCGAGGGACTCCGTTTTCTGTCAACGCACCGGCAGCAAGGGCTCGTTGGAGCCTTGGCCTCCGGCGGACATCCGCAGCGGATGGTCGCCCGCCGGCAGATCCGCGGGCAGCGTGATGTTGGCCTGGTAGAGCCCGACGAAGCCGGGCGTGAGGCCGCTGAAGATCACTGCCGCGTCGCGGCCGCCGACGGTGATCTGCGGCGTTTGCAGCGTGCGAGCCACCGGTCCTGTGGCGGCCACGCCGGTGGTTTGCGGCTGGTCCACCTGCCCGAAGCCGGTGCCGTAGAGGATCAGCGTCTCGCCCGCGTGCGCCGGGTTCTGCGTGGTTACCAGCGCCCCGTCCACGTGGGTGGCGATGACATAGCGCGTCCCGCCGGCGACGTACTCGAAGGTCCCGGGCGCGGCGTCGGCCAACTGCAACTGGAAGACTTCGCTCACAGAGTCCTCGATTCGCACCTTCATCAGGCAGAAGTTGCGGCCGGCGAGCTCCCACGGAACCTGCACGTTGAGCTGGAAGGGGCTGGCGTAAAAGAAGCGACCGGGGACGCTGACGCCGTCCTCGGGGAAGTCGAAGCTGACGCTCACGTGCTTGAGAGCCACCGGCAGCGGCAGAGTCGCGGCCTGCCCGGTGAACTCGGAGACGCCCTCGCCGAAGATTGACACGATCGACCCCGGGGCCACCGGACGGTCCTTGGCAAAGCCCGCGCCATTGACCGCGCCGGAGATCCAGGGCTTCAGACGCGCCTCGTTGAGGAAGGGCACTTCCAGCGATCCGGCTTTGGCGAGGTAGTCTTGAAAGCCCGGGTCGGGGCCCATGTCCACGTCGGCGGCGACCACGCCAAAGGCGTCAGTGGCGGAGTCTGCTGCGTAGATGTCGCCCCCGCCGTTGGTGACGGAGAACTGCGTGTTGAGGTTCGGGACCGGCTGACCGAACTGGTCGATCACCTTCAGAATCAGCAACTCCGGATGCGGTTCGTTGACGGTGCCCACCACGCCTGTGCCGGCCAGCGCGAAGGCGTTGGCCTCCACCCCGTCGCCGACGGCGTAGTAGAAAGGAACCAACAGCTCCAGACCGCCGCGGCTGCTGGAGATCTCCACGAAGCCCTCGTACTGGCCGGCGGCGGGCCGCGGGCCGTCGAGCCGCAGCGTGATCTCCCGCGCCTCGCCCGGCGAAAGGAACAGCGTGGCCGTGGCGCCGCCGTTGACCAAGGGGCGCGCCCCGCCGGACTGCCGCTCGATGATGCGCGCCGTGTAGGTGACCGAGAGGCCGCCGGAGTTGCGGATCAGCAAGGCCTGCTCGGCAGGGAGCTCGCGGTTGCGCAGATCGCCGAATCCGACGGCGGCCGGCGAGACCGTGGCGACGGGATCGAGCGCGGAAACCGCATCGAGCAACCCTCCGCCGACGGCCGTCAGGGGGGCGTCGTCGCCGTTCTCGACCACCGTGAGCGAGGCCGTGTTGACCAATGCCGACTTGACGTCCGCCGCGGAGAAGCTCGGATTGCGCTGCCACACCAAGGCGGCGGCTCCGGCCACGAGCGGCGCGGCGAAGCTCGTTCCGTCGACGGATTCGTAACCGCTGGGGCTGTAGGCGTCGCCGTTGGGATCGAAGCGTTGCGCGGCGGCGTACAGGAAGGCTCCCGGCGCCACGATCTCCGGCTTGAGCCCGCCGCCGACCGACGGTCCGCGCGAGCTGAACGGCGCCAACTGATCGCTGGCGAAGGCGACCTCTCTTAGCGCGGGGTCGAGAGTGATGACCACCTGGTTGGAGTTGGCCAGCCGGTCGATCAGGTTCTGCCCGTCGGTGTAGCCGACCGTATAGGTGGGGATGTCAGTGGTTTCGAGGTTGAGGACGACTTCCGGGGAGTCGCGACCTTCCACGTTGATCAGCACCACGCCGATCGCGCCGGCCTCGTCGGCGAACTCCACCTTGAACTCGGGTTCGCAGCCGCCCCGGTCGATCACCGCGATGCGGCCCTCGAGCGAGCCGGCGGGCAGGGGCGCGCAGGCCTGGGCGTCGCCGAGCGAGAACACGTCCGTCCCCGGCGCCTCCAGCCCGGACGCGACCTCCGGGCCGGTCCCGGAGAGGGCGTTGACCCGCGTGCCGCCGAAGCGGACCGATTGCTCGAGCTGGCGGCTGTTGACGGTGGCCCCCACGGTCAGCACGGCCGGTGCGGTCCCTGGTGTGGAGATGGTGTTCTGGGTGGGGAACGACTGCTCCCCGAAGGCGCCCGCGTTGCCGGCGGCGGCTACCACCAGCACGCCGAAGCCCTCGACGGCGTTCTGCGCCGCCTGCGCCACGGGGTCGCACAGCACGCCCTCGTCCGCGCCGCAATCGAAGCCGTCGGAATCCCAAGGGAACTGGGCGATCGCGCCGAAGCTGACGGTGAGGATATCCATGCCGTCGACGACGGCGTCGTCCATGGCGGCGATGATGGCGGCGTCGTTGGAGTACTCGTTGATGTCGGGCGCGCCGAAGATCTTGTAGTTGCCCAACCGCGCAGCGGGTGCGACTCCCAACAGCGTTCCGGCAGGGGAATCGACAGAGCGGCCGGCGGCCAGCATCGCGACGGCCGTGCCGTGGCCCAGCCGGTCGCGCGGGGAATTGTCGTCGGGCCGGGAGGCGGCGGGATCGGTCGAGCCCAACAGGTGGGAGTAGCTGCGGGCGGCGATCACCTTGGCGTTGGTGTAGGCCAAGTCCTCGGGACGTCCTTTGGGAAAGCCGGCCGGAAACTGCAGGCCGTCGGCGCGGAACGCCGGGTGTTGGAGGTCGACGCCGCTGTCGATCACGCCGATCCGAAAGCCCTCGCCGGCTCGGCTGTCTCCGCCAATCGCGGCGCGCGCCTCGACGGCATGAATGATCTCGGCGGCCTTGTTGGCCATCGGCTTGAAGCGGCGCGCCCGATAAACGCGCCGGACGCCCTCGGTTGCCAAGACTTGGCGCGCCTGATCCGGCGTCGCCCGCACGAATACCGCGTTGAGGACGTGTTGCGAAGAGCCGAGGACCTCAATGTCCGCGGCGGCCAAACGCTCCTTCACAGGAGATTGACTCGCCGCCACCTGGGCCGTCACGGGCCCCAATTCCATTTTCTTGGCGGGGGCTTGTACCCGCGCCGCTACCGGCGGCTCCGTCAGGACCGCCACGTAAACGTGTTTTGCATCGCGGACGGCTGCGTCCGCATCCAAACAAAAGACGACGGCCGCCAACAAAAGGCGGCGCCAGTGATCTCGCATCAAATACCCCCAGGTTCCTGCCAAGGTCCCGGGAGCGCTTCCGAGCGTTGAGACGCGCGGAGCGCGCGGTGGGTTTCGGTAGCCGCCCGCCGCCTGCGAATGGTATACTTCAAAGGTTTGCCACGAAACGAAGCGAGGGCTTGAAAGAAGATGAAAGCCGAGATTCATCCCGATTACCACACCGTGAAGGTGCGTTGCGCTTGCGGCGAGGAGTTCGAGACCCGGTCGACCCACAAGGGCGACGTCCACCTCGAGATCTGCTCCGCGTGCCACCCGTTCTTCACGGGTAAGCAGAAGCTGGTCGACACGGCGGGCCGCGTGGAGCGGTTCCGGAAGCGGTACGGCCGCCACACCGGCAACTAACAGCCTGTCGAGGCGAGGATTTCCGGCGAAGGGCGCGGCTCCGGCCGCGCCCTTCGTGTATTCTCAGCCACGATGCTGGTTGTCGACGCGCACGCGCACCTTTTCTCCGCCGACGAAACGCGGTACCCGCCGCGGAAGGACCCGTCACGCCCTCCTGTCGGGACGGGCACGATCGACCACCTACGCCGCGAGATGGCGGCTGCCGGAGTGACGGCCGTTACGGCGGTGCAGGTCAGCGGCTTCTACGGGTTCGACAATCGCTATATGTGTGACGCCTCGCAGGCGCATCCGGACTGGATCGCCGGCATCGTAACGCTCGATCCGAGCGATCCGGCCAGCCCCTCGCGGCTGGCGGCGATGGCCGGGGAGTTCGGCGTGAAGGGCCTGCGCAGCGTGCCCACGCGCGACGGACGCATCGACGATCCGCACGTGCGGGCTCTTTGGCGGGCGGCGCACGAGCACTCCCTGGTGGTGAACCTCCAGGTCGACCACCAGCTTGCGGATGACGCCGACAGGCTGCTGGAGCAGTTTCCGGAACTGCCGGTCGTGCTCGACCACAGCCTGAAGCTCGAAGCCGGCGGGCCTGTCCGGGAGACGCTGGCGGCGCTCGCCAAGCTCGCTCGCCGCCCGAACTGCCACGCCAAGGTCTCCAACATCGCCAACGGCCCCGAAGGGTGCTCGGACGGCTACCCTTGCCGGAGCTTTCAGCCCGTGATGCTGCAGGTGATCGACCTGTTCGGGCCGGAGCGCTGCGCCTGGGGCGCGCACTTCCCGCTGGAGAAGTATTCGCCGCGCCTGACTTACAGGCAGGCTCTGCAAATTTACACAGAGGAGCTGCCGCTCAACGCGCAGGCTCGGGCGTGGATTGTCGGAGAGACGGCCAATCGGCTGTGGTTCGGCGGAGCTCTGCGCGAGAAAGAAGCAGCCGGGCGGCCCGAGGGGTTGAGCCGCCCGGCTTGACGGACCCGAAGGTCCGCCTCCCACGCAGGGAATCGGGAGCCGGTACTTCCGGCAATTTCGTTAGAAGCATGCGCGGCGCCAAACCGAAGTGCGTTGCGCCGGCCGCGGGGAACACGAGTCCCTACTAGAGAAAGCGACGATTCGCAGCCCCGACCCTCACACTTTCTGTGTCAACGCGAGTTGACAGGGCGGGGAGGCGCGTCAACCCCGGTTGTGCCACTGCTAGAATCAGGCTGATGCGGCGTCTGGCCCCCCTGTTCGTGTTGGCCGGTCTGCTCTCCGCCGAGGCCGCCCCGCCCGACCCCATCCAGCGCTTGCAGCAACGGCTCGATCGCGGCGAAGTCGCTCTGCGGTTCGACAACGACGGCAAGGGCTGGCTGCGCTCGCTGCTCGACGCCTTGGACATCCCCGTGTCGTCGCAGTCGCTGGTGTTCTCCAAGACCAGCGCGCAGTTCCGGCTGATCCGGCCCGAATCGCCGCGCGCACTCTATTTCAACGATGAGGTCTATGTGGGTTGGGTGCGCGGGGGCCCGATCCTCGAAATCTCGGCCGCGGCGCCGGGCGGGGCCGGCGTGTTCTATACGCTCGAGCAGGAGCCTTCCGCGCGGCCGCGCTTCGTGGCTGACGACGGGACCTGCCTGCAGTGTCACGAGTCGTCGCGGACCCTCGGCGTCCCCGGGCATCTAACGCGGTCCGTGCATCCCGCGCCGGACGGCCAGCCCGTCCTGCGGCTGGGCTCGATCGACGTCGATACGCGCACGGCCCTGGACCAGCGCTTCGGCGGCTGGTACGTCACCGGCAAGAGCCTGAGCCCGCATTGGGGCAATCGCTGGCTCGACAGCTTCGACTCCGAGGACTCCCTCTCGCCGTCGGCCGAGCCGGTGGCGCTGCGGACGCGTTTTGACGTGGCGGACTATCCGGCGGCGACCAGCGACGTGGTTGCGCAACTGCTTTTGGCGCACCAAACCGATCTGCACAACCGGATCGCCCGCGCCGGCGTGGAAGCCCGCCGCGCGATCGAGTATCGCCAGGACATGACGCGGTTGTTCGGCGAGCTCAGCGAGGAGACCGCCGCCTCGGTGCAGCGCCGCATCCAAGGGCCCGCCGAGGAGCTGGTGCGCGGCCTGCTGTTCGTGGGAGAGGCTCCGTTGCCGGTGCGGATCGAGGGCGACCCGGAGTTCCGCAAGGTCTTCGAGGCCCGCGGTCCTCTGCATGAGCTCGATCTCGAGCGGAGGCTGCTGCGCCATCCGCTGAGCTACCTGATTCTTTCCGAGTCGTTCGACTCGCTCCCGCCGGAGACGCTGAGCTACGTGGGCCGCCGTCTGCGCGAGATTCTGGTCGAAGGGCGTTCCGAGGCCCCGATCCCGGCTCTCGCCGCGACAGAGCGCGAGGCGCTGGTTGCGATCCTACGGCAGTCCAAACCCGGGCTGCTGCCGCAATGAGCGGCGGCCCAGAAGGCCGGTCGGTCCGATGAGGGCGCTGGCTCTCTCCGGCGGCGCGGCGTTCGGCGCCTATCAAGTCGGCGTCTGGCTGGAGCTGTGGGAGAGGGGCTGGCGGCCGGACGTCGTCACCGGCATCTCGATCGGAGCGGTCAATGGTTTTCTGCTCTCGCGCGGGGCCACCCCGGACGAACTGCTCGCGGTGTGGCGGGAGTGGCCCGGGGAGCTGCTGAGCGGCTCCGCGAGCCGCTGGCGACCGCCCTGGAGCGCCCAGACGCCGATGTTTCGCGCCTGGATTGAGCGCATCGCCGCCGAGTTCGGACCGCGCCCGCTCCATTTTCGCTACCGCGTGGTGGCGCTCGATGCGCTCACTTGGCGGGCGGTGGCGTTCGAGGGCGAACGCGTCGACGCCCGCACGCTCTTGGCCGCCTGCGCCCTGCCCGGGGTGCTGCCGCCGGTGCGGGTGGACGGCCGGCTCCTGCTCGACTGCGGCGCGATCCGCTACATGCCGCTCAAGGAGGCTCTCGAGATCGGCGCGGACGAGCTGATTGCCGTCGATCTGCTGCAGCGGCACCCCTTTCCACCCGTGCGCTGGGTTCGGGTCCGGCTGCTCTCCGTGCTGGACCGCATCCACGGCGAGCGCTCCGAGCCGACCGCCAAGGACCTCGAAGGACTGAGCCTGCTGACGATCGGCCACCCGAAGCTGCTGGGCTCGGTGCGGGAGTCGTTTCGCTGGAACCGGGATTTCGTGGATAGGCTGCTGGCCCAGGGACGTCAGGACGCCGCCGAGCGCCTGCGCAACGCCACGAACGTCGCCCCGGCGCAGAGCAGCAGCCCAAAACCCGTGAGCCAGCCGCCCAAGAAGACCGAGCGAGGCCGGTAGATGATCTGGACGACGTACTCGCCGGCCGGGACCGGCACGGCCCGCAGAGCCTTCTTGTAGCGGTAGACCGTCGTCAGCTTGCCGTCGACCTCCGCCTCCCAGCCGGGATACCACGGGTCGGAAAGGATCAGCCAGGCCGAGCAGGCCGGGGCTACGTTCAGCAGAGTCCGCCGGAGGGTCCAGCGAGCGAAGCCGACCGGCCGCTCTTCGATGTCGGGACAGCTCTCCACCGTCGGCAGGCCCTCGGTTTCGCCCTTGGGCCCGGTGATCTCTGCGCCGGAGTGCTGCAGCCAAGCTCTGGGGTTGGCCCCGGGGTTCTCGAAGACCTTCCATTGCGGGTCTTCATAGACCTTGATCTGGTCGGGGCGGGTGGGCTCCTTGGCGAGGGTGTAGCGCGTGCCCATCAGCAGGCGCGTTTCCACCCAGCCGTCGCGGCCCATCAGGTCGTAGAGATCGCGATTCGCCGAAGCCAGAAAGCCGTCCATCTGCTGCACGCCGTACCAGGCTCCGACGTTGTGGCCGGCGCCCTCGGGGCCGGCGATCTCGAACCGCAAGGGCTCCCAACGGGAGTTCTGGGCGTGCTCGACGAAGCTCATGGCGCCGCGATAGGGTTCGTACTCGGCCAGATATTGCCGCCGCTCGGGATCGCCGATGTCGGACAGGAAGTGCCACTGGGGCGCATAGAGCTCGGTGAGCGTCAGTGCGACCAGCGCGAACCGCAGCCCCCCCCAGCCGATGGCCGAGCGCCGCCAAGCCAGCAGGACCGCCGCCAACGAAAGAGCGACCAGCGCGGCGATCATCATGTGGTCGCCCGGCGCGGCCTCCATCTTGCCCTCGCCCACCTGGAAGTAGAGGATGATCCAGGTGAGGGCGGCAAAGCTCAACAGGATCTTGCCGGCCCACTCGAACCACTTTTCGCCCGCCTCGCCCCAGCCGCGGTCCAGCAGCCGCTCGACGCCCAGCGCCGCCAGCAGGAACACCCCGGCCTGGAAGACGAACACCGCGTGCGCGCCCGTGCGAGCCTTCTCCGCCATGGGCACGAACTCGTACAGCCACCCGTGCAGCAGCGAAAACGGCCCAAAGCCGATGGCCAGCCCGCCCACGGCGAGGCCGGCGGCAATCCGCGTCTTCGTCTCGTTCCAGCGCGTCGCCACGGCCAGCAGCGCCAGCGCCAGGCAAACCCAGCCCACCTGCGTGTTCGTTTGGAAGTAGGCTCGTGGCACGACCGCGCCGAACAGCGTGATGGGGAAGAGCCTGGACTGCTCGTGGACGAAGTAGGGCACGGGGTCTTCGTAGCCCACCGGTTCGGCGGCGTTCACCCAGCGGTAGGCCAGCTTGCCGTACTCCAGCGCCGGCAGCAACTGCAATGCCGCCACCAGAAACGCCGTCGCGGCCGACGCTCCGTACAGCGCCGCCAGCCGGAATGCCTCGACCCGCGACTGTTGAAACCGTCGCCACCACAAATAGGCGAACACGCCCGTGACCGCCAGCAGCGAGAAGAACGGCGTCTGATGGTGGCCGCTCAGCAGCGAGAAGCCGATCGACCCCCCACACAGTACGGCGTTGGCGGCGCCGGCGGCGGTCCAGCCCAGGCGGACGAACCGAGCCAGGAAGTAGAGCGTCAGCGGAAACCAGATTGCCCCGTGCAGCATTTGCGGCCAGCCGATGGTGGAGATGTATCCACCGCAGCCGAACGCCAGCCCAGCCAGCAGGGCCGCGAAGCGCCGGCAGCCCAACTCCCTCACCAGCAGATAGAAGAACAGAGCGGGCAGCAGCCGGATCAGCCCGAAGTGCAGGCTCATCCAGCGCAGGTCGATGCGGCCATCGTCGTCGAGCGGCGCCAGGAACAGCGGCCAGTTCAAGGGAAACGCCCCGCCCGGCTGCATCTGGCCCAGCAGGGACTGTCCGCCCCACACATAGGGGTCCCACATCGGGAACTCGCCCTCGTTCCAGGCCTGCGCCTGCACGTTGTACCAGGGGGCCACCTGGCCCATCAGGTCCGGGGAGTCGAGGAAGGTGAAGCGATCGGAGAAGATCAGCTTCCAATAGAACAACGCGGTGAGGCCGAGCAGCAGTACAACGGCGCCGCGGTGGCGCAACCAGCGGGGCATGGACGAAGAGCCATTGTAGAACGCGGCGGCTCGAAACGCAGATTGAATCGCTTCAGGGGCCGGCGGAGTCGGCTCCGGCCGAGACAGGGGGCGAAGCCATCGTCGCCTCAATCTCGGCGATCCGCTTGCGGGCGTGCTCGGCCTTACCGTCGTTTTCGGAGAGCTGCACGAAGCGCTTGTAGGCGTCGAGCGCCTCGGCGTTCTGCCCCATCTCGTCGCGCATCTCGGCCAGCTTCCAGAAGGCCTCGGCGTAGGAAGGGTTCCAGCGCGTGGCCTCCAGGTAGCGCACCGCTGCGGCGCGCTGGTTGTCCTTCTTCTTGTAGAAGTCGCCGACCTTGAGCTCCTTCTTCGCCTGGATGGGGTTGAAGGCGTAGTCGGTTTGCGGCAGCAGGTCCTCGTCCTCGTCGACCATGGGTCCGGCGGGCTGTTGCGGAGGAGCCTCGGTGCGCTTCTTGAGTTGCGCCGGAGCGGCCAGCGCGATCAGCAGGAGCAGCAGTGCGATGCGCATGCCCACAATTATAGGGCTACGCCGGCGGCCGGGCTAGAATACGAGAAGGGCCTCGTTCCGCTCCCATCCGCCATGAATTTGTTTGCACTCCAGAGCCGCCTCGTGCGTCTTCCGTATGAAATCTCTCCGCAGGGAGCGAACGGAGGACCAATGCAGAAGCGAAACCGGAGGGGTTTCTCCCTCATTGAGCTGCTCATCGTCATCGCCATCATCCTGATCATCGCGGCCATCGCGATTCCTCGCTTGGGTCAGGCGCGGCGGGCCGCCTACGAGATGGCCGCCATCCGGACGCTGAGCACGCTCAATACGGCGCAGGTGCAGTACTTTTCCACCTACGGTCGCTACGCTCAGACGCTCCAGGAGCTGGGGCCGCCGCCGGGGAGCGGCGCGCCGGGGCCGAACGCGGCCGACCTGATCCCGAACAACCTGGCCACGGGCTTGGCTTCAGGCTACGTCTTCACGATGGTGGGTACGCCGGCCGGATACACCGTGAACGCGGACCCGCAGTCCGAATCCACCGGCGTCCGGCATTTCTATACCGACCACTCGAATGTGATCCGGCAGAACAGCGAGCAGGCCGCTTCGGAAGCGGACCAAGAGCTGCAGTAGGCGCCGCCGGCTAGTCCTCGGCCTGCGCGGAGGGAGAGGACCCGCGCCGGCCGGCCAACTCGTTCATTTCACGATAGGGAATGGCGTCGGCCAACAGAGCTTCCCAGGAGCCGGACGTGAGGACGTCGCGGGCGACTGCGCGCGCTCGCGCGTAGCAGGCGCGGGCGAACGCCGACCCGGTGCTGACGCGGGCCACGCCCAGCCGCTGGAGCTCTGCGATCGGCGGCGCGCCCGGCCCTGCCAGGATGTTGAGCGGTCCGCGGACGGCGCGCACCAACTCGGCGATGACATCCGCCGCTGCTACCCCGGGTACGAACGCGCAGTCGGCTCCCGCGCCGAGATAGGCGTTGGCCCGGCGCACGGCTTCGTCGAAGCGCGTCGCGGGCGCGCCCACCGCGTCTAGAAAGACGTCCGTGCGCGCGTTGATCGTGAGCGGAACGCCGGCGGCGTCCGCTGCGCGCCGGATCGCCCCAATCCGTTCCACTTGCCGTTCAACCGCTACGAGCGGGGCTGCCGGATCGCCGGAACCGTCCTCGAAGTTCAAGCCGACCGCGCCGGCGTCCAACAAGAGTCGCGCGGTTTCGCCGACGTCGTCGGGGGAGGGCCCGTAGCCGGCCTCGACGTCGGCGCTGACGGGAACCTGCACTGCTCGCACGATGCGGCGGACTGCGTCGATCATGACCTCGCGCGGGATGCGCTGCCCGTCGGCGTATCCGAGCGCGTTGGCGACGCCCGCGCTGGTGGTGGCGATGGCCGCGGCGCCGGCCTCCTCCACGATGCGTGCGCTCGGCACGTCCCAAGCGTTCACGAGGACGAGGATGCGTCCGCCGTGATGGAGCGCGCGGAAGGCTTCGGCTTTGGTTCTCAGGTCCATGACGGGGTTCAGTGAGTCCTTCCCGTCAGAATCTCACTTCGACGGAAGGCGCGTCCGGCCCGGGGAATCGGTCAGACCAGCTCCTGGACGTATTTCTCTTTCGCCAAGCGCCAGAAGACCACCAGGAAGGCCGTCAGCGGGATCGCCAGGATCATGCCCAGGATTCCTGAAAGAGCCGTGCCCCAGAAGAAGATCGCCACGATGATCGCCATCGGGTGTAGGCCCGTACGCTCGCCCATGATCTTGGGCGTCAGGAAGTAGCCTTCGATCGTCTGCACGATCGCGAAGACGATCAGCGCCAGGCCCACCCGCACCCAGCCGCCCTCCGGCTGCAACAGCGCCAGCGGCAGGGCCACGCTCAAGCCCACGATGTTGCCCAGGTAGGGGATGATGTTCAGAAAGCCCAGCGCCAGCCCGATCAGAAAGCCGTACTGCAAGCCCACGATCGAGAACCCTACGGCGAAAAGCAAGCCTTGCAGGAAGGCGATGATGATCTGTCCGCGAAAGAAGGCCACGATGATGTCCACGAACTGCTGGATCAGATAGACCACGTCGTCGCGCGTGTCGGGCTTGAGGAACGGCAGGTGCTTCTTCAAGCGATCCAGTTGCCAGCCGTCGGCCATCAGAAAGAAGCCGAAATAGACCGGCAGGACCACCCACGAAAGCGCCGAGCCCACGAACGAGAGCACGCCCGCGCCGGCGGACAAGGCCCCGGAGCCGAACGTTTGCAGGCCGTCCACGAGCTGCTTGCGGCCCCCCTCGATGGCCGAGTCGAGCGCTTTGTCCAAGCCGTGCCGTTCGAAAAAGGCGATCACCTCGGGCAACTGCGCCCGTAGGTTGCGGTTGGCCGCGTCGATCAGCTCCGGCAGGCGCGCGGCCACGTCGTTGCCTTGCGAGACCATCTTGGCCCCAAAGAACCAGGCGAAGGCCCCTAGCGGAACGAGGATCGAGGCGAAGACCGCGGCCACGGCCAGGGCCGGCGGAAGCCTCAGTCTGCGCTGCAACAGGTCGAAATACGGCTTGAAGACCAACGCCGCGATGGCCGCCACCGCCAGCGGCATGATCACGCTCGAGAACTCGGCGACGAACTTCGCCAGCAGCCAGAAAACGAATCCCACCGCGGCCAGGATCACGCAGGCCGCCAGAATGGTCAGAGCGACGCCGACCGTTGCGCGCTGGCGTTCCGACAGATCGAGATTCATAAGGTCTTGACTTCGAGAAGGGTAGCAGGAAGATGGCCCCGCCGGGGCCATCGTTCCATCCTCGCTACAATCCGTACATCGCCATGCTCCGCATAGCTTTCCTCACGCTCTGCCTGTTGACGCCGATGCTCGCCCAGAACCCCGCCATTGCCTACCCTGAAACCCGCCGCAGCGATCACACCGACGTCTACCATGGCATGACCGTCGCCGACCCCTACCGCTGGCTCGAGGACGACGTGCGGGAGTCGGCGGAGGTTCGGGCCTGGGTGGAGGCCGAGAACGAGGTCACCTTTTCGTACCTGGAGTCGTTGCCCCAACGCGAGCCCATTCGCAAGCGGCTGGAGAAGCTTTGGGATTACGAGAAGGTCGGCGACTACTTCAAGGAAGGCGGCAAGTATTACTTCTTCAAGAACGACGGCTTGCAGAACCAAGCCGTGCTCTACGAGATCGACGAGCTCGGCGCCCAGCCGCAGGTCGTGGTCGACCCCAACGGCTGGTCGGCTGACGGCACCGTCGCCCTGGGAGCCCTGGCCTTCTCCGAAGACGGCCGCTATATGGCCTACGGCGTCAACAAGGCCGGCTCGGACTGGCAGACCTGGAAGGTGCTGGATGTGGCGGCGCGCAAGGAGCTCGCCGATCAGCTCGACTGGGTCAAGTTCTCCGGCGCCGAGTGGACCAAGGACGGCCGAGGTTTCTTCTACGGCCGTTACGCCGAGCCGGAGTCCGGCGCGGCCTTCCAATCCACCAACCTCAACCAGAAGCTCTACTACCACCGCATCGGCACGCCTCAGGCTGACGACGTGCTGGTTTACGAGCGGCCCGATCACCCGGACTGGGGATTCTCTCCCAGCGTAAGCTCCGACGGCCGCTGGCTGGTGATCACCACCTGGAAGGGGACGGACGACAAGTACCGCGTGGCCTACAAGGACTTGACCGAGCCCTACGGCTTCCCGGTCGAGCTGGTCGCCAACTTCGACCAGGAGTACTCTTTCCTCGACGCCGACGGCCCGGTCTTCTACTTCCAGACCGACCTCGACGCGCCGACGCGCCGCATCATCGCCATTGACACTCGCCGTCCGGCGCGGGAGAACTGGCGCGAGGTCGTGCCGGCCGCCGAGGAGACCCTTATCGGCTCCGGTCTCATCGGCAACGTCTTCGTGTGCAGCTACCTCAAGGATGCTCGTTCGCAGGTGAAGATCTTCGACCTGCAAGGCAAGCTCGTTCGAGAGGTGGAGTTCCCCGGCATCGGCACTGCCTCCGGCTTCATGGGCTCGCGCGGCGATACCGAGACGTTCTATTCCTTCTCGAGCTACGCCAAGCCGCCCACGATCTATCGCTACGACCTGCTGACCGGCAAGAGCACGGAAGTGCTGACCACCCGCGTACCCGTCGACTTTTCCGAATACACGACCGAGCAGGTCTTCTACCCCAGCAAGGACGGGACGAAGATCCCGATGTTCCTGACCTACCGCAAGGGGATGCAGCGCAGCGGCCAGAACCCGACGATGCTGTACGGCTACGGCGGCTTCAATATCTCGATCACGCCTTCGTTTTCCACGACGTGGATGAGCTGGCTGGACCTGGGCGGAGTGCTGGCCGTGGCGAACCTGCGCGGCGGCGGCGAGTACGGCGAGGAGTGGCACCAGGCGGGCACGAAGACCCACAAGCAGAACGTGTTCGACGACTTCATCGCCGCGGCCGAGTGGCTGATCTCCAGCAAGATCACCTCGACGCCGAAGCTGGCCATCCACGGCCGTTCGAACGGCGGCTTGCTGGTGGGCGCGGCCTTGACCCAGCGGCCGGACCTTTTTGGAGCGGCGCTGCCGGCGGTGGGTGTGATGGACATGCTGCGCTTCCACCAGTTCACCGCCGGGCGCTTCTGGGTGGACGACTATGGTTCGGCGGACGACCCGAGCCAGTTCGAGTCGCTCTACGCCTATTCGCCCTACCACAGCCTCAAGAAGCATTCCGTCTACCCGCCCACGCTGGTGACGACGGCGGACACCGACGACCGCGTGGTTCCCGGCCACAGCTTCAAGTTCGCCGCCGAGCTGCAGCATCAGCAGAAGGGCCCTGCGCCGGTGCTGATCCGCATCGAGACCTCCGCCGGACACGGCGCCGGCAAACCGACGTCGAAGCAGATCGAAGAGCTGGCTGACGAGTGGACGTTCGTCTCCGAGGCCCTGAAGATGGACCTGCATCTGGCGCAGTAAAAAGAAGAAGGCGGCGCGGTCGATCACCGCGCCGCCTCGCTCCCTGTTCGTTGCAGCCGCGGTCAGCCGCCGTACGAGATCCGCCAGACCTTCTTGCCGCCGTCATCGCTCACCAGCAGCGAGCCGTCGGAGAGCACGAGCAGCCCCACCGGGCGACCCCACACCTGGCGCTTGTCGGGGCTCAACATCCAGCCGGTCAAGAAGTCCTGCGGACCCGAAGCCGGCTGTCCGTTCTTGAAGGGGATGAAGGCGACCTTGTAGCCGATGCGGTCGGCGCGATTCCAAGAACCGTGGAAGGCCAGGAACAGGCCGTCGCGGTATTTTGCCGGGAACTGCTTGCCGCTGTAGAACTGCATGTCGAGCACGGCCACGTGCGCGCCCAGCAGCACGTCCGGGTAGAGCGTCTTCTTCACCAGATCGGGCTTCTCGCCCTTGCGGCGAGGGTCCTCGTGCGGTCCCGTGTAGGCGTAGGGCCAGCCGTAGAAGCCGCCCTCCTCTACCTGCACGAGGTAGTCCGAGACGAGATCGTCGCCCAGTCCGTCACGCTCCTGCACAGAGGCCCAGAGCTTGCCGGTGGTCGGGTTGAAGCGCAGGCCGATGGTGTTCCGCAGCCCCTCGGCGACGGTCTCGAACTCCGTGCCGTCCGGGTTCATGCGATGGAGCGCGGCCCGCTGCTGCGGCTCGCCGGCGTCGACGTTCGACCCCGAACCGATCGTGAGATAGAGCTTCGAGTGGTCCTTGTTGAACAGAATCGTCCGAGTCCAGTGCCCCTTGCCGAAGTCGGGCATGGGGTAGATCTCCTCGCCCTTACCGGTCACCTTCACGGCCTTGGCGTCGAAGGGGTAGCGCTTGAGGGAGGTCGTCTCGGCCACATACAGCCACTTCTCGTGCAACTGGATGCCGAAGGGGCGGTCCAGCCCTTCGATGAGCTTCGACACCTGCTTGCCGTCGGGGTTCAGGTGGTAGACCACGCCGTTGGCCTGCGAGGCGTCGCCCGAGTCGGACATCAAAATGTGCTCGTTGGGCAGTAGGTACATGTACCGCGGCCGGTTGAAGTCCGGGCTCGTGGCGAACTCCTCGATCTTGAAGCCCTGCGGCAACGACAGCTTGGCGCCGTCCGGCCGGTCGATGACCTGCGGGCGGTTCGACGCCGAGGGCGTGGCGAAAGGCTCCGGAATGCCCTTGTCCCAGTTGACGGGCTTCTTGCCGTCCTGGCTGACGGCGAGCCCCGCGGCGGCAAGGCCCAGCAAGGCCAGAGTGACGATCTGACGGTTGGCTCTCATGATCGGTTGTCAGTATCGTACATTCGTCCCGGAGGGGCCAGCGGCGCTCAACGCAAGCGGTAGAGGTCCAGCGACTGTGCTCCGCCGGGCTTGGGGACAGACAGGACGCGCCGTGCGCCCGGCGCCCGGGCCGCCACTTCCTCCGGCCGGCGGTAGTTGGTGACCGTCGCGTAAAAGACGGCTCGGTACCTGCTGAAGTCGATGGAGCCGCCCGGCGTGCGTTCATAGTGCGAGCGCCAGACCTCGACCTCCCGCCCGGGGATGAGGGGCGCATTGGGATCGGCCTCGAGCCACCAAGCCTCCGCGACTCGAACGCCGTCGCGGCCGTTGAGGTATGCGAACAGGGCATCGGCGGGGGTTCCCCAGATGGGGTCGGTCAACAGCAGAACGGGGCCGCCGCGAGCTTCCTGGCGTACGGCCGCGACGACCTGCTCCAGGCCCCAGCCCGCCGCCGGGGAATCGGAGAAATAGTAGGTCGAGTCCGCCCAGGCCATGCCCGCCTGTGGCGCGTAGACGATCCGCAGGCTCATCGTCAGCAACAGGGCGGCCAGCGCGGCCGATCCGGCGCGAACCGGTGTGCGGAGTCGGGGCGCGTCCCACAGCGCGTCCGCCGCCAAGGCCGTCGCGACCAGCAGCGGCCAGGCGTGCGGAAACGGATACCGCGAGAAGAACCGAGTCAGAAGCAGGGCCTCGGCCAGCATGGGAAGCGCGCTCAAACCCAGCAGGAACCAAGCCGCCGGATCGCGCCGCCGTACCAGGACGACGAAGGCGCCGACAGCCGCCAACAACAACGGCCAGCTCAAGTAGGCGCCCAGAAACTCGAGCAACAGCGGCAGGTTCTCGCCCAGCCGGCCCGTGGGGTTCGACAGCAGCTCCGCCGGCGTGACGAAGAAGTGCGTCTTGTGCAGCAGGGCGCTGTGGTCGGCGAGTTGGGGGGCCTCGGGGGTGAGCGCCGCCGACAGGGCGGGGAAACACGCCGCTATCGCGCAGACCAGAGCCAGCTTCGGGCCCCACTCGCGCCAAGAAGCTTTGCCGACAGTCAGTGCGGCCAGCAAGGGCGCCGGCGCATACAGCAGCGCCGTCGTCTTGGTGAACAGCGCCAGTCCCAAGGCCAGGCCCACGGCGGCGGCCGCGGTGCCGGACGGGGGTTCTTGCCGGACCAGCCGCACGGAGAGCCAAGCCACAACGGCCCCGCCCAGGTTCACCAGCGATTCGGTGTAGGCCAGGCGGTCATAGAGCATCGCCCAAGGCAGCACGGCGTAGAGACTCGCCGCGAGCAGTCCGACGCGTGCGTTGCGCAAGGCCGAGCCGACGGCGCAGACGGCGGCAGTCGTGGCCGTGCCGGCCAGCACGGAGATCCAGCGGGGCCCCAGCAGGGGATCGTCGCTCAGCAGCCGCGCGGCGGCGTAGAGCCAATAGCTCAGCGGCGGCTTGCCGTCGAGCAACGACACGAACCAGCCGCCCTGTCCGGTGATGATCTCGGCCCAGCGCAGGTAGATGCTCTCGTCGCCGACCACCGGCAGATCCGCCATGAGCCGCAATCCACGCAAGACCAGCGCCAACGCCAGCACGGCCGGCAGAGCCCACAGTGGGGGGGCATCCGGACGGGCGGGCGCCGGGAGCGGCCGCGGAGTCGGTGCGCGACGAGCCATCGAGACAATCGTCGCAGGAAAGTGGCGCAGCCCGCCCCCGCGTTGACTCCCCACGCAAAGCACGCTATTCTCGGAAATGTCCTTGCGCGCTCGTAGCTCAGCTGGATAGAGCGTCTGGCTACGGACCAGAAGGTCGGGGGTTCGAATCCTCCCGAGCGCGCCACTCCCCCCCCTCCCAACAAAACCGCAGGCTGCGGACTTCCCCGCGCGACTCGTCGCAGGGCTCGCAAACGCGCCTTGACGCAGGTAAGGGCCTGAGGTACGCTCGCAGGCGCTATGGGGCGCCCAGTGGTTCGAGGCTTGCTCTTCACGGCGTTCTGCTGCGGACTCCACGCTCAGATCATCCCGGACGGCTCGATCGGCGACGTTCCGACGGTGAGCCTCGATGCGGCCTCCGCCACCTATTCGATCGGGCCGGAAGCGGGGGAGATCCACGGGCCGAACCTATTTCACAGCTTCTCGGTGTTCAATCTCAGCACGGGGCAGACGGCAAACTTCCTCGGTCCCCAGGGGATTGAGAACATCCTGGCCCGGATTACCGGGTCGCAGCAGTCGCAGATCGACGGCACAATCCGGTCGGACATCGAGGGCGTCAACCTCTTCTTGATCAACCCCCATGGCATCCTCTTCCAGTCGAACGCCAGGCTGGACATCGGCGGATCCTTCTACGCCGGCGCCGCCGATTCCGTCTCGTTCGGCAAGGAGAACGGGCAGTTCTTCGCCGACCCCAGCCGAACCAGCACGTTCGCGGAGACGCCGCCCGAGGCCTTTGGGTTCTTCGACCAGCGCGAAGGAGGAACGATCGAGGTCAGCGGCAGCCGGCTCGCGGTTCGTGACTCCCAGTCGCTGGCGCTGGCCGGGCGTGCAATCCGGGTCAGCGGAGCCGGCGCCGGGCTGTTCGCCCCCAACGGAAGCATCCGCCTGACCGCACAGTCCGGGTCCGGCGAGGTCGCCTTCTCCGGGCCGCCCGCCGCGGCGAGCGACAACCCGGAGGCGCTCGTCACCGTCGACGCAGCTCGCATCGAGGCGCCCGGCTCCGGACAGATCTACGTGCGGGCGGGGCGCTTCGTCCTCGAGGGTGAGGCGGTTGTTTCAGCCAACGCGCAGGGGCCGCGAGGCGGCGGGATGGTCGATCTCGCCGCGGGGGACTCGATTGAGCTGGACGGCGGATTGATCCAGTCGGACTCCGCCGCGGAGGCGGCAGGCGGCGACATCCATCTTGCGGCGGGCAGGATCGAGCTCAAAGGCGGCGCCCAGGTGCGGGTGGTGTCCTGTGAAACGTGTCGCGGTCTCGGGGACATCTCGGTCCAAGCCGGCAGCCGCCTCGACCTCTCGGAAGGGGCCAGAATCTACGGCACGGCCAGAGGGGACGGGGACGGGGGCCGCATCACGATCGACGCTCCCGGCGCGGCCGTCACCTTGACCGGCGACGTGACGGGCATCGTCAATGACACCGTCCGAGGCGGCTCCGCAAAGGCGGGCTCCATCGCCATCGACGCGAATTCACTGAAGGTGGCCGACGGGGCCACGGTCCAGGTCGTCTCCAACAGCGCCTTGGCGGCGGACGATGGTTACCCGCTCGATGGTGGATTGGCTGGGGGCGGCGTCACGATCCGCGTGGCCGATTCCATCGAGCTGGTCGGAGAGAGCGCTCTGATCCTGGCGCAAACGCTGGGATCGCGCCCCGGCGGCGACGTACGAATCGAGGCGACGGATCTGCGGCTGGCCGGGGGCAGTGCGATCAACCTGCGCTCCGGGCCGGACGTCGACGGCGTGGCCACGGGTTCCGCCGGCAACCTCGAAATCGACGTAGCCCGCCTGGAGATGCTCGGCAAGGCGGATACAGAAGACGGTCCCCGGCTGCCGACCGATCCGCCGACCCTCATCGCCACCTCGACGCTGGGGTCGGGGGATGCGGGAGACATCACCATCAACGCCGGCGAATCGGTGAGAGTCGAGGGCGGCTTGGTGAGTCCGCGCAACTTTGGGGCGCTGTGCGAAGGGGCGGCCTGCGTCGACGCGCCGGATGGGATTCAGTCCGATACGAACGGCTCGGGTTCGGCGGGGTCGATCGTCATTTCCACGCCGGACATGGAGCTTGCCGGCGGCGCCGTGGTTCGTGCGGCGGCAGGGTTGCGCACCGGCTCGAGCGAGCAGAGCGACGGCGCCTCGGGCGAGATCACGATCCTCGTCGACAACTTGACGATCCGGGGAGGGAGCCGGGTGGAAGGCGCCACTCTCGGCCGCGGCGCCGGCGGGACGGTAACCATTTCCTCGACCGGCGCCGTCCGGATCGAAGGCGTCGGCCGGACCCGCGCCGGAGAGACGATCGCGAGCGGGGTCTATAGCGACTCCCTGGGCGACGGAGCGGCCGGTCGCGTTGTGTTGCGGGCGGACTCGCTGACGATTTCGGATGCGGGTGCGATCCGCGCGGACACTGTAGGCCGCGGCGACGGCGGCGCGATCACGATCGAGGCGGGCGACGCCACGCTGCTTGATGGCGCGCAGATCACGACATCGACCGCGGGCCGGGGCCAGGCGGGGTCGGTGCAACTGACAGCGACGGGAACCGTACGAATCTCGGGCGCGGAGGGACTCGCCCTTTCCAGCCCCGACGGCTCCAGGCTGTCGAGCAAGAGCGAGGGGAAAGAGCCGGACAGCGGCGCCGCCGGCTCGATCGTGGTTCACGCGAGTCGCATCCAGGTTCTCGACGGGGGCGGCGTGTCGGTCGAGGCGGATGCCGGCCAGGCTGGGTCGATCTCATTGATCGCGGACGATCTGTTGCTGATCCGCGAGGGGACGGTCATCGCCGGCTCCAACGGTGGCCTCGGCGGGCAGATCACCTTCCGCGTGGGGTCGCTGGCGCACTTGGTGGACAGTGTGGTGGCGACGAACGTTCGCAACGGAGCCGGCAACGCCGGCGACATCAGCATGTTTGGCGACGGCGCCCCCGCCTTTGCCGTGTTGGAGCGGACCAGCGTAGTGACTTCAGCGATCGAGGGCGACGGAGGAGACATCACGCTGGAGGCGCGTACGGCGTTTCTGGTCTCTCCCCGCTCCATTCTGGACGCCAGCTCTCGCCTGAGCACGCCCGGCGTCATCGACATCCGCTCTCCCGTCGCCGAGCTGAGCGGATTCATCAATCCCTTATCCGACTACTTCCTCAGGAGCACGGACCTGCTCTCCGATCCCTGCGGCCCAGGGTCGTCGAGGCGGCTTGCCAGTTCCTACACACAGGTGGGGCTGCCGTCTCCGCCGCCGGGCCAACGCGGAGGCCGGTCGACTGCGCCGTCGAACAACGGGAGTTGTCCGCAATAGCCGGTGAGGCGAGATGTTTCCGCGACCCTGGAGCGTGGTTCTCGCCGGATTGCTCCCCTTGGTGGGCGGCCCGCAGCCCATGCAGGCGCAACGCTCCGGCGCGGACGACTTGGTCCGGCATCTGGACCAAGTCAGCCTCCACGAGATCCGCGTCGTGGGGTGTGGGCGTGAGCCGGCCTTCTGCGGCGGGTTGCAGGACATCGCAGACCGATACACCCGTGAGTCGGAGGCGTTCACCGGCGAGCGGCTCGAGCAGCTCCGCCTCGAGCTGACCCAGAAGTACGTCGACAGCGGCTACGTGAGCTCCGGCGCGGTCATCGACGACCAACCCGTCGTGGAAGGCAGGATCACGATGCGCATCATCGAGGGAGCCGCCCCGACGATCAACATCCAGGGCAACCGCTGGTTTCGCAAGAGCTTCTACCGCGACCGTATTGCGAGTGGGGCGGGAACGCTTCTCAATTCCTACAGGCTGCGCGATCGGCTACAGCAACTGCATCTGGACGATCGCGTCCGCCGCTTCGACGCAAAGCTGCGGGCCGTCGACGAGCAGGGTCGACCCTATGGCGGAGGCGCGAGCGTGCTCGACGTGGCGGTGGAAGAACGGGTCCCGCTGAGCGCGGGGATCACCTTCAACAACTACCAGTCGCCAACCGTCGGGCCGGTGCGCGCCGCCGGAAACTTCGCGCATGAGAGTCTGACGGGAAGGGGCGACGCCTTGCGGGTCGGCTATGGCCGTTCCGCCGGGCTCAATCCGCAGATCTCGGCGTCCTACTCGCTGCCGGTCACCGCCCGCGACGCGACCGTGGCGCTGGGCTACCGCAAGAACGACTTCGTCGTCGTCGAGGAGCCGTTCCAGTCGCTCGACATCTCGAGCAAGTCCGAAATCTTTTCGCTCGGTTTCTCGGCGCCGATTCTACTCAGAAACCGGCCCGGCGGCTCCGAAGGGCGACTCGTCAACGAGCGGGCCAGCCTCGGCGCGACGCTGGAGCACTCGATCAACCAGTCGTACCTGTTCGGCCAGCCTTTTTCGTTCTCGGCCGGCGCGACCAACGGTCGATCGGTGGTCACGGCCCTGCGTCTCCACCAAGACTGGACCCGCCGCACGGCCAAGCAGGTCGCCAACGTCAGCTCCCGCCTCAGCATCGGGCTGAATCTGTTGAACCCGACCATCCATCGAGACGTTCTGCCCCCCGGCGCGGTGGTCGGCGGCGGAGTCAAGCCGCCGGACGGACGGTTCGTCGCTTGGCTCGGCCAGGCGCTGGTGGCCCGACGATTCGACCGAGTCCGGGAAATGCAGTTGATTCTCAAATCAGACGCCCAACTTGCGGGCAGCGCGCTGCTGCCGCTCGAGCAGCTTCCCGTCGGAGGCCGCTACAGCGTGCGCGGCTACCGGCAGAATCAGCTCGTCCGCGACAACGCCCTGACCGCTTCGGTCGAGTCGAGGATTCCGCTGTTCCGGGGCGCCCGTCCGTTCGGACAGTTGCAGGGAGCGGTCTTCGTCGATTTCGGCCATGGGTGGAACAACCGGGGGAACAGCCGCTCGGGCGAGAAGACGCTCGCCTCCGCGGGCGTCGGCGTCCGCTGGACCGGACCGCGTCTCGGCGAATCGCCCCTTCAGCCCGACGTCGAAATCTACTGGGGCTTGCCGTTCCACAGGATTACGACCGGCAACAGCGGCTCGCTACAGGACGCCGGCCTGCACTTCCAGCTCTCATTGGGTCGCCTGTGAGGGGCGGTCCGCCGCCCCGCCGGCCTCTGCCCGGTACGTCGTCTCGGCTTGGGCGAACGGCCAGCCAGCCTCCATCAGAAGCTGGGCCAGCGCACGGCTCGCCGCCTCGTCGGCGGGATCGGCTTGGTATTGCCGGTAGGCCCGATGCAGCTCGTCATACCAAGCCTCCTTCGCGGCGCCGTCCACGAATCGGATCGTTGCGCCGGCGACGATGTCCTTGGAGCGCGACTTCTTGTCCGGCATCACCGATACGTACCAGCGATACTCGACGCCGGGCGAGAGCCGGACGCCATAGCGGGCCAAGTCGATCTGTTGAAACCCCGGGTTCGATGGAATGGGCAATTCATGGTCGACGACCGGCTCGGAGCGTCCCTGTTCGGAAATCGTCAAGCTCACCGGAAGGTGAAGCGGAGAGAGGACGTACCAGTAGAGCGTCGGGCGGCTCACGCCGGTGACGGCCTTCGCTTCTTCCGTGGGGGCCAGAGCCACGTGCGAGAGGCCGACCGGTCCGCCGCGCCGGATCCCCGGCCTGGTTTCGCGGTGGACCTTTCCCAGCAGAGAAACGTCGCCCCCACGCTGCTCCGGTTCCTTGGGTCGGGACGCCTTCTGTTTGTATTGCTCTTTGATCGCGTTGAGCCTCTCCATGAGGTCCGTCATGTCTGGTTTCCGGGCCGGCGGCTCGTCCTTGTCGGCTCCCGCCGCCGACAGCGCCAGGACAATCGCCACGGCGACGGTCTGCAGCCCGAACGCGACCCGCCTGTTCATGGCTGGACGTCCTCCAGTCTCCTTTTCCGTTCCTGGATCTCCCAGAGCTCCCGCCGGAATCTGGCCAACCGCGGCGAATCGTGTTTGAACTCCTCCGCACTCACGTCCGCCAAGTCGAAGCTCCGGCCGTCGGCGGCGCCCGCGCGCTTCGACGAATCCTCTGGCTCCGTCAAGTCCGCCCATTGAAGCTTTTCCAACGAGGCGGGCAGGGAGACTCTTTCCGCCCGGACGGGGATGATCGGTCGATCATCGGTATCAGCGGACGCAGTTTGCAGCTCGAAACGGATGGGGCCGTCCTCCTGGCACTTGCGGACGTAGGAGCGAGTCACAATCGCCAGAAACACGTCCGACTCGCTGATGGCTTTGACGAGCTCCTTCTGCCACTTCGTCCCGATGCGCAGGCTCGATTCGTCCTTCCAGACGCGAAAGTAGCGCGCCAGGTGCTGCTCGATCTGAGACGCCAACTCTCGGTCGTCCCGGGAGTACGACAGGAAGAGTTTGAGCTCTCCCGGCGCCGGCAGCCGCTCGTAGCGTGCATGGCCCAGAACCGCCGCCGTCAGCCATCCGACCAGCGCCGGCGAGAACGGCAACAGCAGGGACGCCGACACGAAGGCGTACCAAACCGCGCCGATCAGCGAAAGCAGGATCACAATCTGGAGGCCGACCCCGGTTGATTGCTTCGAGATGAGCGACGCCGGAACGGCACCCAGCAGAACCCACAACGCGACCCAGGTCCAACGCCCCAGGCTGTCCGTCGCCATGATGGGGCGCGAGCCCCCCTGGCCCAGGCGCAGGAGCTGTGCGACCACATGCGCATGAAGATACACGCCCGGCATCTGGTTGAAGGCCGTCAACCGGCAGTCCTCCAGCCCGGGTGGGATGATGGCGCGAAAGTGATCCTCTTTGTCCCAGCCTGTATAGCCGATCAGGACGACCTTGTCCTCCAGAGCTCTCCGGAGCGCCGCGGGCCCCGGGCAGCTTGGGTCCGGCGAGCCCTCGCAGGACGTGGGAGCGCCGGAGGCCAGGCACCGAAAGGGGATCGTGGGAATTGCCACCGGCAAGTAGTCGATGAAGATCTGGAAACCCCCGGCGTCGGGCAGATTCGGGATGGCCGATCCCAGGATCAGAGGCTCGTCCCGGCTCACCGGTTCCACATACTGCGTCTCGGGCAAATGGCGCTTGGCCAACATGAGGTCGAAAGAGGTCTGGTTGTGGAGTTGCTCGTCCGGAGAAACCAGTAGGGCCCGACGCACGCGACCGTCCTGATCCAAGGGGAAGTCCGCGCAGCCCAGCCGGTTGTCCGACAACCCGACAGGCCCTCTCTTCCTGGGCGGGATGGAACCGCTGGCGAGCGGCGTGCATTGGCGGCCCACGGTGATCGGAAGGGCTTCGGCGGTGATGATCCGGCCCAGGAGCTCTGACACCTCGGGCCCGCGCAGGACGTCCACGCCGATCGCGTTCGGCGACTGTTCGGCAATGGTGAGCAGGCCGCAGGCGAGTTGGTCGTCCGTGACCTCCCCGTCGGTTTCGTGGCCGAGCGCCCGCATGTCCTCGTCGCCGACTGTGACGATGGCCACGTCGGACGCCCGAGGAGGCTCCGTCCGGTTCCGCCACTCCACCAGGGTGTCGAAGGTCAGCAACTCGAAGGGCTCGAGGACCGAAAAGTAGTGCAGCGCCGCCGCCGTCCCCCAGGCGATCGCGGAGACCAAGGCGACATTGCCGATCGTGCGGCGAGCGTACTTTGAAAAGCGACGGCGATCGTAGGTCGAGTAACCCAGGACTCCGCGCTGAAGCTCCGTCCAGCGGCTGGACACGAAGTCTCGGAGGCTGCGCCCTTCCGCCATTTCCTCTATCTCCAGTTGCCGATGAGGAGGAACGGCGCCCAGTAGGAAGGATGGGAGTAGTCGTCGCCGTGCTCGATCAGCGCCCGGCGCGCCTGCCGCACCGCCTGGGCCTTGCTCGGCCGGTCGGCCGACCGCCAGGCCCGGTAGAAGCTCCCAACGAAGACCATTGCAGCCCGGTCGTCGAGGCTCCACATCGTTGCCAGAGCGCTCTTGGCTCCCGATCGAACGGCTACGCCGGCGAGCCCCAGAGCCGCCAGGGCGGAGCGTTCGTCCAGCGGCCCGCGGGCCGTTTCGCAAGCGCTGAGCACCAGCAATTCGATTGGGTCTCCGCGTTGTGAGACCGCTTCGAGGACCTGACCGAATTCGTCGACCGTCAGCGCTTTTCCGCCTGTATCGAGAAAGACCTCCGTCCGGGCGTCGGCGCCGAAGGCGGCGTGCGTGGCCAGATGCAGCACCGAGAACGGCTGGTGTTTGGTTGCGCCGTCCAGCGTATGGAACCGGCGGTGCCCCGGCGCGCTCGCATCGGAGCGAATCATCGTCCTGCGGCCGACGAAGCTGCGGATGGCATCGAGCTCCAGCTCCACAAAGGGCAACGGCGGCAACTCCGCCGGGTGGGTCAGTCCGATGGCCAGCACGCGCGGATCGGCTGCGCCGCCGCCCGCTTGTGTGGCGTCCAGGCGCGGCGTCATCGCGACGGCGTACCGCTCGATCAGGAACTTGCCGTCGGGCGCCAACAACGCCGCCATGGGGATGGGGCGCAGCGCGTCGTCCGGCACGAAGATCAAAGTATCGACGGAAGCGGGCAGCAGGCCGACCCAAGGCGCGATGAGCAGTCCGTAGAGCTCGGCGGCTAGCGGCCGGTACTGGTTGGTCGTGCTCTTTTCCAAGAAGTAGCGCAGGCCGTCCACCCGCTCGATCAGCTTCGGTCGGGGGATCTCGACAGAGGGCCCGAGTTGCAGTCGCCCTCCGGCGGTTGCGATGAGCGCCTCGATCCGATCTTCGAAGACCACGGGGTAGACCAACGCTTCGTTGGGCTGTAGATCGCGCCAGCACACGAAGCTTGTCCCTCGTCGACAGATCCCGCCGAAGTACTGTGTCAGCTCGGAGTCCCGAAATGATTCGATCACGGCTCGAAGCTCGGCCCGCCGTACTTCCTCCTCGCCCGAGCTCGCGCGCGCCGCTTCGATGAGAGCGTTCAGGTAGTCCAGATAGAATCCCTTCGATTCAGGCTCGGCAAGCGGGTCCTTGTTGGGGCGGGAGATCGCAGCCGAACGGGCGAGCCCGAGCGATGCCGCCGCCGAGCGGAACATCGGGCGGGGGTCTGCTTCGGAGATGGCGGCCTGCAGCTTTGCCATCCTCCACTGGGAGCGAAAGAGCGCTTCCGGGGCCTGCGCTTGCTGCGCGTAGAACAGAGATCGGCGAGCCTCGGCGAGAGCGCGCTCGGGCTCGTTGGCCTGCGTTGAGAGCAGCGAGAGCGCCCCGTAGGCCTGAGCCAGGGCAATCCGGGCGGAGAGCAGGCCGATCGTGTCTTCGGTCTCCCGCGCGGATTCCACCTCCATGAGGCGGCGTTCAATTTCTACCTGGACTGCGTCGCGTTCTTGCCCGTACGTCGCGCGCGGAGCCATCATCGAGGCCGCAAGGAGTAAGAGCGCTGCCGAGCGACAGGGACCCGACCCTCTGACTCTCCGCGCAAGATGACAAATCTTCAACACCTTGACATGGTTCGGAAACGAGCCGGGAACAGAATAGCTCGATTCCGAATCTTGGGCGAGCACAAGTGGGCCGACTTGACCATAGTGGGCGAGAATCAGCTCGCCTGACGTGGCGCCCCAATTGCTAGCTCTGCGATGCCCGGACCTCGAGCGCCGTCAGCCTGCAGTGCAGTTCGTTTCACCGTCTATCGTGCTGGTTGGGTTGGCGCTCGTGGGAGCGGTGGGGTCGGCGCGCGCTCAACTCTCCCCCGGACCGCTGTCGAACGCGCACCGGGACCTCGACAGCCCCCTGCGCTGCAACTCTTGTCACGTCTTCGGGGCGGGGCAGCCGGTCTTCGTCTGCACTAAGTGCCACGAGGAGATCGGCTCGCGGCTGGCCGCCGGCCAGGGTTACCACGGCCGAGTGGTCAAGCCGGCGGAGCAGGAGCGCGATTGCGCAGCCTGCCATCGCGAGCACGTGGGTCGCGATTTCCAGCTCGTGCACTGGCCCAAGGGCGAGGCGGCGTTCGACCACGCGGAAACCGGCTTCGAGCTCACCGGCAAGCATGGCGCGGTGCAGTGCCGGACGTGCCACTCTCTCGACTACGTCGACCTCGATGCGCTGCGGGAGACCAAGGTGCAGGACCCGGACCGCTCCTTTCTGGGGCTGCCGACGGACTGTGCGATCTGCCATGCCGATCCGCACCGCGGTCAGGTCGGTTCGGATTGCCGGCGCTGTCACGTCACCGAGGGCTTCGACGATATCTCCAAGTTCGATCACCAGCAGACGGCCTTTCCCCTGACCGGCCGCCATGCGGCCATGGAGTGCCAGGGTTGCCACAAAGAGATCGACGGCTTCGTTCCGCTGAACAGCTTCTCGTCGACATCCTGCCGCAACTGTCACCAGGACCCTCACGCCGGGGCGTTCCAGGCTGCGTGTGAACGATGCCATTCGACCTCGAACTGGCTGCCCAAAAGCCTCTCCCAGAACTTCGATCACGGGCGTACGGACTTTCCTTTGTTGGGCAAGCACGTGGGCCTGAGTTGCGCCGAATGTCATGCGGGCGCGCGATTCAAGGACCCCGTGCCCCACACGCAGTGCCTGGACTGCCACCAGGGCGACAATCCCCACGGCGAGCAGTTCGCTGGCCGCGCCGACGGCGGGGAGTGCGGCATTTGCCACACCGTCGACGCCTTCAAGCCGACAACCTTCACACGCGAGATGCATCAGCAGACCGCCTACCCGCTGGACGGCAAGCACGCCGCCGTCGACTGCGATTCCTGCCATGAGCCCCTAGGGCGTGGCACGGTGTACAAGATTTCTGCAAGCGATTGCAGGGACTGTCACGAGGACGCCCACAACGGAGACTTCGCGGGAGAACCTCATTTGAATCAGTGTGATACGTGTCATACTGTGCAAGGTTTTCGCCCGTCCACGTTCCCGCTGAGCAAACATCGCCAATCGCGCTTTGAGCTCACCGGCGTGCATTTGGCCGTGGCCTGCATCGCCTGCCATCAAAGGGACGCATCCGACGGCTCGCCCGCTAGGCTGTCGTTTCGGGCGGATGAGTTGGATTGCCCGGTCTGTCACGAAGATCCTCACGCAGGTCAATTCACGGATAAGTGGGCGAAAAGCCCCACTGAAAAATGTGGATTATGTCACGATGTCTCGACATGGGCGTCTCCCCGGCAATTCGACCATAGCCGTACGGCTTTTCCTTTGGAGGACGCCCATCGGGCGGTGCTTTGCCGCGATTGCCACCGCTCCCAAGACGGCTCGCCGAGCGTCCACGGCGTCGTCTTCAAAGACGCCCCGCAGCAGTGCGCCGGCTGCCACGAGGATGTTCATGCCGGGCAGTTTGATCTGCGCGAACCCCGACAGGCTTGCTCGATGTGCCACACGAACAAGGATTGGCACCCCACTCAGTTCGACCATCGACTCTATTCGGCATTTCCGCTCGACGGTGCACACCAGAATGTTCCGTGCCGCTTGTGTCATTCCAAAAAGCAAACGTTGGACGCAATGGAAGCGACCCTCTACAGGGGAACCCCTCGGCGCTGTGAAGCATGCCATCAGGAGCTGCCATGAAGAATTTACATGGTTCCTTTTTACGGTGTTTGTCAATTTTACACGCAAGAAGAAATGGAAAAAAGGAGGCGTACGGCGATCGCCTGAGATGCCTTCGGGCATCTCCGTCCGGCGAGTCCGCGCATGGGCCTAGAGCTTAGGACGACAAGCGGCCATTACGCTCCCCAGTACGGAAGTTGCGGGCGCCCGGGGGTGTTTTCTTTGTTGCACTAGGAATGGTCCTCACCGTGCAAACGCTTGTACGCCCGGCTCAATCCCTAAACCGCCGAATCGGCCTCGAACGACGAAAGCGTGCAGTTAGCTTGTCCTTCCCTGATTCGGTGGTTCGCCGGCGCCCTTCTCCTTGTCGCCGTCGCGAACGCTCAATCGCCGCAACCGGGCACGCGGAGTCCCCATGGACCGCTGGCGTTGCCCTGTCAGAACTGCCACGCCACCGCTAGTTGGATCCCCTTGCGAGCGGTTCCCGAGTTCGACCACAACTCCGAAACGGCTTACCCCCTTCGAGGGCTGCACGAGAACGTTCGTTGCACGGATTGCCACAAGAGTCTGGTCTTCTCCAACGTTGGAGTCACTTGCGCCGACTGCCACGCGGACATCCACCGGAACCAGTTTGGAGCGCGTTGCGAGGATTGCCACTCGGTGCGGGGTTGGCGACAGGCGATCCGCGAGATCAGCGAGCACCGCAACCGTTTCCCGCTGATGGGCGCTCACGCGACCGTCCAGTGCGAGTCCTGTCACCAGGGAGTGGCGACGGGCGTGTTCACCGGTTTGAGCACGGAGTGCGTGAGCTGCCACCGACAGGACTACGTGGACGCTCGCCCGTTCAATCACGTCGAAGCCAACGTTCCCCTGACGTGTGAGCAGTGCCACAGTCTCGACCAGTGGGCCAACGCACGGTTTGATCACGCCGGCCTCACGGGTTTCAGCTTGGTGGGCGCGCACACGAACCTCACCTGCGCGAGTTGCCACGTCGGAGGCCGATTTGCCGGGACTCCGGCGGACTGCTTCGGCTGCCACGCCCAGGATTTCAGCTCCGCCAAAGACCCGGACCACGCGGCCGCGGGCTTTCCCCACCAGTGCGGAACCTGCCATACCACGTCGATTTGGACGGGGGCGCGCTTTGACCACTCGACCGAGACTTCGTTTGCGCTGACGGGCAGCCACCAACAGGCGCGTTGCTCCCAGTGCCACTTCGGCGGCCGGTTCGCGGGAACCCCACAGGATTGTGCGGGCTGCCACATGACGGATTTCGAGCAGACGAAGAATCCGAACCATCCGCAGGGGAACTTTTCGGCCCAGTGCCAAGACTGTCACTCCACGGCGACTTGGGCGGGAGCGAAGTTCGATCACGACCTGGCGCGGTTCCGGCTCACGGGCGCGCACGCTTCCGTGGATTGCGCGCAGTGCCACCTCAACGGCCAGTTCACCGGGACGGCGCAGCAGTGTCAGGCTTGCCACCAGGATGATTTCGAGGCGGCGACGAACCCGAATCACGCGGTCGCCGGATTTCCGCAGGACTGCACGCTGTGCCACAGCACAACGCAGTGGCAGGGCGCTACATTCGACCACTCGACGACGGCCTTTCCCCTGACCGGAGCTCATGACAAGACCCAGTGCGCGAGCTGCCACCAGGATGGACGGTTCGCGGGCACGCCAAAGGATTGCAGTGGATGCCACCTAGCGGATTTTCAATCCACGGTCAATCCGGATCATGCGGCGGCCGGATTTCAGCAGCAATGCGCCGACTGCCACACGACGCAGACCTGGGCGGGAGCGCAATTCAATCACGATACGGTGACCAAGTTCCCCTTGACGGGCGCCCACCAGGTCGCAACCTGCGCGCAGTGCCACTTGGATGGCAAGTTCCAGGGGCTGGGCATGGGCTGCGTGAGCTGCCACCTGGCGGACTTCAACGCGACGACGAACCCGGACCACCAGGCGAGCGGCTTCCCAACCACGTGCGAAAGCTGCCACACGACGGCGCAGTGGCTGGGGGCGGTGTTCGACCACAACACGACGGCTTTTCCGTTGACG